>NZ_JXCJ01000001.1:1946999-2310533 GCF_000832015.1 Gilvimarinus agarilyticus
TCCGTCATCCGTCATCCGTCATCCGTCATCCGTTTTTCGTCCCCATTTAAGCAATGCGTCAAATGACGTAGTTCGCGGGCTATTTGTCGTATTGCCGATTTTGCTCCCGAATTCGATACTGAGCCCACATTCGCAGTCAGCCGCAATCGCGTCCTTACTGCATTATTGCTGAGCTATTCAGGAGCCTAAGTCATGACAGAAACGATCGTCAAAATCGATTTATCCAAGTCGGCCTATGAGAACGACATGATTCACAACCGTTGGCATCCGGACATTCCGATGGTGGCAACGGTTAAGCCCGGCGACGATTTTATTATGGAGTGCTACGACTGGACCGGTGGCCAGATCGAGAACAACGATAACGCCGACGACGTGCGCGATGTCGACCTTACTCAGGTGCACTTCCTGTCCGGGCCGGTCGGTGTTGAAGGTGCGGAGCCGGGCGACTTGCTGGTGGTTGATATTCTTGATATTGGTGCATTTCAAGAGAGCCAGTGGGGGTTTAACGGTTTCTTCTCTAAGCAAAACGGCGGTGGCTTTTTAACCGAGCACTTCCCCGATGCGCAGAAGTCGATCTGGGATTTTAACGGTATGTTTACCAAGTCTCGCCACATTCCGGGCGTTGAGTTTGCGGGCCTGATTCACCCGGGGTTAATTGGCTGCTTGCCATCCAAAGACCTTTTGGACACCTGGAATGAGCGTGAGAAAGAGCTCTATGATACCAACCCGGATCGGGTGCCCACGTTGGCAAACTTGCCGTACGCCGATACCGCCCATATGGGGCGTATGAAGCCTGATGAAGCAAAAGTAGCGGCGGCTGAAGGGGCCCGTACCGTACCGCCACGTGAGCACGGCGGTAACTGCGATATTAAAGATCTGTCGCGCGGCTCTAAGGTGTACTTCCCTGTTTACGTAAAAGGCGGTGGCTTGAGCGTGGGTGATTTGCACTTTAGCCAGGGCGACGGTGAGATCACCTTCTGTGGTGCGATCGAAATGGCCGGCTGGATTCATATGCGGGTTAACCTGGTTAAAAACGGTATGGAGATGTACGGTGTTAAAAACCCAATCTTCAAGCCGAGCCCGATCAAGCCGGTATACGATGATTACGTGATTTTTGAAGGTATCTCGGTCGATGAAGATGGCGGTCAGCACTTCTTGGATGTGAATGTCGCCTACCGTCAGGCTTGTTTAAACGCCATCGAGTTTTTGACTAAGTTTGGGTATAGCAAGGCGCAGGGCTACGCGCTCTTGGGTTGTGCGCCGGTACAAGGCCATATCAGTGGGGTGGTGGATGTGCCAAATGCCTGCGCTACTTTGTGGCTGCCAACCGAGATCTTTGATTTTGATATTAATCCGACGGCAGAAGGGCCAAAGAAAATGGTCGATGGCACCATCGATATTCCACTGTCGAAAGATAAGGAGTAATTCATGCCTGTCTACGATTACCGTTGCACTGAACACGGTGTGTTTAACCAGCTAGCCACTATCGCTCAAAGTGCTGAGCCGGCTCCGTGCCCCCAGTGCGGCACAATGGCCGGTCGGGTGATTATGGTGTCGCCAACGATGTTGGATATGGCGCCCGGTAATCGTGACGCCCACGCGCGCAATGAAAAAGCGCGCGAGGCGCCACGCTTCTCTAACCCTGAGTCCCGTCTTGAGGACAAAGCGCGGCGCGAGCACAAACATGGTAAAGGGTGTGGTTGCAGCGATCGATCGGTGCGTAAGTCGCAAGTGCTTTACACGCCTGATGGCAGTAAGATCTTTCCGTCGGCTCGGCCGTGGATGATCAGCCATTGATTCCGAAAGGGTAAGATTTCTTGTTTGAGGTTTGGGGAGCTTTGCTCCCCTTTTTTTTTGCGTGTTAGGTGCACGACGCCCGTGCAGGCGAAAACTCCGCCGCTCTGGTAGCCCTCGGGTTTAAAGTGTAAAGCTAATCCATGAACTCTGTTATGCTGTGAGTTGTCGGCTTCGTCGAGCGCACGCGCACGGCGCTGTCGTTATTAACCAAGCCGTGGAGACCTACATGGGACAATTCGTATTGTCGCACGAGGCAATCGTTAGAGGCGTTATATTTGCGTCGGTGCTGATGACAATGGCTGTGTGGGAGGCGATCCGGGGGTTGCGGCCGCAACGCGTAGGTCGTGCTCAACGCTGGCCTCATAACCTGTTGCTTGTTGTTGTCAGCACGGCACTGTTGCGAGTGCTATTCCCGCTGGCGGCCGTTGGTGCGGCTTATCTGGCGGTGGAGCGTAGTTGGGGGGTGTTTAACAACCTTGCAGTGCCTCTCTGGATGGCCATCGTCGGTTCTTTTATTCTTCTCGATTTACTCATCTATTGGCAGCACCGTCTGTTTCATAAAGTCCCTTGGCTATGGCGTTTGCATAGAGTACATCACACTGACCTGGAGTTTGATGTGACCACAGGGTTGCGCTTTCACCCGGTGGAAATCCTCCTGTCGATGGCTCTTAAGGTGGTTGTGGTTATCGCCTCAGGTGCGCCGCCGCTTGCGGTTTTGTGGTTTGAGGTGGTGTTAAGTTCCACTGCGATTTTTAATCATGCCAACGTGGCTCTGCCGGCAACAGTGGAGCGATGGGCCAGGTGGCTGGTGGTAACGCCCAGTATGCACCGCGTGCATCACTCGGTTATTAGCAAGGAGACGGACAGCAACTTTGGCTTTAACCTCCCTTGGTGGGATCGTTTGTTTTCCTCTTACCGTGCACAGCCGAAAGCAGGTCAGCTGGGCATGACTATTGGCCTTGAGGTGTTCCGCCAACCCCAAGACTCACGCTTGGATAGGCTGTTGCTTCAGCCCTTTGTTCGATCTTCTTCCCCCCAAGGTTACGCCCCCAATGAGCAACCCTGAGCGCTGATTTGTCACTACTAATCGGGTGGCAGAGGAACTTTTTCCAGGGTTTGCTGTTTCTTAGAAAGAATTTTTCTGCACGCTAAGGGCATGTACAACACACGCTAATACCGCCACTTTTAAATCATTTGCTTGTATTTGAGTGATTGCTCAGTTATTTTAGTCTCGACGTTGAATACGTATTTTCCAGGTGCTTTAGCTTACTTGGGCGGTGCGTTTAAAGCATTATTACATCCCATTGAAAGGAGTTTACCTGTGCCATCACACGCGCGTCTTACCTGGTCCCTGCTGTTGCTGCGTCTGGGCGTTTTTATCGTTATGTTCATGTGGACCTTAGACAAGTTCGTTAACCCTGATCACGCTCTACGTATCTTCGAAAAATTCTACGGTCTGGAAGGATTTGCTACGGCGGCCGTGTACATCATTGCACTCGTTGAAATGGTGTTGATACTCGCATTTGTTGCTGGCATGTGGAAGCGCTTTACCTATGGTTTTATTTTGATCTTGCATGGGCTTTCCACGTTCTCCTCGTATAGCCAGTATTTAGATCCTTTTAATCACCTGCTGTTTTTTGCCGCATGGCCCATGTTAGCGGCCTGTGTCGCGCTGTATCTTTTGCGTGATTCTGATACCCGCTGGACGGTTCGGCGCAAGTACGCGAGCGCGAGCGAACGGTGACACCAGCATGGGCGTGATCTACTCATGCGCCATATCTACCGAGACAGCCTTAAAGCCCTAGCCCTAGCTCTGACGATTAGCCCTGGGCTTTAAGGCGCATAAATATAACGCGCTGGCACGGCGGTGACGGTTACGCCTACCTCTAACCCCCATTTCCTGTTGCATTTTCCCGCCCTGAGCACACTTGGACGATTGTTCGATGGGATTAGGGTAATAATAATTTGTAACAAAATGCCATCTCGTGCGACTACTCTATAACGATCACAGAATAACGTGAGCCTCTAAATGATAAATTGGAATCTTGTATGAAACGCCTGCTTATCGTCGTAGTCATCGCTGCATTGGTGGCGGCTTTTTTTGCTTTGGGCTTTAATGACTACTTGACGCTAGACCGCCTCAAAGGCAGTCAGGCACAGTTTGAGCAATGGCTAACGCAATACCCCCTGTTGGTACCTTTGGCGTTTTTTGCTTTGTATGTGCTGGTGACGGCCCTGTCGCTGCCTGGAGCGGCGATCATGACCCTGGCCGGAGGTGCCTTGTTTGGTCTCGGACAAGGGTTGCTGCTGGTCTCCTTTGCCTCCAGCGTCGGTGCAACACTGGCGTTTCTAGCCGCACGTTTTGTATTGCGCGGCTCGGTAGAGAAGCGCTTTTCTGATCGGTTACAAGCCATCAACCGTGGCGTTGATCGAGAGGGGGCCTTTTATCTGTTTACCTTGCGCTTAGTGCCGGTGTTTCCCTTTTTTATTATTAATCTGGTGATGGGGTTAACCCGATTAAAAACCTGGACATTTTACTGGGTGAGTCAGCTAGGGATGCTGGCCGGTACCGTCGTTTATGTCAATGCCGGTACGCAACTGGCTGAAATTGACAGTTTGGGTGGGATTTTTTCACCTGGGTTGATTCTATCGTTCGTGCTGCTGGGTATCTTTCCGTGGGTGGCTAAGGCCATTGTGCGCTGGGTACAGCGCAAGCGTGTCTATAAACGCTGGCAAAAACCGCAACATTTTGATCGCAATCTAGTGGTCATTGGTGGTGGTGCTGGCGGTTTGGTCTCGGCCTACATTGGCGCTACTGTGCGAGCCAAAGTGAGCTTGGTAGAAGCGCATAAAATGGGTGGCGATTGTCTCAATTATGGTTGCGTGCCCAGTAAAGCGCTGATTAAAAGCGCCAAAGTTGCGCACCAGATGCGTCACGCTGACGAGTATGGCCTCGCGGCTGCACAGCCGGCGTTTAGTTTTCGGGCGGTAATGGCACGGGTACATCGGGTTATTAAAGACATAGAGCCACACGATAGCGCCGAACGCTACACGGGGTTAGGGGTTGATGTGGTGCAGGGCTATGCCACTATTATCGACCCGTGGACGGTGGAAATTGCCCGAGCTGATGGCGAAACACAACGCTTGACGACCCGCAGTATTATCATCGCCGCCGGAGCACAGCCACTGGTACCCGATCTGCCCGGGCTAGAAGACAGTGATTATGTGACCAGCGACACGTTATGGGAGCGCTTCGCTGAGTTGGATAGCCCCCCGCCGCGGCTTATTGTTCTTGGCGGAGGGCCAATTGGCTCGGAGTTATCGCACGCGTTTGCACGGTTGGGCTCACACGTCAGTCAGGTTGAGAAAGGCCCGCGTATTTTGGCAAAAGAAGATGAGGAGGTCTCAGAGCTAGCGCGTCAATGCATGGCAGCCGATGGTGTTGCGGTATTGACGGAGCACGAGGCGCTTCGCTGTGAGCGCAATGGCGATAAGAAAGTGTTAGTGGTTAAACACCAGGGGGCGGAAAAACGCCTGGAGTATGACCAGCTGTTGGTGGCGGTAGGGCGTACAGCCCGCCTGACAGGGTATGGGCTGGAGGAGCTTGGTATTTCGGCCGAGCGAACCATTGATACAAACGAGTACCTGGAAACACTGTACCCCAACATTTACGCAGCGGGAGATGTCGCAGGCCCGTATCAGTTTACCCATACAGCGTCGCACATGGCATGGTACGCTGCTGTGAATGCGCTGTTTGGTCAGTTTAAGCGCTTTAAAGTGGATTACCGGGTTATCCCTTGGTCGACGTTTATTGACCCTGAGGTTGCCCGTGTTGGTATCAGCGAAGCCGAAGCTATCGAACAGGGCATCGAATTTGAAGTTGCTCGCTTTGAGTTGCATGAGCTGGACCGGGCCATTGCCGACAGTGCCACGACCGGGTTTATCAAGGTATTGACCCCGAAGGGCAAAGATAAAATATTGGGTGTCGTGATTGTCGGTAGCGAAGCCAGTAACTTAATGACTGAGTTTGTACTCGCTATGCGTCACGGTCTGGGTCTCAATAAAATTCTGGGGACCATTCACACCTATCCAACCTTGTCGGAGGCAAATAAATACACAGCCGGCGAATGGAAAAAGGCACACAAGCCTGAAACAATATTAAACTGGCTTGAGAAGTATCACACCTGGAGGCGGGGCGCTTAATGCTATGAAAGTTGTTTTTCTGAGCCTCGCACTGTGGTTGTGTGCTATGCCGTTGTCAGCGACGGAGTTTGATCACCAGCATTCGATATACGCTAAGGTGCTTGCTAACCATGTTCATTGGGAGCAAGACGGTGTTGCTAGCCGTGTTGCTTACGCCGATTTAAAAGCTAACCCCTCCCGGTTAACGCAGTATATTGGCTTGCTTGAAGAGGTGACCCAAAAAGACTTCGAACGCTGGAGTAAGCCGCAGCAACTGGCTTTTTTAATTAATGCGTATAACGCACACACGTTACAGCTGGTAATCACTCATTATCCCGTAGAGTCTATAAAAGATATTGGTCGCTTCTGGCAAAGCCCCTGGAAAAATCGCTTCTTTACCCTGTTGGGTGAGAGCATGAGCTTAGACGATTTAGAGCACGATATTATCCGTAAGCCTGGCCGCTACAATGAGCCGAGAATTCACTTTGCGGTTAACTGCGCGTCAGTGGGTTGCCCGGCACTGCGAACCGAGCCATTTATCGCCCAGCGACTAGACGCGCAGCTGGAGGATAGTAGTGTCCGTTTTTTGCGCGACGCTAGCCGCAACCGTTATCGCGACGGAGAGTTGCAAGTCTCTGCTATCTTTAAGTGGTATCGACAGGATTTTGAGCGAGGCTGGCTGGGTGTTAATACCTTAGCGTCCTTCTTTTTACGCTATGCGGATGCGTTATCGCTGACGCAAGAACAACGGCTTCAGCTCGAAACTGGCACAGTCCACTACGAGTTTTTGCCCTACGATTGGAGTTTGAATCGTTCACGCGCAACCACAAAATAATAGTTGCAGCCGAGCGTGCCCTGGTAAGGAGTGTCACATTGCGTCAACCCCATTGCTTATACCGTTGCCTCGCCAGAGTGAAGGCTCAGGCCGCGTGTAGTGCCGCGCTATTGGCCCTGAGTCTTCCCGGTTTTGCACAAGTGGATCGTATCGAAAGCGTCTTGGTCGTGGGAGAGGCGCTAAGCGGTATGGGCAACCTTCGCCAAGAGGATATCGATGGCGCTTTTGGTGGTGAACAAAATATTGTGGATATTGGCCGTTCTATTACGCCGATTACCGAGGCTTTGCTGCACGAGGCGGCGATCGACGATTTACAACAATTGCAGCGTGTTGCGCCCAATACATTTCAGGCGAAAGGTTTTGGTGCCCCCAGTCTTCCTACGTTGCGCGGCCAGCTGGGGGAGCTGTTCTCGTCCGGTATGCGCCGGCAGGCCGGCAATAATGGCCTTGGTATCCCGCTATCGTTTAATTCGGTTGGGCAAATTGATATCGTCAGAGGAACGCCCTCTGTGATTCTAGGCACAACACAGCGCACCGGCGGTTTTGTGAACATTACGCCCAAGCGAGCGAATTTAACGCAAGCGGAGGGGCGCCTTAACCTTAGCGCCGGCGAATGGGAGCAATACGGTGGCCAACTAGATTATGCATGGGTGATTGATCCCCAGCGCCAGGGCGCGCGCATTAGCGTGGAGCACAAAGACGAAGGCAGCTTTTATGATTACGCAGGGCTGAACAGTACCAATGTGTTTGCCTCTTACCGTTTGATGCCGAATGAGCAGCTCGAATGGAATGTTTCATTGGAGTATTACGATGTCGAGTGGACCGATAACGCCGGTATCAACCGCCCCACTCAAGCGTTAATTGATCAAGGCTGGTATATACAAGGGCAGGGGGTACAGCCCAATGGCTCGACGGTACCAGGTGCGCTCGCGGTGGTAAGCCCGACCGGCCAGGTAAAAATCCCCCGCAGCCGTGTGCTTACCCACCCCGACGATATTAACGGCGCTGAGACAGTTTTGTTGCATTCGGTACTGACCGTCGATTTAGGTAGCTCTGTGCGATTGGTTAATCGAACCTACGTTGAGCACCTGGAGCGCGAGGAGATCGCCCAGAACAGTTTTGTAGAGATTATCGACGGTGCCGACACCTTTGAAAACCGTATCGAGCTGCAGTTTCCGCGCACCATTGTTGGGGCTGCTATCCGCTATAACGATGTTTTAGGCTACAGTCAGTTTTCCACCGAGGCCGATTTGCCTATCGACTTGACCGGATCGCTCAGCCAGCGAGAGATTCCTCTCAGTGCAGAGCAACAAGCGCGATTGGTGCCGTTGCGCCCGGGCCTGTATGTCTCCCCTGGTGCTCAGTACGACCGTGATGGCGACGGCAGCGGCGATTACAATTTATCCGACACCACCGATTCTACGAGCCTTCAGACCGGCTTGTTTTTACAGCATAAGCAACCGCTGGGTTCCAATCTACAATTAACGCTAGGCGTTCGCGGTGACTGGTATGACGTAACAGCACGCGACCCAATCGCGCCCGTTGGGGTGACGCCCGCCCGGGATTCGCACCATGATTTTTTAAAGGCCGGCGAGGCAACCTTGCACTATCGTCCTGGCGAGTCGGTGACGTTGTACGCCACCGGTAGCTATAGCGAGTCTACCTCGAACAGTATGGCCGGTGGCACGGTGTTGGGCTCTAACAATCAAATCGATCCGCTCAACTTTGCGACAGAAAATACGCTGTACGAACTGGGCGTAAAATACGCGCCGGTAGGCTCTGGATGGTACGCCGATATGGCCGTCTTCGATCAGACGCGCAGCTTGCGCAATCGCGATGGCAGCAATAGCGGTATCGTCACCCAGGGCGTCGAGGCGCAGGCGTTTTATCGCAGCGACAACGCTTGGGTGAGTGTCGGCGGTAGTTGGTTGAAGGCTAAGTTTGATCATTCGGCCGCGTTTCAGGTGGCCGAACAAGTGGCGGATGCGTTTGATAACTCCCGGCCTGACCTGATTGCGGGTACCGGGGCCGGCGCCCCCAATTTTGCGGCGTTTGCACCCTCGACTCAGCGCTTACAAGGGTTGCCCGAGTGGACCGCCTCGGCTGCAGGCGGTTATCAATTGAGTGAATACTGGTCTGTGGGTGGCTCGGCCGTGGTTACCGGTGCTTATCCGCTGGATTATTTGCAAACAGTGGTGATCTCAGAACAGTTTACGCTAAACGCCAATGTGGCTTACGAGTTTAATCAAGGCAGCAGTCGTTTACGTTTGGACGTGTTTAACCTGACCGATGAGAAAAATTGGACACCGGTGTTTGAGGGTGGCTATTTTGGTTCATCATTAGTTTTTCCGGAGTTGTCTCGGCATGCGCAAGTTCAATTTACGCAGTATTTTTAATCGTCTCATACTGGGCGTGATGTTGTTGTCGGGGCCTTCGTTTGCGAACACAGATTGGTCTGATGTGTTGGCCGAGGCCCGCGGCGATACCGTGTATTTTTACGCCTGGGGCGGGTCCGATGAGGTGAATCGTTATTTGCGCTGGGCGGATAGTGAGTTGCATCGCCGCTATGATATTCGACTTAAGCATGTAAAAGTTGCCGACATTGCTGAGGCGGTTAAACGATTGCAAGTGGAGGCGCAGGCAGGACGCAAAAAAGGCGGCGCTATCGACTTGCTATGGATAAATGGCGAGAATTTCCACACCTTAAAGCGCGAACAACTGTTGCTGCCAGAGGTCCTAACGGCTGTGCCGAACAGCGCCTTGCTACTGAATAATACGTTGCCGTTAATGCGCGACTTTGGCGTGGACGTCGACAACCTGGAAGTACCCTGGGGTATTGGCCAATTTAACCTAATTGCCCGTGACAAGAGTTTTCCGACGGAACAACTGAGCGCCGAGCAACTGCTCGCCTTTGCCCAGAAAAACCCCGGGCAGTTAAGTTACCCGAAACCACCGGATTTTATTGGCACGACGTTTTTAAAATCTTTGCTGGTGGATTTAACCGAAAAAGACCCACGGTTGTACCAGGCCGTGTCGGATCAATCGGCCGCGCAATTGTTACCTCGGCTCTGGCAGTACTTAGATCGGTTGCATCCGCTCATGCTGGGCCAGGCGCAGAGCTTTGCGCAAAGCTCTGCGCAACAGTTACAGTGGCTGGCCGACGGCCGCGTGTCGGTCGCGTTTAGTTTTAACCCGCAGGAATTAACGGCCAAAATTAAAGCGCGGCGGTTACCACAAAACTTGCAGCAACATGTCTTCGCCGATGGCGCTATTACCAATAGTCACTATTTGGCGGTGCCGCGCAACGCGTCGCACCCAGCCGCCGCGCAAGTCGCCATTAACTTTTTCATCTCGCCTGAGGCACAAGAGCGCAAAGCAGACCCGGCGCACTGGGGCGACCCGGCTGTGGTTGCGCTGGAAGATGCCGGTGCATTGCTACCGTCGGCAGAGGAGCTGCATGCCAGCTGGCAAAGCGCAATTGAGCAGGGTTGGTTGGAGCGCTATCAGCTGTGACGAGTACGGCGCGCCTGTATACCCCAGCGGCGGTTATCAGCGTGCTGGGCCTTATTGCGCTACCGGTGGGGTTGGTGCTTGTCGCCTTCGCCCAAGAGCTGAGCCAACTGACGGCCACGCAGCTGCGTAATTTTGCCGCGGCGCCAGGGTTGTCGCAGGCAACTCTTTATTCACTGTTACTGGCGGCGCTAGCACCGTTGTTCGCCTGTTATCTGGCGCTCGCGGTTAGCGCCGGAGCCGTACAACGAACGCCCGTGTGGTTGTCACCGCTGCTGTCGATGCCTCACCTGGCTTTTGCGGTAGGTCTGGTTTTTTTATTCAGCCCCGGTGGTTGGCTGGTGCGCGCAATGCACGGTGTGAGTGGCGCATTCGCGATACCGCCTGACTGGGCGTTTTTGCCCGAGCGTTCACTCCCCACCTTGTTTACCGTTTTGCTGTTAAAAGAAGTACCTTTTTTGGTGTTGATGATACACAGCGCGTGTTCTCAGTTGCCTGTTGAGCGCTATCGCCAAGTGGGGCAGTCACTGGGATATTCCCGCACAACAGTTTGGTGGCAAGTGGTGGTGCCAGAGCTGTTGCGCAGGCTCACTCTACCAATGGCGGCGGTGATTGTTTATAGCGTTTCAGTGGTTGATATACCGTTATTGGTGGGCCCCAATGTGCCGGGGATTTTGGCTCAAGAGGTGTTTTCTTGGCAGCAGGATTTTGCTCCCGACGCGGCCACCCATGCCTTGCTGGGTTCTGTATTACTACTATCGTTGACGCTTTGCCTGCTGGGTTTAAACCGCTTGCATCATCCTTTCTACCGCTGGGCACTTGTGCGGGTTTGGCGCCGCGGGTTAACGGCTCCCGGTATCTTGCGCCAGCTAGGGCGCGGCGGTATGGGCGTCGCTAGGCTTTGGCTGCCGTTGATGGTTGCTATGACACTGGCAATGTTAACCGCGTTGGTGCTTTGGTCGATGGCGTCGGGTTGGTTCTACCCGCAATGGTTGCCCGATTCTTTGAGTGTGGCATTGTGGCGCCGGGAATGGGGCTACATCTGGCCGATCGTCTGGACCACATTATTGATTGCTATACCCTGCGCCTGTGTCGCTTTGGTGGCGGCGCTGGTGTGTTTGGAAGTGCAGAACAAGCAGCGCTGGCCCCAGTGGCTTGTTTTGCTGGCGCTATTGGTGCCGCAGCTACCTTTGGTGGTGGGCTGGCAGTACAGCGCGAGCGCTTATCATCTGACACCCCATGTTGGATGGGTGTTTTGGGCCCATTGCGTGTTTGCGTTTCCCTACGCTTATTTGGTTGTGGCGGGGGATTATCAGCGCTATGACCGGCATTGGCTGTTGGTCGGGCAGTCGTTGGGTTACTCGCCGCTTAAGTGCTGGTTTACCTTAATGTTGCCCATGTTACGTCGGCCCGTTCTTTACGGCTGGGTGATTGCTTTTTCGGTTAGCGTTGCCCAATACTTGCCCACGCAGATGTTGGGCGCGGGGCGAGTCGTCACCGTAACCACCGAGGCGGTCAGTGTCAGCAGCGGCGGCGACCGGCAGTTGTTAAGCTTTTATGCGTTATGGCAGTTTATTTTGCCGCTGATCGCCCTGTTACTGGTGGCGGCTTATTTGGCGCTGGTATCCAGGAGGCGAAATGCTTGAGTTACAGCACGTTGCGATAGTCCGCGCGGGGCAAACTTTGCTTGAGGTGCCAGAGCTGAGTGTGGCCGCGGGTAAAGTGGGAATGATTATGGGGCCGAGCGGCAGTGGTAAGTCGACCTTGCTGCTGTGGCTACTCGGCCAAGCCCCCGAGGCTTTTGATATTACCGGAAGCCTCAGACTGAACGGTGAGCCAATGACGCACCAGTCGGTTAGCGAGCGCCGTATCGGCATGATGTTTCAGTCGGCATTGCTGTTCCCGCATATGACGGTGGAGCAAAATTTGTTCTTTGCACTGCCAAAGCAATCCGCTTACCGAACCAAAGCCGCGCGCACCGAGCGCGTCGGGAGCCTATTGGCGGCGGTCGAGCTAAGCGATAAAGCCAAAACGATGCCGGGAACCTTGAGTGGTGGTGAGCGTGCTCGTATCGCCCTGTTGCGAGCGTTGATCAACGAGCCCAAAGCGTTGCTACTGGATGAGCCGTTTGCGGCGCTCGATTTGCACCGACGAGAGGAGGTGCGCCAATGGACATTCGCGCAAATCGCGCAGTGGCAAATACCGGCGCTGTTAGTGAGCCATGACTTGGATGATCGCCCCGCTCATACGCAACAGTGTGGGCCTTTACTGACCATTGCCAACGGAGTCGCACAATGTTCGACACACGCTTAGTCCCGCTGACCCGTGCCCCCTTGCACTGGGTGGCGGGTTATCTAAACCGCTGGGGTGTGCACCCCGATACCGTCACGCTCGTCGGTTTTGCGATTGGTTTACTGGCCGTTCCCGCTCTGGCCTTTGGTTGGTACAGCATTGCCTTAGTGGCGATTATTGGCAACCGCGTGGCCGATGGTGTGGATGGCGCTCTCGCGCGAATACGCGGTATTAGCGATGCCGGTGGCTTTTTGGATATTGTGCTGGACTTTATTTTTTACAGCGCCGTGTGTTTTGGTTTTTTATTGGCCGATGTGGAGCGCAATGCGGTGTGGGCAGGTTTGCTGTTGGTCTCCTTTATGGGGACGGGGGCGACTTTTTTGGCGTTCTCCTCAGTGGCGGCACGGCATAATCTAGACAACCCACAATACCCGCAGAAGTCTCTTTATTATTTGGGGGGCGCCGCCGAGGGTTCAGAGACCATCGCATTCTTTATTTTATTTTGTCTGTTTCCGCATTACTTTCCCGCGCTGGCGGGTGCGTTTGCCGTGCTTTGTTGGGTGACGACTGTCTCGAGAACGTTTTCGGGGTACATCACCTTAAAGCATCTACCCCCAAGCCATAATCCTGCCAAGCGCTAGCGCCTGCTAACGCATCCGCGTTTTGGTGGTAGTGCGGAGTTTATTGGCCCTGTTTACATAAATTTACGTTGAGCGGTGATCTTTTATTCACTTTGGCGCGTAAAATTGCCAATCCTTCCCTCTGATCACCTTCTCGGTAGCATAATATGACAGGTAGTTACAATCTCGCTCTGGTGTTTGCCTCGTACTGTGTGGCTGTAATCGCCGCTTATACCGCCATCTACTTTGGCACTCGAATATTTACCATGCACGACGGTGCCGGCCGCAAGTTTTGGTTGGCTATGGGCGCTGTTTGCCTCGGCTCGGGCATCTGGTCCATGCATTTTGTGGGCATGAGCGCCTATACCATGCCTGCGGGCATGACCATGAGCTTTAGCGCACCCTTGACGGTTTTATCATGGATCCCGGCCGTACTCGCCTCGGCGCTGGCACTGTATGTGATTACACGCCCTCAGATAAGGGCGTTGAGCATTGCCGCCAGCGCGGTAATTATGGGGGCGGGCATTTGTGCTATGCACTACGGCGGCATGTACGCCATGCGCATGGATCCGCAAATTCAGTACGATACGCTAATCGTTGCTATCTCGGCGTTGATTGCGGTGGTGGCCTCGGGGGCGGCATTGGTTATCTGCCGCCAGGTACGTGTGGTGCCGGCTAAATATGTGGTGGTTGTAAAGATTGTGGCAGCGTTGGTGATGGGCGCCGCTATTTGCGGTATGCACTACACCGGGATGGCGGCCGCGACTTACCCAATGGGCTCTATGGCTGCACACGACAATACGCTGCAGGGGCAGTGGATGGGCATCCCCACGGCGATTGTCGCCAGCGTGGTGCTGCTGCTGGCCTTGATAGTTGCCTACCGCGACTTTAAACAAGCTGAGAGCGAGCGCCGCAGCGCGGCTCAGGCACACGACAAAGTGATCGAAAATGCCTTTGTGGATCAGGTGACCGGATTGGCAAATCGCACCCGCTTTGAACAGCTGTTGATTCAAAAAATGTCACAAACTGGCAGCCGTTTCAGCGTGCTGTATATCGACATGAGCGGTTACCGCGAATTGAGCGGCGCCGTCGGTGACGCGGCAGGGCAACAAATGGCCCAAGGGTTTGCCGCGGCCATTACCGATGTGGTGGGCCGCGAGGCTCAAGTGGCGCGCTACAGTAGTGCAGGCTTTATTGCGATTATGCCGCTGCTTAACAAGAGCGACTTGGCGAGTATCTGTACCCGTCTGGAGCGAGCTCTGGCGACAGTGAGCCACGCCGAAACCTACGGTCAGTGGCTGCTGGGTATAAGCCATTACCCCGACACGGCCAGTAATAGTCGGCTGCTGGTGCGCGAGGCACAAAAACTGCGCTATCGCTCGAAGGCCGCCAGCGCCGCCTAGTGTGGTTTGTGGCAGCCACGTGCGTTCTTTTTAGTGCGCGCGTTGTGAGTTACTTGCTATCGGCGGCGGCCATTATGTCAATTGCGCGCCGCATTAAGCGGTGGATGGTTGCAAATTGAGCCTCGGTGCCGGCGAGCTGCTCGGGTGTTTGTACGTATCGGCTGCCGTCGAGTTCGTCGGCGCAATGTGTTAGTAGCGCCCGGGCCGAATCGGCCGTCGTCTCCAGGTGAAACTGCAGCGCCAGTACCCGCCGGCCAATGGCAAACCCTTGTTGCTCGCAGGCTTCGCTGCGGGCTAACTGAACCGCCTCCTGGGGCAAGGTAAAGGTGTCTCCGTGCCAGTGAAAAACGGTGGGGTTATCATTAAACAGTGCTGCATACACCGAGTTACTGCTAATCCCCTGTAGTGGATGCCAGCCAATCTCTCTGTGTTCTCCCGGCACTACGCGGGCACCTAGCGCGCTGGCAATCAGTTGCGCTCCCAAACAAATCCCCAGTACTCGTTTGTTGCCAGCTATGGCAGCGGCAATGAGCTGTTGCTCGGGGGCAAGCCAGGGGAATTCAGTGATGTCACCGACATTCATGGGACCGCCCATCACCACGAGCCAGTCAAAGTCATCTGTTGTTGGCAGCGAGTCGCCACGAAACAGGTGGTGAGTGGTGACCTGATAGCGGCGCGCGCTAAACTCTTTGGCCATGCTGCCGGTGTCTTCAAACGGGACATGTTGTAGAACGCTGATACGCATAAACGAGCTCCTTGCCATAGGAGGCCAATCATAATCGCCCAGGCGCGAGATGAACACTCATATAAAGGCGTTTGAGGTGAGAGCCCCGGGTGCGTTAGCGGCACGAAAAGGGCTAATAGCCGCATAATCGTGTATACTCCGCCCACATTTTAATCAACAGGTGTTTTATTTTGATCGCAAAGCTGTTTAAGAAAATCGTCGGTGGCGACAGCACACCGAAACAGGCCGATAACACCCGCGAAGCAACGGCTGCGCCCCAGCAGGCCCGAAGCCAAAAGCCCAAACACGGCGCCCAGAGTGGCTCAAAAAACGGCTCCGGCAGTCGCCCTAAGCGCGACCCTAAATCGGCCCCTAAAAACCCTGATAAAACACCCACATCCTCCAAAGACCCGGCCTCTGCATCGGCTGGGGATAAACCCCGCAAAAGCGGCGCAGGCGGGAGCTCTTCACGTTCTAAAAATAAACGCCCCCCCAAGCAGCCTTGGGATATCTCACAGTTTGCTGTGCCTGAAGTAGAGGGCAAGGTCCGCTTTCACGATTTTAATCTCGACAATGATTTGATGCATGCCATTGCCGACTTAGGGTTTGAGTACTGCTCGCCTATTCAGGGGCAATCGCTGCCGTTTGCCCTTAAAGGTCGCGATGTGGTGGGCAAAGCCCAAACCGGTACCGGTAAAACCGCCGCCTTTTTAACCGCGATTATTGAAGATCTTATTAAGCACCCCCTCGAGGAGCAGCGCTACGCCGGAGAGGCGCGGGCGCTGGTGATTGCGCCAACCCGTGAGTTGGTGATGCAGATCGCCGACGATGCCGAGCAACTGTGCAAATACACCGACTTGCAGGTTCACACGTTAGTAGGCGGTATGGATTACGGCAAACAACAGCGCCGCTTAAACGATAGTTTGGTGGATATTTTGGTGGCTACGCCGGGGCGCTTGCTGGATTTTTGTCGCAACCAAGATGTGCATTTGGATCAGCTGGAAATCATGGTCATCGATGAAGCCGACCGTATGCTGGATATGGGGTTTATCCCGCAAGTTCGGCAAATTGTGCGGCAAACGCCACGCCGCGAAGAGCGCCAGACACTGTTCTTCTCGGCCACCTTTACCGATGAGGTGCACCGCTTGGTCGAGCAGTGGACGCACAACCCGGAAACGGTGGTGATCGAGCCCAAAAGTGTCGCCACCGACACCGTGACACAGCATGTATACCTGGCCAGTACCGATGAAAAATACACCTTACTGTACAACCTGATTCAAGAGGATTTGGTAGAGAGCATGATCGTGTTTGCCAATCGCCGGGACGAATGCCGCCGACTGGAAGACAAGCTCAAGCGTCACGGTATCAAGGTGGGGCTGTTGTCCGGTGAGATTGCGCAAAATAAGAGAGTGTCAACGTTAAACGCCTTTAAAGACGGCAACATTAAAGTGTTGGTGGCGACGGATGTCGCCGGACGCGGTATCCACATCGACGGCATCAGTCATGTGGTTAACTTTACGCTGCCGGAAGAGCCGGAAGACTACGTGCACCGTATCGGTCGCACCGGTCGCGCCGGCAACAGCGGCACCTCGATCAGCTTTGCCTGTGAAGACGATGCCTTTTTATTGGAGCCGATCCAACAATTGTTGGGCCGGGACCTTCGCTGTGAGCAACCGCCTGAAGCGTTGCTGGCCGAAACCCCGCCCATGGCGCCAGCGCCTCGGCGGAGCACTGGTGAGCGCTCGTCGCGCGAGGGTGGGCGAGGCAATAACCGCGGCTCGGGTCGCGGCGGAAATCGTGGTCCCCGAGGGGGTCACCGCTCATCGCGCTGATCTTGTAACCCTTATTTGATGGCGGGCTGCGCTCGCCCCCAGCCTTATGCATAGCGCTCGCTCGGCAATGTGGGTTTTACATCTAACGGTTGTGCTCATGGGCGCAACCGGCATTTTTGCGCGCGTCATTGATCTGCCTGCCTGGGAGATCACAGGATACCGAACGGCCATTGCCGCTCTGGTGTTGTTTGTGTGGGTGCAGTGGCGCGAGGGCAGCATTGCACTTGATGGCCTGCGTAATTACGCGCGAATGCTGCTGTTAGGCTTGCTGCTAGGGCTGCACTGGATTACCTACTTTCAGGCCATGCAGGTTTCCAGTGTGGCCATCGGTATGATTGCGCTGTTTGCCTACCCCGTTATGACGGTTTTTCTCGAGCCTTTCTTTACCCGCATCCGGCTTAATTGGCGCGACTTGGTGAGCGCGGTGTTGGTGCTGCTGGGTATTTACCTATTGGTGCCTGATTTTGATTTGGCCAACCGTGTTACCCAGGGGGTGATGTGGGGGCTGTTGTCGGCGCTGTTGTTTGCCTTGCGCAACATTTTGTTGGGGCATTGGTTTAGTGAAGTCAGTGCGGCTCGCTCGCTGGCTTATCAAACCGCTGTTACGGCCTTGATGATAGCGCCGGCATTATGGCTGGTTGGCGCGTTACCCCAGACGAGCGATGTTGGCTTGGTGCTGTTGCTGGGGGTAGTGTTTACCGCTATTGCCCATGCGCTGCTGGGCTACTCTCTGCGCTTTTTACGGCCCAAGACGGTTGGGCTGGTGTCGTGTATGCAGCCGGTCTATGGTGTGCTGTATGCACTGTTGCTGTTAGGCAGTGTGCCGAGTTTGGCCACCCTTGCGGGCGGCTTACTGGTATCTCTGGCGGCCTTTTACGAAACTTTGCAGGTGCGTCGATAGTTCTCTATAGGCGGTGCTGCGCTGGCGTCTAATTTCTGTTAACGTTGCGCATTTGAGCAACCGGCCCGGGCTATGCAAAAGACAGGTACCGCTGCAGCCCACCCCTGGCTCGCGGCACTGCAACAATATCGCGACATTCGCTTACTGTACGTCTTTTTACTGGGCTGCTCGTCTGGCTTTCCCTTCGTTTTAATTGGCTCTAACTTAACTGGCTGGCTCACCGATGCGGGCATCTCGCGTGCCGAGGTGGGACTGGTGGGAGCGGTTTTTGTCGTCTATGCCGTTAATTTCTTGTGGGCGCCTTTGCTCGACCGGGTAAAGCTGCCGTTTTTAACCCGCCGTTTGGGCTTGCGTCGCAGCTGGATCATCACCCTGCAGGGGCTTATGTTACTGCTCATTTTAGGGGTGGTGGGCACTCAGCCAGAGGTGAGCTTACTGTGGACCGGGGTATTGGCGCTGGGGATTGCGGTGTGCTCTTCGACACATGATATTGCCATCGACGCCTACCGGATTGAAATCATCGGTGAGGATGCTCCGCGCGTGCCCGCGGCGTCAGCCGTTAGTATCATCGGCTGGTGGACGGGCTATTCACTGCCGGGGTATCTGGCGTTTGCCAATGCCGATGCGGTGGGCTGGTCTGGGGTGTACCTCTGGATGGCCTTGGTAATGGCTTTGCTGATGGGCTTTACCCTGCTGGTGCGCGAGCCCGTCACTGATCGCGAACAACTACAGGCCGCGGCGCAATTGCGCTATGCCGGAGCGCTCCGTGCGGGCAGCAGCCAGCTCGATCGTTTGCTGGTGTGGCTAAGCGTTACCGTGGTCGAGCCCTTTGCCGACTTTTTTCGTCGCAACGGCTGGCGGCTGGCGTTGTCGATACTGCTGTTTGTATTTTTATTTAAGATTGGTGAGGCTTTTTTGGGGCGCATGTCCATCGTGTTTTATCGCGAAATTGGCTTCTCCAACGAGGATATTGCCCATTACTCCAAGCTTATCGGCTGGGGACTTACGGTGGCCTTTACCCTGCTTGGCAGTACCATCAATATTCGTTACGGCATTGTGCGCGGTTTGTTTATTGGTGGCGTGGCGATGGCGGCCAGCAATTTAATGTTTGCCTGGATTGCGGTTGTCGGGCCCAATGAACCCCTGTTTATGGCCGCCATTGTCGTCGATAACTTTTGTGCCGCTTTCTCGACCGTGGCGTTTGTGTCGTTGCTGACCTGGCTTACGGGGCGCGCGTTCTCGGGGGCGCAATACGCGTTATTGGCCTCTTTGGGTAACTTGGGGCGCACTACGCTGGCCTCGGGCAGCGGTGCGCTCGTCGATTGGCTGGGCGGTAACTGGGCGCTGTTCTTTGTATTAACAGCGCTGATGGTGATTCCGGGCCTTGTTTTACTGTTAGTGATAGGGCGGCAATTACAGCCGGCCGGAGAGACTCACTCGGCCAGCCAGCGGTAATGGGCAAGCCGGATGCGCTCTTGCTGAAACTCGACGCCTTCGGTTTCGAGCCGGGCGCGCTGGTGCTTGGCACTGTCGCCGCGCAATGACAGCTTGCCGGTGGCGGCGACAACCCGGTGCCAGGGCAGCTGGGTATCCTCGGGCAGGGCGCGCAGTCGGTTGCCGACCCAGCGAGCGGCCCCGGGTCGGCCGGCGAGCGTGGCAAGTTGCCCGTAGGTAACAACGCGCCCGGCCGGGATGCGCGCCAAAACTGTGTAAAGCGGGTCGGGCGGCGGGCAGTGGGGCTGAGGTGTTTGCACGGATCGCATATAAATCCTTTAAATAAAGCGAATAGCCGGTGCTCCGGCCTGTTTGTTTAGTGTAATGCGAGAGTGATTACGATTGTGAAAAAATTGGGACTCATTGTACTTTTATTATTTAAGGTCAGCGTGGCCCAGGCAGGGTTCGTCGAACTGTTCAATGGCGATCGGCTTGAGGGGGACTTTGTTAAGCTCGATGGCGAGTCGTTGGTGTGGGGCAGCAGTAATTTTGGCGAGGTGAAAATCGCCCGCTCCAAAATCAAAAACATCAGCACCACCATGCCAATGAAGTTAAGTGGCAGCGCTACCCCTTGCTTGATTGACGGCATGAAACAGGAGTACTTATTTTACTCCTGCGGAGGCGACCCGGATCAGCGCAGTGTTCCGTTGGCTTCGCTGGACATAATGCTGCCATTTGAAAGCCATATTGAGGGCGAATATATTTACCGGGGTAAATTTGGCCTGTCAGGTTTTTTTGCCGAAGGTAACGATGTCCGGCGCGATATTAAAATGAAAACTCAAATTGAATATCGCCGCAGCGAGTTTCGTCATCACGCTAATTTTGAGTACGCCAGTTATTCTTCCGACCGAGAGGCCCCCGATGAGCTCTGGCTGGGGCGCTATACGCTGGACTGGTTTTTTCGCGAACGTTGGTTCTGGACCAACGATGTATCCGTGGGGGCCGATGAGTCCCGCGGTGTGGAAGAGTACTACACGTTTGGTAGCGGTACTGGTTATCAGTTTTGGGAGAACTCCGATACCGCTTTGGCGCTGACGGCTGGGTTGACGTATTTGAATGAGCGGTACGAGATTCCCGAAGAGCCTGAGCCTGACTTTAGTGAGATAAACGAGCGTTTTGCCCTGCGGCTGGGAACTAACTTCCGCTATTTGTTGCCTTTTGGGGTGTCGTTTTTTCACGAGAATGAGATAACCCGGTCGCTGGAGGATAGCAGCGACTGGCGCCTGACCACCGGCACCGGAATCAGTACCCTGTTAGCCGGCGACCTGTACTCCGAAGTTAAAATCGATTACAACGTCGATAACGAACCACAGCAGGATAAACAGCGCGAAGATACCCGATTAATGCTTGGGGTAAGTTATGATTGGTAACCCCCCTAACCCTCGCGATACGGTTAAAACCGGAGAGCTTTAATGCCTATATTCTTTCTTCTATTTATTATTGTGCCATTGCTGGAGATCGCTCTGTTTATCCAGGTGGGTGATCTTATTGGCGTTATGCCCACCGTGGCATTGGTGATACTTACCGCGGTGTTTGGGGTGTTGCTGCTGCGCTGGCAGGGGCTTGCTACCCTTATGCGTGCCCGCAACAGGATGCAGCAGGGGCAAATGCCAGCGCAAGAAATGGTCGAGGGCATTATGCTGGCCTTTGCCGGCGCTATGTTGCTTACCCCTGGATTTTTTACCGATACCGTGGGCTTTTTGCTGTTGCTGCCGCCGTGTCGTAAAGCCCTGTTTGGTGCACTGGGGCGTCGCATAGTGGTGCAGGGCGCCCACATGAACTCGCAATCTGGGCCGCGCTCGCCGGGCCCCGGTGACGTCTATGACGGTGAGTTTAGGCGCACCGATGATTCCCAAAACGACCACTCTCTGCCTAAAAAGTGATCACCCTGGCGGGTTCCGAGCCGAATTCGCCTAAAACTTCCGCTTTTTTTGATTTTTTTCCTCCCCAGGCTATTGAAAACGCCAGTACGCATCCCCACCTTTTGAGCAAGTTCGCAAGCGTATGGCAACTGACCTACGCGGCAACCGAATTTTTGCCGGTTTCGGCAAAAATCCGGGGTAACCCGGGTTAGACATTGTCGTTTTGACCTTTTTGTTACTACGCATTTAAACCTGCTAGTTGGAGATAGAAGTCCATGAATATTCGTCCGTTACACGATCGCGTTGTGGTTCGCCGCAAGGAAGAAGAGCAAACGACCGCTGGTGGTATTGTTTTGCCAGGCTCCGCCAAAGAAAAGCCCAATCAGGGTGAAGTAGTGGCGGTGGGTAATGGCCGCGTGCTGGATAACGGTGACGTTCGTCCGGTTGACGTGAAAGTAGGTGACACTGTTGTATTCGGCAAATACGCCGGCAGCGACACCATCGAGATTGAAGGTGAAGAGTTGGTGATTTTGAGCGAAGGCGATATCAAAGCCGTTCTCGCGTAATCCCCGTCCCTTTTATTAGTGTTGTTGAACGATTTATTGCAAGGAATTGAATTATGTCTGCTAAAGAAGTGAAGTTTGGTGATAGCGCCCGTCAGCGTATGGCAAAAGGCGTTAACATTTTGGCCGATGCGGTAAAAGCGACTTTGGGGCCTAAGGGTCGCAACGTTGTGCTGGAAAAGTCTTTTGGTGCGCCTACCGTGACCAAAGACGGTGTTTCTGTGGCAAAAGAAATTAGCCTGGAAGACAAGTTTGAAAACATGGGCGCGCAAATGGTGAAAGAGGTTGCCTCTAAAGCCTCTGACGACGCCGGTGACGGCACCACCACCGCGACTGTATTGGCGCAATCGATTGTTAACGAAGGCCTGAAGTCAGTAGCGGCCGGCATGAACCCAATGGACCTGAAGCGCGGTATCGACAAAGCGGTAACCGCTGCGGTAGCTCACATTCAGTCGATTGCTCAGCCCTGTGACACCCCAAAAGCAATTGCTCAAGTGGGCACTATTTCGGCCAACAGTGATTCGCACATCGGTGACATCATTGCCGAAGCGATGGCTAAAGTCGGCAAAGAAGGTGTTATCACCGTTGAAGAGGGCACCAGCCTCGAGAACGAGCTGGACGTGGTTGAAGGTATGCAGTTTGACCGCGGTTACCTGTCGCCTTACTTCATTACCAATCAAGACAACATGATGGTTGAGCAGGACGCCCCTTACGTTCTGTTGGTCGACAAAAAAATCTCCAACATCCGTGAGTTGCTGCCAACTCTGGAAGCGGTAGCTAAATCCGGCAAGCCGTTAGTGATTATCGCCGAAGACGTAGAAGGCGAAGCGCTGGCCACCCTGGTGGTAAACAACATGCGCGGTATTGTGAAAGTGTCTGCGTGTAAGGCACCTGGCTTTGGCGATCGTCGCAAAGCTATGCTGCAAGACATCGCGGTACTGACCGGTGGTACCGTGATCAGTGAAGAAGTGGGCCTGGATCTGGAGAACGTTACTCTCGAGCACCTGGGTACCGCTAAGCGCGTCACCATGAGCAAAGAAAACACCACCATCGTTGATGGTGCGGGTAATGCTCAAGAGATCGAATCTCGCGTAGCGCAAATTCGCACTCAGATCGAAGAGACTTCATCTGACTACGACCGCGAAAAACTGCAAGAGCGCGTGGCCAAGTTGGCTGGCGGTGTTGCCGTGATCAAAGTTGGCGCTGCTACCGAAATGGAAATGAAAGAGAAGAAAGCCCGCGTAGAAGATGCGTTGCACGCAACCCGCGCGGCGGTAGAAGAGGGCGTTGTGCCTGGCGGTGGTACTGCTCTGTTGCGCGCCGTGGCTGCAATTTTGGATCTTAAAGGTGACAACGAAGAGCAAGACGCGGGTATCGCTATTGCCCGTCGCGCCATGGAAGCACCGCTGCGTCAGATCGTGACCAACGCCGGTGAAGAAGCCTCGGTTGTGGCCGACGTGGTACGCAAAGGCGAAGGTAACTTCGGCTTTAACGCCGCTACCGGTGTCTACGGCGATATGCTGGAGATGGGTATTTTGGACCCTGCTAAAGTAACCCGTACCGCACTGCAAGCGGCGGGCTCGGTTGCTGGCCTGATGATCACCACCGAAGCTATGGTAGCTGATAAGCCTGACGAAGGCGGCTCAGCTGGCGCCCCAGATATGGGCGGCATGGGTGGTATGGGTGGCATGGGCGGCATGATGTAAGCCCACTCCCGATAAAGGCACCTACCACGTAGGTGCCTTTATTTTATTAAGGGCCTATACTAATGGCCTTACAATTGCTTCACATCTAATAACATCGGCAGTCAGCCTCGTCGATGACAAATCTTACAAATTCCGGCTCGAGCCGGTGTAGTATTTTCACCGTGTAGCTTTTTTACCGTGTACTAAGGAGAACGTTATGGCTTTTGAATTACCAGAACTGCCCTACGCAAAAGATGCTCTGGCTCCGCATATCTCAGAAGAGACTTTAGACTTTCACTATGGTAAGCACCACAAAACCTACGTAGACAAGCTCAACGCTGCGGTACCTGGTACCGAGTTTGAAGGTAAAAGCTTGGAAGAAGTTGTTAAAACCTCTTCAGGTGGTGTATTTAACAACGCCGCACAAATTTGGAACCACACCTTTTACTGGCACTGCCTGAGCCCCAACGGTGGCGGCGCCGCTACCGGTGATGTAGCCGGCGCGATCGATGCCGCATTTGGCTCGTTCGACAAATTTAAAGAAGAGTTTACCGCGCAAGCCGTGGGTAACTTTGGTTCTGGCTGGACCTGGTTGGTGAAAAAAGCCGACGGTTCTGTGGCCATTGTTAACACCTCTAATGCCGAGACCCCACTGACTGACGACTCAGTAACCCCGTTGCTGACCGTTGATGTGTGGGAGCACGCTTACTACATCGATTACCGCAACGCGCGTCCTAAGTATATGGATGCGTTCTGGGCACTGGTTAACTGGGAGTTTGTTAACGCCAACTTTGCCTAAGTTGTTGTAAGATAGCGAATCTGCACGGTTGGGAATACATTATGTGATCTTACCGGGCAACAAAAAACGCCGGCAATGCCGGCGTTTTTTGTGCGCCGCCGGTTACTTCTTTTTTTTGGCCATAACTGTTATAACCGTTACCCAGTAACCGGCATGTTTGCTGTATACGCTGCCACGACCCATTGATTTGCTGTATAGGACTAATATGGAACGCAAAGAGCCCACTCTGGGGGGCGTTGTCCCCGACCGTGACGAACAGTTGCCCGATGATCAGCCGGCGCCACGAGCCTCTGCCAGCCGCCCTAAAACCTCCTCAAAGCCAACTCCGCCACCGCCGCCAGAGCCAAGCAGTGGCCCGGGCATGGTCGCTGTATTAGCTTTGATCGTGGCCGTTGCCGGTGTGGCCGGTAGTGGCTATTTAATGTGGCAATTAACGGAGTCGCAAAAGTCGCTTGCTGATGCCGAGCACCGCATTGCCGGGCTTGAAACCCGCCTTAATTTAAACTCCGATCAGTCCAGCCAAACGGTTGACGAAATTCAGGATAAGCTCGAGTGGGCTGACTCAGAAATTCGCAAGCTGTGGGGCGTATCACACGATACTAACCGTAAAAAAATTACCGCCAACGAAGACGCGTTAGCGACCTTAAAAAAGCAGGTTAGCAGCGCCGAAAAAAGTGCAACCAATGCCAGTGCCAGTGCCGCCAGCGTGAAAAAAGAGCTGCAGGCGCAGCTCGACAAGCTAACCGCGCAGCTGACTCAGGCAAATAAGACCTTGGCGAAACTTGAATCGACCCCCGACCGGGTCGAAAGCTTAAGCCTCGATGTGCAGCGAGTCTCGCAGCAGTTGCCAGGCATGCGCGATTTGGCGGGCCGGGTTAAAACCAACGAAGAGGCCATTGCCGCTATTGATGCCTACCGCCGCAATATCAACAACGATATTCTGCAGCTTAAGCGGCAAATCAGTAGTGCCAACGCGGGAGCGACACCTTAAAAGCAAGAGCCGGTCGGTTGATCTAGTGTCTACCGACCGCATATGACGGGCAAACCCGTCTGTATTGGTGTAAAATTGCGCGCAAAATCCAGCAGCTGTCGAGATTTTGCTATGACTACCGTGATTAAAGAAGCCGATTTTATCGAGAGCGTCGCCGATGCTCTGCAGTTTATCTCCTATTACCATCCCGTCGATTTTATTCAGGCCGTGCATCAGGCTTACGAGCGCGAGGCAAACCCCGCTGCGAAAGACGCCATGGCGCAAATTCTAATTAACTCGCGCATGTGTGCCATGGGTCACCGTCCCATCTGCCAAGACACCGGTATTGTAACCGTGTTTGTGGAAGTGGGTATGGATGTGCAGTGGGAGGCCAGCCAGGGCTTGACCGATATGGTTAACGAAGGTGTGCGCCGCGCGTACAACAACCCTGACAATGTATTGCGCGCCTCGATTCTTGAGGACCCTGATGGTGCACGCAAAAACACCGGCGACAATACCCCTGCGGTGATTCACTACAACATTGTGCCGGGCAACACCGTTGATGTGCACGTGGCGGCCAAAGGCGGTGGCAGTGAGGCGAAAACCAAGTTTGCCATGCTTAACCCCTCGGACTCAGTGGTCGACTGGGTACTGGATATGGTGCCAAAAATGGGGGCTGGTTGGTGTCCGCCCGGCATGTTGGGTATAGGTATTGGCGGTACGGCCGAAAAAGCCATGCTGCTGGCCAAAGAGGCGCTGCTGGACCCGGTGGATATCCAGGATTTGCAAGCGCGCGGCGCCGACAATCGCAGCGAAGAGCTACGCCTTGAGCTGTACGATAAAGTAAACCGGTTAGGGATTGGTGCGCAGGGCCTGGGCGGTCTGACCACTGTACTGGACGTTAAGGTTAAAGATTACCCCACCCACGCAGCCAACAAAGCGGTCGCGATTATCCCCAATTGCGCCGCCACCCGGCACGCTCATTTTACCCTTAAGGGGGATGGGCCGGCACTGCAAACGCCGCCGTCGCTGGACGATTGGCCCGAAATCAGCTGGGAGGTGTCCGACACCGTGCGCCGCGTCAACCTGGATACCGTAACCGCGGAAGACGTCAAGCAGTGGCAGCCGGGCGATACCATTTTGCTGTCGGGAAAAATGCTTACCGGGCGCGATGCGGCCCATAAAAAAATGACCGACATGCTCGCTAAAGGCGAGCAGCTGCCGGTGGGTATGACGGGCCGCTTTATTTACTACGTGGGCCCTGTCGACCCGGTGCGCGATGAGGTGGTTGGCCCCGCCGGCCCGACCACCGCGACGCGTATGGATAAATTTACCCGCACGATGCTGGAAGAAACCGGCTTGTTGGGCATGATTGGTAAAGCCGAGCGCGGCCCCATTGCCATTGACGCGATTCGTGATAACGAGTCGGTGTACCTGATGGCGGTTGGTGGCGCGGCCTACCTGGTGGCGCAAGCTATTAAGTCGGCTAAGGTGCTGGGCTTCCCGGAGCTGGGTATGGAAGCTATTTACGAGTTCGACGTAAAAGATATGCCGGTTACGGTTGCCGTGGACAGCAAGGGTGAGTCAGTGCACAAAATGGGCCCGCAAATGTGGCGTGTCAAAATCGAAGAGGGCGTGGTTAGCGTCAGCTAAAACGCTGCATTACGTACCTTGCACCCGCTGGCTGTGCCTGCTAGCGGTGTTAAGGTGCGTGAATGTGCGGCTGTGGTCGTGGACTAGCAGCGATAATCCGCAGGAACGTCTTGCCCTTTAGTGTGTCGCAGTGACTGTGAAGAGACGATAACGAATCACCACACGATCGATAGGAGATTGACGATGTCTGCACTACACCAACAAACCTGCGAAGCCTGTAGCGCCGAGGCGCCAAAGCTTAGCCAAGCCGAAATAGACCAGCACTTAGCGGATGTACCTAACTGGACGGTAAAAACGGTTGAGGGGATTCCGGTATTAACCCGGGTGTTTGAGTTTAAAAACTTTGCCGAGGCGTTACGCTTTACCAATCAGGTGGGCGAGTTGGCCGAAGCCGCTCAGCATCACCCCAAGCTGATTACCGAGTATGGCAAAGTCACGGTAGATTGGTGGACCCACAAGATCAAAGGGCTACACAAAAACGATTTTATAATGGCCGCTAAAACCAGTCAGCTCTAGCGCTGTTGCTTCTCGGGCGTTTGTTCCTTAATCGTTTAACGTATGTAGGCCGGTGTGAGCAATGTACACGCTGTTGCTTGCCTCAACTTGCGCAAGCGGGTTGTAAAAGCTCACCAACTCGCTTGTCACCTTAGCAAATACACTTTCTAACAGTGCTATAAACGCTGCGTCCGGCGGGTTTTGACTCCACATGGCAAACACGCCACCAGGCTTTATCTGCTGTGCCATGGCGCTCAGGTTGTCGTGTGTGTAAAAGCCGGCATTGGCGCTGTTAAGAAACTCGCTGGGCGAGTGATCGATGTCGAGCAAAATCGCATCAAATAAGGCGCCAGGCGAGTTCGGGTCAAAGCCCGAGTCGGGGTTGGCCAAATCAAAAAAACTGCCTAACACGTAGCGGCAGCGGTCGTCACTGTTAAGTGTCTTGCCCACTGGCACCAATTCGTTCTTGTGCCAGCTAATCACGGCCTCTAAAAACTCTACTACGAGTAACTCATCGATACGGGAGTCTTTCAGGGCCGCTTGGGCGGTATAGCCAAGCCCCAAGCCGCCCACCACAACCTTGAGCTGCTCGCCAGGGGTGGCGGCAAGCCCTAGCTCCGCCAGCGCCACTTCGGCGTCGACGAATAAGCTCGACATTAAAAATTCGTCCCCCAGCTTTACTTCATAAATGTAGTCGTCTCCCAGCGCCGGTATCATTCTGCGGCGCAGAGAGATTTCACCTATGTCGGTAGGCTGGCTGTCGAGCTCGGCAAAAAGGCGGGCCACGTCAAATCCTTGAGTAGCCCGTGGGCTACATGGGTGAGTTGGGCTGTCGGCGAATTAAACGATGCGGTAGCGCTCGCTAATATCGTCGGGGCCGACAATTGGGTCCATTAAGTCGCGAATGATGCCGTCTTGAATGCTGTAGCACCAGCCGTGTACGGTCAACTCCTGACCGCGCTTCCAGGCATTTTGTATGATGTTGGTGTGGGCTACATTGGCAACTTGTTGCATGACATTGAGCTCGCACAAACGGTCGATACGGGCGTCTTCGTCGGCAATGGCCTCAAGCTCTTGTTGGTGAGCGAAGTACACGTCACGAATGTTGCGAATCCAGTAGTCGACAATGCCGAACTGCTGGTTTTGCATCGACGATTTAACGCCGCCACAACCGTAATGGCCGGTTACCATAATATGCTTTACCTTAAGCACATCAACCGCGAACTGCATTACTGACATGCAGTTAAGGTCAGTATGCACCACCAGATTGGCTACATTGCGGTGGACAAACAGCTCGCCTGGCATTAAGTCGACGATCTGATTGGCGGGAACGCGGCTATCGGAGCAGCCGATCCAGAGATATTCGGGTGTTTGTTGTTGCGACAGTTTTGAGAAAAACTCTGGGTCTTCGGCTTTAATTTTTTCTGCCCAGCGGGCGTTGTTGGCAAAAAGTTCATCCAGCTTGTTCATTGGGCCCCCTTCGGTTTTTAAGCGGGCTTATTATATTTCAATGCGCCGGCAAAGTGTTACAGTTAGGCCACATTTGTTGCAAATTCCAGCATAAGGAGGCGCCGTGGCGGCCACTGCACCCGGGCAAAACACCTTTTATTGGCACGATTACGAAACCTGGGGGGAGGTGCCGGCGGTCGATCGCCCCTCGCAATTTGCCGGTGTGCGTACCGATGCCAACCTAAACGTTATCGGTGAGTCGTTAATGATTTACTGCCGCCCGCCCGAGGATTTGTTGCCCAAGCCTGATGCCTGTCTGGTTACGGGGATCGCCCCTCAGGATGCACTGCAAAACGGCCTGAACGAGGCCGAATTTATGGCGAAAATCGCCGCCGAGTTTGCGGTGGCGGGCACTTGTGGGGTCGGTTACAACTCTATTCGCTTTGACGACGAAGTTACCCGCTACGGGTTGTTTCGCAACTTTTACGACCCTTATGAGCGCGAGTGGAAGGGCGGTAATTCGCGCTGGGATATTATCGATATGGTGCGTATGACCCGCGCCCTGCGCCCCAAGGGGATCGAGTGGCCCAATTACGACGATGGCACGCCTTGCTTTAAGCTTGAAGCGCTGACCGCGGCTAACAATTTAGAGCATGGTTCGGCGCACGATGCTCTGAGCGATGTGTACGCCACTATCGCCTTGGCCCAGCTTATAAAACGTCGGMAACCTAAGCTGTTTGATTACGCTTACCGGTTGCGCAATAAGCGCTTTGCCGGGGGGATGATTGATATCGACAGTTTTAAGCCTCTGTTGCACATTTCCTCGATGTTTCCGTCCAGCCAGGGCAATTGCGCATTGGTGTTGCCCTTAGCGTTTCACCCGCAAAACAAGAACAGCGTGATTGTCTATAACTTAAGCGCCGCGCCGGATGACTTGTTTCAGCTTGAAGCCGAGGCGTTGGCCGAACGTCTCTTTGTGCGCCGCGATGAGCTGCCCGATGGGGTAGAGCGGTTGGCCTTAAAAGAGGTGCATCTTAATAAATCGCCCATGCTGCTCTCGCCGGCCATGCTGGATGACGCGACTGCGGAGCGTCTTGGTATCGATAAGGCTCAGGCTGAGGCGCACTGGCGCCGCTTTGCTGACATGACGTTGGTGGAGTCCACCGCGCTGCGGGCCAAATTGGCAAAACTGTATCAGATGAGCCAGTTTGCCGAGCGCACGGATCCAGAGCAACAACTCTACGACGGTTTTTTAGATGATCACGATAAGCGCCTGCTGACACAGGTGCGGCGCAGTAGCGGCGCTGAGTTGGCAGCATCGGTGCTGGATTTTCATGATGACCGCCTGCCTGAAATCTTGTGGCGTTACCGTGCGCGCAATTTCCCCGAATCCCTCTCGCCCGAAGAGGTCCAGCACTGGCGAGCGTTTTGTCTGCAGCGCCTGACGGACCCTATGGCGGGGGCTGGCCTGGTAAAGTCTGGTTTTGATCAAAGAATGGCTGAGTTGTTGGCCGATGAGCAGCTAGTGCCTACCAAGCGCGAGTTACTGGCCCGGCTCCAGGACTATGCCGAGACGTTGCTGAAAAACGCTACTGCAAGCTAAAGAAATTACGGCGATGGACGCTAATATTACCAGAGAGTAATTTTGGCGTCGGCCTAGCCCGGCTCGCCACTCATAACAGTAATTGGTTGGGGCTTTATGCGTCTGTCTCTAAGAAAAAAGATAAGTGGCTTGGCTGCGGTAGCGTTAATTGTGGTGGGTTCTGTGGTGGCTTGGTTGGCGTATTCAGCGGCTATGAGCCAAATGGAGCGCAGCATTCACAGTCAGATTAATGGCATCTCGGGGACTTTCTCGCAGTACGTGAGTAGCTGGTTTGCCAGTAAGGGGCGAGCATTGGAGAGCTTTCCCGGTGACTCGTTCCCCGAGGATTATGTAACCCACCTCAATCAGGTCAAGCGTGCGGCCGATGTCGATAACGTATTTCTCGGGTTTGAGGATGGTGGCTTGGTCAATGCCAGACAGTTGGTGTTGCCGGAGGGGAACAACGACCCGCGCGTCTGGAGCTGGTACATTAATGCCAAGAAATCTCCCAACCAAACTGTCGTCGAGGATCCGTCGGTCGCCTCGGCAACGGGAAAAAATGTGGTCTCATTGGGCCGTGTGGTGCGCGATGACGGCGGCCAGGTTATTGGTGTGATCGGCGCCGATGTGGTGCTCGACAGCATCATCGAGCAATTGCGAAGCATCGACTTACCCGGCGATGGCTCTATGTTTATTGCCAAGCGCAAAGGCACTGTGTTTGCCCATAGCGACCAGGCGCTGCTCAACGCTGAACTCACCTCCATATCCCCCGAGTTAACCGCCAATCACCTCGAGCAGTTGATCCGCCGTGATGAGCTGATTGATTTGCTGGAAATTGACGGCGACACCTACCAATTATTTGCCGCCGAGGTGCCAGAGTCCGAACTGGTGCTGGTGATGATGCTTAATCGTGATGCACTCGTGGCGCCTGTGCTGGCAAGCCTAACGCAGCAGCTTTTGGTTATCTTGTTGTTGGTCGTTATCAGTATTGTGGCGCTGAGCTGGTTGATTGGCCGCTTATTTGTGCCGCTGCACCGGGTGTCAGATGCCCTGAGTGAGATTGCCTCGGGGGGTGGGGATTTGACCCGTCGTTTACCGGTTAGCTCCAACGACGAGGTCGCCTCGCTCGCGGCCAGTTTTAATCAGTTTGTCGGGCATATGCACGATTTGGTAGAGCATATCAGGCTGCAGGCGACCGAGCTGGACGAAAACGCCACAGCCACGGCCGGGCGGGCCAGCGGTTCGGTGAAGGAGATGCTGCACCAACGAGAGCAAATCGACAGTGTTACCCGGGCAATGAGCGAGATGACCAACGCCACCGGGGAGATCGCGCGCCACGCTGAGAATACCGCCAACTCGGTGCACGAGGTGGTCTCCAGTGCTGGTGACGGTAAAAAGCAGGTTGATACCACCACCGATTCCATTCACTCGTTGGCGCAAAAGCTAGAGCAGGCTGGAGGAGTTGTTGGCTCCCTGAACGAGCGTGTGCAAGAGATCAACGGAATCTTGACGACGATTCAGGGCATTGCCGAGCAGACTAACCTGTTGGCGCTTAACGCGGCCATTGAGGCTGCGAGGGCGGGAGATCAGGGCCGGGGATTTGCCGTGGTGGCGGACGAGGTGAGGGTGCTGTCGCAGCGCACTCATGCCAGCACCGAAGAGATTCAGGGGATGATAAGTGCGTTGCACGACACATCCAAAAGTGCAGTGGCTATTATGGACGACAGCCGCGACCTCGCGGCTGGCAGTGTAGAAAACGCCCAAGGTGCCTCTCGATCACTGGTTACCATCAACGATGCGGTGGCCGCGATCAGTGCGATGGCCACCCAAATTGCTACCGCGGCGGAGCAGCAAAGCCATGTGGTGCAAGATGTGATGCAAAACATGCAAACGATCTCGGATGTGGCTGAGCGCTCGCTGGAAGAGGCCGAGCAAGGCCAGTCCCGGGCCAAAGTGTTAAAGGAGCATTCCGAGGCGCTGACTGACAAAGTGTCGACCTTCCGTCTATAGTTTTACTTGGCGACGTGCCGGTGGCTTTGAAGTTATCCACTGCAGTGTTACCCATGTGTTTATCTGTGTAATTGGGTGACATTGGAGTGGGAATTTCTCTAATTTGCGGGTACAATTTCGCCGCGCTAACTAAGGCGTTTGTAAAAACTGGACTGCCTAGCCGATGCGGCTAGCCAACTGCGGGAGTTTTCTATGTCATCCATCAAAAAAGTTGTACTGGCCTATTCTGGGGGGTTGGATACCTCAGTAATTGTTAAATGGCTGCAAGAAACCTACAACTGTGAGGTGGTGACCTTCACGGCTGACATCGGTCAGGGTGAAGAAGTGGCTCCGGCCCGCGCCAAAGCCGAAGCATTAGGTGTTAAAGAAATTTACATCGACGATTTGCGTGAAGAGTTTGTACGCGATTTCGTCTTCCCTATGTTTCGCGCCAACACGATTTACGAAGGCGAGTACCTGTTGGGTACCTCCATTGCCCGTCCATTAATCGCTAAACGTTTGATCGAGATCGCCAACGAAACTGGTGCTGACGCCATTTCTCACGGTGCTACCGGTAAAGGTAACGATCAGGTGCGCTTTGAGCTGGGGGCATACGCCCTTAAGCCAGGTATTCAGGTGATTGCGCCCTGGCGCGAGTGGGATCTAACCTCTCGCGAAACCCTGATGGCGTACTGTGAAGAGCACAATATTCCGGTAGATTTTTCTAGCAAAAAGAAAAAATCACCTTACTCCATGGATGCCAACTTGCTGCACATCTCCTACGAGGGCGGTGTACTGGAAGACCCATGGACCGAAGCTGAAGAAGACATGTGGCGCTGGAGTGTGTCTCCTGAGAATGCGCCGGACGAGCCTACCTACATTGATTTGACCTTTGAAAAAGGCGACATTGTGGCTATTGACGGCGAGCGTTTGTCGCCGGCTACTGTGCTGGAAAAGCTCAACAAGGTTGGCGGCGATAACGGTATTGGCCGCTTAGATATCGTCGAAAACCGCTATGTTGGTATGAAATCGCGCGGTTGCTATGAGACGCCCGGTGGCAGCATTATCTTAAAAGCCCACCGCGCCATCGAATCGATCACGCTCGATCGCGAAGTAGCCCACCTAAAAGACAGCTTGATGCCCAAATACGCCGAGATTATTTACAACGGCTACTGGTGGAGCCCTGAGCGCAAGATGCTGCAAACCGCCATCGACGAGTCTCAGGAACCGGTTAATGGCGAGGTTCGCGTCAAGCTTTATAAAGGTGCGGTGCACGTGGTGGGCCGCCGCTCGGCTGACAGCTTGTTTGATGAAAAAGTTGCCACGTTTGAAGACGATGCCGGCGCTTACGACCAAAAAGATGCCGAAGGCTTTATTAAACTAAACGCCTTACGCATGCGCATTGCTGCCAGTAAAGGCCGTAACCTGCTGTAAAACGAAAGTTTTGGCCCGCCTGTGGCGGGCCAAAACATAACTGCAACACCTTATTTACCCGCGTTGTCATATACAGTTTTAATGTTTGTACTATAGTTGATGCAAATCAATGTATAAGCACCGCTGGGCGCGTAGCCTTGCCCAGCACTACAGGCGCTAGTGGGTGAATACATCACTTCTAATAATACTTATTTAATTAACTGTGTTTTGCCAAATATAGGGAAGATCCTATGAGTAGTAACCTAACAGCGGTGGGTGATCACCCGACTTACGACTATAAGGTCGTGCGTCAGTTCGCCGTCATGACCATTGTCTGGGGCATTGTCGGTATGGGCGTTGGGGTGTTAATCGCCGCTCAGCTTTGCTGGCCGGCGCTGAATGACCTGGTACAGCCCTATACGCACTTTGGCCGCTTGCGGCCCCTGCATACCAACGCGGTGATTTTTGCGTTTGGTGGTTGCGCCCTGATGGGTACCAGCTTCTATGTGGTGCAGCGCACCTGTCAAGCCAAGCTGTGGGGCGGTTGGTTAGTGCCCTTTACCTTTTGGGGGTGGCAGTTGGTGATTGTGCTGGCCGCTATTACTCTGCCTTTGGGGTTAACCTCGGCCAAAGAGTACGCCGAGCTCGAGTGGCCCATCGATATCCTGATCACACTGGTCTGGGTGTCGTATGCGTTGGTGTTTTTTGGCACGATCGTTAAGCGCAAAACCTCTCACATTTATGTAGCTAACTGGTTTTATGGTGGTTTTATTTTAACCATCGCGGTGTTGCACGTGGTTAACAGTGCCGCCATACCGGTGAGTTTGTTCAAATCTTACTCGGCCTACGCAGGCGCCGCCGATGCCATGGTGCAGTGGTGGTACGGCCACAACGCGGTGGGTTTCTTTTTGACCGCGGGCTTCTTGGGCATGATGTATTATTTTGTGCCTAAACAAGCCGGTCGTCCGGTTTACTCTTATCAGCTTTCTATCGTTCACTTTTGGGCGCTGATCTCGATTTACATCTGGGCCGGTGCGCATCACCTGCACTACTCAGCACTGCCAGATTGGGCTCAGAGCCTGGGTATGGTGATGTCGCTGATTCTGCTGGCGCCATCCTGGGGCGGTATGATCAACGGTATTATGACGCTGTCGGGTGCCTGGCATAAGCTGCGCACCGATCCGACCCTGCGCTTTTTGGTGGTTTCGCTGTCGTTTTACGGGATGTCGACCTTTGAAGGCCCCATGATGTCGATCAAAACCGTAAACGCCCTGAGCCACAACACTGACTGGACTATTGGTCACGTACACTCCGGCGCTTTGGGTTGGGTGGCGATGATCTCGATTGGCGCGGTTTATCACTTGTTGCCTATTTTGTTTGGCCGGAAAGAGATGTACAGCGTGAAATGGGTCAATGTGCACTTTTGGTTGGCCACCATCGGTACCGTGCTTTATATCGCAGCCATGTGGGTTAACGGCATTATGCAGGGCTTGATGTGGCGCGCCTTTAACAGTGACGGCACTTTGACCTATAGCTTTATTGAGGCGGTACAGGCCAGCCACAACGGCTATGTGGTGCGCTTTATTGGTGGCGTCTTCTTCCTGTCTGGGATGCTTTTAATGGCCTATAACACCTACCGCACCGCGCAAGCACCGCGCGAGGTGGCGTCAGATAACAGCCCACAAGCGCAAGCGGTTTAAGGAGGCCAATAGATGAAAAACCACGATATCGTCGAGAAAAATATTGGTCTGATGACCGTATTGGTTATTGTAGCCATCAGTTTTGGTGGCTTGGTAGAGATTGTTCCGCAGTTCTTTTTGAAGGAAACCACAGAGCCGGTCGCCGGGCTGAAACCGCTTGGCCCGCTCGAGCTGGAAGGGCGCGATATTTATATCCGTGAGGGTTGTCACGTCTGTCATACGCAAATGGTACGTCCGCTGCGCGCTGAAGTAGAGCGTTATGGGCACTACTCCGTTGCCGGTGAAAGTGTCTATGAGCACCCGTTTTTGTGGGGCTCTAAGCGCACCGGGCCAGACCTTGCCCGCGTCGGCGGCCGCTACTCGGACGACTGGCACAAGGTGCACCTGTTTAACCCGCGCATTGTCGTGCCAGAGTCAAACATGCCGGAATTCCCGTGGCTGTATGACAACAAATTGGACGGCAAGCACACCGAAAGCAAAATGCGCGCACTGCGTAAAGTTGGGGTTCCCTATACCGACGAAGACATCGAGGGCGCTGGCGATAAGGTTCGCGGCGTAACCGAAATGGACGCGATTGTGGCCTATTTGCAGCAATTGGGTACGCTGCTTAAGGAAAAACGCTAATTATGGATAAGGGTACCTGGGGCGCCATCAGCACGGTTTTAGTCGCGATTGCATTTGCCGGCGTGTGCTGGTGGGCTTTTGCCCCCAGCCGTCGCAAACGCTTTGATGACGATGCTAACTTGCCTTTTGCCGACGAGCAGGACGACGGCGCCACACAAAAAAAAGCAAAAGATAACACCCCATCGACCGATGATGTAGCAAGGCGGAATTGATTATGAGCACTTTTTGGAGCCTTTGGATTATCGGCCTAACCCTGACAAACCTGATACTGGTTTTTTGGGTGCTAATGGCCAATCGTAAGGTCGCGGTAAAGGACGATGAAGCGCCTGAGAACCGCACAACAGGACACGTGTACGACGGTATTGAAGAGTACGACAATCCGTTGCCGCGCTGGTGGTTTAAGATGTTTATTGCCACCTTTATTTTCGCTGCGGCTTACTTAGTTATTTATCCGGGCTTGGGTTCTTTTAAGGGTATCGCCGGTTGGACCTCACACAATCAATTAGAGGCCAAACAGCAAAAAGCCGAGGAGCTCTACGCCGAGCAGTTTGGCAAGTACAACGCCATGCCGATCGAAGAGTTAGCCCGTAACTCAGATGCCATGAAAATGGGCTTGCGTCTGTTCGCCAATAACTGCGCGGTATGTCACGGCGCTGACGGTGGTGGAAATTACGGTTTTCCGAATCTAACCGACCACGATTGGTTGTATGGCGGTGAGCCTGCAACGATCAAGCAAACGATTACCGGAGGTCGCAAGGGCGTTATGCCCGCGTGGGCCGCTATTCTGGGCGAAGAGGGCATCCACTCCACGACGGAATACGTCCTTAGCCTAAGCGGTCGTGAGCACGATGCCGAGCTGGCTCAGGCGGGCAAAAAGCATTTTGAGCAAAACTGTGTGGCTTGTCATAGTGCCGATGGTAAGGGTATTCAGGCCATGGGCGCGCCCAACCTGACTGACGACATTTGGTTGTACGGTGGCGAACCGCAAGATATTCGCCAAACCCTGCGCGACGGTCGCAACGGCGTGATGCCGGCCCAGCAGGAGCTGTTAAAAGAAAGCCGTATTCACTTGCTGGCGGCTTATGTTTACAGCCTGTCGCTGCCTTTGGACGAGCAGTAATCGGTTGTACCGGGGCGCTATCGCCCCGGACTCTCCCGGCTTGACGAATTCCGCCAGGCTTTGGGTAAAAGTCTCTCGCAATGAGGTGCTGCAGTGAGTAAAAAGTCATCGTCGTCTGAGCAGTCAGCGGACGAGCCCACCATCCGTTACGTCAATCTGTACGAAGCCGAAGACAAAGTTTACACCCGCCGTATCACCGGTTTTTACCAAAAGCTGCGTCGCTACACCGGGCTGCCGTTGATCGCGGGCTTTGTGCTCATGCCCTGGCTTACCATCGATGGCCGACCGGCCATGTTGTTTGATTTGGCCGATCGCAAGTTTCATATTCTTTGGACAACCTTTTGGCCGCAAGACGGTATTTATCTCGCCTGGCTTTTGATTATCGCCGCCTTTGCGTTGTTTACCGTGACGGTGTTGGTGGGGCGAGTCTGGTGTGGTTTTACCTGTCCGCAAACGGTGTGGACTCAGATGTTTATCTGGGCCGAATTTATCTGTCAGGGCGATCGCAACAAACGTATTAAGCTAGATGCCGCGCCCTGGAGCGCAAACAAAGTGCTGCGTATCGGCGCGACGCATGCCATTTGGCTGCTGATAGCGCTAGTGACGGCGCTTACGTTTGTTGGCTATTTTGTGCCGGTGCGCGAGTTGATTGGCGGCTTGCTAACGTTTGATAGCACCATACCCGTGGTTTTTTGGGTGGGCTTTTTTACCGTGGCCACTTACACCAATGCCGGCTTTATGCGGCAGCAGGTATGTAAGTATATGTGTCCCTACGCTCGGTTTCAGTCGGTAATGTACGACTCCGACACCCTAACGGTATTTTACAATCACATTCGCGGCGAGAAGCGCGGCCCCCGCAAAGCCGGAGAAGATTATAAAGCACAGGGCAAAGGTGACTGCATCGATTGCTCCTGGTGTGTTCAGGTTTGCCCTGTGGATATTGATATTCGCGACGGTATTCAGGCCGAGTGTATCGACTGTGGTTTGTGTGTGGATGCCTGCAATACCGTCATGGATAAAATGGAGTATCCCCGCGGCCTGATTAGCTTTACCACTGAAGATGCGATCAAGGAGGGTAAAACCCGCGTACTACGGCCGCGTTTTGTCGGCTATCTGGTCGTATTGACCGTTATGATAAGCGTGTTTGTCGGAAACTTGGTGCAGCGTACGCCTTTGGGGCTGGAGATTCTGCGCGATCGGGGGGTGCGTATGTATCGCATCAGTGGTAAGGATGTGCAAAATGTCTACACCCTAAAGATTAACAACATGGATAATAAGCCCCATCGCTATGATATTACCTTGAGCGGTGACTTTAATTATCGCTTACAGGCGTACCGGCCCTTAGAGATCGAGCCGGGGGAGCTCCTGACGATACCCGTGCGTGTTGCCGTACCGCGCAGCGAGTTAACCGAGGTGAAATCTGAAATCGAGTTCACCCTTACTGCACAAGATAATCCAACGCTCACAACCACCAACGACACGTCGTTTATTGGGCCACAGCAGCGGGATTACTAACTTTTAGGTGTCAGGCAGGCCTTGTGGTCAGCCTGCAAGCAACACAAGAGATCTTATGACTATTGATACAAATGTACCGCGCCCCTGGCAAAAAGAGCCCTGGTTTTGGTTTGTAATGACGCCTTTGATTGTCGTAGTACTGGTGTCGAGCGTTACCGTAACGTTAGCAGTTAAATACGCGGACGATACGGTGATCGACAACTATTACAAAGAGGGCCGGATGATCAATCAGAGCCTCGAGCAAGATAAACGCGCCTTGCAGTGGGGCTTGACCGCCGATATGAACTGGCAGGCCGAAAGCGGCCAACTGGTTGTTGCACTGCATTCGGAGCTCATTCCCATGCCGGCCAGTTTATCCCTGTGGCTCGATCACCCGTTTGATGAGCGGCAGGATAAATTCCTGATCTTAGAGCGCAGTGGCGACTCGCACTTTACGGCGCCTTTGGCCGCGCACGATACCCTGTGGTATGCCACACTCGCACCAGAGCAGGCCGAGTCGGAGCGCAGGGCGGCGCCCTGGCGTTTGCGCACCGAAGTCAATTTTACCGAGCGCGCCGCGATATCACTCGCGCCACCCGCGCTTTAGCACTTGTCTCCGGTTGCTGATACTTCGGTGGACCCGGTGCTGTGTTTTCACTGCTCGGAGCCTGTTCCCGCAGGTGTCGATTATTGTGTAAATATTAACGGCGAACCCCGGGCTATGTGTTGCCCCGGATGTCAGGCGGTTGCCAGCGCCATTGTCGACGGCGGCCTGACGCGCTTTTATCAATACCGCACCGAGGCCAGTGAGCGACCCGACAGCACCAGTAAGCTGAGTTGGGATATTTACGATCTTCCCGATATCCAGCAAGATTTTGTCGTGCCGCTCCCGGACGGCGCGATGCAGGCTAACTTATTGCTCGAGGGTATTAGCTGTGCGGCCTGCAGTTGGCTTATCGAGACCCATCTGTCGCAGTTTGCCGGTGTCTTACAGGTGCGGGTTAATGTCACCAGCTTTCGCACTCAACTAACCTACCACCCCGAGCAAGTGGCACTTAGTAAGCTGCTGGCCGAGCTGCACGCTATTGGCTATCGGCCGCGACCCGCCACCGATGATCAGCAGCGGGCACTCGAGGTGCGGGATAACCGCATGGCTCTGGCGCGCCTCGGTGTCGCTGGTTTTGGCATGATGCAAGCGGGTATGGTCGCTGTAGGCTTGTACACCGGCGCCAGCGATGAATGGCAAAGTGTATTGCGCGGCTTAAGCATGTTACTCACCACCCCGGTGGTTTTATTTAGTGCCTGGCCTTTTTTTCGTGCGGCCTGGCGCAGCTTAAAAGCCGGCCAGTTGGTGATGGACGTACCGGTGGCGCTCGCCGTTGGGCTTGGCTACGGGGCCAGTTGCTGGGCAACCTTTAGCGGTACCGGCGATGTGTATTTTGAATCCATCGCCATGTTTGTGTTTTTTTTACTGGTGGGGCGCTATTTAGAAATGCGCGCCCGCTATCGACATCGGATTGGTGGGGCTAACATCGCCCAACTGTTGCCGTCGGTTGCCTGCCGCTGGGAGAGCGGTGAGTGGCAGCAGGTGGCGGCAAAGTTACTGCAGCCGGGCGATCGTATTCTGGTTGCCGCCGGCGATACCTTTCCCGCCGACGGCGAGGTGCTGGCCGGGACCTCGGGCGTCAATGAAGCGTTACTAACGGGCGAGTCGGTGCCGGTTACCAAAAGTGCAGGCAGTTTTGTGATTGCTGGCAGCCAAAATAACGAAAGCCCACTTGAGGTGCGCGTTAGCGCCACGGGGGGACAAACTCAGCTGTCAGCCATCGAGCAGATGGTAGCCCGGGCACAGGCCGAAAAACCACCCCAAGTGGCGCTGGCTGACCGGGTTGCCCGTTATTTTATCGCGGCGGTTTTACTCATCTGTACAGCGGTGACTATTGGCTGGAGCATGGTGGCGCCGGAGCGCGCCCTGTGGGTTGCCCTTTCTGTGTTGGTGGTGACTTGCCCCTGCGCACTCGCCTTAGCAATGCCCACCGCCATTACCGCGGCGACTGAGTATTTGCGCCGTGCCGGGGTGTTAATCACACGCGGTCATGTATTAGAAACCTTGACCAAGGTTAACCGCGTGGTTTTTGATAAAACCGGCACACTGACCTACGGGCAGCTACGTGTCGCCGAAGTGAAGCCGTTAACCGATGATGTCAGTCGCGAGCAACTGCTAGCGCTGTGCGCGGCGCTAGAGCAGGGCAGTAACCACCCAATTGCGCGGGCCTTTAGCGAATATGCGCCTAATCAAGCCGTCACAGGAGTGCAGCAGGAGACGGGCGGAGGCGTTAGCGGCCGCATAGACGCTGTTGATTACCGCTTGGGCAATATCGCTTTCGCCGCCGCTGGGCCGGTGCCCGAGTTGCCACCAGAACCTTATTTATGGTTGTTGCTTGCCCGAGGTGAACAGCCGTTGGGGTACATTGGTTTAGCCGATCAGGTGCGGGAAGAGGCGGCCGGTGTGGTTGCAGCTCTTATCGACGAGGGCGTTGCAGTGGAGTTGCTCAGCGGCGACACTCCAGCTAATACGGCGCGCTTAGCGGCTCAGGTGGGAATCGCTCAATATGAAGGTGGCGCCTCACCGGCCGCTAAACTGGCGCGCTTACAGCAGCGGCAGGCTCTGGGCGATGTGACCTTGATGGTCGGGGACGGGATAAACGATGTACCAACTTTGTCTGGTGCGGATGTCTCAATTGCTATGGCGGGTGCCTCTGATTTGGCCCGGACACACGCCGATTGTTTACTGCTGCAAGACCACTTACAGCCGTTGCTGCTGTGCTTGAGTCGGGCACGGGCAACCCGGCGCGTGATACGGCAAAACCTGACACTGTCGCTTATGTACAATAGCCTGGCACTTCCTCTTGCGGCACTTGGTTTGGTTCCGCCCTGGGCTGCCGCGATAGGCATGACCGCCAGCTCGCTATTGGTGGTGCTAAACGCCCTGCGGTTAACGCGCTAACCCCAATCGGGAGATTCAATCGTGGACAGCTTGTACTTTCTGATCCCCATCGCGTTGATATTTGTCGTCATCGCTATCCGCATTTTGCTGTGGGCGATTAATTCGGGACAGTATGACAACCTAGACACCGAGGCTCACCGCATCCTGTTTGATGACGATGGGAAAGCGGAGGATGACAAGGCATCGAGCGCAACGCAAGCATCGGAGCCTGATCAGCCAGCCTCATCCGAGCCTCCCACGACCAACAAGGCTTCTCGTGATTGACGTCCCGGCGCTGATAACCGGCTTGTTGCTGGGCTTTTTTAGCAGCACTCACTGTCTGGGCATGTGTGGTGGGATTATGGGCGCGCTAACCATGGCGGTGGAGGCCACGTCCCGATTGCGCTCCGGAGCCATCGTGGTCTGTTATAACCTGGGCCGACTGCTGAGCTATGCCCTACTGGGGGCGGTGGCGGGTGCCGTGGGAGAAACCGTTTATGCACTGGGGGCTGCCACAGTGCTACGCGTTGTTGCGGGTTTCTTGCTGTTGGCGATGGCGCTGTATTTGGCCGGCTGGTGGCGCGGGCTGCTAAAATTAGAGGCTCTGGGGCAGTATTTGTGGCGTTATTTACAACCCATAGGCCGCACGCTGATGCCCGTACGTGGGCCCGCGCCAGCACTGGGGCTAGGTTTTATTTGGGGCTGGCTCCCTTGTGGCCTGGTGTATAGCGCGCTGGGCTATGCGATGACGCAGCCCAGCGCGTCCGGCGGCGCACTGTTTATGCTCGCCTTTGGTGCGGGCACCTTACCGGCGGTGTTACTAGCCGCCTTTGCCACGGGGCGTATTCGCCAATGGGCGCAGCGGCGCAGTTTACGTGTGGCGGGAGCATTGTTGTTGCTGGTGTTCGCCGGTTGGACACTGTATGGGGCGCTGGCGCCGGGCCACGCGCATCACAGTGAGCATGAGCATCAATCCGGCGCTCATCAAGGGCACGATATGAGCGAGCAAGAGCCAGCGCAAGACACCGATGAGTCAGGTGCCGCCACTGACCACTCTGAACATCATCACCATTAAATCCTTTTGGTTGATATTTGGCCAGTTTGTGAGCGTGATTACACTTTTATATGGTGCGTAATCGAGTTCGTGGTAACCTTGGGTTGCGGTAGGCAATGATTCAGTGGAGTACCCGTGATAACACTACAAACACGGGGTGTGCAGGGCGTTCGCGTAGGTATAGATCGAATTTTGTATGGTAAAACCTAAAGGTTGCAAGAGCTTGAGATTAACACACGGGCGACGTCAGGGGGGGCAGTTAGGCTTTTATAAAGCCGCAGCCGGACAGCGGTGGTTTTTGGCGCTGCTATTGATGCTTCTATTTCCGGTGTCTGTACAGGCAAAAGACAGTGAGCTTGAGCGACAGCTGCACGAGCTTGAGCAGAGTGTTCCTGAGGGCTGCCAGCTACTCGATATCCGCGAGACCATTCGCAAGCGTTTTACCGGCAGCCGTTTAAGCACCGAGGATATCGAGTCGCTCGAAGGCATGACGATTCGCTCTATTGGCTTTTTGCAGGTCGGGGTCTTTGATGAAGATAACCCCGACGAAAACAATAGCCTCTATCGATTTCTCAATAAAATCCACTTTAACACTAAAGAATATGTGGTTGCGCCGCAGTTGCTGTTTGAGGCTGGTCAGCCTCTCGAGCCGGACGTTATTTTAGAGACCGAGCGTATCTTGCGTACCCGGGATTATTTCTCGGCGGCCTTTATTGTTCCCCATGTCGTGTGTGAAGGTCAGGTCGACTTGGTGGTGGTTACCCGTGACAGCTGGTCGCTCGAGATTGACGCGTCTTTCAGCCACAGCGGGGGCGATTCCTCCAGCGGATTTGGCATCAGCGACGATAACATTTTTGGTACAGGTAACAGCTTCTCGGTCGGCTATGAGCAAGACTCTGAGCGCCGGGGTATGAGCTACACCTTTCGCACAGATCACGTATTAAATTCACGTGTGTCGACCCGGCTGTCTTACGCCGATAAGTCCGACGGCGAAAATGTCATCGCCGAGCTTGCTCTACCGTTCTATTCGCGCTCTTCGCGTTGGGCCGGTGGCGTGGCTTACCGCGATATCGGTGAAGATGAAATCATTCGCGACAAGGGCGATGAGGTCAATCGGTTCCGGCACGAGAAGTTATATCAAGAAGCCTTTGTCGGGCACTTGCTGCACAACACTAAGTTTTCGACCCAGCGCCTGCTAGTGGGGGCGACTAACGAAGAAGATACCTTTTACGCGACAGAAGATACCTTTTTGGGTATTCCCGAGAACCGCGGTGCCAAGTACCCTTGGGTTGAGTATCAATACCTGGAAGATCGCTACGCGGTGTATCGTAACCTTAACCAAATCCAGCGCACGGAAGACGTGGCCATGGGTATTACCTTTGGTTTTCGTCTAGGTTATGGCAAAGCCGAGCCCAGTGAACATGGCGATGTGATTCGCTACATTGGTAATTATCAGCACATCATCGGGGTCGGTGACGATCACCTGCTAAGCCTTGAATTGGGAGTAGATGGCCGTGACCATGTAGATTCCGACGGCCACGATAGCGCGATCTGGCGCAGTAAAGTGGCCTACAACATTATGCAGAATGTTGAAAACCGCTGGTACGCCAGCCTCAGTTACGATGCCGGCCAGGATCTGGAGCAGTACGAAGAGCTAACCGTGGGGGGGATTGTCGGTATGCGCGGTTATCCCACCGATTTTCAGCGCGGTAAAAAGCGTATGATCGCCACGATTGAGCGGCGCTACTATTCCGATTGGCATTGGTTTAACCTTGTGCGAGTAGGCGCGGTGGGTTTTATCGAGGCGGGTAAAGCCTGGGACGGCCCTATTTCGGACGATAACAAAATACTCGCCGACGTAGGCTTTGGGCTGCGTTTTAGCTCCAGTAAAGTGCGTGTTGGTAATGTGGTGCATGTTGATATTGCCACACCGCTGGTCGATAAAGACGGTATCGACGAGTATCAGCTACTAATCAAAGCCAAAAAACAATTTTAACGACTGGTTTGGACTGCTTTCGCCCGAGGAGTGAGTCCCGGCGAGCGACCCGTTATCTTTTATCTCAGAGGGCTCTATGCGACTGCTTCATACCATGCTCCGGGTGGGCGATCTAGAGGCGTCTTTAGCGTTTTACACGCAAGTACTGGATATGCAATTGCTGCGTCGGGAGGAGTTCCCCGCAGGGCGCTTTACGTTGGCATTTGTCGGCTACGGCAATGAGCAAGACTCCACTGTGTTGGAGCTTACTCACAATTGGGATACACCTAGCTATGATTTAGGTGACGGTTATGGCCATATCGCCATTGGTGTTGACGACGTATACCAAACTTGCGAGCGTATTCGTGCGGCGGGCGGCAAAGTGGTTCGTGAGCCGGGCCCCATGATGCACGGTTCGACGGTAATAGCGTTTGTCGAAGACCCGGATGGCTACAAAATCGAGCTGCTTGAGTGCTGATCGATAGACGGCAAGCGATCTCTAGACTTAATTGTCTACCCAACGCTGAGGCACTGCTGTACAAAAAACGACTGTTAACAACGAGTAAATAGGGAAGGAAAATGAAAAAGTTTTTAGGATTAGTACTGTTGGTTGCGGCTTACGTGGGGCTGAGTTATTACTCGGGTATGGTCGGTGAACAGTATATTAATGATCAAATAGAGTTGAGTCGCGCCCAGGCCGACAACGCCAATATAGCGCTTGATGTGGCCAACTACGAGCGCGGGGTTTTTCAAAGTAACTTCGACTTTAGCGCCCGGGCAAACACCGAACAGTTTGCGGTTGACTCTGTCACCATTGATGCCAAAGCGCAGGTGTTTCACGGCCCCATTATTTTTGCCGACGGCATTAAGTTTGGTTGGTTTTACGCCCGCACCGATAATGCGCTATCCACCAGTGAAGCCGAGATAAACACTCTATTAGCACAAGTGTTACCCCAGGGTTTGGGCCGCTTGAACCTGTTAGGGGAGTACGGGGGTAGTTACGACGCCAACTGGCGTACCGATATTATCGAGTTTAACGATGACGAGGGGCACATTCACGTCAACGGTGTGGACGTTCACAGTGAGGGGCGGTTTGATTCGCTCGATAGCCAATCGACTATTACTGTTGGCGAGATTGCCGCGAGCCATAGTGATGGTACAGAGATTGGTATTACCCCTATACACGCCAATGTCGATATGGAGTTTATTGCACCGCAAGTGCCGCTTTCGTCTGGCAAGCTGCAGTTTGATGCGTTAACAATTAAGTCTCCGGAGGGAATGACAACCGCCATCCGTAATATAGAGCTTATGCAGCGCCAGCGCCTGGAAAACGATAAGATCGACACCAAGGTGCGCTTGAGCGCCGGTCAAGTCGAAGGTATGCTCCCGATGTCCAACTTGTACTATGAGCTGGAACTGAATCAGGTGACCCAAGAGGCGATGGCCAGCTGGGCTGAACTATCCCCCAAACTGCAAACCGAAGAAGATTACGCCACTTACGAGCAGGAGATTCGCACGGCATTAACGCAGCTGCTGCATAAAGACCTGGTGATTTTGATGAGCAGTGGCGGCGAAGCCATGAACGGCTATGTAAACACCAAAATGGATTTACACTATGTGCCTCCGGCCAATGGCCGCAGCCTTGCCAGTTTGACCGAGGTAGCAGAGTACGTGCGCTTGGTTAAAGGCAGTGGGCAGGTGGTGATCTCTAAAGAAATTATGACGGGCACTCCGTTGATCATGCTGTTGGCGCCTTACATGGACACTTACATTGTTCAGCAGGGCGATGAATACGTGCTCAATGCGCGTATAAACGACGGCAAACTGTGGGTCGGAGATACGCCTATCGAGTTGGCGCCTATTATTAATGGTTATTTTATGGCGTTGGCGCCCGCCACAGCGCCAGCTCCTGCCCCCACTGCAGCACCCTAACGGAGGGTGGCCGGGGTTTTCAGTAGTTTACATTGGCGCAACAAGGGTTTTCATTAAAGGTCGTATTCTGTAAGCGTAGTAATCAACATTCATTGATTAAGCTTTTGGAGATACACCATGAAAAAGACATTGACCACCATGCTACTGAGCTCTGCCCTGGCGCTTTCTACGGCCGCTTACGCCGGTAATGGTCCGCGAGATATGATGGGCCCCGGCACTCTGTTGAATGATCGTGTCGTTGAAAAACTGGCGCTCAGTGATGAGCAGCAAACGCAAATCAGCGAGCGCCTTGAGCTGTTCCACAGCCAGTACCCCAAAGAAGACAAGCGTGAAGCTCGAGACGAGCAACGTCAGGCGATGAAAGCGTTGATGGAGCAAGAGACGTTTGATGAAGCGGCAGCGCGAGCGTTGTTGAGTGAAGGCACGGAACAGCGCCTGGCTCAGATGAAACTGCGTCACGACTTGGCGCAAATCCTGACGGATGAACAGCGCGATTCATTGGAACAAATGCAGGAGCGCCGCGACGGTAAATCTCGTAAAGGTCGCGATTCAGAGCGCTCTCGCTACTAATTACATCAAATTGCGTTTAACAAAAACGGTGTCTTAGGGCGCCGTTTTTTTGTTATGAAAAAGCTTTTTTAAAACGTTTGCTCAATGAGGTGTTAGCGAGCCAAAAGGCGTATTTAACCTGGGTAGCGTAGCGTAAAGCATAACCCACCGGCTTCCGCCCGGGCTACGCTCAGTTTGGCTTTCTGCGCTTCGGCGGCCGCTTGCGCAATTGCCAGGCCCAAACCAATATTGCCCTGATGCCCTCGGGCGGGGTCACCGCGGTAGAAGGGCTCAAATAAGTGCTCCAGGCGTTCATCGCTTACGCCTGGCCCGTTATCCGACACGGACAGCTGCCATTGGCCTGCTTGGCCTTCAAGCTGCACGCTAATCGTATCGGCGTAGCGGCACGCGTTAGACAACAGGTTGTCCAGCACTCGTTGCAATAACTGAGGTTTCGCATTGATCGTAAGCTGTGCAGGCCCTTGATACGTAAGTGTCTTACCTTCGGTTTGGAAGCGCCAGTCATCGATGGCTTGCTGTACTTGTCCGGCTATATCGACAGACTCGTCTTGCTCACGATAGATTGAGCCCTCCAGGCGCGACAGTGTTAGCACTTGATCAACCAGATGCTCTAAGGTTACGCACTCTTTTTCGATACGCTCAATGTAGGTGTTGTTACCTTGATCGGCGAGCAGCCCTGCGGCGAGCTTAAGTCGCGTTAAGGGGGAGCGTAATTCGTGTGAGACGTCCGCCAGTAGGCGTTGCTGTGTGGCGATCGAAGCCTGGAGCTTTTCGGCCATCAGGTTAAAGTCATTGCCCAGTTGGCCTAGCTCACCTCTGCCGGCGTCGACACGAGTCGCTAAATGGCCATCGCCAAACAGCCGCGCGGCGTTGGATAGCTGCCGAATAGGTCGGCTGAGCCAGCGTGCCAGAATGGCCGATAGCAACAGTACCAAAGTCATTGAAGCAATTAAGCGCCAGTGGGGTGAATCCCGCAGTACCTGGCGCCAAATTGGTACTGGCTGTGGTGGCATAACCCACACGGCCAATAGCGAGCGGTCCTGGGTTGGAACGATGAATGGGCCGATGGCAACGAGGCCGCGCTCAAGTGCCAGCGTGTGCAGAGAGTCTTTGTCGGCAAGCTCGGCTAAACGCCAGTGCAACCGGTCACGCTCCAGGGGCGCGCGGGTAGCCGGGTCGTAGAACGCCATTCCGTGACGTTTACGCCCTTTGAGTAATCGCTCCGAAGGGCGGTCGGCGTAGCGCTGTAAGGAGCGTTGATGTTTTTTTAACTCGATGAGCTGTTGTTCGCTTGGCTCGTGCAGCTCATCGTGTTGCTCAAGGTAACGGCCGAGAAAAAAATTGGCCATTAACAGTAACGTGAGCGACAGCCAAAACCATAAAAACAGGCGCCCGGTAAATCCGCTTAGAACAGTGGGCTTCACGGCGATTCAGCCAGTAGCTGATAACCTGAGCCCCGAACCGTTTTAATGCAGGGGGCCGGGGCAATCGCCGTCATCTTTTTGCGAATATGAGAGATGTGGATGTCGACATGTCGGTCAAATTGTTGCAATCGCCTGCCAAACGCCTCCCGTGAAATTACGTCTTTATCGACCAGCTCCCCGACACGCTCAAACAATACATTAAGCACCCGAAACTCGGCCGCGGTTAAATCCAGACGCTGTTCGTGGTAGTGAGCCTCAAAGGACTCGGGCCGCATGGTCAGTGCGCCGACCCGATTATTGGGTTGCGGTTGCAGACGGCGCAATATGGCCTGAATACGGGCTACCAGTTCGCGGTGGGAAAAAGGTTTGCCCACATAATCGTCGGCGCCGAGCTCGAGCCCCAGTACCCGGTCGATCTCATCCCCACGGGCGGTGAGCATTAACACCGGCACGTGGGACTCTTTGCGCAGAGCCCGCAGTACATCAAAACCATTTTGGCCGGGCAGCATGACATCGAGCAGCACCAGATCTGGCTGCTCCCTTAACGTGGTGTCGAGCCCGCTGGTGCCGTCGTGGCTGGTGATAACGTTAAAGCCATTATCGCGTAAATACTCACCCAGCAATTCGCACAGGGCTTCGTCGTCATCAATAATATGGATACTGGTCATGGCTCTATTGTAGGCTAAGCGCCGGTTTGCTCACGGTAATTTACGTTAGTTTACGCCAAAAAAAACAGGGCCGAAGCCCTGTTCTTACACAGTACTAAATCCGGCAAGTTACGCGGCTTCAGACTCTTGTGTGACCGGCACGTCGGCGTGCACATCCATTTGTGGGAATGGAATAGTAATGCCGTTTTCGTCAAACGCTAATTTGATATTCTCGATCAAATCAAACTTAACGGGCCAGAAATCGGCGGATTTAACCCAGGGACGCACGACAAAGTTAACACTGCTGTCGGCAAGCTCCGATACGGCAATCTGAGGTGCCGGATCCGCAAGCACACGCTCGTCTGCTTTCACCACACGCTCCATAATCTCTTTGGCTTTTTTGATGTCATCGTCGTAACTGATACCAAATACCAAGTCGACACGACGAGTTGGTAGCTTAGAGTAGTTGGTAATGTTGCCGTTATAGATTTGGCCGTTGGGCACAATAATTTCACGGTTGTCCGGCGTGTGCAGAGTGGTGGTAAAAATACTGATGGTTTTGACAACCCCGGCGGTGCCGCCTGCCTCTACGTAATCACCCGCCGTGAACGGGCGAAACACCAGTAACAAAAAGCCCGAGGCAAAGTTTTGCAGTGAGCCTTGCAGAGCCAAGCCGATGGCCAAACCCGCCGCACCAATTAGCGCAATCATTGATGTGGTGTCGACACCGAGCTGATCGAGTGAGGCGATAATAACGATCAGCAGTAGCAGGGCATTGGCAATGGCTTTTAAGAAGTCGACAAGAATGTCGTCGAGCTTAGTTCGGCCCAGCACTTTACCCAGCAGGTTGACCAAAATCTTAACGACGATTTTACCAATGATGAATATCAGCAGCGCGGTAACGATGTTGATACTCCATGGGATTGCATGATCGTGGACAAACGTCATGACATCGTCTTGGTTAAACTCAAACATAATGCTTCCCTCAATGTTGATTGTTGCGGCTGGCGCCTTGTCGAACGTGGTTGGTATTAACTTTGGCGCAGAACTGTGTCAACGCTGTGACGAATGGCTTAGCGGGTTAGGGCCTGTCGTGATAATTGGCCTTAAAGCCTTAGATGATTATTGCCATTAAATAGGGGGAGTGCAACTCTTAAAGGTCTAAGAGTTGCACAGTAGGCGTTAAAAGGGGTTAGGCAATGGTGCCAGTGGTGCGGACGCGTTTGTTGCCTTTTACGGGTTTTTCTTTGCGGGCGGCGGCGCGTTGAGCCTGATGGTGATCGATAATATTTTTCAGTGCGATCAAAAAGCCCGTCACAATAAAGGCGCCCGGAGGCAAAATTGCCACTAAGAAGCCTGGGTAGTTGGCAAATAAGGTTAAAGTCCAGTCGCGTGCGGCCTCGCCAAACAATAAGTGCATATTGGCAAACAGCGTGCCACTGCCTAAAATTTCGCGAACCGCACCGACCGTGAGTAGCACCAACGTAAAGCCAAGGCCCATCATTAAGCCGTCGATGGCCGAGGGCAACACCGGGTTTTTACTGGCAAAGGCATCGGCCCGGCCCAAAATCGCGCAGTTGGTCACGATCAGCGGAATAAATATCCCTAAAATGGTGTATAGCTCATAGGTGTAGGCCTGCATCAGCAGCTCGATGCAGGTGGTCAGCGAGGCGATAATCATCACAAACGCCGGCAGGCGCACGGCATCGCTGACGGTTTTACGAATCAGCGATACGGCGATATTGGAGCTGGTTAACACCATCATAGTGGCAAGGCCCAGCCCCAGTGCATTGACCACCGAGCCGGATACCGCCAGCAGCGGGCACAGCCCCAGTAGTTGGACCAGTGCGGGGTTGTTGGTCCACAAGCCTTTCTTGCTTATGGTTTGCCATTCGGCTGTGTTACTCATTGGGTTTGTCCACCTGTCGGTGTATTCACATCGTTACTATCAGAAATCTCAAACAACAGCGTGCGCTTTGCCTGCACTTGTTGCAAGACCCGCTTAATTTGCCCGGTAACAGCGCGGGGAGTAATGGTCGCCCCGGTAAACTGATCGAAGGCGCCGCCGTCTTTTTTAACCGCCCAACGTTCGGGTGCAGGGTCGGTTAACGACTTACCGTCAAAGTCTAAAATCCAGTCGCTTTTGTTGGTGTCGACTTTATCGCCCAGCCCCGGTGTCTCTTTGTGTACCAATGCGCGAGCACCGGCAATGGAGCCATCGCGGTTTACCCCAACCAAAAGGCGGATTGCACCGCTGTAACCGTCGGGGGCGACCGCCGGTACAATCACTGCAACGACTTTGCCCTCTTTACGGGCGCGATAAATAGGCTCGGATACCTTCAGGCCCAACGCCGGCAGCATATCTGCTGGGGCGGGTAGGGTGTCGTTGAGCATGTCGTTATCAACGCGATCGGCGCTAACCAACTCGTACAGAGCGCTCTCGGCGGCGCGGCGCTCGGCATCGGCAATACGGTCGCGGGTGCTGACGTTGGTAACGGCCAGAACACCGGCGGTAACCAGGGCAAATACCCCAAGTAGAACACTGTTTTTACTGATGGACGCACCCAGCATTAGAGGTCAGCCTTCTTAGTTGCGCGTTGACTTTTTTTATGGCCGTAAGTGCGTGGCACCGTGTAGTAATCGATAAAGGGCGCGGCAAAGTTCATCAGTAGCACGGCAAAAGCTATCGCATCGGGGTAATTGCCCCAAATGCGAATCACATAAATTAATACCCCGATGCTGGCACCATATATCAAGCGGCCACGATTACTGACCGCCGAGCTGACCGGGTCGGTGACAATAAAAAACGCCCCGAGCATAGTGGCCCCGGAGAACAAGTGGAACAACACCGAGCCACCGCTGTTAGAGCTGCCGCCGTCGTAAAAAATGATGGCCATCAGCGCCAGCGCTGCCAGCATACTTACCGGTGCGTGCCAGGTAAAAATACGGCGATACAGCAGGTAAGCGCCGCCGGCTAAAAAGGCCAGGTTGACCCACTCCCAGCCCGCGCCGGCAAAACTGCCTGCGGCCAGAACCGGATCTTGCAGGTAGACGCTGTCGAGCATCAGCGAGCTATTTTGCTTTACGGTATCCAGTGGCGTGGCCGCGGTGTAGCCATCGATTGAGCTGCCAGCCCAAATTTGTTTCAGGGCTTCTAACACGCCGGGCGTGTGACCGCCGATATCCGACGGCGCCGCCCACTGGCTCATTTGCAGCGGAAACGAGATCAGCAAAATAACGTACGCCACCATGGCGGGGTTAAAGGGGTTAAAACCCATGCCGCCATAGAGCTGTTTGGCCAGCACAATGGCGCAAAAGCTACCCACCACGACTAACCACCAGGGGCAGTAAGGCGGCAGTGCTAAGCCGAGCAATACACCGGTAACCAGAGCGCTGCAATCGCGCAGGTAAAACAACACCGGCCGGCCGCGCACAGCCATAACCGCCGCCTCAAAGCCCATGCAGACGGCACTTGCCAGCAATACGTTGTGCAGCGTGCCAACGCCAAAAAAGTAGGTGAGCACAGCCAGCCCAGGCAGTGTCGCCATAACCACGGTGCGCATAACCTGACCGGTGCCGAGCGCCCGGTGTGTATGCGGTGATGTGATACGTGTCAGTGCCATGGTGTGTTCCGTCGGTTAAGGGCTATGCTTGCTCGTTCTGCTGGGCGAGTTGTTCGCGGGTAGCGGCCAGTTTCACCTCGAGCTTTTCAACACCAGCTTTAAAAGCGTCGATATTTTCATCGTTTTCCGCCTCGGCCTTGCTCAGGCGGGCGCGGGATTTTTCCAGCCGCGCCTCGAGCGAGTCCACTTGGTTGCGCAACTTGTCGGCCGCGCTCATGGTGCTCATGGCCGCAGCGCGCGCCTTGGCTTTTTCGATGGCATTGCTCGCAGCATCGGCGGTGGCGCCGCCCGAAGTATCGGAGGTGGACGGGTCTCTCGGGGTGGGTTCGGCCACGTTCGAAGGGGTTAACTCGTCCAGCTCTTTTTGTGTGCTGGCGATTTTCTCTTTCAGCTTACTTACGCCTTGCTCCAGAGCGTCGGCTTTATCCGAGTCTTGCTCACGCGCCTCGCGGGCTTTATCTTCGGCTTTGGCTAAACGCTTGTAGAGTGATTCAAGCGACGAGCGTAATTTGTCTTCGGGTGACATGGCAACTTTAGCTTTGGCCCGCTCAATGGCGGCGCTCACCGGGTCGTCCGCCGCCGCTTTAGCGGGGGCGGCTTTGTCGGTTGGTGCCGGCTCGGCGCTTGTGGCCGCGCCCAAGGCGGCCAGCTTATCTTGTGCGGCTTTCAGCTTAACGTCAGCCTGCTTAATGCGCGCCTGTTGTTTCTCCCGCTGTTCGTCGGTGGCATCTTCCAACGGCTTTTGCGCTTGTTTTAAGCTGTCTTCGGCCGCTGCTACTATGCGCTCGAGCTTGGCGCGCTGTTTTTCGTCATCGGCGGGCGCAGGTGCCGGAGCTGTTTTGGCATCGCCGGTAGCGGCTTTTTGCTCGGCGAGCTTCTTTTTCGCCTCTTCAGCCGCTTTTTTACGAGCCAGGCGCTTGGCTTCTTTTTCCGCCTCTTCTTTGGCGATGCGCTCTTTGCGAAACTCAAAGCGGCGCCGTGAGCGATCGGACTTTTCTTTGTCGATCCGATGCTGACGAATCTCGCCTTTAGCTGCGCGATAATATTGCACCAGCGGAATATGGCTGGGGCAGACAAACGAGCAGGCGCCGCACTCGATACAATCGAATAGGTTGTGCGCCTCTAGCTTTTCCAGATCTTCGCTTTGGGCGTACCAAAATAGCTGCTGCGGCAGCAAGTCGGCCGGGCACGCCTCGGCGCACATGCCGCAGCGAATGCAGGCCTGGGCGGGCGAGGGTGGCGGCAGCTCTTTGCGTGTCGGCGCCAAAATACAGTTGGTGGTTTTTACCAGCGGAACCGAAGTGTCCGGCAGCGAGAAGCCCATCATGGGGCCGCCCATGACTAACCGCGAGGCTTTCTTCTCGTTAAAGCCGTGTTGCTCCAGCACAAACCGGATTGGTGTGCCGAGTAATACCTCGACGTTGCGCTGGGTGTCGAGCGCCTCGCCCACTACCGTGGTAATACGCTTAACCAAAGGCTCGCCAAACCGCACGGCGCGATACACCGCTGCGGTGGTACCGACATTTTGGCAGACAATACCAATGCTGGCAGGGATCTGGCCGGCCGGTACTTCTCGCCCCGTAAGAATTTGAATCAGCTGTTTCTCACCGCCCGACGGGTATTTGGTGGGAAAGCTCACCACTTCAATTCGGGTGTCTTTCGCGGCTTCACGCAAAGTGGCTATGGCGTCCGGCTTGTTGTCCTCAATGCCGATGACAACGCGCCCGGGCTCGCCCAGCAACTTGCTTAAAATCTGTGTGCCGGCAATAATCTCATCGGCCCGGTTTTGCATCAGGATATCGTCGGCGGTGATGTATGGCTCGCACTCTGTACCGTTGATTATCAGGGTGTCGATCGGCTGGTTGGCACGCGGGTTTAACTTTACCGCAGTGGGAAACCCAGCCCCACCGAGCCCGGCGATACCCGCGGCCCGCACCCGTGCTAACAAGGCCGCTTTATCCAGGTTTTGGTAGTCGGGCGCTTCATCGAGTGGCTGCCAGCTGTCTTGGCCATCGGTGTCCAAAATAATGCAGGTATCGGTCATGCCCGAGGGGTGTGGCACCACGTGCTCGACGATAGCGGCAACCGTGCCTGAGGTGGGTGCGTGTACATGGGCACTAAAAACGCCGTCGGCCTCGGCCAGTAGTTCGCCGCCTAACACCTGTTGCCCCACCTCTACCAAGACTTTGGCAGGTGCACCAATATGCTGATTGAGCGGCAAAATTAACTGTGGCGCTATCGCCAGCGGCGTTAATGGCTCAATCAAAGACTGTGCTTTGTTTTCGGGCGGGTGAACGCCACCGGGAATATCCCAGACTTTAATTAACTGCGTCATTAGGCGGCTTCACCTGTCTTGCGTTGCGTGTGGCCGCGACCGGTATCGGTGGCAATTAAATCGGCTTGCTCGTGGCTTGCCGCTGGCAGTTCCCAGCTCCAGTCGCGAATACCGGATGCAACCGGGATCATGTCGATGCAATCTACCGGGCAGGGTTCGACGCACAGGTCGCAACCGGTGCACTCGTCGACGATTACGGTGTGCATTTGTTTCGCCGCCCCTAAAATCGCGTCCATCGGGCAGGCCTGAATGCACTTGGTGCAGCCAATGCACTCGTCTTCTCGAATAAAAGCTACCGTGGGCACCTCGGACTCTTCGCCGTGCTCTTCGTCTAGCGTGGGCGCCTCGACGTCGAGTAGGTCGGCCAACTCGTTAATGGTGGTTTGGCCGCCGGGCGGGCACTTGTTGATGGCATCGCCATTGGCAATCGCTTGTGCGTAGGGCTTGCAGCCAGGGTAACCGCATTGGCCGCACTGCGTTTGTGGCAGCAGTGTGTCGATTTGCTCGACCAGCGGGTCGCCCTCCACTTTAAAGCGGACGGCGGCGTAGCCCAGCAGCGCGCCAAAAACGAGCGCGAGCCCGATCAGGGCGATCAGCGCCGAGGCAATTGGGTGTTGTGCAATAGTCTCAAACATAGATAGCAACGCGGTGGATTAAACCAAACCGCCGAACCCCATAAAGGCGAGCGACATTAAGCCTGCGGTAATCATGCCGATAGCGGCACCTTTAAAAGGCAAGGGCACATCGGCGACCGCCAGGCGCTCGCGCATAGCGGAAAATAAAATCAGCACCAGTGAAAAACCCAGTGCAGCACCAAACCCAAACAGGGTGGACTCCATAAAGTTGTGAGCCTTTTGGGTGTTTTGTAGGGCAACACCTAACACGGCGCAGTTAGTGGTAATCAGCGGTAAAAATACCCCCAATACGCGATACAGCAGCGGGCTGGTTTTTTCGATAAACATTTTGGCCAGCTGCACCACCACCGCGATCACCAGAATAAAGCTGATGGTACGCATGTACTCCAGCCCCAAAGGCTGCAATACCCAGGTGGCAATTAAGTAGCTGCATATCGAGGCCAGCGTCAGCACGAAGGTGGTGGCACTTGCCATGCCGATGGCCGTTTCCAGTTTGTTGGAAACCCCCATAAACGGGCACAACCCCAGAAACTGAACCAACACGAAGTTGTTCACCAGGATTGCGCTGAGCAAGATAACCGCAAGTTCGGTCACACTGTTCACCTCATGTTGTTCGCAGGCCAGTGTCCACTGGCGCTAAGGGCGCATTATCCGTGATGCGCCCCGTGCGATTCAATATAAAACCCATTCTCAATTAGGTTGATTGGGCATATGCTTATAAAAAGTTTGCGGAGTACGGGTTACGGAAAACGGATCAGAGCTTTGGGCCTCTTGAATGCCTTGAGTCGCTCCCCGTCAACCGTTCTCCGTCCCGCTACATCACCCGTTGGCCAGGCTCGGAGCCGCTGTCGGGCTCCAGCAGGTATATCTCACGCCCACCGGGGCCGGCGGCCAACACCATACCTTCAGACAAGCCAAACTTCATTTTGCGTGGCTTGAGGTTGGCGACCATGACGGTCAGCCGGCCCTCAAGGTCCTCGGGCTTATACGCCGCTTTAATGCCGGAAAACACATTGCGGGTTTCGCCGCCCAAATCCAGCGTTAACTGCAGCAATTTATCGGCGCCCTCGACGTGCTGCGCTTTAACGATGCGCGCTACCCGTAAATCCACTTTGGCAAAATCGCCAAACTCGATTTCGTCGGCGATGGGCTCGTCCGCCAGTGGGCCGGTGGCGGCGGGCTTGGCTTGCGCGGCGGCCTCTTCTTTACTGGCTTCAACCATGGCGTCTACCTTGTCTTTGTCGATGCGTTGCAACAGTGGTTTAAATGCATTAATGGTGCCGGTGCGATACGCAGGTGCGCTGTTCCATTCCAGGGTTTCGCCTAAAAACGCTTCGGCGCGCCCGGCAAGCTCGGGTAATACCGGTTTGAGGTAGATCATCAGGGCGCGGAACATGTTGATGCCCAAGCTGCAAACGCTTTGCACTTCTTGCTCGCGGCCAGGCTCTTTGGCCATGGCCCAGGGCGCGGCGGCAGCAATGTACTCATTGGCGGCATCGGCCAGCGCCATAATCTCGCGCATGGCCTTGGAGAAATTACGTGCCTCATAGTGCCCGGCGATGCTCTCGCTGGCCGTCACAAACCGCTGCCACAGCTCGGTATCGGTGGGGGCGGCGCTGAGCTCGCCACCGGCTTTACTGACAAACTTAGCGGTGCGGCTGGCGATATTTACCACCTTGCCCACCAAATCCGAGTTCACCCGCTGGACAAAGTCGTCCAGATTTAGATCCAGGTCGTCCACATTGGCGGTGAGCTTGGCGGCAAAGTAATAGCGTAAATACTCCGGGTCCAGGTACTTTAAATAGGTCTGACCGTTAATAAAGGTGCCGCGCGACTTGGACATCTTTTTGCCGTTAACGGTGACAAAGCCGTGCACGTTAACTTTGGTGGGCGTGCGCATATCGGCGGAGTGCAGCATGGCGGGCCAAAATAGCGCGTGGAAGTTAACGATGTCTTTACCAATAAAGTGGTGCACCTCGGCCGTGGAATCTTTGTGCCAGTACTCCTGCCAGTCGATGCCTTTTTGGTCAGCGAAGTTTTTTAAACTGGCGATGTAGCCGATAGGGGCATCCAACCACACGTAAAAGTACTTGTTGGGGTGGCCCGGGATTTCAAAGCCAAAGTAGGGCGCGTCGCGCGAGATGTCCCACTCTTGCAAATCGGCGTCGAGCCACTCGGCCACTTTATTAGCTACTTCAGCTTGCAGGTGACCGGCGCGGGTCCACTGCTTTAAAAAGTCGGAAAACTCTGGCAGCTTAAAGAAAAAGTGCTCCGACTCTTTAGGCACCGGGGTAGCGCCGGTGAGTACCGATACCGGGTCGATTAAGTCCATGGGTGCGTAAGTCGCGCCACAGGCTTCGCAGTTGTCACCGTACTGGTCGTCGGTTTTACACTTGGGGCAGGTGCCTTTGATGTAGCGGTCAGCCAAAAACAACTGTTTCTCTGGGTCAAACGCCTGCACGATCGAGCGCTGGGCAATATGGCCGTTGGCCTCGAGTTTTGTGTAGATCTGCTCGGCCAGCTCGCGGTTTTCGGGCGAGTGGGTGCTGTAGTAGTTGTCGTGCGCGATTAAAAAGCCCTTAGAAACCTCAAGGTGCGCCGCGTGCATATTTTTAATGTGCTCTTCAGGGCTAATGCCTTGCTCTTCGGCCTTAAGGGTAATCGCGGTGCCGTGGGCGTCGTCGGCACAAAAGTAATGGCACTCGTGACCGCGCAGGTTTTGAAATCTCACCCAGATATCGGTTTGGATCTGCTCCATAATATGGCCCAGGTGCAGCTCTCCATTGGCGTAGGGCAGCGCGCTGGTGACCATAATCTTGCGGCGTGTGCTCATAGTCTCGACGTTTACTCTCGTTAGTGGCTGTGGTGCGCGGCCAATCAGCCGGCAAGGCCAGTCGCACGGCGGCAACGGGCGCAAAAATGGAGCGGCACTATACCATTTTCATGCTGTTTTTGCTCGGCGTTTCAGGGCTTTAGCGTTGGGTTTAGGTTTCTGTGGTTGGATTTTGCAACTGTGCCCCCACCAATAGGGCAACAATTTCTTTCAGGGCGCTTGCCAGAGGTTACCCACACTATGACTGATCAGACCGAAATTGCACGAGTACTCGGTGCTATTGTCGACCCACACAATGGCGCCAGCCTAGAGAGTTTAGGCGCAATTCAGTCAGTGTCGGTGGCCGGCGCTAAGGTAAGTGTTGCCATCGAACTTGGCTATCCGGCGGCCCGCGACGAGTGTTTGGCGCAGTTGGTACAGCAAACGCTGCTGGCGTTGGACGGTGTCGAGGCGGTGGATCTCGATTTAGGTTGGCAAGTGACAGCGCATCCGGCGGCCAACTCTGCTCAGGCGGTGCCGGGTGTTAAAAATATTATCGCCGTGGCCTCGGGCAAAGGCGGGGTGGGTAAATCCACCACCGCTGCGAATCTGGCGCTGGCGCTGGCGGCTGAAGGTGCCCGGGTTGGGGTGTTGGATGCCGACATCTATGGCCCAAGCCAGCCGCAAATGCTGGGCGTGGGGCAGCGCCGGCCGCAAATAATCGGTGAGGGCAAGGCGCAGCAAATGCTGCCCATCGAGGCCCACGGCCTGCAAACTATCTCAATGGGGTATCTGGTTACCGAGCAAACCCCGATGGTGTGGCGCGGGCCGATGGTAAGCGGCGCCCTAAAGCAACTGCTGACACAAACCCGCTGGGATGAGCTGGATTACCTGATTATTGATATGCCTCCGGGCACGGGTGATATCGCCTTGACGCTATCGCAAAGCGTGCCGGTTACCGGTGCGGTTATTGTTACTACGCCGCAAGATATCGCGCTGCTTGATGCTATTAAAGGCATTGAGATGTTTCGCAAAGTGCATGTGCCGGTACTGGGTGTGGTGGAGAACATGGCCACCCATGTGTGCAGTAACTGTGGGTATGAAGAGGCGATCTTTGGCGCAGGAGGCGGTGAGCGCATTGCAAAAGATTACGACACTCAGTTGCTGGGCTCGCTGCCTCTGTCGTTAGATGTTCGTCAGCAAGCTGACGGCGGAGCACCTTCAGTGGTGGCCGAACCGGACGGGAAGCCGGCGCAGGCATACCGGGCCATCGCGTTGTCGCTGGCGGCTCGCCTGTGGCGTGTTGCTGCTCAAGCGGCTCCTGCCACGGTGTTCAGTCAGGTGGATGATTAGCTGCCGAAAATAAGGTCCAAATAAAACTTATGGAGATATAGCGATGATTTTATATCTCCATAAGTACTTAATTAAATTTGAAATAAAATTTATTTTGTATATTTCATTTCGTGATTAAAACTCCGCCTCTTTGTGATTTCCAGCACGTATATTTCTACGTTGATGCATTTTTGGGGTGTTAAGTAGCGTCCCGCCCTCTATTGTGTCTGTTAGTAAATACCGTTCCGATTATTCATTGTTGAAACTAAGTAACCTGTGTGATTACATCAAGTCTCCCTGAGGTATAGGGGCCTGACGCGTTCGCATACCGATGAGGTGTGTGACTTAACGCTCAGGCTTGCAATGCTTTACTTGGCATGAGTGACGGTTTCGCCAGACAACGTTGTCTGGTGTGTTCGGTTAGCGCAAACCATGGAAAGTAACAGAAAGGATTTTAGTCATACGCCCGAGTAAAGCACCCGTTAGTGATAATGTTAAGAGGGTATTACGGATGAATGCAAAATGGTTAAGTCAAAAAGCTTTTAAAGGTATGTTGGTTGGTTGCGTTACGGTAGCTAGTCTAAGCGCCACCTCGATGGCGAGCGCTCACGGCACCATCACCTCGCCCGCGAGCCGTATCTGGAACTGTAAGTCGGAGGGTGCCGAAACCTTGACCTCGGCGGCTTGTCAGGCGGCAAAAGCCGAAAGTGGAACTCAGCAGTTTTACGATTGGAACGGTATCCGTCAGGGTGCGGCTGGAGGCAACCACACCTCGGTAGTACCAAACGGTGAGTTGTGCTCCGGTGGTGATCCGGGCACTTTTGGTGGTATGGATCTGGCGCGTAACGACTGGGTTGCTACCGATGTTGGCGGCTCGCAAACCTTTAGCTGGTATAACTCGGCGGCTCACGCGACTGAGTACTATCGCTATTACATTACCAAGCCGGGCTACGATTCAACTCAGCCTTTAGGTTGGGATGATCTTGAGCTAATGCTGGAAACACCACCCGAAGCAGCTGAGCACTATCCGTCACACTTGGTTAACTTGCCAGCTCGCAACGGTCGTCACGTGGTTTACGCCGTATGGCAGCGCTCAGACAGCCCGGAAGCCTTCTACGCTTGTGTGGACGTGAAGTTTGATAATGGCGGTGGCAACTCAAGCTCGTCGACCAGTTCAAGCTCTTCCTCTGTGTCGTCTAGCAGCTCGTCTTCAAGCTCGCAAACCGGCAACACCTGTGTGGGCATTCCTAACTGGGGCACCCGCGATACTTACACCCAGGGCGATCAAGTGCGTTACAACGATAGCCGCTTTGAAGCTAAGTGGTGGACTCGCGGTGACGTGCCGACCGAGCACGATGGTCAGTGGGAAGTGTGGATTAATCAGGGCTCTTGCGCAAACTAATAGCGCGATTTGAAATAACACGGATGTTGTAAAAAGCCGCCCCTCGGGGGCGGCTTTTTTGTGCCCCATTACTTTTGTCGGGGACGTTAGGGTTATTTGTGTAGCAGTGGCCAAATGCAACCATTACCACGTAGTATTAACGCTATTCTAAAGAGCTGATTAGAGCGGTAAAGGCATGATAAATAACAGTGGTCGTCTGGTGAAATGCGCAGCTGCGGTGCGGATACTTGTATTGCTGACCCTGATCGGCTCAGGGTTTGGCTCGCTACAAGCGGTCGCCCAAGAGCTTGACCCAAGGGAAGATGCCAAACTCGACAATGCGGGTCGCGTTATTGAGCTCTCGGCGCCGTCGCAAGATGCCGCGATACAATCTCGCCTGAGGGCGATATTGATCAGTTCCGAGCAATTTACAGAGCTGGAGGTCAGGGTCGACAATGGCTTGGTGTTTTTACATGGCACCAGTACCGAGACGGACTTTATTGGTTGGGCGAGCGAGGTTGCTAAAAATATCGATGGTGTGGTGGCGGTGGTGAATAATATCTCGGCGGCCCCGACCGATTATTTTAGCACCGATACATTAACCGCTGAGTTCTCGAAGGTGTGGGGGCAGTTTGTACAGGCACTTCCGTTATTGCTGGCGGCGGTTGTGACTTTTTTGTTTTTCTTTTTTGTTTCGCGCCCCGTGGCCGCCTTTTTGGTTCGTCCGGTGGGATTTATGACCGATAGCTCGTTATTGCGGGTTGTTATGCGACGGCTTGTGGCCGTTTTTATATTATTGTTAGGCTTTTATTTCTTTTTGCGTATCGCCGGGCTAACGCAATTTGCTCTGGCGTTAATGAGCGGCACCGGCTTGCTGGGCTTGGTGGTTGGCTTTGCGTTTCGCGATATTGCCGAGAACTTTATTGCCAGCTTGCTGTTAAGCGTACAGCGGCCGTTTCGCTTGGGCGAGGTGATCGATGTCTCGGGATTTCGTGGGGTGGTGCAAAAGGTAACGACCCGCGGCACAACGTTAGTGGATTTTGATGGCAACCATATTCAGATTCCCAACGCCATTATTTATAAAAGCGTGATCCAGAATTTTTCGGCCAACCCGAACATACGTGGGAGCTTTGATATCGGTGTTGGCTACGATGCCAAAGTGCGGTTTGCCCAGGAAACCGCGATGGCTTTACTGCTAGAACMCCCCGCCGTATTGACTGATCCAGAACCTCAGGTGCTTATTGATAGCTTAGGTTCGTCGACCATTAACCTGAAGGTTTATTTTTGGGTTGATGCCACCGAATTTAGTGTGGTCAAAGTGGCCTCGGCACTGATGCGTGAGGTAGTTCGCGCCTTTGAGGCGGCGGAAGTATCCATGCCGGATGACGCCCGGGAAGTTATTTTCCCTCAAGGGGTGCCTTGGGTGGGCCCGGAAGGCGATGCTGAACAACCGGCGGATGCTTCGGTGGGCACGGCAGAGGTGCCCCCAGAGGCTCCCGCGCCGGACGCCAAGGCAGCAGACGCCGGCAGGTTGTTGGATGACCTTGCGAGCGATACCGACGATATTCAACAGCAAGCCCAGCGCTCCCGTGACCCAGAGGGTGGGGCCAATATCATTTAGCTCGCGCTGTGTGATTTATTTGTGCGCAAACGGATTGTCGGTATCGGCGTAATTGATGAGAGTAATATCCCCGCGACTAAAGCGTTTTTGAACGGCGGGCGATAACAGCATATCGAGCTCGGTGGCCCGGTGCTGAGACACCAACGGTGCCATATCGGCGGTGTTCATAATCGGGTTGTTTAAATCGATCAGTGCCTGCATCTCGGGGTTAGGGCGTGCGGCGTGCAAAATCACAACATTCACCTTGCTGGCATCCAGCTCGTTATCTAAGTGCGCTAAAAAGGTATCCGCTTTGTCTTCGATGGGTACGTCAAACATAGTGCTGTATGCCTCGCCCATGCGCATCGACATCCGCAGCTGATACTGTTGCGCCAGTTCGGTCACCACCTTAACCATCTCGTCCGTGGCCAGTGCGGTGCGCATATGGTAGTCCACATAGGTGATTGGTAGTCCGGTGTCGATAGCGCGCTTAATTTGCGCCTCTAACTCCAGCCTTACCTCGTCAAGATTAATATCCTGGGCCAGAAACTCCGCCGTCGACGGATAGAAGTAGCCGGTGTCATTGATTAGGCTAGGCACCTCATTGCGCCCGGCGATGGGGCCCCAGCGGTAATGGCGCCACTCAGCGTTTAGCGTTAAGTGTACTCCCACGGAAATTTGCGGGTTTGCCCGCAGGATCTCGACCGCCTCCTGATACCAGGGCGTGGTGAACATAACCGAGGCGGCAAACGGAATTTTTAAGTCGGCAAGATCCTGCAGGCCTTGATTGGTGGCGTGGGTCATGCCGATGTCGTCCACGCGAAGAATCAGTTTGGCAGGCTCGGCGGCGAATGCCTTGAGGCTCACCAGTGAGGCTGCCAGTGCAAAAGCGATAGCGCCGATGGGGGCGAGCCAAGTGCGCCTCGAGAGGGTGGGTAGGTTGCTCATAATGGCGGTTCCTTTGTTATGTTGGTCTCCGGAAGTGTCAGCATGAAATGACCGGACAACGTTGTCAATGGGCGTTAGGTAAAGTACTGTTGAGCTTCAGCGGTATAAAGCCGTCAGTCATCACGGGCACACCGGGCTGCGCAGGGCGGCGTGCGGGTGAACCTTGCCGGCGGTGCTCCCAATATGAGCCAAAAACCGCTATCATGCGCGCCGGAATAACATCGTAATCTAAGGGGGTCACAATGAGCATCAAGTCCGATAAGTGGATGCGCCGCATGGTCGAGCAACAGGGCATGATCGAGCCGTTTGAGCCAGGGCAGGTACGTTATGGGCCCGACGAGAAGCGCATTGTCTCCTACGGMACCTCTAGCTATGGCTACGATGTGCGCTGCGCCGATGAGTTTAAAATTTTTACCAATGTCTATTCCTCGGTGGTCGACCCCAAGAACTTTGATGAAAACAGTTTTGTCGATGTCAAAAGCGATGTGTGTATCATCCCGCCCAACTCCTTTGCGTTGGCTCGCACCGTCGAGTACTTTCGCATACCGCGCTCCGTGTTGACGGTTTGCCTGGGCAAGTCGACTTACGCTCGCTGCGGCATCATCGTCAACGTCACTCCGCTAGAGCCCGAGTGGGAGGGCCATGTGACGCTGGAGTTCTCCAATACCACGCCACTTCCCGCCAAAATTTACGCCAACGAGGGTGTGGCTCAGATGCTGTTTTTTGAGTCTGACGAAGAGTGTGAAACCAGCTACCGCGACCGCGGTGGTAAATATCAAGGTCAGCGCGGTGTTACCTTGCCAAGGACGTAAGTCCTTGGTGAGCCTTTGAGTTTGTCGTTGAGCTACGAAGATCACGGCTATTACGAGCTCCGCTATGCACTCTTTGAAAGTGCACTTTTAATCGAATTTTTTGCAATAGTGACGTTAGTTAACGGCGCCGGGTAGTTACACTGGCGCGTTTTTCGGGCAGCCCATACCCGAGCGCAAAACCCAATAAAAACAAAAAAAACAGAGATATACTGTCCTCCATGGAGAGCGTTTAATTACGATAAGGAGTTTGTATGAAACGAGTATTCTATGGCGCACTACTCAGCGCCGTTAGCCTGTCTGCGATGGCAGATCCCTATAGTTATCAAACTGAAATTGGTGGCCGTTATAGCTACATAGATGGCGGTTATTTTGATGGTGACGACAGCTACGGTGTGTTTGGTACCTATTATTTTTCGTCGGTGCAGTTAAGAAACCACGTATATGGCGAGGCGGCTTTTCTGGAGCGTGCAAGTTCCATTACTTTGAATACGCGCTTTTCCGACAATTCGCGATCCGACGATCGAAATTGTATCGGTACATGCTCTGCAGTGCTCACGAATGAGTCTTCACAGCATTACTCACTGACCTCAGAGGGCTATGTTCTAGACTCTATCGTCTATGCTTCGGCTACGTACAACTATTGGTCCGGTGATGCCGAGTATTCGAACGGCCATGAAGCCTCATATTCTGATTCAAGCTGGTCGGGCAAGTTGGGGGTGGCGCCACTGGCCGGGTGGCTGTTGACTACAGGCTTCTCTGACTCTTCGGCGCTGTTTGAAGATGAGTGGAATGTGCAAAGCAAATATGTGGGTGAGCTGGCAGGCGGCCGTGCGTATAATCTGGAGGCGGGATATACCGATTGGCATGACGGCGGTAGTACCTGGACCGCAAGCGGAGACTTTTACTTTACCCGCGGGTTTAGTGTAGGTGGCAGTGTTGGCGAGAATGATGTCTATTCGTTGCGGGCCCGTAACTTTTTTACCCCCGACGTGAGCCTGAGCCTGGTAATGGGAAGCTACGAAGAAACGGACTCTTATTCGGTTGAGTTAATTGGACGCTTTTAGGTCACGCCTGGATACTATTTGAGAATCAAAAAAGCCGGCGGTATCGCCGGCTTTTTTGTGCGCGTAAGTTTTGTTGCGTTACCGGGTAATCCGCGCGAACTCATCAAAGTAGGTCGGGAAGGTCTTAGACGTACATTTGGGGTCGTTAATAACAATCTCGGCATCGCCAAAACTTGCCAGCGAAAAGCACATCGCCATGCGGTGATCGTTGTAGGTGTCGATGGCCGCGGCTGTTAGCTGCTCGGGCGGTTCGATGTATATATAATCCTCGCCTTCATCGACTGCGGCGCCCACTTTGCGCAGCTCGGTGGCCATGGCTGACAAGCGATCCGTCTCTTTAACGCGCCAGTTGTAGATGTTGCGAATGCGGGTTGGCCCCTTGGCAAACAATGCAGCGGTCGCGATGGTCATGGCGGCATCGGGGATGTGGTTTAAATCCACATCGACACCTTTAAGGTTGCCGGTGCCGGTAACCTCAATCCACATATCCGAGTAAGTCACCTCGGCGCCCATTTGCTTTAGCACCTCGGCGAATTTTGCATCGCCCTGAATGCTGTCGCTGCCGGTGCCGTGTACTTTGACCGGGCCACCACCGATTGCGGCAGCAGCTAAAAAGTAGGAGGCTGACGAGGCGTCGCCTTCGACCATAATCTCGCCAGGCGATTGATAGGTTTGCTGGCCGCTTACGGTAAAGCTTTGATAATTGTTGTTGGCGACGGTGACGCCGAATTTTGCCATGGTGTCGAGGGTAATATCGATGTAAGGCTTTGAGACCAGCTCGCCGTCGACCTTAATGACCGTATCGCCATGCAGCAGCGGCGCTACCATCAGTAGTGCGGTAAGGTATTGGCTGGAGATGTTGCCCTTGATGCTGACCTCGCCACCGGCCAGCGCTTTACCTTTAATGAGCAGCGGCGGGAAGCCATCGTCTTGCTGGTAGCTAATGTCGGCGCCCAGTTGGCGCAATGCGTCGATGAGATCGCCAATCGGGCGCTCGTACATGCGCGGCTCACCGGTAATGGTAAATTCGCCAGCGCTGGCGGCCAGGGCGGCGGTGAGCGGGCGCACCGCTGTACCGGCGTTGCCCAGATATAAAATGGCGGCCTCGTCGATGGCAAATGTGCCGCCTTTACCGGTAAGGGTGCAGGTTTGTTTATCGGCGCTTAACTGGTAATCCACCCCTAGCGCGGTAAGCGCTGTGAGCATATGGCTGACATCGTCACTGTCGAGCAAATTGGTAATGGTGGTTTGACCCTTGGCCAGCGCTGCCAACAACAGGATGCGGTTGGACAGGCTTTTGGAGCCCGGCAGGGTTACTTCGCCCCGAGCGGAGGTAACGGGTGGTAGGGTCAAGGTTTCCATAAATAGCCGGCTCGCGTCAGAAAAAGGCGATATTTTACCGGAAACCGCCTACTTTGCGCTACGGGCAGGGGCGAATCATTCGCCCCGCGCGACGCCTACTGTTTTTGCTATTCAAAGTCATATTTAAGCGGCAGTTGCTCGCGGATACTATCCAGTACCCGCATGATGCCTAGCGTCTCACCCAGCGGAATAATGGGGCTCTCTAGCTCGCCGGCGCGGATGCACCGGGCCGCTTCGCGCACCTGAAAGATAAAGCCATTGTCGGCGTTGGTGTGAGTATGCTCTTTGTGTTCTGCCCACTCGCGCCCATCCAGACTACGCATTGAGAAGGTGCCCGATGATTGAAAGTTGGGATAATCAATGCGGCCGGTTTCGCCAAATAAACTGACCTCTTGCCCCAGCAGTAAATTAAAACTGGTGTTGATGGTGGCGATACAACCGGAGGGAAAGACCAGCTGGTAAGAGGCAATTTCATCGACGCCGGTATCGCTAAAATGGCAGTGACTGTGGATTGTGCGTGGCAGCTCGCCCAGCCAGTAACACAGCATGCTGATTGGATAGATGCCCATGTCCAGCGTTACACCGCCGGCGAGCTTAGGGTCGATTAAACGCGGTAGGTAGTGGTCGGGGGCGATTCCGCCGAAGTTAACATTGGCAATTTTAACCTGACCGATACAGCCGCCGTGCAGCGCATCGCGCAGCGCCACCATCGAGGGCAAAAAACGGGTCCAGATCGCCTCCATCAAAAAGACACTGTGACGCCGGGCGCAATCGATTAAAACCTGTGCCTGTGCCGCATTTACGGTGAAGGGCTTTTCGATGACCACGTGCTTGCCATGGGCCAGTGCGAGCAGCGCGTTATCGGCGTGAAAATTATGAGTGGTCGCAATGTAGATCACGTCTATATCGTCGCGCGATACCAGCCGGGCGTAGGTTTCGCTGGCTATGCCGTGCTGCCCTGCAAAGGCCTGAGCGCGCTCAGGGGATTTCGAGGCAATGGCCACTAGCTCGTTATCGGGCTCTAGCGCTATGGCCTCGGCCATTTTATGGGCAATAATGCCGGCACCAATAATGCCCCAGCGAATTGATTGGTTGGACACAGGATCTCCCTATTGTAGTGTGAAGTTAGCCGACGCATCGGCTCTAAGCGCAGCAAAGCGTGGCGTAATTTAGCTCAGGAGTAAATATGAGTGATGCAAAGATAGCTCAGTTGAGTAGTAAAGAAGTGTATAAAAATCATTGGTTGCGAGTACGTGAAGACCGTATTCGCCGCCCCAGTGGTGCTGAGGGTATTTACGGCGTGGTCGAAAAGCCCGACTTTGCCGTGATCGCAGCGATTGAAGACGATCATATTTATTTGGTGCAACAGTACCGCTACACCGTGGGCGGGCGTTTTTGGGAGATGCCGCAGGGGGCGTGGGAGCAAAGCCCCGATGCCGATCCAGCCCTATTAGCCGCCGGCGAGCTGCGCGAAGAGACAGGCCTGGTGGCCGATAAAATGACTCAGCTGGGCTATCAATATTTGGCTTATGGCTTTTGCGACCAGGGTTATCATATTTATTTGGCCGAGCAGCTCACCCAGGGCGAGCGCAAACTGGATGCCGAGGAAGAAGATCTGGTGGTGCAACGCTTTAGCCTGAGCGAGATGCGAGAAATGATTCTTAACGGTGAAATACGCGACGCCACCACGGTTAACGCTTATGGCTGGCTCCACTGGCGGGGTTACCTGTCGCTCGGCTAATGGCGTTGCAAGTGCGAGGTGGTGGTCTATAGTTTTAAGATGGACGTATAAGTAAACGGTTACGTCATTCTACGATTGGGGCCCTATATCGACATCTCTTATTGTCGCCAGTGATAAAGCCAGGTGACCAAGGCTCCGTATCACGCTCACACAATCGCCTACGGAGCTGTTGAGACCCCATGAGATTACCTGCGTCGCTGCTACCTCAGAATGCCTCTCAAATTGCTAGGTTAGGCGCGCTATTACTGGCGGGGTTGCTCTTTGCTTGTTACACGCAGGCTGACGATACCCCACAAAGTGACGATACCCCCAACCCTGCCAGCAACGTGCTGTCGGCGGGTGTGTGGGGCACCTATCAATACTTACCGGACAACCCGGCTAATAAAAATAGCGGTGGTGAGTTTACCGGTGAGGCGCTCATTTTGTACGCCGACGGCGATGCCGCCGATAGCGGTCGCTGGCTGTACTCGGCCGAGTTTCGCGCCGGCCCCGGCAGCTTTACCGATCCGGCTAACAACTCTAGTGGCGATGAGTTTGCCCTGCACAAAGCCTGGGTGGGATGGCGGCTGGGGCAAAATCATACGCTCCGTGTGGGTAAGTCTCAGGTCCCTTTCGCCTGGAAGACCGTAAACTTTTGGCCCGGTGACATGCTGTTAGGCGGGTACGGTGACCAGATGGATGTGGGGGTTAAGCTGACAGGCAACGCCCACAAGCTCCACTATGATGCCGCCTATTTTCACGCCGATGACTGGGGCAGTACCAGTACCGACACATTAGACGACAACGGCCACTGGGGTAGCTCTAGCACCTACCGTAAGGTGAAAACCTGGGTGGGTAATGCTGCCTACGATCTCACTGATAACCACACGCTTGGCATGTCGCTGCAAAGCGGCAGACTACAAGATTTAAGCGGTGACCCAGAGCGCCCCGTTGACGGTAGTCATGAGGCGGCGGCGGTGTATTACCAGGGTCAAGTGGGCGACTTTTTTTCTAAAGCTTCTTACATCGCAAGCTCGCGAGAGGTGCCCGACGCCTATGGGGCGAGCGTCCCTTTGGCGTCTAACATCAAAAACCAGCGGTTCGCCGCTGAGGTGGGGTACAACCTCGGTCCCTGGGCCATTTATCTCGACGCATCCGCCGCTGAGCCAGACACCGAGGGCAGTGAGGCCGGCCGCATTAAAGCGTTGGCCCCAGGGGTGCGCTACGATTACGGCCCGGGGTGGATATATTTAGAGTACCTTAATCAAGACGGCTACATTGACCGCAACGGGCAAGTGGGCGAGGGCGATTTTGAAGCGCTGTATTTGTCATTAGATTTTTATTTGTAATCCTATAAATTATCGTTTGTCAGTGGGGGAATTATGGCGTCTGAAGACGTGTCAGAGCGCAAGCAAGAGTCGTGGATAAAAATAAACCCGCCGGTGTTTTTTGGTGCCGGCGGTTTATGTTTTCTGTTTGTGTTGTTTACCGTGTTGGTGCCGGAAACGGMCGAAACTCTGTTTGGCGCGGTGCAAGGCTGGATTATAAATTCGGCCGGTTGGTTTTATATTTTGGCGGTAGCGCTTTTTTTACTGTTTGTGGTCTTCTTAGCTCTCTCGGACTTTGGCCGAATCAAGCTGGGCCCGGACCACAGCGAGCCGGATTACAGTTATGGCTCGTGGTTTGCCATGTTGTTTTCGGCCGGCATGGGCATTGGCCTTATGTTTTTTGGTGTAGCTGAGCCTGTGATGCACACCATGAGCCCGCCAGTAGGTGACCCGGCAACAGCCGAGGCCGCTCGCGAGGCGATGCGCATTACCTTCTTCCACTGGGGTGTACATGCCTGGGCAATCTACGCCGTGGTGGCGCTATCGCTGGCGTACTTTGCGTTTCGGCACAACCTGCCTCTAACGATTCGCTCGGCGCTATACCCACTGATTGGTGATAAAATTTACGGCCCGATTGGGCATGCGGTCGATATCTTTGCGGTGCTTGGTACCTTATTTGGCGTGGCGACATCGCTGGGCTTTGGCGTTATGCAAGTTAATGCCGGGTTGAATTATTTGTTTGATATCCCCATTGGCACCGGCATACAAATTTTACTGATTGCCATTATTACGGTGTTTGCCACTATTTCTGTGGTGCTTGGGCTTGATGGCGGTATTCGGCGCGTGTCTGAGCTCAACCTTATTTTGGCTGTGGTGTTGCTGGTGTTTGTGATTGTCGCAGGCCCTACGGTTTATTTATTGCAAACGTACGTACAAAATATTGGTTATTACTTATCACGCCTCGTCGATACCACATTTAATTTATACGCCTACGAGCCAACGGGCTGGCTGGGTGGCTGGACGTTATTTTATTGGGGGTGGTGGATCGCCTGGTCGCCGTTTGTGGGCATGTTTATCGCGCGGGTGTCGCGCGGCCGCACGATACGCGAATTTGTGGTTGGCGTGTTGATGGTCCCGGTGGGCTTTACCTTTTTATGGATGACTTTTTTTGGCAATACTGCGATCCATATGATTGTTGACCAGGGGATCACGCAACTGGCGGATGCGGTGGCCGCTGACACTTCGGTGGCATTGTTTCAGTTCTTCGAGTTTTTACCTTTTTCTACCATCGCCTCAGTCCTGGCGACTGTGCTTGTCATTACCTTTTTTGTAACCAGCTCCGACTCCGGATCGCTTGTCGTGGACATGCTCACCTCCGGCGGTGAGGGTGATGAAACTCCCGTGTGGCAGCGAATATTTTGGTCGGTGGCCGAGGGCTTTATCGCGGCAGCGTTGTTATTGGCGGGTGGTTTACAGGCCTTGCAAACGGCAACCATTGCCAGTGCCTTACCCTTTACCATGGTTATGTTGCTGATGTGCTGGGGATTGCTGCGTGCGTTGCGACTTGAGATTGTAAAACGCGCCAGCTTGCGCGACACGATGTTGGCGCCCCGGGTGGCGCACAATCCGGTAAGTTGGGAAAAGCGCTTGTCGCGCATTGTACGCAACCCGAAACGTGATGAGGTGCTTGCCTTTTTACAGTCAACGGTTAACTCAGCTATGGCGCGTGTGGCCGAGGCACTGGGTGAAAAAGGTATACGTGCACAGGTGGAAAGCGACGAGAGTGATCGCGTTTGGCTAACGGTAAACCATGGCGACGAGACTGACTTTTTTTACTCCGTTCATGTGCGCCCCTACACGCCACCGTCGTTCTCGATGAGAGATACGCGTGCCAATCGTGGTGAAAAGCTGCGCTATTTTCGGGCTGAGGTGTACCTCCAAGAGGGAGGGCAGGATTACGATGTGATGGGCTGGACCGAGGAGCAAGTGATTGCCGATGTTCTTGATCAGTATGAAAAGCACATGCATTATCTGGACGCTGTTCGATAGCACCGTGCAGACTAATGCATTACTCACCGTAACGTTTTAAGGATGTTGACGTGCCACAAGAGTTAATAATAGTCCTCATCACCTGGGCGGCCGGCGTCACCGTATTAGCGGGTGGGCTGGCCGCTCGGTTTGAAACCTTTAAAGAAAGTGTCGCCAAACAGGAGTTTATTCATGCCACCGTCGCCTTTGGTGGCGGCGCATTATTGGCGGCCGTGGCATTTGCCTTAGCGCCTCACGGCATGGAAACCCTGTCTCCCTGGGTGCTGGCAATTAGTTTTTGTGCCGGGGCGTTAATTTTTTGTGGCTTGGATGCTTTTCTGGCGAAGCGCGGGGGGACCTTTTCGCAGTTCCTGGCCATGCTGATGGATTTTATTCCTGAGGCGTTATCCCTGGGTGCCATTTTTTCTGAGAATCGACGGATGGGGTTGGTACTGGCGGCTTTTATCGGCATACAAAACTTACCCGAGGGTTTTAACGCTTTCCGTGAGTTGAAGAAAAGTGGTGTGTCGGGGGCGATGATACTGTGGGTGTTTTTGGGGGTAAGCTTTTTAGGGCCCGTTGCCGCTCTAGTGGGTTATTATTGTTTGCAGGGGCGCGAAGAATTGACGGCCATTATTATGACCTTCGCCTCCGGTGGCATTTTGTATTTGATTTTTCAGGACATTGCGCCGCAGGCGGTGATGCGCCGTCACTGGTCGCCACCGCTCGGGGCGATTTTGGGCTTTTTAGTAGGTATGTTAGGTACGGTTGTTATTGCTTAAAGCGAAATTTTTGTGCTGCGATGACGGGCGGGGAGCTACCATGGCGATTAAAGCAATCTTCTTCGATTTGTCGGGCGTTATCTACGATGGCGACAGCTTGCTGCCGGGCGCTTTAGATACTTTGGCATTTCTTCGGGCGCAACACTACACGCTACGGTTTGTCACCAATACTGCGACTAAGTCGCGCGAGCAGATACTCACTAAGCTGCAAAACCTTGGCGTCTCTTTGGCCCCATCTGAATTGTTTACCGCACCGGATGCTGCCTGCGCGTTTGTCCAGCAACATCAATTAAAGCCGTTTGCGCTGGTCCACCCCAGTATCGAGCCTTTGTTTGCGGTACACAGTGAGCCCGATTGTGTTGTGCTGGGGGATGCCCGAGAAGCGCTTAATTACCACAATCTTAATAAAGCGTTTCGGTTGCTGCTTAAGGGCTGCCAGCTATTGGTTATTGGCGATAATAAATATTTCCGTGAGAATGGCGAGCTCAGCCTTGATGCCGGGCCATTCGCTCATGCTTTGCAGTGGGCGGCCGGCTGTGACGCTCGCGTGTTTGGTAAGCCCAGCGCTGATTTTTTTGATCAAGTGGTTGCCACTACACCATACCGTGCCCAGCAGTGTTTAATGGTAGGTGACGATGTTCTCGGGGATGTAGGGGGCGCACGCGAGGCCGGTTTACAGTCCGTATTGGTGGCTACCGGCAAGTATCGCCCGGGCGACGAGGCGACGCTAACCCCCGCGGCCACTTTAATACCGGCAGTCGCAGAGGTTACGGGGCTGCTGTAGTATAAGCGCCTTTTATCGGGGACTAATCCATGCGTATTGCAATGATCGGGCTTGGCGATATCGCCCAAAAAGCCTATTTGCCCGTGGTGGCACGCCACAGTGCTGTATCACCGATACTCTGTACCCGCAATACGGCCGTTTTGCAGCGCCTGGCCAGCCAATATCGCATTGCCGAAGCCTATACCGACTACGAGTTACTGTTAGCCGCTAAGCCCGATGCGGTGATGATTCACTCCAGCACCGATAGCCACTATGCGCTTGCCCGGGGGGCACTGGAGCGCGGCATTGGTGTGTTTGTGGACAAGCCAATAAGCTATCAGTTAGCGGAGGCGGAGACCTTAATCGAGCTGGCACAACGCGGCAACACGCCGTTGTTTTGTGGCTTTAACCGGCGCTATGCCCCCTTGTATCAGGCGCCGCTTGCGACCAATCCGATACACGTGCACTACCAAAAAAACCGCCATAATTTATCGGATGATGCCCGAGTTTTTATATACGATGATTTTGTTCATGTGTTGGATTTTGTCCGGCATGCGGCGGGCGTAGAGCAGGTGGCAGAGCCTGAACTTTATGTCAGTGCCTACACCGAGCAAGATAAGCTTGGTAGCGTAAACGTGAGTTTTACGCTGCAAGGGCGGCACTTTAGCGCGGCCATGAACCGTCTGAGCGGTAAGGCGCGGGAGCGTTTGGAATACAGCACGGTAAATGGAAGTTGGCAAATTGATAATCTTGCCAACGGTGTGCACTACAACAACAACCAAGCCTTTGCCGAGGGCTTTGGCGACTGGGATGACACGCTATACAAGCGCGGTTTTGTGGGTATGTTTGAGGCGTTCGTCAAAATGCTACAGCGAGGCCACGCCGATAAACCGTATTTAGACGGAGTGCTGGCTAGCCACCGGCTGTGTGAACAAGTGTTACGGCGTTTATAAAGCGCTATTCGCCTAAGGCTGCATAAAGCTATCCGACTCTGAACGATCTTCGATTTTAAGCTTTAGTTCGAGCTCACCGTCTTTTACCGAGCTCTGCTCGCCGACAATAATGGTGAGCTTGGGCTCTATCGTGCGCCCGGCGGCGGTTAAGCGAGTCTCGGCAAAGGCGGTGTTGTCGTTGTCCGAGGTAACGGTCAAGCTCAGCTCATAGCCCTTATCACCGCCGGACCGGGTCACCGCCTTCTTACCTTTGGTTACCAGCATGGAGGGGGTGCCGAGCACTTCACCCTTTGAGATAATCGTTGCCGAGACCATATAATCATTGGCGGCCTGGGCGTTAAAGGCAAAGCTGAGTAGAACGGCACAGAATAAAAAGCCGGTTATCGTTGTTCGATCCATGACAGCTCCGGTGTGTTGTATTAAATGCTACCAGCTGCCCATCAAACCGAGAAACAGCTTGATAGTGGCGGCATTGAGAATATCGATAAAAAAAGCACCCACCAAAGGCACCACAATAAATGCCTTGGGAGAGGGGCCATAGCGATGAGTGGTCGCGTCCATGTTGGCAATAGCCACCGGGGTGGCGCCCAGGCCGAGCCCGGCAAAACCCGACGAGATAACCGCGGCATCGTAATGACTGCCCATGACTTTAAACACAATGTAGATTGCAAACAGAGTCATTGCCAGCGTCTGGATCAGCAGCGCAAAAATGATCGGGGTGAAACTGTTGGCCAGTGACCACAGCTGTAGGCTCATTAAGCTCATACCCAAAAAGATACTGAGCGATACCTCGCCAAATTTGGCGACAATGGCATTGCTGAGTGGCAATCGCAAACGGTCGGCGCTGTTGGTAAGTACAATGCCGACAAACATCGCGGTTAAAAACCCCGGCAGTAATATATCGCGCTTTGAGAGCAGTTGATTGGCCAGCTCGCCCAGCTGTACGCACAGCGCCAGCATTAAAATAACCCCCAATACTGAGCCGAGGCTCCAGGGTTTGTGGTCGATCTCGGCGACTTCAACCTCTATGTCGTGCTGATCTTGTGCATCAACAAGCGTAGGCGACAGCTGATTTTTTTCAATCAGCCACTTGGCGATAGGAGAGCCGATAATGCCGCCAGCGACTAACCCAAAGGTGGCAAAGGTGATGCCGATGGCCCCGGCTTCGCGCAACCCCGCAGCTTCGGCCTCGGTGCCCCAGGCGATGGCGGTGCCGTGCCCGCCGGCCAGGGACACGCTGCCGGCCATAAGCCCGTAACCTAAGTGCACATCCAGCAGTGCGGCGATGCTTACCCCGATAATATCCTGCAGCAGCAAAAAAACGGCGGCAATGACCACCAACTTTGCCAGCGCGCGGCCGCCGCTGGCAAGGGTACTAAGCTTGGCGCTAAGGCCAATGGTGGAGAAAAACACCAGCAGTAAGAAATCGCGTATTTGCATATCAAACAGCAGCTGAATGCCGCCGGCAAAATACAGTAGGGCTGTAAGCGTACTAAACGTAATGCCGCCGGTGACCGAGGGCGGAATGTTACTGTTGCCCAGAAATCGAAACCGTTGGTTCAGGTAGAGCCCGAGATAAAGCACCAAAATACAAATAATTAAGGTGGGAATTGGCGGTAATGTCAGTGTAGTCATAGCGTCCCTTGCGTCTCTGAGCTGCCATCGCGCTCGACTGAGTGTCAAGTATTGAGTTGATTATAACCAGTTTACCTGAGGATGAAACGCTTGCGGGGTAATGGGCTGGGTGCTTGGTTGCAGGATAAAAAAAGCCCCGACAGAGCCGGGGCAGAGGAGAGGTTTTTAGAATTGGTACGCCACTGTCGCTTTAATGTTTCGGCCGGGTTCGTAATYGGTTAGGAACAGTTCACCAAAGCGTGGGTGAAAACTGGTGCCCGTGCGCGATGACTGAGAGGCGTAAAACTCGTCAAACACATTGTCGACACCCGCGGTAAGCTGCAGGCGGTGATGCGGTTGCCACTGCACAGAGAGGTTGTGCACGGTAAAACCGTCTTTGGCGTTGTCGAGTGTGGCGCCGTCCAGGTCGGGGCCGGCCGCAACATCACCTACCCACAAGGCGTCATAATGCAAAGTAAGGTCTAAGCTGCTAAAGCTATAGTCCAGGTTTAAGCTCCAGGTATCGCCCTGCTGACGGTCGATGCGGGCGCCGTCAAACTCGCTGTACTCGTCGTAAGCGTCCAGCTCGCTCTCGGCATCGGAGTATGTGAGCAACGCACGCAAGCCGCCGATGTCGTAACCAACGTAGGCTTCGACCCCTTCGATTTCCATGTCCCCCACGTTATCCATGGCGGGGCCAGCGTACTGGTAGATGTAGCCGTCGATCTCAGTGCGAAAGAACGTAGCGCCTACGCTAAAGGTATCGGCACCGAGTATGGCGTCGCCGTAGGCAAACGCCAGCTCGTTGTTCACCCCGGTTTCTGCGTCCAAATCCGGGTTGGGGGTTTCAAATAAACCGGCACCGGTAAAGACTTCTGATAGTTCCGGGCCTTTAAACAACTCGGTGCTTGAGGCTTTAAATACCAGCGAGTCGATAGGCTGAAATTCGGCGGCTAATGAGCTGGTAAAATCATCGAAGCTGTTATCGACGACGACCGAATTTACATCGTATTCGTCGTAGCGCACGCCGGGAATGAAGGCAAACATGCCAAATTCGATGCGATCCTGGATAAAGATGGCGGAGTTGGTCGCATCCTCGCCCGAGGTGTCGACACCGCCTTCAAGGTAGCTTGCCTGATACTCAGTTTCATAGTCGATAATGTCGACGCCGTAGGTGAGTGTCTGGCTTACGCCTGAGCCAAAGGTTGTCTCACCGATGATATTGAAGCCGGTATTTTGGGCGTCGCCTTCAACAATCGCCGCCCAAGAGGTAAACCCCGGGTTCTCGGCATAACCGCTTTCATCGCGCCAAAGGTTGCTGTCGTTTTGAAACAATGCCGCCTTAATGTGTGTGTGGCTGCCAAGGGTTAGATCGTAGTTGGCGGTAATGGTGTCGCGGCTAAACTCTGTGGGCCACAACAGCGGAACACCCAGTGAATCGGTAATGGCCAGGTCGGTTGCCAAGCCCATGTCGGGGCGGTAGCTGTAATCGCCCTGATCTGTGTATGACTCATAGCCAATTTCGAGCCGCTGATTGCTGGTGAGGTCAAAACCCACTTTAAACAGGGCGTCATCAATATCGCCCTTAAGGCCGCGTACCGTACCGTCGGTGCCGGGTATTTCGTTGCCTTCGCTGTCGGTAATTTCACCGCCGCCGACGTCGTAGTTGTCGCGCTCTACGTGGTTGTAATAGGCCAGCAGGTCCACGCGCTCACCCAGCTGAGCAAAAGCCGTGGCCGAATAATTGTAGCCTGAGTTGTCGCTTGCGGTACCCTGCACGCGAGCGCCAAAGGTTTCTCCAGCGGCCAACATGTCTTTCGCTTCTTTGGTTTCAAAGCGCACAGCGCCGCCCAAACCACCATTGATAACTGAGTTGGTACCTACGTCGATATCGACCGACTTGAGAATGTCGGCGTGAATTTGCAGGTTACCCATGTGGTGGTACATATAAGTATTTTGATTGGCGCCATCGATACTGATGCGCAGATCTTTATCGTCCATGCTGCGGATGGTGATGCGCTGGTTCATCGAGTGCGCACCGCCTACGTCTACCCCAGGAATAGTACGCAGTAAGTCACTGATGTGGTCGGCTTGGCGCATAGTAATGTCGGCGGTGTCCATATATACCGACGACGCAGTCACCTCGGTGCCCCAGACCACCACTTGCTCGATTTCGGCTGGAGCCTCGGTGCTGGTGTTTTGGGCGTGCGTAAGTCCTGATGCGGCCAGCAATACAGCGGCGGCGCAGGTAGATTTGATCAACATGGGATGTCCTTTGGCTTAGGCTAGTGTACTTTGTGAGTGATGATGAGAATAATTGTTATTTATGTTACATTCTCTGAATGGATTAAGCAGCATGCAAAATCGTCAAGCTGTTATGCAGGGTAGTCACCATGAGCCATATCGATACGCCGCAGCTGGATCACAACCAGCTGCTCAAACAAATTGTTCGGATTAGTCCGGAGCACAGGCTGCAAACCGAGCAAAATAGAGGGCCCGTGCTGGAGGGGCACATTGACTTTAGAGCCATTGGCCCTGATCTCTCGATTCACTGTGTGGATGCCACTGAGCTGTGTAACTCCCGTAGTACCGGAGACTGCAAGCCCGGTTTGAGCGTGAATATTTTACTGGCAGGTGAGGTGCAGTTCGCGCTGGGAGCCGATCGTTATAGTGTGGCAGCCGACCAGCAGCCAATAGGCTTAGCGTTAGCCGTTAATAAAGCCGAGCCGTTTACGCGTTTTTTGCAGGCGGGCCAGTGTGTTCGCAAGGTGAATATTAGTGTTAGTTTTACGTGGCTTGAGAGCCGGCTGAGCGGCGAGCAAATTTCGCAGTTATTTCAGCGTCGGGTGTTTACCTGGGCTCCGGATGCCGAACAAACAGCCACGGCAACGCGTTTATTGACGTTGAGTCGTCAAGCGGGCCCGCGCCTGCTGCAACAAGAATCGGACGCCATTCAATTATTGGCCGCTGTCACGGCCCGTGGTGTACTTGGCGCCGAGACGGTGCCCGTGAAGGCTCACCGGGCCGAGCAAGACATCCTGCAGCAACAGATCTTGCCCCTGCTGCAGGGGGAGTGTGACTTGGCGGCATTGGCGCAACGACTGGGGATGAGCGTAAGCACCCTGCAGCGTCGGTTTAAAGCAGTGCACGGGGTTACCGTAATGGAGTACGCGCGCGCGCAACGGCTAGAGGCATCGCGCCGAGCCCTGTTGGTTGATGGCGTAAGCGTAAAGGCGGCGGCGTATATGGCCGGATACGAGCACCCCTCTAATTTTATCAGTGCCTTTAAACGTGAGTTCTTGGTCACGCCGGCGGCGCTTGTACGCACTCATTTAAATGTCTCGGACGATTAATTCATAGCGTCCCGCAAGTAACAATCGTAAAGCGAGCGCCCTAATCGGCCTCCACGAATAGCGGCGCGATAGACATTGTCATCTTTGATCGATTACGCTCGGCTGTTTAACGCTCTGACGATATCGCTCAAGGATTGATTATGCCTACGTTATTAGCCTGTAATGGCTGCCGCCTGGCCGTGCTGCTTGTTTCTATTTTTGCCTCGGTTGCGTGGGGTCATGGCTCTGATGAACACCGCCACGATGGTGTGGCAGATAAGACGGGCGATATTGTCCAAATCCATGCCAGCGATTTGGTTCACCCCTGGACCCACCTAAAATTCAACAACGACCCGGATGCTTTTCAGTTTGCCATTGTCACGGACCGCACCGGTGGCTTGCGCCCTGGGGTTTTCTCTGAGGCGGTGGATAAGCTCAACCTGCTGCAGCCCGAGTTTGTTGTCAGTGTGGGTGACTTAATTGAAGGTTACACCGAAGACCGTGCGCAACTGGCCACTGAGTGGAACGAGTTCGACTCTATGGTTAAGCGTTTAGCTATGCCGTTTTTTTATCTGCCCGGTAACCACGATTACACCAACGACGTTATGGCCGACGTGTGGCGCGAGCGCTACGGTGCCAGCTACTACCACTTTGTCTATCGCGATGTACTCTTTGTTATGCTCAACTCCAACGATGGTGGTAGCACTCACTCGATGTCGGGTGAGCAAATAAAATGGCTGCAAGGCGTGTTAGCCGATAACCCCGAGCCCAAGTGGACCTTGGTGTTTACCCATGCTCCATTGTGGGATCGCGAGAACCAGGATCGTTGGCGCGAAGTAGAGGCGCTGCTTGACGCGCGCCAGTACACAGTGTTTGCCGGCCATCACCATCGCTACGTCAAAACCGAACGCAAAGGGCACAAGTACTTTACCTTGGCTACCACGGGTGGCATCAGCAGTATGCGCGGCACCCGCTTTGGCGAGTTTGATCATCTGGTGTGGGTCACCATGAGTGAACAGGGGCCGATTATTGCCAACCTGATGCTCGACGGTATATGGGATGAGGACGTACGTACGGCGGCCATGCGCGATAACCAAATCAATATGATCGATAAAGGCCGGCTAGCAATGCCGGCACTGCTGCATCGCGGTAATTTTACCGAGGGCACCGCCGAGATGCGTTTTACCAACGACTCCGATTTACCCTTTACCGTGAGTACCACCGCGCGCAGCAACACGGGGTTTAGTGTCGCTAATGGGGCTAAGCAACGCCTTACGGTGCCGCCCAATGAGGTGCGCACCATACCGTTTACACTGACAAGCTTTGAGCCTGCCGAGGGCAACCATGCGGCGGCCGAGATCGAGTGGCAACTCGAGTATCTTGAAGATGATAAACCCATCACCTATAACGGTAGCCGAACACTGGCCCTCAGCCGTGAGTACCCGATTCCTGTGGTTAACGGCCTTAAAATAGACGGCAAACTCGACGAATGGGCGAGTCAGGCGTTTTTTAGCGCGGCGGATAACCAGTACTTTCAGGCCGAAAACTGGAGCGGTTTAAGCGATGCCGACTTTAGCTGGTCCGTGGTAGAGGGCGATCAGCACATGGTGATAGCTCTGAAGGTGGAGGACGATCAGCTGGTACGCAACGACAGCCAGAATGTCTGGAGTCAGGATGCGATGCTCATTACCCTGGACGCACGCCCCAAAGCGCGCCGCTTACTCAAACAAACCTACGACAACCGTGTGCCGGGCGAGCGCTCTATGGTGTTGCAACCTCCTGCCAGCGGTTTTGCCAGCGATGTTAAGGGCAAACCTAAGCCTGACACGGTACGCGAGCAGGTGGTGCTAACCGATACCGGCTATACCGCCGAGATTGCCATCCCTTTTAGCGAGCTCGATGCGGACCATGGCAGCGAGTGGGACGGGGTGCGCCTTAATGTGCTGCTGCGCGATGTCGATCCCGGCGAGCCCGGAATGGTCGGGCGCGAGTGGCTGTCGGCCTGGGGCTATGAGTCGACAGTGGCCGGCAGCGGCAGTTTTTATCGGGTTAAATAGGCGAGGGCCGGTATAAATCGTGCTCTAGCGGTGTATACCCCAACGCCTGATCGGGCGGGCGGGCTCGCCATAGATGAAATTTTCTCTCAATAGCCTATAATACCGGCCCGTCCAGACGTGGTAATGCCTTAACGCCCTACTTGTCATTCCCGTTCTGGTCATCAGGCTAGCGCAACTCTTGCCAGCCTTGCGAGAACCCGGCTGCGCCCTCAACCTTGGGCGCCGGTTAGGGGTTCTGCGAGGCTCGCCGCCTTAGCCCGATCAATTACCTCACTGACAGGTGGTGCGGCAACCCCGCTTAAGCCTGCAAACTACGGAGAAATAAAGTGAAAGCACCCGTTCGAGTTACCGTCACCGGCGCCGCTGGTCAAATCAGCTATTCCCTGTTGTTCCGCATCGCCTCTGGCGCCATGTTGGGCGAAGACCAACCGGTTATTCTGCAATTGCTGGAAATCACTCCTGCGCTGGAAGCCCTAAAAGGCGTCGCTATGGAGCTGGACGACTGCGCTTTCCCGCTGCTGGCCGGCATGGTGTGCACCGACGATCCAAACGTTGCCTTTAAAGACACTGATTACGCATTGCTGGTAGGCGCGCGTCCTCGCGGCCCAGGCATGGAGCGTAAAGACCTGTTGTCTGCCAACGCCGCTATTTTCTCGGTACAAGGCAAGGCCATCAACGATCACGCCTCTCGCGACATTAAAGTGCTGGTAGTGGGCAACCCTGCAAACACCAACGCTCTGATCGCGCAGCGCAACGCCCCAGACATTAACCCCCGTCAGTTCACCGCTATGATGCGTCTGGATCACAACCGTGCTCTGACTCAGCTGGCGCAAAAAACCGGCAAAACCATCTCAGACGTTAAAAATCTGGTGGTGTGGGGTAATCACTCGGCGACTCAGTATCCGGATGTTCACCACGCTACTGTCGCGGGCGAAGATGCCATGAGCCTGATCGACCAAAGCTGGTACGAGAACGACTTTATCCCCACAGTACAACAGCGCGGCGCGGCGATTATCAAAGCTCGTGGTGCGTCTTCTGCCGCCTCAGCGGCTAACGCGGCAATCGATCACATGCGCTCTTGGGCGCTGGGCTCGGCCGAAGGCGACTGGGTCAGCATGGGCGTATACAGCGATGGCAGCTACGGCATCGAAGAAGGCCTGATCTACTCGTTCCCATGCGTTTGCAAAAACGGCGACTGGGAAATCGTGCAAGGCGTAGAGAACAACGAGTTCTCGAAAGGCCGTATGCAGGCTACCGAGCAAGAGTTGCGCGAAGAGCGTGACGCGGTTGCCGACTTGCTGCCATAAGCGGCAAGAAGCACGTTAAAAAGCCCGCCTGAGTTTGCTCAGGCGGGCTTTTTTATTTTTGTGCGGCTCGGTGAGGGCTACTCGCCTTGAGGGCGATCTGAATAGTAGGTGCGACCATTTTCGTCGGTGTGGCGGTAGATGGTTTTGCCCGACTCATCCACCGTGCCATCGCTTTCACCGGCGTCCTCAATCCGGTATTCGCTGTCTTCCTGCACTTGTCCCAGGGTGCTGGCGCCCTCAACAAAGATAATCTCCGCCAGCTGATTTACCTTGGGGTTCATCAACAGTGGCAGTTTGTTATCGGCCTGTACCTGACGCTGGAACTCCGGGTCCTGCAAAATCGCTTGCACGCGCGGATCGTCTTTTTTAATTTGATACTGCTGCCAGCCCATGGCGATTTTTTTAGCCGTCTCGCGTGCATCGTTGCGGTTGTCGATGTCCATGCCGGCATCTTGCATTAAGCGGCGTAGGTCGTCGTCTTCCATTAGGCGTCTAAACGCCGGTATGCGCATTAGCTCATCTACCTTGCCTTGCTGCATGAGCCGTTGTGCGCGCGGGTCCTCTATTAGCTGGCGCATATCGGGGTTGTTGCTCACCCGGGCAACCCGGTCGAGACTTTCTACCGGCGTGGCAACCATCGACTCGGTAATGCGCACGGCATTGTCACTCTTACCCGAGAGCGCTACTAAACCACCGGCCGACTTACTGACCAGTTTACGGGCGGCATCGTCTACCGGGGTCGCGGCCTGAGAGGGTTGATCTTTTTTCAGATTTTGCGCGGCATCGTATACGCCAAACAAATATACCAGCAGCAAGCCTACCAAAGCGCCAGCCAAGGCGCCCACCGCAGCGCCTCCCAAGCGTGAAAGCGGGCCGGGAGAGTCCTCCCCCTGAGAGGGGGTGAGTTTTACCAGTATCCAAAACACCAGGCGAATGGCCACGAGTACAGCAAAAAACAGCGCCAGAGAAGCGGCAATGTAAGCGGCGATACCGTCCAGCGGGGTGTGCTGTTTTACCTGTTCGGCAACGTCTTTGCTGTAGTAAAAAGTGGCTGCATAGGCGCCGGCCAACGAAACGATGCGTGCCAGGGACCCCCAAAAGCCATTAAAATATCCGCGAATGGCAAAAAATGCCGTGGCGATGCCAAAAATTACGGCCGATACACCCATAGGTTTGTCCAGTTCATTGTCGTTATAGGAGCGGGAATCTTATCTCACGCTAACCCAGTGTTCCAGACATGATGTTTAAAAGCTTAGCGCCACAGCCGCCCCAAAAACCTTTGTCGAGACAGGATATGAATCAGTACCGTTGCCCCAGCTGCCACGCACCACTTGAGCGCGCTGGTGCTAGTTACCGCTGCGCGGCCAATCACAGCTTTGATATTGCCCGCAAAGGCTATGTTAATTTGCTGTTGGCACATCAAATGAGTTCGAAGCAGCCGGGTGACAATAAAATGATGATTAACGCCCGGCGCGAGTTTTTGTCAGCGGGGTTTTACCAGCCACTGGCCGATCGCCTGCAGCAATTGTGTAGCCAGCATAAAGTACAACGACTGCTGGATGCCGGTTGCGGCGAGGGCTATTACGCGGCTTATATTGCCGGGCAGGGCGTGAGTGTGGCCGGCGTAGATATCTCTAAAGAGGGGATACAAGCCGCTTGCCGGCGCAGCAAGAGTATAGACTGGTGTATTGCCAGCGTCGCGGAACTGCCCTATCTGGATGCGGCATTTGAAGCGGTGCTCTCGGTGTTTTGTTTTGTCGATGAGGCGGAGTTTGCCCGGGTGCTACAGCCGGGTGGGGTGGTTGTGTTTGTCGGCCCGGGGGAGGATCACTTGCCTCAATTACGTGCGGCGCTATACGACGAGGTTCGGCCGTACCGCAGTGCCAAGCAAGAGGACTATTTTGCCGGGCTAAACTTGGTGAGTCAGGAGCGCTTGCGCTTTGCTATCACCATTGACGGCAGTGAGCAAATCGCCAACCTACTAAAAATGACGCCCCATTACTGGAGTTCTAACCCGGCGCAGCAGGCGTCTTTATTGGCGCTTACTCAGCTGCAGGACACCGTCGATATGAGCATTCAGGTGTACCGTAAGAACTAAGGTGCATATGGCAGCGTGCTTTTTGCCTAACGTGTGTATAATGGCGCCACGGTAAATCGATAATTTTATAAAAATAGCCTGTGTCGACTATGCTTGAGCAGGTAATTGCGGATCAATCGGTAACGTGGGGGCGCTATGAAGCAAGCTAACCGATTAAAAAGCAACGGCTTTACGCTGATTGCTGTGATCGTCATTATTGGTATTTTGGCCGCGGTGACGATTCCCCGGCTGAGTAACCTCGAGCGAGAAGCGCGCATTGCCTCGGTGCAAGGCTTATTGGGGGCGGTTAAGTCGGCCTCCTCGTTAGCGCACGCCACCTCGTTAGTGCCGGGCGAGCCCGCCATTATCACCATGGAAAGCCAAACCGTTGCTACGGTTAACGCGTACCCGGCGACTGGTACCGGCGATTGCCGCGGCGGTCGTGCTTGACGCAATCGACTATACCTTTTCCGCCGGTGATTGCGGTGGTAACCACAGGCTGTTAACAGCGCGCCACCGCCTCAGAAGCCTCAGTTTTTGTAAAACCCTCTTGCCGAGCTCGCTCGGCTTTTTTATGCCTGACGTTTTTGCCCCGTGGCTTTTAGGCCGCCCGGGAGTATTAATGAATGTAAAGGGCCCTTGTGTTAAGGCAGCGCCGTCGCCACTTATTAGGTAATAGTAAAATTTTCAGGAGAAGAGTATGTCGGTTTCTATTGCCTTACCTCAGCCCGGTCTGGGGACATTCCGGTTACAGGATGATGTGGTGATCGCGTCGGTTAAGTCGGCGCTCGAGTTGGGGTATCGCCACATTGATACGGCCGCCATGTACGATAATGAGGCCGCAGTGGGGCGCGCGATAAGCGAGAGTCAAATCCCCCGCGAAGAGATTTTTGTTACCACCAAAATATGGTTTGACCGACTCTCCGGGGAGGGGGTTATTGCCGCGCTGCGCGAGAGCCTGGCGAAACTTGACATGGACTACGTCGACCTGGCGCTTATCCACTGGCCATCGCCGGACAATGAAGTGCCTATGGCGGAGTATTTAGCGGCGTTGGATAAAGCCCGCGAGATGGGCCTAACCCGGGCAATAGGTGTATCCAACTTTACCATTGCACAAATTGATGAGGCGCTGAGTTTGCCTGCAGGTAAGCACATAGCGACCAACCAAATTGAGGTTCATCCGCTGTTGGCTAACAGCAAACTGGTACAGCACTGCCAAGCAAAAGGTATTCAGGTGACAGGTTATATGCCACTCGCTGTGGGTAAAGTCATGGATGAGTCAGTCATACAAAATATTGCTGCACAGCATAACGCTAGCGCCGCGCAAGTGGCGCTGGCGTGGGTGGCCAGTAAAGGCATTACAGTGATTCCGTCCTCTACAAAAGCGGATCACCAAAAAGCTAACCTCGACGCCCTCGACTTGACCCTAACGGCTGAGGAGGTAGCACAAATCGACCAGCTGGATCGCGGCGAGCGAGTGGCTAACCCGCCATTTTCTCCGGTTTGGGATCAGTGATTGCGTAACGCATGAATCAACCCCTGCTTGTCCAGTGTGGAGCGGCCGCTAATATCGAGCTCGGCCGCTCGCTGGTACAACGCTTTTTTCGTCCATTCCTCGTAAGAGGGCGCGTGCCCGCCCCGCACGCCTGTGCGGTGGCGTGGTGAGTTGGCAATACGCGCTGCCTTTTCTTTGCTGGCCCCCTCGCGGCGCAGCGCTTGATACTGCTCATCGTCTTTAATACTGGGGCCGTGATCTTTGGTCTCCATCGTACTTCTCCCGCTATCTGTGTCAGCTCGTCAACCGCTTAATATTGTGATCTAGCATTACCGCTAACCGGTGTTTAACGGTAGATGCATAATTCTTTCCAGTTTTTTAGCGTGGCTATAGCGTCCGTGAGCACTGTTCTAGGGGGGGCAAGGCCGTTGAGATCGGCTTAGATCATTGACCTTTTACAAGTCTGTGCAAAGTTTTCATCGCTGTGGCTCTGGCCTACTCGGGCTGCCACGTGCATCCAAAAGCCTATGGCGTGCGTAGTAAGTTCAAAGCCACAAAAAAGAGCAGCCTCAACATAATAGCGGTGGGAGCACCCATGGAATCGGATCATATTAAATTGCTTAGCGCCACGGCGACGGGCGACCAGCAGGCCTTTGCCAAATTGTATCAAAGTACCTCAGGGCGCTTGTATGCCGTGTGCTTACAACTGTTGCAACGCAAAGACCTTGCCGAAGAGGCAATGCAAGAAGCGTACGTAAGGGTTTGGCACAACGCCTGTGACTATCACAGTGATAAAGGGTCGGTGATTGTTTGGATGGTGAGCATCGCCCGTTACCGGGCGCTGGATATTTTGCGCTCGGCAGCGCACAAGCGAGAGCGCGGCGGCTTAGATCATGAAGAGAGTAGTGACCACACCCCGGAGGTTTCATTGTTTGATTCGCGTGAGCGAGCGCGTATCGATGAGTGCATGGATACATTGGATGAAGCGCAGCGACAAACCATACAGCTGGCGTACTTTCGCGGTTTAACTCACTCCGAGTTGTGCGCGCATACAGGGTCGCCGTTGGGGTCGATTAAAAGCTGGATACGTCGTGGACTGCAAACGTTAAAGAGGTGCCTTGAGCGATGAACTATCTTACTGAAGAGCGAAAAAACAGCCTGTCCGCCGAATACGTGCTCGGTACCTTACACGGAGCGGCACGCCAGCGTTACCAGGGTTTGCTTATCGCACACCGGCCTATGCGTCAGGCGCTATGGCGCTGGGAGCGGCATTTAAACGCCCTCGGTGCGGCGTTGCCAGAGCGCCAGCCCGCGCCAACAGTGTGGCACGCGATACAGCGCCGGCTTGGGTTTGAGCAAAGCACCGCGAGTACGGTGACGTCACTTCCTGGCAGGCAACCCCGCCCCGGTGGAGCCTGGCCCTGGTTGGCCTCTGTCGCGAGTATTGTTGCAGTGGCTTTGGCCGTTACCCTATGGTGGGGGCAGGTGGGGGTGCCCAGCGCTCCCTCGCAAGTTGCCGTGATTCAAGGGACGCAATCGGAGGCACTGTGGCTGATTGAGCTAACCGAGCGCGATATTCGCGTACAGGCCACAGAGCAATTTAGCCCGGTGTCGGATAAAGACTACGAGTTGTGGTTAGTGGCAGCCGATGGCCGTGCGCCTGTCTCGCTCGGGTTACTGCCTAAAGATGGTGAGCTTACGCTGGCCCGCAATCAGCTGTTTGATCAGGTGCAAGTGGCGGCGCTGGCGGTAAGCCTCGAGCCGCTAGGCGGCTCGCCCAACGGCTCGCCGACCCAGGTTCTGTACACCTCGCAGTTGGTAACCCTCTAACGGCGCTGTGCGTTAAACGCTTTTTGTTGCGAGCATCGTCTCTATTCAACGCGCCCCACGTGCCGACAACGTAAGTGAGGCGCTAAGGGGCGGTAGCTCGCAAAATTTTTATAATCCGTAATCCGTAATCCGTAATCCGTAATCCGTAATCCGTAACCCGTAACCCGTAACCCGTAACCCGTAATCCGTAATCCGTAATCCGCTCTCTACTTAATGATTTCGATTCGAAATGTTAAAGCCTAAAGCGCAACCTTAATGTTATTAAAAACCTAAAATATTTTTTACAGGTAGTTTTTTAAAAGAAAGTTCGATGTTTTTTAAAAAAAAGGCATCCAATTGCAGATCTCATCCGTTAGGACAGTGACGTTCATGAAATTTAAGGAGAAGATCATGCAAAAGTATAAATTAACCTGCGCCATTGCCGCGATTTGCGGCAGCCTAGCCATGGGCGCAAACGCCTCCAGTCACCGTGAAGCACCAAACATCACGCGAATGCCAACCGTAGATTCGACCGACTTCTACGCGTTTAACAGTTATGAAGAAGGGCGGGGCGATTATGTCACCATGATTGCCAACTATATCCCTTTGCAAGATGCCTACGGCGGCCCTAACTACTTTGCCATGGATCCGGCGGCGGTTTACAGCATTCATGTGGACAACGACGGCGATGCAGTAGAAGACATTACCTTTCAATTTCGCTTTTCATCCATGCTGCCAGCCGATGGTGAAGGTGTTGCGCTGGAAGTTGGCGCGGAAGGTGAGAAAAAATCCATCGCTGTACCGCTTAAAAACGTCGGTGGTATTTCGGCCGGCAATGAAGCCAACGCCAACTTTTCTGAGCATTACTCTGTCACCATGGTCAGCGGTGATCGTCGTACCGGTACGGCGATGGAGCTGGAAGAGGCCAACGGTGGCGGCGCAATGTTCACTAAGCCGCTCGATTACATAGGCAATAAAACCTTTGGCTCCGAAGCCGGTTACTCTGACTATGCCGATAGCTTTGTGCACGAAGTCGCTTTGCCTGGCTGCGATATGAACGCCCGGGTGTTTGTTGGTCAGCGTAAAGATCCCTTCACGGTGAACCTCGGTAAAACCTTCGATTTGGTTAACTATGTACCGGTAGAAGGTGACAGCGCCGCTGGTGCTGGCGATGGTGGTGGCTTTCCCGGCGGTATTACGCAGTCGATGGACAACGATGATTTGCGCTGGAAAAACGTCACAGCGCTCGCTATCGAAGTGCCCAAAAGCTGTGTGACCGGCTCGGGTAATGGTGTGATTGGTAGCTGGACCAGTGCCAGCTTGCCGCAAGCGCGCATTCTTAACCCCATGGCCGATTTTGATAAGCCTGAAGTCAACGGCGGCGCCTTGACGCAAGTGTCGCGTCTGGGTAGCCCGCTGGTTAATGAATTGGTGATCGGCTTAAAAGACAAAGATACCTTCTCGGCCAGCGAGCCTAAAGACGATGGCCAGTTTGCGGATTACGTAACACACCCAAGTTTGCCGGAGCTGTTAAATATTTTGTTTAAAGATGCAGTGAACCAGACACTGGGTACTGATTTTGCGACACTGGCACCCACAAACTTCCCACGCTTAGATTTAGTCACCGCATTCTTAACCGGCTTCGAAGGGGTTAACCAGCAGGCTATGGTTACGCCATCAGAGATGTTGCGTTTAAATACCGGTATTGCGGCGGTACCGGCTGATCAGCAATCGGCTTTTGGTGTTGCCGGTGATGATTTGGCGGGCTTCCCTAACGGCCGTCGCCCTGGTGATGACGTGGTAGATATTGCTCTGCGTGTAGTCATGGGCCGCTTGTGTCACCCAGTACCGGTCGCGGGCGAGAACACGGATCTTGGCCTTTGTGCCCCGGATGATGCGGTCGTAGGTACTGTGCCATTTACCGATGGCGCACCGCTTAATGCTGGCATGATGGACACGTCATTCCCCTATCTGGCCGACCCAATTGCCGGGTCTGAGTAAGGAGGACACTATGAACAGCATGACACGCACGGCACTTATTGCGCTGACCGGTAGCCTGCTCTTGGCCGGTTGCGGCAGCGACGATGACGACGACTACAACCCCGAGCCTATGCCTGAGCCGGAAAACCAGGCGCCGATGGCAGAGACGGCAAACTTTACCACCGAGGCCGATACTGTGCTGACGGATAACTTGTCAGCCACGGACGCCGATGGTGATGCGCTGAGCTTTATGTTGATGGATGAGCCGAGCAATGGTGAAGTTATGATTGAGGCAGACGGCAGTTTTATGTACACGCCGGCGGCAACCTTCACCGGCACCGATAGCTTTAGCTTTACCGCATCCGATGGAGAGGCAACCTCCGGCGCGGCAGAGGTAAGTATTACTATCGACGCCATGCAGGTATCCTTCAGTACCTACAGTCGCTCCGTGTTTAATCAGCAAGCAACGGACGAGCCTTTGCCGGTTAATGGTCGCGAGTTTGAGCAAGACGTTATGCAAGACAACGCTTATGACGACTTGATTCAAGCCGCTGACTAAACGGACGCGATTGGGCGACTCCGGGCCTGCGGGCCCGGAGTCGCCATTACGGAGATATGCATGCAATATAAAAATCAGTTAAGCCGTTGGTGGTCGGATTCACGGTTGCGACTAAGCCGTTTACCCGTTGCCTGCGGTGCAGTGCTGCTAAGCACCGCTGCCCCTTCAATGGCGGCACCCTATACACCCACCAGTGCTGATGAAGTTCTCGCAGACTGGGGCGAGGCGGTTGAGCGAGTTGCCGCACCACTTAAAAGTTCTGACAATAATACCGACACCACCAAGCTTGCTTTAACCCGAGCCGCCGAGCAATTAGCCGTTGCCGCTAAGCCGGGTCAGAGTTTTCGTTATCAATTAGCCGAGCGCTCGTTGGCGCCGCTAAGCAATAAATCCCTGAGTGCGCCGTCGCAACAGCAATACTGGCTGTTGCGTGCCAATGTTTTGCAGCACGGGCATCGTTTTAATGAGGCGTTACAGGAGTTGGATACACTGTTTGAACAAGCACCTAATCATGTTGCGGGCCGGCTTATGGCGGCGCGTATTAACCTGGTGATGGGGCAGCCTCAGATTGCCCGTGAACACTGCCTGGCACTGTTAGGTCAATCGGATTTAGTCACCGCTGCTGGCTGCTCGCTAGAGGCTCGCTCTTATATTGATTCAGATCAAGGCGGCTCGCTTAACGATAGTTACCGTGAACTAAGCGCCCTAATCGAACGCGAGGGATTACCCAGCGACACAAGAGGCCCTTGGTTGGCACAAGTGTTAGCCGAGATGGCGACCCGTCTTGATAAACCGCAACAGGCGGTTCAGTGGCTGGATAATTTCAACCCCCGGGTCAGCACTAACTACCTAGCTCAGTGGGCGGATGCCCAACTCGCATTAGGTAACAGTGCCGAGGTGCTAAAAAGCGTAGCCGCGGTCGTGGAATCTACTTCGGTGGTAGATGATGCTTTACTACTACGGTTAGCCATTGCAGAAAAGTCGTTGGCGTTAACAAGCGATAAACTGGCCGCGGATACAGACAGCAATTACCCACAGCCGCAAAGTTTACAAGGTGCAACCAGTCGGGCGGCGTCATATTGGCAAGATTTGATGCAGGCGCGGGTTGCCTTGCGTGAAGAGCGGGGCGATCGTGAGCACGCGGCGCAAATGGCCCGTTATTACTTAGATATACAACCCGATGCAGACCGTGCGCTGCACTGGGCAAAGTTAAACACGCTGAGCTCGCGTGAGTACACCGATAACAAACTACTGCGTCGCGCCGAGCAATTGGCCGGCCGTAAGACTCACACTCAAAGCGAGGGTTAATTGTGCGGATTGTTTTAACACTGCTTGTTTTATTGCTGAGCTCTCAGGCGTTGGCTCACCAAATCAGTACCGGTTATCTAACGTTGCAGCCAGACGATCAACAAGCCGGCCTCTATAGCGGCGAGCTGCAGTGGCGGTTATTTGATTTAGAGCGTGCGCTAGGGCTCGATCAAAACCGCGATGGAAAACTTACCTGGGCCGAAGTTCAGGCAGCGGATAACGTTATTACGCCGTTGGTGATGCGGGCGTTTTCGGTCCGTACCGATGACGGGGCCTGCGATTTAACAATGCTGCCTACACGGCAGATCGACAAGCATTACAATGAGGCCTACTTGTGGTTGCCTTTGCAGGTGCATTGCGAGTCATCGGCGCCGGTTCAGATAACCTATCAAGGGTTGTTTGATATCGACCCGGATCATAAGTTGCTGCTTAATATGGTTTCCTCTGATCAAAGTTCGACCTTAAGTCGGGTGCTGAGTGAGCGCTCTCCAACGGCCGATCTGTCGTTTACCAATAGTCAGTGGCCAGGCTTTGTGGAGTATGTGTATCAAGGCGTTATTCATATTTTAATTGGCCTCGACCATATTTTATTTTTATTGTGTTTGCTGCTCGGATGCGTGTTGGTTCGGCGCCACGATCATGGCCGCTCACCTTATTGGGAGGGGCAGCACTCAAAGCGCACCATACTTTGGCAAACACTGGGTGTTGTGACCGCATTTACCTTGGCGCACTCCATTACCTTAACGGCAACGGCTCTGGATTTGATCAGTTTGCCGAGCCACTGGGTAGAGGTAAGCATTGCCGCCACGGTGATTTTGGCGGCCTTAAACAATGTGTTTCCCCTTGTGTTGCGCCTTGGCTGGATAACTTTTGGCTTTGGTTTGCTTCACGGCATGGGTTTTGCCGGTGTGCTGGGCGAGCTTGGGCTACCGCCTAATGGTCGGTTTTTGGCGGTACTGGGCTTTAACCTGGGGGTTGAGCTAGGCCAGCTGGCAATTATCGCACTGGTGTTACCGGTGTTAATTCTGGTGCGTAACTCTCGTTGGTACTGGCGCTATGCTATGCCTGTTGGTTCGCTGATGATTGCCTTGGTGGGCACCAACTGGTTACTCGAGCGGCTTTAGCGGTCGATGGGAGAAGCCTAGCTCACTGATCAACTGGTAATCGTGGGGTGGGTTTGATAAAGTCTTGGCGATTATTTGATGAACGCCATAGGCACCGGGACGTTACCCCACACATGTATCGACGGCTAATACAGTTATTGATGTTGATTATTCTGGCGCAGTCTACGTTGGCTGCGGCGGATGCCCATGTGTTGCACGAAGTATCCGGTGAGGCGTCTCATCAGCATTTGGTTGGTGACAGTGGGTTAGATACACACGGCACGGCATCAACCGATGCACTCGACGCACCGGTTGATCATGACGGCAACGAAGAGCAAGCCTGCCATCACCACTGTTGTCACGGCCACAATTTTAAATACCTTAATGAATCCTTGGCATTGCCCGGTATTGCCCCCGAGCTTATCGTGGGCTGGGGTTATAGCGCGCATTATGTGCCGCCTCTGGTAGCCCCTGAGTTTCGCCCTCCCATCGTTTAATCCTCTGATTGTTTAACACTATGTTTTGCGCATCGCTCATGGCGGTGCGTCCGTTAATCAGTGGATATTATTATGAAATTTTACGCGATACTGCTGCTGGCTTTTGCCGCAGGCAGTGCAACGTCGAGCGCGCACGCGTTTACGTTTGAACAAGTTTGGCAAAAGGTCTTACAACAACACCCCTTGGTAAATGCCGCTAATAATAGGCTAAAGGCTGCCGATTTTAACCGCGAGGCGGCGGGGCTGAGGCCTAATCCAAGGTTGCTTTTTGAGGCGGAAAACCTCTACGGCTCGGGAGAGTATGAACGAGCGGGGCAGGCCGAGACGGCGTTAATGGCCGAGCAAACCTTTGAGCGCGGCGGCAAGCGTGCCGCCAGAAGCCGCGTATCGGAGCAGCAATTGACGGCGCAACAATTAGAGTCCAGGCGGCAGCTGCGGGAGTTACGCCAAGAGGTACGCCATCAGTTTAATGAAGTGTTACTGGCACAAGAAAGGCTGCAGCTTACGCAAACTCAGCAGCAGCTTGCCAGGCAAAATACGCAAGCCGTGGCTCGCTTGCACGAGGCCGGTGCCGCCACCTCTGACGATCTGGCTCGCGCCCGGTTGCAGCTGCAAAGTACCGAGCTGGAGCTAACACGAGTGCGCCAGCAACGGCTTAATGTGTCGCAACAGTTGGCGGCCCTGTGGGGTGACATGGTTCACGCCGATGTGATCGAGGTGACAGGCCCCCTGTTGTTTATAAGCGAGCCCTTAACCATCAACCAAACGTTAGCACCGCTTGACTCTGGCATTGACCAACAAATTGCCGAGCAGTACATACGCGCGCAGCAGGCTGAGGTCGATTTGGAAAAGGCCAACGCCAAAGTGGATGTCACTGTGGCCGCAGGGGTTCGCCGTTTTAGCGCATCGGATGAGTACGCCTTTACCGTCGGTGCCAGTGTGCCGCTGCAAATTTTTAATAATAATCAGGCCAATATTGATAGTGCTTACGCTGAAGTGCGAGCGGCGCAACAAGACGCCGATTATTTAAAGCGTCAAGTCAGTACTACGGTGTTGACGGCATTTCGCCGCTGGCAACAGGCCGATCAGGCGCTTACCACCCTGGAGACTGAGATTTTACCGGCGGCTGAAAAGGTGCTTAGCGCAACCCGCCAAGCTTACGAGCGAGGTAGCTACAGTTATCTGCAAGTGCTGGATGCTCAAGACTCCCTCCTGCGTGCGCAACGGCAACGGCTCGATTTGCGCGCCGATGCCGCCGATGCCATGACCACGTTAGAGCGCTATATCGAGCCGCTCGATCCGATAGAGGCTCTATCGCTCACCACTATTGCCCGGCAGGAGACAACCCCATGATCCGTTTACTGTGCTTGATTTTAATCGTGCTTAATACCATGACCGCTATGGCCGCCAATGATACTCACGAGCGCGAACACGCTGGTGACGATAAGGGTGAGCAACACCTTGAAGGCCAAGTAAGTTTGCCCCTCGACGTGTTTAACGAGCTGGGTGGAAAACTGGCAACGGCCTCGCCTGGGCGTATCCGCGACGAGCGTGCATTACCCGCCGAGGTGCGTTTAAACGCCGAGGCGGTGGCTCATCTAACGCCACGTTTTGCCGCGCAGATTACCGAGGTTAATGCCAGCACTGGCGATACGGTCACCGCGGGGCAAGTGCTGGCGCGGGCGGAAAACTCCGACACACTGGCAAGCTTTGAGCTTAAATCGCTGATTGATGGTGTGGTGATAAACCGCCACGTCACCTTGGGCGAGCACCTTCAGACGACCGATACCGCCTATGTCATCGCCGATTTAACTCGTCTTTGGTTGGATATAGCGCTGTACCCCAAGCAGCTGGCGAAGGTTAAAACCGGCATGGCGGTGCATTTAACTACCGCTTATGGGCTCGAGCCTGTAGACAGCAAAATTGACTATGTGGCTCCGCTAGTCAATGAAGCGACCCGCACCGGTTTGGCCCGGGTGTTTTTATCCAACCCCGACGGGCGCTGGAAGCCCGGAATGTTCGTTACGGCTTACATAACGCTGTCGGATGTTTCGGTTGCGGTGCGGGTGCCACAAACAGCGGTCATCGACATGAAAGGTCAAAAGATCGTGTTTGTGCGAGAACAAAACCATTGGCGAGCGCAGTTGGTAAAACTTGGTCACGCTGATCGCGATTATGTCGAAGTGACAGAGGGGCTAGCCACTGGGGCGAAATACGCGGCTGAGGGCGGGTTCTTTTTAAAAGCTCAGCTAGAAAAAGACGAGCTTGAGTCGGGCCACCACCACTAATCCGCGGGGACTTTATGCGATTAATACTAGAAAGTGCGCTGAATAAACGCGTATTGGTGCTGTTGTTGTCACTGGCGGTTTTGCTCAGTGGTTACGCGGCTTACCGCAACTTAGCGGTGGATGCCTACCCGGATATTTCGCCGGCGTTAGTGCAGGTATTTGTAGAAACCGAGGGGCTTGCCCCCGAAGAGGTAGAAAAGTATGTCACTTACCCCATAGAAAGTGCCATGAACGGGTTGCCAAAGCTTGATCATGTGCGCTCGGTATCTAACTTTGGCCTATCCGTGGTTAATATTTACTTTAACGATAATACCGATATCTACTTTGCCCGCCAGCTCGTGGCCGAGCGGCTACAGCAGGCGCGCGGTCAGATTCCCGACGGGTTTGGCGAGCCGGTAATGGGGCCTATTAGTAGCGGGCTTGGCCAAGTTCTATTTTATGTGTTGGAGGACGTCAGCGGTCAATACAGTGAAGTGGAACTGCGCGAAATCCAGGATTGGATTGTTAAATTTAATTTGCAAACAGTGCCTGGTGTGACCGAGGTGCTATCTATTGGTGGTGAGGTCAAGCAGTTTCAGGTGCAGCTGGACCCATTCGCTTTAGTCCGTTTTGACGTCTCTTTGCCCGAGGTAAAAGCGCGTATCGAGGCGAACAACGCGAATGCGGGCGCGCAGTTTTTAGTTAAAAATGACGAGCAGTACATAATACGCTCAGTGGGGCTGGCGGGTAGTTTAAATGACCTTGGTAAGATCGTCGTAAAAACCATTGACGGCACGCCGGTGTATTTAGAGCAGTTGGGTGAATTGGTTATCGGCGGAGAAATTCGCCGAGGCTTAGCCATTAAAGATGGCAAAGGCGAAGTCGTGGTGGGCATGGTATTAAAGCTGCTCGGCAGCAATACCGCCGCGGTGATCGACTCGGTAAAAGCCGAGTTATCCAGCATTAATGCCAATTTACCCGAGGGCGTTAGTGTTGCCCCTTATTACGATCAGGCGCAATTGGTGCGCGCGGCACTTACTACGGTTACCAGCGCCTTGATCCAGGGGGTGGTGTTAGTTCTGTTGGTGCTGGTGGTCTTTATGCGCGGTATAAGGCCCAGTCTGGTGGTGGCCTTATCCATCCCGTTTTCGGTGGCGGTAGCGTTAATGGCTATGCCCTGGCTGGGCATTTCCGCCAACCTGATGTCCCTTGGCGGCCTCGCCATTGCGATCGGTCTGATGGTTGATGGGGCGGTGGTGGTGGTTGAGCAAGTTGACCAACAGCTGAAAAATGACGCCAACCAATCGCGGAAAAAAATAATACTCGATGCCTGCGAGATGGTAGCCCGCCCCATACTGTTTGCGATAAGCATTATTATTATTGTGTTTTTGCCACTGTTTAGCTTGCAGGGAGTCGAGGGGGCCACCTTTAAACCGCTGGCGTATACCTTAGCCTTGGCGATGGCTGGCTCGCTGATTTACGCACTATTGGTAGCGCCGGTAGCGGCTTATTTTTTCATGCAAAAACCCACACCAGAGGCGCAGCCGGCCAATAGCAAAAACTCGCGCTTGCGCCACGGTTATGAGTCGTTGGTGAGTTTTGTGGTGCAGAGGCGACCGCTAGCGGTTGCCATTGCAGTATTGATGCTGGTGCTGGGCAGTCTTATCGCGCCGCGCTTAGGCTCTGAGTTTGTGCCGCGCTTTAATGAGGGCGATTTGCTTATTAGGGCCACTATGTCGCCGTCTATCTCGTTGGAAAAGGCCCGGGCCTCTATGCTGTTATTTGAGAAACAGCTGTTGCAGCGATTCCCTGAGGTTACGCAAGTGGTAACCCGAATTGGCCGCGGTGAGGTAGGTGCGCACGCCGACCCGACCAACAATGCCGAAATATTTGTCGCGCTTAAACCCGTCAGTGAATGGCAAAGTGCCGACTCGTTGGATGGGTTGTATCGCGCCATGAGTGAGTCGTTTGCGGATTTTCCGGGCGCTAAGTTTAACTTTACTCAGCCAATCGCCGCCGCTGTCGATGAATTGCTAACCGGCACCAAAGCTGAGTTAGCCGCTAAGTTGTTTGGCGATGATTTGACAATTCTGGATGATAAGGCGCAACAAATTGCGCAACTGTTGCGCACTATCGAGGGCGCGCAAGATGTACAAAAAGATCAGGTCGCCGGAACCGGCCAGCTAAAGGTGACGTTGCATCGCGAACAAATTGCGCGCTACGGGTTAAATGTTAGTGATGTGCAGGAGACCATAGCCTTAGGTGTTGGGGGCGCACAGGCCGGGCAAGTGTTTGACGGCGTGCGCCGCTTTGATATTTATGTACGCTTAAATGAACAGGCCCGTGCCAGCGCCGAGGCAATTGCGCAGCTTACGGTGCACACTGATGCGGGTATGCAGGTACCACTGCAGGAGCTTGCCACACTGGAGTACGTCACCGGGCCACGGCAAATAACCCGCGAAAACAGTCAGCGGTTTATTACTGTGCAGGCTAACGTTCGCGAGCGGGACATCGGCTCGTTTGTGCAAGAGGCCAATGCCGCTATTGCCCGCGAGGTTGATTTACCACCGGGCTACTACGTTAAGTGGGGCGGTCAGTTTGAGTTACAGCAAAAAGCTAACCAGCGCTTGCTGGTTGTTGTGCCGATTACCTTGGCGCTGGTGTTGCTTATGCTGTATCTCAACTTTGGCTCTGTCGCAAACGCATTGTTAATTATGCTGAACATTCCGCTCGCGCTGGTGGGTGGGGTGGTTGCCCTGTGGTTGGCTGGCTTGAGTATGTCGGTACCGGCCTCGGTGGGGTTTATCGCTTTGTTTGGCATCGCGCTGGAGAATGCTCTGGTATTGGTAAGTTACATTAATGCCCAGATCCGCGAGGGTGTGCCAGTCGCCCGTGCCTGTGTGGCCGCCGCCAGTGCCCGGCTGCGCCCGGTGTTGATGACCGCGGCAACTACTGCGCTGGGGTTAATACCCCTGTTATTTGCCTCGGGTACGGGCAGTGAGGTGCAACGGCCCTTAGCAACAGTGGTTGTCGGTGGGCTCGTGAGTGCCACGGTGCTAACGCTGCTGTTAATTCCGGCGTTGTACCCGTGGTTTGCCGGCACAAAATCGCGCAACTGAGTCGCACGTAAAGGAATGCAAGGTTGGCCGCCGCAAGCCTAACAGCGGCGCCAAGCTTGTTATACTGGCAGTGTCCTACGGATAATGAGTCGGTTATGAGCACGAATTCGCAATCAATCTCGCAGGGTTTACTGTTGTTTTGGCTAACCCCAACACAACGCTTTGCATTGGGAACCTTTAAAATTAAAGAGATCGTTCCTTTTACGCCGATCCGACCCATGCCAGAGTCGGCCCCGGCGGTGATGGGAGCGGCCAATATTCGCGGCGCCACGATACCCGTTGTCGACTTAGCCGCGGCCATGGGGGGTAAAGCCCTGGATGATGCCGAGCAATCTGGCGGGTTTATTATTGTGTCCGATTGCCAGCGCCAGCGAGTAGGCTTTTTAGTGCGCAAGCTCGACCGGATTGTGCAGGCGCAAGGCAAAGATATCGAGCCGCCACCTCGGCAGCTTGGCCGCAGCGCCTTTTTAACGGGCGTAACCCGGGTAGACGATACCTTGGTGCAGCTGGTGGATGTCGAGCGTATATTTGCCAACCTGGCTATGGCTGAGCCAACCCCACCAGCAGATAATTTAGCTGCGCAAGCCAGCGCGTTAAAAGCGCTGAATATCTTAGTGGTTGATGACTCATCGGTGGCGCGCAAGCAGCTGGGCGATGCGCTACAGGCGCTGGGGGTTACCTTTCGGATAACCGACGATGGCCGCGATGCGTTGGAGATAATGCAGGCTGACGCCCGCAATGGCCGACCGGTCGATTTGTTGGTGAGCGATATTGAAATGCCTGGGCTGGATGGTTACGAGTTATCGTTTGCTGTACGCGATGACCCGGCGTTGGCGGGTGCGTACCTGATTTTACACACCTCGATTTCCAGCGAAATTAGCGTCAGCCAGGCGCATCAGGTGGGGGCCGATGAAGCCCTAACTAAATTTGATGTGAACGAGCTGATTAGCGCGATGCTGCGGGCGGTTAAGTAAACCACGTTGGCCGTGGGTTTATTACTTAAGTACCAGTGCCTCCAGGGTGGCGATATCATCGGCCAGCGGCAGCTCGTGTTTAGCCAGTGCCAGCGCCCGCTGTGAATGAGCGCGGGCCTGCTCGGCAAACTCCCCACCTTTGCACGCCAGTGCAGCCAAGCCTTTTTGCAAACGGATATGGACTTCAATCAGGCTGGCGCCATCGCGGGATATGGGGGCAAAAAAGTCATTGAATAACTCCCCGAGCTCTATGCGTTGCACCCAAACATGGGGGCAGGGAATATCCTCTAGGGCAGGCTCCTCGTCATTGGGGGTAATGTGCCAGCCGGAGATCACCCGCACCCCGCGGCCAATCACATCGATCGCCGTGCCTGGATCGTTTACGGCCGGCGACAACGCCCGCGAGGCGATCTCGGCCAGCACTAACACGCCAAAGCGCGGGTCCTGATCAAACGAGCGTTCATCGTGAATGGTGTAGGTGCGATCGATAACCGCCGTTGCCTGCTCGAGAGTTTCCTCTGAGTGGTTGAGGCAGTAGGCCAGCGCGCGCCCCGGGTGCACAAACGCGCCGGGTAAACTGGCGATATACACCTTAGCGTCGTTTTCCTCTGCCCAGCGGTTAATGGCTTTGATGTCGATGTGCTGCACATAGCCGATACGCTCGGAGTAAATGGCCACGGCTTGCTCTGGAATATCGTCGATACTTGCGAGCTTGCGCCCGTCCAGCCACGGGTGAGCCACCCGGCGTTTTACAGCGGCCTCGGCGGCTTGCTCGACGCGGTCGGTCGTTTCACCCACACGGCCTAAACTGGATAAATGATTAATCCACAGTAAAATAGTGCCCACGATCAACACCACAACGGCAATGGTCACGACGAATAAAATAACCCGGCCTTGGTCACCGTACACGCCTGTGTGCAGCGCGATAATCCCTACCAGCGAGTACACAAACGAGCCCACAAAAGTCGCCAGAGCGTTTTGCGTGGTGGAGTCTTGCATCAGTAGGCGAGTGGCGCGCGGGGTGATATTGCTGGTGGCGGCGCTGTAAGCGGCCACCATCACACTGAGCGAGAAGGTAGTAACCGCCAGCATGCTGGAGGCCAGGATGGATAAAATTCGATCAACCGCTGGTGCGCCAATCGCTCCGGACAATTCACTGGGAATCCACCCTTTAAAGGCAATGGCGATTAACGCGGTTGCCACCGCTAATACCGCGAACAATACGGTTCGCATCCACAACTGCCGACTGAGTTGTAATAGCTTCCAGGCCCACTGACTCAACATCTCACGCTCTCCGGTAAAGTGCCCTAAGTGTGTGGCTCCTAGCTCGTAAATGCAATCGGTGATAGTGAAAGTTGAGCATATTGCGGGTTTGAGGCCGCAGGGGGAATCACGTAAACTGGCCCGCCTTTTGTTTTAACCATAACTCAATAATAACGGGCGACACGGCTAACGCCCTAACAGTAAGGATGCTGCCATGCATAAATCCGTAACCCGCCCCATTAACATTACACGCTCTTTTGCGCGCCTTTTTGTTGCGGCTCTTTTGCCAGCTCTGTTTGCTGTGCCGGCAATAGCGGCAGAGCCAGCTCCGTCCAGTGAGGCCATTGCGCAACAATACGGCGCCTTACCGGTAACCTCGATGCTTGAGATCTCACCCAATGGTGAGCTTATTGCCTTTCGCAAAGTGCAAGACGGCCAGGATTTAGTGGTGGTTTACTCGCTTGAGCAGCGCAAGGTATTGACCGGCGCCAATGTTAACGAGATAAACCCACACGATTTGTATTTTATTAACGATGATTACTTAGTGTTGGTCGCCTCGGAGCGTCGCCGGATGTTGGATTACCGCGGCGAGATGGATGTTAGTACGGCGTTTGCCTTGAATGTTAAATCCGGCGAGCTCGAGCAGTTACTGCGCCCGGGCGATAATATCTACCGTGGGCAGAGTGGGCTGGGCGCTATCTCCGGTATCTCGGCCGATCATCGCTATGTTTATATGCCGGCGTTTGTGGGTAGTAGCGAGCACGACCAAAGCCCCGAGCGCTCGTTAATGAAGGTTGACTTACAATCTCCCAGAAGGCCAAAAGTGGTGGTAAAGGGCGATCGAGATACGCTGGATTACTTTTTAGATGGCAACGGTAATGTACTAGCACAAGAGATCTACGATAACCGCTATGACAAGTATGTTATTAAGGTGCCGGACGGTAACGGCTGGCGCAATATCTACGAAGAGTCCACCGACATTATTACTCGCACGGGCGTTGGTTTAACGCCCGATCGTCAATTCCTGATTATACTTGCGACTAACGAGCATACCGGTCGTGTGGTTTATTACAAAATGTCGCTGGCCGACGGCACCATTGCCGATGAACCTTATGGCCGCGATGACGCCGACATCGAAAGCGTTATCAGAGATATTAACGGCGTTGTATACGGTTTGCAGTACTCGGGCTTTACACCCAGTTATGAGTTGTTTGAACCGCACAAAGACGCCATTGTTAAAGAGGCTGTGGCGAGCTTTGAAGGGCACTCGGTTAGCCTGAGTAGCTGGAGCGACGACTGGCAAGAGTTAGTGGTATACGTCGAGGGCCCCACCACAGCGGGCAGTTATTATTTGGTTAAATCGGGTAAGCCGGCACAGTTTTTAGCCGGTGCCAGAGGCAACATAAAGCCAGACACCCTTGCGCCGCGTGTGGTTTACAACGCTAAGGCTCGCGATGGTATGAAAATCCCCACCATCTTAACGCTGCCATTACAGTTTGCCGGCGACCCGAAAAATATGCCAACCATTATGCTGCCCCACGGCGGGCCAGAAACCTATGACCGCCTGGGTTTTGACTGGCTGGCGCAAGCGTTTGCCGCCAGTGGCTATTTAGTGCTGCAGCCGCAGTTTCGCGGTTCGAGCGGTTTTGGCCTGGATCATATCGTTGCTGGGCGGGGTGAGTGGGGCCGCAAAATGCAAGATGACCTCACCGATAGTCTGGCTTACTTTGCCAAAGCCGGTTTAGTCGATGACTCACGGGTGTGTATTGTCGGCGGTAGCTATGGCGGCTATGCGGCTTTGGTGGGGGTTTCCATGACGCCCGGCCTGTATCGTTGCGCAGTCTCCATAAATGGCGTGAGTGATTTAAACGAAATGCTTGATGAGGACCGCAGCAAGGCGGGTGACGATCACTGGGTGATAAGTTACTTTGAGCAATCCATCGCCAACGGCGAATACACCAAAGAAGATCTCGCGGCAATCTCGCCGGTGAATCACGCCAAAGCCGTTAAAGTACCGGTGTTATTGATTCACGGTGAAGATGACGAGGTAGTCTCGGTCGATCAATCCGATGAGATGTACGATGCGCTGAAAGATGAAGGTAAGCAAGTGACGTTTTTGGAATTAAAAAACGAAAACCATTATTTAATGCAGGGTGAAACTCGCACTAAGGCTCTGGCTCATGTGCTTAAGTTTTTGCAGCAAAATCTTAGCAATACGACGTTGGCAGGTGGCGCTCTGCCCAACTAATACTGAAAGTAGGCCCCGCACTCAGCGGGGCCTTAACAGGCTTATTTAGCGCTGTACTTTAAGGTCACAAACTGACCCTCTTTTAAATCTGAGGTTTCAGCTCCGTCGTGTAAGCCAGAAATCGCCACGGCCTCTGGCAAGTCAATTACCCTTGGCGCACCGCCGTCGGCGGGGCGTATCAAAGCAATATTCTGCTCTAAGTTCACCTCTAAGATCTCAGCTTTAACGACCTTTTGTGCTGGCTGTGGCGCGACTACTTTATTAATTTTTAACTTGACGTTTTGGCCGACTTCAACCGATGCCATATCGGTAGACTTATAGCCGTCCAGATCAATTTTTGGTGTACCGGTAAAACCGTAAGTCACCAACTCGCCGGTTTTATCGGTTAGCACAGTTAGGCTGTTAGTGTCGTAATCCACTGACTGAACAACACCTTTTAATGTGATGTCGGCGGCCAGGGCAACGCTGCTAGCTGTCAGTGCCAGGCCCGCAATCAGCGATGAAACAGTAGTACGTGCAGTAAAAATAGACATATTCAAATCCTCTAAGCTGTCTAAGTCATATCAGTTAAATAACGCTGTAAAAGGCGAGTGGGCAAATCTCATCCTTATTGCTTGCGCAAACCTTTGTTAACGATGTGTTGTCTGCGCAGGAAACATATTACTGATACTTTCTAACTTTTTGTTACTTAAAGTTACTGTATTTTATATCAATTACTTATTTAAATCTAAGAAGTTCAATTAATATAATATAAGGAAATAAAAAAGCCTTTTTATGGTGCGTGGACTTAACTTGTGCCTGTTTTTGGGTGATCGTTGTGATAATTAGTAACACTTTTTTGGTGCGTTACGGCTTTTTGTTGCCCCTAAACGTGGCGACTGACGGCGCCGTTACTACGGGTGGCTAATGGGCTTGGTGCTACATAAGGGGGGGCGTTACGGAGGGGGTTACTGCTACGTGGTGTGGTTGCTGGCGCAGGCGGGGTAATAAGTGGGCCTCTGGCGAGGCCCACCGAATCATTATTGTGGCGCGTACTTAAAGGTAACCTGCTGGCCAGCCTCTAAGTCTTCGATACCAGCGCCTTTATGCAGGCCTGACACACGAATAGCGTCTGGCAGGGCGATAGTGCGTGGGGCGCTACCGTCGGCCGGGCGAATCAAAGCAATGTTCTGCTGTAAGTTTACTTCCAGAATCTCACCCTGAATAACACGGCTCTTGGGCTTCTCTGGCTCAATGCTAGAAAGCTTCAGGGTAACGTTTTGGCCTGGTTGTAAGTTAGACATGTCGCGCACTGGGCGACCGCCTACACGTACCTTTGGGGTGTCGGGAAAGCTGTAGGTCAGCTTCTCGCCGGTTTCGTCGGCGATAATTGAAACACTTTTATTCTCTAGGTCGACAGACTCGACAACGCCTGGCACTTTGCGGTCCGCGGCGCTGGCGCCGGCGGCAATAGTTAAGGCAAAGCCGGCAATAATGGTTTGTAGGCTCGAGCGGCTAGTGAAATTGAACATGGTTGGTTACCTCGTATCAGTCAACGCTAAATCAGCTTAAGGAGGGGATCACCCTCCCGGGTAAAGCAAGCGTTATCACCTGCTCGGTCACTATTTTACATATCAAGGTTACATTGATGTTACTTCGGGTAACGGATGTGCGATTTTTTTGAAATTGTTGCGTATTTCTATAACGTGCTGTTTTTATATAAATAAATTGATTCTATTTTGGCAGACAAAACGCCGTTTAAGACGAATGTAACTCAAGGTAACGAACTTGTCTGTCTCCGCACAACGTAACCTCAGTCGGCAAACCAAAGCATAAGGTTCGTAAAAATAATTAAACGCCCCTTGCCATATCTAAATTTTACGATTAGCCTGATACAAACTATCACAAAGTATCCGCATAAAAGTTACTGGATAACATTTTCGGTATGGAGGCTGACACTGGAATTGGGTGTGTTTGCCTAAGCAAGCACAAAAAGTAGTACATTGGGGGAGATCGTATTTTGAACCGGTTTAGTTTTAAGCGCAGTGCGCTTGCAGTAAACGTTGCGCTGGTGGTCAGTGGTATGTCGTTAAGTGGGGTTGCCGCGGCGCAACAAAACCTTGATGAAGCGCCTATTGAAGAGGTAACCGTTGTCGGTGTGGCGGCAAGTCAGGCCCGCAACTTAGATCAAAAGCGCTTTAATGTCGGGGTGAGTGACACGATCACCGCCGAAGACATTGGTAAGCTTCCTGATACCACCATTGCCGATACATTACAGCGTGTTCCCGGGGTGCAAATTCGCCGTTCAGCGGGTGAAGGGTCGACCATTAATGTACGCGGTATGCCGCAAGTGACCGCGCTGATGAATGGCGAGCAATTTTTAAGCGCAGGCTCAATTACTACCGTACAACCAGATTTTACGGATATTCCCGCGTCGTTGATCTCAGGGATTACCGTACACAAATCACCCACTGCATCACTGCTGGCCGGTGGCGTATCTGGCACTCTGGATCTAAAAACCATTCGCCCGTTTGACCTTGACAGCGGGGTTACGCTGGCAGGCAATGCTGAGTTGGCTCAGGGTAGCGAGTCTAAAGGCGATGACGGCAAAGTGTCGGCATTTGCTGGCTTTAACGGCGATGATTACGGCTTGGTGGTAACAGCGACCTACGATCAAAAAACCATGGCGAATTATCGCAATGGCACCATTCTGAACGGGATGGAGTTAATTGGTGAAGATATTCGCGATCAGCGCGATTTTAATGGCGATGGTGACAACAACGATACCTTTTTATCGCAGCGTTTTTACGGCGTAATGGATCGCGGCACCGAACGGGATCGCTTTGGTTTAAGTGCGAGCTTTCAGGCCAATATTACCGATAGCTTAGAGTTTGTCGGCGATGTGTTTTACACCGAGATGGAAGACGCCGACCGCAAACAGGGCATGATGATCGACAGTGCGCGCGGCAATAACTGGGCTTACTCTGACCAGTATGAAGAGCGCTTAGCGGGCCCTTTGGGGGGCTCGATCTATACCGTCAATCGGGCCGAGCTCAGTGTGCGCCGCGTTAGCTCGTACGCCGAATCCTTAACCAATGACCGCGACTCGACCAACACCAACCTACAGCTTAACTATGAGGGCGAGGGACCTTGGAGTGGTTCTTTGCGTTACCTGCATGGTGATGCCGAGCGCTCGCATACCGAAAATGTAGCCCACGGTTACCTCACCAGTGGTGCGCAGCATGGTTTGTTGCGCAATGACGGCTCTGGAGCCGAGCCTGCTAACCCAAGAGGTTATGGCCCGGAGGATGCACTGGTGCAGTTTGATCGCACGGGCGATTATATTTCGCTGCAGTTTGAACCGGGCTTTGGCTCTGATATTAATCAGTACAACTTGGTCTCAACCTACTCAGAGAATAACTTCCAGGAAGATGCCTCCCTCGATGTACTGCGCGCCGATGCCAGGTACAGCTTCTCCAGCGGCGACATTGCCAGTATTGATTTTGGTGTGCGTCAAGGCGAGCGTGACGTCACTCGGCAGACGCATATTCTGGTTGCGCCTTTTACCACGGGTGACTACTCCGCCGATGTGATGTGGAAGGACTCCGGTGCCTCGCTGGGCGACACCAATGGCGACGGTGAAAACAGTGTTGCCGGTGGCGATATGACACTGGGTAGCACCAACTATTACAGTGACATGCCAGAGGGCTGGGTAAATGAGGTTAGCGACTTTGGGCCGGGCAGTGTGCCGGGTACCTTCTACTTTATTAACCCCGAGGTGATGGACGATAACCTCGGCTTTCAAAACGCCATTTACCCGGGTAATAAAGAGCTGGTTCAACCCTCGCGCTCGTATCAAGTCGAAGAGCAAACGCAAACGGCTTTTGTGCAAATGAACCTTGAAGGTGATATAGCCGGGTTAAACTACGTTGGTAATATTGGCGCTCAATACGTTAAGACTGAGCTGGATATTCTGCAGAACATAATTGGTGGTGATCGTCCTTGTTCGCTCTGTACTGCCTCAAATAAAACCGGCGAAGAAACCATATCACGCAGCTACGACGACTTTTTGCCAGCCGCTAACTTTGCGTTGGATATTACCGAGGATTTAATTCTACGCGCCGGTTACGCTAAAACTCTGACCAACCTTGATATCGACGACTTAGCCGGCGGGTTAAGTGTCGGGCGCAGTCGCGCGGGCGACGTATTGGGCGATCAGCTTGGGGTTAGTCCCGATTTGCTGGTGGCCATCAACGGCACCCAAAATGGCAACCCGCAACTAGAACCCTGGCGCTCGGACAACTACAACCTGTCGCTGGAGTGGTACTTTGACGATGCTAGCCTGTTAAGCGTGGGCGCTTTCTATATGGACATTGAGTCGTTCATCGAGCAGGGCACTATCACTAAAGGCTTGCCTGACGCCGACGGGGTTATTCGCCGTGAATTGCCGGTGACCACGGATATTAATGGTGAGGGCGGCAGCATCGAAGGGTTAGAGTTTGCGTATCAACAAGCCTTTGACTTTTTACCCGGTATTTGGGGCGGTTTAGGGGCAAGCTTTAACTTTACTTACGCGCCTAGTGATAGCTCTAACGTCGATGTTTACGGCGACGAGCTGCCGATTCAGGATAACTCTGAAAAATCCGGTAACGCTGTGCTTTGGTACGACGATTACGGCTGGCAGTTCCGTATTGCCGCTAACTATCGCAGTGACCGGCTCGATCGTTTGGCCGATGCCATTGGCGAAGGGGTTGTTCCCATCTGGACGGATTCGACGGTTTATGTGGATCTGTCGGCCAGCTATGACATTAACGATTACGTCAGTGTCTATGTACAGGGCAGTAACATTACTGACGAGTTTGAAAACCAGTACGCCCAGTGGGATGACTATGTTATTACCCAAAACATCTATGAAAGCCGCTGGTCGGTAGGTGTTCGCGGGCGTTTCTAAACCGCTGTTTTGATTTTGCTAAGTCTCGCTATCGCCTAAGTTCTTAGGCGTACTCTCTTGGCCCCGATGCGTGCATTGGGGCCTTTTTTAAATGTGTGCTGTTGCCGCGAGGAGCGGTTTGCCGGGTCTGTTACACTGTAAGCAATCGCAACCACCCAAACGCTTAATGGCCATGACACACTCGACAAGCGCTAATCCTAAAAAAATAGGGCCGCCGGTTTGGTGGAGCCCAGAGCTGCTGCCCTGGCGTTTGCTGCACCGGTTTCTCGATCAGCTCGAGGCGGGCCACCGCCCTTATATAAAAGTTACGCCTAAATCTGTCCCCGAGTTGTACGATTTTCAGGCGCAAGATGTTGAATTTTTGTGGGCGCTGCTCGATGACCTCGACCGCCAATATCACATGCTAACCATTAAGCGAGCGCGCGTTACCTCTCAGCAAGAGCCTTACGATAACGCCCAAATTTACTTCTTACCCGATAAAGAGCCCATAGTGCGCGAGTGGTTAAAGCGGCCTGCGCTCGACCCCTACGCCATAACCTGGGCGCACGAGCTGCAGAGAGTAGCCGATAAGTTTGAAGACGCCGGCAACGCGCTGGTGAATCGCCACGTTCGCGCTAAGGGTATGTCGGCGGCGCAAGTGGTACGCGCCTTTGCCCGTATCGGTGACGAGTTGCAACAGCCTATGTCGTTAAGGGCGCTTTCGGCGCGCTGCTTCGCCGGGGACTCTAAATTTTTAGAGCCACACGAGTCGCTGGTGCGAGCCCTTTACCCGACATTATCGCAGCGGCTACAGCTGCGCCCGGTGATGCTGGTGGTGCATCTCGGCCAGCCTCTCACGCATTTACTGTTTGTCGAAAACCAAGACACCTTTTTAATGCTGGCACACGCTAATTTGCCGGGCATTACCGTGGTTTACAGTGCCGGCTTTCGTGGTAGCGCGGCACGAGTGCGGGAGCCGGGCCGGGCGGTCTTTTCCTTTCTCAACCCCAATGGGGATATCGCAGAGTTTAAGCAAGCGTGGTTTGACGAGCAGCCTCGCTGGCTACACGTCAGTTTCTGGGGCGACTTAGATTATGCCGGAATGGCAATTTTAAAAGCACTGCGTCAAAGCTTTACCCAGCTGCAGGCATGGCGCCCAGGGTATGAGCCATTATTGCAACGGTTAAACAGCGGTCTGGGCCACGCCCAGGCGTCGGGCGTTAAAAGCCCGCAGTCCGATCCGGATATCACCGGCTGTGAGTATGCCGATACCGTTTTATTACCGGCTATCAGGCGGGAGCAGGGTTACGTGGACCAAGAGGCCATCACTTTGCACGAATTGCTTTCTGATCAACAGAATATACCTATATAAGTTTTATATAGCTAAAAATATACCTTTATAGGTATTTTATTTTGTTTGGTTTGAGCTCTTGTGGTACGCTTACTGTTCGTTTATTAACCGCTTAGCGCTGGTGGGGCGAGTGATTATGCCAAGTACCGACTACCAATTAGGTATCGATGAGGATGCCAAGCGAGCTTTTGAGATCTTTGCGGGCAATCTTAAGCAGGCGCGCAAGGCGCGAGGCTGGACCATTCAGGAGGCTGCCGCACGCGCGCTCTTGTCGGTTAATGCTTACCGTGCCGCCGAGGCCGGCAATCTGGGAACCGCCGCCGGCGTATATCTCGCGGCGCTAAACGCCATGAATTTAGCCGATGCCGTGGCTGATTTAGCCGCACCACATCGCGATGACGTAGGGCGACAAATCCTGCAAGCCAAAGCTAAGTTGCGGGAGCGCTAATGGCTTATCAGTCAGCGTATGTATTTGCTCGTTTGGGTAGCGGTGAGCGTCGCCTGGCCGGCATTATTACGTGTGAGCCGCCGCTAGCCGAATTTGTTTACAGCAAAGAGTGGTTGGCCGAGCCGGAGGCTTACCCGTTAGACCCGGTCAATTTACCTTTAGTGAACCGTACATTCCGCACCCAAAACCCCAAGGGCACTTTTGGTGTTTTTACCGATGCCGGCCCCGATGACTGGGGTACGCGCATTATGTTGATGCATCACAACAGCAGCCCACAAAATGAAGTCGAACGCTTGCTGCGTACCAGTGGCGGTGGGGTCGGGTTGTTGGAGTTTAGTTTGTCGCGCAGCTATCCGCGTAATCCCACTGAATTGCCTGGCATTGAGTTACTGGATGAGTTGGCGGCAGTCGCGCAAAAGGTGCAGGAGCACGAACCGCTTACGCCAGAACAGCTTGCATTAATTGAACCGGGGTCATCCATGGGGGGGGCGCGCCCCAAAGTGGTGGTCACCGATGGCGCCAGCCAGTGGTTGGTGAAGTTCTCGCGCGAGCAGGATTTACTGGATATCCCCGCGCTGGAGCACTTAACCATGGCCTTGCTGCGCGAGGCGGGTATTCGCGTGCCCGCCATCGCTATACGTACATTGGGAGCGGGGCGCAGTGCGTACTTGATCGAGCGGTTCGATCGTATGGCCGGCCAGCCTCTGCATTTTGTGTCAGCCAACAGCCTGTTCAACACTTCTCGGCTGCGCCGTGTGCGCGACTCGCGTAAAAATCCCTATAGCTACGTGAACCTCGCGACTATTTTGCGCAAGCACTCGAGCGAGCCGGTAACCGATTGCCGTGAACTGTTTACTCGCATGGTGTGCAATATTTTATTGGGCAATACCGACGATCACGCCCGCAACCATGCCATGGTGTGTTCAGTTAACGATAGGCAGTGGCGTTTAGCGCCCGTATACGATGTATTGCCCACCTTAGGTGGGGTGCGCGGGCATCAGGCTATGGGCGTGGGTACATTGGGTGCCGATGCCACGCCGGAAAACGCCCGCACACTGTGCAAGCTATTTTATTTGAGCGATACCGAAGCGCAAAGCGAAATAGACAGATTGCGCGGGTTAATAGCCACTTTGCCAGAGCGTGCTGTTAAGGCGGGCATGGCCGCCGGCGAGATTCATATGCTGGAAGGCGTTTTAAACGTTAACGCCTAAAGCGCGCCGGGTTTGCGTTATTCGTCTTACCTGCCGGCGTATATCGTCTAAACTTATGTAAAGTTCGTCACGCCTGCACGCACGCGCTGTCTCATTTGGCGCTGCTATTGCCGTGTAAAACTGTGATGGCATCGCGATCTTCTAACGTGACACTTTTTGCTGGTTGACTCTCCCCTTGTAATAGTAAGTCGGCAACCTCAACTAAGTGGTTGTAGTCAGTGTTTCTTTCATTGTGCAAATTTCTCGAGGTTAGCTATGTCTCAGTCAGCATCAAACAACCGCCAGCTACTGCTTGCGTCTCGACCTCAGGGCCGCCCTGCGGAAAGTAACTTTCAGCTAAGTGAGCAGCCGTTGCCAGAGCCCGCCGACGGGCAAGTTCTGTTGCGCACGGTGTTTTTATCTATCGATCCCTATATGCGTGGCCGTATGAGCGACGCTGAATCGTATGCGGCACCGGTGGCATTGGGGGATGTGATGGTGGGTGGCACCGTGTCCCGGGTTGTAAGCTCCAGACTTGACGGCTTTAGCGAGGGGGACTGGGTCGTGGGCTTTACCGGCTGGCAAGACTATGCCCTGGCCGGCAAAGAGGGCTTGATGAAGCTACCCGAAAGTCTTGCCGAACCTTCTTATGCCTTGGGTATTTTGGGTATGCCGGGCTTTACCGCTTATATGGGTTTGCTGGATATCGGCAAGCCGCAGGCAGGAGAGACCGTAGTGGTTGCGGCGGCCACCGGGCCAGTTGGTGCAACGGTAGGGCAGATCGCCAAAATTAAGGGCGCCCGGGCCGTGGGCGTGGCCGGCGGTGACGAAAAATGCCGCTATGCCGTCGAGACCTTAGGCTTCGATGCGTGTATCGACCATAAAGCGCCAGATTTTGCCGAGCAATTACAAGCCGCTTGCGGCGATGGTATCGATGTCTATTTTGAAAATGTCGGCGGTAAAGTGTTTGACGCGGTAATGCCGCTGCTGAATACCGGTGCACGTATCCCGTTGTGCGGCATGGTGTCTATGTACAACAGCACGGGCTTACCCGATGGCCCCGACCGCCTACCCTTACTGATGGGTACGCTGCTTAAAAAACGTGTATCGGTAAAAGGCTTTATCGTCTTTGACGATTACGGCCCTGAAATGCCTGAGTTTATGAAAGAAATGAGCGAGTGGTTAAGCGAGGGCAAGATCCATTATCGCGAGCAGCGCGTAGAGGGCTTAGAGCAAGCGCCTCAGGCGCTGTCGGATGTGCTTGATGGCAACAACTTTGGCAAGCTTGTGGTGCGTGTTGGCCCTGACGAGTTGAGCTAAATCGGTAAATTATGAGGCACTAGCACACACTTAAACACTATGAGGTTAGTATGAAAGTATTAATGGTTTTAACATCGCACGATCAATTAGGTGATACGGGCAACAAGACCGGTTTTTGGCTCGAAGAATTTACCGCGCCTTACTATACGTTTTTAGACGCAGGCGCCGAGATCACCTTGGCATCCCCCAAGGGCGGTAAGCCACCGTTGGATCCTAAAAGTGATGATCCCGACGGCCAGACCGAATCGACCAAGCGCTATGCCGACGATACTCATGCGCAACAGGCATTGGCAAACACTAAAGCTCTGGCTGAGGTGAGTGCAGATGAGTTCGATGCAGTCTTTTACCCCGGCGGCCACGGCCCACTGTGGGATTTAGCACAAAGTGCTACATCGGTAGAATTAATTGAATCTTTTGCCAAGGCCAATAAGCCCCATGGCTTTGTGTGTCATGCGCCGGCCGTACTGCGTGACGTTAAAGATGCCTGCGGCGCGCCTTTAGTGCAGGGTAAAAAAGTCACCGGCTTTAGTAACAGTGAGGAAGAGGGCGTAGGGCTTACCGACGTCGTGCCTTTTTTACTGGAGGATATGCTAAAGACCAAGGGTGCAACTTATCAAAAGGGCGACGATTGGCAGAGCTACTCACTGATTGACGGTAAACTCGTTACGGGGCAAAACCCCGCTTCATCAGAGCAGGCTGCAAAAGACCTTTTAAGCCTACTTAAGTAGCCCATCACACGTTTACCCCGCATCGGGAATAAAGTTTATCCTGCGTTAGCTGTGTTCTTAGTATGGCGCTGATTTTTCAGCGCCATGTCATTCTGATAGTCTAATAGCGTCTTCAACTTACTACGCGACGAGACTTCTATGCCGCTTCTTTCTCAGTTTCAGGTGCTTCTGGGTGCCCTGATAATACTGTTCACCTTGTTTGACGCCTTTGTCACGATTCTGAGTTTACGGGGCGGCGGCCCGGCCACCTCTTTTATTACACGCAAGTTGTGGCAGCTGATGCTGGTTTATCACGGCGTTAGGCGATCTCACACAATGCTGTCGGCAAGTGGGCCGTTGCTTATGATTGTGGTCGTGGCATTCTGGTATGGCATGCTTTATCTGGGGTGGTTTGTACTGTTTCAATCGGTCGAGAGCAATATTTTTAACAGCAGTACACTGACGGCAGCCAGTGACCTTGATAAGCTTTATTTTACCGGCGTAACCCTCAGTGGGTTGGGTTATGGCGATGTAACCGCTAAACACTTTCCCTGGACACTGCTCAGCGCTTTGGCGGTAAGCACCGGAACCCTGTTAACGTCTTTAGGGCTCTCCTATATCATTGCGGTTGTCCCGGTCGCGCTGGAAAAACGCCAGCTAGCCAGTCAAATCAATTCGGTAGTAGATAACCGCAGCGCGCTTATTGAGCGGCTGGAGGATGCGCCGGACGTCGAGTTTGTTTGGCAAACGTTATTTGATATACAGCTGAGCGGCATGAAGTTTTCCACAAAATACGGTGCTTATCCGGTGGTGGCCTATTTTCATTCGTCACAACAAGAAAACGCGTTTTCAGTGGCTTACCTGAAGGCGGCGGATATTTTGTTTTATATCGCCAATCACCCGGTTAAAGCGTTCAGGCCAACGCCTGTGGCTGTAACAACCTTAAAGAACCTTATTTTTGCCCACTCAGAAAACCTCAAGCATGTTGTTGCTGGCGACGCGACTCATTTCGACGGGTGGCCTGAGCGCTATCAACCGGTATCCAGCCTATCAGCGAGCGATTCAACGGACTTTAGCTGGGATGAGTACAAAAAACTGAGGCGCGTATTAGTAACCGCCTGCCTTTACGACGGTTGGTAGAATATCCCTCTATCAATAATGAATTCGGCTATAGCGTGTTTTCTGCCCGTACCAGTGCTGTAAATAATTCATTGTTTTGTGTCCTTTACGTCAAAACCTTAGATAACCACACAGTTTCTCCTCTTTCATTTTGCTCCAGGTCTCGCTATTGGCGGGCTGTGGGAGTTCGCTTATTTTTGGCACGGCTTCTGCAAACTCCGGCATACGATGATTTAACCTAGCCCATGAGGATTTATTATGTCTATTTACACTTATCTGAAAAAAGACCATGAAAAAATCAAAAACTTAATGGACAAAATTAAGGTGTTGGGGCCCGAGGAATCTTCCGAGCGGAGCGAGCTGTTTAACCAATTGAAAGCAACCATCATTATTCACAGCAAGGCAGAAGAAAAAGCCTTTTACGATCCGCTAAAAAATCACACAAAAACCGAAGACGAAGTAGAGCACGGTGAGGAGGAGCACCAAGAGGCTGAACAGCTCTTATCCGAGCTCACCGATTCGGAGTTAACCGGCGCCGCATGGTACCAGAAGTTTCTATCGCTTAAAGAAAGCCTGGAGCACCATATTGAAGAGGAAGAAAATGAGATCTTCTTCGATGCTAAGAAGGTTCTGGATGGCGAGCAGGCGGACTTCATGGAAACCGCAATGCGCAACGAGAAGCAGCGTCAGGTGGCCGACCAGTCCATTCAAAAGCGCCCTAATATCTAATCGGGAGAGCCGTCATGAGTGATAAACCAACGTCGTTTGCGCGTCAGCACCAGGCTCACCAGCCGGGAGATGAGCGTAAAATGCAGCCGCAGCCCGAGTCTTTTATGAAAGACTATAAGGCCGCAGGAAAGCTCACAGGTAAGATTGCTCTTGTGAGTGGCGGCGATAGTGGTATCGGTCGTGCCGTTTGTATCGGCTTCGCCAAAGAGGGCGCGAAGGTCGCGTTTATTTACAAAGACGAAGACGCCGATGCAGAAATCACTTGTGAGCATATCCGCAAAGCCGGTGCGCCGGTGTTGGCGATAAAGGGAGATATCGCCAGCGCTGAGTTTTGCCGCGATACTGTGCGCAAAACTGTCGCGGCGTTTGGTGGGTTGAATGTGTTGGTCAATAACGCTGCCGAGCAACACGTTCAAGAGGACATTACGGATATTTCAGAGGCTCAGCTGCGCCAAACCTTTGATACTAATATCTTCGGCACATTCTTTTTGACTCAGGCGGCGATGGAACATTTAAGCGATGGGGACAGTATTATTAATACCACCTCTATCGTTGCTTATCGAGGTAAGTCGGTACTGCTGGATTATGCCGCGACTAAAGGCGCGCTTGTCGCCTTGACGCGATCTTTGGCAGGCAGCTTAACTGAGCGCAATATCCGGGTGAACGCCGTGGCCCCTGGCCCCATTTGGACACCGCTGATCCCCGCCTCTTTTAGCGCCGACGAGGTGGAAAACTTTGGCGCTAGCTCGCCGATGGGCCGCGCTGGCCAGCCCGACGAAGTTGCCCCCAGTTATATATTTTTAGCCTCTAATGACGCCAGCTATATGACCGGGCAAGTGCTGCACCCCAACGGTGGCACAGTTATTGGCGGTTAGCGTATCGGGCGGGCCGAGCCGCTTGTTCGGTGGGCGAGTGCCCGACGATCGTTATGCACAGCAGCTAACCGTGTCAGTTTGCCACACAGTAATGGGGCCTATTGGTGTTTTTCGGCCCGGTTAAACCAGCGCCAGCCCAAGTAAAACGCAGCGGTTACGTAGGGAACGCCTCCAAGCACCCACATCAACAAGCCTGCAAGTTGCTGGTGCTGAAGAAGGCGCGACTCTCCGTACCACGAACTCTCTGAAAACGTCAGTAACGCCCCCAAGAAACCTGTGTGCATCAAAGTGACCAAAAGTGCGAGCAGCGCAGGCGGGGTATTATTATGTTGGCTGCGCAGCACTGACCACCAGAACACGCCAGCACTGACTAAAAAACACAGGTGCTCAAACAAATGCCACCATAAATTTTCCAGCGCTAGCACGTACAGTACCGGTGTATGCCACAGCCAAAGGATGCCTCCGTGAATTAGCGTGGCGAGCATTGGGCGGCGGGCGATCAGCAAAAGAGGTTTAAAAACCAAACCCGCCAACGTGGGCTGCAAGGCATACCACTGCGGTAAAGGCCGGGCGATAACCCACAAGGGCGCGATGGCAACCATCATCAGCATATGCTGCACCATGTGCGCTGCAGAGTTAGTTTCGGCCCAGTCATCGAGTGGGCCAAATAAAGTGACAGCACTCAGCGCATTGGCGATGTTAAACAGCCACCAATCGCGCTTGCTGGGGCGTTGCTTTACGCAGCCAAGCCAGTAACTGATCCAAACAATCGCCAGAAGGACGGCGCCGGTTAATACCGCCGCTTCGCCTGGCTCGGTCAAGGGGTTGTGGGCGGCGGCCAGTGCGGGCCAGAGCATAAGCCCCATACCCACAGCACTGGTGTGAAGCAAACGAATTAAATACATGGTACTAACAACACTAAAGGTAGGCCGTTGATAAGCGTTGCCATGGCTGCCACGACATAGACAGATACGGCCACATAGTTAATAAATTGCGGCGTCGATGGAACACTCGCAGATTGTTTGTGATCGGGGGTGGCGGGCCTTGTTTTCTTTGTGAGCTTAATAATATGCCAGCCGCGGCGCGCTTGAAACAACAGCCCCAGGGTGACCGCGAATGTCAGCAACAGTAGCGCGATGTTTACCCAGTTAAAGGCCCCGCTTTGCTCCGGGGGCGCAAAGTGCTGGCAGCTGATCGATAGGCCTGCGTAAAGCGCGACAAAATACAGTGCCCAGATGACTAAACCTAGCGTTAACTGTAAAGGATGAAACGGCGACAGCATTAGGCTAGATTCCACATGTTGGGTAACAAAATCACAACCGCATAAATAAGCCAAAAAGTGCCGGTGGTGTACACCCACCAACGTTGCACCACGTTTGGCTCGTAGGGCGCGTGTATGCCGACGTAATTTCTGCCCATGCGCAGCGCCTGCAATACGGTCATGATAACCGCTAAAGCGCTGTGCAATATTTGGTACAGCAACATAACGGTTATAACGGCGTCGTGAGCGGTATCTTGCGGTGCAAGGTTTGAGCTTAGCCAAACGCCCACCAGTATCACTAAATGGGTAAAGCCTAACCCCGAAATTCCCCACAAGTGCGGCTGCAGGTGAGTGGCTATATCTCGGCGCAAGCGTTTGATCACCCGGTTAAACCAAAAAAGTGAAGCCGTTAGCAAACCCCCAGAGCTAAGCAGCCCCAGCCAGTGTACCGGCGGGTGATCCGGCACCTGCCAGTTGGGGGCCACTGTCCATAAATAGAGCCAGCCAAACAGCAGCGATAAAAACAGCGAGCCGTTAGCCAGCAAGGTGACTTTCATCCCCCATAAGCCCGGGCCATCGTGGGTGCGCGAGTGCAGTGGTGGGTCGCCCTCAACCACTTGTGCGTTGGGCGCGGCGCGTGGGTGAGCGCCGTTCTCCCACGACCAGCGCAATAAAAAAGCGGTGCTGGTCAGTGCCATGATAATGGCGACTGTATAAAACTTGCTGAGCAGGCAGATACACAGGCCGGCCGTCGCCAAGGCGGCAAAAAAAGGTAGCCAGCTGTTGCCGGGTAAATGAATGATCTCACGAACTTTTCCGGTAAGCGGATCGGTGCCCCAGGTTTCCCGGCGGCCGTGATCAATGGTCGCCAGCCCGTGATGGCCGTGCTCAATGGTGGTTTGTAAGTCGGGGTTGTCCCACAGCGGGTGGCGGCTTGAGCATTCAGGCAAAGTGGCAAAATTATAGGCGCTGGGGGGCAGTGAGGTGCTCCAATCCAACGTGTCGGCGTTCCACGGGTTGCGCTTGGCTCGCTCGCCAAAGCGAAAGTGCAAGATAATATCGAGCAAACAAGTGGCGACCCCGGCGGCCATAATAAAGCTACCCACGGAGGAAATCATATTGGGAATATCCCAACCTAAGTTGGCCTCGTAGGTGTAAATACGCCGTGGCATGCCCAGTAAGCCGGTGACATGCATAATAATAAAAGTGACGTTAAAGCCGATAAATATCAGCCAAAAACCCCAGCGCGCCAGTGAGCGGTTGGGCATACGGCCAGAAAAGTGCGGCAACCAGTAATAAATGCCCGCCATAAGCGGGAAGAACATGCCCCCCACCAATACAAAGTGAAAGTGCGCCACCACAAAGTGAGTGTCGTGTACTTGCCAATCAAACGGCACCAGCGCGAGCATAACGCCGGTTAAACCGCCCGCCACAAAAATAAACAAAAAGCCAAGCGCCCAGAGCATGGGGGGCTCGTAAACCGGGCGGCCATTCCAGAGCGTGGCGATCCAGGCAAACACCTGAATCGCAGTGGGGATGGCCACCATCATACTGGCCGCCGAGAAAAACGCCTGCGCCAAGTGCGGGATGCCCACGGTAAACATATGGTGGACCCACAAGCCAAAGCTGATAAAGCCGGTGGTGATAATCGCCATTACCACCCAGCGGTAACCGGCAATGGGCCGCTGGCAAAATACCGGTAAAATGGTCGATATCATTCCGGCGGCGGGCAAAAACAGAATGTAAACCTCGGGGTGCCCAAACAGCCAGAACAAATGCTGCCACAGGATGGGGTCACCGCCGCGCGCTACATCAAAAAAGGGCATGCCAGCCGCCCGCTCAAGCTCCAGCAAAATACTGCCTAAAATCAGCGGCGGAAAACCAAATACAATCATCAGCGCCATGGCGAGGATGTACCAGACAAACAGCGGCATATGCTGTAAACCCATGCTCTTAGTGCGGGTGCGCATGATCGATACCACCAGCTCAACACCGGCCGATACGGCCGATATCTCGACAAAGGTAATACCCAGCAGCCAAAAGTCTGAACCCGGCCCCGGTGCATAAACGGCGCTGCTTAAGGGCGTGTACATAAACCAGCCGGCGGCCGGGGCGATTTCCATCACCAAACTTGAGGTAAGAATAATGCCGCCAAACAAGTAGCACCAATAGCCAAAGGCGCTCAGGCGCGGAAACACTAAGTCGCGTGCGCCAATCATTTTGGGGATTAAATAAATCGCAAAGCCTTCCATCACCGGCACGGCAAACAAAAACATCATAATGGTGCCGTGCATGGTAAAGACTTGGTTGTAAATCTCGGGTGTCAGTAAGTCGTGCCCCGGCAGCGCCAGCTGAGTGCGAATCAGCATGGCAAGCAAGCCGCCAATTAAAAAGAACACGCCACCGGTGATTAAAAAGCGCAGGCCAATCGTCGTGTGGTTGACGATCGTCAAGGCTAATAAGCCGCGCGGGTTGCCCCAGACTTTGTCAAACTGATGGTGAAAGTCTTCGGCCGCTTGTGGGTCGTTACTGTTCAATCTAAAGTCTCCAGCCAGGTGGCAATGGCGTCTTGTTGCTCGGGCGTTATGTCTGAGTGGAGCGGGGTGCTCTCGCGTTGTAGCCACGTGGGGTGAGTGTTAAGCCACCGGGCAATGCTTACCTGTGCACCACCGCGTGGGCTTGCCCCCATTAGCCGCCGTGCTCCGACGTTGCTTAGATCGGGCGCGCCAGTACCTTGGGTAACGCCCTTAACCCGGTGGCACTCCCCGCAGTGCGTGGTAAAGGCTTGCGCGGCGCTCTGGTGCTCGGGCGCGACCACGATGTCTTGCTGCTGGCGCTGCTGCCAGGCGGCATAGTCGCTTTTACTTAACACCTTAACCTGAAACACCATGTGCGCATGTCCGGTGCCGCAAAACTCGGCGCATTGCCCGCGCATGGTGCCCACCTCACTTGCCCGCAAGCGTAGGCGGTTGGCGCGGCCGGGCACCACATCAATTTTACCGCCCAATCGTGGCACCCAAAACGCGTGTATCACGTTGTCACTGTAAACCGTTACTTCTATGGGGGTATCGACCGGTATGGTCAGTTCGTTGGCCGTAATTACGTCTGTGTTGGGGTAGCGAAACTCCCACCACCAACGGTGCGCGTGCACATCAATGTGCAGCGGCTCGGTTTTTTCATCCGCCAGGGTAATAACGTATTGCCCGGCGGGAATCCCCGCGCCCAGTAGTACAATGATGGTAATTAATGGCAGAATGATGCCGCCGCCTATAATCCACCGGTTGGTCGAGCGGATCGCATCGGCAGGGCTTACCTTGGCGTGTTTGCATTGCATGGCGTACAGCCATAAACCCAGCACCACAAACAGCACCAGCGTAAAAAAGCCAAACATGCCCCACCACAGCCAGGCAATCACCTCGGCGGCCGGGCCGGCCGGGTCGAGCGCCGATTGCGGGCCGCTGCAGCCGGTTAACGCGGTGGCAAACGCTACTGCTAACCCTTTTTTTATGGCCTTTGGCTCAGGATAAAACTTATGCCCCATTCGCCCATTCCCAGCCGCACGGCTATTGCCGGCCACCCCATTCACCCCATGCTGATTCACTTTCCGGTGGCCGCGCTGATGGCTTTGGTTGCCACAGACTTCGCGTATATTGCTACTGCCGATGAATTTTGGGCCCGCGCCAGCTTGTGGTTGGCCGGCGTTGGCGCCTTGGGCGGCTGGGGCGCTGGCCTTATTGGTCTGATCGACTTGGTATCGGTAAAGCAAATCCGGCGCCTTATTACCGCCTGGAGCCACGCGCTGGTCGCGGTAATGGCGCTGTCTATCGTTACCCTTAACTGGCTGCTGCGCTATCAGGATATGCTGGCCTGGGTAAGCCCCTGGGGCGTTACCTTGTCGGTTGTCACGGCCTTGCTGATCGCGCTGGCGGGTATTCTTGGGGGGCAGCTGGTGTACGAACACGGTGTGGGTGTCGATACCGACGGTTGATTGAGGCGCTCCTACTCCCATACGCATAGGCATACACATAGGCATCCACATGGATGTAGTCATGCTATAGCTCCTGCAGGGGCTTGGCTAACACCAGCCAGGTTATTGCGGTCATGGTGGCGCCCAGCAGCAGCGCAATGACATAGGCGTATGCTTTTACCCGCTGCACTTTACCTCGCTCGGTTTTCGCAATCAGCAGCCCCGTTAAAAGGTGCAGCACCACCAATAGCGTCACCAGCATTAGCTTAACCATCAGCCACACATCCCAAATACCGTAGCGGTAAAAAACCAGCGTGCCGGCAATTATGGCAGTCAGCGCCGCGGGCGTGGCAATCCGGGTATACACCAAGCGCGGTAATGCTACGTAATTGGCGCTGTGGGCCGGCTGAGTTACTGTGTTTGCACCGCCGGCTCGGCCAACCAGTAAACCCGGTAAATACAGCAAAGTCCCGCACCAGCACAGTAAGGCGGCAATGTGGAACATAAGTAACCAGGGCATGAAGGTCTTCGTCCTTGCGTTGGGGGTTAAAAGCGCTCGCGGTGACACCTAATGTCTCTTGGCTAGTGTCAATATTTTCGCCTTAAAGCGCAAGTGCCATGCACCGTAAGGCACGCCCGGGCGCCTAAAAGCACGACTGATTAACGCCATTTGGAGTGCGCTGCGGTGCTGAAAAGTGGGTGCTGTGAGCCGTTTATTATTGAACAGGGTGAGAAGGTTAGTTTAGTGAAGGTAGACCTTTGCTGTGGGCGGGCTGCAATGGCGATTACAACGCTTGGGGCGGGCTCGCTCAATGAAGGCGGGCGGGAGTGACTTTAAGGGTAAGGCTCTATGAGTAACAAGCTTACTGGTCTTCGTTTCTCCATGAGCCATACTTTAACTGTTTGAAATATAAGCATATTATTTGGCGTCGAGTGTATAAAAGACCCCGTCGGGGTTTCGTTAAACACATGGCTTTGTTTTCACAGTGACAAAACATAGAAATGGATGCGCTAGCCGGTTGAACTTGATATGATTTTTCGAAAATAAATGGAACAAATGGGGTGGGGTTTGGTGTTGTGTAAACGAAATTCTGCCTAATATACTGTCATGGGTAGGGTTAAGATAAAAAGGTTATAATGAAGAAGATCCTGAATGCGACTGTGATTGTCGTGATGTCGCTAGTAATGAGTATCGAGCGATCTCACAAAGAACTGTTTAAGGGAGGGGTTGCTCTCCTTATTGTATACCTAGTTGGAATATCACAGTCTTTTCCTGTTGTACTTGAGCAAGAACATATAGCGAATCAGCTGAAATTTGAATTTGAAGAAGCCTCTGGCCTCGCTTTGAGCGAAGTTGAGTGTGCCGGACTACGTGAGAATCAAGCCTTATGTAGACTTGCCCAATACAAAGCTGATGCTGTAAGTAGCTCTTCTCGCTACGTTTTCGAACTTCTCAATGTGGCCTTAGCTCTAGGTATCCTTTTAATAGCCTTCGCAGCTATTGGATTTCTATCAAAAATCGAAACTGATACAAGAAAGTCTGCCAAAGAAGGAACCATAACAAGCAAATGATGTGCGCGCGTTTCACGCGCTGGACGCCCTCCTGCGTCGGGCACCGCATATTTGAGCGTTATACTTATTAGTGTTTTATTCAAGTTTAGGTGTTAAATGGACGATTTAATTAAAGTAGAAGTAAAAAAGGATCATTTGGATAAAGTCTCTAGGGCACCTGTTTTAAGTGCCTTAACAGAGCTAGTTTGGAATGCTTTTGATGCTGACGCAGATTTAATTCAAGTTTCAATAGAACGAACAGACTTTGGTTTACAAGCCGTCCACGTTAAAGATGACGGAATGGGAATAGCCCACAAAGATTCCAAACAATTATTTAGCTCCCTAGGCGGATCGTGGAAAGGAAAAAAAGGAATTTCACCTAAAGGGCGATTCTTACACGGAAAAGAGGGGCAGGGTAGATTTAAATCGTTCGCAATTGGAAGGATGGTTGAATGGAATACATCTTTTTTTGATGGTAAAAATACACTTTCATACACAATAAAAGGTAAAGCTGATAATAAAGGAGTGTTTTATCCAACATCCCCAAAAATTAGCGGTAACCAGTCTACTGGAACAAGCGTTTCAATTTATGAACTTCATAAAGAGTTTACATCTATAAATAAAGAGCGCTTACTGGAATACTTCTCCTCGGTTTTTGCTATATATCTATCTCAATATAAATCAATAAAGCTCTACGTCGATGGGGAGTTGGTTGACCCTGAAAGTCAAGTCAAGCACAAGACTAATATCCCTTTAGGTAGTGTACAATTTGACGATGTTGATTATCCTTATGAATTACAAATTATTGAGTGGAATTGCAACACAGAAAACGAAGTGCAGCTTTGCAATAACAATGGGTTCCCATTGTTGCCATATGAAAAAACTATTCGAGGCACAGGTGACTTTTCATATACTGCATACCTAAAGTCAGGCCATATCAGCAAGCTAAATACAGTTGGCACATTAGGTCTTGGTGATTTAGAACCCTCTTTATCTAAGCCTATCGAATCAGCAATATCAGCGTTAAAAAATCACTTTATGCTGCGTAGAATTGAATTGTCAGCAGATAAAATTGAAAGATGGAAAAAAGAAAATATATACCCTTATTCAGGCGTATTAAGTGGTCCAGTTGAAGAGGCTGAAAGGCAAGTTTTTGATATTCTGGCTTTAAATGTTAGTGAACAAATTCCAGAATTTGATAGGTCGGATGTCAAACTAAAAAAGTTTCAATTTAGGTTGCTAAAACAAATAGTAGGATCTAACCCTGATGACTTACATGTCATTTTAACTGAAGTTTTAAATTTGACGAAAGGTAAGCAGTCTGAGCTTGCAGAGCTGCTTAAAGAAGCTTCTCTTTCATCGATAATCAGTGCGTCTAAAGTTGTATCTGATCGCTTAAAGTTTGTTGCAGGATTAGAGGAAATACTTTTTCATCCTGAAAAAAAGAAAGTTCTAAAAGAGCGAGCTCAGTTGCATAAAATACTTGCGGAAAATACTTGGGTATTTGGTGATGAATTTTCTTTAACAGTAAATGACCAATCTCTTAGTGCTGTACTTAAAGTGCATTTGAGTAAAAAACGGTTAGACATTCAGCTCGATAATCCAGTAAAGAGAGTCGATGGTCGAGTGGGTATTGTAGATTTAATGCTGACTCGAAGCATTGGGAAAAACCACTCGGATGAAAGAGAGCACTTAGTTGTAGAGCTAAAAGCGCCAAAAGTAAAAATAGGGCAAGATGAAATAAATCAAATTGAATCATATGCATTCGCTGTTGCAGAAGATGAAAGGTTTAATCGTTTGCAAACGAAATGGAATTTTTGGGTTATATCCAATGATCTTGATGCATATGCAAGGAGACGTTTAAAGCAAGATAACAAAGGAAAAGGCATTATATATGATGCGGATGGCATTACTATTTGGGTAAAAACTTGGGGCGAACTGATTCAAGAGTGTAAGCACAGGCTGGAATTTGTCAGAGAGCAACTGGATATTGATATTGATAATTCTGACGGCTTAAAGTACTTACAAGAGTCATACTCTGAATACACAAAAGATGTTGTGTTAACTCATGAAAGTGAAGGTGTCGAGGTGTGACAAGTTTGTCAGTCATCGCCACTTCGTGCTCGTCTTCTGGTTGTAGAGACGTTACACGATAGGGGGGGGATGGTCGGGCGTGGTCCCACTAAGTCCCTTATAAAAAGTAATCTCTAGCCGCTTAGTTTAAGAGAGGGCTAAAAGGACTCACCGTTTTGTTATGAAAGTTACTCTTGAGAAATTAAAAAAAATTAAAAAACTAGAATTTGAAATACCTGGTGAAGGTGTTTGGTTGGTTACAGGCTTAAATGGGTCTGGTAAAACAAGTCTATTGGCCGCTTTGTTTAGAATTGGATCAAGTCATGCGTTTCAGCGTTATTACAGAACGAGCACCTTTGAAAATAGACTTGATTCATTCAGAGATACAAAAATTACCTATCAAATCAACAGCAATCAAGTCTCTTATGCTTATGGTGGGCGGAGGKGGAGAGCAACACCAAGCCGGAATTCTAGATTGTTTAGACAATTCCCCTACAGTTCCGTCAAGTTTATTGAGGCTAACGGAAGTAGAGTAGAGCCTTTCGCGGATGAGATAAGACCTAAGTCTGTTCGGGCCGCATCGGAAGATATAAGAGAGTTTATGAATTGTGTCTTAGACGATGGGAAGTGGGGAAACCTTAAATATGTTAATACTCGAAGAGGTGTTGGGAGCGAAGCTTATCTTTTGCCATATACAAGCAAAAGCGTCACCTATTATTTTTCAGAGAAAAATTTTAGCTTGGGTGAGCTTTGTGTGTTGAGGCTTGCGTGTAAGCTTTCTAATGTCCAAAAGAAAAGTTTAGTATTAATAGATGAAATAGAAATGGCTCTTCATCCTCAAGCACAAGTCCGTCTTCTTGAGAAAGTAAAAGAAATATCAGAAGAAAAGCAGCTTACGACATTGTTTTCTACTCATTCAGCAACTTTAATAAAGAATATTGATCGAAGAAAAATAATCCTACTTCAAGAGCAAGCCTCCAAGGTTTTTAAAAGTGTAAATAATGTCTACCCTGCTCAGGTTTTAGGGGAAATCGCTTTTGATGATGAACTTAGTGCTGATTACATTTTTTTAGTTGAAGATAAGCAAGCTAAAATATTATTAGGTCAAATGTTAGCTTTTTATATATCAGAAACGCGTAATGAAAGAAATTATTCGCCTATGTATAAAATTGTCCCAATAGGTGGGTTTGTGCAAGTTTTGGAGTTTCTAAATAGTTCTAGCCAGGTATTTCCTGATTATGTAAAGCGCTATGCTTTCCTGGATGAAGACGTGAAAAAAGAATCGCTAGTAACTGCTAGAAAGAAGAATATACAGAGTTTGTTAGATTTATTTTCTCAAGCCGCTAATAACATAAAGTATCTACCGTGCACTCCTGAGGTGGGGCTTATGGAAATGATTGAGAGCGGAAATGTAGATTCGACAATTAATCGCCTATTTAATGGTTCTCCTATAAACATCAATAGGATTATTTCTAGCGTTGATTATACTGGCTTAAATAAAGCGAACAATCGCGAGAAAGCAAAAGATAGAGTTAAGTACATAACGGAAAGAATTAATGCCTCTACAGGTGTGATGAAAGATGAAATCTACAAGGCGTTATATAAACTTTATTGTGAGCAAAAGTATAGTGCTTCATTGGCATCATTACATCAAACTTTAGCTCCGATTCTAAATGCGAGGTAGCGTATAAAAAAGCATTTAAAAGCACAATTTACAGTCGGTTGTTTGCTTCTCTCAAGTATAACCAACTGTAAATTATTGCTTAATTCGCCGTGTTATCGGATTGGTAAAAGCAGTGTCGAGCCTGACTGCCAAAATCAACTAAAGCCCTCCACTCGGGAGGGCTGGCAATCACTTACAGCGTAATCCTTTTCTCTTTCTCAGACGATTCAATCGCCGCACGCACAATGGCGATATCCCGCATACCCTCTTCGCCCGGCACCAACACCGGCGAATCATTAATAATCGCCAGGGCATCGTCGTCCATCTGTTTGACTTGCTGGTTGGCGAGGTATTTATCGAGCTTTTTGCCATCGCTGGTGGTGCCTTGCACACCGCTGTATTCCGACATGGGCTTGAGTTGGTACCAACCGTTCTCGGCGTTTACCCGCAGCTGGTTACCCGATTGCACCACCGAGGTCATACACTCGGCGACGATGTCGTTGGGAAACTCCAATGTTAAATGGGTGGTGTTGTCTACCTCGGTAAATTTTGGGTGATCGAACGAGCGCTTGGCGGTAACGGCAATGGGCTCTAGCCCGGTGGCGTAGCGCGCGCCGTTGATGGTGTACACACCCATGTCGTAAAGGGCGCCGCCGCCCATGTGTTTTTGCATGCGCCAGTTATCGGCGGGTAGGCCGTTGCCGCCGTAGGCCGCCTGGGTATTAACGGTACGGATAGCGCCGTAGGGTAAATCCTGGGCGTATTGCATTACGGTTTGGGTATTGGGCTCGTGCTGCATGCGGTAACCCACCGATAGTTTCACTTTGTTTTTACGGCAGGCGTCGATAATGCTTTGGCAGTCTTCGGGTGTTAGCGCCATGGGCTTTTCACACCACACGTGCTTGCCGGTGTTGGCGGCGATTACTGCGTATTTTTTGTGTAACCCGGTGGGCACAACGATATACACCACATCGATCTCGGGGTTGTCGGCGATCTCGTGCATGGTGTCGTAGTTGTACACGTTGGCGTCTTTAATGCCGTACTTTTCTTGCCACACGGGTATTTTGTCGGGGCTACCGGTGACAATGCCTTTAAGCTCGCAGTGCTCGGTGAGTTGCAAGGCAGGCGCAAGCAAATCGCGGCTGTAATAGCCAAGCCCCACCAGTGCCACGCCGAGCTTTTTGCCACCGCTTGCTGCCAGTACTTGTCGCCCGGCGCCAACACTGAGTAGTGTGGCCCCCATGCCCATTTGCTGCAGTAGGCGGCGCCGCGATGTTAGGTAGTTGCTCATAGCCAGTCCCTCGATCATTCGTTTTAGGTAATGGCTATTGCAGCAGGGCTGGCGCCGGCCCGCAATGACCTTTACATAGGTTAATATTTAAACGGTGATGTAGATCAAAGCTGCTGTTGTTTTAGATTGCCCCAATAATTGACAAACCCCCGCGCGCACCGTAAATTGCGCGCCACGATAGCAGGTGCCTACTGCCACCCTAACCGGTGGGCTGAGTAGGTTAAACGGGAAGTCCGGTAATCCGGCGCTGCCCCCGCAACGGTGATCAGAGCATGTGCGCGGCACACTCTGTAAGCCCGATACCGGCCTGGATCGAACCGTGATGGAGCGGAGGGCTACCATCTGGCAATACGACACCCCACGCTTTGCGTGACGCATTGCTATTCCTCCCTCGATCCCAAGCCAATATCGACTTAGGGGTTGAACCTTGAAAAAACTTATTCTTAGCGCGGCTATTAGCGCCGCTACTGCTGCGCCTGTCGTTGCACAAACCGCAGAGCAGGATACCAACCAAAGCCAGGCGCTGTTGCCCACACTGGAAACCATCGTCGTGGTCAGCTCGCGCCAGCCCGAGACCATGCGTCAGGTGGCAACGTCCGTATCGGTACTGGATGAAGCGCAAATTAAAGCCCGGGGTTTTACCGCGCTGGCCGATGTGCTGCGCAGCATGCCATCGGTGTCGGTGACTAACGCCGGCGGTATGGGCAAGGCCAGCTCGATTCGGGTACGGGGTGAATCGGGCTACCGCACCATGGTGCGTGTGGATGGGGTGGATGTGACCGACCCAACCGGCACCCAGGCCGGCGCGCAGATTCAACATATTTTGAGTGCCGATGTGGGTAAAGTAGAGCTGTTGCGCGGCCCGCAGGGCCTGATGTATGGCGCCGATGCCGGTGGTGTACTGAATATCTCCACCGAGAGCGCGAGCGACGATACCGAGGTGAAGCTGGCCGCCGAGGGCGGGAGTTTTAACAGCCAGCGTTACAACGCCAGTGTAGGCGGCACCAGCAACACATTAGATTACTTTGTGGCGGCCTCGTACGCTGAGACAGACGGCTTTAACACCAGCCTGGATGACACCGAATTAGGCGACGACGACGGCTACGACAATACCACCTTACACGGCCGGCTAGGCTGGAACGTGACCCAGGCGCTGCGCTTAGAGGCAGTGGTGCGCGATACCGAAGCCACCAATGAATTTGACCGCTGCGGCTGGCCTTACGCGGACGATTGCGTGGGAGACTTTGATCAGACCAACACGCGGGTAAGTGCCTCTTACAATACCGAGCGCTTTCGCAACGAGCTGGCGTACTCTAATACGGATGTGGCTCGTAAAAATTATGCGTCCGGTGAAGTGTCTTACGACACAGAAGGTGAGATTGAAAAGCTCGAGTGGCTTGGTCGCGCCGAGCTGAATGAAGTGCACACCCTTGCCTATGGCCTGGAGCAGCGCGAAGATACCGTACGGGACATGAGCCGCGACCAGTGGGGCGCCTACGCCGAGTATCAAGGGCACTACGGCAAAGGCCTGTATGTAACCGCTGGCGCTCGCCATGACGATAGCGATGATTTTGGCGACTATGATACCTACCGCGTAAGCGCCGCTTACGTAGTGGAGCTGGCCGCCGGCTCATTAAAATTTAAGTCGAGCTACGGCACTGGGTTTCGCGCCCCGAGTTTGTTTGAGATCGATTACAATCGCCAGTTGGACAACCCACAGTTAGCGCCTTTAACCCCGGAAGAAAGCGAAGGCGTAGACGCGGGCATCGAGTTCTTTGCCAATAACGGCCTGCACCTGGAGTTGGTTTACTTTGATCAAAGCATTGAGCGCGAGATTGATTGGGACTCGGGCTACGTACAAACTGCTGGCACCAGCACCTCTGAAGGTGTCGAGCTGATTGCCGATGTTCCTCTGGCTGACTGGTTGGTGGTAAACGCTAACTACACTTACACAGACGCGACCACGGCTGAAGACGCTGTACGTGCCCGCCAGCCAGAGAACATGGCCAATGTGGGCCTGACCTTCTTGCCTGGCAGTGACCTGCAAATGTCGGTTAACCTGCGCACAGCCGGCGGCACAAAAGATCGCTACGGCGACGCCATCGATAATTACCAGGTGCTGGATGCCAGCGTACGCTACCGTATAAGTCCCGCGCTTACGTTTTACGTGCGCGGCGAAAACCTCACCGACGAAGATTACGTTGAAGTTCCGGGTTACCGCACTGCAGGCGCCTCGGGTTACGGTGGGGTAGAGGTTACTTTTTAGCGATAATGTTAGGCCCCGTAACGGGGCTTTGGGGTAAGTTTGTGAGGAGCTTAATGTCTTTAGGTCTCCTCATCTTGCTACGAAGTGTGGTTTTTAAGCCCCTGCATCCAGCCGAGCGGAGGCCTATTTTAGGGGGTAAGCAAATAGGACATTTGCGCAAGCATCGCCACGCCATGGACGGCGTGTCGATGCGGCCCACTAAAATCGGCTGGAGTGAGGGAACCCGCAGGGCTGAGATGCTGGGGTGGCCTTTCTTTTGGTTACTTTGCTTTGGCCAAGCAAAGAAAAGTCACTCGCCACGCTCGGCGAGACGAGCTTATAAAAAAGCCCGCGTTAGCGGTACCCACTTTCGCTTTTTCGTTGGCTAATTTATAGCTAATTACTGCGTCAAAAATCAATACAAAATGACTATTGGAGGCCAAATGAGCAAGGATAAAGAACAGCGCCATAAAGAGGCGATGAAAAAGCAAAAGGCTAAAGTTGATGCCAATATCGCCGCCGCCGATGAAGAGCGCGGTGTGGCTATTTTGCTTACCGGTAACGGCAAAGGTAAATCCAGCTCGGCCTTTGGTATGGTGATGCGTGCGCTGGGCTACGATCACACCGTGGGTGTGGTGCAGTTTATTAAAGGCGCGCAATTATCGGGCGAGGAGTTATTTGTTAAAAACAAATGCCCCGAGGTAACCCTCTACCAAATGGGTACAGGTTTTACCTGGAACACCCAAGATCGCAGTGGCGATATTGCCGCCGCCGAAGAAACCTGGGCCCAGGCCGAGACCATGCTGCAAGACGAGCGGTACGATCTTGTGGTGCTGGACGAGCTGACCTATATGATTGGCTACAAATATTTAGATGAGCAAAAAATCCTTGATGCCATTAAAAATCGTCCGCGCGAGCAAAGCGTGGTGGTAACCGGCCGTGGCGGCGGTAGCGCGCTGCAAGAGCTGGTTGATACCGTGGCCGAGATAAAAGACGTAAAACACGCGTTTCGCGCCGGCGTTAAAGCGCGTAAAGGCGTGGATTATTAACTGAGTTTTTGCTCTTGGCGAAATCTGTGAGAATTAATACGTACAATATTAATGTCGTGTCGATATGAATATTTTTCGGTGGTGATAGTGGGGCACGAACCGAGATACAGGTGATGCTTGAAAAGGCATCAGAGGAGTTCACCTTATTTTGCTACGAAGTGCTGTTTTAGGTCCCCTGCGACTGAGCCGAACGTAGGCCTATTTTAGGGGGTAAGTGAGCAGGACGCTCACGCAAGTATCGTCAGGCCAGGGACAGCATGTCGATACGGCCCCCTAAAATCGGTTGGAGAGAGGGCCCCGTTAGGGCCAGACGCCGGGGTGGCCTTTCTTTTGGTTACTTTGATTTGGCCAAACAAAGAAAAGTCACTCGCCACGCTCGGCGATGCGAGCTTATAAATAATAGTCCGCGTTAGCGGTAGCTCTGTGGAAACTTGAAGGCAGAGATTCTGCTTAGTTCTCAAACTTTTATGAAAAATCGATTTCAAATAATGGCTACACTATGCGCGCATTCATGGTTCAAGGCACCACCTCGGACGCCGGCAAAAGTACGCTGGTGGCGGGCCTTGCACGCCTGTTACAGCGTCGCGGTATTGCGGTTGTGCCGTTTAAGCCGCAAAACATGGCCCTAAACAGCGCAGTTACTGAAGATGGCGGTGAGATCGGCCGCGCGCAGGCACTACAGGCGCAGGCCGCGGGCCTTGTGCCGCATACCGATATGAACCCGGTACTGCTTAAGCCTTCATCCGATACCGGTGCCCAGGTGATTATTCAGGGTAGGGCGCTGGGCAATATGCAGGCGCTGGATTACCACGCTTACAAAGCCACCGCCAAGGCGGCTGTGTTGGAGTCTTTTGCCCGGTTATCAGATCAGTATCAATGTGTGCTGGTCGAGGGCGCCGGCAGCCCCGCTGAAATTAATTTGCGCGAAAACGACATCGCCAATATGGGCTTTGCCGAGGCCGTCGACTGCCCGGTGATTATTATTGCCGATATCGATAAAGGCGGCGTGTTTGCGCATCTAGTGGGTACGTTAGAGCTGCTTTCGCCCAGCGAGCAAGCGTTGGTTAAAGGCTTTGTGATCAACCGTTTTCGCGGCGATATCGCTTTGCTGCAGCCGGGCCTCGATTGGTTAGAGCAGCGCACCGGTAAACCGGTGCTGGGGGTCGTGCCGTATTTGCACGATTTATATTTAGACGCTGAAGACGCCATCAGCACTGCGCAGGTTAAAGGCGAGCAGCAACTGAATGTGGTCGTGCCGGTACTGCCGCGTATCAGCAATCACACCGATTTTGATCCGCTGCGGTTGCACCCATCGGTTAACGTACAGTTTGTTTCGGTGCGCGACGAATTGCCCCCGTGCGATTTAGTGATTCTGCCCGGCAGTAAAAACGTGCGCGCCGATTTACAACAGCTGCAGTTAAACAACTGGCAAACCAAGCTCGATAAACATCTGCGTTACGGTGGCAAGCTGCTGGGTATTTGTGGTGGCTTACAAATGCTGGGTAAGCGTATTGATGACCCTATGGGAGTCGAAGATACGGCCGGTAGCATCGATGGCTTTGGCTATTGCGATTACGCAACAGAGTTAACCGGCCAAAAGTCACTGTTAAATGTACAAGGCAATTTTAGTTTACGTGGCGCCGGTGAGACGCCGGCGCGCACCGGTTATTTTAGCGGTTATGAAATTCACTGCGGTATTAGCCGCGGGCCGGCGTTTGGCGCGCCGGGTAATGATGTAACCCGCCATGCGCCTTTTACCATTGAATCCGACAAACTCGATGGCCAACCAAGGCCCGAAGGCGTGATGAGTGCCGACGGGCAAATTCTGGCAACTTATATCCACGGTTTATTTGATGCCCCCGAGGCGTTAAGCGCGCTACTACATTGGGCGGGGTTCGATCGCGACGCCAACACCGAGTTTGATTTACAAGCGCACCGGGAGGCTCAGTTAAATCGGCTGGCCGATACACTCGAGCAACACCTGAGCGATGCATGGCTTAGCGAGCTTATGGCCGGTGGCGAGGCAGCGGCGCCATGAGCCTGGCCAAACGCACGGCACCGCGATTCGCCTGGTTTACTTTGAGCGGGCTGTTGGCGTTGAGCTTTTTAGTGGCAATTGCCTTTGGCTCGGTAGATTTGTCCATCGTTGATGTTGTTCGCGCGCTTACCGGTCAACCCCTAGAGGGTTATGGCGCGGCTATCGTGCACTCGATTCGTTTGCCCCGCGCCTTGCTGGCGGCATCCGTCGGGGCGATTCTCGCTATTAGCGGCGCTTACTTGCAGGGGCTGTTTCGCAACCCGCTGGCCGACCCGTCGTTAATTGGTGTTACCGCCGGTGCCTCCGTCGGCGCGAGCGTGGCTATTGTGTTTGGTGCCGGTGGGCTGGGGTTTGTCAGTGGTTTATCGCTTGTCTCGCTGGGTGCATTTGGCGGTGGCTTGTTGGCGGTGTGGTTAGTGTATAAAGTTTCGTCGTCGATCAACGGCACATCGGTGGCCACCATGTTGCTTATGGGGATTGCCGTGAGTGCGCTGGCCGCGAGCCTGACCGGTTTAATGGATTACTTTGCCGATAACGAAATGCTACGCCGGCTAAGCCTATGGCGCATGGGCGGGCTCGATGGTGCCAACTACTGGCGAGCGGGAATCGCAGCGGCGGTACTGTTAGTTATGTTGCTTAGCATGGGCGGCTTTTCTCGTGCACTTAATACGCTTTTGCTGGGTGAATCCCAGGCGCGGCATTTAGGTGTCGATGTCGAGCGCTTAAAAACCCGCTTGATTATTTTGGTCGCCGGCGGCGTCGGAGTGTCTGTCGCCATGGCTGGAAGCATTGCGTTTGTCGGCTTAGTGGTGCCGCACATGGTGCGCTTGTGGGTGGGGCCGGATCACCGCTTATTGTTGCCGCTATCCGCCTTAGGCGGTGCGAGTTTACTGCTGTTGGCCGATACCTTCGCCCGTGTCGTGATCGCGCCCACAGAATTGCCGGTTGGGTTAGTCACCGCTATTTTGGGCGCGCCGTTTTTTATCTCGCTGTTAAAAAGTAGGCGGGATTTACAGTGAATAAAACTAGCCAAAATACTCCGGATAAGGGCGTGCTGACAATCGAGAACCTCTCGGTGAGCATTGGCTCGCGTACGCTGATTAACAATATTAATCTTGCCGTTGATGCCGGCGAGGTGCTGTGTGTTATTGGCCCTAATGGCGCGGGTAAAACCACTTTGCTGCGTACCATTGGTCAGGATCTAACCCCAGACAGCGGCCATATAAGTTTTGCCCAACAGCCGCTCACGCGCATGGCACCCAGAGCCCGGGCCCGCCAGCTTGCCGTTCTCACCCAGCACAATCCGCTAACGTTTGCCTTTACCGGGCGCGAGGTGGTGGCACTAGGGCGCTCGCCGCACAGTACCGGTGTGGTGATCGATGACGACATTTGCCAGGCCGCCATGGCGGCGCTGGATGTTAGCCATTTAGCGCAGCGTTTGTATCCGTCGTTATCGGGCGGTGAACAGCAGCGTATTCAGTTGGCGCGGGTGCTGGCACAAATTTGGCGCGCAGAAGATGCCAGCACCAGTGCGCGATTATTGTTATTGGACGAGCCTGTCACCAGTTTAGATATCGGCCATCAACACCAGCTGATGCAAGCGGTGAGGGAGTTTGCCCGCACCGATGTGGCGGTGGTGATGACGGTGCATGACATCACCCTGGCAGGTGCGTTTGCCGATCGTATCATTGCCCTTAAAAACGGCGAGTGTATCGCCGAGGGTAGCCCCCACGAAGTACTGACGGAATCCTTAATAAGTCACGTCTTCGATACGCCGGTGAGTATTATTAATCATCCGCAAACCGGTAAACCGGTGGTGCTGGGCGCGACCGAAACGGGAACTACAGTATGAGACAATTAATTCTCGGCGGCGCCCGCAGTGGTAAAAGCCGCATCGCCCAGGAGCGCGCCGAAGCGTGGCGCGAGCAAACCGGTGGCGAGCTGTATTATTTGGCCACAGCGGGTGCTGGCGACGACGAGATGCGCGCGCGTATAAGTACGCACCGCGCCGAGCGCGATAGCCGCTGGCAAACCCTGGAGGAGCCTGTTGCTCTGGCCGAAACGCTCAAACAGTATCGCGATCAGCCCGTGTGCATTTTGGTGGATTGCTTAACTCTGTGGATCAGCAATTGTTTGCACCAAAATGTGTGGCAACAAGAGCGCGATGCGTTGCTCGCAGAAATAGAGACTCAAGTGGCGACGGACAGCGCGCTTACGCTTATTTTGGTGAGCAATGAGGTTGGCTCGGGCGTAGTGCCTCTGGGGCAGCTGTCGCGTGAGTTTGTCGATGCCTCGGGCTGGTTGCATCAAGCCTTAGCCGCGCGTTTTAACTCTGTCACTTTGGTAGTGGCAGGTTTACCCCTTTCTTTAAAGTGATGTTATGACCAACGATTTTTTACCCGAATGGTTAACTCGCCCCATCGAGGCGCCCGATGCCAATGCCGAATCTGAGGCGCGTGCGCATCAGGCACAGTTAACGAAACCGGCCGGCTCCCTGGGGCGGCTAGAACAACTGGCCGTTACCTTTGCCGGTTATCAGGGCCGTAGCAAGCCCGCCTTAGAGAACATTATCGTGCGGGTATTTGCTGCCGATCACGGCATCGCTGCGCGCGGCACCTCGGCGTACCCGCAAGAGGTAACGGCGCAAATGGTGGCTAATTTTTGTCACGGTGGCGCGGCGATATCGGTGTTGGCTAAACAGCTCGATGCCGATTTTCGAGCAGTGAACTTAGGTTGTGTCGGGCCTGTTGCAGCGCATAAAAACCTTGTCGATTACGCCATTGCCCCTGCGACTGCCGATTTTTCCCAGGCCCCGGCGATGACGGTAACGCAACTCAACAAAGCGCTCGACGCTGGATTTTTGCAAGCCCAACCCGGTGATTTATTTATTGGCGGCGAGATGGGCATTGGCAATACCACGTCAGCGGCGGCGCTGTTGGCGGCCTTGTTTCAGTTGGCGCCAGAGGCTATTACCGGCAAAGGTACGGGCATTGATGACGCTACCTTAACCCGTAAAACACAATTGATCGCGACTGCGCTTGGTTATCATCGTGAGCATTTGACTCACCCGGCGGCGATACTGCAGCGTTTGGGTGGTTTTGAAATAGCGGCGCTGGTGGGCGCCTATGTTGGCAGTGCCCAGCGGGGTGTGCCGGTGTTGGTTGATGGTTTTATTAGCACGGCCGCCGCAGCTGTTGCCGTAGCATTGCAGCCGACACTTGCTCCGTGGCTTGTGTACGGGCACTTATCCAACGAGGCTGGCCATAAGCTGGCGCTTGAACAGCTCGGAGCTACGCCGCTTTTAGCGCTGGATATGCGCCTCGGGGAGGGCAGTGGTGCCGCGCTCGCCGCTGGTGTGATTCAGCAGGCACTAGCACTACACAGCCAAATGGCCACCTTTGCTGATGCCGGTGTGAGTCATGCAGATTGATTTGCTGCGCCACGGTGAGTGCAAGGGCGGGGCGATTTTTCGCGGCTCGCTGGACGTAGCGCTTACCGATAAAGGTTGGCAACAAATGCAAAACGGTTTGGCTGAATTAAACGCCGGATGGGATGCCATTGTCAGCTCGCCATTAATTCGCTGTAGCCGGTTTGCGACAGCGGTTGCCAAGCAAACTGGCTTGGAGTTACAACAAGAGGCCGACTTGCGCGAAATTTGTTTTGGCCAATGGGAGGGGCAGAGCGTCGAGCGCATTTGGCGCGAGCAAGCCGAGCTGTGCACGCAGTGGAGCCGTGCCCCGGATAAAGTGACGCCGCCGGCGGGCGAGCCGTTTTTGCAGTTTCGTACGCGTGTGTTGCGAGCTGTTGCCGCGCTGGCACAACGCTATGCCCAGCAGCGTGTATTGCTGGTAACCCACGGTGGGGTGATTAAGTTGTTGTTAACCGAGGCGTTAAACACGGGCGCGGCGGGCATGATGCAACTGGATGTGGGTTACGGCTTTTCGGCTTCACTGCTTGTTCGGGGCGACACCTTAACCCTTAAAGAGCCTCTTAACGCCACAGTCGGGCGGTAAAGTATGTCGCGCAGTAAGTTCGAGACGATCACCCAGGCAATGCTCTACGCGTTGATGTTTTTAACCCGTTTACCCGTTGGCCGCTGGCTGACAAACGTTACCGAGCAAACCGCCGCGCGAGCGGTGTATTGTTATCCGCTGGTGGGCATTGTGATTGGCGCATTGCTCGCGCTCGCCGCTTTTGGTTTACAGCCACTGGGCCCGCCACTTAGCGCAGCGCTGGTGTTGGTGTTGTGGGTGGCGGTGACGGGTGCTCTGCACCTCGATGGCCTGGCCGACTGTATGGATGCCTACTACGCCGGCCACAAATGTGGCGACGCGCAGCAGCGGCGCGAAAAGATTTTACAGGTGATGCACGATCCTGCCTGTGGCGCCATTGCGTTAGTGTCGCTGGTGTTATTACTGTTGGTGAAGTGGGCGGCGCTGTCGACTTTATTTACCCTTTTTGCTCATGAATCGGTTGTTTCTGTCACGTCGATTTTAGCCGCTGTGATCGTCACGCCAGTGCTGGCCCGCACCATCATTTTACCTTTTATGACGTTAAACGGTTACGCCCGCCGCGAGGGAACCGTACCACCTGCGAGTGAAACAAACGCGAGACGTTACTGGTCGATTGCTGTGTTGGTATTCGCCCTGTGCGCAATGTGTGTTGGTTTTTTTGTCACGGCGATTTTATTGCTGGGGCTAGTGGTATTTATGCTGTTTTGGGCACGGCTGTGGCAGCGGCAAATAGGTGGCTATACCGGCGACTGTTTAGGGGCGTTGGTGGAGCTCAGTGAGGCGCTGGTGTTAATTGTGTTTGTGGCGCTATGGTAACCGCGTGGGCGTTACTCGTCGGTGTGCTGCTGGATTACCGCTTGGGTGAAGTCAGCCGGTTACACCCGTTGGTAGGATTTGGCTATTGCGCCAACTGGCTCGAGCGCCGCTTAAACGCAAAGGGCAGTGGTAGCCGCGCTGCGGGCTTGCTAGCACTGTTGTTGTTACTGCTGCCCGCTATGGCTGTAAGTGTTGGGCTCTGGTGGGCGCTGCTAGTTCATGCCCCGTGGCTGGCGTTTATAGCGGGCGCGGTAGGTTTGTATTTTACCCTGGGCTGGCGCAGTTTGACCGAGCATGTAACAGCGGTACAAAGGGCGCTGGATGCTGATGATTTACCCGCGGCACGCATTGCTGTGGCACGCATTGTCAGTCGCGATTGCGAGCAAGCCGATGTGTTGCAAGTGCGGCGTGCGGCTATTGAATCGCTACTTGAGAACAGCGCCGACGCGGTTGTGGCGCCACTGTTTTGGTTTGCTGTCGCGGGGCTGCCGGGCGCGGTGATCTACCGTTTAAGCAATACCCTGGATGCTATGTGGGGTTACAAAAATGATCGCTTTTATCATTTCGGCTGGGCCGCCGCGCGTTGCGATGATGTGTTAAATTTTTTGCCGGCGCGTTTAACGGCACTGGCATTCGCGGCCATGGGAGATGCTCACGGCGCATTGCAGAGCTGGCGCACCAGCGCATCTCACTGGGCCAGCCCCAATGCCGGGCCGGTCATTTGTGCCGGGGCGGGTGCTTTACATCTAAGTTTGGGGGGCGGGGCGTCTTATCATCAACGCTGGTGCGATAAACCCACAACGGCCGGAAAGCCACCGCAAGCGGATGCCATTGCTCGGGCGCTGGCACTGGTGCATCGCACGCTTTTGCTGTTGGTTATTATTTTTATAGTGTTCGCATTGGGCATATGGGCGAGTGGGGTCACGGGATGATATTAAGTGATGGCTCGGCGGAGTTACTGCATGGTGGCGACTTAACCTACGCCAGTGCCGTGTTTGGTGAACCCGATGAGCCCTGGCAAGATCTATCCACCGGCATTAGCCCGTGGGGTTATCGGGCGGTTAATATCCCCTCTGATATTTGGCGAGATTTACCCGGCAGTAACCGGCCCTTGTGCGAGGCGGCCGCTGAATACTATCAAACGCAACCTGAGTTTGTTGTGCCATTGCCCGGCAGCCAGTTTGCCATTAGCCACATGCCCCGGCTGCTCGCGCCGGCAACGGTTGCCTTGCCTGCTATTGGCTACGCCGAGCACGCCAAAGCCTGGCAGCAAGCGGGGCACCGGGTGGTTTTTTATGATTGTATCGCCGGGCTGCAGAGTTTGGCCGAGCAGGGCGCTCTACACAGCGCGGTGGTGATTAACCCTAACAACCCCACCGCCGAGGTGTGCCCGCTGACAACCATCGAGCTTTTGCACGGGTCTTTACCTGGTATGGTGGTGGTGGATGAGGCTTTTATCGATACGTTGACGCTACCGAGTGCGGTGTCTTTATTACCCCGCTGCCCGCGTTTATGCGTGCTGCGCTCTGTGGGAAAGTTTTTTGGTTTGGCCGGTATTCGGTTGGGCTTTTTATTGAGTAGTGGTGATTTGCCTGAAAGAATGCTACAGGTGCTTGGCCCCTGGGCCGTGAGCCACCCGGCGCAGTGGATGGGCGAGCGCGCCCTAAAAGACAAGGCCTGGCAGCTTGCACATAAGCTGCGCTTGCGCGATGCACAGCAGCAATTGCAAAAGATCTTGCAACAGGTTGCGCGCGATCGCTTTACCCTTGCCAACGGTGGCTTATTTTTCACATTGCGCGGTAGCTGGAAGCCCTTAATGGTGTTGCATCAAACGCTGGCAGAGAGTGGTATTTATACCCGCTGGTGCTATTGGCCCGAGCCGAACGAGGCCGGCGGTACGCCACCGGCATGGCTGCGCATTGGTTTGCCCGCTGACGGTGGCGTGCGTATGGCTCAGGCACTAAAAACGATAACGTTTTCGGAGTAGCACCCTATGGTACAAATAGAGAGTGGCGCTTGGGTAATGGGTTTGCGCCGTTGCCGTAAATACGCGGTGGCGCTGTGCGGGAGCCTGCTGATGTTGTGGGTGGCCGCGGCGAGCGCTGAGGTTATTGAGGTGGTCGATGCTCGCGGCAAAACCATTCGGCTTGAGCAACCTGCCGAGCGCATTATTGCGCTGGCGCCACATTTAGTGGAAAACGCTTACAGCGCGGGCGCCGGTGGCAAACTGGTGGCGGCGGTAAGCTACAGCGACTATCCCCCAGACGCAAAAGAGTTACCCGAGGTAGGCACCTACAAAACCGTTAGCTTAGAGTCCGTGCTCGCTCTTAAGCCCGATCTGGTACTGGCCTGGTCATCGGGGAATGGGTTAAACGCGGCGGCTCAGTTAGAGCGCTTAGGGTTGACAGTGTATGTGGATGAGCCGCGCACGCTGGACGATATCGCGCGTGAAGTAAGCAACATTGGACGTTTGGCTGGCACCTCAAAAGCCGCTGAAAAGACAGCGGACGCCTGGCTCGCGCGGTTACACAATTTGCAAACCTCACATCTAAACGTACAGCCAGTCTCTGTCTTCTATCAGGTATGGAACCAGCCGCTGCAAACCCTAAATGGTGAGCATTTGGTCAGTGATGTGATTCGCTTATGCGGAGGGCGCAACGCCTTTGCCGATGCCGTATCGCTGGCACCCAAAATTAATGTCGAATCGGTGCTGGGGCGCGACCCGGATGTGATTGTCGCCAGCGGCATGGGAGAAGAGCGCCCAGAGTGGCTGGATGAGTGGAAACAGTATCCGGCTCTGAGTGCGGTCGCAAACAATCATTTGTTTTTTGTGCCACCGGATATTATTCAGCGGCATACGTTTCGCATACTCGACGGTGCCGAGTTAATGTGTCAGATGTTAGATCAAGTGCGCCAGGACACTGTTGCTGACCATTGATACACGTTAAGGTAGTACGCAAGTAAACAGCACTTAATGTAATCAATTAAGAGGTGAGTATGACAGACGAGTATGTACCCCCTAAAGTGTGGAAAATGGATGCCGAAAATGGCGGCACCTGGGGCAAGTTAAATCGGCCGGTGGCGGGCTCAACCTTTGAGCGCACCCTGCCTCGCGGCAAACAGCCCCTGCAGCTGCACTCGCTTGCAACACCTAATGGGCAAAAAGTAACCATCATGCTCGAAGAGCTGCTTGCGCAAGGTGAAGCGGGCGCCGAGTACGACGCCTACCTGATTGATATTGGCGAGGGCGATCAGTTTTCGTCTGGCTTTGTGGCGCTAAACCCCAACTCTAAAATCCCTGCGCTGCTCGATTGCTCGCTCGATACTCCGGTGCGGGTGTTTGAGTCGGGCGCGATTTTATTGTATCTGGCCGAAAAGTTTGGCCATTTTTTACCCAAGGAGTTAACCACACGCACCGAGGCGCTAAACTGGTTGTTTTGGTTGCAGGGCTCGGCGCCTTATTTGGGGGGTGGCTTTGGTCACTTTTATGCCTACGCTCCGGCTAAATTTGAATACCCAATCAACCGCTTCACCATGGAAACCAAGCGGCAGCTGGATGTGCTTGATCAGCGTTTAGCAAACAACTGTTATTTAGCCGGTGGTGAGTACACGATTGCCGATATGGCCACCTGGACATGGTACGGCAATTTAGTGCTGGGTGAGCTGTACGATGCCGCCGAGTTTTTAGACGTAAAAAGCTATAGCCATGTAAAACGCTGGGCGCAGGAAATTCTTGAGCGCCCTGCGGTGCAGCGCGGGCGTATCGTCAATCGCACCTGGGGCGAGCGTTGGGAGCAGCTGCCCGAGCGGCACTCGGCGGCCGACATCGATAACGTATTAGCGCTAAAAAATGCGGACTGAACGTATGGCGAGAACGCCGCCGGTGTTTCTGATGGTTTGGCTGGCACTGCTTGTCTCGTGCAGTGCGAGTGCCCGTGAAATTACCTTAAACGTCGGGCAGGAGTATCAAGTGCCCGACGATAAGGTATGGGTGATTAAGTCCGTGGCGCCGGCGCCTTGTAATATTTGTACCGCGGATGTTTATATTAGTGGTGAGGCCAGTAATGTAGAGATCGCCGGGGTCATCATGCACGGTACGTTTGATTTCTCTATCAGTGACGAGCATCACCATAAGGTTGTACTTTATGGCGGCACTCACGTATCCGTGGGCGATAGTCGCCAAACGTTAGTGGTAAAAGAGCAGCCTATGGAGTAGTAAACGCTCCACGCTTTACACCAGTTATAACACTTCTTTTTAGCAGGCATTGGCCATGACAAATGTCTTACCCTTTAAGCGCCCCAGCCCAAAACAAAAACACAAAGGTAAAACTTTGTGCAAAAGCGGCTTTCATAAATGGAAGGTGGTTACCGCGCAGCAGTTTGACGTAAAGCAGGGCAAGCTAGTAACCAAGTCTAAGTGCGAGCGCTGTGGTGAAGAGAAGGTGGAGGCGAAGTGAGTGGACGGGAAAGGGGGGACGGTTAACGGTGAACGGATTAAAAAAGGAGGGCATTTGCACTCCTTTTTAGTGGCTGAATAACGGGGAGCTGGTGCTTCGCTCCCCGTGAACCGTCTCCCGTTTTTACTCCTCCACCAAAGCTTGAATCACATCAGCGGAAACCGCTTCGTTATAAATAACCAGCTCGTCAATCAAACCGTAGAAGGGAACATCCCAGTAGTTAACGCCCAGTGCAAAGCTATTGCCGCTGGCGGCGAACACGCTCGGGAAGCCTGTGGCATTAAACACTTGCGTACCATTTAGGTACAAGGTGACGGAGCCGTTATCGACCACGGCGGCAAAGTGGGTCCACTGGCCCGGAATAATCTGAGTGCCAGTGTCGCCGTCAAACCAGTTGGTGCCCGACCACAACATGGTGTTACCTGAGGTGCCAGGGCCAAAAGGTACAACACTGAACCAGCTATCAGTTGAGCTTGCGCCAAAAAACGCTGGAGTGAATGCCGTAAGGCTGGTGGGGTTTAACCATAAGCCAAACGAGTAGCGGTTGCCGGTAATCAAATCGTTGGGCAGTAAAACCCCACTGCTACCGTCCAGGCTAATGGCCGAGCCTACTTGGCCGGGCGCATAGCTTAAGCTGCCGCCGGCGTCTCCCAGCAACATTCCGTTCGTCATGCCAGCTGCAAAGTTACCCGCGTCGTCATCCAGGTGGTCGTTAAAGCTGTAATGCGCCATGGGGGTAGGGGGCGCCAGCGAGTCGACCGTCGCAATAAACGCTTTGCTGGTGGTTTGTCCGTCCAGCGTGATGGTCGCGGTCAGGGTGACGTCGCTATCGTAAAGCTCGGGGCGCTGCACCACGGCGATATTGCCTTCAATGCGAATCAAGCTGGCGTCTGAGGTGCTCCAGCTAACGACCGAGGCAAAAGGCCCGGAGGCGGGCAGGGTAACGTTATTTTGCACACCGTTTAAATCGCCCAGGCTTAAGATGTCTGCGGCCGAGGCTAGCAGCTCGCTGGTGGTTTTTGCCTCGATATCCAGCGCTTGTATTTCTTCCGCGCTGAGTGCTGCGTCGTAAACATTGAGCTCGTCAATTAGGCCACTGTAAGGCGTATCCCAAAAATTGACCCCTAAGCTAAACTCGCCTTCTTGTTCACTGAAAAAGTCAGTCAGTGATGCGCCGGTATATTTAGCATCGCCATCAATATAGACGGTGACGGTGCCGTGATTGACGCTAAAGGCCAGGTGGCTCCAGGCGTTGGCCGGAATAAGCTCGCCGGTGGTGGCATCCACCCAGGCCTGGGCGCCGCTCCACAGCATCGTATTGTCATCCCAGCCTTGCGGTTGCAGGCTGATCCACTGATCGGATGCTCCCGCGCCATTGGGTAGCCCGCCAAAAAACACTGTTGCCATCGGCGTGATAACCGTGGGGTTGACCCACAGAGATACCGTGTACTCGTAGTTATCGATTAAGCCGTTGGGCAGTTGTACGCCGTTGCTGCCATCTAATAACAGTGCCTGGCCCTGCTGGCCAGCGGCATAGGTAACCGTACCCAGGGTGTTTGCCCGGTCGGCTGTTGCCTGTCCGTCACTGTAGCGGCCGGTACTGTCGCTTAAGTTGTCTTCAAATTTAAATTGCGCTAAGCGGTTAAAGGCGGAGCGCTCTTGTACCGTAATGGTGAAAGATTTCTGGCTCTGTACGCCATCGCGCTCAATGGTCGCGGTCAGGCTAACCGTTGCGTCACCCTCGCCATCGTTGGGGCGGGTAACGGCGCCAGTGGTACTGATGACAGCCGGGTTGTCGCTCTCCCAGCTGATGCTTGCACCGCGCGCACCCTCGAGCGGCAAGGCAAGCTTGCTGCCCTTAAAGCTGGTGGGCAGTGTCAGAGCGTCATCAATGGCGTCGATGATTTCATCATTGGTTTTGCTTTGCAGTTGTATCCCCCAAAGTGACACACCGGTATCGGACATGGCACTGAAGGTGGGTATTAATTGATTAAGGCGCGGATCCCACTGCCAGGCGGCGACACCGTCAAACACTTCACCGCCATCCAGACTGATGGTGATACGCTCAGGCTGCTCGGGGTACAGCGTGTAGCGGCCGGTTACCTCACCACTGATGGTGCCGTCGTCGTTAAAGTGCGCATCTACTGACTCATGGGCGATACGGTTAATATCTTTTTGGTGATTAACAATCTGGAAGTCACCCACAATATCGGCGTAGTCGACGATATTCTCGCCCTCGATGGGGGCGTAACGCTGGGGCGAGGCCACCAGCCAGCCGTCGTTGTTAAGCCACATCTCGTGCACGCGAATGGCATGGCCTTCACCGCGGTTGGGGAAGCGGGTGTGAGTAATCAGGTAGTGCTTGCCAGTGGCTTCGTCATAGTACGCCGAGTTATGACCGGGGGCCAAATAACCACGGGCCTCGGCATCAGAGCCCGGGTACGAGCCAAAGGTAAAGCCGCCCATTAGTTTTGTGCCGTAAGGGGCAATGTTGTCCCAGCTGCCGCGGGCGTTAGCCACGTCGTTACCGGCAGCATCTAAATAAGGGCCGTCGGGTGTGCGCGAGCGAGCTACACGAATGTTGTACCCTTCGGCGGCCACATAGCCGCCAAATGAGACAAACATATAGTAGTAATCGGATTCGGGGCTGTAGATGACAAAGCTGCCTTCAATCTGGCTGTGATTGCCGCCGATGATGTGCTTGCCATAGCCCTGGTCGGGCTCGGGCTTGCCGGTAGTTTCGTCCATTTTTAGCACGAAAATACCGCCAGAGTAGGAGCCGTAAGACATCCACAAGTCGCCGTTTTTGTCGAAAAAGGCTGTGGGGTCAATAACGTTGGGGTGAATATTGGCGTTAAAACTGTCTAGCCCGCCGACGTTGTACTCGCCTTGCATTTCCGCGTCGGTCTGGCCGGAATAAAGAAACACCCCCTGATCTTCATAGGGGCCTTCTACATGGTCCGATACCGCTACCCCTAAGTAAGAGCGCGGGCCGTCGCACTCGCCGGTAGCGGGCTGGGTGCAATGGTTGTAGTAAAAATAGTAGCGGCCATCGGCCAGGCGAATAATATCTGAGGCCCACGAGCCGACATAACCGCCAGTCCATGCAATGCCCTCGGCAATCTCAGTGGCGTAGGTGTTAAACAGTGGGTTTAAATCGTTTACGTCGTTGGCGACCAATTCCCAGTTTACTAAGTCGCTACTTTTGGCAAAGCCTAAGTGCGAGCCCACGACATAATACGTACCGTCTTCGGCGCGAATGATCGAGGGGTCATGCACCGCAACGTCGTTAAAGTTAACCAGCGCCGGGTTGATGGTTGGATCGGCGTAGGTGGTGAGTGCCGCCGCCGATGAGCTGCTGAAGGAGGGCGCCGAGCTTGATGACACTGCAACACTTGAGGAGCTTGAGGCCACAGAGCTAGAGCTAATTGAACTTGATGACACAACCACACTTGAGGTTTGTGAGCTTGAACTACTGGTTACAGGGTCGCCGTCAGATGAAGAGGACGAGGCCACCGAGGAGCTGGAAGAGGTAACGCTGGATGTCGATGACGCGATGCTGGAGCTAATCGAGCTGGATGATTCGCTGCTCGAGGGTTCTGAGCTGGCGATCACACTGCTGGAAGATGCTGAGCTTGCCGGAACACTGCTGGTTGAGCTGGACGATGATGTGTTGTTATTGCCCCCGTCGGACTCACTACCGCAACCGGCCACAGATAACACACTCACCGCGAGGGCGAGAGCACGTATAGACATAGAGATACCCCTTATTATATTTAGATTAATTGTGAACTGCTTACCGCTAATAAGTAATACAATAATAAAATACTACTGATAAGTAAAGTAAAGCTAACTCAGGCGTGAGGTGCGCTGAGGCAGGGGGCAGTAAATAAGTGCTGGATGGTATCGCGCAGCCGAGCGACCGCGTTGGGGCATAAAGTAATGCTACAGGTGGGTAAAAGCGTGAAAGCCGGCGTTATTTGCGCCGAAGAGGTGGGGTGCCTGACGCGCGGGCGCGCGTCAGGCTGTGGTCTTAGTGCTCGTGGCCGCCAGCACCGTGGGCGTGACCGTGGGTTTTTTCTTCCTCGGTCGCTTCGCGGATGTCGGTGATCTCAACATCAAAGTTCAGGTCAACACCGGCCAACGGGTGGTTGGCATCAACGGTGACCATGTCGCCGTTAACGGCGGCAATGGTTACTACCTGCATACCGTTTTCGGTTTGCGCGTGAAACTCCATGCCTTCTTCTACTTTGTCGACACCGGTGAACATGTTTGATGGCAACTCTTGCATCATCGCATCGTTGCGCTCGCCGTAAGCTTCAGCGGCAGGTACCGCCACTTGCAGCTTGTCGCCAACTTGCTTGCCAACCAGTTCTTTTTCCAGGCCGGGGATAATGTTACCGGCGCCGTGCAGGTACGCCAGCGGCTCGCGGCCGTCAGACGAATCCAGTACCTTGCCTTCCTTGTCGGTAAGGGTGTAATGGAAGCTGGCAACGCAGTTGTCAGAGATATTCATAAAAATAGCCTTTGCTTTTTAGTGAGTGAACTGTGGCGTTTCATCTGCCTCGCAGAGCGCCTTAATTAAATGTCGAGATCTTTTTGTTGTCGACCTCGGCCTCGTCGATGTTGATGGTGTAAACGTCGCCGTCTTCTTCCTGCTGCATACGTACCAGCAAATAATCGTACTTAGGGGCCATCCAGGCATAGGTGACCCGGTCGCTGTCTTTGCGGGTGCGCTTAATTTTCACCGTATCGACTTCCCCCAGCGGGGTCTTCAAGCGCTCGTTGCCGACAATGGCAAACTCGTAACGCTTGGTTTTGCCGCCGTCGGCAATGTTGTACGCCAGATTTTCGGTTTTGCCGGCGATCAGGTCGCGCTGCAGCTGGATCTGAAAACTGACTTTGTCCTGCGTCCCCACGGGGACATCCATCTTCCAGGGGTTGTCATTGATGTCGTTGATTACCTTGCGCGTATCCCAGTCGAAGGTGATGCGCGCTTTACGATCGCGGCCCAGCCCCGAGCGATCGTAGGTGTAAAGCTCTGGTTGCAGTAGCTCGCCCTCGGGTGAGCTAAAGGTGCTGGTTTCTTCGATGCTTGCCACCAGCGAGTCGGCAAAAAAGCGTAATTTGTGGCGGTTGTCATCCAGCGGCGTTAGCTCGTGGGTGACAGTGACGGTCATGCCGTACACCGATGATTTATAAATGTTGCGAAACTGCTCGGGTGGTGTTGCCTCGTCGGCAGCATTGGCTGCTGGTAACCATAAGCCCGCGGTCAGTGTCGCGCCTGTTAGTAACCCTAAGGTCAAGCGTTTAAGTCGAGTCATAAATCCCTATGCTTGCGGTTGTAAGTTCCTTACTTGGTAACCGCCGGGCGGCAAAGGTTCACCGTCAAGCAGTACCCGATTCTCGTTCATGACCAGACGACCTTCACAAAACCAGCGCACGGCCATGGGGTAGATAATATGCTCTTGTTGTTGCACTCGTGCGGCAAGGCTTGCGGCATCGTCACTGGCTGCCACGGGCACCACGGCCTGAATGGCCGCCGGGCCACCGTCGAGCTCGGCCGTTACAAAGTGCACTGTTACGCCGTGCTCGGTATCGCCTGCCTCCAGCGCCCGCTGGTGGGTGTGCAGCCCCTGGTATTTGGGCAGTAGCGAGGGGTGAATATTGAGCATCCGCCCGGCAAAGTGGTTGGTAAATGCCGGGGTTAAGATGCGCATAAAGCCCGCTAACACAACCAGCTGCGGTTGCAGTGTGTCGAGCTGCTCAGTGAGCGCCTGATCAAATGCCTCGCGGCTGTCGTACTCTTTGTGATCGAGGGTAATAGCGTCAATGCCGGCATCGCGCGCGCGCTCCAGGCCGCGTACGTCCGGACGGTTGCTGATGACGGCGACGATATCAATGGGCAGCTCGCCGCTTTGCTGGCCATCAATTAATGCCTGCAGGTTGCTGCCGCTGCCTGAAATAAGCACCGCTACGCGTGTTTTAGGGCTCGTCATGCTCAGTGTAAGCCGTCCAGCTGTACTTGCTCTTCGCCCGCCGCCGCGTCGGCGATGTGACCCACCAGCAGCGCTTGCTCGCCGGCGGCTTGTAGTTGGGCAATGGCCTCGTCGGCGCGCTCGGCGGGCACCGCGATGATCATCCCAATGCCGCAGTTAAAGGTGCGGTACATTTCGCGCGAGTCAACGTTACCGGCCGCTTGTAGCCATTTAAATACGGCTGGCAGCTCCCAGGCGGTGGTGTCGATTACCGCCTTGGCGTTATCTGGCAGTACCCGGGGGATGTTCTCTAGCAGGCCGCCACCGGTAATGTGCGATAACGCGTATACCGGCAGGGTTTTAATCAGCTCGAGCAGTGGTTTAACGTAAATGCGGGTCGGAGCCATCAGCGCATCGGCTAAGCTCTGGTCACCGCAATCTTGCTGTAAGTCGGCGCCTGAGACTTCGATGATTTTGCGAATCAACGAGTAACCGTTAGAGTGAGGGCCGCTTGAGGTAATACCAATTAGAGCATCACCGGCACTGACGTTGCTGCCATCGATGATCTCGGACTTCTCTACCACGCCTACGCAAAAGCCGGCCAAGTCGTAATCTTCGCCTTCGTACATGCCCGGCATCTCGGCGGTTTCGCCACCCACCAGCGCACAACCGGCAAGCTCGCAGCCGGCCCCTATGCCGGTAACTACGTCAGAGGCAACATCCACATTGAGTTTGCCGGTGGCATAGTAGTCGAGAAAAAACAGCGGCTCGGCTCCGGCGACAATCAGGTCGTTAACGCACATGCCGACTAAGTCGATACCAATGGTGTCATGCTTGCCCAAATCCATCGCCAGACGCAGCTTGGTTCCCACACCGTCGGTGCCCGATACCAGTACCGGCTGGCGGTAGCCTTCGGGCAGCTCGCACAGTGCGCCAAAGCCGCCAAGGCCGGCCATGACTTCTGGGCGACGGGTGCGTTTGGCAACGCCTTTAATACGTTCTACCAACGCATTACCGGCATCGATATCGACACCAGCGTCTTTATAACTTAACGATTGCGGGTTTTTCTCGCTCATAGCGGCCTAGGGTCTCTCGTGCTGTGCGCCGGCCTCGACTACCGGAGGGCGTCAATGGGTGGGGCGCCGGGTCTGAAAGGCGCACATTCTAGCAGTTAATAGCCTGTAATTGCAGGTAAGGGCGGCGATATTTCGCCTGTGCGGGCAATTTAATCCCTAAGATTATCGCCACTTACTGCGCGCTATTACAAGAAAAGCGCAGCATTGCCTGTTACAATGCGCGGGCTTTTATTGTCAGAGTTCGGCAGCTGGGAGACGAGACGCTGATTATTCGATACCTATTATTTATCTGCACCCTGATACTGTCCGGCGTCGCTAGCGCCGATCAAGTGGTCGACCTCTATAGTGCTGATGCGCTGGTCAAGTCGCAGTCCGAGGCGCAGCGCGCCGCGGCGGCAAAGCAGGCTCTGGCGGATACTCTGGTCCGGGTGTCGGGCTCGACCTCGGTGGCCGATAACCCCGAGGTGCGCCAAGCTTTGGTGCGCGCGCAAGATTACGTCTACGAATACAGTTATGCCTCGACTGACAAAACTCTAGAGGCGATCGACGGCAGCCTAGTGCCTGCCTCACGTTTGCAGCTTAAGTTCTCGCCACCACTCATCGAGCAGCTACTGCGCGATGCCAGCCTCGCGTTTTGGCCCGCCAACCGCCCCACGGTACTGGTGTGGTTGGTAACCAATACCCCCGCCGGGCGTGACGTGGCAAGTGATTTACCCACATTAACCGTTTTACGTGAGCACGCCGACGAGCGCGGCTTGCCGTTAATGGTGCCCCTGTTTGATTTGGAAGATCATCTGGTTATGCCAGCGGACGCCCTGTGGCAAATGGATGAACGGCAAATTCGAGAGGCCTCGGAACGTTACCGGGCTGACGCTATTGTGGTGGTGCGTGCCTCTGAGTTATCGGGGCAGCGCTGGCGCGCTGACTGGCAGCTAATGCATGCCGATGGCACCCCAAGTTTTGATGCCGAGGGCGAGTCGCTCGAGTCGGTGCTGCCGGCTGTGGTAAACACCGTCGCCGATTTCTTTGCCGACCGTTACGCCATTAGCCCCAGCGAGGCGGGCGATGCCAATGTGGTGCTGCAAGTTAATAATGTCGAGAGCTTTGCCGACTATAAAAAAATTGAGCATTACCTGGCGCAGTTGGCGCTGGTGCGCCGCACGCAGCTGGCAAGCTTAAGCACGGATGGGTTAATTTTACGGTTGTTTACCGAGGGCGATATAGCCCGGCTGCAAAACACCTTGGCTTTAGGCGGCGTGTTGATTCCCGCCTCCGAGAGCGTCAGCTTGCCTAGCAATCGGTATCTGGTACCGGGCACAGAAAGCGCCCCGTTGCAGTACCGATTGGCTCGTTGAGGTCGCTTAATGTCAACTCCGCAGCAGCTGTCATTAGGCGTCAGCTTAAAAGACGACGCCACCTTCGATAACTTTTACGCCCCCGAGGGCTCGAGCAACGAGCAGGTGATTCGCGCCTTGCGCGAGCAAGTAGAGGGTGCGGGTGAACACTTTTTGTATTTGTGGGGCGCCAGCGGTGTGGGCTTAACCCACTTGTTGCAAGCCAGTTGCCACAACGCCGAGGCGCGCCGTATGGCGGTGCAGTACTTGCCCCTGCGTGAGCTAACCGGCTTTGCCCCCGAGGCATTGTTGGATGGGCTAGAGGAGTTAGACATGGTGTGCCTGGACGGTTTGGAAGCCGTCGCTGGCAACCCGGCCTGGGAGCGCGCCCTGTTTAACCTGTACAACGCTTTGCGCGATGCCGGCCGCTTATTGTTGGTGGCGGCGCCGCAAAACCCCCGTGAGCTAAATATTCAGTTGGCGGATTTGCGCTCGCGCTTGCAGTGGGGCGTTATCCTTAAAGTGCAGCCGCTGGACGATACCGACAAACAGCAGGCGTTAATGCGCCGTGCCCGCGAGCGCGGTATGGAGCTAAACGAAGAGGTAGCCAGCTATATCGTGCAGCGGGTACCGCGCGATATGAACCAGCTGTTTTGTTACCTGCACCGGCTCGATCACGCCTCGTTGGCCGAGCAGCGTAAACTGACGATCCCGTTTGTGAAAAAAACGTTGGGATTATAGTTTTTACGGGGGACGGTTGACGGAAAACGGGGCACGAGTGTGTAGGCTACTGTTATTTTCCGTGCGCCATTTCCCGTTCCTCGTACCCCATCCCCCGTACTCCGGTTTAACCATTCTTTGCGAACCCTAATATAGTCTGGCCCTTACTTCGCGCTACACTCGGTGGCGGAAAACAACAATATAACGAGGAAGAGCCCATGAAGACCTTTAGCCCCCATGCCCTGGCGGTTGCCTGCTGCGCTTGTTTAGCGCTTGCCGCGTGCGGCAGCAATAACGCCTCTGATCAAGCCATCAATAGCAGTGAGTCATCACAGGTAAGCTCGGCGCCCGATGCCAGTAGCTCGTCTAGCGCGGTAAACGCCAGCGATCGTATTTTGTTAAATCAGGTGGGTTTTGCCGTGGCAGGGCCCAAAGTGGCGCTTATCCCACCAGTTGATGCCTCAAGCTTCGGCGTGATTAACGTGGCCACCGGAGCCGAGGTGGCGAGTGGTGAAATAGGCGCTTATCAGCAATGGCCCTACGCTGCCGGCCGCGTCGCCCAGGCTGATTTTAGTGAGCTTAATGTGCCGGGTGAATACGTGGTGCGTGTGCCGGGCCTTGCCGACTCGGACACGTTCATCGTGTCCGAGGAGCCTTATCGCGAACTAAATAAAGCCGTGATTAAAGCCTATTACTTTAATCGCGCCAGTACCGCGCTCGAGCCGCAATACGCCGGCGATTGGGCCCGTGCCAGTGGCCACCCGGATACCGAGGTGCGGATTCACCCCTCGGCGGCAAGCGCGGCGCGCCCGGCCGAGAGTGTGATTAGCTCGCCCAAAGGTTGGTACGATGCGGGTGATTACGGCAAGTACATTGTTAATTCGGGTATATCGACGTACACCTTGCTCGCGGCGCTGGAGCATTACCCCGAGCTATACGCCCAGCGCGAGCTAAACATTCCCGAAAGCGGCGACAACGTGCCCGACCTGTTGGATGAAACCCTGTGGAATGTGGATTGGATGTTAACCATGCAAGATCCGGCCGATGGCGGTGTCTACCACAAGTTAACCACCAAAAATTTTGTCGGCAAGGTAATGCCGGCCGATACTCACGAGCCGCGTTACGTGGTGCAAAAGGGCACGGCGGCGACATTAAATTTTGCCGCGGTCATGGCGACGGCCAGTCGGGTGCTTGAACCTTATGACGCTGCCCGCGCAAGCGAGATGCTAACGGCCGCCGAGCGCGCCTGGCAGTGGGCCGGGCAGCATCCCAATATGGCTTATACGCAACCCGATGATGTCAGTACGGGTGCCTATGGCGATAGCGAGTTCTCGGATGAGTTTGCCTGGGCTGCTGCCGAACTCTACATTACCACCGGTAACGATGCCTACTATCAGGCGATTAAAGCCGATGCAATTGGCAACCAGGTTCCCAGCTGGTCGCAATCGTTGGGTTTGGCGTGGATGTCGCTCGCCACGCACGCCGATAGCTTAACCGCTGCCGCCGACACAGCGCTGATCCAGAAACGCGTAACGGATTTGGCCGATACGATTGTGGCCGCCGGTAATGAGTCGGCCTACGGGGTATCGATGACCCGGCCCGATTTTGTCTGGGGCAGCAATGGCGTGGCCATGAACCGCGCCATGATGCTGGTGCAGGCCTATCGTATAACCGGCGAGCAAAACTACATGGCAGCGGCGCAAGCGCTGCTGGATTACGTGTTGGGCCGCAACCCCACCGAATATAGTTTTGTCACCGGCTTTGGTGCGCGGCCGCCCATGCATATTCACCACCGTCCATCGGTAGCCGATGATGTCGTTGCGCCAGTGCCCGGGTTTTTAGCCGGCGGCCCCCACAGCGGTCAGCAAGACGATTGTGACTATCCTTCGGATTTACCGGCCGAGTCATACATTGATCACTGGTGCAGTTACTCTACCAATGAGATCACTATTAACTGGAATGCGCCTTTGGTGTATGTCACCGGGGCGCTGGAGGCGTATTATTCGGTAAATGATTGACGGAGAACGGAGAACGGAGAACGGAGAACGGAGAGCGGAGAACGGGTGATGGGGAGCGATGACACTTCGTCCCCCGTTATCCGTAAGCCGTTCTTCGTTCAAACTTCCCCACAAGCCTGATTCGCCTGTACGAAATAACGCTTGCCGGTTATTTTGCAAGATTTTGGCAAAGTCTTTGGGTACGCTCCTGAGCTACCGTTTTATCGGTTCCAGGGCATGCGCGCAATTAACATTCCCATGGCGCAGGTGTCGGTGATTCCGGCAAACATTAAACCGGTACCGACAAAGCCCGATAAAGCAAAAAACGCTGGGTGTATAAAAAATCCAGTCAGTACCCCCGTGACGACTAAACCACCTGCGGCAATGCGCACTTGGCACTCGAGCGAAATTGCCGTTTTAGTCCCGTTGACTAACGTTGCACTGGTTTCTGTTAAGGCGTTTACACCGCCCTCGATAATAATCAATGGTTCGTCGAGCTGCCCGTTGAGCGTATTGGCGGCCATATCGGCGCGCTTACCACTTTGGCACAAGAGATAAACCGGCTGACCCGTTTTGCCCGCATCGTGTAAGGCGCCGCGCACTCGCTCGGGGGTGATTTCGTTAACCGGAATGTGAATGCTGCCGGGTAGATGGCAAGCTTTCACTTCCGCCGCCGTACGTATATCAATAACGCAGCACTGGTGGTGTTGCTCGGCGGCTTGTTGCGCAGAGTGACGCTCAATAGTCATAGAAAGCTCTCCAATGTTAGGGGCAATAAATGCTCTGTAATACTTCAATAATCCGCACGGCGGCATCGCCGTTTAGGCGGTAGAAAATCTTTTGTGAATCCCGCCGAGTGGCGACCAGCTCGGCCTCGCGTAGGGCGGCCAAGTGTTGCGACAGGGCAGACTGCGACAGCGGCACCTGAGCATTCAGATCGCCGACGCTCATCTCGCCGTTAATCAGGGCACACAAAATCATCAGGCGCTTTTGATTGGCCAGCATTTTTAAAAAACCCGCCGCCTGACTGGCGTTGGCTTTTAGCTGTTCAGGTGTCATGGGTTGGCTCATGTTTATCCCTCCTTGCTATCATAATATTAGATAAGCCTAAAATAGCAATAGCTAAATTAGACTATTCTAATATTTTGGTGAAGTTTTTATCCCTTCTCACGATGGGGCGCCAGTTAACGGCCTGTTAAGGTACAATGCGCGCAGTTTTTCAGTGGCTGGACGGATATGCGGGTATTAATTGTTAAATTGAGCTCTATGGGTGACCTGGTGCAAACGCTGCCCGCTATCAGCGATGCGGTGCGTGCCATTCCCGGTATCCGGTTTGATTGGGCAGTGGATGAAGCCTTTGCCGAGGTGCCTACGTGGCACCCGGCGATCGAACGCACCATCGTATCCGCCCACCGGCGCTGGAAGCGCAGCGTCAAAACCGCTTGGCAGTCGGGCGAGTTAAAGGCCTACTGGCGTAAGTTGCGCGAACGCGAGTACGATTTAGTGCTGGATGCGCAAACGAGCTTTAAAAGCGCTACGGTGGCCCGTATGGCACGCGGTTTACGCGCGGGGCCCGATGCCGACTCGGTGCGCGAGAAGGGCGCCCATCTGTTTTACCAGCGCCGTTTTAAAGTGGCGCAAGATATTCTGGCAGTGGATCGCTGGCGAGATTTATTTGCCGCTGGGCTCGGGTACCCGCGCCCTCAAACCGCGCCCGAGTTTGGTTTGCAGGACAAAGCCTGGCCCGCGCAAACCGTTACCCATAAGCCGTATATAGTAGCCGTAACCAACGCCAGCTGGCCCACTAAGTGCCTGCCCAATACAAGCTGGCAGGGCTTGATTAAACACGCTGCAGCGGCGGGTTTAGAGGTGTTGCTCCCGTGGGGCTCGCCCACCGAGCGCGAAACCGCCGAGGCTATTGCGCGCGACCACGCCAATGCTAAAGTACTCGAGCGTATGAGCCTGACCGAACTTGCCGGGCTTTTACACACAAGCCAAGGGGCCGTGTGTAATGATACTGGCCTGGCCCACATTGCCGCCGCGCTTAATGTGCCTACGGTAACCGCGTATGGCCCGACGGACCCTGCGCTGATTGGTGCCACCGGCCCGCGCTCGAGCCACATTGTTGCGCCTGGCTACTTGTGTGAGCAGTGCGGTAAGCGTTTATGCCGTCACCCGGACGCCAGCGCAACAACGGATTTTGTGGACAACCGCCCACGCACACTGGCCGCCATTACCGGCGACCAATTGTGGCAAGCACTTACCCAAATTCAGAACTGATACAAGAGACACTTATGACCGTTCGCACTCGTATTGCTCCGTCGCCCACCGGCGACCCCCACGTTGGCACCGCTTATATTGCGCTGTTTAACCAATGCTTTGCCCGCCAGCACGGCGGCCAGTTTATTTTGCGCATTGAAGATACCGACCAAACCCGCAGCACGCCAGAATCCGAGCAAGCGATTCTCGACAGCCTGCGCTGGTTAGGCATCGACTGGGACGAAGGGCCGGATGTTGGCGGCGAGCATGGCCCCTACCGCCAGAGCGAGCGCATGGGTATTTACAAACAATACGCCGATGAGTTGATTGAAAAAGGTCACGCCTTTTACTGCTTTGCCACCAGCGAAGAGCTGGATGAAATGCGCCGCGAGCAACAAGCCCGTGGCGAGACGCCTAAGTATGACGGCCGTGGCTTAAAACTTAGCGAGGCTGAGGTGCAAGCCAAGCTCGCCGCCGGCGAACCCTACGTGGTGCGTATGAAACTGCCGGAAGAGGGCGTGTGTGTTATCGATGACATGCTGCGCGGCAACATCGAGATCGAATGGTCGCAAGTGGATATGCAAGTGCTGCTAAAAGCCGACGGCATGCCCACTTACCATCTGGCGAACGTGGTAGACGATCACCTGATGGGCATCACCCACGTGATTCGCGGCGAAGAGTGGATCAACTCTGCCCCCAAACACCTAAAGCTGTACGAATACTTTGGCTGGGAAGCGCCGGTATTGTGCCACCTGCCGCTGCTGCGCAACCCGGACAAATCCAAGCTCAGCAAGCGCAAAAACCCCACCAGTATTCTGTACTACCAGCGCGCCGGCTACCTGCCAGAGGCGGTGCTTAATTACTTAGGCCGCATGGGCTGGTCTATGCCTGACGAGCGCGAGAAATTTACCCTGGCTGATATGCAGGCCAACTTTGACATTACCCGCGTCAGTTTGGGTGGGCCTATCTTTGATGTGGAAAAACTCAGCTGGCTCAATGGCCTTTGGATACGTGAAGACCTAAACACCGAGCAATTGGCCGACCGTCTGAGCGAGTGGGCACTTAACCGCGATAACCTATTAAAAGTGCTGCCACACGCCCAGTCGCGTATGGAAACTCTGGGCGACTTTATGCCTTTGGTGGCGTTTTTAGCCTCGGGCCAGTTGCCGCTGACCGAAGCGCACTTTGCCGAAAACCGCCTACCTATGGACGAGCAAAAGCAACTGCTGCAATTTGCTCTGTGGCGCTTAGAGGCGCTGCGTGTGTGGGAGCGCGATGAAATTTTTAACGCGCTTAAAGAGCTGGCCGGGCAAATGGATATCAAGCTCAAAGACTTTTTGGCCCCTATCTTTATCGCCATCGCCGGCACCACGGCGTCTTTTTCGGTGATGGACTCGATGACTCTGTTAGGCCCGGATATGAGCCGCGCAAGACTGCGTCAGGCGATTAATATTTGGGGCGAGGTAGGTAAGAAGCAGCTTAAAAAGCTGGAGAAAACCTATCAGGGGTTGGGGCAATCGGCTGACTAACCGTAGCGGGTGGCGAAAACTACCTACGTTGCCGCGGCGGTGTTAACAATGGCCTGCTAGCGCTAGTGGCCGGCTCCTGCGTGTTTATCGCAGGGCCGGCTTGTAGCACTTAATAGACAAGAGTGCTTTTGCTGGGCTTTAAGCGGCCTGATTTTTCCAGCTAATGAAAGTCGCGCGATGACAAGGCCAGGCCATCGAGCAGGTGATCCAGGCTTTCCAGTTTACCGGCAATAACATGAATCACTTCCCCTTCTCTTTCTAATATACCTTTAATGCGTAGCAGCTTGGCAGCCAGAAACGGCCCCTTTTGTGCCCGCGCGGTAGCGGACCACACCACAACGTTAATGTTGCCGGTATGATCTTCTAGCGTTACAAAGGTTACGCCCGATGCGGTACCGGGACTCTGCCGGCCAGTGACCACGCCGGTGATGCTAACCGGTGATTGATGCCGTTTATGTATTAAATCGCAGGCAAACGTAAAGGGCGGCAGACGCTGCTCGGCCAGTAGTAGCGATACCGGGTGGTGCTGCAAACTTAGCCCAAGGTTAACGTAATCCTCAAGCATGTTTTCTTGCGCGCTGGGCGCGGGCAGTTGTACCTTTGATGGCTGGTTAATGCTCAGTGGTGCGGTAGACTGTAACGTTTGTTGTAAGGGTTTAGCGGTTTCCGGTGTGCGCTGCATTAGCTCCCAGCGGCTTTGGTAGCGGTTGCCGGCCAGCGTGGCTAAAGCATCGGCGCTGGCAAGCGCTTGTAACGTTTGGCTGTTAAGCCCGCAGGTTTTAAGGGCTTGCAGGCTGGTAAAACCTGTACCGCGTTTATGAATAAGTACCTCGGCCGCCTGGGGCGCCAGGCCTTTTATTTGTCGTAAGCCCAAGCGTATGGCCCAGCTGCCGGAGTATGGCTCCAGCGTGTGGTCATAAATGGATTGATTAACACATACGGGCAGCACGGTATGGCCGTGGCGCACCGCGTCTTGAATCAGTTGGGAGGGCGAGTAAAACCCCATGGGCAAACTGTTTAATAGCGCGCAGTAAAAGGCTTGAGGGTAGTAGTGTTTTAACCACGCCGAGGCGTAAGCGAGCAGGGCGAAACTGGCCGAGTGTGACTCGGGAAAGCCGTACTCGCCAAAGCCGCAAATTTGGGCAAAAAGCTGCTCGGCAAAATCTTTTGTGTAACCACGTTCTCGCATGCCGTTAATGAGTTTGTTTTTAAACCGCATTAGTTGGCCGGTTTTTTTCCAGCTGGCCATGGCGCGACGTAATTGGTCGGCCTCGCCACCGCTGAACCCGGCCGCCACCATCGCCAGTTGAATGACTTGCTCCTGAAAAATAGGCACACCCAAGGTGCGTTCCAGAATCGAGCGAACATCTTCCGATGGGTAGCTTACCGCCTGTTCGCCATGGCGACGTTTTAAGTAGGGGTGCACCATACCGCCTTGAATGGGGCCGGGCCGCACAATGGCAATTTGAATTACCAGGTCATAGTAGCTGGCCGGCTTTAAGCGTGGCAGCATAGACATTTGCGCACGCGACTCTACCTGAAATACACCCACCGAATCGGCTTTTTGCAAATCCGCGTACACCGCTTGATCATCCATACTGCGGGTAATGTGGTATAGCTCATAGCGCTTTTGATGGTGCTGCTCAATCAGGTTTAGTGTTTTACGAATAGCGCTTAGCATACCAAGAGCAAGCACATCGACTTTTAACAGCCCTAAGCTTTCTAAATCGTCTTTATCCCATTGGATCACTGTACGCTCAGCCATGGCTGCGTTTTCTACGGGCACCAGCTCGTATAAAGGGCCGCTGGAGATGACAAAGCCGCCTACGTGTTGTGATAGGTGGCGAGGGAACCCTATTAAAGTTTCGGTGAGTTGAATAAGCTGCTGTGCAGTATGAGATTCGGCATCGATGCCCAGTTCGGTAATTTGCTCTTGCCAGGGGTGGCCGGTATCGCGTCGGTTGATGTTTTTAATGTAAAAGTCTAGTTGGGTGTCGTTAAAACCCAGAGCTTTGCCCACATCACGTAGAGCGCTTTTGAAGCGATAGCCAATTACTGTGGCGGCCAGTGCAGCGCGTTCACGGCCGTATTTTTGATAAATATACTGAATAACTTCTTCGCGCCTTTCGTGCTCAAAATCCACATCAATATCGGGTGGCTCGTTGCGCTCTTTGGAGATAAAACGCTCAAACAGCACGTTGATATGGCGTGGGTCTACGGCGGTAATCTCCAGGCAGTAGCACACCACGGAATTAGCCGATGAACCACGCCCCTGATACAAAATATGCTGTTCACGGGCAAAGCGCGCAATATCATCAATGGTTAAAAAAAAGTGGGCGTAATCCATCTGTTCAATCAGTGTTAGCTCTTTTTTAATAGTGGCGGCAATGTGCTCGGGCACACCGTCTTTAAAGCGTTTTTGGCAGCCCTCGGCTACGCGCTGGCGTAAATAGTCCATGGCAGTTAGCCCGCGAGGTATAACCTCGGATGGGTATTCGTATTTCAGCTCACTCATATCAAATTGGCAGCGTTCGGCAATCGCTAAGCTTTGCTGCAGCCAGCGGGTGTTAAATAAACGCTGTAGCTTGTTAATACGGCGTAGGCTGAACTCGGCATTGCTGAGCAGGTCGAGCCCGGCTTCTTTAACGCTAGTGCCGAGCTTGCGGGCGCTCAGGACGTGCTGCAGCGCAAGGCGCTCGCTGTGATGCATCAATACCCCGCCGCAGGCGACCAGTGGAATCTGGTGGCTGTTGGCCAGTTGTTCTAGTCGCCGGTTGCGGCTCTCTTCGTTATTAGTGAGGTGCCGTTGTATGCCAACCCACAATCGCTTGTTGTGGTATTTTTTTAGCCATTGGGCTTGCTCGCTTTGATTGCCGTCGCCGTTTGGCAACCAAATTAATAAACAGTGTTTGAGTGAGGCGATATCCCAGCGGGTGAGTTCGTAGTGATTTTTGCGGGTGCGGCGCCTCGCGTTAGTAATAATGCGGCATAGCTCGGCGTAGGCTTCACGGTTAGGGCACAGCGCTACCAACTTTATGTCAGCATTAATGTGTAACAGGCTGCCGACAATTAACTTGATCGGTAATTTGTAATTTTTAATAGCCGTATAGGCTTTAACAACGCCGGCCACTGAGCATTCGTCGGTAATGGCCAAGGCGCGGTAGCCTAATTCGCACGCGCGTATCGCCAGCTCCTCTGGATGTGAGGCGCCGGTTAAAAAGGAGTAATTACTTCGGCAAAACAATTCGGCGTAATGCATAGCTTAATCACTGTGTGGGTTTTAACTAAAATAACCGTGGATATACCAATTTTTATCCGGCGGGTTGAGCGACCGGTATACCCACAGCCAGTGTCCTGCCCGGTTGCGGGCGACAAAATAATCGCGCGACATGGGCTGTCGATCCCACCAGCCGGTCACAATGCGCTCGGGGCCGTGCACCAATACCAAAGGCTCTGCCGTGGCTTTGGGTTTTTGGTGTAATAAGCTGGGCCTGAKCCAATGTGGCGTAAGGGCAGAGCGCTTTGCGGTATCGGCAGCTAGTGCATGGCCTGGCCGAAAATCATTGCTTAGCGCGGTTTGAGTAATGGCATCTTGGCCCAGTTTGGCTTGTAAACGCGCCAGTAATTGTGCCGGTGTAATAGCGGCGTGCTCGCCAAATAAATCACCGGCTATGGCCTCGCGGGCAAATGTGCGATGTACGCTTAATGTGTAGGCGTACACGGGCTCACTCAAGCTGACGGACTCCAGCTTAAGCTCAATTAAGCTTTGCCATAATTGCGCCGAGTCTTCACCTATACCTGCGTTAACCTCCAGGTTAACCAGTTGGTCACGGCGCAGGTGCAGCGTAAGGTGCAGTTGATCGGTTAGCTGATCGCGCCGGCGTAAAAATTGCTCCAACGCCTGCAGTGTTAAGTTTAACGCTGGCAGCAACGCCGCCGTGGTATCACTTTCACACACGAGCTCGCGGTAATGTTGAAAGTTCGAAGGCGGAATATAAAACTCTACCGGGTGCGGTTGATGGCCGGTCAGTTGTTGTAAATAACGCAAACTGGCGGTGTCGATACGCTCGGCTAACTCGGAGTGTGGCAGAGCCGTTAGTTGCCCTAGGTTTTTTAAGCCCAGTCTTGCTAATTCATGCTGTGCTCGCGGCGCTAAATCAGCCGCGCTGAGCGGTAAGCTTTGCCATTGTTGGGTTAGCGGTTGTTGCTCATTGGTTATACAGGTGATTCCGCTTCTTGCGATTGCCCGCGCGGTTAAGGGACGCAGGCCTGTGGCGGCAAAGTGGTGCAAGCGCTCTTGTTGCAGTTGCTGTTGGATAGCGTGCCAGTAGGGGCTTAACCCTGCGTAATAACGCAGCATTGTGCTGGCTTTTAGCAGCAAGCCGTCGGGTTCAAATACGCTGATGTCCGCACTTAACGGATAAAGGCTGTGCGCCAGCTCGCGCAAACGCTCGCCCGTAAACTCTGGGCGGTAGGGGGTTACTTGCAAATCACGGCACAGAGAACAAGCCAGCGCCATGCCCATGCCGATGCGCAAGCCCTGCTCATGCGCCGGGGAGTTGAGCTGCAGCACATGAAAGCGCTGCTCACAAACCACCGCTAGCGGCTGCGGGGAGGGGGGCAGGCTGTCCAGCTGCAGGGCCGGAAAGTGAAGGTAAAGCCACAGCATATTATGGCTAGGCTCGCTGACGCCGCCCCGGCTGCGGTAGCGGGTGAACATTGCCGGGCAATGGCTCCAGCACCAGGTCGGGCCAATGTTGGCGCCAGTCGAGCAAAATAGGTCCGGTGGGCCAGCCGCCTTTACGTTTGGTGACGGTCACCTCCAGCCCGCTGGACGCCGGGGCAAGGCTCATGCTTAAGGTTAAAGGCAGTGAAGGGGCATTGCGCGAGTAACCTTGCAGCAACCACAGGGCACACTGGCCTTTATCACAGGCCAGCTGCAGGCGCTTAACGTCGGCTACGGCAAGGTCTGGCTGCCATAGCAGCACGGACAGGCAACAACCACTTTGCAGGCATTGCCCGGCGCACCACAGAGCATGCTTGGGGTCGGTACGTATGGTGTAAAGCTGCTCGCCAGCAAAGCCCGCGCCTACCCAAAAATCGGCGCAGAGGCTGCCCGGTGGGTTGATTAGCACGATCAACTTGCTCTTGCCGTGGCGCAAATAAGGCACTAGCAGGCGCAGCTCACCAATACCGGTATCCGACTGTAAGCGGCATACGCCAGAGCTCGGCAAGCCACCACCCAGCGCGCTGTCTAACTCGGCAAAACCACTGGAGCGCACAGCCGCCGGAGGGCTGAGCTGCCCCCCGCGGTAAATGCGGCGCTCGCGTAGTAGTTGTTCGATATCGGTCATGGTTGGGTACTGATGTGCTGTATGTATATACAGTATAGTGGTTTAGATGGGTAATTCAAGCGTGGTGTTATGGGGTTAAATTATGGATTTTTACGGTACTTTCCTTGTCGCTTTAGGTTCTGTGATTGGGTACTACAGACCTGAAATTAATGACTCTCCACGCTGATATCTGTCTCACGCCTGTATGCGCACTTCTTTCGGGGCCTTCGCTCAGCTTAGAGAGCGCAGCACTGGATGTGTTGAGGTCAGCGATTTGATGTGCATGGATGCACAAATGTCGCGGGCGCATGTGACTCACATGGATGTGAAAAGGTAGAACAGCGCAGGAGCAGTTGTCGAGAGCGCAAGAGCGACCTCAAATTCGCCGGACGGACGAAGCACTTTTTGCTTGATTTCAACCGGTCTGTGCAACACATGCCGCGAATTTATCAGCCAACGCAACCGTATAGCCCCCAAGGCACTTCGTAGCTAACAAAGCCACTGGATACCGGCTCCAGGCCGGTATGACGACCACAAACCTAGTTCCCTAGTTCATACCCTAACACCGGGCTCAACCACCGCTCCATATCCACCAAACTCATCCCCTTACGCTCGGCAATGGACGCGACCTGATCTTTCTCGATTTTGCCGATGGCAAAGTACTCGGATTCTGGGTGCGAGAAGTACCAGCCGGATACGGCGGCGGTGGGGAACATGGCGTAGTGTTCGGTAAGCTCCAGGCCGGTGTTCTTTTCGGCGTCCAGCAGTTTAAACAGGGTGCCTTTCTCGGTGTGGTCGGGGCAGGCGGGGTAGCCGGGGGCGGGGCGTATGCCTTGGTAGCGCTCGCGGATAAGGTCGTCGTTGTCCAGCTGTTCGTCTTGGACGTAGCCCCAAAACTCGGTGCGCACGCGTTTGTGCATATGTTCGGCCAGGGCTTCGGCTAAGCGGTCGGCCAGGGCTTTAACCATAATGCTGTTGTAGTCGTCGCCAGCGTCTTTGTATTGTTGGGCTAACTCTTCGGCGCCGATGCCAGCGGTAACGGCAAAGCCGCCCACGTAGTCTTGCTTGCCGGATTCTTTGGGGGCGACAAAGTCGGCCAACGAGTAGTTCGGTTTTTTGTTGCCGGGCTTTTGCTGTTGCTGACGCAGGTGATGCAGGCGTGCCAGTTCGTTGCCGTCATCGTCGTGTACGGCAATGTCGTCGTGGTTGACGGTGTTGGCGGGCCAAAAGCCAATCACCGCGCGCGCGGTTAAGAGCTTTTCGTCAATCAGCCTTTTGAGCATGGCTTGGGCGTCTTCAAACAAATTGGTGGCGGCTTCGCCGACCACTTCATCGGTGAGAATTTTGGGGTACTTACCGGCCAAATCCCAACTGATAAAAAACGGTGTCCAGTCGATGGTGTCGAGTACATCGGTCAGCGGGTAGTCGTCAAACACTTTAACGCCGGTAAAAGCGGGTTTGGGTGGGGTGTAGTTGTCCCAGTCGGCTTTAAAGCCGTGCTCGATGGCGTCGGGGTAGGTGCGCAGGGTGCCGCGTGGTTTGCGGTTGGCGTTACGCACGCGTACGGCCTCGTATTCATCTTTGAGTTTGGCCACAAACGGGTCACGGGCCGTGTCGGATAATAAGGTGCTACACACACCTACGGCGCGTGAGGCGTCGGCTACGTACACTACTTGGTTTAAATCAAACGCCGGGTCAATTTTAACCGCGGTGTGGGCTTTGGAGGTGGTGGCACCGCCAATCAGCAGGGGTTTGTCGACACCCTGGCGCTCCATCTCGCGGGCGACACTGACCATTTCGTCCAGCGATGGGGTGATTAACCCCGACAAGCCGATGATGTCGCAGTTTTGCTCGATCGCGGTTTGGATGATTTTTTCGCCGGGCACCATAACGCCCATGTCGACCACTTCAAAGTTATTACACTGCAGCACCACACCGACAATGTTTTTACCAATGTCGTGGACGTCGCCTTTTACGGTGGCCATTAAAATTTTGCCGTTGGGGCGGGCGCCCTCAACTTTTTCGGCTTCGATGTAAGGCTGCAAGTAGGCGACCGATTGCTTCATCACGCGGGCCGATTTAACCACCTGGGGCAAGAACATTTTACCGGCGCCGAACAAATCGCCCACCACGTTCATGCCGTCCATTAAGGGGCCTTCAATCACATCCAGCGGGCGCTCAGCTTGCTGGCGGGCCTCTTCGGTGTCTTCGACAATAAAGGTGGAGATGCCTTTAACCAGCGAATGCTCGATGCGTTTTGTAACGTCCCAGCCGCGCCACTCTAAATCTTCTTTTTTGGCGACGCCGCTGCCGCCTTCGCGGTATTTCTCGGCAATATCCAGCAGCGCTTCGGTGCCTTCGTCGGTGCGGTTTAAAATTACATCTTCGACTTTATCGCGCAGCTCGGCGGGCAGGTCGTCGTACACCGCCAGCTGGCTGGCGTTAACGATGCCCATGTTCATGCCGACTTTAATGGCGTGGTACAAAAACACCGAGTGAATCGCCTCGCGCACCGGATTGTTGCCCCGGAACGAGAAAGACACGTTGGACACACCGCCAGAGACGCCGGCGTGGGGCAGGTTCTCGCGAATCCAGGCGGTGGCTTCGATAAAGTCCACCGCGTAGTTGTTGTGCTCTTCAATACCGGTGGCCACGGCAAAGATATTCGGGTCAAAAATAATGTCTTCGGGCGGGAAGCCGACTTTATCCACCAGTAAGCGGTAGGAGCGCTCGCAAATTTCTTTTTTGCGCGCAGCGGTATCGGCCTGGCCGTCTTCATCAAACGCCATTACTACCACGGCGGCGCCGTAGCGCATGCACAGGCGGGCTTTGTCGATAAACTCCTGCTCGCCTTCTTTCATGCTGATGGAGTTAACAATGCCTTTGCCCTGAATACATTTAAGGCCGGCTTCGATGACCTCCCACTTGGAGGAGTCCACCATAATGGGCACGCGGGAGATGTCCGGCTCGCCGGCAATCAGGTTTAAAAAACGGACGATGGCGGCCTCGGCATCGAGCATGCCTTCGTCCATGTTAATGTCGATGACCTGGGCGCCGCCCTCGACTTGCTCTAGCGCCACTTCCAGCGCGGTGTCGTAATCCTCTTCGACAATTAGGCGTTTAAAGCGCGCCGAGCCGGTCACGTTACAGCGTTCACCGACATTCACAAACAGTGAGTCTTTGGTGATGTTAAAGGGCTCAAGGCCGGATAAACGACAGGCGGGTTCGATGTCTGGGATCTGACGCGGCGGGTGTTTCGCTACGGCCTCGGCAATGGCATGAATGTGGTCGGGTCGGGTGCCGCAGCAACCGCCGATGATGTTTAAAAAACCGGCGCTGGCAAACTCTTCGACAATCACGGCCATTTCGTCTGGCTCTTGATCGTACTCACCAAACTCGTTGGGCAGGCCGGCGTTGGGGTGCGCGGATACGTAGCAGTTAGCGACGCGCGACAGTTCTTGCACATATTGGCGTAACTCGGCCGCGCCCAGGGCGCAGTTAAGGCCGATGGAGATGGGCTTGGCGTGGGTCAGAGAGTTGTAAAACGCCTCGGTGGTTTGGCCCGAGAGCGTACGGCCCGAGGCATCGGTAATGGTGCCCGAGATCATAATGGGCAGCTCAAAACCTAATTCGTCAAACACCTCTTGCACGGCAAAAATCGCGGCTTTGGCGTTGAGGGTGTCGAAGATGGTTTCGATAAGAATTAAATCCGAGCCGCCTTCAATCAACGCTTTAGTGGCCTCGATATAGTTCTCGACCAACTGATCGAAGGTGACGTTGCGCGCGCCCGGATCGTTTACGTCGGGTGAGATCGAGCAGGTACGCGAGGTAGGGCCCAGTACCCCGGTTACATAGCGGGGTTTGGCTGGGTTGTCGGCGGTTAACTCGTCGGCCACCTCGCGGGCGATGCGTGCGCCCTGCAAGTTTAATTCGTACGCCAGGCTCTCCATGCCGTAATCGGCCATAGACACCTGAGTCGAGTTAAAGGTGTTGGTCTCGATAATATCGGCGCCGGCCTCTAGGTACTCCCGATGAATTTGTTTCATCATCTCGGGTTGGGTGAGGTTGAGCAGGTCGTTGTTGCCCTTAACATCACTGGGGTAGTCGGCAAAGCGCGTGCCGCGATAATCCGCCTCCGAGAGCTTGTAGCTCTGGATTTGGGTGCCCATACCGCCGTCGAGCACTAAAATTCGCTCGGTTAAGGCTTGTTTTAATTGGGCAATGCGTTGGTCGCGTTCGGTAGCACTCATGCAGAAAACCTTTCTTTCAGCGTCTAAATCAATGTGTCAATCAGGGGGTGTGTGCCAGCGCCCGCAGCTGCGGGGGCGCTGGCCGTACAGTCAGCCGCGCATTTTACCAGTAAATGGCGGCCGATAGGGCGATGATCGGGTGATCGCCGCCGCGAGGGTTAAGTTGCCTTAGCAGGGGGTAATGCTCATGCGCGCCCGGCGGGTTTCTCCGACGCTGATTTGCCAGGTGTCGTTAAGGCAGGCGCCGCGCTCGACACAGACGTAACCGGTATGGTTGTCAGGGCCGATATCGCCCACTTCAGCGGCCAGTGCGGCACCGGTGTTCCACACCACTACACTGGGGCAATGATCGCCCGCGACGCTCAGGCGGCGGTCACCGTCGTCGATGGTGACGGGTGATTGGATATCTTGATACACCCGGTCTACTTCACCGCTAAAGCTCACCGGGCCACATTGACTAAAGGTCTCGCCGCCGGCGACTTTATCGGCGTACTCGCGCCCGTCCAGCCCCTCGACCTGAACGCGGCTAATATCACTGATGGCGAAGTAGGTGTGCATCACCCAGCTTGCACTGAACGCAGATCGGCTATTATTAGTCAAAGCCAGCTCAAGGGTTGGTGTCTCGCCCAGAGTAAATGTCAGCTCGGCGTTAAAGTCGTATTCAAATTCCGCGTCGGCTTCATGGCTAAAGCCCAACGTTAGTACCGCGCGGCCTTGCTCGTCGAGCGTGGCGGCGAGTAAATCCCACGCCTGCGTGCGGACAATACCGTGATTGGGGCGGCTGCTGTCGCTGGGGTGTGGGCCAAACCAGGGTAAGCACAGCGGAATACCACCGCGCAGGCTGGCGCCTTGGCTGAAATCGCAGTTGGGGCTCACCCACAGTAGCTCATCGCCACCAGTGGGGGTAAAGCTCAACAGTTGCGCGCCGTTTAGCGCGATGGTGGCTTGGCAGCTCGGGGTGTCGATGGCAAGCAATGGCAGGCCCTGGCCTGGTCGATCAGGAAACCGGGTGGCGCTATCGGTAAGGGTAAGAAAATCGCAACGCGCAATGATGTCGCGTAGGGAGTCTACAGGCATATAGAGGTCTCGCTATGGATTGGCATGTGGGGCTCGAAAGGCGGCTCTATGGTTTGTTTTGTGCCGGATTTTCCGGCGGTGGCCGCTCACTAGTGTGGTGTTACAGCACACTAAGACAAATTTTAACAAATTCAGTGTGGATTCGCATGCCCGCTGTAACCGGTTTAAGGTTTCGTTATAGGGCCAGTCACAGTATTATGCGCGCCCGTTTAACAATATCGAGGTCAGTGTGTCGCAAACAGCAGTTACCGTCGGTCAGCGCTACGTCAGTGATACCGAGCCCGAACTGGGTTTAGGGGTTGTCTTACAAGTAAGCGGTGGCACGGTGGATATCGGGTTTCCCGCCGCCGAACAACGCCGTACGTATTCACTTAAAGAGGCGCCGTTAAGCCGCGTGCGGTACGCCGAGGGCGAGCGTGTAAAGCATCAGGCGGGCCAGTGGCTGGTGGTGCAGCAAGTGATCGAGCAGGGCGGCTGCCTGTTGTATCAAGCCATGAGCGACGATGGCGAAATTCTGGCGATTCCGGAATTTGAACTCGATAGTTTTGTGCAGTTTAGTAAGCCGCGTGAGCGGTTGTTCTCGGGGCAAATTGACCGTAGCAACCATTTTGCCCTGCGTTTTCGCAGCCAAAACCTGCGCCATCAAATAGAAAGTAGCGATGTTTTTGGCCTGGCCGGGCCTAAAGTGTCACTGTTGCCCCACCAAATGTATATCGCCGAGCAAGTGGCCAGCCGGTTTGCGCCGCGGGTACTGCTGGCCGATGAAGTGGGCCTGGGTAAAACCATCGAGGCGGGGCTTATTTTGCATCGCCAACTGCTTACCGGCCGCACCCAGCGGGCGCTGGTGGTTGTACCGCCGGCGCTGCTGCACCAGTGGCTGGTAGAGATGCTGCGGCGCTTTAACTTGCAGTTTACCTTGCTTGATGAAGAGCGCTGCCGGGCACTGGAGGGCACAGATGAAGAAGACGTGCTCGACTTTGAGTTAGACGATGAGCAATTGCTGGACCGCCTCGAAGAGGACGAAGTAAATCCGTTTGAGTCGGCCCAACTGGTGCTGTGCTCACTGGATTTTTTAACCGGCAATCCGCAGCGCTTGAGCCAGGCACTGGCCGCCGAGTGGGATATGCTGCTGGTTGATGAGGCGCACCATTTAAGCTGGAGCCCAAGCCACGCCAGTGATGCCTACGTCGCCATCGAGCAGCTTGCCGAACGTGCCAAAGGCTTATTGCTCTTAACCGCCACCCCAGAGCAACTGGGCCTTGAGAGCCATTTTGCCCGCCTGCGTTTGTTAGACCCAGACCGTTATTACGACTTTGAAACCTTTATCTCCGAGCAGCAAAGCTATAAGCCGTTGAGCGACTTGGTCGAGCAAATCCTCGCGCTGCGGCCTGAGGAGCCGAACGCGACTGGCAGCTTAGCCGAGCCTCTATGGACCGCCCTGGCGGAGTACCTGGACGCCGATGCAGTGGCGGCGGCAAGACAAAACGCCGAGCAGCAATCGTTGGCGGCCGCCATCGATGAGCTGGTCACGATATTGCTCGATCGCCACGGCACTGGTCGGGTGCTGCTGCGCAATACCCGCCACGCGGTTAAGGGCTTTCCCGAGCGGCATTTGCACGAGCACCCCATCGCTTTAGAGCAGGCCGATGCCGAAGCACTGGCCGAGCGGCCCCTGTCTAGCCAGCTGCACCCGGAGTACTTTTGGGCCAGCGAAGGTGACTGGTGGTTGCGTGACCCACGGGTGCCGTGGTTAAAAGAGTTTATTAAAGCGCGCCGCGGGCAAAAAATATTGGTGATTTGCGCCGACGGTGATACCGCGCAAGAGCTGGAAATTTACCTGCGCTTGCGTCAGGGCATGGCCACTGCTGTGTTTCACGAGAGTATGAACCTAGTGGCGCGAGATCGCGCGGCGGCCTATTTTGCCGATATGGAAGAGGGCGCACAGGTACTCATCGCCTCGGAGATTGGCAGTGAGGGGCGTAACTTTCAGTTTGCGCAAGATTTAGTGCTGTTTGATTTGCCCCTTAACCCGGATTTACTGGAGCAACGCATTGGCCGTTTGGATCGCATCGGTCAGGCGGGTGAGATTCACCTGCACGTGCCTTTGTACACGGCGCCCGATGGTTTAACCGCACAAGAGAAACTCGCCCGCTGGTACCACGAGGGCATCAATGCCTTTACCCACACCTGTGCCATTGGCCATGCAGCGTTTGCCCGTTATGGCGAGCGCTTGCAGCAAGCCATGGAAGCCACCGGTAGCGATGATTTGAATGTGTTGGTTGATGAAACCGCCGCGTTTGCCACGCAGTTAAATACCGAGCTGCAAGCCGGGCGCGACCGCTTACTGGAGCTAAACTCCTGCCGCCCCACTGTGGCAGCGCAGCTGGTAGAGCAACTACAGCAGCAAGACGACGGCGAAGTGCTGCCGGAATTTTTAATGCGGGTGCTGGACAGCTTTAACGTTGAGTACGAGCGCCATAGCGAAAACAGCTGGGTATTGCACCCGGGCGAGCATATGCGGGTGGACCCGTTTCCGGGCTTGCCCGAATCGGGCCTGACCATCACCTTTGATCGCCAGCAAGCGCTAGAGCGCGACGACATTAGTTTTGCCACCTGGGAGCACCCACTGGTGCGCGGTGCGATGGAGCTGATACTGGATACCGAGTTTGGCAACACCGCGGTGGCCACGCTAAAACTGCCACCGCTGAAGCCCGGCACGCTTATGGTAGAGGCGGTGTTTTGTTTGCATTGCCCGGCGCCGCCGCACCTGCAGTTAACACGCTACCTGCAAGACGCTGTGATGCGCGTTTTGCTGGATGTAAACGGTAAAAACTTTGCCGCCGTGCTAAGCCCGGATAAACTGGCCAAAGTTGTGCAAAAAGTGCCACGCGCAACCTCGCAAGAGCTGGTGCGCCATTCGCGCGCGCAAATCGCCACCTTGCTCGACAGCGCCGAAGAGATTATGGCGCCGGAGCGTGATACTCAGGTGAATGCCGCCCTGGCCAGCGCCCGGCAGTTGCTGGGGGCCGAAATCGCCCGTTTGCAAGATCTGGCCAAGGTAAACCCCAATGTGCGCCAGCTGGAAATTGACGAGCTGCAACAACAGCTGGACGATACAGTTAAGCACCTGGAGCAAGCCAGCTTAAAACTCGATGCCGTACGGGTGATTGTGGCGGTATGATTGTACGCCTGAAGTCCGATGTCTGACGTCTGATGCGTCTGACCTCGGGCCTTTGACATCAGACATTTTTAGAGGCCCCTATGTATATATTCTCCGCCGACGCCACTGCGCGCAAAGACATCGATGACGATGTTAAAACGGGGCAGCAAGTGCCTTTTATTGTGTACATTAATTTTACCGACTTATTTGGTGCCGAGCAGCTGTGCAAAATTTATTTAATGCGCGCGGGTTTTACCGACATTAACATCAGTAAACGCAAGGGCGTGCCTGCCTCGCTGCTGGACGATAAGCGCGTTGTGGCTGCCGATAAAGCCTTAAGTGAAGCGCTTGAGGGCGGTTACCATATCCAGATGTACGATGATTTTTAACGCCGGCTTGCCTGTGGCCGGTATTTAAGGCGACAATCAGTTCCTGAAGCACTTAACAATAATGACAGGGACTGCAATGGCACAGCTTGATCCAGTCGTAACCGACGAAACTCTCCCCCCATTACTCGACGAGCCCTGGCGCCCCATTGATCCGCGTTATTGCGGGGTGCTGCGCATTGTTGTTTTTATTTACCTATTCATCATTTGCTTAGCCGGGGCGCTGTTTGTGTGGCGGAGCGGCCTGGTTGCGCTGCCAGTGATTGGCTACCTCCTTGGGGGTGTGTGCCTATTAGGCGCGTTTCTTTTATTTGTGTGGGCCCCTCGCCGGGTACGCCATACTCAGTATTTATTGCGCGAAAAAGATGTGCATATACGGGTGGGTTTTTGGTGGCACTCAACTACCTCGGCGGGCAATAACCGGGTACAGCACACCGAGGTGACTCAAGGCCCCATCGAGCGTTGGTTTGGCCTAAGTAAGTTGGTGGTGTATACCGCCGGTGGAGGGCAATCCGATGTGAAAATACCGGGTTTGCCGACGGATACTGCCCACCGCTTAAAAAATTACCTGACCCAACAGGTGGTTGCCGAGGAGCTGCTCGATGCAGCCGAATAAAGAGTGGCAGCGGGTTTCGCCAATCGCCACGATCTATTTTTTTGTTAAATCTATTCCACACCTGATTAACTTTTGGCCGGCATTGGTGCCTTTGCTCGCCGGGGGCGAAACCCTGCGTCAGCTGGCGTTGATGTACGGCGTGCCAGCCTTACTGGTACTGCTTATAGTGAGCGTGTTTTTACAGTACTGGTTTTTTAGCTATAAAGTTGAGCCCACCCGGTTAACCTTGCGCTCGGGTGTGCTTAATCGTAAACGCCTTACCCTCGATTTTGAACGGGTACAGCAGGCCGACATTGCCCACCCGTTTTACTTTCGCCCGTTTAACCTGGCAACGCTCGGCTTTGAGAGTGCTGGCTCGGCCCAGCAGGAAGTGGATGTGCCCGGCTTGAGTGTGCAGGCGGCTGAGAATTTACGCCAGCGGGTGTTAGAGCAGGCGGCTCAGTCGACAGAGGATGGGACGATTGATGCCCAGCCAGAAACGCTGGACCGTGAGCCGGAATTCTCGTTGCATTTACCGCCGACCGAGATACTGCGCTACGGTTTAATGCACAATACGCTTTTGTACCTGGCCCCGCTGGCGGCGCCTTTGGGGCAATATCTCGGCCCGCTTATCGAAACCTCGGTCGCCTCGCTTGAGCACTCACAAGTGTACGGTTTGGTGACATGGGTAAGTGACAACCTGGCGGTGTCGGTAACTTTAGTGCTGGCACTTATGGCGGTAATGGCTGGTACGGCGCTGTTGTTTGGGCTGTCGGTTATTTTGGCGCTCGTACGTTACTGGAACTACCAGCTAACCCGGGTAGGGGATCGGTTTCAGTATCGCGCCGGCCTTACCACCATACGCACCCGTGGCTTTAAGCATTACAAACTACAAAAGGTCACCATTAGCCAAGGGCTAATAGCGCGTTTATTGCGGCGCTATACCATGCACATTAGTAAAGCCGGTAGCTTTAGTGCAGCGCAGGTACAAGATAATCAGCGTTTTATTGTACCGGTGCTGGATATTGTCAATGTGTTATTGCTGCGTGGAGAGTTGTCGCTGCCGACGGCCCAGTGGCTAAGCGTTAGTCGCTTTTACCTGGTATTTCCGGTGCTGACGCTCAGTGTTATTACGTTGGCGGCTGTGGTGACGGGCTGGTTTACGCTGGGTGCGGTGAGCTTGCTGGGTTTACTGTTTATCCCGTTAATTTACGGTTATTTTTGGCGCCGCTGGCATTGCCTGGGTTACTACCGCAGTGCTGAGTGGTTGGCATTGCGCACCGGGTTTATCGGCTTTACCGAGCGCTGGTTGCCTACCGGCAAGTTGCAAAAAATACGGGTGGTAGCCACGCCTGTATCCCGTTGTTTTGGGCTTGCGCATTTGCAGGTGTGGAGCGCCGATGGCGTGTTGACCATTCCCTGTTTGCCGGCGGCAATGGCGAGCGATTTGCGCGACTCGCTGTTAACCGATGTGGTTAACTACCGTCGCGCTTGGCTGTAGCAACGTCGGTTTTACTGAGGTGGAATTATGAGCGATACACTGTTGTACCAAGCCGCCAATACCATTGAGGCGAACATGATTGTCGATGTGTTGGGGCAAGCGGGTATCGCGGCACGCATACAGGGTGAATACCTGCAAGGCGGCATCGGCGAGCTGCAGGCGTTGGGAGTGGTTCGGGTGATGGTGGCTGAGTCCGATTACGGTAGTGCGCGGCAAGTGGTGGATGACTGGGACAAGGCCGAGCCCGTTATCGATGCCAGCATCGAGCAAGCGGCGGCGAGCTCTGATCGTCTTGAAAGCGCTGAGTGGGCACCCATCCCAAAAGCTACCGCTTCGCGCGTGTTGTGGGGCGTGTTAATTGGCGCTGTGCTGGCCATCGCCGTATTGCTGGTTTCGGCCAGTGTTTAGCCACATTATAGAATGGTATTAAGCAAAAGCCAGGAGGCAACAAGGTGAGGATGATAACGCGAGGGATTTGGCTGGGCATGATGTTGTTAGCGGTATCGGTCAGCGCCGCCGACGAAAAGGCAACATTGCTATCGGCGTGGGAGGCGGTTCAGGCGCAGCACGAGCAGGTGGCAAGCTTTGAAAAGCAGGGTGACGGATTGTACCGAATTGAATTTACGTCGCTGCCATTTAAGGGTGCGTTGAGAGTGCTCGCGTACGATACTGAGCCTTTGTCTTATGGCGGCGAGAAATCTTCGTTTAAGCAAACCGGTTATATCGAGTACGAGCTGGTGGGCGCGCCCGACGATATGCAAGAAAAATATTGGCGCACATTCCAGAACTGGAATGAGAGTAACACCTTGTATTACAGCGAGTCACAACAGCGGTGGGTGACTCAGCGAGAGTTTGCCGAGCAGATGAGCAGCGAGTTGCCTAAGGATAGCGGCGTCAGCGTGTGGCTATTGATATACCAATACTGGAGCTACGCGCTGATTGCGATTGTGATGTACTTTTTTATCTCGCAAATGATTAATAGCCGCCGGATGAAACGCTCGTTAGAGCTTCAGCAGCAAGCGGTAGAACGTTCGGCCGAGTTGCACGCCGAGACTAACCGCTTACTGGCCGATATTCTCGCCGCAACCCCAAAGCGCTGATTGCCAATGCATAAAAAAGGGGCCGCTTTGCAGCGGCCCCTTTTTTTGTCGTTTGCGTTACTTACTTATTAGCAAACTTTTTCTTTTTGCCTTTTGGCTTAAAGCTACCGCCGCCTTTGCGAGCGGGGCCGCGATCTTCACTCAGCGACAACACTTGTCCGCGTACGTGAATAGAGGCAATCTTCTGCGCCATAGGTGCGGCCATATCTTCGGGCAGGTCCAGAGTCGAGAAGCTATCGAACAGTTTGATCTGGCCGATTTGACGGCTTTGCAAGCCGGCCTCATTGGCAATAGCACCGACGATGTCGCCTGGACGGGCACCGTGAGTGCGGCCAACCTCAATGCGAAAGCGCTTCATGCCTTGCTCGGGCGCACGAGAGCGACGTTCAGGGCGCTCGCCTCGGTCACCGCGTTCGCGTTTTTCACGAACTGGGTCGGGCTTAATGTCAGCCAGCTTAACTTGCAGCGGACGATCTTTTTGCAGCAGGTAAGCCATCGCCATGGCCAGTTGTTCGGGCTCGATTTCTTTTTCGCGGCAGTAGTTACCCAGCAGCTCGTCAAAAAAGCTCATGTCCTGGTCCGACTCTAATACATCGGTAATGCCCTGTAGAAACTGATCCACACGGGCAGCGGTGATGGTGTCGCCGCTGGGTAGTTTCATGGCTTCAATGCGCTGTGAGGTCGCCTTTTCGATTGAGTAAAGCAGGCGTTTTTCGCGCGGGGCGACAAACAAAATCGCTTTACCTGAGCGACCAGCACGGCCGGTACGGCCAATACGGTGAACGTAGGCTTCGCTATCGTACGGAATATCGTAGTTGATAACGTGGCTTACGCGCTCCACATCGATACCGCGTGCGGCCACGTCGGTGGCAATCAAAATGTCCAGTTTCTTGTTCTTTAAACGCTCAATGGTGCGCTCGCGTAACTGCTGGTTCATGTCACCGTTAATGGCAGCCGCCGAGTAGCCGCGTGCTTCTAGTTTTTCGGCCAGTTCAACGGTGGCGGTTTTGGTGCGCACAAACATAATGATGGCATCAAACGGCTCAACTTCGAGGATACGGGTTAGCGCGTCCAGCTTGTTGGTGCCGCTTACCATCCAGTACACCTGCTCGATGTTGGCGCCGGTTTTACTCTCGTTGGCGATGCGGATTTCTTCCGGGTTGCGCAAGTAAGTAGTGGCGACACGGCGAATTTCTTTGGGCATGGTGGCCGAGAATAGCGCGGTTTGGCGTGTGGCCGGGGTGTGCTCCAAAATCCAGGATACGTCGTCGATAAAGCCCATGCGCAGCATTTCGTCGGCTTCATCCAATACTAAGTTGGTTAACTTAGACAGGTCTAAGCTGCCGCGGCGCAAGTGGTCCATGACCCGGCCGGGGGTACCCACAACAACCTGAGCGCCACGCTTAAGCTGACGCAACTGGCCGCGCATGTCCTGGCCGCCGTAAATAGGCAGCACGTGAAAGCCGGGCATCTCGCTGGCATAGCGTTGAAAGGCCTCGGCTACCTGAATAGCAAGCTCGCGGGTAGGGGCCAATACCAGAATTTGTGTGTGCGATTTAGTTACATCGACTTGTGACAGCATCGGCAAAGCAAAAGCGGCGGTTTTACCGGTACCGGTTTGCGCCAGGCCAACGATGTCTTTACCGTCCAACAGGGCCGGAATAGCAGCCGCCTGAATCGGTGAAGGTACTTCATAGCCGACTTTGGTTACGGCGCTTAATACCGCCGGTGAAAGGGCCAAATCGGAAAAAGTAAGGTTTTCTGTGGTCATTTATAGTTCCCAGGTGCGCCAATGCGCAACAATCTTTACGGTGACGCGACACTGCGCGCCGTGAGGCGGAGTTTGACCCGGAATGATCGCAGCGACGCACCCGCGTGAGGGGTGACGTTTACGATAAAGTGCAACACAGACAACGACCGGCAACCGTAGCGGGGCTACAGTTAAACTCGGGTATTCGCCATTTGGCTCGTTGATAACGACGCAGATTGCGAAACAACCGCTGCGTAGATAACTGGGGCGCGGCTAGGCGCCAAAATAAGCACAGGCGAGACACATGCATGGTATACACACTGCCGGGAAGCTACGTTCAGATAACTATTCAGCTTTTAGCGCAATTTTTCCTGCAATCTGAACCGTTACTTTTTTAGCTTCCTCCCGGGCTCCGATTCTCTGACATTTGCCAGAGTCTAGAGCCAATCAGCATTACCCTGCAGTGTTCTTTGCACGCAGACGAGCCTTATAAATCGTGGCTCTTTATATAGGAGGGCTTTACTGAGGCGCGCAGTATAGGGTATTGGCTAGGGTTTGACCAGCGGTATTTTTAGGCGGGCTTTGGCGCCGGCCTCCATATGTAAGGTTGCCATTAGCGCGGGCTTTTAATATGCCCGTGTCGCCGGGCGTGGTGAGTTACTTTTCTTTGTTGGGGCGAAAGCAAAGCTCTCAAAGCCGCGCCTGCACATTTCGACAGCTATACCTGCGTTGTTCTGCGCCCTCACAGCCATATGATGGGGGGTGTAAGCAAAGGACTAGAACTAGCACACCCCGTGGGCGCTCAAGGGCGCTTGTGCAGAGCAGCGTAACGACCTACCCGTCATCCCGTGCAGGGTGAAGCGGCGACACGGGATCCGGTGGCTTAGTATTGTGCCCGGAGCTTTGATCAAACCGCATTTTATAGCGGCTCTGTAATATCATGTTACGCTTGATGTTTACGTGGGACGCGGGCTTTTTGATACGGATAGGTTATGCAGGATAAACAAGCACATAAGCATTTATCGACCACCGCGCTGGCGCGGGCTATTGGCAAAGACAGCAAAGAGCTGTTTATTTTGCTGGCCAATAGCGGCTGGATCGTCAAAGTGGACGGCCAGTGGCACTTGACTGAAAAGGGCCGCTTTGAGGGGGGCACTTACGCCAACCACCCCAAGTATGGCGAGTACATTGTCTGGCCCGAGTCGTTGCGTCAGCACAGCGTGCTGCGCTTGTTGCCCGACGCCCCCTTGAGTGCGCGTAACTTATCGCAAAAGCTAAATTTACCGGCGCGTTTAGTGAATTTATTACTAGCTGAGCGCGGGTGGATAAAACGCCATGTGCACGGCTGGCATTTAACTGAGCGCGGTGAGGCGTTGGGCGGGCAACAGCATGTCAGTGATAGCACCGCCATCCCTTTTGTGACCTGGCCCGAGAGCCTGCTGGAAAATCCGCAACTTAAATTGGCCGCGCAGCAATTAGCGCCCTCGGCTACAACCTGCACCGACGGGCACCCGGCGGGCGACGTCGGTCGCGCACAAATCGATAATTGGCTGTATGTGGCAGGCCTGACCCACGCCGTGGATTACACCTTGGTGTTGCCCGGTAGCGCGGGCGGTATAGAGCGCTTAACCGTTGACTTCTATTTGCCCCAGCAACAAATAGCCATCGTCTATTGGGGCAAGCCAACGGGCCCTGGTGAGTTGGCCGAACACTTAGATGCCCGCGAGAAACTAAAAACCGCGCACTTTTCGATTATCGAGATTGAGCACGAGCAACTGAATAATTTAGACGAATTTTTAACGCGTGCGCTTATGCAACACAGTATCGCTGTTTATTAAAGGAGGCTTTATGACCAGTATTTTTAGCAAAATTATCGCCGGTGATATTCCCGGCCACTTTGTTTGGCAAGATGATATTGCCGTTGCCATTATGACCATCGGCCCGTTAAAACCCGGCCATGTATTGGTGATTCCGCGCCAAGAAGTCGACCACTGGTATGACCTCGACGCCGACACCATGGCGCACTTAACCGTAGTGAGCCAGAAAATCGCACGCGCCTTGCAGCAAGCGTTTCCCGCCGAGCGCGTGGCGATGATTATCGCGGGTTTAGAAGTGCCCCATACGCATTTACATCTGGTGCCGATGGATGAAATGGGGGAGTTGGATTTTGCCCGCGCGGGGCAGGGCGAGCCGGATGAGCTTGCGGCACAAGCGGAGAAGATTCGTAGTTTTTTGTAGTCGCGCAGTTAGAGCGTCATCCCGGGCAGAGCGAAGCGGCGACCCGGGGTCCAGTGGCTTTAGGTTGATTGATAAGGGCTGCCGCTAACGCGGATTTTGTTGGTATGTCCGACTTGCCGGGCGTGGCGAATGACTTTTCTTTGTTTGGCTGGTCTCAAAGAGGCACTCCAACCGACTTTAGCGGGCCGTATTATGAGGGCGCCCATGCCCTCACGATACTTGCGCAAAAGCGGCTCAGGCCGGCCTGTCTGTCTTCTTTTGTTTGCTTACTCCCTAAAGTCGTTCTGTGTTCGGCTTGCTCTCAGGGGCCCTGTGAGGGTGCCGGATTCAGGGGGCGAGTGAATCTGTGCCTCTGGAAGGTCTTGATCAGGTTCGTAGTGTACTTCTCGCCCTCTGTCGCCGGGCGGGGGCGAATTACTTCTTGTTGTGCGACAAGAAGTAATCAAGAAACGCACCCCGGTTCGCGGCCCTGCGGGTGCCCCTCACTCCAACCGATTTTAGGGGGCCGTATCGACAGGGCGTCCATGCCCTGACGATACTTGCGTGAGCGTCCTGCTCACTTACCCCCTAAAATCGCTCTGCGTTCGGCTCGCTCTCAGGGGCCCCTGGGGGTGCCATATTCGGATTTGGGGGTGATCTATGAGTGTTTGGCGGAATATTAGTCAGATTGCATAAGGGGTGAATAGTAGGGTGAGAATCTATAAATTTCTTTATCGGAAGTGTTGGCAGTTTTCCGTTTCACGCCTTTATGCGCACTTCTTTCGGGGCCTTAGCTCAGCTGGGAGAGCGCAACACTAGCAGTGTTGAGGTTAGTGGTTCACAAATTCGCCGGGAGCGAATTTGCACGGCGAATGCCGCCCGGAGGGTGGGGCACAAGGACGTGCCCCATGCATCCCGCTAGGCGGGGGTTCTATCAGTGCCTGGCGTGTTTCGACGTCCTATTTCGTGATTTATAGGTATGGGCTAAACAGCCTCAACTTGGGCTAGATAAGGCTGATCCTCGTCTGAGGTGTTTGCGTTGCTGAAAAATCAGGCAGATTGAATAAGGGGTAATCGGTATAGTAAAAAGGCTTAATTTTCTTGATTGAAGGCCTTGACAGTTTTCCGTCTCACGCCTATTATGCGCACCTCTTTCGGGGCCTTAGCTCAGCTGGGAGAGCGCAACACTGGCAGTGTTGAGGTCAGCGGTTCGATCCCGCTAGGCTCCACCAATACCGAGGGTTTGCCGGTTATCAGTTACTAACTGAACAACAACCGGACAAAAACTCTGAACAAAAAAGCCGAGGCGTAAAAACCTCGGCTTTTTTGTGTCTGTAATTTCCTGTCTGTTTTAAAACTTACCACCCAATATTTCATCGCTGATTGATATGTCTATGTCGGTGTAGTGCGTGCCGTGGCCAGCTTGGTAGCCGCGGGTAACGCGTTCGTCGGTGTGGGCCATTAGCTGTTGCACTTGCTTAATGTCGTGGCCAGATTCGTCCAGGCGGTTGCTGGCTAGGCCGCGCACTTCGTGGAATGTGGGGCGTTGGTCTTCGTCTAAGTGTTTGAACAGTCCGGTGGCGTCGCGCACTTGGGCGAATATTTTTGTGAGTCGGTCGGGCGTTACCTGAGCGAAGTGGGTTTTGGTTTTGCCTACTTTACGAATGATGGGCGTATGGCTTATCAGGTAGGGGCAGCGGTAGTTTTGCAGGCTGAGCTCGCGGGCGCGGTTGATGATTTGCTGCAGCATGGGGTGTTTGTTTAGGTCCCACTGTAGGTGGGCGGCGCCCATGGAGCGCTTTTGTGCGTCTGATTTGTTGATGGTTTTGCGCAGATAGTTATCGGTGACGTGGCGGTCTAGCCGGATATCGCAGATATCGCCACGGCGCATGGTGGTGAGTAGTGAGGCGCCCATGGCGATTTGCAGGCATTCAAAACCCATCTTGGGGGCTAGGTTATAGATTGCCCAGAACGCGTTTAGCCGCAGCCGCTGGCGTTTTACGGCGGGCTTGGCGCGCTCCATTAGCCGGGGGCGATCATCGGCGGTGGTAAAGGGGTTGTACGGCAGTGACGGCGTGAGCCCTTGCCCGGCTAAATAATTAAACAGTTTGTTAAATTCGGCGCGGCGTGCGTGTTGCTGGTGGTAGGTGAGCTGCTCCCACCACGGGCGCAGCGCGTCTAGTGTTATTTGGCCGATGGCAGTGTGGGTAAAGTCGTCGCCAAAGTTGTGCATGTGGCCGCACCGGTTGCGCCAGCTGGCTTTTTGCTCGAGCGTAGGGTCGTAGCTTTGTCGCCAATCGATAAACCGCGCTATGTGAAACGTGAGGCTCGAGCGATCGGGGATTTTGCGCTGTAGCTGTACGGCTTTGTCGCGATGTTTGTTGGCATCGGTTGCCAGGCGTATGGCCTCGGTGGTGTCGGCTTTAAAGGTGCGGTATTTGCCGTCGGGCTTGCGGTAGCGCCAGTGGCCGGCTCGTTTACGCGAGTCGGGGTAGAGGTTGTCGGGCAACGGCTTGCCGTCAAACAGCCGTTGCTTCGGTGGTCTGGCCATGGTGATTCCTGAGTGTTGAGCTTTGTGCTTACGCTAGCAGATCGAGCCCGTTTAAGGGATGGTGAGCATCGTTAGCCGACACCGCGCCCACGGCAAAGCGGTCGGCGTCAACGTACGGTACGCCGTCGATTAATCGCCCGGGTATCTCGCCAGAGTCGATCCATTTAATTATTTTAGCCGGCGTGGGGCGCGAGCCTTTTTCGAATGTCTCTTTCGCCCACAGGGTGCCTTTAACCAAGTGCCCCATGGCTGCCTCCAAGCTCAATCTTTACTCGTTTATTTTCTTCTCTAATGCACGCCCCGCACACATCATACGTGCGGCCTGCTGCACCTTCCTCGAAGTCTTTGTGCTCTGTTACATCATCGCTATAGTTTCCGCACCACTCACAGTGGCCTGAAAATGTCGGCTTCATGGGTTAACTCCTATGCACTCTATTTCAAATTCGGTGTGGCGGTAGTGTTCGGGTGCGCCGTGGCGCATTAGGGCTTTTATTTGCTCGATGGCGGTGTCGTTTATTTGGCTGATGGTCGCGTATGCCTCGAGCTCAACGGGCACGTATTGATCGGCGCCGTTGGGGTAGCTGAATACGTTGGTGATGGTGACTAGCCAGCGCAGCGGTTGTTGGTAGGTGATGAATTCGCCGTAGCCGCTCCATACGTCTTTTGCGCACAGGCGGTACACGGGGTTGCGGTGGCTGACTTTGCCATCAACTATGTCGGTTGTGTCGCGCAGCGGGTTTTTGTCGGCCCAAGTGATGATTAGGCCTTTTATGCCGGCGTGTACGCGCTTGCCGCGATTTTTTTTGCGGGTGTTTTTCATGCGGCCACCTGCGCTTGTTGCGGTTGCTGGTAGTTCGCGTTAACGATGGCCTCGGCGATGGGCGGGCATACGCTGTTGCCGCAGCGGGCTACTTGTTTGTATTTGGGTATGGCGTTGCCGTCGGCATCGATGTTGATGACGTAGTCGTCCGGAAAGCCTTGGGCGGCAAAAAGTTCGTGCGGCTCTAGCATGCGCATGCCGATGTCTACGATTTGGTATTGCTCGCCTTTTACGGTTACCAAGCCAAAGCGATGTTTGGTGGTGACGGTTTGCAGGGGTTCGTTTACGTGGTGGCCGATGTTGGTGCCGTAGTATTTGAGCAGGAAGGCGCGTACTTCGCGGATGTGTGTGCCGCTGGCGGTGATGGTCGGTACTGGCGCATCTGTTTGGCTGCCGGTGTTGGTGTCGCGCAGCTTGACCATGTGCGAGGTGACAAGGGCGTTATGGTCTACGGTGGTGATGGTGGGCGCGGGTTGCTCGAGTGATACACCCGGGCCGTTGTAGTTGCCGCCGTAGTGTTTCGCCATAAAGGCTGTCACCAAGGCGCACTTGCCGCCACCGCCTGCGGTTATGGTGGCGAGCGGATCCGCGGCGCTGTTGCAATTGCTGGCACTAAATTGACGCTCTATTACTGGCGTTACTAAACAATGCTCGGCTTTGGTGGTGATGGTCGTTAACGGCTTGTCGCTTTGGTATTGCATGCGATCAGCGCCAAAGCCTTGCTGACCGATGCGCACGATAAACGGTTTTGGGTTGTCGATAACAAAGCGTTGTATGCCTCGCGCAATGCGGCGCAGGGTGTTGTCGGCTAACGGGCGTTTGCGCTCGAATATGCTGGGGCAGGGTATGCTCCAGTCGATAATGTCGGCGGCGGTTTTCCATTTTTTAAGGCCGGATTTTTTAAAGCCAGGCGCGCTTGGGTCGCCATGGGTAGGTGTTGGCCATACGATGGGTTGGCCGTCGCAGCGGGCGATTAAAAACAGGCGTTGGCGTGTGGTGGGTGCGCCGTAATCACAGGCGCGCAGTATTTTATGCTCTACCTGGTAACCTAGTTTTTGCAGTTGGCGTTTAAAGCTGGCGAAGGTTTGGCCTTTGCGTTTTGGGCAGGGGCGGTCGTTTTTTAGTGGGCCCCAGGTGGTAAATTCCTCGACGTTTTCTAACACGATAATGCGCGGTTTAACGGTTGCTGCCCAGCGCACGGCGACCCATGCCAGGCCGCGTATTTCTTTGTTTACAGGTGTGCCGCCTTTGGCCTTAGAAAAATGCTTGCAGTCCGGGCTAAACCACGCAAGCCCAACCGGTTGACCACCGCACACGTTGCGCGGGGAAATATCCCACACGCTTTCGCAGTAGTGCTTTGTGGCTGGGTGGTTGATGGTGTGCATGGCAATCGCGTCCACGTCGTGGTTAACGGCGATATCAACTGGGCGACCTATAGCGGCCTCGATGCCCGTGCTTGCGCCACCGCCGCCGGCAAAGTTGTCGACGATAAGTTCGTCTAAGCCTAAGCGTTGCTGTGGGTTTGTGCGGTAGGCCGTCATTGTGCTTGCCCTTGCATTGGGTAGATCAGTTGAGGCTTTAACTCATACGCTGTGTACTTTTCTTGACTTTTTGGTTTTAAAAAATCCGACATCGGGCCGTTAAACAAGCTGTAGTTTTGCGGCATGGCAACAGACCAGCTTGGTTCTTCGTCTAAGAAAATATTAAAGTCGAGTACTTCGGTGCTGTCGCATTCGTCTAGCCACGCCGTTATACCTTTGCGCGCGCAGCGCTGTATAAGGTTCTGGGTGGCGATTGGGTCTGGCTGTGCGCGCCGTGGTGCTGTGGCCGCGAGCATGGCTAGGGGTAGTAGTTTTTTACGCATGATTGCCGGCCCCTGCGCTCTGACGCTCGGCGTTTCGGCGCAATTTTTCGGCCTTTCGGGCTCGCTTTTTTTCGGCTTGACGCATGGCGCGGCGCTGCTCGGCTTGCGGGCGTTCGGGCTTTGGGTTTGGTTGTAGCTCTTTGGGTGTCTGGTGTAGGTACATCGCCTGAGCGTGGCCGGAAGTACCTGCGAGGCCGGCCAACATTGCGAGTGGTAGTAGTTCTTTACGCATCGGTTTTGCACTCCTTTTCTAGCCGCGCCTTTAGTTGCTCAACTTCGCTGGCCAGACTATTGGCGAGTTGGGTTTGGCGGTCCAGCCGAAAGTGCAGCGCTTGTAGGTCGTTGCGTAGGGCGTGGTTGTCGCGCTTGGCGGCTTCTAATTTTTCGGCTGTCATGGTTGTGGTCTCTGTGGTTGTCTGGCACCCAAAAGCCCCAGTTAAGGGGCTGATGGTTGTTGCTTGTGGTGGGTGGGGTTAGAAGCTGTCGGCTTCGATTAGGTGGCCTTTGCTCATGCCGTCGCGAATGATTTTGAGTACTTCGGCGGTGGCGTCTTCGTGTACGGCGTGTGGACGAATGAGCGTGTACCAAAGAATTAGGCCGTTTTGGGTTATGCGGTAACGGAAGCGCGCCTCTACTTTGTAAGGTGCGCCGCCGTGAAAGGGGCGGAGGCTTAGGGTGAATTTATCTGGCACTGAAAACTGGCCAGTAGTGCCGGCTTGGCCGTTGATTGTTTCGCTGTAGGTGAATTGGGTTTCGCCGTTGTCGAGGCGGATGCCTGATTTAAAGTCGACACCTTTTTTTGCCTTTAATGAGCTGGCAATTTCTAGCATTTCGGCGCCGTTGGGCTCGATAATTTCTTTCAGGTTGTCTTCAATGAATAAGGCGAAGTCTTCTTGCTCCATTTTGTTGTTGTTGTTGGATAGCCACACGCTCCACTCTTTGGATTTGGGGCATGCGTACACGACTAGGTGGTGCTTGTGGGCGGGCTCGGCGGGGCTGTCGTGGTAGTCGAGCACGGCGGTAAATTTGCCGTCTTCGGTGTCGACAAATACGGTGCTGGTTTCGGTGGCAAAGCGGTTGTAGTAGTCGAGAAAGCTTTGGGCGCTTAGCACTTTTACGGTTTGTTGTAGTGATAATGGGCGCTCGCGGCGTTCTTCTGCCCAGGCGTCTAGCGCCTCAACCTTCATCCCCTCGGGTACGATAAAGATAGGGGTATCGCCCATCTTGGTTGCAATGACTTGTTTGGCGCCTGCGTCGTAGGCGGCTTGGTATTCGGGTGTTTGGTTTTGCTGGTCCATGGTGTGTCCTATTGGTTGTCAGTTAGTGGGTTGGGTGGATTACACCGAGCGCGCGGGCACGTCGGGTTGTGTTACCTCGCGCGGGGCTTGTTGCTCGCTGGATACATCGCGCAGCGGTAGCTCGCCTTGGTTGGGATCGGTGCGTTGTAGGTTGCCCTCGGGGGTGCCAAACATGAGGGTTTTGCCGCGCTCAAAGGCGGGTTTTTTGACGGTGATTTTGTCTTCTAAAAAGTACTGGCCGGTGTCGCCGGTGTCGGGTTTAATTTTAATTTGCAGGGTTATGGTGCCCATTTTCCCGGTAGCGCGACAATCTTGTACCAGCTGGTTAACGTACTCGCTGAGTTCGTCTTGGGTTTTGCCGGAGCGCAGTTGCTTGATAGTTTCTAAAAATAAATCTTGGCGGTAAGCCATGGTGTATCTCCTAAGTGTGGTGGTTATAAATCTTCATTTGCTATTGCTTGCAACTCTTCATCTGTGCGAAACGGTGGGGGCGGTGCGATTTCATGCTTTTTTTCTACAAGCCGATCAAATAAACATTGGCAATGCTCTCCAATTGATTCGAACAATCTAGCGAGGCCATATAGCAGCGCTGCGACAGGGAAAAGAAGTAATGTCAAAAATAGCCATCGACTAGTTTTTATAAATTTCATTTGCTCGCCTAGTGTTGTGTTGCGTGGTACTGACAGCACGCGTCGGGCGCGTAGCGTTTACCGGGTATAAAGCGTTTTTTTAGTAGGCCACAGCGACACAATTTGGTGGCGCTGGCGCGGTTGATGCCGAGTTTGGCTTGGGTGTGCCAGCCGTTTTGGGCGGTGGCTAGGGCGGCGCGCTCGCGTTGTGTTAGCTGTGGCTGGTTGCTCATGCGGCTTTGCCTTTGCCGGCGCTGCAGGTGTATTGGTTTAGGCGCAGTTGTAAAAAGCCGTGGGCGTACTCGAGCTTGGCGGCGCGGCTGTAGTGGCCGATGTTGTGGCACAGCTGCTGGGCGCGTTTTATGTAGCGCATGGCGGCGGGCGCCTGCTTTATGTTGCAGCGCTGCATGGCGATGGCGCGGTTAAAGGCGGCCACGGCAATGCGGGTTTGGGTTATGGCGTTGCCAATGGGTTGTTGTGTGTGGTGCGTGATTGTTCGCATAGTTCCATTGCCCCTTGTGGTGTTGGTGCTGTGCCGATGCAGTGGTGCCGGCCGTTGTTGTTGGGTGACCAGGCTAGGTAGCCGGGTTCACCGTGCGATAGCATTTTGCTGATGCGGTACCCGGTGTTGCTTTGTAGCCACCAGGTGCCCATTTGTGTCCATGTCATGTTCGCCATTAAGCACCTCGGCGATAAAAGCTAAGCCCAGCGGCGTTACGAGTGTTTTTTGCACGTTGTGTGTAACGGGGCCGGTGCGGTATTGGGTGTTGGCTATTTGGAAGTAGCCGGCGTGCACGTATTTGGTGTGCGGCAAATTTTTAGCACCCGGGCGGCTTTGCAGTATGTTTGCCTCGCGCAGTGCTCGGTAAAGTCGTACAGGGCCGGTGCCGAGTTGTTGGGCGGCTTTTTGGACGGTTATGGGTAGCTGATTCATCGGTAAAACCTCCGTAGAGAATGCCGGTTGTGAATGCGTTGCCGGGTAGTGCTTCGGTTACGGTTGCCAGGTGCTCGCGCATGGCGTTTAGCTGGCGCTGCATTTGGTCGAGCTGATCGTTTTGGTTGATGATTAAGTCTTTTTGCTCGGCGATCAGGTCGAGTAGTTCGGCGGTTGTGGTCATTCGCGGCCCCGCGAGGCTGTCTCGCCGGCCAGCGCGAAGTAGGCGGCGCCGTCTTCGTAGTCGTCTTGCACGTAGATGCCGTGGGCCGAGCGGGTCATTTTGAGTAGCGTCATGAATTGCCAGCCTTGTTCTTCCGTGAGCTGTTGCCCGTAGATGGTGTTAAAGGCGGCTACGGTTTTGGCCATTGAGCGCTCGCCACCTTGGCTGTCGCGCTGTTTGGCGCGGTTACGCATGTGGTTGGCGGCGGCTTCTAGAAACTGTGGGGCAGGGGTTTCTGTGGCGGCGGGTTGCTCGGCTTTGGTTATGTCGAGGCGACTGATGAACTCAAGGGCGGCAATGTCAGATAGGTTTCGTACTCCCTCAACTTCTGGGGCGGGGGTTTCTGTGGCGGCTGCGGGCTGCTCGATGTGTGCGTCGGGGTCAATAGCCATGTCGAGGCTTGACCAATCGGGCTGTAGGTTTGGCTCTCCCGCGCCCTCTGGGGTTTGGTGCGTTTTATTTGGGTTGGTTGCCCGACACCATTGAAGCCATTTAAGCCCGGTTGCCACATCGTGGCGGCAGAAGGTGCACCCGACAAACTCTGTGCCGTTGCGATCTAGTGGGACTTGGGTGTTTTCTGTTGAGCAGTTAACGCACTTCATGCGGCGGCACCCCCGAACGGGCCGGTGGGCTGGCTGTAGCCGAGGGGCTTAACGAGCTCTACACGGTGTTTGCGCACAACTACGGCAACGCGTTTGGTTTGGGCCTCTAGCCGTGCCACTTGTACGGGTTTAAGCGCTGTTGGGTGTATGTAGATGTGCATGGGGTTGCCCTCAAATAAAAAATAACAGATATGTCTGTATTGATAGATTACAGAAGTGTTTGTATTTTGCAACAGTTTTATCTGTATTTTTTGTTGGAGTGGGGCCGAGGTGTGATGTCGAATATTTATGTATAGGTTATCTTTAAGTTGATTTGTGCCTATATGGGTATATTTTAAGTTTAGCAAACACAAAAAAGCCCGCAGTAGGCGGGCTTTTTCACTATTACCTGTTAAGGCTCACCAGTGGCAGGCTTCTCTTAATGGCTTTATGGCCTCTTCAGTGCCAGTAATGGAGAAGGTGGCCATCACGGGGGACTCCCCGTAGGGGGTTACTTGAGCCAATAATTTATCGTTTCCAAACAGGTTTTTTATGTAGGGCAATATGTCGTTGTCGATCGCGAAAGCAGCTTTACGGTCGGTCGATATGTTCCATAGCCTGTCTTTGGCTTCCTCTTTGTCTAAACGGGTGAGTATTCTTGTAAACTTTGTGCCGAGATAAAGACCCCAGCTAAAGTAGACATCGGTGCTATCTTCCTTGCACCTAATATGGAGTGAGGGCCGCACTTTTTTGTATCCTGATTGTACGCTCTCGTCGGCCTGAACGCTCATGTAAACGTTGGTGGTGTCGTCTATTGGTGAGACTTTGGTGGTTACAGACCAATTGCCCGCGCCTGTGTTATGGGTTGTTTTTGGCTTGTCTACACCAAGGCTTTTAGCGAGGTCGTCATAACAGATTAGCCTGGTTGCGTCGGCTGAGGTCGCGGCGCATTTGGCTATTTCTTTGGTGGTTTCGGCGTATAAGAGCTGTGGAGCTGACGTTAGGATAAGCAGACAAAGTGCTTTTAGTTTCATGTTTCCTCCTGATTTTATAATTTCCCTTGGATAGCGACACACTTTATTTGGGCCGCTGTTTTTAGATGTGCACTCTGTGACTGTAAATAACCACACCGCAGACGTGCCATTCTTCTGTCATTTTGATAATCCTTTCGGGCCAGTCTGGATTTGCAGCTTTTAGGTAGTTGTCTGGCCCCTCCTGCATTAGCTGTTTGAGGGTGACGCCTTGGTCGCTGAGGCGTTTGGCCACTATGTAGCTACCGGATGTGGGCGCGCGCTCTGGGTCTACTACAACTATTTCTCCCGGCTGGAATACAGGCTGCATGCTTTCGCCTTTTACGCGCAGGGCAAAACTGCTCTCTGAAGAGGGCATGTGCCGGGGGATCCATTCTTCGGCATCGCCAGGAGCAAAGTTGTCTACGGCCTCGCAGAAGTTGCCAGCTTGTATGTCCGATATCAGCGGTACTTTATTGTATGGGCGTGTGGGGCTTTCAGCTAGGTTGCTGTGCGTTTTCGTTTGGTGCCTCTCTTCCTGCTCAATTTCGAGAATTAATTCATTTACAAGCTCTTCGTCATAGTCGAAATCGGGGCTTTGAGGGCGCGCCTTTTTGCTGGGGATGGTGTGTTTTTCCATTTGGCCGGTGCCAGATGCCAGCCAGTCGGGGCTGATATCTAGGTATTTAGCGATCTTTACCGTGTGGCTGGAGCCTTTGCCCTTCGTGCGCAAATGCTGAACTGTTTGCTGCGAAATACCAACAGCTTTGGCGAGCTCTGTTTGCTTAACGTTTTTTCGATCCATTGCGGAGCGTAAACGCTCGCTGTAGGTGGTTGCCATTGATGGTTGACACTCAAGTCTAAGTTTGGAAAGGGGGCGCACTCTAAATAACCCTATATGGGTTTTAGGGTACAAATTTTTTTGTTTTCCGGCAAACAGATATATCTGTTGACTTAATACAGATATGTTTGTATTTTGAGTKCCTGAGAACATTATTGAGGTGACCTCGTGTGAGCATTCGATCAATTACTAAACAAGTCGTGGAGCTGCTTGGTGGACAGGTGGCCGTTGCCGAGATAACAGGCGTTAAGCAGCAAACCGTTGGCTATTGGGTAAATAAGTCGGGAAAGATTCCGGCTGAATATGTGCGGCCGATAGAGGCTGAGCTTAGAAAGCGGGGTGCAACCATTACCCGTTATGAGATTCGGCCTGATGTGTATGGCCCGCGATCTGAGGTTGATGCCGCATAAAACCACCGCCCTTGGCAATCCAATGCGGTGTCCCTGACATCCCATCCTGGGGGCGTCGGTAAGGGCGGTGGCACTGGTAAAGGTAGCTGCCGGTTTTGGGTTTGTCTGTGCGAGATATTCCATACGTTTTGTAGTCCATCGCTTACAAGCCGCCATTATGGTGGTTGCGGCGGGGGATGAATACGGTGCTTATTTAGGAGTGACACCATGAACAATGAAAATAACGACAGCTGTTTGAGTTTGGAGATTGCCTGTTACCAGGCGGTTAGATCCTTCCCCGGTGGCGTGCCGGCGGTAGCCGGTGCCTTTGGCTGGAACCCGCGCACGCTGCAAAACAAGTTAAACCCGACGCAGGACACGCACAAATTAACCGCGGTAGAGGTTGAGGGCATTTTACAGCTTACCCGGGATGGCCGTGTGCTGGATGCGCTGTGTGCGCAGTACGGCGCGATTTGGGTGGATATTGGCCGGGTTAAAAATTCGCCCAGCGATATGGCGATGTTGGACAACATTACCGAGACGGTCACCCGGGTAGGCGAGTTAAGCCGCAAGGTGCAAGAAAGCTTGGCCGATGGGGTGGTGGATGCGGAAGAAATGGCACAGCTAGAACGTGCGGTAATGCGTATGTGCCAGGGCGGCTTTATGGTGCTTGAGCGCGCCAAACAGTTTATGTGAGGTGCGTTATGGATATTGCGGATAGAGCACAAATAGAACAAGACCGCGCGATGGCGCGATTTGAGCAGGCGAGGGCGGCGGCGCCGGTACCGGTAAGCGCGGTGGATTGCGAGAGCTGTGGCTATGAGATACCCGAGGCGCGACGCGCGGGTGTGCCAGGTGTGCAAACCTGCATTGAGTGCCAAACGCTGATAGAGCGCGGGGTGCTGTGGTTATGAGCCAGTATGAGCAGTGCAGTTTAAGCGATGTAGTTAATGCGTTGCAGTTTATTGACGCGGATTGCTCGCGTGACGATTGGGTGCAGGTGGGTATGGCGATTAAAAGCGAGTTTGCCGATGCTTTTGATGTGTTTGATGCTTGGAGCCAAAACGCCGACAGCTATAAACCCCGCGACTGTTTAGCGACGTGGAAAAGCATTAAGGCCAGCGGCGGTGTAGGTATTGGCACGCTGTTTAAGCAGGCTATGGGCCGTGGCTTTGAGTTTGATAAGCGCGAGCTGACCGATGCCGAGAAACGCGAGTTTGCTATTGAGCGTGAGGCCCGCGCCAAAAAGCGTGCTGAGGTGGAAGCCCGCGAGCAAGCCGAGACGGCCGCATGGCATAAGCGCATTGCCGAGGCGGCGCAGTACATTTGGCTGGGCTTGGTACCCGAGGGTGAGAGCGAATACCTGGCTAAAAAACAAGTGGGTGCGTACGGCGTGCGCTTTGTGCAAAAAGGGTTGGTGATTGTGTTTGGCGAAACGCCAGAGCAATTGCGGCTGATACACGGCCGCGCTGAGATTAACGCGTTTTTTAAAAACCGCAGTAAGGATGACTCGTTACGGTACTTGAAAAAAGGCCAGCTGGTGGTGCCGTTGTTTGACGAAGGTGGCGAGCTGGTTAACCTGCAAATTATTTATAAAACGGGCGATAAAGCGTTTTTAAAGCACGGCCGTAAAAGCGGTTGTTATCATCTGGTAGGCGAAATTACCGAGCAAACCGCTGTGCTGGCCTTTGCTGAGGGTTACGCCACGGCGGCAAGCATTCACGAGGCTACCGGCTGGCCTGTGGTGGTAACGTTTGATTGCGGTAATATCCCGCCTGTGGTGCGAATGTTCCGGTCGCGCTACCCCTCCCTAAAGTTTTTAATCGCGGCTGACGACGACAGCCAAACCAAAAATGCCGGTATTACCAAAGCGCGTGAGGCTGCGAATGAGTGCGGCGCGGCGGTGGTGTTGCCTGTGTTTAGTGAGGTGGCGTGATGACTGAGAATGTTCGAAGACCAATATGGGTCGTTCGTTTGGACAATTTAAATAAGCGTAGCCCGAAAAAAGACAAGGTAATCGTTAGGGCGGAGACTAGAGCAGAGGCCATAGCCACCGCACGCGCGAATAGTATTGTCTTTAGAAGCTCGCGATCGCATGCCACAGCGTACATCGCGGATCCTGTTATGGATCTTGGTATGACAAAGACGCCGCCAGCTGCACTCAGGAAATTTAAGCTGATGGGATATGTATAACGGGTCGTAGTTACTGCTACGGGCTATTACGAATAGGTTTTGTATGGCTGGAAGTAAAACCGATTTTAACGACTTGCACATAGAGGCGGGTTTGCAGGCGGTAAAAGATCAGCTGTTGGCGGCGTTGGAGGGGCACGAGAAAATGCCGGCCCCTGTGGATGATAACGAGCCGCCACCGTGGGATGAAATACCGCCGGATGCTTACGAAGGCGAAGCCGAAAACTCGCCTAATCACTCGCCGACGGTGCGCAAGCCGTTGTTGGGGGATAAGACCGTTTTGGAAGCCAGTGAGGTTGCAGGCCGTATGGATTTAGCCGCTGTGTTAGAGCGGTTTTTTTATTTGGCGCCCTCGGGTGAGGTATGGGATGCAACGCTTGAACGCCGTATGAAAAAGACGGCGTTTAAAGACTTTGTAACGGCAGCTGTGGCTAAAGAATGGCTAGAGCACGATGCCCGGCAAGGTATGACTGATGACGATGTGAATGCGTTTGTTAGGGCGAAGTTTGCACAAGAGCGAGCCACGCGCCCGCCTAGCTGGACGGATAATTTTCAGCGTAACGACAATAACGATATTAGGGCGGACATTGCCAACGCTAAGCTGGTGCTGGACAACGATACCCGCTTTTCGGGTGTGTTGGGCTACTGTGATTTTAGTTACCGCATTATGAAGCGTAAGCGCCCACCGTTTGCGCACAGTGAGCCGGGCGAATGGACGGACACCGACACCGACCGCCTGCGCATTTGGTTAAGTGAAAATTACGGTTTTACCCCAAAAAACGCTGACGCGCTGGGTGCGGTTGTAGTGGCTGCTGAGGGACGCCGGTTTCACCCGGTGCGTGAGTACTTGGAGGGGCTTAAGTGGGATGGTGTGTCGCGTGTGGATACGTGGCTGCACGATTACTTGGGAGCGCAGAGCTTAGAGGATAAGTCGAACCCATCGGGTGCTATTGAGGGCCACATTACTTACCACAGTTTGGTAAGCCGGTTTTGGATGGTTGGCGCGGTAGCGCGTGTGATGCGCCCGCCGGTGAAGGTTGATAACGTTTTAATTTTTGAGGGTTTGCAGGGGCTGGGTAAATCAACGGCGCTGAGTATTTTGGGTGGGGAGTGGTTTACGGATACGCCTTTGGAGATTGGCGCTAAGGATGGGTTTCAGCAAATGCAGGGGGTTTGGATTATTGAGCTTGCCGAGCTTGATAGTTTGAACAAAGCAGAGAGTACCCGTGCGAAGCAATTTTTCGGGTCATCGGTTGATAAGTACCGGCCCAGTTACGGGCGTATGGTGCAAACGTTTGCACGGCAGTGTGTGTTTGCCGGCTCGACTAACCAAGATGCTTACCTTAAAGACGCAACGGGCAACCGGCGGTATTGGCCGGTTAAGTGCTCGAGGGTAGATAAAGAGGCGTTGCAGCGTGATAGGGATCAGTTGTGGGCTGAGGCCTTCCATTTATTTAAAGAGGGTGCTACCTGGTACCCATTGGAGGAGCACAAGCGATTTTTTGAGCCGCAACAGGATGCGCGGTTTGATGAGGATGTATGGCAAGACAAGATTGAGGGGTATTTGTATGGCTTGGCAAAAGGCCGGGTGACGATGTACGAGATTATGGAGGAGGGGTTAGGTTTGGCCGCTGCACAAATGAAGCCGCCTGAGCAAAAGCGGATTGGGCAAATTATGGCGCGGCTTAGGTGGCATAAGGTGCGGGCGCGTGCGCCGGGTGGTAAGCGTGAATCGGCTTATGAGGCGCCTAGTGATTGGAGTATTGCGCCGGTTGCGGGTGTGTCCGATAGTTTTTAGTGGTCAGGGTACGCGAGTGTGACCACTAGTGTGACCAGCTAGGGCCCGCGTGTGGCGTGGGGTGGTCAGGGTGGTCAGGGTGGTCAGGGTGTTTTTCACTATACACGCGCGCGTGTTTTTACTTTTACGTTACGTATTATTTTTTTAACTGCCTAGTGTGTGCGTAATTTAACTATGACCACCCTGACCACCATGACCAGAGTAGTAATAGCAAGGGCTGTAGCCGGTCACCCTAATTTTGGCAAGGGTGACCACCATGACCAGAGTAAATAACGGGGGATTTATGATTGATCGAATACACGAGCGCTTGTGTGAGTGGGCAGACCAGACAATGGGCGGCTTTGGTGGCGGTTTTGGTTCGCCTATGGGCGCGATGATTGATAACCGCACGGCAGAGTACTCGCGAGGCAAGCGTAAGCGTGTGGCGCAGCATGTGCCGGTGCGTATTGTGGATGCGAGTGGCGAGCATACCGTGCACCGGTTGCGCTTTGCGGCGGCAACAGAGACGGCGACAGGGGTGCAAACGCGTGTGGCGCGTGAGCGGACGGTGGCGGTGAATGATAGCGCGATGGATACGGCCGATGCGGTTGCGACGTTGCCGGATGATTTGCGCGAGTGTGTGCATGTTTTTTATTTTGATGGTGACCTGGCGGCGCGAGTGCGTGCTAAAAAATTAAAAGTGTCGGTAGCTACGATGTATCGGCGTCGTGATGCGGCGCATGTGATTTTGGATGCACGTTTGTATGGCGCTGATTTGCCAAGGGTTTCCAATAGTTATCCACAGGATTAACGTCAACGGTGTTAGCGTTGGTTTGTCACCGTGAGAATAAGGGCGTATAAATACGGCATGCTCACGGTAGTTGTGTGAAGCCGCTTTATCTTAATGTCCTTACTCCTAAGTACTCATTGCCGCTCTATTCAGAGCGGCTTTTTTTTTGGATTGAATAAATGGTTTTTTACGGCTTGGCTCGACCACAGCATGTGCGTGACTACGCGCGTAATGTGTGCGACGTGCTGGGCCGTGGCGTTAACAACAACGCTATGCAAATGCTGATAGAGACAGCAGCGCAGGAAACGCAATGTGGTCAGTATCGTGACCCTTCACCGGATGGTGCTGGGCGCGGGCTTTGCCAGATAGATTTAATTGCGTTCAACGATGTTAAAGACCGCACCCGTGAGCACAATGTGGGTATGGTGTTTGAGGCGTTTAATATTGATGTCCGCGCGTTAGACCATCGCGAGCTAGACCATAGCCCGCTGGCTAGCATGGTGATGTGCCGTTTGTTTTATATTTTGATTCCTGACCTTTTCCCCATCACGGTTGAAGGCCGCGCGGCTTACTGGAAAAGACACTACAACACGCGCCTTGGTGCTGGCACTGAGGCTGAATACATTGAAAACGCTAAGCGATTTGGAGCGTAGCTAGTGCCTTACAAAGACCCTAATAATTTCAATGCGTTAACGGTTGCGCTCATGCTGGTGCTTGCGGCTTGGGGCGGCACGGTTAACTACCTGACTCGAATTAAGCGGGGAACGGTGCATATGTTTTCGTTTATTGAGCTACTGGGCGAGATGTGTATTAGCTGCTTTAGTGGTGTGTTGGTTTATTTGATTGGCGCCAGCTATAACGTGCCACCGCTGCTGTTGGCAGCTATGGTGGGTGTGGCTGGCCATGCTGGTGGGCGCACGGCGTTTTACCTTGAGACGGTGTTTAACTCTAAGTTAGACACGTTAACCAAGACGATACAGAAGAATGAGCCAAAAAATTAAGGCGCTAATGTCGGGTAATTTAGTTTACCTGGTGGGCGGTGTCGTGTTGGCGGCTTTGGTGTCGCTGTTAACGGCAGTCGCTATCTATAAGCATCAAGCCGATACGTTAGCTAATGAGTTGCAAGCGGTTAAGTTAAGCAAGGCGATTGTGTCGGMTAACGAGCAATCGTGTAGCGCGCAGGTTGTACAGCTTAACGCTGATATAGAGCAGTACGGCGTGGATGTTGCCGAGCTTAAGAGGCGCCGTGCTGATGCTTTGGCCAGTGCGGCAATTATGGCGGCTGATTATGATAAGCGCATTGAAGAAATTAAAGCAGACCATGCTCACACATGTGAGCAGGTAAGGGTTAAGTTGATTAAGCATGCGCAACGTTAATATTGTTCTGGCCCTATGTGTTGCTGGCTTTAGCCCGGCGCTGGCCGGCTGCCATGGCACCACCCCTGTTGTTGAATACCGCGAGCGTGTAGTTCCTGTGCGTGTTGAGTGCGTCGATGTCGATGCGTTGCCTGTTGCGCCTGTGTATGCGACGGCATCGGTAAGTGAGCAAGACACAATAGCCGAAGTGGCCGACGCTTACCTGATTGAGCGTAACCAATTGCGCAGCCATATGGCTGAGCTAAACGCAGTTATTGAAGGTTGCTTACCATATGGCGACTGATAACAAAGATTTGATCGCCGCTATCGACAAGTTTACCGCGCAAGTGGCTGAACTAACCGAGGTGTTTGTGGTTGCCCATGTCGAGCTAATGCAGGCTATTGGTGGTGATGAACCGCAAGAGCAGGCCGGCAGCCTAGATGCTGACGATGAAGGCGAAGCGCTTTAACCGTGCCGTCAAAGCCACCCAGCTGGTGCGCCAAATGCAGCAAGCCACACAGCGGCCCATGCCCACAGCGCAAAGCGTGGGATAAGCCAGCCGCCAAAAAGAAACAATCGGGCCGTGGTGGTAGACCATGGCGTCGCAAGCGTGAGCGGATATTCAACCGTGATAGCTTTCTATGTCAGATACACAGCCGTAAAGGCGAGTTGGTCGGGGTAGAACTCCACGGCCCGCGTGCCGGTATCTGCGATCACATCATACCGCTTGAAGAAGGCGGCACCGATGACGACGAAAACCTGCAAACGATCTGCAAGGCCTGCGACAAAGAGAAGACGCAAGCCGAGTCACTAAGGGGCAGGGGGTACTAAAAAGTTTTACAGTAACCCAGCGGACACCGCGCCCTAAACTTACTTTTCGCGAGAGCCAATTTTTATAGGGGGGGGTTAAAGCCTCGGGGTTATGAGTACACCAAAATCAGCAGCAGTCATACCGATGAAGGATTTCCAAAAATCCGACTCGAGTACCGCGGCTGATAAGGGTGAAACCTTTCAGGGCTTGGTCGCCCGGATACCCAAGGTGCCTGGCAACCTTAGTGATGTCGCCCGGGAACACTGGTATTACATCGGTGAGCGTTTGGTTAAGGCCAATATGATTACCGAAGTGGATTTGGGGCAGTTCCAAATTCTTTGCGAAACATGGGCCCTATACCTTAAAGCGTCGCGACTTTGTGATGAACTTGGCGAGCTTCAATCCACGCCAAATAACTACCACCAGCTGGCACCGTGGGCTGTAGCACGCGAGCGCCACGCCAACCGTTATCAGAAAGTTTCGGATAAGTTTTTCTTGAGCCCTCGCGCCCGTAAGTCTGTAGATATCAAAAACCCAGCGCAGGGCAGTTTAGATCTAGATTAATGACCGATGTTGACGTGGGCCGCGCGTGGCTGGACAAAGCGTACCAGTACGCGGACGACGTTAAAGCCGGCATAGTGCCCGCGTGTAAGTTTGTGCGATTGGCGGTTGACCGATGGTTTGATGACATCGAGAACGCCCATAAGCGCGGCCTGTACTTTAGCGAGTACCACGCGGCGCGTTACTTTCGGTTTGTTGGCCGCTACTGCCGACATTATCAAGGCGACTTGGAAGGCAAGCTACTAACGCTAGAGCCTTGGCAGTGCTTCATCGATGCCAACCTATTTGGCTGGATCCGAGAAGACGGCACGCGCCGCTTTCGTATGGCCTATGAAGAATGCGGCCGTAAAAACGGTAAGACCACCCGCATCGCCGCCGCCGGTAACTTTTACCTGATTGGCGATAACGAGGGCGGGGCACAGGTCTACGCCGCCGCAACAAAGAAAGAGCAGGCCCGCGAGATCTTCGACAGCGCCAAAGCGATGATCGAACAAAGCCCGCAGCTGTTGCGGGTGACTGACCCGCAAGAACACAAAATACTGCACAAACGCAGTAAGTTTTTGCCGCTGTCACGCGACAACAAAAAAATGGACGGCTTCAACGTCCACGCCGGTTTGGTTGATGAGCTGCACGCCCACCCAAACAGCGGCATATGGGACGTACTGCGCAGCGCCATGGGCGCCCGCAAACAGCCCGTACTGCGTGCTATTACCACAGCAGGGTTTGACCACAACAGCTACTGCTACAGCCGCCGCCAGTACACGATACAAGTACTCGAGCGCAGCATTGAAGACGACACCTTCTTCGGCATCATCTACACGCTAGACGATGAGAAAAAGTGGGACGACGAAAGCGAATGGATAAAAGCCAACCCCAACCTGGGCGTATCCGTAGACCTTGACGACCTCCGCGCCCAATGCGCCGAGGCCAAACACATCGCCACCAGCAAGGTCGAGTTTTTAACCAAGCGCCTAAACATCTGGGTGTACGGCGAACAAGCCTGGATGAACATGGAGGCCTGGGCCGCCTGCAAAACTGATTTTGATTCCATCGAACTTTGGGACGAAGACGCCGACACCGAGCTTGATGGCGACGAATGCTACGGCGGGTTAGACCTCGCCAGCGTTGAGGACATGTGCTCATTTAGCCTGTGCTTCCCGCACTCGGGTGGCAAGCGCCGCGTTATCCAACGCGCCTACTTACCGCAAGCCGCGTTAGAGCGTCGGCTTAAAAAGGGCGACAAAACCCTTGAGCAATACAAAGACAGCGGCCACTTAATCGTAACGCCCGGTGCTGTTGTCGATTACGATTGGATTAAAAAAGACATCCTCCAAGCGTGCGATCGCTTCGATGTGCAAGGTATTGCGTTCGACCGCTGGAACAGCTCGCAGCTGGTGACGGATCTAACGGAACAGGGCATTCCAATGGTCAAGTTCGGCCAAGGCTTTGCCAGCATGTCAGCGCCCACAAAAGAACTTTTGCGGCTAGTGCTAACCGGCCAAATTGAGCACAACGACCCATTGCTAACCTGGGCAATAAGCAACGTGGTTACAGAAACAAACGCCGCTGGCGACATCAAGCCAGACAAAAGCAAAGTATCAGAGAAAATCGACCCAGCCGTAGCCGCCATCATGGCCATAGCACTTGCCATGGGCGTAGACGAAACCGACGATCAAGACTTTTTGGAACTCTAATGCAGCTAAACTGGTTTAATAAAACGCAAAGCGCGCTACCCGTAGCCGAGCGACAAGAGCCAATCATAGAGGCCGCTGCCGTTCCTGCCGTGCGTAACGACAACGAAGCCCGCACCTACCAGAGTATTACCGAATTCACAGAGGCCATGGGCTTTGTCGCCAGCAGCGCCGGCCCCGTCGTTACCAGCAAAACCGCCATGCGCGTTGCCATCGTCTACGCCTGCATCCGGCTGTTAGCCGGCGCCATGGCCACCATGCCACGCACCATCTACCGCAAAACCGCCGCCGGCCGCGACAAAGACAGCGCCCACCCGCTAAGCGTATTGCTAAATTTACAACCAACCCCACTCATGAGCGCCGCCATGTTCTGGGAGTTTATAACCGCCTGCATGCTGCTAGAGGGCGACGGTTTTGCCGTCATCCTGCGCGACGCCTTTGGCGAACCCGTAGAGCTTTTACCCGTAAGCGCCAATAACGTACACGTCGAGCAACGCGGCAATCGCCTGGTGTATTTCATCGTGCTTAACGGTGTGCATCGCGGGTTTGATCAAGACGACATATTGCACTTTGCCGGCTTCGGCTTTAACGGCACTCGCAGCCTATCGGCTGTTAAATACGCCGCCGGTCAAAGCGTTGGCATGGCCATGGCCATGGAGAGCTTCGCCGGTGACTTCTTTAAAAACGGCGTGCACTCCGATTTTGCCGTAATCAAAGACAGCAAGTGGGGCCCCGAAGACCAAGCCGCATTCCGCGAGGCATGGGCTGCTACCTACGGCGGCACTGGCAAAGGCAAAAAGCCACTTACCATTGGCAAAGGCCTAAGCATCGAGCAACTAAAAATCAGCGCCGCCGATAGCCAGCTACTCGAAAGCCGCGAGTTCGAAAACATCAATATCTGCACCGCCATCGGCGTGCCGGGCTTTTTAGTCAATCAAGGCAAAAACGTTACTGCCTGGGGCACCGGCATGGCCGAGATGAGCACCGCCTTTGTCCGCTATACACTCAGCCCCCACATGGTTCGCTGGGATCAAGAGCTAAACCGCAAGCTCTTTATGCGCACCGAACAGTTCGTCGAAACAAACCCGGCCGGTTTAATGCGCGGCACGCTCAAAGAGCGTAACGAAGCCTACAAATCTGCCCTTGGCGGCTCCAACGTGCCTGGCTACATGTCCATTAATGAGGTGCGCCAGCTAGAAAACATGCCGCCCATGGACAGCGACCTATACGACCAACCCTACGACCCACGGCTAGTCGGCGCAGCCCCGTTTGCCGAGCCAACAACGGAGAAACCCGATGCGTAACATGCAACAACTGCTGCAGCTGATTATCGACAACAAAGACCGCAAAAAAAATCTGCGTGCCGAGCAAGCCGACAGCGGCAACGTGCTGTACCTGTACGACATTATCGACCCGTGGTTTGGCGTAACCGCCACCGACATGGCTCACGCCATGGAAACCTTTGGCGGTGCCGACTTTGAGATGCGTATTAACTCCCCGGGCGGTGATGTGTTCGAGGGCCGCGCCATTCAAACGCGCCTAAAGCAATACCCCGGCAACATCCATGTAATGATCGACGGTCTTGCGGCCAGCGCCGCCACCACCGTGGCGCTTGGCGGTAAAACCCGCACCATGGCGGCGGGCGCTTTCTTTATGGTCCACAATAGCTGGACACTCGCTTTTGGTAACCGGCACGACGTACGTAAAACCGGCGATCTGCTTGAGCAAATCGACGACGCCATCGGGGCCGACTACGCCGCCGCCACCGGTAAAGAGCGCGATCAAATCGTACAGTGGATGGACGACGAAACATGGTTCAGCGCCACCGATGCAAAAGCCAATGGCTTTATTCAAGACATCTACACCGGCGACGACGCCCAAGCCGCGAAAAACCGCAACGCTTGGAATTTATCAGCCTACAAAAACGTACCCAAAGCCCTAACCGAGCAACCAACACCCGAGCCACCACAGCCAGACCGCGCCCACATGGCCCGCTACCTAGATATGTTAGAGCTCGGCGTAAGCTAACCCAATTTTAAAGCGCCCCGCGCGCACCACCACCAACCCGCCATGTGCGGGTTTTTTTGTTTTTAAACTAGGAGAAATACCATGGCACAATCAATCCAAGCGCTGCGGGAAAAACGTAACGGCCTCGCAAAAGAAATGCGCAACCACTTTGATAAGTTCGATGGCGACAACGCCCCCAAGTGGGACGCCGAAGCCGAAGAAACCCACAATAACCTCAAGGCGCAGGTCGAAGAAATCGACAACAGCATGAAGCGCCACCAAGACATTCTCGACATTGAAGCGTCTGAACACATGAGCAACCGCCGTGAAGAGCAAGAGCCCGGCAAACCTGCCAACAAACGCGGCACAGCACAAGCGAACGAGAAAGATCGCGAGATTTTCCAAACCTACCTGCGCGGCGGGGTAAATGCTCTAACGCCTGATCAACAACAATACGTTGCCGAGCAAGCCGCCAAAGTGCAAAACACCATGAGTACCGGCACCCCAGCGGAAGGCGGCTACCTGGTGCCCGAGCAATTTGGCGATCGCTTAATTGAGTCGCTAAAAGACTTTGGCGGTATGCGCGATGTTGCCACCATCATGTCTACTGAAAGTGGCGCAACCATTAACTACCCAACCACCGACGCCACCAGCGAAGAAGGCGAGCTAATTGCCGAAAACACCGAAGTGGACGACGAAGACCCAAGCTTTGGCACCGTTGGCCTGGGCGCTTTCATGTTCAGCTCTAAAGGCGTGGCCGTGCCATTCCAGCTGCTGCAAGACACTGGCATTGATTTAGAGGCCCACCTGTATGGTCGCCTTGGTATGCGGATCGGTCGAATTACCAACCGCATGTACACCGTGGGCACAGGTACCGGTCAGCCGCAAGGTGCGGTACCGGCGTCGGGTGCGGGTAAAGTTGGTGCCACAGGTAAAGCCACCAGCGTCGACTTTAGCGATATCAATGCGCTAATTCACAGTGTCGACCCGGCCTACCGCCGCTCTGGCGCTTGCTCGCTTATGTTCCATGACAACACCCTGCGCGACTTAAAAGACATTCGTGATGACCAAAATCGTCCGCTCTGGTTGCCCGGTGTTGGTGATGACGCCCCCGACACCATCTACCGCTACGCGTATGCCATCAACCAAGATATGCCCGTAATGGCGGCCGATGCTAAATCAATGCTGTTTGGTGACTTTAGCAAGTTCATCATCCGCGATGTGCGCCAAATGATGTTGTTCCGTATGACCGACTCGGCCTACACACGTAAGGCCCAAGTCGGCTTCTTGGCATTCCTGCGCAGCGACAGCCGCTTAACCGATGCCGGTGCGCTTAAGCACTACCAAAACTCATCTACCTAAGCGGTAGGTAATTGCCGGGCAGTGGCGGTACGCCGCCACTGAACCTTAACCAACAAAGGTGTAAAGCCATGCCAGATCAAACAGACAAGCCAGAACAGCAAGCGCCCGGTGCGCCGGACCAGACAACCACCACAGGCGAACCACAGCAAGCCCCAACACCGCCGGCGCCAAACCCGCCGCCCGAGCCCGAGGTAAACCCCAACGCCAGCGTGCAAGCGCGCGTGCTTATGAGCGACGTAATCGAGGGTGTTTCATACAGCCCAAACACCTACGTTCAGTTCAAAGCCAAGGTCGCTATACCGCTTGAAAAAGCTGGTCGCATCGATACCAGCGACGATGCCATTGCGTACTGCAAAAGCAACAAGCTGGAAAAAATTGTGCACGAAGACGCCAAAAAAGCGTTGAACGCACCCAAGCCAAAAAATAAAGGGCGTAAGTAAACCCATGCACCTGGTTAAACAATCTGTGGCTGACGTCCAGCCAATCACGCTGGACGACATCAAAGCCCAAACCAACGTCACGCACAGCTTAGATGACGCCTACCTAACCGCCTGTGCGGCGCAAGGGCTAGACCAAGTGGCCAGCGACACCAACCGCGCTATGGTCGACACCACGTGGACGTTAACCGGTGCTGGGTTTACCCCCGTAATTAAGTTGCCACGGCCACCGCTTATTGAGGTGGTCAGCATTAAATACATCGATACCGCTGGTACCGAGCAAACACTACCGGAGGCTGACTATCAAATTACCATTAGCGATGTAGCCACCTTTATACAGCCCGCTGCTGGCAAACAGTGGCCCACCATCCAGCGCGGCAACGCCAACGCCGTTACGGTGCTTTACCGCGCCGGCTATGTGCAAAGCGATGGCGAAGGTGGCACCACCGGTAATTTGCCCACACAGGCCCGCCAAGCCGCGCTGCTGTGGGCCGCGCACTTATACGAATTTCGCGAGGCCGTTACCACCGGCCAAACCTACCAACTGCCCAGCTATCGCGCGTTAATCGCCCCGCTGGAAGTTGACCTAATTTAAGGAACTGTTTATGCGTTCCGGTAACCTACGCCATCGCATCACATTCCAGCACAAAACGCAGGTGCGCAACGGCGAAACCCTAAGCTACCAATGGTTGCCCGCCGTAAGCGACGACAACCAAACCATGGAGAACATACCGGCTGAAGTACTCACCGGCCCCGGGCGTGAGCTTACCGCCGCCGGTGCCAGCCATGCCGAAGTCGCCGCCCGCATAAACCTGCGCTGGTTCCCCGGGTTAAAAGCCAACTGGCGGATACTGCACGACGGCAGCATCTACGACATCACCGGCACCTCAACCGACCGCACCGGCCGCCGAGAGTGGCGTTTAGTGTGCAAGGCGGGTGTGAGTGATGGCTAGCACAATTTCTGCGGGACCCGCTCGGCCTTACTGTAAGTGCTGCGGCAAGATGCCGGTCTGCGTTGTTGTAGAATCGTTTAGCTCAATTCGCAGCACGCTTTTTGATATTTTTGGCTTTGATCTTTCCGGTGATGATGAGTATGCAAAACTGGAGTTTAGTTGCGGTACATCGGTTAGCTTGAGCATGCGCCAGTACCGTTTGTTTGACGAAAACATTGCCGAGTTACAAATGCGATACTCGCTAAGTGGTGGGCATTTACTTTCATTCAAAGATTAAGGCCTAGCGATGTCAGACCAAATAACCGCCGACATAGAAGGCATAGCCACCATATCAAAACGGTTGCGGGCACTGGGTGAGGACTACCGCAAAAAAGGAATGCGCTTTGCCACCCGAAAAGGGGCGCAAGTCATACGCGGGGCAGCAAAACAAAAAGCCGATACATTCGACGATGCCAAAACGCCAACCAGCATTAGCAAAAACATCGTCGAGCGGTTTTCTAACAGCTACTACAAACGCACCGGCAATATTAAATTTCGCGTGGGTGTGCTGGGCGGCGCTAAAAAACCATCGGCTCTAACGGCAAAAGCCAAAGCCAGCCACAAATACCTAAAGCCCAAAAAAGGCGCACCGGGTGGCATCACCTACTACTGGCGCTATAAAGAATTCGGCACACGCTTTGTACAGCCCGACCCGTTTTTACGCCCCGCGGCCGAGAACAACCCGGCCGAAGTGTTTGCCACCATCGCAAAACACGGCGCCGCCTGGACGGGCCGTGCCATAAAACGCTTAAACAAAATTAAGTAGCAGGACGCTACTTATACCGTTAACTGGGTTGCGCAAACGCGGCCGTAACGGTGCACCGTAATTGGCTGGGCTGGTGCCCCGGAGCCAAACACACAAGCCCTCGCGGGTTAACTCGCGGGGGCTTTTTTATGGGTAACCCTAAATGCTAGCACCCGTGTTCACCAGCTGCGAAAACGACGCCGGCGTACAAGCCGAGCTTGGCGACCCACCGCGCATCTACGCCTTTGGCACCGCGCCAGATGATGCGGTACCGCCATACCTTATTTGGTTCACCGTAAGCGGCGCACCCGAAAACGTATTGGCCGGCACGCCCGATTACGACGGCTACCGCGTGCAAATTACCGCCTATGGCACACAACAAAACGATGCCGTAAACGCCGCCCGCGCCGTGCGCAACTGCCTAGAGCAAGTGGCCGATGTTGTTAGCTGGAACGGTGAAGGCCGCGACCCGGATACCAAAGAATATACCTATTCGTTTGACGTTAGCTTTTTACCGCTGCGTTAAACAAACAAAAAGCCGCACCTAGCCCCGCCGTGAGGCGCCGCGACCGTGCGCACTAACCGCCTGCCTATTGGTAGGTACATCACTCGCCGTGAGGCGACACGGGCCCAAAGCAATATTGGGAGCAAGCTATGCCTAAGTTATCAAAAGGTACCCACCTGTTTTTCATCGATCCTGATGATGACTCAACAGTGAAAGTACATAAACCCAAAAACATCGATGGTATCGATGCACCACTTACCGACATTGATATTACCGGTCTGGACGATGAAGGCTTCGAGTACGAAGGCGGCATGGCTCAGCCCGGCGATGTCTCGTTAACCATTGACCTGGACCCAGACATTCCCAGCCACTACCGCATGTACGAGCTAATGACACAAAGCCCGCGCCCCGTGCTTCAGTGGGCCGTTGGCTGGAGCGATGGCACAGAAGAACCCAGCGGCACCCATGCCGACGGGTTCGACTTTACCACCGCTGTCACTGGGCGGGCTTACAGCCTGTTTCGTGGTCACGTAAAAAGCATGCCACAAAGCTTCACCATTAACGCCATGGTGGGTGGCACGGTAGCGGTCAAAATGTCTGGCTCGCCAGTGTTGATGAAAAAAGGTGATGGTGGCCCCTAACCCCAATCCTTAGCCCGCCTTGTGCGGGCTTTATTTTTTACATAGGTAACCCATGAACGCACTACAACAACTGCAAAAACTTGGCGGTATCACCAGCGCCGAGACCGTACGCAAAACCGCTAAATGGAAGCGTGGTGAAAATGACACCCTAAACATCGACGTAGCCATTAAAAAAGAGCTTAGCTATGGCAGCTTTGAACGCATCACCAGCGCCTTTGCTAATGACGATCGCGCCCGCAACGCCCGCATCGTAGCCGAGGCCGTGTTGCTGGTTGATGACGACGAAAACGAGCTACCTATTACCTACGCAACCGCCGATGCCATGAAAGCCGATCTACTCATGGCCCTTAAAAAAGCCTACGACGAAGTGCACAACCTGCCTGCCGATGCAGCCGAAGACGCCAAGCCAGAAGAAGGCGAGGACACCGAAAAAAACTAAAACCCGTCGATGCCCTGTTCCATGAGCTAGTACTCGCGGGCATCGGCGGTAACACCGTACGCGAGGCAAAGGAATGCCTCACCCAAAGTGAGCTAAAAGCCTGGCAGCAATATCGCGCCGAGTTTGGCCCGCTAAACATTGGCCGTCGCATTGATTACGCCATAGCCCGTTTAATTTTTGTCACCCGGCTTTGCCACGGCAACAAAGGCGCTAAGCCTGAAGACTTTTTGCCTAGCTACGGCAGCACACCCGACAAAGACGACGAGCCAGAACTAACCCCCGAAATGTTCCACCGCATGTTTGGAGAAAATGACTAATGGCCTCCGCCAGTATCGGTACGCTTACCGTTGACCTTATCGCCAAAATGGGCGGCTTTGATGAAGGTTTAAACAAAACCGACCGCCGCATGAAAAAAACGGCCGATAACATCGACAAGTTTACCAAGCGTGCCAGCAAAGCCATTGCCGGTATGGGTGTGGCGGCGGCGGGTGTTACGGCCGCATTGATAAAAAACCAAGCCGATGAGGCAACCGCCTACCTGCAAACCGCCCGCGCACTTGACATAAAAATCGAGGCCCTAAGCGCGGGCAGCTACGCCGCCAAGCAATTTGGCATCGATAACGAAAAGTACGCCGACATACTCAAAGACACCAGCGATAAAATTGGCGACTTTATCGCCACCGGTGGCGGCGGCATGGCCGACTTTTTTGAAAACATCGCCCCGCAAGTAGGCGTTACCGCCGAGCAATTTAAAAAGCTAAACGGGCAAGATGCGCTGCAGCTGTACGTTAGCAGCCTAGAGGCCGCCAACGTCTCGCAAAGCGAGATGACCTTTTACATGGAGGCGCTTGCCTCCGATGCCTCAGACCTAATTCCGTTATTTGCCGACAACGGCAAAGAGATGGCCCGCTTTACCGACCGCGCTAAAGAGCTGGGTGTGGTGCTGGATCAAGACACAGCCGAGGGTGCCGAGGCGTTTAATCGCACGATGGGCGATTTAAAGGCCGCAGTGGGCGGTGCCGGTAACGAGGTATTGCAAAGCCTGTTGCCGCAAATGCGCGACTTTACCGACCTAATGAATGACCCAGCCACCATCGATGGCCTAAAAGGCATTGTCGGTGGCGTAGCCGACTTATCCAAATGGATGGTCCAGCTACTGGTCGACACCAAAAACGTTACCCAGTTTATTGCCGAGGAGGTAGCCGCCACCCTAAATGGCGCGGCGGCTGGTGATATCGCCCGGCTGGAAGAACAAGCCCAGAAAGTGCGCGACCTTCTAAGCGACGACAGCCTATTTGGTTTAACCAATCGCCTGCGCTTTTTTGGCAAAGATGGCGTGGTGGAGTACTACAACGAAGAAGAACTAAAAGCCGAGCTTGCCAAACTAGAGAGCCAAATCGCCGACTTTTACAAAGCCCCCTCAGCGCCATCGCCTTTAGCTGGCCTCACTGAAGATGCGCTTGACTTTTCGTATGTGCTCAATGGGGTCAGAGAGTCTGTAGGCAGCGTCAATGCGCCTTTTTCAAAGCTGTTAGCGAACTTAGAGCAAGAGCGCATACTGCTAGAGCAGGGCGAACGCGCGGCATACAAATACTCTTTACGCCTCGAAAAATTTAACGACGAGCAGATAGAGGCCGCCCTAGCAATTTACGACTACAACCAGTCATTACGTGATCAAAAAGACGTACTCGATCAGCTTATGTCCGGCAGTGTTGACACATCTTATGTGTTGGATATAGGTGAGGATTACAATGCTTTGGGTGATATATCCAATGGCGTAATGAGCGGCCTAGTCACCGATGCCGACGGCGCCTTTGACAATATCGGCCAAAACTTTACCCGCCTGCTGGGTAACATGGCCGATGAAGCCCTGCGCAACCAAATCGAATTGCAGTTTTCTACCGCGCAAAGTGGCGGCACGGGTGCCGACGACGCCAACCAGGCCGGTGGCGCCATCGCCGCTGGTGGCATTTACGCCGCCATCGCGGTAGCCGTAATCGCGGGCGTTAACGAGTGGAACAGCCAGCAAGACGACAAATTTGCTAACCTCACCGCCGAGGTGCGCCAGGGTAACCAATCCACCGGTACACTGCTGGGCGCGCTGGATGATAAATCGTTTAGCTTAAACAACGTTATTGCGGATTTAGAGCAAACCGCCGGCGACGCCCTAAACGTTAACAACGCCCAGCTGCAAACCTTGCTGGATATTCGCACCGGTATCACCGGTGTGGCCCAAGGCTTTGCTCGTACCGGTTTTGGCTCGGCAACCGCCGATGTGTACAGCGGGTACCAATTTGGCACCACACTGCCCGGCGAGATAGGCAGCGAGCACGGTTCTTTGGGTATTGGCCACCGCATTCTACGCGGTGCCGATAACCTCGATTTACTGGTTAACCCCATTGATGAATTCGTGCTCGACTTTCTCGATGGCATCGCTGGTGAAATTACCGGCCAGTTGTTCCGCTCAAAAACCAAGCTCACCGACTCGGGCATACAGGTATTTGGCGGCACCCTGCAAGACATCATCGATGGCGGCTTACTGGATGCCCAAGCCTACGCCGACATCACCAAAGAGAAAAAAATATTCGGTATAAGCACCGGTAAAGACTTTGAAACCCTAACCGAAGACTTAGACCAACAAGTACTGCAACAACTAACCGGCGTATTCCGCAGCGCGGGCGTAGCGCTAGAGTCCGCCAGTGAGCAGTACGGCATCGACTTTGGCGCCCGCGCTGGCGAGCTGATTATCGATGCCGGCCGGCTATCGCTTAAAGATTTAAAAGGCGACGAGCTTACCGAAGAAATTGAATCATTCTTTAGCAGCACGCTCGACCAGTGGGCCACCACGCTACTAAGCCACACCGAGGTATTAAAAGAGTTTCAGCAAGTAGGTGAGGGCGCATTCGAAACTATGCTGCGGCTGTCCAGCCAAACCGCCGAGTTTGCCGACGCAGCCAAGCGCCTAAGCTTAAACTTTGAGGCCACCGGTACCGATGCGGTGTTTCAGTCCCAAGGCGTTATCAGCGCCGCCGGCGGGCAAGATGTGTTAAGCCAATATCTGGCCACCTACAGCAACGCGTTTTTGTCCGATGCCGACCGCTTTAACAATTTAGAGGGGCAAATAACCGACGTATTCACCAGCCTTGGCCAAGCGGTACCGCAAACCGCCCAAGCCTACCGCGATATGGTGCAGGCACAAGAGGTGGTTACCGAGGCCGGGCAAGAGCAGTTAGCCACACTACTTAGCCTGGCCGGCGCCACCGATGAATACCTGCAGGCGCTAAAAGACCAGGCCGACACCGAGCAACAATGGCGAGAGCAAGAGATACGCGACCGCGAAGCCGGCCAAAAAGCATGGGCCGATTACCTAGCCGAGCAAGCCGGCATACTGGACGATTTTAAAAACCGCACCAGCGGCGCGCTAAGCGATTTACGCGGCGTGATTGACAGCGAGATAGGCCAGCTAAGCACCGCGCACCAATCCACCGTTGATGCCATTAACGCCGACTTTGACACCAAAGCCAATAACATCAACAGCTGGCTGGACGCTCAACTTTCACGGTTTGAGCGCCGCAGCACGGCGCTATCAGGCAGCATTAACGATTTAACCAGCCTGGCAAGCGCGCTGGAATCGGCCGTAGGCTCGCTGCAAGTACAAAGCTTTTCGCTTGATCAAAACCGCTTTAACGCCGCTCGTGGCGACATTAGCAGCTTATTGGCAACCGCCAACAACGGCGGTGGCCTACCCAGTGCCGATATTATTAACGCGCTGGCGGGTGACCTTAGTAATGGCGAGCAATTTTTTACCACCGCTGAGGCGTTTGGCCTTGCCATGGGTCACGCGGTAAACGACCTTGCCCAACTGCAAAAGGCCACCGGCGTAGAGCTAACCGACCAACAAAAACTGTTGGCACAGCTGCAACAGGACGAAAAAAACGCCCAAAGCCGTAATGCCGCGTTACTGGCCAGCAACGATCGCAACCGCGATAAAGCCCTGGCCGATGCACAAGAAAAGTTTGATGAAGAAAAACAGTTGCTAGAAGACCAATACAAACTGTTTGAAGACCAAGTAAACGCCCTGCACGGCATCGACGACAAAGCCCTTAACTTAGAAGCCGCGATAAACAATATGCGCACCCAGCTAAGCGCCGAGCAAGCCGAGCGCGCCCGGCAAGACAACAGCGAGCTTAAAGCCATGCGCAATCACCTGGCCGACATCGCCAACAACACCGGCGTGCAAGCCGCCAAAATCCGGCAAGACTACTACGACCAATACGCCGATAACGGGAGCGCCGCGTGAAGTTAGTAAAGCCCAACCTAATAGACGATACCGTGCTGGTGTCGTCCAGCGTGCCCGAGACAGAGCCCGAATGGGCGGCTGGCACCTACGACAAGTTTGATCAGGTGCGGGTAGGGCACGACATCTACGAAAGCCTGCAAGATAGCAACACCGACGAACCAACCGCAGGCCTGCTAACCGATCCGCCAAGCTGGGGCATTGCCGGTAAAACCAACCGTTTTAAGATGTTTGATATAACGCGCAGCACCGACGTGCGCACCAGCAACCCCGATGAAATTACCACCATATTGCAACCAGCCGGCATTGTTACTTCCCTAACGTTATTGGGGTTATATGCACGCACAGTCGATGTGCTTTACAAAGACGCTGATAACAACGTCGTTTATGAGCAATCCTACGATTTGTTCGACAGCACCGACATTACCAACTGGTGGCTGTGGTTTCACGTACTGCCCCGTAGTGAGCAGCGTTTGGCCATTTTAGATTTGCCCGGCATCACTGGCGGCACGCTCACCATCACCATTAATCACATTGGCGACATTGCCGAGTGCGGCAAGCTGTTAATTGGTACCGAGTGGGACCCGGGCAAAACCCAACCCGAACCACCCACACGTTTAATACCCGTCGGTGGTGGTCGCCAGCGCGACGCGTTCGGAAACCTGGTATTCATTAGCCAGCGCGTTTACCGCGAGACAGACTTTAGCGTACTCGTGCGCAAAGCGTTATACGACTCAGCCCTGAGCACCCTTAAAGATTACATGGCCGGCCCGATCGTAATTATCGGCAGCCAAATAGACAAAAGCGCCATTATGTTAGGCGCCATCAAAGACACGCCTCAAGGCAAAATCCCCACAGGCTCGCCTTACGGCATTATCAAATTTACCGCGGAGGAAATCTAATGCCTGCAGTAACACCCACCACGCCACCCGAGGACATACAAGCCACCGGCAGCTGGCCTAGTTATAAAAAACCCATAAATCAATTCGCGACCGACGCCAACAATGCCATGGTGCAGCTGCCCGATATTTTTGATGACATCAACGAGCACACGGCTTACCAGAATGAGGCCGCGCAAGCCACCCACCAAAACGCCCAATTCACCACACAAGAGGCCGACCGCGCCACCGGGCAAGCCAACGATGCCGCCGCCAGCGCCATAGCCGCCGCTGGCGCGGCCAATTTTGTGGGCCTGTGGTCGGAGCAAACCGGCGCGTTTGCCAAAAACCAATCGGTGGATTACGGCACACCGTCACGCCGCTGGCGTAGTGTGGTTGATATCCCCAACGTGGCCGCGAGTGTGCCCAGTGAAAGCAACAGCGATTGGTCGTTAGAGTTGGGGACGGCGGCTAAGCGGGATGTGCACGATTTGTCTTTTGGTGGTGGTAGTGACTTGGTAGATGTTGACTGGGTTGGATCTTCTTTAACCTCCCCCGGTGAGAACCTGATTGAGCATTCCAATAATTTTACGGGGTGGTTTAAAGTAAATGACACTACGGTAGATCCTAATTCACGGGAAAACCAGTATGGTGAATTATTGTGCGACCGTTTAGTTACAGGTGAAGGTGATGCTATTTATGGTGTTACTTATGGGCTTTCTGTTAAGCAAGGTGTGACTTATCAGTTTAGAGTGACTGCAAAATCTGAGGGTTTTGACGGAATAAGAATTCTTGGTTCTTCTAATGCATTCGGAAGTGGCCCTGAGCGCGGTGTGGATTTCAACCTGATCACAGGTGTTCCGTCTAGCTCCGCTGGGAGGATTTCAAAGAGACAGAATGGATTCTGGTCTTGTACTTTGTCAGTGACAGCTGTGGATACGGTGACGGCTAGCCTTCAGGTTTATATATGGGACTCTGGCAGTACAACTGTGACCGGCGATGGTTCGACTGGAGTCATAATCGAAAATATACAAGTAAGCCGAGGCCCTTTCCTTTCAAAAGACATTGTAACGGGCGAGTCCGCAATAGTGGGTTCAGATCCTGTCGCCCGAAATTCGTACGTTGACAAAGCTGTAGCAGCCGCCGACGCCATCCGCTACCTCGGCACCCAAACCTATACGTCCGCCGACGAAGACGGCAGCGGCAACATCGAAATTCCCGTCGACTTCTCGCAAAAAAACTGGGTAGACGTTGACTGCTCTGACGCATCGATCAGCGCGAGTGGCGCGTTTGATTTTGACATCACCGGCTTGCAAACCGCAAAACCCGCGACTTACACAATCCACATCGAGGGGGTCGCTGTTAAAAACGATGTGTTGTACACGCTACCAGCTGGTTGGTCGTTACACTGGCACGCCACACCCATCTACACAAACACCGGCGGCACAACTGCAGAAAAGCGCGCCGGACACACCTACATCACGCTGCAAACTGACCCACTAGCCGGGCAGAATGTGAACGGCAGTTACGGCGACTCGAGGTACTACGAATGATGTCGCTGTTGGCCTACAAGCGCCCGATGATTGAAATAGATGGCAATGTCTATCCGCGCGGTGAGAGTTTTAATATCACGGCCGCTGCAGAGTTCTCTGGGGCATTTGTGGCTGAGGTGTTTGTTAGGGGGGCAGGCCAAGGCCATGGTGGAAACATTAACAAAAGCGGGGTTCTGACTGGGCAATACGGCAGCAACGCCTCGTCCAGCGGGCCCACTGTACGCTCATTTGTGGGCGATATAGCTATAACTATCGGGTATCGCGGCACTAACGGTACCGATAGAACCTATGTTGGGGTTTCCATCGTCGCCCCCGATGGTACTAACGGTGGTAGCACGCTGGTTATTACCGACGCGTTTACTCAGGCGGCGGGCAACGCGAACAACGCGGGTGAGGGGGCTGTATGGAATGAGAGCTCTGGTACATCCGAAAGCTACAACCCTTACATCGCCTCCCCGACAAACCCCCTGGGTGGCAGCTACGGCCGTGGCGGCTACCAGCTCAGTATTGGTGGCGGTAGTTATCAGTCTTTCAACGCAAGCAATGGCGTTGTCCAAATCACAAAGGTTATCGATTAATGCAACTATACATTGATGCTCAAACACGCACCGAGCTGTCAGAGCGAGAGGTTAAAACTCGGCTATCGCAGCCCATTCAGCGCACCAAAACCGATCTAGTGCCACAGCCGCCGCTCGTGGAGTACGACGAAGCCGGCGAGGTTATCAGCACAACCGAGCGCGACCCGCAGCCGGTAGAGCGCAACGTTACCGTTACGCGCACCGTGGGGAATGTGGCGGCGGTAACAAATGCCGAGCTGGCCGATGTTGATGTGCTGCGTATCGAGTACATCGAAACACCGCCGCCGGTGATTGAGCCGTGGCAAACCGTGGCACAGGGCGAGATCGACAAATCTGCACCAGGCGAGTGGCGCACGACGTGGGTAATCAACACGCCGCCGCTGGCCGATATCGTCGATGCCAAACTCGCCGAGATTGCCGCTGCGCGCTGGGAGTTTCAAAATAGCGGCGTCACTGTAGCCGGTACCGAGATCGCGAGCGATACCGACACAGCACTCTACATTGATACCAGCCTAACCAAAATGGCGGCAAACCCCGCGCTGGTGCTTACGTGGAAAACACAGGCCGGCGATTTTGTCACCCTCGACCAGCCCGCGCTAACCGTAGTGGGCGATGCCATCTTTGCTCACGTACAAGGCGCCTTTGCCGCCGAGGCCAGCTTAATGGCCACCATAGGCAGCATCGCCGACGACGAAACCCTAACCGACGCCGAAAAAATAACCGAGATATGGGCCGTGGTGTGGGTAGACCCCGTGCCCGCCGCCGCATGATCGAGCTATTTAAAGGTACCTACACCGGCGTAAGCGTGCGCCACCTACCGGGCGGCAAAACCGTGCGCCTGCTCGAGCGCATCATACTGCCCGATGGCACCACCATACCCGCCGGCTTTATCTGCGACCTAGACAGCGTAGCCCGCGAGTTAGGCCCGCTATACACCTGGCTTAAAGGCCGCACCGTGCTAGGCGCCATCGTCCACGACTACTGCTACCGCCACCACCGCCCGCGCAAGCAATCCGACCAGCTATTTAAGCAAGTAATGGCGTGGGAGCAAGTGCGCCGCCGGTACCGGTTGCCTATCTATTGGGCCGTTCGTGGGTTTGGGTGGTTTTTCGTTTATGAATAGCAGTCAGCAGAATAAATTTTTACATTTGGCACCTACTTTTTGCGTGTGCTTCTGTGCTAGGGTCAATCTAGCCTCGGCCGTAGGCTGACTCTTTATACTTTCGGGGCGGACTGTGAGGACTAATCCGCGCAAGGTTATAAGTCCAAAATATTGCTATATTAGGCTGTCGGCGCCTGATGATGCACCAGAGCGGCAGTTAGAGAAACTGTCTGTTGATTATTAAAAGGAGTTTTATATGCAGTATCGTACGTTAATAAAAATGTTCATTTTTGCGTTTTTGGTGTGCAAAAGTCCAACAAGTTTCTCGCAGAATTGCAACGCCGCCTTGGTGGCGGCTGAAAGCGAAGTTAACGTGTTATTCTTTTACACAACCGCAGTTAAGAACAATAAAGGCGGATCCGCAAATGTCGAAAGCTGGGTTGGTGATATGGTCGATGGTTTTAATGAGCGTACCGCCGCCCTTACGATGCAGGGGAATCCGCCAACCCCATTGGCTTCTGTGGGAGCCATTGAGACATCTACCTTGAATTTTAATAGTGCTTTTGTCGAAGGCACATCACAAGGGTCAAGCGGCTCGATTACCGACTCGATTGTTGAGGATCAGCGGTGGTTTATTACTAGCTCTGAAGTTAGTCAGCACATGAATAGTTTTGGCGCTGATATAGCGGTGCTGTTAGTGGCGGACAATCAAAAGATGCCGGGTGATGATCGGCATGGATTTGCAGGGTTAACCAGTTATTCGAATCACGGTTATTCTTGTAACTTTAGAGGTTGCGGTCGTTACGCGACGATCAGAGATATATACGCTAGCGCGAATTTAACCTTTGATCACGAAGTGGGTCATTTGTTTGCTTTGGAGCATACTGATGCCTCCATCGGGCATTGCGGGGCTAACTCTCCGAATGGGCCCACTACCGCTTGCAGTTCGTATAAGCCTCCGATGACAATAATGGGTGCCTCGCCGTCTCCGGGCTCTGAAATATGCGCGACATCTAGTTTTGTATTGAGCAAGTATTGTAACCGGCGAGTGAAAGCATTTGCCTCAAACGCAACACCCTATTTGTTGATGATTTCCAATATTCCGGTTTACAGGTACTTGCCACATCAAGGTTCCTCGTCGGTGCTCCACGTTCTGAATAGTGGCTTGACTTGTGCCTCGAGACTCCATCAATAGAATTTTTGTGCATTAAGCAGTCTAGCTGCTCGGGTGATTGCTCTGCTGTGTAGTGCAAGTTCGGGTAGCTTTACTCTGCTAAAAACGTGCTCAACGTTTACTCAACCGATCCACTTTATAATTTATTAAGTGGCCCTCAATTGCGAAATAATCGCCATCGAACGCCGAGTATAACGCCACGACTACAGTTACCGTCTTTCCATCTGTTGGGCTGTACACGGTTTTGGGCGATGGCGGCGCCCAAAAACCAGCATTGAACAATTTAAAGCCAGTGGTACTATGCGCCTATAAACATCAAAAAGGGATAAGCGTATGAAACGGTATTTAGCCGCGCTGCTGACACTGACTTTGGTTGGTTGCAGCACATCGTGGGAAGCTGACGGCACCCAGGGGCACTACAGAAAGGTTAATCCAGATAATGTCTCTCAGCCGTCGTTTACGCGCACTGCTTATTCGGGTGACATGATCGTTACTTCATGGCGAGTGGCTAAGCAAAAAACGATTGTTTTGCACGAGCCGGCCACAATCAGTGGTGAGAATTCCCGCAAAGTGGCGGGCGTGGCCGCCGTTAAATCCTTCCCCTATACGATAACCGCTAGGCCCGGCGTTGGCGTATTAGTGGGTAAAGACAACAGGTACGACTATTACGAGTTGGACCAAAACCTGCGAATGGATTACGCCAATCAGTACGGCTCTAAAGGTGGTGTAGCGATAAATCGAACAGAGAGCCGCGAGCCATTCCGCCTTTATTGGTACCCAGACTCAGAGCCCGGCAGCATTGCCACAGCCCCAGTCCAAAACATTGACTACACCCTTGGGCCCGACGGCAGCGCTTTACGCGAGTTTGATGGGTTTGGCCAAACCATAACCTACTTGGGCATGTCCGGCGGCCAGTTGAATTTTGTGTACAAAGAATACAATGACGACATGCTGCGCGACGCATTCACTCAAGAGTTTAGCTACGACTACCAGCCCGAAACCGAGTACCGCTACAAAAATGCCGTATTCGTCGTGCATAGCGCCTCGGCCAACCAAATCGACTACACCATGGTAAAACCCTTTACCGACTAACTCGCCTTGTCAATCGCAAAATAATCGCCATCGATCGCCGTGCACAGGGGCAGGGCATCGGTGGCGGTACCTTTCAAGTAAGCATCCACCTCACCTGGCAAGATAAACACCGGCATCCGGTGGTGGTATTCCGCTAGCCGCTGGTTAGGTGCCGTCGTCAACGTCACCAGCGCATTATCATCGCCCGGGTAATAAATCCCTGCCATAAGCAACGGCTCACCATCGGCGCGCGTAAAGCTGTATTTTTGCTTGCGCTTACCGCCTTCATCCCGCCACTCATAATACCCAGTGCAGGGCACCACACAGCGGCTCTCGGCAAACGCCCGCTTAAACGTCCGTTTCTCCGCCACCGTCTCAGCCTGCGCGTTTATCAGTAGCGATTTAGACCAACTCGGCTTAATGCCCCATACCGTATCCACTTGCTGTAGCGCAGCATCGGGAGCGCCCACCGTGGCCACCTGGTGGGTTGGGCGTAAATCAGTATTGGTTGTGGTGCTAAATTCAATGCCTAGCGCATCGCAAACCCACTGAGTTAGCGGGTCGTCTACAACGTTTAGTCGTCCGCACATGGCGATAACCTCCCTGATAAGTGCACAAAAAGTGCAAACAACAATTAATCGTTTATATAACTAATTGATTTTTAATAATTATTTTTGAGTGCACGGCCAATCCATCATCGGGGCGGCGCATGCTGTGCTAGCTGTCTAGCACAGCTACCATGTCTTTGGGCTGAACGCAAGGAGTTTTAAAGCGTTAGAAACTCCTTGTCCACGCCTAAGGGTGAGCGGTACCTTTGTTTTCTGGCGGGCTAGCCTGTCAATGCAGATTGTCTAACTTTACTAAAGAGGCTGTGGTTATGGCATTAAGCTCTATTAAGAATCGTGACTTTGGCGTATACCGATCGCAATCTACTGGCCAACACTATGAGGTTGTAGAGTCAATTCGTATGCATTCGTATAGTGCGCTCAAGGGGGGTGTGCAAGAATCCGAAGGCTCCAGATCCTATGCAACTCGGTGTGGACTGTATTTGAACCCCCGTGGCTCAAGCACAGAGAGTTTCGTTGTTGTGCAAAACGATGACATTTTGACAAGGATATAAGCGCCCAATTTGTTTGGTATTTCCTTTTATATCAAAGCTTTAGCAGTTTGTCCCCGCGATTCTGGCAGTGTTGAGGTCAGCGGTTCGATCCCGCTAGGCTCCACCAAACACAAAACCCTCTGTCCGACAGGATAGGGGGTTTTTTGTTTGTGGGTCTAGTTGGGTGAGATCGTTGACGCCAGCGGTTCACTAATTCGCCGGGAGCGAATTTGCACAGCTCCGCTGCCCCATGCATCCCGCTAGGCGGCGGTTCTATCAGTGCCTAACATCTATCGAAGTCCGGTTTGTTCTTTTCTTGTCACTCCTAATTCGCTCCAACCCCTCTCAAACCAGCTTTATATCGTACTTCCCGCCCTCTATCGCCGGGCGATGGCGAATGACTTCTTGTTGTGCGACAAGAAGTAATCAATGCTGCTCCTGCGTGTCCATACGCTCGCTGCATTAGTGCATCCTGCACGTCAAACGCACCCCGGCGTCTGGCCCTTCGGGTGCCCTCACTCCAGCCGATTTTAGCGGGCCGTATCGACAGGCCGTACCCCAGGGCACCCTCTCTTGCTGCACAATTCACCTTGTCCATGGCCTGGCGATACTTGCGCAAATGTCCTATTTKCTTACCCCCTAAAATCGGCTTCCGTTCGGCTCAGTCGCAGGGGCCCAAAGGCGGCGCTCCGTAGCGCGTTTCGATTGGCGGGTGCGTTCCCAGTTGCGGCAGAATACTCTGTTCGAAATTATGCTATATTTGGTATAAAATTGACGGGGATTAAGTCGAAAAGGTTTAGTTAAATGCGTGCCGATAAACGCAAAGAATTAGAGGCTACTGGCTGGACAGTTGGTGATGCAAGCGATTTTCTCGGGTTAACGCCCGAAGAGTCAGCTTATATTGATATGAAAATATCGCTCGGTAACGCTTTAAGAGAGCGTCGAAAAAGCCAGCAAATAAGTCAGGTGGCGCTTGCCAAGCGGGTAAAGTCTAGCCAGTCGCGCATTGCCAAAATGGAGGCCGGCGATCCGAGCGTGTCGATTGATGCGTTGATTAAGTCATTGTTGGCTTTGGGTGCTTCCTCGATGGAGCTGTCTAAGGCTATTTGCAATGCTGACTCGCAAGTGGCTTAAAGAATGGCAACCATTTGAGAGCTTCGACTGGTTCGTTTAGTTATCCTGAATTGTGGAAACTGTCCCCGAAATTTCCATATCGCAACCACCTAAGATCGACCATGTCTCAATATAGACATATGCTCTTCCAGTATATTCTTTTTGTGATTAAACACTCTCAAGTCTGCATAGGGGTCAAACTCCACTACATATTGAATGAGCGCAATAGCTCCCACGAGATCCGACAAGCGATTCCCAAAGATGCTCCTTAAACCATCAGGAATAGGTAAAAGCCCCTGTGTTACCATAAAGAAGTTTCTAGGTCCGTCCAGCTCCACATCTTCAAGTATAAGATCGCAAAAACTTTCAACCCCATCGATAATTTCTTGTGTTCGTTCCTCGTACCATTCTTGAGGTCTTTGTTTTTCCTCTAGGAGCTTCTCCAGCGCACCATTAATCCAACTTAATTCGTATTCACATCCTCCTAGGAAGTTTTCACAGACGTCGGCTGTCCCATAAAGAACAGACGGAAAAAATTTTTGATAAAGTTTGCTTGAAGAGTAACTTTTTACTCTTTCAGACTTCCACCCATCCATATAAACCCTAAATTCCTTGAGGTGGGTGTAGTAGTTAGTAATGGTGGACTGGTGCGCGAACTGCTTGGAGCGGTGATGCGTGGCCATAAGAGCCAACGTGGCTGCCGTAAAAGCCAGCATGCCAAGGGGCACCTTCATTAAGTTGATAAAGAAGTAATTGAGGCAGTTTGGCGACCAACACCTATCAAACTCCCATGCGGACCACAGAAAGCCACCAGCAGATATAGCGAAAAGCGCCAGGCCGATCCCTACTACCCAGCGAACAACCGGTAACTCAAAGAACCCTTTACCTGGGTCAAATACCTGCCTTTCCACTAGCCCTTCCCTCCAGCGATACTCGTGCCAGCTTGCCACATCAGCCCACCGTAGCCTGAAATAAGCGTTCCTAGAATCAGTAGCGCAATAGTTATGATTTGCCTTTTACGCCACTGCGGAATGAACCTGCGATTTAGAATCTCATCGATGAGAACGCACATAGGCGCAATTGTGGGAATGAGATCTTTAGCCTTCGCCAACCGATACTCCATGTATATAGCAAACGCTACCAGCATCACACCACTCTGCATAAACCAGCTGCTAATCGGCTGGGAGGATGGCGTGAACGCAATCACTATAAACTCAAATACTACCATCGCCACTAAAGTAATTGTCCAAGCCTTAAACTCCTTCTGAATCAGAGCGGTATCATGGTCCATTTCAGCCATAGCCTTTTCGCTCAACCTAGCAACCATGCTATCAATCTCACTATCATTCATCTCACTTGGTTCCCAATCCTAAAAGAACCAAGTCTACTGAAGAAACCTAACCCGTGCTAGCGCACCCGCCATTCTGAATATAGTTCCAACCACCCCACAAAACAGTACCACTACTATAGCCATAACCGCCCGAAACCGGTCGTTATTCTGCCGGTAAGGTATGCTGGTGCTTTCGAAAACTGAGGACGGTTCACAACAAGGCTGGGCTCATATATGGTCCGCCCCGTATTGCAAGATAAAATGTCTCGTAATCGTAAAAAGGTTGCTTCCATATATCCGGCCTTTGGATGAGGTTATTTAAACCTCTGGCCCTGATGGAATTCGCGCCTATCTGTCTCATCAAGTCTTCGGCTTCTAATGAGCCCGAGACCCCAGCAGACTTACTGATAGACAGGTATTACCTTTTTTGCCATCACTTGAACTGTATCTACGCAACTCGTTGATAACAGCTTGCTGTTAAATTCTTTGCACTATGCTGCGCTGGCCTGATATGTAGATTTCTTGCTAAGTAATGCCCAGGCCACTCGTGCATTTTTGTTGGCGACCGCAACGGCTGATATGTTTTTGCCTCGCCGCCCTTCTAGCTGCGTCACCCATGTACTACGCTTATCTTCATGCTTGTTTGCCACTCTAACCACTGTGCGTCCGCCGTGTATGAGCAGCGTTCGTAAATAAGTGTCTCCGCGCTTACTAATACCTAGTAACGTGGGCTTGCCTCCAGTGGAGTGCTGCCGAGGCACTAACCCCAGCCAGGCCGCTAATTCCCGACCATTTTTAAAGACGCTAATGTCGCCGATGGATGCCACCATCGCCGTTGCGCTAAGCAGCCCCACACCCGGAATACCCAAAAGACGTTGGCAGTCTTCATTCTGGACACAGAGCGATTCAAGCTTGATTTCTAGGGTTTTAATCCGCGCATCCAGATGAACCATTTCATCGTAGAGATTGGCCAGAAGCTCTCGAAACATAACGGTTAATTCATTATCGGCATCTTCTAGTATCAGCGGTATCGACTTTCTAACGTAAGCAATCCCCTGCGGAATGATAAGGCCGTACTCCATCAGTAAGCCGCGGATCTGGTTGGCTTGCGCGGTTCGTCGAGCAACAGCTTGGCTCCTGATGCGGTGCAAGCTTTGGATGTCTTGCTGCTCAAGACTTTTCGCAGGCACAAAACGCATCGACGGCCTCTGCACCGCCTCACATATTGCTTCGGCATCGGCAGCATCATTTTTATTGGACTTCACATAAGGCTTTACAAATTGTGGGGCAATCATATGCACAGTGTGGCCGAATTTCTCAAATACCCGAACCCAGTGGTTTGCGCCACCACAGGCCTCTATGCCAATGGTGCAAGCTGGGAGTTGAGCGATAAAGCTGTAAAGATCTTTCCTGGATAACCTCTTTTTCAATACAGTTTTTCCACCGGTATCCACGCCGTGAAGCTGGAAGCTTTGCTTTGCCAGGTCAATGCCTAACACCGCCACGTCATTTTTTAGGGTATGATTACTCATGGTCTGCTCCACTCTTTTTGATGTCTGTTCGCACACACATCATGGCTCATTCGAAGCCGTATTGGGAGTGGGGCGGACCATTCCATTAGGTCTTGAATTGGGCATTCCGGAGACCTCGTCACCCCCGTTACTCGTTACCCGTCAACCGGGGGGCAGTTAATTATTTAGGCTGCGCTGTTCCCAGTCTCGGTTCGAGCAAAAATGACCACAGACAAAACCGACACGAGCCACACGCCCTCACGACAAGCTTAACCCTTTAAACTTCCGTCTTTACCTTGACAGAGTCTCGGTAAAAAGCGGAAGCTAACACACCACACATATCTTCGTAAGAGCCCCCGTGAACGACAGTAATCTACTATCCACCTTTATCTTTTCGGTATCGGTAAGCACACCTATTTTCTTGATGATTGCCCTAGGCGCGGTATTGCGCCGTGTGAGCCTGATAGATGAGGCATTTATCAACACCGCGTCACGTTTGGTTTTTTCCGTTGGGCTGCCCGTGCTGTTATTTTTCAGTAACGCTAGCGCGGATTTTGGCTCGGCTACCGATGGTCGCATTATGATCGCCGTGGTCACCGGTGCTCTGCTCGTTTTTATATTGAGCTTTGCCACGGCCGGCTGGTTTGTGCGCGATAAAAAAGACCGAGGGGTACTTACCCAGGCGGCCTTTCGCGGAAACCTGATTATTATCGGTCTGGCGTACTGCGCGAATGCCTATGGAGAAAAAGGAATCGCTATGGCGGCTCTGCCGTTGGCCGTCACCATCGTGCTGTACAACATATTATCCGTAGTAGCTCTCAACCGAGACCTGGACGGCGAGCGTGGTTTTCGCGGCGTATTTACGGCCATTGCGCGCAATCCTTTGATTATCGGCATTGTCGCTGGGCTGATTTACGGCGCTTGGGGGCCGTCTATTGCCGAGCCCGTGCGGCGGGCGGGAGGCTATCTGGGAGACATGTCTCTGCCACTGGCGCTGTTGTGCGTTGGAGGATCGCTTAGCATGAAATCGCTGGGCAAAATGGGCGACGGTGTGCTGGCTGCTAGCTGCTGGAAGCTATTGGTCTCGCCAGCAATAGCGGTGACGCTGGCGCTACTATTGGGGCTAAAGGGAGATGCGGTCGCGGTGGTCTTTTTATTGGCGGCCGCACCCACCGCGACAGTAAGCTTTGTCATGGTGCGCGGCATGGGCGGAAATGCCGCTCTTGCGGCGACTATGATTGTACAGACAACGCTGTTCGGCTTGGTGAGCCTTACCATCGGGCTGTGGCTTGTCGAGGCGTTTGCTCCTACGCTGTAAAACATCCACCGAGATCTTTTCGACCCAGGGTGCCCCACGTCTTCTAGCGGCTCGCCGAGCTTTCCGGTACCCTTTTTAGCCTGCCTACAGGCGTAGACGCGCTTGACGACGGGATACCCCGAACCGAAAACCAGAACAAACCACAGAAAATTCTATATGCGCAAAGTAAACGTTATCGGAACCAGTGGTACAGGGAAAACTACTTTCGCAATCGCGCTTGCCGAGCGGCTTGGTTGTCCGGTCATTCATATGGATGCGCTGTTCTGGAAGCCGGGATGGACGGAGAGCGAGGACGAGGAGTTTTTTGCCAAGCTTGAGCAAGTGCTTTGCTGCGATAGATGGGTGTTGGATGGCAATTACAGCCGGAGCCAGCCGGTGAAATGGCAAGATGTGGACACGATCATCTGGTTGGATTTCAGTTTTACCCGAACCTTTGTTCAGGCATTAAAGCGCGCTATTGGGCGAATATGGATGCAGGAAGAGCTTTGGCCTGATACAGGTAACCGCGAAAGTCTTCGCCTGCTTTTCTCACGGCACTCAATCATACTTTGGACGCTGCGTATGTACCCAAAAAACAAAAAACGCTACGCGAATTTAATGAACGACCCCCAATACGCGCATATTACATTCGTTCGCCTACAGAGTCCGAGCGAATGCCGTACCTATATTGAGTCGGCGAGAACGGATTAAGGGAAGTAGGGCCTGAGGGATCAGGGCTTGGCTGGCGTAGAGTCGGGGTTACAAAGTATCTGAGCTATGCCTTGGATTTCAAAAAAACTTAAACCAGAAGCCCTTTATTGAGTTGCCTCTGCCGCCAAACGGCGGCAAAGGCAGTTCACAACGCATCAATCCGTACAATAAAGCCCAATCAAAGTCCCGACAAAACCACCCGTCACGTTGGTGCTGAGAATGGTGGCGTCTACGCCCTCGGCGAGCGTGTGCTGCGTACCATTTACCTCGTAGCTTGCCTGCATTTGTCCAGCGTCGAACGCGAGCGTCAGGGTTACTTCCCCTGAGCTGGAAACTGGCATGGCATCGATCAGCTCGTCTTCAGCCGATCCGTTTCTGCGGTAAAGCGCTACTTGTTTTTTACCATCGAGTTGGGTGACGCCCAGGAACATTAAGTACTGGTCGTTTTGCACGGCGGCAAGGCCTGCCATTTCGCCTTCAGCGGTCGGGTCAAAGGTGACCGTGGTGGAAATATCGGCAATATGGTGTTGTTGGCGGCGCCCGACGAAAGAGGGTACAGCATTCAAGTCACCAAGCCCGCCTCGGCAAGCCAGCGAGAGAGCGCCGTTTGCTACTTGATAAAAGTCGTCTTGCGGGTCGCGAATACCCATCCAGCTTACCGAGAGCGTATCCCCGTCAAAGTCGTCGGTGTAACTGAAGTCACCGGAGGTGGGGACGTCGGGTTGCGGCTGCTCGGGTAGCGCCGGCTTTTGCATGGCAAAAGGGATGCGCTCGCCTTGCGGCAACATGTAGGGCCAATCGTTTTCCCAGCGCACGGGTAGCAGGAAGGTCTCGCGGCCGATATTGAACATGTCGTGGTCGTAGGGGCGGATGGCGAGGAAGGTGGCCCACCAGTCGCCGTTGGGCAACTGAACAAACTTGGCGTGGCCGGCAGCAATGATGGGGTCTTCGCGTTCAAAGTCCAAATCACGCTGGGTTAAGATCGGGTTGTGGTCGGCAGGCTTGTAAGGGCCCCAGACATTGTCGGCGCGAAAGATGGTTTGCGAGTGCTGGATGCTGGTGCCACCTTCGGCCGCGGTGATGTAGTAGTAGCCATTGCGCTTGATGATGTGCGGCCCTTCAATCCACACGGGCTGTTCGGTGATGTCCACACCGCCGTTAATCAGCTGCTTGCGCTCGCCCACCATTGTCAGGTTTTTCCAGTCGAACTCCTGGATCCAGATGGCGCGGTGGCCGTCGTAGCGGGGCTCTTCGTTGGGGGCGCCGTTGTTGAGGATATAGGCTCTGCCGTCGTCGGCCCAGTAAATAGAGGGATCAATGCCCTCAAAGCCCAGCCAGTGCGGATCGGACCAAGGGCCGGTGGGTTTATCGGCGGTCATCACGAAGTTGCCTTTACAGTCCACGCAGGTGGATGTCAGATAGTAGGTGCCGTCGTGATAGGAAAGATCGGGCGCGAAGATACCGCGCGAAACGTTAAGGCCCGAGAAGTCGAATTGCTCCGGGCGATCAATAGCGTTGTCGATTTGAGTCCAGTTAACCAAATCTTTCGAGTGATAAATGGGTAGCCCCGGAAAATGTGTGAACGAGGAGGTCACCACATAGTAGTCGTCACCCACCCGAGCTACGGTAGGGTCGGGGGCGTAGCCCGAAATAATCGGGTTGCGGAACTCTCCTTTGCCGACGGTGACTTCCTCCTGAGACTGGCCCTGATAGGAAAACTGGGTGAATGTGGCGGCCTTTTGCCCTGCGGACGCTTGGCTGGCGGCCTGACCCGCGTGTGACGTACCACTTTGCGGGTTATCGCCCGGGGCGTTGCAGCCAGCGAGAGTGGCGATAAGCACCACAGCGTTGAGTGCGGACACTTTTCTCATGCTATTGATCCTCAATGTTCTGATTAACGTTATTCTGCGATATTTTTTAAAATATATTATGATAAATAGATATGGTGCATTTAACTATAACTATTTTGAGGTGTACACTCAAACCCGTTCGGCTCAGGCGGAAGCTGTTGGTGTGAGTCTATAGGCGAGCCGCACGATATTTGGAGTTTAAGTCAGGCCGCGCTGTCGACTTAAGCCTAAGTAACATCGAGCGCACAGATTACCCGCCAGAGTAAAATGGATAGCGATAGTTGGATGGAGACGCTTAACATATGAATAAAATTACGGTGGTGATAGTCGGCATTGGTTTGGCTTGTATTGCTTTAGTGACTTACTTGTACGGTGCCGGGGAGGTTGAGCATAATAACTCTGCCTCTATAGCCCCCCCTGCCGCCGAGGTCGACGTCTCACCCACCGCAATTGTTAAGCCTCTTGTCGAGAATGCTGAAAGGGCGGCTTTGGTTAGCTCCGACGCTGATTCTGAAGCTGGAGCGACGCAGGGCGATAAAAGTACTCCGCATACACTTATGGATAATTATGCCGAGCTTCACGAGCAACACGGTTATTATGATGATGTTGACCTTAGGGCGTACGATAATTACAGCGATGAAACTTTGCATGCCCTTGGGGGCGGCGGCGATGTTAGAGCCTTACTTAAGTTGTCAGAACGTTATGCAAGACGTTTAGAGCCTGAGGCAAGTCGTGCCCTTTTAATGGAGGCGGCCGCAAGAGGGGCGACCTCCGCTTTAGTGACCAATGCCATATCAATATCCTCCAGGTTACTGGCGGGACTATACGACGAGCAGGAGTCTAATACGGCCATTTACGAAGTGCTTGCCATGTGCGAAGTATCTTCGAGAATGGGCAATAATGTAGGCTGCTTGGATTTTCGCGAGGGATTTGTTGAGGATAATAATTTTATTCCAACGGAGCGAGATCGCGAGATTATTGACAGTAGGGCTGATGCTATTTATGAAAGTCTCAATAAAAAGCGGCGTGCGCTAGGTCTAGGCGACTTTGATGGCGAGAGTTGACTGAAAACGGTTATTTAAATGAGCTGATGGGGTTGGGGGATGCATTTTATATTCGCATGTATGCGGCATGCTGTGAAGTTGCATGGCCGCCCCGCTTTCTGTTATTTGGGTGACTGCACAGTCAGTACTCACCACTCACCACAACACTAACGGTACGCGCTCAATCCTCTTTGCCGCTCAGCTGCGCTTTTAAATCGGCAAAAGGGTTGTAGGTGGCGGGGGCGATTTTCTTTTCTGTGGTACTGCCGTAGCGTACGAGGTTTTCAAACTTTGTGTGCTCTTCGTCGTGGCAATAAAGGCATAGCAGCTCCCAGTTGCTACCGTCGGGCGGGTTGTTATCGTGATTGTGGTCACGGTGGTGCACGGTCAACTCAGAAAGGTTTTTACGAGTGAATTCGCGTGTACAGCGCCCACAAACCCAGGGGTAGAGCTTTAGTGATTGCTCGCGATAGCCTGCGGCTCTTTTGTTGTTGTATTCCTGCTGGGCGGCGCGCACCTTGTCAAAATTACTGGGGTTGCTCATAAAAGCCTCATTTCTGTTTAGCACAAAGCATAAACTAAAGCCGGTGGTAGGGGTAGGTCGCTGTCAGTGCTGCCTGTTAGCTCCCTCTCGGGCATGAGCGTTTGTGCTGGGGTAGGTCTTCGATCGACACCATACGTGCCTCTGTTCTTTGCTGCTTGGCGCGTTGTTGGGGCTATATATAGCTGGAATGGATTCTGCTTGTTCACAGTGGTGGCGGGAAAGCGGCTGATTAACGTCGATAAAGTGTAAGGGTTACACGGTGCGCTATAAAAAGTTGCAGTAATGAGAATACCCCGACCATGGCGATGCTCGTTGTGATGTGCCTCGACACATCGTAGCTTGTTTTAATGAGAAGTGAATAGTAAGGCTTATATGGCCTTTTACGTCAGAGTCGGCATAGCTGTAATTATGCTTGGCTTTTGTGTTGATGAGCGGCTGATCATGACATTGCAGAAGATGGTGTTGCAACGTCAAAGCAATGGGTGGCGGCGCGCGCCGCCCCCGAATTGCAAGACCAATAATATAGCTTAGGCTGTGTTGACGGCTGTGCAGCATTTTGCCTCAGAGGTGATGATACGTGGATAATCAGACGGAAGTTGCGAACCTGGAGCAGGTGATGGATCGCGTAGTGGAGACCGCGAGGGAGCACGACACCGTAACGGTCGAGGTGATTCTTGGTGCTATCGGCCAGCGCTCTTATGGCCCCGTGCTACTGTTAGTTGGCTTGTTGGTGCTAGCGCCACTGATCGGTGATATTCCGGGGGTGCCAACCTTATGTGCCATTATTGTTTTGTTGTTTTCGGTACAGCTTATGTTGCAGCGGGAGCGCTTTTGGCTGCCCAAGTGGCTGCTCAACCGCTCGGTTAAAAGCAGCAGCTTAACCAAGGCGGTAGAGCTTTCGCGCAAACCTGCGCGCTTTATTGATCGCTTAGTAAAGCCCCGGCTAACGTTTTTAATTCGCGGCTATATTCCCGCCCGCTGTGTGGCACTTTGCAGTATCGTCATAGCGTTAATGATGCCCGCGATGGAGTTTATTCCCTTCAGTGCCAATCTCGCCGGCGCTGTATTAACGTGCTTTGGCCTTGCCCTAATTGCTCGCGATGGCCTGTTGGTACTGCTGGCATTTTTGCTAACCACGGCCGCTGCCGGTTTGGTGCTGTACGGGCTGTGGGGGTAGGGCGGCTGGGTGCGGACGTCTTCACGCTGGCGTCTCGCACCTGTAAGATAAGTGATATAGAAGAGAGCGCATCAGAAGTATAAAAATAACGGTTGTTACGAGTCTATTGTTTCCAAGCCTTTAACCAAGGAGGGTGAAAGTATGCACAATTATCGAGCGCTTTTTAAGTTAACTACCTGCATGGGCTTGTTTGCCGGAATTGTGGTGGGTGTTTTTTACGCGGCCGTGGAGTTCATAAAGGGCAATCTAGTTGATGCGGTGGTGATTTTATTGGTGTCTCCTGTCCTCCATGTGCTTATGTTCGGTTTTTATTTTTTACTGGCTATTCCGGGTTACCGGCTGGCAATTAAAAAATCATTGTTTGGGCTGGATAAAATAGTAATCTCTCAGGAGGACTGATTATGAGCCTTGATAGTAGGCGTACCGCCGGAATATATCTAACAGCCGTGAATGTTGATTGGCTCGTAACCCAGTAATGCAGTAAACAATAAGGAGTGTTGAATGATGTTTAAACCGATGATGGTAGCTGATGTGGCGCTGGCGTTAGCCGCGTGTTCGGGATCTTCAGATACGGGGATCCCCGACATTGAGGAAGATGTTAGCATTTATCAGGGGTTTATGGGCAGGCGGTTATTTATAACGACGTTGCGGGCGAGGATCACTCGGTTGATGACGACTTGGGTATTCGCGCGTTTTACTTTACTCAGTACCACGAGGGTGATTACGACACCCCGATTCTGAGCACTAACACCAATAATCGCGGTTTTTATGAGTTGCCGCTTGAAACGGATACCGAATATTGCGTGTGCGATGATGTGGCGCGATCGTGTGCCAAGGTGAGCGTGGCTGAGGATGAATTGCTAAGGCTTGATTACAGCGTCAACCAAGAGGGTGGCCGCTGGGCTCAAGAGCATGCTCGTTGTGACTAGGGTGTTTGTAGCCAGAGTGGATGTTGGGCGCGAGTGAAAAGACCTAAACTGCCCGGGGTGCGATGGGCTCGAGTTCTGAGTGCTAACAGAGTGACAGCCAGTCTATACGGTGCAGCTTGGCATGGCCGCAATAAAGAAGTTTCCGGTGCTACTCGACACAGAAAAAAGCCGCTCAAAAGAGCGGCTTTTTTGCGTCAAGCTAAGCTGTTTTTACTTAGGCAGCTCGGTGCTGACAACCGCTTTACGATCGGCTGGGTTAGGTGATTGGCTGCTTGCCTCACTTTCACCTTTCCAATCCAGAGTAATGCGGCTTGCTGCTACGCCTTTAGAAACCAAGTATGCTTTAACGGCTTCTGCACGCTCTTTAGACAGACCCATGTTGTACTCTTCAGAGCCCGCGCCATCGGCGTGGCCGGTAACGGTGATCTGAGCGTCAGAGTCGCCCATTTCGCTGAGCAGTTGATCCAGCGCACCGGTGTTGCTGACGGTTGAAGAGTCAAAGTCAAACTGGCTAAGCACGTTAACTGGTTTGGTTTCGGGCTCTGGCTCTACCGGTGCAGCAACGGCTGCTGCCACAGGCTCAGCTACCGGCTCTTGCACGGGGCGGCCTTCAACGTTACCGAATTGCCACAACAGGCCAAGGGTAACGGATTGCACGTCTGGCTCGCGGTTCCAGTCGCTGTTGCCGTAGTCGCTTACGTATTGATACTGCAGGCGAGTTTGCAGGTGCTCAGTTGCGCGGAACACGATACCGGCGCCGGCGGTTGGAGCCCAGCCAGTTTCGTTTTGTGACTGCTCCATAAACAGGTCACCACCTTCTACCATGCTGGCATCGTAATACAGGCCGCCACCACGCACGTAGGCCATCCAGCGATCAGACAGAGGCAAGCCTACCAAAACAGACAGGTCGTAGCCTTCGGCCCAGGTTTTTTCTTTTTTGCCGTTGTTGCCAACGGCGTACCAAGAGGTTGCTTCGCCCAATTCGCGATAGCTACCTTCCAGGGCAAAGTAATCGTTGAAGCGATAGCCGGCAAACCAGTTGTAGGCATCGTCGTCGTCTTCACAGCTAATGGTCATGTCGCGACAGCCTGAACCGTACTCGCTCATGCCGTATTCGCCACCGAGATAGAGCCCCGATTTAGCGTGGGGAAAGTCATCGGCCTGAGCCGCACTGGTCAGAGCCAGCAAAATGCTTAAAATTCCGGACAACCCGTGTTTAATGTTCATGTCTAACTCCTGTAATACTCCAAAAATCGCTATCAAGGCTCAGCTTACCATAGAGCTCTTGCCAGTAAGTGTAGGCCACTTTACTAACATCGGCGATTCATTATGGTAATTATGATGTTGGCCGCTAGGACTAGCGGTGTTGAGGTGCCAGCGAAACCATTTGTGTGGGTATTCGCCCCCTCAGTAATGAACCTACACTAACGGGCCACCACTAACGGCGGATTATACAGTTATATTGAACTTACCACCATCATCGTAACTATAAATTTTACGCCGGCGTAACCAAGTCGGTAAAGACGTAAGCTAGGCTGGGCTGTTACCCCATCAGTGCACCACTGTTGTACGTGTCGTGACGGGCTTTGGATTCGCTCAGTTGCTTGAATATCCGACGCTAGGTTCACTGTGCGACGGGAATAACGGTACCTGTGGTTCGCACCCGGTTAAAAATTAGCCATGGTAAGATGCGCATTTTTCCACAGGCTGTTGGGTATGTTGACTGTCTTTCGTTTATCGCCGTTGTTGGTGTTGTGTTTGGTAACCATCATCTGGGCGTTTAGCTTCTCGCTGATTGGTGTTTATTTAAGCGGTGAGGTGGATAGTTATTTGGCGGTTTTGATTCGAGTATCGCTGGCATTGGCGGTACTGTTGCCATTTTTTAGGCCGAAGCAGGTGCCTGGCCGGGTGATGGTGGCGTTAATTGCGGTGGGCGCTGTTCAGGTGGGGATGACTTACCAATTTCTCTATCATGCGTTTGCTTACTTAAGCGTACCCGAGGTGCTGCTTTTTACTATTTTTACCCCGCTTTGGATCACCTTAATAGATGAAGTGCTTTTGGGTAAACGGCACTTACCGTTGCGCTGGTGGTTGGGATCGGCGTTAGCGGTTGTGGGGGCTGGGATTATTCGTTATCAGGGCATTAGTGGTGATGTGCTCACCGGTTTTTTATTGATTCAGGCTGCCAACCTTTGTTTTGCTTTAGGGCAGGTGGCGTATAAAAGGTTGCCGATTGATAAACCGCAGCAGCAGTTAAACACCTTTGCCTGTTTCTTTTTAGGCGCGGCGCTGGTGTCGGGCATCGGCTGTGTTTTGTTTACGAATTGGCACCAGGTGCCAGATACCAGCGTCGAATGGGCGGTACTGATTTGGCTGGGGCTCGGAGCGTCGGGAGTAGGTTATTTAAGTTGGGCGATGGCGAGTAAGCGCGTGAATACGGGGCAATTAGCCACCATGAACAACCTGCTGATTCCGGTAGGGCTACTGGTTAATGTTATTTTTTGGGGGCAGGGGACGGATTTGCTGCGGCTAGCGTTGGGCGGCGCGGTTATCGGTTTATCTGTGTGGGTGTGCAGTGTCCGGCAAGCGCAGGGGTAAGCTGGATGATGCGCGTCAATGTGGTTAACAACGGGGGTTTATAGTTTTTTCTCTAGGTGCTCTCTAAGCAGCCGGGTATTGCGGGTATTGGCTTTAAAAAATGCGTCAAACACGTCGCCCACCAGGGGGATCAGCCCACCGAGAAAATCGATGCCCATATTGGCCAGTATGCGCAGTTTTACCCAACGGCTGGCGCCGGCGCGGTGCGCCTCAAACAATACATAGCTTGAGAGCAGCAGGCCGGCGGCATCGCCGACGATGGGTAATATGCCAATAATCGCTTCGGTACCGATCCTAAAATTGGTCAGGGGGATGGGTATGCTGCTGTCAGTAAGCCGGCTGAATTTATCCAGCCGCGCTAATATTGCTCGCTGCTCAGCGGTAATTGATGTGGTTGTGTCCTGGGTTTGATTGCTCACTCGGCCTCTGCTGCAATATCCTGAAACGCTTGTACCAGTGTATCGGCTTCCTGTGCGCCGGATATCAGGTACTTGTTGTTGACGATGAACGCCGGTACAGCGCTAACGCCGGCTTGCTGATAAGTGGCCTCGTCGTCGCGCACGGTTTGGGCGTATTCGTCTGAGTTTAATACGGCCCGGGCTTGGGTTGCTTCTAAGCCCACGGTGGCGGCGCACTGAATTAATACATCGTGATTGGATACGTCGTCGGCTCTACCAAAGTAAGCGTCGAACAGTGCTAGCTTCATTTGGGTTTGCAGGCCCTGTTCTCCGGCCCATTTTACCAGCCGGTGGGCATCAAACGTATTACAGGTAAACCGTTCCTGGAGCTTGTCGAAGTTGACGCCCAGCGCGTTGGCAATCTGTATCATTTGATCTTGGTTGGCACGCATTTCGGCCTCGGTGCTGCCGTACTTACGCACCAGTGCCGGTAAAATGGGCTCACCCTCGCCGCTGTGATCCGGGTCTAGCTCAAATGCGCGCCATTGCACGCTAAAATTGTATTCCGGTGCCAGTTGCTCCATGGCCTGTGTCAGGCGCGCATAGCCGATCGCGCACCAGGGGCAAGCAATATCGGAGACGATGTCGATTTGAATATTGTGCATAGAGTGTCCTGTTGCCTGGTCGTGCCGCTTTGGGCCGTGTATGGCTGATCTGTGTATTGCAGAGCACTGTAACATGAAGTCAGTGTTGTGCTCTCAGATTCACCTGTGACTGGTGAGTTCCGTTGTTGGCGGGGCAGGTTGCAGGGCAGTGGTGGCCGGCGCCTTGACACCCTCCGCGCCATCTACGACCCTAGCGCCCCAACGTTTCAAATAAGCAAGCACCGTCATGACCGCCACGTTACCGATTTTATACTCGTTTCGCCGCTGCCCCTATGCTATGCGCGCCCGCCTTGGGTTGCTATTTGCCGGACTACAGGTGGAGCTGCGCGAGGTGGTGTTAAAAAACAAACCGCGCGAGATGCTGGATATTAGCCCCAAGGGCACTGTGCCGGTCTTACAATTAACCAATGGTGCGGTGATTGAAGAGAGCCGGGATATTATGCTGTGGGCGCTTGAGCAAAGTGACCCACAGGGGCTACTGCCAGAGGGGGCCTTGCCCGAGGTCAACAGTCTGATCGAGCAAAACGATACCGAGTTTAAGTACTGGCTGGACCGTTATAAGTACTTCGAACGCCACCCGGGCATGACACAGTCCGAGTACCGCCAGCGTGGGGAAGGTTTTTTGCAGGAACTAGAAGGTCGGCTAAACAAAAGTCGTTTCTTGCTGGGCGAAACCGTGAGTGTCGCCGATATCGGCATTATGCCGTTTGTGCGTCAGTTTGCTCATGTCGATCGCGAGATGTTTTACCGCCTACCGTATCCGCAGGTGCAGCGGTGGCTACAAGACTGGCTAAAGCACCCGACTTTTGTGCAAGCGATGATCAAATACCAGCCATGGCAAGCGGGGGATGAGAGCGTGGTGTTTCCTTTACCGGAATTTCTTGTTCGGGCAAGCCTATAAGCGGGGTGTCAACCAATCTGTAGATCGGCTTGTGTGGCACCTAAAGTTGCACCATAATCAATACAGCCTCTGGGCATCGTGGGGCTAATGGATTTTGTTGTCGCTATAGGATTTGCAACCTAATGCACCGCGTCGCTTTTGATAGATGGTTTGCCAAGGGGCTGTTATTGCTGGCCCTTAGCTTGTTTAGTGGTTTGCTCGGCGCCCAGCCTGTGCCATTAAGTGCCTTGCAAGGTCAGGATGTGTACAGTGTGTTTCCCTCGCAACCTATGCGGTACAGCGCTAATGCTAACCTGGATAACCCTGCCTCATACTCGCCCAGCCCTCCCGCTGCCCCCGGCTATTTCGGCGGTGCTTATAAAATTGAGTTTACGGCTATTAACGATCTGGCTAGCGATACCATAGTGCTCGAACCGGGCGGCAGTATCGTCGAGCGGGTGTTGTTACAGTTTGGCCAAAAGCCTCTTAGCGGTGCCCCCGCGCCTGTGTTGCTGCGCCAGGGCGAGCTCTTCCCCAACGCGTACCCTTTTAGCTACGGCTTTTATCTGCATTGGCCCCAAGGGGAGGTACGACACGTCAGTATTATTGTACAGAGCGATTATATTTATGCCCCCATGCGTCTATGGGTCAACTCCCAGGCGCGTTTTGAGTCGCTATCGCGCCAGGAGTTGGCGGTACAATGGTTGTGCTTAGGGGCGGGGATAGCGCTTAGTATTTACAACTTAATTATCTATTTTGCCAGCCGCCGGCCCATGCACCTTTATTATGCTCTGTTCGCCATCTCTTGGGTGTTTGGTTGGGCGCAAGTGCTACAAGTACCTAAAGAGCTGTTGGGCTGGCAGTGGCCCGGTTTGCATTGGGTTGGGTTTTTGCTGCTACCGCTGACCAGCGCGCTGTTTTTTAGTGATTTCTTAAGCTTAAAGCACTATCTCCCCAAGCTTTATAAGCTCGCTATATACAATGGTACTGTGAGTGCGCTTTTGATTCCGGTGGCAATCAAAGTACCAGGGGCGGGAGTGTTGTTTGCCAGTGTATTTACCGGCCTGATGATGGTGTTGGCGATAACCGCCGGTGTAATCCGCTTGCGGGCAGGCTATAAACCGGCGTGTTATTTTTTGTTGGCGTATTTGATGTTGTTGTTGCCAAATTTAATGTCCAACTTAGTTAACCTTGGGCTTTTACCACCGCCGGCTTTTAATCTTTACCTGTTTGGTTTGATGGGCACCGCGCTCGATGCTTTGCTGCTTGCGTTTGCTATGGCTTATACGCTCCAGCTTATTAACCAAGAGAATATCCGCTTAAAAAACAATTTGGGTGAGGTGGTATCTGCCAGAACCGAGGCGCTTGAGCTGGCACAACATGAGCTGCAAAAGAGCAATGCCCAATTGCGCGCGATGGCCTATACCGACCCGTTAACCGGGTTGATGAACCGACGTTATTTTGAAGAGCGGCTCGCGCAAGAAACCGAACGAAGTTCTAGGTACAAAGATAACTTTTGCTTGCTACTAATAGACTTGGATTACTTTAAAAAAATAAACGATCAGTTTGGTCACAAGGTCGGTGATGAATGCTTGGTTAAAGTGGCTGGCTTGTTAAGGGGTCACGTACGTACGTTAGATGTTGTGAGCCGGTTAGGCGGCGAAGAGTTTTGCGTGTTAATGCCAGGCGCGGATAGGCAAAACGCCATCCAGCTGGCCGAGCGAATCCGTATTACTTTGGCTAATACCCACTTCCCGGGCTGCGACGGATTGAGTTTAACCTGCAGCATTGGTATCTCGAGCTCGGCAAGTTTTGCAAAAGATACGGATCTGATTGATAAAGCCGATAAAGCCCTGTATCAGGCCAAAGCCCACGGGCGGAATAAAGTGATCTTTGCCTAGCAGGTTGTTGTAAAACCCCTCGCCCTACGGGGCGTTCAGGCTGGCCCGTACTCGGCGTTAGCACTTTTCGATGGGTGGACACACACCTTCACAATGGCGCCTAGATTATGACTCAGCCTGAAAATCTGAGCACGTAAGGTTTTTTCAAAAGCCTGCTAGGGGCCGGCCGCCGAAATAGGTGGTTGGTTTATGGCGCCTTTACCCTAACGCCGGCTCCGCACCAAAACGCTTTTCTAAATACGCAATAATATCCGAAGACTCGTACATCCAGGTGGTTGTGCCGTTCTCATCAATCCGCAAGCAGGGCACTTTAACCCGGCCGCCACCTTGCGCTAATTCATTGCGGTAGGGCTTGCCCTGTTGCGCGTCTCGCAATTGAATAGGTAGGTTTAGGCGGTGCAGCGCACGACGGGTTTTAATACAAAAGGGGCAGGCAAAAAACTGATATAGCGACATATTTTTAAGCTCGTTTTCTACCTTGGCCTGCGCTTCTGGGCTGCGTTTTACTTTGGCCGGGCGAGTGAGCCAGCTAATAAAAGCGATGATACTACCAAGGCCTTCACGCAGTATTTTGATGATTAGTTTCATGTTTGTTCCTAAGTTTAGTCTTCGCCGCCACGCAAGGGGTAAATCGCCGGGGAGTTACGCTTGCTTGCCGGTATTCATTGGGGTGGCCGTCGTGTCAGGGCGGCTACCATACCGCATTAGGCCTACCGGTTTCTACCGGGGCTGCTTAAAGACGGCTACCAGAGGGTGCCGCGCGCTAGACGCATTATAGTCATAAGGACTATAATGTTTTGGGTAGCCCCATTCCCACCTGAACCCAATAGCCAATAATAGAATTAGGTGATCATTATGAAGAGCATGCATGTCAAAGCGTTTTGTCAGCTGATAGCGTTTAGTTTACTGGGCGTTAGTGCGTTAGCACTGGCGCAAGACGGCAAGATGTATCCCATCGCTGCGCCGGACGAGCCCACAGCAATAGCCCTGAATACCGGGGGTGTAGATGGGCAGGAGGCCGAAGAATCCTGGTTTCGTCAGTGGGGCGATCCTATGGCGCGCAATATCTCTAAGGCGACTTTGACCCCCGTACTGGCGGACCCGGAAAAAGCCAATGGTGTGTCAGTCATTGTTGCACCCGGTGGCGGCTTTATGTGGTTGTCGATGGGTAATGAGGGTTGGGAAGTGGCCGAGGCATTAGCCGCCGAGGGCATTAATGCCTTTGTTTTAAAGTATCGCCTGCAGCCCACAGCGCCAACTCTGGAGGCCTTTGAAACACAAATGAACCAGCGGTTTGCGCAGGCGGAAAACATCACCGACGATGAAGGTGGCTCCGGGCGACCACGCTGGGATCTCTCTGATCAAATTGCAGACGTAGAAGCGGCGTACGCCATGATATTAAAGCGTGCTGATGAGTGGCAGGTAGATCCGGCGCGCATTGGTATGATTGGGTTTTCGGCCGGAGCCGGCTTAACCATGGCCACCACGCTAGAGTCCGACAAAGTCGACTTAGCCTTTATCGGCCCTATTTATGGTGGGCTTAACGCCGTCGATGTACCGGCAGATGCGCCACCCATGTTTGCCGCGATTGCCAGCGATGACTTTTTATTTCACGGTCAGTTTGGTTTGGTCAGCGCCTGGCATGAGGCGGGGATACCCGTTGAGTTTCATTTGTATCAAAATGGTGGACACGGTTTTGGCCTGGGTAACCCTGATCGCACCAGTAATAAATGGTTCGAATCGTTTATTTACTGGTTAGAGGTGAATGGTTTTTAAGCCGTGTGCGGCACCAGAGCCCCTTAGCCGATAGCCTCTATGAGTAATTTATTGCAGCAGCCTGAGTCTTTGGGGTGTATGTATAAAAGAAAGAAGGGGGAAGGCGTTGTCATAGCGCAGCCGGAAATCCCGCACGTAATGCTGGGCGTATTGAAATGTGCCCGGCTAATCGAGGGTACAGCAAGCTAAACAGCAGAGCTCTTTAACGTTTAAGCAGCGGGCAGTTAGCCGGTAGTATTACCGGAATTGCGGCTGGGCAAACGCTAAAGCGGATATTGTTGCTTTTGATCGGCTCGCCATCCAAATTAATAGGCATCGGCATTTGCGACTGCCACTCGATCCATTCGCAGCTGAAAGCTTTGACGTATTCGTTATCGCTGGCAGGCTGCTGAAGCTCTTTAAGAACTTGCGTAAATGCCTCGGCCGGAAAGCGACGAATTGCCACTGTATTGAGCAGTCCGTCGTCGATTTTGGCGTGCTCTGCCAGCACTTGTCCGCCGCCGGCTTGCGAGCCGTTACATACCGCACTGACGATAATCTCATCATGCCATTCGTTATCGGCGTATTTTATACGGCCTTTGTGAGGTGTAAAACGCAGAGCCTGAACCAAGCCGGACAGTGTATATGCGCCACCGCCCAAACAGTTTTTAAGTGCGGTCGGGGTCGATGCCGTTACCTGTGCGCCAAAGCCGCCGCTGGCTACGTTGATAAAGTACCCCTGGTTAGCCTGAATCACATCAATATCGGTTGGCTCGCCGGTTTGCGCGAGGGTGAGTGCGTGGGCGTAATCGCCCGGGACTTTAGCGGCCGTCGCAAAATCGTTGGCGGTACCCATGGGGATAATGGCAAAGGGGAGGCGCTGCTCGGGGGGCAGTAACATCTGGGCGTTGACCATTTCATTCACGGTGCCGTCACCGCCGGCAATCACTAGGCGTCGGACTCCGTCGGCGCAGGCTTCGCGGACGAGACGCGCTACATCGCCGTGCTCCCAAGTGACGCGGAGCTCCACGGCGGTTTTTCTTCGCGCGCTATATATCGCTGTGCGAAACGCTTCTAGTCCAGCTTTTTTGCCGTTTACAATAACGCGAATAGGGTGCATGTTGTGTCCTTACAAAGTCTTTTACGGCCGTTACCGAGTTTTGCGTTGTGACACGCCCAGGCAAATTGCCAGTTTCCGTGTCAGTGGCGGGTTGCTCGCGCTGATTTGCGCCGTATTTGCCCATCATTGTAGCCGATAAAAAGTGCGTGTGGCTGGCGCGGATGAGTGTTGCCAGCGCGATCGCGTTGCACGCCTCTAACATACCACTGTGAAAAGCGGTATGCTGGTGTGTATCGGTTTTACCATTCTCACTGTTTTTCAACAGGTCAATAGGTCTCTCTCATGTGGTTGCGCGCCAGTTGTGAACTAAGTTTTGATATCTCGGTGCCCACGCCTTTTATTTTAATGTTGCGCCCGCGCAGTGGTGCGCAACAGTGGATAGCGCGTGAGGAGTACAATATCGCGCCCAGTGTGCCGGTTTACGAGTTTACCGATTTATACGGCAACTTGTGCCAGCGCCTGGTGGCGCCGCCTGGGCGATTCTCTGTGAATACCGTGGCGGAGGTAAAAACTGCCGACTCTGTCGATCAAGCCCCTGGGGCGGAGTTTATTGAGGTGCAGTACCTGCCAGACGCGGTGCTGGGTTACTTGTTGCCCAGCCGCTATTGCGAGTCGGAATTGTTTTGCCAAATGGCCACCGAAATTACCGCCGGCTGCAACTTGGGCTACGATCAGGTGGCGGCGATACAGACGTGGCTACGCGAGCGAATCCGTTACGAGCCGGGCAGCAGCAATACTCCGATGTCGGCGGTCGATGTCAACCTCAGACAGGTTGGTGTGTGCCGCGACTTAGCCCACTTAGGGATCGCGTTATGTCGCAGTTTGAGTATTCCGGCGCGTTTGGTGGTGGGCTATTTGCACAACCTTGAGCCTATGGATTTACACGCCTGGTTTGAGGCTTATGTTGGAGGGCGCTGGTATACCTTTGATGCCACTCAGCAAGTGCTGAATGGCGGTTACATCACCGTGGGCTACGGTCGCGATGCCGCCGATGTGGCGGTTTACAGTCAGTTTGGGCCACCGGTGTACCCTCTTGAACAGCGTATTGCAGTGACCGATGTGAGTCATTCTCGCGCTTAATAGACGTGTTTAGTGTTCCGTGCTGCCACTGATCGAATCCAGTTTATTACGTTAAATATTGCCTTTGCTGGCTTTGTATCACTGCAAGAGTCTCGTGATACACCTTGACGCCCCCTTGCCGGATCTTAACGATTCAATACTCTAGTTGCTCGCCAGCCGGTCGATAGTATGTGGTCACCCCACATTCGCGGTACCGGCGGGTGCCTTTTGCATGCTTTTAAGTGTCTGATATTTTGTATAAGATATATACTGGTGGCGCGTAAATCATCCTAGGTTGTGGTGTTTTGGCGGGTGCTCCGCTGTTTTGTGATTATTGGGGGGCGTCAATGCTTTCGGACTTTTTCTTTACTCATCATGACCCGAGCTTGTTATTAAGTGGGGTTTATAACTACAAGCTGGTGGCGCTTTCGGTTTTTACGGCTGTATTCGCCGGCTATTTTACGTTGCATCTGTTGGATCTGGCCCGGTTAACGCCGATCAATAAATACCGCCACATTGCCCGTGGCATGGCCGCGCTTATTATGGCCGGCGGTATTTGGAGCATGCATTTTATTGGTATGCTGGCGTTTTCGTTGTGCCGGCAGATTGAGTACGATCCGCTTGTTACACTGCTTTCTTTTATCCCCGCATTTGTTTCGTGTTTGTACGCCATTTTTCTGTTAAGTCGCGACGGCTCTTTTAAGAACCTTCTGATCGCCTCGGTATTGTTGGGTGCGGGTATTGGCACTATGCATTACAGTGGCATGGCGGCCATGGAGCTGGCTCCTTTGTTGCGATACGACCCCTTAATGTTTGCCTTGTCGATCGTGGTGGCGGTCACGCTATCGTTTATTGGTTTGCTTTCACGATTCTATTTGCACCGGGTTATGCCCGGGTTGAGCAGTGTCCAGAGCCGGTTGATTGGGGCCGTGGTGCTCGGGTGTGGGGTGTCGGGCATGCACTATATGGGTATGGTGGCGACTCGTTTTATCGATACCAGTGCCGCGGCGCCACGCAATGCACTGGTGCAATCTGATTTGTCGTTTATCGCCATTAGTGTTGCCTGTATCACAATAGGCCTAACCTTGGCGGTCGCTGTCATCAACGGCTTGCTGCGTTTTCAGCTGTTGCTTGCCGAAAAAACCGAGCAAGAGTCGCGCCTCAGTGCGATCTTGTCTACCGCGGTGGATGGCATTGTTACTATTGGTGAAGCCGGCGATATTCTTAGTGCCAACGGAGCCGCCGAAGCGATTCTTGGCTATCGTGAAGAGGAACTTATAGGGCAGAGCGCATTGCGCTTAACCGATGATCATCAAGAGCCTCTATCCGTGTGCCCGATAGGTGCTGTGGCGGTAGATTTGTCGGGCTTTGTGGGGCGAAATAAATTTGTGCAAACGCGCCATAAGGATGGGCACAGTGTGCCTATTCGCTTAGGCGTGGGTGAGGTGCGCCTGTCATTACGCCAGCGTATGTATGTGGCATTTTTAACGGATTTAACCGAACAGCACAAATTGCAACAAGAGCTGCTAGAGAAAGAGCGGCAGTATCGCTCGCTGGTGAACAATATTCCTGGGGTGGCATTTCGCTGTGAGGCGACACAACAGTGGCCGGTGATATTTGCAAGCCCCAGTATTCAAGACCTTACAGGCTACAATCTGAGCCAATTTCTGAAGCGAGAGATAACCTTAGCTGACTTAGTTCTCTCGGACGATTTACCCGAGATTGAACGCTCACTGCAGCAGGCGATATCACGTCGAGCGAGTTATTCGATCGAGTACCGTATTCGGCATCGCACCGGTGAGGTTCGCTGGGTGTGGGAGCAAGCCAGTCATCACCTGGACGGGGATGACAAGCCGCTTTGGATTGACGGTGTGCTAATGGATATTACCGAACGTCACGCCTATGAAAACCAACTGAAAGCGGCAAAACAACAAGCCGAACAGGCGGCTCAATCAAAACAGGCATTTTTGGCCAATATGAGCCACGAGATTCGCACGCCGATGAATTCGATTATCGGCTTTAGCGAGGTGATGTTGGAGTCTGAGCTACCTGATGATCAGCGCAAACACCTCAGTACGATTCACTCGTCGGCACGATCGTTGATGCATTTGCTTAACGATATTCTCGACTCAGCCAAACTAGAGAAAGGTAAAGTGGATATTGAGCTTGAGCACTTTTCTCTGTCGGCTTTGCTTGATGGCGTGATTTCGACGTTCTGGCTACTGGCAAAACAAAAAGGCATAGACCTTAATTTGGAGTTGGACGATGATCTGGCCCATGTGTATGTGGGAGACCCAAACCGGATTCGGCAAGTGTTAACCAACCTCTTGGGCAACGCCGTTAAATTTACCGATACCGGATTTGTAACGGCCCGTGTTACTCCGGCGGCTAACAACGACATACTGTTTGAAGTGATTGACACGGGAATTGGTATAGAGGCCGATAGAGCCGAATCGATTTTTCAGGCTTTTGAGCAGGCCGATAGCACCACAACCCGCCGCTTTGGTGGTACGGGTTTAGGTACGACGATCAGTAAGCAACTGGTCGAATTAATGGGCGGGCGCATTGGTGTAACCAGCGAGCCCAACAAAGGCAGCCACTTTTATTTTAGTTTGCCATTACAGGTGGGTGACGAAGCGGAATTACAACGTGATACCCGACGAGCGAATGTTGAGCTGCCACCGCTGAATATTTTGGTGGCCGATGATATTGATACCAATATTGAGCTTTTATTCTTAATGTTGTCCCGTCAGGGGCATCGCGTTATCTCGGCGAGTAATGGGGAGGAGGCGTTTCAACGCTATCGCAACGGTCAGTTTGATATTGTGCTGATGGATGTGCATATGCCCATCTGTGATGGGATTTGTGCCACTGAGAAAATTCGTCAACATGAGCGGGAAAACAGTTTGCCTAAAACGCCCATTATTGCGTTAACGGCAAGTGTTCTTCAGCAGGATCGAGCCACGGCCTATAACGCCGGGATGGACGGATTTGCCAATAAACCGATTAATGTCGATCAGCTTTACAGCGAGATCGGGTGCGCCCTTGGCTTGTCCGATAGACAGATCTTGCCAGAGGAAAATCTCGGGGGGGGCGCCTGTATAGATTTTGAGCATGGCGAGCTGCTGTGGGGCAGCAGGGATCGTCAGTGCCGGGAGATTAATACCTTTTTAGAAAAGAACCGAACTTCCTTTAAAGCACTGGAAGAACCGGGTGTCTATCAAAGCGACCAGAATGCCAAGCTGCTCCATACCTTAAAAGGAGTGGCGGGTAATTTGGGTTTGGCGCAACTTGCACGGTTGTTGCGACTGATGGAGCAGGCGAGCTCGGAGGCTGAATACGAAGCTTTCTGCAGGTGTCTTGCTGATAATGTCAATTCCATTCACGAGTTGCTTGAATTGACGGAGAATGGAGACGATGTATCAACGGGGAGTGCGACGGCAGCTGTGCTAACGCTGGATGAAACGGTAACCATTTTGCAACGACTGAATACGTTAGCCTCGACGTTTGAAACAGATGTAGCGTTGTTAGAATCCTTAAGAGCGGGTGCGAACCTGACTCTGCGAGCTGACATCGATAGGTTGATGAGTGCTTTTGATGACTTTGAGTTCGATCAGGCGAGCGCTATTCTCACTCAGCTGGTCAAGCGAGTTTCGACAATGATAGCCGATATGGACCCCGAAAAGTCATGATGAATACGCCTAGAATATTAGTGGTAGATGACGAACCGACGAACCTAAAAGTTATGCAGACAGTTCTGTCGGGTGAGTATCGGTTAGCGTTTGCTAAATCTGGTGCGGCAGCGCTCGAAGCGGTTAAACAGAACCCACCAAACTTGATTCTGTTAGACGTAATGATGCCTGAGATGAGCGGGTTTGACGTATGTCAGGCACTCAAAGCCGACGTTAGCACGCAACACATACCGATTATATTTGTTACGGCACTGAACGAAGACGATGATGAATACAATGGCTTTTCACTCGGCGCGGTTGATTATATAACCAAGCCTATAACCCCGGCGCTGGTGAGGGCCCGGGTGCGAACTCACCTGTCGTTGGTGCAGGCGAAGCAGCTAAAAAAAGCGCATATTGATTTGGTACAACGGTTAGGTGCGGCGGCCGAATACAAAGACACGGATACTGGCGAGCATATTATCCGTATGAGTTTGTACAGTAAGCGCTTAGCGCTGGCTTATGGTGTAAGTGAAGATCACGCCGAGTTAGTGCGTCAAGCCGCACCTATGCACGATATTGGGAAAATCGGTATTCCCGACGCGATTTTGCTTAAGCCCGGTAAGTTAACTGCAGAAGAGTTTGCCACTATGCGCGAGCATACAACAATAGGCGCAAAGATACTGGAGGGTTCTGAGTCTCCCCTGATTCAACTGGCTAAGGTACTGGCTATGGAGCACCATGAAAAGTGGGATGGTAGCGGTTATCCGCGCGGGCTCAAGGCCGAGGAGATTTCATTAGAGGCGCGCATCGTCGCTATCGCGGATGTGTTTGATGCTTTGACCTCCAGACGCCCCTATAAAGAGGCTTGGACGGCTGAAGAAGCTTTTACACTGATTGAAGATCAGGCAGGGCGTCATTTTGATCCGACATTGGCGCCATTATTTTTGTCGATAAAAAATGAAATTTTAGAGGTCAAAAGCAACTACAGTCGGTAGTTTGAGCTAATAATAGATCGTTAAACCGGGGCTTATGGTGGTTTGCCTGATGTACAGGTGGGCGGTATCTTTGATAGGTAAGATGGATCTGCAGCAATGAGCTCGGGTATAATTTTGGTAAATTCTTACTCAATGCGTAAGGTGATACCGATTAACCTTTTGATCGCAGTCCGGTTGCACGGCCTATTAGGTAGCGCTATTGTTGATGGTCCCGCCCCCTACCAATGGGTTGTTGGGTGCTAACTCGTATGGCGTGGCGCGCGCTCGCTTTATTGTTTGTGGGGTTGGGGCTGATAGGGGCATTGGTGCCAGGTTTGCCCACCACTGTTTTTTTGTTGCTCGGGGCCTGGGCTTCAGGCCATGGCTGGCCGGCACTTAATCGTTGGCTGTTAACACACCCCAAGTTTGGCCCGTCTATAAATCAATGGCAGCAGCACCGCGCCGTTCCCCGGCGGGCAAAATATGCTGCGGCGACGATGATGAGTATCAGCGCACTGTTAATTTGTTTTTCTGGAATGCTCGTTTGGGCAAAGCTGCTGCTAATTGCTGTTATGTTGAGTGTTTTGCTTTGGTTGTGCTTGCGCCCTGAGGTGGGGGATGACGCTAGACGGAGCCATTAAGAACGTATCGTTTTAGGTTGCGAAGGCGGTTGTAAAAGTCTCTGACGGTTGCCCTGATCAGAGACTTTTAGGGGATGTATAAGTGGCCGTTACCACCAGTACGTGCTTAGCTAACGTTATCCAGTGCCTGATCAATATCCGCTAAGATATCGTCGATATGTTCAATCCCTACCGACAAGCGCACGAGATCCTCAGAAACACCCGCTGATTTTAATTCATCTTCATTGAGCTGGCGGTGCGTAGTGCTGGCTGGATGACAGGCGAGTGATTTGGCATCCCCAATGTTGACCAAACGCAAAATCATTTGCAGCGCGTCGATAAAGGTTTCACCTGACTTTTTGCCGCCTTTAATGCCAAAACTTAAAATTCCCGAGGCGTGCCCTGCAGTAATTTTTTTGCACATCGCTTGGTGCGAGCTGTCGGGTAGGGCGGCGTAGTTAACCCAGGTTACTTTGGGGTGCGCCTGTAGGTGTTTGGCAACAGCCAGTGCGTTTTCGCAATGACGCTCCATGCGGATGCCCAAAGTTTCCAGCCCCTGCATAATTAAAAATGCACTGTGAGCCGCGAGGGCTGAACCAGTATTACGCAGTGGTACAACCCGGCAGCGACCAATAAAGGCCGCCTCTCCCAGCGCTTCGGTATAAATAACATTGTGGTATGAAGGGTCCGGCTCATTGAGCATAGGGTAGCGTGTTTTATTGGCGACCCAGTCAAACTTTCCGGAATCAACGATAATGCCACCCACAGTAGTACCGTGTCCGCCAATGTATTTGGTGAGTGAGTGCACAACAATGTCAGCACCATACGCAAAAGGTTTACATAAGAAGGGTGTGGCCACTGTGTTATCGACGATTAAGGCCACGCCGTGCTTATGAGCGATGTTGGCGAGCTTTTCAATGTCTACGATATTACCCGCCGGGTTGCCAATGGACTCACAAAACACAGCTTTTGTGTTGCGGTCTATTAAGCTCTCGAGTTTGTCATAGTCGTCAAATGAGGCCATGCGTACTTCAATGCCCTGGCGGGGAAAGCTATGGGCAAATAAATTGTAAGTGCCGCCATAGAGTTGACTCGTGCTGACGATGTTGTCCCCGGTGCCGGCAATGCACTGAATCGCGTAGGTGATGGCCGCCATGCCGGAAGCTAGGGCAAGGGCGCCAATGCCACCTTCCATGGCCGCTACCCGAGCCTCCAGCACCGCATTGGTGGGGTTCATAATGCGGGAGTAGATGTTGCCTTCTACTTTTAAATCGAATAAGTCGGCACCGTGTTGGGTGTCATCAAAAGTAAAAGACGTAGTCTGATAAATAGGGGTTGTCGCGGCTTTGGTTGTGGGGTCTGAGCTATACCCACAGTGTAGTGCTAAAGATTCGAGTTTCATGTTGGTCTCCTACCGAGAATTAGGTGCGTCGATAAAATGTAGCACACAACGTGGGCGCTAGAGCGTGGCTGGCGGGGCCACTTTATTGACTTGCACGATGGTTTTTTTGCTGGTTGATAGCGGCCAGTCAATCTCAGCCCCTTCTTGCATGCCAATTAGCGCGCTTCCCACAGGCGTTAAAATTGATAATTTGTGCTCACTATCGTCGAGCTCTGAAGGGTAGACGAGTTGATAGGTAAATGTTTTTTGCGTGGATTGCACCGTAAAGGTCACCGTAGAGTGCATGGTAACGACATTGGCGGGTAGCTTCTGTGGTGAAACGATCTTTGCGCGTTCCAGCTCATCCAAAAGTTGCTCGGTGATGTCGTCTTCTGGCACCGAATCAACCAGTGCGGATAAGCTGTTGTAGATTTTTCGAGTAAGTATAATTTTAGGTTTGACGCCCATGACGGTGCCTCCTGATGTTTGGAATAGGGAAGTATAGAAAGCCCTTAAAGCGCAGCTTTAAAAGGCGGGTTGTTTTAGCTTCGGGATAATAAGAGTGGCTTTTGCCTGCATAGACGCTGACAAAAAGCCGACGCTAGCGTGCCGAGTGCTAGAGCAGCACTCTTTAAAGGGGGAAGAGAGGTGTAAGCCTCCACATAAGAAACTGCAAAATACTGCTCACAAAGGCTGCCGCTAAACAGGGAATATGAGCTTGAGATTACCGCAACAGTGTATAAAGTCAATCGCTTAAAGCGCCTATTGCAGGCGTGCCACGCTCTAGCTTGCTATAGTTGACTATTTTAGTCGGGTATTTTTTGTCTTTGCCTGCAGTGGTATAATGACGTTTTGCTGACTCTTCGATTATTAGGACGCTCTATGCCGCCCAAGCTACAAATCTCCGACGCCGCCCGCGACTACTTGATTGACCTGCTGCACGGGCGAGGGGTCGAGGCTGTACGCGTTTTTGTTAACCAACCGGGAACACCACGAGCCGAAACCTGTTTGGCTTATTGCCGCCCTGGTGAAGAGGTGGCTACCGACGTTACGATAGAAAAAGGCGACCTCATCTTGCGCTTAGATAAGCCAAGTTTGCCCTATTTAGAGGGGTTAGATATTGACCTTAATGAGGTTGGAAGCCGCAGTCAGTTGGTGATGCGTGCCCCGAATGCAAAAAAATCATCCAGCGTGCAGGGCCGTGAGGTGGTGTTTGAACGTGAGTGCCCCGTTAAAGTTGTGCCGGCGGGGGATGATTTAATGGTGCCAAAAGGTGCTGAAGCGGTTATAACCCAGGCGTTAGGGGCGAGTTATACGTTGTTGTATCACGGTAACTTGATTCGTATAGATGGCAAAGATGCCGATGCTATTGGGCTTAGCACCAATGCACTGGAGTTTGAGGCCAGAGCCGATGGCTTGATCGATGAGGATCAAGTGTGGGAGGCGCTTGGCATGGTGTACGACCCCGAAATTCCGGTCAATATTGTCAGCCTGGGGCTGGTGTATAAAATGAATATCGAGCAAGCCGCCCAGCGGGTGGATGTGGTAATGACATTAACGGCGCCGGGTTGTGGGATGGGCGATGTGTTGGTCAACGATGTAAAGCGTCGACTTGATGAAGTGCCTAACGTTAAGAGTCATGATGTTGAGTTAGTGTTTGACCCCGCGTGGGACCGCTCGATGATGAGTGAAGAGGCCCAGCTCGAAACAGGTATGTTTTTTTAGTAGAGGCGCATGTGTGCAGCAGCCAATAGTGGGTTATCACCTCGACACAGAGAGTCATTGGGTTGCCGAGCTAGGGTGTGGGCACTATCAGCATGTGCGTCACAATCCGCCTTGGGTGGTGCGCCACTGGGTGACTACCGAGATGGGGCGTGCGGCCATGCTGGGGTGCCCGTTACGCTGTAAAAAGTGCGATGACAAAGCCCCTCGGGATGATCTCCATTAGCGGTTCCTGATGAGTGTCGTTGAGTCAGTTAGCCGCGGCTAAAGCCCACTTTGTTGTCATGCAATTAAGTTGTGTCAGTTACTGCCCCCTCTCGGGGCCGTTGCAGCTTTAAAGTCCATAATCGCAATTCCTTATTTGCGTACGATGCAATTTCTCCTGCCATAAACGCTTGGTTATCTGGGTATTTGCTGACGCCCCCATACCAAATTTCGTTGTTTTTACACCGCATGGCAGCAAAATAAACTTATTTTTTCGTTTAATATTATGAGCTGTAATCGGTTACATTAGCGTTTTGTGACAGCGCTGTCTCTTGTTGGTCATGCGATAGCCCAGCTGGCAGGCGGCTAAGCGGCGAGAGTTGTATATATATACATGTTAAAGGTGCGGTGTATCGAGGCTCTGGTAGCGATAACATAAAATTTACCTGTTTTTTTTAGTTTTCTCTTATTCCGCGCAATCATAAGGGCTTTATGAGGATGATAGCGTGATCATTTTGTCTTGGTGGACTATAACGTTGGTTTTTAATCGAAGGGCTTGGTTAATAAAATAGCTATAAAAAACAATTAATTAGAGTTTTTTATGTTGGTCTCAGGGCGACGCCTGAATTTACCAATGGTTTTGATTTTATTTATGGCCGACAAAAGGTGGGCCATCAATTAGAAAAATGCGTTACTTTCACGTTAATGTTAACAGCGGGGTTGTAACCGTATACATTTTTGGCTTAATAAAATAGCAGTTGAATCCTTAAATTGGTTACCGTAAATTTCTGTAATGCCTGCTGGCGATTGATAATAAATTTTGCGATTCAAATTTTGCGATTAAGCGTCGCGGGACTTCTCTACAACATATTGTCCACTAGGTGCCATTGACTCTGAGGTAAAGGACTATGCTTAGAAAGACCCTGCTGTGTTCTCTAGGTTGCTAAGCGCTATTTCGTTATGAGTGCGGAACTTTTTCGCTGTATGAAAAAAGTCGTTGAAACATCACATTTATTAACGTAAATTTAGCAGATACTTAAAGTCAATAAGACTAAAACGGTGTCGGTGTGACTATGTGTGTCTACGCTGGCATGCACTAGGCGAAGCCCAACGCCTTGAAATTGGCGGTTAATACCCGCTAGCTCTTCTGCCGAATCGGTTGCTAAAACGATTGGGAAAGAAGGCACGCGCTGTACCGGAAATTGATTCCGAATGATAATAAAAGGAGAGACCCATGTATAACAAAGTAAGCTTTAAGCGAAAGTTGATCGCGACCGCGGTCGCGTCTTGTGCGTTGTCAGGCGCTAGTGGCCTGACTTTCGCGCAAGACGATCAAATGCTGGAAGAAGTGGTTGTTACTGGTATCCGCGCATCGCTCGAGCGCTCAATGGATATCAAGCGAGATTCATCGGGCGTTGTCGATGCGATCTCTGCAGAAGATATTGGTAAATTCCCTGACAGTAACCTTGCAGAATCGCTGCAACGTATCACGGGTGTGTCGATCGACCGTCGTAACGGCGAGGGCTCCAACGTAACTATCCGCGGCTTTGGCGGTGAGAATAACCTGGTTACTTTGAATGGGCGTCACATGCCAGCGGCCAGCGCCTATGGTGGCGGTAGTGGCTCTGGTGGTACCCGTAACTTTGGCTCTCGTTCGTTCGACTTTGCAAACCTTGCTTCCGAGGCGGTACGGGGTATTCAAGTTTATAAAACCGGTAAGGCTAATGTGTCTACTGGTGGTATCGGTGGTACGGTCAATATTCAGACTACGCGTCCACTCGACAATCCTGGTCTCTCCCTTAGTGTTGGTGCCAAAGCGCTGCACGACACTACTGTTAGCGACTCTCAAGATGACATCACCCCGGAACTCTCCGGTTTGGTGAGCTGGACGGACGACAACGAAATGTTTGGCGTGTCCTTGTCAGCCAGTTACCAAGAGCGTGATTTTAGCTTTGCCGGTGCGGGTCTTAACGACTGGAATATCGCGACCTGGGATGGTCCTGAAGGTAGCTTGTACTCGTTTGCTGATGACTACGAGCTGGTTAATGCACCAGATCAGGGTCAGCTTTACGCCCGCCCGAACGACATTCGATTAAGCTACTCGGAAAGCCACCGTGAGCGTACCAATGCTCAGCTGACTCTGCAGTTCCGTCCGGTAGATGACATTACCATGACGGCTGACTACACATTTGCCGAGAACCATATTCAAGAGCACCGCGGCGAACAAACCTTTTGGTTTGCAAATGGCCAGAGTGTGGATTATTTAGAATTCGACGATTCAGGCGTGGCAACACCTCTAATCTATTCTGAAGTTCTCACTAACAAAGACAACGGCTACGAGCAGCAGTATCGAGATCAAACCAATACGTTAGAGTCGCTTGGCTTTAATGTTGAGTGGAACGTAACTGATAACTTCTCGGTACGTTTAGATGCTCACGACTCATCTATGGAGAGTCTGCCCACTGCTCCGGGCGGAACGGGCTCGCTTGATGTGAGTGTGGCTGCACCTATTCACGCGTCTCAGCGGGCTTATTTTGGTGCCGATTTGCCAACAGTGGCAACCACCATCAATGATTCTAATACCAATAACAATGGTATGTGGGATCTGAACGACTTTGGTACCCAAATGGGACGTATCTGGTACGCTGACCAGGTAACTGATATTTCTCAGGTTAAGTTAGAAGGTACCTTAGAGTTTGATAATGGACGCTTTGATTTTGGTGTTGAGTCTCGCTCCATGGAAACCACCAGTAAGCAATCTAACAATCAGCTAGTGTTGGGTAACTGGGGGGTGAATGATGCGGGCCAAATCGATGATGGTCTGCTGCGTGAATTTGATATGCGTAGTAAGTTTGAAGATTACGACATGTCAAACCATCAGGCATATGCGGTGCGAGCAACCGACCCCGTTGCCTTGATGACTTGGGCGACCGACACGTATAACTATCCATTTGAAGTGGCTCAGCCATTTACCACCAATAACGACCTTAAAGAAGACACTCAGGCTGTGTTCTTACAAGCATCCTTTGATGGTGCTTTGGGTGATATGACCACCAAGTTAACCGCTGGTGTTCGTTATGAAACTACAGATGTCGATTCGTCGTCACTGGTAGCCGCGCCATTATGGCTGACCTGGAACGATAACAATGATTTCTTGACTGAGACTGATGGTGTAGAGGCGCAGCCTTACTCCGTAGAGGCGAGTTACGACAACTTGTTGCCTAGCCTGGACTTCAGTATCGACCTAACTGATGACGTTGTGAGTCGTTTCTCGTACAGCAAAACGATTGCGCGCGCCGGCTACGGGTCATTGGCGGTGTCCGCCAGTAACTTTGCTACCGTTGGTTCTACTTATTTAGGTACCCAGCCAACTGCACAAGCCTCTAATCCAGGGTTGTTACCACTTGAGTCGGATAACTTTGACGTGTCGTTTGAGTGGTATTACAACGATGCAAGCTATGCGTCTGTTGCGTTCTTTGAGAAGCGGGTAGCTAACTTTATTGGGCAAGAGCAGGTATTGACGACTCACTTTGGCATTAAGGATCAGACCAATGGCCCGCGGATTCGTGCTGCAGCGGACGCGTTGGAAGCCGAAGGTATGGCATTGAACGATACCAACTTGTTCGTGATGATGGGTGTGCTAGAGCATCCCGGTGAGTTTGGTACTCCTTCGGACATTGAGCGTGATGGCAACCAGGTAACCCCTGAATATCAAGGTCAAGTCGTTGATTATGTAGCCGGTTTGACGCCTTATGAGGGGATTATTCCCGCTGATGGCGATCCAGAAATGGAGTTTCTAACGGCAACACCAACCAACAACCGTGAAGCAAAGTTGTATGGTTCTGAGCTTGCTATTCAGCACTTCTTTGGTGAGACTGGCTTTGGTGTGCAGGCAAACTACACCATCGTACGCGGTGATGTAGGCTTTGATGATCTGGCTGACCCCAGTGAATCGCAGTTTGCATTGACAGGTCTGAGTGACTCCGCCAACTTGATTCTGATGTATGAGAATTACGGTGTTTCCGCTCGCTTGGCCTATAACTGGCGTGACGAATTCTTGAATGAAACCAACCGTGGTAACGGCAATAACCCGACTTACGTCGAAGCCTACAGCCAAGTTGATATGAATGTAAGCTATGACATTTCGGATAACTTTACCGTGTTCTTAGAGGGCATCAATATCACGGAAGAAAATACTCGACATCACGGCCGCTCTGAAGCCCAGTTGTGGTACTTGGAGGATATGGGTGCTCGCTACGCTCTGGGTGGTCGTTACACCTTCTAAAGCTAGTTTTTTGCAGTACTCTAAAGCCGCTGATTTTTCAGCGGCTTTTTTATTTTCGCCTCTTTTGTTGCCGCGCTCTGTGTGGTTCAATAAAGGAAAGCATTAATCAATTATTATAATAAGTTTGACTGGAGCGCTTATGACGAAGCATGTAGTGCTGAATAATATTGAACACAAGGACCTTAGAATCATCGAAGATTACTCGGAAAAATACGGAGATGATGTCAATAGCGTCCTTACTTTTCCTACCGAGTTTTCGGATATTCAGCGGAATTACCCAATTTTGTTTAAAAAGAGCGCTGATGCTGGTGTGTATCAGCCTATTGCTTTGCTGGGGCTGGAAAAAAACGAGAATTTATTTTTACATGAGCCGGATTGGCGCGCTAGCTATGTGCCGAGCGTTCAGTCTAGAGGGCCATTTCTTATTGGTTTTCAAGAACGGGAGGCAGATGGCGAAATACGTCGCGAGCCGATTATTCATGTGGATATTGAAGACCCTAGGGTAAATGAAAAATATGGTTCATCTGTTTTTAAAGAGCATGGTGGGAATACCGCTTACCTTGAAAAAATGGTTGGTACTTTACAGAGAATTCATCAGGGGCTGTCAGCCAATAAAGTCATGTCGGCAGAGTTCGAGCGTTTAGAGTTGTTCGAGCCTGTGAGTTTGGAAATTGAGGTTCACAAAGAACATGTTTATAAGATTTCTAACTTTTATACGATTAATACAGATAAGTTGGCGGCGCTACGGGGCGAGACGCTAGAGCGCTTGCACCAATCAGGGTTCTTGCAGTGCGCAACCTTTGCCGTGGCGTCGTTGGCAAATATTAATTCACTCATTGAGTTAAAGCGGAGTAGACTGCTTGAGCAATAAGCTCAAATAGAGGAAGTAATGATGAAGCCGGTTACAGATAAGAGGGCGCGTACGCTAAACGGTGTTGAGTGGGACGCCATCCCTTTTGCTGAGCTTATTGCAGGGCAGCAGCCGGTCGTGTTAAAGGGCGCGGTGCGTGATTGGGAGTTGGTTAAAGCGGCCGGGCATTCATCCGGCAGGGTGGTGGAATATTTAAAGTCATTTTATAACGGGAAAACCGTGGCGACGTATTTGGCGGATGCGTCAGAAAAAGGTCGGTATGCTTATACGCACGATCTTGCGGCCCTCAATTTTTCGACAAAGCGACTGCCTCTGGATGCTGTGCTAGACGAAATTCTGACCCATAAAAATGATCCCGCTCCTCCAGGAATCTATGTTGGATCAACGACGATTGATGCTTGCTTGCCGGGCCTGCGCAAAGAGAATGACTTACTGTTTGATGACATAATGTTTGCAGAGCACTCGCCTTTAGCAAGTATTTGGCTGGGTAATGCCTCACTAATATCGGCCCATTATGATGCGCCTAATAATATTGCTTGTTGTGCAGTGGGTAAACGCCGGTTTACTCTGTTCCCACCTTCACAAATTCACAACCTTTATCCCGGCCCTTTGGAGCCCACGCCGGGCGGACAGGCTATTAGTATGGTGGACTTCGCCAACCCCGACTTTACTAAGCATCCCAGGTTTAAGAGGGCACTTGAGACGGCCCTGGTGGCAGAGCTTGAGCCAGGGGATGCCTTGTTTTATCCGAGTATGTGGTGGCACCAAGTTGAAGCATTAGAGTCACTAAATGTATTAATTAATTATTGGTGGAGTACATCACCTAAATATATGGGCACGCCCATGAACGTTTTGATGCATAGCCTTTTGAGCCTTCGGGACAGGCCGAAAGAGGAGAAGCAAGCCTGGAGGGATGTGTTTGATTATTACATTTTCGGCGACTCCGAAAGTCCTGTGGAACACTTGCCGGAGCATGCCTGGGGGGATCTTGGCCCATTGGATGATGTGAAAGCTCGTAAGTTACGTGCCTACTTATTAAACCGTCTCAACCGTTAATGTTTGCCATAATTAAGAGAGATTACTTTTGCACTCTAAGCCTGTAAGAAAAGTCGTAATTGCCGGTGGTGGAACTGCTGGTTGGATCGCTGCTGCAGCATTGTCTCGCCAGCTTGGTGAGTTGCTGGACATTACGCTAGTCGAATCTGATGATATTGGCACTGTGGGTGTTGGTGAAGCGTCCATACCGACAATGAAGACTTTTCATAAGCTACTGAAAATTAGCGAGCAGGAGTTTATGAGATGTACCGAGGCGACATTCAAGCTCGGAATATCTTTTGAAAACTGGAAAGATGTGGGCAAGTCTTATATTCACTCGTTTGGTAAAACTGGTAAAGAAACCTGGCTCGGAGAGTTTCATCATTTTTGGTTGCGTGCACGTGAGCTTGGCTTTGGTGAGGATTTTGGCGATTATTGTTTAGAGTTGCAAGCCGCCCGCGAGGGTCGCTTTGCAACATCGGAACAATCGGACATTAATTATGCGTATCACCTGGATGCCAGCCGCTATGCCAAGTTTTTACGGGGTATAGCAGAAAAAGAAGGCGTGCACCGTGTTGAGGGTAAAATTTCGCAGGTACAGCAGGATCACGAGACCGGCGACATCGTGGCGTTGCAGTTGGACTCGGGCGAGCGGCTGGAAGGTGATTTATTTATCGACTGCACAGGCTTTCGCGGGTTACTGATCGAGCAAACCCTACACACTGGCTACGAAGATTGGAGTCATTGGCTCCCGTGCGATAGGGCGGTGGCTGTTCAAACAAGCAGCACTCAAGCGGCTGTGCCTTATACAAGGTCCATTGCCCAGGATTCTGGTTGGCAGTGGCAAATACCTTTGCAGCATCGAATGGGAAATGGTCTGGTCTACTGCAGTGCTTACATGTCTGATGAGCAGGCTCAGGCGGCGTTGTTGGCTAACATTTCCGGGGATCGCTTAACGGAGCCCCGATTGATTAAATTTCGTACCGGTCGCCGCCGTAAAGTGTGGAATAAAAACTGTGTTGCGCTTGGGTTGGCGGCGGGCTTCTTGGAGCCCTTAGAGTCGACGAGTATTCATCTGATTATGATTGGCGTGACCCGATTGTTGCAGTTGTTCCCATTTAATGGCTGTCATACGAGCTTGGTGAATCAATTTAATCAGGTTTCAGCCGATGAAATGGAAAAGATTCGTGATTTCATTGTGCTGCACTACAAAGTCACGCAGCGCGCCGATTCGGCTTTTTGGCGTCAGTGTGCTCAGATGGAGGTGCCCGAATCTCTGGCCCATCGCTTGGAGCTGTTTAAGTCTGATGCTCAAGCTTATCAAACCGATAGTGAGTTATTTAGGGTCGACTCCTGGACTCAAGTAATGCTGGGGCAGGGGTTGATGCCAGATGATTATCACCCGGTGGCACGAGCTATGGGTGATGAGTATTTAAAGAAGTTTATGCTTGAGTACCGTCAGTCTTTGCAAAAAATGGTGCAGAGCATGCCTCTGCACCATGAATTTATCGCCCAATATTGTTCCAGTAGTCCCGGCCGGGACTGATGTCATGAACTTTCGGTTACCAGATGACATTACAGTGAAAGCGCTCGAGTTTGGTCGTGAGTGTTCGCCTTTACTGGTTATAGACCAGTGTATTGACCGCCCTGAGGTGTTGGTCGAATTGGCCAGTGAGTGCGAGTTTTCCCCGCCTAAGCAGGCTTTCCCGGGCGTTAGGGCGGTAGCTCCAGAGGCCTATCAGGCGTATTTGGCGCTTACGTTGTTTCCTCATTTGGCTGTTGCTTTACAGCCGTTATTGCAAACCCACTTTTCGCTTACTGGAGATCGGGTCCGGTTTTCAATGTGTCACTATTCATTGGTGACAACGCCCGCGACGCAGTTGGGCATGATTCAACGGATTCCCCACGTCGATTCGTTTGACTCCCAAGGGCTTGCGACGGTGCATTACCTGTTTCGTAAACCTCTGGGCGGTACTGCCTTTTACCGACATCGAAAAACCGGGTTTGAGGTGATAAACGAGTCGCGAAAGCGTGAATACTTTCGTTCTCTCGAGGCCGAGAACGCAGGCCCGGATCTACCAGAGTCTGGGTATATTAACGGTGATACCCCACTTTTTGAGCAAATAACGCGGCAAGAAGCAGTGTATAACCGAATGCTGATTTATCGTCGTAGCTCGCTGCACTCCGGCTGTATTGATCCAGCCTTTGTGCCCGATGCCAATCCGGCTACTGGGCGGTTGTCCATTAATTCATTTATCGACATCCTGTAATCGAGACCACACCGTCAAGTATTGATTTGAGGTGTATGTCGTCACAGCTGGGCCGCAGCTAGCCTCATTGGCTACTATTCAGAAGCCTCGGGTCCGCTGAAAACTGTTTGCCTGAGAAAGCCTCGCACACAGTTCGGCACCTGATGCTCGGATCGACCAATTCTTGATGCTGCCTGAGATACGATCAATTTTGGTCTGTTCAGAGACGGTATTGGCTATTGCGTCGATATGGCTGCCTCTGCGCTTGACACAACTTGACCGTAATTTGCGCGAATTACGGCTACAATAAATAGTGTTTCAAGTATCCCTCTTGGAGGTGCCGCTCCTTACCGGTCAGTTTGGCACATTAGCCACTAAAGTGACTCGCCTCTGTGGTGGGGTTAATTGTGTTCGCCTGCGTCGCCCGTCACGGTAGCGCTGTAGCGCTTACGTCCACCCGTGCGGCATCGGTAAATGGTAGTAGGCTGACGTGTTGGATAAAAAGTGGCGAATGCCACTTTGCACCTTCGCGCGAGGTGGGGCGCACTGGTATCCATTTTTGCAGTAATCTTGGCTCCTGTTCGCTATGGTGGCAAGTAGAACCTTTTTTAACGATACGACGTTGATAAACGATTTTGATAAAACTTATAAGGAGCCTATATGGCTATTAACTCCTTTCAGCGCCTGACTTTGGCTGGGGCCGTGATGGCTGCTCTGGTCGGTTGTCAAACCCAATCTGACTCATCTCAATCAAGCGCTAAAACGACTAAAGTTACCTGGCCCGCCATTGAGAGTGAGGTTCAGAAAGACCCTGCAATTGAGGCCCGAATCGACGAGTTGTTGTCCCAGATGACGCTTGAAGAAAAAGTGGGACAGATGATCCAGCCTGAAATTAAGCAGGTAACCCCCGACGATATCCGCGATTACCATATTGGCTCGGTACTTAACGGCGGGGGCACTACACCGGACAATAACAAGTATGCGAGTGTCCAGGACTGGGTGGATTTGGCGGATAGTTATTACTACGCCTCCATTGATAAATCCGATGGCCGTACCGGCGTGCCCATTATCTGGGGTACCGATGCGGTACACGGCGTGGGTAATGTTGTCGGTGCGACTTTGTTTCCTCACAACATTGCCCTGGGCGCAACCCATAACCCTGATTTATTAGAGCAAATTGGCTGGGTAACAGGCCGCGAGCTTAAAATCACCGGTATCGACTGGAACTTCTCTCCCACGGTTGCCGTTTCGCGCGACGAGCGTTGGGGCCGCGCCTATGAGGCCTGGTCGGAAGACCCAGAGCTGGTTGGGCAATACGCCGGCCGGATGATTCGGGGCTTGCAGGGCGAGCCAAAATCGGACGACTTCCTAAGCGAAGATCATGTTATTGCCACCGCTAAGCACTTTATCGGTGACGGCGGTACGGATAAAGGTATCGACCGTGGCGACACTATCGCCACAGAAGAGCAGCTGCGCGATATTCACGGTGCGGGTTACTTCACCGCAATCGAAGCGGGCGTACAAGTGGTTATGGCATCGTTCACCTCGTGGGAGGGCACGCGAATGCACGGCCACGAATACTTGCTAAGTGATGTATTGAAAGGCCAAATGGGTTTTGATGGCTTTATTGTCGGCGACTGGAGCGGTCACGGCTTTATTCCGGGCTGTACCGCGCTCGACTGCCCACAGGCGGTAAATGCGGGTTTGGATATCTATATGGCGCCCGAGCCAGAGTGGAAGGAGCTGTTTGCCAGCACGGTCAAGCACGCTGAAGATGGCACTATTCCGATGGCGCGGATCGATGACGCCGTGCGCCGTATCCTGCGCGTTAAACTGCGGGCCGGGTTATTCGAAGCGGGCCCACCCTCAGAGCGAGGCATAGCCGGTCGCGACGATTTGTTAGGCGCCCCCGAGCATCGAGAGGTGGCTCGCCAGGCGGTACGTGAATCGTTGGTTTTGCTTAAAAATAACGATGGCCTATTACCCCTGAGCCGTGACATCAATGTGCTGGTGACCGGTGATGGTGCCGATAACATTGGCAAGCAGGCCGGCGGCTGGTCGGTTACCTGGCAGGGTACGGGTAATAAGAATTCGGACTTCCCCGGTGCGACTTCCATTTATGACGGTATTGCCGAGGCGGTAGAGGCTGGCGGCGGCACTGCCGAGCTCAGTGCTAACGGCACTTTTATGGAAAAGCCCGATGTGGCAATTGTTGTGTTTGGCGAAGACCCCTACGCCGAAATGCAGGGCGACTTGACCAACCTGATGTACAAGGGTGGCTCTGAGGCGGACTTAAACCTGCTTAAATCTTTCCAGAAGCAGGATATCCCGGTGGTGGCGTTGTTTATTACGGGCCGCCCGTTGTGGGTTAACCGCGAACTGAATGCCTCGGATGCTTTTATGGTGATTTGGCAGCCTGGTACCGAGGGTGGAGGTGTTGCTGATGTTGTGTTTCGCGCCAACGACGGCTCGATTAACCACGACGCGAAAGGCCGATTGTCGTTCAGCTGGCCTGAGCGCCCCGATCAGTACCTGTTAAACCGTGGTGATGAAGACTACAACCCGCTGTTCCCTTATGGTTTTGGCTTAAGCTACGCGGACAAGGACACCCTGGGTGATGAGCTGTCAGAGAAGGGCCTTAAAAAAGCAGCCACTCAGGATGTATTGGAGTTGTTTAACCGTCGTCCGCTCGATCCATGGGGCATTGAGGCCGTTGGCGCCGAAAATGACCGCGCGGTAATGAACAGTAACACCCTTCAAACCTCAACCGTCTTGGTCGAAGCGGTAGATCGTAATGAGCAGCAAGACGCTCGCCGCGTGGTGTTTAACGGTGAGGGGCCCGGTCATGTCGCGCTGTTTGCTGATGATCGTCAGGATTGGAGCGATTATGTAAAAGCAAAATCGGCCCTGTCATTTGATATCAAAGTTGATAAAGCGCCTACTGAGACGACTTATCTGCGTCTTGGCTGCGGCTCTTATTGCGCTTCTGATATTGATATGACGCAAGGCATGCGTGATCACCTTGCCGGGGCCGGCTGGCAAACCGTAACCGTAGATTTGGCGTGCTTCCCAGATGCGGGTGAAAACTTTGGTTTAAATCAGCCGCAGTCTGAGTACATTACTCAGGTGGTTCGTCCGTTTACTATTTATACCACGGGTGAGCTGGAGATGAGCTTTGCCAATGTACGTTTGCTTAAAGGGCGTGCTGCGAGTGCGATGGTGAGTTGCCAGTAACGGTGTATTTACCATCCCAAAAATGCCACCCTCGGGTGGCATTTTTTTTTGGTTACTAATTGGCGTTGGAAATACTTAACCCATCAAACCACACCTTGGATAAATACGCTGGGGCCCAGTCGGGCGTGTTGCCGCCATGAAACGTTGAAAACATAATGCCCCCGATGTATCCCGCCGGCGTGTCTGTTAAGCGGTAGCTCATATCCTCGCGGTGCAGGATTTGTTTGCCATCAAACCAGACGGTTAGCTCGCCATTTTCCTGGCCTATTTCGTTGATTTTTATTTGCTGTGCCAGGCAGTGGCGTTGGCCGGGAATAAAGCGCGCGCCAAGCTCGATGTCCTGGCCCCACGGCTGTCCGCCGTAACGCCCGTTGGGTGAGGGGGGCAAATAGGCGTAAATAACCGCGGCGCCATTCTCGCGCCACATATAGCGCATCGTCCAGCCGTTACTGCCGTTTGGTTGATTGCCCCCGGAGCGAGACCATGAGTCTTCGGCCCCCATTAGGCCAGGTAGTTTTCCCCCTAGCACAAAATTAAAATCGCTAGAAAACGTAAGGCAGTAATTCAGGCGCAGTGCGGTATAGGAGGGCAATAAATCAGCCTGTTTCGCAAACTCGATGGGAAACTGAACTCCGCTCTGACCCGGGCCCACGCCAGCTTTTGGATAGCTTACCTGCAGCGAATGCTCGCCGGTCGGGTTTTGGGTGACAGTGGTGGTGTCAAGCCGGTCGTTCCAGCGTAGTTGCCATTGCCCTGGCCAGTTGGGCTCCGCAAATGAAAACGTTTTAAGCGGTGCCGCCGTGGCGAGCGGGGGCAATGTGGCGAGAAAAAAGCAGTTAGCGAGTAGGGTAGTCGGCTTCACGTTGCACCCGATTATTTAGGTTTTAGAAGTCTTTACAGGCTTTTGTCAACGCCAGCGATCCCAGGCATCCATGACTTTAGCGGAGTAGCGGTAGCTGCCATAACTGCCGTTATAGCGGGCCAATGCTTCGGCCAGACGGCCATCGGCGATGTCGATATAGTGCTTTAAGATGATGCAGCCGTAACGCAGGTTGGTGGCGGTATCGATCAGGTTGTCGTCGGGGCGGCCGATTTCGTTTTTCCAAAATGGCATAATTTGCATAATGCCCATCGCGCCCACGGGGGATATGGCAAAGCGGTCAAAGTGGCTCTCGGTTTCGATAACGGCCAGAACCAACTCCGGCTTAACCCCGGCCGAGGTTGCCTCACGGTGTACCAGTCGCAGCAGCGCTAAGCGCTCATCGGGCGATTTAATGTATCGCGCCAAGCGCCCATCCATCAACATCAGCCAGGCTTCGGCGTCAAAGCGATCGGTAAAGCTATCGGCTTTTTGAATATGATTTTTAAGCAGGTTGCGCAGCTCGTCGTCAACCGTGGATTGAGGGATGACGGGTTTTTCGGTCACAGGCGTTAAGATGACATTGCCCGCGACGGTTTCAGCATTAAGTGCAGACCAGGGGTAAGCCAAGCTGCACGCAAGCGCCACGGTGGCGGCTGCGTGCAGCTTAGGGAGGGGTGCGTTAAGCTTGGTTAAGCGCATCGCTAATGAGAGCAACAACATGATCGAGGGCAATATCTTGTTTGTCCTGATCGCGACGAGCTTTGTATTCGACATTGCCGGCCTCCAGGCCGCGGTCACCGACGACGATACGATGCGGGATGCCCATTAGGTCGGTGTTGGCCAGTAGCACGCCGAGGCGGGCTTTTTCTTCGTCCATTAGCAAGACGTCGGCGCCGGCCGCCTGTAAGTCGCCGTAAAGTTTCTCACAAGCTTCGCGCACTTGCTCCGATTTATGCATGTTGATTGGTACGATCGCCACCTGGAAAGGTGCAATGGCCGCGGGCCAAATAATGCCGTTATCATCGTAGTTTTGCTCGATCGCCGAGGCCACGACTCGGGTCACTCCAATGCCATAGCAACCCATGATCATGGTTTGTTCTTTGCCGTTTTCATTGAGCACAGTGGCACCCATGGCTTCGGAGTACTTAGTGCCCAACTGGAAAATATGGCCCACTTCGATACCGCGCTTAATTTCGAGTGTGCCCTTGCCACAGGGGCTTGGGTCACCGGCAACGATGTTGCGAATGTCGGCGGCTTCGGCCACGGGTAGGTCGCGTTCCCAATTAACGCCAGTGCTGTGAACACCATCGCTGTTGGCGCCGCAGACAAAATCAGCCAAGGCCAGAGCGCTGTGGTCGGCAATTACACGAATGTTTAAGCCGCAAGGGCCTATCGAGCCTACGCTTACACCCAGCTCAGCTTTAATGCGTTCTTCCGGGGCAAAGGTGAGTGGTGTGGCAATACCGGTTAGCTTTTCGGCTTTGATGTCGTTTAGCTCGTGATCGCCCCGCAGTACCAGCGCTACTAAGGGTTGCTCAGCGCCTTCTTCGGCCGCTTCTCCCAATACAATCAGAGTTTTAACGGTGTGGCTGGCAGCGACGTTAAGAAACTCGGCCACCTCCTCAATGGAGTGTTTGCCGGGAGTCGCCACATCGGCTTTGTCGCGGCTTGGAGCCGGGCGGCTTGTAGCGGGAGGCAGGGCCTCGGCTTTTTCGATGTTGGCGGCGTAATCCGAGCCGTCGCTAAACGCAATGGCGTCTTCACCGCTGTCGGCCAGCACGTGAAACTCGTGCGAAAAGGCGCCACCAATTGATCCGGTATCGGCCAGAACAGGGCGGTAAGCCAGACCTATGCGGCTAAATATATTGCAGTAGGCGCTGTGCATACGCTCGTAGGTTTGCTGTAAACACTCGGCACTGGTGTGAAAAGAATAGGCGTCTTTCATAATAAACTCGCGCGAACGCATTACCCCAAAGCGCGGGCGGATCTCATCGCGAAACTTTGTTTGTATTTGGTAAAAGTTGGCTGGCAGCTGCTTATAGCTGCTAATTTCGCCGCGTACTAAGTCAGTGATGACCTCTTCATGGGTTGGCCCCAGGCAAAAGGCGCGGTCGTGGCGATCGTTAATCCGCAGTAGTTCCGGGCCGTACTGCTCCCAGCGGCCGGACTCTTGCCACAGCTCGGCCGGTTGCACCACGGGCATCATGACCTCTTGTGCGCTGGCGTTGTTCATCTCTTCGCGTACGATGTTTTCAACCTTGCGCAGTACCCGAAGCCCCAGCGGGAGCCAGGTGTAAAGGCCGGAGGCGAGTTTACGGATCATGCCGGCGCGCAGCATTAGCTGGTGGCTGATGACTTCAGCATCGGCAGGGGTTTCTTTTAACGTGGCGATTAAAAAACGGCTGGAGCGCATAGTGTCGGATCTTATGTCAGGGCCAAAGTTTATTGCTGCGTAAATGACTGCGTGTCTACAGTATTAGTCGCTATAATCAGGTTATACCGCCGCATCGGTTGGGCGCGGCTTGGTTAGCGTATTCTACGCAGCTTAGGCCTCGGGGTACAGATATCGAGGTGTAATTAGGTAGGCCCGGGGTGCAGTAGTGGCCTTGGCTGGGGATGCTTATTGGAGGGTACTATGTTTGCACTGGATCACCGCCTGGTCGACGATACGATTATCGTTGGCCGGTTCGAGCTTTCGTTAGTGTTATTGGTAAAAGATGCCAATTATCCGTGGTGTATTTTGGTGCCCGAGCGCGAGAACGTGATTGAGCTATACCATTTAAGTGACACTGATCAGCAGCAGCTGACCCGAGAGTCCTGCCAACTGGCGGAGGTGATGAACAGCCTGTTTGATGCCGATAAAATCAATATCGCGGCGTTGGGTAATAGGGTACCTCAGTTACATATCCACCATGTGGCGCGTTTTGCCGAAGATGCGGCTTGGCCCGCACCTATATGGGGCGCACAACCGGTTAAACCCTATGAGCCCGAGCTGTTGCAAAAACGTATCGTCAAACTCAGCGATGCGCTAACCGGTGAGGGCTTTACGCCACTACCAGCTACAGAGCCCTATCAGCCGAGACCCTCCAATATCCCTAAAATCAATTGCTAATAGCGCCAAATAAATACAAAAAAGCCCGCAGTAGCGGGCTTTTTACATAATACCCAGTTGTTTTACAGGGCCATTTCTTTCAGTTTTTTCAGTGGGCGCACTTTAACCGTGGTCGTGGCCGGCTTGGCTTTAAACATGGTTTCTTCGCCAGTAAAAGGGTTGATACCTTTACGGGCTTTGGTGGCTGGCTTTTTAACGGTTTGAACTTTTAACAAGCCGGGCAGAACAAATTCGCCACAGGCGCGTTTTTTGATGTGTCCTTCGATAACGGCAGACAGCTCGTCCAGCACAGACTGAACCTGCTTCTTGCTCAGCTCAGTGTTTTCGGCAATTTGCGTAACAATCTGAGTTTTGTTATAGCGCTCGCGAACGGCGGTGATTTTGCGCTCTGGTGCCGCTTTAACGGGAGCCTTTTTTACAGCGGCTTTTTTGGCGGGAGCCTTTTTCGCGGGGGCTTTTTTTGCAGGAGCTTTTCTAGCGGCCATGTTGTGATCCTTGTGTTCAGAGTTAATTAAAGTGTCTGCGTTAAGCGTTGTAAATGTTGCCGAGAATAGACTTTGGTTAAGCTCGGCAACACAGTTGAGTCTATATATAAAGGATAAAAAAGCGATCAGCAAGAAAAAAGTCATTTAAACAGGGGGAAAAGCGCAATATTTACATTGTCGGGCGCATTAAGCCTATATTTGATGCTTTATAGCGCTTTATTCAAACGATCAATTTTTATAAAGAGTTTCTTTCCGTTGTCGGGTAACTGGTAGCGTTTGTTGTTGTCCTGCTGGGTTGTTTGCCTGTTTGAGTCAAGTGCCAGCCATTGACCAACCGGGCCAGAAACGCGTGTATACAATTCGTAGGCGTCCTGTTGGATGTTGTCGCCATCGTACTGGTGCGCCGCTAACGCAACCGTTGCGATATTGTCGGTAAGTGTGACCATGGCAAAGATTTCATACCCTTTCGTTACGTGCGATTGGACCTCAAAGCCGCCCCAGCCTATCGGTATCAATTCATTGTGACTGTGCGAGCGGGCGATTTGGGTTGGTTGACCAGTTTGCGTGCGCACTTGTGGGGCATTGCCGGGTGTTTGCGGTGTTTGATAGTGTCGGCTGGTATCGTCAGCGTTGTTGCCTGGGCGAGTAGTGCGGTACAAGACACTTACGGTGATCTCTTCCGGCGGGGTATCAAGCTCTTGTAGCAGTGTTTCTATGTCGGCAATGTTTTGAGCGGTACTGCGAATAACCAGTTGTCGGTTGACGGTGGTAATACTGCCAGGTGGTGGAACCAGGGGGGCGAGCTGTTTAGCCGTTGCGGCCGTATCTAGGTGGTTAACAGGGAGTGTTTTTGTGATTAGTGGGGCTGCGGGTTCAGTACTCGGGTTTGAAATATCGCCCTCTGAAAAACCAAAGTCGGACACCGGTGCACTTGTTGCGTGTAGGCAGAGCACTAAAAAGGAGCTGAGGATTGCCATAGTCAGCGGTTTTGGCCCGTCTTTAAAGTTGCTCATAACAGTATCCCTGTGTGAGGTTTTAGGCCTTATAAATGCAAAATCTGTAGCCCCGGCTCGGGTACGGCGTGCTGCCAAAGGCGTTGATATTCATCGGCAAGGGTTTTTACCTCTTGCGCGGCCCGGAAATTGGCCACTCCGGCTGCCTGAGTGTCGTCACTTTTGTACACTAACAGCTCCCGGTCTGCGGCAATAAACCCCATCTGTTGGTTGTTGGGTTCGATTGTTAATTTGCGCAGATGGACCTTACTGGGGAGCCGTTGGTGTAAGCGTGCCAGTTGGTGGCCGCGTTCTAGTAAGTCCGAGGTGTCCCGTATCAAGATACGGACTTGGCTGTCCCTGGCCCGTCGCGCAAATCGGGAAACCGCGTTAACCACATCGTCCCGGTTGTAAACCAGCGGGTCTAACTGGTGGCTCAGTATATACAAGGTGCGTCGAGCGCGGGATATTAGCGCAAGGGTATGGAGGATGTTGTCTTCCAGTGAATCAAACAGCAGGGATGGGTGAGCGGCGTCCGTTGATTGGTTCACTTTGGCTCCTCAGTGCGGTAATGACTTCAATATTATTGTTGCGAGGCTTTGGCGCTGGCTTTAACCTGCGACGGTGCGCAAAAGCATGGTGCGGTGCTCAATGCCTGCATCCATAAAAGTATCGCCAACGGCGCTAAAGCCCAACATTGTGTAAAACGGTATCACGTCGCATTGGGCGTGTAAAAACACCTGCTCACAATACTTGTAGTCGCTTTGAGATTGGCACCAGTGCAGTAGTTCACGTATTAACATGGTGCCAATGCCGTTACCCCGATATTGCGCCAGTACCGCGACCCGGCCGATATGAAAGTGGTTTTCATCGTTATGGCGCTCTCTGAGGATGCGGGCACAAGCGACCGCCTGACCCAAAGAGTGATGCAAATATGGGGTGGTACAGAGTAAAAAGTGTGTCGCCTCGTGGTCGGCTAACTCCCACTCAAGCTCAGGGGGTACATTTTGCTCTTCAATAAATACCCGCCGGCGAATATGACAAAGCGGGGCAGAGGCTTCGCCCCATGTAACGATATTACACTGAAATTGGTTGGTCGATTTCATCGTAAGCAGTAGCTTTTATCGTGACGCTTTAGAGCTCGTCCGGATCTTCCTCAGTTGGGTCGATTACTATTTTATTCTCTTCTGCCAGTTGCCGTAGTAGTTGTGTGTCTGTGTCATTTTGGCACAGCGCATCGAGCTCAGTGAGTGCCCACTGGCGCCGGTTGCTTAACGCCTCGGCGAGCGCTGAGCTACACGGGTAGCCCTGTCCGTCGACAAATAATGTTGTGCCAGCGCTGTCGTTAACATAGCAAAAGCGTGAGGCAATTTCACGCTCGGCCGGGACGTCTAGCGCCAGCCAGCTTTGCCAGGTTGCTGCGTCTATCTCGGTGGTGTGTTGCTCTTGCGGGTATTTGGCTTCGGTCATATACCGGCCAAACCATTGGGCCACATTGTCGGAGGTAAGGTGTTTGCTTAATGTGGCGACGATTTGCCGCACAACCTCGGCATCGATTGCGCCGGGCGTTTGTGTGGCTTGAATCTGTGGGTCACGGTAGCGTATGTCGTTGCTTAATGACGTACACAAATACTGACCAAATTCGCCGATAATATCGGCCTCTGACGGGGCGCGAAAACCGATCGAAAAGGTCATGCAGTTGTCGTCCAGAGATGTACCCCAGTGGGCCGTGCCGGGCGGGATATAAAGGACATCACCAGGCTTGGCGATATAAGTGGCGCTGGGGGTAAAATCACGCAGGATGTTTAACTCGGTGCCGGATACACGCTCGCTGGTGCTGTCGCAAGCCTGTCCGATTTGCCACTCACGGCAGCCGGCGCCTTGCACCAAAAACACATCGTAATAATCGAAGTGAGGGCCGACGCTGCCCCCAGTGGGGGCGTAACTTACCATGACGTCATCGAGCCGCCAGTTGGGAATAAAACGAAACCGCTCGAGTAAATCGGCTACTTCGGGTACCCAGTGGTCTACCGCCTGTACCAACAAGCTCCAGCGCTCGGCGGGTAGCCGGGTAAAGTCCTGTTCAGTACAGGGGCCGGTTTTTAGCTGCCACGGGGCTTCATCCGAATCAATCACCAGGCGTGATTCGATCTCGTCCTCCAGGGCTAGGCCGGCCAGCTCGTCCGGGCTTAATGGCGAGCTAAAGTCGGGCAAAGCCTGAGGGAGAAACACCGCTTCGCGCTGCCAGTAACGGCTAAGGAACTCACTGATAGGGATTGAGCCCAGATGGGCAAGAGCCGGCGAGGCAGAAGACATACGGAAACCTTAACGAAAAGCCGGCCCCAGGGGCCGGCTAGTAAGTTTAAATGGCGTTGGCTTGCGCGGTGGCGTTGCCGATGTAATTGGCTGGGGTCAGCTCGCGTATGGTTTGTTTGGCGTGTTCCGGAATATCCAGTGTCTCGACAAACTCAGCCAATACCTCGCGCGTGATCGTTTGACCACGGGTAAGGGCTTTGAGTTTTTCGTATGGTTCAGCTACCTCGTAACGGCGCATAATGGTTTGAATCGGCTCCGCCAACACTTCCCAGCTGTTGTCTAAATCTTCGGCCAGACGGGCGCGGTTAATTTCGAGTTTGCCTACCCCTTTAAGGGTAGAGGCGTAGGCGATGAGGCTGTAGCCAAAACCAACCCCCATATTGCGCAATACCGTGGAGTCGGTTAAATCGCGCTGCCAGCGTGAAATAGGCAGCTTTTGCGCCAGATGGCTGAAAATTGCGTTGGCGATACCCAGGTTGCCTTCTGAGTTTTCAAAGTCGATGGGGTTCACTTTGTGCGGCATAGTGGACGAGCCCACTTCGCCGGCAATGGTTTTTTGCTTGAAGTAACCCAGTGAGATATAGCCCCACACATCGCGATCAAAGTCGATCAGGATGGTGTTAAACCGGGCGATGGCGTCAAACAGCTCAGCGATATAATCGTGTGGCTCGATCTGGGTGGTGTAGGGGTTCCAGCTTAAGCCGAGCGAGGTGACAAAGGTTTCAGCATTGGCCTGCCAGTCGATATTCGGGTAAGCGGAAAGGTGGGCGTTGTAGTTGCCCACGGCGCCGTTAATTTTACCCAGCAGTTCCACCTGTTCGATTTGCGCCAGTTGCCGGCGCAGGCGCGCGACCACGTTAGCCATTTCTTTGCCCACGGTGGTTGGCGAGGCCGTTTGCCCATGGGTGCGAGACAACATTGGGTCGGCGGCGTAATCGCGAGCCAATTTTGCAATGCCTTCGCTGATGGCGTTGGCGTCGTTCAGTAAAGCATCGCGACCGCGGCTGAGCATTAAGGCGTGTGACAGGTTGTTTATATCTTCACTGGTGCAGGCAAAATGCACAAATTCTAGTACCGCCTCAAGTTCGGCGTTACCGGCAAATTTTTTCTTGAGAAAGTACTCAACCGCTTTCACATCGTGGTTGGTGGTGGCTTCGATGTCTTTAACGGCCTGGGCGTCGGCCTCGCTGAATTGCGTTACGATGGCGTCCAGCTGTGCGTGAGTGGCGGCGCTAAAGGCCGGTACTTCAGTGACTCCGTCGAGTTCGCTCAAGCGCTGCAACCAGCGTACTTCCACCTCTACGCGGCAATGAATCAAGCCGAATTCACTAAAAATGGGGCGCAGGGCGTTAGTTTTACTGCCATAGCGGCCATCGACGGGGGACACAGCACTCAGCGGGGAAAGTTCCATGGGTGATCTCACAGGTTAGTCAGGTTGAGTTAATCGGCCAGGGGCGTACAGCATATGCGCCATTGCTAGCCAATACGCACGTAAGCTAGCACCCCGGTAATTTAGGGGCGCTATGATACCGGAAAAGCGGTGTTTTTTCAGTCAGTTTATACGCGTAGGTTGCGTAGCAAGTTCTCGGTTTCGGCCAGAATGCGCTTGCGTTGTAGTACCAGATGCAAACGCGTGCCGCCGAGCTGCCGCCAGAGTGTGGCTGAACGGACGGCGGCTAACAGTAGTGCGCGTATTTGATTGGCGACGCGCTGTTGCTGCAAATACCCCGGGTCACCTGACACCTGAATGCGAAACCGAAACTTGCTAAGTGTGTCGCTGTATGTGTCGGCCAAGTTGGCGATGACGTTCTCGTGGGTGGGGCCAAAGTGCAGCGCCTGTTGTGAGGCTTGTTTAAGTCGGCTCGACAGTACGCCCAGCATGTCGCGGCGTTTGCTTAAGCGCCCTTGTAGGTGCAGGATGCCCGCGCTATAACGAACGGTGTTGTTTTGCAGTTGGCGGCTTGAAAGCAGTAAGTCGCGCAGCGTCTCGAGCCCCAGGCGCAGGTTCTCGGGGCGGCCACCGTACACACTTAGGGTGTCTGGAGGGTTTAAGTCCAGCAGGCTGTTGATGCTGCACTCGTAGGCGTCACTGGGCACAAACCCAGTGCGTGCGAGCTGATCCACCAGAGCAGAGGCCTGTAAAATGCCGGCGGCTGCCAATGTTACGTCTTGCCAGTTTTGTACCTTAGCCAATGGAAGTTGCCTTAGATTGAAGTTGCACTGGGGCGGAGTTTATCAGCGGTTTTCACTGTACTCGATGACAGCACCACCAAGACAGATGTCATCTTGGTAAAAAACCACCGACTGCCCGGGAGTGACGGCCCGTTGCGGGGCGTCAAAGGTTACTGCCAATTGGTTGTTGGGCAGCAAGGTGACCTCACAAGCTTGGTCCGCTTGTCGGTAGCGGGTTTTGGCGGTAACGCGGAGTATGTCCGTGGTTGGGGCGCCATTGATCCAGTGAGCTTGCCCGGCACTTAAAAAGTTTGTGAACAGTAAGGGGTGGTCGGTCCCTTGGGTGACCACAAGTTGGTTGTGCTCGAGGTCTTTAGCCACCACAAACCAGGGCTCGTCGGGCGCGCCTTTCACACCGCCAATGCCCAGGCCTTGGCGCTGGCCAATGGTGTGATACATAAGCCCCGCGTGCTGGCCGATGACCTTGCCTTCGGCGGTGACAATATCGCCCGGCTGCGCCGGCAGGTATTGCTGTAAAAAGTCTTTAAAGCGGCGCTCGCCAATAAAACAAATACCCGTGCTGTCTTTTTTACTGTGGGTGATTAGATTGTGTTCCTCGGCAATGCGGCGCACTTCGGGTTTTTCTAGCTCGCCTACGGGAAACAGGGTGCGGGCAAATTCGGCCTCGCCCACAGCGTGCAAAAAATAGCTTTGATCTTTGTTGTTATCGAGCCCGCGTAACAGATAAGTATGGCCGTCACGCTCCGCTCGTCTTACATAATGGCCGGTGGCAATAAGGTCGCCACCGAGCATTTCTGCGTATTCAATAAACACTTTAAATTTGATTTCGCGGTTGCACAGAATGTCAGGGTTGGGCGTACGCCCGGCTTTGTATTCGGCTAAAAAGTGCTCGAATACATTGTCCCAATACTCGGCAGCAAAATTGGCGGTGTGCAGTTTAATGCCCAGTGTGTCGCAGACTTTTTGCGCATCGGCTAAATCTTCTTTGGCGGTGCAGTACTCGGTGCCGTCGTCCTCCTCCCAGTTTTTCATAAAAAGCCCCTCAACCCGGTATCCCTGCTGCTGCAACAACAAAGCCGAGACGGAGGAGTCCACACCGCCGGACATGCCGACGATCACTAAGGGGGCGTTTTTACTGTCGCTTGAGCTTGTCATGTAAAGACCAGACGCTTGGGGTGGGCGGTAGTTCCGAAGGCGGGCATTTTACCTGTCTACGGCCACGACCTCCAGCCCAAATCGGCGCCCGGCGAGGTAATCGTCAATAACGTTTAGCACCATGGGGCTGCGCAGCTTGTTATAAGCCTCGGCTATTTGTTCACGGGTAAGCCATACCGGGCCGATAATACCGTCATCCAGTGCTAACTCAGGGTGGTGTTGCACGGGGTTGCCGATGAAGGTGGTGCGCACGTAGGTCTCACCATTAGCGGGGGCTTTATATAGGTCAACGCCAACAATGCCGGTTAGCGTTATGTCCCAGCCGGTTTCTTCCAGAGTCTCGCGGATGGCGGCTTGAGCAAGCGATTCATCGGCTTCCAGGTGACCCGCTGGTTGGTTGAGTTTCTCTTCGCCGTCAATCAGTTCGCGCACCAGTAAAAACTGGTCGTTGCGGGGGATCACACAGGCGACGGTAACGTGGGGTAAGAAGCGAGTCATGATCGGGGGCGCTTACCGTTGGGGTGGGTTTGCTTGGCCCTTTTTGCCTTAGGGCGAGTGGGGTGGGATCGGTCCGCACACTGACCATTAGCGGTTTTGCCTGGATTGGGCATATGTACGCTTATCGTGCGCGCCTCGCCAGGCTGCAGCTCGTCTAACGACCAGTTGCCAATACGGGCTCTGACGAGCCTTAGAGTCGGGTGATTTACCGCTGCCGTCATGCGCCGGACCTGTCGGTTGCGACCTTCGGTGATGATAATTTCGAGCCACTGAGTGGGGATGTTTTTGCGCTCCCGCACGGGGGTGGAGCGTGGCCACAGCGGGGGTGGGGCAATAGTCTTTACTTTCGCCGGCCGGGTCATTCCATCGTTTAGCATCACGCCCCGACGCAGCGCCGCCAACGCCTGTGCGTCGGGCTCTCCTTCTACTTGCACCCAGTAGGTTTTGGCAAGCTTGTGCCGCGGGTGGGTAATCTGATGTTGCAGGGCGCCGTCGTCGGTGAGTAAGAGTAGCCCCTCTGAGTCCCGATCAAGGCGTCCGGCTGGGTAAACGTTTTTGTCCTGAATGTATTTTGCCAGGGTTTCACGGCCGCTATCGTCGCGAAACTGACATAAAACGTCATAAGGTTTATTGAAAACTACCAATTTGGCCATATAGTTAAGGTAAGCCGAGCTGTGTTGCGTGGGCATGCAGTGTACCGCAGCCTATGCTGCGGTGCGAGAAGCCCGACGTAATAAGCCGGAGTGATGGGCCCTAAGCTAAAGCGAGTTGGACAGGGTCAGCCAGTTTGGGCGCCAGGTTGTGGCAGGTTAATGTCAATCGCGTGTAAACCTTTGTCGCCCTTGGATATGTTGAACGATACGATTTGACCGGCCTTGAGAGTTTTATAGCCCTCCATTTCGATGGCCGAGTAGTGGGCGAAAAGGTCTTCGGAGCCTTCATCAGGGAGGATAAATCCGTAGCCTTTGGCGTTGTTAAACCATTTGACTGTGCCTGTGCGCATATTGTTATTCCTTCTTTATCTAACGAGCGTTCGGCATGCGTGCCGTCACTCCATTTATTATATTGATGTCAGCGCGGTGACCAGTAGCGGGATACGCTCAGTTTTACTAATGGGTTGATAGATGCATCTAAAACTGGCTGTTGCGCCGTACTTACACTAACACCGTAATTATTATTACCGGTTTGTACTGGGTGCTTGTGTCGCTAAAAGTTGTTTGCTCTGATGTTGTGATCTTGCTGTTATTGTGTGCTTACGTAAACGCGGCTATATCACTTGAGCTTTGTAACATTAAACTGTGCGACCTTGTCAAAGTTAAGTGCTAACTCGTTACTGTTGTGGTGAAATTTTGAGCACCAACAGACTTTTTAGCCGACCGCTTAGGCCTTGTCAAGTCTAACACCCGGCAAATTTTTGCCGCTTTGTGGCGCCAGGGGATTTAGGTTGTGCTCGGGTCGATGGGTTACAATGGAGCTTTGGTGCTTAGGCGCTGTAAAAAGTGCAATGACAAAGTCAATATTACGGTCAAAACCATCTATGACTATGGGAAAGTTTGAGAACATTCGTCTAACATTAAATCAGTGGCGCGGTCAGAGCTCTGACGACGAGTATGGCGGCGGCTATGATGAGGGTGTTGCGGTGCAAGAAGCGCCGCCTGAGCTAAAAAGACCCTCGATGTATAAAGTTATTATGCTCAATGATGACTATACGCCGATGGAGTTTGTGGTCGAGACACTCGAAGTGTTTTTTGGCATGAATCGTGAAAAAGCAACTCAAGTGATGCTCACGGTTCATACAGAAGGTCGGGCAACCTGCGGGATTTATACCCGCGATATTGCCGAAACTAAGGCGGCTCAGGTGAATCAATTCGCCAAAGACAATGAGCACCCTTTGATATGCGAGATAGAGGCGACTGAAGGAGACGATGAATAATCGCGGTGGCTAGCTAGAGGCAGTAAGTAACATCAGGTAGATACGATTTGTTCTGCCTGAGAGTTTGGTGCTTGGAGCGCGACACAAGTGATGTCGCACCCTGATTGTAAGCTCCTGATTGAGAGGTACTATTGATGCTGAGTAAAGATCTTGAAGTCACCCTGAACATGGCGTTTAAAGGTGCCCGTAGCAAGCGTCATGAATTTATGACGGTAGAGCACTTATTGCTGGCGCTTATCGATAACGAGTCGGCGGCGATGGTGTTGCGCGCCTGTGGTGCCGACCTGGTGGCGCTGCGCCGCGAGCTGATCGAGTTTGTTGATTCAACCACGCCATTGTTACCAGAAAATGAAGAAGACCGCGAAACTCAGCCAACCCTGGGCTTTCAGCGCGTTCTGCAGCGGGCGGTCTTTCATGTGCAGTCGTCCGGTAAGCAAGAGGTGACCGGTGCCAACGTGCTGGTGGCTATTTTTAGCGAGCAGGAGAGTCAGGCTGTTTATTACCTTAAACAGCAGAGCATCGCTCGCATCGATGTTGTGAATTACATTACACACGGTATCCAAAAGGTGGCCGGGCATGAACACGACAGTGAGGAGCCTTCGCAAGACAGCGTCGATGAAGATTCGCTGGGCGTAGAGCAGCCCTCGCAGAGCCCGCTCGAAAACTATGCGACTAATTTAAACGAGCAAGCCTTGAACGGTCGAATTGATCCGTTAATTGGCCGTGCATTAGAGCTAGAGCGTGTGGCGCAGATTTTGTCGCGCCGACGCAAAAACAACCCATTGCTTGTGGGTGAGTCTGGCGTTGGTAAAACCGCTATCGCCGAGGGGTTAGCTCGTCGCATTGTTGATGGCGAAGTGCCCGACGCGCTGGCCGAAAGTGTGGTTTACTCGCTGGATATGGGCGCGCTGTTAGCCGGTACTAAGTACCGTGGTGATTTTGAAAAACGCTTTAAGGGCTTGTTAGGCGAGCTGAAAAAGCAAGAACACTCTATTTTATTTATCGATGAAATTCACACCATTATTGGTGCCGGAGCGGCGTCGGGTGGTGTGATGGACGCCTCTAATTTGCTCAAACCATTGCTTAGCTCGGGGCAACTGCGCTGCATGGGCTCGACCACCTATCAAGAGTACCGCGGTATTTTTGAAAAAGACCGGGCGCTGTCGCGTCGCTTTCAAAAGGTCGATGTTAACGAGCCAAGTGTGGATGAGACTTACCAAATACTGAAGGGCTTAAAGAAAAATTTTGAAGAGCATCACGGCCTGCGCTATACCGATCCGGCGTTGCGCGCCGCGGCCGAGCTGGCCGAGCGCTATATTAATGATCGCTTCTTGCCCGATAAGGCAATCGATGTGATTGATGAGGCCGGCGCTTATCAGCAGTTGCAGCCCCCGAGCAAACGGAAAAAGACCGTGGGGGTGGGTGATGTAGAGGCCGTGGTCGCGAAGATCGCCCGTATTCCGCCCAAGAGTGTGTCCTCGTCGGATTTGGAGCAGCTGCGCAAGCTGGACGACAACCTGAAAATGACGGTGTTTGGTCAGGATGAAGCGATTGATACCTTGTCTACCGCCATCAAACTGGCCCGTGCCGGTTTGCGCTCGGGCGATAAGCCCATAGGTTCATTCCTGTTTGCCGGCCCCACCGGGGTGGGTAAAACCGAGGTGAGCCGACAGTTGGCCACCTGCCTTGGGGTCGAGTTGATCCGCTTTGATATGTCAGAGTACATGGAGCGTCACACGGTGTCGCGCTTGATTGGCGCGCCTCCGGGTTATGTGGGCTTTGATCAGGGGGGTTTATTGACCGATGCGGTAACTAAGGCGCCGCACAGCGTAGTGCTGCTGGATGAAATCGAGAAGGCGCATCCGGATGTCTTTAATCTGCTGTTGCAGGTGATGGATCACGGTACGCTAACCGACAACAACGGCCGCAAGGCGGATTTTCGTAATGTTATTTTGATTATGACTACCAATGCCGGCGCTGAAGACGTGAGTCGCACCTCCATCGGCTTTACCAAGCAGGATCATTCCAGCGATGGTAAAGAGGCGATTAAGAAAATGTTTACCCCTGAGTTCCGAAATCGCCTGGATGCCACCGTACAGTTTGGCGCATTGCCGCTAAACGTGGTTGAGACAGTGGTGGATAAGTTCTTAACTGAGCTGCAGTCTCAGCTCGACGACAAGAAGGTTACCCTGGATGTGTCGCCCGAGGCGCGTAAATGGCTCGCGGAAAACGGCTACGATGAAAAAATGGGTGCCCGCCCTATGGCCCGTTTAATTCAGGAGAAAGTCAAAAAGCCATTGGCGGAGGCTGTGTTGTTTGGCGATTTGGCGGGCGGTGGAACCGTCTCTGTGACAGTTGCGGAGGATGGCAAGGCTCTAGAGTTGGACTATCACGCCGGCGATTAAGCACCACTTAGTGGGTAACATAACTCTATCAGCAAAATCCCGGCACTTGTCGGGATTTTGCTATTGGGTGTCAGCCAGGCCACCCCGTGATGATGCGCTGCCCCTGGTGTTGCTTTAACCGTGTGCCTTTAGGTTTATGCGGCTGTGCCAGATACGACAAAGCCCCGCGTTGGCGAGGCTTTGTAGGGCCGGGCACCGATGGAGGGCGCGGCGGGCGCTTCGCTTAGCGCGCGCGGTAGGTAATACGACCTTTGGTCAAGTCGTAAGGGGTCATCTCTACTTTGACTTTATCGCCGGTCAAAATGCGAATGTAGTTTTTGCGCATTTTGCCAGAGATATGCGCGGTTACCACATGGCCGTTTTCCAGCTTTACACGAAAGGTGGTGTTCGGCAGGGTATCGATCACTTCGCCTTCAAATTCAATGTTGTCTTCTTTTGCCATTCGGCAGATTCCTCAATTTGGTCTCAAGCACGTATCAGTCTTAAACACGCGGCCACGGGCGCGAGATATTGTCACGGCCACGAAAAGCCGGCAATTGTGCCTGAAATAGACGCGTTAGCCAAGGGTGGGGGCGATATTTTAGCCAAACTGGAGGGAGATAGACCGATTTAATACGTTTGAGTGCTTATTTGACCAGCACCCAGCGCTTGTTGACCAGCATTTGCAGGGGGCGGTATTGGGTTTTATAGGCCATTTTTCGGCACTCACGGATCCAGTAGCCTAAATACACATAGGATAAGCCCATGCGCTTCGCCTGCTCTATTTGTACCAGTATGGCGAACACCCCAAGGCTGCGGGGGGCTAGCTCGCCGGCAAAAAACGTATACACCGCCGACAATCCGTCGATTAATTCATCGCATACGGCAACGCCTACCAAGGTTTCACCGCAGCGGTATTCGATGTAGCGCGTTACGCCCCATTCGCGGCTTAAAAAGGTTTCGTATTGCTCCCGGGTAGGCGGGTACATATCGCCGTCGCGGTGACGGGTATTAATATACTGCTCGTACAGGGCGTAGTGCTCATCGGTATTGATGTTGTCGATAATCGTGACAGTGAGATCCTGATTGCGCTTTAGACATCGTTTTTGGCTGCGACTGGGGCGAAATTGATTCACCGGTATACGGCAGGAGATGCAAGCCTGACAATTAACGCAGTGAGGGCGATAGAGGTGTCCGCCACTGCGACGAAAGCCAAGCTCTGACAATTCGCTGTAGAGTTCGGCGTCCACGTCCGCTTGGGGGTCGATAAAGACAGTGGTCGCTTCCTCGCCCTCTAAATAGCTGCAGGGGTGAGGTGCGGTGGCAAACAACTTTAAGCTTGATAAGTCACTCATGCGGTACCCACTTTAATCCGTCGGTGTCCCGTGTGTGGTTGTTTTATTTACTGTAGAGGAAATACTGCCATTTGTCTGCCCTTGGGCAATGATAAGTTCACGAATGTTACCTGGCCAGCAAGAGGCGCCACTTATGTCAGCTTGACGCTTGAGTTGTTCGGCAAACTCGGCGCGGGGCATCTCAATTGCCCCCAAACTGTTTAAGTGATCGCTACTAACCTGACAGTCGATAAGTGTAAAGCCCCACGAGCGTAAGTGTTGTGCCAGCGTTATAAAGCCAATCTTTGACGCGTTAGTTTGTTTGGCAAACATCGACTCGCCAAAAAAAACTCGCCCCAGGGCTAAACCGTATAAGCCGCCCACCAGTTGGTCTTGATCCCACACCTCTACCGAATGGGCAATGCCACGGTTGTGTAGTTGCAGGTAGGCCTCCTGCATGTCGTCGGTAATCCAGGTGTTGTCGGTTTGCGCCCGGGGTGCAGCGCACTGACTTAGAACCTGAGAGAATGCGGTATCGCAGCTCACCCGATAAGTCGTTTTGCGCAGCGTTTTGTTCATGGATTTAGAAACGTGCACGCGCTCCGGAAAAACGACTGAGCGCGGATTAGGGCTCCACCAGAGGATTGGTTGGTCGTCGTCGAACCACGGAAATATACCCAGACAGTACGCGCGTATTAAGCGGTCCGGGTGCAAGTCGCCACCGCCGGCCAGCAGTCCGTCGGGGTCGGTGAGCGCCATCTCCAGAGGGGGAAACTCTAGAGTTTGTGGGTCTAGCCAAGGTAATTGAATCACGGGGCTATTAAATCACAGAAGAGCAGGTAAGCGTCAAAAGTCGTGAGGCGCAAAAATTATTCAGGCACAAAAAACGGCGGAAACTTCCGCCGTTTTGTTTAACCATTAACCATTAGGTTATAGGTTAGTCGTCCAAAAACTTCTCGGCATCCAGCGCTGCCATACAACCGAAGCCTGCTGAGGTGATAGCCTGGCGATAGATGTGGTCAGAGACGTCACCGGCGGCAAAGACGCCCGGTACACTGGTGGCCGTGGCGTTGCCTTCTAGCCCACTGTTAATTTTGATGTAACCGTCTTTCATATCCAGTTGGCCGTCAAAAATGCCAGTGTTGGGCTTGTGGCCAATGGCGATGAATACGCCGGCAACGTCAATACTGCTTGAGCTGTCGTCGGTGGTGCTGTTCAGTTTTAAGCCTGTCACGCCCGAGCCGTCACCCAGCACTTCGTCCAGCGTGTGGTTCCACAAGATTTTAACGTTGTCTTTAGCAAACAGCTTATCTTGCAGAATTTTCTCCGAGCGCAGCTTATCGCGACGGTGCACCAGAGTGACTTCACTACAAATGTTGGAGAGGTACAGAGCCTCTTCAACCGCTGTATTACCACCGCCGATTACGGCTACTTTTTGATCGCGATAGAAAAAGCCGTCGCAGGTTGCGCAGGCACTGACGCCTTTACCCATAAACGCTTCTTCCGAGGGCAGGCCCAGGTACTGCGCCGAGGCGCCGGTGGCGATGATCAGCGCATCACAGGTATAGGTTTCAGTGCCGTGAAGCGTAAAAGGGCGCTTGCTTAAATCGGTTTTATCAATGTGATCAAAGATAATTTCGGTATCAAAGCGCTCGGCGTGCTGCTGCATTTGCACCATTAAATCCGGGCCTTGTAGGTCGGCAACGCCGCCTGGCCAGTTTTCTACGTCGGTAGTGGTGGTCAGCTGGCCGCCTTGCTGCATACCGGTAATGATGACCGGCTTGAGGTTGGCACGGGCCGCGTAAATCGCAGCGGTGTAACCGGCGGGGCCGGAGCCGAGGATGATTAAGCGATGATGCTTGGGTTGGCTCATGTGCAGAAGTCCTTGTTAAAAAATTCAGGCGACAATAATAAGTCAATGTATGAATGTGGGCAAAATTGTACTCTTCAATACCTTAGATTGGTAAAATTAATCAGCTTAATAGATGATATAGCCGATATTTTCGGGTTGTGCTGCTCAGTACCTAGCCTGGGCGCTGTTGGTAACCGGCCGCCATGCATTACAATACCGGCCTACCGTGACGGCGGTGAGACGTTTTTATAACAGTAAGCAGGTACACGTTTGAGTAAAAAAAATACCAGTAAAGCGTCAGTCGCTCGACCAGAGGCGTCTACCTTAATTTTACGCGTGGTGCGCGAAGGGGCTCTCATAGGCTTGGTGGCCATTTGCGCCTTTGTGCTGCTTACGCTCTTGACCTACGATGTCGGTGACCCCGGCTGGTCGCGCACCGGCGATAACGCCCGGGTGAGTAACGCCGGTGGCCCGGCGGGCGCCTGGTTGGCCGACGTGTTCTTTTCACTGTTTGGTTATCTGGCCTTTTTGTTTCCTGTCATGCTGGGCTATCGCGCCTGGCTGGTATTCCGCGATAGAGCACACCCTGCGGCGTTTGATCCAGTGCTGCTGGGGCTTAGAGCTATTGGTTTAGTATTGGTAATGGTGGCCGGTACTGGTCTCGCGGTATTGCACATCGGTGGTAAAGAGAGTGCGCTGCCTTTTTCCGATGGTGGTATTTTGGGCGTCTCGGTGGCCGATTCGGTGGCCGGGGCCTTTAGTCATACCGGCGGAACCCTCCTGTTGTTTGCGGTCTTCTTTTTCGGTCTAACAATATTTACCGATTTGTCCTGGCTTGGTTTGATGGACGATATTGGGCGCTGGACATTAGAGCTTATCGGTAAAATCCGTGAGTGGTGGGCGAGCTGGCGTGCCAAGCGTGTCAAAAGCCAAGAGGCCAAAGCGCAACAACAACAGCAACAACAGCGCCGGGCGGTTATTGAGACGCGCAACAAAGAAGAGTCGAAACGCGTTGCGCCTACCATTACGGAGCCGGTGAAGAAAAAGCCGGTCGAGAGCGCTCGGGTACAAAAAGAGCGCCAGGCCTCGCTGTTTGACAAAGACACGCCGGTGGTGGGGGAGTTGCCGCCCATTAGCCTGTTAGATCCGGCGGATGCACGCAGCGATAAGGGCTACTCGAAAGAGTCACTTGAAGCCATGTCTAAGCTGTTGGAGCTTAAGCTGAAGGACTTTGGCATCACGATTGAGGTGGTCTCTGTGCAGCCGGGCCCGGTCGTGACCCGGTTTGAGATTCAGCCAGCTCCAGGGGTAAAAGCCAGCCGTATTACTAACCTGGCCAAAGATTTGGCCCGCTCATTGGCGGTTATCAGTGTGCGGGTAGTTGAGGTGATTCCGGGTCGCTCGGTGATGGGGATTGAGATTCCCAACGAACACCGCGAAATTGTGCGCCTGAGTGAGGTCATTGCCTCTGAGCTGTACGATAAATCCCGCTCGCGCCTGACCATGGCGCTGGGGCACGATATTGCTGGCGAGCCAGTCATTGCCGATTTGGCCAAGATGCCTCATTTGTTGGTGGCCGGTACCACGGGCTCGGGTAAATCAGTGGGGGTTAACGTAATGCTGTTATCCCTGTTGTATAAATCCTCTCCCAAAGACGTCCGTTTGATCTTGGTAGATCCAAAGATGCTGGAGCTTTCGGTATACGAAGGGATTCCGCATCTGCTGACGCCGGTGATCACCGATATGAACGACGCGTCAAATGGCTTGCGCTGGTGCGTGGGTGAGATGGAGCGCCGCTATAAGTTGATGGCGGCCATGGGTGTGCGCAACCTGGCCGGTTTTAATCGCAAAATTGAAGACGCGCAAAAAGCGGGTGCGCCCATTCTCGATCCGCTGTTTGTCCCTGACGAGCACTTTGAGGCGGGCAGCGCCGAGGCCAGCGCGCCGGAGCTGGAAACTCTGCCCGCTATTGTGGTGGTGATTGACGAATTTGCCGATATGATGATGATTGTCGGTAAAAAAGTGGAACAATTGATCGCCCGTATTGCTCAAAAGGCCAGGGCGGCGGGTATTCATTTGATTCTTGCTACCCAGCGACCATCGGTGGATGTGATTACCGGCTTGATTAAAGCCAACGTACCGACCCGTATGGCGTTTCAGGTGTCCTCTAAAATTGACTCGCGCACCATTCTTGATCAAGGCGGCGCCGAGCAGCTTTTGGGGCACGGTGACATGCTTTATTTGCCCCCAGGCACCAGTGTGCCGGTTAGGGTGCATGGCGCTTTTGTCGACGATCACGAGGTACATAAAGTGGTCGCCGATTGGAAGCGTCGCGGTGAGCCGGATTATTTGGATGAGATTGTCGATGACAGTACCAACAATATTCCGGTGCCGGGCTTGTCCGGTGGCGATGAGGGCGGCAGTGACGAGGGTGATGCCCTGTACGATGAGGCCGTTGCTTTTGTACTGGACTCTCGCAAAGCGTCTATCTCATCGGTGCAGCGCAAGTTGCGCATTGGCTATAACCGCGCCGCTCGTTTGATTGAAACCATGGAGGCCGCCGGCGTTGTGTCGGGCCCAGGCCACAATGGTAATCGCGAAGTATTAGCGCCCAAATCTTAAGTGGTACTGGAGAAAAAATGTTAAACCGATTAAAGCTCATGATATCAGTTGTGTGGCTGGGCTTGGCGACGGTCTCAGCGGTTTGTGCGGCTGATGAAAGCTCCAGCGTCAATGCTTTGCGCGATACTCTGGCCGCCACAACCAGCTTGAGCGGCAAGTTTGAGCAAACCTTGCGCGACGCCGAAGGTGAGCTGATCGAGACCAGCGCCGGTAACTTTGTGTTGCAGCGCCCCGGGCGTTTTTTTTGGCATACCCTGGAGCCATTTGAGCAACAGCTCATTAGTGATGGCAGCACCATTTGGCTGTACGATCCGGACTTGATGCAAGTGACCGTTCGGCCTGTCACCGATGATCTAAAAAATACCCCGGCAGCGCTGCTTAGCGAAAGTGCCGAGTCGCTTGCCGAGGCGTTTTTAATTACGCGCAGCGTAGGGCAAGAAGGGCGTGTAGTGTTTGGTTTAACCCCAGTGGATGACGATAGCTTATTCGCCCGCCTGGAGCTTGAGTTTGACGGCCAGCAACTGCTGCGAATTGTAGTGCACGATAGCCTCAATCAAACCACCGAATTCAGCCTGTCCAACACCGAGCGCAACCAGCCGGTGGATGCGGCGCAATTTACCTTTAGCGCCCCTGATGGCGTTGATGTTCTAATCGATTAACCAGCCATCGATGTCTGACTTGTTTGCTGAAGAGCCTGGTTACCAGCCCTTAGCGGCCAGAATGCGGCCGCGCTCGCTCGATGACTATATTGGCCAAACTCACATTCTGGGGGCGGGTAAGCCCCTGCGCGAAGCTGTCGATAAAGGCCAGCTGCACTCGATGATTTTGTGGGGCCCCCCTGGGGTGGGCAAGACGTCCTTAGCGCGGCTGTTTGCCGAGCGCGCCGATGCCCGCTTTGAGACATTATCGGCGGTGTTGGCCGGTGTTAAGGATATCCGCGCGGCGGTACAGATGGCGCAGCAAGAGCGCTCGGGCCGGGGCAGGAAGACAATTTTGTTTGTGGATGAAGTGCACCGCTTTAATAAGTCACAACAGGATGCGTTTTTGCCCTATGTTGAGGATGGCACTTTTATTTTTATCGGTGCCACGACCGAAAACCCTTCGTTTGAGCTCAACAATGCCCTGTTATCACGCTGCCGGGTATATGTGCTGCGTTCACTTGCTCTCGCCGATACTGAGGGCGTTGTGCGGCAGGCGCTGGCCGATACCGAGCGTGGCTTGGGCGACTTGCCGCTGCGCATCGACGACGACTCGCTGGCATTAATGGCCAATGCGGCGGATGGTGACGCCCGTAAAGCGCTTAACTTATTAGAACTGGCTGCCGACTTGGCGCGTGATGAGGGCGAGCATCGTGTCATCGATGAGTCGGTGCTGGCCGAGGTGCTCGGCGGCGATGTGCGGCGTTTTGATAAAGGCGGCGACTTGTTCTATGAGCAAATCTCCGCCATGCATAAGTCGGTGCGTGGTTCTTCACCGGATGGTGCACTTTATTGGCTGGCGCGTATGCTTGATGGTGGTTGCGACCCATTGTATATCGCGCGCCGGGTAGTACGTATGGCTAGTGAAGATATAGGTAACGCTGATCCGCGTGCGCTACCTCTTGCGCTGGCGGCCTGGGATACCCAAGAGCGGCTTGGTAGTCCTGAGGGCGAATTGGCCATTGCCCAAGCCATTACCTATTTGGCGGCAGCGCCTAAAAGTAATGCGGTGTATACTGCGTTTAATCAGGCGATGCGGGACGTGCGCAGCACCCCCGGCTATGAGGTGCCGATGCATTTACGCAATGCGCCTACCAAGCTAATGAAGAGCATGGATTACGGCGCCGAGTATCGCTATGCCCACGATGAGCCCGGTGCTTACGCGGCAGGCGAGAACTACCTACCGGCCGAGATGGCCGAGCGACGCTACTACCACCCGGTGGCACGCGGCTTAGAGCTAAAAATTGGCGAAAAAATGCAGCGCTTGCGCGAGCAGGACGAAGCGAGTGATTACCGTCGCTACCGCGACGACCCGTAACCACAACATTAAAGAGGATGTACCATGCAGTGGCTCTTTGTTGCCACCGGCGGCGCTTTGGGGGCGATGCTGCGCTTTTTTATCACCGCGCATTTGTACCCGGTTATGGGAAACCGGTTTCCTTTAGGTACCTTGGTGGTGAATGTGCTGGGCTGCTTTTTAGTGGCGTTGCTTTATATCGTGATCATCGAAAAAGCCATGTTGTCACCCCATTGGCGCCATTTGTTAATTACGGGTTTTTTAGGGGCGCTCACCACCTTCTCGACCTTTTCGCTGGATGCGCTCACGCTTTGGCAGAATGGCGCTCCCGCCATGGCCATACTCTATGTGTTGGCCAATGTGGTGCTATGCCTAGCGGCGGTGACCGCCTCGTGGTATTTAGTTAACTTTGTGTTATCGTAACGGCCCAAAAAATCAGGTGCGCCCGGGCATCTTGATATTCCTTAACCGAACTGAAAAGTCATTGTTATGTTAGATCCTAAACTGATTCGCTCCAACCTCGACGATGTAGCCCAAGCGCTCAAAAAGCGCGGATTTACTTTGGATGTCAGCCTACTGCAAAGCTTAGAAGAAGAGCGCAAGGCCATTCAGGTGAAAGCCGAGACTCTGCAGTCCGAGCGCAACAGTCGATCTAAGAACATCGGCAAGGCGAAGGCGGCGGGTGAAGATATTGCCCCGCTGTTAAAAGAGGTTGATCAGCTTAAGCATGACTTATCCGAGGCCGAGGCCGCGCTGCACGCGGTGCAGCATAAGCTCGACGATTATCTATCGGGTGTGCCTAACATGCCGGCAGACGAAGTACCGGAAGGTGAAAGCGAAGACGATAACGTCGAGGTGCGCCGCTGGGGTAGCCCCCGCGAGTTTGACTTTGAGGTTAAAGATCACGTCGATTTAGGTGCAGATATCGATGGCCTGGACTTTGAAACCGCCAGTAAAATTACCGGTTCACGCTTTGCGGTTATGCGCGGTGGCGTTGCCCGCATGCACCGGGCGCTGGTGCAGTTAATGCTGGATATGCACGTTGGCGAACACGGCTATGAAGAGGTAAACGTCCCCTACATCGTGAATGCCGAGTCACTCTATGGTACTGGTCAACTGCCTAAATTTGCCGATGACCTGTTTAAGTTAAACGACGAGCGCGAATTTTACCTGATTCCTACCGCCGAGGTGCCAGTAACCAATTTGCTGCGTGATACCTTGTTGGATAAAGATGCGCCTTTGCCGTTAAAGTTTGTGGCGCACACACCGTGTTTTCGCTCCGAGGCGGGCAGCCACGGGCGTGACACGCGCGGTATGATTCGCCAGCATCAGTTTGAGAAAGTCGAGTTGGTGCAGTTTGTGCGCCCTGAGGAATCCGATGCAACCCTCGAAAGCTTAACCGGCCACGCCGAGGCGATACTGCAAAAGCTCGGGTTGCCATACCGCACGGTGATTTTGTGTGGTGGCGACATCGGTTTTTCGGCCGCCAAAACCTACGATATCGAAGTGTGGGTGCCTTCTCAGGGAAAATACCGCGAGATTTCATCGTGCTCCAGCTTTCGCGATTTTCAGGCGCGCCGCCTAAAAGCGCGTTACCGCGATCCGGAGACCGGTAAGCCCGCACTACTGCATACCTTAAACGGCTCTGGGCTCGCCATTGGCCGCACGCTGTTAGCGGTGCTGGAAAACTACCAGCAAGCTGACGGCAGTGTGCTGGTACCCGAGGCCCTGCAAGCTTATATGGGCGGCGTAAAGCGCATCGGCGCCGAGGGCTAAATCATGCAGTACTTCCCGTTTTTTATGCACCTGCGCGGCGAGCGCGTGCTGCTGGTAGGCGGGGGAGATATTGCCACACGCAAGGCGCGCTTGCTGAGTAAAGCCGGCGCGCACTTGGTGGTTATTGCACCTGAGGTGGAGGCCGAGCTGCAGGCTCTTATCGCTGAGACCCGCGGGGAGATTGAATTGCGCGAGTACCGCCCGGGTGATTTAGACGGCGCGGTACTGGCGATAGCGGCAACGAATATTGCCGCGGTGAACGAGCAGGTGTCGCAAGACGCCAGAGCCCGCCAACTCCCTGTCAATGTTGTCGATAGCCCCGAGCTGTGTACAGTTATCACCCCTGCCATTGTCGATCGCTCGCCGTTGGTGATTGCGATCTCCAGTGGTGGTGAAGCACCGGTATTGGCGCGTATGGTTCGCGCCAAGCTCGAGACCCTGATTCCCGCCAGCTACGGGCGCCTTGCCGGGCTTGCCAGCCGCTTTCGCGAGCGGGTTAAGCAGACCTTTAGCAGTGGCGATGAGCGCCGACGCTTTTGGGAGGATACCCTGCAAGGGCCGGCCGGCGAATTAATGTTAAGCGGGCGCGACGCCGAAGCGGAGCAGTTGTTGCGCCAGCGGCTGGATGATAGTACCGGCTCGCATCGTCAGGGCGAGGTCTATTTGGTGGGCGGTGGGCCGGGCGATCCGGAGCTGTTAACCCTAAAGGCGCTGCGACTGATGCAGCAAGCCGAGGTAGTGCTCTACGACCGGTTGGTTTCCCCCGAGGTGATGGAGCTTGTGCGCCGCGATGCGGATCGTATTTATGTGGGTAAGCGGCGCAGCGAACACGCCGTCGAGCAAACCGCCATCAACCAAATGTTGGTGGACCTTGCCCGTGAAGGCAAGCGGGTGTTGCGCTTAAAAGGCGGTGACCCGTTTATTTTTGGCCGTGGTGGCGAAGAGATCGAGTTGCTGGCCGAGAACAATATTCCTTTCCAGGTGGTGCCAGGTATTACCGCAGCCTCGGGCTGCTCGGCCTACGCCGGTATTCCGCTGACGCATCGGGACTACGCCCAGTCGGTGCGCTTTGTCACCGGCCACTTAAAAACCGATAGCGCCAATATTAGTTGGCCCGAGTTGGCTCGTCCCGATCAAACTCTGGTTATCTATATGGGGCTGATCGAGTTGGAGGCCATTTGTCGTGGTCTAATGGAAGCCGGTCGCGCCGCCACGACTCCGGTCGCGTTGGTCGAGAAAGGTACGACTCAAGAGCAGAGGGTTATCGTCAGCGACTTGGCGGGTATTGGTAGCCGGGTTGTCGAAGAGGCGGTTAGTGCTCCCACCTTGCTGATTATCGGAGAGGTGGTCAAATTGCATAGACAGCTGGAATGGTTTGCCCCGGCCACTGGCGAGAAAAGTGGCTAAAGTTTATCCGTGATCGGCCGCTAGCCGTGCATATAGTGACTATTTATCGAGGCTGATGTCATGGTGTATTTGGGACCCATCACCCGGCTCACGCCGGTTAGTAAGCCAAAACCGGCAACAGGTTACGAGCCCGATCGAGATATTCTGGTCAGTAAGCAACTCCCCGAGCATCAGCCGCCGATTGTTGAACGCCGCCGTGGAGACCGCCGCAAACAACGTGACGACGCGATGTTAGATACTCGTAGTGGTAAAGACCGGCGCCGTTCACAGCCTCGCCCTAAAATCGATATCGAAGTTTAATTCCTGTCATCCTGCCGACGTTAGTCAGTGCTACACTTGCAGCTATATTTTTAACACCTGAAAAAGGCGAAAACACCTATGCAACACTTTGATTTGCTGGTAATTGGTGCCGGCTCTGGTGGCGTGCGTGCCAGCCGAATTGCCGCTAACCTGGGCGCCAAAGTAGCCGTAGCGGAAGAGCGGTATTTAGGCGGCACTTGCGTAAACGTCGGTTGCGTCCCCAAAAAGCTGTTTGTTTATGCGTCACATTTTAGTGACTTGTTCTCACAGTCGCGCGGGTATGGGTGGAGCTTAAGCGACTCCCGGCTGAGCTGGCAGAAGCTGCGTGAGAACAAAGATCGGGAAATCGCCAGACTTAACGGCGTTTACGGCAATTTGCTTGATAACGCCGGAGTTACTTTGCTGCAGGGGCACGCTCGCTTGCTCGGCCCGAAACGTGCGATGGTTGCCGATCAAGAGGTCTCTGCGGAGCGAATCATTATTGCGGTAGGGGGCTGGCCCTTTGTGCCAGAGTTTCCTGGGCGCGAGCACGTCATTGATTCTAATGATGTGTTTTACCTCGATGAATTACCCGAAGAAATTGCCATAGTCGGTGGCGGTTATATTGCCGCTGAGTTTGCCGGCATTTTTAACGGGCTAGGGGTTAAAACCCATTTGATTTATCGCCGCGAGTTGTTTTTGCGTGGTTTTGATCGTGAAGTTCGCGAGTTTATGGCCGAGCAAATGCAAGCCAAAGGTATTGAGCTGCATTTTAATGCTGATGTGGAGTCTATTGCTTTGACAGGTTCTGGCTCGCGTCTAGTGGCGCTCGATAATGGCCGCTCTTTAGAGGTCGGCGAAATCATGTACGCGACCGGTCGGCGCCCGCTGTTGGATAATTTAGGGCTTGAGAATACCTCGGTTAGCCTGACGGATAAGGGCACTATTGCGGTTGATGATAATTTTGAGACTACAGAGCCCGGCATCTATGCTATTGGTGATGTTGTGGGGCGTGCGGAACTGACCCCCGTAGCGTTAGCAGAGGGGATGGCGCTGGCGCGGAACTTATTCGGCGAGCCCGGGCAGAAAGTGAATTACGATTTGATTCCCACAGCTATATTTACCCAGCCTAATGTCGCGACCGTAGGGCTATCTGAAGAGCTGGCCCGAGCTCAATACGATGAAATTGCGGTATATCAGTCTAACTTTAAGCCTATGCAATTATCACTCACCGAGAGCACTGAGCGCTGCTTGATTAAAGTTATTGTTGATGTCGCGACAGATACGGTTATTGGTTGTCATATGGTGGGGCCAGATGCGGGCGAGATTATTCAGGGGCTCGCGGTTGCTATGACAGCGGGAGCCACTAAGGCAGATTTTGACCGCACGATTGGTATACACCCTACGTTAGCGGAAGAGTTTGTGACTTTGCGTGAGGCTCGTTAGGTGCAATAGATATTAGGTTTTAATTGCGGCTATTAAGCAGGTTGCGCTACTCTGCACGGCACGGGTTGAAACGATTGGCATTAAAAGCAATGCGCTTTTGATGAGTATTATAATGTGAATGGGATCAATACAATGAGTTTACAGGTTAAGGCTATTTTGGGGGGGCTGGGCTTGGCGCTCTTGCTGGGTGCTGCACATTCTCAGGCTCGCGATGACAAATCAATGCGACCGATTAATGACGTGCTTGATAAGTACACTGAGCAGCTTAATAGTGATGTGGCACTGTACTTTGGGGAGCAATCGTATCCAGCCGTTACAAAGAAGCTAGGTGAGTATCCAACCAATAAAAAAACCAACGGGTTTAATAAGTCAGACGCCGAAGCCTGTGAGTGGGTAATGTTGTCGGCGCTGTTGTCACTGCAAGAGCGTGCAGTGCGTGAAGGTGGCGATGCGGTGGTTAACATTCGTAGTTACTACAAGAAAAATGAGCTCAGCAGTAAAACCGAATATGAATGTCACAATGGTACGTTCGTCGCGGGTGTCGCGCTTATCGGTGAAGTTGTTAAGCTCGGCAATTAACGCATACGTATTCGTTTAGGTTGCTCGCTTTACATAAAGTGAGCGTGGAAAAAAGCGCTGTAGATCAGCGCTTTTTTTATGTCTGTACCATGCACCTGCGGCTCACACGAGCTTTGATTGCACACGCTTAATCGGGCGGAAAGTAGTTCTCTTCACTGGCTGTACACTTCTTTCGTGCCATACTTTTGTGCGGGTTTAGCGGTGTGCACCACCACCTGCGCCTTGTTGTGGGGCGATATACGCGCTTTCTATTGAGGCGAGTTTCTCAGTTAATGTTCAAAACAGTGCGAGCTTGCAACGCTATCGATTGACCTGAGGCTTGCGACTACTGTGTTGATCTTGCTTTTTTTAAGGTTGTAAGTTTCTGTATTGTAAGAAAAATTTTGATTTTCCTGATGTTTTTGAAGTCGCTGGCATAGGCCTTGCTCTATGGCCTGTAGCCGCAGTGAGCCGGCGAGGCAGGTAAAAGTGCAGTGCACACTAATCGCTCACAAATTACCGAAAACAAGAGATGTCAAAAATAGGGCACGGTGGGAAGAAACCCGATAATTGACAAGTTTGGAGACGAGCAATGAAAAAACCAATGGTTCAACTGATGTGCGCGGCAGCCGCCGCAATGAGTGTGGGGGCCCAGGCGCAAGAGGCGTCAGCGACAAACTTAAAAGAAGCGCTGACAGAAGCTGACGTAAAGCTGAACCTGCGTTTACGCTATGAAGATGTAAGTTGGGATGGGCTTGAGGATTCTGATGCGCTGACACTGCGAACTCGCCTGTCGTTTACCTCAGCCGATTACCACGGTTTTGGTTTAATGTTGGAGATGGACGATGTTACAGCCCTGACGGAGGTGGATTACCGCACTGCCGGGAATGATGCAAGTAATCCGGGTACCGCTATTATCGCCGACCCAGAGGGTACCGAGGTCAACCAGTCGTACTTGTCTTATCAGGGGTTTGATACCACCTTTCGCTATGGCCGCCAGCGTATATTGTTAGATAACCAGCGTTTTGTGGGCGGAGTGGGTTGGCGCCAAAACGAACAAACCTACGATGCTTTTTCGATTAAGAATAACAGCGCCGACGACATAACACTGTTTTATTCGTATGTGTACAACGTCAACCGAATTTTTGGTGAAGAAAATCCCATCGGTGACCACAAACACGAAAGTCATTTGCTAAACGCTCACTTTGGTGGTTGGGACGCGGGAAGTTTATCGGCTTACGCTTATTTATTAGATAACAAAACAGCCGCCGCCTTATCGAGCGATAGCTATGGTGCCCGTTGGATGGGGAAGGTGGGTGATTCCTTCACCTATAACCTGGAGTATGCCACGCAAACAGACGCCGGTGATAATCCGGTCAGCTACGACGCTGATTACATGTTGGCGGAGGCGGGTTTAATGGTTGGGCCGGTTAAGTTGGGTGGCGGTTATGAATTGCTGGGCTCCGACGAAGGGCGTGCGGCGTTTAACACGCCACTGGCAACATTGCATAAGTTTCAGGGTTGGACCGACCGATTCTTAACAACACCGGATGATGGTGTCGAAGACTTTTACCTGAGCGCCAGCGGTGCAGTAGCCGGTATTAAGCTACTCGCGACTTACCACGATTTAGCGTCAGATTATGGCGGTATCGATTACGGTCAGGAGCTGGATTTGAGTGCCGCGAAGCAGCTTGGTCCAGTAACGGTTTTGGTTAAGTACGCCGACTATCAAGCGGATGATTACGGCAGTGATACACAGAAATTTTGGTTGCAGCTTAGCTCCGTTTTTTAAGGTGCGCAGGCACGCTTAGCACTGTGTAACCGCCGCTCGTTTGACCGCGTTTGCCTACTTATTACAGGTAGTCCTCGAGCCAGCGGCGAATCTTCTTTTGATGCCGGCGACCGGTTAGGTTGTCGGTATCGATATGGGTCGGGTTTAAACAGATATCGCCGTGGTGATCTGTGTCAAAACAAAATTCTCGCTTAGCGCCAACCGCCTGATTTTCAGAGCCGTATATCCCAATCACGTACAGCGTTAATTTTTGAGCCTGTTGCAGCATTTGCTCGTCTAAGTCGTTCGCCTTAAGTGCACCTTGCACGATGTTATTGAAGGCGCCAATGTTGCGGTAGTCCCCGCCTTTTATCGGCCCTTGAATCGTGATGTTTTTTGTTTGTTCGGCCTCGTGAATTTCCAGGTCGGTAACCGAGCAGCGGTAGGCTTGATCATCAATGGTGAGGTCGGCTAAAACCAGCGAAACATAAAACGATTGCTCGCTCATGTTGCAAATGAGGCAGTGCGACTGTAGGGCTGTACCGAGGCTTTGGTTAATTAAGATTTTTGGGCGTAGTTTTCGGCGGTAATCACGCAGCAACAGTTGCGCGTAAAGCACCCAAATACCCAGCATGCCGGCGTTGATAAGTACCGACAGTGGCCCCTGATTTTTCGCGATCCAGTCCAACACATTAGCGCCCTCACAAAGCTAAACCTGTAAGGGTAACATTTTTTTGTCACTGGCAATAAAAAAAGGCCCCGAAGGGCCTTTATGGATACACTGAGTTAACCGTTAGACTGGGTAGTCGCGCTGAGTGTAGCCGGTATACAGCTGACGTGGACGGCCGATTTTGTATGGCTGGCTGACCATTTCATCCCAGTGGGCGTACCAGCCAACGGCGCGGCCGGTGGCAAAGATAACGGTAAACATCTCGGTTGGGATGCCGATCGCCTTCATGATGATGCCGGAGTAGAAGTCAACGTTAGGGTAGAGCTTCTTCTTGATGAAGTACTCGTCTTCCAGGGCAATCTTTTCCAGCTTTTTAGCAATCGCCAGCAGTGGGTCGTTCTCCAGCCCCAGCTCGGCCAGTACTTCGTCACAGGTTTGCTTCATTACTTTGGCGCGGGGGTCAAAGTTTTTGTAAACCCGATGGCCGAAGCCCATCAAGCGGAATGGATCGGCCTTATCTTTCGCTTTGGCAACGTAAGTATCGATGTTGTCGACACTGCCGATTTCTTCAAGCATGTTGAGCACGGCTTCGTTGGCACCACCGTGAGCGGGCCCCCACAGAGTAGAGATGCCTGCGGCGATGGCGGCAAACGGATTGGTGCCCGACGAACCCGACAGGCGTACAGTCGAGGTGGAGGCGTTTTGCTCGTGATCCGCGTGCAGCAAAAAGATGCGATCCATGGCTTTGGCCAGTACCGGGTTAACGGTGCTTTCGTCGCTTTTGCCGAAGGTCATATTTAGGTAGTTTTCGGCGTACTCAAGCGCTGCGTTCGAGTCGATGAAATCTTCGCCTTTCAGGTGCTTGTAGGTCATGGCAGCCAGTGTTGGCATTTGACCAATCAAGCGGAACGCGGTGGTGTCGCGGTCTTCTTCTTTGGTGATGTCGATTTCATCGTTATATACCGCCGCCAGCGCCGCAACCGCACTACAAAGCACCGCCATTGGGTGGGCATCTTTGGGGAAGGTTTGGATTAGGTTGGCAACGGAGGGGGCAACAGCGGAGTTATCTTTAACGGCTTGCACAAAGGTGCTTTTTTGCTCGGTATTGGGTAGTTCACCCTTCAGTAGCAAATAGCAGCTTTCCAGGTAGTCAGAGTGTTCGGCCAATTGGTCGATAGGGTAGCCACGGTGCAGTAGAACCCCTTTGCCACCGTCAATAAAGGTGATCTGTGATTCACACGCTGCGGTGGACATAAAGCCCGGATCGTAAGTGAAATAACCGTTTTTTGTCAGGCTGGTGACATCAATGACGTCTGGACCAACGGCGCTGGCATAAATGGGCAGCTCTACATCTGCATCCAGGCCCTCGACCGTTAAACGTGCTTTTTTGTCAGTCATTACGGACTCCTGTAGTTACTTGACGGGCTCGACTGCCCCGTGGCGGTCAAACCGATAAATTGCATGACACGCGACCGCATGGCTCCGGCCCGACAAGGGTGCCAGTGATGGGTCTGTACGCTATATACATGGGTTGTGAAGGCGAATCAGGCAAATGCCAAGGGGCAGACTGCAGGTCGCGCTCACCAGGTGGTGTTGCTGCGGCTCTTATCTGAGCTCTTTGTTTTAGTCGAGCTGTTGGATTAACCAACGCGACTCGGCGTGGCTCTGTTTTACACAATATTCGCAGAATATTGGTAATGGCAACACTTTTCTGAGTCAGGGCTGAGTCAACAACCCTGTCGTCAGGAGGCGGCATTATAGAGGAGATTTTACGTTCAGGCATAGCTTTGAAGGCTAAACGGTGTGTTTTTGTTGTATTTTTTGCCGGCCAGCTGGTTGTTTTGTGTTCGCATGCGCAAACTTGGTGCGCGCGGTAAGGCCAGTTTGGGGCGGTCGCCGGTATTTGCACGCTCTTGGCGCAAAAGTCCGCAGTGCGAAGGGGCGAATGTGCTGGGAATTGCTTAGAATTTCGGCAAAAAAACCAATTTTGCACGTCTGCTTTTTATTTGTGTTTCGTCGGCCAAATCCCTATAATACGCCGCGACTTGCAGGATGCGGCTGGGGGTTGTCTGCGGTGCACAATTATGGCGCATGTCAGATGTTATCTTCTTATCCATGGGCGATAGACCCAGACGCTGATTCTTAAAACCGGCCCCACAAGGGCAAAAAGGTGATTAGCTACCGTGAACAACAATAGACCCGTCAATCTCGACCTAACGACGATTAAATTTCCAATAACAGCCATCGTCTCTATCTTACACCGCGTCTCGGGCGTTTTTATTTTTGCCGGCATGGCCGTGCTGCTGTGGATGCTTGATTCTAGCTTAAGCTCAGAAGAAGGTTTTGCCGCTGTACAAGATGCGCTGGCAAGCCCCGTCTGTAAATTCATTATCTGGGCCGTTTTGGCCGGCTTGGCGTATCACTTGGTGGCGGGTGTGCGGCACTTGATTATGGATTGCGGCATCGGTGAAAGCTATGAGGGCGGTCGCCTGGGGGCCAAGCTGGTATTGGTGTTTTCAGTAATTTTGATCGTGTTGGCGGGGGTTTGGGTATGGTAACGGCAATTACAAATTTGGGGCGCAGCGGTCTGTACGATTGGCTGATTCAGCGCCTCAGCGCGGTTGCGATGACCGCCTACATTATTTTTCTGGTCGCTTATATAGCAATCAACCCCGATCTGGATTTTGGTCAGTGGCGCGCGCTGTTTGATCAGCTGTGGATGCGTGTTTTTAGCTTGATCACCTTGTTGTCGATTGTGACGCATGCGTGGATCGGCTTGTGGTCCGTGCTGACCGACTACATTACCAATCAGGCGATGGGTGGCAAGGCCACTGTGGTGCGCGTATTTGCTCAGGTTATCCTGGGTGTGGTCGCCATCACTTACACCGTCTGGGGAATCCAAATCATCTGGGGGCTTTGATAGATGTCTAATATGCGTACGATTTCGTTTGACGGCATTGTTGTCGGTGGCGGTGGTGCAGGTATGCGCGCCGCGCTGCAGCTGGCCCAATCCGGCTACAAAACAGCCGTAATTACTAAAGTGTTTCCCACTCGCTCGCACACGGTTTCGGCCCAGGGTGGCATTACCTGCGCGATCGCCAGTGACGACCCGCAAGACGATTGGCGCTGGCACATGTACGATACCGTCAAGGGCTCCGATTATATTGGTGACCAAGACGCTATCGAGTACATGTGTTCGGTAGGTCCAGAGGCGGTATTTGAGCTTGAGCACATGGGCTTGCCTTTCTCCCGTACAGAAGAGGGGCGTATTTATCAGCGTCCATTTGGCGGTCAGTCGAAAGATTTTGGTCGCGGTGGGCAGGCGGCTCGTACCTGTGCGGCGGCAGACCGTACCGGTCACGCTTTGTTGCACACGCTGTATCAAGGCAATATTAAAAATAACACCGTGTTCTTAAACGAGTGGTTCGCTGTTGATTTGGTGAAAAACGACGACGGTGTTGTGGTAGGTGTTATCGCCATCAATATGGAGGACGGTGAAACCGTCTTTATTAAGTCTAAGGCCACCGTACTGGCCACGGGTGGTGCGGGCCGGATTTACGCATCAACCACCAACGCTCACATCAATACCGGCGATGGCATTGGTATGGCGCTGCGTGCGGGCTTCCCGGTGCAGGATATCGAGATGTGGCAGTTCCATCCCACCGGTATCGCCGGCGCCGGGGTTTTGGTTACTGAGGGGTGTCGCGGTGAAGGTGGCTACCTGATTAACAAAGATGGCGAGCGCTTTATGGAGCGCTACGCACCGAACGCCAAAGACTTGGCGGGGCGCGATGTGGTGGCCCGTTCGATGGTGCTGGAGATTCTGGAAGGGCGTGGCTGCGGTGAAAACGGCGATCACGTGTTTCTGAAGTTGGATCACTTGGGTGAGGAAACTTTGAACGCCAAGTTGCCCGGCATTTTGGAGTTGTCGCGTACGTTTGCTCACGCCGATCCGGTTAAGGTGCCGATCCCGGTCGTGCCAACCTGTCACTATATGATGGGCGGTATCCCGACTAATGTCAGCGGCCAGGCCTTGTGTCAGGACGAAAACGGCAACGATAAAGTGATTGAGGGGCTGTACGCCTGCGGTGAAGTGGCCTGTGTATCGGTACACGGTGCAAACCGCTTGGGTGGTAACTCGCTGCTGGATCTGGTGGTGTTTGGCCGCGCGGCAGGTCAGTACATCGAAAAAGCGTTGCGTGAGGGTGTTGAGTACCGCGAGGCCACTGACGACAATATCGCCTCGGCGATGTCACGCTTAAACAGCTTAAACAACTCCACTGGCGGAGAGTCAGCCGCGGCGCTGCGCACCGAGCTGCAAAGCGTAATGCAGAATCACTTTGGTGTATTCCGCAAAGGCGAGTTTATGGAGCAGGGCATCAAAAAGCTGGCCGATTTACGCGAGCGAATCGCCAACGTAGCCCTTGACGACAAAAGTAATGCGTTTAACACGGCGCGTATCGAAGCGCTGGAGCTGCAAAACTTGTTTGAAGTGGCCGAAGCTACGGCGATCGCCGCTGATGAGCGCAAGGAGTCACGCGGTGCTCACGCTCGTGACGACTACACCGAGCGCGACGATGATAACTGGTTGTGTCACTCTATGTACTTCCCTGGTGAAAAACGTGTGGGCAAGCGCGATGTGAACTTTGCGCCTAAGACCATGGACAAGTTCGAACCAAAAATCCGTACATATTAAGGGGTGGGCCTGCTATGTTGAATGTAGAGATATATCGCTATAACCCAGAGACCGACTCCAAGCCTTACATGAAGCGCTATGAGATTGGTACTCAGGGCAAAGATTTGATGGTGTTGGATGTGCTCGAGCTGTTAAAGGCTCAGGATTCGACCATTGTTTACCGCCGTTCTTGCCGCGAAGGTGTGTGTGGCTCTGACGGTATGAACATCAACGGTAAAAACGGCTTGGCTTGTGTTACGGCGCTGTCCGAGTGTGTTAAAAACAATAAGCTGATTCTGCGTCCGCTACCGGGTTTGCCGGTAATTCGCGATTTGATCGTGGATATGTCGCAGTTTTATGCGCAATACAAAAAAATAGAGCCATATTTGCAAAATGAAAGTCCCGCTCCGGCAATTGAGCGGTTACAATCTCCAGAAGACCGTGCCAAGCTGGATGGCCTGTACGAGTGTATTCTCTGCGCATGCTGTTCAACCAGTTGTCCGTCTTTCTGGTGGAACCCCGATAAATTTATTGGCCCCGCCGGCCTGTTGCAGGCCTACCGCTTTTTGGTAGATACCCGCGACGAGGCGACGGAACATCGTCTGGCAAACCTGGATGATCCTTTCAGCGTATTCCGCTGTCATGGCATTCAGAATTGTGTGGCGGTATGCCCCAAAGGGTTAAATCCCACCCGGGCAATTGGCCATATCCGCTCTATGCTATTGCGCAGTGCGACATAGCGCGGAATCGGTTGTATGAACGAGTAAACAGATGCGCTGCCCGGTTGTGATCATGAATGACAACCTGCGGCGCATTTGTGTATGTACCAAACTCTGAAATGGTGCGATTAAGCGGCGAGCCCGGCCACAAGCGGGGCGCGTTTTGGAAGCTAACGGCTATTTATAGCAGGGGGGCTTGGGGCATCACCTGAGCCTGTCCAACCGCCTGTAAACGCGTGCCTGACATGGCGTGCGAGCAATCGGTAGGATAATCCCCGTAAAAAGGTGGGTGGAATGCAAGACAGCATTATGGAGAGACTATGGAGTACGTCCCATATATCTGGTGGGAATGCCTCCTATGTTGAAGACCTCTACGATACTTATTTACATGATCCTAATGGCGTGCCAGAGCAGTGGCGCGAATACTTTGACCAGTTACCTCGTGTCGAGGGAGTGGTTTCTCAAGATTCTCCGCACTCGGTTATCCGGCAACAGTTTGCTCAGCTGGCTAAAAGCCGCTCGAACAGTGCCTCGCCCAACGCGGCCTCGGCCATATCTATCGAGCACGAGCGCAAACAAGTAAAAGTTTTGCAGCTAATCAGCTCTTACCGCTTTCGCGGTCATCAACGCGCCCAGCTCGATCCACTTGGCATCATGGAGCGTGAGACAGTCCCAGATCTCGACCTCGCTTACCACGGCTTAACATCGGCCGACCTCGATACCAGTTTCCAAACCGGCACTATGTTCATCGGCAAAGATGAGGCTCCACTGCGCGAGATCGTCGAGGCGTTAGAGCAGACCTACTGTGGTCATGTCGGCCCGGAAATCATGCATATCACCAACCTGGCTGAAAAGCAGTGGTTGCAACAACGCCTTGAGAGTGTCCGCTCTAAGCCAAGCTACGATGCCGAGCAGAAATTGGCCGTGCTTGAACGCCTGACGGCGGCTGAGGGGCTTGAGCGTCATCTGGACAGCAAATACCCCGGTACCAAGCGCTTTGGTCTTGAGGGCGGGGAGAGCTTTATCCCGCTGGTAGATGCTGTAGTGAAACGCTCTGGCTCCTACGGTGCCAAAGAAATTGTGTTGGGTATGGCCCACCGCGGTCGCTTAAATACGCTGGTAAACGTATTTGGTAAAAGCCCCGCTGAATTGTTTGGCGAGTTTGAGGGTAAGCGCCTGGTGGATACCTCGGGCGATGTTAAGTATCACCAAGGGTTTTCGTCTAATGTCATGACACCCGGTGGCGAAATCCACATGGCGATGGCGTTTAACCCGTCGCACTTAGAAATTGTATCTCCTGTGGTCGAGGGTTCAGTACGTGCCCGTCAGGATCGCCGGGATGATGAAGTAGGCCACAAAGTTGTACCAATTGTGGTACACGGTGATGCCGCTTTTGCTGGTCAGGGTGTGGTGATGGAGACATTCCAGATGTCTCAAACCCGCGCCTACAAAACCGGTGGCACGTTACACTTGGTGATTAATAATCAGGTAGGTTTTACCACCAGTCGCCGTGAGGACGCCCGCTCAACCGAGTACTGCACCGATACCGCTAAAATGGTTGAGGCGCCGATCTTTCACGTCAATGGTGACGACCCAGAGGCCGTGCTGTTTGTGGCTCAGCTGGCCACTGATTACCGTTACGAATTTAACAAAGATGTGGTCATCGATTTGGTTTGCTACCGTCGTCGCGGCCACAATGAGGCAGATGATCCGTCGTCTACTCAGCCGTTGATGTACAAAAAGATCCGCAACCAAAAAACCACGCGCACGCTCTACTCAGACGCTTTGATCGAAGCCAATGTGCTGAGCGCCGAAGAATCCAGCAAAATGATGGACGACTACCGGGCGGCATTGGATCGTGGTGAAAGTGTCGCCAGTGGTTTGGTCTCAGAGCCCGACAGCTCACTGTTTGTCGATTGGTCGCCGTATATTGGCCACGATTGGCAGACCCCGGCGGAAACCGGGTATGAACTTAAAGCGCTGCAAGCGACGGCCTATAAAATGTGCGAAGTACCCGACGGTGTTGTACTGCAGCGTCAGGTGTCTAAAATTTACGACGATCGCCGTAAAATGGCCGGTGGTGCACTGCCTATTAACTGGGGTTTTGGCGAGACACTCGCGTACGCGACCTTGCTGGAACAGGGCTTTCAGATTCGTCTGACCGGGCAAGACGTGGGGCGCGGTACTTTCTCGCATCGCCACGCCGTGTTGCACAGCCAAAAAGACGGCGTTAGTTATACGCCGTTGGCCCACATGAATGAAGACCAGCCGGCGTTTGACCTGTACGACTCGTACCTGTCAGAAGAGGCGGTACTGGCGTTTGAGTACGGCTATGCTACCACCATGCCAAAGGGTTTGGTTATCTGGGAGGCGCAGTTCGGCGACTTCGCCAATGGTGCTCAGGTAGTGATTGATCAGTTTATTACCAGCGGTGAGCACAAGTGGGGTCGTTTGTGTGGCCTGACTATGTTGTTGCCACACGGCTATGAAGGGCAGGGGCCGGAGCACTCCTCCGCACGCCTGGAGCGCTTCATGCAACTGTGTGCCGAGCACAATATTCAGGTTTGTATTCCTACTACACCGGCGCAGGTCTTCCACATGCTGCGTCGTCAGGCGATTCGCCCGATGCGTCGTCCGCTGGTGGTGATGAGCCCGAAATGGATCTTGCGTCACCCGTTGGCGACCTCGAGCATTGAAGAGTTATCCGAGGGAACCTTCCAAAACGTGATCGGTGAAAAAGATATCGATCCGGCCAAGGCTAAGCGCGTTGTGCTGTGTAGCGGTAAGGTTTACTACCACCTGTTAGAAGAGCGGATGAAACGAGAGCAGGATGACGTCGCGTTAATCCGGTTGGAGCAGCTGTATCCGTTCCCGGAAGAAGAGCTAAAAGCTGCGCTTGCGCCATACGCTAATGTTAAGGATGTCATGTGGTGTCAGGAAGAGCCCATGAACCAAGGCGCCTGGTACTCCAGCCAGCACCACATGCGCCGAGTTGTTTATGACTTAAATCCCGAGCTGTTCTTAGGTTACGTTGGGCGCGACCCATCGGCCGCCCCAGCCGCAGGTTATGCCTCGGTGCACCTGGAAGAACAGAAACGTTTCATTAACGAAGCATTGAGTGTTTGATACGCAAACTGCAGCACAGAAAACTAGCGAGAGCTAAGGACACGTAATGAGTACTGATATTAAAGCCCCTACTTTTCCCGAATCTGTTCAGGACGGGACCATTGCGACCTGGCACAAACAGCCAGGTGAAGCGGTTTCGCGTGATGAGCTGATCGTAGATATTGAAACAGATAAAGTAGTACTGGAGGTGGTTGCCCCCGCCGACGGTGCACTGACAGAAGTGTTAAAAGGCGAAGGCGACACCGTCTTGAGCAATGAGGTGATTGCTAAGTTTGAAGCCGGTGCCGGCGGCTCGGCAAAAGCCGAGACGAGCGAGCCTGCCACCGAGCAAAAAGACGAGGCGCCTGCTGAGTCGAGCGCCGATGCTGGCGATAAGCTGTTAAGCCCAGCCGCGCGTAAAATTGCTGAAGAGAACAACATTGACCCAGCCGCAGTTGCGGGTACTGGTAAAGATGGCCGTGTGACTAAAGAAGACGTGATGAATCACGTTAAGTCAGCGGGTTCTAAGCCGGCTGCTGCTCCTGCTGCGGCGGCCGTACCTGCTGCGCCAGAAGGTGACCGCGTTGAGAAGCGAGTGCCGATGACTCGCTTGCGTAAGCGCATCGCCGAGCGCCTGTTGGAAGCCACCAGCACCACTGCCATGTTGACTACCTTTAACGAGGTAGACATGGGGCCGGTGATGGAGTTGCGCAAACAGTACAAAGATAAGTTTGAGAAAATTCATAATGGCACTCGTCTGGGCTTTATGGGCTTTTTCGTAAAAGCCGCTACCGAAGCTCTGAAGCGCTTCCCGGCGGTGAACGCGTCACTGGATGATAACGATGTGGTTTACCACGGTTATCAGGATATCGGTGTGGCCGTTTCTACCGAGAAAGGTCTGGTTGTGCCCGTATTGCGAAGCACCGACAACATGAGCATTGCCGAAGTTGAGTCCACCATTCGCGATTTTGGTTTGCGTGCCCGTGACGGTAAGCTGGGTATTGATGAGATGACTGGCGGTACCTTCACCATCACCAACGGTGGTGTGTTCGGCTCGTTGCTGTCGACGCCTATTTTGAATTTGCCGCAAACCGCTATTTTAGGGATGCACAAAATCCAAGAGCGACCCATGGCGGTAAACGGCGAAGTTAAAATTCGCCCGATGATGTACTTAGCTCTGTCTTACGATCACCGTCTGATCGACGGTAAAGAAGCCGTGCAGTTCTTGGTGGCTATTAAAGAGCTGCTGGAAGATCCGGCGCGCATCCTGCTGGAAATCTAATACAGCTGCACTCGCTCCGGCCGGCTTACCCGCTGGCCGGATAAATGTTTTGCCGGAACACCAACGCCGGCTACGCTAAAAATTTTGGGAAACGACTATGTCTGACAAATACGATGTGATTGTAATTGGTTCTGGTCCGGCCGGTTATGTGGCTGCTATTCGCGCCGCTCAGTTGGGCTTAAAAACCGCCTGTATCGAGAAGTGGAAAGACGATAAAGGTAAGGGCGTTAACGGTGGAACCTGTTTGAATGTTGGCTGTATTCCATCTAAAGCACTGCTGGATAGCTCTGAAAAATACCACGAAGCTGAAGTTTCTTTTAGCAAGCACGGCATTTCTACCGGTAAGCTGGCGATTGACGTGCCCGCCATGATCGAGCGCAAAAACAAAGTGGTTCAGCAAATGTCAGGTGGCATTGGTGGCTTGTTTCAGGCCAACAAGGTAACCAGCCTGTTCGGTACCGGTAAGCTGCTGGCTGGTAAGAAAGTCGAGTACACCAATAACGACGGTAAAACTGAAACCCTAGAAGCCGAGAACGTGATTCTGGCCTCAGGTTCTGTTCCCGTTAATATCGGTGTTGCCCCGGTGGATAACGAGGTGATCGTTGATTCAACTGGCGCGCTGGAGTTTACTGAAGTACCTAAGCGTTTAGGCGTGATCGGTGCCGGCGTTATCGGCCTTGAGCTGGGCAGTGTTTGGAAGCGTCTTGGCTCTGAAGTGGTATTGCTTGAAGCGATGGATAATTTCCTGGCCATGATGGATCAGCAAATTGCTAAAGAATCGCTGAAGATTTTTGGCAAGCAAGGCTTAGATATTCGCCTGAGCTGTCGTGTGACTGGCTCTGAAGTTAAAGTTAAAGGTAAAAAGAAAGAAGTTACCGTAACCTTCACCGATAAAGACGGCAACGAGCAACAGGAAACTTTTGATAAGTTAATTGTGTGTGTTGGTCGTAAACCTTACACCGACGGTCTGTTGGCTGAAGATAGCGGCGTTAATTTGGATGAGCGTGGCTTTATTTACGTTAACGATCTGTGCTCTACCGACGCCCCAGGGGTATGGGCGGTGGGTGATGTGGTACGCGGTCCAATGCTGGCTCACAAAGGCTCCGAAGAAGGGGTTATGGTCGCTGAGCGTATCGCCGGTCAAAAACCACTGGTGAATTACGACATTATCCCCAATGTGATCTACACTCACCCAGAGGTTGCCTCTGTCGGTAAAACCGAAGAGCAGCTAAAAGCCGAGGGCGAGCCCTACGAAGTAGGTACCTTTCCGTTTTTGGCCATTGGTCGCGCCGTTGCGGCCGATCAAGCCGAAGGTATGGTTAAGATGATTGCCCACGCTGACACTGACCGTATTTTGGGTTGCCACATTGTTGGCCCAAGCGCGTCGGATTTGATTCAGGAAGTGGCAATCGCTATGGAATTTGGCGCCAGTGCCGAGGATATTGGCATGACCGTATTCGGCCATCCAACATTCTCCGAGGCCGTCAAAGAAGCAGCGTTGGCAGTGGCGGGTCACGCCATTCACATGCCAAACCGCAAGCGCAAAAAATAATTATTTAAAACAACGATGAAGCACGGAGCCACTCGATAGCCTTGCGCTGTCGGGCAGGCTTTGTGGTCGCGACCTAGAGCCACTAGAGGCGCGATCGGGAAGAACCAGGTGCAGGAACGGTGTATGCGACTTTGTGTTACACAATGTGTCGTAGAAAGTTTCGCCGGCTTGCAAGCAGTTTTCAAATCACGTTAACAGAACGGAAGAACATCATGAATTTGCATGAGTACCAAGGMAAACAATTGTTTGCGCAATATGGTTTGCCCGTCTCCCAGGGTGTAGCGGCTCAAACTCCCGCAGAAGCGGCCGCTGCGGCCGATACAATTGGCGGCAATGAGTTTGTGGTTAAAGCTCAGGTTCACGCCGGCGGCCGCGGTAAAGCGGGCGGTGTAAAGCTGGTTAAAACCAAAGGTGAAATCGAAGCGTTTGCCAAGCAGTGGCTGGGCAAAAACCTGGTGACCTATCAAACAGATGAGAAAGGTCAGCCGGTTAGCCGTATTTTGGTTGAAACCTGTACCGATATCGATAAAGAATTGTACTTGGGTGCCGTACTTGATCGCTCTAGCCGTCGTATCGTCTTTATGGCGTCTACCGAAGGTGGTGTAGAGATCGAGAAGGTTGCCGAAGAAACGCCTGAGAAGATCCTGAAAGCGACTGTTGATCCCCTGGCGGGCGCGCAGCCCTACCAAGGCCGTGAGCTAGCGTTCAAGCTTGGCCTGGAAGGCAAGCAGGTTAAGCAGTTTGTTCATATCTTTTTGGGCTTGGCTAAGCTGTTTAAAGAAAAAGATTTGGCGTTGATCGAAGTAAACCCGCTGGTTATTACTCCAGCAGGGGACTTGCACTGTCTGGACGCCAAAGTCGCCATCGACGGCAACGCCCTGTATCGTCATGCGGACTTGCGTGAAATGCACGATCCGTCGCAAGAAGACGAGCGTGAAGCACATGCTGCTAAGTGGGAGCTTAACTACGTAGCGCTTGATGGCAACATCGGCTGCATGGTTAACGGAGCAGGCTTGGCCATGGGCACCATGGATATCGTCAAGCTGCACGGTGGCGCTCCGGCCAACTTCCTTGACGTGGGCGGCGGTGCAACCAAAGAGCGCGTTGTCGAAGCGTTTAAAATTATCTTGTCTGACGAAAATGTTAAAGCCGTATTGATTAACATTTTTGGCGGTATTGTTCGCTGCGACCTGATTGCCGAAGGTGTTATTGGCGCCGTAGAAGAAGTAGGCGTTAAAGTGCCGGTAGTGGTGCGCCTGGAAGGTAACAATGCTGAGCTGGGTGCAAAAGTACTGGCTGACAGTGGTTTGAATATTATTGCTGCGACCAGTCTGACTGATGCTGCCGAGCAAGTAGTTAAAGCAGCGGAGGGCAAATAAATGAGCGTTTTAATCAATAAAGATACTAAAGTTATCTGTCAGGGTTTTACCGGTTCACAAGGTACTTTCCACTCTGAACAAGCGATTGCCTACGGCACCAAAATGGTTGGCGGTGTAACTCCGGGTAAAGGCGGTCAAACGCACTTGGGTTTACCCGTATTTGATACCGTAGCAGAAGCGGTTGCTGAAACCGGCGCTGAAGCCTCGGTAATCTATGTTCCGGCGGCTTTTTGTAAGGATTCAATCCTTGAAGCGGCTAACGGCGGCATTAAGCTGATTGTTTGTATCACCGAAGGTATCCCTACCCTGGACATGCTTGACTGTAAAGTTAAGTGCGACGAGTTGGGCGTACGTTTGATTGGCCCCAACTGCCCGGGTGTTATCACCCCCGGCGAATGTAAAATTGGTATTATGCCAGGGCACATTCACAAGCCAGGTAAAGTGGGCATCGTATCGCGCTCTGGTACCTTGACCTATGAAGCGGTTAAGCAGACCACCGATTACGGTTTTGGTCAGTCTACCTGCGTTGGTATTGGTGGCGATCCAATCCCAGGTTCTAACTTTATCGATATTCTGCAGATGTTCCAGGACGACCCGCAGACCGAAGCGATCGTAATGATCGGTGAGATCGGTGGTAGCGCCGAGGAAGAAGCTGCTGCGTTTATCAAAGCGAATGTAACCAAGCCTGTTGTGTCTTACATCGCCGGTGTCACCGCACCTGCCGGTAAGCGTATGGGGCATGCTGGTGCCATTATTGCTGGTGGTAAAGGTACTGCCGACGAGAAGTTTGCTGCTCTGGAAGACGCCGGTGTTAAAACCGTGCGCAGCTTGGCAGACATCGGTACTGCACTAAAAGAAGTAACTGGCTGGTAAGTTTTACAGTTGTTACCTAAAGGCGGCCAATTGGCCGCCTTTTTTGTATCTGGATAATGCTATCCTAGCGAGCGGAATATTGCGAAGGCTGGGCATCTCTGGCATGGTGAGCAAACTGTAAATGCGGGTTAAAAACGCTTTTCTTTTAGCTCAGAATGTGGAAAATTGCGCGACCTTAAGCGGGTATGCCCCGCTATCAGCACACCCTACACAGGAGTTGAGCGATTGAAACAAACCACAGATAGTTGGTCGGCGAAGCACTCGGCTGAACTCTACGGCATTGAGGAATGGGGTAGCGGCTATTTTGGCATTAACCAGGCCGGCAATGTCGAGGTGCGAGCGCCCGGTGAGAGCGCCGATGTAGCGGTTGATTTAACCCATATTATTGATGGACTGCAGCAGAGAGGCCTGGATATGCCGGTGTTGCTGCGCATCGAAAACCTTGTCGATAGTCGTATCAGTATCCTCAATGAGTCCTTTGCTGAAGCCATAGCCACAACCGGCTATCAAGGTGTCTATCGCGGCGCCTTTCCCATAAAGGTTAACCAACAAAGCCACATTGTGGAAGAGATTGCCCGCTTTGGCGAGCGTTACAATCACGGGCTAGAGGCCGGTAGTAAAGCTGAGTTGATGATCGCCATGTCGACTCTTAAAAATCGGGAAAGCCTGATTATCTGTAACGGCTACAAAGATGCAGAGTTTATCGATTTGGGGCTGCAGGCTCGTAAATTAGGCTTTAAATGTATTTTTGTGCTCGAGACCGTGGCTGAAGTGAAGCTGGTTATCGAGCGCAGTCGCCTGCTAAAGGTTGATCCAATACTCGGCGTGCGATTAAAGCTCTCCACCAAGGTGGAGGGCCATTGGGCCGAAGACAGCGGTGACCGCAGTCTGTTTGGTTTAACCACCAATCACTTAGTCGAAGTAATGGATGAACTGCGCGGCGCGGACTTGTTGCACTGCCTGGAGCTTTTGCACTTTCACCTAGGCTCACAAATTCCCAATATCCGGAGTATTCGCGCCGGCGTGCTAGAGGCATGCCGTTATTATATTGCTATGGTGGCTGAGGGGGCTCCGCTAAGCTATATTGACTTGGGTGGTGGCTTGGCAATTGATTACGATGGCACCAGCAGTGTCAGTGGTCATAGCCGTAACTATTCGGTTCAGGAGTACTGCGTCGACGTGGTCGAGGCGCTGGCGCAACAGCTAAATGCGCATGATTTGCCGCACCCAACCATCGTGACTGAGTCTGGCCGTGCCACGGTTGCTCATACCTCGGTGCTGTTGTTTAACGTGTTGGATGTGGGTCACTTCGAGCCCGGGCCTGTGCCTGATGAGCTGCCAGAGGGCAGTCACGAGCAAGTGTCAAATCTGTGGTTTACCCTAAAAGCCATTAACGTTAGCAAGCTGCAAGAAAGCTATAACGACGTTATCTATTATCGTGATCAAGTGCGCGATTGCTTTTTTTCTGGCGAGATAAATTTGCGCGAGCGGGCCTTTGCCGAGAATCTGTGCCTCGAGGGGTTGCAGCGTATCGTAGCGCTATTGCCTGAGATGAAACGTATTCCACCAGAGCTCGAGCAGTTGCCAGAGCAATTGGCTGATATTTATTACGGTAATTTTAGCGTTTTTCAGTCACTGCCAGACTCGTGGGCCATTAACCAGGTGTTCCCCGTGATGCCGATTCATCGGTTGGATGAAAAACCCACCCGGCAGGCAACCATTGCTGATTTGACGTGTGATTGTGACGGCAAGCTAGATAGTTTTGCCGGGCCCGAGGGTGAAACCCGCACTCTGTCGTTGCACCCGGTAAAAGCGGGCGAAGAGTATTATCTGGGAGTGTTTCTGGTGGGCGCTTACCAAGAAACTCTGGGCGATTTACACAACCTGTTTGGTGATACCAATGTGGCGAGTGTGCGGATCAATCCTGACGCCAGCCTAGATTTTGTGCACGAGTTACACGGTGACAGTATTGCCGATGTGCTGAGCTACGTGGAATACGACCCGCAACAGATGTTTCGCCAGTTTCGCGTGGCCGCCGAGCAGGCCGTACGCGATGGACGAATTAATGTTTCGGAACGTCAGAGTATGCTGAGTGCATACTCTGAGAGTTTGCGTGGCTACACCTATTTTGAACGTTAATGACACAGCGTTAGAGGAAAGGATTATGGCTAAAGTAATGATTATTGGCGCCGGCGGCGTCGGTGGCGTAGTAGCGCACAAATGTGCCCAGTTACCGGAAGTATTTACGGAGATTGTGTTGGCCAGTCGCACTGAGTCTAAGTGTAAGGCGATTGCTGCGCAGCTGCCACGACCGGTGACCACTGCCCAGGTCGACGCCGATAATGTCGCCGAAACCGTAGCGCTGCTAAAACGCGAACAACCAGATTTGGTTATTAATGTGGCGTTGCCGTATCAGGATTTGGCGATTATGGATGCCTGCCTCGAAGCGGGTGTTGATTACTTAGATACCGCGAATTACGAGCCACCAGAAGAAGCTAAATTTGAATACAAATGGCAGTGGGCGTATCAGGATAAATTTACCCAAGCGGGCCGAATGGCGTTGTTAGGTTCAGGGTTTGATCCAGGTGTAACCAACGTCTACACCGCGTATCTTAAAAAGCACTACCTCGACGAAATTCATTATCTGGATATTATCGACTGTAATGCAGGTGATCACGGCCAGCCTTTCGCGACGAACTTCAATCCTGAGATTAATATTCGTGAAGTAACGGCCAATGGCCGCTATTGGCAAGATGGGCAGTGGCAAGAGACTGCGCCATTAAAAGAGAACCGCTCGTTCGACTTTCCGGCGGGTATTGGCCCCAAGCAAATATACCTGATGTATCACGAAGAGCTGGAGTCAATTACCAAACACTTGCCTGAGATCAAGCGCGCCCGTTTTTGGATGACCTTCTCGGATAACTATTTAAAGCACCTTGAGGTGCTTGGCAATATCGGTATGACCTCTATCGACCCGGTACAGTTTGAAGGCAAAGAGATTGTGCCGCTGCAGTTTTTGAAGGCATTGTTACCGGATCCGGCAAGTCTGGGCCCCTTGACCAAGGGTAAAACCTGTATCGGTTGCGTCGCTCAGGGTGTAAAAGATGGCGTTAAAAAAACCTACTACATCTACAACATCTGTGATCATGAAGAGTGCTATGCAGAGGTTCAGTCACAAGCGATTTCCTACACCACAGGTGTGCCGGCGATGATTGGTGCCAAGATGATGTTAGAGAAAAAGTGGGCGGCTGCCGGTGTTTGGAATATGGAGCAGCTGGATCCAGACCCCTTTATGGATGATTTAAATAAATACGGCCTGCCTTGGCAGGTGGTCGAAATTGACCAGCCAACCGGTATGGAAGAGTAGTTAATAATCACCCTAATCAGTAGTCAGAAAAACGGCGGCGCAAGCCGCCGTTTTTCTGTCGAGTTAAACGGAAATTACTATGGAAAAACGCCAGTACTTTACTCAGTTTGATGCAACACGCGTACCTTCACCCTGTTTTGTGGTGGATCGAGTGGCGATAGAGGACAATCTCAAATTGTTGCATCGGGTTGGTGTTGAGAGTGGTGCGAAAGTATTAGGCGCACTCAAAGCTTTCAGTTGCTGGTCACTGGCCGATTTAAATCGTAAGTACCTTTGGGGAAGTTGTGCCAGTGGTGTGAACGAGGCGAAGCTGGCACGTGAGTACTATGGCGGCGAGGTGCATACCTATTCGGCGGCGTTTAAAGAGGCCGATTTAATCGAAGTGCTTAAGCTCTCCGATCACGTGGTATTTAATTCCATGAGTCAGTGGCAGCGTTTTAAACCTTTGTGTATGGCGGCAAAAGAAAAACGCCCGGAATTAAAGTTTGGCTTGCGTATCAACCCTGAGCACTCAGAGGGCGACGTCCCGCTGTACGACCCGTGTGCGCCTAAATCCAGAATGGGTGTACCTTTAGCGGAGTTTGACACTGAGTTATTGGAGGGTATCTCGGGACTGCATTTTCATACGTTATGCGAGCAAGACGTTCCGCCATTGGCACGGACTTTAGCGGCGGTTGAGCAAAAGTTTGGCCATGTCTTAGGCACATTGGAGTGGGTTAATTTTGGTGGCGGGCATCATATTACTCGCGAGAACTATCAAGTTGATGAGCTAATCGACTTGGTGCGAGGCTTTTCAGAAAAGTTTGATGTGCAGGTGTATCTGGAGCCCGGGGAGGCCGTAGCGATACACAGCGGTGTGTTGGTGGCCGAAGTGCTGGATGTTTTTACCAGTACCGTGCCTCAGGCCATACTCGATACTTCGGCTACTTGTCATATGCCGGATACCTTGGAGATGCCGTATCGCGCGGATATTTTTGGCGCAGGCGAGGCGGGCGAAAAAGCGCATACCTATCGATTGGGGGGGATGACCTGTTTGGCGGGTGATGTGATTGGCGATTACAGCTTTGCTCAGCCGCTCGAAGTGGGGCAGCGTTTAGTGTTTGACGATATGGCCCATTACACCATGGTCAAAACCACTACCTTTAATGGTATTAACCTGCCTGCAATTGCTCTCTGGAATTCCGAGACGGACGAGTTAGAGGTGGTTCGCGAGTTTGGTTACGGGGATTTTAAAACGCGCTTATCGTAGCGCCTAAAGGCAGTTATAGCGCTATAAGCTCTTGTATTTTCGCTTGCAGAACGGGTATTACCTCTCGCTCAAACCACGGGTGTTTTGCCAGCCAGCGGTTGTTGCGGCCGCTTGGGTGGGGCAGTGGGAGCTGTTCTGGCCAATAATGGCGCCAGTTGCGTACGCGCTCGGTCAGAGTTTTTTCACTGTTGGGTAGGTGGTAGGCCTGAGCGTACTGGCCAATGACTAGTGTGAGCTCTACGTGCGCTAAATACTCGAGTAACGCAGGCCGCCAGGTGGGGGCGCACTCGGGGCGCGGCGGTAAATCACCGCTTGCGCCACGACCAGGGTAGCAAAATCCCATGGGGACAAGGGCGAATAGATTGGGGTTGTAAAACTGCTCGTGGGTGACACCCAACCATCGGCGCAAGCGGTCGCCACTGGGGTCGTCAAAAGGGCGATTGGCCTCGTGAGCGAGTTTGCCCGGCGCCTGCGCCGCTATCAGTATTTTCGCATCGGGGGAGGCCTGCAGTACGGGCCTGGCTGGCAGGGGAAGGTGAGGCTCGCACAGCGTACACTGGCGAATACGGCTCATTAATGTTGTGTCGTAAGGGCTGGGCATAAAACACTTCCCTAGAGGTGAAAACCCCCTAACTGGCATTCGGTAATTTCTGTGACAATACTGTCATAATTCTGAAGAAACAAGCGGTTATCATTAGGCTTTTTCGCCAAAATGAGGTTGCTTTGACTCCCACCTTAATTGCTATTGCCGGGGCCTCGGGCTCGGGTAAAACAACTCTGGCACAACAGCTGGCCCGGCTGCTTGGCTCCGATACAGCACCGGCGCCGGTCATAAACTTAGACCGTTACTACCGCGATTACTCTCATCTGGAACTGCATCAGCGGGCTGCCATCAATTTTGACCACCCTGACAGCCTTAATTTAACGCGTTTTGCGGCCGATTTGAGGGCTTGGCGCAAAGGCGGGACAGTGGCGCCTCCAGGGTACGATTTTACGCAGCATCGCCCACTGCAGGCAGGCGAACGTGTTCATGCCGCGCCCGTAATGATCGTTGAAGGGATTTTGGTGTTACATACGGCTGCCCTGCGAGAGTTGTTTCAGGTGTCGCTATTTATTGATACGCCGCTAGAGGTTTGTTTGTCGCGTCGCATCGAGCGGGATGTGCGCGAGCGAGGCCGCAGTCGCGAGTCAGTCATTACACAGTTTTCGCAAACGGTCATGCCTATGACACAGCAATACGTACTGCCGCAGCAAGACTATGCCGATGTTACGCTCACGCCAGCTGATCAGCCTGCGGTCATTGTAGAAACAATTCGTCAACACCTGTCGAACACGCTATGTCAGCACTTGTAAGCTTACTTGGAATCTTGGTGCTGCTGGGTGTGGCCATTGCACTGGGCGAGAACCGGCGGCAGATTAATTGGCGTACCGTCGTGGCGGCCCTATTGTGTCAGCTTGGGTTGGGAGCTTTGGTGTTGTACTCCAGTTGGGGCCGGGCACGGCTCGATGATATATCTCAAGCGGTGCTGCAAGTGATTAGCTACGGCCAAAACGGTATCGAGTTTATGTTTGGCGAGCTTGCAGGCGACTCTTTGGGTTTTATTTTTGCGTTTAATGTGTTGCCGGTGGTGATATTTTTTTCCTCGCTGGTGGCGGTTTTGTATTACTTAGGGATTATGCAGTGGGTTATTAAGATACTGGGTGGGGCGCTGCGTTGGCTGCTTGGCACCAGTAGGGCCGAGTCGCTCTCGGCCACGGCGAATATTTTTGTCGGCCACACCGAGGCTCCGATGGTGGTAAAACCCTTTATTGCCAGCATGACGCGCTCGGAGTTGTTTGCCGTCATGGTGGGCGGCATGGCGACGGTGGCCGGCTCGGTATTGGCTGGGTATGTGGGCCTAGGTATCGATTTGCGTTATTTATTGGCGGCAAGTTTTATGGCGGCGCCTGGCGGTTTTCTGATGGCTAAAATAATGATGCCTGAAACGGACACGCCCAATGAGCAGCTGGATGAAATAGCCGCCCGTGAACAGCAATACAGTAACGTCTTTGATGCCGCCGCCGGTGGCGCATCCAGTGGCCTGCAAATGGCGGCTAATATTGGCGCCATGTTGATTGCTTTTATCAGTCTTATCGCCATGGTTAACGGACTGTTTGGTTTGATAGGGCAGTGGGTTGGCGTAGAGCAGCTCTCGCTTCAGTGGTTGTTGGGTTATCTCTTTCAGCCATTGGCGTTTGTACTTGGGGTTCCTTGGGAGGAAAGCCAGCTTGCGGGTAGCTTGATTGGACAAAAGTTGGTGTTAAATGAGTTTGTGGCGTTTATCGACCTTGCCGCACACCGCAAAGAGTTATCTGAGCACTCAGCGGCTATTGTCTCTATCGCGCTGTGTGGCTTTGCCAATTTTGGCTCTCTAGCCGTACTGTTGGGTGGCTTCGCTACTCTCGCACCTAGTCGCCGTCAAGATGTGGCCCAAATGGGGCTCAAGGCTGTATTCGCGGGCTTTTTAGCTAATATGATGAGCGCTGCTATAGCGGGTTTTTATCTGGGGTTAATGTAGAACCGCCCAAATTTTTTAAAAAGTCCTAATCCGTTCCTTAAAACCCGGTGGGCTGCCGGTAATCTTGCGATTTTAAGAGAACCTTTACAATCGCTACCGATCCATTGAGTGCCATATTGAAGTTGAGCTTACCGGTCGTGCCTTAATAGTAACGGAGTGCCCGTTATTTTCACGGAATTAGGTTTCCATGAATTTCTTACCGGAGGCGCTTAGCCGCAGTGGGACTCGATTAAAATTTGGGTAAAACCAGGTTTGCAATCCTCCGCTCAGCGACCGCTTGACGGTGCTTCTCGCCTTCGTACAAACGGTAAACGCCAACGCTACCCTTGAATCTCTTAGTAGACCTACTTGCGTGGGTCGTGTTCTCTTGTATAATTACTGAAATTTCAGTAATTAGTGAAAATTGATGTCGCCGTTGATCGAATCTTTTGTGCGCCACTTTGGCGAAATGGGAAGTCGTTGGGGTATTAACCGTACCGTAGGGCAGATGTATGCCTATATTGTGTTGTCCGAAGAGCCGGTTAATGCCGACGAACTGGCGGCTGCCTTATCGGTGTCACGTTCAAATGTCAGTATGGGGCTAAAGGAGTTACAAAGCTGGAACCTGGTGCGCTTAAAGCACATTGCCGGCGATAGAAAAGACTATTTTACCGCCCCAGAAGATGTCTGGGAGATCGCCCGTACATTACTTAACGAGCGACGTAAGCGTGAAATTGACCCGACGCTAACCGTGATGCGAGAGTTGTTGATGGATAAGCCCGCCGACCGTGGCGAGCGATACGCGCAGTCGCGTATTGAGGATATGTACAAGTTGATCGAGATGATGACCCACTGGAGCGATGAGATTCAACGTCTCTCACCCAAACAGCTGGCCCGTATGCTCAAGCTCGGTGCCGGAGTCAGCAAGCTGCTCAGTTAGCCGAGAATCTATTTTTATCCATCGAGGTTGTTATGTTGGATGTGTTTATGCTGTCGCGAATTCAGTTCGCGGCCAATATTACCTTTCATATTTTGTTTCCCACTATCACCATTGCGCTGTGTTGGTTGTTGTTGTTTTTTAAGCTGCGCTACAGTCGCACGGGTAACGAAGCCTGGATGGCGGCCTACCGCTTTTGGGTAAAAATCTTCGCCTTGTCGTTTGCCCTTGGTGTTGTCAGTGGCATCACTATGTCTTTCCAGTTTGGTACCAATTGGCCAGGCTATATGGAAACCGTGGGTAACGTAGCGGGCCCTTTGCTGGGTTACGAGGTGCTAACCGCGTTTTTCTTAGAGGCTACCTTCTTAGGCATTATGCTATATGGCACTAAGCGGGTGTCGAATAGAGTGCACACCATAGCCACAGGATTGGTCGCCGTGGGCACCTCGCTCTCGGCTTTTTGGATATTGGCACTGAACAGCTGGATGCAAACGCCGGCGGGGTTTGAGATGCGCGATGGAGTAGCGTTTCCGCTCGACTGGATGGCGATTATTTTTAATCCATCGATGCCGTACCGGGTAACGCATATGCTGTTGGCGTCGGGTTTGGCGGCGGCGTTTTTTGTGGCGGGGGTCTCGGCGTATCGGCTATTGCGCAACGACCGCTCAGAGGAGGTTCGGTTAACCTTAAAAACCGGGGTTTACCTTGCCGCTATGGTGATTCCGCTGCAAATCTTTGTCGGTGACCTTCATGGACTGAATACCTTAGAGCATCAGCCCGCCAAGATTGCGGCTATGGAGGGCGTTTGGCATACGGAGCGGGGTGCTCCTTTACAGCTGTTTGCACTGCCAAACGAGGAAACACAAAGCAACGATTACTCTATCTCGATTCCACGGGGGGCAAGCTGGATACTAACGCACTCTGGCGACGGTGAGATTAAAGGGCTTAATGAGTTTGCCGGTGAGCATCCGCCTGTTATGCCGGTGTTTTGGGGGTTCAGAGTGATGGTGGGCATGGGGATGTTAATGCTGCTGATTTCGTGGAGTTGTTCCATTCAGCTTTGGCGGCGCGACCAGGTGAGCCCCCTCTGGCAGCGTGCCTTAGTGGCTATGACGTTCTCGGGCTGGCTGGCGACTTTGGCTGGCTGGTATGTGACCGAAATTGGGCGCCAGCCATTTCTAGTCTACGGTGTGCTGAAAACCGCTGATGCCGTCACCTCGACGGCCTCGGGCAATGTTCTGTTTACTGCAGTTACTTATGTGCTGCTCTATATTGTGTTGATTGTGGCGTTTTTGCATACCTTGTTTTACCTGGCTCGTAAGGCTGTACAAAACGATGTCGAACCATTGGCCACCACAGCTAAGGAGGCGCAGTTATGAGTGGGGAAGCTTATTGGTTACCGGTAATATTTATCGCCTTAATGGGGCTCGCGGTTTTAATTTATGCGGTGCTTGATGGCTTTGACCTTGGGGTGGGTATATTGCTGCCTATGGGTAAGCCTGATCATAGGCACACTATGATCGCCTCCATAGGGCCGTTTTGGGATGCCAATGAAACCTGGCTGGTATTGGCGGTAGGGCTGCTACTTATTGCTTTTCCGTCGGCTCACAGTGCGGTATTGGGGTATTTGTATTTGCCGGCATTTTTCCTCTTGCTGGGGCTAATACTGCGCGGCGTGGCGTTTGACTTTAGGGCTAAAGCACGCGCGGATTACCAAAACCGATGGGACCGCTGCTTTAAAGCAGGCTCCATTATCGCATCTTTGGCGCAGGGCTACATGCTGGGGATTTATGTTACCGGCTTTAGCGGCGGGTTACTGGCTGTTGGCTTTGGTTTGCTCAGTGCGGTTTGCGTCACTGCCGCCTATGCTTTTGTCGGGGCCTGTTGGTTGATTTTAAAAGCCGAAGGCGATTTGCAACGTTGGGCGGCGGGCAGGGCTAAGATTACCGCCATTTTGATGATTGTCGGGATCGTGGCGGTGAGCGCGGTAAACCCTTTTATGAGTAGTGAGGTGTTTGATAAGTGGTTTAGTCTTCCTCAAGCATTATTGCTGTTGTTGATTCCCTTTGTGTGCGCGATTTTGTTTGTCACATTGTTTGTGTACCTTCGCCACTTTCCCTACGACAATGACTTTGGCAGCTGGGTGCCGTTTGCCAGTGCGGTCGGTATTTTTGTGTTGTGCTTCTTGGCGTTGGCCTACAGCTATTTTCCGTATGTTGTCCCCGGCAAGCTCACTATATGGGAGGCCGCCAGTGCCCCTGAGTCACTGCGCTTTATTTTATACGGGGCGGCGATCGTGTTGCCCAGTATTATCGCTTACACGATTTTTATGTACCGCATCTTCCGGGGTAAGGCCCAAGCGTTAAGTTATTACTGATTCGTGCGCCGGGCGAGGTTATGCGAATTTTTTTGACGTGGTAGCATAAGGCTAAATGGCTACTGATTAAACGCTCATAAGGTTTCCTATGCCCGCTAACGCAAAGCCCCGCGCTAAACAAAAAGCGTCCGACTCAGATAAACACTTATACAAGCTTCATGGGTTGCTGCTGCCTAAAGCACAACACAAAGAGATTCGTCGCTTTAAGCGCTTGTACGATGAGCCGTCATTACATGGCACTAAAGTATGGCGCACGAGTGCGGTGCTTATGGATTATTTATTGCAAAACCCTATAAAAAAGGGTGCTAAGGTTCTTGAGATTGGTTGCGGTTGGGGCGGCTTGAGCTGTTTTATGGCAACGCAATTTAACGCAAAGGTTATTGCCACTGATGCCGATAAAGCACTAGCGCCCTACGTAGAGTTTGTGAAGCAGCTAAACGATGTTAAGCGAGTTACGTTTCAGGCTAAGCGCTTTGAGAAAATCACCAAAAAAGACCTGCAAGGGGTGCATACCCTGATCGGTAGCGAAATTTGTTTTTGGGATGAAATGACAAAACCGCTGTTTAACCTAATCAAACGGGCAAGAGCGGCTGGGGTTAAGCGCATTTTGATTGCCGACCCGGGGAGAACGCCATTTTTAAAGCTGGTCGATTTGTGCGACGAGAAGTTTGAGTGTGACATGTTTGGTCACAGCATTAAAAAACCCTGGAAGACAGAAAAATTTATTTTGAGCGTTGAAAGCTAATCGCGTTAACTATTTTCATGGGTATTGAGCGGGCTCGTACGAGTCCGTTACGTGCTGTAGTGAGGTAGGTGTACCCGCAGCCTACCACAGGCAATGCCCACCGCTTTTATGTAATTTGTACATACTGCTGTGTAGTATCTCTTCGCTCCTCTATAAAAACCCCAAAAAAGACGCAAAAATAGTCGATCCTCCCCCCCATGACGTGACCTGGTACTGCTGGCTGATAGTTGGCTCAAGTTTTGCTGCAAGCTAACTAGGTCTTTTTGTACGGCACTCTGGTGCTGCGTATAAAAAGTAACGCGCCGAGAGGCGCCACTGCTGTCGAGGTAATGGTATGCGTATTACACATGAAAATGTTAAAAGCGAATTCTTAACCGACGATTTAAACGGCTTAATCAGTCGCCACCACGATCTGTTGCAAAGTTACCAAGACGCCTGGGATAAAGTCCGGGCGCCAAGTTTGCGCCGCGTGTTCGACAGCGTTGTGCGCGGCCATGAGAGGGCGATTGAGTCGCTGAGCGGCGTGGTTCAGGCGCACCACGACGATGTGTCTTCGGGCCCGGATATGGGCGCTGTGCCAGCACGCATGCGAGTTATCTTTGGTAAGTTGCTCAGTGACGGAGCGGTTGTGCGGGCGATGCTCAACAATGAACAGAAACTGTTGCGCATGTACACGGCCACCATCAATACCATGGTTTACCTGCCCGAGTTTGAGCAGGTATTGTTGGATAACCGCCTCGACACCCAAAAGCGTGTCGCGCGGCTGGAGTTGGTTATCGGCTTGGACGGCTAATAAGGCTGCAGCTTAAACAGCGCGCCTGAACGTCGCCTGAGTCGTCGCCAAACAGTTCTGTAAGTGCTTCTTGGCCTCGCTTGCCAAGCCCTCCGCCGAGCGGATTTAAGGTGGTAAGGGCACCGAGTGAACTCTGCCAGTCGCCGGGTAAGCTTACGCCAGAGTTGGCCAGCTGCATGATGAGCTGCTCCATTGGGGTGAGCGGTGGGGTAATCTCTTTGGTCTTCCATTGTGTTAGTTCGGCCATTGCAGCGGCAGCGGCGGTAGCCTCCTGGAGGGTACCGAGTTGGTCTACAAGCCCCAGCTCTTTGGCTCGCTCGCCACTCCAAACTCGCCCTTGAGCGATCTCGTGAACTTGCTCGACCGTAAGGTCGCGCGCGTCGGCCACTGTCTGCAAAAAGCGCTGATAAATACTATCGACACCCATCTGCAACGCGGCGGCGGCCGGCTCACTTAGCGCTCGCGTTGGGTCCAGGCTGCCGGCCAGTTCGCTGGTGGCGATACCGTCGGTGTAAACGCCGAGCTTGGCAAGGGACTGTTCGAGTGTCGGCATAATGCTAAACACGCCAATCGACCCGGTAATGGTGGTAGGTAGCGCCCAGATCTCATCCCCGCCAGTGGATATCCAGTAGCCGCCACTCGCGGCGACACTGCCCATACTGATGACGACTGGGATACCGGCGTTACGTGTAGCTTCAAGCTCGGCGCGAATAACCTCCGATGCAAACGCACTGCCCCCTGGGCTGTCTACCCGAACAACAAGGGCTTTAATATCTTGGTCATCCCGGGCCTGGCGTAGTAATTGAACGAGAGTTTCACTACCGACCACCCCGGGGGGATGATCACCGGAGTGAATGGCGCCCCGAGCGGTTATTAAGCCCACGTAATCGGCGCCGGGTAACGGTATGTCGCGGCGGTGTTGCAAGTAGCGCGACCAGTTGACGTGCTTGTACTGGTCGGTTTGTGTGTCCAGGCCAAAGCGCTGAATCAAAGTATTGCTAATCTCTTGCCGGCTGGCGACGGTGTCGATAAGCCCGGCTTGCTGCGCCATGAGCGCAGTGTCGCCTTCGGCCTGCTGTAACAGCTCGGACGAGCGGCTGATTATATCGTCGATGGCACCACTGGGTAATTCGCGCTGGATCTCAATGTTGTGACGGTACGCTTGCCAAAGCGTGTTGAGCCAAAGGCGGTTGTGCTCACGCGAGGCCTCTGACATACCGTTGCGTGTATAGGGTTCGACCGCATCTTTGTATTTTCCGACTTTAAACACATGCATGTTTACCGCGAGTTTATCCAGTGCATCTTTAAAATACTGGTGATAGCTGGCAAAGCCGGTTAACAGCACAAAACCCATATCATGCAAATAAACTTCATCGGCGTAACTGGCCAAAAAGTACTGATCTTGGTTGTAGTGATCGGATACTGCGGTAATCGACTTACCGCTGGCCTTAAATTGCTCCAGGGCTTGGCCGATCTCGTAAAGCTTGCTAACGCCGCCACCGCGTAAACTGTTTAAGTCGAGAACTAAATGGCTGACTTGTTCGTCGGTGGCGGCAAGGTTAATCGCTCTGATGACATCGGCTACCAGAGTTTCTGATTGCTCGGCTGATTCATCGGCGGTTAGTGCAGCGAACGCGTCCAGAGCCTGTCGTTGATCTACCAGTACGCCAGAGGGGGCGAGGCGCAGAGCGAAGTCTTGCGGTAGTACGTCGGTGCGGCTCTGCCCGATCAGCGCAAGTATCGCCACGATGATGATAATAAAAATGACGTTGGCCAATGCGCGCCTAAGCCAGGTAATAGCGCCCCAGATACTGCCAAAGAGTTGGCGTACAGGTCCTTTGCGTTTTTGGTTTTCGCTGTTGGTCACGTGGTCTTCCTTTTGGAGCTGAATGATGAATTCTCGTGTCCCTGTCTTAAATCCACAGGTGTTGTTGTCTCGACCTAGGGTTTGTTTCGCGGCCTAAGTGCCCGCTGACGGGTTCTGGCTTAAAGCCAAGCGCGAGTGCTGTCGCCAGCGGCTGCTCATCATCGCAGCTAAAAACAGCACCACTGAGAGCGCGGTAGCCAGATAATCCACCAAATTACCAAACGGGGACATGGCCTCCACCACAAACGCGGTAAAGTAAAACAAAATCACAAAGCAAAGCCAGCTGTAGGTACGGTGATGGCCAATCCAGATACCGGGTATAAAAAGTGCTAATGGCACGCATTGGATTAGGAGGCGAAACAAACTGCCGCTCGGCTCGATTAAATTGCTAACACAAAAGAGTGCAATCAGGCCGACGAGGCACGCGAGAGTCGTCAGCCGTCCCTGTTGATAGCGACGGGTTAAGGGCGCGACGTCGGCCGCGCTGTACTCAGGTGTTTTCATTGTTAACGGTTATCCAGTTGTAGGGCTAAACGCGCCAGACGCTGCCCCTGAGCGTGGCAAAGTTCGGTTTCACTATCACTTAAGCCCGAGGCTTTGTGGCCCGACCAGTGTGTTGCTCCATAGGGTGTGCCACCGCTGTGGGTTTGGTTGAGCCCGGCCTCAGAGTAGGGGATACCGCTAATCAGCATGCCGTGATGCAGCAGTGGCACCATCATATTCAGCAGGGTCGACTCCTGCCCGCCATGTAAGCTGTTGCTGGCGCAAAAGACGCCGGCGGGTTTGTCGATAAGGCAGCCTTCTAGCCATAGATCGCTGGTGGTGTCTAAAAAGTACTTAAGCGGTGCCGCCATATTGCCAAAGCGGGTAGGGCTGCCGAGTAACAGGCCGCTGCAGTGGCGTAAATCGTCACGGGTGGCATAAATGGCACCCTCTGCGGGAACGGCGGGAGCGCTTGGCTCGCAATCTGGGGATACCGGTGGCACGGTGCGAATGCGGGCCTCTATGTTGCCTTCGCGCTCGACGCCGTGGGCCAGCTCTCGGGCAAGTGCCGCCGTTGTGCCACTGCGGCTGTAATATAAGACAAGTACGTAAAGCTGGTTGCTCATAAGCGGCTCATCCTAAGATCTCCAGTACTTGCTCGGGTGGCCGGCCCAGTCGGGCGCTATTGCCGTTAATCACAATGGGGCGCTCGATCAGTTTAGGGTGGCTGCACATCGCTGCAATAAGCTGCTTGTCCGACAACGAGCTGTCCTCCAGGTTTAGCGCTTTGTAATCCGCCTCTTTGCGGCGTAACAGCTCCCTTGGGCTGATGTTGAGCTTGTCGATCACGTCGCTCAGCTCGGCGGGAGTGGGTGGCGTATCCAGGTATTTAATAATCTCGGGTGTTAAACCTTGCTCTTCCAGCAGTGCCAGTGTTTGACGGGACTTAGAGCACCGCGGATTATGGTAGATAGACAGCATAGTGTGGCATCCGGTTAACAGGTAATAATTGCGCCGATTATAGCGTTTTAGGGCTCTGCGGGGCACCCCAGAGGCGGCAGATCTGTCGGCCTTAGTTAAAAAGCGTTTATTGTTTGGCCCTAGGGGGCTTCTCGTGGCTATAATGGAGGAGAAAATAGTAAATACGCTTTTGGCTATACTAACGGTTAGTGAATGAGCACACCGCTGCTAATATGTGATGACTCCAATATGGCTCGCAAGCAAGTTGCGCGCGCCTTGCCCGCCTCCTGGGATGTCGAGATCAGCTTTGCCACCAATGGCACCGAGGCACTGCAGGCCATCCGTAATGGCTTGGGTGAGGTCGTGTTATTGGATCTTACCATGCCCGAGATGGACGGCTTTGCGGTGCTGGAGGCTATTTCCTCCGAGCGGTTAAAGTGCCTTGTGATCGTTATTTCTGGCGATATTCAGCCGGCGGCCCGCGAGCGAGTGACAGCGCTGGGCGCCATCGATTTTATTAAAAAGCCGGTCAGTGCTGCCGCCTTAGAGCAAACACTGCTTACATACGGTTTATTGTAATTGTCCTGCTGCCCACGGTTGTGTCTTTGTACCACTATACTCTGGCCGCACAGCCTTTTCGTTAAGCTCTCATTTCATGCGTTTATCCAGGTTCGGTAATCATTTAAATCAAGGCTCCGGCATTGTCTCGCTGATGGAAGACTTGGGCGATGCGCTGCGAGTCAACCCAGACATGCTGTTTCTCGGTGGCGGTAACCCCGCGCGGATTCCCGCTGTAGAGCAGGCGTTAGCCGATGCTTTGCAGCAAGTGATGGATGACCCGGTTAAGTCACAGCAAATGCTCGGTGTCTATCAGTCGCCCGCTGGCGACGTCGCACTGCTGGATGAGTTAGTAGCGTTGCTCAACCGGGAATTCCAGTGGGGTTTAACCCGTGACAACGTAGCCTTGGCCAATGGCAGCCAATCTGCTTTTTTTGTGCTGTTTAATATGTTGGCGGGCGAGGGGTGCGATGGCATTAAACGGCATATTCAATTGCCCCTTGTGCCTGAGTATCTAGGCTATAGTGACTTAGGGCTGAGTGATGATTTTTTTCGCGCAGATAGGCCCAGCATTGAGTTGATTGGCGATCACCAGTTTAAATACCATGTGGATTTAAACCACCTTGAGGTTGACGAGCGCAGTGCAGCTTTGTGTGTGTCTCGCCCGACCAATCCAACAGGCAACGTTATTACCGACGCCGAAATGGCGTGCTTAGATCAATTGGCCCAAGCCCATGGTATTCCGTTAATTGTCGATGGTGCCTACGGTACACCGTTTCCAGAGATTATCTTTACCGATGCCAGCCCGAGCTGGAATAGCAATACTATCCTGGTACTGAGTTTATCAAAGCTCGGCTTGCCTGGGGCGCGCACTTCGGTTGTCATTGCCAGTGAGCCGCTGATTCAGTCGTTTGCCCGTGCTAATACGGTACTTAGCCTAGCGGTGGGCAATATGGGGCCGGCGGTAGCGCGCCAACTTATTGCCAATGAGCAGTTGTTGGCCCTCGGGCGCGAAGTGGTGAGTCCGTTTTATCGCGAGCGCGCCTTGCAAACCGTTGTGCTCATCGAGCAAGCTCTGGCTGGGGTGCCGTTTCGCTTGCACAGGCCCGAGGGCGCCATATTTTTATGGCTCTGGCTCGAGGGGCTGCCGATAACCAGTGAGCAGCTCTACCAGCGGTTAAAAAAGCGCGGCGTACTGGTGATCTCGGGGCATCATTTTTTTCCGGGTTTACGTCAGCCTTGGGCGCATCAGCACGAGTGCCTGCGGCTTAGTTATGGTCAGCCTATCGAGGTGATTCGACGGGCGATCGATATCTTGGCCGATGAAGTTCGCGGGCTCTATCGCGGGATGTAAGCTGGCGAAGCGGCCGGCCAGGGCGAGATAAGCGTCAGTCTCCTGTCATAAATATGACACTTTGGTTTGCCACAGTGAGCGTCCTTATCGAAACCTGAGACATGCCCTGTGAGCGAAAACAACTCTTCTATGAGCCCGGTGCGTCCCACTGAGCCCGTCCACGTACGCAATTTAAACATGTTCTTTGCCGTGGCGATGTTTGCCATCACGGCTTATTTTGTTTTTTGGGGCATGGGCTACACCAACAATAATCACACCGTTATATTTCTGTTAGCCACCTCGTTTGGCCTGTTTATGGCCTTTAATATCGGTGGTAACGATGTCGCCAACTCGTTTGGTACCAGTGTCGGGGCGGGCACCTTAACCATCACTCAAGCGTTGGTGGTAGCGGCGATATTTGAGGTCAGTGGGGCGGTTATTGCCGGTGGTGAAGTTACCAAGACCATTCGCAAAGGCATTGTGGATTTATCGGCAATGCATATCGAGCCGATGCAATTTGTCTACATCATGATGGCGGCGCTGCTGGCGGCGGCTCTGTGGTTGTTGTTTGCCTCCCGGCGCGGCTATCCGGTTTCCACCACGCATTCGATTATTGGCGGTATTGTCGGTAGCTCCATTGCGTTAGGTATTGTATTGAACGGTGCCGATACTGCGTTTGATTTGGTGATGTGGAATAAGGTCGGGGCGATTGCGGCTTCGTGGGTTATCTCGCCGCTGCTGGGCGGTATTGTGTCTTATTTGCTTTATGGCACCATCAAAAAGCACATTCTGCGTTATAACGAAAAAGCCGAAGAGCATCTGGGCCATATCAAGCAACAAAAAATTGAGCACCGAGAAGCCTTTAAAAACGCGTTTGAGCGTTTGAGTGAAATTCAAAAAATCTCTTACACCAGTGCGATGGCCCGCGATGCGGCGACGATTAATGATGTGCGTATTAATCCCGATGAGCTGGAGTCGGAATATTTTCGTGAGCTGCACCGGATTGATAAGCAGGCCGAAGACGTTGATGCTCATAGGGCGTTAGAGCAGTGGGTGCCTTTATTTGCGGCGCTTGGGGGAATGGTGATTTCATCCATGCTGCTTTTTAAAGGGTTAAAAAATATGGAGCTGGGGCTGTCCACGCTGCATAATTATTTAATTATTGGCATGGTGGGGGCTGGCATTTGGATGGCTACCTTTATCTTTGCCCGGACACTCAAAGGTACATCGCTCAATCGCTCCACTTGGCTGATGTTCAGTTGGATGCAGGTGTTTACCGCGGCCGGATTTGCTTTTAGTCATGGCTCTAATGATATCGCCAATGCCATCGGGCCTTTTGCGGCTATTTTAGAGGTGTTGCGTACCGGGGCCATAGGCTCAACATCGGCGGTACCCACTGTTGCGATGATTACTTTTGGTGTGGCGTTAATTGTGGGCTTGTGGTTTATCGGTAAAGAGGTGATTCAAACCGTCGGCCATAACTTAACAAAGATGCACCCAGCCTCGGGGTTCTCGGCCGAGCTAGCCGCCGCCGCGGTAGTGATGATGGCCTCAACAATGGGGCTGCCGGTATCGAGCACCCATATTTTGATTGGTGCTGTGTTGGGCATTGGTGTGGTGAACGCTCAGACCAACTGGGGTTTGATGAAGCCAATCGCGCTGGCGTGGGTGATTACACTGCCCGCAGCGAGTTTATTGAGCGGTATTATCTTTGTGGTGCTCAACAGTATTTTTTAATGGATACGTTTCAAAGGTAGCTGTTTCAAAGCCACACCGACTAAAAGGCGCTCTACGGCAGCTGCGCCTTTTTTATAGCCGCGTCAGACGGTTTTAGCGGGGCGGGTTTTACGTAAGCGGTACCAAGGGCGGGCGCTGTCGATAATCCACGCCAGGTGCTCTTGCTTGCGCTCTTCACTGTCAAAAAAGTAGAAGTCTTCCGTTGGGCTGCGATGTAGCCACTTGTTAACAGGGCGAACCTGCACTGTCGTCAGCTTGGGGATGCCCAGTTTTCGGTCGGCGTTGTAGGTGTGATTCCAGTCGATCAGTAAGTCGTGCCGCGCCCGGAGCACGGCATTTTCAAGTGAGTCATTTGCGATTCTGCGGGCACTTAAAAACCCGATGATGCTCTGTTCTGTGCCGTTGTCAAAAAAGATCTCTGTGCCGCAGAGTAAGACGTCAAAAAAGCGGGGCATGGTGTAAGCGTTATCCTGTTTCTGGGTGTTTGACTTAAGGGTGATTGCCGGTGGCCGTGGAGCTGCCGCTAAAAAGTCGTGAAAAGTGTTTTCTAACCCGCACATTGTCGAGCCCGGCAATGCTACTGGAAAAGCCAAACCAAACATATAAACCGTTTAGGTTTTTAAACATCGGCGGCAAGAAGCGCGGTGCAACAATATGCCCCAATTGTAAGTGTTCTTGCAGCGCCGGTATGTCGTCCAGCGCCAGTTTCCCCAAATACAGCAGCGGAATCATTTCAGGGCGGCCGGCATAAATGGCGCTGCGAATAAAACCGACGTTCTCGACAAAGCCTTTAACGTAGCTTATATCTTTGGTGAAAACGGAGCCGCCGTTAACCGTGCCGCCGCGAAATACCCGTTGTGCAACCCGAAAGCTGTCGTGCTCACTGTCGCCGCGCTCACGAAAAAAGCGATACAGTTCAACAAAGTCGGCGCCGCGTTCGGCCATGTCGACGGCGACGACCCGATCGCTTACTCGCTGTGCTCGCTTTGGAAACGAGCTAAAGGTTAAGGTTTCCATCAACACCGCCATGCCCTCTTGGATGGCGGTGATGCGAGGTGAGCCGACACTCAGCCAGCTGGCCCAGGGTTGCGCCCGCCCGTTGAGGGTGGTGCCTATGTGCACCCAGCCCTCGTGCACCTCAAGAACGTTAAGGTCCTGGGGGGTAAATATCGAGCGTCGGTTAAGTTTTAGACAGTCACCTCCGGCGGCCGCATCAGAAACGATATCATCGCTTAGGGTTACGTTTACTGTGCCAGGGGTAAAGTATTCGTCCATTCGTGTACTTAAGTACGCGGTAGCCTCAGTGGCATTTAGCTGGCGTTTGCCCGAGGGTGTCAATTGTGCTGCGGCCGGCAGTGAAAAAACGCGGCATAGCTCTTGGCCGACTTCCAGCAACGTTTTGTTGTCGCCGGTAATGCAGTCACTGGGCGAGCCATAAAGGCGTCGGCTGAGCTCGCCAAAACGCGCGGTGCCGCGCGAGCCAAGCATCTCTAACACGAGACGGTATTGGTTGATGGTATCTCGCAAAATGCGGCCGAGCGCATCCTGGGCGCCAAGCTGGCGCACCACGTCGCGTTCAAGCTCAATAAAGGAGTCGGTGAGCTTGTGGCGATCGAATGGCAGGGGGTTGTGCTCGTAGTAATCACGTCCAACGTCGGGTAGGCGTTTACCGCCGGCGGCAAAAAAACGCTCTTGCACTTCGGCGGGCCATTTGATGGCGTCGAGAATGCGGATCGGCTTTTGCAGGGCCACCAGTTGATCGGATAAGGCTTTGAGCTTGTTAAGGTATACCTGTGTGTTGGAGCTTGCCATGGAAATACTCTGACGGGCCTTCTGACATGGGGACATAGAGTGCGTGCGTGCACGACTAGCAATGGCTATAAGTGTAGCGTGCTATCGGGTGAGTGTCGCGCCAATTCTGGCGTCTTTTCTTCATACGTGACTTAGGGCATAGTACGGCGGAGCAAATCTAAAAACATACCGGCCGGGTAGGGTACGATGGCGTACGTTGAATTGGCAAAACTGCACGAGATAGAAGATGGTTTTATGCGCCCGGTACGCCTAGCCGGGCTCGAGCTGTTACTGCTGCAAGACGCTGGGCGACTTTATTTAATTGCTAATCAGTGCCCCCACCGGCAAGCACCGTTAACTCGCGCTACCCTCAGCGGCGGTGTGTTGCGTTGTCCCAGTCATGGTATCGAGTTTTCACTTGCAAGCGGGCGTGCACTCAACTCATCAGAGTGTCAAGCTGGTTTGACTTTTTACCCGCTGGTGTATGAAGGCTCGACCGTGGGGGTCGAGGTGAGTGATCGATGACACAAGATGTAAGTCGAAAGCAGGGACATCTACCAAGTGGGACATTTTTTGAGCAGCCGTAAAATTTCATTTCGCAACGCTTTATTGGCCAGCATGGCCGGACTCTTGTTAATTGCCTTAGCCGGGGCTTATTGGGGTTACGTTAAGCTGGTATTTGAGCCCAGTTTACGCAAGGTTTCGATGGTGCAGATGCAGCGCAAAGGCGATAGCGTGCACTATCAATTGGATGGTTTGCTGGGCGATACCGCACGACTGCTGTCTATGGCGCAGCGTTGGGCCGAGCAGTCGCAGGCGAGCCCCGACAGTGTCGCATCACTCAATGCTTATTTTTACCCACTCCTGCAAGAGACTCCGCATATTACTGCGGCAATGTTGGCGACGGGCGATGGCCACGAGTGGATGTTGATGCAGGGCCGGGGTGCACAGCCTTGGCGCATGCGTTTGAGCGATGTGGATCAGGGGGCTTATCAACTGTTAGAGATGGACGCCTCGGGCGCGCGCCGCCCAGGTGGAGAGTCGGCGCCGGCGTTAGACTATGATCCGCGTAAAAGACCTTGGTTTACCGGCGCTGTGAGTGCCGGGGGGCAGGTGCACTGGACGGATGTGTACTTATTTTTCACCTCGGGGCAGCCGGGCATAACTGTGTCTACATCGTGGTTAAATAGTGCTGGCGAGACCATGGTGTTGGGCTTAGATATTCGGTTGTCTGACTTGTCGTCACTGGTGGATACGCTCAACAAAGGAGCAGACACACAGATTATTATTTTTACCGATGCTAACCAGGTGTTGGGTGCCCCGAGCAATTATCGGGTCGCCAGTGGCGCCAATCGTAGCGACCAGGGGTTACAGCAACTGGATACAGTGCTCACCGGGCCGCTGCTGGCGGGTTGGCAACAGTGGCAAGAAAGCGGGCGGCACGAGCACGATGTGGGGCGTTATCAGGCGAGTGAGGACGCTTGGTATTACTCGTTTATGCCCTATACCTTAGAGACCATGCGCATCTGGGTGGGCACCTACGCGCCCGAGCGGGCGTTTATCCCCGGCGCTGCTAGTCATCAGCGCTGGCTGGTTGGCATTATGCTGTTTGTGCTGCTTATTGGGGCTTTGTTGGCGGCGGCCTTGGCGCGCCGCTTTACTCGCCCTTTAAGCGAGTTGATTCGACAAAATCAGCGTATTGCCGAGCTGGACTTTAGCGAACCTGCGACACCACATGTGGCTATCATGGAGATCGATCAGCTGTTTGCAGTGCAGCATCGCACCCGCCAGTTGTTGCGCAGCGCCACCGGAGAGCTGCGGCGCCACAAAGAGCAGCTTGAGCAAACTGTCAATCAGCGCACTCGCGCGCTACAAACGACCAATAAAAAATTAGTACAGGCGCGCCGTGAAGCCGAGGCCGCCACCGATGCAAAATCATCGTTTTTGGCCAATATGAGCCATGAAATACGTACGCCAATGAACGCCATTATTGGGCTTGGTCACTTGATGGGCAGTACCGAGCTCAATGAAAAACAGCGTGAATACCTCGATAAAATCAACGGTGCCTCGCATTCGCTGTTGGGCATTATTAACGACGTATTAGATTTTTCTAAAATCGAAGCCGGGCATATGGAGCTTGAGAGTATCGAGTTCAGTGTGTTGGAGATGGTCGATACGGTTTGCACGATTGCCGGGGTTAAGTTTAGTGAAAAACCCGAGGTGGAGCTGCTGCTCTATCTGGATGCCCGTGTGCCGGAGGTCTTAAAAGGCGACCCAGTGCGTTTACAGCAAGTGTTGATAAACCTGCTGGGTAATGCGATTAAATTTACTGAGCAAGGCTCGGTAACCCTGGCCATCGAAGTTGCCGGCTCAGAGCCCGAGCCGGGCGCGCTTGAGCTAACTTTTAGTGTAACCGACACCGGTATAGGGATGACCAACGAGCAGCAAGGCAAGCTGTTTAAGGTGTTTTCTCAGGCGGATGAATCGACCACCCGAAAATACGGCGGCACGGGGTTGGGGTTGTCGATATGCCGTCGCTTGGTCGAGCTTATGGGCGGCGAGATTGACGTTAAAAGTGTGCCCGGCAAGGGCAGCCGCTTTAGCTTTTACGCCCCCTTCGTGACACCTAAAAAGAACATTGCGGTGCGCTCGTTGCCTGTCGCTATTCAGGGTAAGCGGGTGCTGGTGGTGGATGATAACTCTACCTCGCGCCAGATTCTGGCCGTCTATGGCAAGGCCGCAGGGTTACAGGTAACAGCGGTAAATTCGGGGGCTGAGGCGCTTGAAGTTCTGTCTGACACGAGCTTTGATTTGCTACTGCTAGACTGGAAAATGCCAGAGATGGACGGCATTCAGTTTGCTCATGAATTAATCGCGCGGGACGGCGAGTTGCCGCCGAGTATCATGGTGACGGCTTATGATAGCTACACGCTAACAACGCAAGCGAAGGCGCTTGGCATTCAGGAGGTGCTGGTAAAACCGATTGACCCGCTGCGCTTGCGCGATGCGATTGGTCGGGCATTTGGGCAGCCTGTGCCGCACAATGCGGGGCTCAGCACCGATCGCAATGACTGTGTCGATTTGACCGGAGCCAAGTTGTTGGTGGTGGATGACAACGAACTCAATCGGCAGGTGGCGAGTGAATTACTCGAGGCGGTTGGGGCCAAGGTGCAATTGGCCTGCGACGGTCAACAAGCACTGGAGGCGATGTCGGGCGACTCCTTTGACTGCGTTTTGATGGATATTCAAATGCCGGTTATGGATGGTTATACCGCCACCAGCCGGATTCGTGTACTGGGGCAGGTAGGCACATTGCCCATAATTGCGATGACGGCCAACGCCACCGCCGAGGATCGCGACCGCGCCCGAGCCGTAGGAATGAATGACTACATCGCCAAACCCATCGATGTGCGCGAGTTGTATCAGAAAATTGCTCAATACTTGCCCAAGCGGCAAACAAACAGCGTTGATGTGCCGTCTGCGGCCGGTACGGCGGCGCCAGTGGTGTCTAATGCTGCGCTTGATAAAAATATTGTGGCGTTTGACGAGGCGTTAGAGCGCGTTGGCGGCAATGAAGGTACCTTGTGGCGCCTCGCGGATAGCTTTTGTCGCACCCAGGGAGGTGCCAGCCGGGCAATAGCCGAGGCCTACGCGCAAGACCCGGAGGAGGCCCAGCGCATGGCGCACACCCTAAAAGGTCTGGCCGGCTCTCTGGGGGCGCACCAGTTGCAGCCACTGGCGGCAAAAGTAGAGGCCGACATTGCCGAGGGCGAATTAGAGCAGTCGACGTTGATGGAGCTGTCGCGAGCGCTCAAGGCCGTGGTTAACGAGCTAGAGCGCTTGCCGCGGCCCGACAGTCCGGTGGCGGAACAGACTGAGCTGAGCGCCGCCGAGGTAGAGGCTCTGATGGAGACTTTGACGGAACAGCTAGAAAGCGCTGATACTAACGCTAGGCTAACCATAGCAACCCTACGCGGGGCGCTGCCGGAGGATGACGGCCTGGATGAGATAGAACAGGATGTCGAGCACTACGAATTTGATCAGGCGCTGGCCGCGCTAGGGCGCTGGCGTCAGAGCCGAATATAACACCAGAGGTGCAAATGGAAGGCAAAAAAACGATTTTAGTGGTCGATGATACCCCTGAAAATATCGATGTGCTGGTTGGGCTGTTGTCTTTGGAGTATCGCGTAAGGGCGGCTACCCGTGGGGTTAAAGCGCTAGAGCTGGCCGCCTCCGATCATCCGCCGGATCTTATACTGCTCGATATCATGATGCCTGAAATGGATGGCTTTGAGGTTTGCCGCAGGCTAAAGGCCAACCCGCTTACCGCCTCGATACCGGTTATTTTTGTCACCGCCAAAATCGAGGTAAGTGACGAAATTCAAGGCTTTGAGCTGGGCGCCACCGACTACCTCAGCAAGCCTATTAGCCCGCCTATTTTGTTGCGTCGGGTAAAAACGCAACTGGCGCTTGCCGACCAAACCCATGCGTTACAAGACATGGTTCTGGAGCGCACCGCTGAGTTAGAGCTTAGTCAGTTGCAGGTGGTGCACTGCCTTGGGCGCGCCGCGGGGCTTAGGGAAAAGGGCAGTAATGCTCACGCTTTGCGTATCAGCCGCTACAGCCGGATGTTAGGCGAGGAGGCCGGTATGGGACCGGTGGATGCCGCATTGCTGCTAAACGCCAGTTTGATGTACGACGTCGGTAAAATAGGCTTGCCAGATGAGCTGCTCGAAACGGCCAGCAACCCGGGTAAAGGCGCTCGGGCTATTATCGATGCCGAGATTAAGTTTGGGGTTAGAATCCTGGGAAATGATAACTCGCCACTGCTGACGATGGCTCGGACTATCGTGACGACTTTTCGTGAGCACTATGACGGTAATGGCTACCCCAAAGGCTTAAAAGGCAGTGATATTCCGCTGGTAGGGCGTATTGTCGCTATTGCCAATATGTTTGAGACGCTGACCACGCAAAGGGCTCATACCGAGGCTTATACAGTGCCCGAGGCCCTTGTCCAGCTTGAGGCTTGTGCCGGGGTTCAGTTTGACCCTGAGCTGGTTCGGCGTTTTTGCAGTGCCGAGTCTGAGATTTTGGAAATTAAAAGCGTGTTGGGTGACTAACGCGCAATGGCGATCCCCGCGGTACCTTGAGCGGTTTCTCCACGCCCCCCTCTGGGGTATAATTGCGCGTTTTTTAACGGCCAGAGGTTAGCCTCTGTGTGTTTTTGGTAGGTTTAAAGGGCCTTTTTGCATACCCTCGGCCCTTTATTGTGGAGAATCTGGTAATGCCTATCTATGAATATCGCTGTCAGGGGTGCGGTCATGAGCTCGAAGCCTTGCAAAAAATGAGCGATGCACCGCTGGTGGACTGTCCTCAGTGCCAGCAGGCGGAACTGACCAAAAAAATATCAGCGGCGGGCTTTCGTCTTAAGGGCGGTGGCTGGTATGAGACAGACTTTAAGTCGGGCAACAAAAAGAACCTCGTCGGAGACGCTGCCAAAGCTGGTAGCAAGCAAAAGGAAAGCGCGCCAGCGCCCAGCACTCCGGCCAGTTAATTTCGGGTGTAGACCCTAAAAACAGAGACAACGGGAAACAGATTATGCGCAGTGAATACTGTGGCGCTTTAAATGCCTCATTTATCGACCAAGAAGTCACTTTGTGTGGCTGGGTTGATCGTCGCCGCGACCACGGTGGTGTTATTTTTATCGATCTGCGAGACCGCGATGGTATTGTGCAGGTGGTATTTGATCCGGATACCAAAGAGAACTTTGCCCTGGCCGACAAAGTCCGTGGCGAATACGTATTGCAAGTTACCGGCAAAGTGCGTGCCCGCGATGCAGCCACGGTTAACGCTAATATGGCCACCGGTGAGGTTGAGGTTTACGGCACCGCGCTGGAGATTCTCAACGAAGCTGAGACGACGCCGTTTCCGCTGTCAGAGCACTCGAGCGTTGGTGAGGATGTGCGCCTTAAATACCGCTACCTCGATTTGCGTCGTAACGAGATGCAAAAAGGCCTGCAGTTTCGCTCTAAGGTAACCATTGCCATTCGTAACTATCTGGACGAAAACGGCTTTTTGGATATCGAAACGCCGATTCTGACCCGCGCCACCCCCGAGGGTGCCCGGGATTATCTGGTGCCCTCACGTACCCACGAAAACAAGTTTTTTGCTTTGCCGCAATCGCCCCAGCTGTTTAAGCAGCTGCTGATGGTGTCGGGTTTTGATCGCTACTACCAGATCGCCAAATGTTTTCGTGATGAAGACTTGCGCGCCGACCGTCAGCCAGAGTTTACCCAAATTGATATCGAAACCTCGTTTATGGACGAGGAAGGTATTATGGCGATTACCGAGGGCATGATTAAAAAGCTCTTTGGCGACTTGATGAGCGTCGATTTGGGCGAGTTTCCGCGTATGGATTACGCCACAGCCATTGCGAAATACGGCTCGGATAAGCCGGATATGCGTATTCCGCTAGAGATGGTGGACGTTAAAGATTTGATGCTGGATGTGGACTTTAAAGTGTTCTCTGGCCCCGCCAAAGACCCGAAAGGCCGTGTCACTGCGCTTAAAGTCCCAGGTGGCAACGATAAACTGACCCGTAAGCAGATCGACGACTACACCAAGTTTGTCGGTATTTACGGCGCTAAAGGCTTGGCCTATATCAAGGTCAACGATAAGGCCGACCTGGAAAATGGCCTGCAATCGCCCATTGTGAAGTTTCTGCCTAACGACGTGCGCGGCGCTATCCTCGAGCGCTTAGAGGCCGACAACGGCGATCTGATCTTCTTCGGTGCCGACAAAGCTAATATCGTTACCGAAGCGCTGGGCGCTTTGCGCTGCAAGCTGGGTGAGGATCTCGATCTTTACACCTGCGAGTGGGCACCCTTGTGGGTGGTTGACTTCCCGATGTTTGAAGAGGGCGATGACGGCTCGATGCAGGCTTTGCACCATCCGTTTACCGCGCCTTCATGCTCGCCCGATGAGCTTAAAGCCAATCCGGGCACAGCGCTGTCGCGCGCCTACGACATGGTACTTAACGGTACCGAGCTCGGTGGTGGTTCGGTGCGTATCCACAATCAGTCGATGCAGCAAGCCGTGTTCGATATCCTCGGTATCAGTGCCGAAGAGCAGCGCGAAAAGTTTGGCTTTTTGCTGGATGCTCTTAAGTACGGCGCGCCGCCGCACGGAGGTTTGGCCTTTGGTCTCGATCGCCTGATTATGTTGATGACCGGTGCCAGCTCGATTCGCGATGTGATCGCCTTCCCTAAAACCCAGAGTGCGGCCTGTGTGATGACCGACGCTCCCGGTGCGGTGGATGCGGCCCAGCTGCGCGAGTTACATATTCGTTTGCGTCAAAAAGAGCAAAAAGAAAAAGCCGCCGAGTAATACCGGGCGGGAAGGCCTGAAATCGGGCCCTAAAAACGGCCGGGCTTGCCCGGCCGTTTTGCGTTACCTACTCAGAAAAACTCAGATAAAAGCGGAGTCGACTATGGCTGGCCACAGTAAATGGGCAAACATTAAACACCGCAAAGCCGCTCAAGATGCCAAGCGCGGCAAGGTATTCACCAAAATTATTCGCGAGTTGTCGGTGGCTGCCAAAGGCGGCGATAACCCCGATGACAACCCGCGCCTGCGTGCTGCCATGGATAAAGCGCTGGGCGCCAATATGAAAAAAGACACCATCGACAAGGCCGTGGCGCGGGGCGCCGGTACCGCCGATGGTGATAATTACGAAGAGTGCACTTACGAGGGTTACGGTGTTGGCGGGGTTGCTGTGTTGGTTGAGTGCATGACTGACAACAAAAACCGCACCGTCGCCGAGGTGCGTCACGCGTTTAGTAAGCGCGGCGGCAACCTGGGCACCGATGGTTCGGTGGCTTACCTGTTTAGCAAAGTAGGGCAGCTTAACTACCCGCCAGAGGTAACTGAAGAGACGCTGATGGAGGCTGCACTTGAGGCGGGTGCTGAAGATGTGGTGGTGCATCGCGATGGCAGTAAAGAGGTCGAGACCGCCTTTGAAGATTATTTTGACGTAAAAGAGGCGTTGCAGGAGCAGGGGCTCGCCCCTGAGCAGTCGCAAATCACTATGAAGCCTTCAACGACGGTAGATCTGGATGCAGCCGGGGCAGAGAAGGTGATGGGCTTGGTGGATATGCTCGAAGATCTCGATGACGTGCAAAGCGTCTATACCAACGCCGAGATCAGTGATGCGGTACTGGATGAGCTTAATGGCTAGCTGTATTGCGCTGAGATGACGTCCGTGTGACACTTAAAAGCACAAAAGAGGCGCACGCTATGGCAATCATTATGGGAGTCGACCCGGGCTCTCGCAAAACTGGCTTTGGGCTGATCAATACGGTTGGCGGGCGCAGCGAATATATTACGAGCGGTGTTGTTCGTGTGCCGGATGTTAGTTTGCCCGAGCGCCTCAAAGTGATTTTTGACAGCGTTAGCGAGCTGATCGAGCGTTACATTCCCGAGCAATTTGCCATCGAGCAAGTGTTTATGGCGAAAAACGCCGGCTCCGCCTTAAAGTTGGGGCAGGCTCGGGGAGCCGCCATTGTCGCTGCGGTCAACCAGGGCGTACCCGTACACGAATACGAAGCGCGGAAGGTGAAGCAAGCCATTACTGGCACGGGAGCGGCCGATAAGCTGCAGGTGCAGCACATGGTGAAAACCTTACTCAAATTGCCTGCCGCCCCTCAGGAAGATGCCGCCGACGCGCTGGCCATTGCGTTATGTCATATAAACTCGCAGCAGCACCTGATAAAGCTCGCGACGGCGCGCAGCTTTCGGCGCGGGCGTGTGGTATAAAGCCCCTGATATTTTGGTTCTTGTGGTTAGGCGTTGGTTTGTAGAAAAGCAGCTACGCAACCTAAGTAAAGCCAGACGACTATAACGATGTAGAGATTAATAGGTAAACATGATCGGACGACTGAGCGGCGTGCTGGTGGAAAAACAGGCACCTTTTCTATTGCTGGATGTACAGGGTGTCGGTTATGAGCTGCAGGCGCCGATGACAACGTTTTACGCCTTGCCTGAGGTTAATCMCCCCGCCACGGTTTATACCCACTTGGCCGTTAGCGATACGGCTCACCAACTGTTTGGTTTTGCCAAGCGCTCTGAGCGAGACCTGTTTCGCACCCTTATTAAAGTGAATGGCGTAGGTCCGAAAATGGCCGTGGCTATTCTATCGGGTATGGACGCCGAGCAGCTTTCCCGTTGCGTCCACGATGACAATGTGACCGCGTTGGTCAAGGTGCCTGGTGTTGGCAAAAAAACCGCAGAAAGGCTAATTATTGAATTGCGCGATAAACTTGTGGCCGCCCCCGGTGCCGACCTGCTAAGTGACCCGGTAGCCAGTGGCGATAATCCGCGGGATGAGCGAGATGAGGCCGAGAGTGCCTTGATTAGCCTGGGTTACAAACCAACCGAGGCGGCAAAGATGGTGTCCGCCGCAGCGCGCACCAATGAGTCCGCCGGGGCCCAGGAGCTTATTCGGCTCTCGCTCAAGCGTATCGCAAGCTAGGTATTTAGGATGATAGAAACCGACCGCCTTATTGCTCCTGAGCCGAGCTCCCGCGAAGAGCAGCTCGACCGGGCTATCCGCCCAAAATCGCTCGCCGAGTACGTGGGCCAGCCAGCGGTGCGCGAGCAAATGGAAATTTTTATCGAAGCCGCCAAAAAACGTGGCGAGTCGCTCGATCACACCCTGATTTTTGGCCCGCCGGGGCTCGGCAAAACCACGCTGGCGAATATTATCGCGCAAGAGATGGGCGTATCGCTCAAAAGTACGTCGGGCCCGGTGCTTGAAAAAGCCGGTGATCTGGCGGCGCTTATGACCAATTTAGAGCCGGGTGATGTACTTTTTATCGATGAGATTCATCGTTTAAGCCCGGTAGTGGAAGAGATCTTGTATCCGGCGATGGAGGATTTTCAGCTGGATATCGTGATTGGCGAAGGGCCTGCGGCGCGTTCTATCAAACTCGATTTGCCTCCGTTCACTCTGGTGGGGGCAACCACCCGGGCCGGGCTGTTAACCTCGCCGCTGCGCGACCGGTTTGGCATTGTGCAACGGCTCGAGTTTTACAATATTGCCGATCTCACGCACATTGTGGCGCGTTCGGCTAATTTGTTGGGGATGCCCACCGAGCCCGAGGGCGCGGCCGAAGTGGCCAAGCGCTCGCGCGGTACGCCGCGTATTGCCAATCGCCTGTTGCGTCGCGTGCGAGACTACGCCGAAATTAAAGCCGATGGCACCATTGACGCCAATGTGGCCGACTTAGCGCTTAATATGCTCAAGGTCGATGCGCGTGGCTTCGATCATATGGATCGACGCTTGTTGCTGGCCATGATGGATAACTTTCTCGGCGGCCCGGTGGGTATCGATTCGCTGGCGGCGGCGATTAGTGAAGAGCGCGGCACCATCGAAGACGTGATTGAGCCCTATTTGATTCAGCAGGGCTTTGTTTCGCGCACCCCACGCGGGCGGATTTTAACTGCGCTCGCCTATGAGCATTTTGGCATCGATGTGCCCGCCAGATTAAGCCATCCGCAATGAGTCTGGCCGATAAATCACAGAGCCTTAGCGGCGCCTTCTCGATACCGGTCAGGGTCTATATCGAAGATACGGATGCCGGTGGAATTGTCTACTACGTCAATTACCTAAAATTTATGGAGCGCAGCCGTACAGAATTTTTGCGCCAATACGGTTATGATAAGCCGGCTATTTTAGAAGACGGTACTTTGTTGGTTGTGCACAAGGCCGAGGTCAATTACCGCCGCTCGGCGCGGCTGGACGATTTATTAACGGTTACCACCGAGGTTGATACCTTGGCGCGTACCAATGTAGTGTTTAAACAGCGCATCTATCGTGGGAACGAATTGCTTTGCGAGGGTCTAATTCGCATCGCGTGTGTTAACCCCGATACCATGAGGCCGTGTGCAATGCCTGCGGTAATGCGCGAGAAAATTGCCAAAGGTGGGTGATTTTTAATCATTTGTCGGTGCGCATGTTAACGCAACTGAAATAATGGGAAGGTTGTGCCCGCAGTTGGGTGTAACCACGGAATAACTTTAAGAGCTGAACGATTTATGCCAAATGAACATTCGTTATCCATCTGGGGATTAATTGCCAACGCCAGCTTATTGGTACAAATGGTCATGGCACTGTTATTTCTGGCATCCATCGTTTCGTGGGTCATGATTATTCAGCGCGGCATGTACCAGCGCCGTGCGCGGGCCAAATTTTTAGCGTTTGAAAAACAGTTTTGGTCGGGTATCGACTTAAATCAGCTCTACCGCCAGAGTAATGGCCGTACCGGTAAAAATGCGGTCGATGGGGTCGAAAATATTTTTCGCGCCGGCTTTAAAGAGTTTACCCGGTTGCGTTCTCAGTCGAGTGCTGACTCGGATGCGGTGATGGAAGGCTGTCAGCGTGCGATGCGGGTTGCGCTGGCGCGTGAGGAAGAAAAGCTCGAAGCTAACTTGCCATTTTTGGCGAGTGTGGCTTCGGTCAGCCCCTACGTTGGGCTGTTTGGTACGGTGTGGGGCATTATGAACTCGTTCCGTGGCCTTGCGAACGTGCATCAGGCTACCTTGGCCACTGTGGCCCCGGGTATTTCCGAGGCGCTGGTGGCGACCGCGATGGGGCTGTTTGCCGCCATTCCCGCTGTTTTAGCCTACAACCGCTACTCGGCGCGGGCAGAAACTATGGAGAATAATTATCAGACCTTTGCCGAAGAGTTTTCGGCAATTTTGCACCGCCAGGTGCACAGTAAACAAGTCTCTTCTTGATTCTGATAACCGGCGATTACAGGCAGCAAAATGGCAGCGTTTGGCCCGAAAGTTAAAAAGAAACCCATGGCAGAGATCAACGTCGTGCCCTATATCGACGTGATGCTGGTGCTGTTGGTGGTGTTTATGGTGACCGCGCCGATGCTAATGCAGGGTGTGCAGGTGGATTTACCGCAGGCGCCATCTGAGCCCATCGACGATAAAGAAGATGAGCCACTTATTGTGTCAGTCGATAAGTCCGGCGCTTACTACATTGAGCTTGGTGGCGAGCCCAAACAAGCTAAACCCTTGCCTGATATTACCGCCATGGTTAGTAAGGTGTTGGGCGAAAAACCCACCACGCCGGTACTGGTGTGGGGGGATAGCGAAGTGAGCTACGGCGTAGTGGTTTCTTTGATGACCGAGCTACAGGGGGCCGGTGCGCCCTCGGTGGGCTTAGTGACAGACCCACCTAAGTGATGGGCTCTATCACCCTATGAATTGGCGTAACTTATATACCCTTCCGGTTATTATTAGCGTTGGCTTGCACCTGGTTTTGGTGCTGGCTATCACTATTGGCTGGGAGTCAACCATTGACCCCACACCGCGCGTGTTTAAGCCCAATGTGGTGCAGGCGAAGTTGGTGGAGCTCAAGGCCAAAGATACGGCGGAGCCGGCGCAAAAAAAGACTAATGTCATTGATCTGACCAAAAAGCGCGAGCTGGAGCAGCAACAAGCGGCCGCGGCAAAAAAAGCCAAAGAAGAAGCTGCGCGCAAAGCCCGAGTCGAGCGCGAGAAAAAAGCCAAAGCTGAGGCCGAGCGCAAACGTAAACTTGAAGAGCAGCGCCAGGCAGAAGCCGAGGCTAAACGCCGCGCCGAGAAAGCTGCACAAGAAAAGGCCGAGCGCGAGCGGCAAGAGCGCATTGCCCAAGAGCGCCTGGATGAAGCGATGCGTAAAGAAGAGCAGCAGCACCAGGCCGAGCTTGCCGAGGCGCAAAGCCAAAGCTACGTCAATATGATCGCTTCACGTATTGAGCAAAATTGGAGCCGGCCACCCTCGGCACGCCGTGGAATGCAGGTCGAGCTCTTGATACAGTTGGTGCCAACAGGCCAGGTGGTGAATGTTACCGTCACTAAAAGTAGTGGCAACGCGGCCTTCGATCGCTCGGCCGAGCAGGCGGTGCGCCGCATCGACCGTTTTAGCGAGCTCAAAAATATGTCGCCCGAGCTGTTTGAGCAGAATTTTCGCCAGTTAAGATTAGTCTTTAACCCCAAGGATTTACGATTGTGAGAAAACTACTAGCGCTGTTATTTTGTTGTTTTGTGTCGCCGGCATTTGCCCAGCTCACCATCGAGATTACCCAGGGCGTCGATAACCCCACCCGCATCGCTGTTGTGCCAATGGGGTGGGGCGGTACGGCGCCCTTGCCAGAAGACGTTGCCGAAATTGTATCGGCCGACTTACAGCGCAGCGGGCAGTTTGACCCGGTGGCGCGTACCAGCATGTTGTCGTTTCCGACCAAGCCGGAGGACGTCTTTTATCGCGATTGGCGTGCTATGGGCGCTGAGTATTTGCTTGTCAGCAGCGCTGAACAACGCGGGGGTCGCTATTTTGTGACCTACGATGTGTTTGATGTTCTGGCCCAGCGCAAGGTGATTAGCTCAGGCAAGGTCGACGGTAGCCCTGAGCAATTGCGTGATATTGCTCACCATATTAGCGACAAAGTGTACGAAAAGATTACCGGTATTCGCGGGGCGTTTTCGACCCAGGTACTGTATGTAGAGGCCTTCCAACAGGAGGGGCAGGATGACAACTTTCGGTTGATGCTGGCCGATGCCGACGGTGCGCGCTCGCGCTTATTGTTGGAGTCGAGTGAGCCACTGCTGTCGCCCACCTGGTCACCCGATGGCCGGGAAATCGCTTATGTGTCCTTTGAGACAACACGCCCGGCGATCTTCAAGCAAAATTTGGCTACCGGTCAACGTGAGCAGCTAACCAATTTCACCGGTTTAAACGGTGCACCGGCGTTTTCTCCGGATGGCAATAAGCTTGCCATGGTACTCTCAAAAGACGGCAACCCGGAGATTTACACGCTAGACTTACGCACACGACAATTTACCCGGGTGACTAATCATTACGCGATTGATACCGAGCCGAGCTGGACAGCCGAGGGCGATGGTGTCGTATTTACCTCAAATCGCGGCGGTAAGCCACAAATTTATAAAGTGACACTTGCCAGCGGGCGGGTAGAGCGCTTAACCTTCGATGGCGAGTACAACGCTCGCGGGCGAGTCTCAAAAGACGGAAAAACCCTGGTTATGGTCCACCAGCGCAATGGCGTATTTCACATTGCGGCGCAGGATCTTACTACCGGGACTTTACGGATATTAACCGAGACAAACCTCGATGAATCGCCTACTATAGCGCCTAATGGGGCTATGTTGCTGTACGCGACACGGTTTGGGGGAAAGGGTATACTGGCAGCGGTTTCACTGGATGCCGGTACAAAGTATCGTTTGCCATCTAAGCAGGGAGATGTAAGGGAGCCTGCTTGGTCGCCATTTTTTAACTGATTGTTCAGTTTGCTCAAAAAATCAACAACTTGATCGGAGTTAATCATGATTACTAAAGCAATGAAACAGGGTTTAAGTTTTGCATTTGTCATGGCTTTCCTTGTGGGCTGTTCTAGCACAGACACCAAAACCGACGAAGATGCGGCGGGTACTGGCGCTAACGGCGGTGTAACAACCGGTACCGCGGATGGAAGCGGACTGGGTTCCAGCGATGGCATGAACGACGGCATGGAAGAGCTGGATAAAGTTATTTACTTTGACTTCGATCAGGCAGTGCTGCTGCCAGCTGCGCGCTCTTTGTTATTGGCTCACGCCGAGCGCCTGCGCAACTCTGATGCGTCTGCGCGTCTTGAAGGTCACGCGGATGAGCGCGGTTCGCGCGAATACAACATGGCCCTGGGTGAGCGTCGTGCCAATGCCGTACGTGACTTCCTGGTTCTGCAAGGCGTAAGCCGCTCAAACCTTGAAGTTATCAGCTACGGTGAAGAGCGTCCGTTGGCACTCGGCAGCGGTGAGTCTTCATGGAGCAAAAACCGTCGCGTAGAAATCGACTACTAAGAGTCACTGCGTGATGAGAGCCCATCTGTTAGTTGCAGCCACGTTGGTGGCTGCCGTTTCGACAGCACAGGCTCAGGTTCAGGTTACCGACTCCTCGCCGCAATCGGCGGCGGGGCGTTCGGCTGATATCAATGTTCCTGGTGCCCGTCAATCTGTACCTACCCCATCTAATAGTAATCCTCAGGCCGAGTTGTTTTACCAGCTGCAAGCGTTGCAGCAAGAGGTGATGACTTTGCGCGGGCTGGTCGAAGAGCAGGCGTTTGAGCTTAAGCGGCTTAAACAGCAGCGTCTGGACGACTATCTAGATCTTGATCGTCGCGTTAGCGCCTTGACCACAGGAGCGGCAGGCACTGCGGCTGCTACCCCCCGAACGGCGGGTGCGCCTTCTGAGTCGGAGGCAAGTTTTACGCCTGATCCGGCGCCCACAGTAAGTGCTGGCGGTGCAGATGCTATCGCGGCCAAATCGGTGACACCGGCGGATGCCTCCGAATCTGAGGTTTACGGTGCGGCCTACGAGTTACTGCGTCAGCGTCAAGTGGATGAATCCATTGCGGCCTTTAAAGACCACTTAACCCGCTTTCCGAATGGTGAGTACACGGGTAATAGTTATTATTGGCTGGGTGAAATTTACTTGCTCAAGAATGATCTGCCAGCGGCCCAGCAGTGGTTTAGTGACTTGCTGCGGGAGTTTCCGGATAGCCGAAAGGTGCCCGATGCGCAGTTTAAGCTGGGCAAGGTCTATCACCTGCAAGGTCAGGATGCTCGCGCCAAAGAGCTGCTAAATATTGTGGCCTCCAGCAATTCTGATGCCTCACGTTTGGCGCAGCAATACCTCAAAGAAAGTTTTTAAAAATGGCCGAGCCTCGCTCGAGGCTCGTTCTTTTTTATACCTGCTCCTAGCATAACCACACCGCGCGCTCCACGAGATGACTCAGTCTCCAATCCTGTTTGGGGTTGCGGAGTGTAAGCTTCGATGATAGTGTACTAGTACATGAATACGGATGAGCAAAGCTTAAATGAGTTGGTGGACTATCTGCTGCAGGCCGATAGTGCAGACCGCTTGCGTGACATACTGGAGGGATTGCTAACTCCGGCTGAGTTGCACGCCATCCCGCAGCGCCTACAGATTACGCGATTGCTTAAGGCTGGGGTCTCTCAGCGCGACGTCGCAAAGCGGCTCGGCGTGGGTATTGCGACCGTCACTCGAGGCTCGCGAGCGCTGCAAGCCGGACAGTTGGACAATATTTAAGGTTGAATTATGACGAAGCCGGAAAAAATTCAGATTCCGCGCAAGCCCAATTACGTCACACTCGCGACTGAGTGTGACTTCTTTGAGTTGTTTAAAAAAATCGAAAAGCGCTTTGATAATTGTTTTTTGTTGGAGTCGCTGGGTGAAGAGAGTCACATCTCGCGCTATTCGCTTATTGGATTTGATCCCTGCCAATTATTTTCGGCTCGTGACAAGGCGCTTACCATTACCGAGCGCGATGGTTCGTCAGTCGATTACCCCAGTGACAACCCGTACTATTTGCTGCGCGATATTATGCCGCAGGATATTTTGTCTCGTGGTTATGCCGGTGGGTTAACCGGGTATATTGGCTACGACTGCATGAACTACTTTGAGCCAAGCATGAGTATTCAGTCGAGCGAGCACTTTGCGGCATTTAAGTTTGGTTTGTATAAAGACGGTTTGATTTTAGACAAGATGACCGCTGAGATATTTTATTTTTACTACGATGACGATCGTCAGGCGCTGGTGCAGGAGCTGATAGCGCAAGAGTATAGCGGTGATGGTCAATTAAGTGTAACCCCTTTAGGGGATACGATGGATCGCGCTGGACATGAGGCGGCGGTCGAAAAGGTCAAGCAGGACATTATTGAAGGTAAAATATTTCAGTGTGAGGTGGGGTTTAAAACCGAGTTTAAAGTCTCGGGTGATACCGTTAATGTCTATCAGTCGATGCGTGAAATTAACCCGTCACCACAAATGTATTATTTAAAGTTTGCCGACGAGAAGATCATTGGCGCAAGCCCCGAGTTGCTGTTCCGTTTGCGCCAAGGCGAGATGGAAACCTACCCGCTAGCCGGAACGGCAGCGCGAGGTGCCACAGAGGCAGAAGATAAAAAGCTAGCGCGTACGTTGCTTAATGACCCCAAAGAGATCGCCGAGCACAACATGATTGTCGATTTGCATCGCAATGATATTGGGCGTGTTGCTCAGTTTGGGACGGTAAAGGTGCGCAATTTGATGGACATCAAGCGCTTTAGCCATGTGCAACATATCTCTAGTGAGATTGTCGGTATTATGGCCGACTCCGAGGATATGTTCACCGCTTTAGCTAGCAACTTTCCCGCTGGCACCTTAACTGGTGCACCCAAAATTGAAGCCATGAAAATCATCGACGAGCTGGAGCCCGATGGTCGCGGCCCCTATGGTGGTGCCGTGGGGCACTTCTCTTTCAATGGCGATTGCACGTTTGCTATTCCTATTCGCACTTTGTTTGTTAGTGGTGAGTACGGCTACGTACAAACCTGTGGCGGCAATGTTTACGACTCAAACGCCGCGGATGAATATCAAGAGATTCAGCGCAAGTTTGCAGGGACCAAAAAGGTGCTGGATACCTATAAGCCGGGTGCGCAGGAGGCGAGCGAATGAAAGTTTTAATAATTGATAATTACGATTCGTTTACCTACAACCTGTATCAGTATGTGGGTGAAGTGTTAACGGCCGAGAAATCCCGTGGCAGCATTGAGGATTTTACGGTTAGCGTAAAGCGCAATAACGAGGTCACATTGAGTGATGTACGAGCCTGGCAGCCTGATCGTATTATTATCTCGCCGGGGCCAGGATCGCCAGATGATAAAGCTTATTTTGGTGTGTGTGCTGAGGTTATTCTTGAGCTGGGTAAATCTACTCCTCTGTTAGGTGTTTGTCTTGGTATGCAAGGTATCACCCATGTATTTGGCGGTAAGGTGGTTAAGGCGGGGCTTCCTGTTCACGGTAAAACCAGCCCAATTTACCACGATGAAAATGGCGTGTTTGCCGGGGCACCGCAGCAGCTTGATATCATGCGTTATCACTCCTTGGTGGCGGATCCTGCCAGTTTACCTGAGTGTTTAGAGTTGACGGCTGTCGTGGCACAGATCGGCCAGAGTAGCTTGGCGGAGGCTAAGCGCGATGGGGCACCCATGGAGATTATGGGGGTACGCCATAAAGAGTATCCCATCGAGGGCATTCAGTTTCATCCTGAGTCGTTTGCGACAGAGGGTGGTAAAGAGCTGTTAAAGCAGTTTTTGTTTAACGTAGCGAGCTAAGTTGTGTGAATGCTTGTCCGGGCTTGCCGCCCCGGATCGCCGTGCACAGGCGCTAAGGAAGGGTGCGTGCCGGCCGCTTGGGCGCGCCTCTCAGTGGCGCGGCTCAGCCGGCGCCACTGATGTGGGGTGAGATTAAAACCAGTAAGAAAATGTTGCAGAGCTAGTGTCGATGCCGTGGTTCGGCTTTTTGATGTTGGCGTTAGAGTAGTGAATAAAGGTAAATGCCACCTCAAACTGCTGCTGGCTGCCAAGGCGTGTACCAAAAGAGAGTTTGTCTTCAAATTGAAAGTGGCTGCCAAAGTCTGCGCCGGTAAAGGTATCGGATTTGATCCAGGTTTCACTGATGTAGCTAACGCCTATTCCTGCCTCCACAAACGGGGCTAGGCCAAAGTCGTAGGCGTCTCGCTGCAGGCGAAACACCGGCGTTAAAAACACCCCGTATAAAGAGTCTGCCGCGTCGCGATACTGGGTCGCGTCTGAGTTGCTTTCGAGGTAAAAACCACCCGCTTCGAACTGGCCAGTAAGGTACCAGTTGCCCTCTGGGTCATCGAACCAGCGTTTGTCCCAGCCAAATCTACCGGCAATACGGTAAAAATCGTGATCCATATCGCTCGGCCCTACGGCGATTGTGATGCCGTGGTTATTGGATGTGTCGGCGAGAGCGCCACTGCAAGGGAGAAACAATAACGTGAAGATGCAAGCTATTAAGCGTAGTGTGGCGCTAACCATAAATTATCTCGTTGTGTGTTCCGGTGGGGCCAGAGTTGCTTGCGCTAAATTATCGGTAGTTTTGGCAGAAAATACAACGAAGGAGGTGAGCGAGTGGTGTGTCACTCGCTCGGGTTTGATGAGGATGCTTAATAGGCGCCGCGAATATGCGCTGCGACAGACTCGCTGTAAAACCTGCGAAGGTCATCGTGCAGCGCTTTGGGGAGCGGCTCAAGGTCGCTCACTTTGGCGTTCTCAGTGACTTGTTGCGCCCGGCTTGCCCCCGGGATTATCGTGCTGACGGCAGGTTGGTCGAGTATCCAGCGCATCGCCATTTGCGCGGTGGAGTAACCTTCGGGGGTTTTGTTTTTAATCGCCTCGGCCAGCTCAACACCTTTTGCAAACGGGATGCCGGCAAAGGTTTCGCCCACGTTAAACATTTGCCCGTCTTGGTTGAAGTGGCGGTGGTCGGTTTTATCAAACTCAGTGTGAGCATGAAACTTGCCGCTAAGTAGCCCGCTGGCAAGTGGCAGTCGGGCAATGATGCCGATGTTTTTTTCGAGCGCCATTGGCAGTAGCTCGTCGAGCAGCTTTTGGCGGAAGATATTAAATATCACCTGCAGTGAGCTGAGGTCATCGTGCTGCGCGCAAATCAAACCCTCTTCGACCGTTTCGACGCTGGCGCCAAAAAATTTGACGTGCTTTTCTTGCTGCATGGAGCGCAGCCAGTCAAAAATTTCACCTCGTGCCATGACTTCGGTCGGGATGCAGTGCAGCTGAATTAAATCGATTTGATCGCGCTGTAGTCGGTCTTGAGCTCGCTTCAGGCTGTCGCGTAAATCGCTTAGAGAGTAGCCGTCGGGGTACGTGCCTGCGGCCCGGCCGTATTTGGTGGCGATGATTGGCTCAGGGATGGTGTTGCAGAGGTACTCGCCGACATATCTTTCGCTCGCACCGTCGCCGTAAACGTCGGCGGTATCAAAAAAGTTAATGCCCGCCTCGAGTGCAGCAGAAAAAATACCATCCACCGTGGACTGGGTAATTGGACCAAAATCCCCGCCTAGTTGCCAGCAGCCGAGGCCTACCTCGCTGATGTTAAAGCCAGTATTGCCGAGGGTGCGAGTTTTCATGGGCGCTCCTTGTGGTGCGTGTGATCAGTAGTATTGGTCGAAGTGACTTTATGGCCGCTATGCTAGCACGTGTTCGGCTTGGTGTGGTTTTGACTTTGCTTGGGGCGGCCGCCAAATTACTCTGTGAGGCAGGCTGGATCAAAGGTGTAGTAGCCCTCTAGCCAGTCGGCCACCTCGGCCGCCATGGCGCTATTCTCCCCAAGTGTGCGATAGCGCTCGGTAAGGAGGTTGCGCTGCGCAGTGGTCATGCCGTCGAGCCCTTCGCAAGCAAAAAAGGCAGCGTCTCGTGTGAGCGCTGCGCGAAGCTCGGCAGGGCATAGTTGGTCGAGTAGTGTCGTAAACAACGTTTCTGGTTGGTAATGTGCATCGCGGTAGGCGTGGGGCAGGCTGGCTAGGGCAAGTTTAGACAGTTGAAACTGGTTCATCGGGTTAACGGCGTGGCCCGCGATCAAGTCACCTATTTGCGCGCGATCGGTTGAATAGGGGGCCAGGTAAAGATGTTTTGATTTGACGGCGCCGTCGTTCACCGGGTAGTTGTCCCATAAAAAAGGCAGGCGCCCCAAGCGGTCGGCGACATCGGATAAGTGTGTGCGGGTAAAGTGTTCGGTGCAGACTTTGGGGCCGGTCCAGAATATGTTGATGGCCGGATCCAGTTGCTGCCCAAGAGTCTCCCAGTAATGGTTGGGGCGCGCCCCAAACACCTTGGCGAGTACCGGGTCGTCACTGTAGTAAGTGGGGCAGAGCATGATCTGGTGGGCATTGCTATGTTCGGCTGCCTGGTGAGCCAGTTGTGTCTGAATGCTTGCCAGCTGTGGTATGTCGCCGCGCATATCATCAAACAGTAACGCGAGGATGTCAGGCTCAAGCTGATTGATGCGGGCGATTTTTTGGTGCAGGCAGGCGCTGTCTGTCTGGCCTTCAGGCGTGCACAGGTCTAGCGGGCTTAGGCCGATGCCAAATTCGATGCCGGCAGCTCGGTAGTGGTCTCTAAGGGTGGTTAGGTTGGCCCATTCGCTTTGGCTCCAGTCCTGACGCCAGTGGCTGCGCAGCCGGTCGTCGCTTTTAGGGGCATAAAGGTAATAGCTGTACCCGGTTTGCTGTAAAAAGCCTGCCAGTTCGGTGCGCTGCTGCCAGTTCCAGCTGCGGCCAAAAAAGCCTTCGATAACCCCGAGTGGGATGTGCTGTGCCATGAAGTCGCCTTGTTTGAGGTGTTTGCGTACGCCCTTTGGGGCTCTAGCTTAATCTAGCTGGCGCGATGGTTAAAGCGCCATGGTTGGGGGCGGGGCGATGCTGTCAGATTGACATAAAGCCCCTAACTGCCTATGATAGCCGCCTTTTTGCACCGCTCTATTTCTGTGTTTGCCCGGTATTCTTAGGGCGCTCGCCGAGCAGGGTAAGTCCCTGAGCTGCCACGGTTTATTCTGTTCATGTTGCGCACCGTTTTGGCGCGTAAATGGCAGCCTGTGTAGAGTGGTGCGTTACTTAAACAGACCTGAACAGAGGATGCGGACCGCACATGTCTAGCCGTACCGAACTGACTGCCTGGCAGGCGCTTGAAGCACACGCTCAAGATATGCAAAAACAGCATATGAGCGATTTGTTTGACGAAGATGACCTGCGATTTGCTAAGTTTTCCCTTCAAGCCCCCAGTATCCTGCTCGACTACTCCAAAAACCTGATCACCGAAGACACTCGCAAAGCCCTGATAGACCTCGCAGAGGCCTGTGATGTGGAGTCGCTGCGTGACAAGATGTTTGCCGGCGAGAAAATCAACCGCACTGAAGACCGCGCTGTGCTGCATGTGGCGTTGCGTGATGGCTCTGGCGAACCACTTGAAGTCGATGGCGACGATGTGCGCGCTCAGGTAAAACATGAGCTAGAGCGTATGCGCTCGCTCGTGGCTCAAGTGCGCGGCGGCGATTGGCGTGGTTACACCGGTAAGGCAATGACGGATGTGGTCAGTATCGGTATCGGTGGCTCAAACCTTGGCCCTTTGATGGTCACCGAGGCGCTGGGCGGCTATAGCGATGGCAGCCTGAACGTCCACTATGTCTCCAATATCGACGGTTTCCAGATCGCTCAGGTTTTACGTGATCTTGACCCCGAGACCACGTTGTTTGTGGTGGCTTCAAAAACCTTTACAACCCTGGAGACCATGACCAACGCCAGCTCGGCTGAAACCTGGTTTTTAGACAAGGCAAAAGACAAGAGTTTTATCAATCGCCACTTTATTGCTGTCTCTTCCAATCGCCCTAAGGCGATGGAGTTTGGCGTTGCCGAAGAAAACATCTTTGATATGTGGGATTGGGTCGGTGGCCGCTTCTCGCTGTGGTCAGCCATTGGTTTGCCGATTGCCCTAAACCTTGGGATGGAGGTGTTTGAGGAGCTGCTGGAAGGTGCTTTTGAGATGGATCAGCACTTCTTAACCGAGCCTCTGTCGAAAAATGCCCCAGTCATGCTGGCCTTGATGGGTATTTGGAACAATAACTTTCTTGGCCGTAAGGCTCATGCACTGCTGCCGTACGATCAGTGCCTGCACCGTCTGCCGGCTTATATGCAGCAGGCCGAGATGGAGAGTAACGGCAAAAGCGTTAACTGGTCTGGCGAGCGTATTGATTACTCCAGCGTGCCTTTAATCTGGGGTGAGGTGGGTATTAATGGCCAGCACGCGTTTTACCAGTGCTTGCACCAGGGCACACAAATTGTGCCGGCTGACTTTATTGGCTCGGTTGAGCCCACGGTCGCGGTTAAAGGGCACCACGACGCCTTGATGGCTAACTTCTTTGCTCAATCCGAGGCGATGATGCGAGGCATTAGCGCCGACCAGGTGCGCGCAGAGCTGGGAGCCAAGGGAATGAGCCCGGAGCGCATTGAGGAGATCGTGAACCACAAGGTGCACGAAGGTAATCGCCCTACCAACACAATCTTGCTACAGAAAATCGATGCGCGCTCACTGGGCTCGCTGATTGCCATGTACGAACACAAGATATTTGTTCAGGGTATCATCTGGGAAGTCCACTCATTTGATCAGTGGGGCGTTGAGCTTGGCAAGGTGCTGGCGAACGGTATTTTGGCCGAAATGGCGCCAGAAGCTGAAGTTGGGGCGGGGCATGATGCCTCTACCCGCAATCTGTTAGAATACTACAAGAAAGCCCGATAACGGGCTCTGCGCATAGCAGGGCAAAAGGCGACCTGACCCGCCTGCTAAAACGATGCTCCGGAGGCCAATGTTCCCCGGAGGATCGTTTTGTTGTTTCTGCAAAGGCGCATAAACCGCATTAGAGCGAAAAGCCGGGCGGCGCACCACTCGATGGTGCAGACAAGAGAGAGCAACACATTACAGCCATAACCCCTATTATAGGTCGATGTATCTGCCTATATAGCAGTCTGTATTCCTAAGCATACGATGACTAGTGGTAACAAAATGACCGATAGCAAAATTGCTGCAATTACCGACCGTATTATCGAGCGAAGCCGGGCAGCGCGTGAGGCCTACCTGGACAAAATTGAACGTGGCCGCGCTAATGGCCCCGCTCGTAAACGCCTATCCTGTGGTAACTTAGCCCATGGCTTTGCTGCCTGTGGCAGCTCTGACAAAGAAGCGCTGGCCGAAGGCGACGCCCCCAATCTTGGGGTAATTTCCTCCTACAACGAAATGCTGTCGGCTCACGAGCCTTACGGCACCTATCTGGAGCCCATTAAAAAAGCGGCTCATGAGGCTGGCATGACAGCCCAATTTGCCGGCGGTGTGCCGGCTATGTGTGATGGCGTCACCCAGGGCCGGGAGGGCATGGATTTGTCGCTGTTCAGTCGCGACGTTATCGCTATGTCGACGGCGATTGCGCTGTCCCACGATATGTTTGACGGCGCCATGTGCCTTGGGATTTGCGACAAAATTGTTCCGGGTCTAACCATCGGTGCTTTGTCCTTTGGTCAGCTACCGGTTATTTTTATTCCCGCAGGTCCTATGACACCGGGTTTGCCCAACGCCGAAAAAGTTCGGGTACGCCAACTGTTTGCCGAGGGCAAAGTCGGTCGTAAAGAATTGCTTGAGGCCGAAAGTGCCTCGTATCACAGTGCCGGTACCTGTACGTTTTACGGCACGGCCAACAGCAACCAAATGCTGATGGAAATCATGGGGCTACACTTACCGGGCAGCTCGTTTGTTAACCCCAATACGCCCTTGCGCGATGCGCTGACCAACGCGGCGGTAAAACAGTTGGCAGCCATTACCTCTAGCGGTAATTACACACCCATGGCCGAAGTGGTAAATGAAAAAACCATTGTTAACGGCATGGTGGGATTATTGGCGACGGGTGGCTCTACCAACCACGCGATTCATATCATGGCTATGGCACGTGCGGCCGGCGTTATCGTCAATTGGCAAGATTTGTCCGATCTCTCGGATGCAGTGCCTTTGATGTGTCGTATTTACCCTAATGGGCTGGCGGATATCAACCGTTTCCAAGCCGTTGGCGGTATGGGTTATCTCATGCGCGAGCTGCGTGCGGAAGGCGTTCTGCACGACGATGTCAAAACCGTTATGGGTGATGGTGGTCTTGAACCTTATACTCAGGAGCCGTTTTTGGATGAGGGCAAGCTGGTATGGCGAGATGCCCCCAAAGACAGTTTGGATGATGGTGTGTTACGTCCGGCGAAGAGTGCATTCAGCGCCACTGGCGGCATGAAGCTGTTAACCGGAAACCTGGGTCGCTGTGTTATCAAGGTGTCGGCGGTTAAACCCGAGCATCGCAAGGTTAAGGCGCCTGCTATCGTGTTTGAAACGCAAGATGCGCTGCAACAAGCGTTTAAAGCCGGCGAGCTAGACAAAGACTTTGTTGCTGTTGTGCGCTTTCAGGGTCCTAAAGCGTGCGGTATGCCCGAGCTGCATAAGCTAACGCCACCGCTTGGGGTTCTGCAAGATCGTGGTTATAAAGTGGCGCTGGTTACCGATGGTCGCATGTCGGGCGCGTCGGGCAAAATTCCAGCGGCGATTCACTTAACACCCGAAGCGTTAGATCAAGGCCCTATCGGCTTGGTTCGCAATGGGGATATCGTCGAGGTCGATGCCGAAAGTGGCATTTTGCAGTTACATGTTGATGAGCAAGAGCTGGCTACCCGCGAGCACGCCAAGGCTGACTTAAGTGAAAGTCACGATGTGATGGGCCGCGAACTGTTTGCGCCGCTGCGGCAAACAGTGGGTGCTGCCGAAGAGGGTGCCACCGTCTTTCGCTGGTAATTCAGGTAACGCATAACCATATTTGTTAGATAGGATTCATTCATGCAGAAACCTTTTGATTTTGTCATTTTTGGGGGCGCGGGCGATCTGGCACTGCGTAAGTTGATTCCAGCCTGGTATCGGGCTTATCGCGAAGGGCAGATGCCCAAAGGGTCTCGTATTTTTGGCACAGTACGTAAAACCGAGCAGGCCGAAAATTACCGCGCCATGGTGCGCGAGGCGGCTTATAGCTATTTGCGTGATGACGAAATCGACAATGACGTTTGGAACGAGTTTGAAGCCTGCGTGCACGGTGTATTTATTAATATTACCGAGCGCGATGAGCACTGGGATGAGMTCGCCAAGACCTTGAAAGAGGGTAATGACGAGCGCATTTTTTACATGGCAACGCCGCCGGCGGTGTTCTCTGCCTGCTGTAAAAACATATCGGACTCGGGCATGATCAGCGAGAGCTCTCGCGTTGTGGTAGAAAAGCCACTGGGTTATGACGGCGAATCCGCCGAGGCCATTAACGCCGAGATCGCCCAGTACTTTAAAGAAGACGATATCTTCCGCATCGATCACTACTTGGGTAAAGAGACCGTTCAAAACTTGTTGGCGCTGCGCTTTACCAACTGTATTTTTGAACACCTGTGGGATTCCAAGTCTATTGACCATATTGAGATTAGCATCTCTGAAACGGTAGGGCTTGAAGGGCGTGCTAGCTTTTATGATGACGCCGGTGCCATGCGCGATATGGTGCAAAATCACCTAATGCAGCTGCTGTGTTTGGTGGCCATGGAGCCGCCCAGCAAATTAAACGCCGATAGCATTCGTACCGAAAAACTTAAAGTGCTTGATGCCTTGCGCCCCTTGGTGGGCGACGATGTGGCGGCCAATACGGTTCGCGGCCAATACGTGGCCGGTGAGTCTGGTGGTAAGCAAGTGCCGGGTTACCTGGAAGAGTTGGGCAAAGACAGTAACACTGAGACCTTTGTGGCGATTCGCGCTCATATCGATAACTGGCGCTGGTCGCACGTGCCATTTTATTTGCGCACAGGTAAACGCTTAAAGCAGCGTTGCGCTGAAATCATTATTCAATATAAAACCGTAACACATCATATTTACCCTGAGTCGGCCGGCACCATGATTCCCAACCGTTTGGTGATTCAGCTGCAGCCCGATGAGCGAGTACAGATGATCGTGACGTCAAACAATTTAGAAAAACACGAGGCAGACTTAGTGCCTAGCGTGCTAAACCTAAATCTGACTGACAACTACGATAAGTTTTATTCTGATGCCTATAAGCGTTTAATGCTGGATGCTGCCGCTAACAACCCGGCACTGTTTATTCACCGCAACGAAGTAGACGCCGCCTGGGGTTGGGTAGACCCGATCATCGAAGCTTGGCAGCGCCCTGAGAACAAGCCGCAGCCATACCCCGCCGGTAGTTGGGGGCCGCAAGCGGCTACCGATTTACTCCGCGAAGATGGTCGCTGTTGGTTTAACGTGGGCGAAAACATCAAAGGCACGGAATAAGGACAACGACATGGCAGTAGTAGAACGTTTCTTTGAGACCCGCGAGGCGATGATTGATGCTGTTTTTGAGCATGCAATTGGCGCTTTGCAAGAGGCGGTGGCCGATGGAGACAGAGCTAGCTTTTTAGTCTCGGGTGGTAGCTCGCCGGCACCAATTTACAAGCGGTTGTCGGAGGCAGATCTGGCATGGGACAAAATTAAGGTGGCGCTGGTTGATGAGCGCTGGGTTGATTTTGATCACGATAAAAGCAACGAAGCTTTTATCGTAAAAACGTTACTGCAAAACAACGCAGCCAATGCCAAGCTGATTGGCATGAAAAACACCGCCGGCAGTGCGTCTGAAGGTCTGGAGCAGTGTGAGGCGGCCTACCAAACATTGCCTTCACCGTTTGATGTGACAGTGCTCGGTATGGGCCCGGATGGTCATACGGCGTCGTTATTTCCGCACGCAGAGGGCTTAGAAGAGTCTCTGAGTACTAACGCCTTGTGCAGCGCGATAACTGCCAAGCAAAGCGAAGTGACGGGCGATTGCACAGAGCGCATGACGCTTTCTCTGGCCGGTATCGTCAACAGCAAGCATGTACTGCTGTTGATTTCTGGTGATGAGAAGCTTGCGACTTATCGTGAGGCGTTGGCAGGTGGCGACGTCGCCGACATGCCGGTGCGTGCGATATTGGAACAAAACACTGTGCCGGTAACTGTTTACTGGGCACCTTAAGGTTTATTTGCGAACGAACAGACGAGGATATCTACGTGGGTCTATCCATTGATGAGATTGTAAAGGTAGCACCGGTTGTACCGGTTATTGTAGTCGAGAACTTAGAGGACGCTGTTCCGTTGGCGCAAGCGTTGTACAACGGCGGGTTAAAAGTACTTGAAATTACGTTGCGGACACCGGTAGCACTGGATGCTATTAGTGCAATGGTTAAGGCTTTGCCAGAGGACGCTGTGATTGGTTCGGGTACCGTTGTTACCCCTGAAGACCTGCAGGCGTCAATCGATGCCGGTGCCACCTTTATGGTTAGCCCTGGCACGACCCCCGCGTTAATCGAAGCGGCTAAGAAAAGTGACGTGCCTTTGCTTCCGGGTATCGCAACACCCTCCGAGGCCATGAACCTTTACACGCAAGGCTTTACTCACATGAAGTTCTTCCCTGCCGAGGCTGCCGGTGGCGTTAGCATGGTTAAGTCTATAGGTGCACCGTTACCGCAAATCACCTTTTGCCCCACCGGTGGTATTAATTTAGAGAAGGCTCCAAGCTATTTGGCATTGCCTAATGTGGCGTGTGTCGGCGGTACTTGGATGATTCCTAAGAACTTGGTTTCCGAGAAAAAATGGGACGAGATCGAAGCCCTAGCTCGTCAAGCGGCAAGCCTTGAGCGCTAAGCCCTTGAGCATGTTTTAGGTGTGTGTAGGCCGGCAAGTGATACATGCAGCATTGGCGCTAAGCGCCAAATAAATTAGGTTATGAGCCCCGTTCGTGAGCGGGTACAATTTATAGGAGAGGCATAAATGACAATTCGAGTGGCTATTAATGGTTACGGACGCATTGGTCGCAACGTACTGCGCGCGCTGTACGAGTCTGGTTATCGCGATAAGATCCAAGTGGTTGCAGTCAATGATTTGGGTGATGCTGAGTTAAACGCACACCTTACTAAATACGATTCTGTGCACGGTCGTTTTCCGGGCGAAGTCCATGTGGCCGGTGACAAAATGGTGGTTAACGGTGATGAAATTCAAATCACTGCCGAGCGCAACCCAGCCGACCTGCCTTGGGGTAAGCTCAATGTCGATGTGGTTTACGAGTGTACCGGTATTTTTACCAGCCGTGATAAAGCCAAGTCTCACCTAGAAGCGGGTGCTAAGAAAGTAATCATTTCGGCCCCGGGTACTGACGTTGATGCCACCGTGGTATACGGCGTAAACGATAGTATTCTGAAGGCGTCTGATGAAATTATCTCCAATGCCTCTTGTACCACTAACTGTTTGGCTCCAGTGGCTAAAGTGCTGAATGACAAGTTTGGTATTGAGCAAGGCTCAATGACCACTATTCACGCTTATACCAATGACCAGCACCTGAGTGATGTTTTTCATAAAGACATCTACCGCGCTCGCTCTGCCACTCAGTCGATGATTCCTACCTCTACTGGTGCCGCCCGTGCCGTAGGTTTGGTGCTGCCCGAGCTGGATGGCAAGCTCGATGGCATGTCGGTTCGCGTACCTACCATTAATGTTTCGTTGGTTGATTTGAACGTACTGGTTAAAACCGACGTTACCGTAGAAGACATCAACGCCGCTATGAAAGAAGCCGCCGAAAACGAAATGCCCGGTGTGTTGGTCTACAACGACGAGCCACTGGTTTCTATCGACTTCAACCACATCCCGGCCTCTTCTAACTTTGATTCAAAGCAGACCAAAGTTATGGGTACTCGTTGGGTTAAAATCATGTCTTGGTATGACAACGAATGGGGTTTCTCCAATCGTATGCTAGACAACACCATTGCACTGATGAACGCTAAATAAGCGAGAGATATTATGTTACGCCGTACAAAAATCGTCAGTACACTGGGGCCGGCTTCGGAGTCTGAAGAGGTATTGGAAAAGCTGATCTTGGCAGGGGTAAATGTGGTGAGATTGAACTTCTCACACGGCTCACCTGAAGATCACAAAGGGCGCGCCGAAGCTGTGCGCCGCCTGGCAAGTAAACACAATCGCTACGTAGCGGTGTTAGGGGACCTGCAGGGCCCTAAAATTCGTATTGCTCGTTTTGCCAATGGGCCTATCCGCTTGGCAATCGGCGATAAGTTTGTGTTGGATGCCTCTCTGGATCGCGATGCAGGTACTCAAGAAAGTGTTGGTATTGACTACAAAGAGCTGCCCAATGACTGTGCTGCAGGCGATAAACTGTTGCTGGATGACGGTAGGGTAGTACTTGATGTAGATAAAATTGAAGGCAGTAAAGTCTTCTGTACCACCAGCGTGGCCGGGCCTTTGTCGAACAACAAAGGTATCAACCGCCAAGGTGGTGGCCTAACAGCACCAGCACTGACGGAAAAAGATTTTGCCGATATTAAAACCGCAGCCGAGATCGACGTAGATTACCTGGCCGTGTCTTTCCCGCGCAGCGCCGAGGATATGAACACTGCTCGCCGCCTGCTGGAAGAAGCTGGCGGTAAAGCTGGCTTGGTGTCAAAAATTGAGCGTGCTGAAGCTGTCGCCGATGATGAAACCCTGGATGAAATCATCGCGGCCAGTGACGCGGTTATGGTTGCTCGTGGTGACTTAGGTGTTGAAATTGGCGATGCTGCGTTGATTGGTGTACAAAAGCGCATCATCGCTCGCTCGCGGGCGCAAAACAAAGTGGTTATTACCGCGACTCAGATGATGGAGTCGATGATTAACAGTCCACTGCCAACCCGTGCGGAAGTGTTCGATGTGGCAAACGCCGTACTCGATGGCACCGATGCGGTGATGCTTTCCGCCGAGACTGCGGCCGGTAACTTTCCGGTGGAAACCGTAGAGGCAATGGTGCGAGTTATTATTGGTGCGGAACAACACCCGCAGGCAAGCTACGACTCCTACCGCTTGAACGAAGCCTTTGGCTCGATTGACGAGTCTATTGCTTTGGCGACCATGTACACTGCCAACCACTTGCCTGGCGTTAAGGCGATTATCGCGTTGACCGAGTCTGGCACGACACCTCGTTTGATGTCGCGGGTTGGCTCACAGTTGCCAATTTTTGCCTTTTCCCGTCACATTGGCACGCAGCGTCGTGTTGCTCTGTACCGCGGTGTGCGCCCGGTACCGTTCGACAGCGGTAATGCGCCATCGAGTGCAGACTATGTTCGCGCTATGAACACACTGAAAGAAAATGGCGTGTTGGTCGATGGTGATATGGTGATTCTAACCGGTGGTGATACTGACCAATTGGGCGGCACCAACGCTATGAAGATTTTAAAAGTCGGCGAGTAATCCCCGGTAGTCTTTAATGGCTTAGGTTAGATAAAAACGGCAGCTTCGGCTGCCGTTTTTTTTGCGCTATGGCAAAGCCTGGTGGTGTGAATGGTGTACCATCAGTTATCGCAATAGGCGAGTGGAGGAGCTATGAAAATATTAATGATAGCCGTTGGTTTGGTGCTGTTCGGCCAGGCTTTTGCGGTTTCGCCCAAACAGCCTATCGAGTTGCATGGGCAGTGGCAGCAAGGGGCCATCTTACGGGGGCGAGTGCCGGTGGGTAGTCAGCTCACTTTGGATGGCAAACCGGTAATGGTGGCTCAGGGAGGTGAATTTGTATTCGGCCTGGGTCGCGATGCGGCTAAAACAGCCAAGCTGATTATAGAGGCGCCGAGCGGTGAGACGGTTAGCCGAACCTATGACGTAGCGCCCAGAGAATACAATATCCAGCGTATTGAGGGTGTGCCGCAAAAAACCGTGACTCCCTCGCCTGAGCAGCAAGAGCGTTCGCGTAAAGAGGCGGCCAAAGTGTGGCAGGCAAGGCAAGAGCGTGGGGCGAGCACCGATTTTACGCAAGACTTTAAATGGCCCCTCATCGGCCCCATAACAGGGGTGTATGGCTCACAAAGGGTATATAACGGTGAGCCACGACGGCCCCATTATGGCGTCGATATTGCGGCTGCGACCGGTACACCCGTGGTGGCCCCGGCCGCTGGCAAGGTGACGCTGGCCGAGCCGGACTTGTTCTACTCCGGCGGCACACTCATTATCGATCATGGTCATGGATTGTCGTCTACCTTTATTCACTTATCGAAAGTAATTGTTGCCGTTGGGCAGCGGGTTGAGCAGGGCGATCTGATTGCCGAGGTAGGGGCGACGGGCCGCTCCACTGGGCCGCACCTGGATTGGCGCATGAACTGGCTCGATCAGCGTGTGGATCCGACTACTTTGGTTGGGCCTATGCCGTCGCCCAGTGATGGCCCCGGCCAATGAAGACAGGGGCGTCACGGCAGTGTAATATAGCGCCCCGAATTGCTAATGCCCCTTTTCTGGCGCCCAACGGGCATGACAGAGGCAAAGACACAAGATGATCGATAAAAAATTACTCAGTATATTGGTCTGCCCGGTAAGCAAGGGCGAGCTGGACTATCAGGCCGATAAAAATGAATTAGTGTGCTGGAGCTCCGGGCTTGCGTATCCTGTACGCGATGGCATCCCGGTGATGCTGGAGAGTGAGGCCCGGGCGCTCTCTGAGGATGAAAAACAGCAGCATAAACACCGCTAATATCGCTGGGATTTGCACAACAAACGACTTTGGACCGACGGATACCCTATGAAAAGCGCTGAAATTCGCGACGCCTTTTTACAATACTTTGAGTCAAAGCAGCACGCCATCGTGCCCAGCAGTTCGCTGGTGCCTGGTAATGACCCGACTTTGCTGTTTACCAACGCCGGAATGGTGCAGTTTAAGGATGTGTTTTTAGGCTCCGATAAACGCAGCTACAGCCGTGCTACTAGCTCGCAACGTTGTGTTCGCGCCGGTGGTAAACACAACGATTTAGAGAACGTCGGCTATACCGCAAGGCACCACACCTTCTTCGAAATGCTGGGCAACTTCAGCTTTGGTGACTATTTTAAGCGCGATGCGATTCACTACGCATGGGAGTTTTTGACCGGCGTACTTAAACTGCCAGAAGAGCGCCTGTGGGTTACCGTGCATGTGTCGGACGACGAAGCCGCCGATATCTGGCTAAAAGAGGTAGGCGTAAGCGCCGAGCGTTTTTCTCGGCTTGATGAAGATAACTTTTGGCAAATGGGTGATACCGGCCCCTGTGGACCAAGCTCAGAAATATTTTATGACCATGGCGCCGGTGTGCCCGGTGGCCCACCGGGCAGTGAGAACGACGACCTGGATCGTTACATCGAAATTTGGAATTTGGTGTTCATGCAGTATGAGCGCCAGAGTGATGGCGAGCTTAAGGCTTTGCCCAACCCGTCCATCGATACAGGAATGGGGCTAGAGCGCATTGCTGCCGTAATGCAGGGAGTGCACACCAATTACGAGATCGATTTATTTCAACACTTACTTAGCGCTGCGGCTAACGCCACCGGTGCTACAGACTTAGAGAATAAATCGTTACGTGTGATTGCCGACCACATTCGCTCGAGCGCATTTTTGATTAGCGACGGTGTGTTGCCGTCCAATGAAGGTCGTGGTTACGTGCTGCGTCGCATCATTCGTCGCGCTGTTCGTCACGGTCATCAGTTAGGCCAGCAAGGAGCATTTTTTAATACCTTGGTTAAAGCGCTGGTTGAAGTGATGGGTGATGCTTACCCCGAGCTGGTGGAGCGCCAGGCGCAAATTGAGAAAGTCTTACTGGCTGAAGAAGAGCAATTTGCCAAAACACTCGATAAGGGTATGACGGTACTCGAAGGCGCGCTAGCCGAGCTTAGCGGAAGCGAGATTCCCGGTGATGTGGTGTTTACGTTGTACGACACCTACGGCTTCCCCGTCGATTTAACCGCAGACATTGCTCGTGAGCGCAGCCTAACGCTGGATCTTGCCGGCTATGAAAGTGCCATGACGGCCCAGCGCGAAAGAGCTCGCGCGGCCGGTCAATTTAAAGTGGATTACACCCAGGCGGCGCTCGATTTGCCCGCCACTGAGTTTACGGGTTACACCGGGCTGTCTGGCGAGAGCACTGTACTTGCCGTGCTGCGTGAGGGCGCTGCGGTAGATAGCGCTAAAGAAGGCGATGACGTTGCCCTGGTGCTTGATCAAACGCCATTTTACGCGGAATCGGGTGGCCAAGCTGGCGACAGCGGTTACCTGGAGTCCGAGGGTGTGCGCTTTGAAGTGCGTGACTGCATCAAACAGGGTTCACACTTTTTGCACATCGGTCGCTTATTGCATGGTGAGCTTTCACAGGGCGATACCCTTAGAGGGCAGGTGGATGCCAATATCCGTTCGGCAACCGCATTAAATCACTCGGCAACGCATCTGCTGCACGCTGCGCTGCGTACCGTATTAGGAGAGCACGTTACTCAGAAGGGCTCACTGGTTGACTCGGAGCGCCTACGTTTTGACTTCTCGCATTTTGAAGGTGTTACCGCTACAGAGCTTAAAGCGATTGAAGCTCTGGTGAATGATCAGGTTCTTGCTAACACGGCCGTGAAAACCGAGCTGTGCGATATGGAGACGGCTAAAGCGCGCGGCGCAATGGCGCTGTTTGGCGAAAAGTACGGCACTGAAGTGCGGGTACTGAGCATGGGCGACGGCTTCTCAGTTGAATTGTGCGGAGGTACTCACGTTCAGCGCACCGGTGATATTGGCCTGATGCGTATTACCAGTGAGTCGGGTATCGCCTCCGGCGTACGCCGCATTGAAGCCGTCACGGGGCGCCGTGCTTTAGCGCTGTTTGATCAGCTGGACGCTCGATTGCAGCAAGCGGCGAGTGTGGTAAAAGCCGGGCCCGACACCTTGATCGATAAACTTGAGCAACTGGCTCAGCAAAATCGCAAGCTGGAAAAAGACTTAGCGGCGCTTAAGTCGAAATTGGCGACGGCCGGGAGCCGGGATTTAGTGGCCGAGGCAGTAGAGGTCGAAGGCATAAAAGTGCTGGCCGTTAAGCTTGAAGGCGCCGACGCTAAATCGCTGCGGGATAGCGTCGATCAAATGAAAAACAAGCTGGGCTCTTCGGTTGTGCTACTGGCGTGCGAAGAAGGCGGCAAGATCGCTCTGGTTGCCGGTGTCAGCAAAGATGTCACTGACCGCATTAGAGCGGGTGACCTGATGCGTCACGTGGCCAGCTTGGTGGGTGGTAAAGGTGGTGGCCGGCCTGACATGGCTCAAGGCGGAGGCAGCGACGTTGCAGCATTGGAGGGCGCCTTGGCCTCAGTGGCCGGCTGGGTAAAAGACGCACTTTGAATGTAAATAATTGTTTTAAGGTGCAACAAATAGATTAACAATTGTCATAGATTGGTGTTTAATTGCCGCCTTTTTAGGCAGTCTTGTCGCAAACAACGGTAATTGACCGCAAACGGTGAGGAATAGGCCGGGAATGAGCTTATTGGTACAAAAATACGGTGGCACATCGGTTGGCACCGTCGAGCGAATAGAAGCGGTTGCTGACAAAATTGCGGGCTTCCGGGCCGATGGTCACGACATGGTGATTGTGGTTTCGGCCATGAGTGGCGAAACAAACCGTTTGATTGCGCTGGCAAACGCTATCCAGCCAGCGCCAGATGCCCGGGAGATGGACGTACTCGTATCAACCGGCGAGCAGGTGACTATTGCATTATTGTGCATGGCGTTAAAAAAGCGCGGCTGGGATGCGCGATCGTATACCGGTAGTCAAGTTAAGATCTTGACCGATAATTCGCACACCAAAGCCCGTATTCAGTCGATTGACGATAGCAATATGCGGGCAGATCTGGCGGCGGGGCGAGTGGTCGTCGTCGCGGGCTTTCAGGGCGTAGATGAACAGGGCAACATTACCACGCTGGGACGCGGTGGCTCGGACACGACTGGCGTCGCGTTAGCAGCGGCGCTTAAAGCGGATGAATGCCAGATCTATACCGACGTTGATGGTGTTTACACCACAGATCCGCGGGTGGTCGATAAGGCCCGCCGACTGGAAAAGATCACCTTTGAAGAAATGCTGGAAATGGCGAGCCAGGGCTCAAAAGTATTACAGATTCGCTCGGTGGAGTTTGCGGGTAAGTACAACGTCCCGCTGCGAGTACTGTCTAGTTTTAAAGATGGCCCGGGAACCTTGATTACCCTCGATGAGGAAGAGAGCACTATGGAACAACCAGTTGTCTCTGGTATTGCATTTAATCGCGATGAAGCGAAAGTTACTTTAGCCGGTATCCCCGATACCCCCGGAGTGGCATCAAAAATTCTGGCTCCGGTCGGCAAAGCAAACATTGAAGTGGACGTTATCGTGCAAAACGTCGCGGCCGACAACACTACCGACTTGACCTTTACGGTTAACAAGGCGGACATGCAAAAAACGGTTGCCGTACTGGCTGATGTTGCCAAAGAGATTGGCGCGCGGGAAGTTATCAGTGACGACGCGATTGCCAAAATCTCCATCGTTGGGGTGGGGATGCGCTCCCACGCTGGTGTCGCCTCGACCATGTTTACCGCGCTGGCCGAAGAGGGCATTAATATTCAGATGATCACCACATCGGAAATCAAGATTACCGTGATTATCAGTGAGAAATATCTTGAGTTGGCTGTGCGCAGTTTGCACAGCGCCTTTGGCTTGGATGCCGAAGCGGTACAGGCTTAATCAGCAGATTCTATTCTGGGGTTTAGCCTGCACCACACAGACGGATGCTTGGTTTGAGAAAACCTTTTTTGGGGGCAGCTCCCCTTTTTGCGAAAAATGGTCAATACTGTAAGTAGCGGGTAGCAAAAGCCCGTGCCTTGAGTAGGACATTAGGGACGCAAGCGGGGGTTAACTTATACGGCAGAGGATAGTGGAGTCCGGCCGTAGTCACAGGATGGAATTAAGGAGTTAGATATGTTGATTTTAACCCGCCGTATCGGCGAAACATTAATGGTTGGCGATGAAGTAACAGTCACCGTACTGGGCGTTAAAGGCAACCAGGTACGCATTGGTGTCAATGCGCCAAAAGACATTGCCGTGCACCGCGAAGAAATCTACCAGCGGATTCAGCGCGAGAAGCAGGGCCAGGAAGACGGTTTCGCATAAGCTCTTCCCGCGACAGTACACCGTCGAAAAAACGGCAGCCTTACGGTTGCCGTTTTTTTATGGTTGTACTAATTTCGTGCAAGCCGATTGAAACGTCGCCAGCTGAGCACTTTTTTTAGCTTCGGGTGCTTACAACCCTTTGAATTTCTGTGGAATATGGTATTATGCCGCCCCAGTTGAGCGAAGCCACGAACACGGCATTTTGCGAAAAACTGACACGGAGAGGTGGCCGAGTGGCCGAAGGCGCTCCCCTGCTAAGGGAGTATACCTTGATCGGTATCGAGGGTTCGAATCCCTCCCTCTCCGCCATATATTAAAAACCGCCGTTAGCTGAATAAGCTCCGGCGGTTTTTTTAT
>NZ_JXCJ01000001.1:2311044-3144034 GCF_000832015.1 Gilvimarinus agarilyticus
GGCATTCGTGGGTTCTGCACATCACTCGAAGAGCGTTCGACCATTTGCCGGGAGCAATTGGGGCGTCACAAGGTGAATTGTGACGCAATAGAGGGCGGCCTGGGCCGGGGACGCAAAGATCTACCTTGGCCAGCCTCTCTCTTTGCCATACACGCCGGACGCCGCTAGCCCAATAAGTTAGATGCCTTTTATAGTGGTAGGGCTATGCCGTTATCCGATGGCTGTCGCGGGCTGTCTCGCATTTGGCTATTCGCAAATTATAGTGTCGATAACCTCTGAGGGGCTGTCGCTGTTCGATTTACGGTGATGCTTTCCAGTATTGGTCGTCAAACTGGTAATTTTTTGCTTCATTGTTTACGCGAATGCGCTGGATTCTTCGTCGTATGATTATCTTCGCGCCACCTTCCAAATTTAATCTCCTTTTCTAGTAATGCATCACAAATATCGGTATACATATCGGTATACATATTGGTGTTCATTGAGCTATCGTTTGTGCGCAGTGTGGCAGGTACCCCTACGTTATAGGTGGGCCTGTGCAGGCGCCTAAGTGTCGGGAGTGGTTGAGCAGGCATGGGCGCATTATTTAGCTGACTTGAAAAAACCAATAAATCAAGCTCACGCCGTTCAAAAAGCCCAGATTTTGCCGTTTTGATGTTTCTTGCAGTGATTTCTTAACGTTGTGCACCCTCAAGTTGCCTATGGGTAACTCGCAGTGGCCGCAGCGATACTTATAAAAATCCTAGGAGATATGTCCATGAACAAAAGAACCCCGATGCCCGGAAAGCTTACCCTATTAGCGGCTGTGTTGGCCGTCTCGCATTCTGCGGGCAGCTATGCCGCTGACCCAGTAGCCGTGAGTGCCTCGGCAGACGACGGAAATGTCCCACAGAATACACTTGATAACGATCTGTCGAGCCGCTGGTCCGCGAACGGTGATGGTCAGTGGATTCAGTTTGATTTGGCGGAAGCGGTCGTGGTTGAGTCGGTCGATATTGCTTTTTACAAAGGTGATCAGCGTACCTCGACGGTTGATATCCAAACGTCTACTGATGGCAACAGCTGGGTTAGCGTTTTCTATGGTGATCAACCGGCGAGTACGGCGGCGCAGCAGACGATTGATGTTGAAGACTCTGAAGCAAGCTTCGTTAGAGTGGTGGGTTATGGCAACACCGCAAATACGTGGAATAGTATTACCGAAGTCGATATCAATAGCTCCGCCATCACTAGCAGCTCTTCGAGCTCTTCATCTGTGGCGTCGTCCAGCTCTTCCGCTAGTGCTAATGAAATAGTGATTCAGGCTGAGGATTACGAAACAGAGAGCGGTACCGGGGGTGACTACACCGTCGATGTTGGCGGTGGAGAGTATGTGGGCTATATCCAAAACGGTGATTACACCGAGTACCTGGTGGATGTGCCAGAGTCGGGTGTGTATAACTTTCATGCGCGTGTTTCTAGCGCCAGAAATGGCGGCACGATTAACGTTACGCAAAACGGGGCGGCTGTGGGCTCGCTAGAGGCTCCTGCCACCGGGAGTTGGACGTCTTGGACAACGGTAAGCTCTACCGTTAATTTACAAGCTGGAGAGCAGCCACTACGCCTTACCTATAACGGCGGTAGCGGATACTTGTTCAACATAAATTGGTTTAGCTTAGGTGGTAACGGCGAGGGGCAAGGATCCTCTTCCAGCGATGCCTCGAGTTCATCCAGCGTAGCCAGCAGTTCATCGAGTGAGGCCAGCGGTTCGTTAAGTGCCTCGGCCAGTACGGATGACGGGAATGTCGCCAGTAACGTAGTAGATAATGACTTAAGCACTCGCTGGTCTGCGCTCGGCAGTGGTGAGTGGTTGCAGTTAGATTTAGGCAGTGTGCAGCAAGTCGGTAGCGTTAATATTGCGTTTTACAATGGCGCTCAACGTAGCTCAACGTTTGATATTCAAACCAGTACCGATGGTAACAACTGGGATACCGTGCTTTATAGCGGTAATAGTTCTGGTTCGAGTGTATCTCTGGAAAGCTTTGGTGTTGTTGAGACAGATGCTCGCTATGTTCGTTACGTCGGTTATGGCAATAGCTCGAATGATTGGAACTCTATCACCGAAATGAGTGTTAGTTCGCAGGGCGGCGAGCAAAGCAGTTCCTCCTCGTCAAGCTCCAGTACCGGCAACTCCTCAAGTAGTAGCTCGTCTGAAGACAACGGCTCTTCTTCAAGTTCCTCGACCCCTTGGGAGGGCGGCGGCAATACTTATACGGCCTCGCCTGACGATGTAGCCGATGTGTTGGCGGGGGCCTCCGGGGGTGATGAAATCATCGTTACTGGCTCTGGTGAAATATCTCTTAAAAACCTGACTTTCAATTCTCCGGTGTTGATACGCGCGGCCTCGGTTGGCGGCACAACCTTAACCAATGCCACCATCGACAACAGCAATAATATTATCTTACAAGGCTTTGTATTTGGTCCTAATGACGAAAGCACTTATCTAAAAATTGTTAACTCCACCAACATTCAGGTTTTGCGTAATGTGTTTGATCACACTGATGTGATGAACAGTCAGACGTCGATTGTTACAACTCAGGCAAGTCAATACATTTCGATTGGCTACAACGAGTTCCGCGGTAAAAATCAAATGTTCACCTCCGAGGGCTACAAGCTGACCGGAAGTTACATTAAAACTCAGTTTGATGATCCGCTAATGACGAAAAATCTACACGTATTTCGCAATCACTTTAAAGATATATACCCTTATGTACCGGATGGCACGACGCCCACTGGCGACTCAGATCGTGAAGTAATGGCGATGGGCATTGCGGATTCGCAAGATGTGGTGACCAACAACGTCGTGGAATATAACTTGTTTGAGAACTGCGATGGCGAAAACGAAATCATCACCGTTAAAACATCAAACAATAAGTTTCGGTATAACACCTTTAAAAACTCTATGGGGTCGTTATCGTTCCGTTTAGGCTCTAATAACGAAGCTTATGGCAATTACTTTTACGGCGAGGGCGCTAGTGCCAACTGGGATGACGATAACTATCAAACTGGTGGTATTCGCGTGTATGGTTCGGGCCATTTAATTTATGACAACTATATGGAAGGCCTCACCGGTATTAGCTGGCGTCGTCCAATCCTGATTGACTCTGGAGACACATCAGACAGTACCGGCGCCGATAGTCACGAAACCCCGAGCAATCTGGCGGTGTACGATAATACGATCGTGGACAGTGTAGGCGGTGGTATTCATATTGGCAGTGATAACTACGGCAACATGCCTTACAACATTAGCGTGGACAATAATGTGGTGGTGGGGAGTGAAGGCATTTTATTTAACAATTATGCCAATGACTCATCCAATACCTGGTCTGGCAACCAGGCCTACGCTACCGGTTCTGCATCGGCCGTGGGTGGTGGCGCGCTTGGCTCTTCTGAAGTCGCGGTACTGTCTGGCTCGCCAGCCATTAATGAGCCGACTCGTTTAAGCGCGAGTGATGTGGGGCCTGACGCACCTTAAGTTAGCTTGTTCCTCGCCGCTTTAGCCGCCCAATCGGGCGGCTTTTTTGATTGGATGATCAAGTAAACTCTTAACGGCGAGGCGATTTAAACCCATAAAAAAAGCCCCGGTTTTCGGGGCTTTTTTTATGGGTGTTTTAAACTCAACGCTTAGCTGTTTAACTGTTTAAATTCCCGAATGGTTTTGTTGAACTGTTCGGCAAAGTCTTTTAGCTCGTTCTCGGCGCTGCGCAGCTGGTTAGAGCTAAGCTTGGCGCAGCTTAAGTAATCTTCTGTGGCGCGAACATACGCTTTTACTTCGTTGTTGCTTTTAACCATCTGTGCGGTTACGGCCGTGGTTGGATCTGGGATTGCAGGGCGGTTCTGTGGTTTCTCGCAGGCCTGTGCGCCTACACTTGCAAATGCGGTAAACAAAGCAGCGGCAATAAGAGTCTTTTTCATAACAGTATCCATCATAGTAAGGTCGATAACGCGGCGTGCGGGCCGCCTTTTACATGGGTGGGCTGTTGTTCTAACTGCAACAGTGTGACCCGGTTCACATTTTCTTCGGCTATTTTGCCACCGCTTGCTGCCTTGGGGAATAACTTCTACTAATCAATTTGGAATGAAGTTGGCGCAAAACTTACCATTTCGTTATTTCCGGAAGGAATTAGCGTGCATCTTTGTTATTCCGTAACAGTATTGTGGCGCTTGACAAAAAACGGGTCGCCAGCAGAGGTGAGAAGCCAAGTTTTTGACGCCCATGAAGCGGGGTATGAAGGGGGGCTAGGTGCCAGACCCCAGTAAGGTCTGGCACTATAGAGTGGTTTACAGCTGCGCCAGGGTCTCCAGTTGTTCGCGCAACGTGGTGAGAGAGGTACTAATGCCGTCGAGCTTTTGCTGCTCTTTGGCAACCACCTCAGCCGGTGCTTTATCGACAAAGTTAGGGTTTTGCAGTTTGCCTGCGGTGCGTTCTTGATCTTTTACCAGCCGGTCGATTTCTTTGTTAAGGCGTGCTCGCTCGGCGTCTACATCGATTAAGCCTGCCATGGGTACTAAGATCTCCAGCTTACCTACCAGCGCCGTCGCCGACGCTGGTGCTTGGGCGTCGGCATCGAGCCATTCGATGGACTCGAGGTTGGCTAGTTTTTGCAGGTACTGTCGGTTTTGCTCAAGCAGGCGCTGGTCATCGCCGCCGCCTTGTTGCATAAACAGGGGTATGTGTTTGCCGGGTGCGATGTTCATTTCACCGCGGATATTGCGCACGCCCACAATCACGCCCTTTAACCATTCGATGTCGGCGCTGGCTTGTGCGTCGATTTTGCTGGTATCGGCTTTGGGGTAGGGGGCCAGCATAATAGTCTCACCCGTAGCGCCCGCCAGGGTTTTAATGCGCTGCCAAATCTCTTCGGTAATAAAAGGAATCAATGGGTGGGCCAAGCGCAGGGTCGCCTCGAGCACGCGAATGAGCGTGCGACGTGTACCTTTCTTTTGCGCGGCGCTGGCATTGTCATCCCACAATACGGGTTTGGATAGCTCCAGGTACCAGTCGCAGTACTCGTTCCAAAAGAACTCATAAAATGCCTGGGTTGCTAAGTCCAGGCGGTAGGTCTCGAGCGCGTCGGTAACCGCTTGCTCGGCTTGCTGTAGGCGGCTGATGATCCAGCGATCGGCCAGAGACAGCTCGACGTCACCAGTGTTGTCTTGATCGCAATCCTCACCCTCGGTGTTCATTAATACGTAGCGGGTGGCGTTCCACATTTTATTGCAAAAGTTGCGGTAACCTTCGACGCGTCCCATATCAAACTTGATGTCGCGGCCGGTCGAGGCGAGCGAGCAAAACGTCATGCGCAGCGCATCTGTGCCGAACGATTCAATACCGTCGGGAAACTCTTTGCGGGTTTGTTTTTCAATTTTAGCGGCGTCTTTGGGGCGCATTAACCCGGTGGTACGCTTTTGTACCAGCGTTTCTAGGTCAATKCCGTCGATAATGTCCAGGGGGTCTAGCACGTTGCCCTTAGACTTACTCATTTTTTGACCTTGGGAGTCGCGCACCAAGCCGTGCACGTAAACGGTTTTAAACGGAATCTGGCCTTGGCCGTCTTCGTCTTTAACCAGGTGCAGAGTCATCATAATCATCCGGGCAACCCAGAAGAAAATAATGTCGAAGCCCGTCACTAACAAATCGGTGGGGTGGAATTTTTTTAAAAATTCCGTTTGCTCAGGCCAACCAAGGGTTGAAAATGTCCAAAGCCCGGAGCTAAACCAAGTGTCTAGTACGTCGTTGTCTTGCTTTAGTACAACTGATTCATTCAGCTGATGCTTGGCACGTACTTCGGCTTCATCGCGGCCGACGTAGACTTTACCGGTCTCGTCGTACCAGGCGGGAATGCGGTGCCCCCACCACAGCTGACGCGAGATACACCAGTCCTGAATGTCGCGCATCCAGGAGAAGTACATGTTTTCATACTGCTTCGGCACAAACTGGATGTCGCCGTCTTCGACAGCTTTAATGGCCGGTTCGGCGAGCGGCTTAGTGCTTACGTACCACTGGTCGGTCAGCCAGGGCTCAATAACAACCCCGGAGCGATCTCCGCGAGGTACTTTAAGAGCGTGATCGTCGATTTTATCCAGTAGCCCGGCGGCTTCTAAGTCGGCGACGATTTGCTTGCGCGCCACATAGCGGTCCATGCCCGCGTAGGCCTGGGGTAGGGTGGTGTCGACCTTGTCATTGCTACTACCGTCCATGTTAAAAACTTGGGCGGCGCCAAGCACAGCAGCGCTTTCATCCAAAATATTGATCAGCGCCATGCCGTGACGTTTGCCCACTTCGTAATCGTTAAAATCGTGGGCGGGGGTGATTTTTACGCAACCGGTGCCAAACTCACGCTCGACATAATCATCGGCGACAATGGGGATACGGCGGCCGACCAGAGGCAGCTCGATCTTTTTACCGATCAGTGATGCGTAGCGCTCGTCTTCTGGGTGTACGGCAACGGCGGTATCGCCCAGCATGGTTTCCGGGCGGGTAGTGGCAACCACCAGATAGCCTTTGCCTTCTGCCGTTGTGGCACCATCGGCCAGCGGGTAGCGCAAGTGCCATAGGTGGCCCTTTTCGTCGTGGTTCTCGACTTCTACGTCAGAGATGGCGGTGTGCAGTTTTGGGTCCCAGTTGACTAGGCGCTTGCCGCGGTATATAAGGCCGTCATCGTAGAGCCGGACAAAGGCTTCTTTAACGGCATCGGATAAGCCGTCGTCCATGGTGAAGCGCTCGCGTGACCAGTCCAGCGACGAGCCCAGGCGGCGCAATTGACGGGTGATGTTGCCGCCGGATTGCTCTTTCCACTGCCAAACTTTATCCAAGAACTTTTCACGGCCCAGATCGTGGCGGCTTATGCCGTCAGCGGCCAGTTGGCGCTCGACCACCATTTGCGTGGCGATACCGGCGTGGTCGGTACCCATTTGCCACAGCGTGTCGTCACCGCTCATGCGGTGGTAGCGAATCATGGCGTCCATCACCGCATTGTTGAAGCCGTGACCCATGTGCAGGTTACCAGTGACGTTAGGCGGCGGGATCATAATACTGTAGGCGTTTTCGCCGCCCTGAGGTTTAAAGTAGCCGCGCTCTTCCCACGTTTTGTACCAACTTTGTTCGATGGCCTGGGGCTGATAGGTTTTATCCATGAATGTCACTGCCTTTGATCATTGCTGGGCGCCGTTGTCGGTGGGCGCGCTTTCAGTCGAAAGGGCGCAATTATAACGGGTTTGGCGACACAAGTAGAGCACCGGGGTGATGGGGATTTTGCCCTAGCCGCAGCCGTTGACTGTGGCGCTTGATTTCACGCAATCGATAGAGGAAAGTAAGCATAAATCAAAGCAGTAGAGAGGATCTCATGATAAAGCTGGTGTTTGCGGGGGATTTAATTACCGGGTTTGACCGTCCACAGGTCATACGCCAATTGGCAAAATTGCTCAAGCGCGATGAAGCGCAAATTCAGCGCATGCTGTTTAGTGGTAAGCCTGTGGTGGTCAAAAAGGTTGCCACTGACGAAGAGGCCTACAAGTGGCGTAAAGCGTTTGCTAATGCCGGCGCGGTTTTGATGATCTCGGCCAACGCCGAAGAGCCTGCTGATGGTGGTGTCTCACCCGCGACCAGTGCCGATGATGAGGCCGGTCGAGATAGCGAGCAGGCTGAGGCCGAAGCGGATATCGCGGTGGCAGAATCACTGGAAGAAAATACCGCCGATAATAACGACAGTGCGGTAACCGGGGCCTACGCCGAAGAGCCGACGCTTGCCTCGGAGGCAAGCCGGAGCCCGGGCATTCGCCGGCGCAATAAGGTGTATGTGCTTTTAGGGGCGTTGGTCTTGGTCGCCATCGCCTTGTTGGTGTTTGTGTTGTGGATAACGCGTCCTCTGTGGCAGGGCGCTCAGCTGGATGCGCAGCAAGAGCGCTGGGCTGTGGCTTTGGCGTCTCCGGATACCTACGCCTTGGCGCATATTGATGTTGCGCGGGCCGTTAGTCTGGAGGCATTGGCCGGAGACGAGGCCGATCTACCCGCTGTGGGCGAGCGGAACGATGGCGTGTGGCAGTCTCTGGAGCGGGCGGGTATTGACCTGCGTGAGCAGGTATCCCATGTCTGGCTAGCGGGTACTCGCAGTGCAAAGCACAGTGGAGGCGCTTTGGTGTTAACCGGCGCTTTTACTCCAGCCAGCATAAAAAACTGGATGGCCGAGCGTTATCAGGTGGTTCGCGAACAAGATGATGGGTTGCTATTTCAGCGTGTGAGCGAAAACACCTGTGAGCCGGGGCAGACTTTGCGTGCGGTGATTGCGGATGATCGCGTGCTGGTTGGTGACCCGGCGAGTATCGAACAGCTGCTAATGCGCTTTGAGAAAAAGTCACCCGCGAGCCAAAAGCTCGATCGCTGGCGTCAGGTAAGCGCCAACCAACTGGCCTCACTGGCGGTATTTGCTCCGGAGAATATTGGCGAGGCGGCCAGCGGAATGACGGGAATGATGTTAAGGGGCGTTGGCGCGGCGGCGCAGCCGGCCGAAGGGGTGTTTATCGATCTCGAGCCTGTAGCGGTGCCGCCGGGTGTTGAATTGCGCACTCAGGTGTTTAGCCAGGATAAAGAGTTTATTAACACGAGTTACAAGGCGTTTGATGAGAGAGTAAAAGAGTGGCGCGAAGACGCCGAGAAAAACTGGCCTGAAGTGGTTAGTTTGTACGATCGATTGGAGGTGACCCAGTCGGGCGACAGTGTCGGTGCTACCATGTTTTTTGATCGCCACCTGCAGCGCGACATGAGCAATTGGGTGAGCTCGGTTTTTTCAGGGATGTTTTCCACCTCCGGTGAGCCGCCAGCAGAAGAGCGCTTAGACGATAACCCGCCGGTGTTTGCCACTATTGCCAGCGCCGGTCAGCTTAAGCCGTATGGCGATTACTCCGAGTTTAATAGCAGTTTCACCCCAGCCACCGAGGTGGGGCCTTTTGGTGTCGGGGTCGAGTCGTTGTCGCTTACCGATGAACAGCAGCTGGCATTGGCGTTAAAGGTGCAGAGTTATAACTTGCCTAATGTGCCGACGCGGGGCTCGGCCGCAAGCATTCACCTATCACGTGTTAGTGACGCTGAGGGCGGCTCTTTGTTGCCCGCTGTCGAATGTGGTACCGATAAAAATCTTGAACCCGCTGACATTGGCAACACCATATCGGGCACCACGTATATTGATGGCGAGCCGGTGCCTTATACTTCGTCAAGTGGCAGTAAAGAGGTGGTGTTAAAAGCTGGCAGTAAAGTCTCTGATATCAGCTCGTTAGAGGGCTACATTGATTATCGTCAGGCAACCGCGGTGGAGACGGCGATATTGCAACAACCGCTGGGCGGTAAAGTGCTGGAGCGCGATGGTGTGCGAATTCGTTTTATGGATGCCGGTAAGCACTCGCTGCAATATCGCGTCAGTGGTGACGTCGATAAACTCTTGCATGTTTATGCCCTCAATAAGGACAACAAACCTTTATCCTCTGGCAGCGCAATGTGGGGCGGGAGCTTTTTTGGGGAGGGCCAAAGTGCTTCGGTGGATTACCATGGTGAAATCGCCAGTATCAAAGTGGTGCTGGCTACGGCCAGCGAGCAAAAACGTTATCCGTTTCGTGTAAGTTCGGTGTGGCCGGTGAGTAACGGGACTTTGTTTGGCGCTAAGACATTTCCCGAGACGAGCGTGGCTGAGGTTAAAGAGGCATTAAGCGCGGCCGAGGCCCCGAGTGTTAGTTACGTTTGGAGCAAACCACAACTAGAGACAACCGCTGGGCCGGCTACCTTAGCATTTCAGCGGCTCGATTTTGATGGCAGTTTTGGTCTGGGTGTCGACGTAAGTGTTTATTTGTCTAACCAGGTGCCGTTGGTCGGGCCGTTGGGCGCGGGTGGTGTACGCTTGATAGATGTACAGGGCGCCGATAGTACACCACAGCGGTTGGATAAAACGACGTTCTTTTCCTTTGCTCACGATGGCGGCTACTGGATGAACGGCGAGTATCAACCAGACGAAGAAAAGCCCTGGATCAAAGGCGATGTCACGATTCGCGACCGCGAACTAAAGCTTAATGCTGTCAGTGCGCTGCGCGGTGAGCTGCTGCTGAATGTTGCCGAGACAATCCAGATCGAGTCGTTGGACTTTGATGTGGGTGCAGTGTGGGAGGATGAAACCCTGCAGATTCAGGTAACCAAAATGACGGCAGGKGAGCTTGTGTTGAGTTATCAGGGTGACGTAAATCGTTTGGTGGCAGTACGGGCGTTACGGGGCGGTGAGTTGGTGAGTGATCCGGCAAAAATGCGCAACTGGTTTGGCGACGAGGCGATTGCGTTATCCATTAAAGGGCAGCCGGATACACTGGAGCTGCAGGTGGCGGATTCGGTTGTCAGTGAACGATACCCTTTTGCGCTTGACCTTACTGAGCTTGCTCAGCGTTAATGTTTGTTGCCGTTATTTGGCGTAATTAAAAAAGCCGGGCTCAGGGCCCGGCTTTTTTACGCTTAACGCAATCGATTGGTTAGGCGTTAACGTGCAGCTCTTCGTTCAATTGTACGCTCGACTTATTGGTCAGGCATTCTATGCGCCCAGTCAAAGAGTTGCGGCGAAACAGCAGGTCGGATTTTCCGGCTAAATCCCGGGCTTTGGCGGTATTTACTTCGTTGCCGTTGTCATCCAATACGGCCACTTTAGTACCTGCGGTGATGTACAGACCAGACTCTACTGTACAACGATCGCCCAGCGGAATACCGGTGCCGGCATTGGCGCCCAGCAAACACTCTTTACCCAGACTAATGACGATATTGCCGCCGCCCGATAGGGTGCCCATGGTAGAGCTGCCGCCGCCGAGGTCTGAGCCAGAACCTACAAAAACGCCTGCAGAAATACGTCCTTCAATCATACCGGGGCCGTCTGTGCCGGCATTAAAGTTCACAAAGCCTTCGTGCATGATGGTGGTGCCTTCGCCCAGGTAGGCGCCTAAGCGCACCCGCGCCGTATGGGCAATCCGCACACCTGCCGGTACCACGTAATTGGTCATTTTGGGGAATTTATCCACACAGGCTACATCCAATAACTCGCCTTTTAGGCGCGCCTCTAACTGCTTGGCTGGTAACTCCGCTAAATCAATGGCGCCCGCGTTTGTCCAGGCAACGTTGGGCAGCACACCAAATAAACCGGTCAGGTTGGTGCCGTGGGGCTTCACTAATCGGTGAGATAACAGGTGCAGCTTTAAATAGCCTTCGGGCACGCTGGTTGGGGCTTCGTCTGCCGCGAGCAGGGTAGCTACCAAGGGGCGCTCACTGTTCGCTAACGTCTCGGCGATAGCGGCCTGCTCGGCGTCGCCGGCGTCTGCCAGTGCTCTGCTGAGCTCGCGAGCTTGCGCGGCCGTGAAGGGCAATGCCTGATTGCCGCCTTCGTAACCCAGGGTGTCAGCAATAGCTGTTGCGGTGGTGTCGCTCGGGGCAAGCAATGGCGAGGGGTAAAATACCTCCAGCCATTCGCCTTTTTGGTTGTGGGTGCCGACGCCAAGGCCGAGGCTGTAGAGTTTGCTCATGAGTAATCCTGTTTGCGCGTTGTTAAAAAATAAAAAATGATTTAGCTAAAGATGGCCGAGTACTGCTCTGCGTTAAAGCCAACGTGGGTTGTTCCGCTGGCTTCCAGMACCGGACGCTTAATAATCGTGGGGTTTGCGATAATCAGCGCCGGTGCGCTAGATACATCAAAAAGGTTGAGTTTGTCTTGCTCACTTAAGGTTTTCCAGGTGGCAGAGCGTTTATTGATAATGGCTTCAAGCCCGGGTTCGGCGATCCATTCGTTAACTTTGGCTGCGGATAAACCGTCACCGCGAAAGTCGTGAAACTGGTAGCTGATGCCGTTGTTGTCCAGCCACTTTCGCGCTTTTTTAACCGTATCGCAGTTTTTGATGCCGTATAAGGTGGGCTGTGTCATGACTCGCTCCGCGCAAAAGGCGCCATAATAACAAATCTGCGGCGCCCGTGCTGTTAGGGTTTGTGCACTTGCTTGGGGTGTTTACGGGCCGGATAACAACTGCGGCAAATACCGCAAACCAGCCCATTGCAACCGCGGGCGCTGCAGTGCTCGCGGCCGTAGTAAATAATTTGTAAGTGCAGTTTATTCCAGCTCTCTTTGGGGAATAGGCGCTTTAAATCTTTCTCGGTTTGCACAACATTTTTGCCGCTGGTTAAGCCCCAGCGCTGAGCTAGGCGATGAATGTGGGTGTCGACCGGAAACGCCGGCACGCCAAAAGCCTGGCTCATCACCACGCTGGCGGTTTTATGGCCTACGCCGGGCAGTGTTTCTAAGGCTGCCATGTCAGCGGGTACCTGGCCGTCAAATTCATCCACCAATCGCTGCGACAGTACCGAGATGGCTTTGGACTTTTGCGGCGATAACCCGCACGGGCGAATGACGGCTTTAATGTCCTCGACCGGAACCTTGGCCATGTCGAAGGGGTTATCCGCAAGTTGCCATAGCGCCGGGGTGATCTGGTTGACCCGGGCGTCGGTGCACTGCGCCGAGAGGAGCACTGCAACCAACAAGCTGTAGGCGTCAAAGTGATCCAGCGGGATGGGCGTCTCGGGGTAGAGCTCATCCAGTGTTTGCTGAATCAGAGCTACCCGCTCGGCTTTTTTTAAATTGCGAGGTGCTACCAGTTCGCCCATGGCTTATAAACTCGCAACGAACTGACGGATCCGGTGCGCGGCCTCGATGCACTCGGCTTCAGTGGCGACTAGCGCCATGCGCACATAATTATTTGCCGGGTTGCCAGTGGCCGTTTCACGGGCCAGATAAGCGCCAGGAAGGACGGTAATGTTTTGCTCGGCGAACAGTCGCTGGGCAAATTCTTCGCCGGATATGGGCAGTTTAGGCCACAAATAAAAGCCGGCCTCAGGTCGTGTTACTTCCAGGCAGCCATCGAGGATATCGAGTACCGCGGTGAACTTCTTGCGGTAAGCGTCGCGATTGGCGAGTACATGATCTTCATCTTGCCAGGCGGCGGTGCTGGCAATTTGATTGGGTACCGCCATAGCGCAACCATGGTAGGTGCGATACTTAAGAAACGCCCCCAGAATACCGGCGTCCCCGGCGACAAATCCAGAGCGCAGCCCCGGCAGGTTAGAGCGCTTAGATAAGCTGTGAAATACAACGCAGCGGCGGTAATCGTTCCGGCCCATATCGCTACATGCCTGAAGTAAGCCCGCCGGCGCTTGGTGCTCGTGTTGATACAGCTCGCTGTAGCATTCATCGGAGGCAATTACAAAGTCGTAACGGTCTGCGAGCTCAATCAGTTGCTGAAACTGTGCTGAGCTCATTACCGCCCCGGTCGGGTTGCCGGGGGAGCAAAGGTACAAAAGTTGGCAGCGCTCCCATATGTCGGCCGGTACACAGGCGTAGTCCGGGATAAAATTGTTCTCGGCGGTGCAGTTTAAAAATTGCGGCTCAGCACCGGCGAGCAACGCCGCGCCTTCGTAAATTTGGTAAAAAGGGTTAGGGCATACCACTAAAGGTTTATCAGCCGTGCGGTTAATCACCGCCTGGGCAAATGCAAACAGGGCTTCGCGCGTACCATTCACCGGCAGTACTTGCGTTTCCGGGTCGAGCTTCTGGCATAGATCAAAGCGCTGGTCGGCCCAGTGAGCGATGGCGGAGCGTAGTTCTAATAAACCTTTAGTGGCCGGGTAGTTGGCTAGGCGGTCGAGGTTATTGCTCAATTCGCGCAATACAAACGCTGGCGGTAGGTGCTTTGGCTCGCCAATGGATAATGCGATATGGGCCAGCTCGGCGGGTGGTGTAATGCCTGCCTTCAGGGCGGCGAGCTTTTCAAAGGGGTAAGGGTGTAGCTGCTGTAAGTCGTTATTCATCAGAAGTCGTCAGTGCGGTTACTCGGCAGCGCCCCACGGGGCGCTGGCAAAATTGTATAAGTGCGTAGGTTAAAACCCTGCAGCCTGATCTACGCGGTCGTCCAGCTGGCGGCATATTTCATCTTGTAGGCGTTGACACAGCGCCGGGTCGGATAACGGTTGGCCCTCGTTATCGGTGATGTAAAAAATATCCTCTACCCGTTCGCCCAAAGTGGCAATTTTGGCGTTTTGTAGGTGTAGCTCAAAATCAATAAAGATGCGCCCGATACAGGCCAGTAACCCGGGGCGGTCTGGGCTTATCACTTCTAGCAAAGTGTACCCGCTGAGCATGTCGTTGCGAATGCTGGTGCGGGTTGGTCGCGAGAAGTGTTTCAAGCGTCGCGGCGTGCGGCGCGTGCTCAAGCTTCGGCTATTATCGGTAGCGGTTAACTCTTCGTGTAGCGAGTCGTAGATGCGTTGCAGTACTTTGCTGTCGGTGCCCAGTGGTTCGCCGTCTTGGTTGAGCACAAAAAAAGTATCAAGGGTGTAGCCGGACTTTGAGTTGTAAATTCGTGCGTCTTGCACACTTAAGTTGATAGCATCTAACACGGTGACCACACCGGCAAACACATTGTCGCGGCCTTTGCTGCGTACAAAAATTTGCGTTGCTCCCTCGAGCTCCCGGCTTGAGGTTTCCTGAATTAAAATCAGAGGGCCGTCGCTATCATCGTGCTGTAAAATTGCCTCGGTGTGCCAAGCGATATCCTGGTGCGATTCACGTAAAAAATACTCATCGTCAACGTCTTCCCACACTTGCAGGCATTGCTCGGTACTAATGTGGTGACGATTAAGGCGGCTGATGGCTGCCTGCTGGGTTTCTTCAATCCAGTCTTGCTTGTCGACGTTGTTCTCTAGGCCGCGACGCAGGGCGCGCTTAGTTTCAAGGTAAAGGGTGCGCATCAAGCTCGCGCGCCAGGTGTTCCATAGGTCTGGGTTGGTGGCATTAATATCGGCGACCGTTAAGGCGTAAAGGTGATCCAGGTGAATCTGATCGCCCACAATCAAGGCAAAGCTATGAATGACCTCTGGATCAGAAATGTCTTGCTTTTGCGATACCGACGACATAAGCAGATGTTTTTCTACCAGCCAGCTCATCAACCGGGTTTCCCGCGGGGATAAGTTATGGCTTAGAGCGAAGGCTTCGGCATCGACTGCACCTAAGGTGGAGTGGTCGCCGCCCCGGCCTTTGGCGATGTCGTGGTAGAGGCCGGCGAGCAAAATAATCTCCACTTTAGGCAGGCGGCGCATGACGTGCCAGGCAACGGGGAAGTCCTCTTTCGCCTGGGGCTGCAAAAAGTTGCAGAGGTTTTGAATGAGCAACAGGGTGTGGGCATCCACGGTATAGATGTGGAATAGGTCGTGCTGCATTTGCCCGGTGACGCGGCCAAATTCGGGTAAATACAGCCCGAGAATACCGTAGCGCGACATGCGTTTTAATTCGTCTACCAGTTGTGCCGGGTAGGTAAACAGCTGCAAAAAGAGCTGGTTGTTAACCGGGTCTTGGCGAAAGCTGTCGTCAATTAAGTGTCGGCTTTCGCGCATCAGTCGAATCGTGGAGGCGCGCACACCCTTGATGTCCGGGTTTTGCGCCATAAGCACAAAGATTTCGAGTAGCGCTGAGGGAGATTCCTCAAACACATAAATGTGCGCGACTTCGATGTAGTCGTCACGCCGCTGAAACCGCTCGTTGATAGGGGTAACGGTTTTTTTAACCCCGCGCTGTAAAATCGCCTCGTACAAAAACTGCAGCAGCACGTCATTAAGTTCGCGTAGCGACATTACCAGGCGGTAATATTTGTGCATGAATTGCTCGACACCGAGACGTTCGTCGGTGTCTTTGTAGCCAAATAATTTGGCGAGCTCACGCTGGTGATCAAACAATAGGCGCTCTTCCGGGCGCTTGGCGACCATATGCAGGCCGTAGCGTACCCGCCATAAAAACTCTTCGCCGTTTTGCAACAAAGAGAACTCTTCTTCCGTAAAAAAGCCCTTGCCTTCGAGTTGTTTCAGTGTGCGCACTTCAAAGAAGCGTTTGGCGACCCAAGAGATCATTTGAATATCTCGCAGGCCACCGGGTGCATTTTTAAGGTTGGGCTCGAGGTTGTATTCGCTGTTTTTGTATTTTTCGTGACGAAGGTTTTGCTCTTCGTACTTGGCTTTAAAAAAGTCATCGGCCGGCCACATTTTATCCGGCGCCGTTAGCTCCAATAAGTGTGCACGAAGGGTAGGGTCGCCTACCAATGTGCGTGACTCCATCAAGTTGGTGGCCACGGTAATGTCGTCGCCGGCGATGGCCACACATTGTTTTACGGTGCGCACACTGTGGCCGATCTCCAGGCCAATATCCCAGAGCAGGGTTAAAAACCGTTCGAGGTTATCCTGGCAGTTATCGATAAGCCCTTCTTCGAGCAGAATCAGCAAATCGATGTCAGAGTGTGGGTGCAGCTCGCAGCGCCCGTAGCCGCCAACAGCTTCAAGGCTGATGCCTTCGGGCCAGTCAAATTGATACCACGCGTAATGCAGTAAACAGTCGACAAACAGCGCTCGCTCATGGACCAGTGCACGAATGTCTTCACCCTCGCAAAAGCGCACGTCAAACTGTGCATTAGCCGCGGTAATGGCGTCTTTAAACACCGTAATGGGCGGCTGCTCGCTCAGCGCTTTGCGAAACCGGCTCTGATCGAAAAAGAACAGCGGGCGGGTAAAGTAGGGCGTTTGTGCACTGATCATGGCTTAAAAAGGTTCCTCGGTGCGCTTGGTCAGGACTTCTACACCGTCGGCGGTCACTGCCAGGGTGTGTTCCCATTGTGCGGATAAACGGCCGTCTTTGGTCTCTACCGTCCAGCCATCGCGTTTTAGTTTGGTTTGAGCTTTGCCGGCGTTGATCATGGGCTCGATGGTAAAGGTCATGCCTTCTTTTAACTCCATGCCGGTGCCGGGGCGGCCGTAATGCAGCACTTGCGGCTCTTCATGAAACACTGTGCCGATACCGTGGCCACAGTATTCGCGCACTACAGAATAGTAGTTGGACTCGGCGTGTTTTTGGATAACCGCGCCAATGTCGCCCAGTCTGCAGCCGGGTTTTACCAACTCGATGCCTTTATAGAGGCACTCTTGAGTGATCTCCACCAGACGCTTGGCGTGAGGGGCAACCTCACCCACAAAATACATTTTGCTGGTGTCGCCATGATAGCCATCGTAGATCACGGTAACGTCGATATTGATGATGTCGCCGTTTTTCAGCACCTTTTTCTCGGAGGGGATGCCGTGGCAAATAACGTGGTTTACCGAGGTGCACACTGATTTGGGGAAGCCGCGATAGTCAAGGCAGGCCGGAATGGCTTTTTGTACGTCGACGATGTGGTCGTGGCAGAGCTTGTCTAGCTCGGCGGTTGTGACGCCGGGAACGACATATTGCTCAATCATTTCGAGTACTTCAGCTGCCATGCGGCCGGCGACGCGCATTTTCTCGATGTCTTCGGGAGTTTTAATAGATACGCTCATGATTTCTCACTTAGGACTGCTCGCGCTTTGTAGAGCGCGCTTTTACGGTAGTGGCTAGTTTACCCGATCAGCGCCACAGACTACAGTGCACGGGCTGTGCTGTTGTCAGGGTGCGTGGCATAGCCGGCCCCACCGGGTTCTGGCGAGACGGTGTCGGAGGTTAGGTTTGTCGGTTAAAAGGGGCAAAAACTTCCCTTTGGTTTGCTCTTATGGTATAAAGCGCGCCGTTCGTGAGAACTCTGGCAGTGCGTCAGGCGGTTACGAGCGAATAAACCTTAACGTCACACATATACCGACACGTGCAGCCTGGGTGCCCTATGGGTTGGCTGGCGGGGTATATGGAGGCCTAACCCGATACAACAGGAATACGATTATGCCTACAGTTAGCATGCGAGAAATGCTGCAAGCGGGTGTCCATTTCGGTCACCAAACCCGTTACTGGAACCCCAAAATGGGCCGCTACATCTTCGGCGCCCGCAACAAAATTCATATCATTAACCTGGAGCACACTGTTCCTGCGTTTAATGAGACGCTTGACCTGGTTAAGCAATTAACCTCGCAAAAGAAGCAAATCATGTTTGTTGGCACCAAGCGCGCCGCTCAAAAGATCGTTAAAGAGCAGGCTGAGCGTGTTGGTATGCCTTTTGTTAGCCACCGCTGGTTGGGCGGTATGCTGACTAACTACAAAACGATTCGCGCCTCTATCCGCCGTTACCGCGAGCTTGAAGCTCAGTCTCAGGACGGTACCTTCGAGAAGTTGACCAAAAAAGAAGCGCTGATGCGCACCCGCGATATGGAGAAGCTTGAGCGCTCTATCGGCGGTATTAAAGATATGGGCGGCTTGCCTGATGCGCTGTTTGTGGTTGATGTTGATCACGAGCGTATCGCTGTTGCCGAAGCCAACAAGCTGGGCATTCCGGTTATTGGCGTGGTAGATACTAACTCAAACCCAGATGGCATCGATTACGTCATTCCGGGTAACGACGACGCCATTCGCGCCGTTCGTCTGTACGTGACTGCTATTGCGGATGCCTGCGCCGAGGGCGCTGCCTCTGCGCAAGAAGTACCGAACAAAGACGAGTATGTTGCTGCTGAGGGCGAGGCCGCTGCGGAGTAATTCTGCCGCCTAGTTGTCATCTGTAACAGATACAGTAAGACGTAAAAGGGGTGGGCCGCTAAGGCTGCGCCCCTTTTTTCCAACGGATTTAAAGAGAGGATAGATACATGGCAGCTGTCTCTGCTTCAATGGTTAAAGAACTGCGTGATCGTACCGGTCTTGGCATGATGGAGTGTAAGCGCGCTCTGGCCGAGGTTGATGGTGATATCGATCTGGCAATTGAGAATCTGCGTAAGGCCAGTGGCCTTAAGGCATCGAAAAAAGCCGGCCGTACCGCCGCTGATGGTGTTGTGCTGGCCAAAGTGGCCGACGACAACAGCTACGCGGTAGTGGTTGAAGTGAACAGTGAAACTGACTTTGCGGCGCGCGATGACGGCTTCCTGGGCTTTGCCCGCACTGTGCTGGACAAGGCTTTTGCCGATAAGCAGGGCGATGTTGCTGCGTTGATGGCAGGCGATCTGGAAGAGGCTCGTGAAGCGCTGGTTCAGAAAATCGGTGAAAACATCGGCGTGCGTCGTGTGACTGTTGTTGAAGGTGGTTTGGTGGACATCTACATTCACTCTAACAACCGTATTGCGACTATCGTTAAGCTCGACGGCGGCAATGCCGAGTTGGCACGTGATGTAGCCATGCACGTGGCTGCAGTTAACCCACAAGTGGTTAAGCCAGAAGATATGCCAGCTGATATTGTCGAGAAAGAAAAGGATATCATCAAGGCGCAGCCCGATATGGAAGGCAAGCCTGCTGAGATCGTTGAGAAAATGACCATGGGTCGTATCAACAAGTTCTTGAAAGAAGGCAGCCTGAACGAGCAGCCTTTTGTTAAGAACCCTGAGCTGACGGTTGGTAAGCTGGCAAAAGAAGCCGGTGCCACCATTGATAGCTTTGTTCGCTTTGAAGTGGGTGAGGGTATCGAGAAAGAAGAAGCGGACTTTGCCGCTGAAGTTGCCGCTCAGGTTGCTGCATCTAAGTCGTAAGTCCCCCATCTTGCGCATAAAAAAGGAGGTCGGATGTCCATCCGGCCTCCTTTTGTTGTAAACTGCCCCCCGTTTTTGACCTTCTTCAGCCTTGCGGAGACCCACCCATGCCAAATCCTCGGGATAAAAAGTACAAGCGTATATTGCTTAAGTTGAGCGGTGAAGAGCTAATGGGCGAGGTCGGCTTTGGTATCGACCCTAAAGTGCTTGATAAAATGGCCCTGGAGATCGGCCAGCTTGTGGGTATTGGTGTGCAGGTAGGCTTGGTGATAGGCGGCGGTAACCTGTTTCGCGGCGCAGCGCTCAGTGCGGCGGGCCTTGACCGGGTGACGGGCGATCACATGGGGATGCTGGCTACCGTGATGAACGCGCTGGCGATGCGCGATGCCTTAGAGCGCTCCAATATTTCCTCGCGGGTGATGTCTGCCATCCCCATGAGCGGTATTGTCGAGCATTACGACCGCCGTCATGCTATTCGCTGCCTAAATGCAGGTGAGGTGGTAATCTTCTCGGCCGGTACCGGCAACCCTTTCTTTACCACCGATTCGGCGGCTTGTTTGCGCGGTATCGAGGTGGAAGCGGATATTGTACTTAAGGCCACTAAGGTGGACGGTGTTTATACGGCCGACCCGATGAAAGACGCCAACGCCACTAAATACGACCGTCTTACCTACGATTTAGTATTAGAAAACAAGCTTGGTGTGATGGATTTAACCGCGATTTGCCTGTGTCGGGATCACGACATGCCGGTACGGGTGTTTCGCATGAATAAAAGCGGTGCGTTGCTGAACATTGTGGTGGGCAGCAATGAAGGCACCCTGATCGAAGAGGATACCTCGGATGTTGGATGAGCTAAAAAAAGACGCTGACACGCGTATGCAAAAGGCGCTGGTCGCCATGGGTAATAACTTCAACAAAATTCGTACAGGCCGGGCACACCCGAGCTTGCTCGACGGCATTATGGTGTCTTATTACGGCGTAGAAACACCTTTGGCTCAGGTAGCCAATGTGAACGTGGAAGACGCGCGCACGCTGTCGATCAAGCCTTGGGAGAAGCCCATGGTACCCGAGATCGAGAAAGCCATCATGAAGTCGAACCTGGGGCTTAACCCCTCGACCTCCGGGGACAATATCCGCATCCCGTTGCCGGCGCTGACGGAAGAGACCCGCAAGGGCTACATCAAGCAGGCACGCGCCGAGGCTGAGAATGGCCGGGTATCGATTCGCAACGTTCGTCGCGATGTATTGTCTGACGTAAAAGCGCTGTTAAAAGACAAAGAAATCAGTGAAGACGAAGATCGTCGCACACAGGACGACGTGCAAAAAATCACTGATAAATATATCGCTGAAGTCGATAAAGTTCTGGCTCAGAAAGAAGAAGAATTGATGACCGTATAAGGTCATCGACCGTGCCCGCCCGGCGCAGGCGGGCATTTGAAACAGTAATGTCGGGCTATGCCCATTGGCCCAGGAGAGTTGTGTGACCGGCAGTTGTTTACGTCATATCGCCATTATCATGGATGGCAATAATCGCTGGGCCAAACAGCGAAACCTCGCTGGAATCTCAGGACACAAAGAAGGTGTAGAGCGCATCCGCGATGTAATGTCGGCTTGCCAGTCGCTTGGCGTAGAGGTGCTCACGCTGTTTGCCTTTAGCAGCGAAAACTGGAAACGTCCGGCCCGCGAGGTCGAGGCGTTGATGTCCCTGTTTCAGCTGTACCTAAAAAAAGAGGCTCGCGCACTAAAGAAAAAAGGGGTGCGCTTAAAGGTTGTAGGTAATCGCAACAACTTTAGTGCTTCACTCAATCGCGCTATCGATAGCGCCGAATCCCTTACCGCCGATGCTGGGGCCAAAACCACACTGGTGATTGCCGCCGATTATGGTGGCCAGTGGGATATTGCTGATACCGCAGCGCGCTTGGCTGGCAAAGTGGCATCTGGTGAAATGTCGGTTGCCGATATCGACGAAGATAGCTTTGGCTACGCCACCTCGCTGGGCGATTTACCTCCGCTGGACTTGCTGATCCGAACCGGGGGGGAGCACCGCATCAGTAACTTTATTCTCTGGCAGGCCGCCTACGCCGAACTGTATTTTACCCCCGTCCTCTGGCCCGACTTTAACGCCGATGCGCTTACCGGGGCCGCCAATGACTTTTTTTCGCGCCAGCGCCGGTTTGGTAAAACGGCCGAGCAGTGTGAATCGCCATCGAGCCTAACGACAGGGAGTGGTTCTCATGCTTAAGCAGCGTATTCTTACCGCCTGTGTGCTGGCCGCGACGTTTCTCGCGGTTTTGTTTTTCTTACCGGCCAAGCTGTTTCCGGCTTTTGTCGCTTTGATTGTCCTATTGGGCGCCTGGGAGTGGTCCAACTTAAGTGGTATTACCGGTGTCGCTGGCCGTATTGGCTATTTACTGGCGCAGGCGGCGGCTTTGCTGCTGGCGGCTATGTATGTGGGTATTGCCCCGCTCGGCACGGCGCTGGAGCCGGCCTTGGCCGCTTCGGTAGACGATCGCTTTTCACATTTACTGCTAGCGGGTTGTACCTGGTGGGCCGTAGCCCTGTTGTGGGTGCAGGGTTACCCCAGCAGTAGCCTGCTATGGGGGCGGCGATCTCTGCGCGCCCTGATGGGCTTTTTCGTCTTAGTGCCTGCGTGGATCGGGTTTAGCTATGTGCGCTTGCAAGATAATGGCGCCTGGCTGGTACTGATGATAGTCGCGGTAGTGGCGGCGGCCGATATCGGGGGCTATTTTGTCGGCAAGCGTTTTGGAAAGCGCAAACTGGCCCCCGCTGTTAGCCCGGGCAAAACCTGGGAAGGTTTTTTGGGGGGCATTGGCGCCAATATATTGTTTGCTCTGGTGCTGTGGTTGACCACTGAGAATGCGCTACTGGCGGTATTAGCACTGGTGGTGCCAACCTCGTTGGTATCCGTTTTGGGCGATTTGCTCGAGAGCATGGTTAAGCGCGAGCGCGGTATTAAAGACAGTGGCACCTTGTTGCCCGGCCACGGTGGTGTGTTGGACCGCGTTGATAGCTTGACTGCCGCGGCACCCGTATTTGCGCTAGTGCTGGCGGTGTCGCAAAGTTCTTTTGGGTAGGGTTATGGAGCAAATTACAGTACTGGGCGCGACCGGCTCTATCGGTGTCAGTACATTGGATGTGCTTGCCCGCCATCGTGATCGCTATCAGGTGTATGCGTTAACCGCCAGTAGTCGTTGGCAGTTGCTCGCTGAGCAAGTGTTGGAGCACCGGCCTCGTTACGCAGTGATGAGTGATGCCGCCGCCGCTGAGGCGCTGCGCGAGTCGCTGAGCACAACAGATTGCACAACCGAGGTGCTTGCCGGGGAACAGGCTTTGGTTGAGGTGGCCAGTGCCTCCTGTGTCGATACCGTTATGGCGGCTATAGTCGGTGCCGCAGGGTTGTTGCCGAGCTTTGCGGCCGTGGAGTCCGGGAAAAAGGTTTTGCTGGCCAATAAAGAGGTGCTGGTGATGGCCGGTGGCTTATTTATGGCCGAAGCGCGTCGCTCTGGTGCGGAAATTTTACCCATCGACAGCGAACACAATGCGATTTTTCAGTGCCTACCACTGCAAAAAGCGCTGGCCGCTGGTTGCGAGCTCGACAGCCTCGGGGTGCGTAAAATTTTACTGACCGCCTCCGGTGGTCCGTTTCGCGACACACCGCTGGTCGACCTGGCTCAGGTCACACCAGAGCAGGCCTGTGCCCACCCCAACTGGGATATGGGGCAAAAGATTTCAGTGGATTCGGCCACCATGATGAATAAGGGTCTGGAGTTGATTGAGGCCTGCTGGTTATTTAATTGCTCGGCGGACGATATTGAGGTACTGATTCACCCACAGAGTGTCATTCACTCGATGGTAGAGTATGTGGATGGCTCGGTGTTGGCGCAGCTTGGCAATCCGGATATGCGTACGCCTATTGCGCACGCTTTGGGGTGGCCTGAGCGGGTGGCCTCTGGGGTGGCGTCGCTGGATATGGTCGCCGCAGCTCGGTTAGACTTTGGCGCCCCGGATTACGAGCGGTTTCCGTGTTTACAGCTGGCGCAGCAAGCCGCCAGTATGGGGCGGACCGCGCCGGCCGTGCTCAATGCGGCTAATGAGGTGGCGGTTGCGGCCTTTTTACGGGGCGAACTCGCCTTTACCGATATAGCAGAAGTTAATAAGCGAGTCTTGTTGGCCGCGCATTTAACTGAACCGGTCGATTTGGACGTTGTCCAACTCGCCGATACAGAAGCTCGCCAGCACGCTCAGCGTTTAATCGTTGCAGGGCTTTCGTGAGTCATAAGAGGTAGTAGTGGGAATATTACAGATCGTATTCTGGTTTTTTGTCGCCATTATCGTGCTGGTGACGATCCATGAGTTTGGCCACTTTTATGTGGCCAGGCGCTGTGGTGTTAAGGTGCTGCGTTTTTCGGTGGGCTTTGGCAAGGTGTTGCTGCGCCGTTACGATAAATCCGGCACCGAGTATGCGCTCTCGGCAATCCCGCTGGGCGGCTACGTTAAAATGCTCGACGAGCGCGAGGGCAAAGTCGACCCCGCTGAGCTCGATCGGGCGTTTAACCGTCAAAGCGTTGCTAAGCGTATCGCCATCGTGGTGGCGGGGCCGGCCGCTAACTTTATTCTCGCTATTTTAATTTTTTCGGCGCTGCTGGTCTCCAGTGGCGAGCGCGGTATTGCGCCGGTAATAGGGTCGGTGGCCCCAGACTCAGTGGCCGCGGCGGCTAACCTGGAGCCGGGGCAAGAGATTCTGGCGGTTGATGGCGTGCCTACGGCCTCTTGGCAGCAGGTACAGCAACAGTTGTTACGTCGCCTGGGCGAGAGTGGCCCGCTAACTTTCACCACACGTTATTTAGATTCCAGCCTGCGCTATCAATCCGAGGTTGAGCTCGACGGTTGGCTGCGTGGTGTGGCCGAGCCTGAGCCTTTGTCCGGGTTAGGGGTCAAGCCCTTTTTGCCGAGTATCGATGCCGTAGCGGCCGATATAACCCCAGGCAGCCCGGCGGAGCAGGCGGGCTTAATGTCGGGCGACAAGATTGTCGCGGCTAATGATCAGGCAATTGCGGGTGCTCGTGAGTGGATCGAGTTCGTTAAGGCGCGCCCCGGCCAGAGCATTGAGGTGTTGGTGGAGCGTGGCGGTGAGTCTGTGGCATTAACCATGACGCCTGCTACCGTCACTGAGGCTGGCGAGAGTTTTGGTCGCGTCGGTATGGCGATCGCGCCGGGGGAGTGGCCCAAAGATATGATCCGTACCCGGGATTACTCTCTGGTCAGTGGTTTTGTCGCCGGAGTGGACAAAACTTGGGAAACTTCTGCCTTTGTCTTGTTGTCCGTTAAGAAGCTGATTTTTGGGGAAATTTCCACAAAAAACTTGAGTGGAGCAATCACCATTGCTAAGGTTGCGGGTTCTGAGGCTGAAAATGGCTGGCGTAGCTTTCTCGGGTTTTTGGCGCTGCTTAGCGTGTCCCTCGGGGTCTTCAATTTATTGCCGATACCGGTGCTCGATGGCGGTCATTTAATGTACTACATGGTGGAGCTCGTTAAGGGCAGCCCGGTGTCAGAAAAAGTGCAGGCAGTGGGCTATCAGCTGGGGCTCGTCATGGTCATAGGCCTGACAATACTCGCGCTCTATAATGACATCATGAGGCTCTAATCCAGTAAGGATAACGGTGGCCCTCGGGTTTAACCTGAAGGCTGACAGGCGTTGTGTTTGTACAAACTCATAATCCAAAAATAGAACGAATTATATGATGCAAGTTTCCATTCGATTATTCGGCCTGCTGTTGGCGGTGTGCTTATCAGTTGCGGTACACGCCCAGACCTTCCGGGTCAATGATATACGTGTCGAGGGCTTGCAGCGGGTCTCCGCCGGTACTGTCTTTAGTGCTTTACCGATTCGGGTTGGCGACACTCTCACCTCGGTCGATTTGCAAAACGCTACCCGCGAGTTGTTTAAAGTGGGCTTGTTTACCGATGTGTCGATAGGTCGTGATGGCGATGTGCTGGTATTGATGGTAAGTGAGCGGCCCGCCATTAATGAAATCACCTTGGAAGGTAACAAGGTTATTAAAACCGAGCAGTTGATGGAGAGCTTGACCGACAACGGTTTGTCGGAAGGGCAAATTTATCAAAGTGCCACGCTTAACGGCATTAGCCAGGCGTTGGAGCGCGAGTACATTGGGCAGGGCCGTTACGGTGCCTCTGTGGACATCGAAGTCGAAGACTTGCCGCGCAACCAGGTTAAGGTGCTTATCACCATTGATGAAGGTGAGACCGCCCGCATTAAGAAAATCAATGTGGTTGGCAACGAAGCGTTTGATAACGACACCTTGCTCGATTTGTTTGAATTGCAAACGACTGGCTGGTTCTCGTGGATTACCGGTGACGATAAATACAACCGCGAAAAACTCACCGGCGATATCGAGCGGGTTGAATCTTATTACCTTGATCGTGGTTATTTGGGTTTTAACCTCGACTCCACACAAGTTTCTTTGAGCCCGGATAAATCTCAGGTGTTTATCACCCTGAATGTTATTGAGGGTGATGTGTACAAGGTGAGCGAAATTGATTTGGCGGGTGATCCAGCCATTGCCGAGCAGTATATTCGCCGCTTAATCTTGCTGCGTGAGGGCCAGACCTTCTCGCAAACGTTAATGACCACCACCTCCGAGTATATTACTAACCGCTTGGGCAACGAGGGGTACACCTTTGCCGAAGTTGAAGGCATCCCAGAGCGCAATGAAGAAGATAAAACCGTAAAAGTTACCTTTTTTATTGACCCTAAAAAGCGCGCCTATGTACGACGCATTAACTTCCGCGGTAACACCAGTACTAAAGACAATGTGCTGCGCCGTGAGATGCGCCAAATGGAAGGCGGCTCGGCCTCAACCGCCCAGATTGAACACTCCAAGGTACGTCTGGAGCGCCTTGGGTATTTTAAAGAAGTCAATGTCGATACCGTTGAGGTGCCAGGCGTTGCCGACCAGGTGGACGTCGACTTTGCGGTAGAAGAGCAGCCCTCTGGCAGCATGGGCCTGCAGGTGGGTTATGCCCAATACTCTGGCCTGTTGCTCTCGGGTAATATTCAGCAAAACAACTGGTTTGGTACGGGTAAGCAGGTCGGTATTTCTGCCAGCCACTCGCAATATCAAACTGCTTATAGCTTTAACTACAACGATCCTTACTTCACTCCGGATGGCGTTAGCCGCGGTTTTGATGTGTTTTATCAAAGCAGTGATTATGGCCAAATCAACGTGGCGGGCTATAGCACCGACGTGTTTGGCGGCAATGTCAGCTTTGGTTATCCCATCTCGGATGTCGAGCGCTTAAACTTTAGTGTTGGTTTTCGTAATCTAACGGTTAAGCCCAGCCAGTACTCGGTGCGCGAGATTTTGCGGACACCGCTGTACGGTGAAAACGCCGAATACATCACCCAAACAGACTACCTGGAGCTGCGCGAGCAAATGGCGCTGGGTGCTTTAGGCTTGGGTAATGACTTCCCCGTCAGCGACTACGAAACCTATCCGGTGCCCTCCGACGAAGACGACGTTAACCGGATTAAAGGTGAACCAGGGTTTTTGGATGTACACGGCACTGAGTTTCACGACTTTGTGACGAATATTGCCTGGGCTAAATCAACACTTAACCGTGGTATCTTGGCCACTCGGGGCGCGTCTCAGCGCCTTGGGGTCGAGATGGCGCTGCCGGGTGGTGATTTGGAATACTACAAAATCACTTACGATGCGCAGATGTTCCAGCCTCTTACGCGCAGCCTAACTCTGCGTTTGCGCACCAGCTTGGGCTATGCGGATTCGTACGGCAAAACAGAAGAGCTACCCTTCTTTGAGCATTATTATGCCGGCGGGTTTGGCTCCGTACGTGGTTTTGAGCGAAACAGCTTGGGGCCGCGGGCTACACCGCCCGAAGCACAGTTCACGCAGGCCACTATCTGGGATGATATCAATGGTGACGGGATTATTGGCGACGGCGAGACTGGCCAGCGGGTGAATGTTCTGTGTGAAGACCCGAGTCTCGGAGGCTTCTCGTCTGCCACGACGTGCCGTCAAGGTGAGCTTATGACAGGGCTGCAGAGTGTGGTGACAGACCAATCCAACTCGTTCGGTGGCAACTTTTTGGTGGAAACCAGTATTGAATTGTTGTTTCCGCTGCCATTTATCGAAGATCAGCGCTCGTTCCAGACGGCCTTTTTTATCGATGCCGGTAATGTTTTCGATACAAACTGTAGTTCTACCCAATATAACTGTTATGATTTCGCACTTGATCGCATTAGTTCAGCCGCCGGTGTTGGCTTAACCTGGATCTCGAGTTTTGGGCCTTTGACATTCAGCTTGTCTAAGCCATTGCATAAAAACGAGTTTGATCGCGAAGAGAGCTTCCAGTTCTCTATGGGGCGCACCTTTTAAACGGTATGCCTTGTGCGGGTAGTGCGCGGCTTGCAGCCGGCTCACTATGGGATGAACGGATCATTTAAGAGATAAATACGACTACAACTATAGAGGAAAGCGTTGTGAACATTGTGAAGAATTTGCTACTTGCTATTACCTTAACAGCCACAGCCGCGACGGCCACTACGGCACTGGCTGCTGATAAAGTGGTTGTGCTGGATATGCAGGCAGCTATCTTGGGTACTGACCTTGCCAAAAAGAGCATGGAAACCCTGCAAAAAAACGCAGAGTTCACCGCCATGCGCGCTAAATTAGAGAGTCTGGTGGCCGACATTCAAGCGCTGCAAGAGAGCGCTGAAAAAGATGGCATGACGTGGTCAGAAGATAAATTAGCCGAGCACCGCAAGAAAATTGAATATCTGCGTGCCGATTACGAGCTGGCGCAAAAGAAGTTGCAAGCCGAGCAGCAGCAAGTGCTCCAGCGCGTGCAGCAAGAGATAGCGCCTAAGGTTCGCCCGGTACTTGAGAAGCTTATCGAAGACGAGAAAATCGGCATGATCGTTAATGCTCAGTCGGTATTTCATGCCGATGCCGATCACGATATCACGGCCCAGTTGGTAGAGCGCCTGAATAAATCTCAGTAATTTGTGTGGAAAGAGTGAGTGATTAACTACACCCTCCGTCAGCTGGCGGATTACCTCAGTGCTGAGATCGACGATAGCAATGCCGGTTTAGTTATAACCGGCATTGCTGGTTTGGCTTCGGCGAAAAGCGATCAAATCAGTTTTTTAGCCGGGGCGGCTTATGTAAAGTATTTGCCCCAGTGCCAAGCGGCTGCGGTTATACTGCGCCCGGGCGATACTCAGCATTATGACGGCGTATCCTTAATCGTCGATAACCCCTACCTAGCTTACGCGCGCCTCAGCAAGCTGTTCGACCTCAGTGCCGACTCTATCGTGCGCGCGATACACAGCTCTGCCGTGGTGGCTGACAATGTAACGCTCGGCGAAGGTGTCAGTATCGGGGCCAACGCGGTCATCGAAAGCGGCGCTGTGCTGGGCGACGAGGCGGTAATTGGCCCTGGTTGTTATATCGGAGCCGATGTTCAGGTTGGTGCGCGCACCCGCATTGCGGCAAATGCCTCAATTTACCATGGCGTGGTGATTGGCACGGATTCGCTGCTGCACAGTAATTGTGTGATTGGTGCCGACGGCTTTGGTTTTGCCCCCGACGGTGACGGCGGTTGGTGTAAAATCCACCAGCTAGGCAGTGTTGTGATTGGCGACCGCGTCGAGATCGGCGCCTCTACCACCATTGATCGCGGCGCTCTGGACGACACCGTCATTTGCGACGGTGTAAAGATCGATGATCAGGTACATATCGCGCACAATTGCCGTATTGGTGAAAATACCGCCATTGCCGCCAATTGCGGCTTGGCGGGTAGCACCATTATTGGCCGTAATTGTACCTTGGCGGGTGCCGTGGGTATCGTCGGTCACTTGGAGGTGACGGACAATGTCCATATCACTGGCATGACTATGGTGACTAAATCGATCACGACACCGGGCAGTTACAGCTCGGGCAGTAGTGCTATTGATACCCGCGAGTGGCGTAAAAACGCTGTGCGGTTCAATCAGCTCAATGATATCGCCTCCAGGTTAAAGGCCCTGGAAAACGACCGTAATAAGTAAACTTACCCGAGTGGGCGCAAATAATTTTGTTGCCGTTAGGTGAGTTCAACCTGCGTATTAGTGCTAATAAGGCCACATAAAAATGATGGACGTAAATGAAATTCGACAATACCTTCCGCACCGTTACCCGATGCTTTTGGTGGATCGGGTCGTGGAGTTGGTAGAGGGTGAATCTATTGTCGCCTACAAAAATATCTCCATCAATGAAGATGTTTTTAACGGACATTTCCCAGAGTTTCCGGTTTTTCCGGGGGTGTTGATTCTGGAAGCTTTGGCTCAGGCGTCCGGTGTGCTTGGTTTTAAAACCATGGACAAGAAGCCAGAAGATGGCTCTATCTACTTGTTTGCCGGTGTGGATGACGTGCGCTTTAAGCGTCAGGTCATCCCGGGTGACCGGCTGCAGCTTGAGTCGCAAATTATTTCATCCAAGCGTGGCGTTTGGAAGTTTGCCTGTAAGGCAACCGTTGATGGAGAGCTGGCCGCCTCCGCAACGATCCTTTGCGCTGATCGCAAAGTCTAACTAAGAGGCTTGAATCAGTTGACCTTGATAGCTCCTCAGGCAATTATTCACCCGGATGCGAAACTTGCGGATGACGTGAGAGTAGGCCCGTGGACCATAATCGGCCCAGATGTTGAAATTGGTGCAGGCAGCGTCATTGCCTCTCATGTAGTGATCAAAGGGCCCACCCGGATCGGCCAGAACAATCAGATCTTTCAGTTTTCAACCGTCGGTGAAGACACGCCAGACCTTAAGTACAAGGGTGAGCCCACACGACTGGTGATTGGCGATCACAACATCATTCGTGAAGGTGTGACCATTCACCGCGGCACTGTGCAGGATCGCTCCGAAACGACTATTGGCAGCCATAATTTAATTATGGCGTATGTGCATATCGGCCACGATAGTGTGTTGGGAGATCACTGTATCCTCGTTAATAATACGTCACTGGCCGGGCATGTGGTGGTGGGTGATTGGGCCATTCTCAGCGGTTTCACCCTCGTGCATCAGTTTTGCAATATTGGCGCTCATAGTTTTAGTGGCATGGGCAGCGCCATCGGTAAGGATGTTCCGGCCTATGTGTTGGTGAATGGCGCCCCGGCAGCGGCTAAAAGTATCAATGCCGAGGGGTTGCGCCGCCGCGGTTTTAGTAAAGATGAAGTCGCTGCTGTGAATCGTGCCTTTAAGGTGATTTACCGTCGCGGTCTGACCGTAGATGAAGCCCTGCAGCAGTTAGAACCGATTGCTTTGGAATACCCGGCTGTGCGCCCTATGATTGACTCGTTGAACACTTCTAAGCGCGGCATTGTCCGCTGAGCGGAGTTATGACTCAGACGTTAAAAGTCGGTATTGTGGCCGGAGAGGCCTCCGGCGATATTCTGGGTGCGGGTTTGATTCGTGCGTTAAAGAAACACTACCCGCATATTGAGTTTGCCGGCATCGGCGGGCCACGAATGTTGGCCGAAGGGTTTCATTCGTTTTTCCCGCAAGACCGGCTCGCGGTCATGGGGCTCTCGGAACCTCTTAAGCGCTTGCCAGAACTATTGCGTATTCGGCGCTTTTTAATCGATCATTTTAGCGAGCAACAGCCCGCGGTTTTTATCGGTATTGACTCGCCCGACTTTAATCTCACTCTAGAGCAAAAACTCCATGATAGCGGTGTAAAAACCGTTCATTACGTTAGCCCTTCTGTGTGGGCATGGCGCCAGGGTCGTATAAAAAAGATTCGTCGTGCGGTTGATCTGATGCTGACACTTTTACCCTTTGAAGCTCAGTTTTACCGCGACCATAATGTCCCGGTGCAATTTGTCGGTCATACGTTGGCCGATGATATTCCGCTGCAAACCGATACCGCCTTAGCGCGCAGTAAATTGAAGCTAGATCTACCTGCCGAAACGCCTGTTGTGGCCCTTTTGCCTGGTAGCCGACAGGGAGAGGTCGAGCGTTTGGGGCCGGTGTTTTATCAGGCGGCTCGCTTATGCTTAGAACAGCGCCCCGGGCTTAGGTTTGTTTTGCCGGCCTCCAGCGGCCATCGCTATCGACAAATTCATCAGCAGCTTAGCGAATACAGTGATTTACCGGTTACCTTGGTGCAGGGTAAGTCGCACGAAGTGATGGCGGCCGCCGACGTGGTTGTGTTGGCATCTGGCACCACCGCACTCGAAGCAATGCTGCTGAAAAAGCCCATGGTGGTGAGTTACAAGATGGGTTGGCTGTCCTATAAAATTATTTCCGCGATGTTGCGGGTACCCTATGTTTCGCTACCTAATTTACTCGCATCCGAGGCGCTGGTGCCTGAGCTAATTCAACACGACGCCACCGCCCAGGGCATTGCAACTCAGGTACTCGCGTTTTTTGATAACCCGGATCAGGTTGAAACTTTGAAAGAGCGTTTTCTACAGCTGCATGAATCCTTGCGCTGCAACGCGAGTGCGACTGCCGCGAATGCCGTGGTGAACCTGATAGACGGTGTGGCGCCAAATACCGTCGCGCAAGATTAAAGTACATATTTAAAGAACTCCATTCTTGAGGGTTGCACATGGATCCATTTGTCTCTTGCTATAGCGGCTCTTTAGGTGCCGGAGTAGATGAGGTAGGGCGTGGCCCGTTAGCCGGTGATGTGGTTGCGGCCGCGGTTATTCTCGACCCGACGAGTCCCATCGAAGGCTTAAATGATTCAAAAAAACTAACCGAAAAACATCGGCTTTTTCTCTTTGATCGCATCAAGGAGCAAGCGTTAAGCTATTGCATCGCCCGGGCCAGCGTGGCCGAAATCGACTCTATTAATATCTTACAGGCCAGTTTGCTGGCCATGCGGCGTGCCGTTGATGGTTTATCGGTCTCGCCTGAGCATGTGTGGGTGGATGGCAATAAAATCCCTCAGTGGCGCTACAGTGCCGAGGCGGTGGTAAAAGGCGATAGTCGGGTAGCCGCCATTAGTGCCGCGTCCATCCTGGCAAAAGTCACTCGCGATGCTGAGATGGTTGCGTTTGATAAGATTTACCCCGGTTACGGCTTTGCAGGCCATAAAGGGTATCCCACCAAAGTGCATATGGCCGCGCTGGCCAAGCTTGGGGTCAGTGATATTCACCGTCGCTCGTTTGCCCCGGTGAAACAACAACTTGAACAATTAACGATTTTTTAACGGTATCTATGACAGCCCAATTTGTACATCTACGCCTGCATACCGAGTACTCGCTATCGGATAGCTTGATTCGTATTAAGCCCTTAGCCGCGCGACTGCAAGAACTTGAGATGCCTGCCTGTGGCGTGTCCGATCAAACCAACTTTTATGGTTTGATTAAGTTTTACAAAACCATGCAGGGGCAGGGTATTAAGCCTATTGTTGGCTGCGACTTTTTAATTAATGGTGCCGACTCGGAAGCCAAGGCCACCTTAATTACTCTGTTGGCCATGAACGATACTGGCTATAAAAATATTATTGCGTTGATCTCGCGCGCCTACCAAAAAGGTCAGCAGCAGGGCGTTGCTTATGTGGAGCGCGCTTGGGTCAGTGAATTCAGCGGCGGCGTTATTGCGCTCTCCGGTGGGCGTTTAGGGGATGTAGGTTTATCTCTGTTGTCCGGCCGCAACGCTCAGGCACGCACTGAGTTAGCACACTGGATGCAAGAGTTTCCCGGGCGGTTTTATTTAGAGTTGCAGCGCACCGGGCGTGAGTACGAAGAGTCTTATTTACACGCTGCCGTGGCACTTGCCGATGAAGTGCAGTGCCCGGTTGTGGCCACAAACGATGTGCGCTTTTTACGTGAAGATGACTTCGAGGTGCATGAGGCGCGCGTGTGTATCGCCGAAGGCCGAACCCTGGACGACCCGCGCCGCGAGCGGCGCTATTCCGAGCAACAGTATTTGCGCTCTGCCGATGAGATGGCCGAACTGTTTAGCGATATTCCTGAGGCCTTGGCAAACTCAGTAGAAATCGCTAAGCGCTGTACGGTTAATATTCAGCTGGGCGATTACTTTTTGCCGCAGTACCCAATCCCCGATGGCATGACCGAAAACGAGTTTTTTGAAAAGGTCTGCCTCGATGGTATGGATCAGCGGCTGGAAAAAATTCTGGATAAAGCGGCGCCGGACTATCAAGAGCGTTATCAGGTCTACCGGGACCGAATGCAGTTTGAGCTGGATATTATTCTGCAGATGGGGTTCCCCGGTTACTTTCTGATCGTAATGGACTTTATCCGCTGGGCCAAAGAAAACGGTATTCCGGTGGGGCCAGGCCGGGGTTCGGGCGCGGGCTCGCTGGTGGCCTACTCGCTGGAAATTACCGACCTCGACCCACTGCAGTACGACTTGCTGTTTGAGCGTTTCTTGAATCCAGAGCGGGTATCGATGCCCGACTTTGACGTCGATTTCTGTATGGAAAACCGCGACCGGGTGATCAGCTATGTGGCTGAGGCGTACGGCCGCGAAGCGGTAAGCCAAATCATCACCTTTGGTACCATGGCCGCTAAGGCCGTGGTGCGCGATGTAGCTCGGGTGCTGGGTAAATCCTACGGTTTGGCCGACAAGCTCTCTAAAATGATCCCGCCCACGCCGGGCATGACACTCAAACAAGCACTCGAAGAAGTTGAGATGCTGCGCGAGCTACTGGAGACAGACGGCGACGCACAAGAAATTTGGGATATGGCGGTTAAGCTTGAAGGCTTAACCCGTAACGTGGGTAAGCACGCCGGTGGTGTGGTGATTGCCCCCAACCAGCTAATCGACTTTTCGCCGCTGTACTGCGATGAATCCGGTAAAGGGTTGGTTACTCAATACGATAAAAACGATGTCGAAGATGCCGGCCTGGTAAAGTTTGACTTCCTTGGGTTACGCACACTGACCATCATCGATTGGGCCATGGAGATGATCAACGCCCAGCGCGCTAAAACCGATCAACCGGCGCTGGATATCACCACCATCGATCTGGAAGATAAGCCCACCTTTGATCTGCTTAAGCGCGCCGAAACGACCGCGGTGTTCCAGCTAGAGTCGCGCGGGATGAAAGATCTGATTAAGCGACTTAAGCCCGACAACTTAGAAGATATGATCGCGCTGGTGGCGCTGTTTCGTCCGGGGCCGCTGGACTCAGGGATGGTGACCGACTTTGTTAACCGTAAGCACGGTAAAGCGCAGGTTGCCTACCCCGATGCAAAGTATCAGCACGAGTGCCTCGAGCCTATTCTAAAGCCCACTTACGGGGTTATTGTTTACCAGGAACAGGTAATGCAGATTGCCCAGGAGCTGGCAGGCTACAGCCTGGGTGGCGCCGATTTGTTGCGGCGGGCGATGGGTAAGAAAAAACCCGAAGAAATGGCCAAACAGCGGGAGATTTTTGCCGAAGGCGCGAAGGGCAAAGGCATTGACCCGACGCTGGCCATGAAAATCTTTGACCTGGTAGAGAAGTTTGCCGGCTACGGTTTTAACAAATCCCACTCGGCAGCGTATGCTCTCGTGTCTTACCAGACGGCCTGGTTAAAAGCGCACTATCCGGCGCACTTTATGGCGGCGACCATGAGCTCGGATATGGACAAAACCGATAAAGTGGTTACCTTTATCGAAGAGTGCCGCACCATGGGGCTGACGCTGCTGCCCCCGGACGTTAATCGCGGTGAGCTTAAATTTACCGTCGATGACGACAATAATGTGATTTACGGCCTGGGTGCGATTAAAGGCTTGGGCGAAGGCCCAGTGGACAGTATTATTCAGGCTCGTGAAGCCGGTGGCCCCTTTAAAGATCTGTTTGATTTTTGTGCCCGGATTGACCCGCGTAAAGTGAACAAGAGGGCGCTGGAAGCCTTGATTCGCTCTGGCGCTGCAGACAATCTTGGACCGAGCCGCAGCCTCGATCACGACCGGGCGGTTATGTTTGCGGCTATTACCGAGGCGGTGAAAGCCGCCGAGCAGAGCGCCGCTAATGCCAGTGCGGGTATGGTTGATTTGTTTGGCGATGTGGTGCCAGCCGCCGCCAGCGCTGAAGATGCTTACCGGGAGTTCTCCCGCGTGCGCCCCTGGTCTATGAAAGAGCGTTTAACCGCCGAAAACGAAACCCTGGGCTTGTATCTAACCGGCCATCCCATTGATGAGTATGATCAGGAAATTAACTTCCTGGTGTCTTCGCGCATTGCCAATATCACGCCTGACAAAAATACTCAGCGTATCGGCGGCTTGGTGGTGGCGACTCGTACTATGAAGACCAAGCGCGGCGATACCATGGCGTTTATCACGCTGGACGATCGCACCGGGCGAATTGAGATTGCGGTTTTCTCTGACACTTTCAATGAATGTCGCGAGCTGTTAGTTAAAGACGCGCTGCTACTGGTAGAGGGGCAGGTGAGCCACGATGAATACAGCAACAGCCTTAAAATGCGCGCCGACGCCGTGCGAAATTTGGCTGAAGTACGGCAAGAAAAGGCTAGGGCGCTGTGTATATCGCTGAACGCCGGTGAGCTGGGGGCCAATACCTCGGCGCGTCTGCGCGATTGCCTGGAGCCATATCGCGATGGTAAGTGCCCGATTGTCATCGCCTATCAACGGTCGGATGCCCGCTGTCAGTTACGCCTGGGGGCGCAGTGGAGTGTGCGCCCGGAGGATGACTTGCTGCAGCAGTTGCGCGATGATTTTGGTGCCGGGAGTGTTCGGCTCGATTATCGCTAATGACATGTAAGCTACTGGTATCGCCGGGCGATGTGCCCGGTTGCCCTCAACGAGTATTGCGTCCCTCAACGTATGGGGTAACTGTTTAGGGGGCTAACTAAATCCCTGCGATAGTTATTCCGTGCGCTATATAAGCGTTAAGCCTACCAGTGCTTCGAGGTCTAAGTAGTTGTTTTATGGTCTCTACGGCTTATTGCCGTATCGACGAACTTAGCTGCGCTCGATCTCACCACGATCCAAGGCCCCTACATCCAAAAACGGCGAGGCATCCAATGTCTCGGCGTTCATCATTTCGGCCACACGCTGCAGCGAGGCGATGATCATGCCTTGCTCCCAGTCATTCAGGTTTTTAAAGCGCCGGACGAAGTCGTCTTGCAGCGCCGTAGGGGCGCTTTCCAGAATCTTGCTGCCTTTATGCGTAAGCTGCGGGTACACCTTACGCTTGTCCTGCTGCGAGCGGACCCGGGTAATAAGTTCGCGCTTTTCAAGGCGGTCGAGCACAGTGGTTACAGTGGCTTGCGACAAGCTCATGTCACGGGCGAGCTCGCTGATGGTCATATCGCCTTTGTTTTGCAGTATCTGCATTAACAGCAGTTGCGGCCCGGTAACAGAGGCGGTTTTAACCAGTTTTTTAGAGTGTAGGTCAGTGGCGCGGATTACCCGGCGCAGTGATACCAGCACTTCTTCTATTTTATCCATTGCCGTTCTCTGATTGGAAAGCGCGAAATTATAAGCAGCTTTTGCTTCGAGTCCTAATATTTCGGCGTCTATTTGATAGTTCGATGCATTTGCCATAGTGGTGCCTCGACTGATTCGTGTGTCTCTGGACTTACCAAAGTACTTAGTGTACTATACATTAAAACTTAGACCACTAAATAAATATTTTTGGCGCAATTGATAGAAATATCGATAAATAAGTCAAAAAGCCGAGGCGGGGCACTGCGGTGCGACGTTTCGTCATATTTAGGGGGTTATTGTTTACTTTTAATCCTTAGGGAAAAAGCATTAGTTATGAATGATTCAGATACGGTTGTTTTGCGTCACCCCACGGCATCTGACGGCTATGCCGTTAATCAGCTGGTGGAAGCCAACCCACCGCTGGACCCTAACTCAATCTACTGCAACCTGTTGCAGTGCTCGCACTTTGCCGATACCGCTATCGCCGCCTTCAAAGGCGATCAGATGGTGGGCTTTGCCTCGGGCTACGTGCTGCCAAACGAGCCCGATGTGCTGTTTGTGTGGCAAATCGTGGTCGATAAGGCCGCACGCGGCTTGGGTCTGGCTAAAAAGCTGGTAAAAGCGCAGCTTGCCAGCGATGCCTGCAAGCAGGTCACACACCTACATACGACCATTACGCCGGACAACGACGCCTCTTGGGGGGTGTTTAAGTCCTTGGCGCGAGATCTGGGCGCCGAGCTAAACAGTGGCGTGTACTTTGAAAAGCAAGAGCATTTTGGCGGGGTTCACGACGATGAGCACCGCTTAGTGATTGGCCCATTTAAGCGCTAATAATCGCGCCGGCGCCCACAGGTGGCGCCCCGTAGCCAAATCCTAATTAATCGCATACTTATTTGAGGAAACAGCATGAATATTTTTAACGAAATGGAATCAGAAGTTCAGTCGTACGCTCGGTCTTTTCCGGTGGTATTCAACAAAGCAAAAGATTGCTATTTGTATACCGACTCGGGTGAGCGTTATATCGATTTTCTGTCCGGCGCTGGTTCGTTAAATTATGGTCATAACAATGACAATATTAAGCAGGCGCTGCTGGACTATATTGCGGCCGACGGCATCACTCACGGCTTAGATATGCACAGCGATGCCAAACGCAACTTCCTGGAAGTGTTCCGCGATAAGATCCTGGTGCCTCGCGATATGGAATATGTTGTGCAGTTTACTGGTCCAACCGGTACTAACGCGGTAGAGGCGGCGTTAAAAATCGCCCGTAAAATTACCGGGCGCAGCAATATTATTTCGTTTACCAATGGCTTTCATGGTTGTTCACTGGGGGCGGTAGCGGTTACCGGTAATCAGCATCACCGTGGTGGCGCTAACGTTTCTTTATGTGATGTTGATCGCATGCCATTCTGCGGCTACTACGGTCGCGATGTCGATACCGTTAAAATGATGGACAAGCTCTTGTCTGACCCGTCGAGCGGTATCGATAAGCCGGCCGCTATGATCCTGGAGGCTGTACAAGGTGAGGGCGGTCTTAACGTTGCAAGCTACGAGTGGTTGCAAGCGGTCGATAAGCTTTGTAAAAAACACGGCATTTTGTTGATTTTGGATGATATCCAGGCAGGCTGTGGTCGTACAGGTACCTTCTTTAGTTTTGAGAAGGCTGGCATTAAGCCTGATGTAATTACCCTGTCCAAATCACTCAGCGCTTACGGTTTACCGTTTGCGGTTGTTTTGATTAAGCCTGAGCTGGATCAGTGGGAGCCAGGCGAGCACAACGGTACCTTCCGTGGTAACAACCACGCGTTTGTCACTGCCGCGGCGGCTATTGAGCACTACTGGAGCGATAACAAACTAGAGTTGGCCGTACAGGAGAAGGCCGGGCTGGTAACTAAGCGTTTCAAAAAGATTATTGATACGCACGGTGAAATGACCCTTAGCCTTAAGGGCCGTGGTTTAATGCAGGGCATCGATTGTCGCACTGGCGAGCTGGCCAGCAAAGTGTGTGCTCAAGCGTTTAAAAATGGTGTGGTAATCGAAACCTCTGGCAACCACAGTCAAATTGTTAAGTGTTTTTGTCCGTTGACCATCTCCACAGACGCTCTTAACGAAGGGCTCGACAAACTTGAGCAAAGCTTTGCTGAAGTGTTTGAAGATGAGAAATTAAAAAAAGCCTCTTAAGCGTTAAGCTGTAAGAGCAATTGGCGGCTTTTTAGCCGCCATTTTTAATAGTATTTAACCTTGGAGGTAACGATGATTGTACGAAACCTAAAAGACGCCGAAAAAACCGACCGTAAAATTGTTTCAGAAGGGTGGGACAGCACTCGCCTACTGCTTAAGAACGACGGTATGGGCTACTCTTTTCATATCACCACAATTTATCGTAATGCAGAGCTGCATCTGCACTATCAAAACCATTTAGAAACTGTTTATTGTATTAGCGGCTACGGCTCGGTAGAGACGGTTGATGATGGCAAGGTATATCCCATCGAGCCGGGCACGGTTTATAACCTGAACCTTAACGATAAGCATATTTTACGTGCCGACGAAGAAATGAAAATGGCCTGTGTGTTTAACCCGCCGCTGCACGGTAAAGAGGTACACAACGCCGACGGTGCTTATGAGCTGGATGCTGAAGAGGTGAAAGACTAAAACCTAGACAGGGCTAAGTTAGCCTTAATCGTTCCAAGTTTAGTCTTTCTCAGTAACAGGCATAGCAAAGGTAAAGGTATGAATCACACAGTAGAGAAAATCGGTGGCACCTCCATGAGCGAGTACGCGGCGGTGCGCGATAACGTCATTCTTAAAGGGAACAACAGTAACGACATATACAATCGGGTGTTCGTTGTCTCTGCCTACGGCGGCATGACCGACTTACTGTTAGAAAACAAAAGCAACGGAAAGCCAGGTGTGTATGGCTTGTTTGCCAACACCAGCAACGATGACGAGTGGCATGAGGCCTTTGAAACTCTGCGCGAAAAAATGTTTGCTATTAACCTCTCGCTGTTTGGTGAGACTGAGCTTGGGCGTCAGGCGGATGAGTTTATCTCTCAGCGTTTGAGCGATGCCGAACGGGTGCTTACGGATCTACAGCGCTTGTGTCAGCATGGGCACTTTGAGCTGCAGGCGCACCTGTTTACAGTACGCGAGATGTTGGCCAGTATTGGTGAGGCGCACAGCGCCTGGAATATGGCGCACTTGTTGAAACGCGATGGTATTAACGCCCGCTTTGTCGATTTGTCCGGCTGGCAAGCCGAGGGCGCTGAGACACTCGATAACATGATCAGCCAGGCATTCGCCGGGGTCGATTATGCCACCGAGCTGCCTATCGCAACGGGTTATACCCACTGTGATAACGGCCTTATGGCGAGCTTTGATCGCGGCTACAGTGAAATGACCTTTAGCCGTATCGCCGTGATCACCGGCGCCCGTGAAGCTATTATCCACAAAGAGTATCACCTGAGCAGTGCGGACCCTCGTTTAGTGGGTGCCGACAAGGTGGTGCCTATTGGCCGAACCAATTACGATGTGGCTGATCAGTTGGCCAATTTGGGGATGGAGGCTATTCACCCTCGTGCGGCGAAAGGGCTGCGGCAGGCAGACATTCCGCTGCGGGTGATGAACACCTTTGAGCCGGAGCACTCGGGCACCCTGATTACTGGCGATTATGTCAGCGATACCCCCCGAGTAGAGATTATCGCCGGTCGTCGTCGGGTATACTCTATCGAGCTGTTCGATCAAGACATGATGGGTAATATCGATACCTATGATTCGGCTATACTAAAAACCATTGCGCGCTATAAGGCGCATGTGGTGAGCAAAGATATTAACGCCAACACCATTACTCACTACGTTGGCGCGAACCTTAAAACCGTTAACCGTATCCGTCGGGTGCTGGAAGAGACCTACCCGGATGCCGAAATCAACACGCGCAAGGTCGCGGTGGTATCGGCTATCGGTAGTGATATGAAGGTTCCGGGTATGCTTGCAAAAACCGTTTCAGCGCTGAGCGAGGTGAATATCAGTATTCTCGCCATGCACCAATCGATCCGGCAGGTGGATATGCAGTTTATTCTGGATGAAGACGACTATGATTTGGCTGTACAAAGCCTGCATCGTTGCTTGATTGAAGTACACAATCACGGGGACGCTATATGCGCAGCCTAGCAAGCGGTGTTTTAGCACTGCTGTTGATGACCGCTATTGGAGTTTGGGCTGATGAGCCTGCCAATAGCGCTAGCGATGGGGCCCAAGTGGCCCCATCGTCGGTTACAGACCCCGAGGTAGAGCGACAGTTGCGCGATACCGTCGAGAACCTTGATGAGGCTTTGTATAGCCCGTTTATTGAGCGCTATATGCTCGATGAGCTCAAAGCGTTACGTACCGAAATGGCTGCCCAGCGCATTGAGCTTACCGAAAAATTAGTGGATCGCCACGTCGAGTCTATCGATCGCGGCGTTAGCTACGCGACCAACACCATTACCTACTTCTTTTATCTGATTGCCGGGGTCAGCTCAATTCTGGTGTTGGTAGGGTGGACCTCTGTGCGCGATATTAAAGAGCGTATGAACAAAATTGCGGACGAGGAAGTCGGCAAGCTGGTGACAACCTACGAAAAGCGCTTGCGGGTAATTGAGCATCAGTTAACGCAAAAAACCCAGCACATTGACGCTAACCGCGAAGAAATTGAGCGCACCCAAGAGCTTCATTCTCTTTGGCTTAAAGCCGCGCAAGAGACGCTATCCGCCAATAAGATCGCCATTTACGATCAAATTCTGGAGATGCGGCCGGATGATTGCGAGGCCCTGACGTACAAAGCCGACGAGGTGCTCGAGTTGGGTGAGGTGCAGTGGGCTATTAACTTGTGTCAACACGCTCTTACCATCGATCCCGACAATGCCCACGCGTTTTATCAGCTTGCCTGTGCCAAGACCATGCTGGGTAACTACGATCAGGCGATTCACTACCTGCGGGAAACCTTAGAACGTGCGGACAGCTATCGACAAACGGTCATGGAAGACCCGGCGTTAGAGCCGCTGTATCAGCTGGACGATTTTAAAGCGCTCATATCCAGTTAAGTTTGCCACTCCGTCGGCCAATAATAATTATTAAGTCCGGCGGCGTGATGTCACCCGCCTCAGAGCGCGCTGGTTTGCTAACGTTTGGATTTAACGTGTTGCCTCTTATATAACGCCTATGCACGGTCCGGTTGGTTGAGGGCGTCGGTTGTGCTGCCGCGATCTTCTCAACATTGCCATTTATTGTACGAGTTATCTCTACCGTGTAAGACCTACAATGGTGAATGGGTGCGGTAAATTACTATTCACTTAAACCTTGGTCTTTTTAGCGGGTTTTGCTGCATTTTATGGCAGATATTTCAGTGTTGCCCAAAATTGACGCGTAAGTTCGTACTGGCAAGCAAATTGCTCTTGTCAGGTTTCTGGTTGTTATTCGATTTACCTTTTACCCAGGAATGAACTATGAGTGAAGCGTCGCATTCTATTGGCGAGCACCGAGCGCTGCCTAATTTGCCGTTGGTAAAACGGATTTTTTACGGTACCTTGTTTTTTACTTGTTTGGCGCTTACGGGGGTGTCGCTACCAAGCGATGCACAACCTGCTCCAGCACCCGCCAGCACCGCCGATGTTGTGTTTGCCACTGTTAAAGAGCGCGCCAGGTCGCTCGCGGCGAAAGCGTATCAAGCCCCGGATCATGACGTGCCCGAGGCTCTGGCAAACATGAACTACGAGCAGTACCGCTCGATTCATTTTCGTCGCGAGGCGGGCCTTTGGCAGCACGACTCGTTATTCGAAGTGCAATTCTTTCACCCGGGCTTTTTCTACAACGAGCCGGTTACCATCACAACTGTTGATAAATCCGGTAGCAACGCCAGAGTACCGTTTAAATCCGACTATTTTCGCTACGGCGACCAAGCTAAGCCCGTTGCCGAGCACGTAACGGAGGATCTGGGCTTTGCAGGCTTTCGCGTACACTACCCACTGAACGAGGCTGACCGTAAAAGTGAGTTTGTGGTGTTTCAGGGCGCGACCTATTTTAGGCTGGTCGGGCCGGGTCAGGTGTATGGTTTATCCGCTCGAGGTTTGGCGGTTGATACCGCTGAAGGCAGTGGTGAAGAGTTTCCCGTGTTCCGCGACTTTTGGTTATTACAGCCCGATCAGGAGCAAACCCACATGACGGTTATCGCGTTGATGGACAGCCCCTCTATCAGTGGTGCGTATCGGTTTACACTAGCCCCAGGTGCGCCTACTGTGGTTGATGTCGATGCCGCGCTTTACCCGCGCACAGACATTAATAAAGTCGGTGTGGCGCCACTGACCAGTATGTTTCACCACGGCGAAAACAGCCCGAACTACGTGGATGATATACGCCCAGAAATTCACGACTCGGACGGTTTGTTGTTGCATAGCTCGCAGGATCAGTGGATTTGGCGGCCGCTTAACAACCCTAAATCACTGCGGGTTTCCTCGCTGCAAGACAATAACCCTAAAGGCTTTGGGTTGTTGCAGCGCGACCGAGAATTTACCAGTTATCTTGATGCCGAGGCGCACTACTCAGAGCGCCCTAGTTTGTGGGTAGCGCCGAAAGGCGAGTGGGGCGAGGGTAGAGTGGAGTTAGTCGAGATACCGACTAACTCGGAGACCAATGACAACATCGTTGCCTATTGGGTGCCTAAAACACCTTTACAGCCGAAACAGGAACATTTGTTCTCGTATCGCTTGCGCACCTTTGAAGCGCGTCTACCGAGTCAAAGCCTGGCGCAAGTCGAGCGAACCCGCACTGGCTGGGCCGCGATACCAGGCCAAGACGATGGCCCGCCACGTTCGCATCGCAAATTTGCCATCGATTTTAGCGGCGGCGAGCTTACCAATATTTCCACTGAAGCCGAGCTGCAAGCCAAAGTGAATGCTACCGGCGGCGAGATTACCCATGTGGTCGTAGAGCCATTGCCCGAAGCCGGGACATGGCGCATTGCATTTACGTTAATACCCGAGGGCGAAGGACCTGCCGATATGCAGGTGTCGCTCACCATGCGTGATCAACAATTGAGTGAGGTGTGGAGCTATGTCTGGTACCCCGACACTATGCAGTAAAGCGATCAACAACTCAGAGGAGGCCTTTGTGCCAGATAACCGGGCAGAGATTAAACTATCGGGTATTTTAGCGCGCCGGGTACTATTTTTTACGTTGGTATTTCTATTAGGTGCGTTGGGCATCGGCATGATGTTTGAAATCCTGCGCTCTAACGGGGTGACCGTCCTGGAAATTAGCTTGCTGTTGTTATTTGGCATTACCTTTTTATGGATTGTGTTTGCTTTTACCAGTGGGGCCATAGGTTTTGTGTTGCAGCTGCTGCGCCTCGACCCTCTGACTTTGCAGCGCCAAACATCGGTGCCCAGCCCGGAGCCTGCGGTAAGCACACGCACGGCAGTAATTATGCCGGTGTACAACGAAGATACCGCCAGGGTTATCGCCGGTTTTGAAGTCAGCTTGCGATCTCTTGAGGCGACAGGGCAATTAGAGGCGTTCGACTTTTATTTGTTAAGTGACACTCAGGACCCCGAAATAGCCCGAGCCGAAGCTGGCGCCTGGCAGCAACTGTGCCAGCGGTTAGGGCCATTGGCTAGCCATGTTCACTACCGCCGACGGACGGATAATAGTGGCCGTAAAGTGGGTAATGTAAGTGACTTTTGCTGCCGCTGGGGTGACGCTTACGAGTCGATGATTGTGCTAGATGCCGATAGTGTAATGACCGGCGAGTGTATGCTCTCGTTGGTGCATGCCATAGAGCAAAACCCCACGGCGGCTCTGGTACAAACAGTGCCAATTCCTGTTCGCCAGGAAACCATGTTTGGCCGTTTTTTGCAGTTTGCGGCCGATTTGTACAGCCCCATGCTGGCAACCGGGTTGGCCTTTTGGCAAACCGATACCGCCAACTACTGGGGGCATAACGCCATTATCCGTATCGAACCATTCTTACAGCACTGTGGCTTGCCCGAGCTTAAAGGGCCTGGCCCCTTTGGTGGTGAAATACTCAGCCACGACTTTGTCGAGGCGGCCATGTTGCGTCGCGCGGGATGGAACGTCATTTTACTGGCCGATGCCCGAGGCAGTTTTGAAGAGGTGCCAAGCAACTTGCTGGACTATGCCACGCGAGATCGTCGATGGGTACAGGGTAATATGCAGCATTTAGCCTTGTTAACAGGCTCGCGTCTGCACGGAGTGAATCGCCTGCACTTTTTGCTCGGTGCGGTCGCTTACGCATCTTCTTTGCTCTGGTTGCTAATGCTTGCTCTGAGTACCATAGATGCCGTCGTACGTGCGCTGTCGAGCAATGTGTTTTTTACCTCTGGGTTTCAAATGTTCCCCAACTGGCCTATTGCTAAAACGGGTTTAATTTTTTCGCTGCTCAGTTTTACCGTCGCGCTCCTGATTTTGCCTAAAGTGTTTGGTGTGGTTATTGCGTTGTTGCAGCGGCGCGCTCAGTTTGGCGGCGCCTGGCGGCTAACCGTTGGGGCCATTATCGAGACGCTGTTTGCGATATTGATTGCGCCTTTAATGATGGTATTCCACGCCTATTTTGTGGTGTCAGTGCTGATCGGACATAAAGTAAGTTGGAATGCTCAGGGCCGGGAGGGGCGAATGGTGCCCTGGGGCGAGGCGTTCTCGCATACGTTTCCTGCCACGTTTGTGGCAATTTTGTGGGGCGCGCTGACCTACGTTCTTACACCGGTGTTTTTCTGGTGGATGACACCGGTGCTGGCAGGCCTTGTGCTGGCGGCCCCGATAGTCCGCTACAGCAGTAGTTTAGCTTTGGGTTTATGGTTGCGTGACCTGGGTATTTTTATTGCCCCCTCAGAGGCAGAAGAGCCACCCGTTTTGGCCGCGCTGTCCGTGAGTCTACAAGCTAACGGTACGGACTACCCCAGCGTACCAGAACCTGCTACTCCACCTTCACGCTGGCGCGATATGCCGATCCAAAGCTTTGCAAAATAGCGTTGTAAGGGACACGAAAAAAAGAGGCCACCGTTAGGTGGCCTCTTTTTAATTGCCTGCACTAAACCGTTAGCTGGGGTATAAGGGCGCGAGGTTTGTGCCCTGTGCATCGCGCTTTCTAACCCTTTGTTTTTGAATAAGTGGCAATAGCTTGCCTGGGTCAAACTCAGGGCCGTCCGGGCGGTAAATGGCCTGATCTAACTGCCGCAATTGTTGCAAAAGCTCGGCACGCTCTTCGTTATTGGCTAACTGGGCAATTTGTTCCAGTCGCGCGATAGGCCGCTGATAGTGGTGTTCCGCCCAGTGTAACAGTGCCAATCTTAGTGCGGGTAAATTGTGCTTAGCGGCTTCTTTTTTTACTGAGCGCCAGTCTCCATGGTCCGCTTTGTTGGTGGGTTTTGGTTGGGCGGTGTGACGCCTTTTACGGGCGCCTAAGTACAGAGCGGTCATCAGTATAAGTAATACCAGGGTGATGCCTTGAGTAACCAGTAGCCAGCGTGGAGCGCCGCCGAGGGTATTGCCACTAGAGGAGGCCGCTAAACCGTTTGTAGTGGGCAACTCAGGGGCTGTAGCGGGCGCTGGAGAACTCCCGCCCACGGGCATGGTGGTGTTCGTCTGCACAGCGGGCAGGCGCGCTGTTTCAAACTCTCCGGTTGTGGTGTTAAACCATTTTAATTCCACAGGCGGCAGCGTTTTTCGGCCCGCAGTGCTTGGCACCATGGCAATGGTGTCGGTGCGTTCGCTGGTGATCCCCGAGTTAGTGCGACGCTCTTGTGTTTGCGGTTTGTCGGCGTACGTACTAAAGCCTTCGACGTCAGCGGGCGTAACAGGTGGCAGTTGGCTTGGGTGAAGCCCTTCGGCCGTCAAGGTGATACTGCGGGTAATCGGCTCACCGGCCGTAAGAGACTCTGAGTCGTGGCTAAAGTGTTGAGCCAATTTAATGTCACTGGCCGGTAGCCAGGGTCCGCTGCCATTGGCTGCCGGTATTGGCTTTACCTCTAGCGTTACGGGAGAGCTGCGCCCACGTCGGACGTCACCACCGCCAAAACTGAGCATTGAGCGGCGATTAGCACGTAAGCGCACGGCGTAATCGACTGCCGGGATACTAAGCGTACCGCTTTTTTGCGGGTAGAGTGCAAATGTTAGCTCGTAAACCGCATAGGGTGTGCCGGACACCTCGGTAACATATTTGTCTTCGGTGATGGCTTCCACTAAGGCGTCATCGAGAGTGAAATCGGATATTTCCTGGGCGTCAAAATTATTGCGCGAATAGATTCTGGCCTTGAGTAGCACTTGCTCCTGGACATAGACGCTGGACTTATCTGGTTCGATTGTCATAAACAATTCAGAGCCGGCAGCGGCGGGGTTGTCGGGCGCTTCATTCACTGAGATGGAAATGGACTCGGATTGTGCTCCCGCCACCCGGATGCTGGGCACCACGAGTTGCCCCAGCCGCTTTGGTGCTAGCGTTAGGGTCCACTCGTAAAAGGCGTCGTGCTTGCCATTAATATTAGTGGATTTCTGGGTGCGGTAACTGGATAGGATTTCAAAATCATTTTGCACCGGTGAGAAGTCTGGTTCGGAGTTGTGGTTACCGCCGCGCAAGCGAAACGTGACACTCAGCTGGTCATTGATACTGATTTCGGTGCGATTGGATTGTGCGCTGAAAGTTGCACTTAATGCCTGGCTCGATACGCCGAGGCAGCTCAGAGATACCGCCAATACGGCCAGCCATCGCCAAATTCTAGCGCTTGAGATAAATACCAGTGGGTGTGTGTGGGTACTTCTAATCATTGCGTATCACCAGCGTTGTTCTGAATTGCCAAAAGTGTTGAGTTTTTTCTCTTGTCGCTCTTGGCGCTGTTGGTTGTACTCGTAGCGAAACTTATTGCGCAGTAAGCCCGACGGGTCGTCGGGTATTTGCCGCAGCCATTGCTCCGTCGCCTGTCTGGCCTCTTGCTCTTCTGGCGTTAAGGGTTCGGGTTGCGCCTCTAGCGCCTGCATTTCAGATTCCTGATCGTTTTCTCCCTTACCGGACGAGCTGGACGAGGCTTGGCCTTCCTCTGTTTGCTCTTGGGCGGCCGCACTGGAGGATGACTGACCTTGCGCTTGGTCGTCTTGCTCCGGCGAACCGCTGTCGCTAGAGGCCACCGCTGAGTTCTGTTGCTCTGACTGCCCATTTTGATTTTGTGGGTTCTGCGACTCGTTGCCCGCCGAAGAACTCGCGCTTGAGGTTTGCTCCGACTGATTGCTGTCGCCTTCCGAGTTTTCCTGATTTTCTGGGTTTTCTTGCTGGTCTTGTTGGCTTTGATCTCCCTCAGAGGAGTTCTCACCCGACTGATTTTGCTCCTGCTGGTTTTGTTGCTCTTGCTGCTGTTCTTTTAGCGCCTCAACGAGTGCTTTATTGTCTTTGGCATCCTGCAGGGTCGGGTCAACACCAAGAGCGCTATCATAGGCTTTTATGGCGTCATCCAAATTCCCCGCACGGGCTAAGGCATTGCCACGGTTATAGTGGGCGAGGGCACTGTCGCTTTGGGCAAAGCTGTTTGCGGCGGCCTCAAAGTTACCCGCTTTATACTGCGCAGTACCTTTCCAAAGCGGGTTGTCGAATTCTGACGCGGCACTCTCGGCGTCACCGGCCTCAAGAGCTTTGGCGCCGCGCTGATCGGGCGTTAAAAACGCCTTATCGAGCGCGGATGCTTGTAATTCGTTCGAGTGCAAGCTAAGTATTGGCAGCAACAACACAGCCACGATTAAGCCTCTCCTAAAACACAATAGCAAAACCGGTAGCAGTAAAAGCACCAGTAGGGGGCCACGGTCGAGCCATTGGTCCATTGTTTGATTAACGTTGTCTCTTTCTTTAATACCGTCAAATCGCGTGTTATCAGGGTTAAGGTATTCGATATCTTGTTGGTCCAGGGTGTTAGTGATGTAGCGACCATCGTTTTGCTGCGCTAATTTTTGTAGCCGAGCACTGCCCAAACGCGCAATCACCACATCATTGTTGGCGTCGCGCACAAAACCACCGCGGCCAGACGGGATTGGCGCTCCGGCATCAGTGCCCACACCCAATATCAATAACTGAATACCGCTATTGTGTAATGTTTGATTGATGTTGTCGGCTGCCAACTCGGTGACTTCATCGGTTACCAGTAAAATGTTCCCGCTTGCATAACCGGCGTCGTTAAACATTTGTAGTGCGCGTTCAACAGCAGCTTCAGGCCGGCTGCCAGGCACAGGCATAATGGCAGGTGTCAGGGTTGGAAGTAGGCTGGTAATGGTGCGGGTGTCATCGGTTAACGGCGTTACCAAGTGTGCGTCATCACCATACACAATTAGCGCTGTTTCTCCTTCGTCACGCACCTTGAGCAGTTCGGCGACTTTAAGCCGCGCGCGCACCAAACGGCTGGGTTTAACATCCTCGGCCACCATTGATGGCGATAAATCGAGCGCGATGATTAGCGCGTTGGCTTGACGATGTACCGGCGAACTCTGACGCTCCCAAGCGGGCCCGGCAAGGGCCAGGCACGCAATCGACATGGCCACCGAAATGGCAACAAGCCCCATGCGCGAGCGGCGCTTACTGGCACCGTCTATCAAATGTACCAGTAGCTCGGGAGCAATGAGTTGTTGCCAGCGCGAATGATTGGCACGGGTGTACCACAGGGCAACCACGAAGATGACCACCGGAATTAACAGTAGCAGCGCCCATGGGCGTAGAAAGTGAAAGTCGGCTAACCAGCTCATCCGTTTACCCCCTGTGCTTGTGTTTGAACACGCTCAGTGCGGCGGGTTATCGGTATAAATGTTAAGGCAAGTAAAAGAGCCAGAGCCAACGCAAAGCCTAGAGGCCAATAAAACAGTCGTTTGCTGGGGCGTACTTTTAGTTCATCCAGCTCGATTGGTTCGAGGGTGTCTAAACGCTTGTGAATCAATTCTAACTCTTCGGTGGTGCGGGCACGAAAGTATTGCCCACCACTGAGCTCGGCGATTTCCTGGAGTGCTTTTTCGTCTAGGTCCCGGGAAGGGTTGTAACGCCTCGGGCCGAAAGCGGTTTGTACAATTTGCTCGTCGGCACCAAAGCCGATTGTGTAAATCTTAACGCCCATGTCTCGGGCCTTTTGTGCGGCCTCTAGTGGTTCGGTTTGGCCAGCGGTATTGGCGCCATCGCTCAGCAAGATAATACGACGGCTGCCTTCAGGGCGATCTTTTAAGCGTTTTATCGCCAGTCCAAGCGCGTCACCAATCGCCGTTGCCGAGCCGGCGAAACCAATTTGTGATTCTTGCAACAGCTGGTTTACGGTGGCTGTATCATAGGTTAGAGGCGCTTGTAGGTAAGCTTGGTCGGCAAACAAAATTAAGCCTAAGCGATCCCCCTGACGTTGCTCCGCAAAGTCACCAATGACCGCTTTAACCGCGTCCAGCCGGTTATAGCTGCGGTTTTGAAACTGCATGCTGGTAACGCCGGGCGGCAACATGTCTTTTTCATCCATACTTTTGGATATATCTACCGCCAGCATTAAATCCCGCCCGGTGTAGGGCAGGGATTTTGCTTCACCCAACCATTTGGGGTCGGCAGCGGCAATGACACAGAGTGTCCAAATTAACCACAGCAGTAAAAAATGAAAGCGGTTGCTGCCGCGTGCCTGATGGGCAAGGTTGAGCTCGCTTACCTGATCAAAAAACGGCACTTGCAGGGCGGCCTCTTGTTGCTGGCGCGCCGGCAACAACCGTATCAATAACGGGGCGGGTAGTAGGGCTAATAACCAGAGCCAGCCAAACTCAAACATTGCCGCGCTCCTGTGGTGTTGAATCCTTAACGCTGTTGCGGCTTGAGTTGGCCGCCGACTTTTGCTGTTTAACCCAGCGCAGCGCAAGGCTTAACAGTGCTGGTTGTTCAAGCTCTGGGTTAGCTTGATAGGCTGCTTCTCCCAGCGCCTGGCCTGCTCCCTCGCGAAATTCATCAGCGTTTTTGCTAAACGTTTGATCGAGGTATTCGAGCCACGCACGCCCGGTTAAGTGGCCGGGGTTACGCCTTTTATCACTCTGAATGGCTACGCGTTTGAGAATCGCGTTTATTTGCTCAACAAACTGGCTGTTGTTTAGCTGAGCGCTACTTAATGTTTTTAACTCGGTGGCGGCTTGTACTCGATAGCGACGTGCGTTTTGGCGTTTTCTTAGCCAGTAGGCCAATAGCCCTAACAGAATAATGCTCACGGCGATAACTGCCCACCAGCCAGGGGCAAGCGGCCACCACGAGACCGGCGCCGGTACGTGTATATCTTTTAACTGTGTTAGTGGATCGTTCGGATTCATAGTTATTGCTTGCGCTGGCGGGTTGTTTGTCGCCGCTGGCGGCCAAAGCGTTGGCGAAGTTGTTCGACGGGATCATCCTGTGTGCTTATGTCTAGCACTTCCAGGCCAAGGCGTTGTGTGATTTGATCGAGTCGCTGTTGGCGCCGTTCACTAAGGGCGCGATACTGCCGTTGAAATTGTCGGTCGCCCACAGGCAGCTGTTGGCGCTCGTGGCCGTTGGTGACGGTTAAGCGGCCCGCACCACTAATGGCGCTCTCGAGTGGGTCGGTGGTGCGGATTAAGGTGATATCCAGGTGCCGGTGTAAATGAAACAGCTGTTTCTCGGCTTCAGCATCCAAATCGTGTAAGTCACTTACAATAAACAGGGCCGATCCAGGTTTCGCAATGCGCCGTGTGTCTTTTAGCATTTGCGCCAAGCTCAGAGGGCCGTCTCCGATAGGGCTGTTGAGTTTATGGTTAAAACTTTGCAACAGTTGTAGCGCGGCCAGCACGTTGTGCTTGCTACGCTTGGGGCGCAAATCGCGAAACTCATTGCGGTTAAAGACCAAGGCGCCTAAACGGTCGCCGCCTTCGAGAGCAGCCCAACTTAACAGTGCGCTGATATGGCAGGCGAGCACCGATTTAAAACAGTTAACGCTGCCAAAGAACATGCCCGGGCGCTGATCGCACAGGATGTAAACAGGCCGTTCACGCTCTTCACTGTAAAGTTTGGTGTGCGGCACCTGCGTGCGCGCGGTTACGCGCCAGTCGATTGCGCGGATATCGTCACCGGCCTGATATAGGCGCACTTCCTCAAAGTCGACACCACGGCCGCGAAACCGGGTGCGCAAGCGGCCGCTTTGCATGCTTTTGGCCGTTCGGCGGGCAAATAGGTTTAGCTCGCGGGCGCTAAAGCGATCGCGCAGTAAGCTCGCCATATCGCAATAGGCACCGCCGGTGTGTTGCTCTTTTGGCGCAGTCATTATCACACCTTATGCCACCGGCACGCAGGCAAGTAATTGGTCGATGACATCGTTGGCGGTAGTGCCGGCGGCCTCAGCTTCAAAGCTTAAAATTAAGCGGTGGCGCAAACAGTCGTGAATCACGGCGGCGACGTCGTCGGGGCTGACATAATCTTTGCCGGCGAGCCAAGCATGGGCACGGGCGCAGCGCTCCAGCGCGATGGTGCCGCGGGGGCTGGCGCCATACTCGAGTTGATCGGCCAGCGCCTCGCTGTAATCGGCGGGGCGGCGGGTGGCATTAATAAGCTGGACGATGTATTCCTCTACCGAATCGGCCATATGCAGACCTAAAATGTCCCGGCGCGCCTGTAGCAATGTTTCTTGCGTAATGGGCGTTGGCGGTGTGGCGGCACTGGCGGTTGCTTCGGCGCGGATAATCGCCAAAATTTTTCGCTCGGCAGCGATATCCGGGTAATCGACATTCACATGGAGTAAAAAGCGGTCGAGCTGGGCCTCTGGTAGCGGGTAGGTGCCTTCTTGCTCGATGGGGTTTTGCGTCGCCATTACCATAAACAGCGGGGGTAGCGGGTAGGTTTTGTTGCCTACACTGACCTGGCGCTCGGCCATAGCCTCCAGCAGTGCCGACTGCACTTTGGCCGGCGCGCGGTTGATTTCATCGGCCAGTACCAGATTATGAAAAATAGGTCCCGCCTGAAACTCAAAGCTGCCGTGCTCGGGGCGGTAGATGTCGGTACCCGTGACATCGGCAGGCAGCAGGTCGGGGGTAAACTGGATGCGATTAAAGTCGCCTTCTATGGCATCGGCCAAGGTTTTAATCGCCTTGGTTTTTGCCAGACCAGGTGCGCCCTCTACCAGCAGATGCCCATCGGCAAGCAGCGCGATTAGAAGGCGTTGTACCAGGTGGGGCTGACCCACAATTTGATCGTTAAGCCAGTGCGTTAGCGCTTCGATGTGTTCTTGTGGCTGCATGAGACGAAACCTTCATTTAAAAATACCACTGTGCGTAACCCTTTAGCTCGTTATCGCTCGCTGGTATTGGTTATTGCGTTTATTGAACGTTTGGGCCGGCGCCTAGCATAGCGGCATCCGCTCGTTACACAAAGCCTTGCTTGCCGCTCTGGCAAGAGCTGCCGTTAATTGTAACGCTGGGGGCGGTTGCTATGGCGCTCAAATCAAATATCAGGCCGTAGACTGACAAATGTGGCGTCAGTTCCTTAAAAATCAAGGTGTTCGACGGTTTATTGTTGCCGGTGTTGCACCTTGAAAGGCATTAGTCATAATTCTTATCGGTTCGTTAGCTATTTTATACATCTTAGCCTCGGCTTTGCTAAGGTAAGAGCACGAGTAGCCCAAACACAGGAGTATCAGCGCGATGAGTAACGTGGACGTTTTTTCCAGTGCCGATGAGAGAGCCGCGCAAGAGGTTGTTAAGCAGGTCGCCGCTAAGGCTGAAGCGGGGCAAAAGCAGGCGTGTGAAAACTGGTGTTGGTTGTTTTTTAGGCACTTTGCCAGCGCAGACTTTGATGGTCGTGCTTTGGAGGATGTGGTTGCGTTACTGATTTGCATGTGGGATCAAATTAAAGAGGTTCACAGCTTCCCTGGCATACACTTGTTTAACCCCGAGCGTGCCAGTCACGGCTTTACCAGCACTCATACGATACTATTGGTGCATCAGCGCGACATGCCATTTTTAGTCGACTCGGTGCGCTTAGAGCTAACGGCCCGCAACATCCCCATTTACAGCGTTAAGAGTACGCCTTTTGCTGCCTTAAGAGACCGCGAGACGCTGCAAAATGCAGAGCCGTTAAGCAATCAGGACGCGCCCGCCGAGGCCTTGTTGTATTTTGAGATTGGCACGATTACCGATACCGCGTTGTTGCGCGAATTAGAGGGCGCGCTGACGGAGGTGCTGGGCCAAGTGGTACAGGTTGTTGGAGACTTCCAGAAGTTAAAAGCCTGCGCACAGCAAGTAGCGGATGAGCTCGAGCCGGTGCGCGACACTAAACAATTACACGGCGTGGACGGCGCGCAAGAGTTTTTACGCTGGTTGATGGCTGATCATTTTACGTTTTTGGGATATGCCGAGTTCGACAAAGTAGAGCGCAATGGTGTTGAGGTGCTGCAGGAAAACACCGCACGGCGATTGGGCCTGTTTGATGATGGCCGCCCGCGTAAGATCAAAACGTTTGATGGCTCAAGCCCCGGCATTGAGCGATTTTATCTTTCACCGGCGGTTATGGCGTTTAGTAAGTCGCCCGAGCTTAGCCGGGTGCACCGTCATGTATACCCAGATTACGTTGTGGTTAAACGGTTTTCTGCCGATGGCCAGGTGTGTGGTGAAGCTAGGTTTTTAGGTTTGTACACCTCCTCGGTGTACTACGATTCGCCGGAAAAAATCCCCTTGGTGAGAGACAAAATTGCCGAGTTACGTGAGCGCATCGGCTTGAACCCCTGGACCCACGAAGGCAAAGCTCTGGCGCAGGTTATTGCTACCTATCCGCGGGATGAGCTGTTTCAAGCCAGCACCGCGGAGCTGTACGATACCATTACCGGTATACTTGCCATCGGCGAGCGCTATCAGGTGCGTGTATTTGCAAGAGCCGACCGGTTTGGCAAATTTCTAAGTTGTTTGATCTACATACCCCGGGATTTATTTTCCAGTGGCGTGCGCGAGCGCATTCAAAACTATATCGCGCAAAAAATAAACGCCTGTGACCAGCAGTTTAATACCTATTTTTCTGAGTCGGTGCTGGCGCGGGTACATCTGGTGTTCCGCTTACCTAACGACAGCGACGTAAGTTTTAATTTGTCCGAGTTGGAGCAAGGCGTGGCCGCCGAAGTCAGATCCTGGGAGGACGACCTGTACCTCGCGCTTAACGAAGCTTACGGCGAGGAGCGCGGTTGGCAGTTACATCAAAAGTATCAGCACAGTTTTGGCCGTGGTTATCAGGAATACTACCGTGGGCGTGACGCGGTTAGCGATATTGCGGTTATCGAACAGCTCGTAAGCAAAGAGGAAGATTTAGCGGTACAGCTGTTTTCTGATGGCGATGCTGGCAGGCTGCGTTTTAAACTAATGCATCGCGGCAGCGCCGTGGCGCTCTCGGATATTATCCCGCTGATTGAAAACATGGGGCTGCGGGTTATCGCCGAGCACCCCTTTATGATTGAGCACACCTCGGGCACCCAGGTGTGGCTACATGACTTTACTATGCAAAGCCAAACTCAGGAAATCAGCTTTAGCCCCGCATTGGCGCAACGCTTTGAAGCGACAATTACCGCACTCTGGCACGGGCGTGCCGAAAATGACAGCTTTAACCGGTTGGTGGTGGATGCCGGCCTCGATTGGCAGCATGCTGACATGCTGCGCGCGTATGCAGCCTATTTACGCCAAACGTTGGTGAGCTATACCTTAGACTACACCGTCGATGCACTCGCGACGCACACCGATATTACCGCGCTGTTGTGCGAGTATTTTGCCATCAAGTTTAACCCAGACTGGAGCGCCGGTGAGGATTCTGCTCGCACTGGCCGCGAGGAGGCGTTGGCAGACATTGAAGCGTCTATCCTGACGGCGCTGGACGCGGTTGATAATCTCAACCAAGATCGGATTGTTCGTCACTATTTAAGTTTGCTGAAGGCGAGTGTTCGCTGCAATTTTTATCAATCAAGCCAGCGTGACTTTTTTGCCGTAAAAATTGCCTCGCGCGAGCTGGCCGATATCCCCGAGCCGAAACCGTTATTCGAGATATTTGTGTATGCCAAACGTTTTGAGGGGGTGCATTTACGCGGCGGTAAAATATCGCGCGGCGGTTTGCGTTGGTCCGATCGGCAACAGGATTACCGTACCGAGGTGCTGGGGCTGGTAAAAGCGCAACAGGTTAAAAATGCAGTTATTGTCCCCAGTGGAGCCAAAGGCGGCTTTGTTTGTAAACAGGCGAGCAAGCTTAACCGTGAAGAGTTTTTGGCAGAGGGTGTGGCCTGTTATCAGCAGTTTATTAACGCGTTGCTCGATTTGACCGACAACCTTAAAGACGACGCCGTTGTTACACCAGAGCAACTTGTTAAATACGATGAAGACGACCCTTATCTGGTGGTTGCTGCCGATAAAGGCACGGCCAGCTTCTCAGATAAAGCCAACGCCATTGCCGCCGAGCATAACTTTTGGTTGGGCGATGCCTTCGCCTCGGGCGGTAGTCACGGCTACGATCACAAAGCAATGGGCATTACCGCCAAGGGCGCCTGGGTTGCAGTGCAGCGGCATTTTAAAGAGCTGGGTATCGATGTGCAGACTACGCCTTTTAGTGCCATCGGCATTGGTGATATGGGTGGCGATGTATTTGGCAACGGCATGCTGTGCTCTAACCAAACAAAGTTATTGGCGGCGTTTAATCACCTGCATATTTTTATCGACCCCAATCCAGACCCACAAAAAAGCTTTGCCGAACGTGAACGGTTGTTTAATTTGCCGCGCAGCAGCTGGCAAGATTACCGCGAAGACTTAATCAGTAATGGTGGCGGTGTCTTTTCCCGTAGCGCTAAATCCATTGCGATTAGCGATGAAATGAAAGCCTGCTTTTCACTCAGCGCCGATAGCCTCACGCCCGATGAATTGATTCATCAATTACTGCAGGCGCCGGTTGATTTAATTTGGAACGGGGGTATTGGTACCTACGTCAAGGCTCAGCAGGAGTCTCACGCCGAAGTCGGTGACAAATCTTCTGATAACTTACGGGTGAACGGTAAACAGTTGCGTTGTAAGGTCTTTGCAGAAGGGGGCAATCTGGGGATGACGCAGCGTGGCCGGATTGAGTTTTGTGCCAACGGCGGCGCCTGTAATACCGACTTTATTGATAATTCGGCCGGGGTGGATTGCTCCGATCACGAAGTTAACATCAAAATATTGTTAGCCGATGTACTAAAGCGCGGCGAGCTTGAGCAAGAGCGCCGAGACCAGCTGTTGGAGTCCATGACCGATGCGGTGGCCGATAGTGTACTCACTCACAACTACCATCAAACACAGGCCATTAGCTTGGCCGAAGATGATGTGTTGTCGCGCGGCGCCGAATACCGGCGATTCATTAGTTTTTTAGAAAGCGAAGGCAAGCTCGATCGCAGCCTTGAATTTTTGCCCAGCGACGAAGAACTTATAGAGCGTCAGGGTAAAGAGCAGGGGTTAACCCGCCCAGAGCTTTCAGTGCTTATTTCTTACGCCAAAGTCGATCTGAAAGAGCAGCTCGCGAGCTCGGTGATTGTTGACGAGCCGGCGGTAAAGGTTTTGTGCGCTGAGGCTTTCCCCCAACAGTTACGCAGCTCGTACCCCGAGGCGATTGAGCGGCACCAATTGCGCCGCGAAATTATCGCCACCCAGCTGGCCAATGAGTTGGTCAATCGGCAGGGCTTTACCTTTGTTCAGCGTTTACGCGATGCTACCGGTGCTGACTCGGCACTGGTGGCCAGCGCTTACCGGGTGGCTCGGGAAATCGAGCAGGCCCCCGAGCGCTGGGCTGCACTTGAGGCGCTCGACTTTACCGTATCGGCGGATATTCAAACCGCGTTAATGCAGGAGCTAATGCGCCGGGTAAGACGCACTACTCGATGGTTTTTACGTAACCGCTCGGGCGAGCTGGAAATAAGCGCCGAGATAGACCGCTTTGCCAAGTCGGTCAGCACAGTTAGGGTGTCCGTGCTCAGCCTTTTACCTGAGGCGGCCGAAACCGCTTGGCGCGAGCGTATCGAACACTTTGCCGCTCAAGGGGTAGAGCTGTCGTTAGCTGAAGACGTCGTATCGCCTGGCTATCTGTATTCAGGGCTAGCGGTGGTGGAGGTGGCGCACCACTGCGAACGACCATTGGATGTAGTTACCGAGGTCTATATGGGATTGATCAGTGCGTTGCAGCTGGATGGCTTTGCCCGCCAACTCATCGGTATCCGCGTCGAAAATTATTGGCAGGCTTTGGCTCGCGAGGCCTATATGGATGATTTGGAGTCCGAATTGCGTCGTATTAGTGCCAGTGTCGTTTGTCATGTAGAGCAAGGGCAAGACGCGGCGAGTGAGGCGGTTAGTCGGTGGTGCGATTCTCATCGCACTGACATTGACCGATGGTTACAAATAGCCGGTCACGTGCGTGCTTCACAAGCGGCCGATTACGCCATGTTTGCGGTTGCGCTGCGCGAGCTAACGGGGTTAGCTCGATAGAAGGTTGGGCGGACGTTTGTTGTAAATCAGTGCTGGGCAAAGCCGGAAAGGATTTTGCTTAGTACTGTATAAGCCGAAGCACGTTTGCGCGTACGGCCCAACGGTAGGCTAGAGCCCAGCAAACAGCTAGCAGGTTTTTGTAGGTTTGGCTTCGCTGTTTGCAATTGTTGCGCTAGCGCCACTGATTTAACCGTTTAGCCGCAAGTGTTTAACCGTCTAACAGAGTAACGTGAGGTCAGCCATGAATACGTCAGCACAAACCCCCGCCATTGAGTTTAAAACGCCCGCTCTATGGCGCGAACAATGTTTTTACGCCGGGCAATGGCAAGCGGGAGACTCAGGTGAGCGTATAGAGGTGGTTAACCCTGCCACCGATAAAGTCATTGCACGGGTGCCATCGTTAGCTAAACACGAGCTTGAAAAAGCTCTGACTGAGGCGCAGCAAGGTTTTGAATATTGGCGGGCATTAACCGCGCTGGAGCGCTCCGCCAGACTGCGGCGCTGGTTTGAATTAATGCAAGCGCACAAAGAAGATTTAGCGCGCATTATGACGGCAGAGCAAGGCAAGCCGATTAATGAGTCTCGCGGCGAGATCGATTACGCCGCCTCTTACATTGAGTGGTTCGCCGAAGAGGCGAAACGCGGCTACGGCGAGATGATTCCTGCATCCAAGGCCGGTCAGCATTTGTTGGTTCGCCCCGAGCCCATTGGGGTGAGCGTGGCCATTACCCCGTGGAATTTTCCCGCCGCCATGATTACCCGCAAAGCGGCCGCTGCTTTAGCGGCCGGCTGCTCGATGGTGGTTAAGCCGGCCTCTATGACCCCACTTAGTGCTTTGGCGCTTGCCTATCTGGCCGATAAGGCCGGAATCGATAACGGCGCATTTAGCGTCGTGACCGGTGATTCCGCAACCGTCGGCCAAGTGTTTACTGAGTCGCGGTTGGTTAAAAAGCTCAGCTTTACCGGCTCGACTCAAGTGGGCCGCAAGCTCATGGAGCAATGCGCGCCAAACCTGCAAAAGCTTTCGCTGGAGCTGGGCGGCAACGCCCCCTTTATCGTGTTTGACGACGCCGATGTAGAAATGGCGGTAAAAGGCGCGATTGGCTCTAAATTTCGCAATACGGGGCAAACCTGTGTCTGCCCCAATCGATTTTTGGTGCAGGCAGGCATTCACGACAAGTTCGTAACCGCCCTTAAAAAAGCCATGAGTGAACTTAAGCTGGGCGATGGCTTTGACGAAGAGGTAAAACAAACCTCGCTTATTAACGCCGGAGCGGTAGACAAGGTTAAGCGCCACTACCTGGACGCCTTAGAAAAGGGCGCTGAATGTGTACTGGGCGATGAGCCTGGCACCCTGGAACACAACCGGGTGGCGCCGATTCTGCTAACGGGCGTTACCCCAAAAATGCAGTTGTGGCAGGAGGAAACCTTTGGCCCGGTGGCGCCGGTGTTACAATTTACCACCGAGGCCGAGGGTATAGAATTAGCTAATGCCACCCCCTTTGGTTTGGCTGCGTACTTTTACACCCAAAATCTGGATCGATCCTGGCGTGTTGGCCAGGCGCTAGAGTCTGGTATGGTGGGCGTGAACGAGGGCGGTATCTCCAATGCCATGGCGCCTTTTGGCGGTATCGATCAATCCGGGTTTGGCCGTGAGGGTGGACGCCAGGGCATGCAAGAGTATCAACAGTTAAAATACCTGTGCTACGGGCCTGCCGGTAGTGATAGTGACTAAGCGATGAGATTATGACCCAAGGGCCACTTAGCCAGCTTGAATTTAACCTCAATATAAGTGCTGAGCAGCTAGAGCTATACTATCGCGGCAGTGTCCGTGAGGTGCTGGCCCATACCAACGATGGCCGCCGCTTGCGGTTTCCTTTGTCGTTATTGCGGCCGTATGTCACCTACGGTGGTGTGCAAGGGCGGTTTCGAATTCTTTTTGATCAATCCCGGCGCTGCGAGCGGTTGGAAAAAATCGACGCAGGGCGCTAAATTCAGTATCCTTGCGCCGTTTTTGACGAATTAAGCGAGTAATTGCCATGTACCACGCCGTACGCAACCTGTTGTTCCGTCTTAACCCCGAAACCTCTCATGAGCTAAGCCTGGAGTGCCTAGGGGCGGGGGAGCGCTTAGGGGTAACCCGCTTGATGGGCAGCGTGCCCGACGACCCGGTAGAGGTGATGGGGCTGCGCTTTCCCAACCCGGTCGGCTTGGCGGCGGGGCTGGATAAAAATGGCGACTACTTTAATGCGCTGGGCGCCTTGGGTTTTGGCTTTGTCGAGATCGGCACCATAACGCCTTTGCCTCAGCCGGGTAACCCCAAGCCGCGTCTGTTTCGGTTAACCGGTCATCACGCCATCATTAACCGTATGGGGTTTAACAACAAAGGCGTCGAGCACTTGGTGGCACAGGTTAAAAATCGCCGATACGACGGTATTCTGGGGATTAACATCGGCAAAAATGCCAAAACGCCGGTAGAGAACGCCCTAAGTGATTATCGTGCCTGCCTGCGTAAGGTGTACGCTCTGGCCGATTACGTCACGGTTAACGTCTCGTCGCCCAATACCCCCGGCTTACGCAATTTGCAGTTTGGCGAGAGCCTCACCGAGCTATTGGCCGGTATTAAACGAGAACAGCGCAAGCTAACCGAAGAGCAAGAGCGCTACGTACCCATTGCCGTAAAAATAGCGCCGGATATGGACGAAGCCGAAATAGCCTCGGTAGCTGAGACCTTGCTTAAGCTCGACATAGACGCCGTTATCGCCACCAACACCACCATTGGCCGCGAGGGCGTAGAGACCGACCCGCAACACACAGAGGCGGGCGGTTTGAGCGGCGCTCCGGTACGGGATAAAAGCACGGCGGTGATCGCAGCACTGGCCAAAATGCTCAACGGCCGGATTCCCATTATCGGTGTCGGTGGTATCGACAGCGCGGCGGCGGCAGTAGAAAAAATGGCTGCCGGGGCGAGCTTGGTGCAAGTTTATTCGGGCTTTATATATCAGGGGCCTGGGCTGGTTAAAGAGTGCGCCGAGGCGGTGGCAAAATACCGCCGCGAACAAGCGCGGTCTTAAGTACTTGGGGCCTAAGCCCTTGTGAGCTCGGGATGGCCGTGGTTGCGTGGTGAAAAGGCGGCGGGCCAAAACGTAAAAGGCCCGCACTGGGCGGGCCTGATCTGCGGGTGGCAGATCCTGAGTCTTTTACAATGAGTCTTTCTGTAATGCCATTTTTACTAAAGCAGTGTTACGTAAAGTCGTCGTTGTCTTATGGCCTCAGTTGTTAGTGGAGGTTGCTCAGCTTTTGCACCTGTGCCGCGCGATTAAACCCGTCCCATTGATCGGTGCGCGATTCGCGCCAGCCGCTCATCCATTGCTGCCGTGTAAGGCCGGTTTCATGAGGGCAGATGCTTCTGGATCGCCCGTCAATTCCGGCCTGATAGCCTTTACCGAATGCTCGTTCAAGTTGATCACGTTTTTGGCGTTTCATGCTTTGCAATACCTCTTCGGTTGTCATATGAGCGCGCCGTTTGAGCGTTAGCTTAATGGATGCTCATCTGTGTCAGAACCTGGTGTCAGACTCCAGAGCTGGCGCCGCTCCCGTAGTGTGGTTGAGAAAATTGCGAAAACTACCATCTCCTGTGTCTGCGACTAGCCGTAAGGTTAGTCTTGGTGAACGTGAGCCACTGCCAGGCGGCGATTGCCGGCCTGATGATTCAGCCCGGGGGCTGGTGCCGTGGCGGCCGGTAGAGCAGCTGTGAGCCAGACGCCAAGTTGTTGGCGTTGCGGCGGGCAAAGCCCATGTACCGGACGTTTGCTGTTACCGTGAGCCGAGCCGGGTACTGCTCGATCGTGGTAAGCCGCTAACTTGGGCGGCGCGACCTGTGGGCCGGTGTGGCTCCGATCCCCCGTGGGGAGTGTTAGTAGCAGGGCGCAAATCCCCATGACGCTCACTCACTGAGTCGGGCGTCAAGCTTGGTTTTAGGCGTACATAGCTGATCTGGTTGTCCGCCGTTGCCGGTAGGAATTTACCGACATGCGCTGTATGATTTTCAGCGGCGGACAGCCAGTACACCAAAATCTAGCGGCGCTGTGAACGAATTAATTTTTATAGCGGTAGACGTTAATAGATCGCAAGGGTCTTAACAAAACCGTCATTTTACGGAACCGCCCAAGGCATTTACGGTCTCGGCGGCGAAGATAACCAGGTATTTGCCTGATTTTACCAGTGTTGAGAAAGCCTAACCCATGATTGCCGATCATCAATTTTTTGCCACTTGCCCCAAAGGGCTCGAATCACTCCTGCTGGATGAGCTTAAGGCGCTCGGCGCCGAAGACGTCCGCGAGACCATTGCGGGTGTGTACTTCTCCGGCGACATTAAAAAAGCGTACGAGGTGTGCCTGTGGTCGCGTCTGGCAAACAAAATCTTGATGCCGCTGGTGCAAGAGCGTGTCGATACCGCCGACGATTTATACCGTGTCGCGCGCGCCATCGACTGGACACAATACCTTAAGCCAAACGGCTCGCTGTTGGTCGATTTTAGCGGCGAGAGCCGCTCGATTCGCAACACGCAGTTTGGCGCGGTAAAAGTGAAAGACGCCATCGTCGATTGTTTTCGCGACGAAACCGGCGAGCGGCCCGACGTGGCAAAGCGCGATCCGGATTTGCGTGTCAATGCGCGCCTGGCCCGGGGCAAAGTGACCATCGGCCTGGATTTATGTGGCGAGAGTTTGCACCGCCGCGGGTATCGTAAATCACAGGGTGAGGCCCCGCTCAAAGAAAACCTCGCCGCCGCCATTTTAATGCGCGCCGGCTGGGGCACCAATGGTGCCCAAGAGGCGCTGCTGGACCCCATGTGTGGCTCGGGTACGTTTTTGATTGAGGCGGCTATGATCAGCGCCGATATCGCGCCGGGTTTAATGCGCACGGGCTTTGCCTTTGAGCGCTTGCTGAATCACGATGCCAACCTCTGGGCCGAGCTGCGCGAGCAAGCCCAGTCGCGCAAGCGCAAAGGGCTGGAGCGCGAGCTGCCGGAAATTCGCGGTTACGATGCCAACTTAGCCGTAATACGCGCCGCCGAAGAAAACATCACCCGCGCCGGTTTTGACGATTGGCTGCGGGTTACCCGCAAAGAGCTGCGCGAATTTGTTAAGCCCACCCACAAAACATTAGAGCACGGCATTATCGTTACCAACCCACCTTACGGTGAGCGCCTGGGTGAGATCGAAGCCATGAAGAGTTTGTATCGCCATTTGGGCGAGCGACTGCGCGAAGAGTTTACCGGCTGGCGCGCGGCAATTTTTACCGGCAACCCAGAGCTTGGCAAGCAAATGGGTGTGAGGGCGCAAAAAAAATACAAATTGTTTAATGGCACCATCGCCAGCGAGCTACTGTTGTTTTCCATCGAGCCGCAATACACCGTGCAAAACCGGGCGGCCGATGTGGATGCGCCCGATGCCGACTCTTCGGCGCCGGTCGCGTTAAGCAACGGCGCGCAGATGCTGGTTAACCGCTTGCAAAAAAACAGCAAAAAACTTAAATCCTGGCGCAAGCGCAGCGGCGCTAGCTGTTACCGCTTGTACGACGCTGATATGCCCGAGTACGCCTGCGCCATCGATGTGTACGAAGGTGTCGTAGACGGTACCAACACCATTCGCCGCCAGGTGCATGTGCAAGAGTATCAACCGCCGCGCTCGATTGACGAAAAAGCCGCTGCTGAGCGCTTCCAGGAAATTCAGGCCGCTGTACCGATCGCGCTAGACGTTTCGCCGGAGTCGGTCAGCTTTAAACAGCGCCGACGCAATCGCGGTGTTATGCAGTATGAAAAGCTCCACGAAAAACCCATGGGTGAATTGCTGCAAGTGCAAGAGGGCAATGCCAAACTGCTGATTAATTTATGGCAGTATCTGGACTCTGGTTTGTTTTTGGATCATAGGCCACTGCGCCTGCGCATTGCGAGCGAGACCAAAGGCAAACGCTTTTTAAACCTGTTTTGCTATACCGCCGCCGCCAGCGTGCAGGCCGCCCTTGGCGGGGCGCGCTTTACCCTAAGCGTGGATATGTCGCAAACTTACCTCAACTGGGCGAGCCGCAATTTGGCCATGAACGGTTTAAGTGAGTCGCGCAACCGGCTGGAAAAAGCCGACTGCGTCAAATGGTTAAAAGAAGCCGACCAGAAATTTGATTTGATTATGCTCGATCCGCCGAGCTTTTCTAACTCTAAAAAAATGATCGATGTATTAGACGTGCAGCGCGATCATGTAAGCTTAATCGATCAATCCATGGTGCTGCTAGACGAGGGCGGGGTGCTGTATTTTTCCAACAACCTGCGCAGCTTTAAACTCGACAGCGATGCCCTCAGCCGGTATCAGGTAGAGGATATCTCGGCCGCGACTATCGATGATGATTTTTCCCGCAATCAAAAAATCCATCAGTGCTGGCGCATCACCCGCGGCTAGTGGTTGGCGGCCCGAGGCAACATGAGCTTTAAGCGAGCAGCCAATTACCTGTGGCAACGTAACCCCATCACCCGCGTGCTGTACGCGCGGGCCGACCGGGGGTTAAAAATCATCGCTTTAAGCTTAATCGTGGTGCTGCTCACGGCGTTACCCTACGGCATAACCAGCAGTTTTGGTTGGGCCGTTTCAGCCCGTACCGAGTTGGCCTGGTTGTTTGCGGTAGGGGCGGCGGTGGCCCATGTGGGGTTTGTGGTGGGGTTGTCGTTGCTGATTTATGATCGGTTGTGGCGGAGGTAGGGTGCCGCTAACGCGGTTTTTTATGTGCCCGAGTCGCCGGGCGTGGCGAAGTACTTTTCGTTTCGCGACCAAAAGTACTCAAAAGGCGCGCCCCCACATATCCAGCCCTTCGGGTCCCCTCACTCCGGCTGATTTTAACGGCACGGATTGACAGTGCGTCCATGCCCTGACAATCCTCTCGCACACGTCCTGTGTGCTCAACCGATAAAATAAGCCTCCATTCGGCTGTATCTACGGGGGAGTTCAAAACATCACTTCGTAGCTGGCAGGATCGATAAAAATACCAACTTTATCGCCTCACACGTCATGCCGGCCTTGAGCCGGTATCCAGTGGCTTTTTTTGCTACGAAGTGCATTGATGCCACATATTCACATTGGTGAACGCTTCCTCGAATGCCCTAAATCGTTGAGCTGAGGTCCGACTTGACGGCCAGTATGGCTAATAGCGCAGCTCAAATATCAACCGCTGGTACAGTGCAGGGCTGCACTGCTTATGGCGGCATTCCCGGCTTGGCATAAAAATCATTATCGGTTAGTATCATTGAATAATAAGCGCTTGCGAAGTATCGGCACGTATTTAGATGGAGAGTATGGTTTAAACGGATGTTTAGTTTTAAGTCCCCTTTATCCTTTTCCTCTTGGCCCCTTTACGACCAAAGCGCGTAACCGCGAGTTTATTGTGAGCCGGCTTACTTTTAAATGGCAAAAATAGCTCGATTCGGCTTTAAAATTATTTAAAAACAATGGTTTACGTGGCGAATGTTGTGCTCCTGTTAAATGAAATAGGTTGCCAGCGTTAAATCACGCAGGCGTACTTCGACTTTTTAAGATAATCGGCTTGTCGGGCTTTTTTCATCTTAAAATCAATGGGGTGGATCGTGTTGCTAAAGTGCATTCTACAAAAGATAGGTTGCCAGGCGCATTTTTCTACTCGCACACTAATAAGCTGTTAGCGCCAGGGAACTATCGATGAGCTTTGCCAGTGAGTTTAAGACTGTCGATTTGATTATTGCGTCTGAAGCGGAAACGCGCGGCGTCGACGCATTTGCACTATCGCTTATCAAAGCTGAGCGGCAACTGCGCAAGTGCTTTACTCACTTGGTATACCAGTTCATTTGCTTTGGGCCGGCGGACGTAGGAGCATTACGTAATACCCTAGCGAGCAACAAGCGCGTGTATTTCGAAGGCATTGAGAAAGGCTTCAACGCACTGTACCCAGTAACAATAGAGGCGCTCGTCGGTGCGAATTACGATAGGTTACGTGAAAGGCTTAATCAAGCAATTTCGCACAGGAACAAGATATTTCATGGACAGCTTACAGATCATTTCCTCAGTCGCGAAGAGTTGGTCGAGTTTGTGTCGGATATTCGAGCTTGGTGCGAGACCTTAGCGAGCCAAGCCAACGAGAGCTTTGGATATGATGGTTTGTCCAGAAACTCATTCCAAAAGTCAGCCCTTCCAAGGCTCGCACAAAGCCTAAAAGTGAATATGCACTCGGTAGCAGACTATGAAACTTTTATTCGAGACAACATGCAGCGCTAACAAGTCGTGTCAGTCGGACAGTTTGTTCCGTGGCTTCTTTGGTGCTGGGCGCTACGCTGGCACAAAAAGCCAATCCACAAACTGCCGCTGCACTCGGCGTTAGTTTTTTATCAAGGATAGAATCATGGCCGAAGATTGGGCTTTAAGACAAAGAAGATCAAATAGGTTGGCTAGGAAGCTGGCTGGCTATCTATTTGAACTAGATGATGTTACTCCTATCCAAATATACGGATTGTCGAAGCTTTCATGGATTACCACTAGTTTTGAGGGTGAAAATGCTAGCTATATAAGCAGTACAAAAATTCCAGCCTTAGAGAATATATTCAATTGTAGTTTTCAGAATCTATCTCATGGCGAAGTCTATAAAAAAATAGGTACGATTATTGACGATGATACTGTTGCGGAATTAGCTGAGGGACATACTGGCTTCACAAATTTCTATAAAGCTTATAGAAATAGTGTGCTTGATTGGGTGGGCGGTAATTTCAATGACCTACTTCCACTTTACAAGGCCGCTTACAGGGCAGAAAACTCCGCAGATAGAAAAGATATTGTTAAATCCATTTCAGCTTTACCTGGTGTTCCTAAGGCAAACCATCCGGAATCTTTGATGAGACCAGAATTCTTTCTGACTCCTGCCTTCTTCATGCTAGATGCCGATATCAAGTTTCCCCTTATTAACGGAAATGACGGCGTAAAATCTTTACTAAAAAGGCTTGAGGTCGAAAATAGCGACCTGATCACGCAATATACGTCGATGACGAGCCTCTATGGTGTTGGAGGGATAGTTGATGCTGCAGATCTTGATCAAGTGGGTCATGATCTCCCTGATTTTATCGATACAGATAAAAGAAAGGCAAAAAAGTCATTGCTTCTAGAAAAGGAAACAAATGGCGAAAGCGAATTACCGTTGAAAGATGAAGGTGACGTTGAAGCTATTAGAAGGTCAGCTAAAATAAAACAAAGAAGAATTCACAATCACCTAACCAATAAGTTGAAAAGTTTTTTGTCGAGCTACACATTACTGGAGGGTTGCGATCAATCCTGTATGTTTGATGCGTTAGTTCGTAACTATAGTGAAGATGAAGACCTTCTAATTGAGGTTAAGAGCTCTACTGAAACTCCGCATGTTCGTATGGCTGTTGGTCAGCTTTTCAATTACTGGTATGAATTGAAAGGAAATGCTGAACCAAATATTGCTATACTCCTTCCTGAGAAGCCAGATCAGAGTAATATTTCATTTTTAGGTTGGATGGAGGTGGGGTTGATGTGGTTTGAAAATGATCAGCTTTGTACCGTTAATGATTGGCTCAAGCATCTAACAAATAAAAACTAACAACGGCTGCTGTCGGACTGGAAAAAGTTCCGGCTTCGCCTCCACTTTCGCCAGCCGAAGAACCGGGCGTTAGCGCGGTCTGGGAGAAAACGAAAATTGATAAGCGAGTTGCTCAACAAGACTAGGAATACGCACGATGCGTGTAGTGACATCAAGTCAGGGGTCGCTTTAGGGCTTATTAGTGTTGCTTGGTTTGGTTTGGTCGCGGTTACGATAGAGCGCATTGAAAGCTACGACCCGGAACTCGTTGTGAAGGTTCTTACTCTCGTTGGCGCCACTCTTGGTGTCTACGTCGCGGTCTGGAAGCTCGTTTCTGACCTTCAATGGAAGAGATCTGAAGTTTATCTTGAGCAAGCTAAAGAATTCTTTGAAAAATCTTATGCCATCCTCGAAGTCGATGAAAGCACCGGGTATCCCAAAAATTCGAGGCAACTATGGCTTTCTTCCTCGAGATTACTTCTCGCAGCGTTAGGCTTAGGGAAGAAAATTACAGACTCGAGCCATCGGGAAACTTTCGTTGAGTATACTGAATATTGGCGCATTAAATTTAGAGAGCTATTGGATTTCGACGGTGATTCAACACCGGACGAATCTTATTACTATGAAGACGGAGCGCTCAACACCTGGTCAAGAGGTCTACGGGCACCCTTGGCTGAAAGATCTATCGCTGTGCTTTACCGTTTTACAGACTGGCCAGACGGGCGTGAAGATTGGTTATCCTTCGAATCAGATTTCACGGATGCTGAAATTAAACGGATCGATAAATTTGGCAATAGTGGTCTGGCTGGATATTGTCGAAAACGGAGAGGCGGGCGCTAACAAGGCAGGCCGACGCCATAAAGTGGCGCGGCTGCTTGCGGCGTTAGAATCCCACGTTACCCATAAAAAGTAGACATCTTCTATAGTTATCTGGGAGCACGTGTAGTAGAAGAACCCTCTTCTCATAAAAATATTGAGCTTAGCTGACAGGCACAGTAAAGTCGGTATTTATTACGTGTTTCTTTTCAGTTCGATCATTTATTTTCTGCATTACCCACGAATAGAGGTACATGATTTTGATCAAATTCTACAGCGAAGAGTCGGCGGGTTTCGTTATGCTTGATAATGTCGCCGGGCAAGTGCTTACTATGATGGGCCATGGTGGCAGCAAGGAAGGGGCGGTCGATGGTGATGCGCTGTCTTCAGCGCTAGATAAGCTGACTTCGGCCGTTGCGCGTGAGCAGAAGGCAGACAGTGGTAACCTTGAAGAACAGGGCGGCGGCGATGATTGGGATGAGGCTGACGATGGCGATGAGCCGAAGTCGGTGAGCCTTTCGGCCCGGGCCGCGCCGCTTATTGAGATGCTGCGCCGCGCTAAGGATGCTGACGGCTACGTGATGTGGCGTCCGGAGTGACGTGACGGGGCGAGCCTTACCGTTGCCCCTTTAAAACATAACCGTTGGCGTGTGGTATAGGCGCGCGCTAGCGTCAGGTGCGCTATTTTATGCCGACACCCGATCCAGGAAAAATCGTATCCTTCAGTAAGCCGGAAGACCTTGGTCACTGGCTTGAGCTAAATCACGCCACCGAAACTGAGTTGTGGGTGAAAATGTATAAGAAAAGCTCTGGCATCCCGAGTGTAGCGTGGGACGATGTCGTGGTTGAGGCACTGCGCTGGGGCTGGATTGATGGTCTTAGAAAGTCACTTGATGAACAGGCCTTTATCCAACGTATCTCACCCAGAAACGCGCGAAGCAGCTGGTCGAAAAGAAACCGCGAGCATGTGGAGCGTTTGATAAGCGAGGGCCGGATAACGGCGGCGGGGCTCGCGCACGTAACGGCCGCTAAGGCAGACGGCCGGTGGGATAACGCTTATGCGGTAAGTGAAATGACAGTACCGGAAGATTTTTTGGCGGTACTCGAAGGCAAGCCGGAGGCAAAGCAGTTTTTTGAAACACTCACCAAGTCGAGCCGTTATATCATAGCCCATGGATTGATAAGTGCTAAGAAGCCCGAAACCAGAGCGAAACGATTTATCAAATACATGGACATGCTAGGCCGTAAAGAAAAGCCCACCTAGCCCTTAAGGAAGCGCCCGAGCGGACTTTACTTTGATTTGGCCAAACAGAAAAGCCACTCGCCTGCCCGGCGACAGAGGTCAACCTGCTAAACAACGCATTATTGTAAGTCGCATGGCGCTATCCTGATCGAGGCGGATTAAACGTCGCGCGTTAGCGATCAATCCTCCCCCAAAAAGCCTCCAGACTGATGCGCCCACAGCTGCGCATAAACTCCTTGTTGCGCAATTAACTCCTGATGGGTGCCTTGCTCGACGATGCGGCCCTGGTCTAACACAATCAGCCGGTCTAGCGCGGCAATGGTGGATAACCGGTGGGCGATGGCGATAACGGTTTTATCGCCCATTAGGTGGGTGAGGTTGCTTTGGATAACCGACTCTACCTCGGAGTCGAGCGCGGAGGTGGCTTCATCCAAAATTAGAATGGGTGCGTCTTTTAACAGTACCCGGGCGATGGCAATGCGCTGCCTTTGGCCGCCCGAGAGTTTTACGCCGCGCTCACCCACGTGAGCGTCGTAGCCGGTGCGTCCCTTTGAGTCTTTTAGGTTAACAATAAACTCGTGGGCCTGGGCTTGTTTGGCGGCGGCAATCATTTGCGCCTCGGTGGCGTTGGGGCGGCCGTACAGCAGGTTGTCACGAATGGAGCGGTGCAGCAGTGAGGTATCTTGGGTCACCATACCAATATGCTGGCGCAAGCTCTCTTGGGTTACCTGATCGATGTCTTGCCCATCGATGGTAAGGCGGCCGCTGGAGATATCGTAAAAGCGCAACAATAAGTTTACCAAGGTGGACTTGCCGGCGCCGGAGCGGCCGACTAAACCAATTTTTTCGCCGCTGTTGATGGCGAGGTTAAATTTCTGAATAACGTTTTTGTCTTCGCCATAATCAAAGTCGACATCATTAAAGTGAATTTCGCCGCGGTTAACCTGTAGCTCGCGCGCGCCGGGTTTATCGGTAATGGTGAACGGACGGGTTAGAGTGTTAGCGCCATCTTGCACGGTGCCGATATTTTCAAACAGCGAGGAGATCTCCCACATTATCCACTGGGACATACCGTTGATGCGCAGCACCATTGCCAGGGCGGTGGCGATGGCTCCGGTAGTAATGGCGGCGTCCGCCCACAGGCTGATGGCCAGCGCAGCCAATGAGAATATCAATAGGGCATTTAAGCTCCAGACACATACGTTTAGCACGGTAACCAAGCGCATTTGCGGGTGCACAGTTTGTAAAAACTGGTTCATGCCGTCGCGGGCGTAACTTGCCTCACGGCCGGCGTGAGAGAAAAGTTTTACCGTATGAATGTTGGTGTAAGTATCGACAATACGACCAGTCATTTCAGCGCGTGCATCGGCCTGAGTGGTCGAGATTTTGCGTAGCTTGGGTAAAAAATACGCGAGGGTACCAATATAGCCGACCACCCACACTAACATGGGTATCGCCATGCGCCAGTCGAGCGCGCCCATTAGCAGTATCATGCTGCCAAAATACACACCGATGTAAACGGCAACGTCCAGTAGCTTCATGACCGTTTCTCGCACCGCCAGTGCGGTTTGCATTACGCGAGTCGCCAGACGGCCGGAAAATTCGTCCTGAAAAAAGCCAACACTTTGCCCCAGCAGGTATTGGTGCGCCTTCCAGCGAATGGCCATGGGAAAATTACCCAGCATCGTTTGGTGAATAAACAATGCGTGTAGGGCAATAACCAGAGGAATACCAAGCAATAAGGTGAAGGCAATAACGCTTAGCCGGCCGCCGTAATCTTGCCAAAGAGTGTCGGGCGAGGTGTTATTGAGCCAATCTACCAAACTGCCCAGCGCACCAAACAGCGATACCTCGATAATAGCGATTGTGGCGGACAGCAGCGCCATCATTAACAGGTAGCGCTTTGCCCCTTGGGTAAAAAACAAACAAAAGGCTAATAGGCCTTTGGGCGGGCGTAGCTCACCACCTTGAGGAAAGGGTTTGAGCAGCTGTTCGAAAAATGCAAACATGGCTTCAATTCGCGTTATGGGCCCGTTAAGCTTAGGCGTTTGAAAGGGGAGTGGTGTCTCGTGGCAAGCGCTGATTGTAGCAAAAAATCAGGGGGCACCGTCAGTTATTACTGTTGTCACAAGAGTGTTATTGCAGCATGAGAAAGTGGATGTTGGTATTTGCGGCCGGCGCGCTGGGCGCGTTGGTGAGTTCGTTGGCCATGTGGTTGGCTGGGCGTTATGGATTAACCCAGGCGATGGGCGTTAGGCTGGCGCCGGCACTGTCGGCGCATTGGCTGTACCCGCGTATCGTATGGGGCGGGTTGTGGGGCTTTTTGTTTTTGTTGCCGTTGTTTGGCGGGCGCTGGATACTTAAGTCGGCGGTATTGGCGTTAATTGTGACGTTAGTTCAGCTATTTGTGATTTACCCCTATACCACCCGCTACGGTGTGGCCGGTTTAGAGCTGGGTATGCTGATGCCGCTGGCGGTGTATATTTTTGCGTTTATCTGGGCACTTACGGCAGCCATTAGCCTGCGCTTGGCATAGTGTGGCCTGCTGCCTACTCAAAGTGCTAGCCGGCGCACGCATTATGCGCCGCTGTTGTCGTACCCTGTTGGTCTGAGTAATGGTTAACCGATTTTTATTGTAGCTCCGGTCAATGCCGGTTATGGAGAGGTAAGTTATGAAGGTAGTAAATAAAATGCAACTGCTAAAGCAGGCCGTTCTGAGTGTGTGCCTGGTATTGCTAACGGTGCAGGTGCACGCCAAAGAAACACTCGACTCTGAAGTAGTGGACCAATGGCTGGCGACAACAAAAGCTGTGATTCCGATGCGGGATGTGTTTGAGCGGATAGCAGAGGAATCTGAAATTGCGCAAAAATATTCGCAGGATGAATTTAAAGCGATGGATCAGGATGAGCAAGATAAGCTGCTCGATCAGTTACTAAAAGACGAGGGTGTGTACGACGAGGTATACAAGGTGCTGGATGCAAATGACTGGGATAACGCCGGCAGCTATGTACGCGTGAGTGAGCGTATGGCCCAGGGCATCCAAGTGCATATGCAAAACATGATGCTTAAAAACCTACCGGCCGAGCAGGCGCAAATGGTAAAAGAAATGATGGGTGGCGATGTTGAGGCGGACCCAAAAGATGTGGAAGTAATCAGTAAAAACTGGGGTAAAATTTCGCGCTTTATTGGCGAGAATATTGACACCTCTGAGTTGCCCTCTATGGGGCAATAAACACTAGCAAACTGGTAAAAAGCGCACAGTGTGCGCTTTTTTTGTGCCTAACTTTATATTGCTACGCGGTTAACCTACCCGCGCGGTAATCGTTTATGGCTTGTTCTATCTCTTCGTGCGTGTTCATCACAAATGGGCCGTACTGGGCGATGGGCTCGCCAATGGGTTTGCCGCCAATCAGCAGTAGCCGCAGTGGCTCTGTGCCCGCAGCGGTAATGGCAATGCTGTCGCCATCACTGAGTAAGCCTGCCGTGCTGGTATTAACCAGGCGTTTATCTTCACCCACCAGCGCTTGGCCTTCGTACGGGTACAAAAACAAATGGTGCCCCTCGGGCACGTTAAATTGCTCAGTAATGCCGGCCGGTAGCGCGATATCCCAGTACACAGGCTCGGTGCTTAGGCCCGAGATTGTACCCGTGGTTGTCTTGCCGCTGTGGCTTAACGCCCCCGCGATAATTTTTACCGAGGCGCCGGAGTTAAGTGCCACAACGGGTATCGTGTCGGCGGCAATATCGCGATACGCCGCCGGCTTCATTTTCTCCTTGGCGGGTAGGTTTAGCCAAAGCTGAAACCCACGCATTTTGCCCTCGAGTTGTTGCGGCATTTCTGAGTGAATAATACCCCGGGCGGCGGTCATCCACTGCACGTCACCGGCTTTTAAGTCACCGCGATTGCCCATGTGGTCTTTGTGCAGCATATGGCCGTCGAGCATGTAGGTGACGGTTTCAAAGCCGCGGTGCGGATGCGACGGAAAACCCGCCATATAGTCGGCGGCGTTTTCGGAGTTAAACTCATCCAGCATCAACACCGGGTCGTGACGCACTCTGGGGCCTTGGCCCAGGCTGCGTTTAATTTTTACCCCCGCGCCCTCGCTGGCGGCTAATGCGGGGATCAACTGCTGTATTTCGCGGCTCATGTTAGTACCCCTCCAATGCATTGCGTTAAAAGTGCTAAGGCCTATCAAGCGGCCAAGGTGCGGTTAATTTCTTGCTCGGCGCCGGCAAGCGCTTTGTCTTTGCCCTCCGGGCCCATGGCGATACCTTCGGCGTAGATAAAGTGGGTATCGGTGAGGCCCAAAAACCCAAGAAACGCCCGCATATAGCCGGTTTGTGAGTCGGCCTGAGTGCCGGCGTACAAACCGCCGCGTGCGGCCAACACGTAAACCGGAATGGCCGGTAACAAGCCTTCAGGGCCGTTGCTGGTGTACTGGAAGGTCACTCCAGAGCGGGCAATGTGGTCAAAATAGGCTTTCAGGGTAGATGGTATGCCGAAGTTGTACATGGGCAGCCCAATGGTTACCACATCGGCCGATTTTAGCTCGGCGATCAACTCGTCCGAGTAGTCGACAATACTTTGTTCGGTGGGTGTGCGTTTTTCGGCGGGCGTTAAAAAGGCGTTAAAACGCTCACCGTCTAAGTGGGGCACCGGGCTTGCGGCAACATCGCGCACTAGCACCCGGCCATCGGGGTTTTGCTGCTGCCAGCGCTGCACAAACTGGTTGCTTAAGTAGCTTGATTGACCGTCATCACCGTTAAGGCTGCTTTTGATCTGTAACAGAGTTTTCATGGTTAGGCTTCCTGGTTAATGTCTATGGGTCTATTAAAGTATTTGCTGTCCCGATGATAAATAGCTAAATTCACCCTAATATGATCGAAAATATCGAAGTGTTGCTGTTGCGCAATTTAACCACCAGGATGAGACATGCCAAAAGACATTAAAGTAACGCTGGATCAGTGGCGGGCCCTGATTGCGGTGATCGAGTGCGGCGGTTACGCCCATGCCGCCGAGAAACTGGGTAAAAGCCAATCGACGGTGTCATACGCTATCAACCAGCTAGAGCAAGCGCTGCAAGTCGCGGTGTTTAAAATTGAAGGTCGTCGCGCCATTGCCACGCCCGCAGGCGAAAGCCTGTACCGGCGGGCGCGGCACTTGTTGGATGAGGCCGGGTCGCTGGAGGATGCCGCGGCGCGGATGGGGCAAAAGATCGAGCCCGAGGTACGACTGGCGGCCGACTTGCTGGCCCCGGCGAGCGAGATACTGCATTGCTTGCAGGAGTTTACCCAGCAGTATCCGACCACACGGGCCGATGTTTTAGAGTCCGTGTTAAGTGGTACAGAGGATGCGCTGGTCCAGCGGCAAGTCGATTTAGCCATTATCGGCCGTGTGCCCGCCGGGTTTATTGGCGATTACCTGCGCACTATATCCTTGATTGGCGTGGCCGCACCGTCGCATCCGCTACATCAGCTCGGGCGCGAGGTCACTCAGGAGGATCTGCGTCATCACCGCCAGCTCATTGTCCGTGACTCGGGTATCCACCGACGCTACAGCGCCGGCTGGCAAGAGGCCGAGCAGCGCTGGACCTTTACCCATATCAGCACCTCTCTTGCCGCTGTGCGTAGCGGCCTGGGCTACGCCTGGCTGCCTGAGGGCTACCTTGAGCAAGACCTTGCCTCCGGCGCCATTAAGCGCCTGCCCCTGGAGCAAGGCGGGGAACGGGTGGTGACCTTGTATTTGGTGTTGGCCGATCGCGATATCGCCGGCCCGGCCACGCGGGCACTGGCGCAAATCATTAAAGCGCGCTTTAGCKCTGTGTCAGCTCGTTAAGTCAATATATTGGCATCGTAAGCGTTAAGAGGTGTGACTACCTACCCAAACCATAACTCGGTCATCCCCGCGAAGGCGGGGATCCAGTGGCGTTGAGTACGCAGGCATTTGCGCTCCCACCTTCGCGAGGGCGACAAACCCAGTCTCAGAGCTAAGTAAGGGCCGCCCGGTGCTAGGGGTGCGTTAATCGCTGGGGGTCGAGCAATTCGCTCAACTTTTCGCGGGATAACTCGGTTTCTTCCTCGGCCACATCAAGAATATCTCGCTGCTCGCGATAGGCTTTTTTGGCGATTTCGGCGGCTTTGCTGTAGCCGATGGTGGCGTTAAGGGCGGTGACAAGAATGGGGTTTTTGGCCAGCGGGCGCTGGATTTTGTCGTGATTGACGCTAAACCCCGCGATGGCCTGATCCGCTAGGCTGGTGGCGCTGTTGGCCATGAGCTGGATGGACTGCAACAAGTTGCTGCCAATAAGCGGTAGCATTACGTTAAGCTCAAAGTTACCCGCACCGCAGGCACTGGTGGTCGCGGCGTCTAGCCCCATCACTTGGGTGGCGGCCATGGCCGTAGCTTCGGGAATCACCGGGTTCACTTTACCGGGCATTATCGACGAGCCAGGTTGCAGCGCGGGCAAGCTGATTTCTCCGATGCCGGCCAGCGGGCCGGAATTCATCCAGCGTAAATCATTACTGATTTTTAACACGGTGACGGCTAAGGTTTTGAGGGCGCCAGACAGGGCTGCTAAATCGTCCTGTGCGCCAATTTTGCTAAAAGCTGAGTCGCAAGGCGTAAAGGCAATACCGGTATCCTCGCTCAGGCAGCGAGCAAAGCTTTGGCTAAACCCTTCAGGGGTGTTAATGCCTGTGCCTACGGCCGTGCCGCCTTGGGGCAGGGCGCTGATCTCGTTAAGGGCCAGCTCCAGCCGTTGGCTGTTAGCGTGTATTTGCATGCTCCAGCCCGACAGCACTTGGCCAAACGTCACTGGCATGGCATCCATTAAATGGGTGCGGCCGGTTTTTACCACCTGATCCAGCTCTTGAGCACGCTGGGTGATGATGCTTTGCAAGTATTCAAGCGCCGGTAGCAGCTGCTGGGTAATTTGCGTGGCGCAGGCGATGCGAATACTGCTGGGGAAAACATCGTTACTGCTTTGGCTGCAATTAACGTGATCGTTGGGGTGAACTTCAATGTTGGCCTCAGCGCACAGGTGGCTGATCACCTCGTTGACGTTCATATTGCTGCTGGTTCCTGAGCCGGTTTGATAGATGTCCACCGGGAACTGCGCCCGATGCTGGCCTTCTAACAAGGTTTTGCAGGCTGTTTGAATGGCGCCGGCACGGGCAAAATCTAACGCCTCGCATTCAATATTGGCCCTGGCGGCGGCGTGCTTTACCTGCACAATGGCGTCAATCAGCGGCGCCGGCAGGGGGCCGCCACCTAACGTAAAGTTATCCACTGCCCGTTGCGTTTGCGCGCCGTACAGGGCATCTTGGGGCACCTTGACGTCGCCCAGGCTGTCACTTTCAATACGAACCGCGTTGTTGCCGTTGTCACTTGCGTCAAAAGAATCCATAGGGGCCTCGTATCTGCAGTAAAATGAGTGATTGAGTTACTGTAGCATAGCCGCCAATGGGTGTTGTGAGAGCGCGTTAAAGAGTCTGTAGTTTATGAGCACAAAGTTTAAAGTTCACAGTAGTTACCAGCCAGCGGGCGATCAGCCCACCGCGATTGCCGGCTTAGTTGACGGTATTGAATCGGGCCTGGCCCACCAGACACTGTTGGGGGTTACGGGCTCGGGTAAAACCTTCTCGATTGCCCATGTGATTGGTCAGGTACAGCGGCCCACCTTGGTAATGGCCCACAATAAAACACTGGCGGCGCAGTTATACGGTGAGTTTAAAGAGTTCTTCCCGGATAACGCGGTGGAATATTTTGTCTCTTACTACGATTACTACCAGCCCGAAGCCTACGTTCCATCCTCTGATACCTTTATCGAAAAAGACGCCTCGGTGAACGATCATATCGAGCAGATGCGCCTGTCGGCGACCAAGGCCTTGATGGAGCGCAAAGACGCCATTGTGGTGGCTACGGTATCGGCCATTTATGGCCTGGGTGACCCGGAATCGTATTTAAAAATGGTGTTGCACCTGGTGCGCGGTGACCGTATCGATCAGCGTAAAATATTGCGCCGTTTGGCCGAGCTGCAGTACACCCGCAACGATATGGACTTTCAGCGCGCCACGTACCGAGTGCGCGGAGACGTAATTGATATTTTCCCGGCCGACTCGGATATGGAGGCGGTGCGGGTTGAGTTGTTTGACGATGAAATAGAGCGCATCTCGATTTTTGACCCGTTAACCGGCGAGGTGCTGCACAAAGTGCCGCGCATGACGATTTACCCAAAGTCGCACTATGTTACGCCGCGCGAGAAAATACTAGCCGCGGTTGAAGATATTAAAGAAGAGTTGGCCGAGCGGTTAAAGCAGTTGCGCGAGAACGATAAACTCGTCGAGGCGCAGCGCTTAGAACAACGCACTCGCTATGATTTAGAAATGATGCAAGAGCTGGGTTACTGCAACGGCATCGAAAACTATTCCCGTTATTTATCGGGGCGCGATCCGGGCGAGGCGCCGCCCACCTTATTTGATTATTTACCCCGCGAAGCATTACTGGTAATTGATGAATCGCACGTGACGATTCCGCAAATTGGCGCTATGTACAAAGGCGATCGATCGCGTAAAGAAACCTTGGTTGAATACGGCTTTCGCTTGCCCTCGGCGCTGGATAATCGCCCCATGCGTTTTGACGAGTGGGAATCGCGCGCGCCGCAAATGATTTTTGTCTCGGCAACGCCCGCCGCCTACGAGGCGGAGCATGCAGGCCAAATTGTCGAGCAAGTGGTGCGGCCCACGGGGCTGGTTGACCCGCAAATTGAAGTGCGCCCGGCAACTACTCAGGTTGATGATGTGTTGTCTGAGCTGCGTGCGCGGGTCGAGCTTGAAGAGCGAATCCTGATTACCGTATTAACCAAGCGCATGGCCGAAGACTTAACCGAGTATTTATCTGAGCACGGCGTGCGGGTGCGTTACTTACACTCGGATATCGACACGGTCGAGCGGGTCGAAATTATTCGCGATTTACGCTTGGGCGAGTTTGATGTTTTAGTCGGTATTAACTTGCTGCGTGAAGGCCTAGATATGCCAGAGGTTTCACTAGTGGCGATCTTAGATGCCGATAAAGAGGGTTTTTTGCGCTCAGATCGCGCTCTGATTCAAACCATTGGGCGGGCGGCACGTAATTTAAACGGTAAGGCGATTTTGTACGCCGACCGTATTACCGGCTCGATGCAGCGCGCTATGGATGAAACCGAGCGCCGCCGCGAAAAGCAAATTGCCCATAACCTCGAGCATAATATTACGCCGCAAGGTATTAAAAAGAATATTGCCGATATTATGGAGGGCACTCAAGTGCCTGGCGCTAAAGGTAAGCGCAAGGGCGCGGGTAGGGGCAAATCAACCGAGACCGTCGAGTTGCCGGCCGATGGCGATATTTGGAAGCAGGTCGAAAAACTTGAGGCGCAAATGTTGGCCGCGGCAAAAGACTTAGAGTTTGAGCGCGCGGCGCAGCTACGCGATCAGATAAACCAACTGAAAGAGGCGGGCTTATAAGCCCGCTAGTTGTTTAGCTCGACCACCAGGCGAAAGCCGACATCCTCGTGGTACGTATGCTGTGGTTGAAATTGGCGGCTGTAGGTATTGGTGTCGCCAGCGTCGGATTTTAACGATCCGCCGCGTACCACCCGAGCCGGGCAGTTTGCTTGCTGATAGGCTTCAGCGCTCGGCGAGTTGCCTTGATAACCCTCGCGGTAGCAATCAGCCACCCATTCGGCGACATTGCCTGCCATATCAAACACGCCAAAATCGTTGGCTTTATAGCTGCCCACAGGGGCGGTTTTACCGCTAAAGAATCCGGTAAACTCGCTGTCGCAATAGCGCCGGCAGTTGGCGTAACCCGCCGCATCTTTAGCGTTGTTGCCCCACACATACTCTTGTGCTTTACCGCCTTTGGCCAGGTATTCCCACTCCGCTTCGGTAGGCAGACGGTAACGCATACCGGTTTGCTCGCTGAGCCATTTTGCGTACATATCGGCTTCCTCCCAGCTGACGTTTATCACCGGGCGGTCGCCGCGTCCCCAGCGGTTGTCTCCCGGTAGCGGCATGCCTTTGCGTTTGGCAAATAGCTCGTACTGGTCAAACGTGATCTCGTGCTGACTAACGGCAAAACGGTTATTGATGTTTACTTTGTGCACCGGTTGGCTGTTGTTGTCCGGCCCACCCATCGGGAATTGCCCCGCGGGTACGACAATCATAGAGGGGCCCCGGGTATTGCCCGAAAGCGTGCTGGAAAACACACTGCCCACCTCGCGTTGCTCGCGCAGGCTAACAGTTTTGGTTAACGGTTGTTGGTCGAGCGTTACCCACTGCAGGTATTTACGGTAGCCAGGCGCGGTTACCTCGACCTGATAGCGGCCGGGCTTTAGCTCGATGCCGGGGGTGTATTTGGCGCGTATGTTCATAATGCGGATGCGCGCATTGCTGGGCTCCGGGTTGACGGTAAAACTAAATTTGGCCGCCGACGCTGAGTTAGATTCAGTCTCGGGGTCAGAGCTGTCGGCCAATGCAAGCGTCAAATCGTCGGCTTCATTTAGCTCGTTGCCTTGCTCGGCTTCGGTCGAGCGCGCGGCATTACTGGATTCCAGTGTTAATTCTGAGCTTACAGCCAAGGTATCGCTCGTTTCCTCAGGCAGGTTGGGAGCGTCGGCATCGGCGCTCTGGCGTATTCTCCCCCCGTTATCGGTTATCGCATCAGTACTTGCTTGGCTAGAAAACTGGGTTGCTGTGTCGGTGATGCTGGCTGCGTTTTCGCCAGCGGTATCAGCCGAGGCTTCACTGGCCGCAGCGTGTAACTCTTGGTTGCCGGTTAATTCGTCGTTGTTAGTTTGATCGGCTTGCCAGGCAATGGTGGCGGAGCCTTGCGGTTTGGCATCTTCGGCCAGTGTAGGCGCTTCGGGTGGGGGGCTCGAGGGGTTAAACAACCAAATGATAACAAACAGCCCCAGCAGTAACACTACGCCTGTGGCCAGCCAGCGCTGTTGTTTGGGGCGGTTGAGTAGCCAGCTAAAGCGTAGAGTAGCTTGTGCTGATTTTTGAAACTGAGTGGCGACCAATGTGTTTTGCCGGGTAGGGTAATCGCCTAAGGCAACCTGTTCGGGCTCGACCTGATGAAAACCCTGTTCGCGAGAAAAGCGCAGGCCACGGAGGTTGCTCCACAGTTGGTGGCTGATGGATTTGGTACTATTGGCCAAGCGCCAACCGATGGTGTGTGTTAAAGCTTGAAACTGGTGGCTAAGGTTCTGACCGTCGCCATCGCCGTCACCCAGTTCTCGCATTTTTAACTGCAGTAGCTCGATATCAACCACCAATTCCCGGCCAGTTTGGTAGCGTTTGTCGGGCTCTTTATCGAGCAGCTTGTTGAGGATGTCCTGATAGCGACGATACTGTGCTGGCAGCTTGGGCAGGGGTGAGGCGAGGTGTTTTAAGGCAATGGCCACTGCCTCGTCACCCTGATAGGGCACGGCGCCCGTGAGCATCTCATAAAACACGATGCCCAAGCTGTATAAGTCTGAACGGCCGTCGGCATTTTTACCGCGGGTTTGCTCGGGGCTCATGTAGTGGGGGGTGCCCACCACGGTGCCGGCATGGGTGGCCCGCGGCCCACTGTTGCGCGCGAGCGCCACACCAAAGTCGGTGAGTACTGCCGAGCCGCCATCGCGAAATAAAATGTTTTCGGGTTTGATGTCGCGGTGGATGTAGCCTTTCTCGTGGGCATGACCGAGTGCCGAGGCCATTTCGCGCAAAATCTCGAGCGCGGCGTCGGGCTCGATACCAGTGAGCATTTTGTCGTGTATCGAGCCGCCCGGCAGGTAATCCATGGCGATGTAATTTAAGCTTTCGTGCCGGCCAATATCGTAAATCGACACAATATTGGGATGCGACAGTTGGCCCACGATATTGGCTTCGCGCTGAAACCGCTCACTGAAGCTCGGGTCGCCATTTAGCGCCGGCGACATAACTTTTAACGCGACGACCCGGCCGACGCTCTCCTGAATAGCCAAGTACACAGTGGACATGCCACCGTGGTTAATTTTGCGAATGATTCGATAGCCGGGAATATACATGGGTGTATCAGTACAAAGTCCAGTAGAGCAGGGCCACCAACACGCTAATGGCGGCCAGATAAATAAAAGTATCGAGGCGGCGGCTGTGACTAAATACCGGCACCCAATGGGATAGCTTTTCCAGTAGCGATGGCGTGTGTTTGGGGGCCGCGATGATTTGCAATGTGATGTTATCCCGCCCACCGGCATTGAGCGCGGCTTGCATCAGAGCACGGGTGGCATCGCGCGGCGTTTTACAGCGCTGTAGGATTTGCGCAATGTCGGCGTCACTCAGCTCGTCGGTTAACCCGTCGCTGCACAGCAACACCCACTGCTGCTCTTGCCACTGGCGTTCGATATGGTCAACGGTCACAGTGTCCAGCTCTTGTGAGCCCAAACACTGGGTAATGATGTTGCGATCCGGGTGCGTGTGCGCCTCGTTAGCGGCAATGGCGCCGGACTCCAATAGCATTTGCACGTAGGAGTGATCACGCGTTAATAGCTCTAATTCACCCGTGTTGCGGCTGAACAGGTACGAGCGGCTGTCGCCAACCCAGGCAACTTGAAATTGCTCGGGGTTGCTACGCAGCGCCACGACTGTAGAGCCCATACCCTCGGCGCCCACGCCACTGGCTACCGCATTCAGTACAGCGCGGTGCGCCGCTTGAATAGTATCAGGCAGTGGCTGATTGGGTTTTTGCTCGAGGGTTTTACGAACTATTTCACTGGCGACTTCGCCCGCTTCATGACCACCCATGCCGTCGGCCACCATCCACAAAGAGTGCGCAGGAAGACTTAAAAAGCAATCTTCATTGTTGCTGCGCTTACGTCCCGGGTTGGTGACGGAGCTTGATTCCAAATCCTGTATGGGTGAGTGCTTCATCCTGATTTCGGGCCTTAGACCTCGTTCGGGCGGTACGTGGTTGTTATTGCGCGATCAATCCAGAGTAATACCGCCATCCTTTATTCATGGAATAGTACCCTAAAACCCTAAGCAGTTGCTTATATTTCCACGTAAGCGCCAATGTTTATGGCGTACGAGTATGACACGGACAACCACGGCACTGAATAGGACGCAGCTCGCAACAAGCTGAACAACTGCGCCGCAAACGCCAATAGTAGAACAGCTGGTCGCTAAAAACCACGACCAGTGCTCACTGACAATTACAGGGTTTTGATACTGAAGCCGGCATCGGCCAATGCCTCTTTATTGCCAGCGCTGGAGATAACGGCGGTGCTGGCTTTGTCCGGCTGCAAATAGGCTTGGGCAACACGCTTAATGTCGTCACCGGTTACCTGCAAAATGCGTTGACGAAACTGCTCGCGCAGCTCGCGGGTGCGACCAAACAACTCGGCCTGAAACGTTTGTTTAGCTTCGCCGGCCGGTGAGGCGGGTTTATCGATGCTGCTTACCACCCCCAAAATAGACTGTTCGATCTCGCTTGGGTCGATAGGCTGCTCTTCCAGCCAGCTGAGGGCGCTGTCAAAGTCGTCGAGTGTCTCGCTCAGGCGTGGATCGCGGTAGGAGTAAAAGCGAAATACGCCGTTGTTGTTGTCCTGACTGGCACCGCCGCCGTAGGCGCCGCCGCGCTCGCGAATCGCGCGGTGTAAATAGGCATTACGCAGTACGCCGGCCAATACGGTTAGGGCCGGGGCATCCGCGTGATCGGCGCCTACGGTGGGGTAGGCTTTGGCACAAAAGTTAACCTGCGTATTGGTTAGCCATGCCTCTTTTACTTGCTGTGGCTTATGCGGCACCTGCAGTGGGGCAAAGCTGGTTTGGCTGGCCAGCGGCCAGTAGTTTTCCAGCAGTTGGCGGTAGTGGGGCAGCTGCTCGTCTTCGCCCACTAGCAAAAATTGGCGCGGAGCGGGTTTAATTTTTTCGTGCATGGCTTGTAGCGCGCTGGACAATGCCTCGCGGCCAGCCGAGTCGGCCAGTGAGTCATCCAGTACTTTTAATTCTGTGAGCCCGCCAAGGCCGCCAAGGTCATGGCTGATTTTAGCGCCTGGCGTCATGCCCGCTGAGGCAGCGGTCATTGCCAGCACGTGGCCACTTCCGGGCACGCCTTGCTCGCGACGCGCGCGCGATTGCGCCACCAGCTCGCGTAACCGGTCAAGCTCGTCAAAGCGTGCTTGGTGCAAGGTGCGGTGAATAAGCTCGGTGGTAAGCTCGGCATTTTTTGCCAGCGCCTTAGCCGATAACACCAAGTAACCGTCAAGCTCGTGGGGGTTGTTGCCAGTGCTGCGAATTGCCGCTTTGGCGGTTAATGAGCCAACTCGCTGCGCCTGCAGGGTTTGCACTGCCAGGTAGTCTAAATCGCCCAGCCCAACCTCAGTGAGCGCCAAGGCGTAAATCGGCAGTAACTGCAGCTCTTGCTCGCTAAGCTGCGGCAATTTGATCACGACTTGCTGATACAGCAAACCGTTGGTGCCGGCGCCGTAGCTACGCAGTGGGTAGCCGGCGATGTTTTCGTGGCTGCCTGGGGTGTAGTGCATCTCGGCTGGAATATCGGCGAGCGTTACCTGTGGCAAGATGCTGTCGTCTTCCTGCAGGGTTTGGCGCGCTTCCAGGGCGCTGGCCTGCTTGACGATGGCTTCGCTTTCGGCGTCGCTTAGCGTTGCCTTCATCGCGGCCAGTTTGGCTTGCTCGGCCGCTTTAGCGCGGGCCGACATCTGGGCGTCGGGGCGCAGCGTTAAGGTGACCCGGTGGGTGTTATCCAGCAGCCACTCGCGCACCCGGCGCTGAATAAAATCTGGCTCGGCTACGGTTTTACGAACCCTCGCCAGGGCGGACTCTAAATCCAGTTGGGCAACGGTGTCGCCACGATGGGTGGCGGCGGTTAAGGCCGTCATAATCAGTTGCAGGCCGTAGGGGAAGCCGTCGCCGCCAACTTCGCGCTGGGCCAGCTCTAACTGATGCAGCGACGATTCGATTTGCTCGGTGGGCACGCCATCGTTGGCCACTGCCGTCAGGGTGTCTAAAATCATTTGTTCTACGGCTTGCGTGCTATCACTGGCGCAACCTTCCAGGCCGCAGACAAAGCTCATCTCAAATTGACTGTCGTCCAGGCCGCATAAAGGCGACGGCGCCTGGCCCAAATCGGTTTGCTCCAGCGCCATGGTTAGCGGGGAGGCGCTGTTATCAAATAGCACGCTGGCCAGTAAGTGGGCTTCTAGTGCGGCCTCCAGATCGGTTACCTGGCCCAACAGCCAGCCCATTACTACGTGTGTTTTGTTGTCTTTAGAGGCGCTGTCGGATTCATCGAGATCCAGTGGGTAGGCGTCTTCGACCCGAATGGGCGCGTGCAGGCGTTTTTCGGGTTTGACGGCAATGGTGTTGTCGAGTGCTTCAAACTGGGCCAGCGCCTGCTCGTGAAACTTGGCCTGATGTTCAGCCGCGGAGATATCGCCGTAGGTCATAAATACGGCGTTGCTGGGGTGATAGTGATGCTTATAAAACGCCTGCAGGTCGGCATAGCTCAGATCGGGGATATGCTCGGGCTCGCCGCCGCTGTTGTAATGGTAAGTACTGGAGGGGAATAAGTGGCTCGCGAGCTTTTGCCACAGCTGCGATGGCACCGAGCTCATGGCGCCTTTCATTTCGTTAAATACCACGCCTTTATAGGTCAGCTCTGAGTCGGGGTTGTTCGCCTCGGCAAACTCCAGGCGGTGGCCTTCCTGAGCAAAATCAAGAGGGTCTAAGTTGGCAAAAAAGACCGCGTCCAGATACACGTCTAACAGATTGTTAAAGTCTTTGCGGTTTTGGCTGGCAAAAGGGTAAGCGGTCCAGTCCGAGCTGGTAAAAGCATTCATAAAGGTGTTGAGCGAGCGCCGGGTCATCATAAAAAACGGGTCTCGCACCGGGTAGCGCTTACTGCCGCACAGTGCTGTGTGCTCTAAAATATGCGCGACCCCGGTAGAGTCGGTAGGCACCGTGCGTAACGCCACTAAAAATACATTCTCGTTATTGCTTGAAGCGAGGTGAATATGCTGTGCGCCGGTTTTGCGGTGGCGGTACTCTTCGACCGTCAGGTTTAACGACTCTAATGATTTACTGCGTAAATGCTCAAATTCGGGGTGCTGATGTGTACTCATAGATTACTCATGGTTGGTGGCCCGCTTGCGCTTAGCTCCGGTTGGGGTCAAAGCTTGCCAAGTGGTTCATATAATCGGTAAAGGCGGCTAACGCCGGTTGGCACAGGGTGGCGTTGCCCTCTAATTGTTGCAGAGCGTAACAACTTGCTTCGAATGTGGAAAGCTGATTGAGCTTGGCGGCGCTGCGGATACTGTACAGGCTATCGGGTGTTTCAGTAAGGCTGACCCGTGGCAAAGCGGCCAGCGCCGGATTGAGAAACAACATTTTACGGCTCTTGCGCCAGGTCGCATCAAGCACGACTAACCGCTCTACGCGCTCAGGCACCGCCTGTTTGGTCTCCGCAGTGGCTGTATCGGGCAGGCTTGGGTAAAGCAGCGCGGTATTGGGCGTTAACAGGGTTTGTGCGGTTGCCGGGTCGAGCGTTTCGGCTATATGCAAGCGGCACAAGCGTAAATTGCGCGCCAGTAGCTCGCCGGTATTTTTAGGGTGTTGATGTTCATCCGGGTGCTGCACCAGTAAAACCTCTATCTGGTTAGCAATAGGGCAAATGTAGTCACACAAGCAGCGCGTCTGGGGCCGCTGGCAGCTTGGGCACAGGCGGCGGCTCATTCGGCGGGCACTAATACAGGTAGTGGCACGGGAGAGCTAGTCGCAATCAGGGCCTCTTTGGCCGGGCGGGCAAGCTTTTTAATGGCCGCCTCGCGGGCGCTGGCATCGGCCCGATTGGCAAACGACTCTAAGCGGCACAGCTTTACCGGCTTACAGGTACGAAAGAATCGCGCGCCTCGCACACCGCTGGCGTGTTCTTGCCAGCGGCGGTTTATGTCCGTGGTAATGCCGGTATACAACTTGTTGTTGTCGCTAAGGATAATGTAGGTGTACCACATGGATTAAGGGCGGCTTGCATAAGGTATAATCCTGCCATTATGCCCGATCGGGGCGCCTTTCGGTACCGCACTATTATGCCCATTGAGTCCAGCCACCAGGATCGTAACTTTGATGATTTAGCCGGTCGTTTTAGCCGCAATATTTACGGTGGTTTAAAAGGTCAAATTCGTCTGGCCGTATTGGCGCGAGATTTTGCTGAGTTTTTACCCATCGCCCCTTATGTACCGCTAACACCCGATAAAACCCTTAATATTCTCGATGCCGGTGGTGGCCAGGGGCAGTTCTCACTGCCGTTGGCGGCGGCTGGGCATTCGCTCACCTTGTGCGATATCTCGGCCAACATGCTCAAAATAGCTGAGCAACAGGCCGCGGTATTAGGGGCTAGCGAGCACGTGCAGTTGCTGCAGTGCCCCGCGCAAGCCGTGGCAGAGTACTTGCCAGACGCTACCGCGCCGTTCGATTTGGTTATATGTCATGCCGTGATTGAGTGGGTGGTAGAGCCTTTTGCTTTGCTCGATCACCTGTTGACACTGCTGCGCCCCGGTGGGCACTTATCGCTGATTTTTTACAACAAGCACGGGTTGATTTATAAAAACCTGCTGCGTACCAATTACAAAAAAATCAAAAGCGACGATTACCGTCCCCACCGTGGCAGCTTGACGCCGATCAACCCCGCAACCCCAGAGGCATTGCTGCAATACGCGGCGAGCCGTGAGCTGGAAGTATTGTGTCACAGCGGTATAAGGGTGTTCTACGATTATATTCTGGACCCGGAGCAGCGCCGGCGGGAGGAGGTTACCGTGCTGGAGCTAGAGCAGAAGCTCTCTCGCCAGCAGCCTTATCGCGATCTAGGGCGCTACGTACATTTATTGTTACAAAAGCCGTTTAGCTCAGCGCCTTAAGCACACAGGTTTTGGCCGCGTTGATCCGGGCCGCTAAGTAATCGTTGCCGCCGCGATCCGGGTGCAGCTTTTGAATCAGCCGCTTGTGAGCGAGCTCCACATCATTTTGAGTAAGCGTGCCTGCTTGATAACCGTCTTTTAGGCCAAGTGTGAGCAGCGCCTCTTCTAAACTGATATTGCTGTTTTGGCTATCGGGCGGCGGACTTTGCGCCGCTTTGTGACGCTGTAAAAAAGGTAAAAACTGTGCGGCTAATCCCAGTAACGTCTTGCCAAGTGGTATTAAAGCCCCAAGTACCGCGCCCAGCCAGTGAATCCGCCCGGTAATGGCTAAAAATACCAAAGTAACGACCAGTGCGCCGATCAATAACCGCGTGACGGCCTGGCGCTTTTTACCCGGCGGTAGCTTGCGCAGCCAGGAAACGCCAAAAAACAGCAGTGCCAATAGTGCGATAATGGGGATCAGACGAAACACCGTGGACTCCGTTGGGATTTTTGGCTAAAAGGTTGGGTAACTTTACCACTGTTTATCGGGTATCGCTAAGGCCCGGTTACGGTAAACAATCTCTGCTCAGTTACGGCTAGTACATAGCGGCGAGCTGTGTGGTCGCACATGTAGTAAAACTTCGTTAAGCTTGGAGCTTAACTTTTGATCCCTCGCAGGCTTTTATTAAAGCACTGGGAGCCTCGGTAATGCCTGGTGCTAACATGATTTTTACAAACCTTGCCGTTAAACCTGAGGGGGCGTATTGGCTACCTTGTTGGCTGTCGCTCGTAAAAACCTGGTTGTTTGTTATCAGTGCGCTGCTGCTGAGTGCCTGCGGTGGTGGAGGGGGCGGCGATTCCGGCGGCGCTATTATCTCGTCGTCTTCTGTAGCCACTTCCGTATCGTCCAGCAGCACATCAAGCTTTTCGAGCTCGTCATCCAATTCGGTTTACATCAGTGGTTCGGTAAGTTACGACTTTGTTCCGGTTCGTAAAGCTCAGGGGCTCGACTATAACGCCACGGCGCATAAGCCCGTGCGCGCGGCGAAGGTCAATTTGATCGATGAGGCGGGCGCAGTGGTGGCTACTGCGCAAACCGATCAGCAAGGGCACTACACGTTGACGTCACCGCGTGACCGTCAGGTTAAAGTTCAAGTCGAGGCTTATAGCTATGCCGATGCCGCCCAGCGCTGGGAAATTCGTGTTGAAGATAATACAGCGAATAATGCGCTTTATGTGCTTGAGGGAGAGTTGCTAAATAGCGGCCAGTCAGACTCAATGCGTGATTTACACGCAGGCTCGGGTTGGGACGGTAACCAGTACAGTCAACCGCGCGCGGCAGCGCCTTTTGCGATACTCGATACGGCGTACCGCTCGATGCAATCACTGCTTGAGGTCGATCCGAACCTGACGTTACCTACCAGTATTTTTCGGTGGTCTGAAAATAATACCGTAGCCATTGGCGATTATGGCGACGGTGATATTGGTACCAGCTTTTACAATGGTGCTGCAGTTTATGTGTTGGGGCAGGCTGGGGTGGATAGCGATGAATACGACGCCCATGTTATTGCCCACGAGTGGGGGCACTTTGTCGAGGTGCAGTTGGGTGGCCGCTCAGATTCTATCGGTGGCGACCACTCTATTACCGATAGGCTCGATATGCGGGTGGCCTATTCTGAGGGCTTTGCCAATGGCTTTTCAGCTTACGTATTGGCTGACCCCGAGTACCGCGATACATTTGGCTTGAGGCAGGCACGTTCATCAGGTTTTGATGTGAGTTTAAAAAATCCGGCCGTACGGGGGTGGTACAGTGAGTCATCGATTCAATCAATATTTTATCACCTTGCGGAGTTTGGTGCCTTCGATGCTATTTACTCGGTGTTTAGTGACCTCCGCTATGAAACTATCCCCGCGTTTACCAGTATCTTTAGTTTTGCTGAGCTCCTGGCGGAGCTAGACCCGCAAGCGTTTGCTGAACTAGACAGGCTGATGAATCAGCAACTTATTGTGAGTCGCGACGCTTATGGTGAGGCAGAGACCAATAACGGAAGCACACAAGGCGCTTTACCTGTGTACGTTAACTTGGTGGCAGGTGGCCGCGCTGTAGTGTGTAGCTCGCAGCAAAATGGTCAGCAAAATAAATTAGGTGTGCACGCGTTTTTAGCAACCACGATATTCGCATCTGGCCAGTATCGATTACTGGTGGAAAATAACGGCGAGCGCGCTGCCGAGACCGACCCTGACATCGTGGTAAACGGAGCAGGAGAGCGCTGGGTAGGTTTGAGTGCGCAAGTGGATGCCGAATCGCTGGATTTGAATATGCAAGCGGGCGAGCGCTATGCCATCGCGGTTACCGATTACCAGAATCACGCTGATGCACTAACGCCAAATTACCAGCCGGCGTGTTTTAATGTCTCGCTTACGTCAATTTAGAGGTTGTTGTCATGATTAAGCTTGTGCCGTTATTGTGCTTTGCCTGGCTGTTGGCCGCTTGTAATGGTTCTGTGGATAGCGCCGGTGCTGACAGCTCGGTCGTCTCGGCAGAGGTGCTCAATACGGCGCAAGTGGGTTCAGTCATTGGTAAGCCGGCGCTACCGGTAAGGTTATTGCACCCTCGGCAACGAGTGGATGTAGGGGTTGTGACAGAGGTTGATTTATCGCTGGTCACGGATTTGCCGGAGACAAGCTTTCGGGTAAGTATTTCGCCAGACTCGGGTTTGTCAGTGGTTACAGGCTCTTTAGAGCAAACTTTAAACAGCGCCGACACTCTTGATGCGATGCTCATGAGTCTTGAGGTGCGGGCCGATTACCCCGGCAAGTACTATATTAACCTCGAGGTCGTTAACAGTGGCGGCGCCACCGGCCTGGACCGGCGGGCGTTAGCGCTTGTGGTGCTGGCGGGCCCTACGGAGGCCAAAGCGTTATCGGCAGAGCCTAAAACCATACCTGAAAAGCGCGTATTACCGGCCCAGGAGCGCGTTTATTAGGGTACCTTTACGTGCCGTCGGCGTAGGCTTTAGCGGTTGCCCGAGGGGGTAATTACTTTTACTATTCGCAGCTGTATTGCCAGCCCCGCTCCGAGCGGCTGGCGCCTACCCGTCATCGCGCCCAGGCGCATCACGTAAGAGAGCAGAATGAGTCAATATCGTCTAATGGCCGAATGGGAGCCCCAAGCGGCGGTCATGCTGAGTTGGCCCCACGAGGCAACCGACTGGCAGCCTCTGCTGCATTCTGTTTATCAGGTTTATGCCGAGCTTGCCTGGCACATCTGCCGCTATAGCCGCTTATTGATAGCGGCTCCGGCCTCCAGTCATAACACGATTGCCGAACTGCTTGCTAAACGCGGTGTCCCGCACGATGTTGTGCGTTTATACGATGTCGATAGCGATGACACCTGGGCCCGGGATCACGGCCCTATCACCGTTGCGAGCGATGCCGGTTTTAAGTTGCTGGATTTTCAGTTTAACGGCTGGGGTGGGAAATTCGATGCCTCTCTCGATAACGCCATCTCTGGTGCCTTAGCTCGCGCCGGTGCTTTTATGGCACCTCTTGAGACGATAGATTTTGTTTTAGAGGGCGGGGCGATTGAGTCTGACGGCGAGGGTACTTTAATGGCTACTCGCGAGTGTTTGCTGAACTCAAATCGCAATGGCGCTGTCAACCAGACAGACGTTGAGCAAGTACTGCAACGATATTTTGGTGTAAGCACCATTAACTGGCTGAGCTCGGGCTTTTTACAGGGCGATGATACCGATAGCCATATAGACACATTGGCGCGGTTATGTCCCAGCAACCGTATTCTTTATGTAGGCTGCCCCGACCCTGAGGATGTTCATCATCAGGCATTGGCTAAAATGAAAGCCGAGCTGCATGAATTTCGCAGTGCGAGTGGTGCAGCCTACGAGCTTTATGAGTTGCCGTGGCCCGAGCCGGTTTACTCGGCAGACGGTGAACGTTTACCGGCTACCTACGCCAATTTTTTAATTTTAAACGGTGCGGTTTTAGTCCCAACCTACCAGGATCCGTCAGACGCGCTTGCATTGCGCACTGTAGCTGAGGCGTTTCCGGGCTATGACGTGGTAGGTATTGATTGCCGGGTGCTGATTGAGCAACACGGCAGCTTGCACTGTATTACCATGCAGTTACCTGAGGGGGTTGTAGTATGACAGTACTTAACGTCGGCGTGGCGCAGCACGCCTGTAGTGACGATCTTGCGGCAAACCTTGCAACGAGTATCTCAGCGATTCGTGAGGCCGCTGCACAAGGTGCGCAACTGGTGGTGTTGCAGGAGCTGCACCGCGGTTTGTATTTTTGTCAGCGTGAAGACGTCGACGAGTTTGAGTTAGCGGAAACGATTCCCGGGCCGAGTACCGACTCATTAGGAGCCCTGGCTAAAGAGTTGGGCATTGTTATCGTAGCGTCTTTGTTTGAAAAGCGTGCGACAGGTTTATATCACAACACCGCTGTGGTACTCGAAACCGACGGTACAATTGCCGGGGTTTATCGCAAGATGCACATTCCTGACGATCCGGGTTTTTACGAGAAGTTTTATTTTACCCCGGGTGATTTAGGTTTTACGCCTATTAACACCTCGGTTGGGCGATTGGGGGTATTGGTTTGCTGGGATCAGTGGTTTCCCGAGGCCGCGCGTCTCATGGCCATGGCTGGTGCCGAGCTCCTTATTTACCCTACCGCCATCGGTTGGGATCCTACCGATGACAAAGCCGAGCAGCTTCGCCAGCGCGATGCCTGGGTAACCGTGCAGAGGGCCCATGCGGTTGCCAATGGCGTACCGGTTATTAGCGTAAACCGCGTTGGACACGAGGCCGACCCGGAAGGTGGTGCCGGCATTCAGTTTTGGGGCAATACCTTTGTCGCTGGCCCCCAGGGCGAGCTGCTGCTTGAACTTGGCGCAGAGGCAAAAACCAGAGTGGTAGCAGTCGATATGCAGCGCTCTGAACACGTGCGCCGTATCTGGCCATTTTTACGGGATCGACGTATTGATGCCTATACCGATCTTACGAAACTCTACCGTGACTAACGGGCAGCGGGAGTTGTTTTTTGTCTGATGTAAATCGGCCTGTTGAGCAATGTGTTGCCAGTGAGTCTAGGTGCGCTTACCGCGATGAGTTGGTGCAGTTGCGCGAGGATGTTGCGCGATTAAAGCGCGATTCGTTAACTGATGCCTTGACCGGCTTGTTTAATTACCGCCATTTTGAGGCGGTGTTAAATCAAGAGGCAGAGCGAGTTCACCGTAGCGGCTTACCGATGGCACTGATGTTGTGTGACCTCGATCATTTTAAATCCATGAATGACCGCTATGGCCACGAAGCGGGTAATCGTATCTTACAAAAAGTCGCCGGTATTATAGATTCACAATTGCGCAAGCTTGATATCGCTTGTCGCTATGGTGGCGAGGAGTTTGCCGTAGTGTTACCCGGCACGAGCCTGGCTCAGGCCGTTGCTGTTGCTGAGCGCGTGCGGGCAGCTATCGCCGAGTCCGTGTTTGAGTTGCCCTCGGGTGAACAAGTTGGCGCTACGTTAAGCTTGGGCGTTGCAAGTCTCAACGATAAGCAAAATATACTCCCCGCTGAGCTGGTTGCTCGTGCCGACGAGCAGTTGTATTTGGCCAAAGCGCGAGGGAGAAATTGTGTGGTGGCTCCCGCAGTTGCGGATGTGCCGGATCAGTATGCACCGCTGGTAACCACCGATGAGAAGGCGGCTTTATTTTCTACGAATACGACATGCGATGTGACAGTCGATACCTCGGCTAAAGCCGATGACGATATGTCATCTTCTTCGTAGCTATTCACACTAAAGGAGTGTTTTATGAGCTTCCCAAAACTGGGTAATCTTGCCCCCGCATTTACCTTGCAGGATCAAAATGGCAATAAGGTTAGCCTAAAAGATTTTCGTGGTAGTAAGAATGTGGTGCTGTACTTTTACCCTAAGGCGATGACCCCTGGTTGTACCACTCAAGCTTGTGGGTTGCGTGACGCGCAGGCTGACTTAGACAAGCTTGATGCCGTGGTTTTGGCGGTTAGCCCCGACCCGGTGGCACGCCTGGCAAAGTTTGTCGATAAGCACGAGCTTAACTTTACGCTGTTGTCCGATGAGGACCACGCCATTGCCGATAAATACGGCGCATGGGGTTTAAAGAAGTTTATGGGGCGCGAGTATATGGGCATTTTGCGCACGACGTTTTTTATTAACAAAGAGGGGCGGCTGACTCATATCTTTGACAAGGTCAAAACCAAGACACACGATCAGGATGTGCTGGCTTATTTGGCAGAGCTCGAGAGCGCCTGATTTTTGGTGAGATCGACTAGCAATGTGTGACTCGGCGCAAGAATTCACTCGTTAGTCGCAATTGTGTTAATAAAAATACGCCAGATAGCCTATAATCTTGGCTCGTAGGCAGACGCCAGCGTTAGAGCGTGTCCCCTTATAGCAGATCTTTCTATTGGCGCCTGTTTCAGCGCCATAGGGGTCTTAAAGTAACGGGTAAACACATTGCCAGCATTGCTGCCACCCTTTATATTAATGTCTGCCAATTAACAGTGTCGTTAAAGGCAGGCGCTAACCAAGGCCCGGCACAAGGAGAGCCCAATGATTCAGCTACAGCGACTTAACCCACAGGTTACCGATGAGGACGGATTTGCCCGATCCGGAATCCGCTCGTACCATGAATATGTCGTACTGGCCAAGCTGCCAGAGGTTGAAGGTGTGTCAGATCGAGTGCTGGAAGCACTGCAAAAGCGGGTAGGCCACGCACCTATGGCCATCGAGCATATTGCAGACGATTTAAATCTCTCCAAACGCACCCTGCAACGGCGCCTGCAGCAGCAGGGCGCCAGCTTTGCTCAGCTGCGCGATAGCTTGCGTTTTCATTACGCGATTAAATATTTGATTGATGACCACATGAGTGTCGATTCGGTTTCATCGTCACTGGACTTCTCTGATCGCACCAGCTTTACCAACGCCTTTAAGCGCTGGACTAATTTGTCGCCCAGCGTGTTTCGTAAGCTGTTTCGCGATTACGCTTAATCCTTTCTGTCAGGGGTCGCCCAGCCGGTGGCCCTTACCCTTTGATTTAACCCCCTAGGCGCGTCATCGGCGTTGGCAAAATCCGCCAAACACGGTAGAGTTACGCCTCTTTTAAGCTAATGAGGTTTTACCTATGGGTTTCTTTGTACAGTCCGCTTGGGCACAAGGTCAGGCAGCTCCACAGGGCGCGCCAATGTACGTCAACTTGTTGATGTTTGGCGGTCTGTTTTTGTTCATGTATCTGCTTATTATTCGTCCACAGCGCAAGCGTCAAAAAGAACACCAAAACTTGGTTTCAAGCTTAAAAAAGGGCGATGAGGTTCTACTAACCAGTGGCATGCTGGGTAAAATTCTTAAAGTAGACGAGAATTACGTTGTTTTAGAGACCGGCGCTAACATTGAGCTGAAGTTTCAAAAATCCGCGGTTCACGCAGTACTGCCAAAAGGCACTGTTAAGTCCATTTAAAGGATTACCGCTTTGTAGTACAGTGGCCAGTAGTGTCGTTTAGCAACGGAGAGCACCATGCCTAAAGGCTTAGCGTACCCCGATCGACTCTCACTGGCCCAGCTTCCCACCCCGTTACAACCTCTCTCTCTTCCTGGCATTGGCGAGCACCGCTTGTGGTGCAAACGCGATGACCTTACTGGCTGTTTGTTAAGCGGTAATAAAATACGCAAATTAGAATTTGTGATTGCCGAGGCACAGGCGCAAGGTGCCGATACCCTGATTACCTGTGGCGGTTTGCAGTCTAACCACTGCCGCGCAACGGCCCTGTTAGCGGCTCAGTTGGGTTTTGGTTGCGAATTAGTACTGCGCGGTGACGAGCCGCAAGTGGCTGACGGCAACCTGCTTTTGAGCCAGCTGGCGGGCGCAGCCATCAGCTATCACCCGGTACGGCGGTTTCAGCATCATTTACCACAGTTGCTGCAAGAGGCCGCCGATCGCCAGCGTGCGGCGGGGCGTACGCCTTATGTGATACCCACCGGAGCGAGCGATGGTGTGGGCGTTTGGGGGTATATTGCGGCGGCGGAAGAGCTTGCCGGGCAATTCGCCGAGCGTGGTATTACCGAGCCATTGGTCGTTTGTGCGACGGGCTCCGGGGGCACTTTGGCGGGCTTAGCGGCTGGTCTGAACTTGTTTTGTCCGGGTGCTCAGGTGTTGGGTGTCGCGGTGTGTGACGATGCCGATTACTTCTACCGCCGTGTGCGCGAGGATCTAAATGCGTGTCGCAAACGGTACTCTCAGGTGAATATCCCCGAGCCGGAAAACTATCGGGTGGTTGAAGATTATATCGGCCCAGGCTATGCGCAAGGTTACCCAGAGGTGTTTGAGACGATCGCGACTGTAGCGTGCGGCTCTGGTGTTGTACTGGACCCGGTCTATACCGCTAAAGCTTTTTATGGAATGCTTAAAGAGCTACGGTTAGGCCATGTCACGGCACGTGATTTGGTGTTTGTGCATACCGGCGGTATCTTTGGCGTATACCCAGAACGAGCCGCGCTAGCGAGTGCAGCGCAATAAGCGTGCGCCCTGAATCATAAACGGTTTCTCTAAGAGGCAAGTACCATGGAAGAGTTACACAGCGTATTAAATGGCATTAGCGGTGTGGTATGGGGCCCGCTGATGCTGCTGTTGCTTGTGGGTACCGGGGTGTTTTTAATGCTGCGGCTAAGAGGCTTCCCGCTGCGGCGCCTCGGTACGGGCTTTGCGTTGTTGTGGCAAGGACGGCGTAAACAGGGGGCGGGCGACGTCAGCCCCTTTAACGCGTTGATGACAGCGCTGGCTGCAACCATCGGTACCGGCAATATTGTCGGGGTAGCCACAGCCATAGGGCTGGGCGGCCCAGGAGCGTTATTTTGGATGTGGTGCAGTGCTTTAGTGGGCATGGCAACAAAATACGCTGAGGCTGTGTGCGCGGTGCACTATCGCGAAAAAGATACGGATGGCCACAGCGTTGGCGGCCCAATGTATTACATCAAAAATGGCCTGGGTTCACGCTGGGCATGGCTTGGAACTTTGTTTGCCATATTTGGTTGCGCGGCGGGGTTTGGTATTGGTAACACCGTGCAAGCTCACTCGGTAGCTGACGCGCTGCATGGTGATTTAGCCGTGCCCAAAATGGTGACTGGATTGGTGCTAATGGGGCTGGTTGCCGTGGTACTGTTGGGAGGTGTAAAGCGCATTGCCCAGGTAGCGGGGCGGTTGGTTCCTTTTATGGGTATCGCCTATATCGTTTGCGGGGTGGTGGTGATCGTGATGCACGCCGATGCAGTTCCACAAGCTCTCGGGTTAATCTTTGACAGTGCATTCAATGGCCAGGCGGCGGCCGGTGGGTTTGCCGGCGCCGGTGTCGCTATGGCAATTCAGTTTGGTGTGGCCCGTGGCGTTTTCTCCAACGAGGCAGGGCTTGGCAGCGCGCCTATCGCTCATGCGGCGGCCGCAACCAATAACCCAGTGCGTCAGGGAATGATTGCCATGCTGGGCACCTTTATCGATACGCTAGTCGTTTGCTCTATTACCGGTATTGCTATTGTGGCTAGCGGTGCGTGGCAGGGGGAGGCCAAAGGGGCTCTAATGTCGCAAGCCGCGTTTGCCAGTGCACTGCCGTTTGGTGAGTTGTTTATTAGCTTGGCGATCGCGTTGTTTGCGTTTACAACCATGCTGGGCTGGAGTTATTACGGAGAGCGATGCGCGCAATATTTATGGGGCATAAAAGCCATTACGCCTTTTCGTGTGGTCTGGGTGCTGGCAATAGGCGTGGGCGCCATGGCAAATTTATCGCTGGTTTGGATTGTGGCTGATATTTTAAATGCGCTGATGGCGATCCCTAACTTAATCGCGCTGTTTATGTTGTCGGGTGTCGTGGTCACTTTGACACGCCAGTACGCTAAGGCAAAACCTGCGTCCGATAACGAGCCGTAACGTTACGTTAAAAACAGTTGGCTGGGCGTGGCAGCCCGGCAATTTTATTAATCATTAGCGCGGGGTGCGGCGGGAATAAGCCCATCAAGTAAATGCTGCGGCCTTTCTCTTTGCCTAGCCGTTGTTGGGTGTAGCGCACTAACGCGCGGCTTGCCGGTGATAGCTCAAACTCACGATAAAACGCCTGTACTAACTCGATAATCTCCCAGTGCGCATCGCCTAGGTTGATGTGCTCTGCGGCGGCTAGTGCTTGCGCGACCTCAGGAGTCCAGTCCTCCCGATTAATCAGGTAGCCGTCTTTATCGAGTGCAGGCAGGTTGGGGGTTACAGTGGTACTCATTCTTAATACCAGCTTTGAACCGTCGTGTGTTGGCAGCTTAACTCTACAAAGGCAGGGTAATTGGCTATTGCGATGCCTTGTGCTATTTGCGATTGCAGCCCTCGCGCCATTAGATCGCTCTCTAGTGCGTATACTTTAATATCGCGCTCGATAGCCCTTTGCAGTAACTTGAACGTAGGGGCAGAACCTAACGCGCCGTAGGTGCCATCTTCAATAAGCAACACGGAATCGCCACTCGAGCAAATATTGAGGCATGAGTGCAAAGACTGGTCGCTAAAAGGCGACTTATTGACGGTGTGTAATGTACTCATTAAAAACTTAGCAGGTGATCCTGCTGCGCGATTAATTGCTGGACTTGTTCGTCATTTAACCACTGAACCGTATCGATGCAAAGTGCCTCGGTGTTTAATCCTCGTTCAACAGCCGACCTATGATGAGCGTAAACCCTCTCAACTCCAAACATTTCCAGCGCACTCAGGTTGCGAGCCAGACTTTTTTGTTTGTTGGCTTCGGGCTGTTGCGCCGGGGTGAGCTGCCAAATACCTTCATCCATTAAGAGTAAATTTACCGGCTGATCGAACGCCGCGGCGGCTAAAACCGTTTCGAGCGCTTCACGGGCTAATGCACTGCTATAGGGGGGGTGGCGACTAATACACAAAATAGATTTCATAGCGCTAGGCACCAAACGTCAGCACTCGATCGGAGGCCGCGCTAGCCTCAATCAGCTGTCCCAGGCCGCTCAACTCAAAACCTTGGGCAATGTTGTCGCCGCTTTTTTGGTAGCGTTCTGCCTCTGTGGTGTCTAGTAGGCCCCGACGCAACGCGGCGGCAATGCATACCACCGCATCGAGTTGGTGTTCTGTTATAAATTGTTGCCAGCTGGCGGGTAAGTCGTGCTCGTCCTGCGGTGGGGCGGCTAAACGTGTGGCATTGTGTACGCCATCGGCGTAGAAAAAAAGCCGGTAGATGGTGTGGCCGTTGGCGAGTGCGGCATGTGCAAAGGCCAGAGCAGTTTGGCTGGCGCTGTCGCTGTAGGGGGCGCCGAGAATAACGAGGGTGAATTTCATGGTTAAAAAGAAAGCCCCTTGCGGGGCTTTGCTAGTGTTTGTGATTTGGGCTTAGTCGTCTGCCGCGCCCAACAAGTGCAGTAGGCTGGTGAAGATATTAATGATCGCCAGATAAAGCGACGTGGTAGCCAGCAGGTAATTGCGCTCACCGCCGTGAATAATGGCGCTGGTTTGATACAAAATAATCGCCGACATTAACAGTACGATACCTGCTGAGAACACCAAGCTAAATATCGGCATGTGGTAACCAAACAGTGATGCACCCAACAGCAGTAGCATGCAGCCGATCATGATCATCATGCCCATGGCGATAAAGCCGCCCATAAAGCTGAAGTCCTTGCGGGTTACCAAGGCGTAAGCAGACAAGCCTAAAAAGGTAAAGGCGGTGCCGCCCAGTGCCTGCATAACGATTGTAGAGCCGTTGCTGGCGGCTAGGTAGTGGTTAATGATTGGCCCTAAGCCGGCGCCAATTAAACCGGTAAAGGCAAACACCACACCGAGGCCGGCGGCGGAGTTGGCTGTGCGCGGCAACGCAAACCAAATAAGCCCCATGGCAACCAGAGACATTATTAGGCCGGCACCGTGGCTTAAGTTAACGGCCATAGCAATACCGGCAGTAACTGCCGAGAAAGCGAGGGTAATGCTCAGCAGCAAATAGGTGTTGCGCAAAACACGGCTTACTTCTGTGGCATCAGCCTGTGTGGCCGAGCCCATGTGCGTATTAGCGGCAGTGCGTACGTGTTGCATTTAATCTCTCCAAGCTAAAGTGATAGTACCCAATGATACAAGCTTACTTGTTTAAAACAAAGGCCCAATGCAGCGTAATGGAATCGCTTTGAGGCGATCGTTAGACGCCTCGAGCGAAACATTGGTTCCTTCGATAATATGGGGGCTAATTGCGTTTTTTAAAGTATAAGGTGTAGGCGGGTGTCGCTAAAAAAGGGGCATAAAAAAAGCGCCAACAAGGCGCTTTTTTTACAGCTGCAAGCAGCTCGATATGGCGGAAGGGCAGGGATTTGAACCCTGGGTAGGCTATTAACCTACGCCGGTTTTCAAGACCGGTGCATTCAACCACTCTGCCACCCTTCCGAAGTGGGGCAGATTATACATAGGTTTTTAGCTTGAGCAAGAGCTCAGAGAGAAAAAGTTGAGGTTTTTCGGTTACTTGGGTGAATGCTGTGCAATCTGAGGGAAAATTACCCGAACCAGCAGGACGCTGGTTCGGGTAGTCAGAGTTTAAGACTCTGTAGAGGCGCCTTTGGCGACCCGGGGGTCGTTACTTGGGCGTTCGAGCTTGCGCGGGTTGTGACCCACTCGCGAGGGCTGGCTGGTGTCCAGCGCCCGGGGTAGTGGGCGAGTGCGGGTTTCGGTAAGAATCCGCACAGCCGCTACCGGCTTGGGTGAGATTCGTGGATCGTTGCCCGCTCGGCTAAAAGTGCGAGCCGCTGGCTGCTCGCCGTTTTTTCGGCTAATGGCAACCTTTGATCTGGCGGCGTCCGGTGCAGCTGACGCTTTCGGAGCGTCTGCAGTGGCGCCCTTATTGCTTTCTGGTGCATCGGGCGCTTGCGCGACACTTTTGACGCTTTGTGCGTCAGTAGTGGCTGTCGCGGTATTTACCTCAACCTGACTGGCTTCCGGCTCGCGGGTTTTCTCGCTAGTGCTTTCTTCGCTAACGGTGGTATCGCCTGCGTTGGTCTCACTGCCAGCTTCTGGCTCGGTTTGCTCGGCAGTAGGTGTCACAACTGCTGCGGGCTCAGTAGATTCCGCTTTGCTCTGCTCTGCGGTCTTTTCTGAGTCAGCTTTGGCCGCGGCTGCCGGCTGCTCTGCCTTTTGCGGCTCGGCCGCTTGGCTTGGGCTTGGGACGGCTTCAGGCTCCGCTGGTTTAACGGTGGTGGGCTCAACGAGGCGGCTTACTTGCTCCGCGCTGTCTTCTGCCTGCTCCGTTTTGCGCGTTGCCGGCTTTTTGTCAGTGACTTCTTGCTGCGGCTTACGCGGCTCTTGCGCGGCTTTAGGCTGCTCCGCTTGAGTGCTGGCATCCGCTTCTGGTGCAGCAGGGCGTTGCTCCGCTGCCGGGCTTTTGGTTTTAGCCTGACGAGTGTTTTGCTCACCGTTTGGCGCTTTGTCTTCGCGCTGCTGGCGCTCGGCTGCCGGCTTTTTGTCCGCCTCAGTCAAATTGCTCGCTGCAGTGTTGGCCTCATTCGTGGGCTCCGGTGTTGAGCCGGCATTAGCTTGCACATCGCTCGCTTGCGGGTTGCTTTGCTCGCCATCTTCACGGCGACGGCGACGTTGATTGCCACGACGACGACCCGAAGGGCGCTTGGGTGGACGCTGCTCGCTCGACTGATCGGCGTTTTCCGGGCCGTTATCGCTATTTTCCGCCGCAACGTTTTGCTTGGTGGCGGCGTCATCCTGTTGCTGATTGCGCGGCGCATCATCGTTGTTGCGGTTGCGATTACGGTTGCGATTACGGCCGCGGCGACCGCGACCACTGCGTGATTCACCGCGCTCGTTGCCGCCGTTGTTGTCAGCGTTACCGTTGGCATCTTTGGTGCGTGCATCGGCACCGCGAGGCTCAGAGTTTTCGTCTTTTGTCTCGCTGCTTTTACGCTTGTTGTCGGCGCCTTTTTGCGGCTTTTTACCTTGTGGGTCGCGTTCGTCATCGCGCGGGCCGTTACGGCGTTTGCCGCCGCGGCGTTTGCGGTTTTGTGACGAGCGGTTGCGATCGTTGCGTTGTTCGCCGCCTTTGCCTTTTTGGTTTTTGCCCTTACCTTGATTTTTGCTCTTGTCGTCTTGCTCGTCGGACTCGAACAACTCCTGCAGCCAGCTAATCAGGCGGCTGACTAAGCCCGGCTCTGGTTTGGCGACAGGGGTCGGGGCTTGCTGCAAGGGTGCGGTTGGTTTTACCAACGGCTGGGGCAGTTTAACCGGCGCTTCTTCGGTGATGGTCTCGTGCTCAATGTGCTCTTCTGAGGCGACGATCTTGTAGCTGGTTTCCAGTGTGCCTTCGTCGTCATCGCGCAAGCGTTGCACTTCGAAGTGTGGGGTGGTCATTTCGGCGTTGGGTACCACAACCACGCGAGTGCTGTTGCGCTGCTCAATGTTGAAAATCGTTTTACGTTTTTCGTTGAGCAGGTAAGTCGCGACTGAGGTGGGCGCAATAGCGCGAATCTCGGCGCTGCGCTCTTTTTGCGCTTCGTCTTCTACTAAACGCAAAATAGACAGGGCCAGAGAGCGAGTGCCACGAATGGTGCCTTGGCCATTACAGCGAGGGCACACTTTTGAGTGAACTTCACCGAGCGATGGCCGCAGGCGCTGACGAGACATTTCCAGTAGCCCAAAGCGCGAGATGCGGCCAATCTGTACTCGTGCGCGATCCATTGCCAGCGCATCGCGAATGCGGTTTTCGACTTCGCGTTGGTTGCGGCTCGACTGCATATCGATAAAATCGATAACCACCAAACCGCCCATGTCACGTAGGCGCAATTGGCGTGCAATTTCGTCGGCCGCTTCAAGGTTGGTTTGGGTGGCGGTTTCTTCGATGTCGCCGCCCTTAGTGGCGCGTGACGAGTTGATGTCGATAGACACCAGTGCTTCGGTGACGTCGATGACAATAGAACCGCCCGACGGAAGTTTTACTTCGCGCTGGAAAGCCGTTTCGATTTGGCTTTCGATCTGATAGCGGTTAAACAGCGGGATGTCGTCTTCGTAAAGTTTTACCCGGCTGCCAAAGTTGGGCATAACCTGCTGAATAAATCCAGAGGCAAGCTCAAAAGACTCTTTGTTGTCGACAATAACTTCGCCCACGTCCTGACGCAGGTAATCGCGAATGGCGCGGATAATAACGTTACTTTCCTGAAACAAAAACGCCGGGGCTTTGGCTTCCTTGGCGCCCTTGTCGATCGACTCCCACAGTTGCAGTAGATAGTTTAAATCCCACTGCAGTTCTTCGGCGCTGCGGCCAACACCGGCGGTGCGAATAATAATGCCCATGCCGTTGGGGATTTCGACCTGGCTCAGAGCGTCGCGCAACTCGGCGCGATCTTCACCTTCAATACGGCGCGAAATGCCACCGGCACGCGGGTTGTTGGGCATAAGCACCAAGTAACGTCCGGCAAGGCTGATAAAGGTGGTGAGGGCGGCGCCTTTATTGCCACGCTCTTCTTTATCTACCTGAATAATAACTTCAGTGCCTTCTTTGACGACGTCTTTAATTTTGACGCGGCCTTCACTGTCGTTAGGGGATTTGCTGAAGTACTCGCGGGAGATTTCTTTGAGGGGCAAAAAGCCATGACGCTCAGCGCCATAGTCGACGAATGCAGCCTCCAGGCTGGGTTCCACTCGGGTGATGCGGCCTTTGTAGATGTTGGCCTTTTTTTGCTCGCGATTACGGTTTTCGATGTCCAGGTCGTACAGCCATTGGCCGTCAACCAGCGCAACACGCAACTCTTCAGGTTGGGTTGCATTAATAAGCATTCTTTTCATGCGTTTCCTAGTCTTTTCGTTGGGCGCAGCGTGCCCACGCGACTGTCAACGCTCCTGTGTTTTGCACAACCATATAGACTGCCGTGCTACATCCTGCTCACGTCAGCGGTTGTTGGATCCTTATTGAACTTCGTCGTCGACCCGAGCCAAAGGGCTGTTTTGGGGCCGAAATGTCAATATTAATCGTTAACCGTATGTACCAGTTTTTGCCCGGGTTTACCCGGTAACGCCTAATTTAGGCTGTTAAGCACAGCCTGCCTGTTGCAGTTAGTTGTTGCAGTTAGGGCAGATACTGCCGTTGTTACCATCAACACTCAGAATCGGTCTTTGAGTCTTTCGTCGGGGCCTCGAGCTAGTGCTCGTAGGGCCGGTTCATGGTTTAACTTCTGCCAGCAATAGTTTGGTATTCAAGTTACAAAACACATTCAGCGGATCAGTCGCATTGCGCTTGCTGCGCAATGGTTCCGGTGCTCGCGCGGGACCGAGACATTGTGTCGTCGATAGCAGCGTGCGTCACACCCTTCATCATTTCGCCGGATCTGTACACAATTTGTGTTTAAAAACAGAGCCTTAGCTGGCAGCGGTATTTCCTCGCGACACGCCTAAAACGCTATGTCCGGAAACCTGCCTGTCCCAGCTGGCTCGAATATAACAGCTAAAGCAATACCCAGCAAATCAATTCGTGGCCTGTAAGTAACTGTTTTGTATCGATTGCTGCTATTATGCCGGGCATGAGTAATCAGCCAACTGTAGCGTTCGACATCGACGAGCGCTTTTCGCAAGTTCAGTATTTAGATGTCGACGCTGACCAAGCCGGCCAGCGTATCGACAATTATTTGGTGGCGCGCCTGAAGGGCGTGCCGCGCACCCACGTCTATAAATTGCTGCGCAAAGGCGAGGTGCGGGTTAATAAAGGGCGTATTCGTGCCGATTATCGGCTAAAGGCCGGAGATCTTGTTCGCTTGCCCCCGCTCAAAGTCGCGCGTAAAGCGCCACCCAAGCAGCTGAGCCAGGGGCTGGGGCGTGTACTTGAAAAGGCCATCCTGTTTGAGAATGACGGGGTGCTGGTGGTTAATAAGCCGCCGGGCCTGGCTGTGCATGGTGGCAGCGGGGTGGACTTGGGGTTGATCGAGGCTTTGCGTCAGCTGCGTCCGGAGGCGCGTTACCTGGAGCTGGTTCACCGGCTAGATCGCGATACATCCGGTTGCATTATGGTGGCCAAAAAGCGCAGCTTCTTACGCCATTTACAGCAGTCATTGCGGGATAAGTCGGCCGGCCGGGGTGGGATCGTTAAGGTGTATCAGGCGTTGGCGCTGGGTAGTTGGCCCAAGCGTTTGGCAAGGGTTAACGCACCATTATTAAAGCTTGAGCAAAATGGCGGCTTAGAGCGCATTGTTAAGGTGCACCCAGAGGGCAAGGCGAGCGTTACGGAGTTTGCGGTGTTGCAGCGCTACCGTGACTACACCTTGATAGAGGCCCGGCCAATTACGGGGCGAACTCATCAGATTCGTGTTCATGCCCAGTTTAAGCAATGCCCCTTGGCTGGAGATGATAAGTACGGGGATGACAGTGCTAATCGTGCACTGCAAAAACTTGGCCTAAAACGGCATTTTTTGCACGCCAGCGCGCTGGAGTTTGTATTGCCGGGGGATTCATCCGCGACTCGGGTTGACGCCCCCCTGTCGGACGATCTTGCGGCGTTGTTGCAGTTGATCGAGGCGCAAAAGCTTCCTGGTTAGGGAGGCTGACTGGAGGTTGAATTTGCTTTATATCTTTGACTGGGACGGCACCTTAAGTGATTCCACGGGCACTATCGTAACTGCCATGCAGCGCGCAGCGGAGGACTTAGGGTGGCAGCGGCCCGAGCGAGATGCGGTGCGCAATATTATAGGCCTGGGTTTACCCGAGGCTCTACAGGTGCTTTATCCCGGAATCGAAGCGCCGACGGCAGAGCGGTTGCGAGCCCTTTACAGTGAGCATTTTCTGGCTATTGATCAGGCTGAGCCTGCCCAGTTTTACCCACAGGTTATGGAGTCGCTGGAATCGCTGCGCGGTGATGGCCATCAGCTGGCGGTGGCGACGGGTAAAAGCCGCCGGGGGCTTGATCGGGTGTTTCAGCGATTGGGGCTCGAGGGTTATTTCCACGCCAGTCGCTGCGCAGATGAAACCGCCTCAAAGCCCGACCCACGAATGTTGCACGAGCTGCTGGAGCACTTTTCTGTGCCCGCCAATCAGGCCGTCATGGTTGGGGATACAGAGTATGATATGGAGATGGCGCGCCGGGCCAATATGCCGCGTATCGCGGTAAGTTATGGCGCCCATGAGGCAGTGAGGCTGCACCCATACGAGCCGGCCCTCTGCATGGATTGTTTCTCGGAGATTTTGCAGTGGCAGCTTACGCCGCAAAGCGTTTAGCGCGTTTGCGGCCAGTTGCTAACGGTTGGCGCTAAGCGGGTCTAGCCCTGCCAGGCTCAGCATTTCGGTCAACTTTATAAGCGGTAGCCCGATAAGGGTATTCGGGTCGTCGCCCGCGAGCGATTCAAACAAGGTGATTCCCAGTCCCTCGCTTTTAAAGCTGCCAGCACAGTCGAAGGGCTGTTCTCGCTCCAGATAGTTGCGCAGCTGGTCGTCGCTTAGCTCGCGAAAACTGGCCTGATAGGTCTCGACGCTTAGCTGCTCGCTATCGTCACGGCTATTATAAAGGCATAGGCCGGTATAAAAAGTGACGGTTTTGCCTCTTGAGCGCTGGAGCTGCCCGAGGGCATTGGCAAAGTTTCCCGGTTTGGTAAGTTGTGACCCCTCAAGCCAGGCCACTTGGTCTGAGCCGATAATAAGAGCGTTGGGATGCTGTTGTTTTAATGCGCGGGCCTTGCTGCGCGCCAGTCGCTTGGCTAGTGCAACCGGTGCTTCGTCGGCTGTAGCGGATTCATCGATGTCAGGCGAGTGTGCGGTGAACTCGAGCCCGAGCTTGCCCAGTAGCGCTTGGCGATAAGGTGAGCCGGAGGCGAGAATAAGAGGTTGCATGGCTGGGTGGCTTCCTTTTATGCGGGTGTGTTTAACCGATGCTGACTTGCGTGTGTTTGTGGGTCTATTTTAACGCAAGGTGGGTGCGTATTTTAGTGCAGAGTAGGCGGTGTGGTGAGGCCGGCCAGCCGCAAGGCCAAAAAAATGAGCCAAAAGCCCGAAATAGTGGGCCTGGGAGCTATTTTTCTTTGACAGATGCGCTTTCGATCCCTATTATTGCGCGCTTATGTCTCAGCCATCCTTTAGTCAGCCTCTGCCACGGCAGGGAGATCCGCGAAAATATGCCCAGCAGGGCATTGAAATTACGGGTTTTGTTGATTTAAAGCAGCTGCCCAGAGTGGCAACGGCAGTGGCTGATGAGAATGCAAGGTTTGCGGTTGTTCTGTCGTTTAGGATTGATGAAGAGCGCAAGCGAGTGGTGCAGGGCAGTATTGAAGGCGAGGTGGGGCTAACCTGTCAGCGCTGTTTGGATACGGTCAGAGTGCCCTTGGTGTGTGCGGTTAATCTCGGCATTGTCTGGGATGAAGAGCAGGCAAAAACCTTACCGCGAGATCGCGATCCGTGGATTGCAGCAGAGGGCCCGGCGGACTTCTACGATATGGTCGAAGAAGAGCTGCTGTTAAGTCTGCCGCCGGTCGCTTATCACGATCACGCATGTGTACCCTCCGAGCACTTTGAAAGTAAAGCGCCCGAGATAGGGGCTCAAGAGCAACCGAAACAAAACCCGTTTCAAGTTCTGGAGCAACTTAAAGGAACGCCGAAAAAATAGAGGGTGTTATGCACTTTCTTTGAGGCGCCCCAGCTTCAGTTTTTTGTTATATAGGAGTTAAATCATGGCCGTACAGAAAAGTAAAAAGACTCGTTCCAAGCGCGGTATGCGTCGTTCACACGATGCGTTGACTGGGCCGACCTTGTCTGTTGATCCAACCAGTGGTGAAAAGCACCTGCGTCATCACGTGAGTGCCGACGGTTTTTACCGTGGCCGTAAAGTGATCGACATCGCATCTGACGAGTAAGTATTGCACAACAAGACGATTTTCCATTGTCTGAGCCAATACGACTAGCTGTAGATGCTATGAGCGGGGACTTCGGTCCCCGCATTGCTATCCCCGCGGCAATTCAATTTGCCCGCACCTTCCCCGATGTTCAGTTGCTGCTGTTTGGTCAGCGCTCTGCGATGGCGCACGAGTGTTCAGCCCCTATTCCTGTCAATATTAAGTTTGTCGAAACTCCCGATGTGGTTGCGATGGATGCCGATCCTCGTCAGGCTTTGCGGCAGGGGGATGGTTCGTCCATGTGGCAAGCGCTACAGGCGGTTGCCCAAGGTGACGCCCATGCGTGCGTGAGTGCCGGCAATACGGGTGCGCTGATGTTAGTGAGTCGTAGAGTGGTGGGGATGATTGGTGGCGTCGAGGTGCCTGCTATTTGCAAGGCGATGCCGGTACGCTCGGGATTAACCCTGATGCTTGACTTGGGTGCCAATATTCACTGCAGCAGCTCGCAGCTTTTACAGTTTGCCACCATGGGCAGTGTGCTGGCGCGAGCGAGCGGTGTTGCCGAGCCGCAGGTGGCGCTGTTAAATATTGGCACTGAGGCAGGTAAAGGGACTACCACGATCCGTGATGCCGCCACCTTGCTGGCTCAATCCGATGATTTTACCTACGCCGGTTTTGTGGAGGCTGATGCCATCTACAGTGGTGCGGTGCAGGTGATTGTCTGTGATGGCTTTAGTGGCAATATCGCGCTTAAGGCGAGCGAAGGGGTGGCGCGGTTAATTGCTGGGCGGATTGAGGAAAGTTTTAAGTCAGGCTTTGGTCGTTTAATCGCGCCGCTTGCCTGGCCGCTTATTCGGCGCTGGCGCGCAGAGTTAAACCCTGACGCCTACAATGGTGCAATCTTGGCGGGTTTGGCGGGTACAGTTATCAAAAGTCATGGTGGCGCCTCGGTGGCGGCTACGGTGAATGCTTTACGCCTTGCGTACGAGCAGGCAGAGTTTGATTCAATTGCAAAAGTGGCGCATGTACTTGGTGGCGCCAAATAAATATTTATCAGTTTGGAAGAGTTAATGATTATGGCCGCAGATAATTTGGCATTTGTGTTTCCGGGGCAGGGGTCTCAGCAAGTTGGTATGTTGGCGCCTTTGGCGGAGCAATACCCCGTAGTGCAGCAAACGTTCTCCGAGGCGTCGGATGTGCTGGGATACGACCTTTGGGATCGGGTGCAAAATGGCACGCAGGACGAAATTAATTTAACCGAGTGTACACAGCCTTTGCTGTTGACCGCCAGTGTCGCACTTTGGCGTGTGTGGAGTGAGCGAGGCGGTGCCCAGCCGGCTATGCTTGCCGGGCACAGTTTGGGTGAGTGGTCGGCATTGGTGTGCGCTGAGGTGGTGTCTTTTGCCGATGCAGTCGCTTTGGTGCGTGAGCGCGGCAAGTTAATGCAGGCTGCGGTGCCGGCAGGCCAAGGCGCGATGGCCGCCATCATTGGCTTGGCTGACGATGCCGTACTTGATGCCTGCGCCAGTGCGGCCGAGGGCGAGGTGGTGAGCGCCGTTAATTTTAACTCTCCGGGGCAAGTCGTGATTGCCGGCCACAGTGCGGCCGTCGAACGCGCTATGGTCGCTTGTAAAGAGGCCGGCGCCAAGCGAGCGTTGCCTTTGCCTGTAAGCGCACCATTTCATACTGAGTTGATGCGCCCGGCGGCTGACGGTTTGGCAACCTGGGTCGAAGAAGTTGAGTTTAGGGCGCCTAAGATTGCCGTTGTCCACAATGTGCACGGCCAAACCGAGGCAGACCCGGCAAAGATTAAAGCCTTAATGATTGAGCAAATCTACAGCCCGGTACTGTGGGTAGATTGTGTTAACGCTTTGGCGCAATCTGGTGTTGATAATCTGGTAGAGTGCGGCCCGGGCAAAGTGTTGGCCGGTTTGGCAAAGCGTATTAATAAAGCTTTGAGCGCAACATCGATTGAGCAGCCCGCGGATTTGGATGCGGCTTTGGCGCAACATCAATAAACCTTTAATAAGTGAGAAGGATATGACGACAGATAACAAGGTTGCACTGGTTACCGGTGCGAGTCGCGGTATTGGTGCTGCCATCGCTGAGCAGTTGGCACAGGCGGGCTGCACCGTTATTGGTACTGCAACCAGCGAGAAAGGCGCAGCGGCAATTACCGAGCGCTTTGCGGCTAACGGATTAACCGGCGTGGGTAAGGTTTTGAATGTAACAGACGCCGATTCGGTAGCAGGGCTTTTGAAGGAGGTGCAACAAGAGTATGGTGTACCCCTGATCTTGGTGAATAACGCCGGCATCACCAAAGACAACCTGCTTATGCGGATGTCTGATGAGGAGTGGTTTGATGTTATTAATACCAACCTCAGTGCTGTTTATCGCCTGAGTAAGGCGGTGCTGCGCGGTATGATGAAAAGCCGCTGGGGCCGTATTATTAACGTGGGTTCAGTGGTGGGTGCGATGGGTAATGCCGGGCAGTCTAACTACGCGGCAACCAAGGCGGGCGCAGCAGGTTTTGCCCGTTCACTGGCGGCCGAGGTCGGCTCGCGCGGTATCACGGTTAATACCGTGGCGCCTGGTTTTATCGATACGGATATGACCCGGGTGTTGCCCGACGAGCAGAAAGCTCAGTTGCTGAATAAGATACCGCTGGGGCGTTTGGGTAAGCCTGAAGAAATTGCTGCAGTAGTTGGATTTTTGGCCTCTGACGCCGGAGGTTATGTTTCTGGTGAAACAATACACGTCAATGGCGGTATGTACATGAATTAAAGTGGGTTGTAACTACCTGTTTTAATTGGAAAAAGGGCAAAAATTTAAAGATTTTTTGTCTTATGCGTTACAACGCGGTAAAAATAGATGTAAAATGCGCATCGATTTCGCCGTAGAAAATCTGGAACCGTCAAATGGTTCTAAACATGACGGTTTCGTCGATACTACCTATTAGGAGTTGAATTAGATCATGAGCAGCATTGAAGAACGCGTAAAAAAAATCGTTGCTGAGCAACTGGGCGTTAAAGAAGACGAAGTGAAGAACGAAGCTTCTTTCGTTGAAGATTTAGGCGCGGATTCTCTGGACACCGTAGAACTGGTAATGGCTCTGGAAGAAGAGTTTGAAACCGAAATTCCAGATGAAGAAGCCGAGAAAATCACCACAGTTCAGTTGGCCATCGATTACATCAATGCCAATTTGGCCTAATCTGCGACATATTTGGTAGCAGGTTTCGCGAAAGCCGTATTATTGAGAAATAGTACGGCTTTTTCTTTGGGGTTTTGGGTACGCTGAGACGTTTTGTCGATGGCGTATAGGTCCGTTGTGGGGGAGAACAAATCACGTGTCGCGTAAGAGAGTAGTAGTAACAGGCTTGGGTATGGTCAGTCCGCTGGGCAACACCGTGGCGGATACCTGGGATGGAATCCTTGCCGGGCGCAGTGGTGTTGCGCCTATCACCCAGTTTGACGCCTCTGCTTTCAGTACGCGCTTTTCGGCGTCCGTCAAAGACTTTTCGGTCGAAGGTTACTTTCCCGCTAAAGATGCTCGCAAAATGGACCCTTTCATCCAGTTTGGGATGGTGGCGGGGATTCAGGCGATGCGTGATTCTGGTCTCGAGGTTACCGAGGCTAACGGTGCGCGTATCGGTGTGTCCATCGGCTCTGGTATCGGCGGCATCGGTACAATCGAAGATGGCACTTTGATTGTGGAGCACAAGGGGCCGCGTCGTATGTCGCCGTTTTTCGTGCCCGGTGCGATTATCAATATGATTGCCGGTAATTTGTCTATCCACTACGGGCTGCGTGGCCCTAATTTGGCGGTGACCACTGCTTGTACTACGGGCACTCACTGTATTGGCCTGGCGGCTCGCTCGATCATGTATGGCGATGCCGACGTTATGTTGGCCGGTGGCGCCGAAATGGCCACCACCCCGGTAGGCTTAGGTGGTTTTGCGGCGGCTCGTGCGCTGTCGACCCGCAATGATGATCCATTGGCGGCAAGCCGCCCGTGGGATAAAGACCGCGACGGGTTTGTGCTGGGCGACGGCGCCGGCGTTATGGTGCTCGAAGAGTATGAGCATGCACGTGCCCGTGGCGCCAATATTTATGCCGAGCTGATTGGCTTTGGTATGAGTGGTGATGCCTATCATATGACGTCGCCGCCCGAGGATGGTGCTGGTGCGGCACTGTCGATGCAAAACGCCATCAATGATGCTGGCATTGCGCTGGAATCTATCAATTACATCAACGCCCATGGCACCTCTACCTTGGCTGGTGATAAAGCCGAGTGCCGCGCGGTTAAATCCGTAATGAAATCGGCGGTTGATCAGGTGGCAGTAAGCTCAACTAAGTCAATGGTAGGGCACTTGCTGGGAGCGGCTGGTGCGGTCGAAGCCATTTTCAGTACTTTGGCTATCCGGGATCAAGTGGCTCCGCCAACCATTAACCTCGACAACCCAGATGATGAATGTGATATCAATTTGGTGCCCCACACAGCGCAAGAGCGGCCTATTGAGGCCGTCCTGAGCAACTCTTTCGGCTTTGGTGGTACCAACGGGTCGTTATTGTTTTCTAAGTTGCGAGACTAGTTTAGCCCTGTGCCTGCCTTGCCCAACCCTGAGCTCCGCTAGCCGTGTCGACACCTGAGCGGCCATTAACCTGGGTTGACGGAGAACCTGGTGATCAGCTTTGTGTACTTGACCGAGGCTTGGCTTATGGTGACGGATTATTTGAAACCTGTCGCATTGTCGATGGGCGAGTGCCTTTATGGCCCTGGCACATAAAGCGTTTGCAAGCCAGTGCTCAGGCTTTGTCTATTGCGCTTGATGTCACGCAACTACACGTTTGGCTGCGTGACGTTTTTAGCGAGTTGACGGGGCGCAACATAGGGCAGGGAACGCTAAAAATTTTGCTGACTCGCGGCGTGGGTGGTCGCGGTTATCAATACTCCAGGCACTTGGTGCCAACCGTGGTATTGCAGGTGTACCCTGATAGCCTCTCGCCATTCTCGGATCCGTTAACCCCGTTGCGGGTTAGGGTTTGTGAGATGCGTTTGGCCGCAAATAAAGTTCTTGCTGGGCACAAGCACCTCAACCGGTTAGAAAATGTGCTGGCGCGCTCCGAATGGCAAAATTCCAATATCCACGAAGGGTTAATGCTGGATAATCACGGCTGCGTTATCGAAGCAACTGCTCATAACGTGTTTATTTGGCAATCTGGCCAGTGGTATACACCAGCGTTGAGTGAGTGCGGTGTGGCCGGTGTTATGCGGCAGTTGTTGATGAATGAGCTGCTTCCAGGCATTGGCTACAAGGTTAAGGTTGTACCCATTACACTCGCTGAGATGTATCAGGCAGATGAAGTGATTTTGTGTAACAGCAATCGGGGGATTCGACCCGTCGGTGAAATCATCGATACATCGGGTGAGCCCCGTAGGTTTTTGAAGCATGATAATGCACAGGCTTTACGTGCATTGCTTGGCGAATTTGTGCAAGGCAAGGGTAGTGTTAAATGATTCAGTTGGCAGTCGGGTTGGTAAAACGTTTAATGCTGCTGGCGCTTTTGGCCCTTCTGGTCTCTTTGCTGGGTGCGCTGCAATATTTTAAAAAGTGGTATGCCGAGCCTATGGCACTACCCGATGACGGCTTGCATTACGAGCTTAAACCCGGGAGTACATTGAGTGGCGCTGCCACGGATATGGCTAACCGCGGCATACTTGAACACCCGCGCATTTTAACGCTTTATGCGCGCTTTAGTGGTCAGAGTGAAGTGCGTGCCGGTGACTACATGCTCGAGCCGGGCATGACTCCCAGGCAATTTATGAAAATGCTCAACACCGGTAACGTTGTGAGCTACACCGTTACGTTAATTGAGGGTTGGACCTTTGCGCAGGCAGTGCAGGCGCTAGCGGATGCCGAGCGAGTCGAGGCACAACTGGCAGGGCAGTCGCTAAAAGCCCAGTTGGCACTGCTCGACTTGCCCATTGAGCATCCCGAGGGTTGGTTTTTCCCTGATACTTACCACTATACGGGCGGTACTACCGATGTTGCGATTTTGCAGCGGGCGTACCGTAAGATGCGCCAAACACTGGATGAATTGTGGCCTGGGCGCGACCCGAACTTGCCTTATCAGACACCCTATGAAGCGTTGACTATGGCGTCTATTGTCGAGCGCGAGACCGGGGCGTCGTGGGAGCGCCGGAAGATAGCCGGCGTATTTGTCCGCCGCCTGGAAAACAATATGCGTCTGCAGACGGATCCGACCGTAATTTACGGTATGGGTGATCGTTACCAGGGAAAAATCGGCCGCGCCGATCTGCAGCGCCCAACTCCTTACAACACCTACACGATTCACGGGTTACCGCCTACCCCTATCGCACTGCCTGGGGGCGAGGCTGTTTATGCTAGCCTACACCCGGACCCGGGTAGTGAATTGTATTTCGTTGCCAAGGGGGATGGCACTCATGTGTTTTCCGACACGCTGGAGGCCCATAATGAGGCTGTGCGTCAATATCAAATCCAGCGCCGCGCAGGCTATCGCTCAACAGTCTCGCCGGGCGTGGCGCAGTAGTAGGAAATCACGCGACCAAGCATTACAATACCCTATCTGACTCGCCGGTGCGTCCGGCACTCTCGCTTGCTAACTGGATTGTTAATCAGCATGACTGAAATCACCGAAAACGGCTCTACCAAAGTCGAAAAACCCTCGCACTTTATTCAAAACATTCTCCGTAAAGATTTGGATGAAGGTAAAGTCGAGACTATCGTGACGCGCTTTCCACCCGAACCAAATGGGTATTTACACATTGGTCACGCGAAGTCCATTTGTCTTAATTTTGGCGTGGCGAAGCAGTTTGGCGGAGTCTGTAACCTTCGTTTTGACGACACCAACCCGGAAAAGGAAAGTGACGAATACGTCGAGTCCATTAAGCGTGACGTTTCGTGGTTAGGGTTCGAGTGGCACGAAGAGATTCGTTTTACCTCTGATTATTTTGATCAATTACACGACTGGGCGCTCGAGCTTATCAAAGCGGGTAAAGCCTATGTGTGCGATCTGAGCCCAGATCAAGCTCGCGAATATCGCGGTACGCTTACCGAGCCTGGTAAAAATAGCCCCAACCGAGACCGCAGTGTCGCCGAGAACACGGAGTTGTTTGCCAAAATGCGCGCCGGCGAATTGGCAGAGGGTAGCTGTTCGTTACGCGCTAAAATTGATATGGCGGCCCCCAATATTAACCTGCGTGACCCGGTTATCTACCGAATTAAAAAAGTGCGTCATCATCACACAGGCGATAAATGGTGTATTTATCCCTCGTACGATTTCGCCCATGGTCAGAGTGATGCCATCGAGGGGGTTACCCACTCGATTTGCACGCTAGAGTTTGAAGATCATCGCCCGCTGTACGAATGGTTTATTGCAAACCTATCGGTGCCGGCGACGCCAAAGCAATATGAGTTTGCCCGATTAAATCTGAACTACACCGTCACCAGTAAGCGAAAATTGCGTCAATTGGTTGATGAGCAGCATGTAGATGGTTGGGACGATCCGCGTATGCCGACTATCTCGGGTATGCGACGTCGTGGTTATACCGCCCAATCGCTGCGCAATTTTTGCGATCGCATCGGCGTTACTCGCTCGGACAGTGTCGTTGATGTCGGCATGCTGGAATATTGTGTGCGCGATGATCTCGACAAAAACGCGCCGCGGGCAATGTGTGTGCTGCGCCCATTGAAGGTGACACTAACCAATTATCCCGAGGATAAAATTGAGCGCTTGCGTGCCCCGGGCCACCCGAATCGTGATGATTTGGCCGAGCGTGAGCTGCCGTTTAGTCAGACATTGTTTATCGATGTGGAAGATTTTCGTGAAGAGGCCAACAAAAAGTACAAACGTTTAGTGCTGGGTAAACGGGTACGTTTGCGCAACGCTTACGTTATCGAGGCCGATGAAGCCGTTAAAAACGACGCCGGTGAAGTGGTGGAAGTGAAAGCTCGTATCATTGAAAACACCATTGGTGAAGATCCGGAAGATGGCGTAAAACCCAAGGGGGTTATCCACTGGGTGTCGGCGGCAGAAAACATCGAGTGCGATGTGAGACTGTATGATCGTCTCTTTAATGAAGAATCCCCTGGTGCGGGTGGCTCGGATTTCTTGCAGGCGATTAACCCGGATAGCCTGCAGGTGTTAAGCGGTGCCAAGGCCGAGGTGTCACTTGGTGAGGCTAAGCCCGAGTCGGCGTACCAGTTTGAGCGCGAGGGCTACTTTTGTCTCGATAGTCACTACAGCCGCGATGGCGCATTAGTGTTTAACCGTACTATTGGTTTGCGTGACAGCTGGGCGAAGATTTCTCAGCAAAACTAATTGAATTTACGGTTGTTGTTGGGCAGCGTGCAGGTTGCGCTACATAAGCACTGCAAGATAGACGTTTAGAGAAACTGAGTTATGAGTTTAACGATATACAGTACATTGTCAGGCAAGAAGGAAGTTTTTTCGCCACGAGAGCCGGGTAAAATCGGTCTCTACGTCTGTGGTATTACCGTCTACGATTATTGTCATATCGGTCATGCACGAGTGTTGGTGGCTTTCGATGTCATAAGCCGTTTTTTACGCTCGCAGCAATGGCAAGTTCATTACGTGCGCAATATTACCGATATCGATGACAAAATCATCAATCGGGCACAGGAAAACAGCGAGCCCTACACTGATTTAACCTCGCGCTATATCGAGTATATGCATGAGGATGAAAAGGCTTTGGGTATACTGCCTCCGGATGCTGAGCCGCGTGCAACCGCGCACATTGCGGATATCATAGCGATGATAGAAACCTTAATTGCCAAAGATTTTGCCTACCAGGCAAGTAATGGCGATGTGTACTATCGCGTAAGCCGTTTTGCCGAATACGGTAAGCTCACCAATAAAGACCCCGAGCAATTGTTAGCCGGCGCCCGGGTAGAGGTCGACTCGGCGAAAGAAGACCCGCGTGACTTTGCCCTTTGGAAGTTTGCCAGTGAGCAAGATGTTGGTTGGGATGCGCCTTTTGGGCGCGGGCGCCCGGGCTGGCATATCGAGTGCTCGGCCATGAGTAAGGCGTGTTTGGGAGCGCACTTTGATATTCATGGCGGCGGGCCGGATTTACCGTTTCCTCACCATGAGAACGAAATCGCGCAAAGTGAAGCGGCCAATGGTTGTCAATACGCCAACTACTGGATGCACGCGGGTGCGGTACGCTTGGATGGCGAAAAGATGTCGAAATCCTTGGGCAACTTTTTCACCATTCGTGACGTGTTAAAGCAATACCATCCTGAGGTGGTGCGCTACCTGCTAATCAGTAGTCACTATCGTAGTCCCATCAATTACTCGGAAGAAAACCTTGTTGAGGCTAAAGCTGGCTTGGATCGTTTGTACAGTGCTCTGCGCGGCTACGAAGCAGTGCCGGCTGCACCGTTAAGCGAATTATCTGATAACGAATTTTATCAGAAATTCGTGGCGGCCATGAACGATGACTTTAATACTCGCGTGGCGCTTGCGGTGATGTTTGATTTGGTGCGGGCATTAAACTCCGCAAAGGGTGGGGCTGATGCCGAACCGCTGGTGAGTGCGCTTAAAGCTATGGGTGAATTGTTTGGTTTGTTTGGCTGTGCGCCCGATAGCTTTTTGCAGTCGGCGAGTGCTGATGATATCGCGGCGGATGACGTTGAGGCATTAATCGCCGAGCGCACCCAGGCGAAGCGTGATAAAAACTTTGCCCGTGCCGACGAAGTGCGCGATCAACTCTTGGCTGCCGGTATCGTTTTGGAGGATTCTCCCGAAGGTACAAAGTGGCGGCGCGAGGGATAGACGAGTGCGAGGAGAGCTATATGAGTACTGTGCCAATACCCAGGGCAGCTCGGCTGTTGATGTTGCTGCTGTTACTGGGGTTGCACATTAACGTGAGTGCCGCCGATACCTTGTGGATTGATGTGCGCACCAGCGAAGAGTTTGCCGCCTCCCGTTTAGCAGCGGCGGTGAATATTCCCTACGGCGAGATCGCTGATCGAATCGCGCAGCACGCCACCGATAAAGACTCAGAGATCGTGCTTTATTGTCGCAGTGGCCGGCGCGCCGATATAGCAAAGCAAACGCTGGAGCAGCTTGGCTATAAAAATGTTGTCAACGCCGAAGATCTTGCCGGTGCTGAAGCGCTTTACCAGCGGCAAGGTAATACGGCGTATTAATATATCGCTAGCGTGTCGCACCCGGGGGAAATAGGTATTTTATGTTCAGACGTCTTGGTCGTTACCGCCGTTTAGGAGCTGCCAGCTTCTTATCTTGTGCGTGTTTTATTGGTTTGGCTGTTTATGGGTGGGGAGTAAGCTGGGAGCAACTGCTTGGCTATGTGACAGTAGTAGTGGTTTTGCTGTCGTTGTTGCTGGCGATGGCGGCGTTGGTTGGTTGGCTGTTGCACAAATTAAACCGGCGCGACGATTGACGTTGCGCCGTTAGCGTGAGCTCGCTTCTCGGGCAGCTTACTGAATCTTTTCATCCATCTTTACTTTAAACCACGCCACCATCTTGTCGGTTATCTCCACGGTTTCAATTAGATAATGATCTAGGGTAAAGCTAATGTTGCCATCAGGGATGCCTTCGAGGTGTTCCATGGCAAGGCCGTTCAATGTTTTCGGGCCGTCAATTGGCAGTGACCACTCTAGGGTGCGATTGATGTCGCGAATAAACGTACCGCCATCGATTTTGTACCAGCCGTTTTCTGCAGGAATAATATCCTGATCTTCATCTTCGGCAACATTGGTGGTGAAGTCGCCGACAATCTCTTCCAGCAAGTCTTCCAGGGTGACGATGCCTTGTACTTCACCGTACTCGTTAACGACCAGCGCGATACGACACTTTTGTTGCTGAAAATTCATCAGCTGTGTGTGCAGCGGTGTGGACTCGGGGACAAAGTAGGGCTCATCGGCGTGGGTCTGAAAATCGGCCTTGGTAATCTCGCTGTCATTACCGTTTAAAAATCGAGCTGAGTTACGTAAGTGTAAAATTCCCGCGACTTCGTTTAAGTCGCCACGGTAAATAGGCAGTCGGGTGTATTCAGAGGTGCGAATTTTTGTCAGCAGGGTGCTCACGTCGTCTTCCAGGTCGAGGCCCTCGACCTCATTACGTGGAATCATGATGTCCTCGACCGTGGACTTTTCCAGGTCGAGAATATTAAGCAGCATACCCTGGTGCTGATCTGGGATTAACGCCCCCGCTTCGTCGACCACGGTGCGCAGCTCTTCGGGCGCCAGGTGCTCAATATGGGTGTGGGCCTTATCAATGCCAAACAGTTTGGTGACGCCGTTGGCGATACCATTTACCAGCATTACCGCTGGCGCTAACACCACCGCGAGCGGGCGCAAGATAAGGCTGGAAAAAAAGGATATGCGCTCCGGGTAGAGGGTAGCGAGGGTTTTGGGGGTTACTTCGGCAAACACCAGCATAACCAGAGTCAGCAGTAGACCGCCGATGGCGGGGCCGGAAGAGTCTCCCAGTAAGCGAATACCGATAAAGCCGGCGACAATTGCCGCGAAATTATTGACCAGGTTGTTGCCAATCAGAATCAAGCCAATCAATCGGTCGGGGCGGCGCAGCAACAGCTCAACCCGCTGGGCACGGCGGTCGCCTTTTTTACTAAGGTGCTTGAGGCGGTAACGGTTGATCGCCATCATGGCGGTTTCTGAACTGGAGAAAAAGCCTGAGAGCACGAGTAGCCCTAGGAGAATCCCAAACAGTAGTTCTAAGGGTATGTCGTTCAAGGAAATGTCTTGCCTATATTGCTGCTCGGCAGGCTATCTTGCAGCAGTTTGCGCGAATGCGCAACCGGCCTTGCCAAGATCGCCTGTCGGCTAAATGTTCAGAATAAACTCGAGTACAATTTTACTGCCAAAGTACGCCAACATTAGCATGGCAAACCCCACCAGGGTCCAGCGTATTGCGGTGTATCCGCGCCAGCCTAAGCTGTGGCGTCCCCACAGCAGGATGCTGTAAATCAGCCAGGCAAATAGGGTAAATACTGTTTTATGCACCACGTGCTGCGCGAAAATGTCATCGAGAAAGATGATCCCAGAGATAATGGCGCCGGTTAGTAATAGCTGTCCCGCCCAGAGGAGCTCAAACAGCAGTGACTCCATCGTTTGCAATGGCGGCAGCAGGCCACTTGGGCCGAGCGAGCGCTTGTGCTTTAGCCGATGGTTTTGATAGGCCAAAAAAAGCGCCTGTAAGGTCGCGATAGTCAGTAGGCTATAGGCCAGAATCGACAGTAATACATGAGAAGCCAGGCCCAGTGTTAACGGCAAAAGCACGTTGCTACTGATGGGTAATAGGCTGGCTATGATGGCAAGTATCGTCAGGGGGAATAGTAAAATAAATAAGTTGTGCAGCGGTTTACGTGCGGCACTTAACAGCACAACGGTGTTGACAGTACAAAATATCAGCGACAGCATTGGAAACAGGTTTAACGCCAGCCCTTGGGGCTGAATAATCAATTTGGCGCAGCCCGTGCCATGGGCGATCAGTGCCACGGCCGTCAGGAGGTACAGGCGCTGGCGGTGAATCGGCTGTCGACGCCAGAGCGACAGAAAAAGATAGCCTGCGGCCAGCAGATACAAAGCTGCGGCGATTAAGTTGATGTCGAGTGCAGACATGCGTGGGCAGAGTCCTTTATGGGTAGTGTTGCTGGTGCGCTGGTCGTGGCATCTCACCGGATACGCGTCGCTGGGCACTTTGGGGAGAAAGTGTGTCACATGCGACGCGATATGAGAAGCCTATAAATGAGAATCAATCTCCCTCGTGGTTATTCTCCTTCAGGGCGCGAGACGGGGCCCGATAATACGCGTTATAATGCGGCCCTTTCGCAGGTGTAGCTTTGGCCGCCGGCAACAGTGATTAAGTATGCGCAGAGGGCCAACAGGGCCTCTCGCGATAAAGTCTTATGCGGCGCAGTATAAGTGGGCCGCCAGATAATGGGCACTAGTGTCATTATGTTTGAAAATCTGCAGGATCGACTTTCAGGTACATTTAAGAAAATAACAGGTAAGGCGCGCCTTACTGATGACAACATCCAGGCCACCTTACGCGAAGTGCGTAAGGCTTTACTGGAGGCCGATGTTGCCTTGCCTGTGGTGAAAGATTTTGTTGGGCGGGTGCGCTCGCGCGCTTTGGGGACTCAGGTAGGTAAGGCTCTTAATCCGGGCCAACAGTTCCTCAAGATCGTCGAGTCTGAGCTGGTCGATATGATGGGCGAGGCTAACGAGTCGCTTAACCTCGCGGTTCAGCCGCCCGCCGTCATCTTGATGGCGGGCCTGCAAGGGGCGGGTAAAACCACCTCGGTCGCAAAATTGGCCAAATTCCTCACCGAACGCGAGAAAAAGAAAGTGCTGGTGGTGAGTGCGGACGTCTATCGTCCAGCCGCTATAGCTCAGCTGCAAACACTGGCGGGCGAAGTTGGGGTGGAGTGCTTTCCGTCTACCGGCGAGCAAAAGCCGGCCGACATTGCCCGTGGCGCCATTGATCACGCTAAGCGCCAGTTCTACGACGTACTGCTTATCGATACCGCTGGACGGCTGCATATCGATGAAGCCTTGATGGCCGAGATTCAAGAGTTACACGAGGTCGCCAACCCCGTCGAGACCCTGTTTGTTATTGACGCCATGATTGGTCAGGATGCGGTGAACACCGCCAAGGCATTTAATGAGGCGTTGCCCCTGACCGGTGTTATTTTGACCAAGGCGGATGGCGATGCCCGCGGTGGTGCCGCTCTGTCGGTACGTCAAGTGACGGGTAAGCCCATCAAGTTCTTGGGGATGGGTGAAAAAGTGGACGCGCTGGAGCCATTTCATCCGGATCGTATTGCCTCACGGATTTTGGGTATGGGCGACATTATGTCGCTTATCGAAGATGCCGAGCGCAAGATCGACCGGGATAAAGCCGAGCGCCTGGTACAAAAGGTCAGTAAAGGTAAGCGCTTTGATCTGAACGACCTGCGTGACCAGCTGCAACAAATGCAGGATATGGGCGGTTTAACCGGGCTGATGGATAAATTGCCCGGCATGGGCAATATGGCGCAAATGGCCCAACAAGCCGATATGGGTAAGCAGTTTAAAGTGATGGAGGCCCTGATTAACTCCATGACGCCTTGGGAACGACGTCATCCCGACGACCTGTCCAGCTCTCGCAAGCGACGCATCACTCAGGGCTCGGGTACGCAGATACAAGACCTAAACCGCTTGCTCAAACAGCATAAGCAAATGGCCAAAATGATGAAGAAGATGAAAGGCGGCGGGATGAGCAAGATGATGCGCGGCCTGGGCGGCATGATGCCGGGCGGTGGTGGCGGTTTGCCACCGGGCATGGGCCGCTAGCTATTAAAAAAACGCCAGGCAATGCCTGGCGTTTTTTTATCCGGGCAGTAATCTTTGGCTATGAAAGCACGCGATTTACCTCAGCTCTGGGGAATTGTTGCGCCAGTTGTGGGTCTAGATCGAATAATGAGGATGAGTCGCGGGATACGGTTGGCTCATTGCTAATGCCTTTAAAAAGAGCGACATGCCATGTTAATTCGACTATCTTTACTCATTCTGATTGTGGCGACTACCTTGGGGGCTGGCTGTACCTTGTCTTCTACACCTACATCTACATCTACAGAGACAGCTAACATCAATGGTCTGAATCTTCTTGGCGAGTGGCGGGTTGAGTACATCGCGGGGCGTGGCGTTATCGATTATAGCCCGGCGCGTGTGCGCTTTAATGAAGACGGCAAACTAAATGGCAATGCCAGCTGTAATCGTTTTTTTGGTGATTATCAGCAGGACGGACAGCGCCTGATCATCAAGGAGCCGCTCGGGGCTACCCGCATGCTTTGTGTGCCAGCGCTCAATGAGCAGGAGGAGCGCTTGTTGGCGGCGCTGCCCGGAACTCACAATATTGCCATTCGTCATGGTATTCTGACGCTTACAGACGACGGCGGTAACGAGGTGTTACGAGCGGCTAAGCTTGATCCCACCGATACCTAGCGCTGTTGCGATTCATTCAGGGCCACAGGCCCCGGCATAAAACGGACAAACGGCGGGTAACTCTGTGAATACCAGACCAATCTATATCCCCTTTGCGGGGCCGGCGTTACTAGAAGCGCCATTGTTAAATAAAGGCAGTGCTTTTAGTCGGCAAGAGCGCGAACAGTTTAATCTTGAAGGGCTGCTACCTTTTCGCATCGAAACCATCGAAGAGCAAAAAGCTCGCGCATACGAACAACTTAGCTCATTTAAATCCGATATTGATAAGCACATTTATTTGCGCAATATTCAGGATACCAACGAAACATTGTACTACCGTCTGGTAACCGAACACCTCGAAGAGGTGATGCCTCTGATTTATACGCCTACGGTAGGGCAGGCGTGCGAGCAATTCTCTAAGATATACCGGCGTAAGCGAGGCTTGTTTGTCTCGTACGCGGATCGCGACCGGTTGGACGATATTTTACAAAATGCTACTAAGCATAATGTAAAAGTTATTGTTGTCACCGATGGCGAGCGTATTCTGGGCTTAGGCGATCAGGGTATTGGCGGCATGGGCATCCCCATCGGTAAGCTTGCGCTTTATACCGCTTGTGGCGGCATTAGCCCAGCCTATACATTACCCGTAGTGTTGGATGTGGGTTGCAATAATAAGCAGCTGATGAACGATCCTATGTATATGGGGTGGCGGCATGAGCGAATTGCCGACGAGGAGTATTATGAATTTGTCGATCAATTTATTCAGGCGGTGAAAGTACGTTGGCCTAATGCATTGTTGCAGTTTGAAGATTTTGCTCAGACCCACGCTACACCGCTGTTGCATAAGTATCGCGACGAATTATGTTGTTTTAACGATGACGTTCAGGGCACCGCATCGGTTACGGTCGGCACGCTGTTAGCCGCTTGTAATACCAAACAAGAGAAACTCTCGGAGCAAACCATTGTATTTGCTGGGGCCGGCTCCGCCGGCTGTGGTATTGCCGATCAAATTGCGGTGCAGATGCAGGCGGAGGGACTAACCCGTGAGCAGGCATTGGCGCGGATATTTTTAGTTAATCGCGATGGCCTGCTTACCGACACTTCCCGTGGCTTGCTTCCCTTTCAGGAAGAGTTTTGCAAGCAAGGCAGTGACTTAGGTGAATGGCTAAACGACAAAACCGGGCAAGTCTCACTTTTGGACGTCGTGCGTAATTCTCAGCCAACGGTTCTGGTGGGTGTGTCCGGCCAGCCGGGGCTGTTTAACAAATTGCTTATCGATACGATGCAAGCGCATTGCGATCGCCCAATTGTTTTGCCTTTGTCTAATCCGACCTCAAAAGTCGAGGGGCAACCGGTTGATATTTTGCGTTGGACAGGGGGGAGAGCTATTGTTGCAACTGGCAGCCCGTTTGCGCCAGTGGATATTGCCGGGGTGCGCTACGACATCGCTCAGTGTAACAATAGCTATATTTTCCCGGGTGTGGGCTTGGGCGTGATTGCGGCTAAAGCGTCACGCATTACCGACACCATGATGTTAGCAGCTTCCAGGGCGCTGGCCGATTTGTCACCGCTTGCCCGCGACGGTGTGGGCTCGCTGTTGCCGGCACTGGCTGATATTCGCCAGGTGAGTGTGACAATTGCGCAGGCCGTGTTCCGCCAAGCGATTGAAGACGGGGTGGCGGTGCCGGTGCCTGAGGCGTTAATTGCCGAGAAGGTAGAGGCAAATTTTTGGTACCCGCGTTATCGCACTTATCGGCGCACCTCCTTCTAGGTCGGGTAAACACACAGTGCAGGAGGCGCTATGAGTCAGACATCGCAGACGTATACGCTGGGGAAACGGCTAAAAGAAATCCGTGAGGCTAACGGACTGTCGCAGCGCGAGCTGGCTAAGCGTGCGGGGGTTACCAACAGTAGTATTTCAATGATTGAGCAGGGGCAGGTAAGTCCCAGCGTGCAATCGTTAGAGAAAGTTCTCGCGGGCATCCCCATGTCGCTGTCACACTTTTTTTCATCAATGAACGGTGGCTCTGGAGACGTTTTTTTTGATCAGCACAATATGGTAAAGCACGATAAGCTGTATGGTTTTATGCAGATGATTGGCGAAGACATTACCAATCGCAACGTTACCTTAAAGCACTTTTATTTTGACCCGCAAACCGATACCGGCGAGACGCCTATGATGAGTCATTTTGATCAGGCTGGTTGGGTTTGCCAGGGGGATATTCAGATGACCATAGGTGCAAAAATAAAAGAGCTCTCACCCGGTGAAGGGTTTTACTTAGCCGCCTATACCCCTTGCAGGGTGAGAAACTTATCAGAGCTCAACTCGGCTCAAATTGTCGTTGCCACCGAGGTGTTAGCGGCTCCGTAATCGTAGCGCAAAGTCTTAGGAAACGTTAGTCAACCTGGGCTGATAAACAATAGGGCAGATTATGTATCACGGTGAAATTCTTACGTTAACCCGCGAGGCCGGCTTGGCCCGGCTTGAGTTTAATACCCCTGACGCATCCGTTAATGTGTTTAGCCGAAAAGCCATCGCTGAGCTCACTGGTGCACTTGATGTGCTGGAGACGTCGGATGTGACGGGCTTGATGATTGTCAGTGCAAAAGACTCATTTTTGGCCGGTGCTGACATCAATGAGTTTAGTGATGTCTTTACCGCTGGCGCCGAAGCCATTGCCGAGCACTTGTTGCCTAATATCGATAATTTTCGCCGCCTTGAGGCGCTGCCGTTTGCCACGGTGGCGGTGATTAATAAGTTGGCATTGGGCGGTGGGCTGGAGATGGCTCTCGCCTGTGATTACCGCATCGCCGACAGTAGCGCGAAAGTTGGTTTGCCTGAGACTCGTTTAGGGATTATTCCCGGTTGGGGTGGAACCGTTCGGCTACCGCGCGTGGCGGGGCTGGATACGGCGCTTGAATGGATCGCGACCGGGCAGGAGGTTGCCGCTAATGTGGCGTTAAAAGCGCAGGTATTAGATGCCGTGGTGGATGTCGCTCAGCTGCAAGATTGTGCGATTGATTTACTGCAGCGCTGCGCCCGTGGCGAGTTGCCCTATCTCACTCGACGAAACCAAAAAACACAGCCACTGGCGCTTAATAAAATAGAGGCAGGCCTCGCGTTTGAGTCCGCTAAAGCAATGATCACGCAACGCGCTGGGCGACATTATCCGGCTCCACTGGCCGCCTTAGCCGCCATCCGTGAAGGGGCCGCAAGCTCGGCCGCTGAGGCGGCACAGTTCGAGCTTGCCCACTTTGTGACGGTGGCGCAAACCGATACCGCTAAGGCCCTTAGTGGTTTGTTTATTGCCGATCAGTTTATTGCGAAAACGGCGCGCCAGTGGAAGGCGAAATCGTCAACGCCTACGCACCAGCTCGCGGTCGTGGGGGCGGGAATTATGGGCGGCGGAATTGCTTGTCAGGCTGCCTTAAGGGGCTTGCCGGTTATTCTCAAAGACATAGATCAAAAAGGTATTGACCTCGGTCTCAAAGAGGCGGCAAAAGTATTGGGCCGCCGTGTTGATAAGGGCAAAATGTCAGTGCCGGAGTTGGCTCAGGCACTTACCCGCATTCAGCCAACGCTTCACTATCAACCACTCGCCAGTGCCGATATGGCCGTCGAGGCGGTGGTAGAAAATGTCTCGGTAAAAAAATCCGTTTTGGCGGAGGTTGAAGCAGAGCTTGCGGCGGGAGCCGTGCTTGCCAGTAATACCTCAACTATTTCAATAACGGAGCTCGCCACAGCGCTGCAGCGCCCAGAGCAATTTTGCGGTTTGCATTTTTTTAACCCGGTGCATGCCATGCCTTTGGTCGAGGTGATCCGCGGCGCCAAGACATCAGACGACACCGTCGCCAGGGCGGTCGCGTGCGCGACTGCCTTAGGCAAAAAAGCCATTGTTGTTAACGATTGCGCGGGCTTTTTGGTGAATAGGGTGTTATTTGCCTACTTTGCCGGGTTTGCCGGCCTGGTCGATGATGGGGTGGATTATACGCATATCGACCAGGTAATGACTCATTGGGGATGGCCTATGGGGCCGGGGCACTTGTTGGATGTGGTAGGCCTGGATACGGCGGAGCACGCCGAGCAAACCATGGCGCAGGCGTTTGTGCAGCGAATGGGGCGGACAACCCCATCGCCAACGGCAAAGCTTTATCAAGCCGGCTTGCTGGGGCAAAAAGGAGGCAAAGGTTTTTACTGTTACGAGCAAGACAAGCGCGGACGCCCACAAAAAACACCCAATCCAGAGGTTCTGGCACTACTGGGTACAGATGCAAAGGCAAAAATAGACGATGACACAATTGTTTTGCGCATGATGGCCCCTTTGGTCAATGAGTTATGCCGTACCCTGCACGAAGGCGTCGTTGGCTCGGTAGCCGAGGCTGATATGGCCATGGTATATGGCTTGGGCTTCCCGCCACACCGTGGCGGGGTACTGCGTTGGGTCGATAGCATTGGAGCTAGAGCGTTTTGCACGCAGCTCGAGATGTTAAAGACCGAAGGGCCTTTGTACCAAGCAGAGCCTGTGTTGCAAGCACTGGCCGCGAAAGGCGATAGTTTTTATGGCTGCTCAGCATTGCCTAACGTATCAAGCACACAATAAACAGGAGGCTCACGGTGTCGTCACAATCACAGTTTGCAACTCACTTACAGCCGCGAGACCCGGTTATCGTCGACTTTGCCCGTACCGCTATGGGGCGTTCGAAGGGGGGATGTTTTCGGCACTCCCGCGCCGATGATATCTCGGCGGCGCTGGTGCGTGGATTACTCGATCGCAACCCTGGCTTGGACGCAAGGCAAATCGATGACTTGATTTGGGGCTGTGTTCTACAGCGCGAAGAGCAGGCGTTTAATATTGCGCGATATATCGTATTGTTGGCCGGGCTTGATCATTCAATACCCGCGCAGACAGTCAATCGCTTGTGCGGCTCATCAATGGCCGCGCTGCACAGTGCCAGTGCCAATATTCGTGCCGGGCTGGGCGATGTTTACCTCGTCGGAGGGGTAGAGCACCTAGGGCACTTACCCATGTACGACGCGATGGACCCCAACCCGTTGCTTGGTTTAAGTGTTGCTAAGGCAGCGGGTAATATGGGGCTAACGGCTGAATATCTGGCCAGTTTACACGGTATCAGTCGCGAGGCGATGGACGAGTTTTCACTGCGCTCACATCAATTGGCGGGTCAGGCGCGTGCTAATGGCGCTTTTAGTCGGGAAATTATTCCGGTTGCTGGGCACACACCTGAGGGAGGGCCGGCGATGATCGCCGAAGACGAAACCATACGCGCTGAGACAACGCTCGAAGGCCTCGCCTCTCTCAGGCCCGTGTTTGATCCGGTTAACGGCAAAGTCACAGCTGGCAGCTCCTCGCAGCTGTCCGATGGCGCCTCGGCAATGTTAGTCATGTCTGCCGAGCGTGCCGCCAGGCTTGGCCTTAAGCCTCGCGCGCGTATCCTGGCTCAGTCGCTGGCCGGCGTTGACCCCTCGATAATGGGCTATGGGCCGGTGCCCGCCAGTCAAAAGGCCCTAAAAGCGGCGGGCTTAAGTATGGCCGATGTCGATTATGTGGAGCTAAACGAAGCTTTTGCTGCCCAGGCTTTGCCAGTGCTTAAAGATTTGGATTTACTGTCCCGCATGGGTGAGTGCGTGAATGTGCACGGCGGGGCAATCGCCCTGGGTCATCCCTTTGGCTGCTCTGGTACTCGTATTACCGGCTCATTGCTTAGTGTGCTTGAGGCGCGCGATGCCCGTATTGGTTTGGCCACCATGTGCATTGGCTTAGGGCAGGGTATTGCCACCATTATCGAGCGTGTGTGATTTTGCCTGCCTGGTGTCGGGTTCTGTCTGTTAGAATGCGCCGCTTGCACGAATACGCCGCCCGGGAGAGTGTCGCGCCTTGAATATCTACTCCGCTGTAAACCTCGATACGTTTTTGACCGGCAGCTCCACGCGGCCTGCCGCCGATGAGCTGTGGGCGCTGCAGTTTGATCATCACGCTTACTATTTGCCCGAGCCAACAACGCTGCCGCTGCTGGCTGTGATGCGCGGCGCGGTGAATGATCTTCAGTGTATTATTTGCGAGGCCACTCAAGAGTCTTTACGGGTTGTTAAGGGGTGCGCAGAGAGCGCTAACCTTGCGCACCTTGCCCAAACATTTAGTGCGCCTGTGCTGAACTTGTCTCGCGGAGTCTCTCTGCTGCCTGTTGCCATTCCCAAGCCCTGGGGGCGGGAGCTTTGGTATACCGGTATTGAGGTGCGTGGCCAGGCAGGGGTGGGGAATGCCGAGCTAAGCACGCCGCTGCCGTGGTTGTTGTCATTACTGCCACAGCGCTTTAGTGCGGGGCAGCCCGAGACGCTTACGTTGCTCAAAATTCTCGACCCGCTACCGGATGAAGTGTTTGGCGATTTGTATTTTGAAATGCACGAGCGCAAACAAGAGGTGTATGTGGTAACCCATGTGGATGCCACGGCCTGGCCAGACGGGGTCGGAGGCATTAGGTTTGGTTTTTGCCCGGCAAAGCGCGCCAAATACGCCGACGACGATAGCTTTAAACGGGCGTACCGTGAGGCGGTAACTCAGTACGAGCAGGTTCGGCGCCAAATCGACGAGCGACTCGATGTTATCAAGCAGGCCGAGGGCTTGGATGTCAGTGCGCCGGCGAGTCCGTCTCAGGTACGTTACTGGTTGCGGCACGTTGATGCTGACTTGCAATGTCAGGAGCAGGAGCGCCGGCAGTACATGGACAGTTTTGCCCAGGTGTTGCCGTTGCGGGTGGGCGACGTGGTCAAGGTGCCATGCTATACCCCCCATTCACTGTTGCACGGCGTTCGTACGGTAGAATTCCAGACGCCAGTTTATGAGCGCAAAATTTTAGCATTTGCTCAAAAAGTGCTCACTCAGGCCCAGTGGGACACGGATGCCGCCCTGGCAAAAATCGAGCTGGATTGCCCGCCTCAGCCAGACATTGTCGTGCACAACGAAGCCGGTGGTGCCATTGTGCGCGAGCAGATTGTCGATTTTGATGACTTCGAAGTCTGGCGTTTGCGGGCGCTGCGCCCGGGCGACTATCCGCTGTCTGGCTGCGACAGTTATCAGTTGCTTATGGCGGTTACCGGCGAGCAAGCGATCGATCAGCGTTTGTTGGGGGCCGAGCAGGCCATTTTAATCCCGGCAAATGCGGCTAAAGACGCCGTTATTCGCCTCGAATCCGGGGCGGTAACGCTGCTGGCAAAGCCAAAACCTTGTAATTGATTGAATTCGCTTGTTGAACCTCGCTGAGGACTGTGGCAAAATCAGCACCCTTCTCGCAACTGACCGATTACTTATTTAGTTTTTTGGTGAGAAATCAAAGGCTTACGATAGCTTTTGAGAAAATGCGATATGCGCCATTGGGCGACGCGGTCGTGGTGAAATTGGTAGACACGCCAGATTTAGGTTCTGGTGCCGCAAGGTGTGAGAGTTCGAGTCTCTCCGACCGCACCAAACAATGAAAGAGAATTGCATCGGCCACTAACGGCGGTGTTATTTAACCGATGTGAGAGACATCGACGTTATTTCACGAGGAAAATATGCAGGTTTCAATCGAAACGACTTCTGGCTTAGAGCGTCGCCTGACGATCGGCGTACCCGCTGACACCGTAGAGGGCGAAATTGAAAAGCGTCTGAAAGACGCCGCTAAAAACATTCGCATCAACGGTTTCCGCAAGGGCAAAGTCCCTATGAAGATCGTTAAGCAGCGCTACGGTGCCGGTGTTCGCCAAGAAGTTGTAGGCGAGGTCATCAGCCGCTCTTTCTATGAGGCAGCGCAAAAAGAAGACGTGAAACCTGCCGGTCAGCCTAGCATTCAGCCTAAAGAAATGGGCGAAGGCAAAGACTTGGAGTTTGTTGCTACCTTCGAAGTATACCCAGAGGTAGCTTTGGGTGACATTTCTGGCTTTAAAGTGACGCGTGAGTCGGCCGAGATTACCGACGAAGACATCGATAATATGATCGAAACCCTGCGCAAGCATCAGGCAACGTACGAAGTTGTCGAGCGTGCCAGTGCCGATGGTGACCAGGTAAACATCGATTTTACCGGCACCAAAGACGGTGAAGAGTTTGAAGGCGGCAAAGCTGAAGGCCACAACTTAGTGCTGGGTTCTAACTCGATGATTCCAGGCTTTGAAGATGGCATCGTGGGCATGAAAGCTGGCGACGAAAAAACCATCAAGGTCACCTTCCCGGAAGATTACCAGTCTGAAGAGCTAAAAGGTGCTGACGTAGAGTTTGCCATTAAGGTAAATAGCGTTTCTGAGCAAACTTTGCCAGAGCTGAAAAAAGCGTTCTTCCAAAACTTCGGTTTAGAGAAGGGCGGTATTAAGGCTTTCCAGAAAGAAGTAAAAGCCAATATGCAGCGCGAGCTGAAAAACGCGCTAAAAGCCAAAGTGAAGTCTCAGGTGATGGATCAGTTGATCGAGAGCCATGAAGTTGAGCTGCCGAAGGCACTGGTGGGCAGCGAGATTGATGTGCTGCGCAATCAAATGATGCAGCGTTTTGGCCAGCAGCCTAAAGGTTTTGACGCTAAATCCATGTTGCCGGACAGCATGTTTGAAGAAGAGGCTAAGCGCCGCGTAGCTCTGGGCCTGATTGTTGGTGAAGTTGTTAAATCAGCCGACATTAAGCCTGACGCTAAAGCTGTTCGCACTATGGTGGAAGAGATTGCCAGTACTTACGAAGATCCACAGGAAGTGATCGACTACTACTACAGTCAGCGTCAAATGCTGGCTGGTGTTGAGTCAGCCGTGCTTGAGGACCAGGTTGTTGAGCACATTCTTGAGCAGGCGGAAGTGACAGAAACCACTTCGACCTACGACGAGATCATGCAGCCAAAAGCTGAAAAATAACGCTTTTTGGACAAAAATGCCGCGAAACGTTCGTTTCGCGGCCACACTCCCTTCCTTTTCTCTTACGGCGCTGGCAAACAGCTCCGTCACAGGTTAAGCTCCCACTATCTCGGTTTAATGGCGGCTTAGCGCCGCGTTTGTGACATTTTCAGAAGAAGGTATGAAGCGCAATGTCCTACCCGCAATCAGATCGTAATTCGCAAGAGATCACCGCCAGCGGCTTGGTGCCAATGGTTGTCGAGCAAACCGCCCGGGGAGAGCGTTCTTACGATATTTATTCGCGCCTATTGAAAGAGCGCGTCATCTTTCTTACCGGTCAGGTAGAAGATTACATGGCCAATCTGGTCTGTGCTCAGCTGCTGTTTCTTGAGGCTGAAAACCCCGATAAAGATATTCACCTTTACATTAACTCGCCCGGTGGCTCTGTTACGGCGGGTATGTCCATCTACGATACCATGCAGTTTATTAAACCCGATGTCAGCACCATGTGCATGGGGCAAGCCTGCTCGATGGGGGCCTTCTTATTGGCTTCTGGTGCCGAGGGTAAACGTCACTGTCTGCCCAACTCGCGGGTTATGATTCACCAGCCAAGTGGCGGGGCCCAGGGTCAGGCGTCCGATATCCATATTCACGCCCAGGAGATCCTCAAGATCCGCAAGCGCCTGAATGAGATTTTGGCCAATCACACCGGCCAAACATTGGATCAAATTGAGCTGGATACCGAGCGCGACAAGTTTATGTCGGCCGATGAGGCTAAAGAGTACGGCATTGTTGACTCAGTGGTGTCGTCGCGGGTTGAGGCGTAGTTCGCCCCGTTAGAATACTGGAGCTCCCAGGGTCGATTTGACCCCGAGGGCTTGAAAATTTAGGGTAAAGACTGCATCTTTACTCCATAGGTTAAGAATGGGAGTGGTTTAATGACCGATCACACCGGTGATAGCGGCGACAAAAACGGCAAACTTTTGTATTGCTCGTTTTGCGGTAAAAGCCAGCACGAGGTTCGCAAGTTGATTGCGGGCCCGTCTGTGTTTATATGTGACGAGTGTGTCGATCTTTGTAATGACATCATTCGCGAAGAAATCCAAGAAACCGCGACTGAAGGGCAATCAGAGAAGCTGCCCAAGCCTGCTGAGATATCCGGCATTTTGGATCAGTATGTTATTGGTCAGCAGCGCGCTAAAAAAGTACTGGCAGTCGCTGTATACAACCACTACAAGCGCTTGCGCGTAGGTGGGGCTAAAGGGAAGGACAAAGATTCTGTCGAACTGGGCAAAAGTAACATTTTGCTGGTTGGCCCAACCGGTAGCGGTAAAACCCTGCTCGCCGAGACGCTGGCTCGCCTGCTGAATGTACCCTTTACCATCGCGGATGCAACAACGCTCACCGAGGCGGGCTATGTTGGTGAAGATGTTGAAAATATCATTCAGAAGCTGCTGCAAAAGTGCGATTACGACGTAGAAAAGGCCCAACAAGGCATCGTCTATATCGATGAAATCGACAAAATCTCGCGCAAATCGGACAACCCGTCTATTACTCGTGATGTTTCCGGTGAGGGCGTGCAGCAAGCACTTCTTAAGCTCATCGAAGGCACGGTGGCGTCTGTACCTCCTCAGGGGGGGCGTAAGCACCCGCAGCAGGAGTTTCTGCAAGTTGATACCGGCAATATCCTGTTTATTTGTGGCGGTGCGTTTGCCGGGCTCGATAAGGTTATTCGGGATCGCTCGGAGCGTGGCGGTATCGGTTTTGGCGCTGAAGTCAAAAGTAAGAACGATGACAAGAGCTTTGGCGACACTCTGCACGAGTTAGAGCCAGAAGATTTGGTTCGTTACGGGCTTATCCCCGAGTTTGTCGGCCGCTTGCCGGTTATTGCAACTCTCGATGAGCTGGACAGTGAAGCGCTGGTTGAGATTTTGGCGGCCCCTAAAAACGCCTTAACCAAACAGTATCAACGTCTGTTTGAGATGGAAGATGTCGAGCTGGACTTCCGTCGCGATGCGCTTGAGGCAGTAGCCCAAAAGGCGATGGATCGTAAAACCGGTGCCCGTGGTCTGCGCTCTATTATGGAGTCGGTGCTGCTGGATACTATGTATCGCATTCCATCAGAGGAAAACGTTAAGAAAGTGGTTGTTGACGAAAGCGTCATTAAAGGAGAGTCAGAGCCTTTATTGGTGTATGAGAATCAGGAACCAGCGCCCAGCAAGGTCGCAAAAGAAGACTAAATATTGGCAAAACTGCTGTAAAACTACGCAAACAGGGTACTTTTAGTACCCTGTTTGCGTTTTTATCCCTCTTCATCTTGCAATTCGACCATCCCGACCCCAATCTTAAGGTGTAAGGCTTATTAAGCCAGTTGTATTCAGACCATTAGGGGGTCTTTATGGACCAGAATGAGCAAGTATCCAAGCACTCCGATTTACCCTTGTTGCCACTGCGCGATGTCGTGGTTTATCCGCATATGGTGATCCCTTTATTTGTAGGGAGGCAAAAGTCAATCGAAGCACTCGAGAGTGCCATGCGAGCTGACAAGCAAATCGTGTTGGTTGCGCAAAAAAGCCCTGATAATGATGACCCTACGCCCTCTGACTTATATGAAGTGGGTACCCTTGCCACGATCCTGCAATTGCTAAAATTGCCTGACGGCACCGTCAAGGTGCTGGTAGAAGGTGGCGAGCGCGTATCTATCGATAACGCTGAAGAAGAGGATGGTCACTACCGGGTGGCGGTTAGTCTTTTTGATGAGCAGCCGCTTAGTACTGAAGATTCTGAGGCGCTTATAAAGGCAGCGCGAGATCATTTTGAGCAGTATGTGAGTTTGTCGCGAAAGGTGTCCTCTGAGGTGATGAGCTCTCTCAGCGGAATCGATAATCCGAGTCGTTTTGCCGATACGGTGGCGGCCCATATGGCACTAGAGCTTGAGCAAAAACAGGCGGTGCTTGAGTTGGCGGGTGTGCGCGAGCGGATCGAACGCTTAATACAGCTGATGGATGGCCAGATAGATTTGTTGCAGGTCGAGAAGAAAATTCGCGGCCGTGTCAAAAAACAAATGGAAAAAAGCCAGCGTGAGTATTACCTGAACGAGCAGATGAAAGCGATTCAGAAAGAGCTGGGTGATATGGGCGAGGAGGTCAACGAAGTTGACGAGCTCGAACAAAAAATTGCCGATAGCGGTATGTCAGAGGAGGCACAAGAGAAAACCCGTGCTGAGCTTGGCAAGCTTAAAATGATGTCGCCTATGTCTGCCGAAGCCTCGGTATTGCGCGCTTACATCGACTGGATGATTAAAGTGCCCTGGAAAAAGCGCAGCAAAGTGCGTCACGACCTGGCACGCGCCGAGGCCGTGCTCGAAAAAGATCATCACGGTCTGGAAGAAGTTAAAGAGCGTATTCTGGAATACCTCGCGGTGCAAAAGCGGGTCAAAAAAATCAAAGGGCCAATTTTATGTTTGGTAGGCCCACCGGGCGTGGGTAAAACCTCGTTGGGTGAGTCCATCGCCCGGGCGACCAACCGAAAATTTGTCCGCATGGCGCTAGGCGGCGTGCGTGATGAGGCTGAAATTCGCGGCCACCGCCGTACTTATATAGGCTCGTTGCCCGGCAAGTTGGTGCAAAAAATGGCGAAAGCTGGCGTAAAAAACCCGCTGTTTTTACTCGATGAAATCGACAAAATGGGTATGGATAATCGTGGCGATCCTGCTTCGGCGCTACTAGAGGTGCTGGATCCGGAACAAAACAACCATTTTAACGACCATTATCTCGAGGTCGATTACGACCTGTCGGATGTTATGTTTGTTTGTACTTCCAACTCGATGAACATACCGGGGCCGCTGCTGGACCGGATGGAGGTCATTCGTATACCGGGTTATACCGAAGACGAAAAGCTGAATATCGCTAAAAAATACCTGATTCCAAAGCAAATTAAAGCTAACGGCTTAAAAGATGGGGAAATGTCCGTCGACGATGACGTGATTCGTGACATTATCCGCTACTACACTCGTGAGGCGGGGGTACGTGGGTTGGATCGGGAGATCGCTAAGTTGGCCCGTAAGGTAGTCACCCGTCATGTGCGTGCCGCCAGCAAGCAAGCCGATACGATCTCGGTGGATGGCCTGGAGGATTTACTGGGTGTGCGTAAGTTCGACTTTGGCCGCGCCGAAAATGACGACCAAATAGGTCAGGTGACTGGCTTAGCCTGGACGCAGGTCGGGGGCGAGCTGTTGACCATCGAATCCACGGCGGTCAAAGGTAAAGGTCGGGTGGTTAAAACAGGCTCTTTGGGTGATGTGATGCAGGAGTCGATCCAGGCGGCGTTAACCGTAGTTCGGTCTCGGGCGCAAGTGCTTGGTGTGGCGCCTGATTACCATGAGAAAATGGATATTCATATTCATGTCCCCGAAGGTGCAACGCCCAAAGACGGTCCGAGTGCTGGGGTCGGGATGTGTACAGCGCTTGTTTCCGTGTTGACCTCGATCCCGGTTAAGGCTGACGTGGCCATGACCGGTGAGATTACGTTGCGCGGTGAAGTACTGCGCATCGGCGGGCTTAAAGAAAAGCTGCTGGCGGCTCACCGCGGAGGTATTAAAACGGTGGTTATTCCGGCCGATAACGAACGCGACCTGAAAGAGATACCGGATAATATTAAGGCTGACCTAACTATTTTGCCTGTCAAATGGATCGACGAAGTGTTGGAGGTTGCCTTGCAGCATACACCGACTCCTCTGACTGACGAAGAATATAGGGCGTTGGAGCAAAAGGCTGAACAGTCTGAAAATGGCAGTCGGATTAACACCCACTAAGCCGTTCGGGGCCGTGATCTGTCTGTTACTTTGAGTAACCTGCAGTGTTCCGTCTGGGCGTCAGCATACGGTTGTGGTGGCGCTTTTGTTCAAATAGCAGGCAAATCTGCGATAGTTACAACGATTGTCGCAGACCAGCCTTGACCCAACCGAAGCCACTTGGTATAAATCGCAATTCAACGCAGATGGTGGTGCAAGACTGAGTGCCGAGAGTCATTGGTGCCATTATCAAAAAGCACCGCACAACTATAAACGCTAGTTCTGGAAATTTATTAAAGGGGTTTAACGTGAATAAAACTGAGCTGATCGAATCCATTGCCGCATCTGCGGATATCTCTAAAGCTGCAGCAGGACGTGCATTGGATGCCGTCGTTGATGGCGTTACCGATTCACTGAAAAAAGGTGACCAAGTTGTGCTGGTAGGATTCGGTACTTTTTCTGTAAAAGATCGTGCCGCTCGTACTGGTCGTAACCCACAGACTGGTGCTGAAATTCAGATTGCCGCTGCTAAAGTGCCTAGCTTTAAAGCCGGTAAAGCTCTGAAAGACGCTGTTAATTAAGCTCAGTTGTTGGTTTAATCGAAGCCAAGTTAGTGTTTTAAAATAAGCATTAATGCTTAAAAGGCGCATCCCAGATGCGCCTTTTTTGTGTATAGATATTTAAACTGCCCCCTGTTCAGGAGCTGGACATGTTACAAACAATGCGTGATAACTCGAAGGGAGTTGTCGCCGGAATTTTAGTTGGCCTGCTGGTCATTATCTTTGCCCTGTCTGGGGCCGAGGCGCTATTTTCGTCTAATAATACGGCGCAAACGGTGTTGACCATTAACGGTCAGGATATTACTGAGACTGAAGTTTCCCGCGCTATCGAACAGCAAAAGCAGCAGCTCCGCAGTCGCTTTGGCGACTCGGTGCCAGAGGACTTTCTCAGCAATGAAAACCTGCGGGAGCCGGCGATTGAAAACCTGATTCGCCGTACCTTGCTTACCCAAGCAGCTGCAGATGCAGGCATGACGGTTTCTGACGCCCGCCTTAACGGTGTCATTACGTCAATTCCTGCCTTTCAGAATCTTGAAGGTCAGTTTGATCCGGCGCGTTATCAGCAATCGCTGCGTATGCTGGCTTACACCCCGGCGTCTTACAAGCGCGAATTAACTCGCGACCTTACCGTTAATCAGTTGGCGAGTGGCGTGTCGGACAGCAACTTTGTCACCGACGCCGAGCTAGAGCACCTTGTTAATCTCAATTTTCAGACGCGAGACTTTAGTTTTGCTACGTTAAGCGCTGAAAAACTGATGGAGGCTGTCGAGGTTAGCGATGAGGAAATCGAACAGTTTTATCAACAAAACAGCGAGCGCTTTACCGTGCCAGAAATGGTTACGGTCGAGTATATCGATCTCAGTGTTGATCAGCTGGCTGACGAGCAGCAAATTGATGAGGCGCGGTTGCGTCAGCAGTACGAGGAGAACATCGAAGATTTTGCTCCTTCAGTTGAGCGACACGCCGCTCACATCCTGCTAGAGGAGCCAAGCGACGAGCTGATTGCACAAGTGCAAGGCAAAATTGACAGTGGTGTTGATTTTTCTGAGTTAGCTGCCGAGTACTCTGACGACTTGGGTTCAAAAGACAGTGGTGGTGATTTGGGCATCTCGTCGGGCGATGCGTTTCCCGAAGAGTTTGAAGATGCTCTGGCCAGCTTGAGTGTTGGGGAGGTCTCGGCGCCGGTTGAAACCGACTCGGGCACGCACTTCATCAAATTGCTGGATGAGACCGGCGGCGAGCCTACCAGTTTTGCCGAGCAGCGCGATCAGTTAGCTCAGCAGGCTAGGCGTGCAGGGGCCGAGGCACGCTTTATTGAGCTGCTGAGTGAGCTTGAAGACTTATCTTACAATGCGGAGAGCCTCGCCAACGTTGCCCAGCAGCTGAACCTTGCGGTGGCTCAGAGCGAGCCTTTTGCACGCAGTGGTGGAAGCGGTATCAGCGCGTTTCCCGCAGTGGCAAAAGCGTCATTTGGCGAAGAGGTATTAACCCATGGTAATGCCAGTGAGGTTATTGAACTCGCCCCCGATCGTGTAGTGGTTGTTAAAAAGATTGCCCACGAGCCAAGCTTTGTTCGCCCAATGGCTGACGTAAGCGATGAAATTGCCATGACTTTGCGCGAACAGAAAGCCGCAGCACAGCTCGCTGAAAAAGGCGAAGCTCTGCAGCAGCGCCTAGAGGCCGGAGCTAGCTTTACCGAGTTAGCGGAGTCCGAAGGTCTGGAGGTTACCTCGTTAGAGGCCGTCGAGCGCAGCAATATGGAGCAGCCGCGTGCCGTTGTTGAGTTTGCCTTTGGTATGGCTCGACCATCAAGTGGTAGCACTACCGTTGATGGATTTGGCGCCAGCGGTGAGTACACCGTGCTTGAGCTCAGTGCCGTAAACTTGCCGGAGCAAAGCCTTCCTGAGGTAGAGAAGCCGGCGTTGGTCGAAAGTCTGGCTAATTTGTTGGGTAGCGCAGATTTTGCCTCCTATCAGCAATACCTGGAAGATACAGCTGATATTGAGCGCTAGGGCGCTCGCCAAGGCAATAAAAAAGCCGACCTCAGGGTCGGCTTTTTTGTGGGAGGCTCTTTATTAATGGAGGGGGCGAGAGCGCTTAAATTGGATATAGGGGGTTAGTGGTTGATGTGAGAGCGATTTCGGCCGTGCTCTTTACAGTAATATAAAGCTTTGTCAGCCCCCTCTATCCAGTGCTGTGTCGAACTGATGGCCTCGTTAAGCTGCTGAATACCAAGGCTTATGGTGATTTTAACGTCAGTGGTGGAAGTTGTGATCACTTGATTGGCCACTGATTGTCGCAATCGCTCGGCAAACTCCAGTGCACCCTCATCGTCGGTATTGGTTAAAATCACGCCAAACTCCTCGCCGCCATAGCGCCCGGCGATATCGGTTTCACGTAGCTGCTCCCGTAAGCACTCGCTGACACGCCGAATGACCTCGTCGCCCACGGTGTGGCCGTAGGTGTCGTTAACCACCTTAAAGTGGTCAATATCAAACAGCACTAAGCTGCAGGGGATGTGGTAGCGATCGTAGCGTTTGTATTCTTGAGTCAGGCAGTGCTCCCAGTGACCGCGGTTGTACAGCGACGTTAAGTGATCGATGCGGCTTAGCCCCTGCAGGCGGCGGTTGGCGTCGATTTGTGCCAGCTTATTCATGGCCGTGTCGGTAACGTCGTAAACGATCAGACAGATATGCTCTACCTCGCCGTGAGTGTCCAGCAAGGGGATGATGGTTGTATTTTGGTACATATAGCCGGCGCTACCGGTAATAGGGCGGTAGTGAGGAAAGCGAAACAGGTGCGGGCGTTGCTCCCAGGTGGTAAACGTAGCGCTTTGCAGCACAAATACGGGCTCTGCTTTGCGACGAAACCAGTCTTCGGATAACTCAGGGAATATCGAGAACAGGCTAGAGCCTAAAACATGCTCTGGAGCTTTGCCGCTGTGGTTTTGCATAAACTGGTTCCAGAGCGCAACGTGAAATTTGGCGTCGAGCACCACCAGCCCCACATCAATATTCTGCAATATATCGAGAAGCCAATGAACATCCTTGAGAAAATGACTCAAATCGTCAGTTGTGTCCGCCATAATTTGCCTGTTTTGGGTCTAGTCAATCAGGTAGTTGAGCTTTTCCAGTAATCCGTCGATGCAGTTCTCGCTGATGACCAGTAATAAATCGCAGTTTACCTTGTGATCTTCAATGGTGTAGTTGATTTCGATAACCAGAGCATTTTGCCAATTGATCTCGCGATTTTGCAGGGTCTCTGTGATATCAAAGTGCTCGCCCAGCAAGGTTGGTGGTCCCAGGCTAAAGTGCGTATCCAGTTGCCGTGCGATGCCGTGAAGGCAAGCGCCCCCTAGGACGTTAGTGGTGTCCATTAGGAGCTCGCTGCGGGCGTTGGCCCCAGCGCTAGCGTCATAACGCAGTAATGTGGCAAGGTCTCGGTAGTCGGTGCCGTTAAAGATTAGTAATGCCTCGCCGGCAATGCCGCCGCCAATAAAGCCTTGGCAGACACCAGTCAGATCCTGGTCGTCGCCATCGTCATGCTGCAACGATTGCAGTGTCATGGCAATGTCGTTGGGAGTTAGCAAGCTGACGGTTGGAATTGAAAGGACGACAAACACACCCAGTAAGCGCGCCAGGTGGTCAGCTGATTGCCCCATAGCGACATTGGCTATTTCCTGTAGGCAGTCACGTTGGTCTTCGGTTAGGAGGTTGGCCGTCATGTCTTGTCTTTTTATGGTGCGCTGCGTAGGGCTTTCACGTTAAATGGCGCGATAGCCTAGGTTTTACAGCTGGTCTCAGGGATACCATTGAGTTAATAGTAGCATTTACCTTGCTTACTGTCTGTGTTTTACGGTTGATTTAACGCCGTCTGCAAAGCGTGCTTACTATTGTCAGCCAGCCACCACATCGCTACACTCAACCGTTATATGCCCTCGGTTAGCCGCCAATGCGGTCTCTAACAAAGTACACAATCTGTTGTCTGAGCTTGCGCCAGTTACCTATAAAATATCGACATCGCTGTTTATCAGGTGGTGATATTGTGGTCAGGTTGAATTTTAATCAAAGCGGAGATGCGAGAATGAAATCCCCTGTCAGCGTGCTTGTCTCGCTTACTTTTAGTTTATTGGCGAGCACTGTATTTGCCGCCGAATCGCCGGACGCTGTAAAAGTGATTACGTCCCACGCGTTTGCCGAGCATGGTGAGCCTAAATACAGCGCTGATTTTACGCACTTCGAGTATGTAAACCCCGATGCACCCAAAGGGGGAGAGCTGGTGTTGTCGACCATCGGCACATACGATAGCTTTAACCGCTATGCGCCCCGGGGCGATGCCGATGTTAACAGTGAAGCTTTTTACGACACCTTGATGGTTGCCAGCGATGATGAGCTGGGTGTTGTATACCCACTGATAGCCGAGTCGATTGAGTACCCGGAAGATTATACTTGGGTGTCTTTTAATGTGAATCCAGATGCGCGTTTTCAAGACGGGAGTGCAATCACGGCTGAAGATGTCGTGTTTAGCTTTAACAAGTTTAAAGAGCAGGGAGTTTCTCAGTTTAAAAGCTATTACAAAGATGTTGAAAGTGTAACAGCGGTATCCCCGTTAAAAGTAACCTTTACCTTTAATCAAAGTAACCGAGACTACGTATCGAGCTTAGCCAGTTTGACTATATTGCCACAGCAGTACTGGGCTGAGCGAGATCTTTCGGAACCTCTGGCAGAGCCCCCTCTTGGCAGTGGTGCCTATAAAGTCGTCGATTATAAGATGGGGCAGTTTACAGCTTATGAAGTCATTGAAGACTATTGGGCTCGTAATTTGCCTTCGCGAAAGGGCTTGTTAAATTTCAAGCGCATACGATATGACTATTATCGAGATGATACCGTCGCGCTGGAAGCGTTGAAGGCGGGTGAATATGACTTTAGACGAGAAAATATTGCCAAACAATGGGCTGAAAGCTACGACGTGCCAGCGGTTAAAAGTGGCGATCTTGTAAAGGAGGAGTTGCAGCACGAAATACCACAGCCCATGCAAGCATTTGTCTTCAATACAAATAAAGAGTTGTTTAAAGATCGCCGGGTGCGTCAGGCATTAAACTACTTGCTGGATTTTGAATGGCTGAACAAAAACTTGTTTTACTCGTCCTATTCCCGCAATACTAGCTACTTTGAAAACACTCCATACAAAGCCCAAGGCAAGCCCGAAGGGTTAGAACTCGAAATTTTATCGCCTTTTAAAGATCAATTACCGGCTGAGGTGTTCGGCGAGGTATGGCGCCCTAATACAACCAATGGCGATGGCAATATCCGCAGTGAGATGCGCCAAGCCTTACGGCTATTAAAGGAAGCTGGTTGGAAGCTTAAAAATAAAAAATTAGTTAATAGCCGCTCTGGCGAACCTTTTACCTTTGAAATGCTGCTGTACTCACCAACGATGGAACGAGTGGTTTTACCGTTTAAACGCAATCTAGAGCGCGTGGGCATTGACGTAACTATCCGCATGGTGGACTCTACGCAGTACCTTAATCGGTTGCGCTCACGGGATTTTGATATGACCCCTCAGGGCTATCGTGCAGTACCATATCCGTCGGCCAATATGAAGTTTGCCTGGCACTCAGACTTTATTGATTCAACCTACAATCAGGCGGGTGTTAGCAACCCCGTGATCGATGAATTACTTGAGCAAATTGTTCAGGCTCAGGGTGATGACGAACGTCTATTGGCGTTAGGGCACGCCTTCGACCGAGTGGCTTTGTGGAATTTTTACGTCATTCCGCAGTGGCACTCCAAAAGCTTCCGAATTGCCTACTGGAATAAGTTTTCGCGGCCGGATGTTAGGCCTAAGTACGCCGTTGGCCTGGATAGCTGGTGGTACGACGCCGATAAGGCAAAGTCGTTAGGCAAGAAGCCTAATTAACGCGTTCACTAGAGGTCGTTAGATTTGGGTGCCTATGTTGTACGCCGGTTGTTTTTGGTTATACCAACACTGCTGGCGATTATCACGCTTAATTTTTTCATAATTCAAGCCGCCCCCGGTGGCCCCGTAGATCAGGCTATCGCTAACATGCTGGGCATGGGCGGAGCGAGCCTTGAGCGTATTACGGGCAGTCAGGGCGATTCGGACTCCGGCGGGTTGGCTCAGCAGAGTGAAGGGTCGCGCAGTTCTCGCGGGCTTGACCCCGAAGTTGTGGCTGAAATTGAAAAGCAGTTTGGCTTTGATAAACCATTGCTCGAGCGTTATTTTACCATGCTGGGTGATTACCTCACTTTCGACTTCGGGGATAGTTTATTTAAAGCCAATACTGTATTGGGTTTGATCGTCGAGCGGCTGCCCGTGTCCATCTCTTTGGGGCTGTGGAGTACGTTAATTATCTACTTTGTGTCGATACCATTGGGTATCCGCAAGGCGATTAAGCATCATCAGCCCTTTGATGTGTGGACCAGCTGGGTGGTGGTTATTGGTAACGCTATTCCTGGCTTTTTGTTTGCCATTTTGTTGATCATTATTTTTGCCGGCGGCTCCTATCTGGATTGGTTTCCGTTGCGCGGATTAGTATCAAGTGATTTCTCAGAGTTGTCGTGGTACGAAAAGATAGCCGATTATTTTTGGCATTTAACCTTGCCAATATTGGCGCTGGTGGTGGGTGGCTTTGCCACCCTAACGATGTTGACTAAAAACTCCTTTCTGGATGAAATCAATAAGCAGTATGTGATTACCGCTCGGGCCAAAGGCGCTGGTGAGCAGCGCATCTTGTACAAGCACGTGTTTCGTAATGCCATGCTGATTATTATTGCCGGGTTCCCGGCGACCTTTATCAGTATGTTTTTTACCGGCTCACTTTTGATTGAAGTGATTTTTTCACTTGAGGGGCTTGGTTTGCTCGGGTTTGAATCGACCCTGCAACGCGATTATCCCGTGATGTTTGGCACTTTGTATATTTTTAGTTTGTTGGGGTTGCTCATTGGTATTGTCAGTGATTTGGCGTATACCTGGGTAGACCCGCGCATCGATTTCGAGTCGCGTTAGGTGAGTCTTGTATGAGCTTAAGCCCCATTAACCAAGAACGCTGGCAGCGATTTAAAAATAACCGACGCGGTTTTTACAGCTTGTGGATCTTTTTGGCGCTGTTTGGATTGAGCTTGTTTGCCGAGCTCGTGGCAAACAGTGTCCCGATTGTTGTGGTAAAAAATGGCGAGTGGTATTTTCCCATTGTTAAAGAGTACTCTGAGCTCGATTTTGGTGGTGATTTTGATGTGGCCGCCGATTATCGCGATGAGTATATTGCCGATTTGATTAACGCGGACGGTTGGATGTTGTGGCCGCCCATTCGTTTTGATTATCGCGCGATCAATTACAATTTACCCACGCCAGCACCCAGTCCGCCAAGTTCCGAAAACTGGTTGGGTACGGATGATCTTGGGCGTGACATATTGGCCCGCTTGATTTATGGCTTTCGAATCTCTGTTCTGTTTGGTTTGGTTTTAACGTTGGCGACCTCTGTGGTCGGTATCGCTGTGGGGGCTGCCCAAGGCTTTTATGGCGGTAAAGTGGATTTAATTGGACAGCGTTTTCTCGAGGTTTGGTCGAGTGTTCCGACGCTGTTTGTGCTAATCATTATTGCCAGTATGGTGCCGCCAAGTTTTTGGATATTGCTCGGTATTCTATTGATTTTTGGCTGGATGTCGTTAGTGGGCGTGGTGCGCGCCGAGTTTTTGCGAGCGCGAAACTTTGAGTATGTATTGGCCGCACGCTCCATGGGCGTATCCAATGCTGCGATTATGTGGCGCCACCTTTTACCGAACGCAATGGTTGCCACCATTACCTTTATCCCCTTTTTGCTGGTGGGCGGCGTTACCAGCTTAACCGCATTAGACTTTTTAGGGTTCGGCCTGCCGCCGGGCTCTGCATCTTTGGGGGAGATGGTCAGTCAGGGTAAGAACAATTTACATGCGCCCTGGATTGGGTTGTCGGTCTTTATCGTGCTGTCATTGTTATTAACCCTGCTGGTGTTTGTCGGAGAGGCGGTGCGAGATGCCGTCGACCCCAATCGAACGCGCTAGAGAATCTATGAGCCAAACATTGCCTACTAATTTGATACGGGTCGAGAACCTTACGTTAACGTTTCGCTCGGCCGCTGAGCCTGCGGTGCGAAACGTAAGTTTTGAGCTGCGCGATGGTGAAATATTAGCGCTGGTCGGTGAGAGCGGCTCGGGAAAGTCTGTGACCGCACAGTCAATTCTACGCTTGTTGAACCCCAGCGCTGTCGACTACAACTCGGGCAGCATATCGTTTGCGGGTGAAGATCTGCTTCGCGCCGACGAGCGGCATTTATCGCGAGTGCGTGGTGGGGCTATTGGGATGATCTTCCAGGAGCCGATGACGAGCCTCAACCCGTTACAAAGTATAGAGAAGCAGCTGGCCGAATCCCTGTATCTACACAAAGGCATGAGCCGCGATGCCGCCCGGCCGATAGTGCTGGAGTGGTTGCAGCGCGTTGAAATTCGCAACGCCGAGAGCCGTATGAATGCGTTGCCCCACGAGCTCAGTGGTGGCGAGCGACAGCGTGTCATGATTGCGATGGCGCTTATTAACGAGCCTGCCGTACTTATTGCCGATGAGCCAACCACCGCGTTGGATGTGACTGTTCAGTCGCAAATCTTAAAGCTGTTAAAACGTTTGCAGCGTGAGCTGGGCATGTCGGTGCTGTTTATCACTCACGACCTCGGCATTGTACGCAAACTTGCCGATCGGGTGATGATTATGCGCCGTGGCGAGATTTTAGAGCAGGGGGGTACTGCGGATGTATTTGACCACCCCAAAACCGATTATGCCCGAGCGCTTTTGGCGGCCGAGCCGGGTGAACCGCCACCACCTTTGCTACAAGCTAAACCCTTGCTCAGTGTTAATAATTTGCGCACGTGGTTTGGCATAAGCTCTGGTTTTTTTCGGCGAGTTAAAACTCATGTGAAAGCCGTCGATGATATAAGCTTTAGTCTAGCCGAAGGAGAAACGTTAGGGATTGTCGGCGAGAGTGGCTCGGGTAAAACCACATTGGGGCGCTCTATACTTCAGTTGATTCCGAGCAGTGGAGAGGTTCGATTTACTCTCGCCAATGAGTTTACACCGCACAACTTGCTGCAGCTAAGCGCGAAACAGATGAAGCCGCTGCGCCGTCATGTACAGATGATTTTTCAGGATCCGTTTGCCAGTTTGAGCCCCCGAATGTCGGTGATGCAAATTATTTCCGAGGGGCTGCTGGTTCATGAAAACCTGGATAAGCAGACGGTGGAGCGGCGGGTAATTGAAGCAATGAATGAAGTGCAGCTCGACCCGGCATTGCGCCACCGTTACCCAAATGAGTTCTCGGGCGGTCAGCGCCAGAGGATTGCGATAGCCCGGGCACTTATTCTTAAGCCGCGTTTGTTGGTGCTTGATGAGCCCACCTCGGCGCTTGATCGTTCAGTGCAAAAAGACATTGTCGATTTGCTGCAAAGATTGCAGCGCGATTACGGCTTATCTTACTTGTTTATCAGTCATGACTTAAGCGTGGTGCGGTCTATGAGCCACCGCATTATGATCATGAAAGATGGCGAAGTGGTGGAGCAGGGGCATGCTGAAGCACTATTCCAGCGGCCTCAACATGCCTACTCCAAGGCGTTGTTAGCGGCGGCTAACGAGCCTTTGTGACATCCACAAACAACGTGAGTTGTTGGCCTGGGTGAATGTAGCTGCGGCTGGATACTTTGTTCCAGCGGGCGATATCACTGATGCTGACGTTAAAGCGGCTGGCGATTCTGGCCAGCGAGTCACCTGACCTAACCTTGTAGGACAGTTTGCGTACAACGGCATCGCTATCGCCGGTGTTGTCTTGTACGTTTTTACTCCACACCACGAGTTTTTGCCCGGGTTTAATAGTGTCCCGAGGTGACATGCCATTCCAGCGCGCCAGCGAGCTGACACTCACCTGGTGATTGTTGGCGATACGCCAAAAGCTGTCCCCTTTGCGCACCGTGTAGCTGATCTTGCTATCTTCACTGCGCCCTCTAGAGCGGCCCTGTGTGCTCAAGCGCCGTTGGTTGGCGCTCAGCTTATAGTGTTCGGCACCAGCACTGGCGCTAGGGATTAGGAGTACATCGCCGGCACGAATACGCGAAGACGTTAATTGGTTGGCACTTTTTAGTGCGTCGACACTGGTGTTATGGTTTTTGGCGATACGGCTCAAGCTGTCACCCGAGCGAATTTTATAGCGATCCCAGCTGATGCGCTGGGAGGGATCGATGCCTGACAGTGTTGTACTGAATGTCTCGGCGTGCCCGGCTGGTATCAGCAAGCGGTGAGGTCCGTCGGGGTCTGTCGCCCAGCGATTAAAACCGGGGTTAAGCAGATAGAGCTCTTCCATGGTGATGTCGGCCAGCTCGGCGGCCTGAGCCAGATCGATTTGTGATCCTATATCGATGGCGACAAAGTAGGGGGCGTTGGGGATTTCCGGCAGCGTCACTTTATATTTGTCCGGTTCGGCGACTACATGAGAAAGCGCCAGCAGCTGCGGCACATAGGCCTGAGTCTCGCGGGGTAGTTTAAGTGACCAAAAGTCGGTGGGCTTGCCGGCCCTCTCATTGGCTTTGATAGAGCGCATTAAGCGGCCCTGGCCCGTGTTGTAGGCCGCAAGTGCAAGCAGCCAGTCGCCGTCGAACAGCGTGTGTAGCCGTTTTAGATAGTTAATAGCGCCATTGGTCGAGGCGATGACATCGCGCCGGCCGTCGTACCACCAGTTTTCTTTAATACCGTAATCACCTGCGGTGCCAGACATAAACTGCCACATGCCGGCGGCGGTCGCGTGGGAGTAGGCAAAAGGATCAAAAGCGCTCTCGACAACGGGCATAAGGGCGATCTCCAGCGGCAGACCCTCTTCTTCCAGGCGCTGGACGATGTAAAACAAATAGCGCTGGCCGCGCTCGAACACCCGGTCGATGTACTCAGGGTGTTTGGCGTACCACTGTTCGTACTGCTCAACCCTTTTGTGATCCAGATCGGATATAGCGAAGCCCGCGCGCATTCGCTCGATTAACGTCACCTCAGCTGGGGCGGGCTTGGGCGAGGCGATGGGGGGCGCACTCACCGCAACAGGCTGGGTATCGGTGGGGGTATTTTCAGCGGCGCCAATAGGTTCCTGAAAATCTTCTTTTTCGGCGAAAATGCCACTACATCCGTTTAATATGACTGAAAATATACAAATTAAGGTCGTACGAGATACTGCGGTCATTGCGTCACTTTGGTGGTTGCGCACTACACCTAAGGTGGTTGCGCGTTAACGGGTCACGCTTGGCTTTAGCCTATTATTCACGCGAAATTCAGCCGATTCTAGGGGTTTGCGCTGCACCGGTCAATTACTGGGAAAGTCATTTTTCCACTGCCTTAAAACGGCAAATACGTCTTCGGCTGAGCTTAACGAGCGTCCGCTATAGGCTGCGGCACTCGATATTACCTGCGGTTCCGAGCAACGTAAAAATGGGTTGGTGCTAAGCTCTAGCGCCATATTGCTAGGTATTGTGGGCAGTTGTTGTTCGCGTTTTGTGCGTTCAGTCGCTATTCGCTCGATTAGTGCCTGGTTGTCGGGCTCTACCGCAAGGGCAAAGTTTAGATTGGCAAGCGTGTACTCGTGAGAGCAGTATACGGTCGTCTGCGCTGGTAGCCGTGCGAGCGCGGTAAGTGAGTTAATGAACACATCTGGCGTGCCTTCAAACATCCGGCCACAGCCCCCGGCAAACAGTGTGTCGCCGGCGATTAACACACCGTGGGGCTCGGCGTCTGCCCGGTAATAAACCACGTGGTCCAGGGTGTGGCCCGGTGTCGCCAGTACCTGCCAACGGGTCTCTCCCAGTTGCACTTCGTCTCCATCGGCTAACGGGTGGGTTACCTGAGGGATTCGGTCGCTGCGAGGGCCGTAAACGGGAACCTGGCTGTGTTCGAGTAGCGCATCGATACCGTCGGTATGATCCCAATGGTGATGCGTTAGCACGATGCCCTTGAGGCTAAGCCTGTGTTGTTTCAGGGCCCGTCGCACGGGCTGGGCGTCACCTGGGTCAAAAATATAGGCATCTGGCTGGCTTGAGTCTGGTTGCAACAGCCAAAAATAATTCGTCTCGAGTGCTGGTAAGCCGTAAATCTGCATGGTCTAACTCCGGTTGGCTTCTTTGCGCTGGCGAATACTGGTATTTTATCAGGATAGGCGGGCAGAGTTATACCGTGGAGGTGTGTGTGCTCGAGCAACTAAAAGCCAAGATTAAGCGCCGCCGCGACGTGCGCCCGGCGGCGGAAGCCGTGCCAGCACTGACCGACTGGTTTAACACGCCGGCCGGGCAAGGGCTGCTGGCCTGTGAAAAAGCCGATATCGATCAAGCACTTGCTTGCTTGTTCGGGTATCATTTGTGCCAGTTGAGTGTCGCCCGCGGGCTTAAGTTGACTGACAATAGCCGCATTGCTCATGCGTTTGCACTCAACCCTTGCGCGACCTCCGGCGGGCTAGAGGCGGGTTGCTGTGATTTTGGTCGGTTGCCCTTGGCCCCCGAGTCCGTCGATGTATTTGTGTTACACCATGCGCTGGACTTTAGCCAGACCCCCCACCAATTGTTGGCGGAGGTCGCTAAGGCCACTATCGCCCGCGGCTATATTGTTATTGTGGGATTTAACCCCTGGAGCCTTGGCGGCTTGCTGCGCCTTTTGCGCGGCTGGTTTGGCCACGCTCCCGAGGGCGGGCACCAGGCGTTACGCTGGGGCCGGTTGCAGGACTGGTGTAAATTGCTCGATTTAGTGCCTGTGAATATTACTCGCGGCCAGTTTTGGCCCCGATCGCGAGACAATCAGCGGCCCCTGGAGTCCTGGCTGCGGCGCGTTGGTGCGCCTTGGGGCAACTATTATGCTGTCACGGTACGCAAAGACGTACCCGCCGTGTTGCCGTTGAAACCCCGTTGGAACAATGTCGAGCTAAGAGGCTTTAGCGCGGCCTCGGTTCCGAGTAAAGTTGGGCGCGGGTCCAGTCGTACAAAAAACATTAACAAGTAGTGGTATATTTTTGAAAAATATAGAGATTTTTACCGATGGAGCCTGTCGTGGTAATCCCGGCCCGGGTGGCTGGGGCGCATTATTACGGTTTCAGGGGCAAGAGAAAGAGCTGTTCGGTGGCGAGCGTGATACCACTAATAACCGCATGGAGCTGACCGCTGCCATCGAGGGTTTAAAAGCGTTAACGGAGCCCTGTGAGGTGGTTTTAACCACGGACTCGCAATACGTCAGAAAAGGTATTACCGAGTGGATGGCCGGTTGGAAACGCAAGGGCTGGCGCACGGCATCTAAACAGCCCGTTAAAAATGTCGATTTATGGCAGGCGTTAGACGCCGAAAATAACCGCCACAAAATCGATTGGCGCTGGGTTAAAGGCCACAGTGGCCACGCCGAGAACGAGCGCGCTGATCAGTTAGCGAATCGCGGCATTGATGAGTTGAGCTAAGCTCGTTTAACCAAATATTTTACAGAGTAACTATGACCACACCGGACAATACAGTAACACGCCAGATTGTGCTTGATACCGAGACCACCGGTCTTGAAACCAGCCAGGGCCACCGGATTATCGAGATCGGTTGCGTTGAGGTGATCAACCGCAAGCTCACCGGCAAGCACTACCATCAATACATCAACCCCGAGCGTGAAGTCGATGCCGGGGCGATGGAGGTGCACGGCATAACCAATGAGATGCTCGCCGATAAGCCGGTTTTTGCTCAAATTCGCGATGATTTTATGAGCTTTATCGCCGGCGCGGAGCTTGTCATTCACAACGCTCCGTTTGATGTGGGCTTTATCGATGCCGAGCTGCGCCGCATGGATTCGCGCCACAATACGGTTGCCCTGACGAACAGTATTGTCGATACCCTTATTTTGGCTCGCGGCAAACACCCAGGGCAGAAAAATAACCTGGATGCACTGTGTAAGCGCTACGGCGTCGATAACTCCCAGCGCGAACTGCACGGCGCTTTGCTCGATGCCGAGATTCTTGCGGATGTCTACCTGTTAATGACGGGTGGGCAAACCGCGCTGATGCTTGGCGGTGGTGATGGCGGTGACGGTGGCGATGAGGCCTCGGGGGCCGAAATTAAACGTCTTGACGCCAGTCGTCGCCCTTTGCCAGTGGTCTCGGCACAGGGCGATGAACTGGTGCGGCACCAAGAAAAGCTTGAAGCTATTAATAGCGCCAGTGGTGGCCAGTGCCTCTGGTTGGCTGAGAACAGTGGCAGCTAGCCAACTCGCGCGGATTATTAATGCGACACCTTTGGCATCTGAGGGCAAATCTTAGCGGCTTAATTGGATTGCCTTAGAGTTTTATAATAAGTTAATGTAGATTCTACATATCGACATTAATGCATTGGTTGCACACAAAAAGAGCTTGCTACACTGGAGTGTGTAGTTTGGCCCGATACCGGCAGGAAAATAACAGTGACTACAGACACCGCGGAACGTTTTAACCCATCCTCTTTAAAACTGGTACAGAATGAACTGGTGAGTACCATAGAGTCGGCCGCCAACCGATTGGAGCGCTTCGCGGCGGATCCTAACGACGGTGAATTGCTGCAAAATTGTATCGACGATATAAAGCAAATCCGTGGCACTTTAAGTTTGTTGCAGCTGCGCGGCGTCGATACTCTCGCCAGTGAGTTGGTTGAACACATCACCGATATCCCCCTGGGGGACGGTGCAGCCACCCGTGAGAAGCTCGAGCGCATTACCTCGGTGTTTTTCATCTTGCCGCGTTATTTAGAGTATTGCACCCAAACCGGTCGCAGCATGGCGGTATTGCTGATCCCGCATATCAACGATTTACGCGCCGCCCGCAAAGAGCCTCTGCTACCTATGAGCTACTACTTTGCGTTAGATCTGGAGCAGTGCCAGCGTCCCGAGCAGCAAACCGCCGTTATCCCCGAGGATTTTCGTCAGTTTGTGCGCCGTATCCGACACATGTATCAAGTCGCTATGCTCAGCGTATTGCAGGGCAAACAGGTTAAGCCATCATTGGGTATGATGGTCCGCTCGCTAGAGCGGCTCGACAGTGTCACCGCTGATAGGCCGATGGCGCAGCTGTGGTGGGTGGGGGCAGAGATGATTGGTGCCATCGCCGAAGGCAATTTACAGCTTACTAAATCGCGCAAAATGCTACTGGGAGCGATCGATCGAGAATTTAAACGGGTTCAGTTTGAGGGCGATGTGTCGCTGGATCGCTCGGCGTCTCCTGCGTTATTAAAAGAGTTGGTGTATTTGGTGGCGCTGGCCCATCGTGACAGCTCCCGTGCCGAGGCAATTTTGGCAGCCTTTAACGTAGCCCGGCTACCTTACAATGAAGTCGAGTTATTGCGTGAGCAGGAGTACCTCAAGGGCCCCAGCGCAACTACGGTAACCTCCATGACGGCGGTACTGCAAGAGGAGCTGCGCTCGAGCAAAAACATCTTAGAGCGCGCCGCTCAGGGCGGTATTGAGATGCTCAAAGAAACGCCGGAGTTACCCGAAACCCTGAAAAAGATTGCCGAAATTCTCTCGGTCGTTGGCTTGGTCGCGCCGAGCAGCTCGCTGCGCGCCGAGATTCAGAAAATTGCCGGTTGGCAGGACGGCTCTATTGAGGCGAGCCCGGATGACTTGTTGAGTGTGGCCGACACCCTGTTGTACATCGAGAGTACCGTTAGTGGTTTGGCCCGCATGAATTTATCGGAAGAAAAGCTGGCCGCGCTTAACGCGCTGTCGCGGGAGGAGGTGCTCTCTAACAGCCAGATCTTTGAAGCAGAGACACTGGTGATCGAAGAGGCCGAGTCGGGGCTCGCTATGATCAAGCGGGCGTTAAATAGCTACTCTGAATCCAATTACGATATTGGCCATATTAAAAACGTTGCCTCAACCCTCTCTACTGTACGCGGCGGGATGCAAGTTTTGTCGCTAGGGCGCGCGGCTAAAGTTGTAGCCGCCTGTGAGCAATTTGTTAATGAGGCACTACTGGGTAATGAGCAGCTGCCAGCGGTGCAGCACTTACTGGAAACGTTTGCCGATGCTGTGATTAGCCTCGAGTACTACCTGGACGCAATTAAATCGGAAAAAAGCGCCGACACCAGCGTTCTGCAAATAGCCGAAGAAAGTTTACAGGCGCTTGGGTACCCTGTTGCCTCGTAATGGGGTGAGGGTGTCTTGTGAGAAACGCTGATAAAACGAATTATTATTGGCCCGTGGTCGATGGGCAGCTATGGTTGCCAGACGGGCAGCCTGCAACTGAGGCCCCTCAAGGCAGCCATGCGTGCTTTCGAATGGACCTACCCGAAACCGATAATGATTACCGCCACTGGATTTGCCTCTCGGAAAAGCCTTTACCTTTAGCGCCCGAGCACTGGCTCAATTTACGTGATCTTATGGGCAGCAGCACCCCGGATGTGTGGTATTGGGCGGGTAGGGCGCTGCAAATAGAGCACTGGTGGCGGCGTCATCGGTTTTGTTCCGCCTGTGGCAGCACACTGCCCGAGCCTGCGCCAGAACGCTTAACCCATGGTGAGATGGTGCGGGTTTGTTCCAGTTGCCAAATCCACTATTATCCGGTGCAAACCCCCTGCATTATCGTTCTGGTGACCCGGGGTGATTATTGCTTGCTGGCATTGCACCAGAGATCACGTACCGGCACTTATACGACGTTGGCCGGGTTTGTGGAGGCCGGCGAGCGCATCGAGCAAACCGTTGTCCGTGAAGTGGACGAAGAAGTCGGCGTTAAGATTAAAAACCTTAGATATGCTGACAGTCAGAGCTGGCCGTTTCCGTCGCAATTAATGTTGGGGTTTTATGCCGAATATGAGGCGGGCAGTATTGAGCCGCAGCTTGAAGAGATTACTGAGGCGCACTGGTACCATTACCGTCAGCTGCCTAAAATACCGCCTCGCGGCACCATCGCGCGACAATTGATAGACGGTTTTATCAGTGAGCGAGAGGCCGCCTCCCACAAGTCAGGTGAGCGTGAATAATAGGCTAGCCATAGAGCAGGGGATTTAACGTTATGGTTTATAGTGCAATTGCGGTGGTGGCCGGCTTGTGTTGCTTGCTGGTTGCTTACTCGGCTGCCAAATTACTGTTTAAAGACTCTTGGGTGTTGGGGTGGTTACGGGGCATGTTTGGCCTGGCATTGCTCGGTTTGGCTGTGGTGTTTGCGTTTGTTGCCTGGGATATTTTTAGTTATCGCCAAATACAGCAAGAACAGCGAGTCGCAACCCTGGGGTTCGAGAAAGTAAAAGAGGCGCTTTACAACGTGGTAGTGGCTGACGAACATGGCCGTGAACAACGTTATCAAATTGCCGGAGATCAATGGCAGCTCGACGCGCGAATTATTAAGTGGAAAGGCATTGTTGCTAACTGGGGCGTTAAGCCAGGCTATCGGCTCGATCGTCTTAGTGGGCGCTATTACTCGCTGGAGCAAGAGCGCTCCGCCGAGCGCACCGTCTATTCGTTTCACGAAAGTGAGTATGGTATCGATGTGTGGCGCTGGTTGCGCGAAGCTCGGGAATCTTTGCCGTTGGTGGACGCGGTGTACGGTAGTGCGACTTATTTGCCAATGGCCGATGGTGCACTTTTTGAGGTGAGTTTATCGGGCACGGGCTTAGTAACCCGGCCTCTCAATGATTCTGCGCGAGACGCCGTGGGCGCCTGGCGCTAACAAAGAAAAGCAAACGCGGTTGGTAACGACCGGGAATAGTCACTGGGGAGTAAATTTTTGGAATTTTTAGCCGATTACGGAATGTTTCTCGCGAAAGCCGCCACCATTGTGGTGGCTTTTGCCATTATTTTAGCGCTCATTGTGAGCAGCAAGCAGCAGCGAGGCTCTGACAAAGGGCATATCGAGGTTACTAAGCTGAACGATACCTATGATGAATACAGCGATATCATCAAAGCCGAGGTGCTCGATTCAGCCGCGATTAAGCTCGAGCAAAAACTCAAAAAGAAAAAAGAAAAGCTATTAAAAAAGCAAAAGAAACAAGAGAGCAAAAGCGCCACAGATAAATCTGCAACGGAACAAGACGTACCTAGCGTACGCAAACGCTTGTTTGTTTTGGATTTTGATGGCGATATAAAAGCCTCAGCGAACGGAAGCTTGCGCGAAGAGATTACCGCCATATTGGGTGTGGCGACTGAGCAAGACGAGGTGGTGGTGAAGCTAGAAAGTGGTGGCGGAATGGTCCACAGCTACGGCTTAGCGGCGAGCCAGTTAACTCGTATCACCGAGCGCAACATTCCGCTGACCGTGTGTGTCGATAAAGTCGCCGCCAGTGGCGGTTATATGATGGCCTGCGTGGCGGATAAGATCGTCGCGGCTCCCTTTGCGGTATTAGGCTCTATCGGGGTTGTAGCGCAGCTGCCAAACTTTCATCGGCTGCTTAAAAAGAACGATATAGACTACGAGATGTTTACCGCCGGCGAGTATAAGCGCACGGTTACCATGTTTGGCGAAAACACCGAAAAAGGCCGTGAGAAGTTTACCGATGACCTGGAGCAAACTCACGTTCTGTTTAAAGCGTTTGTCAGTGAACATCGCCCCGGTGTTGATGTCGATAAAGTGGCCACCGGTGAAATCTGGTACGGCACCAAAGCGGTCGAGATGCAGCTTATCGATCATATTCAAACCAGTGACGGCTATTTGTGGGATCAACATGAGAGCAGTGATATTTTTGCCGTTGAGTTCACCCACAAAAAATCCTTGGCCGAACGCCTTGGCTTTGCGGCTGAGGCCTCAGTAGACCGATTATTTAATCGGGTGCTTGCTCGCGTGCAACCCAAGCGATGGTTTTAGCCTAAGCGCTTCAGTTGCCCTGGCACGGTACGAGGTGCTAGCTTGAATGTTTTAGATGGCTACATGCAATGGGTTAGGGGACTGAGTTATGCAAGAATATCGCGCACTTCGTATTCATCGTGACGGCGATGATCAATTTCGTGTGGCCGTCGAGAGTGTGTCGGCCGCTACTCTGCCGCAAGGCGATATTCTGGTTCGTATCCGCTACAGCGACCTAAATTATAAAGATGCCTTGGCTGCAGTGGGAAACCCCGGCGTTAGCCGAAACTTTCCCCATACTCCGGGCATTGATGCCGCCGGCGAGGTTGTCTCTGACTCGACAGGGCAGTATCGGCCGTGTGATCGTGTGCTGATTAGTGGCTACGATTTTGGTATGAACACGCACGGTGGCCTCGCTCAATATTGCCGAGTGCCGCTACAGTGGGTGTGCCCGTGCCCACCTCAGTTAGAGCTTGACGAGGCTATGATTTTTGGTACGGCGGGGCTCACAGCGGCTATGTGCCTCGATAAACTTGCCCGTGTTCAACACCGCGCTATTAGTGACACTCGCTTGCTCGTCAGTGGCGCCTCTGGTGGCGTCGGCTCTCTGGCGGTGGCGATGGCGGCCAAGCTTGGTTATCAGGTTGTGGCCATGAGCGGTAAAACAGAGGCTGCGGATGGATTACGCGAGCTAGGCGCACAAGAAATCATTAGCTCTGCCGAGTGGCTTGAGGCGAATAAAAAAGCGCTTCTTACGCCTCAGTGGCATTGCGCTATCGACACCCTGGGTGGGGATGCGCTGTTTAACATTATCAAAGCGACCGAGCGCGAAGGTGCTGTGGCTGCGTGCGGTTTAGCCGCAGGGCCCAGCTTTGCCGCTACGGTGTACCCGTTTATTTTACGTGGCGTGGCGTTACTGGGGGTAGATTCAGCTGAGCAGGCCAACGACTATAAACGCAAGCTCTGGTTGCATCTGGCCACTGATCTTAAACCTAACTCACTGTGTAACTTAAGCCAAAAGATATCTCTTGAGCAAGTCCCTGAAGTGCTCACACAAATGCGTGAGGGAAAATCGAGAGGCCGCTATCTGGTGTGTGTCGAGTAGATGATCGTCGCCTGCCCATGGGTTAAATATTCTACCGGAGGCTTTCATGCTTTTTAGTCAAAGAAAATCTCAAATGCCACTGCCTGAGCAGGCTTTGCCGGGGCGCGATGCGCCTATGCAAGTGGCCCCTGATCACGCTGTTAATGGTCATCCAATCGTACCGCCTTTTCCTGAGGGTTGTGAATGGTTTTTGGCGGGTCTCGGTTGTTTTTGGGGGGCGGAACGCCTGTTTTGGCAAATTCCTGAGGTGTATACAACAGCCGTTGGCTACGCCGGGGGTTATACGCCCAACCCAACTTATGACGAAGTTTGCAGTGGGCTTACCGGCCACAATGAGGTGGTGTTGGTGGTTTTTGATCCGGCTCAGATAGAGCTGGATGAGCTACTAAAAATATTTTGGGAGGCGCACGACCCCACCCAGGGGATGCGCCAGGGCAATGATGTGGGCACGCAATATCGCTCAGGTTTATACCTTAGCAGCGACAGCCAGTTAGCAATAGCCGAGGCCAGTAAGCAGCGTTACCAAGCCGCCATGATTGATGCCGGGAAAGGCGAGATAACCACCGAGATTCGCCAAGGGGTTGAGTTCTATTACGCCGAAACCTATCACCAGCAGTATTTGGCAAAAAATCCTGGCGGCTACTGTGGTTTGGCAGGTACCGGAGTCGTGTGTCCAGGCTAGTGCCTAGGGCTCCATCTCCTCTCGTACAAATTGATAGTAAACCGTATAAACCCGGCTGGGTTGCCCGGCCTCTTGTACGATAAAAAATGGCGCGCGATCAACGTTGTGCTCGCGCGCTAATTTCATCCCCGGGCTATCTGGATCTTTCTCATCGGCGCTGACGATCTCATCGATACGCTCAATGTAGCCACTTTGCTCGAGCTTACCCATCACATCGATACACTTTCGGCATGACGAGCCGTCGGCTAAGACTTTTTTAACCAAGGTGATCTTCACGACTTAATTGCCTTGCGGTAAAGGGCTGACGTTCTCATCGTTAGCGTCTGAGAGGTTGCCAGCGTGCAGGCCGCATTCTTTTTTGGTGGCTTCTTCCCACCACCAACGGCCCTCGCGTTCATGTTGGCCGGGGCCGACCGGGCGAGTGCAGGGCTCGCAACCAATGGAGATATAGCCTCGGTCATGCAGGGGGTTGTAGGGCGCTTCATACATGCGAATGTAATTCCATACCTCCTCCGAGCTCCAGTTGGCCAGCGGGTTAAATTTGGTGAGCGTTTCGCCGGGGCGCGCAAAAGCGAGGTCGTCTTGTATGACCGGGATGTCGGCACGGGTGCCGGGGCTTTGATCTTTGCGCTGGCCGGTAATCCAGGCGTCAACTTCCAGTAGTTTTTTACGCAGCGGGGCAATTTTACGAATGCCACAACACTCTTTGTGGGTGTCTTCGTAAAAGCTAAACAGGCCTTTCTCTTTAACCAAGGCGCGCACGGCTTCGCCGTCGGGTGAGACGACGTCGATATCAATACCGTAATGCTTGCGTACCGTTTCGATAAACTGGTAGGTCTCGGCGTGCAGGCGCCCGGTGTCCAGGCAAAATACCTGTACGTCGGGGCGAATACGGCTGGCCATATCGATAAGGGCCACGTCTTCCGCTCCGCTAAAAGAGATGGCGATATTGTCAAATTGCTCTAATGCGTAGCGCATGATGCGGTAGGGGCTTTGCCCCTGCAGTTCATTTTCGATATCGACGGTATTAATCTTCTCACTCATGGTTGCGCCTATATAACATCTCGGTTGCCACAGGCCTGTTAGGGGCTGCGACTGGTTGTAAGTTTTTAATTTGCGCGAAGCATACCAGAGCCTTAAACAGCTGCCCAATATCGCGCCGGCATTTGCTTATAACCTACTGCTATCAGGCTGTGGAACATTGACTGAAAGGTGTCCAGTATGTATGTCTTTTAGCCACATGTAGGGCATCGATATCTGCCTTGCTACTAGATGTAGGCGTTTTGGCTACAGAACGGCTGCTCTAAGTTGATTTCACTTAATGATGACCCGTAATGCGATGTTATATCAAATCCTGTTTTTGGGGTATATGGTTATATGTTCCACGTGAAAACCTGCGCAGTTAAATTGCTTTTATCACGCCGACGGGGTAGATTCGCGTTTTTTCTTTGACTGTATGCTGGAGGCGGCTAGTGGAAATCGCGTGCTTGGATTTAGAGGGCGTTTTAGTCCCTGAGATTTGGATTAAATTTGCAGAAAAAACCGGAATCGAGGAGCTTAAAGCGACGACTCGCGATATCCCGGATTACGACGTGCTTATGCGTCAGCGTCTGCGTATTCTGGAGGAGAATAATCTCGGCCTCAATGAGATTCAGGAGGTCATCGCCACACTCGAGCCTTTAGAGGGGGCGGTAGAGTTTGTGGATTGGCTGCGTGAGCGTTTTCAGGTGATTATTTTGTCGGACACTTTTTACGAGTTCTCACAGCCTTTAATGCGCCAGCTAGGATTCCCAACACTGCTGTGTCACCGTTTAGAAACTGACGATAATGGCCGGGTAATTAATTATCATTTGCGCCAGAAGGACCCTAAGCGTCAATCGGTGCTGGCGTTAAAAACCTTGTACTATCGTATCATCGCTGCCGGCGATTCTTACAATGACACCACAATGCTGGGCGAAGCTGATGCAGGTATTTTGTTTCATGCACCACAAAATGTCATCGATGAGTTTCCGCAGTTTCCCGCTGCGCACACTTATGAGGCGCTAAAACAAGAGTTTCTTAAAGCGAGCAATCGTGATTTAACTTTGTAATTTATTTCCTCTGTTCGCGACACAAAAAAAACCGGCGTTTACGCCGGTTTTTTTGTGTCTGTTTTTTTGCTGTGCAGTTTGTAATTCCTTGCTGTTCTCGGCTAAAGAACTCCTGGCACTGTCAGTAGCCGATGTTTGCTGCTATGGTAAAAAAGCAAAAGTGAGAGATCGCTTCTACAAATTGCCCAGTTTATGGGTTTTTTAATGACGTACTTCTTAAACTATCTTGCTAATAAAAAATAAAAAGAGGGACCAGGGGGGGAGGCGTTGACACGCAAAGAAGAGGGAGTAATTGTATGAAAGCTACCAAGAGGTTAAATAAAAACAGTCGCAGCCGACAGCGCCATTTATCAAAAAATATATTGTTGTCTTCACTAATTGTTGGCGCAGGTGTTACTGCGTCGCCCTTATACGCCGCGCAATCAGTTATTGAAGAGGTGCTGGTTACGGCGCAAAAACGCGAGCAGGATTTACAAGATGTGTCTGTGGCGGTTAGTGCGTTTTCCGGTGACGCTATCGAAAAAATGGGTTTTGAAGAAGGGTTAGACATCACCCAGCAAGTGCCTAATATGAATTTCTTTGCCATTTTTGGCGAAGCCTCCAGTCCCTCCGTAAGCCTTCGTGGTATCAGCTTGGTTAACTTCTCCGATTCCTGGGAGTCGCCGGTCTCCATATATGTGGACGATGTGTATCGCGGCAACCCCGCGGGTTCCGCAATACAGCTTTTTGATTTGCAGCGGGTAGAAGTTCTGCGTGGCCCTCAAGGCACCCTATACGGCCGTAATACTACAGGCGGTTTGGTTCACTATGTTTCGCGCAAGCCCACTGAAGAACTCGATGCGGCGGCAAGTGTCAGCTATGGCAGTTACGATGAAACGGTGGTCGAGGGTATGATCAGTGGCCCGTTAACCGATGGTATTCGCGGCCGGGTGGCACTAAAAAAGACTGATAACGAAGGCTGGCAAACCAATACCGTTACCGGCGAGAAACTAAACGACACTGACAGTTTTGGCTATCGGGCACAGTTGGATTTTGATCTCACGGATGACGCTGGGTTGTTGCTGAATGTACACGGCAGCGAAGCCGATCAACAGTCCGTAGGTTTTGCCCATATGGGCTATCTCGAGAGTGTTGGTGATAACGCGGCGACATGCTCTGTTAGCCGGATACACGATGGTTTGTGTACCAGTAACACATTCCAGATGACCGGGGCTGAGGCGGTAAACGGCCAGTTTGACCCTGAACATGTAGCCAGCGGTGCTGCCGATGGCTTGCAAACGAAGATCGATACCTTTGGCGTGTCTGCGACACTCGATTGGGTTTTGGAGCCTTTTACCGTTACCTCTATTACCGCCTATGAAGAGTTGGATAAGTTTCTTCAGGACGATGGCGACGGCACCGAAGTGGTATTTTTTGATGAGCAGTATAGTGTAGATGCTGAGCAGTACACCCAAGAGCTCCGCTTAAACGGCAGTACAAACGCGAGTAGGTGGGTCGGCGGTGTTTATTACTACAAAGATGACCGGGGGTTGATTACGCAGGCACCGACAACCGCCGATGGTTTATGGCACCAAGAGGTTGTTTCGTTGGACTCTGAATCTTGGGCCCTATTTGGTCAGTACGAATACGACATCTTTGATGAATGGACATTAATATTAGGGGCGCGATACACCGAAGAGGAGCGCGATTTTGTGCAAGATGCCGGCCCCTCGTTTTACCCCGAGATTGATGCCACCCGTGACTTTAGCGATGACGCCTTAACTGGTCGTATCGGATTGGATTGGCGCCCCACAGATTATTCGCTAGCGTATGTGAGTCTATCGACCGGCTTTAAAAGCGGTGGCTTTTCGGGCAGTTACAATGCATCGGAAGAGGCTACTTTGCCGGTTAACTCTGAAGACGTTGTCAACCTTGAGGTGGGCTATAAAACCAGCTTCGCTGATGGCCGAATCAAATTAAATACAGCGGCGTTTACTTATGAAGTGGAAGGCTATCAGGCGCAGGTATTTTTAACGGTGGCGGACGGCAGCGTTATTACTAACGCCGGCGACGTCACTGGTACTGGCGCCGAGGTGGAGTTGACTGCCCAGGTGACCGATAACTTTGAGTTGATCGGGGGCCTGGGGCTGCTAAAAACCGAGTTTGATTCGGATCAGGTGTTTTTAGTGGCGGGCGATGAATATACCTTAGACGGCAATGAGTTACCCTCGGCGCCGGCGCTGACCTACAATCTGGTCGGGCGTTACTACATTCCCTTGGGGAGTGCTGGTGAGCTTGCTTTGCAGGCTGATTACGCCTGGCAAGATGATCATTACTTGCAGATCGAGAACGACCCCTACTCAAAACACGACGCCTATGGCATCGCCAATGCCAAAGTGAGCTGGTTATCAGCGTCAGAGCGGCTCACCGTCGAGGCGTTTGTTAAAAATGCCACCGATGAGGAGTATTTCACCTACCAGAACACCTTGGGCTCTGACTGGGGCTATGGTGTGTGGGGCTTGCCGCGCACGGCAGGGGTAAAAGTCAGCTGGAAGATGTAGCGATATTAAGCACGGAGCTTACCTCAGGGTAAGCTCCGTGTCGTGAGTGCCGATCCCTCTGTGGCGCTTCGCGGTTTACAGCGCAGTCGCCTAATATAAAAAACTTGGCTCGCTGGTTCCCCGCTGACGTTAAAAGCCGCTATTATTAGACAAAATGCTGCACGGCCAATAAGGAACGCTGCCGTCATGAAGGTTAATGAATCACCTCGGTTTACCCTATCTATCAGGCTAATTGTCGTGGCGTTAGTCGCTTTGGCAATTTTTGTAACCGCCGCTGTCGCCATATCCTTGCAGTATTATTTTAGTCGGCAGATGGCGATGGAGCAGGGTATCGAGCGTTACCGGCAAACCGCTGTGACCACGGGCGACTTTATTGAGTCGATTGAGCGCAGCGCGGAAGAGGTAAGTACGCTGCTGGCACGTTACCCGTCGTTGCAGCATGTTGAGACCCCTGAACAAATCCAACATGTACGCGATTTATTTGCCGAGGTGCTGGGCAATCACGACTTTTTTTACAGTATTTATCTAGGTTTCCCCAGTGGCGATTTTTTTGAATTGGTGAACCTTCATGCCAATGAGTCAATGCTCGATGCCGTCAAGGCCCAGGCGGGAGACCGCTGGGTTATCAATCGGGTGCAAGACTCGAGTGAGGGGCGCGTCCGTGAGCTTTTTTACTTTGATAACGAATTTAATCTTCGGGCCCAGCGCACAGAGCCAGCTCAGTACGATGTGCGTCAACGGCGCTGGTTTAACGAGTCGAAGCGCGCGCAGGTGCGAAAGTCTGACCCTTATATGTTTCAGTATATTCAGGCGCCGGGTCAAACATACTCTATCAAGTTGCCCGAGAGTGAAGTGGTGCTTGGAATCGATATCACCTTGCAGTCATTCTCGAGCTATCTGCAAAGTAAAAAAATGGGAGCACAGGCGGAGCTCTATGTGTACAAAGGCGACGGAGCGATGTTGGGCTCTAATTTGTTGCGCGATAATGACGCTGTTCGAACGAGTGTAAAGCCGTTGTCACTGAGTAAACGTGAGCGTGCGTATCTCGATTCGCTTGGCGCTATTCGTGTTTCCAATGAGTTAAATTGGGCGCCTATTGATTTTGCTGAAGCGGGTCGCCCTAAAGGCTTTAGTATAGATTTGTTGCGGCTTTTGGGGGATAAGCTGCAGTTGAACGTGCAGTTTATCAACGGCTATAGCTGGAATGAGCTAAAAGAGAAGTTCTCGGCCGGTGAGCTGGACGTTTTACAGCCGCTGCTTTTATCGGATGCTAACAGAAGCCTGGGGCTTTTTAGTGAGCCTATGGCACAGCTGCCATTCGCCATTGCCAATCGCACCGGGCAACCCGTTATTAGCAATATTGCAGGGCTTGAGGGACTTAAAGTTGCCGCACCCACGGGTTGGACGATTACTGATGTCGTGAGTGATGTGATTGGTGCGAATAACATCCTTGCCGTTGAGGACACCAAACAAGCCCTACAGGCCATGCAAGCCGGACGAGCGGATGCGGCCATTGATAATGACGTGGTGCTGCGACATATCTCTGGTGCACTTTTTATCGAGAATATACAGTTTGGCCCGCCCTTGCTGAACGAGGGCTTGTCGGACTCAATTTACTTTGTTGTACATCCGGACAATGAGCAGCTTTTGGGGCTGCTAAATTTAGCGCTATTTTCAGTAACCGATGAAGAGTGGTTACAGCTTGAAGATAAATGGCTAAACCCACAGGGCGATACAGAGGACGATCTGGCCCGGGTACCCTATCCATTTTTATTGTCTATGGGGCAAGATGCAAACTCGCTTGATACCTTAACGCAGCTAGAGATTGATGGTGTCGAACACTTTGTGCTGGTTAGCGAGGTGGCGCCAGGGCAGGGGGCGCCCAGCTATTTTGCCGTCGTGACACCAGTTGCCCAAGTGCTGGCTAAGCCGTTGGATCGCGTGCGCAAATCTATTTGGGTTACCGCTGTCTGTTTATTGCTGGTGCTGCCGTTGGTTTGGTTGTTGTCGCGCCCGATAGTCCGGCCGATTTTGACTCTGGCGCAAAAGAGTGATTTGGTAAAAAAACGCCAATTTGAGCAAGTTAAGTATACCCCTACACGCGTTAGAGAGCTAAATGACCTGGCTATTTCAATGACGGAGATGGMTGACTCGATTTGTGCTCATCACGAGAGTCAGCGCTTGTTGATGGACTCGTTTATCCAGCTTATTGCCGAGGCGATCGACGCAAAGTCGCCTTACACCGGCGGGCATTGTGCTCGTGTACCGGAACTGGGGCTTATGCTTGCCAATGTTGCCCATGAGTCATCGGAGCCCGCTTTTGCACACTTTAAGTTTGAGAATGAAGATCAGTGGCGTGAGTTTAAAATTGCCGCCTGGCTACACGATTGCGGCAAAATTACCGTGCCCGAGCATGTCGTTGATAAATCCGTTAAGTTGGAGACGATTTACAACCGAATCCACGAAATAAGGACCCGCTTTGAGGTGTTACTGCGTGATGCCCAGCTAAGCTACTGGCGCGGAATCGCGCAAGGAGATAAAAACGAAGCGGAGCTTGCCGCTCAGCTACAAGCTCGGACTGTCCAGTTACACGACGACTTTGCTTTTATTGCCAAAGCCAATATCGGTGGTGAATACATGGATGACGAAGACGGGGCTCGAATTGGGCGTATAGGGGAGCAAACTTGGCAGCGCCATTTTGATCGGCGCCTGGGGCTGAGCGCCGATGAGTTGACTCGTACCAACAACATGTCGGAGTCGTTGCCGGCCACAGAGCGGTTGCTGGACGACCGACCGGAGCATGTACAAAAACGTACCTGCGATATCAGTTTTGAGCCTCACCTAGAGATTGACATGGATGTGCCTGAGTACATCTTTAATCAGGGCGAGCTGTATAATCTGTCGATTGCTCGCGGCACTTTGACGCCGGAAGAGCGGTATCGAATCAACGAGCACATGGTGAGCACCATTAAAATGCTCGATAGGCTTCCGTTTCCGTCCGAGTTAGCACAGGTGCCGCGTTATGCCTCTACTCACCATGAAAAGGTCGATGGAACGGGCTACCCGCGCAAGCTTACCGGTGATCAACTTTCTGTGCCCGAAAAAGTGTTGGTGGTGGCGGATATTTTTGAGGCGTTAACCGCCGCTGATCGGCCTTATAAGGAGGCCAAATCCATTGGCGCCGCTATCGAAATTATGGCCGGCATGGTGGAGCGTGAGCATATCGACCGGGACGTCTTTGAGCTGTTTTTAACCAGCGGTGTTTACTTGCAATACGCACGGGAGTATTTAAGGCCGGAGCAAATTGACGAGGTCGATATCGAGCGCTATCTGTCGGTTTAATGGTTGCTGGGCTTCGGCTACGATGCTTCTGCAGTGTTAATACCTATTGGTTTTTACGCTGCGTGCTGTAATCTTACCAATTTAAGCTGTGGTCGCTCTTATGTCCCCCTCTGTTATGCGTATTACTTTGCTGGCAATGTTGGCGTTTGCCGGCAATTCGGTGCTTTGCCGTCTGGCTTTATCGCCGTCCAGCTCGTCAATTATTGACCCCGCGAGTTTTAGCGCGATTCGTTTGCTAAGTGGCGCCTTAACGCTTCTGTTTATTGTGCTCTGGCGTGAACGTCGGCTACCCCTTAAAGCTGGCTCCTGGTTGGAGGCAGGCGCGCTGTTCGTGTATTTGGTCGGCTTTTCGTACGCTTACATCAGTTTAGATACCGGTGTAGGCGCGCTTATATTGTTTGGCGTCGTGCAGCTCATTATGTTGGTAGCCGCGTTGCGCTCGGGGCAGGGGGTTAGCCTGGGGGAAGCCTGTGGCCTGTCGTTGGCGCTATTGGGGCTGTTAATATTGCTGTTACCGGGTGCCACTAGCCCGAGTATCGCAGGGGCCTTGTTGATGGGGATGGCCGGTGTTGGCTGGGCGCTATACACCTTAGCGGGGCGGCGCGCGGTTGCGCCCTTACTAACGACGTGCGGTAACTTCTTGCGTGCTCTGGCGTTTTTGCCATTGTTACTGCTGGTGCCTTGGGTTGTGCCCGTCCAGTCCTTTACAGTCGATGGCTTGGGCGCGTTGCTGGCCGTTGCTTCCGGTAGTGTTGCCTCGGCCTTGGGGTATGCCATTTGGTATCGCGCCCTTGCGGGGTTGGGCGTTACACAGGCGGGTGTGGTGCAATTGTCGGTGCCAGTGTTGGCCGCGCTCGGGGGTGTTTGGTTTGTGTCTGAGCCACTCTCGCTGCGCTTGGTACTCAGCAGCGCCTTGGTGCTTGGCGGAATTTACCTCGTATTAAAGGCCCGCACGTTAACAAAAGCGTAACCCTTTTGTGAGTTAAACCCGTTATTTATCAATAGCTAGCCTCGGCTTGCATCTGTGTTGGAATAGGTTGGTATTTATAGTTGACAAGGCTATGCAGGGGTATATACTCGATATTGCTTGAAAGTAAGTCCTATATTTATGCCACACCAAAGTATCGGTACGCCTTTAGTTTCGGTCCGTTTAGTCATAAGTAATAGCAACACTTTTAGCGCACAACCGCCTCACAAGAGGCTTACTCTTTGATTGAACAGGATTGACACTATGTCTACTACAACAGGTACCGTTAAGTGGTTTAACGAAGCAAAAGGTTTTGGCTTTATCGAGCAAGAATCTGGTCCAGACGTTTTTGCCCACTTTAGCGCTATTGTTGGTTCAGGCTTCAAAACCCTGACCGAAGGCCAAAAAGTTGAGTTCACCGTAACTCAAGGCCAAAAAGGTCCACAGGCTGAGAACATCGTAGGTCTGTAATGTAAAGTCTTTAACAAGACTTGCTGCTGCGGCAGCGGCTTGCCTTTAAGGTAAGCTAAAAAAAGGGTAGGGCATTTGTCCTGCCCTTTTTTATTGGCGGTCTGTTTTACCGGGCCGCGTTCGACTTAGTGGGTACAAGCATTGCAAGATTTAAAATTTTCTACCTTAGCGCTCCGTCCGGAGCTTCTAAAGACTGTGGCATCCCTTGGCTATACCAGTATGACCGCCATTCAGGCCGAGAGCTTACCGGCGGTACTGGCCGGTAAGGATGTGATCGCTCAGGGCAAAACCGGCTCAGGTAAAACCGTGGCCTTTGCGCTGGGGCTTTTGGCGCGATTAGACGTAAAGCAGTTTGCGGTGCAATCACTGGTATTGTGCCCCACCCGGGAGCTGGCCGACCAGGTGGCCAAAGAGATTCGTAAACTGGCCCGCGGTATTCACAACATTAAAGTGCTGACGCTGTGCGGCGGCATGCCGTTTGGCCCCCAGGTTGGATCTTTGGCCCACGGCGCCCATATTGTTGTGGGTACCCCGGGGCGTGTGTCTGACCACGTGCGCAAAGGTAACTTGGTGTTATCTAGCGTCCACTCTCTGGTGTTAGATGAGGCCGACCGGATGTTGGATATGGGGTTTGCCGAAACACTCGACGAAATCGTGGCCGAAATCCCTGCCAAGCGTCAAACATTACTGTTTAGCGCTACTTACCCCGATAGTATTGCCAAAGTGGCGTCGCGAGTGTTGTGCGACCCGGTTAGCATTAAAGTCGAGAGTACTCACGATACTCAGAGTATTGTGCAGCACTTTTACACGATCGCCGATGGCGAGCGCGACCTCGCCGTAACCCAGTTGCTTCGCGACTATCGGCCTGATTCGGCGGTGGTATTTTGCAATACCAAACGCGAAACGGCGGCGCTGGCTGAGTATCTACGCGACGAGGGCTTTAGTGCGGCGGCGCTGCACGGCGACCTTGAGCAGCGCGACCGTGACCGCACGCTGGTGATGTTTGCCAACAAGAGCTTAACGGTGCTGGTGGCGACGGATGTTGCCGCCCGAGGGCTGGACATCGAAGCGCTGGATGCGGTGATCAACTACCAGCCAGCGCGCGATAGCGAGGTGCATGTACACCGAATCGGCCGCACCGGTCGCGCTGGCAACAGTGGCTTAGCAGTGACTTTAGTGGGCGATAAAGAACGCTTTAAAGTGGAGCGGATCGCTCAGTATGCCGGGCAAACTTACCACTGCGAGCCGCTGCCGAAGCCCGGCGGTGATAGTTCAAGCTACCTGCCACCGATGATCACTTTGCAGATCGATGGCGGCAAGAAGCAAAAAGTGCGGCCGGGCGATATTCTCGGCGCGCTGACTGGCGATGATGGTGTTGCCGGCCATGAGGTGGGCAAAATTCAAATCTTTGATCAGAGTGCTTTCGTCGCGGTTAAGCGTAAAGCCTGTGAGCAGGCGTTACGCAAACTGAGCAGTGGCAAGCTGAAAGGGCGCAGCTTTAGGGCGCGACGCGTGACTAAGTAGCTTTTGCTGCCGCCCCGGGCGCCGCTGTCGTTAGGCGCCCCTGCATTTTGGTGTCGCAGCCTCGAGTAACACCCCGGATCGCTTGTTAGCGGTTGCCGCTGGGGCGACGGGGACGGTTATTGGCTGGTTTTTTCTTGGCAAACGGCCCGCTTTTCGCCTCTACACCTTTGCCGCCGCCACCCGATTTACCACCGCCGCTATTGCGGCGCTGGCGCCCGCCACCTGGGCGTTTAGGTGCTGCGCCTGTGGGCTTGTTTTTAGGCTTGGGGGCGCGGCGCGTTAAGCTCGACTCGGGAACGTCGTGGATTGGCTCAAAGCCATCGATGATTTCGCGGGTGAGCAACGTCTTAATCAGGTGCTCAATATCACTCAGCTGCTTAAACTCGTCGGCACTGACCAGTGAAATCGCCTGGCCGGTGGCCCCGGCGCGCCCGGTACGGCCGATACGGTGTACGTAATCCTCTGGTACATTGGGTAAATCAAAGTTCACCACTTGAGGCAGTTGGTCAATGTCCAGCCCCCTGGCGGCAATATCGGTAGCAACAAGCACTCGTACAGCGCCGCTTTTAAAGTCGGCAAGGGCTTTGGTGCGCGCGCCCTGACTTTTGTTGCCGTGAATGGCCGCAGCACGGATATGAGCGGCCTCTAGCTGTTTGGTAAGCTTATTGGCGCCGTGCTTGGTGCGGCTAAACACCAATACCTGCTGCCATTGGTTATCCATAATCAGACGGATTAACAGCTCCGGCTTTTGTTTTTTGTCCACCGGGCATATCCACTGCTTTACGGTGGTGGCGGTGCTGTTGCGAGGGGTGACCGAAATCTCCACCGGCTCGTGTACCAGGCCTTTTGCCAACGCCCGGATATCTTCAGAGAACGTCGCTGAGAACAGTAAATTTTGACGCTTTTTAGGCAGTACTGCGAGAATTTTTTTAATGTCGTGGATAAAGCCCATGTCGAGCATGCGGTCGGCTTCGTCCAGCACCAGCACTTCCAGATGGTCAAATTTAACCGCGCGCTGATTGTACAAATCGAGTAAGCGCCCCGGTGTTGCTACCAGTACATCTACGCCGCCACGTAATTTCATCATTTGCGGGTTGATTTTTACGCCGCCAAATACCACCGCAGAGCGCAGTTGTAAGTGTTTGCCGTAGGTGGCCACGCTTTCGCCTACTTGGGCGGCGAGCTCCCGGGTAGGGGTGAGTACCAGTACCCGAGCCTGATTGGCTCCGGCGCGTGTACCTTTGCTGAGCTGCTCTAAAATTGGCAGGGTAAAGCCTGCGGTTTTACCGGTACCTGTCTGTGCGGCGGCCATCACATCGCGGCCCGATAAAACGGCGGGAATCGCTTGCGCCTGAATCGGTGAGGGCTCGGTGTAGCCTTTTTCATCAATAGCTTTAAGGATTGGGGCAGACAGGCCCAATTGGGTAAAACTCATAGGGGTAAATCCTGTGGTGTGACCGGTACGCAGGCGCAAATTAACTTACACGCAGAAGCGTTATGGAGTGGCCGCGCATATTACAGTATCTGCGGGCGCTGCGCTATGATTAACGCGCGGGCTGTCACTGGCCCTGCCGCCTAATTTATGCCGGGAGTGCACATGAAAATCGATCGTCTAAAAGCCAGTATTACAACGGTTTCGGGTTATCCGAAGCCCGGCATAGAGTTTCGCGATATCACCAGCTTGTTGCTAGAGGCCGAGGCGCTGCGGGAATGTGTATTACGCATGGCGGCGCCTTTGCGCGGGCAACCGATTGATAAAATCGTCGCTATTGAGGCGCGAGGCTTTATTTTTGGCGCCGCGTTAGCGATGGAGCTTGGGTGTGGGCTGGTGTTGGCCCGCAAGCCCGGTAAGTTGCCTCGGGCCACCCGCAAGGCCAGCTACGTGCTTGAGTATGGTGAGGACAGCCTGCATATCCATACCGATGCCATCCGTGAAGGTGAGAGGGTATTGTTGGTGGATGATCTGATTGCCACAGGGGGAACGGCAGATGCTGTTGTATCCTTGGTGGATGCTTTTGCAGCTACCCTGTGCGGCGCCGTGTTTGCGGTAGCGCTAGAGGATCTACCCGGGATGGCAAGGCTGCGCGAGCGGGGTATCGCCGTCCACTATGTAATGAGTTTTAAAGGAGGCTAGCCATGCGATCGATGATGATAGTGGTGCTGCTAATGTTAGTGGCGTGTAGCAAGCAGTCGGTTTACGACAGTATGCGCAATGACGCCCGCTGGGATTGCGATACCGTACCGTTAAGCCAGCAAAAAGAATGTCGCGAGCAAAGCTCGGTTTCCTATGACGACTACGAGCGAGAGCGGCAAGAATTGCTTAATAGCGACGCTTCATCGGACGTGGAAGATTAGCCCGATGTTGGTTGCGGCGGCGGTTTTGAGTATTATACGCACCCCCAGCCGCTGATGGTGTGTCGCTGGCGGTCAACTAAGAGGTCAGTATGGCGGTAATCATTGGGTTAGTCATTGTCTATATTTTGTGCATTGCGTTTGTGCGCACACGTAACCGCGAGACTTTTCCGCTTAGCCGGCAGTTGTCCGACTTCTCGACATTTATGGTGCCTTTTAATTTGCCTGCTTACGGGTTATCCAAGGTGCCCACCACACCGCGGGTGAGTATTGAGCATTTTCCTGAGCTGGCGATTATTCAGGATAACTGGGAGGTTATCCGCGACGAGGCGCTAGCTCTGTATGAGGGCGGCAACATTACCGCTAAAGACGATTTACCGGCCAGCAGCTTCTACAAAGATAACCGCTGGACCAGTTTTTATCTGAAGATGTACGATCACCGAATTCCCTCTGCCCACGAGCTGGCGCCTAAAACCATGGCGTTATTGGAGCAGGTGCCCTATCTAAATTTAGCCCTGTTTGCGGTATTAAACCCCGGTAAAAAGCTCAATAAGCATCACGATCCGTTTGCCTACACTCTGCGGTACTCGCTGGGTTTGAGCACCCCCAATAGCGAAAAATGCGGGTTAAAGGTGGACGATGCCCACTATGTTTGGCGCGATGGCGACAGCATTATTTTTGATGAAACCTACCTGCACTCGGCCTATAACGACACAGACACGCCGCGTATTATTTTGATGACTGATATTGATCGCCCGCTTAAGCTCGGCTTTGTGCAAAAAGCCTACTGGCACTTTGGGCGCTTTTTTAATCGCTTATTTATGATCGATAACGTCGATGCCAGCAATACGGGTATCGGCAACAAGTTGGGGCAAGGCTTGCTGAGCTATCAAAAGCTGTTGAAGTCGATCAAGCGTAAAAATAAATCACTTTATTACGCGGGTAAGTGGCTGGTGATCGGCGCGTTGCTGCTGTTAATCGCCAGTGCCATTTGGTAGATTGGCCGCCTTCGCGTTAAACGATTCCTCCAGGGTGCGCAGTAACAGGGCCACCTTGGTAATACTCTCTTGATACTCACTTTCAGCCTCAGAATCCGCCACAATTCCGCCTCCGCCGTAGCAGTGCAGTTGCCCGGCATTGCCTATCACTGTACGAATCGCGATGTTTGTGTCGCTACTGCCGCAGGCGCTGATGTAACCTAAGCTGCCGCAATAGGGGCCTCGCCGATAGGGCTCCAGCTCGTCAATAATGCTCATCGCCCGCACCTTGGGGGCGCCCGTAATTGAACCGCCCGGAAACGCTGCGCGCAATACATCCAGCGCATTTTTGTCTGGTCGTATACGGCCGGTAATGGTGCTGACTAAGTGGTGAACATTGGCAAAGCTTTGCAGTTCAAACAAGCGAGGGGTTTTGACCTCACGGCAGGTTTTACTTAAATCGTTGCGCAATAGGTCGGCGATCATCAAATTCTCGGCGCGGTCTTTGGTGCTCGCCGATAGAGTGGCCTGGTTTTGCTGATCTTGCTCAGGGGTAGCGCCTCGGGCGATGGTGCCCTTGATAGGGCTGGTTGTGGCTTTGCCATCACGGCAGGCGATAAACCGCTCGGGCGACAGGCACAGAATGGCCCCCTCGTCCAATGGCATAAAGCCGGCGAACGGGGAGGGCAATTTGGCGCGCAAGGCCAAATAACCTGCCAGCGGATCGCCTTCGTACTGACTGCTAAAGCGCTGTGCGAAGTTGATTTGGTAGCAATCACCCTCGAGTATGTGCTTTTGGATCGTATCGAATTTTTCAAAGTAATGCTTTTTATTAGAAGATTCTCTGAACCTTTTGATAATAAAGCTTTTATTTGTTTTTTCTAGGAATGACTTTAAGTTTGTGGGCGAGGTTAACAGCGCCAAAATGGGCCCGATATCGATCTTGGGCTGCGCTACTAATACCGTTTTTTGGTGCAGGTGATCAGTAATAATCGCCCAGGCGTAAATGCCAAAATGCATATCCGGTAGAGAAATATCGGCTTTGGCGTGAGCGGGTATCGACTCCAGCCGGCGGCCTAAATCATAGCCAAAATACCCCAGCGCCCCGCCGCAAAACGGCAATGCTTCACCGTCGAATTCCGCCGGGGGGCAGTGGCTCGGGAGTAGCTCTTGCAATAGCACAAATGGATCGGCGTGGCTGTGCCGGCGAGTGTCGCCGCTTACAATATGGCTGGTGTCGCCCACGGTAGTGATTCGGCTGAGCGGGTCGGCGGCTAAAATATCGTAGCGTCCATGCTGGCTCATGGGCTGACAGCTATCAAGCCAAACCGGATAAGGCAACGTTGTGAGCATGGCGAAATACGCCACGCTGTCTTGTTGGTAAGGAAGTTCTACTACCTGTGGGCGGTGGGGCATGTCAGCGAGCGTTACCTGAAGCGAGCATTAGCCGGGCATTGTAGCGGCGTGCTCGCGTCGAGCCAACCTGTCATCGGTGTTATTCAGGGGTAACCGGTTCACGCGCAGCTGCACGGGAATTGCTGTCGGCCTCGTTAGCCAAGGCTTTCATCATGTAATCCTGGAGTACCCGGGGTGATTGCTGCAGCAGCAAATCGATATTGCGGTTATTGCCGCATAAACCCTCCGTGGCTTCGGACCAGAGTCTTGCGGCCTCTTCAAGTAAGCGGCTAAAAACCACCGGGTGCTCGAAATAGGCGTTGGGGTTGTTTTGGCAAAACAGCGTAAAGCAGTGCAGGGCTTCGACGACCGCGCTTTTATAATAACTGGGATGGAGCGACTGCGTTAAGTGGTCAATTAGCTGGGCAAAGCTCTCTTCGCCGGAGGTCATGGAACTGCGGATAAGCTCACAGTCGAGCGAGTACTCGTCGCTGTCGCTGTCGCCAAATACCAACGTGTTAGCGCTGGCTAAGCTTTGCCAAATAGCTTGCAGAAACTCATCGTCAAAACGGGTGATAAAACCGCGGGCCAGGCGCCACTCAAACCAGTCGGCGCCCACGGCGTTGGCGGTAATGGCATCACTGCCCTGTAGTAATGACGATTGCTCGTGGCCCAAATGAAAGCTGTGGTTGACGCCCTGGGAGAATACCTTGCGCTGCGAGTCGAGCACTTTGCGCAGCTTGTTGTACAAATAAGAGGGTGATTGCGTAGCGAGCCACTCTATAGGTGAAAGGGCTTCGTTGTCGTAATGCGAGCAGAGCAAAATAAAGTTGTGCAGCGCGATCGAGCGCAGGCCTTCAAACAAATAGGGACGGGTGCGAAGCAGGCCGCCAATGGCGATGATGGCCTCTTGCGCCAAAGCGCGCTCTAACGGATGCGATAAAACTTTGTGTAATCCGTCGATAATTTCATGGTTGGTGAGCTGGGAGTTTATGGTCAGCTCGCTGTCGTTCTCTTCCCCGATGGTGATTTTTAAGTGACGCGCTGCCAGTAGAGTCAGGCTGTTGGCTAAATCGTTGTGGCCATGCTGTAGGTGCGCAAAACAAATGCGAGCCAGTGCCCAGCGATTGGTTTGTTGCGCGTAATGTGACAGTGATGTAAGTAGCGCGCGTAACGTTAATGTACCATCGTCGGTGGCACTGTCGCTAAGGTTACGTCCCATCATGGCGCGCTCAAATGCCTGGGTGAGCACACTGGGATTATCGCTGTTAACGCTGTCGAGCAATTGGCGGGCGCTTGTGGTTAGCGGCGTATCGCTAAAGGGAAGCTGCGTTAAAACCTGGGTGCGTTGCGTTCTTACGGGCGTTAAGCAAAGATCAGGCAGTAGCAGCTTGGTCGCCCGCGATGCGCGCAACGCAAGGCTCGCCGATGCGTTGCCAACATGCTCGTGTGTGGTGCGCAGCTGTAGGTCTTTAAGTGCCTTAAACAAGGTCTCGGCATTGGGCACCGCACAGAAGTCGGCACTGATTTTTAGGGTAAAAACCGCCACCTCGGGGTCGATCCAGTGTTTGCGTATGTGGTTGATTTCTGAAATCAGACAGTCGGCAAAAAATTCGGCATCAAACAGCCGGTAATCGTTTTCTTCACTTTGTAACCACGACAGGCACAAGCAGGATTTGTTGTTGATTCTAAAGGTGTGTGAGGTTGCTAAGCTTTGCAAGCGCCGGCGCGGCCGGCCGCTCAAGCCAAGCGATTCGTTTGCCCCGACGCGGGTGTATACCTCTACCAAATGCGGTGCGGTAAGCACGGTTATTGGTTTTATGTCTTCCAGCGACTCGGCAATTACCCCATTTTTGGCAAGAGTGGTCTTCACCTCATCGCTCTCGGCTAAAACGACCAGTGCAATTTGCGCCTGTGAAAAACGCGTCGAACGGCGCCGAATGTAAAGTGGGTCGAGGTCCTCAGGCTTGAGGTAGTTTTCGTCTAGAAGCAGCCCGGTGTAATACAGGCTTTGTGCCCACACCAATGGAATATTCTCATTGGGTTGACGCGGCTGAGTGCGAGGTTGTTTTTTCTCGGCGGCAATGTGCTCTTTGTCCAGATAATACAACTCGGGAATTAGACCAATCCCGTCTTTGGTTACCATGAGTGATTCGATTTTTTTGCGGTAGTGCGCCGCGGTTGTGTGCAAATCGTCAAACAGCGCATTGATGTATAGATAGGTGTAAAACAAAGGCCATTCGGACTCGATATGCTCAAACTCAGCCAGCTCGGAGTGCTCGTAATAAAGCCGCGAGTTCTCTTCGATAGCGGTTTGATGGCCATCCCATAAAAAGCGCTTGCAGCCGTAATTGCCACCGAGCTTAGACAAAATGGTATCGCGGGTTTTGGTCAGTAGCTCCACCCGACCCACGGCAAAGGCGGGAAACCCAATAATCGATAACAGCGCGCTGTCTACCTCTTTAGATAACGACTCGCGCGGTAGCAGGGCGCCTAGGGTATTACGTGCTAACGATACCGCGTCGGGCACGACATGAATGACCGCCCGCTGGGTGGCGTATGGGCCAAATAAATTCAGTCCGTCCAGCGCTTGCAGGGCCGCCTTGGCCATACCTACGGAGCTGGCATTGATCTCTGTGAGGCCGTTGTTGATTTTGTTGCCGCGCTCCCAGATACCAAAATCGGGGGTGCGGTAGGCGCTGGAAATGTAGTACACCAAGTTTTGGACAAAATCGACTTCGCTGCCGGTGCAAACAATGCGTAAGCCTGAGGCTGACATTTGCGCCAGCATTAACAAAAATATGGAGGTGGCATCTATTTGTAAGTGACCCCAAGCGTCGTCCGCTACCACGGGAAGGCCGGTAGCGGTATCGTATTTGGCGTGCAGGGCGTCATAAGGGTCTAAGGTGTGCTTAAACTTTTCGACCTTGTCAGCCTGACGCATCATCGATTGCAGCAGGCCGCGCATCAGCTTGATGGTTGATTGCTGCAGCAAATCACAGCGATTTTTTTGCCCGGCGCGCTCCATAGCGATGCTCAGCGCCCATACGCTCATAATAGAGTAAACGTTATCGCGCACCCAGGCATCGGTGTAATCACCGTGATGAGTGGAGGCGGTGCTGGCGGGCAGCAACCCGGTTACCGGGTGTTGGCGCGAGAGAATGACAGTTTTCACTTCGCGGTAAATGCGCTCTAAGGTATCGTTTTGCCGTTTCATTGCGTCTTTCCGTGTTGGTGCTTCTTAGGCGATGCGGGTCGTCGATAGCTTGGTGCGCTTTGGGGCGCTGTGCTTTTCAAGCAATCCGTAAGCCAACCAAGACATCTGCTTGCAGTGTAGTCTTTGTATCTGTCGCGAATATGACGAAGTGCTCTGAATTTGCAATGTCTTTCGTATTTACGGTAGTGAGGCAGGCGGGTAAGAGGGTGTGACAGGGGGCGTGAGAGCGGCCGCTCCGGCGGCTTGTTACGCCTTCTCTTGGGGCGCCGGGGCGCATTTCGGCGCACGCCGCACGCGAGTAGAGCTCCAAGCACTAGCACCAAGACGCCGCTAGGCTGGAGCTTGTTGTAGCGCTTTAAGGCGGTTTTTGAGTGCGGTGTTTTCCTGGCGCAGACGTTTTAGCTCGCGCTGTAATTCATCCATTGCTGCAACGCTTTGGGCCATAAATTCCCGCCGCCAACGGTAAATGTTAGATTCGCGAACGCCCGTTTGTTTGGCTACTTGGGCGGGGGTTAGGCCGTCTTCGAGTAACGCGAGCGTGTGTTGCTTAAGCTCACAGGTATAGTGATTGCGTTTTTTTGGTTTTGTCGGTAATCCCACAGGTATGGCGTCCATGTTGTAACTATCTTTTAGGCTCCCGAGCCTATGGTAACGATTAATAGAACTGATAACCACTCTCATTGTTCCTTTCGTGTCACATTTTAAGGCCGCACTCTTGCCTGATAAGGCAGCAAGGTCGCTTATACTGATAACTCGATAGGCTGCGAGGTAAAACGAATGACACCGCGATTACTGCGCTTGTTGCTTGGGATTGTCGTTTTGTACTCTTTTACGGCACACGCCATGCACCCCAGCTGGGACGCCGACCATGACGGCATCAATGACTGTGAGAACGACGGTAGCTGTGACCACACTGTCAACTACAATGAGCCGCGCCCATTTTTAGTCGAGGGTGCCGTAACGAGCCCCACTTTTGATTGTGGTACCGCCAATTTGAGTGGCGCCGAACAGGTTATCTGCGAGCAACCTAAACTCTCGTGGCTCGATCAGGCGCTTGCCCAAACTTACGGCGCGGCCCTGGAAAAAACACAGGATGAGGAAAAACGGGCGCAACTTAAGGCGGAGCAGCGCGGCTGGATTAAAGGTCGTGATGAATGTTGGAAATCGCCGCCGCTCGCCGCTTGTATCGAGCAGAGCTACACTCGTCGTATTGCCGAGTTAACAGCCCGCTTTGCACTGATAGACCCGGCTGTCATCTTAACCCTTACTTGCCACGACGCGAGCCAAAAGCCACTGTTGGCCCGGTACTATTCGACTCAGCCTGCAACGCTGGTACTGCAGCGCGACGATCAGGCGAAGCTTTTGTACCGCCAGGAGGGCGGCGGGGATGCCACTTATGCGGGGCAAAATGTGGGCTTTACGCAAGTCGATAAGTACTACCAGCTACGCTGGGGCGTTGCTGGTGCCGCTGTTAAGTGCCGAGCGCTCGACTGACTGGCACTGTGTTATCGGCTTTGAATGATCAGCTTGCGTAGGTGTTGGGTAAGCGTTGGCAATGAATCTCGCTCGCACACGTGCACGTCAAATAGTACAGCCCGCTCACAGTGTTTCGCTGAAATGGCGTGAAAGCTGACAATAATGCCCGTGGTGTCGGGGCCGCCCAGATGCTTGATCATGGCGCCGAGCTTGTATACTGGCCGCTTTGCATCGGCGCTGCTAAAGCGACTTGTTTTACATTCGATCACGATCAGGCGGTTATCGTACAGCACTACCGCGTCAAGCTCGTTACGTACAGGCCGCTGTTGGTAGCTTTCCTGCCAATCGATGACAACGCTGTGGGCGATGTCCTGCAGTTTTGGCATTTCGCGCTTTAGGTGTAACAACTCACTGTATACCAACTGCTCCATCCAGCCGCCGCAGGCAAAAAATCGGGTGGCCTCTGATGTGAATACCAGTTGATTGCCCGAGAGGGAGGCAAGGTTGCGGGACTTGATGCCATCCAGCAGCGCGGTAAAGGCCGTGTCACCTTTCAGGTGAGACTCGTTTATCGTTGCCGTTAAATCATCTTCGGCTTCGGCCGCGTAATAGTTCAGTATCCCCATGGCTTTGCTGTAAGTCTCGGCATGCGTTAGCCAGTGCTCGGCCAGTGTTTTCAGTTCGGGCGCCATACCGTGGCGTTCACAGCTTTTTACCGACAGGCCGTGAGCCTTTAAAAAGGCCGGAATTTTGACGTTATCCTCTAAATTAAAGCTTGGCTCGCCGGTGGGGTTGCTCAGCCAGCGGGCCTGGTCGTGCTGGACATAAAAGGCTGGCAGGTTGCGGTAAAAAAATACTTCATGGCTAATAATGCTGATGGGTTTGTAGCTCGAGGTGTTGTTTAGAACCAGAGTGTCGCCTCGCGTTAAGCGCTCGTCCACATACGCTTCTAGCTCCGCTCTTACCCGATCCAAATCCCAGATGTCAGAGAGTGTTAGTTCGCTACAGTGGATGCCCATCGGTTGACAGGCTTGTTTTAACCATAGCGCAAAGTGTTGGTAGTGCGTCTCCGGTGGAGTGATCAGCACGATCTCGCGTGGCCTTAATCGCGCGTCAAGAATGGGGCATAAAGTAGTGGCTGGCTGATCGGTGACAATGACCAATTGAGCGTCGTGGGTAGGCTGCATAGCGAACATCCGTTTAGTAGCACGTTTGTGCCCAGTGCGGGGGCAGGTTGGTTAATTTAGCATGGCGCGCCCGGCTGGTGTCAGTTTCTGCTGGCTGTTGAGCTTATCGCGTGATCTACGCTAAAGGGGTGGGTACAAAGCCCTTCTTATGGCCAACATATTGGCTGTCCTATTTGCAGGAATTAACGAATATTAACGTAAGTGGCCCTAAAACGAGCAGTTTCGATCAAATATGCGCCACAATTCAAACTTAGTGTCGATTTTTGGCTTCAGTTCACAATAATTGGTTATAACTTCGGTGTACATATTGGTGTTCAATGGGCTATTGTTTCTACCCGATTTGGTCAGTGCGATCGTCAGCGATTGCAAGCCAATGATGACGCTATATGGCCTGGTGCGGTAAACAGGTTTTTGGCGGTTAAATTTGCACTGAAGAATAAACGAATAAACTGGGCTCTTTAGGGGCCGCACGTCGGTTTTGGTCGTTTTGATGTTTCTGTCAGTACTTCTTACGTCGCGCCTTAAGCGAATCTTGTGGATTCAATGAGTAATCTCGCGGCGATACCTATAAAAATGTAGGAGATTATGCCCATGAACAAACCGATACAGTTCCCATCCAAGTTAAAACTACTGACGGCGGTGTTGGCGCTCTCGCACACGGCAACAGGTTATTCTGCTGAGCCGGTTTCAGTGACCGCGTCCGGACACGACGGCAACGTCCCCGAAAACACGCTGGACAACAACCTCTCTACTCGCTGGTCCGCGCAAGGCGCCGGCGAGTGGATCGAGTACGATTTGGGCTCACTGTTCTCAGTCGAGTCGCTGGATATCGCTTTATACAAAGGCGACCAAAGAACCACTAGTCTCGATATCTTAACGTCGGCGACAGGCAGCAATTGGCAGACGGTATTTTCCGGTGATCAGCCGGTAAGTACTGCCGCTTTACAGTCGTTCGACGTAACCGATAGCAATGCCCGCTATGTGCGAATCGAAGGCTACGGTAACACCTCAAATGATTGGAACAGCATTAGTGAGGTTGACATTAATACCTCCGGGGCTAGCTCGTCGGCATCTTCCTCGTCGTCGTCCAACTCATCGTCTGAATGCAGCGCTTGTGAGATCAACCTAAGCGCCAGCGCAAGTACTGACGACGGCAATGTTGCCGACAATGTATTGGATGGTGACTTTGACACTCGGTGGTCAGGTAATGGCAGCGGCGCCTGGCTGCAGTTGGATTTAGGCGAAGTGCAGCAGGTTGGCAGTGTCGATATTGCGTTCTATCAGGGCGCACAACGCACGTCTATGTTTGATATACAAACCAGTATCGATGGCGCCAATTGGGACACGGTACTTTATGGCGCTGTAAGCAGTGGTGATACCACTTCATTAGAAACCTTCTCTTTGTATGAGAGCGACGCGCGCTATGTTCGCTATGTGGGTTACGGCAATAGCGAGAGCTCCTGGAACTCTCTTACCGAGATGGGTGTTAGCGCAAGCGGCGGTAATTCATCTGAGCCGAGCTCTTCATCGTCCTCTAGCAGCTCTTCGAGTGAGCCTTCGTCTGATTGCGATGCACCTGACAGCTCCAGCAGTGTGGTAGTGGGCTGTCTGGAGTATGGCACAGGTGGCACCGTGCCCATGGCTAATCTCGACCCGTCGGCGGCCCCCGGTGAAAACTTCGATATGAGCATCTGGAAAATTACGTACCCAGACTCCAGTGAAGAGTTTCCGCCTCAAGTGAGCGAAGACGAATTTTATACCGACAGCAGTACGGGCGCCATGGTGTTTCAGTGCCCCAACAACGGTGGCTCAACCTCGAACTCGTCTTACTCGCGCAGCGAGTTGCGCCAAATGCTGAATGAAAGCGCTGGCACAACCAKCCTTGGTAACAACTGGGTTATCGATACAGCGTCGAGCTCCGATCAGGCCGCCGCAGCTGCTGTAAACGGCAACATGAAGGCCACCGTCTCGGTTGACCGTGTGTCTAATACCCACGATGACGGCTCGGCCTGGCGGGTAGGGCGCGTCATTGTCGGTCAGATTCACGCCTCAGACGACGAGCCGTTAAAAATCTACTATCGCAAACTACCCGGCCACACCAAAGGCTGGATTTACATGGCCTATGAGGATTCCGACACCGAAATTTTCATTCCGCTGTTTGGCGATTCGGAAACTGATGAGTACGGCTTAACCTCAACGGTGGAGCCCGTCGAAGACGGCGTCGAATTGGGCGAGAAGTTTAGCTACGAAATTAACGTAGTCGGCCGGGAAATGACCGTGACGGTAACCAAAGCCGACGGTACCTTTGCACGACAAACGATTCATTGGGCCGAGGAGTACAGCAGTGACTGGTTCTACTTCAAAGCCGGCGCCTACAACCAAAACAATGGTGGTGACAGCAACGACTACGCCCAGGTTTCCTTTTATAACCTCGAAGTAAGCCATGGCGATGATGTTGGATCGGGCGGTACCGGTGACTCTGACGATGATGGGTCTTCCGATGGTGGCACGGGCTCGGGCGATGACACGGGCTCCGGTGATGATTCGGATTCAGGCGATTCGGGTAACACCGGTGGTTCAGTAAGCGTGAAGGCAACGGCTAGTTCAGATGATGGCAACGTTGCCGCTAATGCCACGGATGGTGATCCGAATACCCGGTGGTCCGCCAATGGTGACGGTCAATGGTTAGAGCTTGATCTCGGCAGTGTCCAAACCGTCGGCAGTGTTAATGTGGCTTTCTATCAAGGTGATCAACGTCGCTCTTGGTTTGATATCGACACCAGCACCGACGGATCCGATTGGAGCAATGTTTTATCAATGGCGGCCAGCTCTGGTGAGAGCACCTCGCCCGAGAGCTTTTCGGTGACCGAAACCGAGGCACGCTATGTGCGCTACATCGGTTATGGTAACAGCGCTAACAGCTGGAACTCAGTGACTGAAATTAATGTAAGCTCCGAAGGCGGCTCCACGGGCGGCGACAACTCAGGTGGTTCAGGTGACGGCGGTGATACCGGTGGCGGTACGCCAGGCAATGCCGAGATTCCATCGGATTTAATGAGTAACTGTAACCAATGGAAAATTACCTACCCTGACGGCGTCGAAGACAAAACACTGTGTGGTGAGCCGAACAACGAGTATTTCTACGTTAATGATGCCGGTAATGGTTTGGTGTTTTACGCACCGGTACGTGACGGTAACGGTACGACACCTAACTCGAGCTACATTCGCTCAGAGCTGCGTGAGCGTGAAGCTGATGGCAGTAAAGACATTTACTGGACTACATCTGGCCAGCACACGGTATATGTGAAGCAGGCGATTACTCACTTGCCGATCGTAAAAAGCCATCTGGTGGCGACCCAAATCCACGGCAACAAAGATGACGGTATTGACGATGCGTTGGTGCTGCGCTTAGAGGACAACCACCTGTTCCTTAGCTTTAACGGTGGCAAGCTTCGCAGTGACGTAACCGTGTCAAACAATTACAGCCTTGGTACCACACACGAGGTGATGTTTGAGGTCATCGACGGTAAGCATTACGTTTACTACAGTGAAGATGGCAATTTGGCTGATGCATATGCGTCGGGCAACGCGAGCCAATACTTAGTGCGCGATGGCTCTAACGACTATGTCATGGATCGCAGTTATGGTGAGGCCTACTTCAAAATCGGCAACTATACGCAAAGTAACGCCGACCGAGAAGAAGACCAAACTGGCGACCCTGACAACTATGGTGAGGTCGTTGTATACGATTACTGGGTCGATCATCAGTAACGCGTATTGACACTTAGGTACGCCTCATCGTCTTCGGCGATGGGGCGTATTTTTTATCCGGCGACAGCACTTGGCCGCCGCTCACGATTTAGACCTCAGAAATACCGATGTAACGTTCTTTTCTCTTTTCTCTTTTCTCTTTTCTCTTTTCTTTCTTTTCCTGTTAATACGACTGAGCGCCGGATGGCCATCTAGCCTTTAGCCCGGTGGTACATGAGTAATAAATGACGACAATTGCCGCGAGGTTTTAAAGGGGAGGGGGGGGCAGGATCCGCTGAGGGGACCCCGCCCGGGAGCTTGAGCTAGTCGGTGCCGTAAACCTTTTGTTTTAGCGGCTGTAATCTGGCCAATGCCGACGCCGCACTGTCGTCCGTTAACACCAAGTGACCTAATTTTCGGCCTGGACGCACAGACTTGTTGTACCAGTCGAGCGCTACGTTGTCCTCTAGTTGGCGAGTTTGATCCAGCTCGACACCCAGCAAATTTAACATGGCGGCGGCGCCTTGTAAGTGAGTCGAGCCCAAAGGCCAGCCGGCAATCGCGCGCATATGGTTTTCAAACTGGCTGGCAACGCCGCAGTGCATCGTCCAGTGGCCACTGTTGTGCACGCGAGGTGCTAGTTCGTTAACCCACAGTTGGTCTGGGGTGACAAAACATTCCATTGCCATAACGCCCACGTAATCCAGGTGCTCTAAAATGGCTTTAAGGCCAGCTTGACCTGCGGCAATCAACTCACTTGATAATTGTGGGGCAGGGGCCACCGAGTGCAGTAGCACGCCGCTTTTATGAACGTTTTCGGTGGCAGGATAAAAACGCACTTCACCGCTTGCCGAGCGCACACCAATAAAAGACACCTCGCGCTCAAAATCCATAAAAGGTTCAGCCACATAGGGTGCGGCCTGGTCGGATTGCAGTTCAAAATTCGCCTTGGCGACGAAGCTTTCAACGTCTTCATCGTTGTATAAACGCCACTGTGCTTTACCGTCGTAGCCTTGCTCGGTGTGCTTAACAACTAATGGAAACCCGAGCTCAACAACAGCCTTGTGTAGGTCGGCCGCTGAAGCAACGCGAACAAAAGGCGTGTGCGGAACCTCGCAAGCAATCAGCAACTGCTTTTCTCGCTCACGGTTTTGGCAACGGTAAATAGCGTGCGGGTTAGGGTGCACGGCACAGTGCTCGGCCAAACGTGTTAAGGGTACTAAGGAGCATTGTTCGCGCTCCACGGTCACCACATCTGGTTTTCCCAGCGTGTCATACAACTCGCGGCTCGATAAGCTGTCGTCCATCGCCGTTATCGGCCCCAGGCCAGTAACTGGAGCCGTGTCTTCGTTGTTTTCGGACAAAAAGCTGAAGGTCATGCCCATTGGCAAACCCGCGAGCGCCATCATCCGGGCCAGCTGGCCGCAGCCGAGAACCGCTACATGCATTATTCGACCTCCACGGGCACCGAGTCAGTTTGACGCTGGCGCCACGCAATAAAGCGCTGGCTCAGCTCTGGATCGCTTAACGCCAAGATTTGCGCGGCCATCACGCCAGCGTTAGCGGCGCCCGCTTCTCCGATCGCCTGGGTGGCAACAGCAACGCCTTTAGGCATTTGCACAATAGACAACAAGCTGTCGAGGCCTTTTAGTTGGCGGCTGGAGACAGGCACCGCGACTACAGGAATATGGGTCATGGCAGCGGCCATGCCTGGCAGGTGGGCGGCTCCACCGGCGCCCGCAATGATCACCCGAATGCCGCGCCCAGGGGCCTGCTCGGCAAACTCACACAGACGTTGAGGCGTGCGGTGTGCAGACACCACTTGAGTCTCGTAAGCCACGCCCAACTCGTCCAGTATATCGGCCGCTAAGCGCATGGTGGGCCAGTCGGACCGGGAACCCATAATGATGCTGACAACGGGATCTTGCATAAAAACCTCGAAAGAGAGATAAGTCTAAATTTGTGAGCGCGGCATTTTACCGGATAATGACGTGTTAAGCCTAATTATTGGCCGATATTGTACAACGTGGTGGCGAGTGAAGGTGTCAGGGTGGCATCGATGCTTGGGTATCTTAATATTCTATTTAACATAATATACATTATGCGCATTTAAAGGTTTGTGGAGGTGATACGCCGCACTTAGGTATTTGCGCCTCTCGCAGGCTCCGTGCTGGCGTTTTCAGTTGGTCTGATTCTTTGGGTTAAATAGTCTAAAGCAAATTGCGCTCTGGCAGACAATGGCCACTCGGCGCGGTGAATCAGCCACAGCACGTCCATAACCTTGTGTTCCAGCGGTACGACTTTAATCGCGCGCGAATTGGCAAAGGCTTTGCGGGCGTATCTGGGAATCACGGTGAAACCCAGTCCGCGTGCCACGGGCTCTAAAATTAAACCTACCTGGTTTATAAAACCGCGTACAGGTAGTTCGTTTATTGTTCCCGCGCCGGGATAAGCCCGGCTTAATAAGCGTGTTGCCATATTCAGGCCGTCAGGATGATCGATAAACCCCAGTGTTCGTAGATCCTTCACGCCAGAGATGTCGGCACTGGCTGGTATGACCAGCTCCAGCGGCTCTTCGGTAAACTGAGTGGCTGTTAGCCGTGAATCATCGGGTTTGATGCTGACTAAGCCCATTTCAAAGCGATTATCCAGTACTTGCTGAATGATGTCGGGGTTGGGCGCGAAACGGTGTTTTATGGCGAGTTCAGGGTGTTTTTGTTGTAAATCGAGTAATAAAGGATATAGAAACAGGCCGCTGCTACCGGGGGTGATCAGGCTAATGTCGCCTTTGTGTCGCTCACCTCGGGAGAGCCGCTGTTGTAGCCGGTGATCGGCTTGCTCAAACTCCGCGCAGTACACCAATAATGCGTGCCCTGCTGGTGTCAGCTCCATATTTCTGGGTCTGCGAATCAAAACCGGCCCAAGTTGTTGCTCTAACTGGGCGACATGTTGGCTTACCGCGGCCTGAGTTAACCCTAAGCGCTCGGCGCTGCGGGTAAAGTTGCCGGTATCGGCCACTACTGCGAAGGTTCGGAGCCATTGGGGGTTTAGCATAAGAATCTCTTATCAAAGCCATAAGCGTTGCATGGTTTTTATTATAGCGGCTTAGGGCTAATCTAGGGAAACATTAACCAACGGAGCGTTTGCTATGACCTACCCCCGCAGCTTTTCTCATATCGGTTTATCGGTCACTGACCTGGAAGCCGCCGTAAAATTTTATACCGACGTATTAGGTTGGTACCTGATTATGCCCCCAACCACTATTGGAGAAGACGATAGCGCCGTAGGGGTTATGTGTACCGATGTGTTTGGTGCGGGCTGGGGCTCGCTTAAAATTGCACACTTGTCTACCGGGGATCGTATCGGCGTTGAGATATTTCAGTTTAACAACGCCGAAAAGCCGGACAATAATTTTGAATATTGGAAAACAGGGGTGTTTCACTTTTGTGTGCAAGACCCAGACGTAGAAGGTTTAGCCGAGAAAATTGTCGCCGCCGGCGGTAAGCAAAGAATGCCAGTGCGTGAATACTTCCCCGGCGAGAAGCCCTACCGCATGGTTTATATGGAAGACCCTTTTGGCAATATTTTAGAAATTTACAGCCATAGCTATGAGCTAACCTACTCGGCCGGTGCTTACGGTTAAAGGCGCCGCCCAAAATCAGGTTTTAAGGCGGCGCTTTCGGTGTCACTATGTGTTATTGCGTGATCGCATTAAAGCATTGCCTAGTTGCGCGGGGGTATCTATGTCATGGCATACACCCGCGTCATTAACTGCGATTTCGTGATAACAATGTAAGTGCTGCCGGATAAGCTCGGCAGCTCCTCCTGTAACGCTTAGCTCGGCAAGTTTAGGCCAAAAGGTTCGACCAAAAATAACGGGGTGACCCACCTGCCCTGACCACGTTGGCCGAACGATGTTGTTGGCGTTCGCTCGGCAAGCCAGTTGAGCGAGCGTTGCGGCGGCAATATAGGGTATATCACCTAGCCAAATGGCAGCCGCATTAACGTCGTTAAGTGAGGAGTCGTGCAGTATTGCGGTAAAACCATCTGCGATAGTGCTCCCCTGCCCTTGGGGCGCGTGAGGTGCTCGGTAAATGGGCGTGTCTACCGGTAAACCCAGCGTGTTTAGATCATCGTGTTCGCGGATAATCACACGGCAGAATTTAAAAAACGCTGAAGCGTTGGTGTAGCTGGTGGCTAATAGGGATTGATTTGACGTGACGTGAGCGGCGCGTTTATCTCGTTTACCAAAGCGCCTGGAATAGCCCGCCGCAAGGATGAGAGCAACCAAGGGTGATTGTATCGGCTGGCCCGTGCAGGCTGTGGTTTGATCAGAGTTCATGTCGGCTTTTACCACGCTGCACCCGAAGTATGTCGCTCATAATAGCCAGCGCGATTTCAGCGGGAGTTTTGCTGCCAAGGGCTAATCCTATTGGCATATGGATTCGGGCTATTTGTTCAGAGCTAAGGCCGCCTGTACGTTGTAATCGGTTTGCACGCGCCTTTGATGTTTTGTGAGATCCCATCACGCCGATGTAAAACGATGGTGTCTCGATCGCTTCCATAATTGCTAAGTCGTCGATACGGGGATCGTGAGTCAAGCCGACAACGGCACTTGCGCGATGACACATTCCGGGAGTTGCAATAAAAAGTGCGGGGTGTACACGCTCAGAGCGAATCCCGGGAACATTAAAATCGTTCCAGGCTTTGTCACGCGGGTCGCAAACGATCACCTCGTAACCCATTGCCAACGCAAACTCCGCGCAGTAAGTGGCTACCGGCGATATCCCTGCGATAATCAATCGCGTAACCGGGCCTACTCTTATATCAACAAAACGATTGTCCGGGTCGAATTGAATGCGAGCACCAAGCGCTTGAGCGTCAAGCAAATGTGCAGCGCCCGTCTCTTTTATAGCCTTGAGTGCAACGCGTCGCAGCTTGACGGTGTGACCCTCAAGGGTTTTCTGTAACTTTTGTAAATGTTCAATGTTGTAGTCTGAGGGCGTTAACTGCTCTACTAGTATTTCTAAGCTTCCGCCGCAGGGCAAGCTGACCCGACTGGCGTCCACATCGCCGCCGGATCCGTAACGGATCCGCTCAACAGTTTTTGCAAAGCGGCCTTCACTTAGTCGCAGCAAAAAGTCCTCTTCTACGCAGCCGCCCGATAGTGAGCCCACGCTCCTTCCATCTTGCTTGGCCGCCATTAATGAGCCTGGCTCGCGAGGAGAAGATCCAAACGTTCCGAGTACGGTACACAGCCAGACTGTTTCTCCGGCATTTAGCCATCGCAAAGTCTGGGTGACGACATGTTTGTCTAGGTTTTGCATAATGTATCTTGGTGCGTCCCGATTGTATTGACTGATTTGTCGTCAGTAGTGGTGGGAGGGAACCCAACCTCCGCCGTTCGTTTGCAGGATTAACCCATCACCATTTCTGGCGTCATGGGTAGTTGTCGCAAACGTTTGCCGGTGGCGTTGTAGATTGCGTTGCTTACTGCGGCGGCCACCCCGGTGATGCCTATTTCGCCGACACCTTTGGCACCGATGGGCGATGCGTTAAAATCCGGGGTGTCGATCCACATTACATCGATATCGGGCACATCGGCGTTCACGGGTATGTGGTATTCGGCTAAGTTATCGTTGGTGATTCGGCCATAGCGATGATCCCAATGGGTGGCCTCTTGCAGTGCGTGGCCAAGCCCCATAACCATCCCGCCAATAAACTGGCTGCGCCCGGTGCGGGCATTAAGAATAGTACCGCAGGCGTAACAACCCAGCATACGGCGTACTCTGACTAACCCCAGTGCCTCATCCACCGCAACTTCAACAAACGTTGCACCGTATGAGTGAGCTGAATACTTTTGTTCCTCTGGGCCTTTAAAGCTGCCGCGAGCCGTAAGGTTCGGTTTGCCGGCTTGCTCTAGTAAATCTTCCATGGGCAAACGTGTTTGGCCGTCCGTCGCGGCTCCTTGGACAAAATGGATATCATCGAGGGATGCGTTTTTAAATTCACCTTGCCGCTGTGCAAGGGTCAATAGCTGTTCTTTTAGTTTTTCGACGGCATTGCGAATCGCGCCGCCGACACTTGCCGTCGTCGCGCTGCCGCCAGAGATTCCGCCCGGCGGTAATGCGGTATCGCCTAAGCGCATGTTCACTTTTTTAATCGGTAAGCCAAGCATGTCGGCCGCCAGTTGGCTTTGTGCGGTGCGAGTGCCAGTACCTAACTCTTGCGTGCAACAGGCGATGTCTGCCGTACCATTTTCATTTAGGGTTACGTCTACCTGGGTGGGAAACACATTGTGCGGATACGTGGCTGACGCGACGCCCATGCCAATTAACCAGTGGCCATCTTTTTGGCTGCGCGGCTTGGCGGAGCGATTGCGCCAACCAAAGCGCTCTGCCCCTTGACGCAGGCAGTCGACTAATAAGCGGCTGCTAAACGGTTTGCCGGTGTGCTGGTCTACCTCTGGCTCGTTTTTAATGCGTAGCTCGATTGGGTCCATTGCCAATTCTGTTGCCAGCTCATCCACTGTGGCTTCCAGCGCGTACAAGCCGGGTGTTTCTGGCGGCGCGCGCATAAAGGTGGGCAACTGAGTGTCTAGCCTGCAGCGGCTCTGCTCTAAGTGCAGTGACTCTGTGCGATACATCATCCGGGTCGCCATGGTAAAGGCTTCGTTGTAAACGTCTTTGCGCGATGTACTGGCGATACCGCTGTGGATGATGGACTGAATGTTTCCGTCTTTATCGGCGCCAAGGGCCACACGCTGACGAAAAGGAGAGCGGTGCCCTGTCCCGCCATACATTTGTTGCCGGGTTGCCACTAGTTTGACCGGCGCATCAACCAGCTTTGCACATAAACAGGCTAATACCGACTGTGGCCACATGGCGCCTTTGGAGCCAAACGCTCCGCCCACATAGGGGCATATGACTTGTACCTGCTCGGGGGCAAGATCAAATAGTGCTGCATAAGTAGCCTGCCCCGGGGCTAAGCTTTGCGTGGTATCGTAAACGGTTAAAAAAGGTTTACCGTTCTTTTTGCCAAAGTGCGCAATGGTGGCATGTGGTTCAATAGGGTTGTGATGGTTGCCATACAGCCGATAATCCGCGTCGACTTTCACGGCACTTGCTTGCCATGCCTGTTGCGCGTCCTCGCCTTTGGTAATAACGGCCGGTGCACCCATGAGGCTTTCCGGGCGCTCGTTTGCCGGTGCGTTATCGATGTTGGTGACATGTGATTGGGTGTCATACGTAACCTTCACCAGCAGTGCGGCATCACGCGCAGTCTCAAAGGTATCGGCGATCACGGCAGCCACGTATTGGCCGGCGTAAAATATGTCTGTCTCGGCCGCCGGGAAAACGTTACTGGCCAATGAATGCTTCATGCCAGAGTCATTAAAGGTTTTAATACGGTTAAAGGGCGGGACGTTGTCGGGCAGCAATATTGCCTGAACTCCCGGCAGGTTTTTTGCCGCGCGGGTGTCGATAGACTTGATTTTACCGCGTGCGATATTGCTGGTAACGGCTACCGCGTGCAGCATCTTGTCTGGTTGGTGCTCGGCGGTAAAAGTTGCAGCGCCGGTGACTTTCTCCCGGCCGCTTTTACGTACCAGCGATTTGCCGACAGGGCCGCTGTAGTCGATGGATTTAAACGTCATGTCTATGCTCCCCGTTGCGTTGGTTGCGTGTCTGAGCGGCCGTGTTGCATGGCCCAGAGTGCGTCATCATCCAATGGCCCGTCATCACGTAGGGTTTGCAACGCGCGTTCTAGCGTGCGCTGGGCGAGTGTCACCTTGTACTCTAGCCCTGCAGGCGGTTGCGCACTGGCAAGAGCCGCTTGCGCTGCCGCGCGAAACACATCATCAGTGGGGGCTTGGCCCGCTAAGGCTTGCTCTGCCGCGGCGCTGTGCCAGGGGATGGAGCCCAGCCCGCCGATACCGACGTTGGCGCGGCGGATTATTCCGTTTTGTATGTCCAACCCGACCGCCGCGCTGGCGAGTGCAAAGGCGTAGCTGCTTCGCTCTCGAATTTTAAAGTAGTAACTGTTTTTTAAGCTGGCCGATACTGGAAAAATAACGCCGGTTATCACTTCATTGGGTTTTAGTTTGGTTGAGTACTGAAACTCTTTTTTCTGCGGCACTTGATAAAACTCACGCGCATTGACGCGGCGATTTGTCTCGCCGTTGCTTAGCTCCAGCTGCGCATCAAAAGCGACGGCACTGATGGCAAAGTCGCCGGGATACATTCCTACCAGCCGGCCACTATTCCCAAGCACGGCGAGCATTGCGGTGTCGACGCCCTCGCCATGGTTTGTTATGGCATGACCGTCAATGGGCATATCGGGGTGACGGTAGTAAGGCGACCGTGTGCGCTGAAGGAGGTTGCCGCCAATGGTGGCCATGTTGCGTATTTGCGGCGACGCGGCCAGGATAAGTGATTGGCGGATAACGGGAAACGCTCTTCCACCTTTATCGGCGTCGGCAAGCTCAGCCATCGTCGTTGCGGCGCCAATGTGTAACACTTGATCGTCAGATGACACACCCGAGGGTAGCGCGTCGCGTACATGCACTAAGGAGGCCGGTGTTAATACATTGAGCTTCATGAGATCGATCAGGGTGGTGCCCCCGGCGATGGCTTGCACTGAGCGGTGATCGATAAGTGCGGCCGCCTCTTTTACGGTTTGCGCATTGTGATAATCAAAGGGAATCATGAGGGTTGCTCCGCAGGGTCGCTGGCAGGCTCGGCGCCGGAGGTTTGTCTAACGGCGGCTAAAATATTCGGGTAGGCGCTGCAGCGGCACAAGTTGCCGCTCATCCATTCGCGAGTTTCTTCGGCCGATCCGTTCGCGTGCCCTTCCTCAATACAGGCTATGCCCGACATAATTTGCCCAGGGGTACAGTAACCGCACTGATAGCCATCGCAGCGTAAAAAAGCCTCTTGCATTGGGTGCAGCTCGTCACCGTCGGCGAGCCCCTCAATGGTAGTAACGTCAGCGCCATCGATGGTGGCCGCCAGTGTTAAACAAGACAACACCCGTTGACCATTGACATGCACGGTACAAGCCCCACAAGTGCCGTGGTCACAGCCTTTTTTGGTGCCGGTCATGGCCAGGTGCTCGCGTAACAGATCGACCAGTGTGGTGCGGTTATCGATAGCCTGAGTTATTTTTTGTTTGTTAATGGTGAGCGTGATTTCACGCTGAGTGGGTGTGGCTGATGAGTGCTCGGTCTGTTGAGATACTGTGGCCGCCGAGGCCGACGTGGTAGCTGCAGCGCCCGCGGCAAGGCCGACACCTTTGAGAAAATCGCGTCTCGGCCAGACGCCAACGGCGCCTGAAGAGTCACTGGCCTTTTTGTCGTCGCGGTTCATAAGTACTCCCAAAAATGATTGGTAATTGATACGCCTTAATGATTAACCATCGCGTCGCATTTGGTTTGTATAATTTTCAAACGCTCTATGCTGGTTTGTAATCTGCGCAACGTTTTATGCAGAGAAAAACGCTTGCGGTACAACGCGACAAACCATCCTTAACGGGTTCGATCGCTCAGGCGCCATTACAACGGCGCCAATTGGGGCGTTTCAGGCTGTGGTGGCGGTGTCGGTATAGGCTAGCGTGATGATCGCGCGCGCCAGCTCACCCTTAACAAACGTCACAGTGATTGGAGGAGAGCAAAGAGCGTTCCAGCACCGGTAATGGGTGTTCATGCTGTGCAGATCGATGGTAATTAGATTAGAGCGCGCCTTTTCCTTTCTTTTCTATCGCGCTCGGTAATGGCCTGTATAATTCCGCTTCTTATTTAGCGTGTTGCTTACATCGATACGCTGACACTCTCTCTCGGAAGCTCGCGTATGACATCCCCCGCCGCCACGCCTGCCAGGCACATTTTTTTAACATTGCTCGGCTTAATGCTGGTTGCGTTAAATTTGCGCCCAGCACTGACGAGTGTGTCGCCGGTGTTGCGCACAATCGGCAATGATTTGTCGTTAACGCCTTCAGGGTTGGGGGGTTTGACCACCCTACCGGTGTTGTTTTTAGGCCTGGCGGCACCCTTGGCGCCGATCGTGGCTCGCCGGCTGGGTATGGAGCGCACGGTGCTGTTGGCGGTAGCGTTGCTGGCGCTAGCCTTGTTGGCCCGCCCCTATCTGGGTGTGGCGGGGTTGTTTATTGGTTCGTCCGCGGCGGGGGCTTGTATTGGTGTTATGGGGGTATTGCTGCCAGGGATCGTCAAGCGCGACTTCCCCAACTCCGTTAGCTTACTAACGGGGCTGTATACCGCGCTGTTATGTTTTGGCGCCTCCATCGCCGCGGGCGCGACTGAGCCATTGCGGTTACTGTTTAACAGTGATTGGCGACCCGCGCTTGGGATTTGGATGCTGCCGGCGGCTATTGCTGCGGTTGTGTGGTGGCTGCAGTTAGGGGCTAAGCACTTTCCTAAAAACGTTCGCGCCCCCAAAAAGTCTTTGTATCGCGATTCGCTTGCATGGCAGGTAACCCTATATATGGGGTTGCAGTCGGCATTGGCGTATACGGTGTTTGGCTGGTTACCCTCGATTTTACAAGATCGCGGCGTCGATGCCGTGGCAGCCGGGCTGGCGTTGTCAGTGTCGATTATGATGCAGGTGATTACCGCTGTTGCTGCTCCGTGGATATCGAGCTATATGCGCGATCAGCGCTTTATGATCGTGTTGGTGGTCGTGTTCACTCTACTCGGGCTGGCCGGTTGCATCTACGCGCCGCTTAGTTTGATGTGGGTTTCGGCGGTGGTGTTGGGCCTGGGGCAAGGCGGGACCTTTAGTATGGCGTTAACGCTACTGGCGGTGCGGGCCCGCGATGCCGATACGGCGGCTCGGCTATCGGGTATGGCTCAGGGCGTTGGCTATACGCTCGCCTCATCAGGCCCGCTATTAACCGGTTTGCTGCACGATGTATTTCACGGCTGGGAGCTGACCGGCTTGTTTCTTGGTTTAATCGGCTGTATTGCGATTGCGGCGGGCTTAGGTGCCGGCCGTAAGCGGTATGTGCTTGATCATTAGTCTTTTTTAACCCAGGGCCTGCCGTCCCGACAGGCCCTGCCAAACAATCCTTCTGGCTGATCCTCCGCGTATAATAACAATCCTCGCCTGATAACGAGAATTGTTATTGTAAGTGCTTGCGGTTATTATTGAGCGCCCGTTTTTTTAAGAGGATCGTCCCATGGCCCGCTCCAGCGCTCTTTTTAGCGCCCCCAAAACACGCCTGCTGGCGTGTATCTTGGGCGTGCTTATCACGGCCACGCTTGTCACTGCGGGTAGTGCCACCTACCTCCCGTTTAACGAGATTGACCGAATCGGTGTGCCTATTTTGTTGTTTCCGGTCACCTGGAGTGTGCTGTTTTTATACGCCGTTATTGCCAACAGCATGTGGCGTATTTGGGCGGTGTTGGCTGTTCTCTCATTGGTCCATGTGGGCCTGATCTATCAGCATCTGGCCGGGTAAGTTTATGCAACGCGATACCACCAAAAAGTATTACATCACCCACAGCTGGCTGGGCGCTATTACCGGCATACTATTGTTTATTGTTGCTTACACCGGGGCGTTTTCGGTGTTTGGTCACAACGAGCTTAAAATTTGGTCCAATGAAGGCATTCGTGGTGAAGTAAGTCAGGATTATCCGGCCATCGAATCGTTAGTGCGCCAGCACGCCAAGGAAGTTGGCCCCGATTATCACGATCACATCAGAATTATGTTGCCCGGCCAAAGCAGCTTTACCCGCTTACTGATTGCGTTTGAGAAAGAAACAGTACTCGAGGACGGCTCTCACGAGCATCAGCTGATTGTCTATAACCATCACCCTAAAACACTAGCATTAGAGGACACTTTTAAAGGCTCGCTTAACGAGTGGTTTGCCAGTGGCAAGGGCGATATGGCTGATTTTATGGTGACCTTTCATGCCGACTTACATTTGGGTAATCCGTGGGGGCTGGTGCTCACCGGCTTACTCGGTTTAACTCTGTTTGCCTCGGTAATTACGGGCGTTGTTATTCACCGTAAAATTTTACGCGAGCTGTTTAGCTTTAGGCCGCTGCGCAGCTTGCGTTTACTGTTTACCGATACACACAAGGTATTGGGTGTGTGGGGGTTGTTGTTTCATGGCACGATCGGTTTCACCGGTGCCTTTTTAGGCTTGGTGTTGGTGTTGCTGGTGCCGGCGGCGGCCTTCGTAAGTTTTTCCGGCGATCAGGAAAAACTGGTAGAAACCTTTTTACCCGAGATCGAGCCGGCTATTACCGGCGTGGCGGCAGAGCCAAACCCGGGTAATATTCTCAGTGAGTTTCGTCGCAACAACCCTGATGTTTTGTTAATTGACGCCAATATTCATGGCTGGGGCGATGAATCGGCGATTATGGCGATTACTACGTTGGGCGGCGATACGTTAGCGGCAAGCGAAACCTTTGAGGTCAGTGCGGTGACCGGCGAGCCGCTGCAAAGTTACAGTACGTTTGGTAAACACGACAGCGTCACGGGTGTGATTTTGGATGCGATGTACCCGCTCCACTTTGGTAATTTTGGTGGAGTGTTTGTCAAGGTTATTTGGAGTTTGCTTGGCGTTGGCACTGCCCTACTGGCGGTAACCGGGATGATGATCTGGATCGAGCGGCGCGCCTATGGCCCCGAGGGCAATCTATCCAAGGCGACTTATCTACGTATCAGCCGTTTTACGGTGGGCAGTTGTATGGGGCTTGTCGTGGCCAGTTTAAGTTTGTTTTATGCCCAGCTATTGCTGCGGGTCGAGGCAGCAGAATTTTCTTACTGGCTCGGGGTGGTGTTTTTCTCGAGTTGGGTGGTAGTGCTTGCCTATGGGTTAGCAGCAAACAACAGTTACCTGACAATCAAACGCCTGTTTTTACTGTGTGGGCTATTGGCTGTGGGTGTGCCCGTGGTTAATGCGCTGGTAACGGGTGATGCGTTACCGGTTACCCTTTTTAACGGCAAAAGTATAACCGCGGCCGTGGATCTGACGTTGCTGCTGTGTGGCGTGTTTTGTGTATGGGCCTCGCTCAAACTCCCGGGTGCCCGTCCCGCCGGAGACTCGTTGGCCGGCGAGTCGGTTAAACCAAACGCGGAGACAATATGATGGACACACTTTTGGTTGTTGTGGCGCTTGTCAGTAACGTAGCGACTATTTTGTTATGGCGCTTACAGCGCGAGTCGCAAGGCATAATACGCACCCTTATTGTTGTTGCTGCATTGCTGTCATTTATCGTTAGTTGTGTTGCACTCTCGGTGCCGTACGCCTGGACACGCGCGCCTTTTATCGCCCTTGGATTGCTCGGTCTTAGCGGTTGGCTGGTGGTGTTTGCTTATCCCTTAATTGTAAAACCCACCGAATCCCGTTAATTCTTTTACTATTTAATGTTAATAAAAAAAGGGCAGCCATTTTGGCTGCCCCTTTTTTTATAGCGCGTTGGGTGAGTTAAAAGTGATAGTCCAGGCTGACGCCTAACTGGCGTGGTGCGCCTAGTGTTACCGACGGTGGCGTGCCCGTGTTTGCCAGCTCAACGTACTCTTCGTCCAGTAAGTTAGTCGCGGTGACGTACAGCGCCAGCTGGCTCCACTCATAGCCCACTTTTAAATTCACCAAGGTGCGGGCGTCATTTTGTGGGTCGAAGCCTTCATCACCTTCCGACAGGCCGCCGCTGTAAGGGTTGACGGCAACGCTTGAGCTGTCGGCGTAGTTGGCATTGAGGTTGGCAAATAATCCGGTGTGGCTACGATAGGTTGCACCGACGCTGGCGGTTAACTCAGGCGCGCGGGGAAAGGCACGGCCTGACAAATCAAACGTCTGGGTGGGCTGTACTATCAAAAACTCATCGAATTCAGTTTTTGAATAACCGACACCACCGTATACCTCCAAAGCTTCACTGGCGGCGTAATTTAATTCTACTTCAAACCCTTGTACCGTCGAGCTGCCAGCATTTTGAGTTTCGGTATCGTAGGAGCTACCCGATAATTGCACCGCAATTTGTTGATCTTGCCAGTCGATAAAAAATAGGTTGGCATTGGCAGTTAAGGCGCCCTCTAGCCAGCTGGTACGCAGTGCAAGCTCGTAGTTATCCGTAAACTCCGGCTCGTAGGTATAAATGGTGCCCTTGGCCACATTGGTACCTACCCCACCCGAGCGATAACCCTGCTGATAGGTAAAGCTTAGATTAATATCATCACTAAAGTGGTAAGTGGTACCCAGTTTGGGTAACACTTCATCAAAGCTGGCATCGGCGGCCGGCTCGGTGCCCGAGGCATCATCGACCAACTGATAGAGTTGGGCGTTAATTCCGGTGATTAACCCGGCCAGTTGTGGGTTGGCGCTGTAATCGGCGGGGTTGGGTAACAATTGCGCGTTATCAATTGTGTATAAGGTATCACTGGCGTTGGTTTGCTCTTCTTCGTCCCAGCGTAAGCCCCCAAAAATGTCCCATTGGTCGGTTAACTTAAACGTCAGGTCGGCAAAAATCGCCTGTGTTGTTACCGCCTGAGTGACTTTAGAGTATGTACCCAGCTGCACTGGGTCGATGGGAGCATAAAGCCCGAGCACCATGTCAGCGCTCGCCTGATCGAGCCCTATGCCACCGTATTCCGGTGGCGTGACCAACAAGGTAGGCAAGCCGGTCTCGGCCAGAGTAAGGCCGCGCTGGCCACTGGCTTCGTCAACTACATCTAGGTCTGAATAGTAAGCTCCGATAACCCCGCTTAAGCGATCGTACTCGAGAACGAACCGAAACTCCTGACTAACGGTTTCATCGACACGGTCATCCACTAAAATGGACAATGGCTCGGCGGTAGCGTCGCCGTCCCACTCGTAGGCGTAATTGGAATCCGAGTAACTGCTGATCGAGCTAAACTGCCAATTCTCGTTAATGGTGTAATCGAGCTTCAAGGTGGTGATGTCCGCTGTATTACTTTCAAACGTCGGATCGTTAAAGCGGGTAATGCGGTGATCAAAATCGTTGCCGTCGGGCGAAGGCTCGGTCCAGCGCACGCCAATTTCAGTGTCGGTATGGGTATAGCTTAGCAGTGCCGAAAAGTTGTCGGTGGGCTCGAACAACAGCTTACCGCGGTAGGTTTCGTTGTTGTCAAAATCCGAATGATCACCGCGGGTAATATTGTCATTAAATCCATCAAAGTCATTTTTTTCGGCGCTTACGCGAAATGCCAGAGTGTCATCAATAAGACCGCCACCACCGGCAAACGCGAGCTGCTGCTTGCCGTACTCGCCGGCCCCAACGCGAACTTTAACGCCCCAGTCATAGGTTGGGTCCTGGGTGTTGACGATAACGGCACCGGCGAGTGCGTTACGCCCCTGCAAGGTTGATTGTGGGCCACGTAAGATCTCCACCTGAGAGACATCCCAGGTAAAAAAGCCACCTTTTTGGATGGCGCGATACGGCATGGGCGCCCCGTCGACGTAAACACTGGCCAGATAACTGTTGCCACCACCCGATACGTTAAAAGCATCGATACCGCGAATACTAAACCCCGTGTTTAAGGTGCCGTGAACGTTGGGTACTTGTGCGACTAAGTCGTAAAAGCTCTCGATTTGCTGATCGGTCATGGCCTTTTCAGTGAGTACGGCCACACTGGCGGCGGTGTCCTGTAATGATCGGTCAATTTTTTGCCCGGTGACGACCAGCTCTTCGACTTTACCCTGATCGGTTTGAGCCACGGCTGTACTGGCCAGTATTGCTGCGCCAAGTAAAGCGCTGGCTTGAATCATAAATGTCTGCGTTTTCACTCTATCCCCCAAGGATTCTACTTTGCTAATGATAAGTATTATCACTACAGTTCTTGTAAAGCGCAAGACCTACGGTGGCTTTACAGCGGGTGAAATATATAGATACGCTATTGCTAATAACAACCATTATCATTACTATTGCCGGCCTATTACTATCACGACTTGGGGGTCGCTATGTCTTTTACCTGTTCTTTGCGTCGCAACGCTGTATCCGGTTACGCCCTACTGGCGCTAAGCGCTGCCATCAGTGCTGTATCGCACGCCGAAACAAATGATGCACGCGCATCCGATAAAGATATTGAAGAAGTCCTGATCACCAGCCGCTTCACTACTAACGATCAGCTCGACACGGCCACCGGCCTTGGCTTAACCCTCTACGAGACGCCGCAATCGGTCAGCGTGATGACCTCGGAGCGTATCTCGGATCAAAACTTGCGTTCACTGACGGATATCGTGAATAACGCGGCGGGTATCTCGTCGGTGTCCTCTGATAGTTCACGAGACCGCTTCTCGGCCCGCGGTTTTGCCATTGATAACTACCAGATTGACGGTATCCCCATGACCTGGAGCTCGGGTGGCGATGCAGGCGAAACTCAGTCGAATACCGCCCTGTACGAACGTGTTGAAGTCGTGCGCGGTGCAACCGGTTTGTTAACTGGTGCCGGTAACCCTTCGGCCTCGATTAACCTGGTGCGCAAGCACGCCGACAGTAAAACCTTAACCGGTTATGTCAATGCCTCGGCGGGCCGCTGGAACACCTATACTGCCACGGCCGATGTGGCCACCGGTTTAAATCGCAGTGGTTCGGTGCGTGGTCGCGCGGTGGTGAGTTATGAAGATGGCGATTCGTTTCGCGATTTGGCCGGTGACGAAACCACTGTATTTTATGGCGTGGTCGATGCCGACGTAACCGACAATCTATTAGTGCGCGTGGGGGCGAGTTACCAAGACAACCAGCCTACCGCCTCGACCTGGGGTGGCCTACCCACCTGGTATAGCGATGGCAGCCGCACGGATTGGGAGCGCTCTAAAACCATTGGCGCGGATTGGACCGCCTGGGCCTCGACTGTACAAAACCAGTTTGCCGATGTCATTTACAACTTTGGCAGTGATTGGCAGTTAAAGTTAAACGTCAACCGGAATGTCAACGAAGCGGACTTGATGCTTATTTACCTGTCGGGCACGGTGGATCGCGACACGGGCGAAGGTCTTAACCCCTCGCCTTACAACGCCGAGACAGAGCGCGATCAAATGAGCTATAGCGCCCAGTTAAGTGGTAGCTACTCATTGTTTGGCAATCAGCACGACCTAACCCTAGGTGCTATTAGTAGCGAGCAGGATTTTATCTCGCAAACCCGCGCCCGCACCGACGTGGCTCCGGTAGGCAACTTTTTTGAGTGGGATGGCAGCTATCCGCAGCCGACCTGGGGGGAGCAATCCGTTGCGGCCGATCAGAACATTAAGCAAGAAGGCGTGTACGCCGCTACGCGCTTAGCGGTGACGGATGCGTTTAAAGTCATCCTGGGTGGGCGTATTTCAAATTGGCAGCAAACCGGTGTTAGTTACGGCTCGCCAGTGGATTATGGCAATGATGATATTGTTACGCCTTACGCTGGTTTGGTGTACGAGCTTAACGACCACCACTCGCTCTATACCAGCTACACCGAGATCTTTTCGCCGCAAAACAGACAGGATCGCAATGGTGATTTTCTGGATCCCATTACCGGGACTAATTACGAGATCGGTTTAAAAAGCCGCTTCTTTGACGATGCGTTGCACACTACGGTAACACTATTTAACGTGGTGCAGGATAACCTAGCGCAAGCCGATGGCGACGAAGTGGTGCCCGGCTCTGTGCCGCCAGCACAGGCCTACCGCCCGGCCGAAGGCGCTGAATCGACCGGCGTAGAATTGGAAGTGGTGGGTGAAATTACCGACGGCTGGGATGTGAGCTTTAGTTACACCAAGTTTGATGTCGAAGACGCCGATGGCACAGCGGTAAACACCAATCAACCGGACGAGTTATTAAAACTCTATACCACGTACCGTTTTGATGGCGCGCTCGATAAGCTGACCGTGGCCGGTGGTGTTAACTGGCAAGGCAGTAACTATACCAACGCCACCAACCCGGTAAGCGGCAACGCCGAACGTTTGCAGCAAGATGCTTACTCGCTGGTAAGCTTAATGGCGCGCTACGATATTTCATCTCAGTTATCAGTACAGTTAAACGTGGACAACGTGTTGGATGAAACCTACTACAGTCAAATCGGGTTTTACAGCCAGCTAGAGTATGGCGAGCCGCGCAATATTACCGCATCGGTAAACTATCAGTTCTAACGCTCAGTTAAGTGTTGCGTGTTAGCGTGACGGCTTGACTCTATAGCCCTGCAGGTAGGCGCGATTGGCACCTGCCGGCGGGCTTTTTACGTTTTATTGTTCGTATTGGAATCCGTTATGGGCTTAACCGGTTGGCGCCTTGTTTCATTGATTGCCGCAGCATTACTGGGTGGTTACGCTCTGGCCAACTCCGTGGGTATTTTTCTTGCCGCTTTTTTACCTGCCAGTAAAAGCGATGCCGTTTTGGCGGGTAACCTGGTCAGTTTTGCGGTGTACGTCGCTGCCATTATTTGGGTTGGCGCGGTACGTAAGCCGCTGCGCGCCTGGTGTGTATTGTTGATTCCGGCGTTCATTCTGACAGGCCTTTGCCTGGCCAAGGGAGTGGATGTGTTAGCGAGTGTGGGCTTATGAGTCAATCGCCATTAAGCAATAAAAAAGCCTCCGCCTCACCCGATGGCGGCTTTCGCCAAGCCATGACTTGGTTGCACACCTGGGTCGGGTTAACTCTGGGTTGGGTGTTATTTTTAATTTTTGTTACAGGTACGGCTGGCTATTTCGATACTGAAATTGATCGCTGGATGCAGCCCGAGCTCCCGTTCGTAGAGGCCCCGTTAAGCGCGCTGGAGACGGCTAATGTGGTGCGTGCCCGCTTAGAGCAAGAGGCACCCCAAGCAGAGCGTTGGTACATTAATTTGCCAGCTGGGCGAAACCAACTTTACCCCAGTGTGTTTTGGCAAGGCGCTTCTGAAGAGGCTGGTGCAAGCTCGGCCCGCGGGCGTTTAACGCTGGATTCTAAAACCGGTGAGACGCTTACTCCGCGCGATACTGGCGGCGGGCAAACCCTGTACCAGATGCACTGGCGCCTGCACTACCTTGGGCGCGGATACTCCGATTGGATTATTGGCCTTGCCACGTTGTTTATGATGGTGGGGCTCGTTACCGGTATCATCATTCACAAAAAAATATTTGTCGACTTTTTTACCTTCAGGCCCGGTAAAGGCCAGCGATCCTGGTTGGATGCGCATAACTTTTTTAGTGTTTTTGCGCTGCCCTTTCATCTAATGATTACCTACTCGGGTTTATTGTTTATGGGGTTTTCACTAATGCCCCTAATAGTCGCATCGCACTATGGCGATGAAGGCCGGCGGCAGTTTTTTGCCGAAGTATTTGATCCACCTGGTATCGTTGACGCCGCTAACACCCCTGCTCCGTTGGTGCCTTTTACCAGTGTTATACATCAGGCCGAGCAGCGCTGGGGCCAAGGCCGGGTTCAGGTGGTTGATGTTCACCACCCACAAGATGCCAGCGCTCGGGTGGTATTGTACGAGAGCATCGATCAAACGGTTAGCACCAGTGGCGAGCGCTTAGTGTTTGATGGTGTAACGGGTGATCTTTTGCACACCGAACCGACAGACGCCTCGATGGTAAAGCATGTGCGCGATGTGTTTCTTGGTTTGCACGAGGGCTTGTTTGCCGGCACCGCCCTGCGCTGGCTGTATTTTTTGTCCGGCGTATTGGGCACCGGCATGGTGGCAACCGGGTTAATTTTGTGGACGACTAAACGCCGTAAAACAGCCGAGCGTAAGCCGGGCCGAACTCACCGTGGGTTGGTGCTGGTCGAGAAATTAAACATCGGCACTATCGCCGGCCTGCCCGCTGGAATGGCCACCTATTTTTGGGCAAACCGCTTACTGCCTGTGAATATGGCCGGGCGCGGTGAGTGGGAAATTCACATTTTGTTTTTAACCTGGCTGGCTATGTTGTTGTATGCCGCGCTGCGGCCAAGGCTTAAGGCGTGGCAAGAGCTGCTGGCAGCAACCGGTGTGCTGTTTGCCACCCTGCCGGTATTAAATGCGCTGACCACCGAACGTCATTTACTGCACAGTTTAAAGTCGGGCGATTGGGTGTTTGCCGGTTTTGATATTACCGTGTTTGTAATTGGCGTTGGCTTTGTGTTTGCGGCGTATCGGGTTCGAAGCTCGCGTTTGAGTGACTTGCAAAAACCACACAAACCCAAAAGCACGGCTGTAAAAGTGAGTAAGTTGCAAGATACGACCGGAGGCGCAGTGTAATGACTGTCAGTGGGTTAGTGTTAACGCTGTGCCTTGTGGGCGTGAGCGCTATGACATGTTTGTGTTTGGCGATGAAGCGTCATGCTTTTGAGTTGGCTAACACCGGGGGCGCTCTACCGCTTAGCGGCAAACGGTTACGCTGCCTGGGCTGGCTGTTAATTGTGTCGATGTTTGTATTTGCCGTTATATTTCAGGGTTGGAGCTTTGGGCTGGTCTCAGCACTAGCCTGCCTTACACTAGCGGCGATGGTGGTAATCATGACAGTGACGTATTATTTGCCGTGGTTAGCAAGGTTAGGTGTCGTTAGCGCAATACTGGCGGCAATTCTGTTAATGGTTGGGTAGCGCTGCTGAACTAGTGCCTCTCTAAAAAACTCCTGTAACGATCATCCCTGTAAAATTTGTTTGGCTAAAAAGCGCCGACAAACAATCGCAATATTGTTTGTATAACATCTGAGTTAGCGGATGAGCCAGTGGTAGTTGCCCTCTTTGTAGGTAATGCCTTTCAAAAACGACAGGAGGCCAGTATGAACGAGTCAGCAGCGCCGCGGCGCCGCGCATTAGAGGTGTTAAGCGCGTTTTTATGGTTAGGGCTAACCTCGTTCGGTGGGCCCATAGCGCACTTGGGGTATTTTCGTGAGGAGTTTGTGGCGCGTAGGCGCTGGCTTACAGAGCATGAGTACGCCGATTTAGTTGCACTCAGCCAGTTTTTGCCCGGCCCTGCCAGTAGCCAGGTTGGCTTTGCCTTGGGGTTATTTAGGGCGGGCCCATTAGGGGGGCTATTGGCGTGGCTGGCTTTTACTCTGCCCTCCGCGCTATTGATGATCATTTTTGCATTAACCGCCCACTGGTTTGACTCGCCTTTGAGTTTGGGGGTTATTCACGGGTTAAAAGTTGTCGCCGTGGCTATTGTTGCCCACGCGGTCTGGGCAATGGCGCGAACCTTGTGCCCCGATAAAACCCGCACCATTATCGCTATTGTCGCGATTTATCTCGTTGTATTGGTTTCAGGGACGTTAGGTCAATTGGCGGCGATAACCCTTGGAGCTATCGGTGGACTTATGTGTTATCGGCGCTCGGACCTCGTTGACGACAACAATGAACTCGTATCAACTCATTCGCGGAGCACGTTTGCGCTGTCGGCTCGTGTAGGCAAGTTGGCCGGTGCGTTATTTTTTGTGCTGTTGCTTGTGCTGCCTGTTTTGGCGTTAGGCAGTGGCAATTTACTGCTACAGCTTGCCGATGTGTTTTACCGCGTTGGAGCATTGGTGTTTGGTGGTGGCCATGTTGCGCTGCCTTTACTAGAGGCCGAGCTTGTTCAGCCCGGCTGGATCGACCAAGCCGACTTTTTGGCGGGTTACGGTGCCGCACAGGCAATTCCCGGCCCACTCTTCGCTTTTTCGGCTTACCTTGGAGTGCTGCTAGACCCAGCGTCTCACAATTTTTTAGCGGCCATTGTTGCTCTGGTTGCGATATTTTTACCGGGTATATTATTGTTGCTTGCCGTGCTGCCAGTCTGGAGCCGAATTCGTAAAATACGTAGTGTGCGGGCAATGATGCTCGGCGCCAATGCCGCCGTTGTTGGCATACTGGGTGCAGCACTTTACGATCCGGTATGGACGAGCGCTATTGTATTACCGCAGGATTTTGTACTGGCGTTAACAGGTTTTTTGCTGTTGGCTGTTTGGCGTACGCCGTCATGGCTGGTCGTTATCGTGCTGGCCTGTGCAAGCGGGTTGCTCGCCTTGTAGCCGATTATCTTGCACCGGCAGTATGCACCTATCCACACCGTTAATATGGGTCTGAATAGATGCAAACTGTTGATGTTGCTATCGCTTATTGCGCGCTACAGGTAGCTTGCGAGATACAGCTTTGATTGTTCTCCCAGCCCCAGCCCGATGCCGTAATTTGACACATTGGGTAAATACTCCCGTACCAGTCGCAGCTGCTGCCATTGCTGCCGTTACCATTGTCGGTGCCGGTAGCAACGCAGGATTGTTCATTCTCCCAACCCCAGCCATCGCCGTCCGGGTCTGCATCTGAATTGCAACAAATGGGATGACCGTCTTGCGTTCCGCAGGCGCCGTTGTTTTCATTGCCGCTGTCACTTACCACGCAGCTTTGGTTATTTTCCCAGCCCCAGCCGTCGCCATCAGGATCGGAGACGGCATCACAACAAACGGGGTTGCCGTCCTCTGTGCCACAACTTGTACTGCCACCGTTATTGCCGCCACCATTATTGTTGCCGAATATGCTCGCGGTAACGGAGGTTGCGGCGATGCCATTCGCGCCGTTAATCAGTGTTTGCCCCCAACTGGTTAGATTTGCCGCGTTAAAGTTTTGCACAATATCCAGTGATGATAGGTCGCTGCTGTTGCCGGACCACGACCATCCCAGGTACCCCACCCCACTTGCCTGCGCCGTTTGCAAAATGGCCCCTTCTGCAACGTTTTTTTCGAAGTGATCGGCGGCAAACTCTCCGACGACTAACGGTAAGTTATCTGAAACAAAGCCGTTAATGTAGCTTTGTACCTTATTGGCGGTATCGTACACCTCGTACATATGCACACTAAACACGACATTATTATCAACATCGGCGTTTAACACGGCCGGCGCGTTAGTGCGCATAAGGTTTTGCCAATCTTGCCCCCAGTTAGGCGCATCAACCATTAGCGTATGCTCAAACCCCGCATTCCTAAGACGGTTAATGGCATTGGTGTGGGCGCTTACCCAATCTGATGCCGAGGCGCCATTGCCAAAAGGCTCGTTGCCGATATTGATGATGACGTAATCTTCTTCGCCCAGAAGCACACTGGCGATATCCAGCCAGTAATCCGTTGCGCCTGAGAGGCTCTGAGCGCCAGACTGCTCGCCATAGCCTGTGGTGTCATGGATTTCTAACACGGCGATAAGGTTATTGGCTTTGCAGGTATCGATAATAGACTGCACTTCACTGGTGCTGGTGCGGCTCCAACGGGCACCGCTAGAGAGTACCACCCGTACGGTATTGGCGCCGGTATTGGCTATATCCGCTAACGATTGGTTCGTCTGCCCGCTAAACCAGGCATGAGGGACATTGACGCCACGCATCACAAAGGGGTTGCCGTTGCCATCTTTTAGGGTGGCTCCGTCGGTATAGAAACCTGCATGGGCATTACTGCAAAAAGCACACGTTACAGTGCAGACGAGCAGATATTGAATAAATCTTGAGAATTTAGACATGGTATGACTCCGATATTGTCGTTATTTGAAATGGTTGCAACCGGTTACATTGTGGAGTCTAAAGTAATTTTATGTAAATAAGTAGATCTACGTCATAATTCAGGCATTTGGCGCAATGCAGGTGCTCAGCAGGCTGCAAACTGGTTGTATCCAATTACATTTTGACGTGTTTTACCAAATTCCAGGAGAGGTATTGAGAGGCGCCGAGTGAGTCAGAAATGCCGCCCATGTACAATTCCAGAGTTATTACTTGCTCACACTCGGCCCCTGAGCCGCTGGAGGCCATTTGTCAGAGCCCATTAACGCCCCGTTGTTCCCAGGCCTGGATCGCCCCCTTGCTATTGTGGATATCGAAACCACCGGCGGTAGTGTGACGCGCGATCGCGTCACCGAGGTGGGCATCGTTGAGGTGGATGAGCACGGTGTACGGGAATGGAGCACTTTAATTAATCCGCTGGTGCCTATCCCCAAAATGGTTCAGCGTTTAACGGGTATCACCGATGACATGGTGGCCAATGCACCGCGTTTTGAGCAGGTGGCTAAAGATATCGTCACGCGCTTGCAGGGTAAGATTTTTGTTGCCCACAACGTAAGGTTTGATTACGGCTTTTTGCGCAATGCCTTTGCCGAGCTTGGCTACCCTCTTTCACTTGAGTTGTTGTGTACCGTAAAGTTATCTCGTGCGCTCTACCCCGAGCATAAGCGGCACAGTCTGGAGATGATCATTCAGCGCTTTGGCATTGCGGTTGATGAGCGTCACCGCGCGCTAGCTGATGCTCGCGCTACGCATCAATTTTTAGGTGCTGCAGCGGCCGATAAACCGGCCGACGTTTTTATGGCCGCAGTACAGGTACAAACGCGCCGCCCTAGCCTGCCGCCTGGGCTCGACCCCGCCATTATTGAGCAGCTACCTACCGGCCCTGGTGTCTATTATTTTTACGGCGACAACAACGCGCTGCTGTACGTCGGTAAAAGTGTCAATATTAAAACGCGGGTGTTATCGCATTTTAGGGGCGACAGCAGCAGTGCTAAAGCCATGGCGATGTGTCAGCAAATTCGCGATATTAGCGCACACCCCACCACAGGTGAGCTCAGTGCTTTGTTGCACGAGGCGCAAGAGATTAAAAAGCATCAGCCGCTATACAATCGGCGGCTGCGCAGGCTTAGCACGCTATACACAATTCAGCTAAAAGAAGATGATACAGGCTTGCTTCGCCCCGAGGTGATCGACGCACGGAAGGCGGACAGACACACACCTATGTACGGCCTTTACGCGGCGCAAAAAAAAGCTCGCGAGGCTTTGATAAAAGCCGGCAAAGAATATGGCCTGTGTGACCATGTTGTGGTCGCACCCAAGTCGCTAAATGGCGTCTGCATGAGCCGTCAACTGCAGCGTTGCAAAGGTCTCTGCACGGATGAGTGGTCAGCGCTTCAGCACAATAGTTCGCTAATGGATGCCCTGGGTAATGAAGCTTTAAAAGCATGGCCCTACTCCGGCCCTGTAGCTTTAATAGAGCAGCAAAACCCGAACGACACGGCGTCGCCACATACGGTTTTTATATTGGATAACTGGTGTGTCTTGGCCACTCTCAGTGGCTCGGGAGAGCCCGATTGGGAGCAACTAAACGCGCTAGAATCGGGCAACGCTTTGTTAGATCGAGATATCTACCGATATCTGGTTAAGGTGGTGTTAAAGCCCGGCAAAGGGTTAACATTAGTTCCTTTAGCGTAATCAACAGGAAGAGGCTCTATGGCCGTAATACAAACCCTTTGCTCTCATTGCCTAACGGCTAACCGTGTCGATGAAGATCGCCTAACCGAGGGCCCAAAATGCGGTAAATGCCGCGAGTCCATCTACAGCGCTCAACCAATATCGGCAAACGATAGCCAGTTTACGCGTTGGCTAGAGCGCGAGCAGCTGCCTCTAGTGGTCGATTTCTGGGCCGAATGGTGTGGCCCCTGCCAGAGTTTTGCTCCGGGTTTTGCACGTGCGGCCAATGGCTTAGAGCCCATTGCCCGTTTTATTAAAGTGAATACCGAGCAAGCACCGCAAACCGCGGCGCAATTTGGGATTCGCAGTATCCCCACGTTAATGGTTATCCGTGGCGGCGAGGTATTAGCGCAGCAGGCCGGTGCTTTGCCCTACCCACAATTTTTGCAATGGTTAAACGGCGTGTTAAACCCCTCGGTGTAACTGCACGCCTTAACGTTTACATTGGTTTACCTGGGGTTTACGGCCGACAACGAAAGCGCCTTTACACTATTGGTTAATTCTTATTAATGGATATTGTTAAGCCTATGCGCTATTTACCAATACTGGCTGTATTGACCCTGGCGGCTTGCAGCAGCGGCCCCAAGCAAAAACCAGCCTTAATTGAACACTTTTCAACCGAGATTCTCGATAATGGCTCTAAACTGTTTGTTTATGAAGCCGTTGCCCAGGCGACTGATAACACTCGCGGTAAAGGCCGAGGTGGCGGCGGCCGTGGCGAGCCTCCTTCAGGTGGCGGACGCGGCGGGCAAGGTCGTAACGGTCCCCAAGACGCTGGCGCGGATAAAGTCGATGATCGCATTAAAGAGATGATTGATAACAAGCTTGCAGAAACGGGATATTGCCGTGAAGGTTATATGTCGTTGGAAGAGTCCGTTAAGCGTGGTCAAATCCTTGTGCGTGGTGAGTGTACCGAGACAGCGACTGAAGAAGACAGAGCTACATTCACGGTTCCTGTGACAGGCTTTAAGCAGCGTATAAACTAACTTAGTAATGTTGAGTTGACTGTTTATTGGTTGGACATAAAAAAGCCCGCCCATGTTTACATGGGCGGGCTTTTTGATACTTATTTTATTTCAAGATAGTTTAGTTTTCGATTCGCTCGTAAACGACATTCGTCATGGTAACGGTTGACTCAGTAATGCCCAGCTCTTCAAAACACTGTGCAAACGAGTCCGAGTCGCCCGACTCTCCACAGTCTTCGCTGTTAGAGGTGTCCTGCGACTGCAGGTAGTTACCGAACTTAAAGTAAGAGGCCGAATCATCTCCTACCGGAATACCAAACGAGTTGCCCATGGCATAAACATGCACATCGCCGTAATCATTGATAACCCGTAAATCGAAGGTGTCGCCGCTTTCGATAGTACCCAGAGCGTACTTTTCTTCGTTACCGCTGGTGTTGCGCAACCGGACATAAACATCAAAGATACCGTTGCCGGCAACGCTGTCGTCAAAACCTGACTCCGATGAATCCGATACGTACAGCTTCATGATGGTGCCGGTGTCGCTCGCGTGATGCTGCGCTACAATGGTTTTGCCACCGTCTGACATCTCGACCTTAATGTCGGCCTCAAACAGCTCGTAGGTGTCGGTCATGGCGATACGCAAGCCCGATTTGATTTTGTACTCGTGACGCCAACCGTTGCCATTAGGCGTGGTGACTTTGGCCTCTAGGGGAACAAAACGCAAGGTGCTGCTGTTCACCAGTGGGTGTGGGTCTTCCCCCTCCAGGTCGAACAAAATCCCGTCGGTGATAGAGTCCGGGATGTCGTTACCTGAGCCACCGCTGCTTGAGCTACTTGAGCTGCTACTAGAGTTACCTGAGCTGCTAGAACTTCCGGAATCGGCATCACCGCAGCCGTAAACATCGGCTTCAAGCAAGCTGTTCCAGTCGTTGGCCGTATTGCCATAACCGGTAATTTTTACGTATCGTGCGGCGACGTCATCGATTTCAAATGATTCGAGATTGGCGCTGCCTTGCGAGTCTACGTTATATAACACTGTGTTCCAGTTGTTACCATTTTCTGACACAGCCACGTCAAACGTTTGAGTGCGCTGGTCGCCTTTAAGCCACGCCGTTTGCAATTGTGTCACGGTACTTAGACCGCCAAGGTCTAGCGTAATAGATTTGCCATCACCCTGAGAGGACCAACGGCTAGACAAACTACCATCGATGGCATTGTCGGGGCCATTGCCATCGTGCGAGCCATCGTCACTGGCGTCAGTAATGTTTAAATTAATTGGGTTGTTGCAGTTTCCGGCGCCCGCAGAGGAAGACGAAGAAGAGGACGACGAAGAGCTTGTCCCCCCTACTTCCACTAATGAAAAGTCGTCAAAGCGGCCAGTGCCATTATGGTATTTGGCAAATATTTCGGCAGAGGTGTTTGAGCCGGAGTTAAATTCAATTTCTATTTTCTCCCAATCGTCGCTGTCAGAGTCAAGGTCAAATACGGCACCATTTAAGTTGACGCCCACCGTGCCACTATCCAACACGTAGGCAGTAAGACGATAGTTGGTGTTGGCGTTAAGAGACACCTGTTGATCGACCCGTCCGGCACTGCCGGTGATCTTAGCGGAGTTGCTGCCGGAGTAGGCATCCCCTGAAAGTGCCGACGGATCGTCATCAACCCAGCCGTCAAAGCCACTTTCAAAGCCAGGGTTATTAATATTAACGGCTTGGGCCGATGCGGCCAGCATGGATAATACAAAAACAGAGCTACTTGTGATTGTCTTCATCATTTTTCTCCAGTGTAGGTCTAACCCGAAATAAACGCCGTATTTACTTATGGGGTGAATGGCGTCGCGATTGAGTACGGAGTTAGAGCTGTGTGTCATGCTGATATGACATGTAATTTTTCAGCGTTATTATCTTGAAACAAGGCGAGCGACATCAGTCTGAACCTAAGTGTGACGTAAGTCCGGACACTGCAGCGCCACTGGTCTGGAACGCGTTTGTCGCAATACGCGATCAAACTGTGAGCTGACATTACCGTAATGGCGTCCAATATGTAAACCAATAGTTCTGCCGCCAGTGTGACACTGTGCTTAAAATCGAACGATTCTCACGATTTTGGCGCATACAATACTTTTCTGGGTGATATGAGAAGACGTAACCCCGCATTTTTCAGACGACTAATTCGGCGTCTCAAACTTTTTTCGAGTCTTCAGGAGTAGGAATTGCGTTGAACGCTGCAGCCTCTGAGCTTGACTGGCGAGTGATTGAGTCCCTAATCAACGAGAGTCACAAGTCGCTCCCACTGGGTTTGGCTTAATCTTGCGCGACAAAAATTTACAAAACCTGAAGTAATCTCTGGCTATCAAACATGGCGCCTCACCTTGTCCGGTATGGCCTGCCTCCGGTTTTGCTTAAAAATAACTCACAGTCGCAAACCCGGGTATTTTGCGCTATTGTTACCACCGCTAATGGTCACATTGAATATAAGGCGGGGTTTGTAGCAAACCAAGCCACACCATAACAATAGGAGATACCCATGTACGTTCCATTTAGCTGGCGGCCACTGGCCGCTGCAGTAGCCGGGGCAACCCTGCTGGCCGCCTGCGCCCATAACCCCAGCAACACTACGCAAAACTCTTTAACGCTGAACGAAAAAGAGTACTTCGACTCGGCCGCTGTGGATGTGTTTGCGTTTTCCAGTAAGCCCGGTGGGCTGTTTTTTGACTCCAAAACCGCGGGCATAGAGATTGTCCAGCACGGTGAGCGAACCGCCACCAACGGCGATGTGCGGTTATTGCACACGCCCGAGCAGTGGGATGGCATGGGCCAGTTTGTCTCGCGCGAAGTCGACGAACACAGCGGTACCATTACCACCCAGCTCGCTTACCCTGAGCTGGATTTCAGCTACAGCGTTACGGCCACTGCCCGCGATAACGGCGTGGTGATTAGCGTGTACCTGGACAGCCCGCTGCCCCAGGAGCTTGAGGGAAAAGCCGGTTTTAATATGGAGTTTGTACCCGCCGAATACTGGGACAAAGCCTACCTGGCCGATGGTAAACCGGGGCAGTTTCCCCGCTCGGCCTCCACCACAGACGGTATGATCATGAACGATCAGGGCCTGACCGAGCCCACCGCCTTTGCACAGGGTAAAACACTGGTGCTGGCGCCGGCCGACCCGGAGCGCCGCGTTACCATCCGTAAAACCTTAGGCAGCGAAACCCTGGGTGATGGCGAATTGATGCTGTTTGATGGCCGCACCAAGGCGCAAAACGGCTGGTACGTGGTACGCGATATGATCCCGGCCGGCCGCAGCGGTAAGGTGGTTGAGTGGACCTTGGACATCAGCGCCATCCCCGACTGGGTACGCGACCCTGTGGTGGGTTATTCGCAGGTGGGTTACCACCCGGCGCAACCTAAACGTGCCGTAATAGAGCTAGACCCGAACGACACGCCTGAGGCAACCGTCGAGCTACTTAAAGTGCAAGCCGATGGCAGCACACGCGTCGCTCACAGTGGCAAACCAGAACTCTGGGGCGACTACCTGCGCTACGAGTATGTCACCTTCGATTTCTCAAGTGTGACGGAGCCCGGCTTGTACCAGCTGCGCTACGGTAACCAAACCACCGACACCTTCCCTATCGATTCCGACGTGCTGGCCAAGGTATGGCAGCCTACTCTGGACTTTTTCTTCCCGGTACAAATGGATCACATGCAAGTGCGTGAGGCCTACCGGGTTTGGCATGGCCGCTCACATATGGACGATGCGCTACAAGCACCGCCTAACTACGAGCACTTTGACCTCTATGCCCACGACGGCAACCTGGATACCGACTTTAAACCGTTTGAGCATATCGACGGTTTAAACTACGGCGGCTGGTACGATGCCGGCGACTACGACATCCGCACCCAATCGCAATACCACACCGTGCAGGGCTTAGTGCACGCGGTCGAAGAGTTTGGCATCGAGCGGGATAACACCACCGTTAGCCAAGAGAAAAAGTTTACGCAAATCAACCGCCCCGACGGCAAGCAAGATATGCTGCAGCAAATTGAGCACGGCACTTTGGCGCTCATTGCCCAACACCGCGCTATTGGTCACGCCATTCCCGGTATTGTTGCTGGCCGTTTGTATCAATACCCGCACCTGGGTGACGGCTCGACCAAAACCGATAACATGATCTACGACGCGGCTATGGACCCGCATGCCGATGAGCGTGCCGTAGGCGCCATGTACGACCCCACCACCGTCGACCCGACGGCCGCTGAAGATCCAATGCCCGAAAACGGCACCCACAGTGGCCGCTTTGACGATCGCTGGGCCTTTACCAGCAACACCAGCGCGCTAAATTACGGCTCTGCCGCCGCCCTGGCCGCTGCCAGCCGGGTAATTGGCCCTGTAAATGCGGAGCTGGCCGATGAGAGTTTGGCAACAGCCAAAAAGGTGTGGGAGTACGAGGCAAACCGCGAGCCCAACACCTACCGCTTTGGCAACACCACAGGTGGCAAGCTTGAGGAAGAAAAACTCAAAGCCGCGGTCGAGCTGTTAATCGCCACTAACGACAAACGCTACGCCACGGCGGTTCGTGATTTACTCGACGAGGTGAAAAATAACTTCCGCGGTGAAAACGTCGCGATGCTGGTGTCAGCCATGCCCTATATGGACGACGCCTACGCCGCGACGCTTGAGCAGCTAACCCGTGATTATCGTTCGGGGATTGGTGCTATCGAGGAGGAAAACCCCTACGGCGTACCTATTACGCGCGGCGGTTGGGCCGGCAATGGTTCAGTGATGGGTTTTGGTATCACTAACTACTGGTTGCACAAAGCCTTCCCGAACATCGTCGAGAAAGAGCTGGTGTACCGTAGCTTAAACTACATTTTTGGTACCCACCCCGACTCTAACTACTCGTTTGCCTCGGGCATTGGCTCGCAGTCGCAAACGGCCGCTTACGGCAGTAATCGGGCCGACTTTTCGTATATTCCGGGCGGCGTAGTACCGGGTGTATTGGTGCTAGCGCCCGATCTGCCTGAAAACAAAAGCAACTGGCCATTCTTTTGGGGGCAAAACGAATACGTCATCCCCATGGGTAGCCGTTACCTGTTTTTAACCCATGCGGCGCAAGCATTGTTAGAGCCGTAGTGACCGGCAGCAACAGTAAACGGTCCTGACTCTCGTTGAGTGAGAGCGCTTGCCGACACCCTAACAGGTGTCGGCTTTTTTATGTCGGCACTTTTTGTTTGGTGAAATGAATTGGTCACGCCGCAATACTACTTACAGCTTTTTAATTCAACGCCGGTATCGCTATACTGATTTGATTCTCTCTAGGTAGGATTGACCCATGCGGCGCTCTCTCACGGATGTGTTTTTTGTACTCTTGATTTTAGCGGCGACCGCGACGCCGCAAGCACAAGAGTTGGCCCCACGCGCCTATTGGCCCGCACCAACGGGCACCAATGTGGCCGTTATGAGTTACCAGCACTCGCAAGGCGATGTGTTGGTAGATGCCTCGACGCCTATAGAGGGGGCTGAGGCAACGCTGGACTTTCTTTCTCTGACCTACCTGCGCACCTTTGGGGTGTTTGATCGTACCGCTAGCCTGCAAGTAAATTACCCTTTCGTGCAAGGTGATGCCGAGGCAATGGTTAACGGTGAGTTTAGAGAGCGCTCTATCAGCGCATCGGCCGATGCCCGCGCGCGCTTTGCGATTAACCTGATAGGTGCCCCCAGCATGGACGGCAAAGCGTTTCGGGCGCTGGTGGCCAACCCCGAGCCAATTGTCGGCGCCAGTGTGTTGGTCAGCATCCCCACTGGCGACTATGACGGCGATAAACTGTTTAACGCCGGGAGTAACCGTTGGGCGGTAAAGCCCGCTGTGGGCTTTATTTTACCTATCAGCCACGGTTGGTTGTTTGAGGGCGAAGTGGGCACCTGGTTTTATGAAGACAACGATGATTATCAAGGTAAAACCCGTAGCCAAAAACCTGTGCTGTCGTCTGAGTTTCATCTGGTGCATGTGGTAAAAAACGGCACTTGGTTCTCGCTAGACGCCAACTGGTATCAAGGGGGCGCCGCTACCGTAGGTGATGGGGCTGAGCAAGCTGAACTCAGGAACTCTCGTGCCGGAATCACGCTACTTCACCCGCTAAACCGCCATCACGCCATTCGTTTTGCGGCCAGTACGGCGATAGAGTCAAAAATCGCCGGTGATTTTGACAGCGTTAGTCTGAGTTATATGTATATTTGGTGAACCTTTCCCCGGCTGTATATCAAGCTCGGCCGAGTCGCTCGCTTGTAGCCTGTTGCAATAAACGCATCTCAAAAGTGACAACGGGTGCGATTGAAACTGTCATCGCCATCCGGTAGATTCGCAGGTGGATTATTTACCTAAATGAGGAAAATACTATGCGTATTCTGGCAAGCATCGCTCTGACATTGGCGGCACCACTCGCACTGGCTGGCCCGCAATGCACCGACACAGACCCGTCCGAGTGGCAGGATCAAGAGGCCTTTCAGCAAAACCTGAAAGATCAAGGCTACAAAATCAACGTTTTCAAGGTCACCGACGGCAACTGTTACGAAATCTACGGTTGGAACAAAGCGGGTCAAAAAGTTGAGATCTACTTCCACCCTGTTACCGGTGAGGCCGTTAAAACCGAGATCGACGATTAATGGGTGCCACGGTCAAACTATGGGACCCGCTGGTGCGGCTGTTTCACTGGTCGTTTGCGGGTATCTTCGTCGCCAACTATTGGCTTAACGAAGAAGGTGACGATTGGCACCAATGGTTAGGCTATACCGCTGCCGCTCTGGTAGCGGTGCGCTTTGCGTGGGGCTTTATCGGCCCCCGCGCCGCGCGCTGGTCCGACTTCTTCCCTACCCCGTCACGGCTTAAAGCTCACCTGTGCACACTATTAAACAAGCGTAAGTACCATCGCCTTGGTCACTCCCCACTGGGTGCGGTCGTGATGATCTTAATGATGTTAGGTTTTGTGGGCCTTGCGGTAACGGGCTACATGATGGCCGAGATCGACCGCTACTGGGGCGTACAATGGGTCGAAGACATTCACGGCTATATCGCCAATAGCTTGCTGGCTCTGGTTGTGCTTCATATCCTGGCGGCGATCTACGAGAGCATTCAGCTTAAAGAGAATCTACCGCTGTCCATGGTGACAGGTAACAGAAAGGATCGAGGAGAGTAACCGCGGATTCGGCACCCGGTGTAGCCGTACCCAGTGGCGCTAATCGCCCTCGTTATTGGGTAAACCTGCCTCACCGACTATCACCCTAGGTACGCGTGCGCTTGCCTTCAAAATCCTTCCAGACCAACGCCCCGTGCGTGGCTTGGGGAGCTTACAGCATCTGCATAAGTGCCTCACTCTCACTGTACGCGCCGAAAATACCGCCTTCGTGACTGAGGCTGCTGAGCGTGTGTTGATGCAGTGTTTCATTGGCTGCGCCACAGCAGTCGCTTAGCAGTAAACAGTCAAAACCACGGTCGTTTGCCTCACGCATGGTCGATGACACACAGACGTCTGTGGTCACGCCCAGCAGTATGAGGTTACGAATATTTCCGACACGTAAAATGTGCTCAAAGTCGGTCGCATAAAAGGCACTGTTGCCGGGCTTATCTACGACGATTTCGCCCTTTTGCGGCGCAAAGCCTGGGTAGAAGTCACAACCTTCTTCCCCTCGAACCAGCAATCGGCCCAGTGGCCCCAGTTTACCGACTGGCGAGTTCTGCCGCAGGGCCTTACGGCGTTTGTTATCTTGTAAATCCAGTAATTCGGGACGATGACTTTCTCGCGTATGAATAATCATAAACGGTTGTTGTCGGGCCGCTTGCAAAAACCGCTGAGCCGGCTCTATTGCCTGGCGAAGGTGATCGATGTTCTCGCCTAAGCTGGCAAAATAACCTTCCTGGGCGAGAAAATCCCGCTGCATATCGATTACCACGATGGCGGTGTTTTGCGCGCTCCACTCGCCCGCCAGTGGCCAGGGGTAAGGGGTAGCTTGGGCTACAGTGTCAAAGCCACTCATTCTGCCGCCTCTTGCATCCATTGGGTGGCAAAGCGCAACTTGACGTTATTGTTGCTGCCAATCACCTCACCCGTGCCGGTTTCGATACCGATAAAGCTGGCGTTTGGTGCGCCCTCACCTAACAATCCATGCTCAAATGCAAAGCTTGTAATGTTTTGCATTGTGTTGCCAAACTCCGCCGAGGTCACGTAATCCACACCCTCTTGTGCACTAAAAAACTCAATTGTACTCAGCTGCGAGCGTAAATCCTGGGCGTTTGTATTGAGCTGACCGGCCATGTAGGCGACAAAGCCGTCGTGCTCCGGGTGCTTGGGGTCGAGCATGGCCGTTGTTTCGTACCAGGCGCCGGCAATGGCTTTGCCGAGGTTAGGCTCGCGTTTAAGGGTGTCGGAGTGCACGATTAAGCCATCTACGATCTCACCGCGAATGTCGGCCGAGTCAAATACCACCGTGGTATCATCAAATTGATTAAGAATCTGACTCAGCTGCGGCTTCCAGGTGGCGACAACCTCCGTGCTGTCGTCGGTAAAGATCGAGGCGATGTCCGCATCCGAGGTGTTGACCACCGTCACGTCCTGCTCGCTTAGCCCTACGCTGCCGAGTGCGCGTGCCAGCATATAATGCGAGCCTGACAGCTCCACCAGGTTGACGCGCTTGCCCTTGATATCTTGCAGCGTGGCGTTCTGACCGCGCATCACAATGGCATCGCTACCTACAGAGGTGCTCATGGGAAGCAACACCGTGGTATCCACCCCAGAGGCGGCGGGAATTGTCAGTGCATCGAGCGTGATGGCTACCGAACCGTCAAAGGTTCCGGCGGCAAACTGCGTTTGTGCCTCAATATAATCATTGAGCTGTACGGCTTGTAGGTCAAATCCGTATTTATCTCCCCACTTGGCTAAAATACCGTGATCCTGCGCGTAGCCTAATGGCATGGTGCCCGCGTAAATAGTCCAGGCGATCTTATATTGCTCCTCGGCTTGGGCCAGCGAAGAAGCGGCAAGCACGCTTAATGCGGTATAACGCAGGGGCCGGCAAAACGTCTTAAACATAGTGGATTCCGTCATTCAGTGAGTGTGGAAAACACAGTACGCCCAGCGAAAGGGGTAATAAATGACAAACCTTGCCAGATTACTTGCTATTTTCTGCAAGTTTTGGGTCCAGCAGTAATTCCAGAGCCTCTTTTATAATGCCGCGATTTTTATCCTCCGCCCTGCGGTGAGCGAGGGTCATGGTGGATACCCGCTTAATTTTTGCGGGGAGTATGGGTGTTAAGCGCCCGCTGGCGACAAAGGGGGCCGCATACTGGGCGGGCATAAAGCCGACATAGCGCCCAGAGAGAATCAAAAACGCGATGGCTTCCAGGTTGGCCGTGTAGCTAACATCCGCTAACAAGTCGTACCCGAGACAAGCAATATCCGCCTCGTGCAAAAAGTTTCGCGCGGCAAAGTTCTGTTGCTTTAGGCTCTCCAGCAATTGAGTGTCTGCAACCCCCTGCGCCTGACGTTTGGCCGCGGGGTTGTTGGGCGCGGCGTACAGGTAGTCGACCTCTTCATACAGGGCCCGGTATTCCAGTGCATCCTGATACCGCTCGAAGATTCCCAACGCGATATCGATACGCTTATCGAGCAGATATTTCTCCAGCTCGTAGGGGTTTTTCACATACAGGTCAATGTGCAGGTTTCCCGCAAAGCGGTCACTCAGTTTGGCGATGGCCTGATCCAGACAAAAGCAGCTTTCACCGATAATATTATCGATGACACCAATGGCGAGGCGCCCCGACCCCTGCCCTCCCAAACTTTCCATGCGGTTCTCAAACGAGCGAAACGAGGAAAACAGCTTAAGTGCTTCGTCAGCCACTTGTTGACCTTCACGGGTAAGACTAAACCCCTGCCGCCCGCGTTCACACAGCGTTAACTTTAGCCGAGCCTCCAGTGAGCTCAAGCTGCGGCTGATAACCGAGGCATCTTTGTTGAGCAAAGTCTGAGCATTGGTCACCCCGTTGGCCTCAATAACAGCCAAAAATACCTCTAGCCCCTTGATCATACTGCTATCGATTTTGATCATACGGCGGTCTCTTTAGTCGGGTCGTTTGAGCGGCTTGAATCCAGGGGGCCGAAGGGCCAGTAGCCACAGGCATAGCATTGCGTATACACCCGACACCAATACCCGGTGGCACACCCCAAACGAAAAGCTTATCGTATTTGAAATGGTTGGTAAAAGGGAGCACGTTAAACACGAGTGCCGATCAATTTCTGATCCTCGGTACGCTCTGCCACCAATCAGGGGCTACGCCTGAAATCTATCCGTAAACCCTAAAGCTCTGAGCCCATTGGCCGATACTTGAGATAACAGCTAAGTGAGAGGCGCCACGCACCACGCATCCCCTATGCGCAGGCAGCGCGCTTGTCAGCCGCCACCTTATAACGAGTTATTGCCATGTTTTTTAACAAAAAAGGTCATACGGATAAGATTCAGGAGCTCGAGGAGCAATTAAAGATATTTTCGGATATTCAGAGTGACCTGCAGCAAGAGATGATCAGCTTTTGGCTTGATACTCATGGCACGATTCAAGGTGCAAACCAAAACTTTTATACCGCCACCGGTTATAGCGAGGGCGATATCAAGGGCCGAGCATTAAAAGAGTTGTTGGCGCCCTCTTCTCTTGATAAAGATTACTGTCGACGCATGTTTGATTGTATCTCTGAAGGGCGACATTGGCACGGGGCGGTCCAGGTTGTCAAAAAAAACGGGGATGACGCTTGGCTTAGAAGTATATTTCAACCTAAAACGAAAACGCCTGGGGCGGTATCCGATCTGGTAACTTATTCGACGGAGCTGACCAACACAATTTCTGAGTCGCGTGAACACAAAGATATGCTGCAAGCGCTCAACCGCTCGTCGGCTGTGATTGAGTTTACACTCGATGGGATTATTCTCGATGCCAATGACAACTTTCTACGCTGTGTCGGCTACAGCAAAAGTGACGTTGTAGGTAAGCATCATCGAATGTTTTGCACCAAAGACACAGCGGACTCTGTTGAATATGCCGAGTTTTGGAAACGCTTAGCACGAGGAGAGTTTGTCTCTGACCGATTTCAGCGGGTGGGACGCAATGGCGACACAATTTGGCTCGAAGCCAGTTACAACCCTATTCGGGACGATACAAACAAGTATTATAAAGTGGTTAAATTTGCTACCGATATTACCGAGCAGATGAACCGCGAGGCCGCCATTGCCGAAACCTCGAATATCGCCTACGAGGTTTCGCAAAAAACCGATAGAGATACCGCCGAGGGAATCCGGGTAATCAACTCTACCATTGAGACTATGCAAGGGCTTTCAAACTTAATGCAGGATGCCAGTACCAGCATTAACGATTTGGACACCCAATCCGAGCGGGTTTCGTCGCTGGTTGATAGCATTAAAGGTATTGCCGATCAAACTAACCTATTGGCCCTTAATGCCGCCATCGAGGCGGCTCGCGCCGGCGAGCAAGGCCGGGGCTTCTCGGTAGTGGCAGACGAAGTTCGTCACTTAGCGTTACGCACCAGCGAAGCCACCGAACAGATCATTCAGGTGGTTGCCGAAAACAAACAGCTCACTAAAAAATCGGTGGCACTAATCGAGACCAGCTTGGCGGATGCGCACCGAGCGCTAGAGTCGTCCAGCGAGTCGGGAAGCGTGATGAACGAGATTCAGTCCAGCGCCCGACAAGTTGTGGACGCTGTGAGCGAATTTAAGAAAACCCTCTAGGGTGCCATTCCCATTGAAAGCCAAAGCCGTTTAGCTCTAACCGCGACGCTACTCGGCTGTCCTGGCGGCACGCTTGCGTTAATCAATCAACCCGCTCAACCAGCAATCAATAAAGTCGGTACATAAGTGCCATAAGCAGCCAATGGCCACGGCGCGCCATTTCCAGGAGGGAACGGCCAGCAGGCATCCGTATGCAATGGCAGCCCAAACGGTATGCAGCGGATGAAACCCGATACTGCAACGGTTAGGGTCAAAAATCGGATCGGCCAAAAGGTGATCAACATCGATAACCATCGTCGCCAGCATAATCAGCGCCGCCTTGCCCCAGTTCTCTTTCCAAAATAGCTTAGCGAAAACCACAGGCATCAGCAGATGAAATGAGTAATGGATTATATGTCTGAGCAGGTCGGTGTTGACGTCCATAGGCTGGCTCTTGGGTTACAGTAAAGGTCAGGGAGTGATTTTATTAATGCAAAATCAAAAACTGGGCTCTCGTCAAGATTTCACAACGATTAATGCCATCAGTGGTGTAAACCAATGTTTCCTCTACATTCCATTTTATGGCTCTTTAACAACATGCATGGGGGCAGTTAAACTGCCCCCATATTCTCCGGGCCAAAGCCGACAGGCCCGAAAAAAACTACTGCCCCATTGCCGCGATGTCTTTGGCTAACAGCGTGGCAACTTTCTGAACATCCTTTAACTCGTCCTCTGCCTTCCACTGAAACGCGGCAATTTTCATGTTGGACGCAATACCGTGGGTAACCATGTAAGTACCCATGGAGAAGTTGGCGACTTCTTGATCACCTTTAAAGGCTTTTACCGTATGGCTCACTTTGGGTACATTGAGCGCATTCCCGCCGACGTTATAAACCCGCAGATAGTCAATGTTGATATCCAGCGCGGCGTCCGCTTCGCCTTGGGAGGCGAGCAGTGACCTTTTGTTCAGTTCTTCTCGCAGGGCCTTCTCAAACTGATCACGCATCTGAGCCTCACTGGCAAATTGCGTCTCACCGTCTTCGGCACCGTGACCCAGCGTCAGATTGACATTTACCGACTGCAACTCATATTGGCTTTCACCCTGCGTAAGCGGCGTAGGCTCTACCACATAGTTATACTTTTGCGGGTTGCTAGCGCAACCCACACAGACCGCCAAACAAACGCTCAGCGCAAGTAAAGAACTCTTCATACTATTCCCTTAATGTTATTGTGTATTGTACGTTATCCAGCCGGCGCACCATAAAAAATGAAGTTGCACCGGCAACGCAATTGTAGCAATACTTACCTTGGAAGGAAAAAGTCGTGATAATAAAAATTCAGTGCAGTCAGCGCGTTAAAGTTTCACGGATCAAGACCCGACCCTGAGGCTCTCCAGCGAGTGACGGGTCGATTGCTGCGGCTTGTTATACGCTTCCATTAACGTTGAATCCACCAACATAAAACAGCCACTAGAGAACCTAGAACTAGCCAGTTTAAATAGCGATAGAAGTTACACCACATCAGAGTATTTGAGTCCAGATCATATTCTTTGTATAGACCTAGACCTATAAATCCGAAACTGAAAGATTGCTGTGAAAAGCCGTTCCATAGCAATGGCGGGCTACCCGCATCTTTATATGCTTTGGGGCAACGCTCTTTTAGCTTCAGAATAACGATAGTGTTAAGACTCCAAGACACTATCACAAGCACAAAGACAATCAACCACATTCTCGAATTCCGTTTACGTATAACACCTCAATAACCGGCGCAGATTTTCTGCGTCTAGTCCGCAGGGCGATTTTGCCTTTCCTTGTTAAGTGAATTCGCTAGCTTTCCATTTCAAAGTCTTTGATGTGTCCTTCTTCATCGAAAGACACACGTACTACATAGCCTGAAACGTTATCGGGTAGCGTAAAGTCATAGACTTCTTCGTCTTTCCATTTCGAGTGTAGAACCAATAGACCTATGACTTGCTCACTCGACGGGCTCTCAGTATTCAAGTGCTTTTCCCAGTATGTTCTAGGAAGCTCATCTATATGATGCGAAACAAATTCGTCAATACTGTACTCACCCTGCTCGGTACCTGAAGCTTTTCTGATACCTTCGAGAGCTTTAGCTTCATTGCTCATTCAGCCACCTAACGCTGCTGTATGGGGCATTTTTTGTGTAGTGGAGTTTTGGGGTAAAGTGGCGAAGCCACTCCAAAACGGAGCGTAGCAAAAAATGTCCCTATGACAACCTTGTTATGTTTTACTTTTTGCATTCATTGCGCATCTCAGTGATAGCTTTTGAAGAGCCATTAAGAGAAAACTCAAAATATGTTGGCTGCTCACCATGCCACTGAAGTTCTAGCAATGCTTTACTTGAAGCTGATATTTTTGACAGCGCGGATCTATCTTCGCGAAAGTGAATAAACTTCGCCCCCCAATCTTGAGTTAATTTTACATTTTCTAAAGAGTCGTCCCATTTTATTCTGGTAGATATTAAGTTATATCCATCTTCTGTTTCATCATTTGCCAAATTAGGTGCGCTATTAAAACCAATATAAACCCATTCACTTTTTCCATCACATCCGACTCCGAGCCATGCTTCCACACTATTATAAGGAAACTCCATACGTCGAGTTGGAGATGCTTGTGGGGAGTGTGCAAATGCTTGCAGTTTGCCTGTCATTTCATCCTTCGATGTAAATGACCTCCAAGCCGGTTTTGGCTTTGGTGTCGGCTTTACTTCCGCAGGAACTTTTGCGTTTTGTTCGGCGGATACGTCTTTGTTGTTTGCCGAACTATTTGGAGAGCTTGGTGATTGGCTTACACCGTATACCCCAGTAATAATTAGAATAAGAACCAACCAAGTTACAACAGATGTCTTTTTTGGAGCTTTAGCGCCGCATTTCGGACAAGTTTTGGCTTTCGTACTTACCTTTTCTCCGCACTCTTTACATTTTACTAGTGCCATTTTTACTCCCTAACTTGATTAAACATAACAGCTTTAATGTGCGAGTTGAAAAATGCGTCATGGCAACCTATCTACCCTAGAAAGATTTTACAAAGAGCTTTCAACATCTTCTTTGTTCTCGCAATAATTGGAACTTGGTGCAATTTTCTAAGTTTGTAAAGACGCCGTCTTACTTTTTGGCTGGCAACCTATCACACTTGGTAATATCCCTTAGCTTCGCCTGCCAACGCACTGAATGCTCGAGGTTTTACGCCAATTCCGGCCCTGCTACTTGAAAAACAAAGTGAGCCGGCTCTCTTTATAATCTTTTTGCCTGACCTTTATCACAAGCGCCCCACAATGACAGGGCTTTTTAGTTAGCAGATTTTAATCGGCAGATAGGTACAGCGGAGAGGGGGCGTGTTCGCACATCACTCCTGATGCATTTTTACTCTACCTTTCCGCTGGCCAACCTGCTAATCAAATGAGCTTATGATAAACCCACTGAATCCACGGGACACGTGAGGAAAAGAGTGCCACGGATTACATGGTTTGGCAACCGGGGGTTTTCTGCTAAGGCGGGAACGAAGACTGGGGTTACGGGAAAGGTTGGGTGATGCTGTACAGCCGCACTTATTATCTGGATTATGGTCTTGAGTGACGCGTATCTGTATAGCCTAGGCGCACCAAACCACCAGAATGGCACACTAGGGGCCCCTGCGACTGAGCCGAACGGAGGCCTATTTTTGTGGGTAAGCACGCATGGACGCGTGCGCAAGTATCGTCAGGGCATGGAAGCCCTGTCGATACGGCCCTCAAAAATCGGTCGGAGTGAGGGGACCCGTTAGGGCCAGGCGCCGGGGTGCGTTTCTTGATTACTTCTTGTCGCACAACAAGAAGTAATTCGCCCGCCCGGCGACTGAGGGCACACAAGGCAGTAACCAACCATTGCTACCGTATGAGACCAAAGCACTACGTAGGAGCCAAAGCCACTGGGGCCGGTGTGACGAAAAAAACGGCCGGTGACACTAGCTATGGCCTACGTAGCAACCAAAGCCACTAGATACCGGCTCCAAGCCGGTATGACGGCGGTATTGTGGTGTCTGAGGGCGAGGTACTTCGTAGGCACCTCGTAGCCTACGGCCGGCATAACAAACAACCCAAGGGCTAAGCCCCCTTCAACACCTCCGCCAAATACTTCCCCGTCTCCGAGCGCTTGCGTTTGATCACCGTCGCCGGTGTGCCCTGCGCCACTACTTTACCGCCACCAGAGCCCCCTTCCGGCCCCATATCGATAATCCAATCCGCCTCGGCGACTACATCCAAGTTGTGCTCAATCACCAACACCGAGTTACCGGCATCCACTAAGCGGTGCAATACGTGCAACAGCTTATCGACATCGGCCATGTGCAGGCCGACGGTGGGTTCGTCCAGCACGTACAAATTGTGCTGATTGACGCGGCCTTTGGCGTCCTCGGGGGTCATTTTAGCTTTGGCGAGTTCGGCCACGAGCTTAATGCGCTGGGCTTCGCCGCCGCTGAGTGTGGGGCTTTGCTGGCCCAAGGTTAGGTAGCCCAAGCCCACGTCTTGCAGTAGGCATAACGCGTGATGCACCTTGCTGACGGGTTTAAAAAACTCGGCCGCTTCGTCGATGTTCATGGCGAGTACGTCGCCAATGTGTTTGCCCTTGTAGCGTACGCTTAGGGTTTCATCGTTAAAGCGCCAGCCGTGACAAACGTCGCAGGGTACGCGCACATCGGGTAAAAAATTCATCTCGATTTTTTGCATGCCCTGCCCGCCGCAGCCGTCGCAGCGGCCATCGCCGGCATTAAACGAAAAGCGCGCGGGGGTGTAACCGCGCAAGCGGGCATCGACGGTGCCGGCAAACAGCTTGCGGATTGCATCCCAAATGCCAATGTAAGTGGCGGGACACGAGCGCGGGGTTTTGCCAATGGGGGTTTGATCGACTTCTAAAATACGGTCGATACCCTGCCAGCCGGTAATGGCATCGACGCCCTGCCAGTTATGCGTTTTTTTGCGTTTGTTGTTAATTGCCTGCTTCAGGTTGGGGTACAACACACTGCGTACCAAGGTACTTTTACCGCTGCCGCTGACGCCGGTAATGGCCACCAGCTGGCGCAGCGGCACGGATACCGAGACGTTTTGCAGATTGTTTTGGCAGGCGCCCTCAATACTCAGCGATTCGTTCTCCCACAGCGCGCGCATCTCGGTGTTACGCAGATCCTTCATAGGGTGGCGCAGTGGGTTGGCCAGCATTTGCCCGGTGAGCGACTGCTTGTTCTTCATGAGTTTTGTGACTGTACCCTCACCCACCACAGTACCGCCATTAACACCGGCACGCGGGCCAATATCAATGATATGGTCGGCTTCGCGCATGGTGTCTTCGTCGTGCTCGACTACCAGTACGGTGTTTCCCTGCTGCTGTAATTCACGCAACGTTTGCAGCAGCTTGCGGTTGTCGCGGGTGTGCAAACCAATGGTGGGCTCGTCTAAAACGTAGCAAACCCCTTGCAGGCTGGAGCCTAACTGAGCCGCCAGGCGAATGCGCTGTGCCTCGCCGCCGCTCAGTGTGGGCGCGGCGCGATCAAGCGTTAAATAATTAAGCCCGACTTTTTGCAAAAAGTGCAGCCGGTTTTGCATCTCGCTTAATAAATCGCGGGCGATGGCTTGCTCGTGACTTTTTAGTTTAAGTTTGCTAAACCACTGCTCGGCGTTGTCTACCGGCAAGGCGGCAAGTTCAGCGATGCTTTGATCGCGAAACCGCACCGACAAAGCCGTGGGATTCAAGCGCTGACCATCGCATGCGGGGCAGACTGTATCGGCGCCCTCCTCTTCTGGCTGCCAGGCGCTCTCTTCTCCGGTTTGCTCTTCGTCAAAACCTTTAAGCTTTACACCGGTACCAAAACAGCCGTTGCACCAGCCGTGCTTGGAGTTGTAAGAAAACAACCGGGGATCTAACTCGGGAAACCCGCAGCCACAACTGGGGCATGCGCGCTGGGTAGAAAATAGCCGCTCTCTTGCTTTGCCTTGGGGCGCGGCAATGACGACGCCATTACCCAAACTAAGCGCTTGTTGTAGTGCGTCGGTTAAGGCCGCTTGATTTTTCGGTTCGGTGGTTATGGTGGCTAACGGCAGCTCGATGTCGTGCTCTTTGTAGCGGTCGAGCTTGGGCCAATCATCTGTGGGTTGGTACTCGCCATCGACCCGCAATTGCGGGTAACCCTTCTCAAAGGCCCACTGTGCCAGCTCGCGGTAAATACCTTTGCGGGCTACCACCATGGGCGCCAGCAAAGTAAGCGATTTACCGCGATAGTCTTTTTGTAAGCGTGCCAAGATGGCATCAAGGGTTTGTGGCTCGATGGCGACATCGCAACTGGGGCAGTGCTGTACACCGAGCTTGACGAACATCAGCCGCAGGTAATGATAAATTTCTGTGAGTGTGGCGACGGTACTTTTTCGCCCACCGCGGCTGGTGCGCTGCTCGATGGCCACCGCCGGTGGAATGCCGTAAATGGCATCGACATCCGGCCGTGCGGCTGGTTGCACAAATTGTCTGGCGTACGCATTAAGCGACTCTAAATAGCGGCGCTGGCCCTCGCCAAAAATCAAATCAAACGCCAGAGTGCTTTTACCGCTGCCGCTCACGCCGGAAATAACCGTGAGCTTATCGCGCGGAACAGTTACGTCGATATTTTTTAAGTTGTGCTCGCGCGCGTGGTGCACACTAATCACATTAGCGGCTTTCTTTTTAGGCTTGTGATGGCCGGCTACCGAGAGCGCTGCACCCGAGTTGAGTGTTTTAACATAGTCGCTAAGGGCTTGGGCGGTATAACCTTTGCCGTTTTGCATTACCTGCTGTGGTGTACCTTTGGCGATAAGCTCGCCGCCGGCATCGCCGCCCTCGGGGCCGATGTCGATCATCCAGTCGGCGGCGCGAATGACATCCAGATTGTGCTCGATCACCAGCAGAGAGTGCCCGGCCGATTGCAGTTGCCTAAACGCCTGCATTAGCGTGGCGATATCGGCAAAGTGTAGCCCGGTGGTGGGCTCGTCAAACAAAAATAAAATATGATCGCGCTCTTTAGCCTTGGTGTTGGCCAAATGCCCGGCCAGCTTTAACCGTTGTGCCTCGCCACCACTTAAGGTGGGCACGGCCTGTCCAAGCTGAACATACTCTAGCCCCACATCAGCCAGTGGTTGCAGGCTACGTATTACTTCGGGTTTATCATCAAAAAAGCTTAACGCATCGCTGACAGTCAGTTCCAGCGCATCGGCAATAGAGATGGCGCGGCCGTCTTTGAGCAACTTAACCTCGAGTATCTCATCGCGAAAGCGTTTGCCATTACACTCGGGGCAGCTGAGGTACACGTCGCTTAAAAACTGCATCTCGACATGCTCAAAGCCATTGCCCTGGCAGCTCGGGCAGCGGCCGTTGCCCGAGTTAAAACTAAAAGTGCCGGGCTTGTAGCCCCGCTCTTTGGCCTGCGGCGTGGCGACAAAACACTTACGGATGGCATCATAAGCCCCAACATAAGTCGCCGGGGTCGAGCGCGTGGTTTTACCGATCGGGCTTTGATCGACCATAACCACTTTGTCGATGTGCCCGAGCCCGTTTATGGCTTTGTGAGCACCCGGTGCTTCGGTTTGCTCGCCAAAGTGCTTCAGTAGAGCCGGGTATAAGATTTGTCGCATTAAAGTGGACTTGCCCGAGCCGCTTACGCCGGTTAAGCAGACGAGCTGTCCCAGTGGAATCGAAACATCAATATTTTTTAAATTGTGCTCGCAGGCACCCTGGATATCGAGCGTTTTAGAGTGCAACTGGTTAATAGCTGGCAAATACTGCGGCGCTACTTCTTTAACGCCCTCGGTGTTCTCGGTAACCTCTTTGGCTGTACTACCGGTGACCGCCACCTCTATTTGTTCGCTGCCGTTTAAATAGCGTGCAGTGGTGTTAGTTTTACGCTTAAGCAGTGCGCTAGGCGTGCCAAAAAATTCGATGTTGCCGCCATCGCGACCGGGCTTGGGGCCTATATCTAAAATACGATCGGCGGCCAAAATAACCTGTGGGTCGTGCTCTACCACTAACAGCGAGTTACCGGCATCGCGTAAGCGGTGCAGCACGCTTACGAGCCGGTCGATATCCCGCGGGTGCAAGCCGGTGCTGGGCTCATCTAAAACAAACAAGGTGTTAACCAGCGATGTGCCCAGCGCCGTGGTAAGGTTAATACGCTGCACCTCGCCACCGCTTAAGGTGCGCGATTGGCGATCGAGGGTTAAGTACTCCAGCCCAACCTCGCACAAAAAGCTCAGGCGTGAACGAACCTCCCCCAGCAATAACTCGGTAGCGTCATCGATGGCCGAGCCGCTATCGGCGGTTAATTGATTAAAAAACTCAAGAGCATTGGCCAGCGGCAGCTGCATGGCGTCGGTGATATTAAGGCCCGGCAGAGTGTTAAAGATTTTGTCGGGTAAGCTGGCGCCCACTGGCTTGAAACGGCGGCGGCCGGCCAGCGCTTTTTGCGCCTCGCTAAACGAGCCGATACGCCACCACAGTGACTCGGGTTTGAGACGTGCGCCGTCACACGACTTACAGGGAGTGTAGGCACGATATTTAGAGAGCAGCACGCGAATGTGCATTTTGTAAGCTTTGGATTCTAGCCAGTCAAAAAATTCCCGTACTCCGTACCAAACGCCTTTGCTCCATTCGCCCTCGCCGTCTATTACCCATTGGCGGTCTTGTTCGCTAAGCTCTGCCCATGGGGTTGTGATCGAAATCCCGCGCTTTTTGGCAAATTTGAGTAAGTCGCGCTGTACCTCGGCGTAGCTTGGGGTTTGAATCGGTTTAATGGCGCCGTCTTTTAGGCTTTTGTTTTCATCGGGGATTACCAGGCCCCAATCCACCCCGATAACGCGGCCAAAACCCCGACAAGTGTCGCAGGCGCCGAGGGGGGAGTTAAACGAAAAATGACTGGGCGTTGGTTTGCTGTAGCTGATATCGCAACTGGGGCAGTGGTGATGACTGGAAAAGTGTTTTGGAGTGCCCGCATCGCGGTTCTCGTCCAATGGGTACACCATCACATGGCCTTTGCCGTAGTGCAGCGCGGCCTCAAGGGCCTCGGTTAAGCGGCTACGATTTTCTTCGGTTAAGCGCAGGCGATCTTGCACGACCTCAACCCGGCTGCCCTCGCGGCTGTGAATACGTGCATAGCCCTGCTGGTTAAGTAGCTGCAGCACTTCGTCATCGCTGAGCGCTTCCGGCACAGTTATGGGCAGGCACACCATCAAGCGCTGTTCGTTTGTCCAATTTTTATACAGTGCGCTCAGAATGCTTTGGGGCGTGTCGGTAATAACGGGCTGGCCGCAGCCGGCGCAATAAAGTTGCGCGACCCGGGCAAACAATAGCTTAAGGTAGTCGTTAAGCTCGGTCATGGTGCCCACAGTCGAGCGCGATGTGCGCACTGTGTTGCTCTGCTCGATGGCGATAGCGGGTGGGATACCGTCAATGCTATCGACGGCCGGTTTGTCCATGCGATCTAAAAACTGCCGTGCGTAGGCCGAGAAGGTCTCGACGTAACGCCGTTGGCCCTCGGCGTAGATGGTGTCAAAGGCCAGAGTCGACTTGCCGGAGCCACTGACGCCGGTAACCACCACCATCTCTCCGAGAGGTATATCCAGGTCAAGATTTTTGAGGTTGTTTTGCCGTGCACCGCGGATTTTGATGGCATCGAAGGACATATAGACAGCACCTGAGCGAGAAAAAGACTGAGTAAATATACAGTGTTTTGAGTGGTTATCAAGGATAATACGAATGGCTTTGTGCGCCAGATCACCGAGTGAATTTACTTGATAATCGTTATCAGGCTATTTACCCTAGACCATTAGATTTTTGCTTTATCACTGGAGATATTATGCGCCGCCCTCACCTATTTGCTGGAATTTGTATGGCACCACTTTTGTGGTCTAGCGCCGCTTTTGCACAGTGGACGCTGGAGCCTGCCAGCTCGTCTCTTGCGTTTACCTCGGTAAAAAACCAAACCATCGCCGAACACCACAGCGCCAAGCAGTTTACCGCTAGCGTGAGTGACGCCGGCGCTCTGACAGGCTCGGTCGATTTGACGCAGCTGGATACCAATATTGAAGTACGGGACGAGCGCTTGCGCACCATGTTGTTTGAAACCGAGCAATTTAGCTCGGCCACCATAACCGGCAACATTGACCCGGCATTGCTAACGGCCAAAACTGGCTCTGTAACAACAATCGAGACAACTCTTAACCTGACTTTACACGGCAAAACTCAATCGTTGCCGGCTAAGCTGAGCGTGGCGCGATTGGATGAGTCGCAGCTGCTGGTATCAACGCTTACTCCCATTATGGTGAACGCCGCCGATTTTGCATTGGCAGAGGGCGTTGAGAAGCTGCGTGAAGTTGCCGGCTTAAGCAGCATTGCGGTGAGCGTACCGGTTACCGGTGTGTGGTTGTTTCAAAAAGATTAATTACAACCTAACGGTTACGGCCACAAACGGATTGTGACACACCGTTTTGGCCATCGGGCGGCAACGGCAGTAATGCGGTTGCCGTTTTTGATTGTGCGTAGCGCGGCCGCTGCTTACATTCTCAAGGGTATTCGTTAACCCAATCGGCGCTGCGGCTGAGCGGGCTGCTGGGCTTGTTTTAGTATCTCGATAAAGTTAAGCGCGCCCGGGGTGGGCAGTTGGTGAGCCTCAAGCTCTAACGCAATAAAGTGTTGCCCTTTGCGTACCACTCGCCCTTCAAACACAAATGTGTAGGCGTTGCCGTCAATATCGCATAGGGCTATATCAACGGCAATTAACTGGTGCAGCGCGTAGCCGTGATCGTTGGCCTCAATATAAAACCCCAGTGTACTGCAATTGCGTAAGCGGCCTTTGCATTGTTGCTTGTTACGACCCAGGTGAACCTTTAGGTCAGTACTGATACGTGGGCTACAGCGGTGTTCCATTAATATATCCTCTCGGTGTTAAAGGCCGTTGGTTAGGGATGCATAAACTCCAATGTGGGTAGCGGGTCGCCGGTGCGATCGAAGCGGTTAATCTCGCGGGCGATTTCGGATGCGAGCTGCTCGCTCAGGGCTGTGCTATCGAGCTGCCAAGACCAGTTGTTTTCGCAGGTGCCGGGCGTATTTATTCGGGCTTCGGCGCCAAGCGCCAGCCAATCTTGCATAGGCACAATTGCCATCCGCGCCACCGAGCGCAGCGCGGCTTTAATTAGCGTCCAGTGGTTTAATTGTGCCGCGCTAACAGAAAAGTACTCGGCAATGTGTCGCTGTTGTTCGGCGTTTAAGGAGCCTAACCAACCGCAGGTGGTGTCGTTGTCGTGGGTGCCCGTGTAAACAATATTAATAGGCTCGCAATGATGCGGTGCATTAATATTTTTGGGCTCGCCATCTAACCCAAACTGCAACACCAGCATACCCGGCAGCGCAAAGCCTGTGCGTAACTGCTCTACTTCGGCAGTGATTAACCCCAGGTTTTCGGCCACGATGGGCAGCTCGTCAAACTCTTTAAACAGTGCTGTTAATAGTGCTTCCCCCGGCGCCTCCACCCACTGTCCGGCTCTGGCATCGATACTGCCGGCGGGAATCTCCCAGTAAGCACAGAGGCCACGAAAATGATCGATACGAATTAAATCGAATTGATCGAGCTGGCGGCGCACGCGGTTCTTCCACCAACTAAAGCCGTCTGCCTGCATGGTTTGCCAATGATAATGGGGGTTGCCCCAGTGTTGACCGGTAGCCGAAAAATAATCGGGTGGTACGCCGGCAACACTTGTGGGGTTGCCCTCCGGGTCGAGTAAAAATTGGTCGGGGTTGGCCCACACATCGACGCTGTCGTTGGCGACAAAAATGGGAATATCGCCAAACAATGCAATACCCAGCTGTTGCGCATGGCGACGCACTTGGCACCACTGCGAGTAAAACGCAAACTGCTCGAACTGTGCTTGAAAAATATCATCGGCACACTGCTGGCGAATATCGGCCAAAGCTTTTTGAGAGCGTAAGCGCAGCGGCTTGGGCCACTGGTGCCAACTCGCGCCTTGGTGCAATGTACGGATGGCGTAAAACAACGCAAAGTCGTCGAGCCAATAGTGTTGCTCTGCTATAAAGGTTGCAAAATCTTTGCTCACGTTGTGCCCGGCGCTTGAGGCAATAAAACTTTTAAAACCTTGGCAGGCGACTCGGCGTAACTGGGCAAGCTCGGTTTTATTTATGGCGCTGCTTTCGGAATCAAGCGTTAACCTGGCCGAGTTAACCCAGCCCCATTGGCATAAACGGTTAAGGCAAATTAAATCGGGGTTGCCTGCCAGTGCCGACCAGGAATGATAAGGCGAGCCGTCATCATGAGTGGGGCCTGTCGGTAACATTTGCCACACATTAAGATTGGCGCGACTCAAAAAATTGAGGTACTGCTCGGCACTGGAACCCAAGTTGCCCGAGCACGGCGTGCGACCGTTTATCGCCGGTGCCGGCAGTGAACTTGGGTGCAATAAGACGCCGGCGGTACGCCGGTTAAAGATTGCCGCCGGTTGATAACGTGGCTTGGCCGCCATTTATTGGTGCCCCTGCCGCATAACGCCGCCATTGGCTGGCGCCCCGCTGCCGATACTAATGGGCGTATTCAGCGACTCTGGCGGCACAAGGCCTAAACTGGTGTAGAGGTTGCTAATGTGCTGACGAAACAAGCGATCAAAGTCGCGCACACTGTCCGATGGGTTGTAGTCACCAAACCACCAAAACCAATCGGAGCCTTCACAAAGCGCCAACTGCAAACTGGCTTCGTTTACTTGCTCGTCGTTTAGCTTTCCACTCGACACAACGTGATCGTAGGCGCGCTTGGCTTCACACAGGATATCCCAGGCGTGGTTTTTTTCGCTGTCGCCAATCCAGGTCGAGAAGGTGCCATATACCCAGCTGCCAGCGCACAAATGCTCAAGGCTTATGGGGTTTGTGGTGGCGGCATCGCTCTCGGGGTGCAATACTTCCGAGTAGGTTCTGGTCACCAGAAACGGATGCTCTTCTATCTTTTTATAGAGTGCATCGATAAAGTACCACGCGTTTTCGGGGTAGTATTCCCAGGCGTTCTCCCCGTCCATCACAATCGAAATCACAGTGTGGTTGTCTTTAGGTGCGGCTTTGGCAATATTCTCCAGGTGGTGAACAAAATCACCCACGGCATCGTCGGCGTGCCAGTTGGCGTATTCAAAACCAATCTTGTCTGAAAGGCCATCGTCCCTGAAAAACACCTTTACCCCATCCTGCCCAACCTGAAATGCTGTGTGGCGACTATTAGGGTCATGTTTAATGCGCTCGCTGGCCTCGTGGTTACCATCGCCCCGCAAACTGTTGAACAGCACCGAATCACCGGTAGCGCTCCACTCGATACCATGCTCCCCCAGCAAACGCAGCGTCGCATCACTCAATGCGCCCTCAGAGGCCCAGCAGCCTTTTGGCGCGGTACCAAAGTGCTTTTTAAACACCGCTAACCCGTGACGCATTTGCCAGTGCGCGCGCTCCTCACCGCCGGGGTACTCGGGCGATTCGGGCAGCGGGGCGGCGGGCATGGCATCGCGGGTACTGTTTAAGTCCAGCAGTAAGGGCAATATAGGGTGGGCATAGGGGCTGGTAATAAGCTCGGCCTGGCCCGACTCGGCAAGTTTTTTGTGGCGCGGAATAATACCACTAATGGCGCTGTAAATTATCTGCAGTAAATCGCGACAGTGCTCGGCCGTGTAATTAAACGCCTGTTGTTGCAACGCCTCGACTGTAGGGTTGTCACGCCTAATAGTTTCGCCCAGCCAGCCTAAGTGGTACCAAACGCACATGTCTGTCAGATACTGCTGGTTAAAATAGCGATCGCCGCCCGCAATGGTTATCGAGTTGTCGTACAAGCTCATTAACTGCTGGTAAGGTTCAAACCGCTCGATGATACGCTCGCGGTTGGCCCGGGTGCATTTTTGCAATAACTCGGCAAACCGCTCGCTGCCCGGTTCGGGCCGCTCGGCGGTGGTGAGCAGGCCTAGTAATGGGTCCGTGACCGGATCACCTTTGCTGAGGTAGGCGTTTAGCTGTTGGTCGTAATCCGCCAGTTGCTCGATCAAAATGGGCACGTAGTTAAACACCGCTTTGGTGCCGGGGTTATTCTCCAAGTGCCCGGCCATGTCGGTGTAATCTTTAATGGCGTGTAAGTAAGTCCAGGGAAAGTAGTACTCCCCGGTGAGGCAATCGCGGTAATCCGGCTGGTGCATGTGCCATAAAAATACGACGGATGTTTCGGGTACAGCGGTCATGACTATTCTCCAGACAACATATCGGGGGTAACCAATACAACTCCTGCGGGAGAGACATAAAAACGTTCGCGATCAGCGGCTTCATCGTAGCCAATAACCGTCCCCTCTGGGATGACGCAGTCGCGATCAATCAGGGCTTTTTTGATTTTGCAGTTGCGGCCTATCTCGACGCTGGGGAACAGCACCGAGTCGATCACCTCTGAGTAAGAGTTGACCCTGACCCGGGGGAACAGCAATGAGTGACGCACCACCGCACCCGAGACGATACAGCCGCCCGCCACCATCGAGTCGACCGCCATACCCCGGCGGCCAGAGTCATCAAACACAAACTTGGCCGGTGGTACGTGTTCTTGATAGGTCCAGATGGGCCACTCAGAGTCGTACAGATCGAGCTCGGGGGTAATGCCGGTTAGCTCAAGGTTTGATTGCCAAAGTGCATCAACGGTACCCACATCGCGCCAGTACGCCTCGCCGCCACTCACCGGATCTTTAAACGGGAAGGCAACTACTTTGTGAGATTTGAGCAGTGAGGGGATAATGTCTTTGCCAAAGTCGTGGGATGAGCCCTCGGATAATTGGTCGCGCTCTAGCTCTTCCATTAACACATCGGTAGAGAAAACATAAATACCCATTGAGGCTAATGCAATGCCGGGTTTGCCCGGTATGTGCTCGGGCTCGGGGGGTTTTTCGGTAAACTTTACAATGTTGTAGTCAGTATCGACATCCATTACGCCAAAGGCGCTGGCCGTTTCACAGGCCACCTCGATACACCCCACGGTAATGTCAGCGCCGCTTTCTACGTGGGCTCCAATCATGGTGCCGTAATCCATTTTATAAACGTGGTCACCGGCCAGAATAAGCACATAGCTTGGGTCGTGACGCTTGATGATGTCGAGGTTTTGGCGCACGGCATCGGCGGTGCCTGCGTACCAGGATTCTCCCAGGCGCTGTTGTGCGGGCAGCAGCTCGACAAACTCTCCCATTTGCCCGCCTAAAAAGCCCCAGCCCCGTTGAATATGGCGGTTTAGCGAGTGCGACTTGTACTGAGTAAGCACGCTGACCCGGCGAATGCCCGAGTTAACGCAATTGGATAAAGGAAAGTCAATAATGCGAAACTTGCCACCAAAATGTACCGCCGGTTTGGCGCGCCATTGGGTTAAGTTTTTGAGCCGGGTTCCCTGGCCTCCAGCCAGCACTAAGGCGAGGGTTTCTCGGGTTAGGCGGCTGACAAAACGTCCTGATGCGGGGTTGGTCATACGGTATTGCTCCTTGCTGCTAGTTTCACCATAGGGGGCTATGACTAACGATTAGCTCTTCACTGGCTATCACTACCTGGCGATAGCGTAAGGGGTATTGCCTGTTGAAAACAAATCGATAACTACCTGGCAAACGCTCCTTGTTGCCTATCGGGATATGACAGAAATATTTAATAGCAAGTTGAGTGCCATAGAGTAATGCGGGGTAAACGTCTGGGTCATAGCGAACTCACGATTCTGTCACAAGGGGGCGATATACTGACGCCAAATGCGTTGATATAACATTGTAGTGATGAGCACTTAATATAGAGGCCAATGACGGTAACGTATAGCGTAACGTTAACTCTATGGCATCAAACGTGCTACAAATGTGCGGTGAATCATAAACATTACAGTCTCATTTTGGGCCGTGCTAAATGAGTGGGCACGAATGGCCTAAACTATAACTAAACTGTGTTACGGTTTTGTGTTCAGCCACTGGCAAAAGGAATAAGCAGCTTATGCCGCGCCCCAAAGGATCACCCCTTAGCAACGAAATGCTACGTATTAGTGCAGCAAGCAGTCACGATCCATTTTCGGTGTTGGGGTTGCATCCCACTGAAAGCCAATCCAACAACGCTAAAACCTCTATTACCGGCGATGCGGCTCACTGGCAGCTAATCACCTTTCTACCCCACGCCCGTGGCTCGGTTTACGCAGAGTTTGACGACGAGTCCGTCGAGCTAGCTCAGCTACCCGATAGCGATTTCTATATGGTCGATCAGATCGCCGAGCGCCCCGCCCGCGTTTATCGGTTGCGCTGGCAAGACGAATACAACAACCATCACCACCACCACGACCCCTATGCCTTTGAGCCGCAAATTAGCGAATACGATTTACACCTGTTTGCTGAGGGACGTAACTGGAACATTCACCACATATTGGGTGCCCACCCTAAAGTGATTGATGGTGTTGCCGGCGTGCTGTTTGCCACCTGGGCGCCGGGCGCCGAGCGAGTCAGCGTGGTGGCCGACTTTAACCGCTGGGATGGCCGTTGCCACGCGATGCGCTCGCGCGGTAGCAGTGGCGTGTGGGAGCTGTTTATCCCCGAGGTTGCTGCAGACACCAAATACAAGTTTGAGATACGCGCGCGGGATACGGGCGCGATAACCGTTAAAACCGACCCCTATGGCCGCTACTTTGAGACTCGGCCCAATACGGCCGCGCTGGTTTATAGCGCCGACCCAGAGCAAGTGTGGACGGACAACGAATGGATGAACCGCCGCCGACTCTGGAGCTGGCAGCAGAGCCCACTGAGTGTGTATGAAGTCCACTTAGGCAGTTGGCAACGGGGAGCGGATAACCAGTTTTTAAACTACCGAGAATTGGCCCACCGACTTGTGGATTACGTGGTGCCATTAGGTTTTACGCATATTGAAGTTCTACCGGTGGCGGAGCACCCGTTAGATGACTCGTGGGGGTACCAAAGCACCGGCTACTTTGCCCCTACCAGCCGTTTTGGCACCCCCGATGACTTTCGTTATTTTGTGAACCACCTGCACAACCACAATATTGGTGTCATTCTCGATTGGGTGCCGGCGCACTTCCCTAAAGATGCGTTTGCGCTAGCCCGCTTTGACGGCAGCGCCCTGTATGAGCATGAGGACATTCGCCTCGGTGAGCACAAAGATTGGGGCACTTTAATTTTTAATTACGGGCGCAACGAAGTGCGCAATTTTTTAATCGCCAGCGCCCTTTATTGGTTGGACGAATTCCATTTGGATGGCCTTCGGGTAGATGCGGTCGCCTCAATGCTGCACCTCGACTACTCGCGCGATGAAGGTGAGTGGATTCCCAACCGCTACGGCGGCAACGAAAACCTTGAGGCGGTCGAGTTTGTCCGCGAGCTCAACATCCAGTGCCACGGCCAGCACCCAGGCGTGTTAGTGATTGCCGAAGAAAGTACCTCCTGGCCGCAAGTGTCGGGGCCGGTTTATTTGGGCGGCCTGGGGTTTTCACTAAAGTGGAATATGGGTTGGATGCACGACTCGTTGCAATATATGAGTAAAGATCCTATCTACCGCCAGTATCATCACGACAACCTGACCTTTGGCATGATGTACGCTTTTAGCGAGAACTTTCAGCTGCCTTTTAGCCACGATGAAGTGGTACACGGTAAAGGCAGCATGATTAACAAAATGCCCGGTGATGACTGGCAAAAGTTTGCCAATTTACGGCTGCTGTATACCTTTCAGTTTACCTACCCCGGCAGTAAGTTATTATTTATGGGCTCGGAGTTTGGCCAGTGGTCGGAGTGGAGCGATAAAGGTGAGCTGGATTGGCCGTTAATGCAGTACGAGCGCCATCAGCAACTGCAGCAATCTGTTGCTGACCTCAATGGCTTGTACCGCAATCAGCCCGCCCTTCACCAACGTAATTACAGCGGCGACGGATTTGACTGGATAGACTGCCACGATAACCGCCAATCGGTTATTAGCTATATACGCCAGGGCGAGCACGAGCGTGTGATCGTCATCCTAAATTTTACCCCGGCTCCCCGCTACGACTACCGGGTTGGGGTACCGGATGCTGGCGAGTATTACGAGATCTTTAACTCAGATTCCACCTATTATGGTGGCAGTAATGTAGGCAACGGCGACAGCCTACAGGCCCAGCAGGAGCCCTGGATGAATCAGCCCTACTCGCTGTCGCTAACACTACCGCCACTGGCGGGTATCGTGCTCAAGTGTCGTGGTTAAACGTTTAACGCGCACACGTAGTAGTCTACAAAATTTCGAAAGGAGCTTGGTGTGAAGGTTTTGTTTGCGTGCTCAGAGGCGTATCCGTTAGCTAAAACCGGTGGCTTAGGTGACGTTGGAGGGGCCCTGCCCCGCGCTCTTGCACGCCTTGGGGTTCAGGTGCGCTTGTTACTGCCTGCCTATAAAACAACTCTGGAGCACGCCAGGCCCCAAGGGCTAAAGTTACTGCGCGAATTTACGATCAGTGGAGCACCGGTAAAGTTGTGGCAATCACGCCTGACTGGCAGCCGGGTGCCGGTCTGGCTGGTGGATATTCCAGAGTTTTCCGATCGCGACGGCGGCTTGTACGGGGATTCGACCGGTGCCGACTGGCCGGACAACCCCTACCGCTTTTATATGTTTTGCAAAGTGGCCGAGGCTATTGCGCTAAATAATATCGGCCTTCAATGGCAGCCCGATGTGGTACACGCTAACGATTGGCAAACCGGCTTGTTGCCCGCGTTACTCGCGCAACACACTGCAGCCCCCGCCTCGGTATTTACCATTCACAATTTGGCCTATCGCGGCATTTTTGATTATCAGGCGTTTAGCAGCCTTAATTTACCGGAGCACTGGTGGCACCACGAGCGTTTAGAGTTTTGGGGTAACTTCTCCTATTTAAAAGCCGGCTTAGTGTACGCCGATGCTATTACCACCGTTAGCCCAAGCTACGCTGAGGAGATAAAAACCGAGGCCTTTGGCTGTGGCCTTGAGGGGCTGTTAACCTATCGCGCCCATTGTTTAAGTGGGATTGTCAATGGTATTGATACCGATACCTGGAACCCGGGTAGCGATCGACACCTGGAGGTTAACTACAACCGACGCACGCTAAAACGCAAGGCGTTTAATAAAGCAGCGTTACAGCGTGAGCTGGGTTTACCAGAGCATGATTCATTGGCATTAGTTGGGTTTATTGGCCGATTAGTCGAGCAAAAAGGTATTGCCTTATTACTTGAAGCGTTGCCATCGCTATTACAGCAACAACGCTGTCAATTGGTGGTTATTGGCTCGGGACAGGCCGAGTTTGAAACAGCGTTAATAGCCTTGCAGGCTCGCTTTCCGCAGCAGGTGTCGGTAACCATTGGCTACGATGAAGGTTTGTCCCACCGCATTGAGGCCGGCAGCGATATCTTTTTAATGCCCTCGCTGTTTGAGCCTTGCGGGCTAAACCAAATGTACAGCCAACGTTACGGCACAATTCCGGTAGCACACTTTGTGGGTGGCTTGCGCGACACGATTGTTAATTTCTCGGACTCATCGGGCGCGATAGACGCCACCCATACCAGTGCGCTGGATAATGTCGATGAAACGGGGTTTTTATTTTCTGAGGCATCGGGCACGGCCTTGGCATCGGCGTTAAATCATGCGCTCACGTGCTTTGACAACCCATTGCTGTGGCGCAAGCTACAAGACAACGCCATGAGCCAGGACTTTGCCTGGGGCAAAAGCGCCAGAACCTATTTAGAGCTTTACCGCCAGACGCTTAGTGCCACCACTCGATCCAGTGATGTAACGGATCAAGCAGCAGTGTTATAGCCACTAGCGCACTCGCACCCAACCACAACAGCCGGTGCCAACCGGCTTTTTCCGGGTACTGATAATCAAGCAGTGCTTTTACGCGCTCAGGTATGTGGCTGCGACAAAAATAACTCGCGGCCTCAGGCATTTGTGATTCAAAAAAGCGCTTATGTAAGCGGGCCACTGTGACAATACTGGTGGCCACATCCGCAGGAGCCACAAAACGAGTCGCGTAGCAATCGCAGGCCTGCTCGTTAGCAAGCTCTAGCCGATTAAGCAGCCGCTGCAGGAACCACCCGCCTGGTAACACCGCTAGTTTTGCGATAAACAAGCGAAGGTTGTCGTGCCGTAACTGATGCGCCCTTTCGTGCTCGACCACAGCGTGTATGGTGTGCTCGCTGCAGCGTTCAATTAGCCCGCGGGAGATAAAAATTCGCGAGCGCCAGTAACCCAGGGTAAAAGCCACCGGTTCATCGCTGGGCAGCACATACACATTGGTCAGTGAATGAGGGTCGGCCAATGCGATAAAAGATTGCACGGTTTGCTGGCTGCGCCACAACCGATACATAAGCGCGCCGCTAAACAGCGCAGCCGCTAACATGGCGAGGCTCTTGAGCCAGGGGATATGAGGCACTAAAGGAGCGTGTTGGCCGCACAGTAGCAGTTGTTCGAGCCCGCCCCCCGGAGCCTGAGACGATATCAGGTTGTGGCAGTGCTCGGACACAAACCAATGAGACCACCCGGGGCTCGTAAGCTCTAATGCAATGATTAGTGCGCTACAAAACGGCAACAGGAGCACTACCCATAATAATAAACTGGCCTCCGCCGGATGCAGCGGCAAGAGCCAGCGCTCGATTAACGGTGTAGCCAGCCGCAGAGCCAGTAGTAGCAACAACCAAACAGTGATACCCGCCAGCAGATAACTCACTGTTTTTCTCCGTCGCTGTTTTTACGGTCTTCCGTTTTGTCCCGTCGCTTGCTGATTAGCCTTTCCAGCTCATCGAGCGATTGGTGGTCAATCTCGTGAGCAAAATCGACAAACCCACTTAATATCGGCGTCATGCTGCCGCTGTGAACCTGAGTTATAACCTTGCCGATAAGTTTACCCAAAAACTCTCCCCGGCTTAGCTCGGCTTGGTATACATAGGCACGCCCACGCTTTGCGCGTTTGATTAACCCCTTGCGATGTAATCTTTCGAGGGCGGACTGCACGGTATTTAAGCTGCTCTTTAACGCGTCGGCTAAATCACGCTGTAAGCTCTTGGCGTCACATTCAGGCACATCCCACAGCGCGCGCAGTAAAGCCAGCTCCAGTTCACCCAGGTGTGGCAAGGTGTTGCTTTGTGATCGTGCCTTCATAGCTATTACGCCTTATTCGTTTTCGCGGCTCGCCCTTTTGTTTTTACTAAACACCGATTGGCAATCGGTGTTGTCAGGGCTTAAAACCACCTACGGAAAATTATATAACATATTGATTATTATGGAATAATTAATATTCAGCAGCTTTAATGTTTACGCCTATGATCCGTAAATAGATCAGTCTCGAATATGATAAACACTCGCAGATAATGACAAAGGATGCATCATGCCACGGCAAACGACTCCCCAGGGCGCTACACGCTCACCTATTTGGCTCGCTTTAACGGCTATAGCGGCGTCACAGCCCTTGCTCGCCCATGAGATAGAAGAAATCGAAGTGTCGGGTCATCGGGTTAATTTAATTGGAGAAAGCGTCTCGGCGTCTGAGGGCGTTGTCTCGCAGCGTGATATCGAGACTCGCGCACTGCTGCGCTCGGGTGAGGTATTAGAGTTAATACCGGGAATGGTCGTTACCCAGCACAGCAGCGCCGGTAAAGCCAACCAGTACTTTTTACGGGGCTTTAACCTGGATCACGGCACCGACTTTGCCACCTTCTACGACGATATGCCCATTAATATGCGCAGCCATGGCCATGGGCAAGGTTATACCGATCTCAACTTTATGATTCCTGAGTCCGTGGCAACTCTGCGTTACAAAAAAGGCCCCTACTACGCCGATGTGGGCGATTTTAGTGGCGCCGGCGCCGGGTTTATGACCAGTAAAAGCGGCTTTAACGAGGGCCAGCTTAAGTTAACCGCCGGCAGTGATGAGTACTACCGTTTATTTGCCGCTGATTCGTTTCACGCCGGCGAAACGGAATTAATGTGGGGCTTTGAGGCCAATGGTTACCAAGGCCCCTGGACGGACATTGACGAAGACCTTGAGAAGTACAACGGCCAAATAAAAGCGACAAGAGCTTTGGCCGACGGCACTCTAACCTGGTCCCTAATGGGCTATAGCAATAAATGGAACAGTGCCGATCAAATACCAACTCGCGCTGTGCAAACTGGCGTAATTGACGAGCTTGGCTCCATCGATACCACCACCGGCGGCAAGTCTTCACGCTACAGCGCGAGTATTAAGTGGCAAAACGACCACTGGCTGGCCAGCGCCTACGCCATTGATTACGACTTATCCTTGTGGTCGAATTTTACTTACTTTCTCGACGACCCCATCAATGGCGATCAATTTGAGCAAGTGGACGAGCGCCAGGTGTACGGCGGTAAACTGCAATACCAACACGACCTTACCCTGGGCTCGCTAGCGGTACACAACCGCTACGGAGTGGAAACGCGCATCGATGATATTGCCGAGGTGGGCCTTTTTCATACCCAGGCACGACAACGCTTGGGTACGGTACGCCGCGATCAAATCACCGAATCGAGTATCGCCACCTATATGGATACCGAAATCAACTGGAGCGAACGATTTAAAACGGTGCTCGGCTGGCGCTACGATTTTTACGACTTTGATGTCAATGACCTCGCCGGCAGAAACAATGCCGGAGTCGATTTAACCCGCAACAGCGGCCAGGCCGACGATGGTATCGCCTCCGTTAAGGCCAGCGCCGTGTATCGGCTAACAGACAACTGGGAGGGCTACCTGTCCGCCGGCACCGGTTTTCACTCCAACGACGCACGCGGCACCACCATTCGTATCGACCCCGCGGATGGCAGCGCGGTAGATACCGTCGACCCACTGGTGCGCTCGTTTGGCTCAGAGCTTGGCCTGCGCGCTAACTTTAACGAGCGCATTAATGTCTCCGCCGCCCTTTGGTATTTAGAGCTCGATAGCGAACTGCTGTTTGTAGGCGACGCCGGCAACACCGAGGCGAGCGACAAAACCGAGCGCACGGGGCTGGAGCTTACCGGTTACTACCGGCTAAACGATAATTGGACGCTGGACCTGGAGTACGCCTACACCCACGCCCGCTTTGTCAACGAGCAACCGGGGCGCCACGTGCCGGGCGCGGTAGAGGATGTACTGCAACTGGGCGTCAGTGCTGATTACGCCAGCGGCGTGTTTGGCAGCTTGCGGCTGCGCTACTTCGGCCCACGACCGTTAGTAGAAACAGGCGATGTAAGCTCCGACGCAAGCACCTTACTAAACGCTAAGTTGGGCTACCGGTTTAAGCCGCTCACAGTGAGTTTAGATATTCTTAATTTACTCGACAGCAACGATCACGACATTGATTACTTCTACGCCTCGCAGTTAGCGGGTGAAGCGTCGGCGGTAGAGGATGTACATTATCATCCGTTAGAGCCGCGTAGTTTTCGGGTGACGCTTGAGATGGCGTTTTAGTTGTTAAAAAGCCCAGACATTGTCTGGGCTTTTTTTGTTAGCGAGTCTCTTGTTGATTTAGGAAAAGTAAATTAACTGCAAAAGGCAGATCCGCGTGTTCTAAGCCCACTACAACGTCATCCCCGGCATAAGCGGAGCGTTGACCGGGGATCTAGTGGCTGGTTTTTTTGTATGAGAATGCCGCTAACGCGGGCTTTAGCCTATAAGCCCGCGTCGCCGGGCGTGGCGACGTACTTTTCGTTTCGCGACGAAAAGTACTCAGCCGTTCCTGCGCATCCATGCGCTCACGGCATTAGTGAATCCATTCACGTCAAAGGCGCGCCCCCACATATCCAGCCCTGCGGGTCCCCTCATTCCAGCTGATTTTAACGGCACGGATTGACAGGGCGCGGCCCAGGCCGGCCTCTCTGCCTTCGGCATTCACCTTCTCCATGCCCTGACAATCCTCTCGCACACGTCCTGTGTGCTCAACCGATAAAATAAGCCTCCATTCGGCTGTATCTACGGGGGAAGTCAAAAGCGGTACTTCGTAGTTGAGTTTAAAATTAACTGTGGAAAGAGAAAACTGACAACAAAGGTCAGCACATCACTTGCTACAACGTCATCCCCGGCATAAGCGGAGCGTTGACCGGGGATCCAGAGACTGGGAACTTTGTACACGTATGCCGCTTTCGCACGGCCAATACTGTCTGGTTTCAGCTCCACAACGACACAACTAACATCCATAATTAATTCCTGCATGACGCCGTGATTTGGGGCCGTATGTAGCCTTAGTGGAACGAAGGTCCCAGCCGATGGCTACAACACCACCTTATTAAGTAATGAAATTTTCATTAACCGCCAGAACCCTTTAGATATATAAGCCCAGCCATAAATAAATTCATCACTCCGATGATCCGTATGAAGATTGGCCTGGCCTTCGTGTCGGAGTCAGAGAAGCTAGTAAGTTGAAATCTCGCTGTAGCCCTCATTAATAAAGCAATAACCTTCCTCGCATTGGACGGAAACACCAAACAGTAGAATCCGAAAGGAACTGTTACAAGTAAGAATATCGATTCATTTGTCATGTCCTTTACTCACTTAACAGCTTATAAGTGTGCGAATTGAAAAGTGCGCCCGACAACCTATCTCCAGTAGAGATTGGTTTAAGAGAACACAGAAAGGATTTGATTGAAAAGGAAAAAGACGACATTTCTGACAGTTCCATGTCCGAGGAAAGCACGATTTGCGCTTATTTTACCGTAGAATATTATGCCACAGCAGGAAACGCAACTACCAACCCAAACCAGCTACGAAGCGCCACTTTTGGGGCCCCTGCAGCCAGCCGAGCGGAGGCCTATTTTAGTGGGTAAACGCATGGACGCGTGCGCAAGCATCGCCACGCCATGGACGGCGTGTCGATGCGGCCCTCTAAAATCGGCCGAAGCGAGGGGACCCGCAGGGCTGAGGTGCCGGGGTGGCCTTTGACGTGAATGGATTCACTAATGCCGTGGGCGCAGGGATGCGCAGGAGCGGCCTTTTGGTTACTTTGCTTTGGCCAAACAAAGAAAAGTCACTCGCCACGCCCGGCGACGCGGGCATATAAACTAGAGCCCGCGTTAGCGGCATCATCATGTACTACGTAGTGAACAAAGCCGCTGGATACCGGCTCCAGGCCGGTATGACGATGTAGTTGGATACGGGATCCAGGGCGCGGTATGACAATGTAGCCAGCTGGCGACTTGAGGCAAACAAAGCCGCTATAACGCCCTACCCTATAAACCCAACGCCCCAATCGTATCGCGGGCAAACTGCCAGGCCACCCGCCCGCTGCGCGATCCACGCGTCATGGTCCAGCGCAACGCCGCTGCACGCATCTCATCATCCCAGGTGCCACCCATATCCTCGATCCAAAAGCGTGCAGCGGCTAAGTACTCCTCTTGCCTAAAGGGGTAAAAGCTTAGCCACAAACCAAAGCGCTCGGCCAGCGAGGTTTTTTCTTCGATGCTGTCGCCGGGGCGAATTTCACCATTTTCTTGAGTGGTTTCGAGGTTCTCACTCATTCTGTGCGGCAGTATATGGCGCCGGTTGCTGGTGGCGTAAAACAGTACGTTATCGCCGGGTGCGCATATCGAGCCATCTAACGCGGATTTAAGGGCTTTGTAGTGATGCTCGCCCTCTTCAAACGATAGATCATCGCAGTACACAATAAAGCGCTCGGGCCGGTCAGTAATCTGTTGTAACAGCTCGCCCAGGCTGGTGAGGTCGGGCTTGTCGATTTCAATAAGTTTGACGGTATCTTTGTGAGCGTACCAGCAGGCTTTGATCAGGGTCGATTTACCGGTGCCGCGCGAGCCGGTTAGCAGCACGTTATTGGCAGGCTTACCGGCGGCAAATTGCGCAGTGTTACGCAGTACGGCGGCTTTTTGTTGCTCGACGTTTTGCAACGCCTCGAGAGGAATATGGTGCGGCTTGTTAATCGCCTGTAAATGCCCGCCGGTAGCGCCGGGGCGCCAGTAAAAAGCCGGGGCACTCCAATCTGTCGCCGGTGGCGCGGCTGGTACAAAGCGCTCCAGTCGATCGAGCAGTGCGTCGACCCGATTAATCAGGTGGTCTAGATCCGCCATAGGTTACTCCGGTAACATCAGGTTAGTGGTTGGCGTCGGGTTTATCAGCCGCTTTGTTTTGTTGTTGCAAAAGTAAATCCATAGAGCGCTGCAACTGCACCAGCTGGGCCTCAAGGTCTGAGCGGGCGGGTTGCTCGCCCTCTTCTTCTATTTGGCGCGCCTGGTTTTCTTTTTCAATCACATTAACCACAATACCGATAATCATGTTTAAAAAGGCAAAGGCGGTTAAGAAAATAAAGCTTACATAAAAGAGCCAGCTTAAGGGGTACACCGCCATGGTTTCGTACATGACATCGGTCCAGTCCTCGAAGGTCATTACGCGAAACAAGGTGAGCATACTGATGGCAATATCACCCCAGAGTACATCGTTGATGTCGGCAAAAAACAAACTGCCGATGGCGCCGTAGATATAAAAAATAATAAACATCAGCAGGGCCACATAACCCAACTGCGGCAGTGCTTTTAGCAAAGAGCTAAGCAGAATGCGCAGTTCTGGGATGATCGAAACCATCCGCAGTACCCGAAACACCCGAATAAGTCGCCCCACCAGGGCCATATCGCTGTTTTCGATAGGGATTAAGCTGACCACCACGATGATGGTGTCGAAGATGTTCCAGGCGGATTTAAAAAAGTCCCGTTTGCGCGGCTCGCCCCAAAACCGAATACTGACCTCGAGTAAGAAGAACAGGGTAATAGCCCAGTCGAGCCCCACCACAATTTTACTGGCCAGAGGCGGAATGTCGTACGTTTTGGCGCCGATCACCAGCGCCGAAAATACGATAATCCCTACCACGAACAGCTCAAACGCTTTGTTGCTGCGCAAGCGGTTAAAGCGAGCCTGCCAGCTATTGCCTTCGGTGGGCAGGTTAACCGGAATCATTTCACTCATAATGTGTATTCACTGTGGTTTGCGTTGATGACCAGGGTGGGCCACTAGCTCACAAACTCCTCCATAAAATCCAGCGCGGCCTGATGACTTACCTCGGCGCGATGCTCGGCCCATAATTTACCGACTTTATCGACATTAAGCTTTTGGCTGTCGACTAACACCCGGCTTTTAAGCTCACCAATATAATCGGTGGTGGCGCATTTGGTAAAGACCGTTTGATGGGTAATAATATCCATAAAGGGCCCGGATTTGCTGGTGGGCATAATAAACAATAACTGTAGCCCAAGCGCTTCGGTTAGATAGCGAATGACCTCGCGCGAGCGGTGCTCGTCCATTTTCGAGAAGGCCTCATCCACCAATACCATGCGCAGGTGGGTATCGCCTTCACTAAAGCGAAACGCCGAGGTAATGGCGGCGGCGCGGATGATGTAAGCTGGGGTTTCAAGCTGCCCCCCGGAGCCGGTGCCGTAGCGTGACAGTGCGATAGGCTCTTTGCCCTCGGGCTGCTTGTAAATTTCATAGCGGCGGTAGTGACGGTAATCGGTAATCCGCGCCAGCTCGCGCTCGGCTCGCTCCCGGTCGTCGTCCAGCAGCATGGCCATTAAGTGATCGCGCACCTGCCTGTGTTTGGGGCTCAGCTCGTCGGAAAATAGCCCGTCACTCTCTTCCAACCCCGGGTTGTGCATCACGGCTTTAAAAAACTGCCAGTAGTCGCGGTATTCGGCCACCCACTCCCAACCAAAGTAAAACCGCTCGCGGTCGGCCCCAAAGCGGTGTTGCTCAAGCTCGGTGTTAAGGCTGTCTAAACTACGCGCGCCCTCTTCTACCGCTTGATAAATAGAGTGGCACAAGTGGCTGACAAAGGTGTGATTAAAGCTGGTGCGCAGGCGCGCAAGCTCTTCACTCTTATTGGCCAGAATATTGTTGTTGAGCTTGTTGTGCAGGCTATCGAGCTGGCCGCGGGTGCTACACACCAAATTAAAATTGGCTACGTCCTGATTAAAGTCGGGCTCAAAGGCCAGAGCATCACCCCCGGCGTCTCGGTTGTACTCGACAATTTGCTTCTGCAGCCGGTTAAGCAGCGAAATTAGCTCACCGTCTAACGCCTCGTGTTCGTTGCGATAGCGTGCCGCCGCCTCTACCGATAACTCCTGATCGATGCGCTCGAGCGTTGCCTCGACATCAAAGCTGGGCCACTTGCCGGCGTGCAGGCGCAGGTTGTGTTCGCACTGATCGGCGGCCTCCTGTAGCTCTTCCTGTCGTTCGGAGCGGTTTCTGATATCGTTTGTTAATTGCTTTAGGCGCTGCTCGATACCGCCCTGGGTGCGATCCAGCTCGGCCATATCATCCACAACGTTTTGTTCATCGCTACGCAGTTGCTGTAGTTTTTCCTCCAGGTCAGAAAACTCGCTTAAATCCAAATCGGCAAGCGCCTGTTCAAGCTCGACAATACGGCGCTGCTGTGCGGCAAGCTCGGTGAGAGCATGGCCGTAAGGTGTGGGCGCCAATTGCTTAGCTGCGTCGGCCAGTTGCTTTAACTCGGCCAGTTGATCGGAAGCACCACGCCACTCGGCGTTTAGCCGGGTTAACGTTTCACGCTTGGCCAGTAGCGCGCGCTCGCGGGCACTTTGGCCAAACACCAGGTCGGCGTCGGCCATATCACAACGGAACATCGCGTAGTTGCCCGAGGCCATACCATCGGCGGTTAACCCTCGGCGGGTATTGCGCAGTTGTTCGGCATCCGCCACACAGCGCACGTTATCGTAGCTGGCGCGAAGGTAGGCTTCGGCGGTGGCGTGACTAAAGCCCATTAACGCAACGATCGAATCGCTATCTGGCTCGGTTTTACCCGCATCGGCGCGGGCTTTGCTGCCTTGAATAACCCGGGCGCGGCCTTCACTTTTTGGCAGTTGCCGCACCAGCTGGATAGCGCGGGCCTCAAACTCCGCATCGACCAAGATGCCAAACCGCGCGCCGCCAATGTAGCCCTCGATAGCGCTCTGCCACTCGGGATCGAGAATTTCTACGTGATCACACAGCACCCGGGCATCGGCCTCGGGGTACTGCTGGTTAATCGCTTTTAGAGCGGTAGCGACATAGCGTGGATAGCGCACTTGCGCACCTTGCAGTGCGTCGACCTCGGCCTGTAACTGTTCAAGTTTTTGCTTGTTACGTTGCGCCTCTCGGGTGCGCGAGTACAGTAGCTCGTTTATTTGCTCGGCCAGTGCGCCGTCGCGCTCTAGTGGCGCCAGTACTTTATCGCTTAATGTTTGCAGCGCTTGCGATTTTTCTACCTGTTGCTCCAGCGGTGCGCTGTCAATCCAGTCGTGATTCAGCAGCCTGGGCAGCTCGATTAAATCATCGGTCAGTTCGATGATTTTACGCATATCATTAAGGCGCTCTTTCTCGCCCAATTGCGGCAGCTCTAACACCAATGAGCTACGCTGCGTAAGCCGCACTAAGGTATCCAGGGCGCGGGCATTGCGCTTAAGTTGCTGATCGGCCTCGCCGAGGCCGGTGGCGAGCTCGGCTAACTGACGTTGGCTGGCGCTAATGTCACGCTCTAAGGTGTCTTTATCGCGTAGCGCAGCAACGCCCTGCCGCCGCCCTTCGAGTTCAATGCTGTGTTGCCGAAGCTGTTCACGGCGGGTTTGCAAGTCACCACGCTTGGTTTCGCACTGGGTAAGCTCGGCGCGCTGTTGCTGCTGTTCGTCTTTGGCTTTAACGTAGTCACGTTGGGCGTGCAAAAACGTTGCGCGAGCGGCTTGGTAAGCCAATTGCTGCTGTTGCAACCAGGCATCGACAAACTGGTCTGCGCTTTGACGCGCCGAGGCGATCAGCCCGATTTGCTCGCGCAAGGACTTGGCATCGGCGTCCATGGCGTGAATGCGCTTAAGCATACTCGACACATCGCCGATAGCACGGCCTAAATCTTTTGCTTCGAGAATTTCACTGGAGACGAATTGGTCGATACTGGATACCGGCTTGTAGGCCATAAAGCGCGAGAATGCTTGGGCCGCGCGACGTGCTTCGCGATCGGATACCGCATCGGGCTTTCCCCGTAAGGCGCCGTACAGTCTTGCCAGGTATTGACCCTTACGCTCATAGCGCTCGACTTTGTCGACGCCAAAACTCTGCCGTAAGCGGGTGTAGGCTACATCCAGCGGCAATACCCGGCGCTCGTTGCCATCGTCTTTTTCTAGCTCAGAAAGTGAGAAGCTGGCAGTGTTGATAATAAAAAACTCAATATCTTTTTGCCGGGCAACTGTTTGTGTGCCGGCGCGATCGAGCATGGCGCGCACACCAATAACGGCGACAAACGGGGTACCGCTTTCACCGGGGGTTGGGTGAAATAAGCCCGCAAGATAACCATCGGCGCCGTCGGGGCGTGCGTAGCTGCCGTCATCACAACCTAAGATATATGAGGCAAGCGTGCGCACGGTTTTACCACCGCGGCCGCGCTGGGTGCTTTCGTCCTGCCCCGGATTAAAATGAAACAGCCCATCGTGTGCCGCCGTCATTAAGGTTTGGATGGCGTCGGCAGCGGTGGTTTTACCCGAGCCGTTACCGCCCGAGAACAAATTGATTTTGTCAAAGCTCAGACAGCGGTTGGGAATATTGCCCCAGTTAACGTAAAAGAATTCTCGTAAAAACACGGTTAACCCTCGGCCTCGTTGATGCCTGTGGTGGTATCTTGTGCAGGCTCCGGCAATACATCGGGTGCAGCATCACTGTTAGTCGCTTGCAACAATTCGTCAATCACACTATCGGAGACGTAATTAATAATTAGCGGCCGAACTCGCAGCCATGGCTCGGCTTGTTCGTCATCGCTGTTGTAGTCGATGAGTCGCAACTGCTTTAAGCCCCGCAATAGGCGTCGCCGTTCGGACACGGGCTCGGGTAACTCGCGGCCCAGTAGGTTTTTTAAACTCAGTACCACCGACTCCATGGGCACCAATACCGCGCCGCCGTCTTCGACTTGCCCTTCGCGCAAGGCTTTGTCGTATTCAATGCGCAGCACCAGAGCCAGTGCAATTTCGTGCTGGCTAAGCTTGCTGCGCATGCCTGTATAGGGAATGTCGTCGCTCTCAATACCGGGGAAGTCGGCCCCCGGCGGTAGCACCCTGACAAACTCATGGCGACTATCGTGTTGCAAGCGAATGCCCGTGAGGGCTAAATAGTCGTGCAGCGCGGGCTCGATACGCACAAACCGGTCGTACAGTTCTTGCTCCACCTGGCTCTCGCCGCGGCAGAGTACGCCGTAATCCAGTAGCCGTATCACCAATTCGCGCCAGTGATCAAAGCTTAGGTTGGCGTCAATGAGTGCGCTATTAAGCTCGTTGAGAAACAGGTTATCGCTCACGCGGACTCCGCTTTTTGGTGCAGTCTGATTTCAAAAATATCTCGCTCGATTAAATAATCGTCGTCTTGTTGCTCAAGGCGGCCAAGCTCCGAAACGCTAAAGTGATACTCGTGATTTAAATTATCGGCCGAAGCCACTTCAATAACATGACACAGTTTGAGTAGATCCTGGGCGTTGGCTACCGGCAAAAAACGCGAATTCACCACGCCGGATTCGGCGAGGGCGCGATGTACGTAATCGCGCAACTGCCCCCCCTGAAAGGCAAACGCCTGATCCAGCACCTGCTGAATATACAGCTCCTTGCGCGCTTGCTGGTCGACATTGGGGGCCGCCGCTACGCGGCTTAACACCACCTGGTTTGGGCGCCGTTGGCGCAGCTGGTTTTGCCCAGGATCTACATAGCGCAAGGTGCAGTTTTGCAACGCGGGTGCCAGTTTGCTGAGAGCCTGGCGCTGTAACTGAGGTTGGCCGCGCAACAGTTTACAGGTTTGTATGAGTTGATCTGACTGCCCGTTATTTAAATAACTAAGCTGGCGCATAATGGTTTCGGCGCGCCGGGTAAAGTTATTGAGCGCACCACGCAGTTGCGGCAACATGGTGTCGCATGCATCGCGCAAACGGCGCTCGATAACCTCTAGTAAGTAATAGAGTACCGAGCGCTTGGGGTTTTCGGCCACTAACTGCGGCAGTATTTGTCGCAGCTCGCGCTCGGCATCGGCTTTAAAGTCTTTGTTTTTACGTTTAATAGACACCATCAAACTGGCGATTGCATCGCGGTGTTTTTCGACGCTATCGGCCGACAGGCGAATGGCCAGGTCGGGCATAAAGCGTTTTTCCATAAAATCAAAAAACTGGTCGGAGGCGCGATTAATCAATTGCTGGCTTTCCATCTCTCGCACCAACTCACGCCGCTGATCGGCAAGCTCGGCGATAATGTCCGAGAAGTCGCTAATGATACGCTCGGAGTAATCGTACGCGTCCAGCAAATCGCTGTACTCACCACGATCGGCAAATGCCTGCAAACTATTACGAGTGTTACGGGTATTGCGATGGCGAGTATGCAGGCGCTGCTTGCCGATATCCAACAACGGCTGAGTAAATAGTCGGCCGGTGCGGGTAAAGGCGTAATGGCTGGTTAAGGTGGCGCTATCGACCTGGCACTCTAACCAGCCAAACTCCAGCAGCCGGTTTAAAATAAATCCGGCTAGCTCACGCTGGTTTTTAAAGCGCCCTTCCCCTTCGCGCTCGTCATCGTCGAATACCACCGGGTTGCGGGCGATGGCCTCCATAAACACCGCGACGATGCCGTTGCGATCCAGCAGGCTTTGGTAGTCATGCAAGTCGGTGTACAGCTTTTGATACAGCAGCCGCAAACACTCGACGACGACTTCACGATATTTACCCGTTAGTGGGTTAAAAAAGTGAGCCTGAGACTCATGAAAAAACATAGCGCTTATTCGTACACGCAGCGTTGCGCAAATAAGCGCGAGTCCGCGTCATTCCACTGATCGTCCGGCTTTACCATCATTTGCTCACACCAAGGCTCCGAGCCCGGCTCGGCTGGTGTGCCGGGAACATCGCTTGCCGTCGGTACCTGATCTTTCGGCGCGACTTGGGGCACCACCACAAACGGATCGGCGGGCTCGGCTACACCGGCTTCAGGCGCGGGCGCCGGGGTAATGCTTAGCACGTATAACCCGACGGCAATGGTGATAACCCCGATTACGATCGAAACCAAAGAAATAATAAGGGATTTAGACATTGGGTTCACTTAGCCATGTGGCCAATTGTTCGGCGTAGTAGGTAATAATTAAGTCGGCCCCGGCCCGCTTAAACGAGAGCATGGTTTCCATGACGATGGCTTTTTCATCGATCACCCCGGCACTGGCGCCGGCTTTAATCATGGCGTACTCACCACTGACGTGGTACACCGCCACGGGTCGCTCGCTGTGAGTGGCAATTTGATTAACCACATCGAGATACGCCAGGGCGGGTTTAACCATTAATATATCGGCGCCTTCGGCTTCATCCTGCAGTGATTCAGCTAGGGCCTCACGGGCATTGGCCGGATCCATCTGGTAAGTATTACGAGTGCCTTTAAAGGTACTGTCCACCGCGTCGCGAAACGGCCCGTAAAAGGCCGAGGCAAACTTGGTCGAGTAGGACATTATCGGGATATGGGTAAACCCCGCACCATCGAGTGCTTCACGTAGCGCGGCAATCATACCGTCTTGCATGCCAGACGGTGCAATCATATCGACCCCGGCGTGTGCACACACCAGCGCTTGGCGTTGTAAATTAACCAGTGTTGTGTCGTTCTCCACGTCGTCTTCGGCCACGACACCGCAGTGACCGTGATCGGTGTATTCGCAAAAACAGTTGTCACTGATAACGGTAATCTCGGGCGCGGCGGCTTTGGCCGTTTTTATCATACGCGCCAATAGGCCGTCGTCGGCAAAGGTGTCACTGCCCACGGCATCTTTGTGCTGCGATACGCCAAACAGTAACACGGCAGGGATATCGGCTGCAGCGGCGCGCTGAACCACGCCTGCCAGCTGCGCCTCGGGGTAACGCACAACACCCGGCATGCTGTCGATGGCGACGGGTTCGGTAATACCCTCTTCGACAAAGACGGGCAAAATTAGGTCGGCGCAGCTTAGTTGCGTCTCGCGCACCATACGGCGCAGAGCGTTGGTGCGACGCATGCGACGAAAACGAAATTGTGGTGTTTGCATAAAGTCTCTGCCAGTGCTGATGGTTAAATCCCCAGGGAGCTTTCGTGGCTCCACTGGCATTGTATGTACATATCACCCGAGCCGGGCGTGTGATAGTTGCGGCTGCTCTCCCAGGTAAACGTGTGAGTACCGCACAGCTCGGTTTCTAAATGTACTGTGGCTGACACCCAGTACATTTTGCCCAGTAGCGTCTCAAACTGTTCGATCCACTGGTTCCACTCGTACTCCACCGCCTGGTAGGAGGCGCCAAAGTGCATCACCTCGGTTTGGTAGTTGCGGGTTAACGCATCCAACGCCGGAATCGCAAACATCTCCTGGCACAAAAATGGCCAGTTGTCGGCGCGCGGCAAGCTTAGCATCGCCTCGCGGTTAGTGCGTATGCGCTCGCTATAGCCAACACCCTGAATGCTATCTTTGATGCAGCCGTAGACGATCGATTCTTGATCCATAACCCTACCCACGGTTGTACTCTCGGTGGCCGATAAGCATGACCTTTAACGCTTACTCGTTGCTGTGTTGGGCGAGCAAGGCTACTAGCGCTGCCTCGTCCAGCACCTCTACGCCTAAAGCTTCGGCTTTAGTTAACTTAGAACCGGCCCCAGGCCCTGCGACGATAAAGCTCGTTTTTTTAGAAACACTGCCAGCCACCTTTGCGCCCAGCGCTCGCAGCTGCTCACCGGCTTCGTCACGGCTCATGCTCTCGAGAGTGCCTGTGATCACAACGGTTTGATCCGCCAACGGTTGCGGTATATCAACTTCTGCTGATTTGTCGGTTTCTGGCCAGTTGACCCCCAGTGCACGCAGCCGGGTGATGATCTCGATATTTTCTGGCTCGACAAAAAAGTCGCGAATAAAATGCGCAACGACCGGCCCTACATCGTCGACACCTTGAAGTGTTTCTTCATCGGCCGCGGCTAAAGCATCCAGCTGACCAAAGTGAGCACTTAAGTTACGGGCGGTGGCCTCCCCCACTTCGCGAATCCCGAGCGCGTAAATAAAGCGCGCCAAGCTGGTGGTTTTACTGGTTTCAAGAGCTAGCAATAAGTTGTCGGCCGACTTTTCGCCCATGCGCTCTAACCCTGCGAGCTGCTCGCGAGTCAGGCTAAATAAATCAGCGACGGTAGTGATAAGCGATTTATCGACTAATTGCTCTACCAGCTTGTCGCCCAAGCCGTCGATATCCATGGCCTTGCGCGAAGCAAAATGGCGGATAGCCTCTTTGCGCTGTGCGGGACAAATTAAGCCACCTTCACAACGAATGGCGGCTTCACCTGGCACTTCGGTGGCAGGCGAGCCGCAAATAGGACATTCTGACGGAAATACAATTTCGCTCGCATCATCGGGGCGACGCTCTTTAACCACAGCTACGACTTGCGGAATCACATCGCCTGCCCGGCGGACAATAACGGTATCACCAACACGCACATCCAGGCGCGCTATTTCATCACGGTTGTGCAAGGTTGCGTTTGAGACAGTCACCCCGCCGACGAACACCGGCGCTAATCGCGCCACCGGCGTAATAGAGCCGGTACGGCCCACCTGAAACTCAACCGCATCCAGCGTGGTCATTTCTTCCTGCGCCGGAAACTTATAAGCAATAGCCCAGCGCGGCGCCCGCGATACAAAGCCGAGTGTTTCTTGCTGAGTAATAGCGTTAACCTTAAACACCACGCCGTCGATATCGTAGGCTAAAGAGTCGCGCTTTTCGCCCAGTGCCTGATGATAAGCGATACACTCATCGATGGACTGCGCGGTTTTTAATTGGTCGTTAGGCGCAAAACCCCAGCGCTTTAAGTGATGAAGTATGTCCGTATGCTTAGCGGGCAGCGCCTGACCTTCATGGATACCCACACTGTAAGCGCACAGCTGCAGGGGGCGCCTGGCGGTAATGCGAGAGTCCAGCTGCCGCAAACTACCGGCCGCAGCGTTACGCGGATTAACAAAAACTTTTTCGTCAGCGGCGCGAGCGGCTTCGTTTAATGCGGCAAAGCCCGCCTTAGGCATAAAGATTTCACCGCGCACTTCAAGCCGCGAGGGGTAATCATCGCCGTATAATTTTAACGGTACCGATTTAATGGTGCGCACATTAGCGGTAATGTCTTCACCGTTTAGGCCATCGCCACGGGTTAGCGCACGCACTAAAAGCCCGTCTTCGTACAACAAACTAATGGCAATGCCGTCGAGTTTTGGCTCGCAGGCGTATTCGATCGAGCCGTCAAAACCTAAGCGATCTTTTAAGCGTTTATCAAACGCGATTAGGTCGTCATCGGCAAACGCATTATCCAGCGATAGCATGGGCTTTTCATGCGCTACTGTGGTAAATGACGCTAACGGCTGCGCCCCCACGCGCTGACTGGGCGAATCGGGCGTAATCCACTCGGGGTGTTGTTGCTCAATGGCTTTTAGTTGCTGAAATAAACGGTCGTACTCGGCGTCCGGCACGGTGGGCTCGTCGAGTACGTAATATTGGTAGTTGTATCGGTTAATCTCATCGCGTAACCGATTGAGTTCGGCGCTTGCCGACCCGGATGTTTGCTGGACCAAAGTTTACTCTACCTAATAAAACGGTTGCCGAAGGTGGCTCTCGGATTTAGCTTGTCGCGCGTGACAGACGTTTACGCTCGTATTCAGCGATACGCTGACGACAGTGCTCCATGGTTTGGCGGGTCATTACGCTGCGGTTTTCATCTTTGAGCTCGCCGCCTAAGTTGTCGGCCAGTGCCTGCGCAACGTCACGCATAATATCAAACGATTTTAAGCTGTCCGGACGCATGGGTAACGTCATAAATAAGCTCACACCGGGGGTGTGAAAGCTGGCCATATTCTCAAGGTCAAATACACCGGGTTTTACCATATTGGCCAAACTAAAGAGGACCGGGCCCTCGCCGGTTTCGTGAGCGTGGCGATGAAAAATATTCATGTCGCCAAAGCGCATGCCGCATTGCAGTAACACATCCAGTAGCGCATTACCCGAGAACTGATGCCCTTCGGGCGCCATCACATTAATAATGACGACTTCATCGGGCTGCTCGGGGGCAGCTTCAGGCTCGTCACGGCCGCTAAAGCTTGGCTCTTGATAGCCACTTTGTTGGGCGGGATCTTCGGGCTCATCAATGGCGCTAAAGCTTGGCTCAACACGGTCCTCGATACCGCTGTCAAAATCATCGTCGCCTGTGTGCGGCTCAGCGGCTTGAGCTTGTGCGGCCGTTTCGGGTGCGGCGTTTTGTTCGACGGATTCCATCAACATAGGGACAGATTCATCGAGGTTTAGAGTAACCTGTTGCGGGATGCGACTTTTATTGGTCGCGGCCGGCGTGTGCTCGTCTGCGCCCGGCTCGTCACCGCGGGTACCAACGACTCTTGCTCCACCATTGGGCAGTTCGCTGGTAAAGGGCTCATCAAAGGGCTCGCCGCTACTTTCAAAGCGCTTAGCACGCTTTGAAACACGAATGGCATCTCGACGTGAGGCACGCATGCGGCGCCAGCCATCAAGCAAGATACCAACGATCAATAACACAACAATTATCGTTAACCAAGTTTCCATATTGCTATATCCACTTTAATTCTTGACGCAGAGCAAGTGCTCCGACGTTTAAATGGCGGCGAGCTCGGCCGCTTCATCCACATCGACGGTAACCAGGCGTGATACGCCGGGCTCGTGCATCGTGACACCAAGCAACTGATGGGCCATTTCCATGGCGATCTTGTTGTGGGTGATGTAGATAAATTGGACCTGCTCTGACATTTCTTCAACCATACGCGCATAACGGCCAACATTGGCATCATCCAGCGGCGCATCAACCTCATCCAACATACAAAACGGGGCCGGATTCAGACGGAAAATCGAAAACACCAAGGCAATCGCCGTAAGCGCTTTTTCACCACCACTGAGCAGGTGAATGGTGCTGTTACGCTTGCCCGGTGGGCGGGCCATAATCGCAATACCGGTATCGAGCATGTCCTCACCGGTTAGTTCAAGGTAAGCGTGACCACCGCCAAACACTTTGGGGAATAGCTCCTGCAACCCACCGTTAACCTGGTCGAAGGTTTCTTTAAAGCGGGTGCGCGTTTCGCGATCGATTTTTTTGATGGCGTTTTCGAGCGTTTCGAGTGCTTCCATCAAATCTTCGTTTTGCGCGTCCAGGTAATTCTTTCGCTCTGATTCGGTTTTGTATTCATCAATAGCGGCCAGGTTAATGGCGCCCAAACGGCTGATACGATTGGCCAGTTGCTCCAGCTCCGCCTCAAGCGGTGCCCGCTCAGCGTCGTCTTCGAGGTTGTCCAGCAACGTCTGTAAATCAAAACTGTCTTCTGCCAGTTGTTCAGCTAAGCCTTTACGCTGTACCTCAAAGGTTTGTGCCGCCAAACGCTCTTGTTCGAGGTGGCCGCGTACGGCTTGAACTTCCTGGTCGGCTTTATTGCGCGATTGCTCGGCTTCGCGCAAGTCATGCTCTACCGCCTCCAGTGTGCGACGCGACTCGGTGAGCTCTTGTTCAACATTAACGCGCTTGGCCAGTGCCGACTCGAGCTCCATTTTGTTTTCTTCCGCTGGATCGCGGTTTTCGCTCATGGATTCGGCCAGTTGCTCGCGGCGCTCGTTAAGCGTCTCGGCCTGTTCGTGCAAGCGTGCAATACTGAGTTTAATGCTGTCGATTTGCGTGTTTAGCGACGCGGCGCGCATTTGCAATTCGTGCGCTTTGTCTTTGTCGTGCCGGGCTTTTTGCCGGGCGCCGTCAAGTGTGGCACGGATTTGATCTCGACGAGCTAACAGCCCTTCGCGCTCGTCGGTGTCCTGCTCCATGGCACCAATGGCATCGCTTAAAATAACCCGGGCTTCGGCCAGTTGCTCGGCCTCTTGCTCCATTTGCTCGCGGGCTTCACGCACTTCAGCCTCAAGCCGGCTTTTGCGCATACCAAGCTGCTCGAGCTGAACCTGTTTGGCACTTATGCTAGAGCGCAGTTCACTGTGGCGCGCGTTGTGGCTATCGAGCTCACGGCGTACATTTTCGCGCTCGCTCTCGATACTTTTTAATTGTTCGCGGTTTTCACTGGAGTCGGCGGCCAGTTTCTCGACCGCCGCTTCGGCGTCGAGTATCGCGGCGTCGAGCTCTTCAATTTCTTGACGACGGGCAATAACACCGGCGCTGGCGTCTGTGTCGCGGGCGACTTTAATCCAATGAGCGCTGAGCCATACGCCATCGCGGGTAACCACAGACTCGCCGGCACTGAGGTTGTCACGCATGGCGAGTGCAGCCGATAAATCTTCGGCGACAAAAATACCGCTTAGCAGCCCGGCCACATCCCAGCTGGCCGAGACATGGCTGGCCAGCGTGCTCTGGTTGCCGGAAGCGGCGTTGGTACTGGCTTTGCGATCGAGCAATACCAGCTCGCCTTGGGCCAGCTCGGCAATAAACTCAGCGGTTGCGTCCATGCCATCAACACACACAGCTTGCAGGGTGTTGCCCAGCACAGTTTCCAGAGCTTTATCCCAACCGTCTGAAACGTTAACGTCTTCAGCCAGACGCGGCGCATCCGCGAGCCCACGAGCTTCTAGCCAACCGGTAACAGCCTTATTTTTTTCGCCCAGTGCGGCCTGCTGTAAAGCATCGAGTGAGGCGTGACGCCCGCGCATACTCTGGAGTTGGCTGCGTTTGCTGTCGAGCTCTTCACTGTAGCGCTGGCCATCGCTGCGCAATTGCTCTAGCTGGTCGGCGTAACTCTCAACCCGCTCGCGCTGCTCATCCATTAACATTTCAAGCTCGGCCAATTGCTCTCGCAGTTGCTCGATCTCGGTGTCATCGATGCTGTTGTCGCCCAGGCCGCGTTTTTCTTCGTTGAGCTTTTCTACCCGGCTAAGCAGGCGCTGTTGCACTTGTTCCAGGTGTTGAATACGGGATTGCTGCACCTCGGCGCGCTGGCGTGGCTCGGCGGCGCGCAGGTTAAAATCGTCCCACTCACCCTGCCAGGTTTGCATGTGCTCTTCAGCTTCGGCCAGCAAGTCGCCGGACGACTCTTCGGCGGCCTGTACCAGTTCGAGCTCGGGCTCGATCTCCAGCAGCTCTTCTTGCCATTGCTCGGCTTTTTCGGTGTCGACCTGCAGGCGATCTTGCGCTTCGCGATTTTCGCGGTCGGTGCGCTCGATATCGGCCTGTAATTGCCGGTTGCGCTCTTCGGCGTGCTTAATGCTTTGCTCAATGCGAGCGATATCGGCGCCAATGGCGTAAAAACGGCCCTGAACTTCGTTAAATTTATCGCTGAGCTCGGCGTGCTGGGTACGGCATTTTTCAATGGTGGTGTCTTTGTTAACCTGTTCGGTCACAAACGACTCCATGCGCAACTCAAGCTCGCGAATCGCCTGTTGCTTACCACTGGCTTGCTGATCGAGCTCACGATACTTAATTGCTTGTACCTGAGCCTTAAGCTGGCGCTCTTGCTTTTTAAACTCGGTGTATTTTTCCGCCGCTTGCGCTTGCCGCTCTAAGCGAGAGAGCTGGCGCTCGAGCTCATCGCGGATATCGGTTAAGCGCTCAAGGTTCTCATGGGTGCGGCGCATGCGGTTTTCGGTGTCGCGGCGGCGCTCTTTGTATTTAGAGATACCCGCGGCTTCTTCGATATAGACACGCAGCTCTTCTGGCTTGGCCTCAATCAGGCGGGAGATCATGCCCTGCTCGATAATAGCGTAACTGCGGGGCCCAAGGCCGGTACCCAGGAAGATATCGGTAATATCCCGGCGGCGACATTTTGCGCCATTTAGATAGTAGTTGTTTTGCCCGTCACGGCTGACTTTACGCTTGATTGAGATTTCGGTGAACGCGGCGTACTCCCCCATTAGGGTGCCATCGCTGTTATCAAACACTAACTCGATAGAAGCCTGGCCCACTGGCTTGCGCCCACCAGAACCGTTAAAAATAACATCCGTCATGGACTCGCCACGCAGATTTTTGGCGGACGACTCCCCCATTACCCAGCGTACAGCATCGATAATGTTAGATTTACCGCAACCATTAGGGCCGACTACGGCCCCGAGGTTACTGGGGAAGTTGACGGTTGTCGGGTCGACGAAGGACTTAAATCCCGCCAATTTAATACATTTTAACCGCATAGGTCCTTGTCACTCGTTATCTTCGCCCAGGGCGAGTATTGGAAGCTTTGCGACATTCAGTGCGAGAGCAGACCCGTCCACTGGCGCTCAAACCCCGCAGCGAGCCAAATTTTAACGGAGAATTCTACACATTTGCCCAAACCTTTACACCTTTCACGCCAGCAAAACAGCAATCTTTTTGGCCCGTTAGGCAGCATTTAATCTATTGCATTAGCAGGCTGTACAATCTTTGCGCATGTGGCGCAAATTTCACCCTTACCCCTCCCGCCTACAGCTGGGTATCGATAACCACCTCAACAGGGTTCGGCAGGTCATCGATCGCCAGCGGCCCGCGCAACCCCTGGAGGTCGCCAGCGGCAGGGGTTACCTGACCGCTTGCCGAGACCCGCGCCACGATCTCGACCTGCCCTTTGGCAAACAGGCGGTCGGCACTTGTCATGGCCATAGTTTCATCCAATACAATTGTCGCTGGAAACTGAGCGGCCGGGAGCCGAGTGACAACAAGGGGCATAGGGCTACCCTGATACTCGCGAGCGTATAAAAACAGCGTGGAACCCTCGGGCACTTGTAAGTCTGGGGCAAGGGTTATGGCTACCGGAATCGTCCAGCTTGCCTCGCCACTTGTACTTGTCTCAGAGGTTTGCGTCGCATCGCTGTCTGTACTCTGGCCGCGCTGTTGCGCCTCTTCACGGGCGCGAACGACGCCGGCCATGAGCGCTTGCCGGCCGGGCGCGCCTTCTGGGGTCAGGTTAACCGCGGTGCCCCACAGCTTTGCCGCCTCGGCAAACTGTTGCTGCTCAAACGCACTGATACCCGCCAGGCCCAGCGCGGTGGTATCTTCGCCGTCCAGCTCAAGCGCTCGCTCCACCAAAAATGTTATTTCGCCGTTTATTTGATTGCCATTGCCCAGAAAGATCGCTTGAGCGAGCGCCGACGCGTTACCAGGGTCTGCCGGTGCGCGCTGATATACCTCACGAAAGCCTCGTTCAGCGGCGTCAAAGTCGCCGATCTGACTGCCATAGCGACCCAGCAAATACCAGTACTGGGCGTTATCCGGCTGATTTTTTAGGCGCGCTTCGATAGCGGCGACTAGCTCGCGGGTAGGTTCTGCCCCGGGCACTTCGCCGGCGCGCATAAGTGCCATGTTGTCGCGCTCGAGCTGTTGCTGCATTTGGGCAAACAGAACGTCACCACTGGAGCCCTGATTTAAGTACATCCAGCCGCTAGCCAACACCAGTAGCGCCAGAGCTGCCAACAAGATAGCGCCGCCGCGCTGGTGCAACGGGCGCTCCCCCTCGCCTTTTTGGTCGGCGAGAAAGTTACGTTGCAATTCGGTGGCTAGGCGGTCGTATTGCGCCTGGTCGATTCGCCCGAGACGAAGTTCATTATCGAGCTCGGCGGTGTGCTCACGGTACAGTGCCAAATTCTCACTGCTGCGCTGATCGTTACCCGATTGCGGAGCAAACACTAAGCCGCTTAGGCGCTTGGCCCGCCATACAGGCCAGATAAAAATAAGCGCCACCAAGAATAATGCCGCCCCGGCGGCCAGCAAAAATTCACTCATCGGACGACCCCTGACGCTTATTGGTTGAACTATTTGTGTTTAACAGGCGGTTTAGCGCCTCTTGCTCATCCGGGTTGAGCGGTTGTTCAAGCTGCTCAGCACGGCGGCGACGAATCATTAAAATAATGACAATGATGGCGATCACCAGCAAAACGGCGGGCATTAACCAAAGCGCCAAGGTGGCGGGCGTAAGTGGTGGCCGGTAGAGGATGTAATCGCCGTAACGTGCCACCATATGATCGGTGATCTCTTTGTCGCTGCGCCCCTCTTTAATTTGCTCGTAAATATCGCGACGTAAATCTTGCGAAATCATCGCATCAGAGCCCGCCAGGTTTTGGCTCTGACAGGTTGGGCAGCGCATTTCATTAATAAAGGCTTTAAAGCGAGCTTCATCAACCTCATTATCGAATTGGTAGATGGCCTCGGCGGAGCACACTGAGGCAAAAAATATCAGTAAGGGAATCAATAGTTTGAGCATCTTCAACAACCTTATACATGTTTTAGCGAGTATACCCACCTGCCGCTTTCTATGCGAGTAAGCCCGCCGCAATCGGCGGCGCTTTTGCGTTACAAAAAAAATTACAGTATTTGAAAAAAAGAGGTTGACGTCTGCGTCCGAATCATTAGAATACGCACCTTCTGAACGCGGGTGGTTAGCTCAGCTGGGAGAGCATCGCCCTTACAAGGCGAGGGTCACAGGTTCGATCCCTGTACCACCCACCACTTAACAAGTTTTTACCGGGTTAAGTTTTGCGGACCGGTAGTTCAGTTGGTTAGAATGCCGGCCTGTCACGCCGGAGGTCGCGGGTTCGAGTCCCGTCCGGTCCGCCACTATTTAAAAAAGCCCCTCAATGAGGGGCTTTTTTTATGCCCGCGTTTTAGCCACTCGCACAGGGTAGATAAACGAGACAGCGGAGTTTAATGCCCCACTGTCCACATAAGTTAAAAAATTACGACTCGCTAAGCGAGCGATACAATGGCTCAAGCGTTTCGCGCCAAACTCGGTCGTCGATGACCCCTATATGCCGATAGCGAACAATCCCCTCGCGATCAATAATAAAGGTTTCTGGCGCACCGGTAACGCCTAAGTCGATTCCCAACCGCCCCTCGCCATCAAAAATGCTGTACTCGTAGGGATTGTGTAAATCTTTAAGCCACTTACGTGCAGGCTCACGCTCATCTCTGTAGTCGACACCGATAATATGCACGCCTTCATTGGCGAGCTTAACTAGGTATGGGTGCTCAGCTTTACAGGCAAAGCACCAGGTTGCCCAGACATTTAACAAAGTCACCCGCCCTTTTAAGTCATCGGCGGTGACGATTCGGTTTTCATCCTCAACCGTTGTTAGCTCAAATTCGGGCACTTGATTACCCACCAGCGCTGAGGGCATTGCGTTCGGGTCGAGCGTGAGCCCCACATAAAACAACGGCAATAAAATTAATAAAATAATAAGTGGCGCAAATAGTTTTAATCGACTCACTAAGCCCCCTCGCCTACAGCGCCTGCTGCTTCAATGTTTTGTTTTACTTTGGCCCGCTTACGATAGCGCTTGTCGATAACCGCGAGGAACCCACCGGCAGCCATCATTAACGCCGCCAACCAAATCCAGCGAACAAAGGCTTTGTAGTGCACTCGCATCGCCCAGCTGTCTGTATCGATATTGTCACCCATCGCAATATAAACATCGCGGGTAATACCGGGGTCGATCGCCACTTCTGTCATGATTTGGCCACCGGCCAGATAGCGACGCTTTTGCGGTTTTAATACCCGCAAGGTGCGCCCGTCTTTTTTCATACTGACAGTGGCCTGATCGGCTAAGTAATTAGGCCCACGAATTTTGTCGAGTTGCTCTAGGGTAAACTGATATCCAGCTACTTCTACCGGTTTACCAACATCCATGCGCAGTTTTTGCTCGTCGCTGTAGTGGCTGGTAAAGCACACGCCCAATACCGCCAAAGCGATACCCAAATGAGCCACCACCATGCCGTAGTAACTTAGGCTAAGCTGCTTTAAGCCTTTTGCGCGGCCGTTTTTATTGGCGCTTTTAAGCCATAAGTCTTTTAAGGTGGTAAGCGTAACCCATGCCCCGAGGAAGGTTGCCAACACCATGCTTAAGGCAAAATCACCCAGCAACCATGGCACAAGTAAGGCGATTACTAGGCTGGCGATAAAGGGAGAGGTTAACGTTTTGCGTATCACGCCTAGCTCGCTGCGCTTCCAGCGGCTGGCTGGCGCAATACCCATTAGTAAACAGATAAGCACCATAAAAGGTAAAAAGGTGAGGTTAAAATACGGCGCACCGACGGAGTACTTGCCAAGTTTAAGAGCGTCTGCAACCAGCGGAAACAGTGTGCCAAACAACACCGTTAGCATGCTTATAACCAACAGAGCATTGTTGGCTAGCAATAATGTCTCGCGCGACAACCAGGTAAAGCCAGGCGAGCTTTTAACCACCGGCGCACGCAACGCAAACAGCAACAGCGAGCCGCCGACCACAACACCCAAAAAGATCAGGATAAATAACCCACGCTCTGGGTCGTTGGCAAAGGCGTGTACCGATGTAAGTACGCCAGAGCGGACTAAGAAGGTGCCCAACAGGCTTAAAGAAAATGCAAAAATCGCCAGCAAGATCGTCCAACTTTTAAACAGGCCACGCTTTTCGGTTACGGCTAACGAATGAATCAACGCCGTACCAACCAACCAGGGCATAAAGGAGGCGTTCTCGACCGGATCCCAAAACCACCAGCCGCCCCAGCCGAGTTCGTAGTAGGCCCACCAACTCCCCAAGGCAATACCAATGGTTAAAAAAGCCCAGGCTGTGGTGGCCCAAGGCCGCGACCAACGGGCCCAGGCGCTGTCGAGTTTGCCAGTGAGTAGCGCGGCAATGGCAAAGGCAAATACTGTACTAAAGCCGACATAGCCCATATAAAGTAATGGTGGGTGAAAGATGAGCCCGGGATCTTGCAGCAACGGATTAAGATCGGAGCCATCCAGCGCGGCCAGAGGCAAAATTCGGTCGAATGGGTTAGAGGTAAACAGAATAAACATTAAAAAACCGGTAGCCACAAACCCCATGACCGCCAGCACCCGCGCCTGCAAATCCAGCGGCAGCGCTTTACTAAAAACAGTAATCGCGAAGGTCCAGCCAGACAGCATTAAAATCCACAGCAGTAACGAGCCCTCGTGCCCACCCCAGACAGCGCTTACCTTGTAGTACACGGGCATTAAACTGTTGGAGTGGTTGGCGACGTAGGCAACCGAGAAGTCATCGTGAACAAATGCCCACAGCAAACAACCAAAGGCCGCGGCAATTAATACAAATTGGCCAGTGGCCAGTGAGCGCGCCGAAAGCATCAACGGCAGCGAACGAGTGTGCGCGCCCACTAATGGCAATACAAACAAGGCGGCACTAATTAACAGAGCCAGTATAAGTACAAAGTGCCCAAACTCAGGAACCATAAGTCATTTCTCCGCACGTGGCCTCGTGCTTCTCGCCGTTGTTCATGGCCTCGGCCACTTCTGGGGGCATATAGTTTTCATCGTGTTTCGCCAGCACCTGATCGGCGTAGAAGATATCATCCTCCTGCCACAGGCCATTCACTACGGCGGCCTCTCCCTCGGCGAACAAGTCCGGCAAAATTCCATCGTAGTTGACTTTTAATGAGCCCTCCGGGTCCACTAGGGTAAAGGTCACCTGCAACGACTCCTCGCTGCGTACCACGCTACCCGGGCTGACACAGCCACCTGCTCTGAGGCGTACGCCTCTGGGTACCTCATCGGCACTAAAAGCTTTAGGGGGGTAAAACAAATTTATGTTTTGCCGCAGCGCGTAAACCAGTAGGCCTGCAGCAATGCTGGAGAACACCACGATGGCAATAACAATGAGTAAGCGTTGTTTTCTGGCTGGATGCATAAAATCTTCCGGTTAGGGGGCGCTGGCGTTTGCCTGTTGATGCCGCTCTTGCTGCATCTTTTGCATAATCTGTTGCCGGTGAATGCGAGTTAACTGGGTGCGCGCATTGATCACGGGATAAACCAACAGTGCGGTAAGTATTACGAGCGCTATGGCAACGCAGGCCCACACGTAGATACCATGGCCTGACATCTGTAAAAAGTCTGATAATGAGTCAAAACGAAATTCGATCATGGTGCACCACCTGATGCGTTTTGCGATTGGCTAAACTTAGCCTGCGCGAGCTCTGCAACCCATTTGGTGCGTGATTCTCGCACAAGAATTTCACGGCGGGTGTAAAGAATGAGCGCTAGTGTGTAAAAGCAATAATAGGCAAGAATACACAACAGTAATGGGTACAGCATGCTGGGGTGAATACTGGAACCGCCGGTAAGCTTGATACTGGCGGGCTGATGCAAGCTGTACCACCAATCGACGGATTTATAGATGATCGGAACATTGATGGTGCCTACCAAAGCAAGAATGGCGCAGGCTTTATCCGCCGCATCGCGGCTAGGGTAGACCTCAGCTAGCACCACAATACCGGCATACAGAAACAACAGCACCAGCATAAAAATATTACGCGCATCCCACTCCCAGAAGGTCCCCCAGGTTGGATGCCCCCACAGGGAGCCCGTGGCTAAGGTTAGCACTGTGAGTGCGGCACCTATGGGAGCGGCGGATTTCATGACCATAAATGGCAGCTTCATCTTCCAGATTAAACCCACCGCACCGGCAATGGCCATAATGTAATAGCCCGCCAATGCCAGTGCTGCCGCCGGCATATGAATAAAAATAATGCGGTAACTATTACCCTGCTTACTATCGATGGGGGCAAAGCCAAGCCCCCAGCTAATGCCTACCACCATTAATACTAGCGTTAGAGGCGCAAACCATACGAGCCAGCGACTGGACTTTTCGTAAAACCAGCGGGGCGAACCGAGTCGATGAAACCATTGCCAAGCCAAGTGTCTACCTCGTTATTTATTATCAGTGATTGGAGGAAATCCGCAGCGCACCGGCCGCAGCCAGGGGCATAATTAAAACCGCCATAGCCAGTGCCGCCCCTAATAATGCCAAACCCTGAGCGGCGCCAACGCCGGCTATCGCAGAGCTAACGGTATTGGCGCCTATTATTAACACCGGTAGGTACAGCGGCATAATAATGAGGGTTAATACCAATGCACTGCTGCGCAAGCATACCGTAAGCGCCGCGCCTAAAGCACCAATCAAACTCATAATGGCGGTGCCAATTGTTAACGATATCACAAGGGGCCAATATCCCCCAGACGGCAGAGATAACATAACGCCTAACAACGGCGCGATGATCGCCAGTGGCAGCCCAGTGGTGAGCCAATGGACAATGACCTTGGCCAGCACGGTAAGGTATAACGGCTGAGGGGACAAGATAAATTGGGTTAAGCTTCCGTCGTCGTAATCCTGCCGAAACAAGCTATCCAAAGACAACAAGGTTGCCAGCAGTGCCATGATCCAGATCATCCCAGGCGCGATAGTGGCCAGTAGCTTGTCGGAGGGATCGACTCCCAAGGGCAGCAAGGTGATGCTGATCAAGAAAAACACCAGTGGGCTCGCAATATCACTACGATTGCGCCACACAGACGTTAAATCCCGACGGATTATCGCCCTAAAGCCCGCCCCCAAGGGATAGCCGTGTTGCGCGTCAGACATAAGCTTCACCCGGCGCGGGTTGAAACTGAGACAAATCCAACACCGCAAATTCAGCCATTGCCAATGGCTGATGCGAGGTGAATAGTACAATCCCACCCTGCTCGGCATGGCGCGCCATGGTGGCCTCTAGCTTGAGGACGCCGGCTTTGTCTATCGCGGTGAAAGGTTCATCAAGCACCCATAACGTGGCGCGACTGAGGTACAGTTGCGCCAGCAGTACCCGGCGCTTTTGTCCGGCCGAAAGGGCAAAGCTGGGCGAGTGTTCGAAGCCTGCCAAATCAACCTGAACCAAGGCCTCGGCAATGGCGTCTTTAGTAACGGGAGGGTTTAACGCGCCAAGCCACAAGAGGTTTTCACGTACCGTCAATTGCGGCTTAACCGGCACCTGGTGCCCAAGGTAGAGCAGCTCTTGATGGAACACCTGCCGCTGGCTCCTGATTGAGTCACCGCGCCAGCGTATGTCGCCCTTGGCGGCGGGTAACAAACCGGTCAAGGTATTCAGTAAGGTCGTTTTACCTGCGCCATTAAAACCTACCACTTGCAGTAATGTGCCGGCTGGACACTCACAGTCAACACCACTGAATAACAGGCGACCATCGCGCTCGCAGCTAAGATTATCCAGTGTCAGTAGCGGTTCACTCACGTTTTTATCCAATGTCGGGTACGACGGCCAGTGGCGACTGGCGCTCAAACTTTTGCATCGGCGGCCGACACAGTCTGTATATAGTGGCGCCGATTATATAGGCGTTGACCGCAAATGTTTACCCAGCGACACTGATTAGTCGATGAGTCGCCCCAAAATTGCTATGGAATTGCTTTATGCCTGTTGATATACCCAGCTTATACACGCAAGCAGGTAGCTTAAAGCGCCCCGCAACAGGCACTGCGCCCACCGGCGGCACCCTCCCGCTGACACCGGGAGAGCAAGCGCGGGCGCAGGTTCTAAAAAGCACCCCACTAAGCGCGGCCTTAGGCGCCAAACTGCTAAGTGCCGGTACCGAAAGCGGCCAAAGCCCTTCAGCCAACGGCGATACGGCCGAAAGTGCGCGTAGCGCTCTACTGACCACTTATCGTAGCGCTATGGCTCGTAATGAAATGCATCTGGCAGCCCTGCTAATAAGAGGCAAAAGCGTGACCACGGTGGTTGATCAACCACTGCAAAAAGGCCAGTTTCTCAATGTCCAGATGACTCAACAGGGGAAATTGATGGCGTTAAACGCCAAGTTCGACGCGCCTCCACTCGCCCAGCCAGCATCGCCCCAGTCCACCGCCCTGATTGCGGCCCTAAAGCCCGTGCTACGCGAGCTATTACCACGCCAGGGGCAGCAGGATTTGTTGTCCCAGCTGCAACGGCTGCCCAACGTGTCGCCCAGCGTAACTCAGGTTGGCGGCGATAAAAGTCTGGGTAAACTTCTGGGCCAGATTGATCAAATTGCCCTCAACCTGAACGCCCCTGCCTCGGGCAAGGCCGTTCGTACCGCCCTGGAACAAAGCGGTACGTTGCTAGAGCCCCGGCTCATGCGCGCCATTCGCAGCCCAGCCCCCGACACCGCGGTTAAAGATGTGCTGGCGAAAGATTTAAAAGCGGCATTGTTGCAGTACTTGGCGCCGTTACGCCCTGCCGGCGCAAACCCAGCCCCCGTCGGTGCTCCAACACCCGCGCCTTCGACGCCCGCGGCATCGCAGCCGGTGACCGGTGAGCTCGCTCTGCCCTCACTAATGCAAATGCTCAGCAGTCATAGCCAAAGCAGCGGCGGAGAATCTTTGCGTATGCTGCAAACCCAGCTGGTGCTGTTGATGCACCAGCTGAGCTTAAACACACTGGCGCGGGTGCGGCTGAACCAGTTGCAGCCAGAAGCCAGATCTGCCCGGGGCGCAGAGCCGGCACAAGCGCCTTTAAACTTTGACATCCCCGTACGGTTAGACGGCCACCTATACCCGGCCCACATCGAAATCGAAGAGCGCGCCGATAAAGACCATGAGGCAGAGGCAAGCGCTGAAACCGTGCGTGTGTGGCAGGTTAACTTAACTCTGGAGCCCCCTGGGATCGGCGAATTTTTTGTGCGCTTACGCCTTAGAGCCGATCAATTAAGCGTTGCCTTTTGGTCAGAGCAACCGCGAGCGCTCGCAAAAGCTGAAAGCGCTTTTACCGACATTCGCAATACTCTGGCCAAGCATGATATTGATGTGCGTGACGTTCAGTTTCATCAGGGGGTACCCCCGCATAAAGGTAATCAGCTGAGTTACCACTTAGTGGATATTAAAACGTAAGTGGGCATTAAAAGGCCGAAGCGGCCCTATGTGGATATAAACAATGAGCGATGAATTTACCGACGTTGAGCTGCAAAAAGCCGTAGCGCTTTATTACGATGGCACGAGTGCGCCGGTTATTAGTGCTACTGGCACCGGCGAGGTTGCGCAGCAAATTATTGACCTCGCTGAGGCAAACGACGTACCACTGTGCGACAACGCCACGTTGGTGGATTTTTTGATTACCCTCGAATTAGGCGATGCAATACCGGAAAAACTATACCTCGCGATAGCTCATATTATCGCTTTTGCTTACGATTTACGGGGCATTACCCCAGAGGACTCGGCGTCGGCACAAAGCACCCACACCGCGCGCCCTACTTCAGAGCCTTAAACATTTCGATTGTTTCTGCGCGCGAAGCTTTTAGATCGACCATAGGTTGTGGATACTCGCTTGCGTTATCGGCCGGCTTATGGATTTTTTTTCCCTCTAAGTGCTCTAACTCGGGAACAAACCGGCGAATAAAATGGCCTGTCGGATCAAAGCGTTCAGATTGGGTTTGTGGGTTCATAATTCTAAAGTAAGGTGCGGCGTCGGTGCCGGTAGAGGCACTCCACTGCCAACCGCCGTTGTTGGAGCAAAAATCGGCGTCGATTAATTGCTCCATAAAGTAGCGCTCGCCCCAGCGCCAGTCGATGCGCAGGTTTTTAGTCAAAAACATTGCGCTCACCATACGCAAGCGGTTGTGCATCCAGCCGGTTTGGTTGAGCTGGCGCATTGCCGCATCGATAATGGGAATACCGGTTTGACCTTTGCACCAACGCGTAAAGTCGTTTTGATCCGTACGCCAGGCAAAACCCTCGGTATAGTGTTGCATCGGCTTATGGCGGCTGAGTGCGGGAAACGCGGCTATGATGTGCATATAAAAGTCGCGCCAAATCAGCTCGCCAATCCAGCATGCGGCGCCTTCGTCGTCCTGCCAGTTAACACCCGACGCATCCCGCGCGGCAATAAAACACTGCTTGGGTGAGAGCACACCGATGGCAAGGTATGGCGAGAGTGCGGACGTGCCAGCCGCTGCCGGAAAATCTCGCTGCTGCTGATACGCCCCCATGTTCTTTTGGCAAAAGCTGGTAAGACGGGCGTCTGCCGCCAACTCACCCACAGGCCATAGAGGCGCCATGCTTTCTTTCTCGCGAGAGCCCCAACACCCTTTAAAAACCTTGTTTATCTGTGCTTGCTGGCTTTTTTCTAATTGCACCGGCGGCGGAACAGGCTGTATATCCGTTTGGTAACACGTTAAAGCCACGTTATTAATCTGGTTGCGCCAGGCGCGAGCAAACGGTGTGTACACCTTGTAAGGAGTGCCTTGAGCGGTCGTAACCATACCGGGTGGCACCAGAGGTCTGTCGTGATAACGCTTGCAGCTAATACCCTCACTTTCCAGTAAGGCAACCGTCGCCCTGTCGCGGCGCAACTCATTGAGTGGGTACTCGGCGTTAAACACTAACTTGCCTATGCTCTCTTGCTTGGAAAGTTTACGCAGAGCAGCGGGAATATCGCTTGCGCGCTTTACTCTTATAACCGTGAAGGTTCGGCCAGAATTACGAAACGCTTGCTGTAACAGCTGCAGGTGTTGTTGTATAAACCATAACTGACGGGCGTTGATTGGATGCTCGGCAATATATTGCTCGCACAAAATATAGCAACCTATTAAATCGCCAGTGCAGCTTTTTAAACCGTGGTAGAGGGCGGGATTATCGGTAACGCGAAGATCGTTACGAAACCACATTAACGTGTTCATAGTAGTAGATCAGTGTTGACTATAGGGGTTAGTGATACAGATGCTTACTCTTCATTGGTGTTGCGCAAACCTAGTGTTTCCGGGTGAGGCGACCAAAAAGTTTGCTGTTGCAGGTAGGGGTCGTCCACTTTGCGCAAATGATGTTTGAGTAGAGTAAGCGGTACTACTAAGGGCACCATGCCGCTACGGTAATGCTCAATCAGCTCGCCGATTTCGGCTTTTTCATCGGCGCTGGTGGTGTTTTTTAAGTAACCGCGCAAGTGCATCAGCGCATTGGTGTTGCCCTTACGGGTGACCTTTTGCGACAAGGCTGTCATAAACAGTGCAAAAAACTTATCGCAAATTTCGCCAATGGGTGCCGCTTTTAAATTGGCGAGTACCGGGCCGATGTTGCGGTAGGCTTGTAAATCGTGAGCCATCACTTGATATTTGTAACGGGAGTAAAAATCCAGCAACCGTTTCGCGCTTGGTGCGCTTGCCACATTAACTTGCCAATCGTGGTAAGCATACACTCGCGCAATAAAATTTTCCCGCAGCCGTGCATCGTTTAATCGCCCGGCCTCTTCGACGGGTAAAAGCGGAAATGCCCTTGTGATCACTTCAGCAAAGGCGCCACGGCCGTCGTTGTCTGCGAGTTCGCCGCTGTTGTGATAACGCTTAACCGAAAATACGCCGCAACTGGGTGATTTCTGCATAAAGATGTAACCACACAGCGAGGCTATTTGTGGCAGCACCTCCTCGGCATAGCTGGCCAGAGGCTCGGTGACGTCGAGTGAGGTATCGCGGGTACCGCGCACTTGGGTGCCCTGCTCGCTCGCTACCAGTCTAATGGGCTGGCGCGGCGTACCCAAGCCAATGGCCATTTCCGGGCACAGCGAAAGAAACTCAAAGTACTGACTTAGCTGGTCGGTGACATAGCGTGAGCGTTTGTGCCCGCCATCAAACCGGACCCTCTCACCCATCAAACACTGACTGACACCCACTGGAATTTTTTTGTTCATAAACTCTTTACGAGCCAGCGTGGCGAGCGGATCACCGCGCCGACCGGTAAAGTTTACTAATAGGAAGGCAGGTGCATACTGCTAAACAGTTCATCCAGCTCGGCACGCGAGTGGCAGCTGTAGGCTTGATCGACCACTTCGCGGGTTAGATGCGGGGCAAACTGTTGGATAAAATCGTACATAAAGCCGCGAATAAACGTACCGCGACGGAAGCCGATTTTGGTGATGCTGGAGTCAAACAAATGATCGGCATCAAGCGCAACCAGATCACTGTCGGCGGACTCCTCGAAAGCCATTTTGGCAATAATACCGATACCCAACCCGAGTCTGACGTAGGTTTTGATCACATCCGCATCAGCTGCGGTAAACACCACTTTAGGAGCCAAGCCCTTACTGATAAAGGCTTCGTCCAGCTTAGAGCGGCCGGTAAAGCCAAATACGTAGGTGACAATGGGGTGTTTAGCTACTTCTTCCAGTGTTAACTCAGACAGCTGCGCCAAGGGATGGTTACGGGGGACGACAATGCAGCGGTTCCAGCGATAACAAGGCATCATCACCAAATCACTGAACAGCTCGAGCGCTTCTGTGGCAATGGCAAAATCGACGGTGCCATCGGCCGCCATTTCGGAGATTTGCATTGGGGTCCCTTGATGCATGTGTAGCGACACATCCGGGTACTGCCCGATAAACTCCTCGATCACGCGGGGTAACGCATAACGTGCCTGCGTATGCGTGGTGGCGATGGACAGGCTACCTTTGCGCTCGTTGCTAAACTCTTGCGCGACCTGCTTGATGCTTTCTACCTTGCGCAGAATCTCTCCGGCGGTCTTTAAAATCGCCTCGCCCGCCGGTGTAATACGCGTCAGATGCTTGCCGCTGCGGGAGAAGATTTCGACCCCAAGCTCATCCTCTAATAAGCGTATTTGCTTACTGATTCCCGGTTGTGAGGTATACAGGCTCTGCGCAGTCGCGGACACATTGAGGTCATGGTGTGCCACCTCCCAAATGTACCGCAGTTGTTGCAGCTTCATAAGCCCTCCAAATGGCCAATCTATCTAGTGTTATAAAAATATAGTTGATTATTCACGCCAAGAATAGCTGATTTTCAAATGAGAACCAAAAAACACGTAAACAGGTGCCATAACTGTGAACGCTTAGATCGATTATACCTTGCCCGAGCGACTGAATTCGGGGCTGTTGGCAATGCCGTGTGGCACATGGCCTGTGGCGACATGCTCGCTGGCCGAATCGATGTGAGCCAGTTGATCATCAAAAAACACATCGGCGCCGTAGGCTTTTAAGAATTCACCTTTGGGTAGCCCGCCGAGAAACAGTGATTCATCGATTCGAATTTTCCAGGCACGCAAGGTGCGAATTACCCGCTCGTGGGCGGGTGCAGACCGAGCAGTCACTAACGCGGTACGAATCGGGCAGTCTTCAGATTCGGCGAACTCCACCTGCAATTTGTGCAGTGCATCGAGGAAAGATTTAAATGGTCCGCCGGTGAGTGGGGTTTTGGCGGCGGCTTTTTCGCTTTCCGTAAAGGCACTTAAACCCTGTCGTTTAAAGATTTGCTCGGCCTCATCAGAAAACAGCACAGCGTCGCCGTCAAAGGCAAAACGCAGCTCATTGACGTTGTCCGAGCGGTGCTTGGGAGCCATCAAGGTGGCGGCAGCAATGCCGTGCGCTAGCGCACTGCGCACGTCCTCGGCCTCGGTGGACAAAAACAGGTGGCAGCCAAAAGCAGCCGCATAACGGTAAGGGCTTAAGCCACTGCAAAAAGCTGCCCGGGTTATATTCAGCTTGTAGTGCTCGATGGAGTTAAACACCCGCAACCCAGTATCGCCACTGTTGCGCGAGAGCAAAATCACCTCAACTTTCGGATCACCGGGCAAGTTCTCGTTGAGGCGCAATAGCTTTTGCACCATAGGAAAGGCGTCCCCCGGCTCCAGCAGCTCATCTTCGTGCTCAATTTGGTACTGAGCATAGGCCTCAAGCCCTTCGTTGACGAACACTTGATGGCTGGCATCGAGGTTAAACAGCGCCCGGGATGAAATTGCAATTACCAGTTTGTTACCGAATCCGCTTGCCATAGGTGTCTCTCAGTTGCTGTGGTGCCAGTTGCCAGACTAGGAGTGTGGCGCCGCATCTTGGTAAAAGCAAGATGCGGCGCCCGCGCCTGTTACAGGCTCTTTGTGACAATCTCGTAACTGTCGCCGGATAGCCCCGGTGCGGCCTGGATTCGTGCGAGCTGGCTACGCATGGCCTGACCACGAACCTCGCTGTAGCGACGCCAGCGAGTCAAAGGTGTAATGAGGCGCGCGGCTATTTGCGGGTTTTTGGCATCCAAAGCAATCACCTGATCGGCTAAGAAACGATATCCGGCCGAGGGGTCATCGAGTAACCCGGTGTGAAAGTTAATAGGATTGGCCATGCAAAAAGCACCGATAACGGCGCGGATTTTATTGGGGTTAGTACCATCGTAGGCGGGATGCTCAAGCAGCGCCTTAACCCGTAATAGCGCATTGGGGCGAGGATCACGTGCTTGCAACGACAGCCACTGGTTCACCACCAGCGCTTCGTCTTGCCATTTTGTATAAAACTCAGCCAGCGCTCGTTCGGCGTGCTCCGCCACTTGGGGCGACTCAGAGTACAGCAGCGCGCTTAGGGCGCTCACTTCATCGGTCATGTTGTTGGCGTTGCTAAACTGTGCGAGTGCGTAATCGGTATCGCTTTGCGATGGTTCGAGCAGTAAATATCCCAGCGCTGTATTTTTTAAGCTGCGCGCGGCGATAGAATCGGCATCTGCGCGATAGGCTTGGGTATTATCATAACTCTCTAATACGGCCCTCAAGGAATCGGCCAATTCGCAGGCAATGGTTTTAGCCAGCAATCGGCGGGCGGTGTAAATCGCCTCGACATCCACCACTTCGTATTGCTCGGCAATATAATCCTGCGAGGGCAAGGTTAACATCAAGGCGACCATCGCTTGATCCAGCTCGGCATCTGCCAGCAACTGGCGGTAACTCTCAATCAGCATGGGGTCTACCGTAAAACTATCCAGCTTGCCCTGCTGATAGGCAACGATGGCATCATCCAGCACCGCCAAGGCTAAGTTTTGTGAGGCCTCCCAGCGGTTAAAACCATCGCTGTCGCGCTGCATAAGCTCGGCCAAATCCTGCCGACTGTAGGCAAAACTCAATTTAACCGGCGCCGAGAATCCACGCAGTAGCGATGGCACCGGGTGCTCTGGAACGTCAGTGAAAACAAACGTCTGCTCTGCCTCGGTTAACTCCAGCACTTTGTGGGTGTTGTCCTCCGGTAAATCCGTTAGCTCTTCTCCCTCCAGTTTTAATGCCAGTTCTCCAGCGCCGCCGAGTAGCCCCACTGCAATAGGAATATGGAATGGTTGTTTGTCAGAGCACTCGGGGGTGGCCGGCGTGCTTTGACTAAAGGTGAGGCTGTATTGGCGGCTATCCTCATGGTAGTGATCGGTAACCTTAACCCGAGGGGTGCCGGCCTGATCGTACCAACGCTTAAACTGGGTCAAATCCCAACCGGAGACATCGGCCATCGCCTGAACGAAATCTTCAGTGGTTACTGCCTGACCATCGTGGCGCTCAAAATACAGGTCGGTGGCCTTACGAAATTCGACCGGCCCCAATAGATTGGCCAACATGCGCACAACCTCGGCGCCCTTTTCGTAAATAGTAACGGTATAAAAGTTAGAGATTTCGATAAAACTTGCCGGGCGAATAGGATGCGCCATCGGGCCGGCATCCTCGGCAAATTGATAGGCGCGCAACAGGCTAACGTCCTCTACCCGCTTAACCGTACTCGAGCCCATATCCGCCGAAAAACACGCATCGCGGTAAACCGTAAAGCCCTCTTTTAAACTCAGCTGAAACCAATCTCGGCACGTGACCCGATTACCCGACCAGTTGTGAAAATATTCGTGGGCAACAACACCTTCTACGCGTTGAAAACCCGCGTCGGTGGTTGTTTCAGGCTTAGCTAACACGCAGGACGTATTAAATATATTGAGGCCTTTGTTTTCCATCGCACCCATATTAAAGTCGTCGACCGCAACAATCATAAAAATATCTAAGTCGTATTCGCGACCGTAGACCTTTTCGTCCCACGCCATCGAGTGCTTTAGAGAGCTCATGGCGTGATCGCATTTATCGAGGTCTTTCGGCTCGACAAATATCTCCAGCGCCACCCGACGCCCGGATTGAGTAATAAACTCATCCTGAATTGACGCTAAATCACCCGCTACCAGTGCAAACAGATACGCAGGCTTTTTAAACGGATCGTGCCAGGTCGCAAAATGACGCCCGCCCTCGAGGGTTCCGCTATCGATACGATTGCCGTTAGAGAGCAGTACGGGGCACGTTGCACGGTCGGCGATAATGGTCGTGGTAAAATCGCTCATGACATCGGGGCGATCGAGAAAGTAGGTGATCTTACGGAACCCCTCGGCCTCGCACTGAGTACAGTAACTGCTGCGCGACTTATATAAACCCTCGAGTGAAGTGTTTTGTTTGGGGTAAATATTGACTTCAGTTTGTAAGGTAAAGGACTCTGGTGGGTTCAGCAGCGTCAGCCCCTTTTCATCAACGTGATACTGCTCAGAGCTTAGGGTGCGGTCATTAATGGCGACACTGACAAGCTCCAACGCCTCGCCATGTAAAAATAAACGGTCACAGGCTTCACCCTGGCGCTCCAGCGACAGGCTACTGCTAACCCGGGTGGATTGTTCGCCGATATCCACGCGCAGCTGAGTTTTTTCGATACGATAGGACGGCGGCTGGTAATCTTTTAAATATACAGTGTTTGGCGCGTCGCTGGCCTGTGGGCTGACGGGTGCATTCATAATAAACCTCGATGTCTGGTGCGCTATTAATGTAAGCGGCGCGTTGCTATTCGCTGATATCAAGCTGTACTTGATAACCGGAGAACTTTCTGACGTTAAATACCTGATCGCCAAACATAAGGTACTGCCCTTTAATGCCGGTTAATCGACCAGATACGATCGGTTGTTTATCCAAATTAAGCGATTTTACTTTGCTTGGGTACTCGGCCACCGGGTAGCTGATAATTTTTACCGGCTCGGCGTCGCCCTCTTGGCTTATCAGGCTTACCGCATCCGCGCCGTACTGCGCGGTTAGTGAATCGACGTAGGGCGCGGCGAGAGCCGTAAGCTCGTTGGCCAGTTGCGATAAATCGATAGCTTCGGGCACCCCCTTCAGCATCGCCTGCCAGCGTGTTTTATCACTAATGTGCGGCTTTAGGTGCGATTCAATTAAGCCCGCCAGCTGCCGGGTCGAGACCCGGTAAACGGGTAACGCCCAACTCGCCCCCTGGTCAATCCACCGGGTGGGGATTTGGCTGGCGCGTGTGATTCCGACTTTAGGGTCGGATGAGTTGGCCAAATAGACCACATGGTCATTAAAACAAAACGTTTGAGCCCACTCGGGTTCGCGGCAGGTGCCCTGCTCATAGTGGCATTTCTCAGGGCTTACCATGCAGATGTCGCAGGAGGCAGAGCGTGTAAAACACGGATAACAGTGTCCTTGCGAAAAACTTTTTTTGGTTTTCCGATCACAAAGCACACAATATATATCGCCACTGGCGGTCAGGGTTATGTCGTGATTCAGTAAATCGCTTAAGGGGACTCGGGTGTCCCCCAGCTCTAATTCGTAGTGAGCCTTTCCCTCGCTATCGAGGCGAGTGTGCATTTTTTTTAAGGCCCCGCTCACGGATAAGTCAGCCATGTCACCACCTATTGCCATTTGAGCGGTGTTTCGGCATCTGGCTCGGCCGTGCTGTCATCATCGCTCCCGCAATGCTGGTGAGGCTTAGGGGGGATATACCCGGTGTGAGCCTCGGCCGGTAAATGTTTGTGTTCATACGAAATTACCGCCTGCATGCAGAGTTCACGCTGCTCTGACGTTAAGCGATTGCCATCGGGCCATTTACCAATTTCCACGGCAAGCTTTAAGCGCTCGTAGATATCCGGGGTGATACTCTCTAACAGTTGCTGCAAATTATTCATAGTTGTGCCTAATCAATGTAATACTCGCCCGGCCCGGGCCAGAAACTCTAGTGGCGGACGAACCCTACTCGCTTGGCGGCGATAAACGCCCCCGCGATTAACATACCCGCCAGTAGACCGCCCAGATGCGCACCATTGGCAATGCCGCCCGCCATAAAAAAATCGATAACACCGCTCATACACAGCAGTAACCAAACCAGCATAAAAATAATAATGCCCTTAGGTACCGCCAGTACCGGATGCGGGTTGAGCCATTGCCGAATCCAAATATAGCCCACCAGTGCGTAAACAACGCCCGACATGCCGCCGAAGAGGCTGACTTGATCGGCCCAAAAATATTGCGCCAAATTACTTACAGCGGCGGTGATTGCGAAAAACAGCGCAAAGTTTAAGGCACCAACCACATACTCTAGCCTGCGCCCCAGATCCCACATCCAGAGGCTGTTAAAAACAATATGAAATACTCCAAAGTGTAAAAACGCCGGGGTTACCAAGCGCCAGTATTCGTGCCGGGCGAGCGCCTCGGAAAATGGCTGCCAACGGTAGCCGCCCGGGACACTCTCAATGGGAAAAAAGGTCAAGTGTCCCAGCCACGGCTGCAGCAATTGGGTACTGACTACCGCGTAGCCCAGTGCGCTGAGCGCAATTAACAGTAACGTAACCGGGGTGCGCAGGGCCGGCAGGTTTTTTGGACGCGCGGGCGTTGAGGCGGTTAAGTCGGCATCACTTACGGGTGCCAGCTCGCCACCACGCCACTGTGCGACTAGCTGAGCAACTGGCTCGATGAGGCGCTCGTCGGGCACCTGTAGGGATTGTTGGCCGCGTATCTCGACAATGCGGTGTGGCACATCTCGGGCACGCAGGGCGCGCACCAACTGAGATAAATCGTCGTCGAGGGGAAAAGCACTTACTATATTCCAGGGCACAGACTTCATCCGGTTTAGCCAATCGGGGATTAGCGTATATGTGGGGTCGACCTCGTCTTAGATCAACCTTGGTTTGAGTTAGTAGATTAACGTTGCTCTTTTAAGGGTCGACGTACACCCAGGCAAAGTTTTGCGGTTTGATCAGGCCGGATCCGTCGGTGCGGTAGGCGACTAAGCGACCAAACCGCACAGCGCTATAATCAAGACAAGCCACATTATTGGCCACAGCAGAAGGTTTGCCGGATAACCAATAGTGCCCGACAAACAGTGGTGGCTGGTGACTATCATACACCACCAGTTGTGACCTTAGGGCGGTGTCTACCGGAAGCTGGGCTACCTCGGGCGGCAGCGCATCGGGCTGAAACTCCAAGTCGGCAAGTGTCGCCGGGTTATCGACCCAAAATTTTGCTCTAAAGCTGCGTCGTCGGTAGCCCTCTGCGCTAAACATGGGGCAGTGCTCGGGCAGCGCCACCTCAAAGCCCGAGGTTAACCGCTTGATCGCGCGGGCATCCGGGCAGGCCGGATCTGCCATGGCGTTAAGCTCCTCTGCACTTAGCTGAGTGCTACGACGGGCAGATATTACCGCATCGTCCCAACAGGCGTGTACCACCCGGTAGGCGCCAAAATCTAGATACAGAGGCAGCGTCCGTAACCAGCGCAAGTGATCTTGCCACTCGTCGGGGTAAGCGGCAAATTGCGCCAAGGTGTCGGCGATTACTTGTGTGTTCCGGGGCGTATGCGGGCGCAGGTAATTACCCGCTGCGCTGGGGTGCGGTGTGCAATAACACAGAGCATGAATTTCGTGATTACCTAAAATCATTCGCGCGCTGCCAGCTTCCACCATCGCGCGCACTAACTGCAGCGCCTCGCGAATGCGTGGGCCACGGTCAATAATGTCGCCGACAAAAACCGCTATACGCTCTGGATGGCGAAAAGCGCCCTGTTCTTTTTGGTAGCCAAGCTGTGTCAGTAAGCGCGATAGCGTCTGCTCACAACCGTGAACGTCACCAATAATATCCAGTCGGTCGAACCAGTGTGCATCTTCTAACTGGCTGTTTAGGCTCATGATTTGTCCAACAGGTGCCCTCCCCAGCCCAGCTTAGAGCGGCACCGCTCGTAGAAGTTGTGGTTGAGCGGGTGCAGCAACTGCAGAGTCTGAGGTTTCTTGCTGATAATAATTTCATCCCCGCCGGCGACTGCATCGTGTGTTTGGCCGTCGCAGGTTACGTGGGGCACGGCGGTGTTGCCCTCACCCACCCGTATTTTAATAATGCTGTCGCCCGCTACAACCATGGGTCGGCTGCTGAGCGTGTGTGGGTTCATGGGCACCAGCACGATGGCGTCAAGCTTGGGGTGCATAATGGGGCCACCACCACTTAACGCATACGCCGTTGAACCCGTGGGTGTGGATACAATCATGCCGTCGGAGCGTTGACTGGTGACAAAGTAATCATCGACGTAGAGCTCGAACTCGATCATCCGAATAAACTCACCAGGGTGGAGCACGACATCGTTTAGCGCATCGCCCGTGGTGACGGGATGGCCGTTGCGCATCACATGCATGTCGAGCAAAAATCGCTTTTCCATGGCGTACTGACCGTCGAGCACTTCGCCCATTTTTTGTTCGATGGCGTCGGGCACGATGTCGGTTAAAAAGCCCAGGCGGCCGCGGTTAACCCCAAGTAACGGCACGTCGTACTGCACCAAATCTCTTGCACCACTTAAGAGGCTGCCGTCGCCCCCCACAACAATGGCCAAATCGCAGCTGCTGCCCAAATCGTCCATATCGGCCACTCTGATATCGGGCCCGTTATAACCACCGCCCAACAGCGCGGCCGTTTGCGCTTCAATGATTACCTGCACGTCGCGCGTGGCAAGGTAGCGTATTAAGCGCTCTACACTGTAGCGGGCACGGTCGTTGTCGAGCTTACCGATAAGGCCAATGGTCGAAAACTGTGTCATCATTTGCTCCTGTCCAAGTTGCCTTGGGCAACCTGTGCGGCCCTGCGCCAATAAAGGGCCCAGAACACTGTTTGTTTTTTTGCCGACGCCATTATGCCCAAGCGCCATCTAAAGGCCAATCATCCAGTCAGCCAAGGGGAGTATCACATCGAGCCGTTGCGACAATTTTGCTGGCAGTTACGCCATCGCTGTGTGCGTGATTTAGCCTTTAGTGTGTACAGTGAAACACTCTTACATACTATTCAAGGCAGTTCGGCCAGGCCCTACGCTCTTCCCTTTGACGATAACGCCAAAGCTTGGTTGATCGAGCTGGACACACAACCCCGCGCACTAATTGCGCATTTAGCCACGCGCACCAGCACCCGTCTCGGGCTCTATTTTGAATCGTTGTGGGCGTTTTATTGGCTACATATGGGGGGCGGCCGGTTACTGGCCCATAATCTTCAGCTTAACCGTCGCGGTAAAACCCTGGGTGCGCTGGATTTTGTCATTGAAGACGCCGAGGGTACATTGCAGCACATAGAGGCGGCGGCAAAGTTTTATTTAGCCAATCCTAAGCCGCCCGCTCAACACGGCGCCGAATCACCGTGGCAATCTAGCCACTATGATTGGATCGGGCCCAACGCCAACGATCGGCTCGCCTGGAAGCTCGAGCATATGTGTAACCATCAGCTGCCGCTGAGCGCTTCGCCCGAGGCCTTAGCTGCGCTGTCGGAGCGACTCGGCGGTTCACCGGTTGTTTGTTCCAGTTTTTTAATTCGCGGCTGCCTATTTTGGCCTGCCATGTCGCACGAGCTCGCTAAACCTTTAGGTGTTGAGCCTACCGAAGATATAAATCGCCAGGCCAATGCCGGGATCTGGTGGCATTTGGCCGACTTTTTAGCGCAGGAGTCGGTAGCCGGTTGCGAGGCATTTAGCGTATTGCCTCGCAACCATTGGCTGGCACCGGCCTGTTACCCCAGCGCGTTAGTGCCACTGACGCTGCCAGAGCTTAAGCAAGCGCTATTACAGCAGATCACCTTGCGCGGTCAGGGGCTTATGGTGGTGGGTCTGGTGCGCGGGAGTGCTCAATGGCGGGAAAGTCAACGCCTATTTGTGGTGCCCGATCACTGGCCTGGTACCGCAAGACCATCACGCAGAACGTAGTTGTTGTCGTTCTCCAGAGCGAGGGGTGAGCTTGGGTTAAACAGCTGATCGCTGTCGCTTAAACACTTTACGCTAATGCCTTCGCCCTGAAGCAGGTGTGTCGCTGCCTCCGCCCGCCGGCCGCTGTTGCAATACAGCACATAATCAACGCCTGGCACTAACAGTCGAGCTTTTATGGCCAATAAATGTAATGGCAAATTCACCGCCCCCGGAAAGTGGCCCGTGCTGTACTCTTGCTCGCTGCGGACATCGATAACCACGGGAGCCTTACCTAGCCCTGCCAGAGCCTCCAGCGAAACCGTCGGAACTTCAGGTGCACGCAATAGGCGGTAAAAGTCTTGCTTTGGCAGACACATCAGTACGCCCTTACTGGTCATAGTGACCGATGCATTGCGCGGTGCATCATTGACTAAGGCGTCTTCACCAAAACAGCGCCCCGCGTGAATGTGGGCAAGGTGTTGGACGCTGCCATTTTGCTCACGGGTAACCTCGGCGCTCCCCTCTTTAATAAAGTAGCATTGATCGCCCACCTCGCCCTGGCGAATAACCCGCTCACCAGGTTCAACCAGGCGCACCTGCATGTGCTCAAAAATGACTTTAACGTTGATGGGCGGAACCTTAAAAAACAAGTTGGAGTGCAGTACTTGCATCATCCAGTCAACGTCTTCATCCATGTCCCGGTCACGGGCGATTTTAGTGTGTAAATAATCCGCCACCTGGCTCCAGCAGAGCAATTTATCCATTTGTTCGGTGTCCAGCGATAACAGCGCGCAGTCACTCACCGCCGTAACCTCGTGCTCGCGGGGCTCATTTGGCGTAATCGCGACGGTCGTATCGCGCCCTTTTAGGGTTGTGCATGCACCGCTGGCATCCTCTAGGGTTACATCGCCAAACAGTAAAAAATAACTGCGTCCATCCATGGCGCCGCGGCGCCAGACATTTTGCCCCGCGTACAAGTATTGCTTTTGAGCGTCGGCCAGCAACACCTGTAAGTGTGCCTCGCTCATGTATTTAAGCGGCGTTAAAGACCGGGTATCGGCCAGATCGATTTCACTCTGATTGGAAGTCATTAGATTTGCGCTAGACATACATAAGTCCGATCGTTATACCGCACAAAGTGCCGCCGTATTATTTATTGTTGTCTCAGGCTGTTGTTTAAAACCTCTTCGCCCCTGCAGCCCTCCAGTGTGCACTGCCACAATACGTGCCCCTTGGCGCCAGTAGCCGAGCCTCGCTAATTGGTTAAGCGCCCACAGCATTTTAAGGGTATACACTGGGTCAATCAAAACCCCATTGTTGTACTCGAACTCACGCCAAAATGCCAGCATTGGTGCCGCTAGCGGCCGCCCATACCCCTTACCGCAAAAGCCCCAAAGCATTTTCCAGCCGGGTTGATGACCGCACCCGTTGCGATATAAGCTACTACCCGCCGCGCCTTTTAATACACTGACGCCAAGCGCCCCGGCACAACCGTTTAACCCTTGGGTGACACCCTTTAGGGTGCTGCCCGTGCCAGCCGCCATGACTACATCGCTCACACCGGTGCCAAAATGTTGCTCGATAGCCCAGCCAATATAGCGGGCTCCCTCTTCACCGTGTGCATTAGCACCACCTTCCGGCAGAAAGTACTCATTGGGGTTGAGCCTGATGTAACCCGCCTGACACAGCTCGCGATACTCACTGTGACCCACGAACTCGATAATGGCGCCGGCGGCTTTAAGGTCAGCTAATGTAGGCGTTATGGCCATATGTGCGTAGCCGCGCACCAACACCCGGAGTTTAAACCCCTGCTCTTGTGCCGCAATTCCTAGGGCGTGCAGGTGATTTGAATGCGCGCCGCCCATACTTACCAGTGTGTCGCACCCTGACTCGCGGGCTGCCAACAGATTAAAGTGGAGCTTATAAAACTTGTTTCCACCGGGCAGGATATCGTCACGGCGCAGCAATACCTCGACGCCCGCAGCGGAACAATTAGGGAGGTGGATTGGCTGATGCTTCACCTCAAGAGCGCGCTGCGCCAGCTCGGGGGCGATATGCTGGGGTGATAGCACGCTAACCCCGCTGGAGCGACAGGGTTGACTTGATTGACCGGTGTTCGGCGCAGCGGTTGGATTCGCCATCGTGAAAGTCGCTCGGTTGCGGTACGCGAGTTACACCTACCCCGCACTCTTCGCCGTCGCTATTATTCGCCGTGCAATACGGGGATTTCGAGTGATCGAGCCACAATCGGTAATGGTGTTCGGTTAACCCGCACAACTTAGCAATATAGGCTTCGGGGTTGGCGACATACTCGGCAACGCTTGCTGCCGGTAATGTTGTTTGACCAACGCCCGGGGCAAACACCACAAAGCTTATGCCGGCTTTTTGCAGCGGTGTCATAATTTGTGTGGCGCCTTGCTCGAGCAAGTTTTCATGCTCGGTGCGCAACAGTTCTAGCTCTTCACGCACAGCAGCCTCTTGCTGTTGCCGGTAGTAGAGCTCGATCTCGCGCATATCCAGACGCTCTTGTAGCTCTTCGCGTGCCTCATTTAAGGCAGTTTCGAGCCGTTTATCAAATTCAGCTTCGAGCTCGCGCACCTGACTCGCCTCATCGAGCTGAGCGCTATTAAGCTTGTGCTGATAATATTCTCGAAGACCATTAAGTCGACTCTCTTGCATGGCCAGTTGTTGCTGTAACTGAGTATTGTCATTCTCCAGGCGGCTAATATTCTGACTTTGCGTCTCCAGCGCCTGTTGATACTCGGCAATACGCTCTTGATGGTCGCGCTTTAACTCATCAATCTTTAGATTCATCCGGCTGCGCACGGTATTAATGTGCAAGCGCTGCTCTTTGAGAGTGTGGGCGAGCCTGGTGCGCATCGCTTGAGCGTATTCGCGCTCGAGCGCGGCCTTGAGCTCAGAGGCCGCAAGCTCTGTGGCCATACCCCCTGTGTTTAAGCCCTCGGGTTCCGGGTCTGGCTCGGGGAATATCAGCCCCAATGTGTTATTGGCAACGGCCTTTTTCATTAACACAAAGCTATTGCGGCCCGGCTCCATAATCGGGTCCCACAAATTGTTTTTTTGCCAGGCGATGGGGCATTGGCTGTAGCAAGCGAGCGCAATGGGCCCTGCACCCAAATCGGGACCGCGGCTGGCGGCGTTTGCCAGTTGCTGAAAAGGGACGTTCCAGCGTTTGACGATCAAGCCCTTAGGGTCGAAATCGACATAAAAGAACACACAGGTGGTAATACGAAGGTGGGCATTAATACGGACATACACTGCTTGCGCGCGACAGCCGGCAAACTCTTGCATGGGGACGAAACCGTCCATCACCGCTTCAAATTCAGGGTACTGCAACTGACGATCGATACGCCCATCAGCAAAGACTATCACTGCCTCAAGCTCTGTACCGCTGTTGCTATCCATATGATCCCCTGTGGATGGCGCCTTATGTGCCCATTAGGCTACCTGGCCATAACCATTACGTTTTTAGCGTCTAATGCCAAAAGTATAGGGGGAGCGCAAATAGAAGTCAGCAGAAACGGAAGGAATATACAAATGAGAGGGAAATGTGAGAGTTAGTTCAGGTTTTTAACGCTACCGGCCGGGCGGACAATACCCGAGCCTACGCTCGGATTGTCCGCTGTTAGACCTCGAAGTAGTCCTCACCGAACTCTTCGTCACAATCGTCGATTGGCTGCTCCAGCAGCTCCTCTAGATAGTCTTGCATAATAATTACCTCTTCTTCATAACACTTTATTGTGTCGCATTAGGACATTCAGCCGAGCTTTTTGTTCGGCTAAGATCAGAATCCCACAGCTATATGACAAATATATGATGATTGAAGAGAGAATTAAGACGGCAAAACGTGGCAGGCGTAGGGGCCGCTCATGGCCTATCCGCTTCTATTGCAGACATAAAAAAAGCCCCTCAATGAGGAGCTTTTTTAAATAGTGGCGGACCGGACGGGACTCGAACCCGCGACCTCCGGCGTGACAGGCCGGCATTCTAACCAACTGAACTACCGGTCCGCAATTCTAACCCGGTGTGAACGCTTAAATGGTGGGTGGTACAGGGATCGAACCTGTGACCCTCGCCTTGTAAGGGCGATGCTCTCCCAGCTGAGCTAACCACCCGCGTCGTTCAGAAGTTGCGCATTCTACTGGATCCGCCATCGGTGTCAAACTATTTTTAAAATTTCTTTTCTAAGTGCTTATTTTGCATACATTTTTTTCGATCTTTGTGCAGTTTGAGCAAGCCTTGCACAAAGCGGAAGAGCTGTATAGCACCAGTAGTGGCTAATCCTAGCGGGCGCCGCCCCGAATCATTCTATTTTACCGAGCTCTGGCAGGGCCATTTACTTTGGCGCGGCTGTTGGTGCCAAGCGGTTGGTGCTAGACTTTTGACCACACTTTGTTGCTTTGGGTTTATGCCAGTATGACGCCAGTACCTATAAAACAACGCGCAGCCCTACGCCACCTGCAGGCAGGGTTGGCCTTAATATTAGGTCTTGGCTGGCAAAGTCAGGCACTGGCCGCCGTGCCGGTATCGGAAAAAAACTGGCTGCTAATCATCATTATTGTTTTATTGGGGCTGCAATCTGCACTGATAATAGGCTTACAACGCAGCCGACTCAACAATAAGCACGCCCGTCTCGCACTGTATCGCTCACAAAAAGAGCTGGAGGCTAAAGTACACGACCGCACCGAGTCACTGCACCTGACCAACGATCAGCTGTATCAAGAAATTGGCCGACACGAAGCCACCGAATTGTTGTTGCGTGAAACTCAGGAGTATTTACACAGCATTATTAACTCTATGCCTTCGGTGATTATTGGGGTCACCCACAAAGGCTTTGTCACCCACTGGAACGCCGCGGCGGAAGAGAAAACCGGTATCGGCTCGGCATCGGCGCTGGGCGAGCACCTGCGCGATGTCTACCCGACGCTACCCGTGGATGGCGATATCATCACTGAAACAATCGAGGCAGGAGACCCTTACTTAAGCCAAAACATCCAGGAAACCTACGGGGGCGAGCTGCACTACAGTGATTTGACCATTTACCCGCTGATTGCAGCTCAGGCGATTGGCGCCGTCATTCGGATCGACGATGTAACCCTTAGAGTCCGGGTTGAAAATATGATGATTCAGAATGAAAAGATGCTCTCGCTTGGCGAGCTGGCCGCCGGAATGGCGCACGAAATCAACAATCCTTTAAGCACGATTTTACATGGCGTACAAAATATTTATCGCCGTATCTCCCCTACTCTCGAGGCTAACCGGACAGCGGCAGAGCGCCACGACCTGAGCCTGGAGCAAGTGATGGCCTATTTAGATGACCGGCACATACGACAGTTTTTAGAAGATATTCGGGAGGCCGGTGAGCGCTCAGCCGATATCGTAACCAATATGCTGGACTTTTCCCGCACCAGTAGCCAGACTCAGCGACCGTTCGATTTAGGTCATGTAGTACGCCACGGTATTGAGCTGCTGGCGGCCGAGCGCGCAAACTTACCGGCCATTGAGTTGGATATCGACCCATCACTTGCGCAAATTTATGGCAGTGCCGCCGAAATACAACAGGTACTGTTAAATTTAATCCGCAATGCCGCACAGGCACTCGGTGAGCACAGTAACGGCCCGCCACTCATTTGCATCAAGGTCAAGCAGACCGACAAATTCGCCATAGTCAGCGTCGAGGACAACGGTGCGGGCATGGCCGACGAGGTTTCCCGGCATATTTTTGAGCCATTTTTCACAACTAAAGAAATCGGCCAGGGTACAGGGCTGGGACTTTCGGTATCCTACTTTATTGTCACAGAGCACCACGGTGGTAGTATCGAGGTAGATTCAACCCCAGGTGAAGGAACTCGCTTTACCATTAAATTGCCCAAAGTGGCCGCCGATAAAAGCTCACCAAGCCCGCCGAGCTTACACTAAGCTGTTGCACCACAGAGCCTTGGCAGCGACGGCCGCCGCAAACAAAAAGAGAAATTTTGCCTATGAACACGCCACGTGCAATCGCGCTGCTGGAGAAACGGGTTATGAAAACAACTTTTTTACCCGCTGTGCTCCTCGCCTTGGGATTAACGGCCTGTCAAACCACCGAGGTGATACCACCCAGCGATGCCGAAGTCGAACAATTAGCTCACGATATTGAAGCCGCTGCGGTAACCGATATGACCGTCATTAACCGCTGTAGTGCGCTGGGCGGGCCCACAGGCTCCTACGCCAGCGCGGCCCGAGAGACCTGGCAGTTTAACAATGAGAACCTGGTGATCGATGCCGAACGACTACTAAACAGCCAACGGAAGGATCAGGTCGTTATCGATGCGATGCCCTATTCGCTTATCGCCATTGCCCGGGTGCATGACCTCTCCGTTAGTGCCCATGAGCGCCTGAACCTTGCTGGCCGCAGCCCTAACGGGCAAAAAACTGTTTGCGAGCGCGAGCTGAGCCGGTTAGAGACGCAAAGCTACGCAACCGAATTTGACTTGGCAACACTTCAGGCTTTAGGTGAGAAAGCCGAGTCAGCCCCCGCCAGTGAAACCAGCGCGGCCGATATTTTGACCCGCTGGGCACACTGGCCCAAGCCCGGTCGCAGTTATATATCCTTGTCAGAATCGGCTAAGACACAATGCCCGCAACAATCACGTATAATCACGCTGGAAAACAACTGGCCCACCGAGCGCTACGCCGTGTATTGCGATGACACCCCACAAGATTTAATTCAGTGCGAGTGGGGTAGCTGCGAGGCCACACCTAACGAATTCCCCGAGCGCGAATAGCGCTCGGGCCGCTTGAGACGACGAATGACCGACCAACGCTTTAGCCCTGAAAACTACCAGCAGCAGCTGCTCGAAAAAACTCAGCATATTAACAACCTGTTTGCCGACTGCGACGTTCCTACCCCGGAGGTTTTTAGCTCGCCCGCCACCGGTTTTCGCATGCGCGCTGAGTTTAAAATTTGGCACGAAGGCGAGGAATCTTATTACGCCATGTACCGCCAGGGCGAGTATAAAACACCCTATCGCATCGATACATTTCCTCAGGCGCACGAGAACATTAGCCGGCTAATGCCACTGCTGCTAGAGGAGATTAATGCGAGCGAGCTGTTGCGGCGTAAACTGTTTCAGGTAGAGTTTTTAACAACCCTCAGCGGTGAGACGTTAATCACCCTGATTTACCACAAAAAGCTCGATGACATATGGCAGGCCGAAGCCGAAACACTGCGCGCAAAGCTTGGCGTTTATATGATTGGCCGCAGCCGTAAGCAAAAATTAGTCTTGGGGCAAGATTTTGTCACAGAGACTCTTAAGGTGGGCGAGCGCACGTATCACTACCAGCAAATCGAAAGTAGCTTTACGCAGCCCAATGCGCGAGTGTGCGAAAAAATGCTGAGCTGGGCGGTTCAGCACACTAAAGCGTGCAGCGGCGACTTAGTCGAGCTGTATTGTGGCAACGGCAACTTCACCCTGCCCCTGGCGGCTAATTTTGAACGGGTGATGGCCACCGAGCTGGCCAAGTCGTCAGTACACTCAGCGCGCTACAATATGGCCTTAAACGAGGTCAATAATATTGATATTGCCCGAATGTCCAGCGAGGAGTTCTCGGCCGCGCTCGACAAGGTTCGTAGTTTTCGCCGCTTAAAAGACATTGACCTAGACAGCTTTAACTTCACCACTATCTTTGTCGACCCACCGCGTGCCGGGCTTGACCCACACACGACCGCGATTGCCCAAGCCTACGAAACCATCGTGTATATTTCTTGCAACCCAGAGACATTGCACCGGGATTTACAGGAAATCACAAAAACTCACTCTGTGGCAGAGTTTGCAGTGTTTGACCAGTTTCCGTTTACACACCACATCGAGTGTGGCGCTATTCTTAAGCGTCGCCCTTGAGAGTTAAAACGTCTGCCCACGGATGCGCTCGGCGGCGGCTAGTATAAAAGCACTGTAGGTTTGCTCGTGTTTTAGCCGCTCTTTCTCAAACTTGCGGCGCTCTGCCAAAGGCAGTTTATTCCACTGCTCTAATATGGGAATGTGCGCGGTGGCATCGCGCAGCTGATAAAACGCCGAATACTCTTCGCGCACTTCGTCGGTGACGCCCAGTGAGTCCAACAAAACCGAAATTCGAATGCTGGCTTCGGTTAAGGTTAAGTCTTCACGTCCGACAGATGCGGCGATCACCTGAATGCTGGTATTGACCCGCTCGCGCTGGGCTTTAGATTCCGCCGCCAGCTTATCGAGCTGCGCGCGTTGCGCTTGACGCAAACGGAGTAACTGCCATAAATAGTAGCCAGCCACGACACACAGCGCGGCAATAATAGCCACACCTAATACGGACAGTAGCGTTATTGCTGAGTTACTCATCATCATCCCCTGTTGCTAAATCATCATCAGCCAGCTCAAGCAGTGGCGAGTCGATGGATTTTTTGGTTTTGGCACCCAACCTTCGGATGTTGTCGACCCGTTTGACCAGATTGCCACGTCCCGTTGCTAATCGCTTGTGGGCGGTTTGGTAGGCATCCTGAGTTTTATTCAGCTGCGCCCCTATCGCCTCCATAGCTTCTAACAACAATACAAATTGATCGTGCAGAGAGCCCGCCTCGGTGGCAATACGCTCGGCGTTTTTATTTTGCTTCTCGTAACGCCATACATTATCGACGGTACGCAGTATTGCCAGCAGTGTCGATGGGCTGGCAAGAATAATATGACGATCGTAGGCCTCTTTATAAAGGTTGCTATCGTACTGCATGGCCAGCATAAAGGCCGCTTCTATGGGGATAAAGATAAAAACAAAATCGAGCGCTTTAATGCCGGGCAACTGCTCGTAATCTTTTGCACTTAAACTTTTAATGTGACTACGGAGCGATTGAATGTGTTTGTGCAGATATTGTTGCCGCTCGGCTTCATCCTCGCAACTACAGTAGCGTTCGTAATCGGTTAACGAGACTTTCGCGTCGATAATAATATCTTTCCCTTCGGGCAGGTGCACCACAACATCGGGTATACGGCGGCGACCATCGTCCGCCGCAAAGTTTACCTGAGTGTCGTACTCTCGGCCTTTTTGCAGTCCGGACTGCTCCAACAGGCGCTCCAGTACAATCTCGCCCCACCCGCCCTGGGCCTTATTGCTACCTTTTAATGCCTGGGCTAAGTTCACGGCATCTTCGCCAATCTTGTGCGCTTGTTTTTGTAGCTCAAAAATTTGCCCAGAGAGCCGACTGCGCTCGGCGTTTTCTTTTTCGTAAACGTCTTCTACCTTTTTGCGAAACTCTTGTAATTGCGTTTTAAAAGGACTTAGGGTGCCCTCCAGCATCCCCTGACTGGCCGCGCTAAACTGTTCGCTTTTTCGCTCAAATAGTTTGTTGGCCGTCAGTTCAAACTCTTGCTTGAGTTCGGCTTTGCTACGCTCCAAAAACTGCGCCTGTTGTGCCAGAGATTCACGCTCTGAGGCGAGCTGGGTTTGTAGCTGGGTACGCTCTTGGCTCAGCTCGACAATACGGGTTTCTTGCTCACTAACGCGCTGACTAAGCTGCTCAAAATGACTGAGGCGCTCTTGCAACCGGGCCGCCTGATCATGCGCTTGGTGACGCGCTTGCTCTAGCTGCTGTTGGCGCTGGCGCAGTTGCGTGAGTTCCTGTTCTTTTACGGCCAATTCGCGCTCACGCGTTACGACTTTATGCCCCCATTCACTCTCTGCCAACGCGTGTGCGTGCTGTAACTCGGCGCTGTGAACCTCAAGTGCACGGCACTGCCGCTCAAGTGGCTTTTTGATCATCAAATAAGCGATCAATAGTGTGCTGCAAACACTAACAAACGCGACAAGCGCGGGAACCAGTAGCTCGGGCCTTGCCAGGAATTCAGACATCATTGAGTTTAATTCTCGCCTAGAAATTATAATCCGGTCGCAACATCGCGTTTTAGATGGCTATCGGCGGCACTCGCCCTCTTCACCCCGAAGGGAGAATATCGCTATACTATCAATAACCTATAAATTGTCTAAGTCTCGGGTACGCGCTGACAGAGATGACGGATACGTGGCAATTTATCATATTCAGATCGCCAGGACGCAGGTAAGCATTAGCACATGAGCCGTTCCCAAGACGACAATCCCAGTACCGACGATACCGGGCACTCGCCAGAGACTAACAGCTTAAGCCGTCAGGTACGTCGTCTCTGCGCCGATGGCTACCGGCTGTACGATAGTGGCGAGTACCGTCTCGCGCTGCGCTCATTCTACCAAGCCTGGCTGATTATCCCCAAACCGCAAACTCAATATACAGAGGCTGGCTGGGTGTTAACGGCCATTGGCGATGGTTATTTTCGCCTTGGGCAATACGAGCCCGGTGCCGAGTCGTTACAATCGGCGCTGTGCTGTCCGGCTGCCGAGCAAAGCCCGTTTGTACAGTTGCGTTTGGGACAGTGCTTGTGGGAGTTAGGCCGCCACGCCGAGGCGCGAAAGTGTCTTTTTCACGCCTATCAATGCCAGGGCGGCACCCTGTTTGACAACGAATCCCCCCGTTACCGTCAGGCCATCGCAGACCTCCTACCCCATGATTAACACCCAGCCCACGGTTGCGCCACATATAGCCATTTTTGACTCGGGGGTTGGTGGGCTTAGTATTTTGCAGGCGGCGCGACAACAACTGCCCAAGGCTCGTTTTAGCTATGTGTCGGACAACGCTGGCTTCCCCTACGGCAATAAACCCGCCCATTTGGTAATTGACCGCGCCTGTCAGGTGCTAGAGGCGTTTGCTGCTGAAGTGGATGATGTCGATGTTTTTGTGATCGCCTGTAACACGGCCAGCACCTTAGCGCTGCCGCGTTTGCGACGTCACTTTACCCGCCCAGTCGTGGGGGTTGTTCCCGCCATCAAACCGGCTGCCGAAATAAGTCGTAATAAGTATATTGGCCTTTTAGCCACACCCGGTACTGTCAAGCGTAGCTATACCAGGCGCCTTATTGAAGAGTTTGCCAGTGACTGCCGTGTTGTGAGTGTCGGCTCATCGGCGCTGGTTGAACTTGCCGAGCGCAAGCTACGCCACGAGCCTGTTTGCGATAAGCAGCTACACAACATTCTGACTCCCCTCCTTGTTGCTAGTGATCACAATCCGGCACCAGAGCAACTGGATACCCTCGTGCTGGCTTGCACTCACTTTCCGTTACTGGCTGAAGAGATCGCCGCCGTGATGGGGCCGCGCGTTAGATTGGTTGACTCCGGAACCGCCATCGCCCGCCGAATTGCCTATTGGACCGAGCGGATTGACACTGCGGCCAACTCACCGGGGCGGCCCACCTACGCGTGGTTTACGAAAGCGGACAGTAGCGTCCAAACCCTGTCTGCCACATTGCCGCTATTTGGCTTTAACGATACCCGGCTACTGCGCAACCTAATATAACCCACGTTTACGCGCTGGCATCATCAAACAAAAGCGCCATTAGGTGGTCGGCAGGCACGGGCCGGCTGTATAAAAAGCCCTGCCCAAAATGACAACCGCACTCGGTTAAAAAGCGATGCTGTTGATCCGTTTCGACCCCCTCCACCACCACTTTGTAGCGTAGGGAATTGGCCATGGCCACAATCAATGACGTTATCGCCCTATCTTCTTCGTCGTCTGGCAAATCTTTAACAAAGCTGCGATCAACTTTAAGGCTGTTAATAGGCAGCCTCTTGAGATAACTCAAAGAGGAGTAGCCAGTGCCAAAATCATCAATGGCCAGCGAGCAGCCTTTGAGCCGGAGCTTTTCCAGACGGGGAATCACGTTTTCTGAATCCTCCATCAAAGTGCTCTCGGTTACCTCTAGTACCAAGCTCTCAGGGGGCAGCGAGGTGACCTCCAGTACCCGATCCAAATTCGCCAAAAATCCGGGGTCGTTGAGCTGTCTGGCCGATAAATTTACCGACATACTAAACTTGCGCTGCATGGATTTTTGTATCAGCCGCGCCTGATAACACGCAGTTTTAAGCACCCATTTACCGAGAGGTACAATCAAGCCCGACTCTTCAGCGGCGGGAATAAACTCCCCGGGCAATACCAGTCCTCGGGTGGGGTGATTCCAACGCACTAATGCCTCGGCCGCCACCATTTTACCGGTCGTCAAGTCGATTACAGGCTGATAGTAAAGCTCAAATTGGCCACTTTTTAAGCCAGCCCGAAGCTCGCGCTCTACCGTTAAACGCTGCTCCACCGCAAGGTTCATATCAGAGGTATAAAACTGAAACGCGTTGCGGCCCTTGTCTTTCGCCTGGTACATAGCAAGGTCAGCGTTTTTCATTAGGGTGTCGATATGGTTACTGTCGTCGGGCGCCAAGGTAATACCGATACTAACGCCCGCAACCACTTCTTTGCCTTGCAGCTCGATCGGCCGATTTAACGTATTGATGATTTTGTTGGCGACCACATAGGCGTACTGAGGGCTTTCGACTTGATCGAGCAATACGGCAAACTCATCCCCACCCAGTCTGGCGACTACGTCATCGTCACGCAATTCACAGGTTAAACGGCGGGCCACCTCGGTTAACAACTGATCGCCCGCCTCGTGACCAAAGGTGTCGTTGATGCGCTTAAAATGATCCAGGTCAAGATAGAACAATGCCACTTTACTGTTAGCGCGCTGGCTGCGCTGCAAAGCGCTACCAAGCAGACGCTTAAACTCGGTGCGGTTTGCCAGCCCCGTCAGGTGATCGTAGTAAGCCAGCTTTTCAACTTCCTGTTGCTTCTCTTTTAGATCAGTAATGTCTTGCCCGACACAGACATAGAACTCCGGTTGTAAATCTTGCCCCATAATGGCGGTGATGGTTTGCATAATCCAAAAACGCTCACCCCGTCCGGTCACCGCTAAATACTCCGCTTGCCACTGGCCGGTGTCTTCGCCCTCCAGGCGTGGCTTGCCCGATAAAATCTCGGCTTTAATAGCCTCGATAGAAATTTGTTGCGAGTTATGTTCAGGCAAAAGCAACGCTTTATAACCTTCGCAGTGGTCATCCAAGCTAAAGCCGGTTACCTGCCAATACTGCGTATTCGCATAATCCAACTGCCAGTCCCGGTTTAATATCGCCACTAAGCTTACGCTGTTTTCGATCGCACTCATGAGTTTTCGTGACTCTGAGCCGGCTTTATCTAACAGCACAATTTTATCGTCTAAACCGCGCACCAGATGACGTATCTGATCGAGCATGTTATTGATGCTTTTACCTAACCGGCCAATTTCATCCTGCCCCACTTCAGGCACACTCAAATACCACCGGTCGCGGTCGATTTGCTCGGTAGCATCAGCCAGGGCCCGTATGCGATAGACAACAAAACGGCGAATCGTAAAAAACAGGACCACAAACAAAAACACCGCTAACATTAAAATGTTGGCGTAAACGGCCATCATCGACTCGCGAAAAGTATTACTGATCATCGTCTGGGGGTAGTAAAAACTAATGATCCAGTCCATCCGGGTAAGACGGTTGGCGACGATGTTTAGGGTTCCGCCGACAGACTCTTGCCTGTATATATTACCGAGCTCCAGCTCGCCACTGACAACCTGATGCATATACTCGGACAACGCATCATCAGATTGGGGGGAGGTTTCAAGCAAAGGATACGCGGACACATCGTCCTCGGAGTGAGGCGATGACTGGCTATGGACGACTAACTCCCCTTCTCTGTTAAAAATAAAAGCCTGAATCTGGTTGTCGTCGGCATCCAGATCATCGAGTTTATCAAGTAGGTAGGTTACGTTGATATCGCCACCCACAACACCCACAAACTCGTCTTTAACGTAAACAGGTAGGACCAGTGAGGTCATCCATACTTTGCTGTAGGAGTCGTAGTAGATCGGTGTCCAGCGAGCCTCCCGGGCAGGGTTATTGGAAGGCGCTGCGGAGGTAAAAAACACCTCTGTTGTGACGTCGTGAGAGGGCTTATGAGAGCGGGCGATGGTGACAGGCCAAACCCGCGAGACTCGCTGCGAGCTAATAAAATACAAACCGCTAAACATATGGGACAGTACCGGTGTGATGTAATCCCAGGTTTTTCCGCTGGCGGTGATTTGTTGGTTAATTGCGTTTTCGATTTGGGTATCGCGGTGCACAAATACAGCCGAGTGCTCCGAGTACAGGCGGTACCCGCCATCAGCGTCGCGGTACTGGGCAATATTAATATCACTGCCCTCACTCTGCTCAAGATCACGGATCAGCAATTGACGCACCGACTGCAATGCTTGCTGGCGATTACCCAGTTCGTTCTCAATGTAGCTGTTGTAGCGGGTCGATAACGCCTGCAGGCGATTGTCATAAAGCGCCTGAATGCGCTGTGTTTCTCCGAAGCCTACGCGAATAGCCCCTATCACACCGCTGAGCACCACAAAGCAGATTACGGTAAGCAGTAGCTTTGCGTTTAATGAGCGGATAACAGGCTTCAATCGACCCCCTAAAAACATTGTTTAAGCTCGTGTGACAACCACGTAACACTTATACCGTGTGGTAGGTGGCGCCAGATGAGTCATTCTACACGAATCATCAATAATGCGAATGCCCGACAAGCGCGCTTGCCGTGGCCACAGGCGACAACGTAAACTGCGGCTGCCCTCCCGTCTGCCCGAGCCCAAGGAGATCTTATGGCGGCCGTGCTATTTGACATAGAACCGCTTCGCGACGCACTGGAGCACAACACTCTACTGCTCACGGCCAATAACCGTCAGCGCAATCAAATTTTGCGCGCTTATCACGAGTTTCAGCAGGCACATAATAGCAATTGGCGCCAACCGCGAATTCTTAGCTTACGGCAGTGGACCGCGCAACAGTGGCAAGCGCTTTTACTGAGTGGGAGCACGGAAATAACCGGCACGATAGCCAACAGCTGGCAAAGTCTTACCCTGTGGGAGCAGGTTATCGAGCGCAGCAATGCCGGGAGGTTATTGCGCCAGCGTGAACTGGCAAACACCGCCGAGTCCGCTCGCAAGAACCTAGAGGCCTGGTGCTGCCCAGATACCGAGCTAGCCGCGGCCTGCACTCACCACCCTAACGGCGACACCTATAGAGACTGGCTTAACGATTACCGTGCAGCACTGCAGCGCAACCAACTGGTCAGTGAGGAGCACGCCCAAGAGTTATTGCGTATCGCGTTCAGCCGCGAGGAGCTACCCACTGAAACAAACGCCCTACTCTACGGTTTTGATGATATCTCGCCCCTGGCAGAGTCGCTGCTGGCAGCCGCTTTACCCGACGGCACGCGGGCGCCAACCCAAAAGCAGGCCAACAGCAACCCCGTGCGGGTGACGCTTGGCGATCACGATAGCGAGATTCGCGCGGCCGCCAACTGGGCGGACAATGTTTTGGCCCATGACCCCACCGCAGTAATTGGCATCGTTGTGCCCGAGCTAGGGCAGGAACGCCAGCGGGTCGAGCGCATCCTTAAAGAAGTATTTGAGCCTTTGGCTTGCCAACCCGGTAAAGAGCGTACGGTAGCACCCTTTAACTTCTCTAGCGGCACCCCATTGGGCTCGGCGGTGGTAATCCGCACCGCGCTCGACTGGCTGGCTTTTACCCTACAGGCCCAGCCCGTTGAGCGCGTGTGTCGCTTGCTCAGTAATATCTTTTGGGGCGATGCCGCACCGGAGCGTTTAATGCGCGCCGCCGTTATTAAAAGAATCCGCCGTACGGGCCGGCAAAAACTCAGCCTGGCTAACCTACGCTACTTACTCGAGGGGCTTACTCAGAAATACCCAGAGCTGGATTCCGAGCTGTCTCGCAGGCTACAAATAGCCAGCGAGCTAGAGCGTGAGCGCCATCATAAGCACAGCTTAGACCATTGGCTGGAGCGGATTATGAGTTACCTGGAGCAGCTCGGGTGGCCCGGCACGCGGGAGTTGGACAGCATAGAGTACCAACAGATTAAACAGTGGTACGACTTGCAGTTGGAAATCGCGAGCATCACCCAGGTACAGCCGACGTTTACCTTGTACGAGGTAACGGACTTACTGCGCCGCAGTGCGGACAAAACCCACTTTCAGGCCCAGACGCCCGATTCACCCATTCAAATATTGGGAGCCCTAGAGGCGTCGGGCTTAAACTTTAGTCATTGCTGGGTATTGGGAATGAGCCACCGTGCCTGGCCACCAGCGCCCTCCCCTAACCCGTTATTACCAATCACTCTGCAACGCGAGTGGAACATGCCAAACGCCAGTGCCGAGCGTGAACTCGCCTATGCCGAGCGATTAACCGAAAACTTTAAAGGTTGTGCACAACAGGTGGTGTTTAGCTACCCATCACACCAGGATGATCAATCGCTTAACCCCAGTAGCCTAATTGCCTCTTTGCCGCTCAGCTCACCTCAGGCGCTAGGTATTGCCGAGCAATCGTCCAGCATCCATTACTATCGGGAGCTGGCCGGTTCCGCCCAGCTAGAACCGGTCGATTGTCGCTACGGCCCCAGCTTAACCTCCCCAGAGGTGCGCGGTGGCGCCGGCCTGTTCAAAGCTCAGGCCGCCTGCCCATTTATAGCGTTTGCCCGCTACCGCTTAGGTGCCAGTAGCGCTAACGACCCAACCCTGGGTTTTTCTGCCATTGAACGCGGCAATGTGGTGCACGAAGCCCTGGCCTTTGTTTGGCAAAAACTGGAAAGCGCCGAGGCTTTACAGTTGCTAGCGCCTGAAGCACTCGACGCCTTGATATTAGAGGCCTGCAACGAGGCCGTAAGCGCTACCGGCCGGGCCCGCGGCGCCGAGATCGGCGCCACATTCCGCCAGCTTGAAACCGAGCGTTTGCAACAGCTGCTCAGTCATTGGTTGGCACTCGAGCGGGCGCGTGAGCCTTTTACCGTGCAGTCGATTGAATCTGAGTACCAACTAACCTTTGAGGGCTTAGAGCTAACGGTAAGAGTCGATAGAATCGATCAGCTCGCGACCGGGAAGCCGTTAATCATCGACTACAAAACCGGCCAGGTTAACCCCTCAAGCTGGCGGCCCGAAAATTTCACCGAGCCTCAACTGCCCTTGTACGCCTGTACTCTCGCACAGGACGGAGCGCAGGCCATCGCGTTTGCGCAAATCAACGCTAGCGAGCAGTGTTTTACCGGGCTTGGCACCGCAACCGGAATCGCGGGCATCAAAGACATCCCCGAAGAGCAGTGGCAACAGCAACTGGACGATTGGCAGCAGCGACTCGCGCAGCTCGCGCGCGAGTTTCGCGAGGCTTGGGCCGCGGTCGAATATCAAAACAGCCAAGCGCGCTTATTTGACGCCGAATTTGAGGGCTTAACCCGTGCCGATGAGCAAACCGAGCTAAGCCAGTGGTTGCAACAACACGAGGGTCAATTATGAGCGTAGGCAAACCCCAGCCACCGCGCGATGCCGACGTTCGGGCGCTGGCGCTCGACCCGACGCAATCGTTTGCCGTGGCCGCCCCTGCCGGCTCTGGCAAAACGGGCCTGCTGACCCACCGCATTCTTAAACTGCTGCTCACGGTAGATGCTCCCGAAGAAGTCCTTGCCATTACCTTTACCAATAAGGCCGCAAGTGAAATGCAAGAGCGCTTACTGGCCGCACTTGAGCAGTCGACTCACGACGACCCGCCTGACAGCGAGCATGAGTTGGCTTTGTGGCGCAGTGCCCGGGCCGTTATCGAGCGCGACCAACAACTTAACTGGCGCCTGCTGCACAATCCCAACCGCTTGCGGGTACAAACTATCGACGGGCTGTGCCGCTCCATTGCCTCTCAGTTACCCTTCGACAGTGAACTGGGGGCTATTCCCCCAACGCTGGACGACGCGGAAAGCGCCTACCGCGATGCGGCACAAACCTTTATTCAGTCGATGGAGCGCGAGGGCGAGCAGCGCGACGACTTAATACATCTGTGCCGTCACCTCGACAACAATTTAGCAGGCCTACAAGCGCTATTTGTCGCCTTGCTGCAAAAACGCGAACAGTGGTTAGGCCCCATATTTTTAGCCTCTAGCGCCGAGGCGCGGCGCTTTCTCGAGGCGACACTGGCGCAAGTGACCAGCGAGCACCTGGAGCGCTTAACAGAAACACTGCAGCCGATTGCCAGCGAGCTTTGCCTGTTATTGGACGCCAGCGCCCAGTACCTATCCGAGCACAAACCAGAGAACCCGCTGGTGCAACTGCAGGGTATAACCAACTTGCCCGAGGCGGACCCGGCGGCACTGAGCGAGTGGTTGTTAATCGCCGAATTCTTACTCACCGGCAAGGGCGAGTGGCGTAAAAGCGTAACAGTGGCACAGGGTTTTGCCGCAGGTAAAACCGGCAAGCCGCTTAAAGACCGCTACCAGGAGTTAATCGAACAGCTCGCCCTTCTCCCCGATGCGCTAAAGCTAATAAATGAAGTGCGAACGCTGCCGCCGGCGCACTACAGCGATGCCGAATGGCAGATGCTGGCGTGCCTGACACGCCTGCTACCACAGCTGGCGGCGCAACTGTGGCTGAGCTTTGCCGAGCTTGGCGCCACTGACTTTACCCAGGTCACCCTGGCGGCCCTTCAGGCGCTGGGTGAAAGTGACGACCCGTCGGAGTTAGCGCTTAAACTCGACTATCAAATCAAACATATTTTGGTGGACGAGTTTCAGGACACCTCACTGCCGCAACTGCAATTACTGGAAAAGCTCACCGCCGGTTGGCAGCACGGCGACGGTCGCTCGCTGTTTATCGTTGGCGACGGCATGCAGTCCTGTTATGGCTTTCGCAATGCCAACGTCGGCTTATTTTTACAGGCAAGGCAGCAAGGTATCGGCCAGGTGGCGCTCAATGCGGTTGACCTGGAGGTTAATTTTCGCTCCTACGGCGGGGTTGTAGACTGGGTAAACCAAGTGTTTCAGGAGGCTTTTCCCGCAGCCGATGACATCTCGCGAGGCGCGGTAAGTTACACCCCCTCTTGCGCTTTTAAACCCCGGCAAGAGGCTCCGGCCGTGGAGGTTTATCTAAGCACAGCCTCGCCCAAAGCAGAGCTGGAAACCCCGGGCGGACGCGATTTGGAGGCAGCCCGTGCGCACGAAGCCCGCGCGGCGGTCGAGCTGGTGCGTCAGGCACAGCGGCGCAAGCCTCAAGGCAGCATTGCGATATTGGGGCGTGGCCGTAGCCACTTACAGCAAATTATCAGCGAGTTAAGCCGCGCCGACATCCCCTTTCAGGCAAACGCTATCGACTCGCTGGCCAGCCGCATGGTAATTCGCGATTTAACCACACTCACCCGCGCCCTGTTGCGCCCAGACGATCGAATTGCCTGGCTTGCGCTATTGCGCACCCCGTGGTGCGGGCTGGATATGCACGATCTACATGCCCTCACCCACGCTCCCCTCCCGGACTCCGGCCCGCGAGACACCTGGGATTTACCGTTTATTTGGCAGCAGTTACATAACTCCGAGGCTATAGAAGCGCTCAGTGACAATGGCCGACAGCTACTTACGCGATTAGCGCAGATCCTTGACCGGGCACGGCTCAGTGCCGGCCGACTAAGTTTGCGTGAGTGGCTTTGGGGAACCTGGCTGGAGCTTGGCGGCCCCACGGCACTGTTAAACGATTCTGACCACGAGGACGCCCAAGCCTATTTTAATTTACTCGATAGATTTGACTGCGGGGGTAGCATCGAAGACTGGAGCGGGCTTGAGCGCGGTTTAAAACAACTGTTTGCCGCGCCCATGGCAAGCGAGCCTGCGCAAGACTCGCTGCCGCCGGTGCAAATTATGACCCTACACAAATCTAAAGGGTTAGAGTTTGATACGGTGATCATCCCTGGGCTCGATCGCCCCACCCAATCCGACGGCAAATCGTTATTACTGTGGCGAGAGCGCCTGTCGGCCGCTGGCGAGCCACAGTTGTTGCTCGGCCCTTTGGCTCCGGCGGGCGAGGATCACGGTGCCCTTTATCAGCACCTTAAATACGAGCAGAAGCAACAGGACTCATACGAGGCGACACGCTTGCTCTACGTCGGCTGCACCCGCGCCATTGAACGGCTCTATCTACTTGGCTGCACCACACAAAAACAAGAACAAAGCCTCGCCGAAACAGCTCCCGGGGGCATGCTGCGGGAGATCTGGCCTCAGGTAGCCGATACAGCCCAAAGCGTTACTGACCTGGTAAGTGGTGAGGCTCAGGTGAGCCTGCAAAATAATCCGGCGGGCGGATATATTCGTCGTTTGTCGGCCAGCTGGCAGGCACCACCGGCACAGGATAATCCGCGTCTGGCCCATTTGCGCGGCAGGATACGTACCGAAGAGAACAACATCCCTCCCCGGGAAGCCCGCGATCAAGCGGTGGCACGGCATACCGGCACCGTGATTCATATGGTACTTGACGCTCTGGCGCAACAACCGCTACCCACAAACACCGAGCACTATTGCCAAACTCAGGCGCCTCGCTGGAGGTTGCTGTTACTGCAACAGGGCGTGGGGTACGATTGGATCGGTAATGCACTTGGGCACCTACAGCGCGCCATTCAAGCGACGCTCGACAGCGCTAAAGGTCGCTGGGTGCTGGCACAACACCCTCAGGCAGCCAGCGAAGCCAGCTACGTCAGCGGCCGGGCAGGCGCTTTTAGGCAGCACATTATCGACCGCACCTTTATCGCCGATGGGCAGCGCTGGATTATTGATTATAAAAGCTCTGAACCGGCAGGCGAGCAGCCCCGCGAGAGTTTTGCCGAACAGCTGATTGCCGAGCACCGTGAGCAACTTGAGCGCTATCAGAGCCTGTTTGCCCATGAGTCACTGCCAGTCACAATGGCCCTTTATTGCCCGTTTTTACCCGAAGATCACCAATTAATAAAGATTCCTATCGGCTAAAAACAACGGATTTAGCCTCGCTATGGGGGCAATAACAAAAAACATCGGCTACAGCCCCAAAAAGGTGAGAAGTTTCAGTACAATAGCCACTCATAAACAGAAACGGGTGTAAAGAGCCCGGTTAACGACCACATATTTAATGACTGGAACGCTGATGTCTAATGCAACGCAAGATGCTGCCGTTGACGATTTAAACGTCGTCTCGCAAGAGCTGCTGATCTCGCCGGCCGAACTCAAACGTGAGTTGCCGTTGAGCGACAATGCTCGGCAGGTGATTACCGAAGGCCGCGAAACCATTCGCAATATTCTCGATCGCAAAGATCCCCGCATCTTTGTGGTTATCGGCCCCTGCTCTATCCATGACGTAGAAGCTGCCAAAGATTATGCGGCGCGTCTTAAAAAGCTCGCCGATGAGGTTAGCGATAGCATCTATGTGGTTATGCGTGTCTATTTTGAGAAACCGCGTACCACCGTTGGCTGGAAAGGACTGATAAACGACCCTTACCTTAATGACTCATTCAAGATTCAAGAGGGGCTACACATCGGTCGCAAGCTGCTGCTCGACATCTCCGAGCTGGGCCTGCCCACCGCCACCGAAGCGCTGGACCCAATTTCGCCGCAGTACCTGCACGATCTAATCAGCTGGTCGGCCATTGGCGCTCGTACCACCGAGTCGCAAACCCACCGTGAAATGGCCAGTGGCCTGTCCTCGGCGGTCGGCTTTAAAAACGGTACCGATGGCGGCCTGACCGTGGCCATCAACGCATTGCAGTCGGTTTCTAAGCCGCACCGTTTTCTCGGTATCAATACCGAGGGGCAAGTGTCCATCGTACGCACTCGTGGCAACAGCTACGGCCATGTAGTGTTGCGCGGCGGCAATGGCAAACCCAACTATGACTCTGTCAGCGTCGCCATGTGTGAAGAGGAACTGGAAAAAGCCAAGGTTACTCCGAACATTATGGTGGACTGCAGCCACGCCAACTCCAACAAAGATCACAACCTTCAACCGCTGGTTATGGAGAATGTCGCCAACCAAATCGTTGAAGGTAATAAGTCGATTATTGGCTTAATGGTGGAGAGCAACATCGGCGCGGGGAACCAGAAAATACCCGATGATTTAAGCATGTTAGAGTACGGTGTATCGGTAACCGACGCCTGTATCGACTGGGCCAGCACCGAAAAAGCCCTGCGAGATATGCGCGATAAAATCAAGCCCGTACTGGCAAGCCGTAATAGCTAACCGCGGCTGTCAGCCTACATAAAAAAGCCCCGCACTTGCGGGGCTTTTTTGTGGTTAACGATTATAAGCTCTAGTAATCCCATGCCAGCCCTAAGTTTAGCGCGTAGTCATCTGCTTCAGGAATCACGCCGTCTTCATCCGCCTGCGGGTTAGAAGTGCGGTTCCATTCGTAAGTTAGTGTCACCTCCAGACGGTCAGTCAAATCAATATCTACGCCGGTCTCGATGTAATGCTTGTAGTTACCGGCTGCATCATTGGTGAACTGCGCCTGATAGCTTAACGAGTAAGTGATGTCACTGGTAATGTCGTACTCGAGTTTGGTATCACCCAGCAGCGCGGGTGTTTCCACGGTTCGGTCTGAGCCCGCTGGAGCCGTTGTGTACTCCTGATACTGATAACCTGGCCCACCACTGATCGTCCAGGTTACCCGCTCATTGTCGGCGATATAATAACCAAAAAAGACACCCAGGGTTCCCCGGTGCTCGATGTTTTGAAAGCGGTCCCGATAATATTCCAGATAGCCCGGCGTCCAGTACGTTCGGGCGGTAATAAATATGTCGTAACGGCCATCGGCGCGGTGGCTCTCTTCGGTGCGCACGCCCTGCACTTCTGTCGTTCCGGCGTCGTAGGTAAAATTAAAACGCGAGCGAGCTGAGCGTCTGGTAAGGTCAATATCGGTATCAAACGAGCGCTCATCGACATTACCGCTTTTCAGGTTACCGGACAAACCAACGTGAAATTGCCACAAATCCAGCTCGTGCTCGCCACTGGCCGACATAGAGACAATATCGCTTCTCTTGTATTGGCTTTTAACGGGCCCCGCAAAGGCTAAGGTGTCTTGGTCGATTCTTACCGGGCCTATTACCGTGTCATTGGATTCCAAACGAATACTCATGCTCTGGGACGACAGCACACGGGCAATATCCTCCCAATCGATACTAAGTTCATCGAGCTGATCGGAATCAAAATCAAATACTTGATCGTACAGGCCGATAATCTCGCCCTTTAACCATTCTCCGGAGGTAAACTGAATCCAGTCCCAGCCGTCCAGGTACTCGGGTTCGGCAGGCCATTTACTGGGCTCTTTTTTCTTGTTGCTGGGCGCTAAGGTTTGGGCGGCAGAAGCATCCGTAGCCTTGATAGGCTTACTCGCGGGCACGGCTTGCTGCGCGAAGCTGCCGCTTGAAAAAAAGATAAAGGTTAGCAGGGTTGCTATCAGCGATGCTGAATAAAGCGGCGAGGTGTTAAGCGCGAGCCGGGCCGGCGTTATGGGCCGTTGTCTTGGGCAGTTTTCCATTGCCAGTCCTTAACACGTATAAAGAGTGCGAGCCTACGCGGTTACCCCGAAGGCTCGCAGCCACATCAATAATAGGCCTGTGTGCGATCAGTATGGTCGGTGATGTCCCGAATACCTTTAAGCTCAGGCAGCTTATCCATTAAAGCTACCTCAACCCCATTTTTCAAGGTCATATCCACAGCACTACACCCCTGGCAGCCACCACCAAAACGCAATATGGCAAAGCCATCGTCGGTAATCTCGACCAGACTCACCTCACCGCCGTGGGCGGCCAGCCCTGGGTTTACTTCGTTATAAAGGACGTAGTTAATCCGGTCCTCTAAGGGGCTGTCGTCAGTTACCTGAGGCATTTTAGAATTTGGCGCACGGATCGTTAGCTGCCCCCCCATGCGATCAGCGGCATAGTCGACTTTAGCGTCTTTTAAGTAGGGCAAGCTGCGCTCTTCGAAGTACGCTTTAAACGCATCGAGTTCGAGGGTTACATCACCCTCCTTGACTTCACCTGGCCGACAGTAAGCAATACACGTTTCAGCTTGTGGTGTACCCGGATTTGCGACAAACATACGAATGCCAATATCGGCGTTATCGTCTTGTTTTTCGAGCAATTCACTGAGGTAGGTTTGGGCGGACGGGGTAATTTCTACATTGGCCATATCGGTATGTGCTACACCTTTGTATACCTGATTAATTTACTCAGGTATTTTACCCCAAATGCTCTTTAAATAAAAATACCCCTCTCGCAGGGTCACTTAAAGCCAAACCCAAATCCTAGAATTAACTTTACACTAATGGCCTAGTTATCTATTTTTCGTACTTTTTTGTCGCAAGATCTTCCGGCTCATCGTCCAGTTCGTGCCGGCCGCGCTGCATCGCATCGCTAAAAGCCGCCGCCATAATACCCGTAGGCATCGCAATGAGCGCGACACTAGCCAGTGCCGACAGTGCGCCAAAAAGGCGCCCCAGCTGAGTTACTGGGTAAACATCGCCGTAGCCCACAGTGGTAAAGGTAATAACCGCCCACCACATGGCCCGGGGAATACTGCCAAAGGCCTCAGGCTGTACGTCTCTTTCCGCCAGATAAAGTGCGATAGATGCGAACATGATTACAGTTGCAGCGAGCACTGCGCTAATTGACAGCTCGTAGCGGCGAGAAACTAAAGCCGCAGCCAAATAACGCACTGACCTCGACAGCCTGCCAAATTGTGCCAGCCGGGCAATACGCAGCAAGCGTATAAAACGCAGCATAAGTGATTGCGAGCCTAACAATCCAAACAGTAACGGCAACACAGCGACCAAATCAATCAAGGCTGCGGGGGTGATCAGATACCGTAACCGGCCCACTATAGGGCGGCGATAGCGCCGGTCTTCCACGCACACCCACGCTCGCACAAAGTACTCGATGATGAAGATCACGCTAAAAATCACTTCGAGCCCACGAACCACACGCTCTTCGCCCTGGGTTATGTTGGGCTCTGTCTCTAATATCGCGCCGATAAAAGACAGCAGTATTAGAATGCAGATGACCCAATTAGTCGGTGAAAGGCCGTACCCCCACGCGGCGGGCTCTAACTGTAAATGCAGGCGATGTCGCAGTGCTTGTTTACTCATGCACAATATCCTTGTGGCGCGCTATTATTAATACATTTTAAAAGGGGCACTCAGCCCGGCCAACCACGCGAGCCCCGTCATCCGGCCCGACAAACTCTAGCTCTGCGGCGTGCAGTAACAGCCGTGGTGCAGCAGCTTGTATAGGCTCCGGAGCGTAAAAGTGGCAGCCAAGAATCGGGTGGCCAATAGCGCTTAGGTGAACCCGTAGCTGATGCGAGCGCCCGGTTAATGGCGTTAACTCTAGCCGGCTGGTATCCGTGGCTGCATCGTAACTGAGCACGCGATAGCGCGTTATTGAGGGTTTGCCGCCGGTTTCGCAGATTTTATAGCGCGGGCGATGGTCTTTGTCGGGGGCGATGGGCATATCGATCTCACCCGCCGGATCCGATAACTTACCCGCCACAATCGCGATATACACTTTACGGGTGGTACGCTGCTCAAATTGCCGGGCAATGGCTGCATGAGCACGCTTGTGCCGAGCAACCACCATAATACCTGAGGTATCAAAGTCCAGCCGGTGAATCATAGAGGCATGAGGGTACTCCATCTGCAGCCGCCCGAGTACACAGTCGTAATTTGCCCGGTTGCGCCCAGGCACACTCAATAACCCGGCGGGTTTTACCACTAGCACAAAGCCCTCATCTTCGCGCACAATATCCACGGGCTCATGACACTTTGGCAACACGGCCAAGTCATCGCTTGAGTTACTCATATAGTATTGACCAATATGGGACAAAAGCGGGTAGTATAAGGCCACAGGCGTTGCAAGGTAACCGGCTACAACTTAGAGGTGCCACTAGCCACCACCTAATTCAATGCCCCACAATCTCCAGCATCAGGCTCGGAGATCAACAGGAGTTAGCTTGTGAGCGAGCAACATAATAAGACCGCAAAGGCCATACGCAAGACAAATATTCTGCACGTTATCCTTAGCACTTTGGCTGCAGCCGTCGGGGTGCAAAGCAATCGCAATCGCGAGCGGGACTTTAGTGGCAATAACTTACTGCCCTATATAATCGCAGGCCTTATATTTACGGGGCTATTTGTGGTGGGGCTCATTTTGTGGGTACAGCACCTGCTGGCCAGCACCTAAAACGGCTAAAGCCGCCGAGGTTACTCTAGGTTGCGCCATAAAGCGGTGGTCTCTACCCCGCCCGCCCGCAGCAACTTTTGTAAATTCCCTTTAAAAGCCCGCACTTCAGTGGCCGGTAGATGGCTTAAAAAGGCGTTTTGGTGCTCGCGCGCCGCGTCGTCGATAGCGGACATTTTTGCGCTGCCGGCCTCGGTGAGTGACACCCGGACGCTGCGGCGATCACCATCATCGTGATCTCTTACCACCAATTGTTTATCGGCAAGGCGATCCAGTAAACGAGTGATCGCAGAGCGGTCGACCCCCAGGCATTCCGCCAGGGCGGCTGGCGTCTGGGCTCGTTGATGGTGCAGGCAATTCAGCGTCATCCACTGAGGCCAGCTGATCTCAGCCTCTTTCAGTGACGCGTTAAAGCTCTCGCGCATCACACTTGCCAGGCGGCTGATCCAATAGGTATAGCTGCCGTGTAGCTCAAAGTCTTGCGGCATAGCCTCGCCCCGCGCGTTGAATTTCGGCCGAGTGCGCCCGCGTGGTCACCACCACTAAGGTCCGACCCGAGAGCGCATAACCAACAGCGCCAGGACAAACTCACGGCAAACACATATCGCCGGGAGTCAGCAGATATAGCCTGACTGAGCGATGAGGCCGAGTATTGTAATGCGAACGAGTGAGTTCGGTTATTGACCGCTAATCCAGAAGATGCAGGTGGCAACAAAAATTGCTACCAATGAAACGGCTGCAATCGCATCCGCTACGCTATCACCTTGGTCTTGCATTTCGATTTGATCGTTCATTATTTTTATTCTCCCGCAAAGGTTGCTGTTAGCACCTTAACTCTTTTTGGTCATGGTTTATGGTGTGCACGCTAGCCAATAAAACATCAGCCTGCTGTCGTGCCGGCGGCTCTGTAAAGTGCTAAGCCTTACAAAAGCAAGCAGCGATCCTTGCGTTACCGTTACCAACTGGGTATGTTTCTTATACCGGAAATAGCCGCCAGCCGCAACCCCCTACCCCTTTTTATAACTAAATGGTTTTTCGTTAGACATAACTATTCGTTTGCAAGCGGGGCTTGAATTGTTAATGTGCCGCCCTTGGCCCGCGCATCTCGCGATATTCAGGGATTTGGTGTATCCTTGCGCGCCTGCCAGATCTGAGGATTGACCTCACATTCTCTCTACGTAGACGGTAAACGATTTATGTATATTTACGACGAGTATGATCACGCAATATTAAAGCAGCGTGTCGCCCAGTTTCGGGATCAGACCGAACGTTATTTAGAGGGCTCGTTATCAGAACAGCAATTTCTGCCGCTGCGGCTGCAAAACGGTCTGTACGTTCAGCGCCTGGCGCCGATGCTTCGCATCAACGTCCCTTACGGCATGCTTAACACCACGCAATTGCGGCGCTTGGCCCGTATTGCCCGCGATTATGACAAGGGCTATTGCCACGTCAGCACGCGCCAAAACATCCAGTACAACTGGCCCGCTCTCGAGCAGGTGCCGGATATCCTGCATGAGCTGGCCGAAGTAGAAATGCACGGTACCCAGTCGAGCGGCAACTGTATACGCAACATCACCTCCGATCAGTTTGCCGGCATTGCCCCCGACGAAATAGTCGACCCACGCCCCTACTGCGAAATCATTCGCCAGTGGTCGAGCTTTCATCCCGAATTTGCCTTTTTACCGCGCAAGTTCAAAATTGCCATCTCGGGCTCCGAGAGCGATCGTGCCGCCATCGCGGTACACGACATCGGCTTGCAGTTGGTTAAAAATGACGCAGGCGAGATTGGCTTTAAAGTTCTGGTGGGTGGCGGCCTGGGCCGAACCCCCGTGATCGGCAGCGTAATTCGCGAATTCTTACCCGAAGCGCATATTTTGACCTACCTCGAAGCTATTTTGCGGGTGTACAACCTGCACGGTCGCCGGGACAACAAATACAAAGCTCGTATTAAGATTTTAGTGCGCGCCATGAAGCCGGAAGTATTTGCCGAGGAGGTAGAAAAGGAGTGGGCCCACTTAAAAGACGCCCCGAGCACCTTGCGCGCCGAAGACATTACCCGCGCCAAAGGCTTTTTTACCGAACCGGCGTACGAAGCTCTGGACGACAGTGCCGCGCAAACCCAGCTCGACAACGAAAAAGCGGACAACATCGCCTTTAGCAAATGGCTGGAGCGCAATGTACGCGCCCACCGCGTGCCTGGCTACGCCGCCGTAACGCTATCGCTGAAGCCCACAGGTATTGCTCCGGGCGACATCACTGATACCCAGCTTGAAACTATTGCCGAGCTGGCCGATCAGTACAGCTTTAGCGAAGTTCGCACAACCCACGAGCAAAATATCGTACTGGCAGATGTTAAAAAGTCCGAGCTTTTCGCCCTGTGGCAAGCCGCCAAATCGGCCGGTTTTGCCACACCCAACATCGGCACCTTAACTGACATTATCTGCTGCCCCGGGGGCGATTTTTGCTCGCTGGCGAACGCCAAATCGATCCCTATCGCCGAGGCCATTCAGCGTCAGTTTAGCGACTTGGACTATGTCTACGATTTGGGCGAGCTGGACCTCAATATCTCGGGCTGCATGAATGCCTGTGGCCATCACCACGTGGGTCATATTGGCGTGCTTGGTGTGGACAAAAAAGGCGAAGAGTTTTACCAGGTAATGCTGGGCGGTAACGCCGGCAACAACGCCTCGTTGGCCAAAGTTCTTGGGCCCGCCTTCGATGCCGAGCAGATGCCCGCCGTCGTGCAAAATGTCGTTAACGTTTATCTCGAAAACCGCACCGAAGAAGAGCTGTTTATCGACACCTATAATCGTATTGGTATCTCGCCATTTAAGGAGCGCGTCTATGCAAAAGCTAGTTAAAGATGGCGTCATTATCGAAAACCAGTGGCATATAATGCCCAAACCAGAGGCGGACCAGAGCGCCGAGGTACCGGCCGGCCCCACTATCGTTCCGCTTGGCGTATGGCTTGAACAGCAAGATGCCCTGCAACAGCGCGACGACATTGGTGTGTGGCTCGATAGCGATGAACTCGCCGAGCAGATTGGTGCTCAAGCCAATAAGCTCCCCTTAATTGCCGTGAACTTTCCGGGCTTTATGGACGGCCGTGCGTTCTCGATTGCTCGCTTATTGCGCGAGCGTTTTGGCTTCACCGGCGAGCTGCGGGCCATTGGCGACTTTATGCGCGATCAGCTGTGTTACCTGAGCCGCTGCGGCGTCAATGCGTTTCAGTTTGCAAGCGATGACGTCGACCTGGAGCAAGCTAAAAAGTCACTGGATGACTTTACCGAGTTTTATCAGGCCGGCGTCGACCAGCCGCTACCGCTTTTTAGGCGCCGCACCGCATAGCACACCCAATAAAAAAGCCCCACAAATGGGGCTTTTTTATGATCAAAACATTGCACTACCAGCGTTACTTAAGCAGTTTCGGCGGGCCCACTGTGAAACCGAAACTCGCTATCCACCTCTTGCACCAAGCGCTTTTCCCGCTCCAAAAACAGCGTCACCCGATCGTCAATTGACTCATTCCCGGCGGACTTTTGCGCGAGCTTTAAGTAGTCTTTAAAGTGGCGCGCCTCAGATTTTAGCAGTGATAGATAAAATTTTTGCAGCTCATCATCTAAATGTGGTGCCAGCTTCGCAAAACGCTCGCAAGATCGCGCCTCGATAATCGCTCCCACGATAAGGGTATCCACCAGCCGGGCCGGCTCATGAGTGCGCACCGGCTTACGCAGCTCAGCGGCATAACGGGCCGCATTAATTTGCTCGTAGGCAATACCGCGATTTTGCATAATGGCTATCACCTGCTCAAAGTGGCGCAGCTCCTCACGCGCCAAGCGCGACATTTTATTAAGCAGCTCAAAGTCGTCTACATACCGATACATTAAATTTAAAGCCGTAGAGGCTGCTTTTTTTTCGCAGTTGGCGTGGTCGAGCAATAACAGCTCAGGATTGGCCAGAGCGCCGGCGATCCAGGTGTCCGGTGTTTCGCACAGCAAAAAATCATTGATTGCCTGTAAATCATTCATAAAATGCCTGCCTACTCCGCCAAGCCCGGCGCTATATAGCGCTCGTAATACGCACACGAAAGTGCGTAAAAGTCTTTATCAATATCATCGCGGATAACGGTAAGCGCACAATCGCGCCATTCGCGTCGCAATGCAATGCCGTAATCGGCCAATGAGGTAATTTGGCTGGCGCCGGCCCGAAGTAAATCAAACACCCAGCACTGGGGAGGTTGCTCGGGCTTAAATTGGATTTGCTGATGCTCAATTTGCGCTAACAGCAGAGCCTGATCCACCACTTCAATACGGTTATCAACCACCTGAGTAAGGTAACTTTCTAGCCGCTGAGCAATAATGCGGCGCTGACTTTCGTTATAGCCATTCCAGTGAATTACTTCATGGGTAAAACGTTTGCAACCACGGCACACGCTATCGCCGATACCGGTTGAGCAAATGCCAACGCAGGGTGTTTTTACGGGTTTAAAAGCAACCATCAGAGTCCAGCCGATAAAATCAGGGTGCCATTTTACACGGTAAAACAGGTTTAGGTAGGCACGCGACCAACTAATGGCCGCGTTATTAAAAGCAATATTGGTTAATAAGGTAGTCCGGCCACATCCAGTTGAACCGACCAAAGCGCGCCAGCGCCCGTAAGGTACAAGGTTTTACCATCATCCCCGCCAAATGCCCCGTTGGTCACATTAGCATCGACATTGATAATCGCAATTTCATCCCCCTCAGGCGATACCACCCGAACCCGACGGTTGGTATGCTCGGTTACGTAGATGTTGCCCAAACAATCAACGGCCATACCGTCGGGTACCGAAACATCAGTCAGCAGTGTTTTGCCAGGCCCTGGGGCACCTTCCTGAAGTGGATAGGCCCGAACAAAGCCCTCTGCTCCACCGCCTGCAACATAGAGTGTTTTTTCATCCGGCGACAGTGAAATACCGTTGGGGTTAGCAATGGTTTCATCGACGACGCTCACCTGCCCTTGTGGATCAACTCGATAAACACGTGTCACATCCTGCCCCCCGGGGGCTGCCGCACGCTGAAAGTCCGGGTCGGTAAAGTAAATGTCGCCGCGCGCACTCATGGTTAAGTCGTTAGGGGAGTTAAAAACGTGTTCACGATACTTGTCAGCCACGACGTCGTGCTCACCTGTGCTCAGCGAATAACGAGCTACGGCTTTGAACTTATGGGTCCCGGCCAGCAGCTGCCCTTGATTATCAAGTGCCAACCCATTCGTACCGGCATCGTTCAGTAACACAGAAACATCCTGGCCGTCATAGCTCATAATGTTGGACGGGAAGCCCTGACCAAAACCAAACCGAGAAAAAAGCAACCGTCCGTCGCGCCATACCGGCCCCTCGTACAGGCCGGGCTCGTTGAAGTTCGCCGCGACAATTCGCTCGGCGCTTAGCTCACCAGTGGGTGAGCGGTAGTGCTCACTTGAGCAATAGCGATCCGCCCTGACCGCCGAAGACGACACCGTGTCACTAGCGCTTGGCTGAGTGCAAGCAGACACCGCCAAAACAAGGGTTAATGTACCGGTTATTTTTTTCATGAAGGCCCCGTGACTGGCTACTGATGTGGCTCAGAACTGATTGTGAATAAACCATAGTAATGGGTGTTTTTTACCATCTTAGCAGAAATGGTTGCGTTACCACAGCAATCAAATGCCACCCTGCACCCGCCTCAGCAGTTAACAGTTGGGCCGCTATGATGTATAATTCGCGCCCGATTCGCCCCGTTGGGCACCTCATCCATGTGGGTCATGGATAGCCTCCAAAGCAGCGATCCTGCTAGCGGAGTACATCAATTAAAACCAGAGGATCACAATCGTGCTTGAAGCCTACCGCAAACATGTTGCAGAACGCGCAGCAGAAGGAGTTCCACCTAAACCGTTAAACGCTGAACAAGTTGCAGGACTTGTTGAGCTACTAAAAAGCCCGCCCGCGGGTGAAGAGGATTTTCTGCTAGAGCTGATCACTGACCGTGTTCCTCCGGGCGTGGACGAAGCTGCCTACGTTAAAGCGGCGTTTTTAAGCGCACTGGTAGACGGCGAAGCTCAGTCGCCACTGATTGACAGGTCTCACGCCGTGAAACTGCTGGGTATGATGCACGGTGGCTACAACATCGAAACGTTGGTTAAGTTGCTTGATGACAGCGAGCTAGCACCTCTGGCGGCCGGCGAATTAAAGCACACCCTGCTGATGTTTGACGCCTTCCACGACGTGGAAGAAAAAGCCAAAGCCGGCAACGAGATCGCCAAAGAAGTAGTTCAGTCGTGGGCCGACGCCGAGTGGTTCACTGGCCGCAAAAAAGTACCCGAAAGCATTAAACTGACCGTTTTTAAAGTCACCGGTGAAACCAATACCGATGATTTATCCCCTGCTCAGGATGCCTGGTCACGCCCCGACATCCCGCTGCATGCCCGCGCTATGTACAAAAACAGCCGCGAAGGTATTACCCCTGAAGAGGAAGGCAATGTTGGCCCCATCAAGCAAATTGATGAGCTGCTGGCAAAAGGTAACCCGCTCGCGTTTGTCGGCGATGTTGTCGGGACCGGTTCTTCACGTAAATCAGCGACCAACTCCGTTTTGTGGTACATCGGCGAAGATATCCCCGGCGTACCGAATAAGCGCACCGGTGGCGTGTGCATTGGCGGCAAAGTAGCCCCAATTTTTTACAACACCATGGAAGACGCCGGCGCGCTGGTTTTTGAGGCGCCAGTCGACGATTTGAACATGGGTGATGTAATTGAAGTACGCCCTTACGAAGGCAAGATTCTGAACGCCGACAGCGGCGATATTATCTGCGAGTTTGGCCTTAAATCCGACGTTTTGCTGGATGAAGTGCAAGCAGGCGGACGTATTCCGCTGATCGTTGGTCGTGGCTTAACCACTAAAGCGCGCACCTCACTGGGGCTCGATGCCGGTGACATCTTCCGCCTGCCCGAGCAACCCACCGACTCAGGCAAAGGCTACACACTGGCGCAAAAAATGGTCGGTAAGGCCTGTGGTACCACCGGCGTTCGCCCCGGCACTTACTGCGAGCCACAAATGACCACTGTGGGCTCGCAAGATACCACTGGCCCTATGACGCGCGACGAGCTGAAAGATCTGGCTTGCCTCGGCTTCTCGGCCGATTTAACCATGCAGTCTTTCTGTCACACCGCGGCTTACCCCAAGCCCGTCGACATTGAAACTCAGCATACCCTGCCCGACTTTATTATGAACCGTGGTGGCGTATCGTTGCGTCCTGCCGACGGCATCATCCACAGCTGGCTTAACCGCATGCTGCTGCCTGACACCGTAGGTACCGGTGGCGACTCACACACCCGCTTCCCGCTGGGCATCTCGTTCCCGGCCGGTTCCGGTCTGGTGGCATTTGCCGCGGCCACCGGCGTTATGCCACTGGATATGCCAGAGTCAGTATTGGTGCGCTTTAAAGGCGAAATGCAGCCGGGCATCACCTTGCGTGACCTGGTTAACGCGATTCCGCTGTACGCCATTAAAGATGGCCTGCTCACCGTCGACAAAAAAGGCAAAAAGAACATCTTTTCGGGTCGCATCCTGGAGGTCGAAGGCCTGCCCAACCTTAAAGTTGAGCAAGCGTTTGAGATTTCTGATGCGTCCGCCGAGCGTTCGGCCGCAGGCTGTACCATTAAGCTTGGCGAAGAGCCCATCATTGAATACCTGAAGTCAAACATCGTTATGTTGCGCTGGATGATCGAGCAGGGTTACGGCGATGTGCGCACCCTGGAGCGCCGCGCTCAGAAGATGGAAGACTGGCTCGCCAATCCAGAGCTGATGGAAGCGGATGCGGACGCCGAATACGCCGCCGTTATCGAGATTGATCTGGCCGACATCAAAGAACCTATTTTGGCCTGCCCGAACGACCCGGACGATGTTAAAACTCTGGCCGAGGTTCAGGACACCAAAATTGACGAAGTGTTTATTGGCTCGTGCATGACCAACATTGGTCACTTCCGCGCTGCGGGTAAATTGCTGGACGCCTCTAAAGATGAGCTGGCAACCCGTCTGTGGATTGCCCCCCCCACCAAAATGGACGAGCACCAACTGATGGAAGAAGGCTACTTCAACATCTTTGGTCGCAAAGGTGCGCGCACCGAGATGCCTGGCTGCTCCTTGTGTATGGGCAACCAGGCACGGGTAGCACCTGGCTCCACCGTGGTTTCCACCTCGACCCGCAACTTCCCCAACCGTTTGGGTCAAGGTGCCAACGTATATCTTGCCTCGGCTGAACTGGCGGCGGTAGCGGCGATTATCGGTAAGATTCCAAACAAAGAAGAGTACTTAAGCTACACCAACGATCTGAACAGCATGAGCGCGGATATTTACCGCTACCTCAACTTCAACGAGATCGAGCAATACCAAAAAGCCGCCGACGAAGGCAAGCGCATTGCCGCGGTAGAAATTCAAAACGTCGCTGTTTAACCCAGCTAAGTTTTGAGCAAAAAGCCCGCCTTTTGGTGGGCTTTTTTGTATCTATAACCTTAAGGACGCCGTCTCATGAGTCAACAACCCAGCATTCTTATCACCGGTTGCTCTACCGGTATTGGTTATTACTGCGCTAAATCTTTGCAGCGCGATGGCTGGCAGGTAATTGCCAGTTGCCGCCAACCGGAGGATGTATCCCGACTACAAAACGAAGGCTTAACGTGTGTTCTGCTTGATGTAGCCAGCTCGCAAAGCATCAAAGAAGCTCTGGCAAAAACACTCGAATTTACCGGGGGCACTCTGGATGCGCTATTTAATAATGGCGCCTATGGCCAACCGGGAGCGGTTGAAGATTTAACCCGCGACACGCTACAAAAGCAGTTTGATACGAACTTTTTTGGCTGGTGCGAGCTAACTAATGCCGTCATTAAGGTGATGCACCAACAAGACGCCGGCCGCATCGTGCACAATAGCTCAGTGCTCGGCTTTGCAGCCATGCCCTTTCGCGGCGCCTACAACGCCAGTAAGTTTGCTCTGGAAGGGATTACAGACACACTGCGCCTGGAGCTTGCCGACACCAACATAACGGTCTCACTAATTGAGCCCGGGCCTATTCGCAGTGAGTTTCGAGCCAATGCGCTGCGCGCCCTAGACAGCAATATCGATATCAACAGCAGTCGTTTTGGCTTTCAGTATGCCTCAGCTATTGCCCGCTTGAGCAAGCCCGGCCCGGCATCGCGCTTTACCCTGGAGCCAGAGGCCGTCTATAAAAAGCTCACACACGCGCTAACGGCCAAAAAGCCCAAACCGCGCTATTATGTAACCTTTCCGACCCACCTTATGGGCGCTTTAAAGCGAATTTTAAGCACCCGAGCAATGGATAACATACTGGGCCGAATAAAAAGTTAGGAGCAATAAAACATGCAATACAAAAAAATCAGCCTTCCGGCCAATAAATCGATTGCACTGGTGGCACACGACAATAAAAAACCCGACATCGTCCGCTGGTGTGAAAAGCACCGGGACGATTTAGCCAACCACAAGCTGTATGCGACCGGCACAACCGGCACTGTGATTAACAAGGCTACGGGGCTCGAGATTGAGCGTCTTATTAGCGGCCCACTAGGGGGAGATCAACAAGTTGGTTCGCTTATTACCGAAGGAAAAGTGGATTTTCTGATCTTTTTTTGGGATCCGTTTGAGCCAATGCCGCACGATCCGGATGTGAAGGCACTATTGCGTATTGCGGCGGTCTGGAATATCCCCGTTGCCTGCAACCCTATCAGCGCCGACTTTATGGTTGCCTCGCCACTCTTTAATGGGGAGTTTGAGCGCTACGTTCCCGACTATGAAGGTTATATGAAAGCGCGCGCTAATCTGGATTAATCAACATCCACACCTGTGCCATTAAAAAAGCCCGCATTGCACAGCAATGCGGGCTTTTTATAGCTCACCTCACAGTGTTTAGTGGCTCAGCTCAAGCAACAACTTATTGAGGCGCTGAACATAGGCCGCCGGGTCGTTCAGGTGGCTACCCTCGGCCAGGTTGGCCTGATCAAACAGCACCTTGCTCAGGTCGGCAAAGCGATCTTCGTCTTGCTCCTGATCCAACTTTTGCACCAGTGGGTGGTCGGGGTTCACCTCAAAAATGGGCTTAGACTCTGGTACAGCTTGACCGGCCGATTCAAGTAAGCGACGCATCTGCGCGCCCATCTCGTGCTCGGGCACGACGACACAGGCTGGCGAGTCGGTGAGACGGTGGGTTAAGCGAACCTCGGCCACCTCATCACCCAGAGCAGTTTTCACCCGCTCGAGCAAAGGTTTTAGGGCTTCGGCGACTTTTTCTTGCGCTTCTTTCTCTTCCTCGGTGTCTAGCTCACCTAAGTCTAGCTCGCCTTTACCCACATCCTGCAAGCTCTTACCATCGAACTCAGCCAGGTGGCTCATTAGCCACTCGTCGACACGATCAGACAACAACAGCACCTCAATGCCCTTTTTACGGAACACCTCAAGGTGAGGGCTGTTTTTCGCCGTGTTGTGATTCTCAGCGGCAATGTAGTAAATCTTGTCTTGTCCGTCCTGCATACGAGATACGTACGCTTCTAAAGACTGGTCTTGAGTCGGGGTATTATTTAACGTGGTCGCAAACCGCAGCAACTTAGCGATTTTTTCGCGGTTAGCGAAATCTTCAGCCGGCCCCTCTTTCAATACCTCGCCAAATTCATTCCAGAAATTTGCATACTCTTCTGGCTTATTTTTGGCAAGCTTACCCAGCATATCCAACACGCGCTTAGTTAACGCTGAGCGCATGCTGTCGATATTGGGGTCTTTTTGCAAAATCTCACGTGAAACGTTCAAAGAGAGATCGTTTGAATCAACCACGCCCTTAATAAAACGCAAGTACAAAGGCAGAAACTGCTCGGCATCATCCATAATAAAGGTGCGCTGCACGTACAGTTTTAAACCACGGGCGCCTTCGCGGTTGTACAAGTCAAACGGTGCTTTTGCTGGCACATACAACAAGCTTGTGTAATCGAGGTTACCCTCTACCCGGTTATGGCTCCAGGTCAAAGGGTCGGCAAAGTCATGGCTCACATGCTTATAAAACTCTTTGTACTCATCCTCACTCACCTCTGAGCGCGAGCGGGTCCACAGCGCTTTAGCCGTGTTCACCACTTCGTCTTCCGGGGCTGGAGGCTCTTGGCCTTCTTCGGCTGGCGCTTCCTGCTTTTGCATCACTACCGGAATGGCAATGTGATCTGAGTATTTTTTTATGATGGAGCGCAGACGATAGTCGTCAGCAAATTCTGTGGCGTCGTCTTTCAGGTGCAGCTCAATGCTGGTACCGCGCTCTGCCCGCTCGATGGTTTCAATATCGAACTCTGCCTCGCCATCACACTCCCAGCGAACGCCTTGATCTACCGGCGCACCCGCTTTACGTGTGGTCACCACCACTTTATCGGCAACAATAAATGAAGAGTAAAAGCCAACCCCAAACTGACCAATTAACTGGGCGTCTTTCTTCTCGTCGCCGGTTAAGTTTTGCATGAAAGCGGCTGTACCAGACTTGGCGATTGTCCCTAAGTTCTCGATGACGTCCTCGCGACTCATGCCAACGCCATTGTCGCTAATGGTGATGATTTTGGCGTCTTTATCGACACTAACACGCACTTTAAGGTCGCTGTCGCCCTCATACAGGCTGTCGTCTTTTACAGCGGCAAAACGCAGCTTATCGGCGGCGTCGGATGCGTTTGACACCAGCTCGCGAAGAAATATTTCACGATTGGAGTAAAGCGAGTGAATCATCAGGTGCAAAAGCTGCTTAGCTTCGGTCTGAAAGCCCCGGGTTTCTTTTTGCGCTTCTACGGTCATGGGTTACGACTCCTGTATACAAAATAACCAACCGCACCTTTGGCGGCGATGTTCAGTTCAGGTTCAGTAACTTGGGGCTACTTTGGGGTTTTCAAGCCGAAGAGGTGAAATTCTCACACACCTGAAGACCAACGGCCATTACCGTAGGATGTGAGCTAGGTGCCTGATAAACCGAGGAAAATTGGTACGACCGAGTGGACTCGAACCACCGACCCCTACCATGTCAAGGTAGTGCTCTAACCAACTGAGCTACGGTCGTACAAATAGACAGGGGCTGCCAGCGGTACTCGCTGGGCAACTGGGCGCGAACTTTATCAGCCCCCCTATTATCGCGCAAGTATTTTTTGTTTTTAAAGGTAACAATTTTATACAGCATTAGAAGCTAAGCCATTGAATAATACGGCTTATTGCTCGGTAGATCTCACTTTTTTCAATAAAAAGACGTATACTGTTTCGTTAAGGAATCATTGCAGCGTGATGCTCACTCGAAGGCTTCCCAACATGCTTAAAGCGCTATTCGAATCCTCCAGGACTACTAAGCGGATCATATCGCTGGTGTACGACACCCTAGCGATCAGCTTTTCGCTCTATATCGCCATTTGTCTGCGTTTGGGCAGCTTTGAAATCCCCATTACTGAGCGCGAACTTGCCACCCTTGCCATTACCATCCTGTTTACGCTTGGCGCATTTATACGCATGGGCATGTATCGCGCCATTCTCCGCTATATGACGCCTCAAGCACTCAACACTGTGTTTTTAGGCAGCTGTTTCTCTGCGTTGATTTTGGCGGTCGGGAGCTTTTTTACCCACTCCTTTATACCCCGCTCGGTGCCTTTCATCTACCTGACCATCGCTTTGATACTGCTGGGTGGGCCCCGGCTACTCGTGCACCATCTGGTCATGTTACTCAATGGCAGCCACCACGGTAAACGTGAGCCTGTCATTGTTTATGGCGCCGGCTACACCGGCCATCAGCTACGCCTGGCCCTTAAAGCGACCAATTATAAAGTGGTTGCGTTTGTCGATGACGATACCGCCCGACAAGGCTCAGTATTTGCCAATATAAAAGTGCAAAGTCCACAACAGCTGCCCGTAATTATCCGCAAATTTGGCGCTACGCGAGTACTCCTGGCGCTTGGCAATACGCCGCACTCTCGTCGGGCACAAATTATCAAAAGGCTTGAGCCGATGGGCGTCTCGGTACAGACAGCCCCCGCGATTCCCGATCTGATTAGCGGTCGCGCGCGCATAGAGCACATTCGCGATGTGGATATTGAAGATTTACTTGGCCGCGACCCAGTTAAGGCCAATAGCGATCTACTCAGCGCTTGCATCACTGACAAGGTGGTTATGGTAACCGGCGCTGGCGGCTCGATAGGTGGTGAGCTGTGCCGGCAAATTATGCTGCAATCGCCCAAGCGAATCGTATTGTTTGAGTTGAACGAGTTTAGCCTGTACCGGCTAGAGTCTGAGCTAAGACACATAGCCGAAAACAATAAACTGGATACTGAGATCACTCCCCTACTGGGCTCGGTACAGCGCGAACACCGGGTGGAGACCGTCATGCGTACGTTTGGCGTACAAACGGTGTATCACGCAGCCGCGTACAAACACGTGCCCTTGGTGGAGCATAATATTGTCGAGGGCGTGCGCAACAATGTTTACGGCACGTGGTACACGGCTGAGGCTGCCATTCGCGCCGGCGTCGAGTCTTTTGTTTTAATCTCTACCGACAAGGCGGTTCGACCAACAAATGTTATGGGCGCCTCAAAGCGTATGGCCGAGTTGGTGCTGCAAGGGTTGTCGCACCGCCAGAGCAACACTCGCTTCACCATGGTTCGGTTTGGTAATGTGCTGGGCTCCTCGGGCTCTGTGGTGCCTTTATTCCGCCAGCAAATTAAAGTCGGCGGCCCGGTTACCGTCACCCACCCCGAAATTATTCGTTATTTTATGACCATACCCGAGGCCGCTGAACTCGTTATTCAGGCTGGCGCCATGGGAACAGGTGGCGACGTGTTGGTGCTCGACATGGGTGAACCGGTCAGAATTGTCGATCTCGCCAGGCGAATGATTCACCTTTCTGGGTTAACCATAAAAACCCCGGACTCTCCAGAAGGTGATATCGAGATCACCTACTCCGGATTACGCCCTGGAGAAAAGCTCTATGAAGAACTGCTGGTTGGCGACAACGTTACCGGCACCGCTCACGACAGAATTATGCGCGCTGAGGAGTTTTGTCTAAGCTGGAATGACACCGAGCTACTGCTTAACGAGCTCGACCGTGCTTGCCACGATTACGCTTGCGATAGAGTAAGAGAGTTACTTATGCGGGCTCCTACTGGCTACGCCACGGAAGAGGCGCTCGGTGACGCGGTATGGCTTCATAAAACCAACACCGCCCAGCTGCGCGTAATTAAGTAGCAAGTTCTGAGAGGTTATTGATATGACTCTGGCTTACCGGCATTAAACAGTAACGCCAACCCCATTAGCGGCCCATAGCTCAGCAACAACATAAGCCAACCAGGCAGCCAGCCAAGCGCTGTTACCCAGGCCATTGGCATCAGCCAACACACATTCAGACCCAGCACACCCACCGTAACCACGACATGAGAATTAAAGTGTCGCGCCGCATATTGATAGGCGTGAGTTCGGTGCGCTTGATATACGGGCACCCCCCGGGCCAACCGGTGTAGCAACGTCACGCTGGCATCGACGATAAATACGCCCGATAAAATAAGACCTGCCCAAAACAAATTATCGCCAGCCCGGCTCAAAACAAATAGAAAGCCCATTATCAATACGCCGAGAAAACAGCTGCCGGCATCGCCCATAAAAATGCGCGCACGGGGAAAGTTCCAGACAATAAAACCGGCAGCGCTTGCCAACACACACACGGCTGGCAGCACTAAATCCGGAGCGCCACAATAGTACGCCAGCAGCCCGTAGCCGGCAAAAATAAAGATTGCCTCTAACCCTGCAATGCCGTCTATGCCATCCATAAAGTTAAACAGGTTGATGTACCAGGCGACCAGCAGTGATAACAAACAAACGCCAAGCACACCAGAGGCGACATTAATGTTCAAAAAAACGATCTCAAACGACGGGAGAGCGAGCGTGAGCGTTAAGCCGGCTAACAGATGAATCAGCAACCTAACCCCGGAGCGAACATGGCCGTGATCATCCCAAAAACCTACCGCCGCCACGCCAAAGGCTACCAACGCCGCAATGGCCAATGACTGGGTAATTAAGGTGTCTGTACCCTCCAGAGGCCAACGGCTGACAAGAAAAAAACTAACAACTAAGGTTATCGCCAGCCCTCCACCACGAGGTGTAGGCAGTGTGTGTGAGGAGCGGCCGCCCGGCTGATCAAGCATTCCCTGCTTGAGCGCATAAAGGCGAATCCATTTGGTCAATAATGCGGTCAAGGTAAAACAAATGAGCGTAAGAATCGCGTACTCAAGTACAGAGCTCATGATTGTTGTCTCACGATATTTCGCTCGCTATTACTCCAACGAAAAGCCTGTGCCGTACGCATCAGCGCGTCATGAGGAGATGCAGGGGGAATCCAGCCCAGTAGGTTTTGGGCTTTACTGGTATCTATTTGCAGCGAACCACACAGCTTAGTGGCAAGCGAGCCCTTGCCCATAACTTTTGCGGCCAATACCAGCAACTTTTGCGGGCAGTGAAACAGCATCGAAGGCCGGCCCAACCCTTCTGCCAGCACCTGCAATAGCTGAGGCGTGCTTAGGTCTTCTCCGTCCGCCAGTAAAAACAACTGATTAGCCGCCGCTGGATGACGAATAACGACTTCAATAAAATCAACGAGATTCTCAACCCCCAGCAATGATCGTTTATTCTCAACTGAGCGCAATGGCAATGGAATACGTGAATCGACCCATTGCAGCATTGAATGAAAATTCGCTTTAACGCCCGGCCCATAAACCAATGGTGGGCGTAGAATAACGACCTCCATGGCCGTGCTAGCGGTAATTTCCCACAGGGTTTGTTCCGCTCGATACTTTGACCAGGCATAAGCCCCTTTCGGCCCCGGGCAGTCAAGCTCCGTGAAAGGCGTCGAGTTTTTTACACCATTCACACCAATGGAGCTGATAAAAATAAACCGTCTTACGCCGCTTAGCGAAGCCGCCAGCGCCAAATTTCGTGTCATCTCAATATTAATTTTATCGTAAAGATGATAGGGATCCGCCTCATTCTCTTGCAACACATGGGCTCGAGCCGCCGCATGAATAACGGTGTCCACCCCCTGCAGGCTCTCGCACCATTGCTCGATGGTTAGGTCCTCCGCGACTTTAACCTCTTGATCGGTTATTGGCTGGCGAACACCGGCGATAACCTGATAGCCGCCTTCGCGCAATAGGCCCGCACGTAAGTGCCCACCTACAAAGCCATTGGCACCGGTAATCAGTACTTTTCGTTCAAAGCTCACCCGGGCCTCCCGGCTCACCATGGTAATGATCGGAAAACCGTATTACGTCGTTTTCATCAATGCGATCTCCGGTTTGCACTTCAATCAAATCAAGTATGGTGTCGCCGGGGTTATGCAGCGTGTGAACATCTCCCACATTGATATGAATCGATTCGTTCGCCTGTAAAATCTGTTCGTGCTCACCAATTCTAACGTTGGCCGTACCCTCCAATATCACCCAGTGCTCTGCGCGGTGTCGATGCACTTGTAAGGCCAGCTTCGCACCGGGTTTTACCTTTACGTGCTTGACTTGATAGTGCTCGCCCAGATTCACGGTTTCATAACTACCCCAGGGGCGATGGACTTTTTGATGATGGCGAATTTCAGAGCGGCTATCGGCTTTTAATTGATTCACCACCGTCTTAACCGCTTGTGAACTCTCGCGCGACATGACCAGTAGTGCGTCATGGGTATCGATAATGGCAAGATCACGTACACCCACCGCTGTGACCAGTCTGGAGCCTGAGCGAATAAGCGAATTCTGTACGTCCTCCACGACGATATCGCCCATCAATGCGTTGCCACTTTTGTCTTTATGGGCGTGCTCGTAAACCGATTGCCAGCTGCCGATATCGCTCCAATCTCCGCCATAGGGAACCACCGATCCCTTGGTCGTAGACTCCATAATGCCGTTATCGATTGAGATAGATGGAGCGCGAGAAAACGCCTCCGCCCCAACCCGAATAAAATCAAGGTCGGTATAACGCTCTGCCATAGCTTTAGCAACCGCATCATAAACCGCCGGCTGAAATTGTTTAAGTTCGCCAAGGTAGGCCTTAGGGGTAAACATAAACATACCGCTGTTCCAGTAATAGTTACCGGCATTGACATAGTTGGTAGCGGTATCTAGATCGGGCTTCTCGTGGAAAGCTGTAATAGGTGAAACTTTCCCATACTGAGCCGCTTCAATATAGCCATAACCGGTCTCAGGGTAACTGGGCAGAATACCAAAGGTCATCAATGCTCCGCTCTGTGCAGAGACATTCGCTTCAGAGACCGCGTCAGAAAAGCGCTCAGAATCTTCAATCAGGTGATCGGCTGGTAAGACTAATAAACTAGCGCCCGGCGCATATTGTTGCACTTCGAACGCCGCTAGCGCGATGGCGGCGGCGGTATTACGCGCGGCCGGTTCGAGCATAATGGTTCCCACTATGCCCATCTCGAGCATCTGTTGCGCGATCAGAAATCGGTGATCGTTATTGCACACCACGACCGGAGCAGATTCGATCCCACAACGCCTAACTCGCGAGAGCGTTTGCTGGATCAAGGTTTGATTCGGGTCCGTTAAATTTATGCACTGCTTCGGGTATAGCTCGCGCGACAACGGCCATAAACGATTACCTGAACCGCCTGCAAGCAAAACCGGTATGATCATAACGTTTCTCTAATAGCAAAAATGGCCCCTCAGCAGGAGCACCTAGGCCTATTTTGTCATAATAGGCCGCTATTAGAAAACGCAGGGGGGCTATATTGCAGCTCTGTGATCCGAGGCGACAAGACCCAGTGCAGGCACTGGGGATGGACTCACGTGCGGACGACCAACACTGTAGTAATAAAAGCCTCGCTGAGCGAGCATTTCTGGGTTATAGACATTTCGGCCATCAAAAATAACAGGCTCAGCCAAGGCGCTCAGCAGCGTGTCAAAATCGGGAGCCCGAAACGCCTGCCACTCTGTGACGACTACCAGTGCATCAGCCCCTTCAAGGGCCGACTCTTTGGTACCACACAAGCGTAAGTCACTGCGCACACCATAAATACGTTGCGCTTCGTCCATGGCCTCAGGGTCATACGCCTGTACCTTGGCCCCTGATTGCCATAAAGCCTCCATTAACACCCGGGAAGGGGCTTCGCGCATATCATCCGTATTGGGTTTAAACGACAGCCCCCACAAAGCAAAAGTTTTACCTTTTAAGTCTCCGCCATAATGGGCCGAAATTTTAGTAAAAAGCGTATTTTTTTGGCAATTATTGCGATGCTCCACTGCCTTTAATACATCAGACTCAAAGCCGGCCGTGCGGGCAGTACTGATGAGCGCTCGAACATCTTTCGGAAAACAGGAGCCGCCGTAACCAACACCGGGGTAAATAAAGTGATAGCCGATACGTGGATCACTGCCAATCCCAAGCCTCACGGCTTCAACATCAGCGCCGAGCTTTTCGGCCATGTTGGCAATTTCGTTCATAAAACTGATCTTGGTGGCGAGCATACAGTTAGCCGCATACTTAGTAAGTTCGGCGCTACGCACATCCATAACGATAATTTTTTCGTGATTGCGATTAAAGGGAGCATAAAGCTCACGCATAGTGGCCTCGGCACCGGCATCGTTGGTGCCAATGATTATGCGATCGGGCTTCATACAATCGGCCAGTGCCGACCCCTCTTTTAAAAATTCCGGGTTTGATATAACAGGTACATTAAAACGCTTACCGCGCGTCTGAAGTTTTGCCCCAATGCAGCGAGTAACCTGATCGGCCGTGCCAACGGGAACCGTCGATTTATTTACCACCAATACTGGCCGATCGAGTAACTCGCCCAGTGTGCCAGCAACGCTTAGCACATAGCGAACGTCAGCCGCACCCGATTCATCCGGAGGTGTACCCACGGCAATAAATTGCACGTCACCGTGCTGAACCCCCACCTCAGGGTCATGACTAAAAAGCAGTCGCCCACTGCGGTGATTTTCACGAACTACAGCTTCTAAACCTGGCTCATAAATCGGTATATGCCCTTGGTTGAGTCGGTTAATTTTTGCTTTATCAACATCGATACAAACTACCTGATGCCCGACCTCGGCAAGTGCAGCCGCCTGCACCAACCCAACATAACCCACACCAAAGACTGTAACCTTCATCACCTGCCTCACTGTTATTTACGAGAGTATCGCCAAGCACACCGCCTAGTTTGGCGGCACTGTTTAGCGAGTTACGCTCAGTAAATCAGTGGACTTTTACAGATGTATGAAATTTATACGACAGAAATGTTACCGCCCTATTCGCCCGCTACCCCCCGTATGGGGCGAATACTACCCCACGATTTACAACCGGGACAAAGCCAGTGCAGGCTATTACCGGTGAAACCGCATTTGTTACAGCAGTAGCTCGGCTTTTCGGCGATAACCTGATCGACCAGCTGCTTAAGTAGCTCAAGGTTCTCCTTAGCTTTGCCTTCTGAATGTGGCAAATGCAGCTCAACCAAGCGATTAAGCGTGCGTATGCTTGGGTTCAGCTTTAGCTGTTCGGCAATAAAGTCGGCGGCGACGTAATCGTCCTGGCTCCAGCGCAACCGGTCGGCGATTTTTATGATTAACGTGTTACTCGGGTGCTCTTTTAGTAGTTTCTGTAAGTAGTCGTCCAGAGCGCGCGACTCACCAAGGCGCTCATAGCTTTCAATTAAGGTGTCCAGTACCTCTATCAGGTACTCAGGGTCCTGGGCCGGAATTCGGTGTATATGTTTAAGGGCCTCCCGGTAGCGCCCCTGAGAAAACTCCAGCCGGGCAAAAAGAATACTCGCCCGCGCCGACGACGGGTCGAACCGCAGCGCCTCTTGCAGGTGTACCCGAGCTTTAGTGATATGGCGGGCCTCAAGGTCTTGCAGCGCTTGCTCGCACGCAAAATGTGCCTGCATTTGCTCGAGCCCCTGGCCTTGATCATGTTGCTTAGCTCGGCGCTCGAGCTGACTTGCCATGGCAATGGCGTCATCCCACTCGTTCTCGTCTTGATAAATCTCGATGAGGTGCTCAAGTGCTTGCAGCTTGTACATGGAGGAAAGCTTCACCAGCTCCAACAACAAGGCCTCTGCCCTGTCTAATAAGCCGGCTTTTATGTAGTCACGTGCCAACTCTATTTGGGATTCATGCTGTTGCCGGACGTTAAGCCCTGGGCGAGCCAGTAAGTTTTGGTGAATCTTAATCGCCTTGGTGACTTCGCCGCGCCGGCGCAGCATGTTGCCCAGAGCCAGGTGTGTTTCAAGGGTGTCACTATTAACCGCCAAGGAGCCAATAAAGGCATCTATAGCACTGTCGGGCTGCTCGTTAAATAGATAACTCAAGCCTTTATAATAATTTAGGGCATAGTCTTTAGGGTAATGCGCAGATTTTCGGCGAGGGTGCCAGCGGCCCAAGGCAAAGCCAATTGCCAAAGCCAACAGCAGCAGCCCGTACATCAAAATGTCAGCCATTAGATTAAGTCCGCAAACTTTGGCTTCTCAGTGTTTGTACTTCCTGCTCTAGTTTTTCGTTGCGCCGGCGCGCCGAGGCGAGGCTGCGACGCATGGCCATGGAGGGAATAAGGTTTAAAGCAAAGCCAAGTAGCAACCCAAACAAGGTGAAGATAAGCAACCAAATGCCGAGCCGTAATTCGGGTAAAACATTTCCCAGCAAGGTTACTGTCACTTCAGACGCGTTTTCAGAGTTAAAGACAAACCCCAAAATAAGTGCCGCGAGTAATACCAGAGCATAGATCCATCTGCCAATGCGCCTCATAGAAACCTCTCTAGGCGTGGGAATAGTTTAATGATACAACGATCAGGAGTGAATACTTTCATTAACCCGGTCACGCATCTCTTTGCCGGGCTTAAAATGCGGAACAAACTTACCCTCGAGCTCAACCGCGTCACCTGTTTTGGGGTTACGCCCCATACGTGGTGCGCGGTAATGCAAAGAAAAGCTGCCGAACCCGCGAATTTCAATACGCTCACCTTCGGCCAGCATCTCAGACATATAGTCTAATAGCAGTTTCACCGCCAATTCGACATCTCTGACAGGTAAATGATCTTGCTTTTCGGCGATATATTCAATTAATTCAGATTTAGTCATGGCCTGCTCTCGAGTTCGTTGTTGTTCAGGCGTGGTCGCATTAAGCGATCAGACTTAGCTTATAACGACATTAGAGAGGACGCAATACTTAATGGACAGTTTATGAACAGAAGGTAAGTTATTGATCTTAATCTATAATCACACCAATAGTGGCGCTTAACACTACCCAAACGACAGGCATAAAAAAGGCCGGCACGGGGCCGACCTTTTTTAAGAAGGGGCGAAATTAGTCTTTCGCTTCCATCTGAGCCTTGATCAGATCACCCAGGGTAGTGGCAGGTGCTGCTTGCTCAGCCTGCTTGCTTGAGTGTTCTTTGATAGAGGCTTTCTCTTCAGCAACGTCTTTAGACTTCACAGATAAGCTGATAGAGCGGTTTTTACGGTCAACGCTAATGATCTTAGCTTCGACTTCTTCACCTTCTTTCAGCACGTTGCGCGCGTCTTCAACCTTCTCGCGTGACAACTCAGAGGCCTTCAGTACAGCTTCTACGTCGTCAGCCAGAGTAATAACCGCTGCCTTAGCTTCAACTTCTTTTACGATACCTTTAACAACAGCGCCTTTGTCGTTCTCGGCTACGTACTCAGAGAACGGATCGGCTTCAAGTTGCTTGATGCCCAGCGAAATACGCTCACGCTCTGGATCGATTGCCAGCACAACGGTTTCAATCTCGTCGCCTTTCTTGTACTTACGCACGGCTTCTTCGCCGGCTTCGTGCCAAGAGATGTCAGACAAGTGAACCAGACCGTCGATGCCTCCGTCCAAGCCGATGAAGATACCAAAGTCAGTGATTGACTTGATCTTACCGGTGATTTTCTCGCCTTTGGCGCAAGTGCGGGCAAATGCGTCCCAAGGGTTCTCTTGACACTGCTTAACGCCCAGAGAAATACGACGACGTTCTTCGTCAATATCAAGGATCATCACTTCGATTTCATCACCAACATTCACAACTTTAGATGGGTGAATGTTCTTGTTGGTCCAATCCATTTCAGATACGTGAACCAGACCTTCAACACCCTCTTCCAGCTCTGCGAAGCAACCGTAGTCAGTCAGGTTGGTCACAACCGCTTTAACGCGGGCGCCTTCAGGGTAACGGCCAGTAATTTGCAACCATGGATCTTCACCCAGTTGCTTCAGACCCAGTGATACGCGGTTGCGCTCACGGTCAAACTTCAGCACTTTAACGTCAATTTCGTCGCCAACGTTAACGATTTCGCTTGGGTGCTTAATGCGCTTCCAAGCCATATCAGTGATGTGCAGCAGGCCGTCAACACCACCCAGATCTACGAACGCGCCGTAGTCGGTCAGGTTTTTAACGATGCCTTTAACAACCATGCCTTCTTGCAGGGTTGCCAGCAGCTCTTCACGCTCAGCTGAGTTAGCTTGCTCCAATACCGCGCGGCGCGAAACCACAACGTTATTGCGCTTTTGGTCGAGCTTAATAACTTTAAAATCCAGCTCTTTGTTTTCGAGGTGAGCGGTTTCGCGTACCGGACGTACGTCAACCAGCGAACCTGGCAAGAAAGCACGGATACCAGCAACGTCAACGGTGAAACCACCTTTAACCTTACCGTTAATAACACCTTTAACCACTTCGTCTGCAGAGTGTGCCGCTTCCAGCACTTTCCAAGCTTCAGCGCGCTTGGCTTTCTCACGAGACAGGCGGGTCTCACCGAAACCGTCTTCTACGGTTTCCAGTGCAACTTGTACTTCATCGCCTACTTCCAGCTTAACTTCACCGTTTTCATCGATGAACTGGTTAGCAGGGATAACACCTTCCGACTTGAGTCCGGCGTGTACAGTTACCCAATCTTTATCGATATCAATTACCACACCGGTAACGATGGTGCCGGGCACCATATCGACTGTTTTTAAGCTCTCTTCAAATAACTCAGCAAAACTTTCGCTCATGGTCACAAAATTACCTATAAAAGTAGCTGTGGGCGACCTGAAAATTGACGCCGCAACAGCAATCCGTAAGGCCAGACATACGGGTTGATGAATGATGAACACAAGCCGCCCTTAACACTGGCGAGTAACGGCTTGCTACTGTCGACCCCACGTTAACGGACGATGGGTATCAGCAGGTCGGGCAGGCTAGCAGAGAGGTGGTTATTTAGCAAGCAATATTTAGCAAAACACCGGCGCACAGGGGCAACCGGTGTTTTTAGGGTGACTTAGCAAGATAAACCGTTGCTTAGCTGCAGTAAGTGGCGCGTATGTACTCTTTGACGCCCTCTCCTACCTCACTGTTACGGGTGGCATAGGCAATATTGGCAATCGCATAACCGGTCTTGCTGCCACAATCGTGGCTTTTACCTACCAGCTCGTAGGCCTCGACAGTTTCCCGCTCCAGCAACATATCAAGAGCATCGGTTAACTGTATTTCACCGCCCGCGCCTGGCTGGGTGCGCTCCAGCAACTCCCAGGTAGCCGCCGACAGAATATAACGGCCCACAATAGCGAGGTTAGAGGGCGCCTCATCGGCTGGCGGCTTTTCCACCATTGCATTGATTTTTTGGCTGTTTCCCGCACCGATTTCGGCACCGCCGCAGTCCACCACCCCGTATTTGTGCACCCACTCCCAGGGCACGCCCTCCACCAGAATTTGGCTGGCGCTGGTTTCATCAAAGCGACGCACCATACCGGCAAGGTTCTCTTTTTTAAGGTTACACTCGTAGCTGTCAACCAGGACGTCGGGCAACAGCACCGCGAAAGGTTCGTCACCAATAACAGGCTTGGCGCACAAAATAGCATGCCCTAAGCCTTTGGCTTCAGACTGACGTACTGAAATAACCGTTAATCCCGGAGGTGTAATGGACTTAACCTGCTCCAATAGCGAACGCTTTAAGCGCGCCTCTAGCTGAGCCTCTAGCTCAAAACTGGTATCAAAATGGTTCTCGATCGAGTTTTTAGAAGCATGGGTTACCAAGACAATCTCTTTAATGCCTGCCGCTGCCGCTTCATCTACCACATATTGAATCAGGGGCTTATCAACCACTGGCAGCATCTCTTTAGGAATTGCTTTAGTCGCTGGAAGCATACGCGTACCCAGCCCAGCTACCGGAATGACCGCTTTTTTAACCTGCATCCTCTACTCCTTGTTTGAACTGAATTTGGGGTTAGCTATCAAGTAACGCTAAAATCTCGTCGGTTTTTGCCTGCATCAGGGCCTTATCGGCACGGCTTTCGACGTTTAGGCGTACCACAGGCTCAGTGTTGGACATGCGCAAGTTAAAGCGCCAATTCTCAAAGATCATGCTCACGCCGTCAGTTTCATCGACCTCCAGCGCATCGGCTTTAAAGTGGTCGCGCACCTTACTAATGGCCAGCTTGGCATCGGCGACTTCGCGGTTGATTTCACCCGGCGATGGAAAGCGCGCAATACACTCCTCCATCATCGACGATAGTGTCGCATTCTTACGGCACATCAGCTCGGTCACCAACAGCCACGGAATCATGCCGCTATCGCAGTAGAAGAAATCGCGAAAATAGTGATGCGCACTCATTTCACCGCCGTAAATAGCGTCTTCTTTACGCATACGCTCTTTAATAAAAGCATGGCCAGTTTTTGATTGCACCGCTGTGCCGCCACACTGCTCGGCGATATCGATGGTGTTCCATGTTAAGCGCGGGTCATGCACAACCTTTCCGCCCTGCTCTTTGATCAAAAAGGCTTCGGCGAGCAACCCCACGAGATAATAACCCTCGATAAAATCCCCCTTCTCATCAAAAAAGAAGCAGCGATCGAAGTCTCCGTCCCAGGCAATACCCAAGTCTGCGCCGTGCTCTAGCACGGCATCACGGGTTGGCCCACGATTCTCTACCAACAGCGGGTTAGGGATACCGTTAGGGAAAGTCGGATCTGGCTCATGGTGAACTTTAATAAACTCAAAGGGAAGGTGAGATTCCAGCGCGTCGATGACGTGCCCTGCCGCGCCATTGCCGGCATTGACAACAATTTTAAAAGGCTTGAGCTGATCGACGTCAACGTAGCCTAATAAATGTTCAACATAGGCTTCTAACGTACTTTGCTTAATCAGTTTGCCCCGGTTCGCTGGGTCGACCGGGGCAAAGTCGCCCTCTTCCGCCAAGCGTTTAATATCCAGCAGACCGGTATCACCGCTAATGGGTTTGGAGTTTTCGCGAATCGGCTTCATGCCGTTATAGTCGATGGGGTTATGGCTCGCCGTCACCTCAATGCCACCACTGGCCTCCAGATGACTCGTCGCAAAATACACCTCTTCTGTGCCGACCATACCGATATCGACAACATCGACCCCTTCATCCCGCAAGCCATTACCGACAGCGGTCTTCAGCGATTCACTGGTTTCCCGCACATCACCGCCCACAACAACGGTTTTAGGTTTAAGAAACTGGCCGTAGGCACGACCAATTCGGTAAGCGATATCTTCATTTAACTCTTCACCGAGCTTGCCACGGATATCATAGGCTTTAAAGCATGTCAGATTTTTTGAACTCACTGCCGACTCCATCGTTGAGTGATCTATCGTTTCCACTGCCAGCGCGAAGGCATAATGCTTGCGCGCTAAGTTAAGGCATAAATGTAAAAATTTCGATTTTGCGCACCATTTTTACCAACATCTACCGCGAGCCCTCTCGCCGCAGACGCGATACGCGCAAGTTAACCCCACGTTAATTAACTCGTAGCAGGTTTCGCACCAACATGGGGAGTGTCAACTGAAAAAGTTACTCTAGCTTAGGCGCCAATTGTGACCATCATATGAGCCAATACCTGCTCAATACTCAGATTGGTGCTATCAATAACCTTAGCATCGTCCGCTGGACGCAACGGTGAGCTTGCGCGGGACTGATCGCGCTGATCCCGCGCTTCGATATCGGCAATCAATGCCGGCAGGTCAACTTGCTCACCGCGTTCAAGTAATTGTTGGTAACGGCGCTGCGCACGCGCTTCGGCGCTCGCCGTTAAATAAAACTTATGCTGGGCATGGGTAAAGACGGTTGTCCCCATATCGCGGCCGTCAGCCACCAAACCGGGAGCGGTGGCAAAGTCACGCTGGCGCTGTAGCAACGCGCTGCGCACAGCATCAATGGCCGCCACCTCTGAGGCTCGCATACTCACCTGCTCCTGGCGAATCGCCGTGGTGACATCCTGCCCCTCAAGCAACACTTGAACGCCGCCCTCGGCTGGGCTGAACACAACATCTAAACCAGCCGCGCAATGCACTAAGCTCGCCTCATCACTCATCGGGATGGCTTTATTCAACGAAGATAACGCGACTAGGCGGTATAAGGCCCCACTATCGAGTAAGCGATAACCGAGTCGCTGAGCGAGTAACTGACTTAGCGTACCCTTACCGGCGCCAGAGGGGCCGTCGATCGTAACGATAATGCAATCTGGGTTAAGAGCCATCGGTCGCTATCCCTTCAATATCTGCCACTATCTCACGACAGGCCAACATGGGGTCGGGAGCTTGAGTGATAGGCCGTCCGATCACTAAAAAATCACTGCCTGCCTTGATCGCGTCAACAGGGGTCATAATGCGCCGTTGATCGCCCTGGGCCGCAGAGGCCGGCCGAATGCCCGGTGTCACTAACGCAAAATCAGGCCCACAGGCGCCCTTTAACGAGGTTGCCTCCTGTGCCGAGCAAACAACACCGCTCAAGCCAGACTCTTTTGCCAAATTCGCTAGATGCAACACTTGCTCCTCAGGGGAGCGTTGGATCCCTATCTCACTTAGGTCGTTCGCATCCATACTCGTTAGTACCGTGACCCCGATCAACAGAGGCGGGGATGCAAACCGCTCCAGCTCGCTTCGGGCGGCCTCCATCATGCGACGCCCCCCGCTAACGTGCACATTAACCATCCAAACACCTAGCTCTGAGGCTGCTCGGACAGCCTTAGCCGTAGTATTGGGGATGTCGTGAAATTTCAAATCGAGGAAGACCTCAAAGCCTAAGGTCATTAACTGCTCGACCAAGTGTGGGCCACATGAGGTAAACAGCTCTTTACCCACTTTAAGCCGGCATAACTGAGGAGATAACTGATGAGCAACTCTCAGACACTCGTCTGCGCTACTGTAGTCCATCGCGACAATGATTCGAGGACCTAGGTGTGTACTCTGGCTGGCAACTGACCCGACGTGTGACATATCTCCCCCATAGTGTGCGGCATCCGACAAGGTGCCGCCTGAGCGATATTAAAACAAACTTCGGGGGATTTCGCAGCAACCGTGAGAAGGATATTCTGACTAAAGAGCAAAACCGGCTATTCCCTGCACAATGGCAAGCGCCGCTAGCGGGGTTACCGTTTTACGCAGAAGGCACTCTAGCCCTGCAAACCTTCTGCTTGCCGGGCCAGGCGTGATTTAAGAGGCTATTCGCTATAAGGCAACCTTGGCTCGAATGTCATCCAGGGTTGCCTCACCAATACCCTTAACTTGCAGCAATTCATCGACGCTATCAAACGGGCCATTTTGTTCTCGCCAGGCAATGATCGCTTGCGCCTTAGCTTCGCCAATACCTTTTAACTGCGACAAGGTTTGTACATCGGCCGTATTGATATTGATGGGAGCACTCACACTGGCTTCCGTATCCGGCCCGGCAGCAAAAGCATGAAGAGGTGAAAATACTGTAACGGCAAGAGCAATAACAAAACTACTGATTAGACGCTTCATAGGAAATCTCCTTATTTGAATGTATACGCGTTACCTGCGCATTTTCAGATTAGGCACTGGGAGATTAATCTGCAATGAAGACATCACTGAATTATTCGTAAGCGATCTCGCACAATTTTTAGCGACAAAAAAAGAGGAGCAAGCTCCTCTTTTAGATTGGCCTTATGGCGTTAACTACGCAAATAAAAATTACTTAAGTAGCGAACCAATATCACGGGCATTCCAGTGCGGGAAGTGCTTGCGAATCAGTGCATTCAGCTCCACCTCAAACTCACTGTAATTAGCCGAGCCGGAATGGGCACCAGAGCCACCATCGGAATCGAGCCCTTCAATGACCATGCCGGCGCCTACTGTTATATTCGTCAATCGATCGATAACGATAAAGGCACCCGTCGCCCGATTAACCTGATAGTTATCGACGATAACATCTTGGCTCAGCGATAAATTAGCCACGGCAATATCATTGAGCTCAAGCGCTTGTGTGGGGTGATGCTCTTGCGTGTTGACATCGATTTGATAATCAAGCCCATCAAAATGGCCACTAACAACACGGCTGGCAAATTTAAACAAATACTCATTGCCAATATTACCGGCATTAGCATTCATCCAAACCACATGAGCTTTCAGCTTATTAGTCTGTTTAACAGAATCGTTATCAAGCACCAGCATATCGCCACGACTTACATCAATCTCATCGTTAAGCGTTAAGGTAACGGCTTGCCCGGCAAAGGCTTCATCTAGATTTTCATCATAAGTGACAATGGCTTTAATGGTACTGCTGTTGCCACCGGGCAATACTTTCACAGCATCCCCTACTTTCACAACGCCCGAGGCAACGGTGCCACAAAAGCCACGAAAGTCGAGATTGGGACGATTGACGTACTGCACCGGAAAACGAAAATCATCAAAGTTTTTATCAGCCGTTACAGGAACAGACTCAAGAATATCCATTAGTGTCGGGCCGGTGTACCACGCCGAACGATCCGACGGGTTAACAACGTTATCACCATCAAGCGCCGAAATAGGCACAAACTGAACGTCCTGCATTCCAAGTTTTTGCGCAAACGCGAGGTAGTCAGACTTAATCTTGATAAACGCCTGCTCATCAAAACCCAGCAAGTCCATCTTATTAACCGCGACAACAATGTTTTTAACACCCAGCAGTGAGGCAATATAGCTGTGGCGACGCGTTTGTGTCACAACGCCGTAGCGTGCATCAATAAGAATAACGGCTAAATCACAAGTCGACGCGCCCGTGGCCATATTGCGCGTGTACTGCTCGTGCCCAGGGGTGTCGGCAATAATAAATTTACGCTTGGCGGTCGAGAAATAGCGGTACGCCACATCGATGGTAATACCCTGCTCACGCTCGGCTTGCAGGCCGTCTACCAGCAAAGCCAAATCGATGGTGTTACCAGTGGTGCCGTGCTTGGTGCTGTCGGAGCGAACCGCATCCAACTGATCTTCATAGATCATTTTTGAATCGTGCAGCAAGCGACCGATCAAGGTACTTTTGCCGTCGTCAACGCTGCCGCAAGTAAGCAGACGGAGTAATTCTTTACGCTCGTGCTGAGCGAGATACTCATCAATATCGTTAGCGATAAGTTCTGATTGATGGGACATAAACTTTTAGCCTTTGGCGTTTTCGGTGCCTAACAAATTGGCGGCGCCTGGCGCCACCGATTCAATGCAATTGCGTAGAGTGATTGTTTAGAAGTAGCCTTCTTGCTTTTTCTTTTCCATCGAGCCGGAGCTGTCATGGTCAATCACTCGTCCTTGGCGTTCGGAGGTTGTGGTCAACAACATTTCCTGAATAATATCGGTCAAGGTCGTCGCCTCTGACTCTACCGCGCCAGTCAGCGGATAGCAGCCCAAGGTGCGGAAACGTACCATTTTTTCCTGTATCTCTTCACCTGGCTCCAGCGGCATACGGTCGTCATCAACCATAATCAAGGTGCCATCGCGCTCAACCACCGGGCGTTTGGCGGCAAAGTACAAAGGTACGATTGGAATACCTTCGAGGTGGATGTACTGCCAAATATCCAGCTCCGTCCAGTTAGACAAAGGGAACACACGAATGCTCTCACCTTTATCAACCCGGCCGTTATAAATATTCCACAGCTCGGGGCGCTGGTTTTTTGGGTCCCAGCGGTGGTTGCGGTCACGAAAGGAATACACACGCTCTTTCGCGCGGGATTTTTCTTCGTCCCGACGTGCACCACCAAAGGCGGCATCAAACTTATACTTGTTTAAGGCCTGCTTCAGCGACTGGGTCTTCATGATATCGGTGTGTTTGGCGCTACCGTGAGTAAAGGGCCCAACGCCCATATCCACGCCTTCCTGGTTGATGTGCACCAGAAGATCCCAGCCAAGGTCTTTAATACGCTGATCGCGAAACTCGATCATCTCGCGAAACTTCCAGGTGGTATCTACGTGCATCAAAGGAAATGGCGGTTTACCCGGTGCGAAGGCCTTCATGGCCAAGTGCATCATTACCGCGGAATCCTTGCCTACCGAGTAGAGCATAACAGGGTTATCAAACTCAGCCGCGACTTCACGGATGATATGAATACTTTCAGCTTCTAGCTGTTTTAGGTGCGTCTGTGTGTATTGCTCGGACATGCCACTCACAATTTGTTGGTCAATTTGGAGCCGACCCAGTGTCGGCGGCGCGTATTATAGGTGATCTGGAGAAAATTCACTAATTCCCCCAGCAGCCACCGTGCGAGAGCAACGGTAGCGGTTTTGCTACTCTTTGTTAACTATCAATTACTTCTATGGATATGCCCAATTGTTTGGCGTGCGCGACAAACCCCGGAAAGGAGGATGCAATACACTCGGCGCCATTCACCACCACAGTGCCTGAGGCACGTAAACCCGCTAATGCCAAGGCCATGGCCACCCGGTGATCACCGGCCGAATCAACCTCGCCTCCGCTCAAGGCTGCCCCGCAGATGCTCAAGCCATCCGCACGTGTAGTGACAGGAACTCCGAGCGCGATTAAACCCTGCGCCATATTGGCGAGCCGATCACTCTCTTTCACCCTTAGCTCGGCAGCCCCCGAGAGCTCAGTGGTGCCCGATGCGCAGGCCGCCGCAACAAACAAAGCAGGAAACTCATCGATGGCGCGCGAAACCAACTCGGTGGGAATCACAACCCCTGTTAACGGGGCATAGCGAACCCGGATATCAGCAACCGGCTCACCACCCGCGGTTGCAGGGTTTAACAGCTCGATATCAGCACCCATCTGACGCAAAATATCCAGCGCCCCGGTACGCGAGGGATTAACCCCTACATGTTCAAGCAAAATATCTGAACCAGGGGTAATACTGGCGGCCACCATAAAAAACGCCGCCGACGAGAAATCGCCGGGTACATCTACCTGACAAGCCGTCAACTCACTACCGCCGTGCACCGTAAGCCAGCCATCCGCGGTTTTCTCTAAGGCACAACCAAATCCTCCGAGCATGCGCTCGGTATGGTCGCGGGTTATCTGACTCTCTTTTACCCGGGTAACCCCCTTAGCGTAGAGCCCCGCAAGTAGCAAGCAAGACTTGACCTGCGCGCTAGCCATTGGCACCTGGTAATCGATAGCGTGAAACCCTTGCGCCGGACTATACGCCAGAGGCAGCTGGCCAAACTCTGACTCAATAACCGCGCCCATCGCTGTTAACGGCTCGATAACACGTCCCATGGGCCGTGCCGAGAGCGATGCATCGCCAGTGATGGTTGAGGCAAAATTCTGGGCCGCGAGTATGCCGGATAATAACCGGGCGCTGGTACCAGCATTACCCAAATACAAAGGCTTATGAGGCGCTTTTAAACCACGCAACCCCACACCGTATACCGTTACTCGCCCTTCGGTTGGCCCCTCGATCACCACGCCCATATCGCGAAACGCCTGCAGAGTTGCGAGCGAGTCTTCGCTCTCGAGCAGGCCGGTAATTTCGGTGGTGCCATTGGCGAGCGAGCCGAGCATAATGGCGCGGTGAGAGATCGACTTGTCGCCCGGCACGCGCAAGCGCCCGGTCAGTCCGGATGAGTGTTTAACCTGCAGTTTTGCCGGCGCCACGGCGGCCGAGTCCTGTAATGCACGTCCGGCCAGCATACGCGTAAAATGATCGCGAGCGGCTTTGGCGCGGGTGAACACCCCGAGTAAATACTCACCGTCTTCACGCTCTATGCCGTCGCGCAAGCGCAGCAAGTTATCGACGAATTTATCCAGTGAATGCAGCACAGCGCTGCGATTGGCCCGCATAATATCGTGCCACATCACCGGGTCGCTGGAAGCGATTCGGGTAAAATCGCGAAAGCCGCCAGCGGCATAACGAAAAATATTAGGGTTGCCTATATCGTGCGCCAGCGTATCAACCAGCGAATAGGCAATGGCGTGAGGCAAATGGCTGGTAGCTCCCAATACCTCATCGTGCTCGGCCACCGTCATGGTTAACACTTCGGCACCAAGGGTTTGCCACAATGTAGTTACCCTCGCCAGATGTTGCTCACCGGTCGAGGTTTCAGGGGTTAATATCACGCGGTGCTTTTGGTACAACGAGGGGTTGGCTGCCGCCACACCGCTTTGTTCGGAGCCGGCAATCGGATGCCCAAGCACCAGATTAACCGGCACCTCGCCAAACACATTCATAGCGGCCTCGCGCACACTGCCCTTCACGCTAGCGCCATCGGTAATGGTGACTTCAGCGCTGACATGCGCTTCAATATCCCGCAACACAGACTCGATAGCCAAGGTGGGCACTGCCACAAATATAACATCGCCCGCCCCTAACTCGGGGGCAACATCACCGAGGTTGAGGTAAGCTCGATCAACGACGCCGCGCTCAAGCGCTACATCGATGGTTTCCTGGTTACGGACAATGCCAATTGTCTCGCGACAACCCTTTTGCTGACGCAGGCCCGCACTAACACTGCCACCAATAAGCCCCAACCCAATGACGACTAACTTACCAACAGCTGGCTGATTAAACTCAGGCTCCGACACAGCCGACATCCTTACAATACGGCTTTAGGGTAAGAACCCAGTATTTTTAAATCACTCACGCGAGACGACACCTCATCTAATGTGGTGCGAATCACAGGGTCATCGACGTGTCCGGTAAAATCGACAAAGAAGACGTATGTCCATACCCCCGAGCGCGAGGGCCGGGTTTCGACTCGCGTCAGATCAATATTATGGGCATGGAAAGGGGCCAATAAGTTGTGCAGCGCACCTGGCTGGTTACGCATAGCAATGAGTAGCGAAGTCTTATCAATACCACTGGCGGGTACATCCTGCGTACCGATAATCAAAAAGCGGGTACTGTTATCGGGTTGGTCTTCAATTTTTTCGGCGACGATCTTTAAGTCATATAACTCCGCCGCTCTTTCCGGGGCGATAGCCGCCGCATTCCACTCACCCTTTAAGCGGCGCGCCGCTTCAGCATTGCTGGATACCGCAATGCGCTCGGCTTTAGGGTAATGAGCGTCCAGCCATTTACGGCACTGAGCAAGCGACTGACCATGCGAGTAAATACGCGAAATATTGTTGACATCGGTAACGGACGAAACCATCAAGTTATGATGAACCCGCAACTCCACCTCGCCACAAATTTTGAGATTAGACCCCATAAAATTATCGAGGGTGTGACTCACCACCCCCTCAGTGGAATTTTCGACCGGGACCACGCCATAGTTAACGGCGCCGGCCTCCACTTCGCGGAATACTTCATCGATCGCCGAGAACGGCATAGCCACCGCCGACGCACCAAAATGCTTCAGCGCGGCCTGCTGGGTAAAGGTTCCCTCGGGCCCAAGGTACGCCACTTTGATTGGGCGCTCCAAAGCCAAACACGCCGACATGACTTCGCGAAACAAACGCGCCATTTCTTCATCGCTAAGCGGGCCTTGGTTGCGCTCCATGGCCTTGCGCAACACCTGCGCCTCACGCTCAGGACGATAAAACAAAACATCGTCCGAGCCGCTGGCCGATTTAACCTCAGCCACTTTTTGCGCACAGCGAGCGCGCTCAGATATCAGCTCGCCAATCGACGCATCGATTTCATCAATGCGATCGCGCAGCGCCAGCAATTGCTCGCGCTCGGTATTGGTATCGCTCATAGCGCCCTATTCCTCAGTAGCCGATTCGCCCGATGCATCACCCAGCGCTTCAATATCGTCGTCTTCTGTTTCTTCAATGCGCGCAAGGCCACTCATATGCTCGCCGTCACGCAGTTTAATCAGGCGCACACCCTGAGTATTACGGCTCAACACTGACACTTCATCAACCCGGGTCCGCACTAACGTGCCCTGATCGGAGATCAGCATCAGCTCTTCGCCGTCGAGTACCTGCACCGCCCCCACTAGGGCACCGTTGCGATCACTGGCCGTCATGGCGATAACACCTTGGCCGCCGCGGCCTTTAGCCGGAAACTCTTCAACATCCGTACGTTTACCATAACCATTTTCACTTACGGTAAGCACTTTGCCATCCTCGACCGGCACTACCATGCCGATTACAGAGTTTTCTTCGGCCATTCGAATACCGCGCACACCGCGACTGATGCGCCCCATACTGCGCACGGCAGATTCATTAAAGCGTGCCGCTTTACCGTTAGAGGCAAACAAAATAATGTCGCGCTCGCCATTAGTAATCGCGGTGTACACCAGGCTATCGCCTTCATCCAACGCGATTGCACGCAAGCCTACACTGCGCGGACGTGAGAACTGATCCAGCGGCGTCTTTTTAACTGTGCCGTTTTGAGTTGCCATAAACACAAAGTGATCGGCATCAAATTCTTTGACGGGCAAAATAGAGGTAACGCGTTCGCCCTCTTCCAGCGGCATAAGGTTCACCACCGGACGCCCCCGTGACTGACGACCGGCTACCGGAATTTGGTATACCTTCAGCCAATAGACTTTACCCGCGCTGGTAAAACACAAAATCGTGTCGTGGGTACTGGCAATCAACAGGTGCTCAACAAAGTCTTCGTCTTTAACGGCCGTCGCCGATTTACCCATACCACCGCGCTTTTGCGCCTGGTAATCCGCAAGCGGCTGGCTCTTGGCGTACCCACCGTGAGAGAGCGTAACGACGCGCTGCTCTTCATTAATTAAATCTTCTTCGGTCAGATCCAGCGTCGAGGCCATAATTTCGGTACGACGCTCATCGCCGTAGTCTTTGACAATAAGCTCCAGCTCTTCGCGGATGACTTCCATCAAACGCGTGAAGTTACCTAAAATTTCCAAATACTCGGCAATTTGCAAAAGCTTTTCGTTGTACTCTGCCAGCAGTTTGTCGTGCTCCATGCCGGTCAAGCGGTGCAGGCGCAGCTCCAAAATGGCCTGAGCTTGAGCGGGCGACAGGTAGTATTTTCCGTCGCGCAAACCAAAGGTCTCGGGCAAATCTTCCGGGCGGCAGGCATCTTCGCCGGCGCGCTCTAAGAACGGAGCCATCTCGGCGGCATCCCAGCCGCGGGCGATTAAGCCCTCTTTGGCCTCAGCCGGTGATGGCGAGCTTTTAATCAGCTCAATTACCTCATCGATATTGGCAATCGCTACTGCCAAACCTTCCAGCGTGTGGCCGCGCTCACGCGCTTTGCGCAACAAGTACACGGTACGGCGCGTTACCACCTCACGGCGATGACGTACAAACGCCTCGAGCAGCTCTTTAAGATTAAGCACTTTGGGCTGGCCATCAACCAGCGCCACAATGTTGATACCAAATACATTTTGCAGCTGAGTTTGGCTGTAGAGGTTATTGAGCAATACCTCGCCCGACTCATTGCGCTTAACCTCAATAACAATGCGCAAACCGTCTTTATCCGACTCGTCACGCAACTCACTAATGCCTTCGATTTTTTTCTCTTTAACCAGCTCGGCAATACGCTCGATTAAACGCGCTTTATTAAGCTGATAAGGAATTTCGTGAATGATGATGGTTTCGCGGCCAGTTTTGTTATTGACCTCGACCTCGGCTTTAGCCCGGATATAAATACGCCCGCGCCCGGTGCGATAGGCCTGCAAAATACCCGCGCGGCCATTGATGATCGCTCCCGTGGGGAAGTCTGGCCCGGGGATGATTTCCATTAGCTCATCAACGCTAATGTCTTCATTATCAATTAACGCCAGGCACCCTTTCACAACTTCGGTTAAGTTATGTGGCGGAATATTGGTCGCCATACCTACGGCGATGCCAGAGGAGCCGTTCACCAACAGGTTGGGCACACGGGTAGGTAATACATCGGGGATTTGCTCGGTGCCGTCGTAGTTGGGAATAAAATCGACGGTTTCTTTATCGAGGTCGGCGAGCAGCTCGTGGGAAATTTTAGCCATGCGGATTTCGGTATAACGCATCGCCGCGGCGTTATCGCCGTCGACCGAACCGAAGTTACCCTGACCGTCGACCAGCATGTAGCGTAGCGAAAATGGCTGCGCCATACGAACGATTGTGTCGTACACCGCCGAGTCACCATGGGGGTGATATTTACCAATCACATCACCGACCACACGGGCCGATTTTTTATAGGCTTTGTTCCAATCGTTATTCAGCTCGTTCATGGCGAACAATACGCGCCGGTGAACAGGTTTTAGGCCATCTCGCGCATCGGGGAGCGCTCGCCCCACGATCACACTCATGGCGTAGTCTAGATAAGATTGCTTCAGCTCATCTTCAATACTGACGGGTAATACTTCTTTCGCTAAATCGCCCATGGATTAACGCTTTCCTTATTGTGTTGACTGCTGTCAGAGCCGGGGTGGCGCCCGCGACACACATATCCCCCGCGAGAGTGCTTCACGCGGACGTAAAAGGCGCAATATTACCATAAAATCAGCCGTATAGGTGCCTACGGCTGCCACATAATCGCCTCCAGGCCTCACGCCAAAACCCGCGTTTGCGTTATACTCGCGCCGACCGCCCCCACAGGCCGGTCAGGAAGTTGCCGTCGTTCAGGAGCCACTATGCCCAACCAGCAAGTTATTCGGTTAATGATCAAAGCCCGCTGGATCGTGCCGATCGTTCCCGCGGGGCGCGTATACGAAGACTGCGCCCTTGTCATCAATGGCCAACAGATCGAGGCAATACTGCCTATCGCCGAAGCCGAAAAACGCTATCGCGCCGAGCAAACCGTCAGCCTAGAGCGCCATGTGCTGATGCCAGGGCTGATCAATACCCACGGCCACGCGGCTATGTCTCTGCTGCGCGGTTTCGCCGATGACCACCCTCTCGACACCTGGCTAAATGATCACATCTGGCCCGCCGAAGCGCGTCTGGTGGACGGGGAGTTTGTGCGCGACGGCACAGAGCTCGCGCTTGCCGAAATGATTAAATCGGGCACCAGTTGCTTTGCCGACATGTACTTTTACCCTGAACAGGCGGCTCAGGTGACGCGCCGCGCTCATATGCGGGCGCAAATTGCTTTCCCGGTATTGGATTTTGCCACCAATTGGGGCGAAGGGCCGGATGACTACATCAATAAAGGCTTGGCATTACACGACGAATACCGAGCCGACGACCTGATTCGTATCGCCTTTGGCCCCCATGCGCCCTACACAGTGTCAGATGAGCCACTGAAACGAATCGCCGTACTGGCCCAAGAGCTAGAAGCGCCCATTCATATTCATCTGCACGAGAGCGCAAAAGAAGTCGCCGATTCGCTCGAGCAGCATGGCAAACGACCGATAGAGCGACTACACGAGTTGGGGATTCTGTCGCCACTGGCGCAATGCGTACACATGACACAGGTTGACGACAGTGACATCGAGGCTTTAGCCGGCAGCGGTAGCCACGTGATTCACTGCCCCGAATCTAACCTCAAACTCGCCAGTGGTTTTAGTCCGGTTGCCAAGCTCACGGCAGCCGGCGTTAACGTAGCCCTTGGCACCGATGGTGCGGCCAGCAACAACGACTTGTCGATGCTGGGCGAGCTCCACACCGCCGCCCTGCTGGCGAAAGCCGTTGCCGGTGATGCCAGCGCACTCAGCGCCCATCAAGCCTTACAAATGGCCACGCTCAATGGTGCCCGGGCACTGGGCATTGATGACATTGCCGGCTCTCTCGAGCCCGGCAAAGCCGCCGACATTGTCGCCTTTGAGCTGGATGAGCTGTGCGCCGAACCCAATTACGACATTGTTGCCACATTGGTATACAACAACCGTGCGGTTAAAGCGTCGCATTTGTGGGTCGCTGGTAAGGCGCTATTATTATCCGGACACTTACAAACACTCAACGAGCGGGACATTGCCGCCAAAGCCCGCCACTGGGCGAAGAAAGTCCGCCAACCCGCTAAGCCAAGCTGACTATTGGAGCCACTATGACGCAATACACAACCGAGGCCAGCCAAGGGCAAAGCCCGCTTAACGCGGATGAGGCCGAGATCGCCAAGTTTGAGCAACTGGCCGATAAATGGTGGGACCTAGACGGCGAGTTTGAGCCGCTGCACGGCATGAACCCACTGCGCGCCAACTACATTGACCAACATTCGCCGGTGGCCGAGCGCGAAGTGTTAGACGTCGGTTGCGGTGGCGGAATTTTAGCCGAGGCGCTGGCCCAGCGCGGCGCCAAGGTCACAGGCATTGATATGGGCGAGGCGCCACTGAGCGTAGCCCGAGCCCACGCCGCTGAAGGTGCCCTGCAAATTCACTATCAACAATGCACTGCTGAGCAATTAGCCGCCGAGCAGCCCGGCCGCTACGATATCGTCACGTGTCTTGAGATGCTGGAGCACGTACCCGACCCGGCCTCGGTAATAGCCGCGTGTGCCACCTTGGTAAAACCCGGCGGCAGCGTATACTTCTCCACCATCAACCGTACGCCTAAAGCGTGGGGGCTTGCCGTGGTCGGTGCCGAATACCTGTTGGGGTTGTTACCCAAGGGGACGCACGATTACCAAAAATTTATTCGGCCCTCGGAGCTGGCCAGCTATGCGCGCCGCGCGAATTTAGACCTGGAAGATATCTCCGGAATCCGTTACAACCCACTGAGCAAGCGCTTTTCGCTCGCCCCCCGGGATGTCGACGTCAACTATATTGTGCGTACCACTAAGGTTTAATAATACGCGCGTGCCTGTACACTGCCCTGGAGATACCGTGAGCCCTACCCCGCTACCGATCCGCGCCGTCGTATTTGATTTGGACGGCACACTACTTGATACCGCTGGCGACTTTATTGTGGTACTGAACAAGCTGCGCCGAGAACATAAACTCGACTCACTGCCCGATGAGGTCATTCGTCGTACCGTATCCAATGGCGCACGCGCCCTGGTGGAGCTTGGCTTTAACTGCCAGGAAGGTGAACCCGGCTTCGAGGAGTTGCGCGAGCGCTTACTCGAGCTTTATATGCAACATATTGCCGTTTACACCCAGCCCTTTAGCGGCATTATTGAACTATTGCACGACCTAAAACGCAGCGGCATAGATTGGGGTATTGCCACCAATAAACCAGAGCTATACACACAGGCACTACTTGAACGAATGGCGCTTAAGCCCGAGCCTGACATCGTCATCTGCCCCGACAATGTCACCCACCGCAAACCAGACCCGGAGTCACTATTACTGGCTGCGCGCCACTTTGAGTGCGAGCCGAGCCAAATCATTTATTTGGGCGACCACATTCGTGATATCGAGTGCGGCCGGCGCGCCGGCGCCATCACCGTCGGCTGTGGCTACGGTTATGTGGCCGACGGCGATGACCCATACCAATGGCTGGCGGACCATACCGTCAGCCACAGCCTCGAGTTGGCGCCGTTAATTGCCCAGATTATTCAAGAACGACAAACAGCAGGTTAACCCCATGCAGCAACCGCCCGTTAGTACCTTACCCAGCGGCTACCAGCCCAACAGCGGCTTACTGGCCGACAAAATTATTTTAGTCACCGGCGCGGGTGACGGTATTGGCCGCACCGCCGCCGAGACATACGCCGCCCACGGGGCCACTGTGGTGTTGCTTGGCCGTACTATGAGCAAGCTCGAGCAGGTATACGATGCCATTGAGGCCGCCGGACACAAGCAGCCCGCCATATACCCAATGAATCTTGAAGGTGCGGTAGAGAAGGACTACCGCGATATGTGTGACACGCTCAATGACGAGTTTGGCCGGCTCGACGGCATACTGCATAACGCCTCAGAGTTAGGGGATCGTACCGCTATCCGTGACTACGCCGCCGACACCTGGCAGCGCCTGATGCAAGTCAATGTCAACGCTCCGTTTATGATGACTCAGGCTCTGTTGCCGCTGCTCGAAAAGCCCGAGCACGCCTCAATCATTTTTACCGGATCGAGTGTTGGCCGCCAAGGACGCGCTTACTGGGGAGCCTACGCCGCCAGCAAAGCGGCGCAAGAAAATATCATGCAGACACTGGCCGATGAGCTCGAGGGAGTAACGGGAATTCGCGCCAACAGCATTAACCCCGGTGCCACTCGCACAGCCATGCGCGCGGCCGCTTACCCTGCCGAGAACCCCAGCGAGCTTAAAACCCCAGAGGCGTTAATGCCGCTGTATTTGTATTTGATGGGGCGCGACAGCATTGACACTACTGGGCAGCTATTCAACGCCCAATAAAAACGCAAAAGGCCCCACCTAAGGGGCCCTAACTGCTAAACCCCGATGGCCTGGCCAACTAGGGTTGCTTTTTATGGCGTAAAGCATCCAGTAGTGAGGCCTCGGCGCGGGATAAACCGCATCGATTAGCCACCTCATCGCGATCGACCCCAAGGGACAATAAATGGCTCGCCTCAGAGTAAGGCTTTAGTCGACTGTCGCCGCCTGAGGTATCAACCGTGGTATTTTTACGCGATTCCATCGCCAGTATACGCTGCCCCATACCGACCGCGCCGCTTTGCAGCAGCGCCAGCTCACGCTCTAGCTTTTCAAGTGCCTGACGATTTTGTTGGTGAGCTCGCTTCCCTTGGCGGATAGCCATGATAGCCACCGCTAAGGCGATTAATGCCACAGCAACTGCCAGCGCAGCCAGTAAGGCCATAGAGTCGTCAGGCCATGCACTCATAATCAGCCCTGCAACCGATTAAATATCATCGAGCTCGGCCCACTCTTCATTGGTGAGCAGCTTGTTCAGCTCGATCAAAATCAGCAATTCGTCGTTTTTATGGCAAACGCCCTGAATAAATTTGGCACTCTCTTCGTTGCCGACGTTGGGGGCCATTTCAATTTCAGATTGGCGCAGGTAAACGACCTCTGCAACGCTATCGACCAGAATGCCGATAACGTGACTGTCGGTTTCGATAATCACAATTCGGGTGTTATCCGTCAGTTCCCCGGCCGGTAACGCAAAGCGGTGGCGCGTGTCGATAACCGTCACCACATTACCGCGCAAGTTGATAATCCCAAGCACATAAGCGGGCGCACCCGGCACCGGGGCGATCTCCGAGTAGCGCAGCACCTCTTGCACCTGCATAACATTAATGCCGTAGGTTTCCCCGTCGAGGCGAAAGGTTACCCACTGCAGTATGGCATCGTCAGCGTTTTGGTGTTGGTTGGCATTATTTGCCATGCTTTATCCTCGCACAATATTGTTAGGCACTAATATAAGGTCCTGCCTCATTCGCACCAATTTACCCGTTATCAGAGGCTGCGTCAGCCACTGTGTGTATTGGGTTATCGGCCGCGAATGTATTTTCTTCAGTGTAAGCCAAAACCTAGCCAAAGTTTGAGTTATTAAACTGGACACCCCCAGCAAGAGCTTTTATTTTCGGCTATTGCGGTCAGCGTCGGTCAAAAGTTTCCCCATCATAGGGATGTCCAGCAACGCGCACATATGATCTTTAACGGTACCGGCCAGCCATGGTCTTTTTGATCGTGAGCTGCGCCATTTAACATCCTCGGGCTCAAGGCGCATAGGCTGCTCAACGTTATCAACCGCGAGCCCCCAGGGCACACCACTGATAGACACCACATATTGGGCTGACTCGACAAACGCCGGATCATAGCGCTCCGGCATAACGAATTTGGCGGTATTCACCGTACGCACCTTGCCGGAAGGTGTCGGCTGTAACCCCATAAACCAGTCCGCTTGACCAAACAGCGGCGTCAACTCATCGGTTAATGGCTGAATTTGCCCCAGGGCAATTAAGGGCACCGCCAAGGTTAGACCACTGACCGTAAACAGTAGCACTTCGAAGGACTCTTGCGCCCAGACAGGACGGCCATTAGCGTGCCACTGTAGCGCTTGGTCGAGCACTGACTGAGACTCTGGCTCGGGTGCCGAGACCTCGGTTGCGGTTTGTTCAGTAACGGCGGTTTTTGACACAACCTCATCAGGTACTGGTGCAACCGGTGCCGTGGGCGGCACGAGCACCTCAGGCTCAGACATATGCTGTGTTAAAGATGCCCGCGCACTGTAAAGCAATTGCTGCAACTGATCGCGACGGGCCTTACCCTCTAGAGCTTCGGCCACTACCGTAGCAGGGGGTATGTTGTCTCGAGCCGTTTCAGGCGTGGTTAATTCAGGCTTGCTCTTCTGCGATTCTCGCTCGAGCGGCTCGCTTGAGGCCGGACCTTCGCTTAACAACTCATCAAAGTAACCTTGTAAAAGCTCATTAACATTAGCGCTACTCACAGGCCACCCCCGGCTAAGGTAGTTTGCGCGCTTTCGGTAGCGGTGCCCGTTTGCTCACGCTTGCACAGCCATTTGTAAAGCGACCGATAAGCCTCTACCCCACGGCTTTCAGGCTCGTACAAACTTGGCGGCACACCGGCCTTACTGGCATCGCGCAGCTTGGTGTCCACTGGGATCTTACCCGCCCAGGTATGCTCGGGATGATCAAACCGAATGGTGCGCATGCTACCCACCGACGCCTGAGTACGGCGATCAAACAAGGCGGGTATAATCGTATAATCAAGGCCCTGGCGCCGGGATTTTGCCATCATATTTAAGGTATTCACCATTCGCTCAAGGCCCTTTAGGGCGAGAAACTCGGTTTGTACGGGTATCAATAATTCATCACAGGCGGCCAGTGCATTGACCATTAACACGCCAAGTAAGGGAGGCGTATCAATAATGACCAAGTCGTAGTCGTCCACTAACAGAGCCAGAGCGCGCTTTATCACTAAACCTAAGCCATCGGGGCCTAACGCCCGTCGCTCGAGTGTCGCCAGTGACGTTGCCGCTGGTAGAATATCCAAGTTGCGATAGTCGGTGGAAACAATCAGAGATTTTACAAAGCCTGCACCTTCGACGAGGCGTTCGCGCTCGGAAAACAGCGTGTAGGCGCTGCGAGTGAGCGTGTCGGGATCTTGACGGAAGTAACTCGTCAAGGAGCCATGCGGATCAAGGTCGAGCAGCAGCACGCGCTTACGCTCAGCGGCCAAGCCCCCGAGCGTAACGCTGGTGGTGGTTTTACCCACACCACCTTTTTGATTGGCCACTGTCCAGACTTTCACAACACGTTTCTCATTTAACGTTAAAACAAATGCTAAGCGTCAAAGTAACGTTAGCGGGTTTGGTTCATTAAAGCTTCAGCAAAGTTCATGCCTTAGCGCGCGGTACGGCGCCGCCATGATTAGTTAGCGCTATTGGGGCGCGGTAAATCCGGATCGCTACTATAGAGCAACTCACCGTCATCCAACCGAACCGGTTTAACCGTGGTGGCCGCAGCATCCGCCGACGTGCGTGCCGATGCCGCGGGTTTCACCGATTGAGGCCGCACCCGCTGATCGCGCGCGATCATAATCGCTACCCGGCGATTTTGAGTACGCCCCTCTTCTGTATCATTTGACGCTACGGGCTGGTACTCGCCATAGCCCACAGCCGCCAACCTAACGGGTGCGATGCCATCTTCAACAAGCCACTTTACGAGTGCCGAGGCCCGAGCTGATGACAGCTCCCAGTTGCTGGGGTAACGCCCGGTTTGGATCGGCACATTATCGGTAAAGCCCTCGATTTGCACCGGGTTATTAACCTTGGCAATAATCTTCGCCACCCGGGAGAATATCTCGCCGGCCGTTTCGCTAACCTCGGCGCTGCCCGATGAAAACAAAATGCTGTCTCGCAGCTCGACTTGCAGCCACATCTCGTTACTCGAGACCTGCATAAATTGCTCATCGATCAGTCCCGAGAACTCGTTTTTAAACGCTTGCTCAAGCTCCGGCAAATTCCCTTTGTCGGGGGACGCCACCGGTGGCGGTATCGGCAAGGGCGGCACCTGCCCTTTGCCTGTGCCCTGCGCTCGCGGCCGGGAGTCAAAAGCATCGGTCAGCGTCGATGAGAGTACACGATACTTGCTTTCATTCACCTGAGAGATGGAATACATAACGACAAAAAAAGCAAACAGCAACGTAATAAAATCGGCGTAACTCACCAACCAACGCTCGTGATTAACGCTTAACTCGCGGTTCCGACGTCTAGGCATAAGCTGGCCTACTTATCGAGATAACCACTTAGCCGAACCTCGATCGCCCGGGGGTTTTCACCGTTGGCGATACCCAACACCCCTTCGATAAACATTTCGCCATAACGTATTTCACGGTCAACACACATCCGTAATTTGTTGGCGATTGGTAAAAAAAACAAATTAGCCAATGCCACACCATAAATGGTCGCGACAAAAGCTACGGCAATACCGGGACCTAGCTGCTCGGGGTCGGCCAAATTACGCATCACATGAATCAACCCCATAACCGCCCCAAGAATTCCTACTGTGGGCGCATACCCCCCCATACTCTCGTAAAATTTAACGGCGTCGAGATGGTTTTGTTCGGCGAGAATCAAATCACCCTCCATAACCCGGCGAATGGTGTCGGGCTCATTGCCATCGACCAGTAACGCCAGCGCTTTTTGCGCAATTGGGTCAGTTTCGCTGTCGATCAAGCGCTCCAAACCCAGCAAGCCTTCTTTACGCGCCGTCAGTGACCAGGCGGTAATTTTATTTACGCCTTCGCGGTAATCAAACTCTGGCGGGCGAAACACCCAACGAATCATACGCAAAGAGCGCATTAAACATTCTTTAGGCGTTTGCAGCATGGCGGCGCCTGCGGTACCGCCCAGCACAATAAAAGCCGCCGGAAAGTTCGCCAGCGATGACAAGGTGCCACCTTCGATAAAGTTGCCGCCGATAATGACCGCAAAACCCATCAAGACGCCGACAATACTTAAAATATCCACTAGCGCACCTCGGCCGCCAAGGCAGGGCCGATCTCTTTTAGGCTTAACACCCGATCGGTTAAATTTTCGCGCGCAACCGCCATCGGCATGCCATAAATAACGCAGCTGTCTTTATCTTGCGACCATATTTGCGCGCCGCGCTGCTTTAATAGCCCGGCKCCTTTACAACCATCCGAGCCCATGCCGGTCAAAACCACTCCCAAGACCCGATCGGAATAGGCGTTAGCCGCCGCGCCAAACGTAATATCCAGGCTCGGCTTATAATTAACCCGCTCGTCATCGGGTAAAATTTTAACCACGCCGCGACGGTCAACCATCATCTGCTTGCCACCGGGTGCCAATAAGGCGAGCCCAGGCTTAATTAAATCGCCATCTACGGCTTCACGTACGGCAATGGCGCACTGTTTATTAAGGCGCTCGGCAAATGCCCGGGTGAAATTTTCGGGCATGTGCTGTACCAACAAAATTGGCACCGGGTAGTTGGCCGGTAAACTCGCCAACACCTCCATTAGGGCTACCGGCCCCCCGGTTGACGCCCCTACCACAATCAGGCTGGGCTTCGCGCCACTGGGGCGCGAGCGCGGTTTAAGCTGAGCGGGAGTTGGCTGACGAGTAAAATCAATATCCTGCGGGCGCTTGGGTTCGGGCGCTTTTACAACAGGCTGTGGACTACTGGGGGCGCCTGCCGCCAAAGTAAGCAACCGTTCATGCAACTTTTGCGTTAGCACGATAGAGTTGCGCGAAACCTCAGCAAAATCTTTTGGTAGAAAGTCCACCGCGCCGGCCGCCAGCGCATCGAGGGTGATTCGCGCCCCTTCATAGGTGAGCGACGAAAACATCAGGATGGGTACCGGCCGCTCAGCCATAATCGCGCGCACGGCAGTGACACCGTCCATCACCGGCATTTCAAAATCCATGGTAATCACATCGGGCTTAAGCGAGCGGGCTAAGCTGACGCCTTGTTGGCCGTTGCTCGCCACACCAACCACTTCAAGCCCTGGGTGCTGACCGATAATTTGTTTAAGACGACTCTGAAAAAAATTGGAATCGTCTACGATTAACACCCGTACGGGCATGGGAGTACTCCACTAAATTAGCTGTGCAACTTGTGAGCCTGAATAACGCCTGCGGCGTTACGAGTTAGAATAATGTGCCAGCAGGCTTGGCACGTCGAGTATCAAGGCAATCGTGCCATCACCGGTGATGGTCGCACCGGCCATGCCCGGTGTGCCCTGTAGCATTTTACCCAGGGGTTTAATGACCACTTCTTCCTGACCGATAAGCTGATCGACCACAAATCCGATGCGACGGGTACCGACGGTGACAATGACCACATGCCCTTCTTCCATAGAGCGGGCGTCTACCCTTTGCCCATTAATAAGCCAATTTTTTAAATAAAATATCGGAATCGCCTGATCACGAACAGCCACACACTCCTGCCCGTCAACCACATGAGATTTGCGCAAATTCATATGGAATATTTCGTTGACACTCACCAGTGGCAGAGCAAAGGTTTGATTAGCCAGCATTATCATCAACGTAGGCATAATGGCCAACGTCAATGGCACTTTGATATTAATCCGAGTGCCTTTGCCCATGGTTGAATCAATTTCAATCGAACCATTTAGCTGGTTAATCTTGGTTTTCACCACGTCCATGCCGACACCGCGGCCAGATACGTCTGAGATTTCCACTTTCGTCGAAAAGCCGGGAGCAAAAATCAAATCAAACGCTTCGGCATCGGTCAAGCGTTGCACCGCATCCTCATCAAACAGGCCTTTGTCTACTGCAATTTTTCGCAGTTTATTCGGGTCCATACCCGCGCCGTCATCGGTAATCGATAACAGGATGTGGTCGCCCTCCTGCTCGGCGGCCAGAATAACGCTGCCCTGACGCGGCTTTCCATTCGCTTCGCGCACATCAGGCAACTCAATGCCGTGATCCACGGAGTTTCGCACCAAGTGAACCAAGGGGTCGGCCAACGCTTCTACCAGATTTTTATCAAGATCAGTCTCTTCACCGACGAGCTCGAGGTTAATGTCTTTTTTAAGGTTGCGCGCCAAGTCTCGCACCACACGTGGAAACCGCCCAAACACCTTTTTGATAGGTTGCATTCGGGTTTTCATTACCGACGTTTGTAAGTCGGCGGTGACGACATCGAGGTTGGCGACGGCTTTGCTTAAGGCTTCATCCTGAGCGCTATCACCCAACCGAACCAGGCGGTTGCGTACCAAAACTAGCTCGCCCACCATATTCATAATTTCGTCGAGCCGTTGAGTATCAACCCGCACCGTCGTTTCACCTTGCACAGCACCTTTAGCCCCAGACTCTTGTGCCTGAGGTTTTGGCGCGGCGCTTAAGGTTGGCTGTGCCGCAGGCGTGGCCGATGTGGCGGGAATTGCATTGCCAACAGGCTCGGATGCTTTTGTTGCGTTAGGCTCAACGTCAGCCGACGGCTCTTCTGTGGGGGCCGCAACCGGAGCATTAGCTCCGACCGCTGGTGGCCTTCCCTTGCCGTGCAACTCATCGAGCAACGCCTCAAATTCGTCGTCGGAGATTTCATCGCCATTTGCGGCAGGCGTAGCTGGCCCTGAGGATTGCGCGACGTTAGGGGTAGATACTGCCGGCGCCTTACCTTTGCCGTGCAACTCATCGAGTAACGCCTCAAACTCATCGTCACTGATTTGATCAGCGCTAGCCGGGCTGGTCGTGGCCGAACTGGTAGCGCCAGCGCTTGGCGCGGCAACACCTGGCCCCTGCCCTTTACCGTGTAGCTGATCCAACAATGCATCAAACTCATCTTCCGACATTTCGTCGCCATTTGAACTTGAGGACGTATCGCCGGAGGATTGCGAGCGCACAACCGGCGCCCCTTGGCCGGGCTCGGCCTGTAAGGCATCCAGAAGGTTTTCAAATTCGTCGTCGGTAATATCGTTGCCAGCGCGAATCGTCGCACTTGCAGTAGCTTCTGCGGCAGCGGCAGGTGTTTCCCTAGAGGCTTCAACCGCAGTACTCGAAGGGTTCAGATCTTCGCAGGCGACCAGGCGCTCGAGCGTTGCAATAAGCTCCGGGGCCGGCGCATTGAGTGGCTGCCCTTGTGAGACGCTATCGAATTGCTGATTGATAACATCGAGCGCTTGCAGCACAACATCCATTAGCTCCGGGGTAACCGAGCGTTTTCCGTTGCGTAAGATATCAAACAGGTTTTCCGTTACGTGACAGCACTCGACCATTTCATTGAGCTGCAAAAAACCGGCACCGCCTTTAACCGTATGAAAGCCCCGGAAGATGGCATTCAGTAGATCGGCGTCATCCGGCTGGCGCTCAAGCTGCACCAATTGCTCAGAGAGATTTTCAAGTATTTCGCCGGCCTCAACCAAAAAGTCCTGGAGAATTTCCTCGTCGTCACCAAACCCCATTTACGAAACCCTCAAAAGCCGAGACTGGAAAGCAAGTCGTCCACATCATCTTGACTGGAAACCACATCATTTTTACTGGTATCTATTTGTGGGCCCTCGCCGCTCGAGCGATCGACCACACGTGTTCTACCTTCGTTATCGGCTTCAACTTGCAAACCTGTAATTTCTTCAACTTGCCCGGCAATACGCACCAGGCTTACCAGGTCTTGCTCAACCTCGGCAATGAGCCCCATCACCCGTTTTAGTACCTGGCCGGTTAAATCCTGGAATCCCTGTTCAAGGATAATCTCTTGCAGGTTGCGCCCTAAAAGCTCGGTACCAGAGTCCATCTGCACTAAAAAATCGTCCATTCGTGAGTACAGAGCACGGAACTCATCGGCGCTCATTTCACCGCCCTTTAAGCGCACCCACTCGCTGCGCAAGGACTTTGCTTCCTGCCCCAAATTCATGGCAATAGGCGCGGCCTCCTCTACCATATCCATGGTTTTGTCGGCGGCTTTTTGCGTTAGCTCTATAACGTACTTTAATCGATCGGATGCATCGCGAATTTCGGACGACTCGATGGAGGGAGGCTCGCCATCCAAGTCACCTTCTACATTGAAGTTGACGATGGCACTGTGTAAACCACGGGTCAAACGACCAACCGACTGGTACAGATGCTGATTGCGTGATTCGGTGATTGACTCGATGAGGCGGGAGGCTTCATCAAAGTCGTTGCCTTGTAGTTTTTCTACCAGCAGACCGGCACTTTCTTTGATCTCTTTGACAAAAAATTGATTGTCCTTTTCCTGGATATCAGAAGTCATCGCTGTGCCTTATTGTTGACAACGACGTGGCAGTAAATTAACCGACACGTTCGAAGATTTTTTCAATCTTTTCTTTCAAGGCCGCGGCCGTAAAAGGTTTCACCACATAACCGTTAACACCCGCCTGAGCCGCTTCGACAATCTGATCGCGTTTGGCTTCGGCGGTAACCATTAACACCGGCAAAGAGCCGAGTTTTTCATCACCGCGTACGGCGCGCAGCAACTCGATACCGCTCATGCCCGGCATATTCCAGTCGGTGATTAAAAAGTCAAACCCACCACTTTTTAGCATCGGCAAGGCTGTAACACCGTCGTCCGCCTCGTGAGTGTTGGCGAAACCTAAATCGCGCAACAAGTTTTTAATGATCCGTCGCATTGTCGAAAAGTCATCGACAATGAGAATCTTCATGTTTTTATCCAATGCGTCCTCCGTCTACCCGCGCGGGAGTGTGTGTAACCCTAATTCGATAGTACATACAGTTCGATGGTACGCCGAGTGAGCGATGCTTACCTACTGCAAGCGTTTATGCCCAGCCTCTGCGAGCCGAGAAATTACTGGGATTTTACCCATTGGTCAATCTAATCGTCCCCAATCGGATAGCCTGGCACGCAACCGCGCAGCCGCCTGAGAGTGAATTTGGCTAACTCGCGATTCGCTAACGCCTAATATTTGACCAATCTCTTTAAGGTTTAACTCCTGGTCATAATAGAGCGCCAACACCATCTTTTCTCGCTCTGGTAATAGGGTTATCGCCTGCGCGAGCGATTGCTTTAGGCTTGAAGCCGTAAAAGTTTCCTGGGGGTTGGCAAATTCGCTGGTTGAGGCGAGATCTACCGCGCTGGCGTCATCATCAAAGGTCTCTTCGTAGCTAAACAACCGGCTAGCGTTAGTATCATTTAAAATGCTGTAGTACTCGTCCAGCTCAACGCCAAGCTCATCCGCCACCTCGGCGTCTTCGGCGTCGCGTCCTTCGCGCGCCTCTACCCGGCTCATCGCCTCGGCCACCCGCCGGCTGTTACGGTGTACTGAGCGCGGGGCCCAATCGCCGCGGCGCATCTCATCGACCATTGCCCCACGGATACGAATCCCGGCGTAAGTCTCGAAGCTAGCGCCCTTAGTGCCATCATACTTTTGGGAGGCCTCAAGCAAGCCGATCATGCCGGCCTGAATCAAGTCGTCCAACTGTACGCTGGCTGGCATTCGGACCATCATATGATGGGCAATACGCTTGACAAGGTCCGCATATTCTTCCACACGTATTTGCTTACCCTGCTCTTTCGTCTGTGTGTACATAGCTAACCCACTTGCCGCGTTCATGGTTTAATACTCCGGGGCTGTTACCTGCAACAGCCGCTCGACAAAAAACTCTAGTCGCCCGCTAGGCCCTGCTGGCAAAGGCCAGTTGTCGACTTTGTCGGCCAATAAGCGAATAGCCTGCGCCGCTTTAGAGTGTGGCGCGTACTCAATTAGCGGTTGCTGGCGCTGCACCGCTTTGCGCACGGACTCGTCAAACGGCACGGATCCAACGTACTGTAAGGCGACATCCAAAAAGCGCTCACACACCCCCGCGAGCTTGTTAAACAGGAGTTGCCCTTCCGTACTGGTGCGGGTCATATTCGCCACCACCCGAAATCGCTGTATGTCGTACTCTTTGTTTAACAGCTTAATCAGCGCGTAGGCATCGGTGATGGAGGATGGCTCATCGCAGACAACGACCAGTACCTCGTTGGCGGCGCGTGCAAAGCTCACCACCGCATCAGAAATACCCGCTGCGGTATCGATAATTAATACATCCAATTGATGGCTTAACTCGCTAAAGGCGGTGATAAGCCCAGCGTGCTCAGCCTCGCTCAGGTGTGCCATACGTTGCAAGCCCGAGGCGGCCGGTACAATTTTTATCCCACCCGGGCCAGACACTAGCACCTCGGATAATGTGTGGGTTCCCGCCAACACGTCAGCCAAGGTGTGAGTGGGCGTTAGCCCCAGCAGAACGTCGACGTTGGCCAACCCGAGGTCGGCATCCATCAACACGACCCGACGGCGCAACTGCGCCAATGCCAGGCTGAGATTGACCGATATATTGCTTTTTCCGACACCGCCTTTACCACCACTTACCGCGATGACCTGCACTGGGCGAGCTTGGCTCATGTTATTAATCTCTTTATAAATCTAGACCATACCGGTTAAACCAGCGGTCTTTTTGTGACAAATACTTATGCACAATCGCTAACCGCGCGCTTGCACACTCTGTTGGTTTTGCTGCGCTAACTGCAGCGCTTTAGCCACCATTTGGTGCCCACGTGCTGGCGCGATATCGGCCGGTATATCTTGCCCATCGGTTGTATAGGCAATGGGCAAGTCTGAGCCGATGGCGCAACTGAGAGCCTCACCGAGGCTCGAGGTTTCATCCAGCTTGGTCAAAATACAACCCGTCAGTCCAGCGGCGCTGTAGGCGTGTCGCGATGCCTGCAGCATTTGCATTTGGCTGTTAGCGGGCAGCACCAGCAAACTGTTAACTTTGCCAATCGCGGCCAGTTGCGCCATTTGATGTTTTAGCTCTGGCGCGCCGTGGCGCATTCCGGGGGTATCAATTAGCACCAAATCGCAACGACGAAGCGAACGCAACACACTGGACAGTGAATTATTGTCGTCGACCACCCGTACGGGCACCTGCAAAATAGCGGCAAGTGAGCGCAGCTGATCGTGTCCGGCCAAACGATGGGTGTCGGTGGTCACTAGCGCAACCTTATCGGCGCCATGCTCAAGAACATAGCGCGCAGCGAGCTTGGCGATGGTGGTAGTTTTGCCCGCGCCCGTCGGGCCCACTAGGGCAAATACACCGCCGTTAGCCGTTAAATCCTGCTCGACAACCGGCACCGCCTTGGCTAAGCGCGCCATGGCTTCGGGCCAGGCTTTGCCCATAACCCGGCTCTTAAAAGGCGCTTGCATCAATGGCTGGCAAATATCCGCGCTAAATCCCATACGCTCAAAACGGCGTGTTAGGCCGCTCACTTGGGCGCTGTTTGGCCCGGAGGGGGTTGCACCAAGGCGGCTGAGTTGCTCCTCAAGCAGCTCGCGCATCTGGGCGATCTCTTCGTGGAGTTGACCAATTTCATCGCGATCATTGGCAGCATTAACGCTCACGGCGGGTGACTGCTCGAGTAAACCGTAACGCTCAGCGGCCGATTGCGGGCGAGCGCTGGCAGGAGTTTCTTCGCGAGAGGTGTCTCGGCGGGCGATACCCGCATTGATCACTTGATTACTGCCAAGAAACTCATCGGCCGACTCTACCGCTTGTTGCCTGGCAGTACGCTGACGACTGGCCAGCGCAATTTCATCGTGAATTTGACGCGCACTGAGGGCCGCTTTGTCGCCCCCAACACCGGCAAACACCCCCGCCGTAGAAGCCTCAGTTGCTTCACCGGCTGGCTCTAATGGCACCTCAGGCGGTGCAGCGGGAACATTGGTTTGCGCCGCACTGGTGAGAATCTCTACGCCCTCCCGGACTCGGCGGCTGGACAAAATAATGGCGTCTGAGCCCAACTCTTGGCGCACCAGTTCTAGCGCGCGGCGCATATCTGTCGCAACAAAACGTTTTACTTGCATGTTTGACCCTCTTCCCGCACTCAGCGATCGGCGTTCACCGATGCCTCAATCGAAATCTGTTTGTTATCCGGTATTTCTGTGTACGCCAGCACCGGCATATCCGGTAAGCTGTGGCGGCAAAAGCGCGCGAGCATCGGGCGCAGTGGCGCGGCCACTAATAATACTGCCGATTTTCCTGCCATTTCTTGCTTTTGCGCTGCCTCTTGCAGCGAGCGTTGAAGTTTCTCGGCCAGTGCCGGCTCGACATACGCGCCATCTTCAACGCCAGCTTTTTGTGCTTGTACGACGGTACCCAGCAATAACTGTTCCAGCTCGGGACTTAAGGTGACAACCGGGACGCTGGGCGCCGTGCCTACTATGTTCTGGACGATTTGCCGCCCCAAGGCGGCGCGGGCCGCCGCGGTCAAAGCGGCGGGATCTTGACTCTTACCGGGATTAGCCGCCAAAGCTTCGGCGATAGAGCGCATATCGCGAATGGCGACTTTCTCGCGCAACAGATTTTGCAGCACCTTGAGCAGGGTATTAAGGCTAAGCGTATTTGGCACCAGCTCTTCGACTAATTTAGGCGAAGACTTAGCCAGCATATCCAGCAACTGCTGCACATCCTCATGGCCCAGCAGTTCGTGCACGTGCTGCTGCAAAATTTGATTGAGGTGCGTTGCCACGACGGTGCTGGCGTCCACCACGGTGTAGCCTAGCGTTTGCGCCTGCTCTTTCTGTGAGGTTGCAATCCAGATGGCGTCGAGGCCAAAGGCTGGGTCCTGGGTTTTAATACCGTCCAAATCGCCAAACACCTGCCCTGGGTTGATCGCCAACTCACGGTCGGGGTGAATTTCAGCCTCGGCGGCGGTAACCCCCATAAGCGTGATTCGGTAGCCGTTGGGCACCAACTCTAAATTGTCGCGAATGTGCACAGTAGGCACCAAAAAGCCCATATCCTGAGACAGCTTTTTACGCACCCCTTTAATTCGCCCAAGCAGCGCCCCGCCCTGGCTTTTATCGACCAGCGGAATTAAGCGGTAACCTACCTCCAGGCCAATAATGTCCACTGGCTGAACGTCATCCCAGTTTAGCTCTACTGCCGGCTCACCGGCTGGCAAGGCCGTGGGTGGCTGGGCGATCTGCGCTTGCCCGGCGGAATTTTGCGGTGTATTGGGCCCGCGGTGCTGTTGATTTTTAGGGATGTAATCTTCATCCATGGCCTCGGGCTGGCCTTTGCGCCAATGGATATAGTAAGCCAGGGCACCACAAATGATGGCTAAGCCCAAAAAAGCCACATGAGGCATACCTGGAATTGCGCCCATAATGAACAAAATCGCCGCGGCAATCAGCAACGCTTTAGGCGAGTCGAACATCTGGGTCATAACCTGTGCACGCATATCTTGCGAGCTATTGACCCGGGTTACCAAAATCGCAGTGGCCGTCGACAATAACAGCGAGGGTATTTGTGCCACCAGACCGTCACCAATGGTCAGCAGAACGTACTTCTCCAGAGCATCGGAAAACTCCAGGCTGTGCTGCACCATGCCAATGCCGATACCGCCAATGATATTAATCGCGAGAATCAAAATGCCGGCAATCGCATCGCCGCGCACAAACTTGCTGGCACCATCCATCGCGCCGTAAAAGTCGGCCTCGCTGGCCACATCTTCGCGCCGTTTACGCGCTTCTTCCTGATCGATTAAACCGGCGTTTAAGTCCGCGTCGATAGCCATCTGCTTACCCGGCATCGCATCCAGAGTAAAACGGGCACTCACCTCAGAGATCCGACCGGCACCTTTGGTCACCACGACGAAGTTAATGATCATTAAAATCAAAAACACCACCAAACCCACAGCGTAGTTACCACCGATAACCACTTCACCAAACGCCTGAATAACCTTACCGGCGGCATCGCCCCCCTCATGGCCGTTTAGCAGCACTACCCTGGTTGAGGCTACGTTAAGTGCCAGCCGCATGAGAGTGGCCACCAGCAAGATCGTCGGGAAAGCCGCAAAATCCAAGGGCCGCATCGCGTAGATGCCTACCAGCAAAACAACAATGGACAAGGCAATATTGAACGAGAAAAAGGCGTCCAACATAAAAGCTGGCACGGGGAGAATCATCATGCCGAGCAGCATGATTAACAGTACGGGAATGCCTATATTGCCCTGCCCCATACCGCGCAGCTGCAACAAGGCATTTTTGCCGTTTTCTTTATTAAATTGTGCGAGTGAAATGGCCATGTGTACGGTTTTTTGACGCCCCCAGTAAGTTACCTAGAGGTATCGCAAGAACTGTACCTGTTTTAAGTTTTTAGCAATTTTTTATGCAATACAGCGCGGAGGCTTAGTCGTAACGTAAATCGCGAGGCACATCGACACGTGGGTATGGCGGCCGCTCGCCACTGCCGCGCCGATAATTTCGCAGACCAAACACATAGGCCAACACTTGCGCAACGGCCACATACAAGCCCGTGGGGATGGGCTCGTCAATTTCAGTGGTATGAAAAATAGAGCGAGCGAGCACCGGGGATTCGATGATTTCGATCTTATGAGCTTTGGCGACTTCACGAATTTTTAACGCGATTTGATCCCCACCCTTGGCCAACATTACCGGGGTCGCCATAGTCTCCGGATCGTATTTAAGCGCTACCGCATAATGTGTTGGGTTGGTAATCACCACATCGGCGTCCGGCACCTGGGCCATCATCCGCCGCTGAGCCATCTCGCGCTGCAACTGGCGGATACGGCCCTTTACCTCGGGCTTACCTTCACTGTCTTTGTGCTCATCCTTTACTTCCTGGCGCGACATTTTGAGCTTTTTACTGTGATCCATTATCTGAAACGGCACATCAATCAAGGCAATTAAAATGGTCACCGCCGCCATTAAAATCGTGGTAATACCGCTAATTTCGAGCGATTCGATGACGCCGGTACGAGTCTCTTGCCCGGCAAGCTGTAGAATATCCTGCTGCCATACTTTTAATGCAAACAGCGCCGCAATCATCACCACGGCCACTTTGCCTAACGATTTGGCCAGCTCGACCAACGCTTTAAACGAGAACATTCGCTTAAGCCCGGCCCCCGGGTTCATGCGGCTAAACTTGGGCGCCATTGCTTTGGCGCTTAACAGCCAACCACCTAAAGCTATCGGCCCCACGACCGAGGCGATCAACAACAAGATAAACAGCGGAATCAGGGAGAACAACCCCTCGGCAAACGAGCTGACCAGGTGGGCAAACATCGCCTCGGTGTCGAACACCTCGACCCGGGTCAAACTAAAATTATTTTTAGTCAGATCCATCATGCTGCCGGCGATGGCTTGACCAAAGGTATATAGGCCAATAGTACCGGCGAGTAATATAAAGGTTGTGGTTAGATCGCGCGATCGGAGTATCTGGCCATCTTCCCGAGCTTTTTCAAGTTTTCGCGGGGTGGCCTCTTCGGTTTTTTCCTGACTGCTATCACCGCCTTCAGCCATTAGGGTAACCTCAGCAACTGCTCGGCAAACACGGCCGCCGCATCAAATACATAAGTAAAGTATGGCAAAAAGGCTACCAAACTAACCCACATAAAAATCAAACCAAAAATAAGAGCAATGGGAAATCCGACGGTAAAAACATTAATTTGCGGCGCCGACCGATTCATAATGCCAAACGCCATATTGATCACCAGTAAACCTGTGAACAATGGCAGCACAAAAACCAACGCCGCACTAAACATCCACGAACCCATACCCGCGATCATGGCAAACTCTTGATAGCCAATGCCGGTGCCAATGGGAATACTGGAAAAACTACGGACGATTAAATCGATTACCAACAAGTGGCCATTAAATATGGTAAACAACACAGTCGAAAGCAGTAGATAAAACTGCGATAACACGGTGACCGAGATACCATTGCTCGGGTCGTTCATCGAAGCAAATCCCAAACCCATCTTCATGGCGACCAACTGACCTGAGAGCACAAATATGTGCAGCACCACCTGAAAACTAAAACCGAGCGCGAGCCCCACTAACACCTCTTGCAACACCCGCAACATGGCGGGTACACCTAATAACTCGATGGCGGGCGCCGGTGCTAACATAGGGCTTACTAACGCCGTAACCACTAAAGCCAATACCAAACGAATTCTGGCAGGCACAGTGCGCGCACCAATCACTGGCACTGCCATAAACATGGCACCAATGCGAATAAACGGCCACAAATACTGGCCAATAAACTGATAAAGCATCGTCTCGCTGAGTACGATAGGCTCCATCGCGCTACCCAATTAATTGCGGTATGGCGTTAAACAAACGATTAAACAAATCGCTCAGGCGTATCACCATCCAATGACCCGCAATCATAATGGTAATTAGCATCACGATCAGCCGCGGCAAAAAACTTAAGGTCTGCTCGTTAATTTGGGTCGCCGCCTGAAACATACTCACCACCAAGCCGACAATCAAGCTCGGACCAACGATAACCAGCACCATGAGGATGGTCAGGTACAGGCCATCGGCAAATAAACTAAGCGCTATCTCTGGTGTCATGTCTCCTCCTACACGCCAAAGCTAGCGGCTAAGGTGCCGATGATCATGGCCCAACCGTCGACCAACACAAACAGCATAATTTTAAAGGGCAACGACACAATCAGTGGCGAGAGCATCATCATACCCATGGCCATAAGCACACTGGCCACAACAATATCGATGACCAAAAACGGGATGAAAATAATAAAGCCGATTTGAAACGCTGTTTTTAATTCACTGGTGACAAACGCCGGCACCAAAATGGAAAATGGTGTGTCTTGTGGGGTGGCAATTGGCTCGTTGCCGGCGATGCCAACAAACAGAGCAATATCACTCTCACGGGTTTGCGCCAACATAAAACTGTGAAACGGCTGTGCGGCCGAGGCAAGGGCCTGCTGCGCGTTAATTTGGCCGTTAATATAGGGTTGTAATGCGTCGGCGTTGGCCTGCTCGAACACCGGCTTCATAATAAACAAGGTTAAAAAAAGCGAGAGGCCAATCAGAATTTGGTTAGATGGCGACTGCTGTAACCCTAAGGCTTGGCGCAAAATAGCAAACACAATAATAATGCGGGTGAAGGAGGTTACCATCATCAGCAGCGCTGGCAAGAAAGTCAGCATCGTCATGATGCCAAGAATTTGCAGCGTTACGGAGTATTCTTCCGAGCCATCGGGCTGAGTCGTTACCGTAAAAGCCGGCAACCCAGGGATTGCCGGAAGCGCACTGCCAGCGATGTCATTGGGTTGCGCTGAGCTCGATTGAGGCGAAACAGGGTCTAAGGCCTCAGCTGGTTGAGCTTGCGCCGCTGCGCTGCTAAACAGCACTACACAAATCAGCGCCAGCCATAGCGTGGACCACGACATAAGTAACGGTGGCAATACCCTGACATTAGCGGCCATCTTGAGTCTCGCGATTGGCATGGGCATCACCCGAGTCTGTACCCGGCGGAGAAAAAGCTGTCGGCTTAGCTTTCATAATGCTCATTAATTTTTGGCTGAACTCTGAGCTTTGAGTGCCGTCGGCCGCAATCACAGGCTGCTCAAAGACATGCAGCTGATTGATCGCCTGAGCGGTAACCCCCAGTAGAATTTGCGTACCGGCCACATCCACCACCAGCAACCGCTCACGGGTACCCAGCGCTAAGGTTGCCACCACTTTCATATCGTTAGAGCGGGCCCAACCGGTGGCACCGGCGCGCCGTGCAAACCACGCCAACCCCAGAATCAAGGCGATAATACCGAGCAAACCCAGTAACACCGACAAAAGTGTATCGGCCCCCACCGGGGTGACCGCCGCCTGAGCTTCAGTGGCATCGGTTGCCGCCTGAGCCAGAGTTGCCAAACCCAGGGTCGCCCACAGCACGATAATGAATGACAGTAAGCGGCTCATACTTAACGTAACTTTTTAATACGTTCAGACGGGCTAATAACATCGGTCATACGAATACCAAACTTCTCGTTAACCACCACCACTTCACCATGAGCAATCAGAGTGCCATTGACTTTTACATCCAGCGGCTCGCCGGCCAAGCGATCGAGCTCTATGACGGAGCCTTGGTTGAGCTGCAGTAGGTTTCTGATGGTGATTGCGGTGCTACCCACCTCCATAGAGATGCTTACCGGAATATCCAAAATCAAATCGAGCTCGGGCCCCAGCTCCCGTGGCGAGCCTTCACTCTCGAGCTCATCCAGTGCAAGTGCATCGCTCTCTTGCGCGGCACCGGCGTCGTCTACGATATCGTCAACGGCTTGTTGCTCTTGCATTGCGGCCGCCCATTCATCGGCCATTGCCTGCTGATCCAGGTCCTCGCCGCCTACGTTTTCGTCATCATTTGCCATTAGGGCCTCCTTCGGCAGCGCTGATATTGTGCGCACTACTGTGATCAATAAATTCTTTTATTTTTAAGGCAAGGTTGCCCTTGTGTTGCCCAAGCTGGGTTCGAAACACCGGCACGCCATTGGCGGTTAGTACCTGGTGGGGCGGAAATTCGATGGGAATAATATCGCCCACGTCGAGATCGACAATATCCCGTAGCGTGATTTCGCGATTTACCACCTCACACTCCAGATCTACTTTAGCCGACAAAACATCTTCCCGTAACGCTTTAACCCAGCGATCGTCTTGCTCGTCGGAATCGCTTTGCAGACCGGCATCCAACACTTCGCGAATGGGCTCGATCATCGAATAGGGAATGGTCAGGTGCAAATCGCCCCCGCCACCGTCTAATTCAATGTGAAAAGTGCTTACCACCACTACTTCACTGGGGCTAACGATATTTGCCAGCGAGGGGTTAACCTCGGAGTTGATGTACTCAAACTCGATAGGCATAACCGCCTTCCAGGCCTCACCCAAATCGACAAACACTTGATTGAGCACCATTTGCACGACGCGCAGCTCGGTTGGAGTGAACTCGCGCCCCTCAATTTTGGCGTGGCGGCCATCGCCACCAAAAAAATTATCAACCAGCTTAAAAACTAAACGCGCGTCTAAAATCACCAGCGCGGTACCACGCAGCGGACGAAACTTGACCATGTTTAAACTGGTAGGCACATACAAGGTATGGACATACTCGCCGAACTTTTGAATCTGGATGCCGCCAATAGAGACATCCGCCGTACGCCGCAACATATTAAACATGCTTATACGGGTGTAGCGGGCAAAGCGCTCGTTGATCATCTCCAAAGTCGGCATGCGACCGCGGACAATACGGTCCTGGCTGGTAAGGTCGTAAGATCGAACGGCGCCCGGCTCTAAATCGTTTTCGGTATCAATGTCGCCTTCGTCGACACCGTGCAACAGCGCATCAATTTCATCTTGTGTCAGTAAGTCTTGCACGTTGGCTCGCCTCTATTGCAGCACTAAATTGGTAAACAACACTTGCTCGATGACCGGCTCTCCGGTTTCAGCTACCAGCACTTCTTGCACAGTGTTTAATGCCTGTTGACGCAGTAGCTCTTTTCCTTCCGGAGTTTGCAACTCGGCGTAAATTTGCCCGCGCAACAAAATCACCAACGCGTTGCGAATGGCGGGCATATGCAGTTCGATATCACTCACAGCGGTGTTATCGCGAAGCATTAGGTTCATCTCCACTTGCATAAAACGCTGGCGCCCGCGCACCTCAAAGCTGGTGATAAACTCGGGTTTAAGCGGAAAATAAATAGCCGCTTCGCGCTCCGGTTGCTCTACAGCCTCGCTCGCCTCTGGATCGGCCTCCTCGTCAGAGGAGCCTGATAACACCCATAAAGTGGCGGCAACCGAGCCCGCGATGAGCAGCAGTAAAATTACCACCAAAATAATGAGCTTTTTTTTGTTACCGGGTTTGCTGCCGGCATCTTCTTGTCCGGCCTCTTCCTCGGTGTTTTCTAGCTCGTCTTCCGCCATGTCAAATATCCGTCGTCTGCGTTGTTCTGGAGGGGTATGAGCAATAGCCGTGCCATGCGGTCAGACTATGTAAGGGGCCGGACATTAAGGGAAGATCCAGCAGAGACTGGACTGGAACAAAAGTGGTGACGGGGGTTGTAAAGCAGGCGCGCTACCGCGCCTGCTCAGACTAGCTTAAGGAGGTTAAGCGTAGTGATCGACCAAGGATATGGTGCCCTGACGAAGGCCCGCACTGGTCTCGTTAAGATTTTCATCCTCTGCGCTGGCTGTGCGTGTAGCATCGCCACCACCGCTGCCTCGCTCTCCTGTGCCACGGGGGTCCGACTCAGCAAACGATTGTTCATCCGACACATCGACGTTAACGTCGCTCATGCCCTGCTCGGTCAACATCTCACGCAAACGCGCCGAGTGCTGATCCAGCGCCTCGCGGACAACAGGCTGCGCGCTACTGAAGCTAACGTGGGCTTGGTCATTTTGAATGGTGACCCGCACGTGAATACTGCCAAGATCGGGTGGATCTAAACGTATGTCAGCGCTGGTGATATTTTGTCGCGCCATCCAAGTGACTTTTTGCCCCACGGCGTCGCCCCAACCACTTTGGTTAAAGCTCGGCAACACTGGCGGGGCCGCGCGCTGAGCGGCTTGTGCTGCCGGAGTGCGGTTGGCCAAGCCTAGCGACTCGGTGAGCGCCGTAATGCTACCCGCCGTGGGTTTATCCACGGCTTCGCCCCGCCCGGCCAACAAATTGTGCAGCTTTGCAGTCTCGAGCAAGGCGCCGCGTTCACGCTGCCCATCAAGGCTTAAGGGGCCCTGCTGCGTCATTTGCAGTTGCCCGCCGGGCTGCTGGGCTTGACCGGGCTCGGCGCTTCCCAGGGCAGCGCTACCCTCTTTTGCAATACTCGCACCCGGAGTTTGCGCGACGGCGGGGTTGATGCCGCTCAACATCTGTTTGACGTTACTCTGAACACTCTCTAATCGCGCCACCAAAGAAGCGGCATCGGCGCCTTTACCCTCGCCTTTTATTTGACTGCTGAGCCAGGCCGCCAACTCTGGCGGTACCTGACCCGCCTCCTGCGCTTGCTCAATCTGTGCCACCAGTGATTCTATCTCTTTCCCGGCGGCTGCTTGATCCGTAAGCGACTGCATCAGCGCCAACAGCTGCTCCCGCTGCTGTGGATCCAGCTTATCGAGTATGGCGCTTAAGGTTTCATCGGTAATACCGGCCTCGTTCTGCGCCGCAATCTCATCTAACACCTGAGCTTGTTGGGCAGGTTCCAAGGCCTCAATTGCTTCGCGCTGGGCGGGCTCGAGGCGCTCCAGGGTCTCCCGCTGGCGACTGCTCAAGTGCTCTTGAGCGGCCCCCTTGGCGGCTTGAGACTGTTCGAGCTGCTCCGCGCGCGACCTTGAAGCAAGGTCTGCCGTGTGGCGGTTATCGTTTGCCGCCATACGCTCTGGCGGATCTCGGCGGCTATTGTCTGAGCGTGTGTCGGGGCGCTCGGCCGCTTCGGGCCGGCTAGTGCGCTGATCACGATACGCGGTATTTAACGAGTCGCTGAACAACTGCGCGTCTCGCGTCGCATCGGTACGCGTCTGAGTGGACTGAACTCCACCAGCTTGCGGCCGGAACAGCATACCCAGTAATGAGGGTTCATTCGTTGCCATGTGTGCTCCTGTAGACCATGGGCGGCAAGCACTTGCCGCTTGCGAACAAAATCTTTAATACAGGAGGGTTATAGCAAGCACAGTGCCAAGGTGGGATGTAAGATTTGAAGTAAACGGGGCGCCGCAGCTACACAGCGCTATTGATACACCACAAGCTGATGACGAACCTGACCAAACTCGCCTTGTAAGGTCACCAATGTGGTCTCCAGGCCAACCAGCTGGTTGTTGGCAGCGGCCTGCTCGATATGCTGGCAGTGTGCCACCAAAGTCTGCGCGCCGATATTACTGCAGCTGCCTTTAAAACTATGGGCCGCACGCCGTAGCGCCTCACCGTCACCACTGGCTAGGGCCTTTTGCATAGCGGTTAAGCGGTCTTCAGAGTCGTTAAGGTAGGTATCGATCAGGTGGCCAAAATCATCCTCCATCACCTCCTGCAATGTGAGTAATGTCTCGTGATCGATTAATTGCCTATCGCTCATGGCCTCTCCCTACTCGTCGGCTAAATCCTTAGCACCACTTTTAAACCTTTTCCTTTGACGTATCAAGTAGTTAACCGTCTGTAAAATGCGATCTAGTCGTCATTGCGCCAGCAATAGGTAGCGGCCACCACATTGCCGGCTCCTCGCACCTCGAGTGAATCACATAGAGATTCAATCATTTTCAGTCCGCGGCCACTGTACTCATTACCGGTAAGCTCTGGGCGCGCCGCCGGATCAAAGCCGTTGCCACTGTCCGCCACCACGATCGCCAGAGAGCCTCCGTCCATATCGGTGCTGTGGGCCAAATCGATTTTGACATACCCCTCGGTAATGGCTTTGGTGCGCTCGCGACGCAGCTGGTAATAGCGATCAAACCCTTCCGGGTCATCTTTTATCGAAGAGTCTAGCCCCAATACGCCGTGCTCCAGCGCGTTGGTGTATAACTCAGAAATAATGGTGTACAGAGTACCGCTATGGTTGCGCAGCCCAGGCACCTCTAGCAATACGCTTAACAGCAGCGGCAACGGGTCAAAAATTGCAAAGCTTGAGGGTTTAACCTCAAAGCTTAGGCTCCACTCGGCCAACTGAGATTGCGAGTTGGCCTGTTCGGTGCCTGGGGTTACGTAGGCTGAACTAAGCGGCGCCATCAGCAACTCAATTAATGATAAATCATCACTGCGCTGGCCCTGCCCTACAAAATCTTTCACCCGCTCTAATAATTCATCAAAAAGTACCGGAGCCTGCGTGTTTTGGGCAAAGGCCGCTAGTAGTCGCTCCTCACCAAACATCTCGCCCTCGGTATCGCGTGCCTCGTGGATACCGTCAGACCAGAGGTACAGCCGCTCCCCTTGCTCCATGCTGATAAGCGCCGGATCGGCTTTAAACTTTTTGTTGGTTAATACGCCCAGCGGTAAGTGGGTTGATTTAATTTGCTCGACACTGCCATCGCGGCGATACAGGTAAGCCGCAGGCAAGCCGCCATTCCAGATACGCACGGTGTTTTTGCGAAAATTCATCTCCACCATGGCGGCACAACAAAACAGTCCTACGGGTAAAATACTTTTTAGCTTACCGTTAATTTCCGCAAGGATATCGGACATGGCAAAGCCTTTGTCCACCATGCCATAAAACGTCGTGGCCAGCGGCATAGCGCCAATAGCGGCTGGCAGTCCGTGGCCTGTAAAATCTCCCAGTAATACCATTAAATTACCGGCCGGCGTGGTCGAGGCCACCATCACATCGCCATTAAACACTGCCAAAGGAGACAAGTAATAACGCAAGTGTTCGGTATCAACGTGGCCGCTACTGGTTATATTGTCGAACACTTGCTTCGCAACCGTCTGCTCTTGCAAGAAGTGCTCATTGTGCTGCGCGATCTGGTCTCGCTGTTCCAGCATCGTTCGTTGCATCGAGCGCATCCGAAAAAACGACTTTACTTTGGCTTGCAGAATAACGGGGTTGTAGGGCTTTGATAAAAAGTCGTCGCCACCGGCCTCAAGGCACTTTACCAGTGACTCAGTATCGGTAAGGGAGGTGAGAAAGATAATGGGTACAAGCTCTTCCCCGGCCAGGGATTTAATTTGCCGTGCGGCGGCGAACCCATCAAGTCTCGGCATCAGAGCATCAAGCAACACGATGTCAGGCCGATGCTCTCGAAAACAGATCACCGCTTGCTCGCCATCTTCGGCACTTAACACACGATGGCCCTGCTTGCGCAATATGGTTTCTAAAATTATTCGATCCGTCGCGGTGTCATCGGCAACCAGCACGGTAATTAAGCGCTCGTCCTTTTTAGCAAGATCCATGTGCTACTGAATGGTAAAGAGTTGTTCGAAGTTCGAGATGCTCAATATTCGCCTAACATCAGTACTGGCATTTTTAATGACAATATCCGAGGCGTCACCTCCAGCGTAATCGCGCAATAGCAATAACATGCCCAGCGCCGAGCTATCGAGGTAAGCGGTATCGGTCATATCGATAATAAAATGATCGGGTCTGACGGGAAGCGTCTCGTAACTGCCGCGAAAATCCTGATGAGCGCTGAAATCAAAACGCCCTTTGATCACGATGGTCAGTTCGCTGCCGTCACTGGTTACCGTCGACGTGACTGTCATAACTCGCCTCACTTATCTACCTGTTGTTCACCTCTTAGCGAGGTGATATTCCTTGGTGGCTTACGCTACGGGCGCGCCCGCAAGCCCAGTGCCTAGAGAATAGACTATTTTTGCGCCCAACAATAGCGGCATTAACCGTAGGGCGGCGATTGCCGATTGAGGTTTGCCAACTCATCGAGTTCTTTTTGTAGTTTTCGCTCCAGCTCGGCATTTTCACCTTGGCGCAAGCGCTCGATTAACGACTCGAGCGACTTGCGCTTATGGCGCTTAACTTGCCAGTGTTGCATAACCTTTTCACACTGCTCGGCGGCATTGGCGACCTTAAGTTGCTGCTCATCGATGGCACCGGCCAGTCGGCCAATAAAATCACTGTAGCGCATCATATCCTGCACCGAGTGCCCCACGGACGTATCGCCATACTCGTTTAAATAACTATGGTGGTACTGCTCCAGCTGATCAAGCTGAGAGCGCTCTCCAGCCAACTGCTGTTGATACTGCGCAAGATAACCGGCGGCTTCCTGCTCTTGGTGCTCTGCTACGCGCAGAACCACCTTAAGCCTTTCTGAGCGAGGTTTAGCCATTTACCGAGCCATCCGTCCGCCCGTGCTCGGCGGCCAACGGGCTTTTACGCGTAGCCTGAGCGTTAGGCTGAACTAAATCGGCCAAGCCTTTGTGCGCCTCGCCCAAGGAAACCGCCTGCGTTAAGGATTGCTGCACAAACTGGCGCAACTTAGGAAACTTCTCGATCGCTTCGTCGGTTTGCGGGTCGGAGCCCGCGGTATAGGCGCCGATCGCCACCAAATCGCGATTTTGTTCGTACTTAGCCAGCAGTTGTTTAAACTTTTGCATTTGGGTCAGGTGATTGGCCGAGACAATTTGCGGCATCGCCCGACTGATGGAAGCCTCCACGTCAATGGCCGGGTAAACCCCCTCTTCAGCCAGCTGACGTGACAACACAATATGGCCGTCGAGGATCGCCCGCGCCGCGTCGGCGATTGGATCCTGTAGATCATCGCCTTCGGTTAACACGGTGTAAAACGCCGTTATCGAGCCCTCTCCCTCGGCAGCATTACCCGCGCGCTCAACCAGCTCGGGGATACGGGCAAACACAGAGGGTGGATAACCTTTGGTAGCCGGCGGCTCACCGATGGCCAGCGAGATTTCGCGCTGAGCTTGAGCAAACCGGGTGAGAGAATCCATGAGCAGCAGAACGTTTAAGCCCTGGTCGCGATAGTATTCGGCAATGCGGCTGCACAGCTGGGCCGCGCGCAACCGCATTAGCGGGGCGTCGTCTGCCGGTGAGGCCACCACCACGGCCCGCGCCATACCCTCGGGGCCCAAAATGTGATCGATGAACTCTTTTACCTCGCGGCCGCGCTCGCCCACCAGCCCCACCACCACCACATCGGCGGTGGTGTATTTGGTCATCATTCCCATCAACACACTTTTACCGACACCACTGCCGGCAAACAGCCCCATGCGCTGTCCACGGCCTACGGTTACCAGCCCATTAATGGCACGTATGCCAACGTCCAAAGGCTCGTGGATAGGGTGACGCTTTAACGGGTTGATATCACTGGGGGCAAAATCGAGAAAATCGCCGCCCTGCAGTGCACCTTTGCCATCGAGCGGCTGGCCCAAACCATTAATCACGCGGCCTAAGGTTTGCAAGCCAATGCGCATAGCCTGGCTGTGCGCCAAAGGAATAACCCGGGCGCCGGGTTCTAGCCCCTCGACCCGCTTAACCGGCATTAAAAAAACACTTTGCCCTGAGAAGCCCACCACCTCGGCTTCGATTCGCCGGCCATCCCGTGACAGCAACACGCACTGCCGCCCCACCGATAAGTTGAGCCCTACTGCCTCGAGCGTCAGCCCCACCGAGCGAACTAGGCGGCCCTCCGCCTCGGGCACCACCGCGACCGGATCGGGTAGATAAGGCCGCAACCGGTACCACAAATCACGGCGCTCAGACACTGGGGTCGGCTCCGCCGTCAGAGTCTTGCGGCGCGGGTACGGTGTCGGCGCCAAGCTCAGGTGTTTCGGTATTGAGAGCGTCTTGTTCCGAGCTTACCCCCGGGAGCTCTCGCGCCAGCAACTGCTCGTCGCTGGTGGTTTCATCCAGATCTTGGCGCAGTTTAAAGCGCTCTAGAGTTTCGTCTAAACGCCGCTCCACGGTAAAGTCTACTAAGCTGTCGTTGGTACTCACACGTACACCGCCGGCGCTGATTTCAGGAGCAACCCGCAGTGTCCAGTCGTGGCCGTGCTCTTCGGCGTAGCGCTTAACGCAATCGTGATCGGCAAGGTTTAGATGCAGCGTCACATTGTTACCTGGGCTGGGTAAGGCGGCGATGGATTGCCGTACCAGCGGGAGAATATCGACGGGCTGAGTCACTAAATCACGCCCCACCACCGCACGGCTAATGCGCTCGATCATGGTCAACATCAGTGCTTCGAGTTTTTCATCCTGCTCATCGATTGGCTCTTTTAACGCCTGAACTAAGCTGGCGAAGGTTTGTTGCTCCATGGTCAACAACTGGCGTATATCCTCGCCGCCTCGCTCCTGCCCCTGACGGTAGCCGTCTTCGTAACCTTGTTGCTGGCCTTTCTCCAGGCCGTGGGCAAAGCCTTCTTGCTCGGCTGCCTGAACGATTTCAGACATTTGCTCGGCGGTTAAACCACTGGCCGTTAACCCTTCAATTTCCACATCTTCGATGGTTTCACCCGCCTGCGCACCCAAGCGAGCTTCTTCGGCCTTAGTTTTCGTGTCGCCTTTAGCGCCGCCGTCAACAGTGGGCACGGCCCAAGACTGCCACTCGGCCGTCTCATTGGCGGGAATTCGATTGGGGTTGGATCTGGGTTTATCGACCATGAAGGGGCTCCGTTAGAGGGCTATAGCAACGACTATAGCAGCTGCTCGCCGCTGCCCCCGAGCACGATTTCACCGGCATCGGCCATACGCCGGGCAATAGTAAGGATTTCTTTTTGTGCCGACTCCACCTCAGAGATACGAACCGGGCCTTTGACTTCTAAGTCGTCACGCAGTAATTCGGCGGCGCGTTTAGACATATTTTTAAATATTTTATCTTGCAGCGCGCCATCGGCCCCTTTCAGCGCCACGATTAACACCTCAGACGACACTTCACGCAACAACATTTGAATACCACGGTCGTCGACGTCTTTGAGGTTTTCGAAGACAAACATCAGATCCTGGATCTGGTTACCCATGTCTTCATCCACCTCTTTGATCGAATCCATTAGATCCGTCTCAATGCTACCGTCGAGGTGATTCATAATCTCGGCCGCTACTTTGTAACCACCCATGGCTTTGTTTTGCGAGCCGGTTTTACCAGAGAACTGCTTCTCGAGGATATCGTTAAGCTCTTGCAAAGCACTAGGCTGTACCATATCGAGCGAAGCCACACGCATCATAATGTCTGTACGTACTTTTTCCGTAAAATACCCTAAAATCTCGGCCGATTGATCGGCGTCGAGATAAGCAATCACAATAGCCTGAATCTGCGGGTGTTCATTGCGAATGATATCCGCCACCGAGCGTGGGTCCATCCATTTTAGGGTATCAAGCCCGGTTGTATTGCCGCCTAGCAAGATTCGATCGACCAGTGAGCTGGCTTTGTCTTCGCCCAGTGCGGTGATCAGCATATTGCGAATATAGCTGTCAGAACCCATGCCAAGCCCCGTTAACGTGCGGGCCTCTTCAAGGAAATTCTGCATGACCATCTGCACGTCACTTTGCTGAACATTGGTCAGGGTCGCCATGGCAGCGCCAATGCGCTGAACCTCTTTGGGGCCCATGTGCTTTAGCACCTCGGCGGCGTCTTGCTCACCCAACGACATCAACAAAACCGCCGCCTGATCGACAGGGCTCATTTGTGTAGTCGGTACCGTTTTTTGTTCAGCCACAATTGTTTACTCGTCTTTGTTAATCCAAGATTTAACCACTTGCGCCACCCGGCCTGGGTCTTCCGCAACCAAACCTTTAATCGCGCTCAACTGCTGCTCATAGCCCTCTTCTGGGCCGGGCAAGGCCACGGCGCCGCCGGTCAGGGTAACCGAATCGGCTGACATGTCACCACCTAAGCCCGCCGCTTCCAGTGCCGCCAGTTGGCGCGCCTCTTCTTCTTCAGCCGAGCGAGATCCGGAACGGGCGATGGTTTTTAACACTGGGCGCAGCAAGCCAAAAATCAATGCCATCACCAGTAAAAAACCCACCAGCGGCTTAATGTAAGGCGTAAGCCAGCTCTCTTGCCACCAAGGTACTTCCAGGGCACCCGTATCGATAGGTTCGCGCTCGATAAAGGGCGAATTGACGACATTGACACTGTCCCCACGAGCGGCCGAAAACCCAACCGCATCACGTACGAGCGTGGTAAAGCGCTCCAGCTCGGCATCGCTCCAGGGCTCGCTCACCGCTTCGCCCTCGGCGTTTACCGAGCGTTTGTTGTCAAGTACGACGGCAACACTTAAGCGCTCAATATTACCTTGCTGGCGGCGCGTATAACTGATGAGGCGATCGACTTCAAAATTGCGGGTAACCTGCTCGCGGCTGTGGTGTGGTTGTGCAACATCGTCCTGCACAAGGTTTGGGTCCACTTGCTGCGGCACCTGAGCGTCCACCGGGGGCTGATTCGTCAAAGCGCCAGGAATACCACCAATTGTGGTATCGCCTCGACGGACTTCACTGTGGCTTTGTTCACTGCGCAGAACCGGCTCGGCATCATTAAACACCTCCTCGGCCTGCTCAATTGCCGTAAAGTCCACATCGGCACTCACCTCGGCGTGAAAATTACCCGGTCCGACTACCGGCGCCAGAATGCTGTCTACCCGGCTGGCTAACTTATCTTCTAAATTAACAGTGTATTGGCGTTGCTTGTCGGCCAGAATTAACGCGGGTGTCTCTTCACCCAGCGACAATAGATTACCGTACTGATCCACAACGGTAACGTCTTGATTGTTTAATTCGCTGATGCTCGAAGCCACCATATTAGCGATTGCTTTTACTTGCTTCGGCTCGATATCGCGCCCAGGGAATAGCTCTAAAAATACGGACGCACTGGGCTTTCTGGCGTCGCGAACAAACACCGACCGTTTAGGAATGGCCAGATGGACTCGCGCCGAACGCACCGAGTTAATGCTGGTGATGGTGCGGGCAAGCTCCCCCTCCAGGCTGCGCTGGTAACGCGCGCTCTCGATAAACTGGCTGGTACCCAATGCCTGTTCTTTTTCGAGCAACTCAAAACCCACCGATTGATTTTGCCCAATTCCGACTTCGGCCAACTTTAATCGCGCAGTATGAATATTTTCGCTGGTCACCAACAACGCGCCGGTGGAAGGTTCAATTTTATAGGGGATTTGATTTTGCTCTAGAATCGACACCACCTCGCCCGAATCCAGGCGATCAAGGCTGCCATACAGCGGGCGGTACTCTTCACCCTGACTCCAAAGCACAATATAAAACCCGATGGCTACCGAGGCGGCCAAGCCCAGCATCAAGCCGATTTGGCGCAATAGCGATAATCCACCAAAACCCTCAATTAAGTCGTTGCCGCGGGCGGTTTTACCCGTACCTTCATCGGCCATTGTCGCGGTATCTGTCTGTGCCATAAGCTTGTAACCCAGTCCCTATTTTTAAATAGGCATGTTCATAATATCGCGGTAGGCTTCTACCAATTTATTGCGTACTTGCACGGCGGCCTCAAACGACACGCTGGCTTTTTGCGAAGCGATCATTACATCGGTGATGTCGACATTGGCTTCGCCGCGCTGATAGGCCTCGGCTTTGGCACCGGCCTGACTTTGCAAGTCGTTAACCTTGTTAACCGCATCGCTCATCACCTCAGAAAAACCCGGTACCTTAGTGCCCGCCTGTACTTCGCCTGGGCGAGCTGGGCGGTTAACATCCGCCAGTGCTTCTGGCTTTTGAAAGGCGTTGGTTTGCGCTTTTAGCGCGCGCATCTCGGTCAGCAAATTACTGATATCGACCCGGTTGCTCATGCCTGTACTCGCTATTGGGGTTGATGGACGGGCGACAGGTTTTTGGCGTTTTTGCCATTTTGTCGCGTTTATACCCAATAGTGCACAAACTGGGCCAAAATCTTATTTTTACGTTAGCCAACACCCATAATCACAAACGGCCGCGCGAGTTTCCCCGGCGGCCGCCCTCAAGCAAAGTGCGGTATTAAATGTCGAGCGCAAAGCCCTCGTCTTTAAATCGGGCTAATTTATAACGCAACGTCCGGGCACTAATGCCTAAGCGCTCTGCGGTATTTTTTCGACTGCCGCGCTCGGCACGCAACGCCTCGGCGATAATCTCAAACTCGTGACGGCGCAAATCGCTGCTCAGTTCGGCCGCCTCTGGTGTGTGGACTGCAGGTGTCGTTGTCGCGAGTGAGGCCACGTGAACCTGACGCTCACTCACCTCGGGCGCCGCCGCAACATCATCCATTAAGCTGGGTTTGTCGCTGTATTGTGATGTGCTGTGCAAACCTAAATCCGCCGCGCCAATAAAGCCGCCCGACTGCAAAATCAATGCGCGCTGCATAATATTATCCAGCTCGCGCACATTGCCGGGCCAGCGATAGGCCAGCAGCGCCTGTTTGGCGGAGGCATCGAGCACCACACGACCACGCTTTTGCTTGCGGGCATGGCGCTCAAGCAATTTCGTGGCAAGCGGCACAATATCTTCAGTACGGTCGCGCAGCGGTGCCCACTCGAGCGGTAAAACACTTAAGCGAAAGTACAAATCTTCGCGAAACCGGCCAGCGACAACCTCGGCGCGCATATTGCGGTTTGAGGTGGCAATCACGCGCACATCAAGCGCGATGGTTTTGCGCCCGCCGACCCTTTCCACTTCACGTTCTTGCAGTACGCGTAACAGTTTAGCTTGTAGGCCTACATCCATTTCAGAGAGCTCATCGAGCAGCAAGGTACCGCCATTGGCTTGCTCAAATTTACCCGGGGCGCTGGTGTGCGCGCCGGTATAGGCGCCCTTCTCATGGCCAAACAGTGTGGCCTCTAGCATGTTTTCGGGGATTGCCGCACAGTTAATGGCAACAAACGGTTTGTCGCGACGGGGCGAATGATCATGAACGTAACGCGCCAATACCTCTTTACCGGTGCCAGACTCGCCGATAATCAGCACAGTAGACTCCGATTGCGCCACTCGCTGCGCCAGCTGCAGTAACTGTTTACTACCGGGTGCTTCGGCCACCGGCTGATCACTTTTGGTTACCACGCCGCCCACGTGACGCGCCACCGACTCGAGTAAGGCCTCGGGCTCGAAGGGTTTAACCAGATAATCCACAGCACCTTCTTTAATGGCCGAAACCGAATCGGCAATACTCGCGTAGGCGGTCACCAGCAGCACGGGAATATGTGGATACTCTGCTTTTACCTGTTTTAACAGGTCATAGCCACTCATCACACCCATGTTTACATCCGAGACAATCATCGCCACCTCGGTGCCGCCTTTAAGCTGACCAATAGCAGACTCGGCACTGTCTGCCTCGGCCACCGAGTAATCAGCCAGCATCAGGGTATCGACTAATGCTTCGCGCAGGTTGGGGTCATCTTCTACCACCATAACAACGGGCGCGCAGCGTTGAGTGAGCGACGTGGCTGGGTTTGACATAACAAATTCTCCGCAGAGCTTAATCGGTAGTATTAACAGTGGGTGCTATCGCCGGCAGCAACATAAGCGCCTCGGCACCGTCACCTTTGTTGGAGCGCAAATTAAAGCGCCCGCCGTGGGCACGGGCGACGGCTTGCACCACCGCCAACCCTAACCCGGTACCTTGAGCCTTAGTGGTCACAAACAGCTCACCCAAACTGGGCAGTAACTCGGCATCGATACCGGGGCCGTAATCGCGTACCTCAACGGCCAGCCAGGGTTCGCCGGCTACGCACTGAACACTCATCGTGATATCGATACGGGCCTCTCGCCCCGATGCCTGAATGGCGTTGTTGACTAGATTCAGCAGCGCGCTGACTAACGCATCGCGGTTGCACGACAGGCCATAGTCAGCCCCGCTAACCGACCAATTAATCGTGCTGCTGGAGGTCATTACCGGCACCTCCATAGCCTCGGCCAACTCTGCCTGTAAATCGCGAACCTGTAGCTGATTGCTGATGGGCAGTTCGCCTTTTACAAACAGCAGCATGTCCTGCACTTGACGCTCCATATGATTGAGGCGGTTGGAGACTTTCTCGGCAAACTTTTGGCGCTGCTCTAATGGCAGCTGCTCTTTGCGCAAATGGCCGCAGTAGAGCATGGCAGCGGATAACGGCGTGCGAATTTGATGGGCCAGAGCTGACACCATTTGCCCCAGCGCTGACAGCCGCTCGTGCTTACTTAACTCGCTTTGCAAACGGCGCGTCTCGGTTTGATCGGTTAATAGAATAATTTGCCCGTCGCTGCCCTGGTTACGAGTGGCAAGGCTAATGCGCCGACCGTCATGCAGCGAAATCTCGTGGCCGTCGTCCTGTCGCGGAGCAAACGAGCGCTCGATCACATCGCGCCAAAGCTCTCCCTCCAGTGGCTCACCCAATAATTCAATGGCCGCGGGGTTGCACTCGCGCACCCGGCCTTTATTGTCCAGCACTACCACGCCGCCAGGTAAAACATTCAGGAGGCTTTCCAGCCGGTTGGCGATACGCTCTTTTTCGGCCAGCTCTTCGAGCCGCTGTTGGGTAACCTCTGTCAGTTCCTCATTCAGGTCTGCTACCCGCTGCTCCAGCGCCCGGTAAGAGCTGGTCAGTTGATCGGACATTTGTGAGAACAGCTCAAACGCATCCGCCAACGCCGCTGCTTTGTCCGGCGTGCCAGAGGCGGATTGATTCAGCTGGTCAATATTAAGGATGTCGGCTTTGGCCGTCATAGCAGTACCCTTTTGGCTCGGTGCTTGCCCCGCAGCGGGGAACCGAGCAACGGAAATCCATCGTTAGTGCTTCGTTATAACGACTAACTGCAAACGCAATGCCAATAAATATTTTATATAATTATCAGTGGCTTAGGGGCACCAGAACAAGAAGGGAGTCAAATGTTTGGCACAAAAACTAAGACTTAGCCTGGGGCGAGTAAAACGACAAAGTCACGCTGAAGTACAGATATTGAGCCTCAGGGCCGGCGAGCACCGGCCCATGTGAGCTTAACGTTGCAGGTCGTACTTACGCATTTTTTCAACCAGCGTAGTGCGCCGGATAGCAAGCTTGTCGGCGGCGCGGGCCACCACCCCGCCGCAATCGTTCAGCGCTTGCTGGATCAGGTCACACTCAAGATTGGTCAGGTATTCACGCAAGTCAATGCCCTGCGCAGGCAGCAGTGCGGTATCGTTTAAGCTGACCACCGCGGCACCATGCCCGGACTCATCATCGACGATGAAGGATTCATCTTCCACATCGATGTGCCGGTACTTGGGGGGTAAATCTTGCACCCCAACCACACCGTAGGGGTGCATAATGGCCATACGCTCGACGAGGTTAGCCAACTCGCGAATATTGCCAGACCAAGCGTGCTGGCAAAGTGACAATATAGCGGCTGAATTAAACCGAATAGAGCCGCGTTTTTCGCTCTCCATGCGCGAGACCAGCTCGTTGATCAGCAGCGGGATATCCTCGGCACGCTCTTTTAGCGAGGGCAACTCGATGGGGAACACGTTGAGGCGATAATACAAATCCTCACGAAAGCTGCCCTCTTCAATCATTGATTCGAGGTTGCGGTGGGTCGCAGCAATAATACGGACGTTGGTTGGAACGGTGCGATTGCTGCCCACCCTTTCGTAACACTTCTCTTGCAATACCCGCAGAATCTTTACCTGCATATTCAGGGGCATATCGCCAATTTCATCCAAAAACAGCGTGCCGCCTTCGGCCAGCTCAAAACGCCCGGCCCGAGCCGAGATGGCACCGGTAAAGGCGCCCTTTTCGTGGCCAAACAACTCGCTCTCGAGTAGCTCGGCGGGTATCGCACCGCAATTCACGGGGACAAACGGGCTTTCACGGCGGGCCGAATGATAGTGCAGATTACGGGCAACCACCTCTTTACCCGTGCCAGACTCGCCAGTGATTAAAACCGACACCTCTTTATCGGCCACTTGGGTCATCATGTCCCGGACAGTTTGCACCTCGCGGCTGGTACCCACCAAAGAGCGGAATAAGTGCACGGGCCGACGCTGAGCACGCTGACGGTTTTGCTCCTGGGCATCGGAATATAACCGGGCCCGGTGCAATATATCGATGAGGGAGGTGTAGTTCAGCGGGCTGGCTAAGGCACCCACTACTTTCACGCGCAGCTTGGGCGAGAATCGTTCGACTCCGACGAGCTGGGCGCTGTTCGTCACTGCCACGGCCACTTTATCGTTCCAGCAATCGAGTTTCTCTACCAGCGGCGCGCCCCATATGCTGCACTGCTCACTTATCATTACCAGCAGCCACTCGTTGGGCTGCTCGTCATCCGCCAATATGGCATCCAGCTCGCCTGAGGATATAAGAACAGCCTCCTCTTCTAAAAAAGCAAAGATGGTGGCTAATTGGTTGCGGTTATTTTCATTATCATCAATAACTAAAATCTTATGGCTTCGACACATACCGGACCTTAACGCTGCCGATCTATGACCCATACGGAAGAACCCGCGAGGCCCACAGAACGTAAAATACCTAATAGTAGTATTGATAGCGGTTTTGACGGTAACAGTCAAACATTTGACGCATAGATTTACAAAACCCGATAAATCAAGGGTTTATGAGGTGCATAAATGCGTATGATTAGCAATTAAAAAGCCCTTACCACAATGATTAATGCGCTAAGGGCTGAATGGAGTAGACACTAACGGGGTTAACAAACTTGCGCGGGACGAGCGCTACACTCAGTGAGTAAGTCGGCGTACATTTGCTTCAAATCCAACATGGTTTGCAGCAAGGTACCAGGTTGCTCACGGTGGAGCTCAATGAGCTTATCGAGCATCACGGTACAGGTATCGTCTAACTGGCGAACGCGGGTGTAATTTCCCGCTCTCAGGGCTTCACGCATATCGCCCTGTAGCTGGTGCAGCTGGGCGATACCATCGGAACCCGCTAAGCTCGGGGCGTCAAGCAGTCTCACGAGTAAGCTCCAGCGGCGGCCGCCTGAGTATCGAGCATTTGATCCCAGCCCGATTTCACATCCCCCAACAGCTTTGCGCACTCATCCAGCTTTGCCACATCGTTACTTTGGTTAGCTTGAATTAAGGTACGTATTACGTAATCGTACAGCGCGTCCAGGTTGGCAGTAAGCTCGCCCCCTTCAGTATCGCTTAAGCTACCTTGCAGGCCCTGAACGATAGCAACCGCCTTGGTAATACGCTCGGATTTTTGTACAAAGCTACCGCGGGCCAAAGAGCCTTTGGCCTGAGCAATACGCTCCAGAGCGCCTTCAAAGAGCATTTGGATTAAACGATGAGGTGAGGCGTCCACCACACTCGACTGAACATTCACTTGCTGGTAGTTCTGAATGGCGCTGTAAGAATTCATAAATAGGTCTCGACCGCTTACTCAGATTATCATTAAGGCGTTAACGCCTGCGTTAATTAGCTTTCGGCATCCAGACAAAAAACTTAACCCGTAATGGTAACTTTTTTGTCCGGCAGGCCATAAAAAAAGCCCGTGCGGCTATTGGCGTCACGGGCTTGCGTTGTCAGCTTAAAGAGCTCGCTGTGCGCTTATTTCGGTGCCGTAAACGGCAAGCGATCGTTGAGACCGTCTAAAAACGTTTGTGTGTTGTTTAGGTTGTTAACGATCAACTCCATCGCCAAAAACTGGCTCTCGAGCCGGGCGCGATAAGCATCTGAGCGCCGCTCAACATCAGTGCGATCGTCTGCAATTTCCGTACGCTCGGTTTCAAACTTGGCCTCTCGCTCGGCGATCAGGCCTTTGCTGTCTAAAAAGCTATTAATCAAGCTCGACATGCCACCGGCAAAGCCGCGGGAGAAATTAACATTGGCACTGGTGGCGCCGTCTTTAACGATAAATTGCAGCCCCTCGGCTGCGCTATTAATCGCCGGCAGCAAAACATTCCCATAGCCAAAGGCGGTTTCGCCGTTCACAGTACCGGCCACATCTACCCCCGCGGTGCCCGTTGCCACTTGCAAGCCTAAATCACCGGCGTCGGCCCCCACCGTTTTAATGGCGACGCTGCTGTCGTGGCCGTAGCTATCGGAGCCAAATTGCAGTGCCCCGCCCACTACACCAACCTCGACCGAGACACCGGCTTGCTGTATCGAGCTGTCGAGATTAATCAGCGACTGAATGTCTACCGCCACGTCCTCGAGTGAGTTGTAAATTACCCCAGCGGGCAGCGTGATGTCGGCGACTACGCCATCGACCGCGATGCTAAAGGTGTAATCGTTACCGGTGGTATCGAGCGGGAAGCCAGCGGCAGGAGCATTTGCCGTAAGCGCACCCTTGGTGGCCTGCTGGGTAATAACCACCTCGTAATCCCCGGGGCTGGTGGCACCGCTAAAGCTTGCCACCTCGATCTTGTTGTTATCCGAGCTTACCTGAGGGGTAAACAGTGCTTTTACCAGATCGTAGTTTTCACCCATGGCCGCCTGAAAGTTGGTGTTGGGGCGATCCGGGTCTTCGTTGATCTCAAGGGTGCCATCCAGGCGGGTTTGGATACCCAGGTTGGCAAGGTTGGTAAAGCCCGCGCCAATACCCGGTACCGCAGCGCCTAAAAAGCTGCGCACCGAGTCGACCATATTATTGGCCAGTGAGTCAGTGCGCAGGGCGCCGTATTCTTCGGTTTCTTCGTTGTAGCCCACCAGCTTTTCAGTCTCGCCCAAAAAGGTGTTGTAGGCGGCAACGAAATCGCGAATGGCGGTTTCCGCCAGAGTGCGATCGGCGCTAATCGAGATGCTTACCGTCTCGGTGGTTGAGGCGCTAAAAATATCAAACTCAAGCCCCTGAATCACATCGGTAATATTATTGCTATCGCGCTCTACCTGCAGGCCGTTTACGCGCAGCTGGGCGTTAAGCCCCTCTTGTTGTTGCGTTAGCGATTGGCCCGATTCGGCAAAGGCAAAATCATTCAGCCCTGCCACAACACCGTCTTCCGCTACGGTAATTTCCAGCTCATTGTTGGCACCACTGGGGCTGGTTAACAACAAGCGGTACTGACCACCATCGCTGACAACCGCAGCCTGAACACCTATGTCGGCATCATTGATGGCATCGCGCAGCCCTTCGAGGGTGTTGTTGGTCTCATCGATGGTAATGCTGGCGCCGGTTTGCTCGGCATCCACGCTAAAGGCATCCAATGCGCCGTTCCAGGCGCCAAACCGCAGGGTTAGCTCGCCGGTGCCAATTTCGGCGTCGGCGCTGGCGTAGCCGCCGCTGCTGAGTGATTGTGATTGCGCGACCTGCTCTACTTTGATCTGGTAGTTGCCTGCGGCCGCGCTCGAATCGAGTTTGGTGAGTGCCAGCAGCGAGGTATCGGGGACCGATACCGCTTTGGCATCAAAAGTGTCGGCGCTGCTTAGCTGAGCGATAGAAGCTTCTAGCTCTGACATAGCGCTGCGCAGCAGGCCGTAATCGGATATTTGCGCGTCCAGCAGGGTCTCTCGGCTGTCCAGCCGCTGCTGCTGAGGTAAATCGTTGATCTCCACCAAATCGTTGATCAGCTGCGAGCTGTTAATGCCCGAGCCCGAACCAATCGTGTTGATGATGTCATTACCAATCGTCGCCATAACCGCCCGCCAAAGTAAGTACTTTAAAAGCCAAATATCTGTACTGGTCTCACGCTATCGGCCACCAAAGGCTAAACTTTAGCCACTCAGTTCACAAAACCCGAACACAAAAAAGGGGGCCCTAAATAGGTACCCCCTCATCGGTCTGTTCAGGCCAGTAAATTAAGCTTGGGCAGACAATAGCTGTACCGGTTCATCGGCATTCAATTGGCGGGCCAACTTTACGAAAATCTCGTCGGGAATCTGGCGTATCACCTCTTGCGTGGCGCTATCCACGACTCTCACTATGGTGTCCCCCGTGTCACTGTCGTAGCTGAACTGTAAATCGCGCTGGGTAGACTGAATAAACTCATTCATATGAGCCACAGCCTCTTGGACACTATTTTGAAAGTCGGCTTCCTTTTGAGTCTCCTGCGAAACCGTTTTTGACGTCTCGGTGATTGCCGGCGGCAACTCTTTGCCGTCTTTAGTGGCTTCGCGGTTGGCGGGTGCTGATGAAGCCGTTACCGAAGAAACGGGCGCTAAATGCCCCGTAGCGGTTGCGTTCACTTCATTCATAGCGTAACCCTCAAGCAAAAAATCCCGCCGGTTACCCGGCGGGATGATTCAGACTTACTGCAGCAGCGACAGTACCTGCTGCGGACGAGAGTTGGCCTGAGCCAGCATCGCCGTAGCGGCCTGTTGCAGCACCTGAGAGCGGCTGAGGTTTGCAGTCTCGGCCGCGAAGTCCGCATCGGTAATCCGCGAACGGGCCGCTGCTGTCTTCTCGCTCACGTTAGACAAGTTAGACACAGTGAAGTCTAAGCGGTTGTTAACCGCACCCAAGTCAGCGCGGGTTTCACCTACCTGGTCGATCGCACGGTCGAGAATGCCAATGGCTTTCTGCGCGCCTTCCTGAGTGGTGATATCGATGTTAGCAACGCTATCGCCTACGGTGGTGGCGTTGTTAACTTCTTGCAGGCCGGTGTTGGCTGTTGTCGCTGCACCGCCAAGCTCGATGGACATCTCGTCACCAGACACAGAGTTAAGTGTCAGTACACCAGCAGCGTTAGAGGCAACAACACCAGTTTGATCAGACAACTCGTTAATAGCGGCAGCCAAATTGTCGCCGTGGAGAGTTGCACTACCACCCGCCGCAACCGCGCCGATAGATACTCCATTGATCTTAATATCGCCTTCGGCCAGTGCGGCCTGAGCCGTATTAACGACACCTGTGATGTCACCTGCATCCGAGCGCGCATCGATACCTAATACTGCGGCATCAGTCGCATCAGCGTAGGCTACGGTAATTCCGCTATCATCGGTTGAAGCTAACGAGAGGCTTGCACCGAAAGTACCATCGGTAATGCCTGTAGCATCAGTGGTATCCGTGACGGTGATAGAAGATCCACCCTCGTTCGCTAATACCAAACGTCCATCATCGTTGATACTGGCATCAATTTTACCGCCGGTTTCCGAATTGATTTTAGCGGCCAGCTCTTCCAGGCTGCCGGTATCGGTAATTTCAAAGCTCGAGGTAGAGCCGTCCCCGTTTACCACATCTAGAGTTACACTATCAGTGCCTCGCAATACACCTTCACCATCCGCCGTAGCGGTAACTTCGGTCACTGCCGATGCCTCAACATTCGCAACCGCATCGTTAATTTCCGCGAGGAAGTCATTCATGGTGAGCGCGCCATTCAGGTCGGCTGCAGCCACAACTTGATCGTTAATGGTGACATCATCCGTCAGCGTGCCCGCGCCCAGAACAGCCGTGGCGCCGTTACCCGTGGTGGCGGTTGCGGTACCAATTGCGCCACCCACGATGTCACCGCCAGCACCGCCGCCAAGCTCGCTTACCGCGAAAGAACCAACAGTGATTTCGATGGTTTGATTTTGCTCAGAGCCCACTTGCAAAGAAGTGTTTTGCAGGCTGCCGTCCAGAAGGTTTTTACCGTTAAAGGTCGTCTCTTCGGCGATACGGCTAAGTTCAGATTTCAGCTGCTGGGCTTCCGCGTCCAGACGGCTACGGTCAGAGTCAGAGTAGATTCCGTTAGCAGACTGTACCGACAGCTCGCGCATACGCTGCAGCATGTTGGTGGCTTCTTGCAAAGCGCCTTCAGCGGTTTGAATCATGGATACGCCGTCGTTAGCGTTACGTACCGCTTGGTCCAGGCCGCGAATTTGCGAGGTCATACGGTTGGCAATGGCGAGGCCGGCGGCATCGTCTTTGGCCGAGTTAATGCGGTTACCGGACGACAGACGTTCGGTGGCTTGATCGAGCGAATTGCCTGATTGTAACAGCTGGCGCTGTGTATTCAGGGAGGCAACGTTGGTATTAATTACTAGAGCCATGAGTAATCTCCTAAGTTTTATTCCTGTTCACAGTCTTGCCAGCTGTGATCAGCCGATGATGAAGTTGCGTGTTTGCAGCACTTCTGTGTAGGTTATCGTCCGTAGGTTTGATTGCTTTAGATTTTTTTTAACTCAGGTGCCAATAAATATAGAAAGTCCATATTTTACAGAGACTTAGAGGTTAAACATTAACGAGGTCAATGGCTAATCAGCGGCGTCTGAAACCCATAAGCACACCCTATTCAACCTTTTTAGTGGACGATGCTGGGCTGCTTTACCGAGGGTAACACCGGGAGGGATAAGTTCGGGGGATACTAGAAGTACTAGGGCTTATTGTAAGCGGCTAAGGCTTTACGGGCACTGCGATCTTTGGCGAGCTCACCCAAGGCGGCGCTTTTGCTTCGCTCAGCCACGGTTAATATTTGATCGTTTAATTCACGCAGTTGCTTCAACTTCTCACTGATTATTACAGAATCTTGCTCAGATAATGGCAGCAAACCTGTCACCTCTGCGTCGATACGTTGTAGCAGTGCATCGCGCTGACGAAACTGTCGCTCAAAATCCTGCCAACGTTCACTACTGGCCAGCTGCAACAGCTCATCCGAGGCCTTAATGGCCAGCGAGAACTGCCGAGCCAAAGCGCTGTTATCGGCCGTACCAGAGGTTGAGTCGTCAGTCATAAAAATCTCGAAGTCGATTGGGATACGCAGCAGGCCGCTACCGTTTGCTATAAGCCCGTGTTACAAATAATTAAACAACGTCAGCTTACTGACCTTGGCAAAGCTTTGTTGTGCCGCGCTTAGCACCAGCTCTTGCATTTGCAGCCGCGTGGTTGCCTCAGCGTAATCCAAATCTTGTAGTGAACCCAGTACTTCCTGAGTGTAGAGCGCGCTATCGGCATTAAGGTTCTTAGTCGACTCCAGGGTATTTAATCGCGCCCCTACTTCAGCCTGAACCTCGCCAATGCGGGTGACAGCATTGTTTAAGGTGCCAAGTGTTTTATCGATAACTCCGGAGAGCTCGGCATCGGTCACATTAGCGGCGTTTAGCATCGCATCACGAAAGTTGGTCAGTGTCTGCATGATGTTCGACTGTTCAGGCTTAATATTAAGCGCCAGAGTATCGCCGCCGGCTAAACTCATACTGATACCCGCAATCTCGATAATATCCCCCGGTGTATAGGGCTGTGAAGCTGGAATAGGCGGCACCGGATTGCCGTTATTATCGGTAACTGATAGATTTCCGCCCGTCACGGTTAAATTAAGCGTCGTAGCCACGACCTGATCCAGCGCGTCCTGATCGGCCACCGTAAAACCAGTAACCTCACTGGCAGCCGCCAAATCGTAGGCACTAAAGGTATTGTGTGAGGTGCTAATACCTTCGAAGATTTTTCGGCCCGGATCGGTCGCCTGAATCGTGACACTCTCAGACACTTGCAGTGAAACCGAGCCGTCATCGCCCTGGTAGGCAACCGCCCCAGCCTGTTCAGCATAGGCAGGTTGAGCGCTCTGGTAACCCGCAAAAATATACTGTCCGGACGAATCTTTGGTATTTTGTAAATTGAGCAGCTCCTTAATACGGCTGTCTACCTCGGCCGCCATCATTTTATATTCCGAGGGCGTTAAGGTTGCGGTGTTGCCCGCGCTTACCGCGAGCTCTTGCATGCCCTGCACCAGCGAGGTAATGCTATCGAGAGCGACCTCCTCAAGCGAAAGCTTGTTTTCGGCCACATCGATGTTTTTGTTAAATTGCTCCAGCCGCGCCAACTGCTGCGTTAACTGCATAATTTGCGTGGCCGCTACCGGGTCGTCGGCAGGCGTTAAAACACGCTGTCCCGACGCCATTTGCGAGTTGGTTTTGTTAATGGCCGCTTGAGCATCGCGCATGCCGATATTGGCGATGGAATATATCTGTGATGTGGATACTCGCATAATCCGTACCTAATGCTCTTGGGTTACTCAGCCAATGTCATGGCAACGGCCTTAAAAGGCATTTAACAAAGTGTCAAAAATGTCCCGCGCGATGGAGATTACCTGAGAGTTCGCGTTGTAGGCCTGCTCAAACTTAATCAATTTCGCCGCTTCTTCATCGAGGTTTACCCCAGAGATACTGTCACGCAGCGACTGGGTTTGCTCAAGCACGCCGCGCGCCGCATCGGTGTTCATCCGCGCCAAATTAGCCTTGGCACCCACCTGCTCCACCATCTGGCCGTAAGCATCGGATAGACTTAAACCACCCGCCATAGTAATGGCCGTCTCGAGCCCCGCCATTTTAAGGGCTGTACGGTTATCGTTAGCGGCATTGTCGTTAAAGCTAATGGTAAAGCTATCGCCCGGAGCTGGGTTTCCTTGAATATTAATTTCATAGCTTTCGGCGCCGGGTATGGCCGCAAACTCTGGGTAAATCGTCGTCCCGGGGGTATAGCTATGGGTTACACCGGGCTGGAGTTCGTTGCCCGCACTATCGATAAAACGGTATTCATCGGCCGCGACAAACTCAATCGTAACGGGCGCCCCCGCCAACGGACCAACGTTAGGGGTGTCTGGCCCTAAACCACGAATGACATTGCCGGCACTGATCACACCAGAACCTGCGTTGCCCGCCGAGGCCTCTGTTCGCACCGGCGAGGCTAACGCTAAATCACGCGGCGTTAACTCATTTACCGAAATACTACTGGCATTAACCGCCAGATTAGTGTCTAACCTAAAGCTGTCGCCCGCCGCACCAGTTATATCAAAAGTGATGCCGTCCAGGGTCAAAGACTGGGGTGGCGCTCCGGCAAAGCTCGTCACCTCACCATCATCAAGGCGGGTGATATTGACCTGGCCGGCGACAATATCTACCTGATAATCGCTGGCCATTAATTCACCGGCATCGGTAACCGCCACGGCTAGGCTGCCACCACCGGCCACACTGCTCACATCACCGGCACTAACCGGCGAAAACAGGTTTTCTCCAAACTCACTGTTTAGATCTACGCCCTGAGCTTGCAGGCTATTCATTTCAAAAGACACAACCGCCGCGAGTTTGCCCAATTGCTCTTGCGCAGGTGCAAGTACGCTGGAATTAAATTGCAGTAAACCATCCAGCTTGCCGCCAGAGATTTGCTCGCTAATATTGGCGGCGCCAGCGGTGGTGCCCAAAAACACATCCCCTGAGCCGTTACTGGTTACCGACGCGGTATTGCTGCCCACCACGAGCGGCTGGCCATTGCCGATATACACATTCATATCGCCGCCGTCTTGTTGCACGATATTAACCGCCACAAGCTCCGATAACTGACGCAGCGCTTCGTCACGCTTGTCTAACAGATCGTTTGGCTCGGCGCCGTTAGCGCCACGCAGTTGCACAATAGTTTTGTTCAGCTCGGCAATATTTTCCGCCAGACCATTAATTTGCCCGGCAACCACATTAATTTCGCTGTTAATGCCACTCTCGATCACGGCAAATCGGTCGTACAAATTATTAAAGCGCGACGCGAGCCCCTTAGCCTGGTCAATCACCAATTGCCTGGCTGGCGTTGAAGACGGGTCATCGGCGGCACTTTGCAAGGCGGCAAAGAAGCTTTCAAAGCCCCCTGACAAACCGGTGTTTGAGTTAGCCAACAAGCTATCAATTTTACCGATATTCAGGTTGAAGGTATCAAGCTGGTTAAAGGTCGCGGTATCAAGACGCAATTGGGTCAGAATAAATTGATCTACGGTACGCGATACTGACTCTGTGCTTACGCCGTTACCTAAGTATCCCGCGCTGCCTACGTTTTGCGGTGGCCGGGTGCCAAAGGAGACATCCTGCCGGCTATAGCCCTGGGTATTGGCATTGGCAATATTATTACCGGCCGTGCGCAGCGCATTTTGGCTCGCCTGCAGTCCCGATATGGCGTTAGACAGTAATCCGGCCATTATTGATTACCCACATGTTGTTGATAAGCGGCAACGGCGTTGCTGCCGGCAAAGTCTTCTCGTTGCATAATGGATTTTAATTTATTGGCGTACTGTGGGTCAGTGGCGTAGCCTGCGTGCTGCAATTGCTCGACATAGGCCTCGGCATCTTTTCCCTGGGCCAACGCATTTTGGTACCGCGGTTTTTGCATCAACTCGATATAATCAGAGAAACTCTCTTGCAAGGAGCCATAGCGCCGAAACGCTGCTTCAACGCTTTGCGCCTCGCCATCGGCGTACTCGGTCGTTTTGACCGTCACGGTATCACCGCTCCAGCTTTTACCGGCTTTAATGTTAAACAAGTTAAAACTACTGCCGGCGTCATCGCGCACCAGGTGCTTGCCCCAACCGGTTTCTAATGCCGCTTGAGCCATTAACGCTTGGGGCGCTACACCTAAGGTTTGTGCCGCCCAGTTCGCATAGGGCCTTATCGCATCGATAAAACCTGCCGTACCGGTAGCCACCGCGGGTGCTTCCGCTACCGTTTGGGGTGCATTAGGCTGACCGGTCAAAGTCTTTACGGGTTCAGAAATACTGGCAACCCGTTGGCTAACGCGGCGCGAATCAAACTGCAGCGCTTGTGGTTGCGCGAACGGGTCCAGTGAGGAAACATCGTTAGTTTTATCGTTGGGCAAATACTGACCATAACTTTTTAGCAATTGTTGGTATAGCGTGTCCGCCAACCCCATACCGCGCCCTTTACTCAACTCCAGCGACCACTGCTGATCGAGCATATCGCTGTAAAACTGGGTTTCAGAGCTGTTCATGTAGTTGCCCTCACCAAAAGACTCAGAGGCCGCCCGCATACTCTTTAGCATTTGTTGCACAAACAAAGACTCAAACTGACGCGCCATTTGACGCAGTGCCTCTGGGTCTTTGTCGCGCCCCATTTTTTTAACCGCCTCAAGCCCCTGACCGTTCAGAAAGGTGTCTTGGGCAATGCTGGCACTTGCTTTCGTGTCAAAACCGTTCATCAAATCACCAGTAGCTCGGCTTTAAGCGCGCCGGATTGTTTTAGAGCCTCAAGGATCGCCATTAAATCGGAGGGCGATGCACCGACGTTATTCACCGAGCGAACGATATCCTCAAGGGTTGAGCCTGGAGCAAACTTAAACATCGGATTAGTTTCTTCTTCGATGTCGATGGTGCTATTAGGTGTAATGGCGGTTTGCCCACGGGAGAATGCGCCCGGCTGACTTACGTCGTAATCCTCAGAAATGGACACCGTTAAATTGCCGTGGGTGATCGCCACTGGAGACACCCTTACGTGCTGACCAACCACAATGGTTCCAGTGCGTGAGTTGATGACCACACGCGCAGCTTCTTCACCGGGCTTAACTTCGATATTCTCTAGTAACGCCATAAAGTCGACGCGGTGTGCGGGATCTTGTGGCGCCTTAACCGCTACCGATACCGCATCGATGGCGGCCGCCACCTCGGGGCCGAGCATATCGTTAATGGCAGTTGCTAAACGGTTGGCGGTGGTGAAATCTGCACGGTTTAAGTTAAAAACAATGGGCTGATTGCTATTAAAGTTATTGGGGACGCTGCGCTCGACTGTGGCGCCATTGGGTATACGTCCTACACTCGGCACATTAACAGTAATATTGGATCCGTCGTTAGCGTCCACGCCAAAACCACCTACCACCAAACTGCCCTGGGCGACGGCGTAGGTATTTCCGTCAATACCTTTAAGTTTGGACATCAGCAAGGTGCCACCGCGTAAGCTTTTGGCGTTACTCACCGACGACACTGTAATGTCTATTGCCTGACCTGGCTTGGCAAAGGCTGGCAGTTCAGCGTGAATCATCACCGCGGCAACGTTTTTCATTTGCATGCGGGTACCCTCGGGCACATTAATGCCAAACTGTTTTAGCATATTGCCAAACGATTGCGTGGTGAACGGGCTTTGGGTCGTCTGATCGCCCGTGCCATCAAGCCCCACCACCAAACCATAACCAATAAGTTGGTTAGAGCGCACCCCCGCCACCGAGGCAAGATCTTTAACCCGGGCGGCGTTCGCCCAGGCACCCAGCAAGGATGTGGCCAGTAAAATGGTTAACAGCAAACCTGTAAGTTTTTTCATACCGCCCCCTTAGAACGGCCAATAGGCGCTGTTAAAAAAGCGCGACATCCAACCCATCGATTGCGAGTTGGCGAGCTCCCCGGTACCACTGTAGGAGATTTGAGCATTGGCAAGCTTGGTGGAAGACACGGTGTTTTGTCTGGAAATATCATCGGGACGTAAAATGCCGCTGATACGAATAAACTCGTCACCACGGTTGAGCGTCATCCACTTTTCGCCGCGCACGATTAAATTGCCGTTGGGCAAAACATCGGCGACGGTGACGGCAATTGAACCGCTCAGGCTGTTGCTTTGATCGGCCCCGGCATCGCCATTAAACTCCCGCTCTTGGGTTACGCTGGTATCAAAAGGCACGCCATTTAAGGTGGGCGTCATACCAAGAATAGTGCCGGCCGGTAAACTGGTAGAACTGTCTTTGCTGACGTTAACACCCGAGCTTTTACTGGATACCGTGCGTTCGGTGAGCATAATGGTAATAATATCCCCCACGTTGCGCGCTTTAGAGTCGGTAAACAAACTCATGCTGCGCTCGTGGTACAAAGAGCCGCTGGTTTGCACCGGCTCTTGATGAGCGGCCGACACCACAGGTGCGTAGTGCGGGTCGCCCGGTTGTGGCGGTGCGTAGGAGGCGCAACCGCTTAACCACAGTGCCGCCAACCCCCACAAACTCACAACGTTTTTATTAGCCATCATGGTATTCACCTATTGCCCAGCCTTTACAGAGTTTGCGTGATGTATTGCAGCATTTGGTCGGCAGTGGAGACGACTTTTGAGTTCAGCTCGTAGGCCCGCTGAGTGCTGATCATGTCAACCATCTCTTGTACGATCTCAACGTTTGAGCTCTCAAGCATGCCCTGCTGCAAGCTGCCCATACCGTTTTCAGACGGGGCGCCAATCAGCGGGTTACCGCTGGCTACCGACTCGACAAATAAATTGCCACCAATCGCCTGCAAGCCGGCGGGATTGATAAAGTCCGCCAGTAAAATATCACCCAATTGCTGTGGGTCGACTTCGCCGTCGACGTAGGCGTTCACAACACCGTCTTGGCTAATGGTAATGTTACTGGCGTTCTCTGGGACGTTAATCGCCGGCTCCAGTAAGTGGCCATCGGCGTTGACCAACTGACCCTCGCCATTGATTTGCAGCTGACCGTTGCGGGTATAGGCAACCGAGCCATCGGGCCGCAATATTTGCAAAAAGCCGCGGCCATTAATGGCAACGTCAAGAGCCTGATCGGTAACCTCAAGGTTACCTTCGGTAAATTGTTTTTGCGTCCCCACTACCCGCACACCGGTTCCCAATTGCAAGCCCGACGGAAGCTCAGTGTCTTGCGTGGATTGCGCACCCGGTTGGCGTTGCGTTTGGTACAGCAAATCTTCGAAGGTCACCCGGTCGCGTTTAAAGCCCACGGTGCCGACGTTAGCCAGGTTGTTGGATATGGTGGTCAGTTGCTTGTCCTGCGCCGTAAGGCCGGTTTTACTGACATAAAGTGCCGCGTGCATGGCGTTATCCTCTAGTCGTTAGCGAACGGATCAAGACATCTGTAACAGACGTGCTGAACTTTCGGAGTTTTGTTCAAAGGTTTTCATCAGCTTGACTTGCATCTCATACTGGCGAGACAAACTTAAGATATCGGTAAAGGCATCGACCGCACTAACATTGCTACCCTCCAGCGCACCCGAGGTCACTCGCACCGCCGCATCGGCCTCTAAGTCACCGCCGTTAGGGTTGCGAAACAAACCGTCAGCAGACTTCTCCAGTGAGGCGTATTCAGGTTTAACCAGTTTTAACCGGTCTACCTCTACCAAAGTTTCCGGGCCTTCGCCCTGCCCTTGAATAGAAATGGTGCCATCTTCACCGATGCTAATTTGCGTGGTGGGCGGCAGTGCAATCGGGCCGTTGTTGCCCATCACCGGCAACCCACCGGCGCCGCGTAAAATGCCATTGGCATCGAGCGTTAAATTACCCGCGCGGGTGTAAGCCTCACCCCCGGTGGGAGACTGAACCGCCAAAAAGCCATCACCTTCAATCGCCACATCAAGCTCGCGCCCGGTTTGCTGAATGGGACCCGGCGTAAAATCTGAAGCCGGAGATTCCGTCATGGCATAGGCGCGGGTTGGTTGGCCATCGCCGTAATACACACCCATACTACGGGCTACGGCGAAGTCCGCTCGAAAACCCGTGGTATTAATATTGGCCATGTTATTCGCGTGGCTCGCCTGCGCGATCATGTTGTGCTTGGCACCGGTCATTGCGATATAGAGAGCTTTATCCACAACAGACTCCGTTGGTTTATTGGCAGTTATGCGTCGTTACTGTGGTTATTGCAACCGCTGTGCCAACACCAACACCCGCGTCATACGGGGGCTAGAGCGCGACTATCCGAGAAATTAAAAATCAGACACAAAAAAGCGGCAAACCGCTTCCGCCGTTTGCCGCCGCTTCACCCTCCGGTTTGCGCCAGTTGGCGCTAACCGTTAACGCAGATTAATAATGGTTTGCGTGGTCTGGTTAGCCGTCTCAATCGTCTTAGAATTCGCCTGGAAGTTTCGCTGGGCAATAATCAAGTTCACTAGCTGCTCAGACAAATCAACGTTAGACTCCTCCAGCGCACCGGCCTGAATATCACCAAAAGAAGCCGATCCCGGCGCCCCGACAATCAACTCACCACTGTCAGCGGTTTGCGCCCACAAGGTGGAGCCAACAGGCTTTAGAGCCTCCAGGTTATTAAAGCTGGCCAAGGCTACCTGACCGATGGTCTGGGCCTCACCGTTGGTAAAGCGGGCGAAGATTAAGCCCTGCTCATCGATGTCGATACCGGCTAAGCGGCCGGTGGTGTAACCATCCTGCGTAAGCCCCTCTACCGAGAAGCCACTGCCAAACTGGGTAGAGTTGGCAAAATCAACCGCCAGGCCCGCCACTGGAGTTGCACCATTGCCCGGGTCGTAGTCCAACGCAAACTCAGTCGCATTGGATACCCCATCGACACTGGTTAGCGCACCCTCGGTATCAAAAACCAAGGCAACGGGCCCGGCTGGCGCCGTTGGGTTCGCGCCATCAATTTGCACATGGACGTTCCAGCTGTTGGTAACGTCGTCTGTCTTCACAAAGTACTGGCTCATAGTGTGCGGATTACCGAGACTATCGTAAACCGTAGCCGACGTTGCATGGTTGTAGGTGGCCGGATCAGCGGGATCAAAATAGGCCGCGGGGTCTGCCGGTACATTGGGGTCCAGTACCGTTTCTCGCGCGTCTAGATTAAACGAGATATTCAATTCGGTTGAGGCGTTAGGGGCTTGGTTTTCTACGTTTACGCGTAAATCTTCGAGAATGCCGCCCACATTACCTTCGTCATCGGCAATAAAGCCCTGTAAATTAGAGCCGGTATTGTTGACGATATAACCGTCTTTATCCAAACCAAAGGTTCCGTCACGGCCGTAAAGCTTATCGCCGGCGTTGTCGAGGATAAACATCCCCGCGCCATTGATGGCTAAATCCAGCTGGTTTTCGGTAAAGTTGAGGTTACCCTGGCTAAACTGTTGCCGAATTTTTTGCAGGTTTACCCCCGCACCCGGCGTGTTCGAGCCGCTACCCAGTAGCGAGCTGGCGTATACGTCGCCAAACTCGGCACGAGAATTTTTAAAGCCGGTAGTGCTGGCATTGGCAATGTTGTTGCCGGTCACCTTTAGATCAGTATTGGCGGCCCGAATGCCGCTCAGAGCAGTGTTAAAAGGCATCGTACGCTTCTCCTGTTAATGCAGACCGGCCATCGGCATGCAATTTTTAATTAGTTAAATTGTTTAATATCGGAAATATTAACCGCGCCGACACCGGCCAGGTTAAGGATGATGCCGCCGTCTTCGGCGAGCGTCACACTGTTTACATTGGCACTCAGAGAGGTCGCCAGAGACTCTGTCTTACCATCGACATTGGCGTTGACTTCAAACCGATAGTCACCGGGAGCGAATGGCTCCTCCCCCGCCGTCCAATTGCTTAGCTCACCGTTTACTTCCATGTACTGGCCATCAAAGCGGAATACCAACTCGCCAGCCTCTTGACTCCCCATCGGGATTTGCCCGACCAGAGCACCGCTGCTGTCGTAAATACTCACCTGAGTATTAGCGCTCGCCTGCGGCAGATTTACCGAACCCGAGATAATGCCACCCTCCGCCAAATAGGTAGAATCGGTAGGCACTGTCACCGAGCGCCCGACCAGCGAGGAAGCCTGCAATGCCTGGTTCGACATAAAGTTGCCGCTAAAATCTTCAAAGCTGGTGTTTAACCGCTCTAACCCCTCGACCGAACTAAACTGAGCCAGCTGGGCAATAAACTCGGTATTGTCCTGCGGACTCAGCGGGTCCTGATTGTTCATTTGTGTAATCATCAACTCCAAAAAAGCCGATTGCCCTAACTCGTTGGTTTTGGTTTCGGGCTCTTTGTTGCCAATGCTTAAATTGCTCAGGATGCTTCCGGCCGCGTTTGTTTCATTCACCGTTGTCATGGCTTAATCCTTACTGTCCGAGCGTGATGACGCGTTGCGCCATCTGTTTGGCCGCGTTCATCACCTCGACGTTTACCTGAAACGAGCGCGAAGCCGAAATCATATTGGTCATTTCTTCAACCACATTAACGTTGGGGTAGTACACATAACCGTCTTCGTCGGCGAGCGGGTGAGTGGGCTCATGGCGTTGTTCATAGGGAGCATCGCTTTCAACCACGCCTAACACCTGCACCCCAGCGCTGGCAGCTTGCTCATTACCACTGATGGGCTGAGCACCAAAGGCCATCGCCTCGCGGGCCAGAGCGGCAAACACTGGCTGGCGCGAGCGGTACACATCACCGGCACTGGATGAGGCCGACTGAGCGTTAGCCAAGTTACTGGCCGTGGTGTTCAGGCGTAGGCTTTGGGCGTTCATGCCAGAGCCTGCTACATCAAAAATATTTCCAATCGCCATGGGTTAACTCCGCTACTTATCCAATTATTGCCGCTATTACTGTCCGCTAATCGCGCTAGACAAGCCTTTAAATTTTTTGTTGAGCATCATAAAGCTGGCCTGAAAATCCAATGCGTTTTTCATAAACGCGGCGTGCTCGACCTGCGCCTCTACCGTGTTTCCGTCCACCGAGCTTTGGTGTGGCACACGAAACCCTAAAGAAACATCGCCCGAGGCTGAGGCGCCACCCCCTATGTGGCCTACATGGGTTTTATTAACCGCAACATCAAAGTGGCGTTCGGCCGCCGCGTACTGGCGATTAAGCTCTGCTTTAAAATCCATATCCCGCGCTTTAAACCCCGGGGTGTCAGCGTTGGCCAGGTTGTTAGCCAGCACCTCAGCGCGACGGGCCCGAAGCTGTAACGCCGGTTCGTGGATTCCAAGTGCTTCTGAAAAAGAAATTGCCATTTTCGTTTGCTCGCAGTGCGTGATAAAGAATGTCACAGACGATAAAGCACAGCTCGTGCCAACAACAGAAAATAACGATAAGCCATTGTTATTATTGATTTATTTTAAAAAAGAAGCAGGGCCATCAGGCGATTGAACGAGGATAAGCGGGCTAAAGCGGCAAAGCATTACCGCCCAAACGTTGCCGCTTAAAAACGCTAGCGTCATTAAAAAGAGGGGCAACGACAGAAAGAAAGCCGTAGGAGGGTTTACGACAAACCGGCCAAGTCGGGTATAGACTGGCCGCTAGAGGGCGCGGTACAAAATGCCGGGTTCACAGCGCACCATTTCAAATAGATGAGAGGCGCCCGCCACCCCTTCTGAGGAGCCCAAAAACACAACACCGCCGGGCTTTAAGCAGCCGTGGATTTTCTCCAAAATGCGTTTTTTAAGCTCGGCATCAAAATAGATCAATACATTGCGGCAAAACACCACATCAAAGCGCCCCAGGGCCGCGTATGAGTCCAACAGATTTAAAGCGCGAAACTCTATGCACTCGCGCAGCTTAGGCTTTACCTGCCATCGGTTGTCGTCGAGCGCGTCAAAATACATATCGCGCCGCTCTTGAGATAAACCGCGCATCACCGACAATCGGTCATAAATGCCCTGGCGCGCCTGTTCGAGCACGATAGAGGATAAATCGGTTGCCACGATTTGTACCGGGCGAGCCAACGCGCCCATGGCGCGGCGGCGGTACTCCTCCAGCACCATACTTAGCGAATAAGGCTCCTGCCCCGACGAGCAAGCGGCAGACCAGATCCGCACCGGCCCAAACATCCGGTTGGCCGGTAACATAAGCTCGGGTAATAACGTCGATTTAAGATACTCAAACGGATAGCTGTCGCGAAACCAAAAGGTCTCGTTGGTCGTCATTACATCGATCACTTGATCTCGCAAACGACGATTACTGTTGTTTTTCAGCACGCCAACCAACTCGGTAAACGAGTGCAGCCCGTGCTCCTCTAATAGGCGGCGCACGCGGTTGGTCACTAAATACTGTTTGTTTTCACCCAGTGAAATACCACAGGCGTCCTGTAAAAACTGACGAAAGTGATCAAACTCAGCCTGAGCCAGCGCTCCGCCTGGCGCGGTACGTTCGATGGTCATATTCGCCCTTGTGTTATCTGCCAGAACATCAAATAAACTATAGATTTAACATTAACAGTTTTAGCTAATGTATTGATTTTATTCAGTATCACCAAGCAAATCTTCACCCGAAATAGCCAGTACACGATCGTTGACACGCTTGGCAAGCTCGTCTGGGTGGAACTTAGCCAAAAAGTCATCGGCCCCCACCTTTTTAACCATCGCGGCGTTAAATACCCCACTGAGTGACGTGTGCAGTACCACGTGCATTTGGCTTAACGTGTTGTTGGCACGCAGCTCGGCCGTAAAGGTATAGCCGTCCATTTCGGGCATCTCGATGTCTGAAATAATCATAATCAGCTCTTCGAGTGGGTTTAACCCCTGCTCTTGCATACCCAGCAGGTAATCCATTGCCTCCCGGCCATCTTTTTTAAGCGTAGTACGAATTCCCATAGATTCGACCACCCGCTGGATTTGCTTGCGCGCAATGTTCGAGTCATCCACGATTAATACATGCTTTTTGACTACACGCTCACTGATGCCATCGGCAACCACGCCGGCGCTGATTTGCTCGTTAACCGGCGCCACCTCGGCGAGGATCTTCTCAACATCCACGATTTCGACCAGTTTTTCCTCAACTTCGGTTACGGCGGTTAAATAATGATCTTTGCCGGCACCGGTTGGTGGTGGGTGAATATCGCTCCAGTTCATATTAACGATACGCTCTACCCCGCTCACCAAAAAGCCCTGCTGGGTGCGGTTGTACTCGGTAATAATCACAAAGCACTCGGCCAGGTTGTCGAGCGGTTTACGACCAATCGCGAGGTTCATATCCAGTATGGGGATGGTGCCGCCGCGGATATGTGCGACGCCACGGACCACCGAGCTGCGCCCCGGAATCTCATTTAATGGCGGGCACTGCAGCACCTCTTTCACTTTAAATACGTTAATCCCGTACAGCTGTTGGCCCCTAAGCCGAAACAGTAACAGCTCTAATCGGTTCTGCCCTACTAACTGGGTTCTTTGATTAACACTATCCAATACCCCGGCCATAGCCACCTCTCCAGACAAGCGCACAACAAGCTGCCGCCTTTATTATCAATGGGTTACATAGAATACTTAAAATTTACCTTAAAATTAAGCAACCACTATTTAACCCGATCACGCTCGGTTTACCGCCGGCACGGTCTTTGCTCTAACAACTCTATATCATTGTTAACGGCTGATTTTTGACGCACTTTAGTATCTCAGCACAAATCCAGCTCAAATAGAGCTACTTAAACTTGTGGTGCGGCAGCTACTGCCCCCACGACGACCGGACCTTAGACCATGAGCCAACGGCGCAAATACTTACGCCCTTTAGTCTGTGCAGCACTCGCTATGCTGCTAGCGGCTAGTGCCGTGGCAACCGAGCCCCATAGTCTGGATGAGCTAACGACCGCCACCCACCAATTTTTGCAAGAGCATTACACGCTGGAAGACGACTCGGCCGCCACGGAGGTGAGCGTCACCCCGCTCGATCCACGCTTGCGTCTGGCTCAATGCCCTACGCCCCTGACGTTCTCCGTGCGAGACCTCGGCGACAAGGGCGGTGCCGTAAGCGTTAAAGCCCAATGCGAAGGGCAACAGCCCTGGTCAATCTATGTTAGCGCACAAGTGGATATCCACCGGGACGTTCTCGTCGCCGCGGTCACACTTGGCCGGGGCGCCCTGATTGATGAATCGGTTATCCGCTACCAGAGATTCAATACCAGCGACTTACGCCAGGGGTACATGGTCGCCACACGACAGGTTCTCGGGCAGCAGTTAAAAAGGCCACTGCAAGCCGGCGAGCCCTTGCGCTCAGGCGTTTTAGAGCAGCCCCTGGCCGTCGAGAGAGGCGATATTGTAACGCTAGAATCGAGCAACGGCTCGATTACCGTGGCGACCCAGGCCGAGGCGCTCTCCAGCGGGCGGATTGGCGAGCAAATACGAGTGCGCAACACCAGTTCAGAACGTGTCATTAGCGCCAATGTGTTAGCCAAAGGCCGCGTGGGCGCCAATTTTTAGACACTTAGTGGGTCAATGTGAAGCAACTCACAAAAAAGTGACAAAAAACATTAAAGTTGTACGCTAGCTTGCCGAAAGCGGATATAGACAAGTTGCATGTATCGCATTAGCGATCGTGCGAGACGTGTTTTGGCAAACACCGGTGCGACACCGGAATCAGGCAACGTAGGAACATATTATGGTTATTGATACTTCAAACACAGTAAAGACCAACACCCCAAACAGTGGCCGTGCTGCCGCAGCAGCGGGGAACACCCGCGCCGATAAAACGCAAGCGCAAGCGGGTAACCAGCCCAGCAACAGCGACGATAGCGTAGCCCTAAGCCCTGAGGCGCAAAACATTGGCCGGCTGCGCGAAGCTATCGATAACGCCTCTGGTGTTGATAGCGAGCGAGTGAGCGCCATCAAACAGGCCATTGCCGAGGGTCGATTTGAAATTAACCCCGAGCGCTTAGCCGAGGCTATGCTCGCACAAGACGAGCTACTGAGTTAATAAAGGCGGCCGCGAGTCCATTTGCCTGAGCTCGTAGGCCGCACATCCCTCATCGATTAGCGCTGAGGCGCCGGGGTTACGCCCGGCACTTGTTAAAACGTTTGCCACTACATTGTCTATCGAGGTTTACCCATGTCGGCCAATCCGCAACTGGTACGTGAAATGCTCAACCGAGACCTGCACGCTGCCCAGCGCCTGCAGGCCCTGCTGACTCAAGAGCGCGAGCTGCTGCAGCAGCGTAATCACGAGGCACTGAGCGCGCTCATCAATGAGAAAAACGACCACCTTGCCCTGCTTGAGGGGCACGCCAAAGAGCGTACCGCACTACTGCAGGCGCTGAAAATTGAGGACAACGGCTCGAGCTGGGAAAAGTTTCTCGCCAGCGACGACGGTTTAAGCCCACTGATACCGCTGTGGCACCAACTACAACAAGAAGTACGCCAATGCCACGAGCTAAACAATCACAACGGCAAGCTGGTGGCCCGCTCGCAACAAACCCTTAAGCGGCTAATTGATTTAGTGCGCGGCAAAAATCAAAACGCTGGCCTTTACGATGCCAGCGGTAGCGCCGCCAATAGCGCGTCCAGCAATACCCTGACGCGGGCGTAACGTTAAATCGCGCTAAAACCTCTCACTCCCTTGGCTTATCGCGGCAAAGTTCTTACAATGGCGCCTCGCTCTATTGGGGGCGAACATCGCCCCGGTAGCTCAGTTGGATAGAGCAGCCGCCTCCTAAGCGGCAGGTCGGACGTTCAAATCGTCTCCGGGGCGCCACTTATTGCCGCGTGGCGACACACCATGAATCTCATTTTACTGTTCAGCGACGACTTTGACCCAGAGGGCCGTGCCGTACTCAAAGACGCTCGCCGCCTGGAACATATCATTAAGGTTCACCGGGCCGAGCTCGGCGATACGTTACGTGTGGGGCAGGTAGACGGCCTGATGGGCACGGGTAAAATCATCGATCTCAGCGCTACCGGTATTACCCTGGAGGTAAGCCTAACGCAGCCTCCGCCCGCCCCCTCTAATATCCACATGATACTGGGCTTACCCCGCCCCCCCATGCTTAAGCGCACACTGCAAACCATTGCCGCTCTGGGCGTAAAACAATTAACACTACTGCAAAGTGCCCGGGTCGAAAAAAGCTACTGGCAATCTCCACAGTTACAGCCCAAAAAAATTCACGCCGAGTTGTTGCTGGGTTTAGAGCAAGGCTGTGACACACGGTTTCCGGTAATTCACTGGGCGAAACGCTTTAGACCTTTTGTCGAAGATGATCTGCCCGAACTTATGCGCGGCCACGATGCACTGCTGGCTCATCCCTACGTGACGACGCCCTGCCCAACCGAAACCACTAAACCCACACTATTGGCCATTGGCCCCGAAGGTGGGTTTATCGACAATGAAATTGCGATGCTGACAGAGGCGGGGTTTCAAGGGGTGACATTAGGCGAGCGTATTATGCGGGTAGAAACCGTCGTGCCCTACTTGCTCGGTCGGCTCGGAGGATAACGCGTTAAAAACGCGCTGAAGGCCTCTTCGGCGACCGCAGGGCTAAAGTAATAACCTTGATAACTATGACACTGGTAATCCCGCAAAATATCAAGCTGCTCCGGGGTTTCAACACCTTCCGCCACCACGGTTAAGTCAAGTAAGCGCGCCATGGTAATAATGGTTTCGACCAACACCCGGTCACTGCGATCACAGCTTAAATCGCGGATAAAGCTTTTATCGATTTTTAAAGTAGACACCGGTAAACGCTTTAAGTAACTAATGGAAGAGTAGCCCGTTCCAAAATCATCCAGCGAGAAGCTTACCCCATGAGCGTCGAGCGCCGACATAGTGGCAATCGCCTCATCCACTCGCTGAATAATAATACCCTCTGTCACCTCGATATCAAGTGCACCGGGGGGCACCTTGTACCTTTGTAACGCATCAACCACGTCCGGAACAAAGTGTGTGTCGCGAAACTGGCGCGGGCTGATGTTCACACTTAGCGTCATCCCCGGATGCCACAACCCCTGCTGACTCCACGTTGCCAAGCTCTGACAGGCTTGTTCGATGACCCACTGCCCCACCTCGATAATTAAACCGGATGTTTCCAGCACCGGGATAAACTCCATAGGCGATATGGCGCCTTTTAGCGGATGCTGCCAGCGTAATAATGCCTCGGCCCCAACCACCCGGCCCGAGGCGATGTCCAGTTTAGGTTGGTAATGCAAAGCAAACTGTTGTTGCTCTAAAGCCCGGTGCAAGTCGCCTTCCATTACCAGCTGGGCACTCACTTTGTCGGCCATGTCTTCGTTAAAAAATTCAATGGCATCACGCCCGCGCTCTTTCACGTGATACATGGCGGTATCCGCGTAGCGCAACAACTCATGCACCACATTGTGTTTATCAGGGTACACCACAACCCCGACACTGCAGGTAACCCGCAACTCCATTTGCTCGTGCATAATAGGCTGGGAAACAATCGCACGAATCTTTTCACTGATCTCACCTGCTTTTAGCCCGGCCACTTGCAGGTCTTGATCGAGCACGGTAAGCACCACGATAAACTCATCACCACTTAAGCGCGCCACTAAATCCTCTTCACGTACCGCGCCTTTTAGTCGACAGGCGATCTCTTGCAACACGAGATCACCCACCGGGTGCCCCAGCGAATCATTAATATTTTTAAACTTATCTAAATCGATAAACAAAACCGCGCCATAATAACCGTGACGCACCGCCCGGCGCACCTCATGCTCTAAGCGCTCGACTAACTGCAAGCGGTTGGGCAAGCTCGTCAGAGCGTCGTGGTGCGCCATGTATTGCATTTCTTCCTGGGCGTTTTTGCGCTCGGTCACATCCACCGACAACACAAGTGACACCACCTCATCATAATAATCGAGTGGGATCATATGGGTTTGCAAAAACAGCTGATTACCGTCGGCGCCGATAAAGCTCTCCTCGACCACATCAAGCTCTTCGCGGTTGTCGATAACCCGAGAGTCATTCGCAAGCACCTGATCAATATCATTCACCGAGTGCTTTAGTAAACTACGTACATGAATACGGCACATCTGATCGGGGGTATAGCCTAAGGCATCGGCCAGCGCCCGGTTGGCAAAACGATAGTACCCCTGTTTATTGCGCGCGCCGATCAGTACCGGCAAGCTATCGACGATTTGGCGTAAATGCTCTTCACTTTTGCGCAACGCCAGCTCGACCGCGCGACGCTTGGCCAGAGATAACTCCACCACATCGAGCAACTGGTTAGTGTTGCTAATAACACTGGCCAACTCATCCTTGCGCTCTTGGGGTAACGGCGTCAGGCGCCGCACGCCTGGCTGATCGGGATTGATTTCATTAATTTCGTGGGACAAACGCGCCAACGGCTTAGTTAGCTTGACGTAAAACGCAATAAACAACAGCACCACTAAGGTCAAGTTGCGCAACACGCCCACTAACAGGTTAATCTCGGATCGGCTGTAAAAACCGGCAAGCGCCTGACGCTTATCGACCCGGAAGGTAATCTCACCAGTGGACTGCTGGCTGTAACCCGGCACCGCCAACTGAGAGGTATAAGCAAGCAAATCGTCGTCGACAATTTTAACCAGCCAGCCGGTCCGCTCGGTCACCGGCGGCTGGTTGGCTTCGGCCAGCACATTGCCACGCTCGTCGCGAATCGACACTTCACGGATAAAATCGTAATTGAGTAGGCCGTTCACCACCTCAATGGCGAGGTCGTCATCCAGTGTATGCACGGCGCGGGCCGCAGGCGGGCTGGCAACTTCAATCACCCGCCCCACAAGGCTTTCAAACTCCTGCGACTGATTTTGATAATCGAGATAAACCTGAACGAGGTTCATCGAAAAGCTCAACACAAACACCAATATGATGCCGATTTTAGCCAGCTGAAATGAAATACCTTCGGAAAAAGTTGGCCCTTTATTGCGCATTTGTTGTTGATTCCCCAGCAGGGTCGATAACGACCAACCTTACGACAATAACCTACAGACTTATGATTATTATGGCTCTTGTGAATCTTTACCAACGGGACTCATGGAAAGACTTACCAAGCGCCTCAGCCACGGCTTTATGGGTAACATTACCCCGATGCACATTAACACCACGAGCGAGCCATGGATTGTGCTTAAGCCCGGCCAAACCCTCCGACGCCAGTGCCTGCACGTACGGCAGTGTCGCATGAGACAATGCCAATGTCGACGTTCGCGCCACCGCACTGGGGATATTGGCCACACAATAATGCAGCGTATCGCCGACATGATAGGTGGGATGCTCATGGGTCGTCGGCCGCGACGTGGCAAAACAGCCACCTTGGTCGATGGCCACGTCCACCACCACACTACCCGGCGGCATCGCTAAAATATCGTCGCGCTCAAGCAGGCGCGGCGCACTTGCCCCCGGAATCAACACCGCCCCAATCAGTAAATCGGCGCTACGGGCGAGCCGTGTAATCGTATCGTGGGTGGCAAACAGGCCGGTAATAGCACCGCGAAACAAATCATCGAGTTGACGCAAGCGCGGCAAGGACGCATCCACAACCGTAACCTGCGCCCCCAGGCCCACAGCCATACGCGCAGCATTGTAGCCAACCACACCGCCACCCAAAATAACAACATTGGCCGGGGCGACGCCGGGGACTCCGCCCAGCAAAACCCCGCGGCCGCCATGGGTTGACTCCAGATGGTAACACCCTGCCTGTACTGCGAGCCTGCCCGCGACCTCCGACATAGGTGCCAGCAGGGGCAGCTGCCCCTGCCCTGCGCCAACGGTTTCGTAACCAATCGCTGTGGCCCCGGATTCCAGTAGATGATTGGCTAAATCGGGCACCGCCGCCAAGTGCAAAAAGGTAAATAAGATTTGTCCGGGCCTAAGCTGGTCGCACTCTGAAGCTTGCGGCTCTTTGACTTTAACCACCAGCTCGGCCTGTTTAAATACCGCCTGTGGCGACTCGACCACGGTGGCCCCGGCTTCCTTGTAGTCGTCATCGGCAAAGCCGCTGCCAACACCGCAGCCGGCCTGCACAATAACCTCGTGACCGGCGCGGGTTAACTCTAACACCGCACCAGGGGTAAGGCCTACGCGTAACTCATCGTGCTTTATTTCGGTTGGGACACCCACTCTCATGGCGGCCTCCTTACTCCTGCGTGTCGTCGATAACTGGGTTCAGTATCAGTATAGAACAGGGCAAGCGCCTGTTTATCGTGGCAAGGTCACAAACAGGCCGTACTATTAATGGGTTAAAGCTCGACAGCCTTAATGGTGTTGCAGGTGCTAGAGGCCTTGGCGTCACCAGCGTTAGGGGTAAGCGCGAGAAAATCAAACAGGTTGCGATCGGCCAGTTGCGAGGGGGCAACATTACAAATAGCCGAGAATATCGTCTCTAACCGGCCCGGATGCGACTGCTCCCAGGTATTCAGCATCTCTTTGATCACCTGACGCTGAAGGTTCTCTTGCGAGCCGCACAAATTACACGGGATAATCGGAAAGCCACGTAGCTCGGCAAACGCCGCCAGATCTTTCTCTTTACAGTAGGCCATGGGGCGAATCAACACATTGCGGCCGTTATCGGCCAGCAACTTAGGCGGCATCGCCTTTAACTTGCCACCGTAAAACATATTGAGAAACAAGGTTTCGATGATGTCGTCGCGGTGATGACCAAGCGCGATTTTAGTGGCCCCTATTTCATCGGCAAAACTGTATAAGGTGCCGCGCCGTAAACGCGAACAAAGACCACAGGTGGTTTTCCCCTCCGGCACTAACTCTTTCACAATACTATAGGTGTCTTTTTCGACGATGTGATATTCAACACCCAATGCCTCGAGGTAAGCCGGCAGTACATGCTCAGGAAACCCCGGCTGCTTTTGATCCATATTAACCGCCACCAAATCAAACTTAATAGGCGCGGTCTTTTGTAACCCCAGCAATACATCCAGCATACCGTACGAGTCTTTGCCCCCCGACAAACACACCATCACCTTATCGCCTTCATTGATCATATCGAAGTCGGCAATGGCGGTGCCTACCTGTCGGCGCAAGCGTTTTTGCAGCTTATTAAACTCAAGCTTTTGCTTGCGCTCAGGCGTCACCTTGGGCGCTGACTCAGCCTTGGGCTTACCGGGATACATGGACACCAAATCACTCATACTTAAAACCTACACTATTCACTAAGGCGCTGCTCACCTAACAGCACTAACGCCGACCAAACGCTCGCCTGCGATCTCGGGGCCGCCATTGTACGGATTTTAAACATAAGTGCGAAGCCTTTTGCCGCGAAGCGGCAGCGCTTTGCCGATTTTTCTGTGTCTGCCGCCCGGACGGTTGCCATACCAGCACCCGTACGGCACATGTGGCGGGGGCTAGGAGCATAACAGCGCGATGGCACACGGATTGCTCTAGGGATACAACAAGTACAACACCCGCGTTTTGAGCGCACTGGCACAGGAAAACACCGTGAAGAAGACTTTTTGGCGTGAGCTGTTACAACCGCTTAAAAACCTGAGCCGAAATACGGACAAAACCTACGACGCCGAGCAGAAGCTGACCGCCTGTTTGCCGCAAAACCACCACTGTCTGGAAACTCTCAACCAATGGCTGGCAAACCGTCGGGTGCTCAGTGTTGGCAATCAGCACTGGCAAGGCCAAAGTTTGCTTATGGCGATCGATAGTAGGCGCGACATTTTGTGGCTTGACGATATCTTCCCCCAGCAGGAGCAACTTGGCGAAGGTGTCACCTTGCAAATTAGTCTGCGTCAGGGCTTTGAGCACTGCTATTTTAGCGCGACTGTGATCGCCATCGTCGATAAGCCGGCGGGACGCATGATTGCACTGCATCTACCCCGCGAAATACACCGCGCCCCCAGGCGTCGACAGCGGCGCTTTAATTTACCGGGGCCGGCACTCAATGTCAGGGTTCGGGCATCTGGCAACGAGGCCGAAACCGCTCAAGTGATCAATATTAGTGCCGGCGGCTTGCGCATTACCCTTAATGGTAATCGCCTGACGACCTACCGCCCCGGCACACTGCTGCCGTTTTGCCGCTTTACCCTCGGGCCCGACATTGTTATTAACTGCCGCGCCACGGTAAAAGCGGCTGTGCTCGACAAAACTTCCGGGCGTCGCACTCAAGTTAGCCTGGCTTTCGCCGATATACCTGTAGGGCAGCGACATCAAGTGGATGCCTACCTACACAAGCTAGAGGCGCTGCAGGGGCAAACCCACGTACCCGCCAGCGCTTAACGCATCACCATCGAGTGTTATACGCGCTTTGCAACGCGTTTCGGAGTTAAAGAATGCGCAACAATGGGCATGTTACCGGGCGAGAAGTCCCGGTTCAGGCCGAGCAAGAAATTGTCTCGTCCACGGACACACAGGGAAAAATTGAGTTTTGTAACGACACCTTTTGTGAGATATCGGGCTATCAGCGAGACGAGCTCATCGCTCAGCATCACAATATTCTGCGTCATCCGGACATGCCACCCGAGACTTTTGCCATGCTTTGGCAGGCGCTTAAACAGCGTAAAGCCTGGATGGGCATTATAAAAAACCGCTGTAAAAACGGCGACCATTACTGGGTAAGTGCCTACGTCACCCCGGTTGGTAAACGCGGTAACGTCAGTGGTTATGAATCGGTACGGGTGCAAGCCGACCGCACCGTGATTGGCCGCGCCGAGAGCGCTTACCGACGCTTGCAGGCTGGCAAATCAGCCTGCCCCCCTGTAAAAGCCTTTTACCAACGCAGCCAAACCGGACTATGGGTCGCCCTCGCCCTATTAATGCTCAGCGTAGCCTACTGCGCTGGCAGCCAGCTTGGCTGGTTAAGCTATAGCATCGCCGCCGCGCTCTCAGTGGCCATTGGGCTTGGCGCACAGTGGTGTCATAAACTCACCCTACAGAGTGCATTGGAGCGCGCCCGCGCGAGCCATCACGATCCGGTGGCCGCTTACATTTACACCGGGCGGGCCGATGCAGCAGGTGAGGTCGAGCTCGCCAATCTCGCGTTAACGGCGCGCTTGCGTACCGCCCTGGGGCGCTTTCAGGAGTCCGCCGCGGCACTCAAAGGTCAGGCCGATACCGCTCAAACACAGGCGCACATCACATTTGAACGCATGGCCGAGCAGCAAAACCAAACCGCCAGCGTCGCCCACGCCATGAGCCAAATGTCGCAAGCGGTACAAGAAGTCGCACAAGGGGCCAGCGAAACCTCAAACACCACGGGAGAGGCCATCAAAGAAGTCGAGCGTGGCAATCAAGTGATCAGTCAGGCCAATAGCGCTATTGATGAGCTGTCTTCTACCGTTAAAGCACTTAACCATGTGCTGGCAAGACTCACAGAAGGTAGCGGCAAAATTGCCAGCGTGGCGGATGTCATCCGCGCCGTGGCCGAGCAAACCAACTTACTCGCACTCAATGCCGCCATCGAAGCCGCCCGAGCCGGCGAACAGGGCCGCGGCTTTGCCGTCGTCGCCGATGAAGTACGCACGCTGGCCCAACGTACCCAGCGCTCCACCGAGGATATTCAGGCCATTATTGGCGAGCTTTCCGAAAGCACCCAATTGGCCGGCGATAATATGGCCCAGTGTCAGTCGTTAGTCGATCTCAGTGTCAGCGAGATGGTTAACGTCAGCGATGCGCTCGCAGCCATCACCAGCGCCGTCAGCGCCATCGACTCCCTGTCACACCAAATTGCGGCCGCCGCCGAAGAGCAATCGGCAACCGCCAACGACATCGACAGCAATACCCGCGCGATCACGCAGATTGCCGACGACACCAAAACCGATATCGATGCAGCGAGCCGCGCTAACCGCGAGATGGCCGAGCTTGCCGCCGATCAATTTGATCTGGTGCACCGCTTTGGCTAGTCGCCCCAAAAGCGCGGCCTTTGGCACGGCAAAACTTGCCAAAGGCCGCCAAACCCCGTAGTTTTGGCCGCTTTTATTGGCAGACTCGAGGGGCTTACTGATGGCGCTTAGTAACGATGAAATTTTAGCCGGTGACCGCGCGCACGTTTGGCATCCCTACTCCTCTTTTTTAACGCCCTCACCCACCTATGCGGTACGTAAAGCGCAGGGGGTTACCATCACCCTGGCCGATGGCCGCGAGCTGATCGACGGTATGTCATCCTGGTGGAGTGTGCTGCACGGTTATAATCACCCGATCATGAATGCCGCACTTGTGGCTCAATCAGAGCAAGTGAGCCATGTTATGTTTGGCGGCCTCACCCACGAGCCGGCCGTTACCCTGTGCCAAAAACTGGTCGAGTTAACCCCTCAAGGACTCAATAAAGTTTTTTTATCCGACTCAGGCTCGGTCAGTGTTGAAGTTGCCATGAAGATGGCCCTGCAATATTGGCACTCACAGGGGCGGCCAGAAAAACACCAATTTTTAGCCTTAAAAAAGGGTTATCACGGCGACACCTTTGGCGCCATGAGTGTCTGCGATCCTGTTACGGGCATGCACCATTTGTTTAGCGACAACTTGATGCGCCAGCGCTTTGCCGAACCCCCAAGCAGTGATTTTTACGGGGAATTTAACCCGGCCGATCTCGATAGCGTTAAAGAGCAGCTTGCCGCTCACGATCAGATTGCCGCACTAATACTCGAGCCCATTGTGCAAGGCACTGGCGGTATGCGGTTTTACTCCCCGGAATATTTGCGTCAGGTACGCACGCTATGTGATCAGCATGAGGTGCTGTTAATTGCCGATGAAATCGCCACAGGCTTTGGCCGTACCGGAAAATTATTTGCCTGCGAACACGCTGGCATCAGCCCAGACATTATGTGTTTGGGTAAAACCCTAACCGGCGGTTACATGACATTGGCCGCCACCTTGTGCAACGACAAAATCAGTGACGGTATCTGCCGCGGTGAAGCCGGCGTGTTTATGCATGGCCCGACGTTTATGGGTAACCCGCTGGCCTGTGCAATGGCCAACACCAGTATAGAGTTGCTGCTGCAAAACAACTGGCAACAACAAGTGGCTAATTTAGAATCTGGCTTACGTCAGGGCCTGGCGCCTTGCCGGGAGTTACCTGCGGTGGCCGATGTACGTGTGCTCGGCGGCATTGGTGTGGTGCAATTACACCAGGCGCAAACGCTTGATACGCTGCAACCGCTGTTTGTCGACGAGGGGATTTGGGTGCGCCCGTTTGGCAAATTAGTGTATGTCATGCCGCCTTATGTGATGAGCGCTGATGAGTTAAGCCGCCTCACCCAAGGCATTTACAAAGTGGTGGCTCAGCTCTCTTGATAAACCTAGAGCGCCGGTTCTTTACACAAAAGCACCGACGCTCGCCGCTTTATATCATCGCCTTTAGGCCGACGGCAGAGCGCAGCTTTTCAATTAAAGGCTTGCTGTAACTGCGTGCTTTTGCGGCACCCTGCTGCAGTATCTCTTCAACATCTGCGGGGCGCGCCATAAGGTCTTCGTAGGCTTCACGCGCATCACCGAGCTGATCATTCACCAACTCAAACAACTGCCGCTTAGCTTCGCCCCAGGCGATACCTTCGGCAAACTGAGTGCGCATCTGCTCGGTTTGCTCGGCGCTGGCAAAAGCCTCCCAAATTTGAAACACCGTTGAGGTCTCCGGGTCTTTCGGCTCACCCGGCTCCAACAAGTTAGTTTTGATTTTATTGATGTGCTTTTTCAATTGTTTTTCGGGCAAAAACAAAGGGATGGTGTTGTTGTAGCTTTTGCTCATTTTGCGACCATCCAACCCCTGTAAGACGGCTACTTTATCGTCCACCTGTACCTGCGGCAGTACAAAGTGCTCGCCGTAGTGATGGTTAAACCGCCCGGCAATGTCGCGCGCCATTTCGACGTGCTGGATTTGATCTTTACCTACGGGTACCACATTGGCGTTAAACATAAGAATATCGGCTGCCATCAACACCGGGTAACCATACAGCCCCATGGTGACGCCATAATCCGGATCTTCACCGGCCTCTTCATTGGCCGCCACCGCCGCTTTATACGCGTGCGCCCGATTCATCAGGCCTTTGGCCGCCATGCAGCTTAGCAACCAACACAACTCGGGAATCTCGGGAACGTCCGATTGACGGTAAAACACCGCTTTGTCGGTATCCAGGCCTAAAGCCAGCCAGGTTGCAGCGATCTCGCGACGGGATTGCTCGATGCGGGCAGCGTCGTCGCACTTAATCAGCGCATGATAATCGGCCAAAAAATAAAACGACTGCAGCTCGGGATCACGGCTGGCCGCAATAGCTGGCCGAATGGCACCGACATAATTACCTAAATGAGGCGTTCCGGTGGTGGTAATACCCGTTAAAACACGTTGTTTGCTCATGGAGTTCTCTTTGATTTCGGATCACTTAGCAGCTTTAAAGGGCGCCTATGATACAGGTTCGCTTAACGCCTGTGTAGCGCGGCTAAATCCAGTAATAGCTGCCGATACTGACCACCACCGCGAGACCACTGTAGGCGGGATAGGTCGATACCCGGCGGGCGGGAGGCGAACGGTAACTGAGCAATAATCGCCTCGGCAAATGCCTGGCCATCTGCTTCAAGCTCTCCTTTGACCGGGTAGCAGACCTCAGCACCAAACCACTCAGGGTAAGCCTGCCGGGCCGGTACAATCGGTGTAGCGCCGGCGGCAACCGCCTCGAGTACCGACAGGCCCTGAAAGTCGTGATCAGCACTGGATAACACCACATCACTGTCAGCCAGCAATTGACGGTACTGCCCCGCCGGGAGGAACCCCCACTGCCCCAATGCCTTGGCGTTAGTTAACAAATTGTGGATCGCGGCAAACTCTTGTGGCACGTTACGAAACGACTGGCCGGCCACGTGCAACACAAACGGTAGCTCACCGCCAAAGTGTACAAGCAGACACTCCAAAGCGCGTAACAATAAGGCGGGGTTTTTGTCGTATTCCCAGCGGTGATTCCAAATCAGTTGCGCCCGCTGCTCGATGTTTGCCGAGCGGGCTGGTCGATTAAAACAATCATCTTCAAGCAAAACCGGTATTACTCGTGCGCGCTCACGCATCACGTCAACAAGCCCGCTCGGTACTAAGTCGGGTAAGCGGCGCAGTAACTGCTCGGTTCCGCTAAAAAAAGAGTCGCAGTTAAACGCGGTATTAAACACCAACTGATCGGCGCATAAAGCGCTGTAGAGCGTCACAATTTGTGGCTCTACCGATGCGTGGGCGCGATCACTTTTAGGGTAAGCAAACTGGTTTTCATGAAAATAAAGCGCTGTTGGCAATTGCGCAAGCTCCGGCACCATACCCCGGAGGCTCGATAAATCCACCATACTGGTGGCAATAAGCGCTTGATAGGAATCGCACAGGGTGTCGCGGTGTAAGCCGGCAAAACTTAAGCTGTTGCCGCGAATACGCCAACTAAAGTGCCGCGGCGGCAACGCCAACTGAGTAAATTCAACATCGTTTAGGTAGCGTGCAAGACCTTGCCGCCAGCGTTGGTGACTGGCGGCATCGTAACCCGATAACAGTAAAACCCGGTCACTCAAACGCTCTGGCCTAAACGTAGTGGGCGCCGATAAAACAACTCGAGCACTTGTTTTAAGGCAAAGGCGTCGTCGCTGCCGGCCAATTCGCGAATCGAGTGCATGGCAAAAGTGGGCACGCCGATATCAATGGTACGAACCCCCACCTCGGCGGAGGTAATCGGTCCAATGGTGCTGCCACACTCCATATCCGTGCGCGAGACAAAACTCTGCACCGGAACACCTGCCTCTTGGCACAGTAAGCGAAACATACCGCTGGTTTCACTGTTCGTCGCATAGCGCTGATTGGCATTTACTTTAATAACCGGGCCGGCGTTTAATCGCGGGCCGTGTTGCGCATCGTGCTTGGCCGTGAAGTTGGGGTGTATACCATGTGCATTATCGGCCGATATCATTATCGACCGATCCAGCGTTCGCATACGCTCGCTAACATCCGGAATCATCCGCTGCAAAAACTGATCGAGCATCGGACCTTTTGCGCCACAGGCTGAGGCACTGCCTACTTCTTCGTGATCGTTACACACCAACAGGCGGTGTTGCTTGCCGTCGGATGCCAGCAACGCTTGCAAGCCCACGTAGCAACTGAGCAAATTATCCAGCCGTGCGCTGGCGATAAACTCGCGCTTTAAACCAATAAGCGCTGGAGCCTGCGTGTCGTAAAGGCACAACTCGAAATCGAGTATGTCGCCGGCCGCGAGTGAGGCCGCACCACTTTCTTGTTGGTTCGACAGCTCGGCGGCCAAAAGCCGGGCAAAGTCCGGGGCATCCTCGCTGGCATCGGCCAGCATCAACACCGGCAGAATATCTTGCTGCGGATTAATCGAGCGGTTGCGATTTGCCTCGCGGTCTAAATGAATCGCGAGGCTCGGCACCACGGCGACGGGTGCCTTAAAATCCACCAAACAACTCAGGGGCTCGGAGCTTGCATCTTTATAAGTAACCCGGCCCGCAATAGACAAGTCCCGATCAAACCACGTGTTAAGTAATGCGCCGCCGTACACTTCTACACCAACCTGATGGTAACCGGCACTTTTCACGTCCGCCTGAGGCTTTATCTTTAAACAGGGGCTATCGGTGTGGGCGCCGACCATACGGATGCCGGACTCAGAAAACGGCTCTGATGCGTGTACAAACGCCACAATCGACGAATCGTTACGCGTAACAAAATAGCGCCCCCCTACTTCCAGCTGCCAGTGGTCCGCCTCATACAATCGCTGAAAACCGGCGGCTGTTAATCGCTGGGCCATCTCGGCCGCCGCGTGAAACGGCGTTGGGCTGGCGGCGATAAACTGCAGTAAATCCTGATTAAAATCGTTTTTTACAGTAGCGTTTGTCATTATGAATCCGAGAGTTAGTGTCGAAGTACGTGTGTTAAAAAGCTGGGCCTAGCGACCGCCATTTATTGCGGCTGAGCAGAACGAACCCGCTGGCGCTTTTTCCAGGAAACTTCGTTGCGTAAGTACACGGGCTGCACCTGATCGACGGCCATGGTGCCGCCGGCGGCAAACTGCATAGCGCCAATACGCACTATATCTTGCGCATGTGGGTATACATCCACGTCAAAATCAGCACCTAGTGCGGCTAATGGCTCGTACTGCCAGCCACTGCCGACCCCCGTAAAAGCGGACTCTTGGGATAATAGGCTAACGGCCGCTAGCGGCGCGGTAACGCGATCCGGGTGTATCGCCGTCGGGATTTGCGCGGGGTTTGGGCAATCGTATAGCCCCCAATAAATCTCACCCATCCGGGCGTCGAGGGCACTTAACACCCGTTGAGACGGCGGCAAGGTATCGCTAAAAGCGCGACCATAGGCCATTGCCATCAAGGTAGACACCGGTAATAGCGGTAAGTCGGCACCAAACGCTAACCCCTGTACAACCCCCATGCCAATGCGCAAGCCCGTAAAAGAGCCGGGCCCCGCACCAAAGGCAATAGCGTCAAGGTTGTTAACACTCTCGCCTACCTCTGAAAGGAGTTCAGCCACCATCGGCAATGCTCGCTGAGTATGGCTTTTCGCGGCGAGCTCGAACCTTTCTAGGAGCAGCTCCCCATCACTATAGGCCACAGAGCAGGCATCACTTGAGGTGTCTAGCGCGAGTATTTTAGCCATAAGGGTCATCACAGGAGTACGAATTAGCCACTATTTTGACAGATTGCCCCCTTGAGCCTCAACAACTTAGTATTTTATCGCGGTAAAATAACTTAACGCTGCTTAGCCAGACAAAAAAAGCCCTCACTGTCGCCAGTGAGGGCTTTTTAATCGGCCCTTTTGGGCAGGCTTAGGCCTTTTTAGGCGGGCGGCCGCGACGAGTGGCGGCTTTTTTACGTTTTACCGGTGCTTTGCGAGTACGGGCTTTCGCTTTTACCGGTGTTGCAGAAGCGGCTTTAGGCTTAGCCTTGGTTTTACGCTTGGCTTTTGTCTTAGCTTTTGCTTTGGCGGCTTCTTTCTTTTCTAATGCTTTAATTTTAGCTTTGGCTTTTTTCTCAGCGGCCTTGGCCTTAGCCTGCATTTTCTTGGCCGCCGCCTTCACCTTTTTCGAGTCAGCACTGGCACGAGCCTTTAACCACTTAGCTTCAAACGCCGCTTTGGCTTTGGCCAGATCACTGGATGCAGAGGCGGTCAAGCGCGCTTCGACCTCGGCAATTTTCGCTTTGCTGGTTTCCTGTAAAGATCTTACCGCGGCGAGGGATTTCTCTTTCGCTAACCGGGTCTTTTGTTCGGCTAATTTTACTCTCAGTGTACGGGCTTTATCGGCCGCGCGTGTGGCGGCACTTGAAGCCGCTTTTGCAGAACGCTTATCGCCCGCTTTTGCGCTTTTGCTCGCTTTAGCCCGGGCCGTTTTTGCTTTGGCGCGAGCCGCAGCGAGTTTTTTATTTTGCTCGTCTAATTGCGCCTGGGCCTTATCAACCGCTAGCTGAACTTTAGCCACAGCCGGATCAACCGTTGACTTTACCGCACGCGCAGGGGATTTACGGGTGGTTGTTTTACGTTTAGCCGGCGCTTTTCGAACCGCTTTTTTCGCAACTCTAGCCATGAGATATCTCCCAAATAGTTATTACTCGTACACGTCAAAAACCAATTTTACCTGTGCGCGCAGTAGGCGCATGACAAATACTATTTAAAAAACGCACACTTTGCACGTTTAAGGCTCACTTTTAGCAAAAAACACTCAACAATATAGTCGAAAAGTAATAAAGCGGCAAAAAAGTAACAACCACGGCGTATTTTTTAGTTTTTACGCTAAGCGTTTTTTTAATTTGCTTTACCCTATAAACGCCTGACTCGTTTTAATGTTTTGAAGCGGCGCTCTTAATCCAGCTACTTCACAAACGATATTGGCAAGGCCATCTAGGGTTGGCAAGAATCCAATAATGGCGGTAGATATTATTACGGAGCCTGGTAGCCGCGCGGCAATGTTTTGAAAAAGATAGTTGTAGCAAAGCCACGCACTGGCTTTTCGGTAAAGGGACAGGCAACAACAAAGATAGATACTGCAAAGTATTAAAGGTTAACGATAAGAAAGAGTACGACTAAAAACCTCAGGCAACAAAAAAAGGCCCCGAAGGACCTTTTTAATCTGCTACCCAGTAACGCAGCGAGCGTTAATCAGCCAAAACGGAAAACAGCTGACTGCGAATATTATCGACACTGCCTACGCCCGATACGCGGGTAAAGCTTGGCGCGTCGCCACCCTTGGCCTCGAGCGCTTTATAAAACTCAACCAGCGGCTTGGTTTGCTCGTGATAAACCGACAAACGCTTACGCACGGTCTCCTCTTTATCGTCTTCACGCTGAACCAGAGTTTCCGAGGTTTCATCGTCCAAACCTGGATTTTTAGGTGGGTTGTGCTCGACATGATAAACCCGGCCAGAAGCTTCGTGTACCCGGCGACCGCTAAGACGGCTGACAATCTCTTCGTCGGCCACATCAATCTCAATGACGTGATCGATGTTAATACCGGCTTCAAGCAACGCTTCGGCTTGAGGAATAGTGCGAGGAAACCCATCAAACAAAAAGCCTTTCTCGCAGTCATCTGCGGTTATACGCTCTTTCACCAAAGCGATAATAAGATCATCCGGCACCAAACCGCCGGCGGCCATAATATCTTTGGCCTGCAAGCCCAGTGGCGTACCCGCCTTAACCGCCGCACGCAGCATATCGCCGGTGGAGATTTGCGGAATCCCGAACTTGTCCATGATCATTTTTGCCTGAGTGCCTTTACCTGCACCCGGTGCCCCCAATAATATGACCTTCATTTACAATCACTCCTCAGTATAAATTAGTCGACCTATCTGGCCTGAGCGGGCAGCTGGCGCTTTAAATCACCTTGGTACGACATCGAAGCCGTCCTGTACCGCTATCAAAGTTGCCTAGCCGAGCCACCAAACGATTCTTACCGCTTGTGACCGGTCTGTATCGGAAACCAATTTTGAATAAATATTGTGCAGAAAAAAGGCGTTACGATACACCGCTGCCAACACAATCACAAGACAAGCCCCTTTCCTGCAACATAAGCCATTGTTTCATATAGCCATTGTGGCTATATTAGTAACAGGCCATGGGCGTTAGTCGACCCTTCGGGGAGACAGCACCAGGCTAAAGATATACAGACCAGCGCTTTTATAGTGCCCTGCTATTCACCGATCAAGGCAACGGACGAGGTAACCGATATGAAGCCCAGCGAATTACTAGGCCATTGGGAAAAGACTGCCAGCGGTGAAATGACCCGCTCTGCCTATCATGTAGCTTTACCTCTGGAGGATGCCGCTAAGCTCGAGGCGCTGCAACAAATGTACCCCAAGCGTAGCGTTGAGCAACTGATAGGCGATTTATTAAGCGCCGCACTCTACGAGCTGGAAGAATCTATGCCCTATGTAAAAGGCCAGACTGTAGTCGCCCACGATGAAATGGGGGACGAAATCTATGAAGACACCGGCCCCACCAGCCGCTTTTTAGAGCTTACTCAAAGTAAACTGAAAGAGCTAAAAAAGGCCCAATAAAAGTGCTCAGGCGTCCTTATCGGCGTATTGACCACCCTCTTCATAAATAACTTCACTGACAATCTGTGCCGGCGTCTTGCCACGGCAGTCGATCGTTATATCAGCGTGGCGCTGATACAGCGGCAAACGCTCGGCGTAGATATCAGCCAGCCCATGAGCACTAGGGCTAGCGATTCCACGGGTGGAAAAGTTATCGACCCGAGCCTCGACACCAGCCAGGTCCAGATCGAGAAAAATGACTTGCCCAAGTGACTTAAGCAGCCCCATTGCCGCCTCGCTATACACCACACTACCGCCCGTAGCCACCACATGCCGGTCGCACTGAAGCGAGAGTACCGTGGCTTCTTCAAGCTCTCGTAAATGACCGTAATCGACCTCGTAAACGATGTCTTGCAAGGTTTTTCCGGCGTGGGTCTGAATCAACAAATCAGTGTCAACAAACTCACGTGCTAACTCTTTGGCCAACAAAACACCAACGGTGCTTTTGCCCACTCCAGGCATACCAATCAAAATAATACTTTCACCGTGAACCGTCACATTAACTCCTGTGCTTGGGGTTGAGGCTAGCAGGCTGGAAGCCTGAGTACGTAAGGGGTTTTTCAACAGCCTGCTAGACCTTAAAGTTTCCGACCAATTGGCGCAAGTTATGGGAGAGTGAACTTAGCTCGGCACTGGCCTCTGCCGTTCTGCTGGCGCCGCCTGAAGTATTCATCGCCAGCTCATTAATTTCCACTAAATTCTTATCAATTTCCGCGGTTACGGAGCTTTGCTCTTCGGCGGCTGTAGCAATTTGAATCGCCATATTGGTAATAGCCCCAACCGCCTCACTGATACTGGCTAGGGACTGGCCGCCATCATTAGCCGACTCGACGGCCTCACCGGTCATCTCATTTGCGTGGTCCATCGCCTGCACCGCGCCCTGCACCCCCGTTTGCAGCTTGGCTAACATCTGCTGAATATCTTCCGTGGACTCTTGGGTACGGCTTGCCAAGGTACGCACTTCATCCGCCACCACGGCAAAACCGCGGCCCTGGTCGCCCGCACGGGCGGCCTCAATGGCCGCGTTAAGGGCCAATAAATTAGTTTGCTCGGCCACACCGCGAATAACATCAATCACCGAGGTCACATTTTTTGCCTCTTCTTCAAGCTTACCCATGACGCTGGCGGTGTCGTTGATGCGGGCCGATAACTCTTCAACTCGGGTCACTGCCGTGCGAATTCGCCCCTGACCAATCTCGGTGACATTGCTGGCATTTTTGGCGCTTTCTGCGGTTTCGTTAGTATTTTGCGCCACCTCTTGAATGGCCATAGTGAGTTCATTAACCGCCGTCACCACCATGGTAATAGCGTGACACTGTTCATCGGCGGCCTTTTGGCTACTGCCGGATACCTCCAGCAACAAGTTGGCCGATACGGCCACCTCCTCGGTGTTGCTGCGTATCTGGCTGATCAGTGCTTGCAGCTTATCCATAAAACGGTTCACGTGGCCGACCAGTTCACCCAACTCGTCGTGGCTACTGGCATCGAGCCGAATCGTTAAATCGCCATCACCGTCGGCAATATTATGAATTCTCGCCCCGATGGCTTTTAGCGGCCGTATGACCAGCATCGGTAAAAACAACGCGGCAGCGACAGTAACAATCAGGCAAATAATGGCAATAGCAATCAGCTGCCCCGATATGAGTGTTGCATCGGATTCGATTTGCCGGGTAAATGCATCCACATGGGTTAAACGTCGCTCACCCACGTCGTCCATATAAGTGCGTACGGCCTCAAAGCGACGATAACTTTCTTCAAAGCCTGTCTGCTCGGCCGGATCGATGGCCATGGGGTCTCCCAACCGCGCCTGTTGCAACAGGGCACGACTGTACTGATACCAGCTGTCGTACAGCTGTAAAAACTCGTCTCGCTCAGTCTGGTTACTGGTATTGGAGATATCCAGAGATTCTAAAAAGCGAGACTTCGCTTGAGCCGCGTTTTCTTCAAACTCCGCCTCTAGCGCTGCGGTGGTAACGCCACTCACACCGTTGACAAACATCGTGCGCTCGGCCGTCAGCGCCTGATACAGATCGCGGTCAGCTTGCAACAACAATTGCAGCTCTTGCAGGTTAGTTTTGGCGATGGTGTTAGCATGGGAGGACAGCTGATTCGCCGAGCGCACTGAGTACAGGCTCGAGTACATAAACAGCGCAACCAATAACAGCAGGGGTATGGTGAGCTTCCAGCGAAAACTCATGTTATTGAACCAAGCAAGCATAATGTGTCCCTCTCAACGCCGTGGGCGGCGCACAGCTGCGCCACCTGATTATTATCATATCGGCTGAGGGGGACGGAACTTAAGACTACCCTAAGTTTAATACTCGCTAACGGTGCAGCTTTAGGCTGACCTTAATGACTTTAGCATCCTGCATTTCCAGCACAATAAACTCGACATTGCCCAAGCGCACCCGGTCACCCACCACGGGTTGTTTGTATTTCTTATAAATGTAACGGCCAATGCTCCAGTTAACCATATCCTCAGGCACATCAAAGTTATACAGCATACCCAAGTCGGCCAACTTAGCTCTCGCGGTAAATACAAACTCGCCGAAAAATGCCTGAGCATTAAGCCGGTCGGGCTCATGCTCACCCACCAACACTTTATCCAAAGCTTTTAGGGCGTCGGGGCGAGCCAGTAAATATACATGATCCCCCGCCAGTAACGTTGGAGTCTTTTTTAAGGGCACCGGCTCTTCATCGCGCATAATACAAAGCAGCTGGGTTTGGTCCGGCAGCGGCAAGTTATTGGAGTCCATTTTTAACGAGGGGGAATCTTGCGACAGTTTATAGCCCACAAACTCATACCCGGCCTGCCCCGGCACACCTAACTCAACCCGCTGCACGCGGGCTGAGCTGGTCGGTACATCCAACTTTAACCAACGGGCCAAAGGCGCCACCGTCCAGCCTTGCAGCACCAAGGAGATTAAGACAATAAAAAAGGCAATATTAAAAAAGAAAGGCCAGTGCTCAAGCCCCGCCAGCCACGGGAACATCGCCAACACAATGGGCACGGCGCCCCGCAAGCCCACCCAGGATATAAACAAAGTCTCGCGCCAGGAGAACTGGAACGGCAAGAGCGAGAGCGAGACGGCTAACGGCCGCGCCACAAAAATTAAAAACAGCCCCACCAACAGCGCACTCGAGGCATAAGTGACCAGCTCACTGGGCGTAACCAGCAGCCCCAGCATCAGAAACAGGCTAATTTGCGCAAGCCAGGCGATACCATCGTGAAAGCGTTGAATGTTATACAAGCCTTTGGATACACGGTTGCCAACCATCAGGCCGCCAAGGTATACCGCCAGAAAGCCACTTGAATGCAGTACCGCCGCGACGCCAAAAATCGAGATACCGCCAAACAAGGCCAACAGCGGATAAAGCCCGGGGCTCAGGGCCAGCTTGGTGACACCCCACGCCAACACCCGGCCGCCCGCAAGCCCAACGGCCGCACCAACGCCCATTTGCCAAAGAAAGGCTAAGAGCATAGAGGCGTGGAAACCGGTTTCCCCTAAGCGAATAAACTCCACCACGGTTATGGTGAGGAAGATAGCCATAGGGTCGTTGAGGCCAGACTCTATCTCGAGGGTTGCGCCCACCCGGGACTTGAGCGCCAAGCCTTGCATATTAAGCACCGAGAACACGGCGGCGGCATCGGTAGAGCCGACAATGGCGCCAATTAGCATCCCCTCGACCCACGGTAAATCCAGCATCCAGGCGGCAAATGCGCCGCAAATGGCAGCCGTGACAACGACGCCAAATGACGCCAGCACCAGAGCCGGCCGCAGCCCCACCCTAAAGTTGGTGATATCGGTGCGTAAGCCGCCATCAAACAGAATCACGGCAAGAGCGATCGTCCCTAAAAAGAGCGCGGACTGCACGTCGTCGTAGGCAATTTGCCCAATACCGTCTTCGCCTCCGAGCATGCCCACCAGCAAAAACACCAACAATAGCGGCATCCCCACTCGCGGAGAGAGAGCGCTGGCCAATATGCTGATCAAAAACAGAACAGCACCTAGTAATATCAACTGATTAAGTACATCCATAAACGTAATAATACACCAGCTTGACAAGCTTAAAGCGCGCGCGCCGAAAATATTTAACTGGTGAGCGCAGCCAGCGCAACCCGATAATTCCTGTTATCATGCATGCTATTCTAACGCCCAGAACAAGTTGTTATACATGCTCAGTAAAGACGCTATTTCTCAGCTTTCGCAGTTAAAGTCATCCATCGTCGCCGACAAGATCTACGCAGAGGGCCTGGTACGGCCTACCGCCAAACGATTTGGCTTTGTCCGGCTGGATGATGGCCGTGACGCTTTTTTAAATCCCGATCAGATGTTGCGCGTACTGCCGGGTGATCGCGTTAAAATCAGCCTGACTGAAAACAGCAAAAAACAGCTCGAAGCAACTTTAGAGAGTTTGCTTGAAACACCCCTTAAGCGATTTGTCGGTCGCTATGTACGCAAGGGCCCTGCGCATTTTGTCGAGCCCGATTTACCGCCCTTTAACCGCTGGTTATTTATTCCGCCGCAAGAGCGCACCAACTGCGCCGAAGGTGACTTAGTCGCCTGCGAGCTGGTAAGGCACCCGTTTAAGCACGACGGTAAAGCGCAGATTCGCGTCATCAACCGTATTGGCCGCCCCGACGAAATTGGCATTGAGGGTCGCTATATTGCCGCCAAGTTCGACTTGCCCAGCGAGTGGAGCGAGGCGACCCAAGAGCAAACCCAAAGCATCAACATCGAGAGCCTCACCGATAGTGAGCGCACCGATTTAACCGCACTGCCACTGGTCACCATCGATTCGGAATTTACCCGGGATATGGACGATGCGGTATACGCCGAACGCGACGGTGACGGCTGGCAACTCACCACCGCCATTGCCGATCCAAGTGCGTTTATTCAATACGATTCAGCACTCGACCAAACCGCGCGCACTCGAGGCAGCACCCTCTACTTGTTGGGCTACCCAATTACTATGCTGCCTACCGAGCTGTCGCACGACACCTTTTCGCTTATTCCCGATGAGGTAAGGCCGGCACTCGCGTGTACGCTAAGCATTAATGCACAGGGCGAGATTACGGAGTACCACTTTCAGCAAGCGTTAATTAAGTCGCACCATAAGCTTAACTACCAAGCGGTAAGCGATTTACTCGAGGGCAAAGCTGAGGGAGACGACAGCTACGCCACCCTGCCCGAAGCTGTGCGTCACAGCTTGGCGGCCCTACAAGAGTGCGCTAACGCCCGTTTAGAATACCGCCGCGAGCACGCATTGGTGATGGAAGACCGGGCCGATTACCAATATTGGCTCAACGAGCAAAAGAAAATTGACCGCATTGAAAAACGCCACAGAAACAGTGCGCAAAAAATTGTCGAGGAAGCAATGTTGGCCACCAACATCTGTGCCGGGCGCCTGTTCAAACAAAACCCCAACACCGGGCTTTACTCCGGGCACATTGGCTTTCGCCCCGAGCGCCTTGACGATGCGAAACAGCTTGCCGCCGAACATTTGCCCGAGTTAGCCGAATCAGACCTATCTCAGCTCGATAATTTTCAGGCGCTGTTTAAGCACCTGCGCAACAATGCAGCGCAAAACCCCGATCTGAATGTGCTGCTCTCTTTATTGCAGCGTTTGCAACAAGCCGGCAGCTTAAGCGCCGAGCACCAAAGTCATTTTGGCTTAGGATTTGACGCCTATGCTACGGTCACCTCGCCCATTCGCCGCTATCAAGATTTATTTAATCATTACGCGCTCAAGGCGATTCTTAATGGCAGTAAGCCACCTGTCGAACCTGCTGAGCTTGCCGAGCAGCAGCAACAGATTTTGGTGCGTGGTCGTCAAGCTAGCAGACAACTAGAGCATTGGCTTTTGTGCCAGTATTTATCAGAACAGCAAGTAGGCACGGTGCATTTTGGCACGGTTACCGGGGTAAGCCCCAATGGTATTAATGTCCGGCTGAACGACATCGGCTGTGATGGCTTTGTACAGCTATCAGAAAAGGGCAAGCCCCGCCCGAAATTTGACAGCCGGCGCTTACAGTTAACCACTGAAGCTAAAACTTATACGTTAGACGAGACCGTCGCCGTTAAAATATCCGCGGTCGATGTCGCGGCCCGACGCATCAGTTTAGAGCTGGTTGATCAAGCCGTTGCCGAGCGCTTACAGGCGTTTGAGGCCGACCAGTAACTCTGTTGGCGCGCCTGCGCAAGAGACGAATCAATGACCCAGTATTGGCTGTTTAAATCGGAGCCAGATTGTTTTAGCATCGATGATCTGGCGCAGCAGAGCGCGCAAACAGCCCGCTGGGATGGCGTCCGTAACTTTCAGGCGCGTAATTTTTTGCGCGATAACGTCACGCTTGGCAACTGGGTGTTTTTCTATCATAGTCGCTGCAAAGCCATTGGCGTTGTTGGTATTGCAGAAGTAACGCGCGCGGCCTACCCGGATCCACAACAGTTTGATCCACAAAGCCCCTACTTTGATCCCAAATCCGATTCAGACAATCCGCGCTGGTTTTGCGTCGACATAACCCTTAAGCGAAAATTCTCACACATGGTCTCCCTCGAGCAAATAAAACAGATTCAGGCACTCGACGACATGATGCTGCGCAAGCAAGGCCGGCTATCGATACAGCCAGTCAGTGTTCACGAATGGCAGATTATTAATCAGCTGGCTACATAACCCGCCATACAGAGCAAAAAAATGCCAGCAACCGCCGGCATTTTTACAGTCGTAGCGGTTAGGGCTCAGGGTTCCAGCCCACACCATTGTTGTAATCGGCAAAGACTGACGCCCGATCCAGATACGCCGCTGCCTCACCGTCCGATAACAGATAACCTGACTCACGGTTGGACAAATCCAGTGGGTTACCGCTTAGATCGGTACTACCAAATTCCTTCCAACCCGATTGAGCATCCGCCACCGTTGGGTTAGGTGCCGGTTGGCTGTTTACGCCCTCACCCGCCCAACCAATATCGGCAATATGAGTATCCATCTGACAGTTAATAAACGTCACGTTGTCGTAGTTTTCGGCTTTACCGCCGCTGCGGGCCAAGTAGCTAGTGCCATCGGCAATTACATTACCAGTGGGGCCGGCGCGGCGGGTTAAACGTGAGTTTAAAAACACAAAGCCTGGGTCTGTGATGTTTTCAGTGCGAGCCTGCAAAATATAACCATCACTAGAGCCTTTGGAATCACCCAACGAACGAATTTCACTCTCTTCGAACAGCGACGCCACACTGTAACCCCAGATAAAGTCGACGTTACCGGCCACCAATGTGTTGTAAAACCAGGTGTAGCCTTTCAGCAGAAGCGTATCTTGCTCACTGATAAACGAGGAGTTTTTAGCAATTAAGCGATAGCTGCTGTTAAAATAAATCGTCTCAGCTTGGTTCGAGGCGTTATCCACACGAATATGATCATTTTTAAGAGTAATGCCATCTAGCACCAGATTATCGACCCCCTCAACCAAAAATACGCTGCGCCCGCCGGCGGGCGTACCCGGCCCCGGTGCCGCGCTTGAACCCGAACCGCCATTAAGAGACTCGTAGTTATCGTAATGAATAACTACTTTATCAGCCCCCTCGCCGCGCAAGGTTACATTGTTTTTATCACGTAAAAACAACATCTCATGATAGTCACCGGCGTTAATAGTAATCATCGCCTCATCATCCTTCGCCACACTAGACATCATATAGTTTAATGCCCCCTGTACCGTGCGAAAGTCCGCCGCGCCATCGTCATCAACGCTAACCTCGTTACCGGTAGGTGCCGCCGCTTGAGTGCTAAAACTCCAGTTGGCGTTATCACCCAGACCAGCAAAGGCAACGCCGTTTAGCTCGGCCCCGGTCACCACACCATCGCCGATGGCGACGTAATAATCAGTGCCGTACTCCAGCAAGCCATTGTGAGGTTTTATGTGTAAAGTGTTGCCGTCGACGGTAAACGGGGCGTAGTACACGCTGCGTACACGCTCTTGCCCGGCATAACCAATCGTATCGACTTCGATACCCAGCTTAATAACGTCGACCAGGGTATTATCGCTAGCGCGAAAAATACGTACTGAGCCAATATCCCCCAGGGTTGGGGTATCATCAAAGGTAATAGCCAACGCGTCGTCGATGTGAACGTCCGTGGCGCCACTGGCCGGGTACAATGTACCGTCCAAATTACCGTAGTCGGTGCTTGGCATGGTAAAGCCTTCAGCAACGGCGACATCGATACTGCGCACAATGCTCGGGTCCGCCCCACTGGTGAAGCTTACGGTTGCATCACCTTTTGTCAGTGGCGTAAGGGACACTTGAGCGCCCTCTATATCCACGGCTACGACTGCCGGGTCTGAGGATTCAACGGTGAAAGTGTCCGCCGTTACCCCGTCATCCTGCAGCGCCGCTACGGTTACCACTAAAGGTGCGCTACCCGCCTCGACCTCCCAGCTAGGATCGGCATAATCCAGGGTTAGCTGCACAGGCTTAACAGCCGGGTCGCCCACTTTAATATCGTCAATCTCAAACGAGCGGTTGTATGTATAAAGCCCTATCAGCCCCTTGTCGGCGTAGTCGGCATCCTGTGTTGTACCAAGCTGCTCACCATTTAGGTAAACCGATAAGCTCTCGCCAATCATCTCAAAGCGCACCGTGTACCACACACCATCGGTCTCGCCTGCCTCGCCGAGCAAAATAGGTTTGCCCGCTTGCACTGGACGTGAGATAGCACCGTCGACACTTTTGGCGACCTCTACCTTGGTACTGCTCGACGAATTTTGCACATTTAAGCCACCGGCGTGCCAGTCACCCGGGCTTTGATAGCGCGCCATCATGTACAAAAACTTGCTGGCGGTATTGCTGTTTTGCCTCGGCCGAATGCGCGCCTCGACAAAGTAATCAGCGCTTGGCACATCGGCAAACGCCTCGGGGGTGACCAACAATAGCTCACCATCGACTTTATTAGGGCCGGCAGTGGCGGCCGTGTAGCGCAGAACGTTATTGCCGTTATCGTCCAAAATATCAAACGTACCGGTCGCACCACTGGTGTTATCCGGGCTGGCCAATACATCCCAATTAGTCAGCTCACCACTGGCAAAATCATCACAAAAATACAAACCGGTTTCCGGGCACACAAAAGGCCCACCTACCGGTACTTCCGGTTCGGGTTCGGGTTCGGGAGTTTGCCCAGAGCCATTCTCACCTGGAATATTAATAACGATAGGATCGTCATCGTCACTGTCGCTGCCACAACCGGCAAGTACACTCATTAGCACTGCTGCCGACAAGAGATAGCCTGTTTTCATCACACCTTCCTTATTATTAATTATCTTTAGCGCTACGCACCTAATGCTTCTCAGGGCTTTACAACCCCAACCAACCTTACCAATAATATTATTGGCCCGACCAACCTTAACACCATCACATTACCAAACTCAATAGTATGATATTTAAAAAACCGAGACCCTAGCACCACGGAGCCTGTCCTACAATTAACAAAGTTTCTTGTAAAACCTACATAATCAGTAAGTTACAGCGATTAATTATTAAACAATCACAGGTGATTTCAGCACTTTTTGTGAACTACTCGGCGTAACAGCCAAGAATTTTACTGACTGGCCGACCTTTTGCTCCTACCCCTCCACTTAACCTTCATTTACCGTGAGAAACTTTCTATAGGAGCATCACAAAATGGCCTTACCACTTAAAGTCACCCACCTCACAATCGCTGTATGCGCTTTTTCTCTTGCCAGTGCGGCATACGCCGATCGCGGTGCAGCGCTAAAAGACACCTACATTAGCTACAACCACTCCGGGCTCCAGTACCTGGAGCAGGACCTGGATGACTACGACTGCAACCAAGACGGCCTGCGTGCTTACGGCAATGTGGATATTGACGGCAACTGGTATGGGCTAGGCTCAGTGACCGACGTCAGCGGTAACAAGGGTTGTGGCTCAACGACTTTGTCGGCAGGTGCTGGTTACCGCACCGCATTTAGCCCAAGCTTTGATTTATACGGCACCCTGAGCGTCGAGCACACCTCACCCGATCACGGTGACAGTGATACCGGATTAATTGCCTCCGCGGGCTTACGTGGGATTGTGTACAACAATATCGAAGGTAAGGCCGAAGTCGCCCACCACACCGCTTTTAATGACACCACGGCTCTAAACTTAGGCGCTAATTATTGGTTCACCCAAACGATCGCCGCCACCCTGGATACCTCGTTAACCGATGAGGGCAACTCCATTGCCGCCGGTGCGCGAATGAACTTCTAACGCCCTTAAAGGCAGAGCCAGCACGCTCTGCCTGCTTTATTTTGATAGACACGTTACAATCGCCTTTTTTGCTTAAAGGCGATTTGTTATGGCGCATATTGGCCGCTACGCGACCCTCCCCATCGTTAAGCTGGTAGATTTTGGGGCTTATCTCGATGCTGGAGAGCTGGATACTGTCTTACTCCCCAAGCGATACCTCACCGACAAAATGACCATTGGCAGTGAGATCGATGTATTTTTATATCTCGATTCCAACGACATCCCCGTCGCCACCACCATTCGGCCTTTTACACAGGTCGGTGAGACCACGCTACTTAAAGTGGTCGACGTTAATGATGCCGGTGCATTTTTAGACTGGGGCCTGCCTAAGCATTTACTGGTACCGTTTAAAGAGCAGCACAAACGCTTTGAAGTCGGACAATCTTACGTGGTCACCCTATACCTCGACCCTTACTCGCAACGCATTGTTGGCTCCTCTCGACTTAGCCGACATCTTGACGAAGATGGCCGCCAGCTAAGAGTGGGAGGCAAAGTCGATTTGTTGATATGCGGCAAAAGCGATATGGGATTTAAAGCGGTTATTAACCAACGCTACTTAGGCTTGGTGTTTCGCGACGATGCCTTTAAACCATTGCGCTACGGCCAACAAACCGATGGTTACATCAAAGGTATTCGCCCCGACGGAAAAATTGATCTGTCATTACAGCCGCTGGGTGATAAAGGCCGTGACCGCTTACAACAAAAAATTCTAGATCATCTGTCTCAGGTGGGCGGTCGCTCACCATTAAATGACAGGGCCGACCCTGCGGACATCGTAAAACAGTTTGGCGTCAGTAAGGGAGCCTATAAAAAAGCCTTGGGCGCACTCTATAAGCAACGTGTTATTACCATTGGACCAGATGACATTAGTTTAAATAAAAACTAATCAATGACCTTGCGCCGAGCGATTACGCTAGGCGCTGTTATCATTGCAACTCCCCTTTACAATAAAAACTTATAACGCCAGGCGCTCTTGTGCACAACTTGGCGCTCTGCTGCCACCCACCAACTAAGAAGTAAAAACGATTACCGTGTGTAATGGCTTGCAATGGTTTTTTTAATGCTGTACTCCTTACTCTTGTGGCGCAGAGCACTACGAAAACCCACCATATTATCTATCGTGGGTCGATCTAACTTCTGCAACAATTAACTGCCATGTTTGGACAAATGGGCGGCTTCCATTAACTTCAAAAAATGCTGAGCCTGGATGCAAGAGCATGTCGTTATCGAAGAGACCGGAGCTGCGTTAACAAAACGAGACCTAAAGCCACAAGCTACCGAGCGTCAAAAAACATCGTTTAGCCCTCTATGCGCTCGGGGCAGCACCAGCACTAACGACCATCCTAGCTACAGGATCGCAAACAAACATAGCGCTAGCGCGCACCTAGTAAAGTACTAATACGGACGTTGGCCATGGAGTTAAGCAATTTAACTCTAGCCCCTAGCGCTTGATAAACTCGGCGTAGACCTCAATCGTTACCTGGTCGCCCACGGCGGGAACATAGTTCCCCATATTAAAGTCGGAACGGTAAAAGGTCAGCGCGGCCTCAAACCCAATGATGTAATCGCCGGTTAAGCGATTAGTTGTAGCGCCATTGAGGGTAACCTGAAGCTCGGCGGGCCGCGTTACACCCCGAAACAACAAGTCACCTTGAAAAATAAGGTGGTTGCCGCTTTGCCGGGCACGTCCCTCTGACTCGAAACGAGCCTCGGGGTAGCGCTCGGCGCAAAGCCAGTCACAGTTTTTTAGCGTATCAGCAAAATCCGGCCGGTTCACATCGAGCGAGCGCATATCGACACTGGCGCGAATAGAGCTCGTCGCCGGGTCTTCGGGTTGGTAGTCGAGCTCTGCGCTAGCGCGGTTAAAGCGCCCCACAAACTGCGAGACACCGAGGTGAGAAACTTTGAATAGAACGGTGATGTGATGAGGGTCGAGGCTGTAGTTACCCTGCTTTAACGTCTTTAGGTCGGTTTCAACACTGCCCGACAGAAGCGCCCCGCAGCCACTGACAAGCAGCGAGGCAAACAGAAGAATAACGCGCAGGGGCGCGTTATTCCCACTCTAACATTAATAACGAATAAAAATCCTTTTAAATCAACAGTATAAAAAGCGCCACGAGACAAATACCATTGAATATACCATGTTTAAAAATTTTTAGGATTAAACCCTAAGGCTGAATTAGAGCGCCTTTCACAACCGCTAGACGACGTGGGCTTATCCGGCGGCAGGGCGTTGCGAGGGGGCTGTGCCCCCCTTCCCTAGACGCTACCTTTGCCCTGCCCCCGGCGCCCATCGTCAGAGAGTTTGGAAATGGGCTCTTAGTCACCTGCAAGGGTTCTCTCACACTCCAGAACAACATACTCTGGTACATTATCAAATTTATGTGGATTCAATTGCATGACATATTCGTTCTCAATATGGAAGGTTTCATTAACAAATTTTTGTAGTACGCCGTCTTCCTTACCTTTAGGAATATGCATCTCTTTATAAACTCTGAAGAGTTGAAGCTTGTCATACCCTATAGTTGAATCAAAGAACCTTCTCTCCATTTCTTCTTTATCATTAAGGATGCTAAGCAGTTCATCGTAATCAAATCCTGGAATAAATTCTTCTATTCTGGCCTTAGCTTTCTCAACTTCTTCAGGCAGCATATCTACATCGCCCGCATCTGTCTTTCTAATTGGGGTAGCCCGACCGTGCAGGAGATTTGCAAGGTAATTATACTCCTCACCAAGGTCATTAAGGATCTCAAAATGTCGCCTAAGATATATGCATTTAATGACCTCATCCGACAAATCACGAACGTTCGTTTCGCATATTTGTGCAAATGTCTGTATATCACACTCGTTGATCTCAGCCTCAGAAACAACCCCCGACCTGGAAGACAAAAAACAAGCAGTTGGTTTGGAATGTTGGAACAACCTTTTTACGCTTCGGATAACATCAATAGCAGGCTCAATGTCGTGTGTCAGCATCAAAACTGTAGAATCGCGCAAACTTGCCTTCCCTCGAAAAAGCTCATTCAAAATTGCAAACTTTTTCGTCTTATCAAAGCTAGAGACAGGATCATCTAAAATTGCAAGATCAGGCTTTTCACTAAGAACCTGATGCATAAAAAGAACGAGAGCGAACGCATTCTTTTCACCGTAACTTAGGTGCTGGGAAGCAGCTTCTATGTGTTCATCGAAATCCTGATGAACCAACTTCATCTTATAAGAATCAGCTTCAGCCTGGATTGTCACACTATATTTATAGCCAGCAGAACTCAGAAAATCATTAATACTTTTTTGGTTATCTACGATAGATTTCTCTATCTGCCGCTTATGCTTATTTATCTTTCCCTTCAGTTCACCTACTCTATCTATTAGCTCCTGAAGTTTGCCATTAATTGGGTCTACAACTGATGTTGTTTCAGGAGAGTTAAGCTTTTCCAACAACCCCAGATCAACCTTCAGCTTTTCAATCTCATCCTCTATTTTTTCCACATCTCTTAACGAGAAAAAAGAAATCGAGCGTAAGCCTTCTAGCTTTGATAGCAGCGTTTCAACGTCCCCACGGAGAGAAGCCAAGAAATTGATTTCCTCAGGGGACAGTTCAATTTTGGACTTAGTAACGGATTCTAGCTTTTCTCGACATGCCTGACCGAAGTATTTACCAAGCCTATCAATGATTACTTTGAGATTGTTTAGATGCTCTACAGCTTTAGAGTCATATTCTTTGGACACCTGCTTTGCAGTGTCTTTTTTCCCAGGCTCTTGAATGCTTGAAGCACAGTAAGGGCAATTATCTGACAAGTCCAAAAAGGCATTTCCTTTTGCCTGCCATGATATCCAACTCGCAGGTTGCTCACATTTTAGGAAGTCCTCGAATGGCTTTAATTCATCTGGAATGTTTTCAATTTTATTACCAGATCCAAAAGCTTTATATCCTTTACTCGATTTTGAGAGAGTGCCCGTCTTAGTTACCCCAAAAGCATCACGTAGTTCTTTCAGGTCGGAGATAGCACTTTCGAGTTCTTCGTTATTATCAAATGCGGACTTTATTCCAGAGAAAAGTTCTTCAATTTCCTGCATTGCGCCCAGAAAAGCATCGTTTTTAATAAAAATGTCAAAACTATTCTTGAGAACCTCGTCTCTTTGAAAAACAAACTGGGAGACATAAGTGTCATCAAAAACTAATACAGAACCTATATCTTCAACGCCTTGCACGGATGGCTCATGTTCGCCAGGAACACCTCGATACTTAAAAGGCTTTAGACCTTGTAACGACCCATCATTAGCTACCGAGGAGATAATTGAACGTGCAATCGTGCTTTTTCCTAACCCATTTGGACCATACTTAATATTTAACACACCTTCAGCTATTTTTATTTCTGCGCTCTCGATGCTATTGCAGTTTTCTATTTTTATAGTTCGCACAATAAAACCCCCTTCCCTGATTCAACCCAAATAACAAATTCCCGATTAGGTAGTTATACTATATTATTGAATTTTTCCTCGGCAGATGTTGCATTCCAGCGTAGCCTAAGAGTAAATTCATGTATAGAGATGAAAGGGCGAAGGTCGATGAAAATCATTAAAAACAGCAACTTAAACAAGCCCAGCAGCTCAGAACCATCCGTTTCAATAGACAAAGATGCCTTTCCTAGGCCTCTGTCGAGCGAGGAACTTACTGAGCTCCGGCGGGATATGACGGAGTCTTCAGCTTGGGCAAAGGCAGAACTGGCCCGCCGACGTAAAAATAAGGGAGAGCGATCATAGCCTTGTCATGGCTCAGACCTCGGCATAACAATCTTGGTCATGACCTTCCCCATTTCCTCCTGTGTCGCCTCAATCCTTCCGAGAACTGCAAGGATTGTTGACTGACCGAACTGGGCCGTGCGCACGTCATCAGTAAGCCATAGCTTCAATAGGCCCCCCAAGCGGCCAAGGTCGCCGTTGATCCGGGCCAGCTCCCGAACCTGCTCATAATCCACCACACCTGAGATGTGATATCCCTGCCCGACCTCCCGCAGGTAACGTGCTGCACTCATACCGGCCCGCTTCGCTTGCGCTTCGATCTGTTCCTTTTCCTCGGGTAAGCAGTACACTTTAATAGGTGTGCTGCTCTTCCTCGTTATTCGCTCTTTCTTATCGTTCATCATCTTTTGCCTTGGTTCCTTGTCACCTGACGGATAGTGTCCAACGCCTGTTCGAAATCCTCCGGCGTCGCTCGGCCAGTTTCAGCCTGGTAGTAAAGGATCGTGAACATATTGGATACCGCCTCCGCGACGGGCGAAATCTGCCGGGCGGTTTCCTGGTCGATAAACTCCAGAGCAGCCAGCTCGGTCGCTGCCTGATGAATTGCTTGCTGAGCTTCGATATTATGTGTGGTTGTCATGTGTCACCTCTCTGACAGGTGGTATGTGGAAATGCGGGCGGTGCACCATCACCGGCCCGTGTGCTTTCTATAGGCCGGTATTGGAAAACCCGGCCACCTCTGAAAACGGGGTTTTCCCGGTTCCAGCCCCTGCGTCATTGCTGATGCGTATGCTGCTCGATGCCTCCACCCGGCCAGTAGGGTCCGGGCGATACACAAAGGCCGCAATCTCCGCTTCGGTGTCTTTCTCTTCCTCGGTCGATGGTTCGACAACCGGCACAAATTCGGCTTCTGTGCGGGGTTCCTGGTCTTTGTCGAGCATATCCAGGGCAGCCATGAAATTACGTTTTTTCATCGTCTTATTTCCTTACGTATCTTGCCGATCGCGGTTCACAAAGCTGGCAACCTCTTCATTACGTTCCTGCTGTCGTTCCTGGGCATACGAAACGTAGTCCCCGACGTCGAAGGTGTGCTTTTCCGGGTCGCGTGCTTGCCACTCAGCGTGTGATTGGCGGGCCTTGTCCTGGTCCTCGCTGGACAGAGCATCAAAGCCGCCCGTTTGGTTTACCCAGCCGCCGCCGTTGCCACCGCTCAAGCTATCGCTGTCGAACGATGCGGTATCACTCACCTGATCAGCGCTACCAGCATCGTTATCACTCTTTGGCTCCATGCTTTCACGAATCGAGGATGCCAGGCGTCCGCCGGCGGTCTGATTAGCCTTGTCTTGAAAACTTCCGGCCATCTTTGCCCCGACCCCTTTAGCAAGCTCGCCAGCCGTTCCGGCTGCTAGAGAAGCTACCCGACCAAACCCACCATTAGAGCTGGAACTACCCGCTCCGGAAAAACCTGCTGCCTGGGCAAATGGCGTATCACCCGTGCTCGCGTTATCGCTGCCAGTGGTGCTACCACCCCAGCTTTCACCGGTATCACTAGAGCTACCGCCGAAGCTCGGAATGTCTCCACCGGCCATACTGGATTGCGCCTTTTGAAAGGCTGCTTTTACAGCACTAGCTCCACCGGCCATATTAGTCGCCCCGGACATTGCAGCGCTTCCAAGCGCAGCACCACCCGATGCGACGGCTGCACCGGCACCGACAGCACCACCAATCAAGGCCCCTGCACTGAATGAACTACCAGCGCTCGCGGCACCACCACCGCCAGGGATCAAACCTGCAACCACGTTTGGTACGGAGTTAACGAGAATAACCATGACAAGGGACACAACGAAAATGACCAACAATTCGTCCATTGGCGCACCTTCTGAAAGGCCGGAGTGATAACCATCGATGATAGAAACAGCGATCCCAACCAGCAGTGTCATTGTCATGATTTTGAGTGCTATACCGGCCACACTCCTGAAATAGTTGACGGCAATGTCAGAGGTCCAGCGCGAGCCACCGAAGCCCAAGACAAAGATTCCCGCGTAAGCAATAATCCATGCCGTAACTAGGGCAAGAAGAACGTTGGCCGCGACAATGGCCATGCATGCCAATATGGCAAGCGTGGTCAGGAAGATGGACAAGTTGTCCATAGGGCTAGTGATGCTATAGCTGCTCGCTGCCTTAGCGATAATATCAAACGCAATATCTATCGGCGTGGACGGATTCAACCCCCTTGGCAGGCCGGATGCTTCAGCCGCGATATTTCTCAACGAGTTGATAATATCCATTGCAAAGCCAGGCCCATTGATCAACAGCCACCAAAAGAACCCGGTAGTAATGGTGAAGCGGGTAAACTCGGCGAAGAACTCGCCAATGTCGGCTTTGCGCAATGCCATCATGCCGAACGTCCAGACCATTGAGATAACAACCAGTGTCCAGAATAACCAGGACGCATGATCAGTAATTGTTGTCGCCCAATTTGAGCTTTCGGTTAAAAAACGGTCCGAAACTTCATTCAACACGCCGCCTTTATCTATTTCGGCAAAGGCGGCTGGTGAAATGGAAGCAAAGGGCAGTACTGCCCCAAAGCGAAGAAGTACTGTTTTCATATCAGAACTCCTTGCTCTTAGAGCGATCCACCGGTTCTTTCAGGCTATCGTAGATAGTCCCGTTCTGTTTTTCGCACTGCTCTTGCTGTTGGTTTGTTTTTTCGCAGTTTTCTTCCTTCTCACTACATCCCGCCATGAGGAACAAAGAAAGCAGGAGCGTCAGCATTTGAATCATGTATTTCATGCTTAGTACTCCTTGCTGTGAGAACGGTTGACTGGCTCTGACAGCCCCTCATAGAGCTTATCGCGTGAAGCCTGATACTGAGCTTCGCGGTCGGCTTCGGCCTGCATTTGCGTGCCGACGGCATTCTGCTGAGCAATCAGCAAGCTGCGGATTTGCAGGAGCTGGTTGGCCTGGTTGCTGGCGAGCTGGTTAGCGTACCCGATGGCGGCCAGTTGGCCATCCGCGCCCTGGGCGGCAGATTGCAAACGCTGGAGTTGTCGAGCGTCAGCCTGCAAGTTGTCTTGCTGCTGCTCAAGACCCTTAAACAGCGCGTCGTTGGCCTTCTTCTGCGATTCAGACGCCAGGCGGCGGTTCTCGGCCATCGCGACCCGTTCGGCATCGCTGCACCCCGCCGATGAGAAGCACGGCGAGCTGCGGTAATAGGCCACGTCCTGGAACTTGCCCAGGTAGGCATCGAGGCTGCCAAGCTGATTTTGGTAATAGGCGAGTGTGTTGGTTGCCTGGTTCAGATCATTGATGGTGCGCTGCGCCTGGTCCCAAATATGGGCCGCCGGTGCCATCGTGTTTTGCAGTTGGTTTTCGTACTGCTGGAGTTGAGTTTGGTATTCCTGAATCTGCTTGAGCGTCTGCGCAACCGCTTCCATCGCGGTCATGATGTTCTGCGATAGGTTTGTGCCATCAACTACAGGAATACCGGCGTGGACAGGCTGCAAAGTGCAGGTCGTCATGGCGACGACCAGAGTAATTTTAGCGGCTAAATTTTTTCTTCTAACTTTTTGCATTCGTTGATCTCCATTACCAATGAATGCTTTATCGTGCCTTTCAATGCATAACGTATAAGCTCAATAATTGGACATAAAAGTTGACATGGAGAAATTTAATCCAACAAATCCTACGGCGGCAGCCAATGGCCTCGCAGAGCAGGATTACCGTTGAGCGCCCCGGCGCGAATAAGGTAAGTGAAGAAGGAACCACCGACTTGTCGGTGGGCCTACTTCACCTATCCTGCCCGCCTTTCGGCGTTGTTTACGCCAAGGAAAGTGTTGCCGCGAAAATCTGTTTTTTAGTGCATACCATATAAAATCGCTTGAACACCTTCTTGCACGAACAGAAACAGAAGAAAACGCTAAATATCAGGCAATTACTACGCTAGAACGGGGGTATACACAGCCAAAAAACACAGCAATACACAGCTTTACCAATTCAGGAGGAGTTGCGCCCCTCAAGTGTCAATGAAACGTGCGAGTGCTAGGAATGCATCCGATGTAGCACTCTGTATTCCAAGGACTTTTAAACATCCCAGACACTCTTGACGGCCTTTTCTTTGACAGTTTCAGATTGGTATCGGTTGGGTCATACGGTCAGGAAGGACCGCTATCAACACCCTGTGCGTGTCGAGCCGCTAGCGCCCAACTTCGGACAGCTTTTCGGGCACAGCGTCAGTGCGGATAGGAAATGTAGTGTTGTAGTATGTTGTACGGTGCTACTACATACTACAAACCTCACACATTTGTAGCCTACTACCGCCTGAAGTGGCTATTTATCTTGATGTATGGAAAACGGCTTTCTGAGCCGCCCAGAGAGGCGCTTCAGGCATCACCCTTCGCCAACCCCTAGTCAGCCTCTGAACGACGCTCCTGGAGCTTATAAGGCGGCTTTGGTCGTCCTTCGGACGGATTGAACGCCATGGAGAAGGGATTGCTCCTGGCGAGCACACAAAATCGGCCTCCCTCTTGGCGTTAAAACATCGGCCGGAGGCCGATAGATACTCAACCTCCAGCACCCAGCTGGAGGTTGCTGGATATCCTGAGATATCCTGAATATCCTGCCAAAACAGCAAAAAATCGGGCGGGTGTGAGTCACTACCGGGCGGGTGTGAGTCGCCATCGGGCGGGCGTGGGACGCTATCGGGCGGGTGTGAGGCGCTTTATCCTATTCTCAGCATCTATCGTTATTCCAACTTCATGCAATTTTTCCGCATCTTCCCTAAGCCTGGAACGCCCATTTCGCATCTTCTTACTATTGATGTTTTCACCACAGACTGCGCGAATGAGAGTATCAACATGCCACCCTCCGGCTGGGTCATTCTTGTGGGTCAATATGTGTCGAGCGACCGCCTGACTAATCCCGTGCCGCAAGCGAGCAATGGGTGCGGGATCGTAGTACAGGCTAAGGTCATGCTCCAATAGCATGACCAAGGCGATACCAAGCCGAACTCTCCACAGATTTCGCTCTCCTCCCGTCAAGGGATCAGGGCGTGTCATAGGTGAAGGAATAACATGATCGATCAAGCCGCCGATTATCGGAAAATCGAACTGTGGTGTTTCAATGGTTACAGTTGCTGCTCGCAGCTCTGCCAGCAGCTTCTCAAGCTGGGAGGAACTATACCGGCTATCTGACAACGTTTTCCGCACTTTGGCAGGGTCTACCAAAAGCTCTACACCACCATCTGACACATCGCGTCGACGTTCGGCACAGTGCAAAATAGCCTCAACAACATCTGCGTGCCGCTGGCCAAGCCTTCCCTTTATGCGACAGCGGCCAAAGGATGTTTCCATCCAGTTGGCCTCCAGCAGGCTCGGGCGCTGGCTGGCCTGGTAAAGCATCACTCGTGCCTGTGCGCTGGTACTAGTTGGAGTGACCTTGTTACCAGTTGTCATCAGCGCCTTCCATAACAGCTTTCGATTTCTTGAACGGCAATACTCCTTTGGCCTTACGCTGCTTCTCCAGCACGGCAGGTTTCAGCACACCGCCTTCGTGACGTCTGAACCAACGCTCTGCGAAAGGAGAGCCATAATTCGCCTTGCTCACGCCATAGCGGACGAAGTACCCACGCTGACTATCATCAACACCCCATTCCTCAGCCTCGGTTTGCGTCATGCCAGACAGATACGATTGCCAGCGAATGTTATCGACCAGAACAGACGACCCACGGCTGGCCTGTTGCTGGTCACCCGCACCAATCATGGCGGCGCTCTTACTGGCATGGTGCAAAAACACGATAGAGCACCCCGTATCGGCGGCAATGGCCTCCATACGTCCGATCACTTGCGCCATTGGGCCGCTGGCGTTTTCATCTTCAATATGGAAACGGCGTAAGGTGTCCAGGATCATCAGGCGACGGCCTTCAGCCGCTCGCTTAAGGCCATCGAACCAATCGAGACACATGATGTTGGGGCACCTTCCTATCAGCGGCTCAATCAGCAAGCCTTCAGCAACGGCTTGCCGCTTCTCGGCAGTGAGATGCGCCCCAAGCGCATGTAATCGGTGATGGATAGCAACAGGAGGATCTTCTGCGGGAAGATAGATAACTGGACCAACAGGAAATTCTCCGACTTCCAGCAAGTCCGGGCCTCCAGCGATCTGAGTGGCAAACTGTAAGGCCAGCATGGATTTTCCGGCACCACCTGGTGAAACCAAGGCCCCTACCGTACCGGAAACCATGTTAGGTAAAACATAATCAAGAGGCGGCGGCGTTTGCGAAAAGGCCGCCATAAGATCAAGGGCCATACTGTTAGGCCCCTATGGTGTTGCCAGGTCGAGTAGCCTGGATTCCAGACGCTTTACGCGTCTCTATCCATTCTTCGACTTCCGATAAATCCCAAGCAACATTTCTGCTTGTAAGCGCTATGCGCTTCGGAAATTCCCCACGCTGCTCTAGGTTATAAATTGTGCGCGTTGAAAGTGGAATCATCTCCAGGAGTTGTTTCCTGTTGATGAGAACTTTATTTGCCATTGTTTGCATGCTTGAACCTCCATTTACCTGTTGAGGCTTCGTCGTGCCAAGCAATGCAACTTGATTAAGCTTTATTTTTGGACTATAAGGTTGTTATGGATACGGAATACCAAGCTAGGCTAGACCTAGGACGAGACTACATAGCCATCCTACCAGGCTGCGCCCAGCCTGTTTCTCTTGCTATCGCCAAATTTAGAACGCGCTGGGGACCTTACTCTGCCTTCTCTCGGCGCTACCCCATTCTTCGCCTGATAAAAGAACTGATCGATCCTGCCATAGCTGAGTACATGGATTCCCTCCCAAACAGCTATAAAAACCATGTTGCGGGTATTGGCTCAGGGGTTGGATTTAGCGAAATCATCCGGCTAATAGGGCTGGAAGCAATGGTGCGCATGCAGCGCCAACTGCTACGCCAGTTCATAAGGACAAGTGATGAGCAAACCCAAAGAGATCAGTGCTTCGTCGCAACCATTGAATCGTTAATCGAATTAACTTGGGATTGCGCCTGTAAGCGTCCGAAGAAATCAACAGCGACCAAAGGCGTCAACCTGAACGTACAACGAAAACATAATTTTTGTGAATTCTGTGGAAACCTTACGGAGTACTCAAAATTCATGCTCGCAGTCGAGCAGAAACAAACAAATGAGGTTGAACTAATAGACCACAAAAAACTAGAACTTAGCCACAATTACTGCAAAGAGCATCGCCCCAAACTTGCCAATGACGAGTGGAATCCAAGTTACAAACAAGCAAAGCGCTCCCTCGCACAATTCAACATCGAACTTTCCAGGTTAACTCATCAATCTGCACATCGCTCTAAGCCTCATGCTATGTCAGGAGACAAACTGATCGATGACTATTTCTTCTTATTCATGTTGAATTTAACATTACAGCCAGCAGACGTAGCGGAGCTTCGCAATCTGGCTCGAAAGATGGTCGACTCTAAGCTCTCAGACAATAAGAAGAAAATGCTGGTTCTTCAGCATTATGGCTACACTCAATCTCAAATTGGTAAAAAGCTACTAAGCAGAAAACAACAACCAATGACACCTCAAGCAGTATCCAAAGCATTAGCAGCCATTCGCAAAGATTTTTTGCTTCCTGCTAACAGGCCAGAAAAATCCCAATAGAAATTTTAGCCGCTAAAATTCACTGACTAGAATTTTAGCCAATTTGATCTGCGCGAGAAGGGAGGAAGTAATCAGTGCATTTCATAGTCCGCCAGTTTCGCGAGGGTTATGCACTCTTGACTTGTAACGAACCCTGTTTCTTCCGCCTCCGCAGGCAACATATATAGAACGTCGAGCGGCAGCTCTTTCCCCGCAATTCTCAATTCCGCCTTAAGTCTTAACAAAGCATCACCAGGCGGACCAACAATCAAAATATCGAAATCGCTGCCTACACCGAGCAATGAAGAGCCGAACATGTAGGATTCGAACTCACGCAGGGACTCGCAAGATTTTAGTAAGTGTCTTGCCACCCCACATGCCTTCATCAACGGTTCCGTAACAGTTTCTTTAACTCTTCCCATTTCATCACCTCACAGCCAAGATCCTTTCCTGCTTCAAGGGCATTCTGAGTGGGATTGCCGTTCGGGTTGATATTCCAAGCAATATCGATGGGGCCAAACCGATCCCAGAAGGTGCGAATAGCGTCAGCTGTCGGCTCATACTCCATGATCATGCCCACTCGAAATGTACGCCCGTTGGCAAGCGTCATCGTGAAAACTCGGTCAAACTCTCTATCAAGATTTGTAATAGATCTCATTTGACTAATGAGCCGGTAGGAGAAAAAGAAATCCTTATGGGAAGCACTCCTTACATTGCCGCTGGAAAGGGCGGAACCAAGTGTACCGGCACTTCCCCAGCCTATTGCGTTTCTTTCTAAATATTCGATCGCTCCACCTTCCCAAACGCATTCCTTTCGATATCCGCAAAGGAATTCCATATCGGGGAAATCCTCATGGTATTGTTCCGCTAAGTCAGCGTTGATCGTGTAAGCAGCCGAGATAACTGCCACAATGTCTGGCTGGTGAGGCAGCGTAATTTTGATAGCATCACCGTGAATATGCTGTGCTGACGCACTCTTCTGAGCTTCCAATATATATTGAAGCGCATAGTTTACCTGCCAATTCATGAGAAGATTCCATCCATTTCTTCTGGGTAGCGGATAGCACTGCCTGCTACGCCACAAACATGTCGCTCTGAGAGACCTCGAACATGCTCTTGGTATTGTGCGAATGTCTGTAGCTCAGCGTCCGTCATGTGCTGTTGGTTTGCCATGATAATGGCCTGGATACGGAAATGGTTAGGCAGAATGACACCTCGCATCCTCTGCATCCACGTTCTAGCTGCTTCAGATTCTGGATCATATTCAAAGCCTGATCCATCAGAGGGCGCGAACTCCCTCCATACTGCTTTATTTTCGGCCATGGCGGCGACCACGGCGCACCTAACTTGGCTACGCTCATCGTATGTACGAATTCCTTGTCTGTGTGCCAAAGCAGCAAGATGATTGTTTTTCCAATCTAGCAACGTTCCTCGGCTATATCCGCCGGGATCTTTGTCGACTATCGTATGGCATGTGGGACACAATAGAATAAGATTTTCAAAAGAGTCGACCTCAAGTCCTCCAGTGGGCCTTTCTTCATGGCGCGGCCCCGTTTCTCCATGTGGAATCACATGAGCCATTTCAGCTATATGCTTGTCCCCGCCCATTTCAGCAGGAAAAAGAGGCTGAAGGCAGTCGGGGCGTTGACAGTGACCTGCCGCCTCCGAAAACAGCCGAAGTTTCGTTTTTGTAGGTATTTGTTTACGCTCTGCCATGGTTACAAGCCTATAATCTGATGCGGATACAATTAATCCATAGATAAAATACAAGTAAAGTTATCGGGTCTTTCCAGCAGTCCATTCATCAATCATATCAGCCCAGTCCTGCAACATAGCTGTACGCTGATCACGATACTCGGCTTTGTTATATATCGCCCTTACACCTTTTTGCTCATGTGCCAGGCATTTCTCTATCCAGTCGGTGTTGTAACCGGCTTCATGAAGCAAGGTACTGGCTGTTCGTCTCAGGTCGTGCGGGCCGAATTTAGCAAGCGATTGCCCCTCTTTCTGAGCCAGTTTGTATGTCATCGTCATCACCCGGTTCAGCGTAGCACTGCTCATGGGGACGTCAGAATCGTAGCGTGACGGCAGAACATACTCCGATCCTCCGGAGAACGTCTTCAAAGCAATGAAGATGTCCATGGCCTGCCTGGATAGAAACACCAGGTGAGGGTTTCGCCGTTTCATCCGTTCCTTGGGAATCGTCCAGAGCGCTTCGCTGAAGTTGATCTCACTCCAGGTGGCATTCGTCAGCTCGCTTTTTCGCACCATCGTCAACAACAGCAGCTTGACCGCTGCCCGGATCGATGGCGATGTACCAATACGGCCCATGTACTGGTACATGATCCTGATTTCTTCGGGTGTCAGGGTTCGATCTCTCGGCTCAAATCTGGCTATGCTCGCTGGCCTCACCAGGTCTGCCGGGTTTTCGACCTTCTGACCCCGCTCAGTCGCCCAGCGGTATACCTGGAGTACAATCTCACGCGCATGAACCGCCGTAGCAGGCGCACCGCGCTCTACGATGGCGTCGGTTAGTGCTCGCAAGTCCTCGTGGGTGATTTCGGTCAGCTTCTGATTGCCAAATTTCGTTTCTAGCTCTCTCGTATAAACCGAGCGGCGCATATCACGGGTAGAGTCGGCCATCTGGTAGCCACGTAGCCACTTTTCCGCCCAGGCACCAAAGGTTTCAGCCCCTTTAACACGCGCCTTGTCTCGAGCCTTCTCCTTCGCTGGCGACTTTCCATCGGCGACCATCCGCTTGGCTTCACCAAGTCGCTCACGGGCTTCTGCCAGCGTGATCCCCCCAACGCCATAGCGGCCAAAGGTGATTGTCTCTTGCCTGCCATTGATCGAGTAGTTGTAACGGAATGAGATAGAACCGGCAGGAGTGACAGCCACATAGAGGCCATCACGGTCATTCACCTTGTAGAGTTTATCCCTCGGCTTGAGGTTGCGCAGCTTGGTATCGGTCAGCAAGAGTCTTATCCTTCTTCGATTCCAATACCATGCTGGAAGATCACCCGAAAATCAGGCAATAAAATCAATAAAAACAGATAGTTAAATAATTTCGATACCATGAACACACAGGATCAAGCAGCATGGTATCGGCTATCACTCATGGCATCATGTCTCGATAATACCACCTTGGATACCACGCTCAAGCGGTGCTTCCCGCTGCCATCAGTTGCCAAATACTGCCAGACATAAAAACAAAAAAGCCCATGAAAACATGGGCTTAAGTGTCATTTAATGCCAGTTAGTACCAGCTAATGCCTAACGTGTGATCATTCCCACTCAATAGTCGCCGGCGGCTTGCTCGATACATCGTAGGTTACCCGAGACACACCCGAGATCTCGTTGATGATGCGATTGGACACTTTCTCCAACAACTCGTAAGGCAAGTGCGCCCAACGGGCAGTCATAAAGTCGATGGTTTCTACGGCGCGCAGGGCAATTACCCACTCGTAGCGGCGGCCGTCGCCAACCACACCCACCGATTTAACCGGCAGAAATACCGCAAACGCCTGGCTGGTTTTGTGGTACCAATCGGCATTGTGCAGCTCCTGAATAAAAATCGCATCGGCTTCACGCAAAATATCGGCGTACTCTTTTTTCACTTCACCCAGAATACGCACCCCAAGGCCCGGCCCCGGGAATGGGTGGCGATACACCATATCGTACGGCAAGCCCAGCTCTAAGCCGATGGCTCGCACTTCATCTTTAAACAGCTCACGTAAAGGCTCTACCAGCTCCAGCGCCATGTCATCGGGCAAACCGCCCACATTGTGGTGCGATTTAATAACGTGGGCTTTACCGGTTTTGGCCGCCGCCGATTCAATTACATCGGGGTAGATAGTACCTTGGGCCAACCACTTAACATCGCGGATTTTGGTGGCCTCTTCATCAAACACTTCGATAAAGGTGTTGCCGATAATTTTGCGTTTTTTCTCAGGGTCATTTTCACCGCCTAAGCGCGTTAAAAATAACTCTTCACGGTCAGCGCGAATCACTTTAACGCCCATGTTTTTCGCAAACATGTCCATTACCTGATCGCCTTCGGCTTTGCGCAGCAAACCGTTATCGACAAACACACAGGTTAATTGATCGCCGATCGCCTTGTGCAACAAAGCCGCCACAACCGAAGAGTCCACGCCACCAGACAAACCCAGCAGCACTTTATCGGTACCCACTTGTTCGCGAATTTTAACCAGAGCATCGTCGACGATATTAGAAGGTGTCCAAAGTGCGTCGCAGCCGCACAGCTTTAACACAAAGTGCTCAAAAATGCGTTTGCCCTGCAGGGTATGAGTAACCTCTGGGTGAAACTGCAACCCGTAAAAATCTTTTTCGTCACAGTACATGCCAGCAATGGGGCACGACGGCGTCGAGGCCATCACTTTAAAGCCCTCGGGCAGCGATATAACTTTGTCACCGTGACTCATCCACACATCGAGCAAAGCGTTACCGTCGGCATCCACATGATCTTTAATGTCGTCAATCAAGGGGCCGTTGTTGTCAATTTTTACCTGAGCGTACCCAAACTCCTGAATCGCCGACCCCTGTACCGAGCCACCTAACTGCTCCGCCATGGTTTGCATGCCGTAGCAAATACCCAGCACCGGCACGCCCAACGTAAAGACCACCTCCGGTGCCCGCGGCGAGTTAGCCACAGTAACCGACTCCGGACCACCGGCCAAAATAATACCGCTGGGGTCAAACTCGCGAATTTCTTCTTCGCTCATGTCGTAGGCGCGGATAATGGAGTAAACCCCCACCTCACGCACACGGCGAGCAATCAACTGGGTATATTGAGAGCCAAAATCGAGAATAAGAATACGCTGAGCGTGAATATCCTGAGTCATAGGGTTTCCGCAAACAGTTAAAGGTTGGTAAAAATGAAAAACCCCCGCACGCCATGGCAGGGGTTTTAGGCTGTTGTTAGATCAGGTTAGCGTCCACTAATAGGATAGTTGGGCGCCTCTTTGGTGATCTGCACATCGTGTACATGGCTCTCGCCCATACCCGCCGACGTGACTCGCACAAATTTGGGTTTAGTGCGCATCTCATCGATGTTCTGGCTACCGGTGTAACCCATCGCCGAGCGTAGACCGCCCATCATTTGATGGACAATAACGTGCAAGGGGCCTTTGTAAGGCACGCGACCTTCAATGCCCTCTGGCACCAGCTTTTCAGCACCGGCACTGGCGTCCTGAAAGTAGCGATCAGACGAGCCCTGCGTTTGCGCCATAGCACCCAATGAGCCCATGCCGCGATACGCTTTATAGGTGCGCCCCTGAAACAGCTCCACTTCGCCAGGTGCCTCTTCGGTACCGGCAAACATCGAGCCCATCATGACACAGTCAGCGCCGGCAACAATGGCCTTGGCCAAATCACCGCTAAAGCGCACGCCACCATCGGCAATAACCGGCACATCGGTGCCTTTTAATGCCTCAACCACGTTGGCAATTGCCGATACCTGAGGTACGCCCACGCCACTAACAATACGTGTTGTACAAATCGAGCCTGGACCAATACCGACTTTTACCGCGTCGGCGCCCGCCTCGGCCAAGGCTTTGGCCGCCTCAGCGGTGGCAATATTACCACCGATCACTTGTACTTCGGGGTACTGCTGTTTAATTGCGCGCACGCCATCGAGAACATTTTTGGAGTGTCCGTGGGCCGTATCCACCACCAGAACATCAACCCCGGCGTCCACCAACGCCTTGATTCGTATCGCAGTATCCGCACTGGTGCCGACACTCGCACCGACGCGCAAGCGGCCTTCCGGGTCTTTACTGGCACTGGGGTACTGCTCGGCTTTATTAATATCTTTAACGGTAATCATCCCGCGCAGTTCGAACTTATCGTTGACGATAAGCACTTTTTCAATGCGATGCTTGTGCAGTAACACACGGATATCTGCCGCCGAGGTCCCCTCAAGGGCCGTCACCAGCTTGGCTTTTGGCGTCATGATGCTGGCTACCGTAGCATCGAGGTTCGCCTCAAACCGAACATCACGGCGGGTTACAATGCCCACCAAATCACCGTTTTCCAGTACCGGCACACCCGAAATATTGTGTGACTGGGTCAGTTGCAACAGCTCGTTAATGGTGGAGTTTGCCTCAATAGTGATAGGATCTTTCACCACACCGGCTTCGTATTTTTTAACCGCACGCACTTGCTGCGCCTGCTTTTCAATCGACATGCTTTTGTGAATGATGCCGATACCGCCTTCCTGAGCGATGGCAATAGCCAGGCGCGCCTCGGTAACGGTATCCATTGCAGCAGAAATCAGCGGGATATTCAGCGAAATGCTGCGGGTCAGGCGTGTTTTTAAGGACACATCCTTAGGGGTAACCTCGGAGTAACCGGGCACCAGCAAAACATCGTCAAACGTAAGTGCCTCTTCAGCGATTCGCAACATAGCTATCCAACCTTTGCGCCAATAGAAAATAAGCGCGGCATTATACACTTTTTATTCGCCTTCAGTAAACCGGCGAAAACCCACGCTTGGCGCCCTAACCGGTTGATATTCTTTTATTTTTGCCGCTTACAACCAGACAGTCTAAAAAGCGCCAAACCGGCCTTTCTAAACGCCAAACTAACCCAGCTTTGTTACAATCGCTCCATGAATATTACCGCACAGCAAAACGCCGCCGAAAACGGCCGCACGGTTTACAGTGTTTCGACACTCAACCGCCTCAGCCGCCAACTTCTGGAAACACACCTTCCCTTGGTTTGGATCGAGGGAGAGATCTCCAACTTTGCCCGGCCAAGCTCTGGGCACTGGTACTTCACACTCAAAGACGATGCCGCTCAGGTACGCTGCGCTATGTTTAAAAACCGTAGCGCCCATTTGCGCTTTACCCCCAAACAGGGTGAGCAAGTGTTGTTACGGGCAAAGGTAAGCCTGTACGAGGGCCGTGGCGACTACCAGCTGATCGCCGAGCACATGGAGCCGGCGGGCCACGGGGCACTCCAGCGCGCCTACGAGCAACTTAAAACAAAGCTCGCCGCCGAGGGTTTATTTGAGTCAAGCCGCAAGCAAGCGCTGCCCGAGCTGCCACACCACATTGGGGTGATTACCTCGCCCACAGGTGCGGCCATTCGCGACGTGTTAACGGTATTACGGCGACGCTATCCCGCGGTGCCGGTCACCGTCATACCGGTACCGGTACAGGGTACCGAAGCCGCCCCGGCGATTGTAAAAGCGCTCGCCCTCGCCGCGCGGAGCCAGCTCTTTGATGTTTTGCTGCTTACCCGTGGCGGCGGCTCACTGGAAGATTTATGGCCCTTTAACGACGAACGCGTCGCCCGTGCCATTGCCCATTGCCCTACCCCTATTATCAGCGCCGTCGGCCACGAGGTAGATGTCACGATTGCCGACTTTGTCGCCGACATGCGCGCCGCCACACCTTCGGCGGCCGCCGAGCTGGTAGTGCCCGATATGGCGGAGCAGCTGGAGCGCTTACAAGTGCGTGAGCGTTATCTGGGGCAAACCATTCAGCGCCGGCTGCAACGCCTGAGCGAGCAATTAGCACACCTGAAAAAACGCCTACGTCATCCCGGCGACAACCTGCGCCAGCAAGCGCAGCGGCTCGATCAATTAGAGCTGCGTCTGAAGCGCACCATGAAGCAACAACTAAACGATAAACGCCTTCAGCTAAACAATTTAAAGGCGCGACAAACAGACCCGCGCCGCGCGCTGCTGCAATTAAAAGAGCGGCTCCTACGCGGTCGCGCCGGGCTTATTCAGCAGTGGAGCCTGTATCAGCAGCGAACTCGACAGCGCCTGGGTGAAAACGCCCGGATGCTTCACAGCGTTAGCCCCCTTAACACCCTAGAGCGCGGCTACGCCATGATAACGACCGCCAATGGCGATATTGTGCGCGACAGCAATCAGGTAAAAGCGGGTGATAAAGTCACCGCTAAACTCGCCCAGGGCGAGCTGCAGTGTGAAGTCCTTGAGCCCTAGTGAACCGCGAGTGTGATTGCAGCTAAAGGTCAAACCCATTATATTAGGCGCTCTTGTCGGGGTGCCTCGGCCTGTTGTAAAGCAGGTACGGAGGCTGAGATCGGTACGTCCGAACCCGTGGAACCTGAACAGGCTGATACCTGCGGAGGGAACAAGTAACGCACCTGGTGCGCCCTCCCCAGCCTCAACGATAAACGAGGCACCGTGAATCCAACTTCCACAGCTCACGTCGCCATTGCCGGCGCGGGTTTACTCGGCCGCTTAACCGCGTGGCGCTTAACCCGCGCCGGTTATAAAATCGACTTATACGAGGCCGGCTCGCTGACTGATTCCAGCTCGGCCGCCATATCAGCGGCAGGCATGTTATCGCCCTTAAGCGAGGCCGTGGTCTCTGACTATCAGGTGTATCGCATGGGGCTACACAGCCTCGTACTCTGGCCTCAGTGGCTTGAAGCGTTAGGGCGCCAAGCGCCCAGGCATTTTCATCGCCACGGTAGCCTCGTGGTGGCGCACCCACAAGATGAGGGCGAGTTGCTGCAGTTTGAAGCCGATTTAACCCGCGTGGTCGGCGCCCGTAACGAGCTAGTCCGTCATTTAAGTGCCCAGCAAATACAAACTCTCGAACCCGACCTAAACCCGCACTTTAAGCGAGCGCTTTTGTTAGAAAACGAGGCTCATCTCGATAACCGTGAATTAATGCAGAGTTTGCTGGATTATTGTCGTAACAGCGCTGAGATTAGGTTGTTCGAGCACACCAAAGTAGACGTTGGCCCCCATACCGTTACCGAGCTAAACCCTCTAAAAAAACGTAACTACGATTGGGTTATCGATTGCCGTGGTGTGGGTGCTAAAACGCAACAACCGGCCCTACGGGGGGTGCGCGGTGAAACCCTGCACGTTCAAACCAGCGAGGTAAAACTGCAGCGGCCGGTGCGCCTTATGCATCCGCGCTACCAGCTTTATATAGTGCCTAAACCCAACCAGCGTTACATCATCGGCGCCACACAAATTGAAAGCGAAGACACCTCGCCCATTAGCTTGCAATCGTCACTTGAACTTTCAAGCGCGCTTTACACCTTGGCCCCGGCCTTTGCCGAATCCAGAATCGTCGAAACCGACAGTAATTTGCGCCCAGCGTATATGGACAACTTACCTAAGGTTGAGTTTGACCACGGCATTATTCGCGCCAACGGGCTCTACCGTCACGGCTACCTACTGGCGCCGACGATTACCGAATTAGTACTGACAGCCTTTGGCCAACCAGCGACAAGCGACGAGTTTTTTCCCTTCGTATACGATCATCGCATCCCGCACAATAAGGTGAATGTATGAGCTCTGCCAGCATAGAAGTTTTTTTAAACGGCAACCGCTGTGAACTGCAACCAGCGACACCACTGAGCGAGGCCATAACCCAATGGCAGCAACAAAACAGTGTGAGTGAAAAGTTTGCCGCCGCCATCAACGGCGAGTTTGTACCCCGCTCACAGCACAGCAGCACACTGCTCGCCAGCGGTGACCTGATAGACATCGTGCAACCGGTTGGAGGTGGTTAAGTATGAGCCAGACAAACAAGATTGCAGACCCGTTAACCCTGTACGGTGAGCAGTTCGCCAGTCGTTTTTTATTGGGTACCGCCCTGTACGATTCGCCACAGTTAATGCGCGACTCCATTGTCAGCTCGCGCTGCGATATTGTCACGCTGGGGTTGCGCCGGCAAAATCCCGCGCAAGGGGATGGCGACAGCATCTGGCAATACATTCGCGACAGCGGCTGCAAATTATTGCCCAACACCGCTGGCTGTAAAACCGCCAAAGAAGCCATTAACCTGGCGTTAATGTCCCGTGAGATGTTTGATACCGCGTGGGTAAAATTAGAAGTGGTCGGTGACGATTACAACCTGCAGCCCGACTCTTTTGCACTCATCGAGGCCGCAGGCGAACTCATCAGCCAAGGATTCAAAGTACTGCCCTATTGCACCGAAGATCTCATTGTGTGCCAGCGACTACTGGATGTTGGCTGCCAAGTTCTGATGCCATGGGGCTCGCCCATCGGCACCGGTCAGGGCCTGTTAAATCGCTACCACCTAAACGCTTTGCGGCAACGGTTTGATGTGCCGTTAATTGTCGATGCGGGCCTGGGCGCGCCATCCCAGGCTGCCGAGGCGATGGAGATGGGGTTTGATGGAATTTTACTAAATACCGCGGTTGCCAAAGCCGGTAACCCACCACTGATGGCACAGGCTTTTGCCAACGCGATTGAGGCCGGTCGTGAAGCCTTTACCGCCGGTTTGATGCAAAAACGTCAAACGGCCAGCCCTAGCACTCCCACCATCGGCCAACCGTTTTGGCATCAGCAAAAATAACCTACAACGCCAATAGCGCGCGCCACAAAAACAAGCTGGCAATACCCACCGGCAAACTATAACCCACCAAAGACGCCGCTAAGCGCGGCGCCAGATTATAGCGCATGGCTAACGCACCGGCCGAAATCATGGCCGGCATGCCCGCCTCCAGCACCACCACGGTCAGAGCCACACCTTCACCACCGAGCAATGTGGCGACACCCCAGGCCAACAGAGGCTTTAGCAACAGCAATACCGCCAAGCCAAAACCGAAAACAGCAATATGGTGGCGCTCCAGCTGTAAATGCCAAGAGATACCCACGGCCACCATTACCACCGGCACCAATGATTGCGCCCCGAGCTGTAACACACCGGATAGCGCCGCCGGATAAGGCAGGTTGAACGCAAGCACCACAATAGCAAGCAACAAACTGATAAACGGCGGGAAGGTAATAATCTTGCGTGCGATCATCGCGGCCGAGCTTGCGCCTCCGCCAAAGCTTGTGGCAACAATAATGCCGAAGGTATTCAACACAAGGAAGGTACCAAACTGATCGTATAAAATTGCGTACCCCACACCATCAGCACCCACCAAGGCATTGATAAGCGGAATACCGACAAAGCCGGTATTACCCAAAGGCAGCAGCAACAGCAAACAACCGGTAACCGACTTAGACCACTTGGCAACCCGCGCCACCTGCCAAACGATAAGTGCCGTTAACGTCATTACCACCCACGCGGTAGCCACCGGCAACAGTGCCCGGGCGTCGAGAGTCAGACGGGGCATTTCGTAGAGAATCAAACAAGGTAATGCTACGTTGATCACGTAGGCATTTAAACGAGCGGCCGCTTTATCGCCGGCCAGACGGGTAAACTGTAAAACCAGCCCCAACGCCAGCGTCAGGGCAATCAGTACAAAAGCGTTCACAGCCGCACCGGGTAAAACTAACTGCCTTTTCGGGGCGAGCGTCTAACCCGCGAGCTACGCGGAGCTGAAGGGTTGGGCTTTTTACGGTCGGAAAAGGGGTTATCACCGGATTTAAGCTCTACTCGCACCGGTGTACCACGCAGTTTTAACGCATTGCGAAAGGTTTTTTCCAGGTAGCGCACATAATGTGCCGGTACCTTAGCGGTTTGATTGCCGTGGATAACAATAACCGGCGGGTTACTGCCTCCGGCGTGAGCGTAACGCAATTTGATCCGGCGCCCGTTCACCAATGGCGGCTGGTGCTCGCTGACGGCATCCTGCAACACCTGTGTTAAGAAGCTCGTAGAGAGTTTATCAGTGGCCGAATGGTACGCCTGCTCGATGGATTTATATAAGTTGCCAACCCCGGTGCCGTGCAACGCCGAAATAAAATGAATATTGGCAAAATCAATAAACCGTAAGCGACGCTCAAGCTCGTTTTTAACATACTGCTTATGGCTGTCTTCCAGGCCATCCCATTTATTTAACGCCACTACCAGAGCGCGCCCGGCATCGATAATCGAGCCCAGCAAATGCAAATCCTGATCGACCACCCCTTCGCTGGCGTCCATCACCAAGATGGCAACGTTCGAGTCGTCGATCGCCTGCAGGGTTTTAACAATAGAAAACTTCTCGATCGTTTCCGATACGTTTTTACGACGCCGCACCCCGGCGGTATCGATGATGGTATAGGGTTTATCAAAGCGCTCGTACTGAATATACACGCTGTCGCGAGTGGTACCGGGCATGTCGTACACGACTACCCTATCCTCGCCCAACATGCGGTTCACCAGGGTCGACTTGCCCACATTGGGCCGGCCCACTATCGCAATTTTAATGCCCGTAGAGGTGGCGATAGAGTCCGGCTCCTCCTCTTCTGGCAGCTCGTCAAACACCGACTCCATCAGGCTTTTGACACCGCGCCCATGGGTGGCGGTAGTGGCAAATACCTCGCCAATGCCCAGCTCGTAAAACTGCGAGGCGACCATGTCCGGGTCCATCCCATCGATTTTATTGGCCACTAAATAGGTTTTTTTGCCGTGTGCGCGTAAGTGCTTGGCAATGGCAAAATCGCCACTGGTCACACCGTCCCGGCTGGACACCATAAACAGCACTACATCAGCCTCTTCGATCGCCTGCAGAGACTGCTGCGCCATCGCCGAGTCGATACCCGCCTCTTCGCCGGTGATCCCACCGGTATCAATTACCATAAAGCGGCGGTCATCAAATTTGCCCTCGCCGTATTTACGGTCGCGCGTTAGCCCCTCGTAGTTAGCCACGATGGCATCACGCGAGCGCGTAAGGCGGTTAAACATGGTGGACTTGCCCACATTGGGTCGTCCGACAAGGGCAATGACTGGAATCATAGTTTTGGATCTTGTGTCTGGGGTGCGGCCCCGTAAGGCCGCAGAGGTATGGGTGCGATCAGTCTTGTTCGATCGCGTAGGCCGCCAGTGTACCATCATTGGCCAAAATATAGAGCAGTTCGCCGTCGCTCCACAAAGGTACGCGCACACCAGAGCTATCAACCCGCTCACGGGCGGCAAAGGTGCCGTCGGCACGATTCAAAAAGTGTACATAGCCCTCTTCATCAGCCACTACCGCGTAATCACCCAGCACGGCCGGGCCGGTTACCTGGCGGCGCAGCATTAACTCATTAGTCCACAGCTCAGAGCCGCCGCCAGCGCTGTAGGCCGCCACGGCGCTATTATCTTTGGTGATATAAAGCGCGTCACTGCCTAAACCAATTTCTTGGTGGCTCGACGAGTCAATAGCCCACAAAGGGCGACCGTTAGATCGTGTTACCGCCATCAAGCGACCCTGATAGCCACTAACGTATAAAATACCATCGCGTAACAGCGGCGAGGCCTGAATATCGACCATTTTTTCCAAATCTGAGCGGCCCTTAGGCATCGCAACACGCTGCTCCCAAAGAATCAGGCCATTTTGCGGGTTAAACGCCATTAAGCGGCCATTGGCAAAACCGGCGTATACTGCAGCGGCGGTAATAACCGGTGCCGGGCGCCCGCGCAGCGTTAGCTTGGGCGGCGGATTGTCGTAAAACCACATCACTTCGCCGTTACTGGCATCGAGCACCGTTAAGCGGCCATCCAGAGTCTGCGCCGCTACAATGCCTTCGCTGCCAGAGGGAACTGACATCACTTCGCCGCTTAGTTGCGTGCGCCACAGCTCGGTGCCATCGGCGATGTTCAACGCCAGCACCTCACCTTCGTCGGTACCCAGCAACAATTGGTCGTTACCCAAACCGACACCACCAGCCAACATGGTATCCAGATCTTTGCGCCACAACACCTTACCGTTGTGGCGGTTTAAAGCGTAGATCTCGCCTTCGTAGTCGGCGGCATATAAGGTATCGCCATCAATCGCCGGGGTGATGCGGGTATAACCCTCACCCTGGCCATCACCAATACCGCGATGCCAGACACGATCAATCTCTACGGTCGGCTCAAAATCAACCAACTCCATAGGTTCGGTGCCGTCTTCTTTGCTGAACAGCGAGCAGCCAGACAGGCCGACAAGCAAGCACAGCAGCGCTAGGTATCTCATGCAGAAGGCTCCTCGGCGTTATTGGCCGATTTGAGGTCATCAATTTTCATTTGCAGCACAACCCGGCGCTGTTGCTGCTCGGTGCCCACTTTCTCGATGGCGCTTTGATAGGCGGTTAAGGCCGCCGCACGATCGCCATTTTGGCGCAATACATCACCGCGCACTTCCGCTTGCTCGGCGGCAAAACCGTTAGCAGGCTGATTGGCAAGCAGCGTTAACGCCTCATCAAAGTTACCTTCGGCGGCCAACACACGGGCCAAGCGCAGGCGAGCAACTTCTTGCAGGGCAGGATTGTCATGGTTATCCAGCACCCAATTAAGCTGCGCCTTAGCGGTGTCGAGATCGCCACTTCGCACCCCAGCTTGTGCCGCATAAAGCGCTGCTTGGGCGGCGTAAGCACTGCCTTTGTCGGTCTCTTTGATTTGCTCGGCCAGATGATTAATGGTGGCGGTTTGCGCGTCGCCAGCGTTACCCGCTTCACTGGCCGCGGTTACCAGCTCATCGTAGTAAGCCGATGCGGTCTCAGCTTTTGTTTGTTGCTGGCCCTGCCAGAAGTTCCAGCCAAAATAACCGCCAGTCGCCACCAACACACTGATGATCACAGTAGAGCCGTACTCTTTCCAGAGACGTTTTAAATTTTCTATTTGTTCTTCTTCGGTCAGATGATCGCTCACGAATTACTCCTAACGGGTCAGTCTTATGTTCTGTCTAGGGTCAATGTTCGCCTGCCAGTTACGGCGACGGACAGTAGTCTTTTAGTACCGCGGCGAGCTCGCCACGAGCCAGGCTTTGCTGCGGTTTATCTTCCCGGAGGTACTTTACCACGACACAATCATTGGCCGCTTCATCTTCCCCCAAAATCAGCGCCACCGAAGCACCGCTTTTATCCGCTTTTTTTAGCTGGCTTTTAAAGCTGCCACCGCCACAGTGCATCTGTAAGCGTAACCCGGGCAACTGCTCACGCAACGATTTTGCCAATGTTAAGGCGCTGGCCTGTACCTCCCCTACTGCGGCCAAGTAAACATCCAGGGTGTTTTCGGCTTCGGCGGGTACAACCTCCTGCTGCTGTAGCAGCAACACCAAACGCTCCAGCCCCATGGCAAAACCCACGGCTGGCGTTGGTTTGCCGCCTAATTGTTCAACCAGGTTATCGTAACGGCCGCCGGCGCACACGGCGCTTTGGGCACCGAGTTTGTCGGTCACCCACTCAAAGGCGGTGCGGCCATAGTAATCCAGCCCGCGTACCAAACGGGGGTTAACCCGATATGGGACACCAGCGGCATCCAACAGTTGCTTTAACGTCTCAAAATGCATTTTTGAGTCTTCGTCTAAATAATCCAGCAGCGAGGGGCCGCCGTCCAACAGTGTCTGTGTAGCGGCCACTTTACTGTCTAAAATGCGCAGCGGGTTGCTATCCAAACGGCGCTGACTGTCTTCATCTAACGCCTCCTTGTGGTTACTAAGGTACGCCACCAGAGCCTCGCGAAATTCACGGCGCGCGGCATCACTTCCCAGCGAGTTAATCTCAAGCGTGACGCAATCGTCGAGCTTTAATGCCTGAAACAGGCTGTGGCTTAACAGTAACAGCTCGGCGTCGATATCCGGGCCCTGCAGGCCGTAAGTTTCGATACCAATTTGATGAAACTGCCGGTAGCGACCTTTTTGCGGGCGCTCGTAACGAAACATAGGGCCCATGTACCACAGGCGCTGGGTTTGGTTATAGAGCAAACCGTGTTGCTCGCAGGCGCGTACACAACTGGCCGTGCCCTCAGGGCGTAAGGTTACGCTCTCACCACTGCGATCCTCAAAGGTATACATCTCTTTTTCGACAATATCGGTCACTTCACCGATCGAGCGTTTGAAGAGGTGAGTTTGCTCCATAACGGGAAAACGTATTTCGCGATAGCCAAAGCTGGCTAGCGTTTGAGTTACGGTTTTTTCCAAGTGTTGCCAGGTGGCGATGTCGTCGGGGAGCAGATCGTTCATACCCCGGATTGCCTGAATCTTTTTCAATGTTCTGCCTTACATCCGTCTAGGAGTGAAACCCGGTAGCGCATAAGCGCTGCCCGTTAAATTTTGGCGATAATATTTTTTTCGGCCTTCAACTTTTCGTCGGCCTTGGCACGAATCAAGCGCTCGAGGCTATCCACCAAGTTTTCGTTGGTAAACTTAGTGCTAGGCTGACCATCAACGTACACTAAATTACTGGGCGAGCCGCCCGCCAATCCGAGGTCTGCCTCTTTAGCCTCACCGGGGCCGTTTACCACGCAGCCGATAACTGCCACATCGAGCGGTACTGTAATATCTTCAACCCGCAATTCTAACTCATTCATGGTTTTAATCACGTCAAAGTTCTGCCGCGAGCAGCTTGGGCAAGCGATAAAATTTACCCCTTTGCTGCGCAATTTTAAACTGCGCAGCAAATCCCAGCCGACTTTTACCTCTTCGACGGGGTCGGCAGCGAGCGAGATACGAATGGTGTCGCCGATGCCATCGAGCAATAATGCCCCCAAACCCACAGCGGATTTAACCGTACCCGAGCGTAAACCACCGGCCTCAGTAATGCCCAGGTGCAGCGGCTGATCAATTTTACTGGCCAGCTGGCGATACGCACCCACCGCCATAAAAACATCTGAGGCTTTTACACTGACCTTGAAGTCGGGAAAGTTTAATTTATCGAGAATATCCACATGACGCATAGCCGACTCGACCAGCGCCTCGGGCGTCGGCTCGCCGTACTTCTTCTGGATTTCTTTTTCGAGTGAGCCGGCATTAACGCCGATCCGAATCGGGATACCTAAGTCACGAGCCTTATCAACTACCGCGCGAATACGCTTGTCGCGACCGATATTACCGGGATTGATGCGTAAACAGTCGACCCCTAAATCGGCCACTTTTAACGCGATACGATAATCAAAATGAATATCGGCAACCAGAGGTACGCTCACCTGTTTGCGAATTTCACCAAAGGCGTCAGCGGCCTCGAGCGTAGGTACCGACACTCGTACAATATCAGCGCCGGCGCTATGAATGCGATTCACCTGCTCAACCGTCGCCGCCACATCGTGGGTGTCGGTGTTCGTCATGCTTTGCACCGCAATCGGGGCATCGCCACCCACCGCCACATTCCCCACCATAATTTGACGGGACTTACGGCGCTTAATGGGGGATTCGCTATGCATAATAGCCTCTAGAGTTTGCTATCAACGTCAAACCGGACGACCTTATCGGCGCCGTCGGCATCGGGCACGGCAACCACATCGCCGTTTAGTGCAATTTCAACACCGGTGGGGTTGCCGAGCTTAACATTAAATGGCGCAACGCCGTGCAGCGTAAGGCTGGTGTTTTCACGTTGTAAGTCAGCAACCAGAGAGTCACCGTTGGAGTCCAGCACTTCCAACCAGCACTCGTTGTCAAAGCGCAACACCAATTCATCTAAGATTGTGCCGTCGGCCGAGCTGGTCGTGCCGATCGACATATCACGCACTACGTTCGCCGCCTGCTCTTGTGGCGCCTCAGCCTCGCTCGTATCCTGAGCAGTTTCATCTACCGCGGGCTCATCGAGGGCGACGGAGGGGTTTTCTGATGCTGCTAATCCGCTCTCCCCGTCACCCGAGGCGACAAGCTCGATCGCCGGCGTGTAATCCGGTGTCGTATCGTCGAGGGTTGCAGCAGCGTCAGTATCAGCCTGACTGCCACTGAAGCGACTCGGCTCAGGGGCAGATTCTGGCAATGCGGCAGGCTCAGCCTGGCTCACCACTTCGGGCGACGCTAAGTTCATGTACCAGTACACCCCACCCAACAAAGCCAACAGCACCACGATTAACGCAACTCGCCCCGGCCACACCGAGCGGCTGGCTGACATTTTCACATTAAGCGACTCACTGGGAGCCGCCGGCGCTTCGGCTTTTGCAAAGTCAGCTTCAAATTCGCGCACCAACGCTTCGCCATCCAAACCAAGGTATTTACCGTAGCTGCGCAAATAACCACGCGTGAACACCACCGAAAATAACTTTTCGTACTGGTCGCTTTCCAGGGCAACAATTTTATCGAGCTGAATATTTAACGCGCTGGCAATTTGCTCGCGGGATTTACCTTGGCGTTCGCGCTCAAGCGCCAACTTGCCGCCGGGCCCAGGGGTTACTTGTGTTTGCGGCTCTAACTCTTCAGACATAAACAACTCGTCAGCTATTGCTCTTGCAGTAATTGCTTGTATTCAAGGTACTCACTGGAGTACGGATACTTGTTTTTCAGCACCATGGCGTAACTGGCTTCGCGATCTTTATTGCCAAAGATTCGCTCAAGCTTAATACCCAACAATAAAGTTTGTGGCGCGGGCCGTGCTATTTGGCCGTACGCATCAAGATATCGTTTGGCCGCTGCGTAATCGCCCTCGGCGAAGTGCAACGAGGCCAGCTCGTACTTAACCACCGGTAAGCCGGCGTTAATGCGATTGGCGCGCTCGAATGCCGCCTGAGCTTTTTCGGGCTCGTCCAGTTTTAGCGCGGTACGCCCGAGGTTGACCATCACCTCAGCGCGATTGTCGTAGTCCAGCTCTTTCGAGGCTTTTTCAAACTGCTCATAGGCTTCGTCATAGCGCTCGTACGAATACAAAAACGCTCCATAGTTGTTGCGCGCACGCGTGTAATGGCTGTCGATTCGCAACGCTTTTTTAAAGTACTCTTCGGCCAGCTTTGGCTCACCCTCTAACTGGTAGAGCATGGCCATGGCAAATGTGGCATCCACCGAATTGCTGTCAATCTCAAAAGCTCGGCGCAAATGGTGACGCGCTGACTCGCGGTTTTTACTTTCTATGTACTTAAGCGCCAGCTCTACGTGACTGCTGAGTGCTTTATCTTCATCCACCGAATACTTTGAATCCGGCACCGTACTCACACAAGCCGACAGCACCAGTGTGCAGAGCAAAGCACTTAGCATCGCCAATCCGCGTTGCCATAAAGCCCGGGGGCTAGCCTGCCTGTGCGCAAACCGCACCTTGGTTTTTGCCGCCAACTTACTCTGTACCTGTGTTCTCAGCATAAACGCCCCTTTTTGTTATTTACGATTATTCACCGGATTTCTTGTGCCTGTTACTGGCTAATAATTGTGACCGGCTCGTCTTTGACAAAATTCGCCCGGTACCGCTCTGAGCGTTTGGTGAGATCATTAACCGTACCCGCCAGCTGACCACAGGCGGCGTCGATATCATCGCCACGAGTGGTACGCACGGTGGTGATAAAACCTTCTTGCATCAAAATATCCTGAAACCGTCGCAGGGCATTGTTACTAACACGCTTGTAGTTAGACAAATTAAACGGGTTAAACGGAATCAAATTAATTTTTACCGGCACATCGCGCAACAGCTCGGCCAGCTCACGAGCATGCTCGGGGCGATCGTTGACATGATCGATAAGGGTATATTCGATGGTGATTTTGCGATGGGTGTCCGGCAAGCCATCGATATAGCGCTTTGCCGAATCCAGCAGCATGGCTATGGGGTATTTACGGTTGATGGGCACCAGCTCATTGCGCAGCGCATCGTTGGGTGCGTGCAGCGAGATTGCGAGGCACGCGTCGGTAAACTCACCCAAACGATCCAGTTGTGGCACCACACCCGAGGTACTCAACGTCACCCGACGCTTCGAAATACCGTAGGCATTATCGTGCATCATCAAGTTCATCGAGTCGACGACATTATCGAAGTTCATTAAGGGCTCGCCCATGCCCATCATCACCACATTGGTCACTTTGCGCGGGCCGCCGGCGGTAAGCTGACCAAAGGATTTGGCCGCGATCCAGACCTGCCCGATAATTTCAGCCGCCGTAAGATCGCGATTAAAACCCTGTTTGCCGGTAGCGCAAAAACTGCAGTCGAGCGAGCACCCCACTTGCGATGAAACACACAAAGTGCCGCGCTCACCCTCGGGAATAAACACCGTTTCAACGACACTGCCGCCGGTGACCCGAATCAAAAATTTGCGCGTGCCGTCGACCGAGTCGAGCTGTTGCAGCACTTCTGGGGCCACAATCTCACACTGTTGCTTCAGCTTGTCACGTAGCGCTTTGCTGATATTGGTCATCTCATCAAAGTCGTCAACACCCAGCTGGTGAATCCACTTAAGCACCTGAGCGGCGCGAAAGCGTTTTTCGCCCATCGACTCAAAAAAGGCCACTAGCTTAGCCTCGGGCAAACCTAATAGGTTGACCTTTGCTGGCGTTGGGGTGTTGGTTTCTACGTCTGCTACTGCCATAACCTTACCTGCGCTTAATCAGCGCGAATGAATTTCCTCAGCGGAAAAAAAGTACGCCACTTCGCGCTTGGCAGACTCGGGCGAGTCAGAGCCATGCACCGCGTTGGCGCTAACCGCCGTGGCAAAATCGGCACGAATCGTACCGGGAGCGGCGTCATCCGGGTTGGTCGCCCCCATCAGCTCACGGTTCAGAGCAATGGCATTCTCGCCTTCCAGCACCTGTACACAGACCGGGCCAGACACCATAAATTCCACCAAAGACGGGAAGAATGGGCGCGTCTGATGCTCGGCGTAGAAACCCTCAGCTTGCTTTTGTGTCAGCTGAATCATCTTTAGCGCGGCGACCTGTAGGCCCGCCTCTTCAAAGCGCTGAATAATCGCGCCAATGTGGTTACCAGCGACCGCATCGGGCTTAATAATGGACAATGTCCGCTCTACCGCCATGTGTTACTCCGTTAGATTCGCTTTACGGGGCAAACCCGCCCCTCTAATACCCAAAACCCGCGGATTATACGCGGGTTTTGGGTCATTTTATATCAATAACTAACCCGTTTTCAGGGCATGGGTCGCCATTTACCCGGCTGACAGCTTGCTTGCCCGAGCGGCCGCTTAGTGCGCCGCCGCGGCAATTTGCTGAATTCGCTGAACCATCGACTTCAGCCCATTACCACGGGTCGCGCTCAGGTGGTTGAGCAAGTTCAGCTCGGCGAAATAGCCATCAATATCAAACGCCTGGATGTCGGCCGGTGTTTTGCCGTTATAAGCGGCCAACACCACAGCTAGCAGCCCTTTTACGATAAAAGCGTCGCTATCGGCGGCAAAAAACAGCCGATCATCGCGCTGCTCGCTCACCAACCACACCTGGCTCTGACAACCACGCACCAAAAATGACTCTGTTTTGTAAGCCTCATCTAACTCGGGCAGCTCTTTACCCAAATCTATAATGTACTTGTAGCGCTCTTCCCAGCCATCAAAAAAGCTCAGGGTATCAATAATATCGGCGCTGGTTATTTCCGTACCAAATTCACTCATTGTTATACCTAGCTCGCGCACCGCCACGGCAGTGACGCCAAAATCAAAAAAACATGCCCGTTTCGAGCTGCGCCTCTTCGCTCATCATGTCGCGGCTCCAGGGCGGGTCAAACACCAGGTCAACCTCAACTTCTTGCACATTGGGCACCTTCCCTACGCGATACTCTACATCGCCCACCAACACCGGCCCCATGCCACAGGCCGGAGCCGTTAAGGTCATGGTGATACCCACATGGCCGCGAGCCTGGTCGATATCCAGCGCGTAAATCAACCCTAAGTTAACCAAGTCTACCGGGATTTCCGGGTCGAATACCGATTTTAGCGCCTCCCACACCTGGGTATCACTAATCTGGCCATCGCCGGTGTCAACAAAGTCCAGCGTCTCCGGCTCTTTACCCAAAGCCGCTGCATCAGTGCCATCTACACGTACCATTTGCCCGTGATAGCTGAGGGTATAGTTACCACCCAGCGCCTGAGTGATCGTTACAAACGTATCTTTCGGAATGGTCACCGGAGTACCATCGGGTACTCGTCGGGCAGGACAATCGGCCTGCATCACCACCATTTCACGCTCTGTTGCCATATTAAACGCTCGGATCTACGGGCTTAGCCCACGTTAAAGCTTTCACCACAGCCGCAGTAATCTTTGGCATTGGGGTTTAAAAATGACAACTGACGGTTGACACCCTCGGTCACATAATCAATTTTAGTACCGCGTATTACTGACTCGCTGGCCTCAGCAATGTATAGAGTGACGCCTTCTGGCAAGCTGATCTCGCGATCGCCCGCGCTTGATTCGGCCACCAAATCCAGCACATACATAAAGCCGGTGCAGCCGCTTTCTTTGACCGACAGGCGCACCGCCTGTGCGTTGGCATCAGCAGCCAATTGCTGACTAAAATGTTTAGCGGCGGCCGGGGTGACCTCGACCAACGCTGCCTGCTCGGGATTAAACTGTTCAACACTCATGCAAACCTCCTGGGTTAGCGTGACCTACGCCAGAAACATTTTGGCTTTGGCTAGCGCGGCCATTAACTTGGCAACATCGTCTTCGTTGTTGTACAAGCTAAAACTGGCCCGGACAGTGCCGGGAATTCCAAATTGATCCATGATCGGCTGCGCGCAATGATTACCCGTGCGCACCGCCACACCCTGCTGATCGAGGATCATGCCCACATCTTGAGGGTGGGCAAAATCACAGGTAAAACTCATCACCGCCGTCTTTTCGCGGGAGGTCCCCACCAGCGGAAAACCACCTAAGGCCTGCAACTGCTGCTCGGCGCTGCGCAGTAGCGCCTGTTCATGACGGTCGGCCGCCTCCCGGTCAAACGACTGCAAAAAACTCACCGCCGCCGCCAAACCGATAGCGCCCGCGATATTGGGTGTACCCGCTTCAAATTTGTAGGGCAGCTGGTTGTAAATAGTACCGGCAAAACTGACCGACTCGATCATCTCGCCACCGCCCTGATAGGGGGGCATCGCCTCTAGCAGTTCGCGCTTACCATACAGCGCACCAATCCCCGTAGGGCCAAACATTTTATGGCCCGAGAACACCAAAAAGTCGCAATCAAGCGCTTGCACATCAAGCGGCCAGTGAGCGATCGACTGAGCGGCGTCAATTAGCACTTTAGCGCCAGCGGCATGCGCCAACGGAATAATATCGGCAACCGGGTTAATACTGCCCAAGGCATTTGACACATGCCCTAAAGCTACCATTTTCACGCGCTCGTCCAATTGTTCACGTAAGGCGCTCAAATCAATGACGCCTTCGGCCGTTACCGCAATCGGCTCAACGATCGCCCCGGTGGCTTCGGCCACCATTTGCCAGGGCACAATATTAGAGTGGTGCTCCATGGCTGACACGAGTACGCGGTCGCCGGCGCTGAGATTTGCCCTGCCCCAACTGGCGGCCACCACATTAATGCCTTCGGTGGTGCCGCGTGTCCAAAGCAGCTGCTCTTTAGCCGGGGCATTAATAAACTGCGCCAGCTGAACCCGTGCGCCCTCAAACTTCTCGGTCGCCCTGTCGCTCAGCGCGTGCGCACCGCGATGCACGTTACTGTTGTCATAGCGGTAGTAATTGGCAATCGCGTCGATGACCGACTCGGGCTTTTGCGTAGTTGCCGCATTATCGAGATACACCAACGGGTGGCCATTCACCTCTTGCTGTAAAATCGGAAACTGCTTCCGGATAGCCGCAACATCAAAATCACTCAAAGCTATCACCATCTAATAACAGCAAATCGGTATCGCGGCCAAACTGCTGCGCCAGCTCTGGCATCAAGTAATCCAGCACAGCCGGGTTCGCCACTTGCTGAATAAGCTCGTTGACAAAACCAAAGCTCAGCATGACCCGCGCCTGAGATTTACTCACGCCACGGGTTTGCAAATAGTACAGTGCCGCGTCGTTAATCTGGCTGACGGTTGCCCCGTGTGCACAACGCACATCATCGGCGTAGATTTCAAGCTCGGGCTTGGTATCCACCTCGGCTTTATTAGAGGTTAGCAAGTTTTTGTTACTCAACTCGGCCAGTGTTTTTTGCGCATCTTTATGAATGTGAATACGGCCATTAAACACCGCTTTAGCGCGATCACCAATAATGCCGCGAAACACCTCATTGGTGGTGCAGTGAGGCACACAGTGCTGCACGTTGGTGTGGTAATCCACCAGCTGCTTATTGCGCGGTAAATACACACCATTAAGCTCCACATGAGCACCCGGACCACGATGCAACAAGCCATAGTCGATGCGCATTAACTCGGCGCCTTTGGCGATCGCAAAACCATCGAAGTTAGCGTCGCGCTGCAACTCGGCAAACACCCCGCCCACATGATGAATCGCCTCACCCTCAAGGTTAAGGCGGTAGTGTTTAAAGCGAGCGTTATCACCTATAACCACTTCGGTTTGCGCATTAACAAACCCGGCGGACGCGTCGCTTGCGGTTAGGTAATGTTCAATCACCTCGGCCTCGGCGCCTGTTTCGAGCACAACTAAAAGCCGGGTATTGGCCAGGCAATCTGACTCATCGGAAACTTGATTGACAATGTATAAAGGCTTATCGAGCACTGAGTTGGCGGGCACGTGCAACAACACGCCCTCAGCCAGCAGAGCCTCACTCATAGCGGCAAACAAATGCTGCTCACTGTCGGCCAGGCGCCCCAGATGCTTTTCGATAATCGCGGTTTGCTCGGCATTCGCCTCACCGAACAAAGTTACCTCAGGCGGCAACTGAGTGCTGGCCGCGCGATCGAGGACACCGTTGTTAATAACAATACGATAGGCATCTAGCTCAAGCTGAGCAGGCGCATCCAGTGCCGGCTCCGGTTGCGCCACACTAAAACTTTTTTTACCCAGTGAGCCCAGCGGTGTGTACTTCCAATTTTCGGTTCGACGCGTCGGCCAGCCTGTGTCAGCAAAGCGCCGAGCGCCCTGCTCACGCAACTCACTTAACCAAACCGGCGCCGCTTGCGCGCCGTTATCGAGCAGCGCTTGGGCGTGGGACAAGGTCTGCTGCTGAAAATCATTCATTAAGCCACCCCACCTTCGAGCCAACCGTAACCCTTGGCCTCAAGCTCTTTCGCCAGAGATTTATCACCGGATTTAACGATTTTGCCATCGGCCAGAACATGGACATAATCGGGCACGATGTAATCCAGCAAACGCTGATAGTGCGTCACCACAATAAAGCTGCGATCTTCATTACGCATGGCGTTAACGCCATCGGCAACCGTTTGCAGTGCATCGATATCAAGGCCCGAGTCGGTTTCGTCGAGAATACAAAGGCTCGGCTCGAGCAGCATCATTTGCAAAATCTCGTTGCGTTTTTTCTCGCCACCAGAAAACCCTTCGTTAACACCGCGCTTTAAAAACGCCTGATCCAACTTAACTTTTTGGCTGGTAGCGCGGGCCAATTTCATAAACTCGACCGACGACAACTCTGGCAAACCTTTGTGCTTACGCACCGCATCTACCGACACTTTGAGAAATTCCATATTGCTTACGCCGGGAATTTCTACCGGGTACTGAAACGCCAGAAACAGTCCTTCGCGCGCACGCTCTTCAACCTCAAGTTCCAAAAGGTTTTTGCCGTTAAATTCTACAACGCCCTCACCAACCTCGTAGCCGTCGCGCCCGGATAGCACATTACCCAGCGTACTTTTACCGGCACCGTTGGGCCCCATAATGGCATGCACCTCACCTGGCTTAACCTCAAGGCTTAAGCCCTTGAGAATTTGTTTGTCTTCGACACTAGCGTGGAGGTTGTCTATGCGTAACATATGTTCTTTACTCTCAAACGTTAAATTTTTGACCGTCGTAACTTTTGCGCACAAGGCGGCAAGGTTATCCGACAGAGCCCTCTAGGCTAACTTCCAGCAGCTTGCCGGCTTCTACCGCAAACTCCATGGGCAACTCTTTAAATACGTCGCGACAAAAACCGTTCACAATCATGGACACGGCCTTTTCCGGATCTAAACCACGCTGTGCACACAAAAACATTTGATCATCGCTCACTTTAGACGTGGTGGCCTCGTGCTCGATCACGGCGCTGGGGTTTTTACTCTCGATGTACGGAAACGTATGGGCGCCACATTGATCACCAATGAGCAGCGAGTCACATTGAGTAAAGTTGCGCGCGCCATCGGCGCCCGGATTCATGCGCACCAAACCGCGATAACTGCTATCACTGCGACCGGCCGAAATGCCTTTGGCAATAATGGTCGAGCGGGTGTTTTTACCAATATGAATCATCTTGGTACCGGTATCGGCCTGCTGCATATTGTTGGTCAGTGCCACCGAATAAAACTCACCCACACTGTTATCGCCGCGCAGTACACAGCTTGGGTATTTCCAGGTAACGGCCGAGCCGGTTTCTACCTGGGTCCAGCTGATTTTAGCGCTCTCGTGGCAGACACCGCGCTTTGTGACAAAGTTATAAATGCCGCCTTTGCCTTCTGCGTCGCCCGGGTACCAGTTTTGCACCGTTGAATATTTAATTTCGGCGCGATCACAAGCCACTAATTCAACCACCGCGGCATGCAATTGGTTTTCGTCGCGCATCGGTGCGGTACAGCCCTCGAGGTAACTCACATGAGAGCCCTCTTCGGCGACAATAAGGGTACGCTCAAACTGCCCGGTGTTTTGCTCGTTAATCCGAAAGTACGTCGATAATTCCATGGGGCAGCGCACGCCTTTGGGGATATACACAAAGGAGCCGTCGGAGAACACCGCCGAGTTGAGCGCGGCAAAATAATTGTCTTTTTGCGGCACGACTGAACCCAAATACTTTTTTACCAGCTCTGGGTATTTCTCGATCGCTTCACTGATGCTGCAAAAAATCACACCCGCCTCTGACAGCTTCTCGCGGAATGTAGTCACCACGCTGACCGAGTCAAACACCACGTCCATCGCCACTCCGGCAAGCATCTCTTGCTCGTGCAACGGAATCCCTAACTTTTCGTAAGTCGCCAAAAGCTCCGGGTCAACTTCGTCCAGGCTTTTGGGCCGGTCGTCCATACTTTTGGGGGCGCTGTAGTATGAGATCGACTGATAATCTACCGGCGGATAGTTCACATGGGCCCAGTCGGGCTCTTCCATTTCTTGCCAGGCGCGAAACGCCTGCAAGCGCCACTCGAGCATCCATTCCGGCTCGTCTTTTTTGGCCGAGATAAAGCGCACCACGTCTTCATTAAGACCTGGCGGCAAGGTTTCCGATTCAATCGCGGTATGAAAACCCGCGGCGTACTCTTTCCTGATTAGGTGTTCTACCTGTTCAGACATTTCTCACCTCTTTCTCCGCTGTGGCGGAGTGCTCGGGCAGCAACCCGAATGACTAATCACATACCGCGCTATGCGGTATTCGATGCGGCCTGCGGCCATCTTGTTGTTGCTTAACTGGCTTTTGCGGTGAGTTTCCCCACCACAGTATTGATATGCTTGATGGCGCGCTCGACTTCCTCTGCACTGGTATAGCGGCCCAAAGAAATTCTCAATGAGGCCAGTGCTTGGGCAGAACTTAAACCAATAGCACTGAGGACGTAGCTGGGCGACACCGTGGCCGATGTGCAGGCCGAACCGGTTGAGATCGCCAACTCACGCAGCGATAACAGCAGCATTTCGCCATCCACCTCACCAAACGTAATATTGAGATGACTGCAGGAACGCTCCGTTGGGTGTCCGTTAAGGCGGACACCGGGCAAACCCGAAACCCCCTGCCACAGCCGGTCGCGCAAACGAGCCAATTGCTCAGGACGACTGTCCAGCTCATCGGCGGCCATAGCGGCTGCCACACCAAAACCAACACATTGATGCGTAGCCAGCGTACCCGAGCGCATACCGCGCTCGTGGCCACCGCCATGAATTTGGGCGGCTACGTTGACCGCACCGCTGCGTCGAACGTAGAGCGCGCCAACCCCTTTGGGGCCGTAAACTTTATGCGCTGACATCGACAGCAAATCGACCCCCAGCGCCGCCACATCAACGGGCATTTTTCCGAGAGCCTGAGCGGCATCGACATGCAACAGGCAGCCGTGCTCACGGCACACTTGGGCAATGTCAGCGATGGGGTTAACCGTACCCAGCTCATTGTTTATCAGCATGACACTCACTAAGCGAGTGTTGTCACGCAGTGCCGCGCGTACAGCCTCTGGGGTAATTTGCCCGGTACTGTCCGGGTCAATCAGGGTTAGCTCGTTACCCTGCGCGGCCAACCACTCAGCGGGGTCCAGCACCGATTTATGCTCGATTGCGCTGACGGCCAAATGACCTTTACCAGCCGCTTCAAGCACCCCTTTCAACGCCAGATTGTTGGACTCTGTGGCACCGCTGGTCCAGACAATCTCACGGGCATCGGCGCCGATCAGTGCCGCCACCTGGCCACGGGCTGTCTCGACGGCCTGCTCGGCTTGCCAGCCGTAACGGTGCGAACGTGACGCCGGATTGGCGAAATTGCCGTCCAGCGTAAGGCACTCTGCCATGGCAGCCGCCACTTCCGGGGCAACCGGTGTCGTCGCGGCATAATCGAGATAAATAGGATTCATACGTCTCACCTCGCCCCCAGACAGCTACTAATGACGATCACTGCAGACGATCTGACCGGCGCGCTGCTCGGTGCTGTGGCGCTGATCCTGGCGCTCGCAAACCGATTGAATATCCCGCCGGGCTACCAAGTCCGCCAGCGTAATACCGCCTAAAAACTGATGGATTTGACCGCTAAGGTCCTGCCACAAATGGTGAGTAATACAGATCTCGCCGCCCTGACAGTCACCTTTGCCCTGACAGCGCGTGGCATCCAACGACTCGCTGACCGCATCCACCACCTGCACAACCGACACCTCGCTGGCACTGGTCGCCAAACTGTAGCCGCCGCCGGGGCCTCGCACACTGGTCACCAGCGCTTCGCGGCGCAATTTGGCAAACAGCTGCTCAAGATACGACAGTGAAATACCCTGGCGCTCTGAAATATCGGCGAGACTCACCGGCCCACACTCACTGTGGAGTGCAAGATCCAGCATGGCAGTTACCGCGTAGCGGCCCTTGGTGGTCAGTCTCATGGTGTTTACAGCTATTGGCTAAGTGGTCGACAACGTGTGGGCAACGCCTTTAAAAGTGCACGCCCTTAAAACCCGACTATTTTACTCAACTACTCAGCATATTCCAAGTCAGTGCCGCCCTGGGCGGCACTATAGAGGTAATTATACTTAGCTATCGGTATCGGATTTAGCTGCCAGCTCGCGTTTAGACCGCTCGATGTAGTTTTGCGTGCTAGTCAGAACGCCCCGCATAATGCTTAGCTCCATCTCGTCCATACGAATACGGCTGTACAAGCGGCGTAAACGAGTCATGGTCTGGCGGGGGTTATCTGGCTCCAAAAAGCCCAACTCTTCCAGTGTTTGCTGCAAGTGATCGTAGTAACGCTCTAGCGCCTCGACCTTAGCGGGCGCCACATCCCAATCGTCAAAGGTGGGCGCTTTGCCCTCCTGCCACGTCAGATGCGCCATGCGCAGCTCATAGGCGATAACCTGAACCGCACAGGCCAGGTTTAACGAGCTGTATTCATTGTTGGCAGGGATATGCACATGATAGTGACACTTGTGCAGCTCTTCGTTGGTCAGGCCGCGATCTTCGCGGCCAAACAGCACCGCCACTTCGTGCTCCCCCGCCTCGGCGATGGCCTTGGTGCCGCATTCGCGCGGATTTACCAAGGGCCATGGAATCCGCCGCTCGCGCGCGCTGGTACCCACCACCAAGCCACAACCGGCAATGGCTTCGTCGAGGGTCTCAACCACAATCGCGTTGTCGAGAATATCCAGCGCCCCCGCGGCTCGCCAAACGGCTTTTTCTGCCGGAAAGTCTTTAGGCGCCACCAGATAGAGCCGCGACAAGCCCATATTTTTCATGGCTCTCGCAGCGCCGCCGATATTACCGGGATGGGAGGTATTCACCAGCACAATACGCAGGTTATCTAATCGATTTTCACTCATGAGCACACCCTTGGATAAGTTTGCCCACGAACTGGGCTAAAAGCGCGGCATTCTAACAAAATCGATCGCAAAGGAGTACATTTGCCACGGAATGTGCTGGTTTAGCCGTAAGTCGGTTGCTATAATCGGCGCCTCTGGCCGCTGCCCTCGCAGTGACGCCCACGTTCTTTACTAACCCTGACTTGTTGATGGTGCCCCATGGAACCCATGCTGAATATTGCCCTGCGCGCGGCGCGCAAGGCCGGCGAACTAATTGAGCGCGCAGCCGAGCGTGTTGACCTTGTCTCGATTGAAGAGAAAGGCCGCAATGACTTCGTTACCGAGGTGGATAAAGCCGCGGAAAAAGAAATCATTTACCACCTAAAAAAAGCGTACCCGGATCACAGCATCATCGGCGAAGAAGGCGGCTCACAGCCAGGTGCCAATACCGATGTCGAGTGGATCATTGACCCACTGGATGGCACCACCAACTTTATTCACGGCATTCCTCAGTACTCTGTCTCTATTGCTTGCCGCATTAAGGGTCAGCTGGAACACGCCGTAGTGTACGACCCCATCAAGCGCGAAGAATTTACTGCCAGCCGTGGTCGCGGCGCAGCCCTCAACGGTCGTCGTATTCGCGTTAGCAGCCGCCGCGGCCTGCCCGGTGCACTCATCGGCACCGGCATTCCCTTCAGTGGCTACGCACTGGAAAACATCTCGCCCTATCTGGCCGCCCTACAAGAGATTGCCGGCCAAACCTCGGGGATTCGACGCCCGGGCTCGGCAGCGCTGGATTTAGCCTATGTGGCCGCGGGCCGCTTTGACGCCTTTTGGGAGATGAACTTAAACAGCTGGGATATGGCAGCCGGGATTTTGCTGGTAAAAGAAGCGGGCGGCCTGGTCAGTGATTTTCACGGCGGACACAACTACATGGACAGCGGCAACATTGTGTGTGGCGGCCCCAAGGTGTTTAAACCCATCTTGCAGATCGTTAAAAAACACATGGAGCATATTCGCTAGTGTTTGCCCCTGGCAGACGAGACCCCTCGTCTGCCACCTTAACCACTAAAGATCGGTGACCAGCTCGGCATCGGCCGCCAAGCGATTTAACACCCGCACTAGCTGATTGATCTGTAGTGGCTTTGTTAGATACTCATAAAACCCGGCATCTCGCCCTTTTTGCACATCAATCGACATGACATTGGCCGACAACCCAATCACCGGTATCGACGCCGTCGCCGGGTCTTTCTGCAAAACACTCAACACCTCGTAACCGTCAAGCCCCGGCAGGTTAATGTCCAGCACGATAATATCGGGCACACTGCTTCGCGCCCGAAAAATCCCAAGATAAGGCTCCTCGGCAACCTCGAGTGTGCAATGCTCGTAACGATTAAAAAACTGCTGCATCAGGCGGATATTGGTGGGGTTATCCTCAATATAAAGCACCCGGCACTCGGTGTCGTACAGTAGCTCTTCTGCGGGCTCGAGTGTTACCTCGGGCGTATCCTGCGGCCTATCATCGACGGCTTCACCGCAGCGCTTCAAATCCACCCAGAAACAAGTACCTTCATCCTGCTCGCTGGTAAAATCGATATGGCCATTCATCATTTCGACCAATTGCTTGGTGATGACCAGCCCCACACCAGAACCCTCCACCCTACTCATCTCTGCGTGCAGGCGATTAAACGGCTGAAAAACTTCATTGTGTCGATGCGCAGCAATACCAGTGCCGGTATCGCGAACGCTGATGCGCAACACATTATTGCGCAGTGCCGCGAGCGTCACTTCAACCTCACCACCCACCCGGTTGTACTTAATCGCGTTGCTTAATAGGTTCAACATAGCCTGCTTTAAACGCACTGGGTCGGCTGTGACACAGGCGTGATCCAGGTTCTGATAATTGGCCTGCAGATTGATACCGCGGGCATCGGCCTGTGGCTTCACCAAGGTAAAGCAATCGTTCAACAAACGCGCCACCAGAACAGGCTGCAATTGAGCCTGCATTTTTCCGGATTCAATTTTGGCCAAATCAAGCACGTCGTTAATAAGCCGTAATAAATGCTCACCGGCCGAGCGGATTTCGCGCAGGTTATCTTTTTGTACCGTTTGCAGGTTGTCGTCGTACTCGAACAACTGAGCGTACCCTAAAATGGCATTTAAGGGCGTGCGCAGTTCATGACTCATGCTGGATAAGAATTCACTTTTAGCACGGTTGGCTTTTTCGGCGGCCTCTTTTGCCTGCATTACCCGCTCTTCAGCGCGTTTAATATCGGTAATATCCATGTTGGTGCCGGACATCCGCGTAGGCTGGCCATTATCGTCAAAAGTTGCCCGGCCACGGGCGCGAATCCAACGGGTACCACCTTGCTTGGTATGCACCCGATACTCGATATCAAACGCGCCCAACCCAGACATGTGTTTACGCAGCGTGCGGTCAAACTTAGCCAAATCGTCTTTATGAATGTGATTACGCCACTCGCGCAGGCGATCCTGGCCATTGGTGACCATATCGTCGTTTTCGTTATAACCTAGGTGCTCCCAACAACGGCTGGAAAAGTGAAAGCCGTTACGCTCGGCATACCACTCCCAAATACCGTCTTTAGAGGCTTGAATAATACGCACTTGGCGCGCTTCGCTCTCGCGCAGAGCCTCCTCGACGTTTTTAAGTTCGGTAACGTCGAAATTAATGCCCGAAATATAACGCGCCCGACCCTGCTCATCGCGAATGGAGTCGGCCCGAACCTGAGTCCACAGATAATCTCCCGCTTTAGTGAGAATCCGGTAACAGGCGTGCAAAGGCTCGGAGGTGCGCAAATGATGCCGCACCGCCTCAAACATCACGTCCCGGTCATCTGGATGAATGTAGTTGGGTAGTTGATTTGCGTCGTCAAACTCTTCACGATCCAGGTCGGTGTAGCCGAGTTGCTCCCAGAATGCGCCGGACCAATCGATAAAGCTTGTTTCCAGATCCCACTCCCAAAATCCGTACCCGCTACCACAAAAGATCCGACGGTAACGATGGACAATCTCGCGCAGCTGCTCAGGGGACAAATTATCCAGACGCTGGGTAATGCTGATACTGGGGCGCTTTATGCTCATAGCGATCTCATGTTAGGTGGGCGCAGGCTCGAAACGCCCGAAAGCACAAGCATACCTCGCTTTTAAGACGAAAAAAAAGCCCGTCGGAATCCGGCGGGCTTTTTAGTAACGGGCGATTTACCCGCTATGGCATTTCATCAATCTCTGAACCCTCTTTTTCAGGGGGCATTAGATCTTCTTTAACGATGTGCATCCACATCAGGGTGTTGCAAGACACATAAATCGACGAGTAGGTACCCACAACCACACCCACGATCAATGCCAGAGCGAAGCCGCTGATCAACTCTCCACCGAACACAAACAGCATAACCAGCACGAGCAACGTGGTTAACGAGGTAATAAAAGTACGCTCCAGTGTTTGAGTGAGCGAGGCATTGATCACATCGGCCGAGCTACCTTTGCGCATTTTACGGAAGTTTTCCCGAATTCGGTCAAACACCACAATGGTATCGTTAAGTGAGTAACCGATAACCGCCAGCACCGCTGCAAGTACGGTCAAATCAAAATCGATTTGAAACAGGGCAAAAAAGCCCAGCACAATGATGACGTCGTGAGCTAGCGCCAGAACCGCACCCACCGAAAACTTAAACTGAAAGCGTGCCGCTACATAGAGCATCACCACCGCCAGCGCTACCAACATACCCAAACCACCCTCATCGCGAAGCTCGGCACCGATTTGTGGGCCTACATACTCGCTGCGGCGCAACTCCACCTGACTACCGGTTTTAGCCTCGAGCACATCCAGTAATTCGCTGGTATAGGCGGTGTCTAAAGAGTTTTCGGTAAGTACCACGACCTGAGCAGCCTCAGACCGCGCCTCATGGCTCCCAAAATAGACACCCGGCAGCAACTCATCGGTCACATCCGACTCACTCAAACCACTAAAGGTTAACGACTGCGAGTAATTACCGCGATCGCGAGGAGCGTGATCGACAGACACAAGCTCTGCGGCTGGGTATAGCTGAGCCAGACGGCGACTTAAGGCTTGCTCGCCACCGTCAGACATTGCTCCCTGTGTGCGGATTAACACCTCAGTGTCAGAGCCAAATAAGACCGCGACCGGATTTACCAGCCCTTCCTCATTTAAAATACCGCGAATCTGCGGAATGTCAGCCGGCTCAGAAAACCTGACCTCAACCTGCGCCCCACCGGTAAAGTCCAAGCCAAATTTTAGCCCGTTAACGGCCAGCGCCGCGATCGCCACCACCAGCAAGATCACGGACAAAGCCGTGGCTGGGATGCGAGCGCCCATGAAATTAAATATTTTTTTACCTGATTGTTCGCTAGACATCGCTGACCCCATTAGATCCAAAGCTTCTTGAGATTTTTACGACGGCCGTAAACCAGATTGACCAGCGCACGTGTACCCATGATGGCTGTAAACATGGACGTTAAAATACCGATAGACAGGGTCACGGCAAAACCTTTAACCGGGCCCGAACCGATGGCGTAGAGAATCACCGCCACGATCAGGGTGGTAATGTTGGCGTCTAAAATTGTGGTAAAGGCGCGATCGTAACCGGCCGAAATAGCCGTATGGGGACTGGCCCCGGCCTTTAACTCCTCCCTTATTCGGGCAAAGATCAGCACATTGGCGTCCACCGCCATACCCACGGTTAACACGATACCGGCGATACCCGGCAAGGTAAGGGTCGCCCCCAAAATTGACATAACGGCGACCAGCACCAATACGTTAACCGCCAACGCGATATTGGCGAAAATACCAAACACGCGGTAGTAAACGATCATAAACAGCAGCACCAGCGCCATGCCCCACTGCACCGACTGCACACCTAGTTCGATGTTTTCGGCGCCGAGCGACGGCCCAATAGTGCGCTCTTCCACAAAGTACATAGGCGCGGCCAACGCGCCCGAGCGCAGCATCAACGCCAGCTCTGAGGCTTCGCCCGGAGCGTTCAAGCCGGTAATCCGGAACTGCACGCCCAGCGCACTTTGGATGGTGGCCAAGCTGATAACCTTGCTCTCGGTGTACTGCTCCGGCACTTCAATCTGCTCACCCACTGCGTTGGTCTCGGTATTCATGCGGGTTTTATATTCGATAAACAACACCGCCATACGACGCCCAACATTGGATCGAGTGGCGTGGTTCATTTTATTACCGCCCAGACTATCGAGGGTAATATTCACCTGCGGCATATTGGTGTCGGGGTCGAGCGTGGTGGTGGCGTTAGCCACATGGTCACCGGTTAGAATCACTTTGCGCTCAAGCCAGGCGGGATACCCTTGATAATCAAACTGCTCTTTAGCGGCAACCAGCGCATCGGGTGCCGCCTCCAGGCGAAACTCCAGATTGGCGGTTTTACCGATTACACGTTTGGCCTCGGCGGTGTCCTGCACGCCCGGTAATTGCACAATAATGCGGTTGCGCCCCTGACTTTGCACAATCGGCTCGGACACACCCAGCTCATTCACCCGCTTGCGCAAGGTGGTTAAGTTTTGGTTAAGAGCGTACTGCTCGATCTCGCGCACCGCCGCCTCGCTGAGCGTTGCATGAAACAACAGCTCGTCAGAGTCGCCGGGAACATCGCTGTTAAACAGCATTTGCGGAAATTCACTGCGCAGCTCGCTAATGGCTTGATCACGCAATTCTGTCTCGCGAAACTTGGCGACAATGGTAGTGCCTTCGAGATCAACCGAGTTGTAACGCACCCGCGCGTCACGCAGTTGATCTTTCATCTCGTCGGCACTGGTCTCCTGGCGCTTTTCAATGGCTGAGTCGGTGTCGACCTCCAGCAAAAAGTGCACCCCACCGCGCAAATCCAGGCCCAGCTTCATGGGAGCGCCGCCCATCGAGACCAACCAATCCGGGGTGGTAGGCGCCTGATTAAGGGCCACCACGTAATCATTGCCCAGCGCATCGGCGATCACGCTTTTGCCGTGCAGTTGGGCCTCGCCATCATTAAAGCGCAGCTGCGCGGATGAACCGTCTTGCTCGGCATCAAAATACTCGATACCGGCATTCTCCAGGGCTTTTTCCGCCTTGTTCAACACAGCGCTGTCGACGCTCATGCCACTGGAGGAGCCCGAGATTTGCACGGCATCGTCAGGCGGGTAAAGGTTCGGCGCGGCGTAGATAAAACCTAAAACGGCCACTGAGATAATCAGCAGGTACTTCCAGAGGGGGTAGCGGTTTAACATACGATCATCCGAAACAGGGCGCTGATTCGCCCCAGAGGCGGGTATCAGGCGTGTTATACATTTATGTCCCGTGCCTATATGGGACCGAATCCAGACATCTCAAGTGTCCACGCCGATATAAGGCGGCAAAAGGCTAATATGGGGGCGGATTATACCGAAACTGAAGGTAACAACAATGCGCACCGCCGCCCCTAAGGTGCGGGCGGCACTTCCAGGCCCTGACGGCCGTAGAAATCAGCCAAAAATGCATCGAGGTTGTCATCGTCTAACGCTTGACGCATGCGACTCATCACATTCTGGTAGTAGCGCAGGTTGTGGATGGTATTGAGCTGGGCACCCAAAATCTCGCCGCATTTATCCAAATGGTGCAAATAACTGCGGCTAAAGTTTTGGCAGGTGTAACAATCACAGCGCGCATCCAGCGGCGAAGTGTCGTGACGGTGACGGGCATTGCGGATTTTAATAACGCCCTCGTCGACAAACAAATGGCCGTTGCGCGCATTGCGGGTGGGCATGACGCAATCAAACATATCAATGCCCCGGCGCACACCCTCGACGATATCGGCCGGCTTGCCGACGCCCATCAGGTAACGGGGTTTATCCTGGGGCATATGTGGCGTCAGGCCCTCTAGCACCCGCAGCATATCCTCTTTTGGCTCGCCGACCGATAAGCCACCAATGGCGTAACCGTCAAAACCAATAGACTCCAGCCCCGTCATCGACTCGCGGCGTAAATCCTCGTACATGCCGCCCTGGACAATGCCAAACAGCGCCGAAGGGTTGTCACCATGAGCAGCTTTTGAACGAGCGGCCCAGCGCAACGACAGCTCCATAGAGCTGCGCGCCTCGGCTGGCGTGGCCGGGTAAGGGGTGCACTCATCAAAAATCATCACCACGTCAGAGCCCAAATCCCGCTGCACCTGCATGGAGATTTCCGGGTCCATAAACACTTTGCTGCCGTCAATCGGCGAGCGGAAAGAGACCCCCTCTTCGGTAATTTTGCGCAACTTACCCAAGCTAAACACCTGAAAACCACCTGAGTCGGTCAAAATCGGACCATCCCAGCGCATAAAATCGTGCAAATCGCCGTGCGCTTTAACCACCTCTGTGCCAGGGCGCAACATCAAATGAAACGTGTTGCCTAAGATAATCTCGGCGCCGATTTCTTTAATCTCGCGCGGCGCCATGCCCTTTACCGTACCGTAGGTGCCTACCGGCATAAATGCCGGGGTTTGCACTTTGCCGCGCGGAAAGCTCAACTCACCGCGCCGGGCCGAGCCCGTCTCTGACTTAAGGGCAAAGCTCATAAAGCATTCGCGCGTACTGCTGGAGGAACTGGAGGTCGTATCGCTGGACATAAATAGCTCGGCTTGGGCTCTAGGCATTAGCGCCGGGCACATCTTCGCCGGCACGAGGGTTTTGAGTGATAAACATAGCATCACCGTAACTAAAGAAACGGTATTTTTCGGCAACGGCCGCGCGATAGGCGGCCATGGTATGTTGATAACCGGCAAACGCCGACACCAACATTAGCAGTGTCGACTCGGGCAAATGAAAGTTGGTCACCAAAGCATCAATAACCTTGAACTGGTAGCCGGGGTATATAAAGATGTCGGTATCACCTTGCATCGGCGCAATAAGCTCATCGGCAGGCGCGTTTTGGGCGGCACTCTCAAGGCTTCGCACGCTGGTTGTGCCCACGGCAATGACTCGCGAGCCTCTTGCTTTAGCCGCCCGCACCGCCTCACAAACAGACTCATCCACGGCAATCACTTCACTGTGCATCTGGTGCTCAGTAATGTTATCGACCCGCACCGGCTGAAACGTACCCGCCCCTACGTGCAACGTAACAAAGGCCAGCTCTACGCCCCGCTCGCGCAACTGTTCCATTAAGGCGTCATCAAAGTGCAGCCCCGCCGTTGGCGCCGCTACCGCACCGGATTTTTCACTGTACACGGTTTGGTAGCGCTCGCGATCCACCGCGTCATCTTCGCGGTCTATATAAGGCGGCAACGGCATATGGCCATGGACGTCCAATACCTGTAACACCGGCGCCGGAAAGGTGATTTCAAACAATGGCCCCTGACGCCCCGTTACCGCGAGTCGTGTACCGTCGGCAAGCAGTAGCTCAGAACCGGGCTTAGGCGATTTACTGGCACGGGTGTGAGCCAACACGTGATGTTCATCCAGCACCCGCTCGATGAGAACCTCTACCTGCCCACCGGTGGTTTTTTGCGCGAACATCCGCGCCGGTATCACTCGGGTGTTGTTAAACACCATTAAGTCACCGGGCTGTAGCTTGTCGAGCAAATCGGGAAACTGGCGGTGCTCAAGTGAGCCGCTGGGGCCATCTAAACACAGTAAGCGACTGCCGCGACGCTCGGTGGCCGGCGTGCGTGCGATCAACTCATCGGGTAAGACGTAATCAAAGTCCTGGCGCTGCATAAACTGGAGAAATCAGAGTGTTAGAAGGCCGGCAAGGTTAGCCCAAAATGACATAACTTGCCAGTCGCGCCCAAAGCCGATGCTGATAAATATTTACGACAGTGGTTGACGAGATCAAACTCGCTGCTATAATCACGCCCACTTTGCCAGAGTGGTGAAATTGGTAGACACAGGGGATTCAAAATCCCCCGCCCTTAAAAGCGTGCCGGTTCGAGTCCGGCCTCTGGTACCATCTTGCAAGACCACACCGATTGAAACCTTCGGTGCGACAAAAGCGCAGCTCACCACTGCGCTTTTTTTATGCCTGCTGCTTGCCGATTAGGGCCGCCCGACTCTGCCGCTAAAACCCAACCCCGCACCTCATTCAGCCAGCCCGTGCCACCCTTGCTACCGTGTGAGCGGCTTCTATTTATACACAACGATTTCTTTAAATCGTCGTAAACCTACCCTATGCTGATAATTCAGCAAAGGAGTAAACTATGTTGAGTGAACCACTTGCCGCGACCGACCCGGAGCTTCAACACTGCTATAGCAATGTTCGTCAGCGAACCCTAGAACTCATCAAGGGGTTTAGTGTCGAGGACATGATGCTCCAATCAATGCCCGACGCTAGCCCCACGAAATGGCATTTAGCCCACACTAGCTGGTTCTTTGAAACCTTTATTTTAAAGCCCCACGCCGTTAATTATCGGGTATTTAACGATAGCTACGAGTACTTATTTAACAGCTATTACGATAGCGTTGGCGAGCGTCACCCTAGGCCTAACCGCGGCCTGTTGTCGCGCCCAAGCCTAGACGACATACTGGCCTACCGCCACCATGTCGACACCGCCATGCAAGCGTTATTGTCGCGTCCGTCAGCAGGGGCTGTCGCCGACATCGCGGTTATTGGCCTGCACCACGAGATGCAACATCAGGAGCTTATGCTCACCGACATTAAGCACGCCTTGGCGCAAAACCCTGTGGCCATGAGCTGCCCGGCGCTTAACCCTCGCGACACGTTACTGCAAGAAACTCACAACCCTCCAGCGCAGAACGCGCCCCACTACCTCCCTCCTTTCACAACCTTTGCCGAGGGCATTTATAAAATAGGCGCGCAGAGTGCGGGGTTTAGTTACGATTGTGAGCGTCCTTCGCACCGTGTTTTTTGCGAAGCCTTTGCTTTGGCTAACCGCCCTGTTAACAACGCCGAATGGCTTGGGTTTGTGCGCGATGGTGGCTATCGGGATCCGAGCTTATGGCTGTCAGACGGCTGGAGCCGCTGTCAGGCCGAACGCTGGCACGCTCCGCTTTACTGGCAGGAACACAATGGCTCATGGTATGAGCTACGACTGGATGGCTATCACCCTCTTGAGTTGAATGCGCCTGTCTGTCACATCAGCTATTACGAAGCGGATGCCTTCGCCCGTTGGTCCGGTTGCCGCCTCCCTACCGAGTTTGAACTGGAGGTGGCCAGCAGTGATAGCACGATAGAAGGCAACTTTGCGGACTCTGGCCACTGGCACCCACGGCCTAGTGACGACTCAAAAACATTGCAGCAATTATATGGCGACGTTTGGGAATGGAGCAGTAGCAGCTATAGCCCCTACCCCGGCTTTAACCCCGAGCAAGGCGCACTTGGCGAGTACAACGGCAAATTCATGGCAAACCAGTATGTACTGCGCGGCGGCTCTTGCGCCACCGCCCTGGCACAAATGCGCCCCAGCTATCGCAACTTTTTTTACCCTCATCAACGCTGGCAGTTTAGTGGCCTGCGTTTAGCGCAATAATTCGTCAAAAAACACGGAGCTCGTTATGACCATCGCACTCGCGCCGCAAGACACTCCCAGCCAAGACGCTCAGCACGCCACTGCTGAAGGGTCCTTTTTACACGATGTAATAGCGGGGCTGGCACTACAACCTAAAGAGCTGGCACCCAAGTATTTTTACGACGAGCGCGGCTCACAGCTATTCGACAACATTTGCGCACTCGATGAGTATTACCCCTACCACGTCGAACTTGAGCTGCTGCCAAGCGTTGCCGCCGATCTAAGCCGCTTTTTTCACACCGAACTCAGCGCTAAGGAGTCAGAGCTCGGAATCATTGAATTTGGCGCGGGCTCACTGCGAAAAATCACCCCTCTGCTAGACAACATTGATTGTGTCAGCCACTTAACCGCTATCGATATCAGCAAAGAACATTTACTGAATTCCTGCAACGAGCTACGTCGACAATATTCGGGCTTAAAGGTCACCGCTCAAGCACAAGACTTTACTCAACCACTTAACCTGGAAGATCCTGGCAGCACCCGCCTGGGCTTTTTTCCTGGCTCTACTATTGGCAATTTACATCGCAAGCAGGCACTGGATTTTTTACGCAATGCCGGGCAAACATTAGGCGCGGGCGGCTATTTGCTCATCGGTGTCGACACGAAAAAACCCGAGTATCTTTTGCATCAGGCGTACAACGACGACCGCGGTGTGACTGCGCAGTTTAATAAAAACATTCTCACTCGTATCAATCGCGAATTAGGGGGTGATTTCGATTTAATGCATTTTGCCCATCACGCCTTCTACAACCACGACTATGGCCGCATTGAAATGCATTTGCGTAGCCTGCGCGCCCAGCGGGTGCATATCGCCGACCGGGAGTTTTACTTTGCCAAAGGCGAAAGCATCCATACCGAGAATTCTTATAAGTATCACCCGTCAGAGTTTGCCGATCTCGCGCGCCAAGCCCATTGGCAGACACGCCGGTTGTGGTTAGCGCCCGATGACTTGTTTGCCATAAGCCTTTTGCAATTTAATCCCGCTGTCGACGCTAGATGATCATTGATAGTTTTTGTGGTGTCGGCGCCCGAGGCAACCGGCACCACATTATTCACCTTAAAAGTACGCCTGACAGCAACGGCTCGACAGCCCGCAATGCCGTTATCAGCAAAGCGCGCACGACATCATTAATTTCGGCTACAGAAAACACCGTGCTGCTCTGGCAAGAACAGCAAAAATGGTGTGTACGTTTTTTTGATGGCGGCCAGCCGGTGCAGCGCTGTGGCTCTGGCTCCATTGCGGTGGCCGCTTATCTCTATAAAGCGGTTTACCAGCGCGCCTTTAAGCTACCAATTGAAACGGCTTTGGGCACCATTACCGTGGGCCATGACCGTTACGGGGCCTATTACGTCGATCGCCCCTGCACCGTCACGGGCTTTGACGGTCGAGCCCGTTGGGTGCGACTGTGCCAAACCCCGGTTTTAAAAGCGGTACGCATGGGCGGGCGACAGGATTACACCCTTTTATTGTTGCCAGACAGACAAGCGCTGGAAACTCTTAAACCTCCCGGTCAAGCATTGGCGCTATACAGCGGCCGCTCAGTAATTGCGCTTTGCCCCACGCAAAAGCACTGGCTGCTGCGTTACTTTGCCCCGCAGTACGGCGTGGCCGAGGATGCCGCTACCGGTTCGGCGTGTGTTCAGGCCAGCGCTTACCTCGCCCAAACCACAGCAATTCGGCGTTTTGATTTTATTCAATGCTCGCAAGGCAAAGGCGTCATCCACACCAATGCCATCTCCCGCCATGTTATCGTTCGCGGCGATTATCACAGCACTGGCAACTTAACCACCGGGTAGGCCCGCTCGCCATTCACTACCGGGTAGGCCCGCTCGCCATTCACTACCGCCCTGACAGTCTCGAGGTGTTATAATCGCCCAAATTTCAACACGAGAGTGTCGCAATGTCAGCCCAGCGCGAAGTTCAGGCCGTGATGTTTGCCGACGTATCCGGCAGCTCAAGGCTCTACAAGGAGCACGGCAATACCCAGGCGAAAAGCTTTATCGATGAGACCCTGGTCGTCACTCGACGTATTATCGAGCGCCACAGCGGCGTGGTGGTAAAAAATATAGGCGATGAGGTCATGGCCCGGTTCCCGGATGCCAGTAACGCCTGCGAGGCGGCACTGGCGCTGCAACGGGAATCATTTAAGCTAGAGCTTCAGGCCCTGCGCATCGGTATTGCTTACGGAGAAACGCTGCGTGATCCACACGGTGATATTTTTGGTGATGTGGTCAACGAGGCCGCCGAAGTGTCCCACATTGCCCGCGCCCGCCAGATTGTTATTACTCATGCCGTTATAAAGCAGTTAAGCGACGCCATGGCGGATCTGTGCGATGCGTTTGACCGCGTGGTACTGAAAGGCGCCCAACATATATGTACTGTTTACCGCCTGCACTGGGAGACCCCCGCCGCGCCACTAAACGCCACCGCGGTTATGGATGTGCGGGAACTGCACCGCGAACTCGACCGCCACCGGCTACATTTGCGCGGACCCGAGCAGCAAATTAGCTATACCCCTGACCAACTGCCCCTATCCTTTGGCCGTGAGAGCAGCCGCGTAAACTGGCCTATTCGCTCTACCAGAGCTTCTCGCGAGCATGGCAACATTATGTTTCGGCGCGGTAAGTATGTACTGGTCGATCACAGCACGAACGGCACCTACATGCAAAGCGATGATCACGCTAAAGTGATTTACCTTCGCCGGGAAGAAATTCCCCTAACCGGCTGTGGCCGGATAAGCTTTGGTTTACCACTCGATGCCCCCGAGAGCTATAGTATCGAATTTTTTATTGGCGGCCACTGCAACGAGCCGAGCGAATAAGTTAACGACATGGCAGTGCCACCTAGAAGCACCTTCGGAGCCCTTAATGCCGCAACCAACCACCCCACCTAAGCAAACCACCCCGACGCCGATTGTCGCCAGTAGCGCCGGGCTTGTTAAACGCTTTGCCGCCGCGATTTACGATAGCTTATTAATCATGGCAATCAGCCTTGCCTACAGCGCTATCGCACTGGCTGTTAAAACTTTGTTGCTGGGTGAATCACTTGCACCCGGCGAGAAAGCCGAGATGGGCATCGTCGGCTTTATTGGCTGGATCGCCATTTGGGTCGGGTTTTATGTGTTGTTTTGGCAACGCTTTGGCCAAACGTTAGGCATGAAAGCCTGGCGACTGAAACTCACCAATGCCGATGGTAAAAAGCCCAGCGTAGCCCAGTGTTTGCTACGTTGCTTTTTGGGAGGGATATCACTGGCGTGTTTTGGCCTGGGTTACTTTTGGCTATGGCTCGATCCGGAGCGACTCACGCTTCACGATCGCCTTTCCGGTACTCGCGTATTGCAACTACCCAAAGGACATTAACCCACCGCTGTCTTCGTTAGTGGCGCCGCAAAAGACTAAACCGCTGTTACGCCGCGCGGCGTAACAGCACAACACCAAAGAGTAAGCACAAACCAATAGGCACTAAAACCGCCACCAGGGGCGGAAAGCCAAACACGATACTCGAGGGGCCAAGCAGGCTCTGCACCAAGCGAAACACAATACCGAACACCACACCGGTAAAAATTCGTTGCCCCATGGTCACTTCACGCAGCGGGCCAAAGACAAACGAAATCGCAATCAGTACCAGGCTCGCGGTAGCCAGCGGCTGCAGTAACTTTTGCCAAAATGCCAAGGTGTACTCACTACTTTGCAGGTTCTGCTCCTGCAGATAACCAACATAGTTGTGTAGGTTGCCTATCGACTGAGCCTCGGGCGGCACCGCTACAATATCCAGCAACTCTGGGGTAAGCTCAGTGCGCCACTCCCGCTCGGGCAACCGGTTGGTCACGATCTGCTCTTGGGTAAAGTCTGTAATCAACACGGTGTTCTCATGCCACACACCGTCGCGGTACTCGACATTTTGCGTAAAACTTGCCTCTTCTAACTTGCCATCGACAAAGCGATAACGACTTACACCACGCAAATTACCACCGGGCTGAATCACATTAAACTGAATAAATTCATTCGCCTCACGGTGCCATACACCGCGCCGGGTTTGGCCTTCGTCGCTGTAGCCTAGCGCAATCGCACGGCGGCTTTCAGCCACCTGATCGGCATAGGGAATCACATACTCACCGAGAGCAATGCCCATCAAAATAAACAGTAAAACAGGTTTTAGCACCATCCAGACGATACGACCGACGGATACCCCCGCAGCGCGCATAACCACTAGCTCGCTGGAGCCGGCTAAATTACCCAGGCCAATCAGGCAGCCTACCAACACCGCGTAGGGTAAGTAATCGTAGGCACTGCGGGGCAGCCCCCAGAGGATATAAATTAACGCCTCAGTAAACGTATAATTTTTGTGCAAGCTGTCGAGCTGCTCTACCAATTTACCGATAAAATCCAGGCCCAACACCAACAACAGCACCATGGCCACGGCAGTGACCACCGATCGGGCTACATAACGATTAAGCTTGGGCACGCTTGCCTCCCCGCCGAGCAAAAATATTTCCAGGGCCTACAAACATCACCCAGGCGATTACCATAAAAATGCCATGTACAGCCCAAAGCCCTGGCAATACCGGAAATTTACCGGCTTCGATTTCGGAGCGCACCGACGTGAGCGCAGCGAGATAAAACAAATACAACACAATGGCCGGCAACATTTTTAAATAGCGCCCCTGACGGGGGTTGGTACGACTAAGTGGCACAGACATAAAAGCCACCACCAGCACCAGTAAAGGCATGGATAACCGCCACTGCAAGGTCGCCCGTGCGGCGGCACTGTTGTCTTGTAAGAGCTGTGCGGTAGGCCGGGCATCCGCCTCTATGTTGTAAGCCGATGACACCTCGGGCTCAGGTATGTGCTGGGCCAGTTGCTCAAACTCTGTAATTTGGTAATCAGCCGAGCCGGGGCGCCCCTGATACCGAATACCGTTGTGCAGCTCCAGGTATCGCTGATCGTACTCATTGTTGTGGCGTTGCTTGCCTACTTCGGCAATAGCAACAGAAGTTGGTGTACCCACCTGAGTTAAGAACAACTTGTTTAGTTGGGTGCGATTCTCACTGACCGACTCGACGTAGGTCACTACTTTACCGCCATTAAAGGGCTGAAAATGGCCGGAGCGCAAGGTGGTAAACTCACTTCGCGCGCGCTGCTCGGCAAATAATTTTTCAGTTTGAGCCGCGCCCCACGGGCTAACCCACAAGCTCATGGCACCCACAATCAGTGCCACAATAACCGCAGGTATCGAGGTAATCAGTAACAATTTTTTCTGGCTCATCCCGCAAGCGCTTAACACCACCATTTCGCTGTCCATATACAAACGGCCATAGGCCAGCAAAATAGCGATAAAAAAGCCCAGAGGAACAATCAACTCTAAGAAGCCCGGCAGACGATACGCCATAATGGTAAACAGAACATCCACCGCAATCTTGCCGGAAGCCGCATCGGCGAGATACTTTACAAAGCGGCCGCTCATAATAATCAGCAGCAAGGTTGTGCTAACAGCCAACATTGTCACCAGCACCTCGCGTGACAAATAGCGATATACGATCAAAATACAACCACCCTTACTCTATGTGGGCCACTAAAAGGCCTATACCCAGTTAATCATCATCCAACCGGTCACCCAGAGGCTTGTAACGCCAAAGATTTTGGCCCCTTACCCCTTGATGACGTAAACTAGGTGAAACTTGGTGGCATTATCCCGTAACCGAGAGCATTTGTCTCGACATACGGGTAAGCCAATCGCCTAGGCCGCCGCTGATTGCTAACCGCTTAGGCTTAGCTCGCGCCCATGGTGAGTGTAACTGAATATCTGCGATCGCTTAACCGCTCGCAACTTAAAATCAACTAGGGGTCACACATGCAGTTTCAAGCAAAGTCATTTGGTGCCGACAGCCACCGCAGCCCACTTCTTGTGGTCGGCGTATTCTCCGACACTACCTTAACACCCGCCGCCCACCTAATTGACCAAGCCGGCAAAGGCCAGCTAAAAAGCCTGCTCACCCGAGAGAAGTTTACCGGCGCCAAGGGCAGCAGCCTAATGCTACACCACAATGTTGGCCAAACCGCCGAACGCTTGTTACTGGTAGGGCTTGGTAAAGCCGACAAATCGGGGGTGCCCCCAGAGGTAATAAGTGCCGCACTTAACGCCATCCAAAACGTTGCCAAAAGCGCCAGCTATAAAAGCCTGAGTATCGACGTTACCGGCGTCGCCGTCAGCGGCAAACCAAGCAGCTGGCTCGCCAGCCATATTGCGCAAACACTGACCACCGAGCTGTGGCAATTTGACCAACTGAAAAGCCAAAAAGCTCCCAAGCTGAACATCAATAAAATTGTCGTTAATGCCGATGGTACCAGCGCCGCCATAAAAGCAGCACTGGTTCAGGGTCAGGCAACCGGCGACGGCATGAACTATGCTCGTGAACTGGGCAACCTGCCCGGCAACGTTTGCACGCCAAGCTATCTGGCCAGTCAGGCGCGCGCATTGGGGCGCGGTCAACCTAAATTAAGCGTCAGTGTGCTGAATGAAAAACAGATGCAAGCCGAGGGAATGGGCTCTTTACTTTCCGTATCTGCCGGTAGCGACGAGCCCGCTAAGCTTATCGTTATGGAGTACCGCGGCGCGGCTAAAACCAAAGCACCAGAAGTATTGGTGGGTAAAGGTATTACCTTTGATACCGGCGGTATCAGCCTAAAGCCCGGCGCAGGCATGGATGAGATGAAATTTGATATGTGTGGTGCCGCCAGTGTGTTTGGCACCATGAAAACCCTGCTCGCGCTGCAGCCCAAAATTAATGTGGTGGCCATTGTCGCCGCGGCAGAGAACATGCCCTCCGGCGGCGCCACTAAACCTGGTGACATTGTGACCTCTATGTCGGGGCAAACCATTGAAGTACTCAATACCGATGCCGAAGGCCGTTTGGTCTTGTGCGACGCCCTCACCTACGCACAGCGGTTTAAACCCAATAGCATTGTCGATATTGCCACCCTCACGGGCGCCTGCGTAATCGCACTTGGCAGCCATGCGCACGGCCTTTACAGTAACGACCAACAGTTTGCCGATCAGTTGCTGGCGGCGGGCATAGAAGCCGGCGACCGCGCTTGGCAAATGCCTCTGTGGGATGAGTATCAAAAACAGCTCGATAGCAACTTCGCCGATATCGCCAACATCGGTGGCCGCGAGGCCGGCAGTGTAACGGCCGCCTGCTTTTTATCGCGCTTCACCAAAGGCATGCGTTGGGCCCACCTGGACATCGCCGGCACCGCGTGGAAATCAGGCGGCGCCAAGGGTGCCACCGGACGACCAGTGCCACTGTTGGTACAACACATTTTGAACAGTAAATAACCACCATGACCGAAGTGGATTTTTACATCCTCAGTAGCGACGATCACGATAAGCGGCTGGCCTTTGCCAGCCGCTTATGTGAAAAGGCCATCAACAGCGGCCGCAAGGTCGTTATAGCCGCCGAAGACGACGCGCAGCAAGTGTCTATCGCACAGCGGCTTAACAGCGAGCGTCCAGAAAGTTACCTGCCCTGGCGCCTGAGCGATGCCATCGATAATGGCGAGCCCATTGTGCTTGACTGTCAGGGCGAGTGCGGCAACCATCACGATGTACTGATTAACTTGTGCCCACAATTGCCCGGGTATTTCAGCCGTTTTACCCGAATGGCCGAGGTCGTCATTCAAACTGAGGCGGTACTCAGCCACACCCGGCAACACTGGAGTTTTTTAGGGGAGCGCGGCTACCTGATTCGTCATCACAAACTTGGGCGAGCGCACAACCTATAAGAGTCGACACAATGAGCGATGAGCGCGAGAAAACCCGCAGTGAACTATTAAATGAGCTGGAGTCTATTCAGGGCCTGCTCGATCACGACGAGATCCCCCTGTTACAGGAAGTCATCGAGCAGATAGAGCACCGGGACGAGCAGACAAGCGCTGTCGGCCAACGCGAAGAAAATTACGAGCTCGATCTGGGTGATGCGCCGGCTCACACAAGTACGACCGCCAAACCCGGCCCAGCAGCAGCGCGCGGCGAAAACCCATTTTTACCACAGCATATACGCTCGCGCCTGCGCGGCAACCGCGCGGGCGACTTTGCGACAGAGGCCAACAATCTAAAGTACACCGAGCGCCAGCAACTCATCGATGAAGTTATTATTGATTTGCTGCCACAACTCAAGGCGACTTTGCGCACCAAGTTGTCTGCATTAACAGACAGCGAGTTGCACGCCCTGAAGAGCCCGGAGGACTAACCGCAAAGGTTACTCAAATTCGCTAACGCCCTTACCTGGACGCACCAGCATAAACAGCCCGCCCGCCAATACCACAAGCACCATGTTGGCCAAAAACACACTGAGATAGCCATAGGCCTCCGCCACCCCACTGATTAACACACTACTGAGTAACGTACCGACATGGGTGGTATTGGTGTAAAGCGCCGATGCGCTACCGGCGCGACCAGGCAACATCTGCTGTACCACGGATACCCCGAGACCTGCCAAAATACCCACAAAGACCGCATTGGCCAATTGCAGCGCAAACAGCTGCCACAGCTGTGTCGCCCAGAATACCCCGGCGTACAACAGCAAGCCGAACAAGGCACTGGCCCGCACAAGGGTAAGCGGATTCATACGTGCCGCCATGAGACCTGCTAGCAACATTACCGGCACCTCTAAGCCCGCGGCCGCCCCCATAATCCAACCGACCCAACTCGCCGAAATATCCAGATTGCGGGTTAAATGCAAAGGCAAGCTAATCAGGTAAGCATTATTAACGCACCACATCACTGAGAAGGCCAAGACACACAAACCAAGAGACCAGCGTGCGGCGCTATCCAGCTCCTGCCATAAACCAGTCTTTTGTGGTTGTGATTTCTCATGATGATCCGGCACTTTAAGTGCGGGCAATAACCTGGGGCTAATAAGGCCAACCGCCAAAAATAGCACCCCCGCAACTGTGTAAAGGCTGGTAAACCCCCAATGACTGGCAATTAAAAAACCCGCTGGCGGACCCGCCACCCAGGCAAACGCAATCTGCGCCCGGACCACGGCGTTGAATAACGCAATGCGCTCTAATGGCAAACAGGTTTCGGCGTACTCTAAGCTGTAGGCTAGGATTTGTGAGAAAGCCACCATTGCCAAGCTCAGTAAAAATACCGCCGACAAGCACGTCAGCCAATAGTGCCGTGAGAATGCAAACACGGCGCAAGCCACAACGCCAACGATGCACAAAGCCACCACCAGCAGTCTGCGATCTTTAAGAGAGTCAGACCAGGCACCAATCACCTGATTGTAAACGATACTTCCTGTAGCGATACCGGCATAGGGAATGCCCACCCAGAAGGGGCTAACCCCCACCTCATCGGCAAAGAAAATGCTCATCGTAGGCAGCAATAACGCGCCCACCACTCCCAGCGCAAAGGTTAAAAAGTAGATACCCAGTGCCACCGGCTTAAACAGCACTGAGTTGTTCAAAGTAATGCTCACTCACACCTCTGATCGTTATCAGGCGATAGGGTTTAAACCAGCAGAGTATGCCCCAACTATGCTACCCAACGAAAAACCCCAGCGCGAGCAAGCTCAGGCTGGGGCATCAATAGTCTTTGGCTAAGTTTACATCAGAACGACGCAACGGTTGAGTAAGAAGCGTAAAGTACACGAGGTAAGCGACCTATAACACAGCCCGCAGCCCTGAATTTGAGCCCAGCGTGCTTGCCTCACATCTATTCAATAAACATTCAAAGGACTTGAAAATGAGCAAGATTCTACTGAGCAAAGCTGCGGCTCGGCTGGCCTGCAGGCACCAGCCGTCTTAGCGAGCTCTGCTCAACTCAGCTAAAACTTATTCTGCAGTATTATTGTAATAGACATTGATGTCTTCATCATACCCACCAATAACATCGGGCTTGCCATCACCGTCAAAATCCCCCACATCACTGGTCTGAATGTCAGTCCCGAGAATCATAGAGGTTTTGTTGGTAATTTTTCGATCGCTCGTATCAGCCCAATTCCAGCCTACCATCACTAATGAGCTTTTACCGTTTGTAAAAACCATATCGGCTGAGCCATCAAAATTAAAGTCCGTAAAAGGGCCAACCGGTCCTCGTGGAGTATTTTCCATTTTGGTTTCCGATTTAAGATTCCACTGACCATCGTAAACCTGAGCGTAAGAATCACTGTTATCAACAAAGATAAAAGTCGCTTGCTTGGTGGAAGTTATTACATTTTCAAACGGGCCATTAGGTAAAACAGCAGTCACATCCTGGCAGCCTCTGTGTCCTGAGCTAACTGCAGCATTAAAATCGAGAGAACCGTCCCCAACCCCTGGGAAAATATACGAATATGGAACAGAAAAACTACTGTTGGTATGATAGCAAAACGCCGCATCCATTTTACTGTCACCGTTAAAATCGCCAGCCGTAACTCTACCTGAGAAAAACGCCGTAAAAATAAAGGCATTTGTTCCCTGAGACAAAGAGCCGGTTTGCTTCATACCTGGAGCACTAAAACCGCCCGCCCCATTATTTAACGCAATACTATAATAGCCTTGATTATAATACGTGACATTAGCCGGCCCCTCCCCTCCCGAACCTCCCACGCTCGACGAGGAAACCGTGGCGAGCACAGCGATATCGACACTGCCATCACCATTAAAATCCCCAAAATCCATATCATTAATCACAGTCGACGACGAAGATCCTTTGGCACCTTCGCTCAGACCAAACGTATAAACGGCCGGACCGTTAAAGAACCATTGGTTTTTTGAAGCCATCAACACATAAACTTGATTGCCGTTATTCACCGACACCAAGTCGTCGAACCCATCATTATTTACATCAACAACCCAAACCTTTTTATAACTATATTGATCACTAATTTGATATGACGACTGCCAGGACCTGGCGCTTCCGGTACTCTGGCGCATCTGCAGGCGTTCGTCTTCATCAATATAAATAAGATCATCTACATTACCCTGACGGAAGCGCCCGGCACCAACTGAGTTTACATCCGTATTTTCACCATTTTTATCAACATCGCTAAAGCTAACACTGCTAGATTGGGCGTGCGATTGCGAAACATACGCAAAGGGCACAAGGCATAAAATCGCCATCACGCAAGTGTGCTTAATATTAAATATCGTCTTCATAATTAATAGCCCCACATCGAGTCAAAAGTCACGCATCCAAACATGACTCACCATAAGGAGAGAGCCTCGCGGTCCAACCTCCCTGTTTAGGTTGCACCAAACTTTACGCCAAGCCTGTTGTGAAAAGTCTGCAACGAACTAAACCTTAGCTGACGCAAGCGAATATCGACATTACACGTTATTACATTGTAATCCTTAGCACATCAGATCCCCACAAGGCCTCCAAGCTCGTTGAGCTTTCGATCAAACCCTTTGATTCCATTCTTACGCGCATGCCCAATATCAAACGGTAAAACATCATCGAAGCCATGAGCTTCAAACTATAAGAGTGTCCAAGAACATAAGAAGGCGACCTCTAAAAGTAAAAAACCCCAGCGTGATCACTCACGCTGGGGTTTTCTTGAGCTGACTTAAACCCTGTTAAAGCAACAAACGACGTACGTCGGCGATTACCGCGGTTAAATAAGTAAAGAAGCGCCCGGCATCGGCACCGTTAATAGCGCGGTGATCGTAAGACAGAGCCAGCGGCAACATGTTGCGTGGGATAAACTCACTACCGTTCCAAACAGGTTTCATTTGCGCCTTAGAGACCCCCAAAATGGCCACCTCAGGGGCGTTGACGATGGGTGTAAAGCCATTGCCACCCATGGCGCCCAAGCTTGAAATGGTAAAACAACCGCCCTGCATATCGGCCGCGGTTAGCTTGCCATCGCGCGCTTTTTTAACAATTGCGCTAAAGTCGTCGGCCAGTTCCCACAGGCCTTTTTTGTCGACATCGCGAATCACCGGCACCATCAAACCGTTTGGCGTATCAACAGCAACACCAATGTGCACGTATTTCTTCTGCACGATATGCTCGCCGTCGTGATGCATCGAGACGTTAAAGCTTGGCTCAGCCACCAGGGCGGCCGCACAGGCTTTCAGCAAAAATGGCAGTGGCGTTAACTTACTGCCACGCTTTTCGGCCTCTGCTTTAAGCCCTTTGCGGAAGGCTTCAAGCTCGGTGATGTCGGCGTCATCCCACTGAGTAACGTGCGGAATGTTAAGCCAGTTACGCACCATGTTGTCAGCGGTAAGCTTCTTCACCTTGCTCATCTTCACGGTTTCGATCTCACCAAACTTGGCAAAATCAACCGCAGGGATAGCCGGAATACCCGAGCCGCCACCGGCCGGGGCTTTACCCGACTGGCTCGCAGTAACAATGTTTTTCACATAATCACGGGTATCGTCTTTTGTCACACGGCCACGCGGCCCGCTGCCTTTTACTTTTTTCAGATCAACGCCTAGCTGACGGGCTAACTTGCGCACCGCAGGGCCGGCGTATACCTCAGATGAGTTCACCACCTCGACGTTGTCGGCGGTTACCGGTGAACCGGCAGAGGTTTTAGCCGCGCTTGGTGCTGCAGCGCTGGTTTGCGGTGCGGCAGACTCGGCTTTAGGAGCAGCCGGTGCGGCCGACTCAACTTCCATCTCGCAAATGGCATCGCCCTGAGACAGTTTATCGCCATCTTTAACCAGTACCTTGGTCACTTTACCGGCGCTTGGCGCTGGAATTTCCATAGACGCTTTATCGGTTTCCAGTACGATCAGCGTATCGCCTTCACCGATTTCGTCCCCGGCACTTATAGAAATCTCGATAACCGCCGCGCCTTCGGAGCCGCCGATATCTGGTACAGGCACGGTTTCGACGGAAGTACCACCCGCGGCAGGCGCAGGTTCTGACGCCGAATCAGACTCAGCCGGCGCTGGCGCCGACTCCTCTGCAGCGCCACCGGTCATGACGCCTAGCTTGTCACCCTGGGATACTTTATCGCCCTCTTTTAAATCGATGCTAACGATTTTGCCACTGGCCGGGGCCGGCACTTCCAAAGAGGCTTTGTCGGTTTCCAGCACAACCAGCGAGTCACCTTCGCTAACCTCATCACCAGCGGCCACACAGATCTCAATAACATCGACGTTATCAGAGCCACCGAGGTCGGGGATGGTAATGGTTTGCTCAGCCGAACCCGTCGCGGCCTTAGGTGCAGGCTCCGCTGCCGGCTCGCTTTTGGCGGGCGCCTCAGTTTCTTTTGCAGGGGTGTCTTCACCTTCTGCCTCAACTTCAACAATAACGTCTCCTTCCGAGACCTTATCGCCCTCTTTCACTTTTATTGCCGTTACTTTACCGGCAACGGTGCTCGGTATCTCCATCGAGGCCTTATCGGTCTCCAACACCAACAGCGAATCATCGACTGCAACGGTATCGCCAACGGCGACCGAAATTTCAATGACATCTACATTTTCCGAGCCGCCAATATCGGGGACTTTAATCGATTCAATTGCCACGGTAACTCCTCGCTACTTTTTTAATCCGTCCCAGCTTGTGGCTGTGACTTTCGTTATCCATTGATCTTGCAGGGCGCACCAGCGCCCCACTTGTCGCGGGTAGGCGACTATACGGTCAATGGATCGGCTTTATCTGGATCAATACCAAACTGTTTAATCGCCTTGGCTACGACGTCGGCTTTGATTTTGCCTTGATCGGCCAAAGACTTCAGTGCAGCGACCACAATAAACTGGCTGTCTACCTCGAAGAAGTGACGCAGTTTTTGGCGTGAGTCACTGCGACCGAAACCGTCGGTACCCAGCACTTGATAATCGCCCGGGATAAACGCACGCAATTGTTCTGCGTAGTTTTTCATGTAATCGGTGGCGATGATAAACGGCCCTTCCTGAGACTCTAACACCTCAGTGACGTAGGCTTTACGCGGTGTTTCGGTCGGGTGCAACAGGTTCCAGCGAGCGGTCGCCTGACCTTCACGGGTCAGCTCGTTGACACTGGTCACACTCCAGATATCAGCCTCGACACTAAAGTCGTTGCGCAGCATTTCGGCGGCGGCAATCACTTCGTTCAAGATTGTGCCCGAGCCCATTAACTGAACACGGTTTTTCTTCTTGCTGGTGCCTTTTTCAAGCTGATAAATACCTTTGATGATGCCCTCTTCTACGCCTTCTGGCATGTCGGGGTGAACGTAGTTCTCGTTCATCAAGGTAATGTAGTAGTAGCAGTTTTCTTTGTCCTGATACATGCGCTTCAGGCCATCCTGCACAACTACCGCTACTTCGTAGGAGAAGGTTGGGTCGTAGCTGCGACAGTTAGGAATAGTGTTAGCCAAAATGTGGCTGTGACCATCTTGGTGCTGCAAGCCTTCACCGTTAAGGGTCGTGCGCCCTGCTGTACCACCCAGCAAAAAGCCGCGCGCCTGCGCATCGCCCGCCAACCAGGCTAAATCGCCAATGCGCTGGAAGCCGAACATTGAGTAGTAAATATAGAACGGCAGCAACGGTTGCGCGTGGTTGCTGTACGAGGTCGCGGCCGCAACCCAGGCCGCCATGGCGCCCGCTTCGTTGATACCCTCTTCGAGGATCTGGCCTTTCTCGTCCTCTTTGTAGTACATGATCTGGCCGGCGTCTTGCGGGGTGTACTTCTGGCCAAAGGCCGAGTAGATACCCACCTGACGGAACATGCCCTCCATACCAAAAGTACGGGCTTCGTCCGGTACAATCGGCACCACTTGCTTACCAATCTGCTTGTCTTTGAGCAGCGTATTCAACACGCGCACAAACGCCATGGTGGTCGAGATCTCACGCTCGCCGGTGCCTTTAAGCTGGGCTTTAAAGGCATCCAGGGCCGGAATCGGCAAGGCTTCAAAGTCAGACTTACGCGACGGTAAATAACCATCCAATGTGCGACGGCGCTCTTGCAGGTATTGCATCTCGGCGCTGTCATCGGCTGGACGATAGTAAGGAATCGACTCCAGATCTTTGTCGTCGATTGGAATATTAAAACGATCGCGGAAGGTTTTGAGTGCATCGATGTCGAGCTTTTTAACCTGGTGCGCGTTATTAACCGCTTCACCGGTTGGGCCCATGCCATAACCTTTAACCGTTTGCGCCAGAACCACGGTGGGCTGACCTTTGGTGTTAACGGCGTTGTGGTAGGCGTTGTACACTTTGTGAGCGTCGTGACCGCCGCGCGCCAGGCGCAGGATCTGATCGTCGGTCATATCTTTAACCAACTCTAACAGCTCAGGGTACTTACCAAAGAAGTGCTCACGGGTGTAAGCGCCGCCGTTGGCTTTGTAGTTTTGCATCTCGCCATCAACCACTTCGTCCATGCGCTTTTGCAGCAAGCCGGTGGTGTCTTTCTCTAGCAGCTCGTCCCAGCCGCCGCCCCACAAGACTTTAACCACGTTCCAGCCGGCACCGCGGAATACGCCTTCGAGCTCTTGTACGATTTTGCCGTTACCACGTACCGGGCCATCCAAACGCTGCAAGTTACAGTTGATCACGAAAATCAGGTTGTCGAGCTGCTCACGGCCGGCCAAAGCAATGGCCCCTAAGCTTTCTGGCTCGTCACACTCCCCGTCACCCAAGAAGGCCCAAATTTTACGGTCGCCTTTCTCGATTAGCTCGCGCTGATCCATATAGCGCATAACTTGCGCTTGATAGATAGCACCGATTGGGCCAAGACCCATAGAAACAGTGGGAAACTGCCAGTAGTCGGGCATTAACCAAGGGTGTGGGTAAGATGACAAGCCTTTGCCGTCAACTTCACGGCGGAAGTTATCCAGCTGATCTTCTGTCAGGCGCCCTTCAACAAACGAGCGCGCGTACATGCCCGGCGAGCTGTGGCCCTGAAAGTAAACCAAATCGCCCGGCTTATCGCCGTCGTTACCACGGAAGAAGTGGTTAAAACCTACCTCGTATAGGGTTGCGGCCGAGGAGAATGAAGCGATATGACCGCCCAACTCATCATCATTTTTATTGGCGCGCACCACCATCGCAATAGCGTTCCAGCGAATAATCGAGCGGATTTTTTGCTCGATGTAGTGATCGCCGGGGCTTTGAATTTCTTTAGAGGTAGGAATGGTGTTGCGGTAAGGGGTGGTGATAGCGGAAGGCTGATCAATGCCGTGGTCTGCTGCAGACTCGGACAAGCTCTTCAGAAGAAATGCGGCACGCTCTTTCCCCACGTGACGAACTACAGAATCGAGGGCTTCACGCCACTCCCGGGTTTCCAGAGCATCAATATCTTCTATCATCTAATTCTCCTCAGTCATGCGCCTTTTGAGCACATTTGGACACAGCGTTAACACCAACGCAGACCGTACCTGGCAGGATAGCTACCAGTGGCCTCGCCCCATTACGTTGTCGCTATATTAGGGTTAAACGTGGCGATTACCCCAATACTGGGGCCCAAAAAATGCGCGAATTTTTACATATTTACGGGATTTTTGCTAGTCCCGCGACATGACAGCCACGACACTACCAACATCGGTATGCATTTTGCTCAGACAGGACAAATTTCAAACAGGTCCAGCAAAAAAACGCCCTAATATGCAGCATTTAGGGCAGTACGGGGCCTTTTAGCGGAGTTGACCGCAGGTGTCCCCAGTACTCAGAGCGTGCCTGTTGATCCTCGCTGCTAGTATTTGACCCGTCCCCACGTTGCATTAGAACCAAGGCACCCGGCACTTGTCTGGCTAACGCTACACGGTACATGTGCGACTCAGCGGCCGTCGCTTTGTTGAGCGCCGCCGTAACGGCCTCGTTAGTAACACGACTATCCAGTAGTTCCCGCCAAAGCGCTAAACTTTGCTCTCGCCGGCCCGCGTTGTGATCACTCGCCAGGCGCTGCTTAACAACGGTTTTGGCGACCTCCAGGTTGGTATTCGCTCTGCTATGGGCAAGCTCAGCCGCTACAAATGCTCGTAGCGCGTGCGGGGTGACCTCGGCCCCCGGGGCGTAGACTACTAGAGCAGGCCTTCCGGCTAGCACCCAATCAAACACCGTGATTTGGCCTTGATCGAGCTCTGCCTCTGCTCCGGCAGCTAATGGTTCTGACTCCGGGGCAGCCTCAGTGCCCGCAATAGGCTCAGCCAGGGGTACCACCGGCACATCAAACGCGGGCTCTGCGGCTTCCGCAAAAGCTGACTCTCGCGCCCTCGCCGCTGAATCACGCATTAACTGGGCTGCCAGCATCACTTCGGCATAATCCGCGGCCGTTGCGCCCTGCCCCTGTAGGTACAAAGCGCTGCCGTCAAGCTTGTCACTGCTAAAATTAGCGCCGGCATCGGCCTTTAAGCGGCCATATAACGAAGCGGGGGGCGCCTTGGCTTTATCGTGTAACAAATAATGCTCACTCAGCGCCGCAAGACGCTGGGCCTCCTGACGATACAGATTGCCATAAAACAACACATTGAGCGCCGCCACACGATAGTGGGAATGATTAAAGTCTTTAAGCTGTTCTAGGGTAATACCTGAGAGCGCCGCTAATCGCTCAGACCGAGTGCGGCCCGGGCGATAGTGAAGCGCGGCAACCTGCTCGCCCAGCACCCCCTCTACGGTGCTCGGACCACGACTTAACCGTTCACTTAAGATCCGTTTGGCCCGTTTGAAGCGGCGTTCGTCAAGCTCTACGTCATCAACCAGCTGACCGATACGGGTGAGCATCAAGCCCAGCTGAGTATTGTATCCATGGACGATGATATCCACCCCCAATGCGTGGGAATCAACACTAAAATCTACCCCCGCCAAGTGGGCGGCAAACGCTTTCTCGCTCAGCTCTTGGCGAATTAACTCGGTCATCAGCTCGGTGGCCGCCGCATGCGTCGCCGGCCCACCGGCAGCGGGAATCTCTAAGCGCAGCAATACCGAGGCGACTGGGCTGGTCACTTGGCCACGGCTAAACCAAGCGCGAAACCGGGGCCTACTAAACAACTCTACCAACTCGTTGATGTCGGCCTTTTGCGAGCTGGGCAACATCGGCGGCTCTTTGCTGCTCAAGCGTGTCGGTAAAAAGTTGTTGGGCTCAGGAAAGTCCAATTGGCGGCGCACTGTGACTTTAATTTCCGGCTGCATCTCACTGGCGGCGGCCACCGAGTAAGGCGTCAGCAACTCGGGGCTAAGCTGTTCTCCCGTCACCTGCGCGGCCGACGTTAGACTAATTAGTACATTATCGCTGCGTAAAAAGTCCAAATAACGCCGTACTAAACGCTCATTAAAATCATTAAAGCGGTAGGGGCCAAAGAGCACATCGCGGGGGCGGTAATAATGCAGGGCGTGCGCCAATTGTGCCGAATCGCGTATCGCCGTCGCATCGCGGTAGCGAAAATCCAGTGCTGCGGCCCGCGCCAACTCCTGATGTCGCCAAGAGCGCAGCCCTCTAACACGGATTTGCTCGATCATATAAAACACCAACGCCACCACCTGATCCCTGGCCCGCACACCAAGCTCAGTTAGGTCTACCCGCACCTCATACAGCCCATCATAACGCGACTGCATACCCATACCGGTGTCGATAGCATCGGCCCACCCTAACGACTGCAACAACGCCAACAAACTGCCTGGGCCCCCATCAGCAAGCAATCGCGACACCTCGGCCAATGGCTTGTCCGCATAAAGTGCCAAGGGGTTTGGCACCGGAAATAACAGCTGTAACTGAGGCTTTGAGGTATCGGCTTGAATCTGTACCTGTAGGGGAAGATCTTCAGGCTTAAACAGCGGGGGGTACTCGGTGGCCTGAGCATGATCAGCCGCGCTCGCCCCTAAGGACTCGAGTGCTTTGCTCACCAGTGCCTGTTGCTGCGCCAGCGGCATATTGGCAACCAACGCTAGACGGATTCGCTCTGGGGTATAAAAACGCTGGTAATTCTTTTTAAGCGCAGGGGCAACCGCTGGCAAAGGTGCAATACTGGCTGAGCCGCCCTGACGCCGGGCCATAGGGTGCTCGGCGTTAAACAGCGCGCTGTACACATCATCACGACGGTCAGTAAGGGTGGCCCCAAGGCCGGTGCGCATTTTGTTCGCCAATACATGCTGTGCTTGCTCGATGGCCTCTACCGAGAACTCTGCCCGGCCCACCACCTGACGCACAAACCCTGACAAGGCGCTAGACCATTCAGTCCCGGCTGTGCGCATATGGTATTCAGCGTGCTCCGGATAGATTGTGGCTACAATGGGCGAGTCGCCAGACAAGACCAAAGTCAGTAAGCGGTTGAGACCGGGTAATGCTGCAGGGTCCTGATTGCCCCCAGCTAAAACACTTAGCGTCCATTCGGCTTCAATGGCAGCAGGGTCACTCACCAACAACACCTGCACACCGTTATCGTACGCCAGCGCGCGATACTCGCGCACATCTTCGGGGCTTTTGATGACCTCGTCGACCCGAAAGCCCTGATTCGAGGTCTCTGCCCACAAAGGCGCTGCCAGAAACGTTAGCAACAACGCGAGCGAGGTCAACGCCCCCTTGAATCGGTTGCACACCCCGGGCATTACTGCGGCTCCGAGGTATCGGCGGCGGGTTTGACCTCTGACTCGACGGCGATGCCCATCGGCCAGGCGTACAAAATGGCTTTCACGAGCGTCGCCAATGGAATCGCGAAAAACACCCCCCAAAAGCCCCACATGCCGCCAAATACCAGTACCGCCATAATAATGGCCACCGGGTGTAGATTTACCGCTTCAGAAAACAGCAAAGGCACAAGAATATTGCCGTCCACGCCCTGAATAATGGTGTAGATCAACATCAAATAGAAAAACTCAGAACCCCAACCCCATTGAAAATAACCAATCATTGCCACCGGGATCGTCACCACCGCCGCGCCAATGTAGGGAATAACCACCGATAGACCTACGGCAATCCCCATGAGGGCGGCGTAATTCAAACCGAGCAGAGCAAAGGCGATGTACGAAACGGTGCCAACAATTAAAATTTCTATGGTTTTGCCGCGCACATAATTGGCAATTTGCTGGTTCATCTCCCCCCAGATCTTGGTCATTACCGGGCGTTTTCTGGGCAAAAAGCTGGCAATCCAATCGGCAATGAGCGAACTGTCTTTGAGAAAAAAGAACACCAGAATGGGCACCAGTACAAAGTACACCAGCACCGTCATCAAAATCGGCAAGCTACTCACCGAAAACGTCAGTACATTCTGCCCCATGCGACCAAACTCGGCGGTAATCGAGGCAATCAAATCTTCTACCTGAGCCGGCGAAACCAGATTGGGATAATTTTCCGGCAGTAACAGCAATACACTTTGCCACTCCCCAAGCATCCTGGGCACCTCGCCGAACAGCCGTGCCGACTGCTGCCAAAGCACCGGCAATAAAACCAGCAGCACCGAGGCGAGCATCAATAACAACAAGACGAAGGTAATGCTGACCGCGAGCCAGTGTGGCGCGCCCCACTCGCGCAAGCGGACGACCAACCCCTGCATTAAAAACGCAATAATTATACTGGCGATCATGGGGGCTAACACGGCCCCCATAGTCAGGATCACCACCAGGCTGACGGCAATAATCACCACCAGCAAAACCGCCTCTTCGTCTGAGAAATAGCGGTCGATCCAACTGCGTACTATTTTCAGCATGGTTGTTTAACTCTCCGAATGAGCATTACACCGCACCTCCTTTTTCAATCACGTAGAGGTATTCGTTATCGCGATCACTAAACTCAAGCATGCGATGGTTGGCAAGCGTTACATAGGCATGAAAATCTCTGACGGAGCCGGCATCGGTAGCACGCACCTCAATACACGCCCCTACGGCCAAATCTCGCATGGCTTGCTTGGCCCGCAAAAGAGGCATGGGACAGCGCAACTCGCGGGCATCTACCAATACTCTAGTGGAGGGGGAACTGCTCGAATCAATCTTTGTCATACCAGCTATCAAGCTCACATCTGCCCCGCCAGCGGCATCGCCGGAGGTGACCCGACATGCTAGTTAACATTGCCCGTGCGCACAAGTAGCACATTAAGGATTACGCTTGCAGGCGCGGCCCGCCATTAATGATACTATGCCCCAGATAAATCGACTAAACGCCGCGCAAGGCTGCGGCTTTGTGTGCCCGAAGAGACTGAGTCACTGTGAATAAAGCATTATCACTCGTGCTATCGCTGCTACTGGCCCTGCCCTATACCGGGCGTACCGACGAGCTGAACCTACCGGATTTTGGTGACACCTCCTCGGGGATTGTTTCCTACCAAGAGGAAAAGCGGCTCGGCCAGCTCTTTATGCGCAGCTATCGCGCCCAGGTGCCCACCTCCGACGACCCGCTATTGATTAGCTACCTGCGCGATCTTATTGGGCAGCTGGCGCAATACAGCCAGCTCAACAACCGCAATTTTGAGCTAATTGTGGTCGAAAACTCGACCATGAACGCCTTTGCCGCACCCGGTAACGTCATTGGCGTGCATACCGGCCTATTTACCTACTCGCAAAACGAGGCGCAGTTGGCCTCTGTGCTCACTCACGAGCTAGCCCACTTAAGCCAGCGCCACTACGCCCGCCGACTAGAGCAGCAGCGCAACATGACCATCCCGTTTTATACCGCCCTGTTGGCAAGTCTGGTGCTGGCCGCCAGTGGCAGTGACGGGGGCATGGCGGCTATGGCAGCGACTCAGGCAGCGGCCGCCGATGCCCAACTGCGCTTTAGCCGGCAAAATGAACAAGAGGCCGATCGACTGGGTATCGATACCTTGATTGATGCAGGCTACGACCCGCACGCGGCCCCCGAAATGTTCGAGCAAATGTTGCGCGCGTCGCGCTACTCCCGCCGGCCACCCGACTTCTTACTGACTCACCCGGTTACCGAAAGCCGGGTGGCCGATGCCCGCTCACGGGCCATGCGCTACCCGCGTGACCGCATGAAGCAGGACTCTCTGGATTTTCAGCTAATGCGTGCCCGGATAAGAGTACTGCAGGCTGAAACGGCTCAGCAGGCCATTGGTATATTTCAGTCGCAGCTGGACGGCAACAACACGACTCCCGATGCCAGCCGCTACGGCTTGGCGCTAGCCTACAGCCGAACCGGTAACGCCACAGAAGCGGCCAAAGCGCTGGCACCGCTACTTAAAAAAGACCCAAACAGGCTGGTGTATCAAGTGATGGACATTGACGTCGACTTGGCCGCTAAAGATTACGACGCGGCACTGGATAAATTGCGCAATGGCCTGCGCCGACTACCCAACTATTACCCCTTTAACGTGCGTTACGCCGAGGCACTAATGAACTCGGGCCGCTACCAAAGTGGCGCAGATTTTTTATCGCAGTATGTGCGTAAAGAATCCGAAGACCCTTATATGTGGTACCTGCTGGCCGAGGTGAATGGCTTGGCCGGCGACGTGCTGGGCGTGCACGAAGCGCGGGCCGAGTATTTTATTCAGGTAGGTATTTACGATCGCGCGATGGTGCAGCTGCGAAACGCGCTAAAGCTTGCGAAAAACGACCGTCATCGATCCGCCATTTTGCAGGAGCGACTGCGCTACGTAGAGCGCTTGTTATCGGAGCTGGATTTTTAACTCGGACAACACACGACTTAAGCCGACCTGGACAAAAACTAGTAATGCGGCGGGCGCTCGTCCGCCGCTCCCCCGCCCTGCTCGCGGGCATACATGCTGTCATCAAACTTTTTGACCACGGCAGCCAGCTGTGCGGCCAGTGCCTGCAACTGACGGTCTTGCCGCGCGACGATAAGGTTTAACTCATTGATCGTATCTTCCTGAAAGCTTATGCGGCTTTGCAGCTCGATTAGCTCATCCTGAGACACACCACCACTTGCAACATTACTGTGGGACATCGATAACCTCTATTCCGGTAAAACCAGCAGCCACTAAGGCGCCAGCGCTGCCAACTCGGCAATTAAACGTTGCGCGCGAGCATCAATTAATAAACTCTGCCCCAAACGCGCCGTAACATAGGCAAAGCCCAAACCCGACTTCGGGTCGGCAAAGCCAACACTGCCACCGGCGCCGGGATGCCCGTACCCTTCAAGGCTACCAAACAGGCAATCATCAACCGGCTGCGAGCCCATAAATCCCAAGCCAAAGCGCAGCGGCACACCCAGGACTTTATCGGGCTCGGCCTGGCGCGCACCGGTAAAGGCTGCCAGGGTTTCGGGGCTTATAGCAGCGCTTTTGCCCCCGGCTGCCAGTGCACCGTAAAACCGCGCCAAATCAAGCGCGCTGGCATGGCAATTAGCAGCAGGTATACAGGCACTGCGCCACTCGGGGGTATTGGTCGAGCTCATTAATGTCATGGGGTTGGTAAAAGCCCGATTAACCACCCCGCGTGGGTCGGCCTTCATCAACTGCCCCAACGCGGCACTGTTAGCACCGGGGCTCGCACTTCCCGCATCGCCCAAAGGCTTTTTAAGAGGGCCCACATCGGCAAGCTCTTCCTGCTGCGGTTCAGGTACCCCAAAGCAAGCGTTTAATGAGAGCGGCTGCGCCCAGTAGCGATCAAACAAATCACTGAAGGCGCTGCCGGTCGCCTGCCGGGCCAACTCGGCTAAAATCCAGCCGTACAAAAATGGCGAGTAGCCTTGGGCACTATCGGGTGTCCACCAGGGCTCGTCGTACTCAAGCAATGACTTTACCGAGGCAGAGTCAAAAATAACCGGGTCTTTTAATTTGGGATGAAACGCGCTCATGCCACTGCGGTGGGCCAACACCTGACGTACAGTTACCCACTCTTTACCTTTACCGCTGAACTCAGGCCAATAGGCACTGACCGGCCGATCGAGGTCAATAATGTCGCGCTCGACCAAACTCATAATAACCGCGGCGGCAAGTGGTTTACCGGCCGAGAAAATATTCACCCGGGTGTCTTCACACCAGGCTTTTTTACGCGCTTTATCGCGGGTACCGGCCCAGGCACTGACCAACACTTGATCACCGCGCACCACTGCCAGTGCGGCCCCCTCCTCGGCAAAACGTGAAAAGTTATCGGCAAACGTGGCAATTAATGGCTCCGCTTCGGGTACCCACTCGCCCTGCACTTGACTCATAAGCTCTACCTTTTAGCCCTGGATGCTTAAACGCTACTGGCCCTGCGCGGCAAAATAGGCCGCCAGGTGCTGCATATCGGTATCAGACAAACTCGCCACCATGGCATTCATCATAGGGTTTTCCCGACTGCCGGACTTGAACGCCCGCAGCTGCGTCACTATATAATCGTATTGCAACCCCGCCAGTGATGGGTAACTGGCCACACGGGACACGCCACCCGGCCCATGACAACTCATACAGACACGCGCCTTGCGTTCACCCAGTGCCACCGGGTCCCCAGCTTGCTCCTCGTGCGCCTCTTCAGGCGGCTTACCACAAGCGGTTAACATCAGGCTAAAGGCCACAACTAATAAGGCATGGATAATCGGTTTTGACATAAACCACTCATTGGTTGGCTAACACAGAGGCGCATTCTAGCGTCTGTGCCCAGCTAGCGCACGTCGGTTATACTGAGCCGCCGATCAACCTGCTACAAAGGAGACTCCTGTGAGTAAAAACAGTCGACTCGTCTACTCAACCGATGGCGGCCGGGTACGCGATGAACCCAAAGCCCCGGAAGCACCTAGCGGTGACGGCATTGTCCGCATCCAGCGCTCGAGTAAAGGCCGAGGAGGTAAAACCGTCAGCGTCATCACAGGCGTCCCACTGGTCGGTGCCGAGTTAAAAGCTCTGGCGAAAAAGCTAAAGCAAGTGTGCGGTACCGGCGGCGCCATAAAGGACGGCAACATTGAAATTCAGGGTGATCACCGCGAGCTTCTCAAGGCAAGCCTCGAGAAGCTCGGCTACTCGGTAAAACTATCCGGCGGCTGAGGTATAGCCGTCACCGCTGGCGTAGTTATTGCTTCAGGCCTGTTAACGCTTATCAGCTGACAATTTCCTGACGGTGAGGCAAACCCGTGGACAGTACCATCACATACCAAATTATCGACACCTCCTTCAAAGTGGCCATAGGAGGCGTTATCGCTCTGGCCAGCGCCTGGTGGTGGGGGCGACGACAAACCGTTATTGGCCCGCGTAGCCTGCGTGAGCAAAAGCGACTTGACGTATTTGAGGATATCTCGGCCTTTGTGGGCGAGGTGACTCACATGTTCAGCAAGTACGCCTCACTGGCGGCCGAATCAGTCGAGTTTGGCGAGCGTTGGCCCGCTGAACGCAAGCAAGAGCTCACCCGCATCACCGAAGAGTTAGTAGAATCGTTCAGTAAGATGTCGGCCGCCGAGGCCAAACTGCTGATTTTGGGCGAAAAAAACCTGGAACGCAGCCTTAAAATTTACGCGGGGCAAATCGTCGCGTTTCGGCGTCAGGTATACGGCGGGCGTAAAGACATCACCACTGACCAAATCAATGCGCTAAAACAAGGGGTGCTGCAGGCGCGCGAGAGCTTTTACGATATGTTGAGCCGCAAATACGACCAAACGTTAGCGGGTAATTAACGCTGCAAGCAGACATAAAAAAACCGCCGAAAGGCGGTTTTTTTATGTCTTAAGGCGAGAGGCGAGCCGTTTAGTTGCCGTAACTCATTAATCGCTCGTAACGCTTTTCTAACAACTCTTCGGTTGGGATCGCGTTAAGTTGATCCAGCTGCTCGCTTAAACGCTGACGCAGAGTATCGGCCATTGCATCGATATTGCGGTGCGCACCACCCAGCGGCTCCGGGATGGTTTCATCGACGATACCCAGCTCTTCCAATACCGATGAGGTAACACCCATCGCTTCGGCCGCTAACGGGGCTTTATCGACGGTTTTCCAGATAATATTGGCACAGCCTTCGGGCGAAATCACAAAATAGGTCGCGTATTGCAGCATATTCAGGTGATCGCCCACGCCGATAGCCAATGCACCACCGGACGACCCTTCACCGATAACGGTACAGATAATGGGGGTTTTTAAACGCGACATCACCGCCAGATTTTGCGCAATAGCTTCACTAATGCCCCGCTCTTCTGAGTCGATGCCCGGGTAGGCCCCGGGAGTGTCAATAAGGGTTAAAATAGGCAATTTGAAGCGCTCGGCCATTTCCATTAAGCGCAGCGCTTTGCGATAACCCTCAGGCTTAGGCATACCAAAGTTACGCTGCACTTTCTCGCTAACACCGCGGCCTTTTTCTTCACCGATCACCATTACCGGCTGGCCGTTTAAGCGGGCAACACCACCAATAATGGCGCCGTCGTCACCAAAGTGACGGTCACCGTGCAACTCATCCCAATCGGTAAAAATACGCTTGATATAATCTGAGGTATAGGGGCGCTGAGGGTGGCGCGCGACCTGCACCACCTGCCAGGAGGACAAGTTGGAGTAAATGCTCTCGGTCAGCTTGGTGCTCTTCTCTTTGAGCTTACTGATCTCTTCGTTGATGTTGAGGTCGTTGTCATTGCCGACGAGCTGCAGCTCCTCGATCTTTCCTTCGAGGACGGCAATAGGCTGCTCAAAATCCAAATAGTTCAGGTTCATAATCACTGTAAACATAGAGCGAGGCCCCGGCCGAACCCGAGCACCCGCGAAATTAATTGGGGTTACCAGACTGTCAAAAACGCCTTAAGCCAGACGCATCAAGCTACAAGTCAATATTAGTGGCGCCAATACAGCTAAACGCCCGACTATTATTTATTGTAGCGCTTAATTCGCCGCACAAGTCGTTTTAACACCCTGCTAGGTGCTGCATAAGATACGCGAAACTGCCCCGCTCGTCGACCTTTACCCTGCTTTACCCGCGCTAAGGCCCGTAAGCCACCGCTCCCTCTTTGCTACAGGCTGAACGAAGGCGCTTGCATCAATACTTGGCACGCAAGGCCGCCGAATACGCCCAGCGTGCCCATTGCACGGCCTCTTCCGGGTCATCAAATATCGCCTCAGGCGCCCGTCGATAAGACAAACGAACTGCGCGACGCCCCTTTTGATAGATAAAGGGCTCACAGTCCAGCTCATCAAACCAGCGCGCCGTTTGCTCATCCGCCTTTAAATAAAGCGTATCGTCCGCCACCAGCGCAAACATTAACCCCTCGTGATAAACGCCAAAGCCGCCGAACATTCGTTGAGTGGTAATCACCCCAAAAGGGGCAAACACCTCGTGCAAAAACTCTACAAATTCGCTCATTTTAATTATTGCACTTGCTCTAGTTGCTTACGGCGTGCCTCATCGGCCTTGTTCAACTCATCTTCTACGCCCTTTGCGCGTTGTAACGCCTCCACCTGGCTATCTGTATAGGCTTCAAATGCTCCTTTCTCACCCTTAGCATTCAGGTTATCCTGTTGCCCGCAGGCACTTAACACGAATAAGCAACTTACTATCATCCACACCTTCATGGCACGGCTCCTTTTTTGGGCATTAAACACCCCAACAGTACACAAATCTTAAACGATCAACAGCCCCTATACACCAAAGCCGGTAATTTACTTCACGGCTTAAGTACGCCACGCCAGGGGCCTGGCCTTCTATCGCGGTAGATGCTTTATCCGTAACACCGAACCCTGTAATCTTACTCCTGAATATCGCCTTAATAGGTTTTCTGCCAGCACTGGCCGCTAATTTTAGCGTATAGGCACCCAATAAAAACATCACCCTCCACTACTCAGGTTGCAAAATTTATGAGCTATATGGCCCTCAAGCACAGCCACTTAATGTTTGTCGTACTCTCGATTGGATTATTCTCACTGCGCTTTTTTGCCCGAGAGGCTGGCGCCCGCTTTGCGCAAGCTAAATTTTTTAAAATTGCTCCCCACATCATCGACACCTGCCTTCTGCTAAGTGGTTTTACCCTGATGTTTACCGTGGGTTACGCGCTCTGGCCCATCAACTGGCTCAGCGTTAAATTGCTCCTCGTCATCGCTTATATCATCACCGGGGTGATTGCCATGAAATCCCTTAGCAAAGCAAAGCGACGGGCCGCAGGTGCGTTGGCCTTTGTGTGGATTTTGGGAATTTTGCATTTGGCGATGAGCAAGAGTTTTTAATCGCTCCGGCATGAGATTAAAACGATAAAAGGGCTGGTGACCGGTCTGACAAGTGTTCAGAAAGCACATTTGGCAGACTTGCTGGCCCGCAGGGCTGAGCACAGGGAATGTGCGAACCCATTGAAACGGGAACCGGTTCAATTCTGACCTATCTACGAAGGACTAAAGTTGCAGAGAAAGGAATAGCGAATCGAAGGAATAAATGGTGCCCGGAGCCGGAATTGAACCGGCACGATCAATTAAGATCGGCAGATTTTAAGTCTGCTGTGTCTACCAATTCCACCACCCGGGCATATCGGGAGATAATTTTTATAGTAGAGACTGGCGCCCTACTCGATGCTCTTTGAGCATCTTTCTCTTCTCCACTCCCTACAGAAAGAGAATGGAGGCGCGACCCGGAGTCGAACCGGGCTAGCTGGATTTGCAATCCAGAGCATAACCGCTTTGCTATCGCGCCGTTTTGAGGCCGGCATTCTAGCGTAAAAAATCAGAAAAACCTACCTCTATTTACCCTTTTAATCGGGTTTTAATTCTGTAAACGTTTGATATCTATACAGTTAGCGCGGTTTTTACTCGTCGTTGGTACTTGTACCAGCCATCAGGAATGGCCAGGCCGCCTTTAGATACAGAATCATCGACCACAAAGTTAGCGCCGCTGCCGCCACTACAGTAACGTAACCAACCCACAACAACTGGGGGATATTGGCCAGTAAAACGATGATCGCCACCATTTGCAGGGTGGTTTTTACCTTGCCAATGTAAGACACGGCGACGCTGGCACGCTGCCCCAGCTCGGCCATCCACTCACGCAGGGCTGAAATGACAATCTCACGCCCTACAATGACACAGGCGCACACGGCAAACCAGGCTACCGGATGTAAAGTAAGCAGCAGCACCAGAGCAATGACAACCATTAATTTATCGGCTACCGGGTCTAAAAAGGCGCCCAATTTTGTGCTTTGGTTGTACTTGCGCGCCACGTAGCCGTCGGCCCAATCGGTAATGGCCGCCAAACTAAAGATAATCGCCGCCGAGATGTGGGCCCATTGAAACGGCAGAAAAAAGACCAAAACGAATAAGGGGATAAGCCCGATGCGGATAAGCGTGAGTTGGTTGGCTAATGTCATAAGCGACTTCTTTTACAGCGTTGGCATCTGGGATGGAGCGGCCGACTGGCGCCCCGCGTCATGCCATGATAATACACTACCTGCGCCAACGCTGTAAGCGACTCACGTACTTTTTAACGAGTGCACCCGCCATCAGCTACAACGGTCTAATCAGGGTGAAAATATCCGTAAATATCTTCAGCCAACTTGCGGCTGACGCCATTTACCCGGGCTAAATCGTCGACACTGGCCCGTTGGATATCCTGTAACCCACCAAAGTGGCGCAGTAACTCTCTACGGCGCGAAGGGCCAACGCCTGGCACGTCTTCCAGCGTAGAGGTTTTGCGCTTTTTATCGCGACGATTTTTATGGCCGGTAATCGCAAAGCGATGCGCCTCATCGCGAATTTGCTGAATGATGTGGAGCGCCGGCGAGTCGCTGCCCAACACAATCTCTTGCCCTGTACCACTGTGGTATAAGGTTTCAAAGCCGGGTTTACGGGTTGTGCCTTTGGCCACACCAATGAGCAAAACATTATTGACACCCAGCTCGGCCATCACTTTTTCAGCGATCCCCAACTGGCCTTTACCCCCGTCGATAAATAAAATATCCGGCAACTTGCCTTCGCCTTTCTGCAAGCGGGTATAGCGCCGTGTCAGCGCCTGTGCCATCGCCGCATAATCATCACCGCCGGTAATGCCATCAATATTAAAGCGGCGGTAATCGGATTTAGCGGGGCCCTCTTTATCAAACACCACACACGAAGCCACTGTTAGCTCCCCACTGGAATGACTAATATCAAAGCACTCCATTCGCGCGGGCATTTCATCCAATCCCAATACATCCTGTAGCGCCAACAGACGGTCGGTAACCGACTTGCGCGAGTTGACACGGGCGACAATGTTCTGCTCGGCGGCCTGATGAGCCATATCGACCCAACGGGCGCGATGAGTCCGCACCTTATGGGTAATTTGTACCCGAGCACCGCGCGATTCGGCCAGAGCATCAATCAGCAACTCCGTGTCCGGCAACTCGCACTGAGTGACGATGGCCGCCGGGATATCGCGAGTCCCGCCAAGGTAAAACTGTGGCAAAAACTCACTGAGGATCTCCGCTTCGCCTTCAGCGAGACCGAGTTTTGGATAGTAACTACGGCTTCCTAAAATACGTCCCTGGCGAATAAACAGCACATGCACACAGGCGGTGGCGCTTTGCAGCGCAACGGCGATGATATCCATGTCAGCGCTGCCCTCCTCGACCGATTGCTGCGACTGCACGGTACGCAAAGCGCTTATCTGATCGCGCAACTCAGCGGCGCGCTCGTACTCCTGAGCTTGAGCCGCGTGCTCCATATCGTCGGCCAGCTCGCTCATTAACTGGTCATTTTTACCGAGCAAAAACATACGCGTATGGTGCACGTCGCGGGCGTAGTCTTCCGGACTGATTAAATCGACACAGGGGCCGGTACAGCGATCAATTTGATATTGCAGGCAAGGCCGAGAGCGATTTTTAAAGACACTGTCTTCGCATTGGCGTACTTTAAAAGTCTTTTGCAAAAAACTCAGACTGTCTTTCACCGCCCCCACATTGGGGTAAGGCCCGTAATAGTCGCCGCGCTTCTTCTTGGCTCCGCGATGTACGCTTATACGGGGGTAAGGTTCACCCGATGACATAAACACATAGGGGTAGGACTTATCATCACGCAACAAAATATTATAGGGAGGGCGATTAGCCTTGATCAGATTTTGCTCAAGAATCAAAGCTTCCGTTTCGCTGCCGGTCACCGTCACCTCGACCCGGGCAATACGCGACACCAAAGCGGCGGTTTTGAGCGATAGCCCACTGGCGCGAAAATAACTTGAAAGCCTGGCCTTAAGGTTTTTAGCTTTGCCAACGTACAAAATATCGCCGGCGCTGTTAAACATCTGATATACGCCGGGCGCGCGGGTTTGATTCGCCAAAAAACGTTTGGCGTCAAAGGATTCGGGGGATTCTTGGGGAGTCTCAACCATGCGCGCTAGTATAGCGTTGCGTGCACCCGCCGCAAATAGGTTTGGCTAACGCTATACCACCGCTTCCGGGTCTAACAAATTGTACTTTACCGCCATTAAAGCCAGTTCGACATCCGAGTGGATACACAGCTTATCAAAAATGCGATAGCGGTAAGTATTCACCGTTTTAGGGCTAACCGAGAAAGTCGTGGCAATATCTTGTGCTCGCTGGCCACCGGCAATCATCATGGCCGTTTCCAGCTCGCGCTGGCTCAGCCGCTCAAACGGTGAGCCGTCCTGGTCGCCAGTAGCGTTGCGCAGCGCCAACTGCTGGGCAATACCGCTACTCATATACTGCCTACCGCGCACAACGGTATCCACGGCGGTGGTAATGTCGGTAAAGCCTGCACCCTTGGTTACGTAGCCCACCGCGCCGGCCTGTAGCAGTCGCGCTGGATAGAGCGTGTCGTCACAGGCGGTGACCGCAATAATTTTAACTAAGGGATTGGCCGCGAGCATTTTACGTGTTGCTTCTAGCCCGCCCATACCAGGCATTTTTACATCCATCAGGACAACGTCAGGCTTGAATTTGCGCGCCATACTGATGGCTTCTTCACCACTTTTAGCGTCGCCCACCACTTTATAGCCTGGCACATCATCCAACATGCGGACGATACCCATGCGTACTAGGTCGTGGTCGTCTACCACTAAAATACTGGTCACTTTACCCCCCTTGATGTGTCATCAAGTTCCAGCCACAAGGCCGTTTTTTTGTTTTAATGTCGGGCGAAATGATCTTTTCTATCCGTATAAAGAATCTTTCGGCTTATCGCCATAGTAGCAGAATTATTCTTATTTGCGATAGCAACACTTGTGGCTTAGGCCAAAACCCGACGGTAGGTCAGATTGATACGTGCCTCGCCAAGCCCAGCCACCTTGGGTAGCTGGTGCTGCCAGTAGCGCTGAAGCTGCCCTGCCATCACCAGTAGGTCCCCATCTTGTAACGTCATACGTACTTGTCGTCGGCTTTTTATATGACGAAAAACAAATACCCGATCGGCGCCCAAGCTAAGGGAGGCAATCGTAGGCTCAGGCCCCAGCTCTGGTTCGTTATCACTGTGCCACGCGACGCTGTCGCGGCCGGTGCGGTACAAATTGGCCAGCACACTGTTAAATGCAGTGCCAACCACCGTCGATAAATCATCGCGTAAGCCTTGCAGGGCCGGCGTCCAGGGCCGCGGAGTGAAATAGGCGCCAGAGTAACTGTAACGGCTACTGGGGTCGCCATACCAGGCATTAAGCCTGGGGATGGGCACACGCTTACCGTACATTTGCAGGTGGGTTTGTTCCCATTTTAGCGAGGATTGTAAGTCCGCGAAAAGACTGGCTCGACGAGCAACTGACAGCCACTGCGGGTATAAAACGGCAGTGCCGTCTTCGTCGATGAGAGTTTGCGGCTCTTTACTGGCAAATAAATCCGGTTGCTGCGACATAAGAAGCGGCCATAGATTGATTTACGCTGGGTACACCCGAGGCTCTAACTCAAGTGTGACGCCATATTGACTAAAAACTGACCGGGTAATCTCATCCGCCAGCGCTAGCACACTGGCACCACTACCCCGCCCCGGATTGGTAATAACCAGCGCTTGCTCTGAGTGGACCGCCACATCCCCGGCGCGATAACCACGCCAGCCGGCGCGATCAATCAGCCACCCTGCCGCCAGCTTAACCCGCCCATCTGCTTGCGGGTAGCTGACTATATCGGGGTAGCGCTGCTGCAGCGCGGCAAAGGTCGCGGCATCGACCAAAGGGTTTTTAAAAAAACTGCCCGCATTGGGCGTAGTGGCCGGGTCTGGCAGTTTTTCTTGTCGCACCGCAATTACGGCGTCGGCTATTTGTTGCGCGCTAAAGTGAGCCTCGGCCGGTGCGCCACCATCGGGTTCTAGTTGCAACTGCTGGCGTAAACTGGGGTAATCCAGCACAGGGCGCACCGCGCGATCGAGCTTAAACGTGACCGAGGTAATAATATAGCGGTCGCGCGCGCTGTGCTTGAACACGCTGTCGCGGTAAGCAAAGTTACAGCTCTCGGCAGTAAAGGTGACGGGTAAACCCGAGCGAATATCCACGGCGCTCAGCTCGCTTAAACGCTGCTGCAACTCCACGCCATAGGCACCAATATTTTGTATCGGTGCGGCACCCACCGAGCCGGGAATTAACGATAAATTCTCTAACCCATAGCAACCAATCATTAAACAGTGCTGTACAAACTCGTGCCAGTTTTCTCCGGCGGCGGCGCGCACCCACACCGATTGCGCATCTTCAGCGACGGGCTCAATACCCCGCAACTTAATATGCATAACCAATCCAGGGTAATTATCGGCCAAGACAATATTGCTGCCACCGCCCAGCGGTAATACCGGCAATTGACGCTCGCGGGCAAAGGCCAGCGCCTCAAGAACCTCATCGTGGGTAGTAACGGCCACATAAAACTGCGCCCGTGCAGCGATGGCCAACGTATTAAATCGCTGCAAATCAAATTCAGGTAAAAATAACGCCACGTTACCCTCGAGCCAAGTGGCGCTGATTAATGTCGGCGAGCAAACCCGTAGCGGCTTGCTCTACCAGATCCAGTACGTAGGCAAACCCTTCCGCTCCGCCATAATAGGGATCAGGCACTTCGCTTTCCGGTGCACCCTCAGCAAAGTCCAAGTATAGGCAGCAACGGCCCGGGTAATCTTTAGGGCAAAGGCTCAGCAAGTCATTGAGATTAGCGCTGTCCATCGCCAGCACGTAATCAAACTCAAAAAAATCTTTTTTCGTCACCTGGCGTGCCCGCAAAGCATTAATATCGATACCGCGTTCGGCGGCCGCCGCTATGGCGCGGGCATCGGGCGCTTTACCCACGTGCCACCCGGCGGTACCGGCCGAATCTGTTTGCACGCGGCCCTCAAGCCCAGCATTTTTTAAATGCGCTTTAAATAAACCCTCGGCGGTCGGGGAGCGGCAAATATTGCCCAAACAGACGAACAGCACCTTTACCGTCATTGGTTTTGCTCCAGTAAAAGCTGTCGCACTCTGGCGAGATCTGCCTCGGTATCGACACCGCCGGGCACCTGACAGCAGGCTTCGTCGACGTGAATTTGTTCGCCGTAGGCCATAACGCGCAACTGCTCGAGAGACTCGGTTTGCTCAAGTTGCGCGGGGGGCCAGGTTACAAACCGTTCCAGCAAAGACACCCGATAGGCGTAAATACCAATATGACGCCGGGCAGGAAAACCTTCTGGCACCGGCTGCTCGGACAACACTTCGGTGTTGTCTCGCGGCCACGGAATGGGCGCGCGCGAGAAGTACAAAGCGAGATTGTTTTGATCGTACACCACCTTCACCGCATTGGGGTCGCGAAACTCGCGATAGCTGCTTAGCGGCTCGCACAAAGTAGCCACACTGGCCGCGCGGTTTTGCGCTAAGTTAGCAGCGACCTGGTTAATCACCTGCGGTGGAATCAGCGGCTCGTCGCCTTGCACATTGACGATAATATCGTCGCCCTTCATTTGCTCGAGCAACGCGACTTCTTGCAGCCGATCTGTACCCGAGACGTGATCCGTACGGGTTAAGCAGGCCTCACCGTTAAAGCCATGCACCAGATCCAGGATACGCGGGTCATCAGTAGCCACGATCACCCGGCTGGCGTCACTCTCACAGGCGCGGCGATAAACGTGCTCGATCATCGGCCGACCATTGATATCGGCTAAGGGTTTACCCGGCAAGCGGGTCGATGCGTAGCGGGCGGGAATAACTACCGTGAAGCTCATGAACTTACTCGCAAAGAATTTTAATGTTTAACTTACACGCCTAAAACACGACCGCCAACGTAAAAGCCTGTGCGGGTTATTCGTAGGGAAACAGCGTATCCAACTCGTGCTCAAACTTAGGCCAAAAACGCTTTTCCAATACCGCATCAACCTCCAGCGCAAGCCACTCGGGCTCGGCAAAGCTCTGACATTTAACCGCATCTTTACTGGTCATGACCACGGGTAAGCTCTGACGAAACTGAAAGTTATCGCGCGTAAACGTATGATGATCGCGATAAATATGACATTCAGACACTAAGCCTAGCTTGCTCAATGTAGCAAAAAAACGATCGGGATTACCTATGCCGGCCACGGCGTGAACGTGACTCCCTTGCGATAGGTGCTCCAGGGGCAACCGGCTTAAATCTTTTACCCGAAACCAATGCTTGGGTTCTAGGCGCATATTATAGTAGTGGCGCGGAAAGGTGGTGTCGCCCTCTAGCGAGGTTTGATTGACCACCACAAAATCAACACTGAGCAAGCGTGCCCGAGGCTCGCGCAACGGCCCTACCGGCAGGCAATGACCGTTGCCAAAGCCACGTTCCGCATCGATTACCGCGATTTCTAACGTGCGCCCTAAACGATAGTGCTGCAGCCCATCATCGCTTAACAATACATCGCATCCAGCACTTTTTAAGATACGTGCGGCAGCAACGCGGTCGGCATCGATACAGACGGCACAGCCGGTAGCTCGCCAGATGCTGAGTGGTTCATCCCCCGCTTCGCGAGCGCTGGATGACTCAGAGACGACATAGGGATACTGAGGCGCGGCAGAACCATAACCACGACTAATCACCCCGACTTTTAAACCCCGTGCCTGTAAGCGATTTACCAGCGCAATGATCAACGGCGTTTTACCCGTACCGCCGACACTGATGTTACCCACCACTATAACAGGCACGCCTACATTTACCTGACGCCAAAGCACAATAAAGGCGCGACGCAGGTAAGCCACTACGCGAAATAAACCTTCAAGCGGCAATAAAGCATATACCCAGCGTTTGTTGCCATACCAGGCCGAGGTCCATTTAGCATCGCGATCAGCGCTTTGCCCCATGGTTAACTACTCAGCCTCCGGGTGGCGCGTGGTGATACTCATGTTAGCAAAACCCAGCTGCCCGGCACTGTCCATTGCCCGCACCACATACTGATGAGGCGCATTAGCATCGGCGGTAATAATCAGCGCACGCGACGTATCACCCGCGCCAACCTCATTCAGCGCCGAGCGCAGTGTCGCGGCTTTATTATTGACGAGGCTCTGTCCGTTGACCGCGTATTCTCCGGCGGCGTTAATAATGATTTCCAACGGGTCATCGGCATTGCTGGCCGCTTCTCCAACGGCCTCAGGTAAATCAATTTCTAAATGCGTTTCTTTGGTAAAAGTAGTAGAAACCATAAAAAAGATCAGCAGCAAAAACACCACGTCAATCAGTGGCGTTAAGTTAATGCTGTCTTCTTCGCGGGCTTGACGACGAAATTGCACAGGCAGCCTCCGCTTACTTCTTTACTTTCACATCGACCCGACGATCGCTGTGCAAGGCATCGACCAACTTAATGGCCTCTTCTTCCATGGTAACCACGAGCGAATCGATACGACGTTGAAAGAAGCGGTGAAAAATCATTGCCGGAATAGCGACACACAAACCGGCCGCCGTGGTGATCAGTGCCTGCGAAATACCACCGGCCAACACTCCGGCATTGCCGGTGCCTTTAATCATAATGGCGTTAAACACTTCAATCATGCCAAAGACCGTGCCCAACAACCCCAGTAGCGGTGTGATGGCAGCAATGGTACCCAACACGCCAATAAAGCGCTCCATCTCGTGAATGACCTTGTTCGCGGCCTCCTGAATACTGTCTTTCATGACTTCGCGGCCATGCTTTGAGTTACTCAAACCCGCTGACAAAATCTCGCCCAGTGGTGAGGATTGTTTTAGTTCTTTTAATTTGGCCGCGTCCAGCTGGTTATTTTTAATCCAACCCCAAACCTGAGCCAACAAATGCCGCGGCGCAATTTTAGCCGGATTGAGACTCCAATAACGCTCAGCACTGATGGCCAATACAGCAATAGAACAAAGTACAAGCGGCAACATTAACCAGCCACCGGCAGCAATCACTTCAAACACAGGAGGTTTCCTCTTTATATGAACCCTTGGCGGGGCTACTTTTTGGGTGCCTACGCTGATTATGCCTAGGTTGTGGCACAATTTTAGTGGCTATTAAAAACGCTGTACACTACCACAGTTGCGCGCGTTAGGGTTAGCCGGCTTAGCGCTTATGTGACCTGTTGCCAAGGCTTATGGGTCACGCCAGGGTCGCCTCTGCTCGCGCCGCAAACGCTGCGCTTGCAAATTACCCGACGCGTCGCTCGTAAAGCTAACCGCGCCGTCGTAGGCGGTGTTAAATATGTCCGAACCCACCTCGCGGTAGCGCTGCAACACTTTTTCATGAGGGTGTCCATGACGATTATTAAAGCCGGCACTGAACACGACCGCACGTGGCGTAAGCGCGGCCACAAACTCGGCACTCGATGAGCTTTTACTGCCGTGGTGCGGCGCTATCAATACATCTAAGTGCGTTACTCCTATCGCCGCTAAATTCTCGATAAGCGCAGGCTCCATCGGCTGCTCTAGGTCACCCGGTAATAGCAACGTTTGATTGCGGTACCTTAAGAGCACAACACACGAGGCACTATTACCTTCTGAGCCTCTCTGGCCCGGCAGGCTTATCTGATTTACCTCTAGCTCACCCCAACGCCAGGATTGCGCGCGTGCACCAGTGTCATCGGGCGTGTGGCAGGAGCGCTGCTGAGGCCAACCATCACGAGCAATCGTTGATACAGGCTCGCCCAAATAGACCCGCGAGCTTGGCAGTAGCGATAACAGCCCAGCGGCACCGCCGGCATGATCCGCATGGGCGTGGGATACCACTAAAGCATCTATGCGCTTCACACTCTGCGACTGTAGCCATGGCGCGATGATATCGGCTCCGGCATCAAAACTGTCGCTGTAGTGGGGGCCGGTGTCGTACACCAACGTCTGCTCGGCGGCCCTCACCACCACAGCCAGGCCCTGCCCCACATCCATCACCGTTACCGCTAATTCGGGTGGCTGGGGCCTGGGGAGCAGCAATGCCATCAGCAAACAGGCGACACTAACACTACGCAAACCGAGCGCTTGGGGCAGCAACAAACCAAGGGCACTGAGAGCGACCAACCCGAGCGTCAGTGGCTGCGGCGACCAGGCGACACTGACTGGCCAGCCGTAATCTGCCTGCGCGCGAGCGAACCACTGCAGCCACCACCAGAGCCCGTCTAACGCTCGATCTGCCAGCCATAGTAAACCGCCCGCCAGCGAGGTATTAACCCAGCTGACAAGCGCAGCGGCAAAAATCAACGGTACAGCCAATAAACTTATCAGTGGGATCGCCACCACATTAGCCAGGGGAGACACCAGAGAAACCTGCCCAAAAAACACCCCTAAAGGCAACAATAGGGCAATAAAGACAACCAGCTGCGGTAGCCATACCCCCTGCCATCGGCTGACCGGTGCCAGAGCGCCGTCGTACACCAAGATCAAGGCCGCTACCGCTAAAAAGGAGAGCCAAAAGCCCGCATCGCGCAGGCTTAGCGGGTCGAGTGTGCAAACCACCAGGGCCGCCACCATTAATATCACACCGCCACCGCAATGCCTGGCGCTCAAGCGGCTCACGTACAGCATCAACAACATCGCCAGCGCCCGCTGGGTAGGCAGGCTGAACCCGGCCAGAGCACTGTAGCTCCAGGCGCAAAAAGCGGCGCAGGCAAAACCCAATAGATGTGCTCGCAAAGGAATCACAGCCGCCAATAATTTACCCAGCCCAAGCCCTAGCAAGTAACCCAGCGCCGCTGCCAGGCCGATATGCAGCCCGGAGATCGCAATTAAGTGGCTAGTACCGGTCACTTGCAATAACCGGCGCTGAGCTTCGGATAAACTGCTCCGTTCGCCCAACAGTAGTGCCGAGATCAAGGCATGGTTAACGGGGTTTTCGTGCTCCAACCACGCGACAAGCGCGGCGCCGGCACCGCGAGACTGCCCTTGGGCGACGAGCCTATTGTTTTTGTCCTGCCGAACATACCCCACGGCCCCGACGCCGCGGCGCAACTGCCACAATTTGTAATCAAAACCGCTGGGGTTAACAAAGCTGCGCGGGCGCTTTAGCCGCACGGTAAAGGCCACTGTATCGCCCGCGCCGAGGCTATAGGCCCAACCCGGCGGCCGGTACCAACTAATTTGTATTTTTTGAGGTAACGGCGAGCGCGCCTCAACCACAGGGGCTGGCTCCAGCAGCAGTCGCACCCGCCCGTCAAAGTGCTGAGGTGGCGTAGTGATTACCCCTTGCAGCGCAATATCTTCTCCCTCAAGAGAGGCGGGCAGCTGATTGTCGACCAAGACATGTAGCGTGTAGCTGCCCCAAGTGATCCCCACTGCAAACAGCGCAAACAACGCCCATACTGCGAGCCACTTGCGCCTACTGCGCCGATGCAACACCAGCCACCCAACCCATAAGCTCACAGCAACACCCATCACGGCGCCCATAGGAAGTAAGGCAGGTAAAAAACCTGGCAGCGTTATACCGGTAATTAACGCAAGAAGTGAGCGGTACATATCGTCCCTGTGTGGCAGTTCATCCTTGATTTATCTTATGCTTATCTGCCAGTGTAGCAGCCTGTAAAACTCAAAGAGCGACTTAAGCCCCCTTAGACGTGGTTAAGTCGGGCTTTTGTGGGCATAATATGCCCTCTTTCTTAGCAGTCGTAGTGTGACTATCCAGATGGCGCGTAAGATAATCAGACGTTTTTTACCCGACGCCACCACGGTAAAGGACAAGCCAGCTCTACAGTTTTTGGGTGATCTACTGCACGACCCCAACCTGTTTCATTTAAATCGGCACTCGGTGTCGCTGGCGTTTTTCTTTGGCATTTTTCTCGCGTTTTTGCCTCTGCCCGGGCAAATGGCGCTTGCCGCCCTATGCGCACTTTGGGTTCGCTGTAATCTGCCTATTACGATGACGCTGGTGTGGATTACTAACCCCTTAACCATCTCGCCGATATTTTTCGCGACTTACCAATTGGGCCGCTGGATACTGGAATCACCAAAAGTTACCGCGCCCACTGAGCTATCCTGGGCGTGGCTGGCGGAGGAGTTTGCGCTGGTCTGGAAACCATTACTGTTGGGCTCGGTACTAACAGGGTTTGTTTTTGGCGGGCTGGGTTACATCACCATGCAAATATTCTGGCGCTGGCACGTCACCCGCAGCTGGAACAAACGTCGCAAAGAACGTTTGAAACGCGCCGAATAAACAAGAATCTCTTTTCGCTACCCGGACGTCAACTCACATACCTTACTCGTGCCTTAGCGCCTCAGCGGGTGGTACACGGGCCGCGCGCCAGGCAGGATAAATACTAGCGACAAAACTCAATACCAACGCTGCACTGGCAATGTACACCAAATCACTGAATAACAATTGGGCGGGCAAATAGCTCACCGGATATACGTCCGAATGTAAGAACTGAAAACCTATTAACCGCTCGAGCCCGGCCACAGCAGCCGTAACCGAATAAGAAAAAACAACCCCGAGCAATACCCCGATAAACGTACCGGTGATCCCGATATAGCCGCCCTGAATCAAGAAAATACCTATAATCTCGGCACTGGTCGCGCCCTGAGTGCGCAAAATAGCAATATCCCCTTCTTTATCCACTACCACCATTATCAGGGTGGTTACCAGGTTAAAGGCTGCAATGCCAATCAGCAGTAACAAAAGTAGCGCCACCAGCTTTTTCGACATATGTATCGCTTGATACAAATTACCGTGGCTACGCGTCCAATCCCGACCATAAATGCCCGAGGGCAATGAGGCTGTAATTTCGTACATGGTGGTGGGCGCTCGAAACAAATCTTGCAACTTCAACCGCACACCACTCACTCGCCCGGGGTACGCGGTTAAGTTAGAGGCGGCCGTTAAGTTCATAAGTGCCAAATTGTTATCAATCTCGGTGCCGGTAACCAGTATATCAATCACCTCTAGAGCCCAGATACTGGGGCTACTTCGGCCATCGCCGGCGCGGGGAATAATCAGCGAGAGTTTATCGCCTACCCCGGCCCCAAGGCTTTCGGCTAAGGTACTGCCCACAATAACCCCGTGGGTATTATCGCTAAGCTCAGCCAGGCGGCCTTCACTAAGGTATTGATCAACCCCCGATGCTTTGACCTCAAGCTCGGGCACCACACCAAACACACCGGCCGGCGCCACGCGTTTACCTTTTGCTAATAAGCCCTGCACGCTCACAAACGGCGCCGCAGCCAGAACTTCGGGGTGTTGCATCGCCTGCTGCATCAGTTGGCTAGGTTCGGCAATTCCCTCACGACTGTAAAGTGTGCCCTGGGGCATCACCTGCAAAATGCGCTCGCGCAACTCGCGATCAAAGCCGTTCATGATCGCCATCACTAAAATAAGCAGCGCCACCGAGATAACCAGCCCAATCACCGACATCCGGGAGATAAAGCTCACCAGATGACTGCCCTGACGCGACGTCGCGTAGCGCCGCCCCAAAGTTAACGTAAAACGATTAAACACCCGTCGGCCCCTGAGCGTTGTATTCGCTAAGCTGGCCGTCAGCCAGCGTTAAGGTGCGATCCATTTTACTGGCCAGTGTCAAATCGTGCGTCACCACCACAAAACTGGTTCCGATGCGCTGATTTAAATCCAGCATAAGCGCCTGAATGTCCGCGGCTGAATGCGCATCCAAATTACCGGTAGGCTCATCCATCAGCACACAGGCGGGCTCGGTAACCAGCGCCCGGGCAATAGCCACTCGCTGACGCTCGCCGCCTGAAAGCTCCGACGGCTTGTGACTGGTGCGCGATGCGAGACCGACTTGCGCCAGCATCTCCCGGGCCCGAGCATTTGCTGTGGCGCTATCGAGCTTGCCAATTAACAGTGGCATAGCGACATTTTCTAAGGCGGTAAACTCGGCCAACAAGTGATGAAACTGATAGACGAACCCCAGTGAGCGGTTGCGTAATTTACCCCGGCCATCGGCACTTAAACGCGACAGCGCTTGCCCGGCAACCGTCACCTCCCCCGAGTCCGCCAAATCTAAACCGCCCAATATATTAAGCAGTGTGGACTTACCTGAGCCAGACGCACCGATAATAGCCACCCGCTCGCCCGGCATCACTTGTAACTCAATATCGCGCAGCACGCTGATCGCTTGGGGCCCCTGAGTGTAAGCCTTAGTAACAGCCTGGCATTGCAACACAGCCGCCGGGGGAGATGGGTTATTCATAGCGCAGGGCCTCTGCAGGTTGGATTCGAGCGGCCCGCCAAGCGGGATAAAGCGTTGCCAGTAAACTTAACAACAGCGCCAGCGAGCAGATCATGCCGACATCGGACCATTGCAAATGTGAAGGCAGATGACTAATAAAGTAAATGTTGGCATCAAACACCTGCCGCCCGGTGAGTGACTCAAAAAAGGCGACAATGGGGCTAATGTAAAGGGCTAAGAGAATACCGCTAATAGCCCCCACCGCGGTGCCAATAACGCCAACGCCACAACCCTGCACAATAAAAATACCCATAATTTGACGGGCATTTAAGCCTAGCGTGCGCAGCACGGCGATATCAGAGCGTTTATCAGCCACCATAAGCACTAAGCTCGAAACAATATTAAAAGCGGCGACGGCAATGATGATGCTAAGTAACACCCCAATGACGACCTTTTCCATCTTAACCGCCTGAAACAAGCTGCCTTGAGTTTGGCTCCAGTCCCGCCACTGGTAATCGTCCCCCAATGTTTGACGCAGCCGGCTGGTAATGGCGCCCGCCTCATAGATATCGCTAAATTTTAATTGCAGCCCCATAGGTGCCTGAATGCGGTATAGCTTTTCAGCATCGCGTATATGAATGAGTGCCAGCTCCTGATCCACCGGCGCGTTCACCTCAAACACACCCACCACGGTAAAGCGTTTTACTCTAGGGTAGACACCTGCCGGGGTAATGGAAATTTCAGGCAGCGTTAAAGTCAGTTTATCGCCAGTGATCACCCGTAACTGCCGAGCCAAAACCGCCCCCAAAACAATGCCAAACTGGCCGGCCTGCAAATCTGCCAACTCGCCAACCAGCATATTATCAACCACCGCCGATACGCCGCCTTGTAGCTCGGGATCTACACCGGAAACCTGAACCCCCTGAACCTGTGACTGAAAGCCCGCCAGCGCAAAACCTTCCACAAATGGTGCAGCGGCCAAAATATCGGTATTGCTTAAGAGCTGCTCCCGAAGCACTGGCCAGTTTTTCATGGAGGGCTCTTGGGTAACAAAACCGTGGGGGATGACTCGTAACAAACGCTGCTTCATTTCGCGGTCAAAGCCGTTCATCACCGACATTACGACAATAAGCGCCATCACACCCAACGCCATTCCCAGCAGCGAAAAGCCACTGACAAACGAGATAAACTGATTGCGGCGTTTAGCACGGATATACCGTAAACCAATGGCCAGAGGGATGATTTTTAACATCTGCGCATTTAACCCCAATGCCCTGTGGACTACAAGAGCGGCGACGAAGCATCGCCCTTAGGCAATACACGTGAGCCACGAAAACCATGCCTAGTGCTGTCAAAAGGCGGGTGTGGTATTGTTGGCTAATAACAGCTAAACCTTCTTTTGAGGTTCGGGAGTACTATGGACGAACGACGAGGTTACTTTCGCCTAACGGTAAGCTCCAACGTAGAGCTCAATGTACTAGCACGGCGGCCAGAGGCAAACGCCGACGCCTCATCGCACTTTACCGCCAGCCCTATATTACACACGATGGCCGAACTCAAACGGCTGGATTTAGATGGCAGTCAACTGCAACAACAAATCAAAGATTCCGACCGGGCTTTGGGCGACTACTTAAGCATCCTCACCCGTAAAATCGATACACTGGCACAGTTTTGCTTAAACAGCCAAATTGCGGAGCGAAACACCAGCCAGAGCATCGAGCTTAGTGAGGGCGGAATCCAGTTTACTCACCCCACACCCTTGGCCGAACAACAGTGGCTCGCATTAATGCTGAGCTTTGACACGCCGTTAATGGCCATCGCCCTGCACGCGCAGGTTATTCGATGTGAACCGGATCGCGGTAATGGCTGCCAGATTACGGCAGAATTTACCTATATGAATGCGGCCGAGCGACAACAAATAAGCCAGCACATTATGCGGGCACAAATGGCCTCGGCACGGCAAAAACCACAACAACCGACACCTTAAACCGACGCGGCACCCTATTTAGGACCTTCCATGAAATTTGCTATCGCCACATTGCTAGTGCTCTTCGCTTTTCAGTCACATGCCGAAACGGTACGCATCCCAGTTGGGCAGCAGGAAAAATCGGGAGAGTTCATTTCTACACCCACTACAGGCACCACCAAAGCCCACGTAAAAACCAAGTACGGCGAACCCATGACACAGCAAGGGCCGGTTGGCGAGCCACCCATTTACACCTGGACCTACAGCGACTTTGTTGTTTACTTTGAGAGTGACCGCGTAGTGCATTCAGTGATCAAGTTTACCCCCAAGGTAACGGGCGCCGGCTCCACACCATAAAGTCGGCAGCACCTTAAAAAGGTGCCTGTGCAGCCTACCATCAAAAAAAGGCCACCTAACGAGGTGGCCTTTTTTATGACAGAGATACGTGTCGTTACTGACGATTGATCCGATTAGTACCGTCAAGCGCTGCCAATCGATACGCCTCAGCCATAGTGGGATAGTTGAACGTGGTGTTTAAAAAGAAACTGATATTGTTGTTCTCGCCCGGCTGACTCATGATCGCTTGCCCGATGTGAATAATCTCGGCGGCTTCGGCACCAAAACAATGTACACCCAGCAACGCACCCGTATCGACGTGAAACAGCAACTTCAGCATCCCCACATCTTCGCCACTAATTTGCCCACGTGCGGTATTTTTAAACAGGCAGCGGCCAACCTCGTACGGAATGCGTGCCTCAGTTAGCTCGCGCTCTGTTTTACCCACCGAGCTAATCTCGGGCAAGGTATAAATGCCGGTAGGGACTTCACTCACATCATTCGCCGGCTCGCCCAAGATCACCGCTGCCAGAGCCCGCCCCTGATCGTAAGAGGCACTGGCAAGACTCGGCCAGCCAACCACATCACCTACCGCGTAAACATTCTCAACATCGGTTTGGTACTGTTCATTAACAGTAAGATTACCGCGGTGATCAGGCGCCAGATCAATGGCGTCAAGATTAAGCTGATCGGTATTACCACTGCGGCCATTACACCAGAGTAAGGCATCAGCTTTAATGCGTTTACCCGACTGCAAATAAAGTGTCACCCCGCGATCAGTCGCTTCGATCTTCTCGTAGGTCTCGCTGTGGCGAACCCGCACACCATTATCTCGCAAGTGATAACTCAACGCGTCGGAGATCTCATCATCCAAAAACGATAACAACCTGTCGCGACTATTAATCAAATCAACCTTTACGCCCAGGCCCGAAAAGATCGATGCGTATTCACAACCGATAACGCCGGCGCCATAAATTAAGATATGGCGCGGGGTGTGTTTCATCTCCAGTATCGAGTCAGAGTCGTAAATACGCGGGTGAGTAAAGTCTACATCAGCCGGTTGATAGGGGCGTGAGCCGGTGGCAATAATAAAATGTTCGGCTCGGATGGTTTCAGTAGAGCCTTCGCTAAACTTCACTTCGACAGTATTGGCGTCCAAGAAGGAGGCGAAGCCCGAAAACACCGCCACCCGATTGCGCACGTAAAAATCGGTGTGTAACTCCACCTGCTTTGGGATAACTTGGTTTGCCGCCGCCAGCACCCGCGGGTAGGTGATACGCCAACTCTCGCCGTTTTCACGAAATAGGTTACTGGTTTTGAACTGAATGATCTGCTTAACCGCATGCCGCAAAGACTTAGAAGGAATAGTCCCTTTATGAGCACAGTTTCCTCCAACCAAGCCCCGGCCCTCGATAACCGCTACCCTTTTGCCCGCTTTAGCCGATGCCATAGCAGCACTTTCGCCCGCCGGCCCAGAACCAATAATTACTACGTCGTATGTATATGTCGCCACAATAAGCCCCCACTTCCCTACTTCGCATGATGTACTCGGCAACAGTTGCCAAGTACATCCTACAGGTTAATCACGCGGCTTTTTGGCCGTCGCATCTACAGCTAAATCTGTCGCAGTCGTAGAGCTTACGCCGTTTTTAAGGCTTTCGCACTTTTGTTCGTCGCCACCGCACAGCTCACAACTGTAATCTTTTTCCCCCAGCGCTTTACCCACACCACCACAAGAGCCGGTCAAGGGCTTACGCCCGCAAATCACACCCACAGACATGCCAACCACTACGGTAAGCATTACCAATAAAACCACTAAAAATACTGCCATCGTTGTACCCTCCTGTGCTGCAGCTGCTAAGCGCTACTGCAACAACTGTGAAAACGTAACCGATTGAGTGTCGGTAAAGCCGTCGCCTTCTTTGACAATCATGTACACGGCGAGTTGCTCGGCGTTGGCCAGCGCCATACCCTTTTCCGGGCCCAGTACATTCAACGCCGTTGCCCAGGCATCGGCGCGGGCTGCGGTCTCAGCCACTACCGTCACCGACGCTAGGTTATGCCTAATTGGCCGACCGGTCGTGGGATCAATAGTATGCGAGTAACGCACACCGTCGACTTCAAAATAGTTGCGGTAATCTCCCGAGGTCGCCACCGCATGATTATCGATATTGAGGGCGAGCCTGGCGCCTCCGGCCAGCACCGACGGTTGCTCGATGGCAATGCGCCAGGGCGTACTGCGCGGGCTATCACCAATCACTCGCACTTCACCCCCTATCTCGACCATAAAGTTGTGAAAGCCACGATTGACTAAAAAATCAACTAACTGGTCGACACCATATCCCTTCGCAACGGCCGACAAATCGACACTTATATTGTTGGTGCGCCGAGCCCGGTTAACATCAAGCTGCAAAAATGTGTGGCCAGTACGCGCCAAAGCGGCCGCCAAAGCCTCATCATCCGGGACTTGCTCGGGCTGCATTTCGGGCCCAAATCCCCAAAGATTAACCAGCGGGCCTACCGTAATATCAAACGCCCCGCGAGAGCGCTGACTGATGTCTTCACTGATGGTCAAGACTTCCATAACGGGCTCTGAGAGCTCTACCCACTCATTCACTGGGGCGCGATTGAATTGCATCAGCTCGGAGTCATCAATGTAAGTCGACATCATCTGGTTAATCTCTACCAGTTGCTCTTCGACAGCCTCCTGCAAAGCCTCCACGTTAATATCAAAGTCACCGGACTCCGGCCCCACCACGGTAATATGATAATGCGTGCCCATGGTGCCGCCCGAAAACTTTACGTTCGGACGCTCTGTACCACTGGGCGAGCAACCACTTATTAGCAGACACAAAAACAAAAAAGAGGCTGACAGAAATGTCAGCCTCTTTTTTATTATCATTATGTCAGGCATTGGTATGTTGCGTTTACCCACCAAAGTCATCCAGCATAATGTTTTCATCTTCAACGCCCAAATCATGTAGCAACTTAATAACCGCTGCGTTCATCATTGGCGGCCCACACATGTAGAACTCACAATCCTCTGGAGCGGGGTGGTCTTTTAGGTACTCTTCATACAATACGTTATGAATAAACCCAGTCAAACCTTCCCAGTTATCTTCTGGCTGCGGGTCCGACATGGCAACGTGCCAAGTGAAGTTGTCGTTCTCCTCGGCAAGCATGTCGTATTCATCCTGGTAAAACAGCTCTTTTAGAGAACGCGCCCCGTACCAGAAAGAGATCTTACGCTTAGAGTTAAGACGCTTAAGCTGGTCAAAAATGTGCGAGCGCATTGGCGCCATACCGGCACCACCACCCACAAACACCATCTCAGCCTCGGTATCTTTAGCAAAGAACTCACCAAAGGGGCCAAACACTGTGATTTTGTCACCCGGCTTTAAATTAAAGACATACGAGGACATGATGCCTGGCTGAATGTCTTTAGAGCCCGGAGGCGGTGTCGCAATACGGATATTAAACTTAACCAGACCACGCTCTTCCGGATAGTTCGCCATCGAGTAAGCGCGCTGCACAGGCTCGGCATTTTTGGTTTCTAAGTTAAAGAATCCAAAGCGCTCCCAGTCAGCACGGAACTGCTCTTCGATATCAAAATCAGAGAACTTAATATGATACGCGGGACACTCAAGCTGTACATAGCCGCCAGCGCGGAAATCTACGTTCTCCCCCTCGGGCAGCTTTAAGGTTAGCTCTTTAATAAAGGTTGCCACATTGGGGTTCGACTCAACGGTACACTCCCACTGCTTAACACCAAATACGTCTTCCGGTACCTCTACGACCATATCCTGTTTAACCGGAGTTTGACAGGATAAACGCCAGCCTTCTGCCGCTTGACGCTTGGTAAAATGGCTCTCTTCGGTCGGCAGCATAGAGCCACCGCCATCCGATACAACACAGGCACACTGCGCACAAGTGCCGCCACCGCCACAGGCCGACGGCAAGAACAAGCCCGCTCCAGACAGCGTCTGCAACAGTTTGCCACCCGCAGGAACAGTGAGTTTTTTCTCGCCGTTGATATCGATGGTGACATCACCGCTCGATACCAACTTTGCACGCGCGCTCAAAATCACAACCACCAACACAAGCACGATGATCGTGAACATGGCTACGCCAAGTATAATTTCGTTCATGTGAATCCTCGCTGATTACAGATCAATGCCGCCGAATGACATAAAGCCAAGCGACATTAAGCCCACGGTAATAAAAGTAATACCCAGGCCGCGAAGCCCTTCGGGCACATCACTGTACTTCATCTTTTCACGGATACCGGCCAGCGCGGTAATGGCTAACGCCCAACCCACACCAGAGCCAACACCAAATACAACACTCTCGCCAAAGTTGTAATCGCGCTCCACCATAAACAGCGAGCCACCTAAAATGGCACAGTTTACGGTAATAAGAGGCAAGAACACGCCCAGCGCGTTGTAAAGAGCGGGCACATATTTATCCAGCACCATTTCAAGGATCTGCACCAGAGCGGCGATAACACCGATGTAAGAAATAAGCCCCAAGAAGCTTAAGTTAACATCGGGCAAGCCGGCCCAGGCCAGTGCACCATCAGCCAGTACGTAGGTGTACAACAAGTTGTTCACCGGTACAGTGATGGTTTGCACCACAATTACCGCAATACCCAAACCAAACGCCGCACCAATTTTTTTCGATACAGCCAGCAAGGTACACATACCCAGGAAGAACGCCAGGGCCATGTTGTCGATAAAAATCGACCGAACAAATAAGCTCAAATACGCTTCCATGATCAGGCCTCCTTCGCTAGCGGCTTGGTGTTAGGCGCAATTTTATAATCGGGCTGCTCTATTTGGTCTTTCTTCCACACACGGATCGCCCAGATAAACAAGCCAATCAGGAAGAACGCACTAGGCGGCAACAGCAACAAGCCGTTTGGAATGTACCAACCGCCTTCGGTGGCAAGTGGCAACACCTGTGTACCAAACAAGCTACCGGTACCAAACAGCTCGCGAATAAACGCCAAGCCCAACAACATAGCGCTGTAGCCCAAGCCATTACCCACACCATCCAAAAAGCTTGGCAGCGGAGGGTTTTTCATGGCGAATGCTTCGGCACGGCCCATCACGATACAGTTGGTGATAATCAAACCAACAAACACAGAGAGCTGCTTACTGATTTCAAACGCGTACGCTTTTAGCACCTGGTCAACCACAATTACCAGCGAGGCAATAATAGTCATCTGAATAATGATACGAATACTGCCCGGGGCATGATTACGTACCAAGGAAACAAACAGGTTTGAAAAGGCCACAACCGAGGTCAGTGCAATACACATAACCACGGTAACAGCCAAGCTGCTCGTAACCGCCAGTGCCGAACAAATACCCAAAATCTGCAATGCAATCGGGTTATTGGAGAAAATCGGCGCAAATAAGAGTTCTTTGACTTTCATGATCTTAGGCCTCCCCGTTCTTTAGGTTGGTCAGAAAAGGCTTATAGCCATCTTCGCCCAGCCAAAAATGAACCAGATTCGCCACGCCACGGCTGGTCAGGGTTGCACCTGACAAACCATCAACCTGGTGATCTGCATTTTGAGACTGCGGGTCAACTTTGCCTTTTACAACCGTCAGCTCAACTTCGCCGTCATTGTCGTAAACTTCTTTGCCTTCCCACTGAGCTTTCCACGATGGGTTATCCACTTCACCGCCAAGCCCCGGCGTTTCACCGTGCTCATAAAAGCCAAAGCCTTTAACGGTGTTTAAATCAGACTCCAGCGCCAAAAAGCCGTACAAGGTTGACCAAAGGCCATAGCCACGCACGGGTAACACCAACGTTTCCAGACCTGAATCACCTTCAATTAAGTACACCACGGCGTACTCTTCACGGCGAGAGATTTTCGCGATGTCTTCATCGGGGCTCAAATCGATAGAACGAGCCGGATCTTTACTGGCTTTACGCTGATCATAATTAGCCGGGTCAACGGCATCGGTGAACTTGCCAGACGCCAAATCAACCACTTGTGTGGTCACGCGCTCTTCAAACAAGCTCTCGATGCTCGCTTTATCCGATTTCTCGAGCAGGCCGGCAGCAGCCAAAATATTACGCTTAAAGTCCAGCGATTTATTGACTTCCTGCACCGGGCGCAAAAGTACGGCTGCTGTGGACACTACCACCGAGCAGACAATACACAGCAACAGCGTTACCGTGATTGTTTTCTTAATGGAATCATTACTAGCCACGTGCCAACCTCCGCTTGATATTTGCACGAACTACGAGGTAATCAATCAGCGGGGCAAACAAGTTAGCAAACAAAATCGCCAACATCATACCTTCCGGGAAGGCTGGGTTTACCACACGAATAATAATCACCATAAAGCCAATCAAAGCACCAAACCAGTACTTACCGGTATCGGTCATAGAGGCAGAAACCGGGTCGGTCGCCATAAAGATCATGCCGAACGCAAAACCACCCACAACCATATGCCAGTACCAGGGCATTGCCATGGAGGGGTTTGAACTTGCATCCCCGGTTAAGTTAAACAATAAACTGGTTGCAATCATACCGAGCATAACGCCGGCCACAATACGCCACGAGGCAATCCCCATTACCAGCAGCACAGCACCACCGATAAAAATAGCCAGGGTTGAGGTTTCACCGATACTGCCCTGCATAAAGCCTAAGAAGGCGTCCATCCAGCTCAATTGTGCCTCAAGCGCTTCGACGCCATTTTGCGCAACTACAGACAGCGCGGTTGCACCGGTGTAGCCATCAACAGCGGTCCAGACGGTATCACCAGACATGCTGGCCGGGTAGGCGAAGAACAAAAATGCACGGCCTGTCAGAGCCGGATTTAAGAAGTTTTTACCTGTGCCCCCAAACACCTCTTTGCCCAGCACCACACCAAAGCTGATACCGAGTGCAGCATACAGCAGCGGCAAATCGGGCGGACAAATCAAGGCAAACAGTACCGAGGTAACAAAGAAGCCTTCGTTAACTTCGTGACCCCGCACCATGGCAAACAGTACTTCCCAAAAGCCACCCACAATAAAGACAACAGCGTAGATAGGCAGAAAGTAAGCGGCGCCGTGAACCAGGCAGTCCCAAATGCTATTGGGGTCAAAGCCGGCAATCGATGAGATCAGCGCGATGCGCCAACCCTCGGCACCTGCCATGCCCATATCGGCCAGAATAACATTGGCGTTATGGCCGACGTTATACATACCAAAGAACATTGCGGGGAAGGTACACATCCACACAGTGATCATAATACGCTTCAGGTCGATACCGTCACGCACGTGAGATGTGGTTTTAGCCACGTCCGCCGGACGGTAAAAAATAGTATCGACGGCTTCATACAGCGCGTACCATTTTTCGTGCTTACCACCTTTATGAAAGTTGGGCTCGATTTTATCGAGGAAATTACGCAGTGCTTTCATGTCTTAACCCTCCCGCTCGATCAAGGTGAGATTGTCGCGCAAGATTGGGCCGTACTCGTACTTACCCGGGCAGACAAACGTACACAGAGCCAAATCTTCTTCATCAAGCTCAAGACAGCCAAGCTGTTGCGCCGACTCGCTATCACCCACAACCAATGCACGAAGCAACTGGGTAGGCAAGATATCAAGCGGCATTACCTTTTCATAAGCACCAACGGGAACCATCGCACGCTCACTACCGTTGGTGCTGGTGGTAAACGCAAAACGCTTAGAGGGAGTCAGCTTAGACAGATAGATATTCAACACCGAGAAGAGGTTAGTACCGGCGCGCAAGTAGTGCAGCATTGGGCGATCGTCACCCTCCGGCAAAACACTAACTTGGGTGTGGTAACGGCCGAGGAACGCGTAAGGACCACGAGCGGTGCGCCCGCCGAATACCGAACCCGAAACAATGCGGTTGCCCTCGCCTTTCAACTGACCGGCGGTTAACTCTTCAAGGCTGGCGCCCACACGGGTGCGTAACAGGCGTGGTTCATTTACGCCAGGGCCTGCCAGCGCAACAACACGGCGGGTATCGATACGGCCGGTAGCGGCAAAAGCACCGAAAGCGGCAACATCCTGATAATTGATGGTCCACACGGTTTTGGTGGCACTGACGGCATCCAAATGATGAATATGGGTGCCGACATTACCGGCTGGGTGCACACCGGCGAACTCGTTGACAGAGAATTGATCGCCGCTCGCTACCGGGATATCGGCACCCGGCGCTTTAGAGACATAGACTTTACCCTCGGTCAGGCGAGCTAACACCTTCAAACCGTTAATAAAATCATCCGCGCGCTCTTGCAGAACAACCTGCGGATCAGCTGCCAATGGATTGGTATCCATCGCCGCGACAAAAATCGCATGAGGCGCCGAGTCGATAGCCGGAACCTTGCTGTATGGGCGGGTGCGCAACGCGGTCCACAAACCGGCTTCGTTCAGTAGCTGTCGCACGGTTTCAGCGCTGGCGCTGCTAAGCTCTGCCTCGCTTAACGCGGAGAATGTCTCGGACTCATCGCCCTCAACATCAATCACAACCGACTGCAGCATCCGGCGCTCGCCGCGATGAATCGCCGCGACTGTACCAGCAGCTGGCGCGGTATAGCGCACACCTTCGGTTTTTTTATCGGTAAATAACAGCTGTCCGAGCTTAACCTTATCGCCTACGGCCACGGCCATAGTCGGCTTCATGCCGTGATAATCTGGGCCGATGACTGCCACAGAGCGGGCCTCGGGCCCATCGGCGATCGTCTGCTCGGGTGCACCGGATATAGGTAAATCCAATCCCCGACGAATCTTTATCATACGTCTCTGCCTAATCACTCGTTGGATTAATAAGTAGCACGACTCAATCGCTGAGTCGCAATGTCGCTGTGTTGACTGTGCGCCAACCACTTCTATTAGTTGAAGTTTATTGATTGTTTCAGTCCGATTTGACGCACCCGACCAGGCAGAAGCCAACGCCGGCGCCGCATTTGAGGCAATATCGCCCAAATATGGCTTAAGCTTTAAAGCTGAAAGCGGATTTGGGCGCAAAATAACAAACCAGAACCTACTAAAAAATCGCGGCAATTATAAAGATCAGGGCTGCCAATGACCAGTGTCGTGGCACAATTTTAGCGCATCTTTGCCTAAATCAACGGATTCTCGGCGCGCAGGCCGTGAGCGCCGCCTACAAGAGGGGTAAAAGCGGGTACAATGCCCGCCTTATATTTGCGGCCTGCACGGAGCAACCGCACCCCGACAACACTAATACGCACTATCGACTGCTATGACCTTATTTGACCCTCGCCACCCCGAAGTGACCGACCGCCCGGGCGAACGCCGCCACTGGGGGCAACTCTACGGCTCGGCGCAGGCGTTAGCGCTGGCCAGTGCTGCCAACCGCCACTCGGGGCTAACGCTCGCCATCACCAGCGATACCGCTAGCGCTCAAAGGCTGGAAGTGGAGCTGCGTTTTTTTGCCGGCGAGAAGCTCAATATTTTACATTTGGCCGACTGGGAAACACTCCCCTACGATAGCATCTCGCCCCACCAGGATATTATCTCGGAGCGGCTGCGCACCCTTTACCACCTGCCAAACACCCACCACGGCATACTGGTAGTTCCGGTCACAAGCCTCTTGCAGCGCCTGATGCCAAAAGATTACCTGGTGCAAAACAGCCTGCTATTAAAGATAGGCGAGACTCTGGATCTTGCCACCCTGCGTGACAATCTGGTTCAGGCCGGATACCGGGTGGTAGACACCGTTTACGAGCACGGCGAATTTGCCGTGCGCGGCGCACTGATCGACATCTTCCCCATGGGCAGCGACCGCCCACTGCGGATCGATTTATTTGATGACGAAATCGACACGCTCCGCACGTTTGACCCGGATACTCAGCTCACCCTAGACAAAATCGACAAATTAGAACTGCTGCCGGCGCGCGAATACCCCCTGGACAAAAGCGGTATCAGCCATTTTAAAAACCAGTGGCACCAGCGCTTTGATGTAGACCCGAGCGCTTGCTCCATATACCGCGATGTCAGCGACGGCATTGCCCCGCCGGGCATTGAATACTACTTACCGTTGTTTTTTAGCCACAGCAGTACGCTATTCGACTTTTTACCAGGCAACACCATTGCCTACACTCTGGGCGATATACAAGGCGCTGCCAGCCACTTTTTACAAGAGCTGTGGGCCCGCTACGAATCCCGAGGTGTCGACCCAACCCGGCCACTGCTGGCACCACCGGAAATCTACCTGCGCGAGGAAGAGCTGTTTGCCGGCCTCAAAGGTATGAGTCGCACCCAAATTAGCGCCGAACAACTTGAAAACAAAGCCGGCCAGCTTAACTTTAACACCCGTACACCGCCGTCGCTGCCTATCCACGCCCACGCCGAAAACCCGCTCACGAGCATCGAAGCATTTTTGCTAGAGTTTAACGGCCGGGTGCTGTTTTGCGCCGAGTCCGCTGGGCGCCGGGAGACCTTACTTGAGCTGCTCGGGCGGATTCGGGTAAAGCCGGCCACGGTCGACAGCTGGCAGACATTTGCCGACTCTGACGAACGAATCGGCATTACCGTGGGCGGAATTGATCAGGGGCTGGTTATCGCCGATGGTGCCCTCGCCCTGATTGCCGAGTCACAGCTCTTTGGCGAACGCATTCAGCAAACCCGTCGACGACGCCAGGGGCAAGATAACGCCGAAAATGTCGTTAAGAACCTGACCGAACTTAAAATCGGGGCGCCAGTTGTGCATATCGATCACGGCGTCGGGCGCTACCGAGGGCTAGAAACCATCAGCATTGAGGGTGACACCAGCGAATTTTTAATGCTGGAATACGCCGAAGAGGCCAAGCTGTACGTACCGGTTACCAGCTTGCACCTGATTAGCCGCTACAGTGGCGCCGATGAAGAGATGGCACCACTACACCGGCTGGGCTCTGAGGCCTGGCAAAAAGCCAAACGCAAAGCCGCTGAACAAGTACGCGACACCGCCGCCGAACTGCTCGACATCTACGCCCGGCGCGCCGCGCGTAAGGGCTTGGCGTTTGCTGACCCCAAAGCCGACTATCTCTCGTTTGCGGCCGGCTTCCCCTTTGAAGAAACCCCCGACCAGCAGCTGGCCATCGAAGCGGTCGTCAAAGACATGCTGTCGCCCCAGCCCATGGATCGCCTGGTGTGCGGCGACGTTGGCTTTGGCAAAACCGAGGTGGCCATGCGCGCAGCGTTTGTCGCCGCCCACGCTGGCAAGCAAGTGGCCATATTGGCCCCCACCACCCTGCTCGCCCAACAGCACTATGAGTCACTCAAAGACCGCTTTGCCAGCTGGCCGTTTGTTATTGAAGTGATGAGCCGGTTTCGCACTAACAAAGAGGTCGAGAGCGTAAAAGAACGCCTCGCCGAGGGTAAAGTCGACATCGTTGTGGGCACCCACAAATTAATTCAGCCCGACATTAAATACAAAGATATCGGGCTGTTGATCATCGACGAAGAACACCGCTTTGGTGTGCGCCAAAAAGAGCAACTGAAAAAGCTCCGCGCTGAAATTGACATCCTGACCCTAACCGCCACTCCGATACCGCGCACCTTAAATATGTCCATGGCCGGCATTCGCGATTTATCGATTATCGCCACACCACCCGCCCGGCGCTTATCGGTGAAAACGTTTGTTCGGCAGCACGACAATGCCACTATCAAAGAAGCTGTATTGCGCGAGATTTTGCGCGGTGGCCAGGTCTATTACCTGCACAATGAAGTAAAAAGCATCGAGCGCACCGCTCGCGCCCTGCAAGAGCTAGTCCCCGAGGCGCGCATAGGCATTGGTCACGGGCAGATGCGGGAGCGGGAGCTGGAAAAAGTCATGTCCGACTTTTACCACAAGCGCTTTAACGTCATGGTGTGTTCAACCATTATCGAAACCGGTATCGACATCCCCAGCGCAAACACCATTATTATTCATCGGGCCGACAAATTTGGCCTGGCGCAACTGCACCAGTTGCGCGGCCGTGTAGGTCGCTCGCACCATCAGGCGTACGCCTATTTGCTGACTCCCGAGCGACGCGCCATGACGGCCGATTCGATCAAGCGTCTGGAGGCAATCTCGGCGGCGGAAGACCTGGGGGCCGGCTTTACACTGGCCACCCATGACATGGAAATTCGCGGTGCAGGTGAACTATTGGGCGATGAGCAAAGCGGTCAGATCCACACGGTTGGCTTCTCGCTTTACATGGACATGCTTGATCGCGCGGTAAAAGCCATGCGTGCCGGCAAAGAGCCCAACATCAATCAGCCGCTAGAAGACAACACCGATGTCAACCTGCGTATCCCGGCGCTGATTCCCGACGATTACTTACCCGACGTGCACTCGCGGCTGGTAATGTATAAACGCCTCGCCGGAGCCACCAGTACCGAGTCCCTGCGTGAGCTACAAGTGGAAATGATTGACCGCTTTGGCTTGCTGCCAGAGCCCGTTAAGAATTTAGTGCAAGTAACACAGATCAAACTGACAGCCGCTGAGCTTGGCATTAAAAAACTCGAGGCGTCGGCCACCGGGGGCAAACTCGAGTTTAGCGCCGAAACCACCGTTGACCCCTACAACATTGTGCAGCTGGTACAGACACAGCCACACGTATTTCGCTTAGAGGGCGCCAACCTCATCAAGTTTACGCTACCCATGCCCGATGCCGAGTCGCGCCTGGAGCATGTCAACGATTTATTGAGATTGTTAAAGCCGGCTAACACCGAAGCGTAAAAAACGCTAGACTCAGGCCAGAAATCCCCAAGGCTGCCACCAACAGGCAGCCTGACCAACCGGAACCCTAAAACGTTATGAAAGTACGCGCCGCTCTTTTTATCGCCCTGCTGCTATCTGGCAACCTCTGCGTGGCCCAAGGGACCTTTGAGGGCTGGTACCAAATAGAGATGATTGTTTACAGTCGCCCGCCGCAAAACAGCGTCGAGCAATGGCCTAAAAACATCGAGCTTAACTATCCGCTTAACTGGCAGCAGCTTTACGACCCAGATGCACCGGCCACACAGATCGGCAACGCAGCCGCGCCCGAAGACGCGGCCGTAGACTTAGATCGTACGCCATTCTATAAACTCCCAAGAGACGCCCGCAATTTAAATTCTGTGAGCGATCGCCTGAATGCGCAACCAGGGTTTAACGTGCTGTTTCACGAGGCGTGGCGGCAAATCGTGGTGGGCGAAGATCGCGCGCCCTCCGTTTTAGTTTACGGGGGCGAGAGCTATGGGGAGCATAACGAGCTAGAGGGCAGCGTTAATATCAATGTTTCTCGCTACCTGCACATCAAAACCAACTTGTGGGTAAGCCAATTCCAAACTAACGCTGGGCAGAGCCGCAACCAGTGGCCACTATTGCCGCAACAACCGCAAAAACGCATCGCACAACAGGCCCAATCAGAGCAAGACGATAATTTCTTTGGCAGAAGTAGTGGATCATTCTCGGAGTCGGGCACAGGGACAAACTCACTGGTATTTAATGACACAAACTTAAATAGCGCTCTCGGCGACTTTTTTGCCGCACCTTATGTGACCCGTGAGATTATTACGATGGCGCAAACGCGGCGAATGCGCAGTGACGAGCTGCACTTTTTAGATCACCCAAGAATGGGAGTACTGATTAAAGTGCTGCCCTATACGCCGCCCCAAGCACTGTGAGCGGGTCAGGTAGTTAAGCTGCCAAAATGCGCAGATATGCGGTATCTGCCTGTCAGATACCGCACCCGGTATTAACACACTTCGACGTCGTCAGCCTGCAAGCCTTTTTCGCCTTGCTGTACTGCAAATAACACGCTCTGTCCCTCAGCCAGTGAGCGGTAACCCTCACCCCGAATGCTACGATAGTGAACAAACACATCCTCACTACCCTCACCCCGAGTGATAAAGCCATAACCACGAGCATTGTTAAACCACTTGACCGTTCCTGACAATCGTTCTGACATACCTAACCTCTTTTATTTTTATGTACTTGTTCCAATACAAATGGGCCATTAGCACGATCACACCGGCAACCCCCAACAGCTGCCACAGGCAATAAAACGTAGCTAAAAGCCCAAACCTTTTTTACGCGATTGAGTGGTTTTTGTCCACACGCAGTCCTAAATGTTGTGAATCAGAACATCGCCGTCCTTACGGCAGCGCAAATACCCCGGGGGCGTTACGCAACCGCCCGCGATAATCCATACCCCAGCCATAAACGTATCGATCATTAATATCAAAGGCCACATAGTCGGCGGCAATCACCGCTGGCGCAGCGGTGTGTTTGTGCAATAACACCGCCGAGCGAACCCCTGCCGCCCCCAAAGCAAGGCAGCGCTCAGTAACAGCGGCAAGCGTGGCGCCGGCGTCTAAGATATCATCCACCAACAGCACCTCCCGGCCACGCAACCACTCTGGCGGGTGGCGCTGCCACACGAGCCCGTCAGTTGCCTGATCATCGCGGTAACGGCTGGCATGGACATAATCCAACTCCACATCAATCGCCAGCGCCGGCAGCAAATCACCGCCAAACACTACCGCACCATTCATAATCAGCAGTACCACCAACGGCTGCGACAAACCGCTGTAATCGGCACTGATTCGGGCACCGAGCTCGGCCGTCGCGGCGCGTATCGTACGGGCGTCTAGTAGGCACTCAGCACCATCAACCTGCCAGCGCTGAGCGTCTGTGCCTAACGGGCTCACCGCTCCTCCCCCGCGGCTGGCGAGACTTCTGCAGCAGCCTCGGCAGATACCATTTGCAGTTGATCGGGGATATGCAACGTACGTGTCGGAAAGGCACATTCCGCACCGTGCTGCTCGACGATCGCCATTATTTTAAGCAAGACATCTTGCTTAACTGAGTGAAAATGCACCCAGTTAACCGTCTTGGTGAAGGTGTAAACAAAGAAGTTAAGTGATGAATTGGCAAACTCGTTAAAATTCACAATCAGGGTTTGACTGGCGTCTATCTCGTCATGAGACTCCAGCATCGCCTTCACATCGGCAACAATCGCTGCCACCTTGTCGCCGTCTTCATATCGCACACCAATTGTTTCGTAGATCCGGCGGTTAAACATGCGCGAGGGGTTTTCCACCGAGATTTGCGTAAATGTTTGATTGGGCACATAAAGTGGGCGCTTATCGAAAGTGCGAATGCGAGTTAAGCGCAGGCCGATCTCCTCAACCGTGCCTTCGATGTTTTGATCGGGTGAGCGTACCCAGTCGCCCACCTTAAAGGGCCGGTCCATGTAGATCATCAGCCCGCCAAAAAAGTTAGCCAACAAATCTTTTGCCGCAAAACCGACCGCTATACCGCCGATACCACCGAACGCCAATACACCTGAAATGCTGTAACCCAATGACTGCAACAGCACTAACGCCGAAGTAATAACAATCGCAATCCGCATAAGCTTGCCCACCGCCATTACGGTGGTTGGGTCGGCCGGCTTACCATCGGGCGGCTCGAGAAAGTTGCGCTCTCCGTATTTCACCAGGCGCACCAGAAACCAGGTTAACAACACCACCACCCCCACCTGCAGCACGGTATCGGCAAAATCCAGGACCGACTCCTGGGTAGCGCTTTGCGCCATTTGCGCAGCCAGACACAAACCCACCAACCAAATTAAACAGCGCAACGGCGGGATTCCGGCCTCCACTAAGGTATCGTCCCAGCGATTACGGGTTTTATGAGCGTGACGCATCAGATAATTTAAAATAACCCGCGCTAACGATGCCAAAATTAACGTCACCAATACGACGACAAAGACCTCAAGCACCCACAGACGCTCGTGATCTACCAACTCGTTGTACCACCCTTGCAATTGCTCCATCCAAAACACTCCTGATTACACCTGCGCTGTAAGACTATTACTGGCCCGCAAGTATAACCAACCGATGAAATAAATGTTATTGCCAACAACTGGATGCTTGCACAGTAATTATAACTGTATATAATCACAGATACTGTACAGCCAAACAGTGCATGAGACGATAGAACTCATTCGCGATGGTCACGGCTATAAATGATGACGGCTTTAGCGTACACAGCCATCCAACACAAAGGTAAGGGACATGCAAAACCTAACGGCACGCCAGCAGCAGGTTCTTGAGCTTATAAAAAGCTACTCCGATGAAACCGGGTATCCTCCCACCCGCGCCGAAATTGCGCGCATGCTCGGCTACAAGTCGGCTAATGCAGCAGAAGAGCACATTAAAGCACTGGCACGCAAAGGCGCTATCGAGCTTATCCCCGGTGCCTCGCGCGGCATTAAGCTTCCCGAAGGACAAGAGGGCCTTCCCATTGTCGGCCGCGTAGCGGCGGGTAGCCCGATATTGGCGCAGGAGCACATCGAGAACTACTGCGATATCCCCCCCAGCTTTTTTAGTCCTCAAGCCCACTATTTACTGAGCGTACAGGGTATGAGCATGAAAGACGCCGGCATCCTTGACGGCGACCTGCTGGCGGTCCACCGCACAGATCAAGTGCACAACGGCCAGATTGTCGTGGCTCGTATCGAGGATGAAGTCACCGTTAAGCGCTTTAAGCGCGAAGGTAACCGGGCTCAGGTAGAGCTCTGGCCAGAAAACCCCGACTTTGACGTTATCCACGTCGATCTGCGGGACCAAAGCTTTAGCATCGAAGGTTTAAGTGTAGGAGTCATACGCCGTGAATAATTTTCAGAGTTTGCCCCACGTACACAACACCCCAGCAAACAATAGCAATGTTGGCCTAACCGAGCTGGTACTGGCGCAGGGAGCCTCCAGCAGCTGGAGTATGATACTGCCTATGGTGGCGCACCTATGCCGGCAAGACAGCCAGCGGTGGCTTACCTGGATTACCTCCGAGCCGCTCCCGGCGCCCCTGCTGATAAGCTTTGGTATCGACCCACTCCGACTGCGTCAGATCCATTGCCGCGATGCAGACCAACAACTGTGGGTGACCTGGGACGCCCTGGAGATGGGTAACAGCCACACCGTGATTGCAAGCCCTGGCCTGCTAAGTCAAGGCCAGGAGCGCTACCTAGAGCAAGCCGCTTACGCCGGAAACTGCCAAGCCTTAATTTTGCGCTATCGATAAACGACACACATTTACTGGCAACGCCAAGCGTAAATTCATGAGCAGCAAGCTAATGGCCAGAAAGACCGTAACTGATTGAGTTAACGAGCAAAGTGAAAGGTATCGTACCTGAGGCGGATACAGGCATAAGGTCTGATCAAACTGAGTCAGGCGGCACCCAGGAGTATGGTGTTAATTAGCAGCGGCTGGGCTAGTGCAAGGTAGGCTTATCGTAAAGCTCTGAATCGCTCTCTTCAGACCAGTCTTCCGGGGGCATGTCGGCGAGGTCTCCGGCTACTTCCATACCCGCTTCAATCATCGCTTTGGCGACGTCAAATTTACCGTCGCGCATAAATGACAAAGACTCTGCAGAGAACCGAATACTAACCAGAGGCTCACCGTTCTCATCGGCGCGCTGCAGTACAACATCGCCATTGGATAGCTCGACAATTTCATACAAAGAGGCTGACATGGAGTCTCCACCTGAGCGACAGCGCAGGTACTTAATTGATCAAAATAGACATCTAAACCCGGTAACAAGCCACTATATTACCACTTTTAGCCTGAGCATTAAATGCGCAAGCGGGCATTGGCCAGGTAAGGGCACGTTAATGGGCGCCGTTTAGTCGCGCCAAACCACGGCTCAAGGGGCTTTAGGGTAAGGTTAGAAGGATTAATACTCCGTAGTGGACTGCCGGTGTCGCTCCACAAGCTCTTGCATCTGGCCCAGCCACTGCTTCAGTAGCGTCTCGCTGAGCGATTCAAGTGCCCGCTCGTCCAACTGATGAACCTGAATCAAATTATCTGCAGCCACCTCAGCGCCAGACTCCGAGGCCCAACATGCCTCATAATTGGCCGCCAACTGGCTCAGCCACGAGTCTGGCTGGCCAGCCAACTCGTTAATCTCGCTGATTTCGGCGGGCTGTTTATCCTGCCGCGTAAGCGCTTCCAGCGCGTCTGCAGCCGAGCTGATAGTGGCCACGGACTTTACACCATAGTAAGCGCACAGTTCGCGCAGATAATGGGTGTACCCGCAGTAGAGGTGAAACACCCCGGATTCCAGCAGCGCCTGCTGTGCAAACGGGGTTCGCTCTGTACCCGACAGCTCAGCCAAAATAACGCGCACGCTGGCGATTCGGCGATTTACCTGCGCCGCTAACGATGCCATTGCCCTTCTCCTAGTGCTGCAGCTTACTTATTTGGCACCCATTTGCCACCCTGATAAAACGCCTTCCAGCCGCTTGCTTTACCGTCAACTTCAGACTGCACGTACTGCTCCTTAGTTTTACGAGAGAATCGAATCACCGTCGGCACCCCATCCGGATCTGCCACAGGCGCCGAGAACAAAAACGTATATTTTGGGTCGATCTCCTTTTTGTGCGGCAGAATCTCTGCCACCAAAGGAGCGCGTGTCTCGCGGTTTTTAGGAAAGCCGCTCGCCGCCAAAAAGAGACCGGACGCACCGTCGCGCAACACATAAGTGTCATCGACTTTTTCACAGGCGAGTTCCGGCATCGGCACTGGGTCCATCTTCGGTGGTGCCGCCTCGCCACTTTTAAGCAGCTTGCGGGTGTTTTTGCAGTCGTCGTTGGTACAGCCAAAGTACTTGCCAAAGCGACCTGTTTTTAGCTGCATCTCACTGCCGCACTTGTCGCACTCCAAGGTTGGACCTTCATAACCTTTGAGCTTGAAGGTGCCCAGCTCCACCTCGTAACCCGGACAGTCTGGGTTATTACCGCAGATATGCAATTTGCGTTTTTCGTCCAGCAGATAATTATCCATAGCGGTGTTACAAATTTTGCAGCGCCGCTTAGAGCGTAACTGTCGCGACTCGGCCTCTTCATCGGCCTCGACATCGACCGCCTCGTCCCCCGAAACCAGGTTCATGGTGTGCTTGCAACGCTCTTTGGGAGGCAAGCCGTAACCCGAGCAACCCAAAAATACACCGGTCGAGCCGGTGCGGATCTGCATATCGCGACCACACTTCTCACATTCTATGTCGGTGTTAGTCGGATCATTGTGGCGCATACCACCCGACTCTTCACTCTGAGCTTTTTGCAATTGGCCGATAAAATCAGCGTAGAACTCATCGAGTAACACACGCCAATTTTTACCGCCTTCGGCCACCACATCCAGCGACTGCTCCATATTGGCGGTGAAGCTGTAACTCATTAAATCCGAGAAGCTCTCGCTCAAACGTTCGGTAACAATATCGCCCATTTTTTCGGCGTAAAAACGGCGGTTTTCGAGGCGCACATAGCCGCGATCCTGGATAGTTGAGATAATCGAGGCGTAGGTCGAAGGTCGGCCAATACCCTGCTTTTCAAGCTCTTTTACTAAGCTCGCCTCAGAGAAGCGCGCCGGTGGCTTGGTAAAGTGCTGTGACGGATCGAGTTTTTCTAACGGCAGCTGATCGCCCACACTGACTTCCGGCAAGACCACGTCTTCGTCTTTTTTGCTGATTTGTGGCATTACCCGGGTAAAACCATCAAAACGAATCACCCGGCCGCGGGTGCGCAACTCAAAATCACCGGCCTCAACCGTAATCGATGTACTGGTGTACTCGGCGTTGCTCATTTGGCAGGCCACAAACTGCGACCAAATTAACGTGTACAAGCGCTCGGCATCACGCTCCATACCTTTTAAGTGGGCAGTAAGCACTGTGACACTGGAGGGACGTATCGCCTCGTGCGCTTCTTGCGCGCCCTCTTTGCTCGAGTAGCTATTGGGGCTCGATGGCAAATAGCGCTCACCGTAGGTTTCTTGCACATAGTCGCGACAGGACTCTACTGCCTCTTTGCTCAGGTTGGTCGAGTCGGTACGCATGTAGGTGATGTAGCCCGCCTCGTACAAACGCTGCGCCAGCATCATGGTCTTTTTAACGCCAAAACCCAATCGGGTACTGGCCGCTTGCTGCAGCGTCGAGGTAATAAACGGCGCCGAAGGCTTCGATTGGGTCGGCTTGTCTTCGCGCTGGGCGACAGCAAAGCTGGCATCTTTAAGCTTGGCGACGGCAGCCATCGCATCCGCTTCGTTGTTGGGCTTAAACGCTTTACCGGCCTGTTTTTTAACTTCAAAGCGAATCTGGTCTCCGCCTTTTGCCACTAAATCGGCAAATAGATTCCAGTACTCCTCGGGTACAAAGGCGCGAATTTCACGCTCGCGCTCGACCACCAGCTTTACCGCTACCGATTGCACTCGCCCGGCGGACAAACCGCGGGCTATTTTCGCCCACAACAACGGCGACACCATATAGCCCACCACCCGATCAAGAAACCGACGAGCCTGCTGAGCATTCACGCGATCAATATCAATCGGGCCGGGCTTTTCAAAGGCATTTTGAATCGCCGATTTGGTAATCTCGTTAAACACCACGCGGCGGTAGCGCTCGTCGTCGCCGCCAATCGCCTCGCGTAAATGCCAGGCAATGGCCTCTCCTTCGCGATCCAAATCCGTTGCGAGATAGATAGTGTCGGCGTCGGCAGCCAGCTGTTTTAGCTCCGCCACAACCTTCTCTTTACCGGGCAATATTTCGTAATGAGCCGCCCAATCGTGGGTCGGGTCTATCCCCATCCGGCTGATCAATTGCTGCTGGCTTTTCTCGGCTTTATGACGCGCTTTTTGCTCGGGCGACATCTTTCGGGTGATGGCTGCTTGTTTAGCGCGCTCCTTGGGGTCGACTTTTTTGCCGCTGCCACTGGTAGGCAAATCACGGATATGACCAACACTGGACTTCACAATATAGTCGCGGCCCAGATATTTATTAATGGTCTTCGCTTTTGCAGGTGACTCTACAATAACCAACGATTTACCCATAAGCGCTCTTCTTTCCTTTTGTTACATCGGCAACTGTGTACCCAGCCCAGTGGCAACTTGTGTACGGGGCGCGGTCGCACTTTATCGGTGCAGGATAAGTGCGAACGACGCCATCAAGGTGGGCATATATAAGTCCTGTGCGCACGCCGGTCAAGCATGGATCCATCGCGCAACCGACTATTCGCGCTACTAATTACAGTCCCCAGGAGTTAATTTCAAGTTCGACAACGCACTGCTGAGCAGCGTCAACGATTACTATAGGTGATTGTTTTTACTATACATTTTCAAAATTCTTGGTATACACCAAAAGCCCCGGCTAAGCGCCGCATAAAACCTTCGTAAAATAAATCGAAAAAAACGAAATTTAATTTGGTAGCGCACTGGGCACTCGCGGTTTTCAGCCCTTGCAATGCGGCCTTGAGCCAACCCATGGTGCTGTGACATCGCCGCTCACCTTCAGACGGAGAGTTTTTTTAAACAGCTGAGCAACTGATCGATAGCCTGCTCTTCACCATTTTCCCGCCAAAAGATATCCACCTGCCTCGCGCCCGAGCGCAAGCCGACAACCCCGTCTGGCAACTCCTCCAGCACGGCTTCGATGTTTGTGCGATGCAGATCAGTCGGTTTGGAGCCGAGAAACTGCCACCACCCCTGAACATGACTCTCATGTTCATAGGATGTTCGCATTAGCGACCACGACGGTTGTGTCGTGCCTGTAACCAATGAATACACCGGCATGGCAGATGGCGCAGCGGAGTCTGTCGCTTGTTGTGGCGGAGGTAACAGCCGCACTGTCAGGCCTGACTCACGGGCATACTGACGCAGGTGCTCGCGCCGGCGCTGACCGCTGTTTGGCTGCATCATGGCCACCGGCCCGACCACCATAGCAACCACAAGTACGATCAATATGATCACAGTAGCGCTCATAAAATTACTCACTGGCGAAATTTGGGGAAATCATCCATGCTTAGGGGGTCAGACGCAAGCGCAGCCGCAAGGAGCCTATATGACTTCATATCAACATATACTGGTGGGCCTGGATCTAACCCCGGAGTGCCCGGACATCCTGCACAAAGCCGCGATTTTGGCCCAGGCCTGCGGCGCCAGGCTGTCCGTTGCCCACGTCATCGAACCGTTAACGTTTGCTTACGGCGGCGATATGCCGATTGATTTATCCGAGGTTCAGGACCAGCTGCAAATCAAAGCCGAGCAAGAGCTGCTTCGCTTAATTAAAAATGCCGACTGCCCGATTGAGCAAGAGCACGTGCTGGTCGGGCAGCCCGCCACCGAACTGCATCATCTGGCAAAGCAAATAAACGCCGATTTAATCGCTGTAGGCAGTCATGGCCGCAAAGGCTTTGCGCTCTTGTTGGGCTCTACCTGTAATAGCGTTCTGCACGGTGCCAGCTGCGATGTGCTGGCCATTCGGGTAGAGCGCCAAGAAGAGTAGTAAGCCCCTCCCGCGCTCAAACACACCAATGGGCGCGGGGTTTAGGCCCCCATATCTTCAAGCTCAGCCCAGCGCTCAAAACAATCGTCTAGCTGCTGCTGTACCTCAGCCACTTGCTTTAAGTGCTCATCAACCTGCTCGGCGGGCAAGCTATAAAAATCAGGCTCGGCCATTTGCAATTGCAACCGCTCGATCTCGGCTTCGAGTTTTTCTATCTTTTGCGGCAGTGCATCAAACTCTCGCTGCAACTTATAGGATAGCTTTTTGGCCTTAACTGCAGGAGCGGCAGGCTCGGGGGCTGACCCGGCCGGCCTTGCCTCTGCCGGTTCTGGCGATGGTGCACCGCCAGCAGCCGCGCCGGGCTCCACCCATCGGCCGCCCTGACGGAGCCAGTCATCATAACCACCAATGTACTCACGCACCTGGCCGTGCCCCTCAAAGGCAAACACACTGCTCACCAGGTTATTCAAAAATGCCCGGTCGTGGCTGACCAACAGCACTGTGCCGTTAAACTGCCCCAGCACCTCTTCCAGCAGCTCCAAAGTCTCTACGTCGAGGTCGTTGGTCGGCTCATCGAGCACCAAAATATTGGCGCTTTTACTAAATAACTTTGCCAGTAGTACCCGATTGCGTTCGCCACCGGACAACGCTCGTACCGGCGTTCGGGCGCGCTCCCCCGAAAACAGAAAGTCGCTTAAATAAGATATAACATGCTTAGATTTACCATTGATCTCAATACTGTCCCGGCCCTCAGAGACGTTATCGACGGCACTTTTGTCTAAGTCGAGCTGATCGCGCAACTGATCAAAGTACGCCACACTTAAATTGGTGCCGAGCTTAACCTTGCCGCTGTCGGGGCTTAGCTCACCCAGAACCAACTTGAGCAACGTACTTTTGCCCGCCCCATTAGGCCCCACCAATCCGATCCGATCACCGCGAATAATCCGCGTAGAGAAGGCGTCAATAATTGTGCGCTCACCATAGCGGAAGCTAACATTATCGAGCTCTGCCACCAGCTTGCCCGACAGCCCCGCCTTACCTAAATCGAAGGTGGCATTACCTTGCTGTTCACGGCGCGCGCGGCGCTCCTCACGCATATCTTTTAGGGCGCGCACGCGGCCCTCGTTGCGGGTGCGGCGCGCTTTGATTCCCTGGCGAATCCACACCTCTTCTTGCGCCAGTTTCTTATCAAACAGCTCGTTGTGCCGCGCCTCTTCGGCCAGCGCTCGCTCGCGGTACTCAAGGTAGCTCTGGTAGTTGCCCGACCAGGTGCGCAGATGCCCCCGATCGAGTTCGGCGATATGAGTGGCAACACTGCGCAACAAGGCGCGATCGTGGGTAATAAAAATCAGCGCGCCGGTAAAAGCCTTAAGTTCCTTCTCCAGCCACTCGATCGCGGCAATATCCAAATGGTTGGTCGGCTCGTCCATCAGTAGGATATCGGGCTCTACCACTAACGCCTGCGCCAGAGCGACGCGACGACGCCAACCGCCCGATAAAGAGGCCATCGGGGCGCTGCCCGTTAGCTCAAGACGGGTTAAAATGGCATCGACCTTTTGCTGCAGCGCCCAACCATCCAGTGCCTCTAATTTGCCCTGAATACGTGTTAGCTCTTCGACCCAGGCCTCTGAAGCGGCGCTATCGGCCCCTTCGGCAAGCTGTCCGGTCCCCTCGGTTAACTGGTAGTAACGCGCCAACAACTGACCAACTCCGGGTAAACCTTCGGCCACCACATCGAATACGCTGCGGCCATCGGCTTCGGGAAGGTCTTGCGCCAAACGCGCAACACGCACACCGCGGTCCACCTTAACACTTCCCCCGTCTAGGGTGACCTCGCCTGCCAGCACCTTAAGAAAGCTCGATTTACCCGCGCCGTTGCGTCCAATAAGGCACCAGCGCTGTCCTCGCTCGACGACAAAGTCCACCTTATCGAGCAGAATTTGTAGGCCGTAATTCAACTGGGCGCCATCTACTGTAAGCAGTGCCATATAGGTTCCATTACCTGTGTATTGAGTGGGTGTCGCTCATTGCAACTTATAGCTAAAAAACAAACTCTTACGAAAAGTCGTTAACGTTGGGAATAAGAACAGAAATAGTTGCAATCGAGATCAAAAAAGTGGCAGCATGATACCTGTAAAAGGCACCGACAGACAGGCTTCTGTCGGTGAAAACAACATAATAATAAACGATCGAACATCAATCGTAAGCCTTGTTGGGGGATCGTAGGCGACGGAGCGGACTTACAGCGTCATCGCCGCCCGGCAACGGATGTTGCCACAAACCCAGCCACAGGATGGTCTCAATCGCAGCGATTTAATTTAAGAGGTACCGTAATGCGGTTATTGCGATCTGCTATGACTACCTACACCGGCACGCGCAGAGCCGGTCGCTTAGCCGGAGCCGCTGCTCTGGGGCTTTTGCTCGGCCTGACACAGGCTCAGGCCGCCCCAACCAGTATTGCGCCGCCGCCCTCCATTGCCGATAAGACCGAGCAGCGTAAACTCTACAACGAGGCGCAGCAGGCCATTCGCAGTGGCCGCTATACCGAGTATCGCGAGTTGCTTGCCGAGCTTGAGCACTACCCGCTTAAGCCGTACCTAGAGTACAACTACATCAACCGCCGCTTTTCCACCTTGCCCGCCGAGGAGATCGCCGACTTCGAGCGCGATTATCCGCGCTCGTATCTGGCCGATAAACTCAATCGCCGCTGGGTCGAAAAGTTAGCTCAGCAAGGTAAATGGGCCGATGTGGTAACACAGTACCGAGCTGACAACGCCACCACCGAACTCACCTGTTATTACCTTCGCGGCCGGATCATAGAAGGTGATCAAAGCGCCTATAAAGAGGTTCCAGAGCTATGGTCCGTGGGCCATTCTCAACCCAAAGCCTGCGACCCACTGTTTGCCAACTGGATGGACCTTGGCGGCATGACCGACGCCATCGCCTGGCAGCGATTTGTAAAGGCCATGGACGCCCGCCAGAGTTCGCTCGCGCGTTACGCTGCTAAAAAGATGTCGCCGCAAAAAAGAAGGCTTGCCGAGCTCTACGAGGAAGTAGACGGCAACCCGCGTGTATTGCGCGACATGTCACGTTTTGGCAAACAAAGTACCGATATGCAGCAGATTATTCTGCATGGCCTGCAGCGCCTTTCACTACGCGACGCCGAGCTCGCCCATTCACTGTGGCAACGCTACGACGCGCAACAACTGTTTGACGACAATGCCCGCCTGGAAACTCAACGCTACATTGCCGTGCGCCTATTGCGCCAAGGGCACACCAGTGAAACCGAAGCTCTGATTAAAGCGACTCCGGCGTTAAGCTCAGAAGACCTCGCTGAATGGTTGGTTCGCGACGCCTTGCGCAACCTGGACTGGCATCGTGTTAATAAATGGATCGCTATGCTGCCCAGCGAGGCCCGCGCCTCCGAGCGCTGGCGTTACTGGCAAGCACGGGCGCTGGAAAACACCGGCGGCAGTGCCGAGCAAATTAAGGCGCTCTATCAGCAGGTGGCCCAAACCCGCAGCTTTTATGGCTTTTTGTCCGCCGACCACTTAAACATTCCTTACGAGCTGGTGGATAAGCCCGTTTCGGTAGACACCGTAACCCGTGATCAGGTGTCCGCTATTGGTGGCGTGCAGCGCGCCCGCGAGCTGTTTATTTTAGGCAAGGCTCTGGATGCCCGCCGCGAGTGGTATCACACCACCAAACAGCTGGATGAGAGACAAATCATCGCTGCCGGTAAGTTAGCCGAGAGCTGGGGCTGGCACCGCAACGGAATCCAGGCCATGATTCAGGTGCGCTACTGGGATGATCTGGAGCTGCGCTTCCCGCTGGCCTATCAAGAACACGTGAATACCACGGCCAAAGATCTGTCGGTCGCGCCACATCTCCTGTTTGCCATCGCCCGACAGGAAAGCGCGTTTACCGCCGATGCCCGCTCTTCGGCAGGCGCACTGGGCTTGATGCAGCTGCTGCCCTCTACCGCCAAACAAACAGCGCATCGCTCGGGCATGAGTTTCTCGACCTACGATCTACTGGAGCCGGCCACCAATATCGCTTTGGGCGGGCGCTACCTGAACCAACTGCTGAACCAATTTGATGGTAACCGCATTCTCGCCGCGGCCGCCTATAACGCAGGCCCCAACCGCGTTAAACAATGGCTGAGTAAAAGCAAAAGCACCAGCCTGCCCTATGATGTGTGGATCGAAACCATCCCCTACCGAGAAACCCGCGGCTACGTGCAAAACGTATTGTCGTATTCGGTTATTTACGGTTATCGTCTTGGCGAAGAAAAACCCTTTATCACGCCTAGCGAAGCGCGCAGTTCACTATAGGGCTGCGCGCCCCGGTGCTCTAGCACCGGGCACCTCAGTGGTAAATACAATTTTATATGCCAAAGACCGTCAATTTGCCTTACAATAGAATTTGTAGAGAATTGGCTGGCCGGGCACTCTGCAATGGCGAGTGAAAAACAATAACGAGCTTGAAGAGTCGCTGCGCAGCAAAGCCACAATGGAGTGGCACAGCTAAACGCTAAAACAAGGCACCACTGACTATACGGTCGTATTAATGCCCCAAGAACTTCCGCTGCTGGCACGGCAACCTATTTTCAATCGCACTATGGACGTTGTGGCCTACGAGCTACTGTATCGCGCCGACCATGAAAATCGCGCCCAGTTTACCGATGGTAACTCTGCCAGCACTCAGGTTTTGCTCAACACATTTGCCGAGCTCTCCATCGAAAAAGTCGTGGGTCACCACCGCGCCTTTATCAATTTTACCGCCGCACTGATGGAAACCCGCTTTCCGTTTGATACGTCTCAGCTTGTTATTGAAGTGCTGGAAAGCGAAGTCATCAATGCAAACTTATTGCACCATTTAAAAAGATTGCGCGAAGACGGATTTTCGATCGCCCTTGATGACTTTGTCTTAACCAAAGAAAGCGCCGCTCTCATCCCCTATGCCGACATCATTAAGCTCGATGTATTAGCCCTTAACGATCGCCAATTGATCGAACACGTCAATTACTTAAAACCCTTAGGCGTGCAAATAATTGCCGAAAAAATCGAAACTTTCGCAATGCTTGAGCACTGTCGTGAATTGGGTTGCGACTTGTTTCAGGGGTATTTTTTAGAAAAGCCTCAGGTATTAAAAGGCCAGCGGCTCAACGAGAGCAAGCAAGCCGTGCTGCAATTACTGGCCCGGCTCAACGACCCTAATGCCGCGTTCGAAGACATCGAAACCATTATTGCCCGCGACCCAGTCCTAAGCTACAAACTGCTTAGGCTTGTCAACTCAGCCGCTTTTGCGTTGCCGCGCACTATCGAATCACTGCGTCAGGCCCTAACCTTGCTCGGGTTGAAAATCATACGCAACTGGATTGGTTTACTGGCGATGGCAAAACTCGGTGACAAGCCGGCCGAGCTGTCGGTAAAAGCGCTTACACGAGCCAAACTGTGTGAGTTAGTTGCCAGCCAGACCCGGCCTCACACTCAGTGCGACACCTTTTTTACGGCGGGCTTACTGTCAACCTTGGGGGCCTTTATGGATGCCCCCTTACCCAAAGTGCTTGAAGATATCCAATTAAGTCCGGCACTGCGTAACGCCCTGCTCGATCAAACCGGTACCGAAGGACAAGTGCTTAAAGCGGTGATTCATTATGAGCATGGTCAGTGGCAAGACATTGACTGGGCGTTTTTGGCCGAACAGCAACTAGACCCACATACATTAACGGCTCTGTATTTACAGACGCTTGCCTGGGTCGATGAAACCATGCTGACGCTGCACGCCGAGGCCAATTAAAAGGCTCATTCCACGTCACCTTGCAGCCAATGCCGAAGCTGCCGGGCATCAAACGGCCACCGCAACTCTCGCCCGTCGGCGGCGCGCAAAACCGGAATATGCACCCCATAACGCTCAATCAGTGCATCGTCTATCGCAATATCCACTTTATTCACCCGCACAGAAGCACACTCAGACAACAGTGCGCTTGCTTCATCGCACAAGTGGCAACCAGCGGTCGTGAATAAAATAATGGATTGAGTCATAAACCTAATGGGTAGTGTGGACAAGCCCGAATGAGTCGCGCTTAGCCCCGGGTTACATATAACGCTACGACAACGATTGCCGTAAGTCCCGCTAGTACTAACAGCCCTGCCGCCCCATAGCGAGGCTTGGTTTCTTTTACCGAGGCCTCGCTAGATGCTTTTAGCGATGCTGTTGCCGGGGCAGTGCGCACTGGGCGTGGCCTGCTTTTGCCAGGGTTAAGTGGCGGCTTACCTGGCTGGCGCACAGTCGTCTGTGACATATCGTCGGCCGGGCCGATCACTCCAAAGCTTAACGTATCAAAACGCAGCTCATCACCACGTTTAACGCGCGCTTCGGTTACCTGGCGGCCGTTAACAAAAGTGCCGTTGGCAGACCCTAAATCTTTTACGTACAGCACGCCGTCAACAATATTGAGTTCGGCGTGCCGGCGAGACAAATGCGCGGCCGCCAGCGAGATATCACACTCACTGGAGCGACCAACTGTGTTGGCCTGTCGCAAGGGGAACACCCTATTTTTAAGGGCTGAATGGTTGGATTTAAGCGCCCAACCGGTGGATTTTGGCACGCGAGGATTTGTGGTGCCGGTTTTAACGACCACCTCCTCGGAAGCCTCAATCGGGTCGGCTTTAGGGTCGATGACCTCAAGCTCAATACCCGCTAACACGATAGTATCGCGTGGTTTCAGCGGGCGTGGCCCTTTGACCGCCGTGCCATTCAGTAGCACCTCGCTGTCAGGCACCAGATTCACCAACTCTAATTGCTCGTGATTTACATTGATTTTTAAGTGATGGCCCGCGACATTCGGGGCACTGACAACCAGCTGGCTCGACTTATCACGACCGATCAATACACTGGGCTCTACAAGCCATACCGCACTGTATTTTTTATTTTTAAAGCGGATTTTCAGCATTCATAGATCCTTTTGCCTGCTTATCAAGGGGTTTCGATAATGCTACACAGGCAAAAAGTTTTCAAGCCGTGTCACTGCCCAGCACCGTCGCCGGCACCCGTCGACGCGAAACAAATAACTGTGATCCACCCAGCTCTTTGGCCCGGTGCTTGGCATCGGCTAACATCACAGCAACATGGTGGTGGGTCATATTTCGGCTCGGGTCGGGGTGCACACAGCCAATAGCCAACGTCAGCGGGCCGTAGCGCCGCCGCCGGCCCTCGCGGTCAGGCGTCCAATAATCACGCTGCGCGGCACTCAAGCGCTGCTCAACCTCTAATGCAAAGCTCTCGAGTAAGCGCTGACAGCGCTCTCGCCAATCGGAGCTTTGCAGCACCACGACAAAGTCATCGCCACCCACGTGGCCAACAAAGTCACAGGCCGGATCTACTGCATCGCACAGCAATTGCCCGAGCATTATGATGACATCATCGCCACAGCTGTAACCAAAGGCATCGTTAAAGGGCTTAAAGTGATTAATATCACAGTAGGCAACGACAAAGTCAGCGCGCTGCCCCAGTAACCGGTCAATCCATTCGTAAAGAGGGACATTACCCGGCAATCCAGACAAGGGGTTGGAGTGACGCGCGGCGCGCAGCTTTTCATCGGCAATGCTACGCAATAGGCGGCGGACCTTAACAACGCCCACATAGCGGCCCTGCTCTTGCACCAGAATATCCACACTTAAGTTTTGTGCCGGATCTTCAGTCACGAGCCGTCCGGCCGCGTGCAGCTCAGCATCAATATCCATCGTTAGCGTGCGCGGACTAATAAACTCGGCGATAGGCTTATTGGCATGAAGCTCGTAGGAGTAGCGCCAGGAAAACGTATTTAGCAACTCGGCACGACTGATCATACCCACGGGGGCCGCATTGTCATCAACCACCGGTAAACTGCTTATGCGCACGTCGGCACGCAGCATGTTCACCACATCGGCCGCAGGTAAACCAGGGCTAATAGCCGCCTCATAAACAGTCACCTCCCGCAGAGTTTGGCGGAAAGGGTCGTGCGAGCGCGGCGCTGTGGGTGCAATTGCGATATGAGATGGCACATCGAGCGGCGGCTGGCTTGCGGGCCGGGCCAGATAAAAGCCCTGCATATATTCCACGCCGAGTGCCGCCAAGGTGGTAAATTCTTGCTCGGTTTCAATCCCCTCGGCGATCACCTTGTTGCCAATTCGCTGGGCAATATCCAGCATAAACCGCACAAATTCACGCTTTACCGCACTGCACTCCACCCCGCTAATAAAGTGCCGATCGATTTTGACGTAGTCGGGGTTGATCTCGCTCCAGATCCGCAGCCCGGCGTAACCCGCGCCTAAGTCATCAATGGCCACTGCAAAACCCTGACGCTGAAAGTGCTCGCAGGCATCGCGCAGTAAGTCGCAATCTTCCATGGGTTGTTTTTCGGTGAGTTCAAACACGACGCGCTCGGGACTTAAATTGAGCCGCCGTAGAATCGCCAAAGTCACACCATCGCGGTAGTGACTGTCGGTAAACGACAAAGGCGACATGTTTAAAAATAATTTGCCCGGTAGCTGCTGTTTTACAAAGTTTTGGCAAGCCACCTCACGACAGGCATACTCTAAACGCGCCAGCGCACCCAGCTCGGCGGCCACGCTAAACAGCTGATCGGGGCGCTCCAGCGCGCTGCCCTGCGGACCTCGCGCCAGCGCCTCATAGCCGATAATACTGTGACTATTTATATTGATGATCGGCTGGAACACGACTCTGAGCTGTTTGCCCGCAATAATAGAGTGCAACAGCGCTTCAGCCCGAGACAAGCTGCCGGATAAAGTACTCAGTGGCGATGATGACGTTGGCGGATTTTGCATTGCGGCATTATCGGCACGGCAGATGACAAATATGTGACAACTCACCCGCCGACAATTGAGCCAAACCGCCGAGCAGGCTAGAATGCCTGCGCCCCGTGTGGGCAACCGCTATTTCGTTTTCGCCCGAGACACAGCACCGATGACCGAGCCCAGAGATACCCTATACGCCAATCCGCTAGCGCAGGTGGACAGTTTCAGCTTTGACCAGCAAGTGGTCGATGTCTTCCCCGATATGATCAAGCGCTCGGTGCCTGGGTACCCCACCATTGTGAACATGATCGGCTCCCTTGCCGAGCGCTATGTGACCGCGGGCAGCCACTGCTACGATTTGGGCTGCTCACTGGGGGCCGCGACGCTGGCCATGCGCCACCGTATCCAAAATGCCAACTGTAAAATTATCGCGGTGGATAACTCTCCCGCAATGATCCAGCGGGCCCGGCAAGTCATTGCCGCCGATGGTCAGGATGAGGTCCCGGTAGAGTTTATTGAAGGGCGGATTCAGGATGTCACCATCGAGCACGGCTCGTTAGCCGTGCTCAACTTCACCTTACAGTTTATTGACGTGGCCGAGCGCCCCGCACTCTTAAACACGATTTGTAACGGCCTAAACCCTGGCGGCGTATTAATCCTGTCCGAGAAGGTTGCCTTTGAAGACAAACCCCATGAGGAGCTGATGACCGAATTGCACCACAACTTTAAGCGCGCCAATGGTTACAGCGACCTGGAGATTGCCCAAAAACGTGCCGCCATCGAGAACGTTTTGCTGCCCGAATCGCTCGCGGCGCACCGCGAGCGTCTGCGTGCCGCAGGCTTTTCCAGCGTCGACGTCTGGTTTCAGTGCCTTAACTTTGCCTCTATCATCGCAATCAAATGATTACGTTTAACGAGCTTTTGGATTTTATACAAAACCACGAGACGCTCCACCCGTGGGCCGACACGCTAACGCGGGATATCGAGCGTGGACTCGACCCCAATCGTTTTGGCGATTTACCCGGCTGGCTTACCACGCTCGACAGCCTACCTAACATCGAACCTGGCTCGATTGAACTGCGCGATAGCGTGACGGTAAGCGGAGAAACCGATGCGCAGGTTATTAGCGAGGCACGTGAAGGCTTGCGCGCGCTCATCCCTTGGCGCAAAGGCCCCTACGGCGTGCACGGTATTGAGATCGACACAGAGTGGCGCTCCGACTGGAAGTGGCAGCGTATTCGCGACAAAATCGCCCCACTTAAGCATCGGCTGGTTTTGGACGTAGGTTGCGGTAACGGATACCACGGTTGGCGCATGCTCGGCGATGGTGCCAAGCGCGTGATCGGCATCGACCCGTCACCGCGATTTGTGGTGCAGTTTCAGGCCATTAAACATTTCTTTGGCCAACACTACCCCATTGATGTGCTTCCGCTGGGTATCGAGCACTTACCCACAGAGCTTGGCACCTTTGATACGACCTTTTCGATGGGCGTGTTCTACCACCGCCGCTCGCCCATGGATCACCTGCGCGAGCTCAAAGCGACGTTGCGCCCGGGCGGACAACTCGTCTTAGAAACCCTGATTATTGAGGGGGACGAGGGCGAGGTACTGGTACCCGAAAATCGCTACGCCATGATGCGCAATGTATGGTTTTTACCCAGCGCCCCCACCATGCTTAGCTGGATGCGCAAATGCGGGTTACGTAACCCGCGAGTAGTGGATATCTGCACCACAACTCTGGAAGAGCAGCGCAGCACCGACTGGATGCACTTTCACTCGCTGGATAAGTTTCTTGACCCCGACAACCCCGCCTTAACAGTCGAGGGGCACCCGGCCCCGGTACGGGCCGTATTTTTAGCAGAAGCGCCTTAGTCGATCGGCAGGCGCTAGTCGCCCAGAGATAGCGGTGTATCCAAACCGAACTCACGATGGATTTGCTCGCACCAGCGGTCGAGGCGCTCACTGGTTAAATCTTCTTGCTGGTCTTCATCGATCGCCAAGCCGACAAACTGCCCATCGCACTCGGCTTTAGAGGCGTCATACTCGTAGCCATCGGTGGGCCAGTAGCCAATGCGTACCGGGTTATGCTGCGCGATTACCTCGTGCATCATACCCATCGCATCGAGAAAATAATCGCCATAGCCAAACTGATCACCCAAACCGAACAGTGCAATGGTTTTATCGCTAAAATCGATATCGCCCAGATCGTCCCAAAACTCCTCCCAATCCGACTGAATCTGCCCGAAATCCCACGTGGGTATACCGAGAATAATTCGCTCGTATTGCGTAAATTCCAGCTGGGTTACATCAGCGATATCGTGCACATCCACAACGTCAGCGCCCATGCGCTTTTGAATACGCATCGCAACGGCCTCGGTATTGCCTTCATCACTGCCGAAAAAAAGCCCTATAATGGCCACAGAAGTACCTATATAACTAACGAGTAAGTAAAACAGCGCGCGAATTTTCCCAGCTATTTCAAGGTCGTGCAAGCAGCATGTAAACTTGCAACTGAGGTTAAGAAAGGTTAATAAGTGAGAGCGGCCCATGACAGCAACCGCGCACTGTTGCACACTTGCGGCGGCCAGCGCGCCAGAATAACCAGTAAGAGGTCCCAATGACAGATATTCTACTGATTGACGACGATAAAGAACTCTCAGAACTGCTTCAGGAGTACCTCAGCTCGGAAGGCTTTACCGTCACGGCCGCCTACGACGGTGACCAGGCGCTAGAAATGGCGGGCGAGAACCAGTACTCCGCGATGATTCTCGATGTCATGCTGCCTCGCCACAGCGGTTTTGATGTACTCAAAAAATTACGTCAACAGGCCGACCTCGGGCAACAAAACACACCGGTTATTATGCTGACCGCCAAAGGCGACACCATCGACCGGGTTATTGGCCTGGAAATCGGCGCCGACGACTACTTACCCAAACCCTGTGACCCACGCGAGCTGGTTGCCCGCTTGCGCGCGGTGCTGCGCCGCACCGCAAACAGCGCGCAAACACTACCCGAAACCAGTGATCTGGAAGTCGATAAACTACTGTTACAAATCGGTAGCCGCGCCGCCTACTGGCAAGACACCTTATTACCACTAACCGGCACAGAGTTCAGCGTGCTGGAACTGTTGGTTCGTCAGGCAGGCCAGGTTATCAGTAAAGACGAGCTCACCGAGCAGGCGCTGGGGCGCAAACTCACCCCCTACGATCGCAGCATCGATGTGCACGTTAGCAACATCCGTAAAAAGCTCGCCAGCGCCGGGGCCGGCAAAGATCAAATCATCAACGTACGTGGCGCCGGCTATATGCTAACCCGCACGAGCGAAACCCAGCAGCGCGGATGACTCGGCTTTACCTTCGGGTCTTCCTCACCTTTTGGTGCATCACGGCCGTGATTATTGTCACTACCAACGTGATTGTTCACTGGCGTGGCGACAACCCCGATAATACCCTGCAACAACTGCGCGGCGGTCAGGAATACGAGCCAGCGCAACGTTTTTTGTTTCAGATGGCCGGCTCCATCGTCAACCGTAATTCGGCTCAGGTGCTGGCAGACATGCGCGCCATGCCCGAGTGGAGCCGTCGGTATTTCTATATCGTTGATTCTCATAACGAAGATTTACTCGGTCGCCCGCTGCCCGAAGGCGTGCAGTATTTAATCCCCAAAATCTCACCCAGCCACCCGTTTAATAAAGTCGTCGGCGACAGCCATAAAACCTGGGGCCGCCACGTAACCCTTAACGATGGCAAAAGCCTCAAAGTGTTTACCATTTCATCCGGGCAAGGCGCTAAAACTTCCGGCGACATTGTCTGGCAGCTGTTTATAAACAATATTTGGCCCCTACTACTGGCTTCAATTTTGGTCAGCGGCACCGCCTGTTTTTTTCTTGCGCGGCACTTTGCCCACGGGCTTTCTACTCTGCAAAAAGCTACCCGCAGTATCGCCAAGGGCGACCTGAGTGTGCGCATTAGCCAGCGTTTTAACAATCGTCGCGATGAAATCGCCTCCCTCGCCCACGACTTTGATCATATGACCGAGCGCTTACAGCGCGCTATGGCCGAGCAAAAGCGACTAATAAAAGATGTCTCCCACGAGCTGCGCACTCCCCTGGCCCGCCTTCAGGTAGCACTTGCCTTAGCCCAGCAACGCAGTACCGGAGAAGTGGATCGTGAGCTGGCCCGCATTAAGCAAGCGGCTGACTACCTGAATGACGTCATTACCGATATTTTGGCCCTGCCGGTATTGGACGACGGCGGTTGGACGCTCGATGACACCACGGACGTGGTGGCTTTATTGCGAGCACTGGACGAGAGCCTGCAGCCCGAAGCCGCGCGCAGTCATATTACGCTGCGACTACAGCTACCCGTCGAGGAGGCCCTGCTGCCCACCCACGGCAATATGCTGTACGGCGTTTTTGATAACGTGACCCGTAATGCGATGCGCTACACGCCCGCCGGCGGCACCATTACCACCGAGCTCTCCCTAACAGACTCGGCATATCAAATACAGATTAAAGATACGGGCCCGGGCGTCGCAGCGGACCAGCTCAGCGACATATTCCAGCCTTTTTACCGAACCGACCAAGCGCGCGACCGAGAGAGCGGTGGCTACGGCTTAGGGCTGGCCATCGCCCAGCGCACCACCGCCTTACACGGTGGCCATATAGTGGCTGAAAATCGCTCCGAGGGCGGTCTGTGTGTGACTATCAGCTTACCCTATCAGGCCGACGGCAAAGCCATCGACGCTTAGCCAGCGCCCGTGACAACACTTTGACTACCGGCAAACATCTTCCGCCAGCGCCCCCCGAAACCGACAAAAACATGACACCAGGAATTTAACAGCTGACCTAAAATACCGCCAAGCTACTGTAATATAACAACAAAATAGAACTCGCCCGAGCTTGGCACAAAAATCGCAATAGTCACTCCCAAGATTATAACTTGGCAAGCCGGGCCTATCGCCCGAGCGGGAATTGAGCGCACTGTTATGCGAGATTTGTCTTCCTCTGGTGGTATTCAAGCACTGTCCAACGGACCAGCGGTAAACGCTGCTGCCGCTGAGCTGTTGCAGTCGCGCACAAAGCTCGCTCACGCGCTGCAAACCTCACTCGACACCCACACCATCATTCGCCTGTTTTTTGAGCACGCGCAAGGAATGGTTAATTTTAGCGGCCTGCGCTACTGCGCGAACTCCGGCAGCCAGGAAGAGGCCCTACAGATAGGCCGGCAATCGACTCATCAGTGCCATTACACCATGCGCCTGGCTGACCAGCGCCTTGGGGAGCTCACTTTCTACCGCCGCCAGCGTTTCAGCGAGCCGGAGCAGCAAACCCTTGAAACTCTGTTGGCATCACTCGCGTTCCCACTGCGCAACGCCCAGCAATATCAAGACGCGCTACAGCTCGCGCTGATCGATCCGCTCACTCGCGTGGGTAACCGCACCGCACTTGATAACGCGCTAGAGCGCGAACGGCAACTACTTATACGTAACGGCGAGCCTTTTGCTTTAATTTTAATCGACATCGACCACTTTAAACACATTAATGACCAGCACGGACACCGACGTGGTGACAAAGTCATTTGCACCGTGGCCGAAACCATCGATCAGGTTAGCCGTGGCACGGATATGACGTTTCGTTACGGAGGAGAAGAGTTTGCCCTGCTACTTAGCGGCACAGGAGCTTCGGGGGCGTTGATTTCTGCCGAGCGCGTACGGCGTGCTATAGAAGCACTGCACATCACCCATGATGAAGCCATCATTCGCCCCACCATCAGCTTAGGCGTTAGCGCCTGTATAAACGCCGAGGAAACAGCCGGCTTGTTGGTCGATCGCGCCGACCTTGCGCTTTACCGCGCCAAAGCCTCCGGACGCAACCGCAGCTGCTGTGAGCCACCGGTACCGGACCTTGCTAGCGTGGTAAACGCCGGCAAGAGCCAGCGCTAAAGTACCTACAGAGGCGTGCTAACGGCGTGGGCCTTTTTTCAGACGTGGTGGCTTGCGCCCCTTACCGGCGCGTAATTTGCGCTCGTGACGCTCACGCTGCATGGTGGCCTCGCGGCTCGATTTAGGCTTGGCACCCCGCTCCACCTCGAGCCCTGCTGTCTGACACAAGTCGGCGATCTCACGGTAATCAAGCTCCAGCCATTGGCCTACCCGCACGTGTGAGGGAATAAAAATATTGCCGTAACGTACCCGCTTGAGGCGGCTTACACGTACCCCCTGACTTTCCCAAAGGCGCCTAACCTCGCGGTTGCGCCCCTCCATTACCACGCAATAAAACCAGCGGTTGCGGGACTCTCCGGCGCCGTCAACGATATCGGTAAAGCGGGCAACACCGTCGTCCAGCATGACGCCTTCAAGTAGGCGCTTGCGCATATCGTCGTCGACGTCACCCTGGATACGCACCAGATACTCACGGTCGATAACCGATGAAGGGTGCATCAGCTTATTCGCCAGGTCACCGTCGTTAGTAAAGAGCAGTAAACCGCTGGTGTTAAAATCCAACCGGCCCACCGAAATCCAACGCTCGCCCGATATTTTGGGCAGGGCCTGATACACCGTGCGACGCCCTTCGGGGTCGTGTCGCGAACAAATTTCACCTTCGGGCTTGTTATACAAGATAACGCGCCGTTTAGAGGCATCTTTTTGCGCCGATACCGGCTTGCCCCGCAAGGTAATTTTATCGCTTTCGGTAACGCGATCACCCAATGTGGCCACGCGATCATTGACACTGACCTCGCCTGCCGAGATGGCGCGCTCCATCTCGCGCCGCGAGCCACATCCGGCACGCGCGAGGACTTTTTGCAGCTTTTCATCCGTCGCGGGCGCAATTGCGTCGGCCGGCTTGGCCGCCTCGTCCGGATTGTGATCTGGTGTTCGTTTTGCCATAAATAGTTCGCTGGGGTGGGCGCCGCAGGATTAGTCCTCGCGGTCGCGCTCTTGAGTGTCAATAAATTCCGCTGTGGCGTCACTGTCATCATCCGTAGTGGCAGCCTCTGACTCTACCGCTGGATCAGACGGAGCCTCGTCGATCAAAAGTTCATCAGCCTCAGACTCATCGAAGTCAGTTTCGTCACTGCCCTCCGACGCGTCGCCCGCTTCCGCAGTAACCTGTATGGCGGTTGCGTCTTGCTCGTACACATCCGATTCGAATGTCGCTGCAGCCACAAGGGCATCATCGTCTGAGGCGAGCGCCGCCTCCGGGTCGTCATCACCGGCGGGGTCGAGCTCATTATCGCCCTGCTCCATCGCCTGATCAGTGGCAACAGCTTGCTCGGGGTTATCACCGCCGGACGTGGCCGTTAAAGCAGCCCCCAAATCGAGCTCGGCGTTTAACTCATCCAAGTCGCGTATCTCACTTAACGTGGGCAGCTCATCTAAACTTTTTAAATTAAAGTAATCGAGAAAATCCCGGGTCGTGGCATACAATGAAGGCCGTCCGGGCACATCCCGCTGCCCCACGACTTTCACCCAGTCGCGCTCAACCAGCGTTTTAATAATGTGCGAGCTGACCGCAACACCGCGAATTTCTTCGATATCACCGCGGGTGATCGGCTGGCGATAGGCAATCAGCGCTAGTGTCTCGAGCAGTGCGCGGGAGTATTTTTGCGGTTTTTCTTCCCAAAGGCGATTAATCCAGGGGGCCAGCTCTTCGCGCACCTGTATCCGCCAGCCACTGGCGACTTGCTTAAGCTCAAAGCCGCGTCCTTCGCACGCTTCAGCGATTGCGCTTAACGCCGCCTCAAATGCCGCGCTATCAGGCGTATCGTCTTCTTCAAACAGGCTCATCAAACGTTTTACGGAGAGCGGCTCGCTGGAGGCCATCAAGGCACCTTCAACGATCGCCTGTAGTTGTTCGGTCGCTATCATTATTGTGTTCTTGCCTTAACGTGTATCGGGCCAAAGCTATCGCTTTGGACGATCTCTACCAAAGATTCTTTGATCAGCTCCATAATGGCCAAAAAGGTAACCACCACTCCCAGCCGTCCTTCCTCGACGGTAAACAGGCTCACAAAGGGCATAAAGTTGCGCCCGGCGAGCTTATCCAGCACTTGAGCCATACGCTCGCGGGTAGAGAGCCGCTCTTTTTCGACGTGATGGCTTTCAAACATATCGGCGCGGCGCAGCACCTCAGATAGGGCCAACAGCAATTCTTGAAGCTCGACATCCGGGTCCGGGCGAGTCAGATTACGGTCCGGTGGTTCGGCGCTTGCCGCAAACACGTCGCGCCCCACACGGGGCAGCTCATCGATGTCCTCGGCCGCCATTTTAAAGCGTTCGTACTCTTGCAGACGGCGAATCAGTGAGGCGCGAGGATCTTCCCCCTCCTCTTCTTCCTCGACGCTGCGCGGTAGCAACATGCGCGATTTAATCTCGGCCAACATAGCAGCCATTACCAGATACTCGGCCGCCAGCTCAAAGTGAGCGGCATCCATCAACTCGACATAGGCCATGTACTGAGCGGTGATCTCAGACACGTCGATATCGAGAATGTCGAGGTTTTGCTTGCGAATAAGGTACAACAGCAAGTCGAGTGGCCCCTCGAAGGCCTCAAGAAATACCTCAAGCGCGTCTGGCGGAATGTACAGATCTTTTGGCAGCTCGGTATAGGCTTTGCCTTGCACCATCGCAAACGGCATTTCAGCCTGACTGGGTGCGGCGTTCGCCGTACCAGCGCCAGCCTCTGCCGAGGTGGCGGGTAGCTCGAGCTCGGCTACGTCAGCGGGGTTGTCGGCGGTTACCTCAGGGTCTAGGTTTTGGTTATTCACACAAGCCTCCCCTGTGTTCGGTAATCGATGGCGCCAACGGCAAACGGCCATACAGCAATGAATGCCGCATTATAAAGAGGAACCAGCCTCGGGAACAGCGCCATAAAGCTGATCAATCGGCCAACAGGACAGAAAAATCGCCCTTACCCTGCCGAATGAGCTCTGGCACACCGTCGGTTAAATCGACCACGGTAGTGGGCTCCAGGCCGCAGTAACCACCGTCGATAATTAACTCGACCTGATGTTCAAGCAAATCGCGAATGTCGTAGGGGTCGGTTAGCGGATACTCATCGCCGGGTAACAACAAGGTGCTGCTCATCAGAGGCTCGTTAAGCTCCTCCAGCAGCGCCAGCGCAATGGGGTTGTCGGGTACGCGCAAGCCAATGGTTTTACGCTTGGGGTGGCGCAAGCGGCGCGGCACCTCCGAGGTACCCTCCAGAATAAAGGTGTAGGGGCCCGGGGTATGCGCCTTGAGCAAGCGGAACACCTGGTTATCCACACGAGCGTAGGTCGCAATCTCGGACAGATCGCGGCACATTAGTGTGAAGTTGTGATGCTTGTCGAGCTTGCGCATCAGGCGGATGCGATCGAGCGCCATTTTATCGCCGATGTGACACCCGAGGGCATAGGCGGAATCAGTGGGATACGCGACAATACCGCCGCGCCGAATAATATCAACGGCTTGCGAGATTAAACGCGTCTGGGGTGTTTCGGGATGTATCTGAAAAAACTGTGCCACTGAGCCTTCCTTTGTTGCCAGCTATGGGGCCTCGCGGCCCGATGAATCGCCATTATAATTTTCACGTACGCGAGATACAAACACCATCGACGATGTTCGGTTATTTATGACCACCCAGTGCGGCCAGTTCGGGCCATAAAGACCATACCGGGCGCGCATTAGTGGGCATAGCCTCAAACCGCCCCAACTCTTGCCAGACACCGCCGGGGCGATGAAAATCGCTGCCACAGGAGCTGGCAAGACCGGCCTCGTTAGCCATTGCTGCCAAATCGCGCGCAAGCCCACTGGGCTGATAGCCGCTAATAACCTCCAGTGCACCGCCGCCAGCTTCGGTAAAATCGTTGATTAACGCTCTTAATTTGGTGCGCGTTAAGCGGTATTTGGCCGGGTGCGCGAGCACCGCCACACCACCGGCGGCGCGAATAACACCGATAATCTCGATTAACGGCGGCCACTGCTGGCGTATATCGCCAACTTTACCCGCGCCCAAGTACTTTTTAAACGCGCTGGCTACCGATTTAACAAGCCCGTCTTCTACCAATAACTGGGCAAAATGCGGCCGACCAATTTGCGTCCCTCCGGCGAGATCCACGGCACGCTGATAAATGTTGTGAGCGCCGAGCTTTTCCAACCGGCTAGCAATGGTTAAATTGCGCTCAACACGCGCCGCTTGCTGCGCTGCAACAGCCTCTTGCAGAGCCTCGCTGGTCGCATCCAAGCCCAATCCAACCACATGCACACCTATTTTACCCCAGCGACTTGAGAACTCGATGCCGTTTATGAGGGTCAAACCCTCACTCTCGGCGGCCAAGCGGGCCCGAGCCAACCCCTCAACCGTGTCGTGGTCGGTTAGGGCAATAACATCCAGGCCCGCCTCTTTGGCCCTGGCCACCAGAGCCTCGGGGGTTAGCTCACCGTCAGAGCAGCTACTGTGCATATGTAAATCAATTTTCAAGCGTGGCCTCTAACAACATTAAGAGAGATGAATACCGTATAATCGCATTTTAAAGCACACCATTGCTTAGCAAAGTGAACCTCGCGACAAGCAGCATAGCGGTTGTAATAAGCGATACTACAGCGCTCACACAGCACGACAACAATGGCCCAGCACACTAACCGGCAAGGCGGACACCTTTAGTATGAATAATTCAGCTCCATCCAGTAGTGAGCAAAGCCACTCTCAGACCAGCCCGGTAGATCCGAGTAGTACCGAACAGCCCCCGGTCGCGCCCAAAAAGCGCGAAAGTTTACTGGGCAACATCTTACTCAACATCGTCATTCCCACGCTGATTTTAACCAAACTCAGTGGCGACGAGTATTTAGGCACCCGCTGGGCGTTGGTGGTAGCGCTAGCCTTTCCGCTGGCTTACGGTTTACGGGATTTTCTGGTAAGGCGCGAGTTTAACGTGTTTTCGGCGCTGGGGGCGATCAGTATCTTGCTCACGGGCGGAATCAGCTTGTTAGAGCTTGATCCGCAATACATCGCCATTAAAGAAGCCGCCATCCCCGGAATGATTGGTCTTGCCACGCTGCTTTCTATGAAAACCCGCTTTCCCCTGGTAAAAACCTTTCTGTACAACGATAAAGTGCTTAAGGTAGATCTTATTGCCGAGCGTCTGGAGCAACAGCAAAATACAGTCGCCTTTAATCAAGCGCTGCGCAACGCCTCTTATTTAGTGGCCATGTCTTTCTTTTTATCGTCTTTTCTCAATTATGTGCTGGCCAAATGGCTGCTTGTTAGCGAGCCTGGCACCGTCGCCTTTAACGAAGAGCTGGGCAAAATGACGGCCCTGAGCTTCCCGGTTATTGCCCTGCCCGCCACCATCGTCATGGCCGGCGCTTTAATGTATTTATTTAAGCGCATCAAACAATTAACCAAGCTCGACTTTGAAGAAGTTGTAAACAGCTAAACTGCGACAAATAATTCAGGACCTTACCTTATGCTTTACGCCATCATCAGCGAAGACGTTGCCGACAGCCTGGCCAAACGCAAGCCCGCCCGAGCCGACCACATTGCCCGCCTTAATGCACTTTACGACTCGGGGCGCTTGATTATCGCCGGCCCTCACCCCGCCGTGGACAGCAACGATCCGGGTGATGCCGGCTTTACCGGCTCGCTTGTGGTGGCAGAATTTAGTTCGCTGAGCGAAGCACAACAATGGGCCGATGCCGATCCGTACATTGCCGCCGGGGTTTACGCTAAAGTCACTGTCAAACCCTTTAAGAGAGTGCTGCCCTAACCCGTGATCCGGTTGACAGGTAGGGCATCCATCTTAAGGTACAATAATCAGCTTTTGTAAATCAGATCCAATAGGTACTCCAGTGATAAAACCAACGACTTACTTCAAGCCTCTGGTGAGCGCCGCCGTACTCAGCGTCAGCATCGTTAGCATTCAAGCTCACGCCGAAACGCAATACGTGGCCGACACACTGCAAGTGCCCCTGCGCAGCGGAATGGGCAACCAATACCGCATCGTGCACCGAGGCTTACCCAGCGGCACAAAACTTGAGCTGATTAAAACCGCCTCTGACGACTCTGATGTCGAATGGGCTCAAGTGCGCACCAGCGGAGGTCTTGAGGGCTGGATCCGGTCTCAGTATTTATTAAACGAGCCCACCGCTGCAATCAAGCTTGCCAATCTCGAACAAAAAATGAGCCAGCTAGACGGCAACCAAACCGAGCTGCTGGATACTAACGAGGCGCTCGAAAGTAAAAACAACCAGCTCGAGCAACAGCTCGCGCAACTGCAGGACGACTACCAGCAAACCAACAGTGAGTTTGCCGAGTTGCGCAAACTTTCGGCCAGTACTGTGGCCCTTAACGAGCAGTACAAAAAGCTCAATGAAAACTACCAGCTACTGCAAACTCGCGCCGAAGTCTTAAAAACCGACAACGAACGATTAAAAAACAGMCAACGCTATCAAGAATGGATCGTTGGCGCGGGAATTTTGTTGGGCGGGGTTATTTTATCGCTCATTTTACAATCATTTGGCCGTCGCAAGCGCCGTTCCGAGTGGGGTTAAGCCCCCTCTTAAATCACCCCTACACAAATAATACGAGTCCATAACATGCTAAAACTTTCATCAAAAATGCTGGCACTCTGGGCAAGCCTAACGCTTTGCGTTCTATACAGTGGTGCCAGCGTGGCGGCCGACAAAACCGACGACAAGTACGTTACCTTCGAGACCGACTTAGGCACATTGATTATCGAGCTGTACCCTGAAAAGGCCCCGGTGACCGTCGCCAATTTTTTAGCCTATGTGGATAGCGGCTTTTACAATGGTACGATTTTTCATCGGGTCATCCCGGGGTTTGTGGTGCAAGGCGGGGGCTTTACCTTTGACTTCAAACAAAAAGAAACCCAACCGCCGATTGTAAACGAATCAGACAACGGCCTGGAAAACCAATACCTGACCCTCTCGATGGCGCGTACCAGCCGGGTTGACAGTGCCACCAGCCAGTTCTTTATAAACCTTAAGCACAACCCGTCGCTCGACGCCACGGATAGCAAAGCCGGTTATGCGGTATTTGGCAAAGTGATTGACGGCGAGTCCGTGGTGGAAAAAATCGTCGCCGAGCCCCGCGGTGTATTTCGCTCCTACCCCGACGCACCGAACGCGGCTGTGCGCATCTTAAAATCCAGTCGCGGTAAAGTTAAAACTCCAGCCAACTCAAGCTCTAAGCTAAAGGAGATGATTGCGCAGTGAGTACAGCCCTGAGTGTCAATCTCAATAAAATTGCGTTACTGCGCAACTCTCGCGAAGGAGATTTCCCGAGCGTGCTCGCGCACGGAAAAATATGCCTCGAGGCCGGCGCTGACGGACTCACTGTGCACCCGAGGCCCGATCAGCGCCATATCCGCCCCTCTGATGTTTACCAGCTCGCCCACTTAGTCTCGCAGCATGACGGGATCGAATTTAATATTGAGGGCAACCCTTTTGCTGTCGCCCAAGGCAGCTACCCGGGCTTGCTGCAACTGGTTGAGGAAACCCGCCCCCACCAGTGCACACTGGTACCCGACTCTAACGACCAACTCACTTCAGACCACGGCTTCGACTTAACAAACAGCACCAAAGAGCTCGAACCCATTATCGCCAAGCTGCATCAGCTAGGGGTGCGTATTAGTCTTTTTATGGACCCGGATCCTGAGCAAATCCGTTTAGCGAGCGCGCTCGGGGTTGAGCGCATTGAGCTTTATACCGGGCCTTATGCCGAGCGTTTCAATCTCAACAGTAAACAAACCGATGCGGACCTTAAACGCTACCGTAGCGCCGTCGAAGTCGCCACTCAATGTGGCCTTGAAGTAAACGCCGGGCACGATTTAAACCTCGATAACCTGCCCGCTTTTCTCGCCATCCCTAACATTGCCGAGGTTTCTATCGGCCACGCCCTAACCGTAGACGCACTCAACATGGGACTCAGCCAAGCCGTGCGCGCCTACCGAACCATCTGCCAGCAATAGCACCCAACCTGAACTACACTTAGAGTAAGCGCCGGGCACAACTCACCCGGCGCCGTGTTGCAGTGGTTGTGTCGCGCTGACGGCACAACATCAACAGTGAACATTAGGCGGTAGACCCACAGCTGGAGATCACTATGCACTCGATTCTCGTGCAAGATTATATGCAAGTTTCACCCTTGGCGTTTGAGCAAAACACCAACTTGTTGCAAGTCGTCCATAAACTGCTTGCCGGAAAAGTCACAGGAGCACCTGTGATCGATGCCGAGCGACGGGTAATTGGCTTTGTGTCGGAGCGCGACTGCATTAAAGAGATCTTGCATGGCGCCTTTTACTGCGAGGAGCCCGCCAGTGTCGCCACCGTAATGCAAACTCAGGTAGTCAGTTTTGCCCCCACCGACAGCATCGTCAAAATTGCCGAGGTTATGCTACAGCACACCCCAAAAAACTACCCTGTTGTAGCCGAGGGGAAACTGGTGGGCCTAATTACCCGCAGCGATGTGTTGGCGGCCCTGCTGGATAACGACGAAGACTGCTACCTGCGCCAAAGCTAGCGATTGATTTGTGGTATCCTTGCGGCGCTGCTTTGTACAGCGCCGCATTCAGTTGCGGCTACCACTCAATAGCGGATAACCACCATGCAACGCGACAGCGACGCCTACCTCGCCAAAAAACAATTCTTTAATACCCTGTTAACCGTGTACGGCCGCAAACCGGTACTCGAGGCATTACAGCAGTCCGGCGTCGAGGTATATCGCCTGCACTTAGCGCAAAGTAACAAGCGCGGCGGCATTATCGATGACATTATGGCCGAGGCGCAAAAGCGCCAAGCCGAGGTGCTATACCACGACCGCAGCGCGCTATCGCGCATCTCTAAAAACGCCAAGCAAGACCAGGGCGTGGCGGTGGATTTGATTTGCCAAAAGTTCAGCACCACGGACGACTTTTTAGCCGCAAAAAAAACAAAAAGCAGCAATCTGTTGGCACTGGACGGCATCACCAACCCGCAAAATTTAGGCATGATTATCCGCAGCGCCTGTGCCGGTAATATAGACGGCATTATTTTGCCCGAAAAAGGCTGTGCGCAAATTGACCCACTGGTCATTAAAGCCAGCGCCGGCACGGTATTCCGCGCGCCCATTTTACGCAGCAACGAACCTTTAGCCGCTACACTCAATAAGTTTTCTCAGGCGGGTTATCAGGTAACGGGGCTTTCATCCCACGCCAAACAAACGCTGCAGCACTATAGCGGCGAGCAAAACGTGTTTGTTTTAGGTAACGAGACCGAGGGAGTGTCTGCCAAGGTGCAAAACGAGTGCAGCCACTGGGTAAAAATCCCCATGAACAACCAAGTCGAGTCCCTTAATGTGGCGGTGACGGCCGCACTGATCGCCTTTCGTTAATATCGCCAAGTAATCAATGCCAGACACAAAAAAAGCGCCGCCTCTCGGCAGCGCTTTTTTTGATCTAATGATTGAGTGAGGTTTACAGCTTATAACCCTCTTCTTCGTGCATGGTAATATCCAGCCCCTGTAGCTCATCCTCACGCGATACTCTAAGACCAGAGGTCAACACCCCGGTCAACTTTAAGATAACGTAAGTCGCCACGGCGGTGTAACCGAAGGTAATAATCACGCCCAAAAACTGTACCCACACCTGACCTGACATACCCTCGACAGCATCCGAGAAGCCGTGGCCACTAAATACGCCCAGATTGGGCGAGGCAAACACCCCGGCTAATAAGGTACCTAAAATACCGCCGATGCCGTGCACCGGAAACACATCCAGTGAATCGTCAATTTTCCAGACACGCTTCATCAGCTGCGTCATTACAAAGCACACGCCGCCGGCCAACAATCCAATAACCAACGCACCACCCGGGCCCACATAACCTGAGGCTGGAGTAATGGTACCAAGGCCTGCCACCATGCCCGTCACGATCCCCAGCACACTGGGCTTGCGGAACTTGATCCACTCGATCGTCATCCAGGACAACGAGCCAGCAGCGGCGGAAATATGAGTCACCAGCATGGCCATAGAGGCATCGCCATTGGCCGCCAAAGCGCTGCCACCGTTAAAACCAAACCAGCCTACCCAAAGCATACCGGCCCCGGTGACGGTCATGGTCATGTTGTGCGGGGGCATGGCAACGGTTTCAAAACCATCGCGATTACCCAGCACTAACGCGGCTACCAGCGCGGCAACACCGGCCGTGATATGCACCACCGTACCGCCGGCAAAATCCAACAACCCCCAGCTACCCAAGAAGCCGCCGCCCCACACCCAGTGACAAACCGGCACATATACCACCAACAGCCACGCGGCCGAAAAAATCAGCATAGAAGAAAACTTCATGCGCTCGGCAAAGGCACCCACAATCAACGCTGGGGTAATAATGGCGAACGTCATCTGAAACAGCGCAAAGAGTGACTCTGGGATATCACCCGCTAGTGTATCTTTGCCTATACCGCTGAACATGACGTGACTGAAATCCCCGATCCACGCATTACCTTCACCGAAGCTCAGGCTATAGCCCACCATCAACCACAGCAGTGACGCAACACAGGCAATGGCAAAGCACTGCATCAACACCGACAAAATGTTCTTACTTCGAACCAGGCCGCCATAAAACAACGACAGCCCCGGCAGCGTCATAAACAACACCAAAGCCGTTGCCGTTAAAATCCACGCCGTATTGGCGCCGTTGGCTTCCTGAGCCAGAGCAGCAGGCGCCAGCAATAGCAAAGAGGCAAGCGACGCTCCCCACGCCAGCTTACGAGAAAAACACATCATGGTAACTCCTATTATCATTTTGTACGGCAGCGGCCGCGCAACACCTTAAGGCTATTAACAATGCACAATGTTGGGTCGCAACGAGGAGGCTGTGATACAACAAATGACAGGCCGCCTCACTCAAGTGCATAATAGAAACTAATGCACTTATTATGCCCATTTATATATCGCTTTATTATCAATGAGTTACAAGGGTAGCGCACAATTATCGACCGCTAATGCGCACCAAAGAAAAGCAGCGTTAGGCCTTCAGCATCATTACAGTGCAATATTGGCGGGGGCGCACCCGAGACGGGCGAGAGTGGAATAAACTACAAGCGGCTTGGCTTAAAGCGACGGGCAGCGCTTTGCAGTCGAGCTAATGCGGTCTTAGAGTCGCCATAACTGGCGCGTTCAAACAGCGCCGTAATTGCATTTAGGTCATCGGCCAGGTCGGGGCGTTCGCGACTGATGCGGGCGGCGTATTGACGGGGCGGCTCACCCACATACCGCGGCTGCCCACAGCGTGTCATGGCCTTTTCAACTCGCGCGTAGGCCCGCTCGGCGGGCGCCAACCGCCGGCCACTGCTGCGCAGTAGCGGTAACAACACGACAAGGCTCACCAATGCCACAACAGCAGTCACCACCAGCGCCAGCATCCAGGGGCTGACGCGCCCAAACCACTTTTGCAGTAACGCCTGTTGCGCGGCATTGTCATACCCCATAACCCACAATTGCCAGCGGTAATTAAGCGCATCCCAGCGCAGCTGCAAATCGCCGAGCATTTGAAACCGTCGACTAAACACGTTTCCCAGCAACTGATTGTCATCATCACTGAGAGAGTACTCGACCCCTTGCTCTATTCGCTCGGGAGCAACAGCGGCGGTTGGGTCAACCCGCACCCACCCTTCGCCAGCAAGCCATACTTCCGCCCAGGCGTGAGCATCGTATTGGCGGACCACCAGGTAACCGTCATTACTGTTAATTTGACCGCCCTGGTACCCCACGACAACCCGTGCGGGTATTCCGGCAGCACGCATAAAAAAGACAAAACTGCCGGCAAAATGCTCACAGAACCCCGCTTGCGACTGCCACAAAAAATCATCTACCGTGTGCTCTCCCAGCGTCGATGGTTGCAAGGTGTAACGAAAGCGCTGATTAAAATAGCCCAACACACGCTGCATAAGCTGTCGCTCATCTGTAGCCTCGGTGCGCCACTGTTGCGCACGGCGCCGGGTCTGTGGGTTGTACCCCTCCGGCAAGGCCAGAGCTTGCATCGTTTGCGGCTGATCCAGGCCTTGTGGCTGCAAACGGTAATCGAGCACAGAGCTAACGCGGTACTGCTTGCGTTGATTAACTCGCTCGGTTTCGTACAAGGTTAACCCTGGGCTAACCCGTACGCTTTCAGGTAGCTCCGAAAACGTCGGGAGCGCATACAACCACTGCTTGGCGGTCGGCTCCAGCAACACTTGGTAACTTATGGGCTCACCGCTTAGCTCTACCGCATTTTGCCAATTGCGCCATTGCGCACTCGCGCGCCCGCGCTGAACATCCTGCGCGTGACTCTGACGCCAGGTGCGCCCATCGAAGTCATCAAACACCAAAGCCCGCCAATAAAGCTGTTGCGGTGCCGGTATCGGGCCGTCAAAACTCACCCGAAACGCCAACTCACCAGAGCGCATTAAATTGCTAAAGTCACCCGGAGCCATAGAGTCACTCACCCCGGTTTGCCCCGCCGACTTGTTTAGTGGAATCGTCCATAAAGAGCCAATACGAGGCACCACAAAAAAAAGTACGAGCATGATAGGCAGCGCCTGAAGCGCGAAAACGCCCAGGCGTTGGCACTGCTTTACGACACCCAGACGCGCCACCGAGCCATTATTAACCAGCAGCACCCCAGTAACTGCCAACAACGATACCAAGCCGTAGACCGAACTTGGCAATGAAGCCGCAAACAGCAACTGTGCGCCAGTGACAAAGTACGCCAAGTAGCACAGCAGATAAAAATCGCCAGGCCGCTTAAGCTCAATCAGCTTTAATACAAAGCCCGCGATCAATAAACTGAGCATACTTTGCATACCAAAGCTGCCGCTAAAGCTAAACAGCAGCCCCGCGCAAACCAACAACACCAAGATTAACCGAGCAAGTTTACCCGGAAACCGCCATCCAGCCGTGGCGATTTTCCAGCGCCAAACACCGGTAGCAATAGCCAACAAGGTCAACCAAACCGGCACTTCAAATACCAAGGGCAGCAACACAATGGCCTGTGCCAGGAGCATCCAGATCAATCCCTGACGAGATAGTTTTTCTGTACTGGCACTCATCAGCTCGCTCGCTCCAGCTCAAATAATGCCAGTGCCCGCAATACCTGATGCAGGTGCTCCTGACCACTGGAGGGCTCAATGTGCTGCTCCAACAGCCGCAACCCAAAAGTTCGCCCAGCCTGATGCCACTGCAATGCCAAATAACAAAGACCGGACAGGCGAGCCTCCCGGTCGCCCGATACCGCACGAAAATCCAGCCACAGGTTATCGAGCTCGGAACTAACATACTGCTTGAGTTGAAGCCCCGCTCCGCGCGCATAAAGCTTCCAGGCGATATGCGCCAGAGGCGCGCCGGGTTGATAACGTTTAAAACCGTCAAAGTCATCGCCGCGCGCTAAAGCCGGCGCGTGCTCACCGTCATTGCGGCCGAGCAACGGCGGCTGAACAATTGTCAGAGGCCTTGGGTAGACCAACAGGCGTACATCAAAACGCACCCACGACCAGGTACGCAGCAACCCAAGGGGATAATAACTTTGCACTAAGACTCTCTCTGGTGTGTGCCAGCCGCGGTTTTGACTAGCTAAACGCAGCACGACCTGGGTCTCGGCGTTTTTATCAATATCGGTCAATATTGACTGTCCCACCTCGGCGGCGAGCGATACACGCCCCACAGAGCTCCCCGCTCTGGCCTTAATAAGCACCGGCAACTCCAGTGTCTCACCGGCAAAAACCGGACGCGAAGCCAGAGCGGTAAGCTGCAAGCCGGCTAGGTTACGAAACCCGTGAATAATGGCCACGATAAACAAACTAACCAGAAAAAAGCTCGCCGCCAGCACAAGGTTGTTTTCGTAATTGGTGCCCAGCAGCCACAGTAAAATAACCGCCGCAAAAAAGCCCAAACCTGCCTTGCTGGGCAAGACATAAATGGCACGGTGTTGCAGTGTGACTGTTTTTTGGGGAGTGGTGCGCCGCTTGGCCCAGCGCCAAAACAATGCATCAAAGCGTTTACTGAAATCAGGCCTCATAGTGCTTCACCGGCATAAATGAACCACCGAACAATGAGCCTAAGAGGTCGCAGGAATGGACTACACAGGAGAGGCAAAAACGTCAAACAACTCACCTTCAACGCTGTAGCAACAACGCAAACAATCAAGGCCGAGACTCTTGCTCACAGCCTCGACGCCGTCGATTTGTCGGATTGCCTGGCCACCCGAGTCGGCGAGCAATAAATGCAGCAAGCTGGCAAAAAACTGCATCGGTGTCATGGCTGAAGGGATATCACCTAAGCCCTCAACCTCCGGGCCAGCGAGTGACGGAAGATCCAGAGCGCCAATAAGCTCAGCCCGGTTAAGCAGCCGCGCAATGCCTTCACCGGCATCGGGCACCATAATGTTTAAACGGTGATCTTGTGTCTGAATTTGCCAGGCCCAAACCGGTGCCTGAGGGACTGCTGAATGATCGGCACAATCTGGCTTTACGTGAAGGCCGTAGACCTTGAGCATATGCTGCGTTAGCGCAAAGCTAAAGGTATCGACTTCGCGGGCGAACTGGCTATGAGAAACCTCGGCGCCAAACAATTGTAAGTTACGCAGGTTCCAATAGTGGTAATCAGCCAATAAATTCGGCAAATTATTATCGCTTAAGTACTCCTTTTTAACCAACGCCTCGCCCAACGTTAGTTGTTGAGTGCGTTGCTCGGCGTGTAGCGCTTCTAACGCTGACCGGCTTATCCAGCCAAGGTTAACCACGATTTGCATAAACAGAGCATCACTTTCACACCCCGACAGCGGTAATTTTTCTAGCTGTTGCTGGCTGAGCGCACCGGTCAGTAAGGTCCGTTGCGCCAGTGTTTGATTAAGCTCGCGCTGCAGAGCTAATGCCTCTCGCAATTGAGAGCCAGTCACAATGCCTTTTAGCAGTAAATATTGGCCAAAAAAGCTGGTGGTCATGATGGCTCTCCGATCAACATCTGTTCTCCTAGCAGTTCAGCACTACTAATGGTATAGGTGCTCTTAGGGTATTTGTCGACTGTGAATCTTATCAGTTTAGCGACCATAAACGGCCGTCAGGTGGCAACGCTACCGGCAATAACATCAACGCTTTCGAGTAGATCGGCAATCAAGCGCTGTGCGCTGCCGGTCACCTCCGCACCGCTAACACGGTGGGCAATAACCGCCGGCGCTACGGCCTGTAGATCTTCCGGGATGACATAATCGCGCCCCGCCACATAAGCCCAAGCTTTAGCAGCGTGCAGCAAAGCCAGTGCCCCCCGGGGCGACAAGCCGTGAGTAAAACCCTGCTCGTAGCGAGTGGCGTGTACCAGCCTTTGTAAGTAAGCAATGAGTGAGTCGGACGCCTTTAAGGTACGCACCTGTTGTTTGATCTCGGCTAACTCGGCGAGGGTAATACACTGCTCAAGCGAGGGAATCGCCCGGCGCGGATCACCACCGCGAAAAATAATGCGCTCGGCCTCGGGGGATGGGTAGCCAAGGCTAATACGCATCAAAAAACGGTCGAGCTGCGACTCTGGCAGCGAGAACGTACCCATTTGTGACTCGGGGTTTTGCGTTGCGATGACGAAAAAAGGCTGAGGCAAGGGGCGGGTTTCGCCATCGATGCTCACTTGCTGCTCTTCCATCGCCTCCAGTAACGCGCTTTGCGTTTTAGGTGTTGTGCGATTAATTTCATCGGCCAACAACACCTGGGTAAAAACCGGCCCGGGATGAAATGTAAACCGGCTGGCATTGGCATCAAAGGTAGACACCCCGATAATATCAGCCGGCAGCATATCGCTGGTAAACTGTACCCGCTGATACTCAAGCCCCAACACTTTTGCCAGAGCATGGGCGAGTGTGGTTTTACCCATGCCCGGCAGATCTTCAATCAGCAGGTGCCCACCGGCCAGCAGGCAGGTTAGCGCCAGCTTTACTTCGTGCTCTTTCCCGAGCAGCACTTTACCTATTTCGCGGCAAGCGGCATTAACACTCTCTTGCATAATCGGGCTCTCAGGGCTAGGCGATAACCGCAAAACCGCGGGTCAGGTCGGCTTTTAAATCATTAACATCTTCAAGCCCCACGGCAACGCGAATCAGGTTATCGGAAATACCGGCGGCGAGTTTTTGCTCGTCGCTTAGGCGACCATGAGTGGTTGTTGCCGGGTGAACGATGGTCGTTTTTGCATCGCCGAGATTAGCCGTAAGCGACATAACCCGCGTCGCGTTGATCACTTGCCACGCTTGCTCGCGCCCACCTTTGACACAAAAAGACAATACACCACCAAAGCCCCGCTGCTGCCGCGCCGCCAGTGCATGACCCGGATGATCCGGTAAGCCCGCGTAGTAAACCTTCTCGACTTGAGGCTGCGCTAAAAGCCACTCGGCCAGCGCTTGGGCGTTAGCTGAGTGAGCATCCATACGCAGGCGCAAGGTCTCCAGGCCCTTTAAAAAGACCCAGGCATTAAATGCGCTCATGGTAGGGCCAGCACTGCGGATAAAACCCAACACCTCATCGACTAAATTCTTTGGCCCGGCCACTAACCCGCCCAAACAGCGGCCCTGGCCATCGATATACTTGGTGGCCGAGTGCACAATCAGGTCGGCGCCAAATTTAATCGGCTGCTGCAACGCTGGGGTGCAAAAACAGTTATCCACCACAAACAGCGCATCGTGCTCGTGAGTTAAGTCCGCCAAGCGTTGCAAGTCGACGATATCGCACAGCGGGTTAGAGGGCGTCTCGACAAACACTAAACGCGTATCCGGCGTAAACGCCTTTTGCCACGCGGTAAAGTCGATGGGGTCGACGAATGTGGTCGTAACGCCAAAACGCGCCAGGTATTTGGTAAACAACACCGTTGTGGTGCCAAAAACGCTGCGCGAGCAAACAATATGATCGCCAGATTTTAGCAGGGCAACGCAAGTAGACAGGATAGCCGCCATACCGGATGCGGTGGCCACGGCACTCTCGGTGCCCTCCATGGCGGCGATGCGCTCTTCAAGCGTGCGCACAGTTGGGTTGGTGTAACGTGAATAGACATTGCCCGGCTCGTCGCCACCAAAGCGGGCAGCGGCTTGCTCGGCGCTGTCAAACACGTAGCTTGAGGTCAGGTACAAGGCCTCAGAGTGTTCGCCTTCCGCACTGCGGCTCTGCCCTGCCCGCACGGCCAGCGTATCGATGCCGGCCCCGGCCAGTGCCTGTTTACGTAATTCGTGTAAATCGCTCATAACCGCTCCGCCGCTTACTGCCTACTCAGGGTTAGTGAATATGTAAATCTTCACTGTCATTATGCAACCCTATGGGGCTTTCTTCCTCTTTTTCCCGCAGTTCTTTTTTCTTCTTGTTTTTGCCTTCCTGACGTGCGGCCTCAATTTTATCTAAATACTCTTTATCGACGTCGCCGGTAATATAACGACCATCGAACACCGCGCAATCAAATTCGTTGACGCCGTCCGCGCCCTCAGCCGAGGCGGCCACTAAATCATCCAGATCTTGGTAGATCAACCAATCGGCGCCGATCTCTTCGCACACTTCATCGTGGCTGCGGCCGTGAGCAATCAACTCTTTACTGGTAGGCATATCAATGCCGTACACGTTGGGGTAGATAACTGCAGGGGCGGCAGAGGCAAAATAGACTTTTGCCGCGCCGGCTTCACGGGCCATTTGAATAATCTGCTGGCAGGTGGTGCCACGCACAATCGAGTCATCCACGAGCAGTACGTTTTTACCGCGAAACTCCAACTCGATGGGATTGAGTTTTTGCCGCACGGATTTTTTCCGCATCTGCTGACCGGGCATAATAAAAGTACGGCCGATATAGCGGTTTTTGATCAAACCTTCACGGAACTTAACCCCGATTTTATAGGCCAGCGCCTGACCGGCGACACGCGAGCTATCGGGAATCGGCACCACGACATCAATGTCGTGATCGGGCCGCTCGGCCATAATTTGTTCGGCGAGTTTTTCACCCTGGCGCAAACGCGCTTTATAAACAGACACGCCATCCATAATGGAGTCGGGGCGGGCAAAATATACGTGCTCAAAAATACAGGGGCTTAGGCGAGTATTCTTGGCGCACTGTTTACGGTGAAGCTCGCCATCAAAGGTAATATAGATCGCTTCGCCGGGGGCGACATCGCCTATTAAATCAAAACCAAGAACGTCGAGCGCGACACTCTCGGAGGCAACCATATATTCGTCGCCTTTGTCGGTTTCACGCTTGCCGTACACCAGCGGGCGAATACCGTTGGGATCGCGAAAGGCAACAATGCCATAGCGGGCAATCAAGGCGACCACCGCGTAGCCACCACTGACACGTTTGTGCACGCCCTCGACGGCAGCAAAAATATCGTCCTGATCCGGCACTAACTTACCCTGCAGTTGCAGCTCGTGAGCAAACACATTCAGCAGAACTTCAGAGTCAGAGTCTGTGTTAACGTGGCGCAAATCTGTTTTAAACAACTCTTCGCTGAGGCTGTCGGCATTCACCAGGTTACCGTTATGAGCCAACGCAATGCCGTAGGGGGAGTTTACGTAAAAGGGCTGCGCCAACGCGGGGCCCGAGCTACCCGCTGTGGGATAACGCACATGACCAATGCCCACATTACCCACCAAGCGCTGCATATGGCGAGTGCGAAATACATCGCGCACCAAACCATTGGCCTTTTGCTGGGTCATTTTGCCACCTTGGCAAGTCATAATACCGGCTGCGTCCTGGCCGCGATGTTGGAGGATAGTCAGCGCATCATAAAGCTGCGTATTGACGTCGCGTTTACCCACTATACCAACAATACCGCACATATTTGCCTCACCTTCGTGTAATGCGAACCATTAAAAAAATGATGTAATCCATTCGAGCGCCTGATCGGTTGTGTCCCGAGCCCAGGCTTCAAATACTAAAAATCGGGGAATCAATACAGACTCTTGCCACCAGAGATCATGATTTACAGGAACCAATGAGGGCAGCAATATTACCGCGGCCAGCACTACCAGTGCACCGCGAACCAAGCCAAATACCATTCCAAACAGACGGTCGGTGCCGGACAGCCCGGTCATGCGAACCAACTCGCCAATCAAATAATTCACCATGGCCCCTACGATTAACGTAGCGGCAAATAAAATCCCAAAAGCGGCCATAGCCCGCAGCGAAGGAGTAGGAATTAGATCGGTCATGAGAACCGCCAGACGATCATCAAAGATCGAGGCAATAATAAAAGCCGCCACCCAGACTACCAGCGACAAAGCTTCTTTGACGAAGCCTCGTTTTATGCTGATCAAGCAGGACACAGCCATAACGCCGACGATGGTCCAGTCTGCCCAGTTCATGGGTTCAGTGACTCCGGTTTTCAGAAGGCGCTGATTCTAACAGAGCAGCCCCTGCGGGCATACCCCAGCTCACGGTTTGAATGGCAACACCATAGAATTGACTTTAAACACAGGGTCCACCTCTTGCTTAACCTCCAGCGCCAGTGCTTTATCCAATTTGGGACCGATAAACACACGGCTCACCTCGCCTTGTGAGGTTTTAGCCGAACGCACATAAGCCTTATAGCCACGCTCCTGTAATCGCTTGCGCAGTGACTGAGCGGACTCTGAAGATCGCAAACTGGCAACCTGCACCATCCAGGCGTCGGCCAGTAACGAGGCGCTGGCATCATCCTCCGGCGCAGCTTCGACTTCAGCTTCAGACTCTGGCTCTACAGCGGCGCCCTCCGTCTCAACATCAGCCGCCAGAGATGTGGTCACTGCCGCGGTGCTGGTTGCCGATGACGCGCTCATCTCTTCTGACTCAGGCTCGAGAACCGGCTGCTCGTTATCGGGTAAGAACATAGTACTGGGCTCGGGGGCGGGCGCCGTAACAGTGCTCGGCTGAGGTTTGTCGATAACAACAGGGGTAATATTAGGGCGTGGAGGAATTTGACTGCGGGTATCGACCTGATAGGGTGCGTGCTGCTTAAAAAAGCCCGGCAAAAAGATAACGGCGATGCCTGACAGCACCAAAGCTCCTATCAAACGCTGTTTTAACCCGTTATTCACTTAGTCTCCCCAGCCAACTGAGCCGTCATATCTGGCGCTAATATAGCCATTGCCGCCGCTACGGTAAAGAAAGAACCAAAAACCAACAACAGATCATCTTTGTCCAGGTCGGCAAAAAGCGGAGAAGATAACTGCGCAAAACCCTCGGCAACACCGGAGCAAACCGTCACCTGGCCGCCGCCCTGTGCGATAATCGCCGCCAGAGTATCGGCGCTAGCCGCCCGTGGTACATCCTCCAGCCCGAGTGCCAACCAGTGATCGACGAGGGAAAACAATGGCTGCAGGGCGCCGGCGATATCTTTATCCGCCATCATCGCGACCAAGGCAACCACCCTACCCTTGGTTTTTTGCCGTTTTACCACCTCAGCCAAATAAGCGGTCGCCGCCGGGTTGTGCGCAACATCCAGCAGCACAGGTGTCGCCCCGTAGTTCAGCCGCTGCATTCGACCGGGCAAGCGCAGATTTTGCAACACATTAAGCAACCCGTGGGCGGCCACGTCGACACCAAGGGCACGCACCGCCTCTATTGCCGCCACTACACTGGGGACGATCAAGGATACAGCGGGCACCTCTAGCGCCGTACCGGTTGTGACGTCTAACAATCGCCAAGGGCCGGCACTGGCATTAAAGCCAGTAGCTGGCTGATCTTCACCCGCCATATTTTGCACAATAAAATCGCGCCCGATTAGCCGCAGCGGCGCGCCAATATCCGCCGCGTACTGCAGTAGCGAGGCCGGTGGGTCACTATCGACACAAATAGCCGGCTTCTGCGCACGCATAATGCCCGCTTTCTCACGGCCAATACTCTCACGGTTATTGCCGAGCCAGGCCTCGTGATCAATCGCAATACCGGTAATCACCGCCACATCCGGGGCAATAACGTTCACCGCATCCAATCGCCCGCCTAAACCGACCTCAAGCACCATTACATCAACGTTTTGCTGGCAAAAAAGTACCAGCGCCGCGAGCGTACCAAACTCAAAATAGGTTAACGATGTATCACCACGGGCTGTATTTACCCGCTCAAAGGCGCGGCACATGTCAGCCTCGCTAACTGCTTTACCGGCGATTCGCACACGCTCGCAATAGTGCACAATATGAGGAGAGGTATAACAGCCAACTCGCCAACCGGCGGCCTCGAGTAAGGCGCTAGTGGCCGCGACACACGAGCCCTTGCCGTTGGTTCCGGCCACGGTAATAACGGGCGGCAAATCCCCCAGAGGGAGTTGTTCAAGCACCTGCCGCACGCGATCGAGCCCTAGGTCAATCTCGCTAGGGTGCGCTTGCTCTAGCCAGGCGAGCCAGTCATCGAGGTGAGTAAAACCCATAGTAGGTACCCTCAACGGGCCGTCAAAGCGAGGGGAGTAGCAAAAAAGCGCCCGGCTTGGGGCGCTTTGGGTGTGGCCGCGGTTAAACAGCAAAGCCACACGTGATTAGCCATACAACAGAGGCAAAAGCCGCCGGCGCCTTGCGCCACTAGCTCACTTCCTCTTGCGGCTGAGCGGGGGCTGTGCCTTGGCGAGTAAACTTAGCCAACAAGCCGGCAAGCTTATCTCGCATCTGGCCTCGGTGAATAATCATGTCAATCGCACCATGCTCAAGCAAAAACTCGGCGCGCTGAAAGCCCGGTGGCAACTTTTGACGAATGGTTTGCTCGATGATGGCGGGACCTGCAAAACCGGCCCGTGAACCTGGCTCGGCCGCGTTAATATCGCCCAGCAACGCCAGCGATGCAGACACGCCACCATAAACGGGATCGGTCATGATCGAGAAGTAAGGCGTCCCCTGCTGCTTTAAGCGCTCGATCACGGCGGAGGTTTTAGCCATCTGCATCAGCGAGATCAACGCCTCTTGCATACGGGCACCGCCGGTGGCCGAAAAACACACCAGTGGAATATTTTCTTCAAGGGCTATCTTGGCCGCCCGCGCAAAGCGCTCGCCCACAACGTACCCCATCGAGCCGCCGTGAAAGGCAAACTCAAAGGCAACCGCCACAATAGGCATGCCTTTTAACTCACCTTTCATGGCCACTAGCGCATCTTTCTCGCCGGTGGTCTTTTGCGCCGTGCTCAAACGGTCTTTGTATTTCTTAACGTCCTTGAACTTAAGCCGGTCAATGGGCTCAACTTCAGTGCCTATCTCCTGGCGGCGATCTTCATCGAGAAAGATATCCAGCCGGCGCCGGGCACCAATACGCATGTGGTGGTCGCACTTCGGGCAAACGTCGAGGTTTTTTTCCAGCTCTGGTCGATACAGAACCGCAGAACATTTAACGCACTTTTTCCAAAGGCCTTCAGGGACCTTACTTGAGCCCTTCTTGCCATCAGCACGTACAACGCTGGGAACCAGTTTCTCTAGCCAACTCATGGTGGTATCTCTTAATTGCTTTGCTTTATCCAGTAGACAGGGGCGGCGACCTATTACAGGCTGTCTAACCCCCGGCGAATATCACTAATAATAGCACCGACCGCGTCGGCGATCTCGTCCGGTGATTGACCCGCATGTTTGCCCATGGCGTCCACCAGAACACTACCGATCACAACACCGTCGGCCAATCGGGCCACTTTTGTGGCAGTGTCGGCATCTTTAATACCAAAGCCAACACACATAGGCAGCGAGGTTAACGCACCAAACTCATCGAGCTTGGTCTTAACGGCATCCACATCCAAGTGCCCGGCACCGGTCACCCCTTTAAGCGAAACATAGTACAAAAAGCCGCTGGCATTGCTCGCCAAATGACGGGCGCGCTCTGGAGCCGTGGTGGGTGCCAACAAAAAGATGTTATCAATATTGCGCTCGGCCAGCTCGGTTTTAAGCTCGCCCAACTCTTCTGGCGGTAAATCAACGGTAAGCAAGCCATCTACCCCAACCTGCGCCGCACGCTCGGCAAACCGGCTGTAACCCATGCGCTCTACCGGGTTGGCATAGCCCATTAAAATAACCGGGGTTGTGGTGTCGGTTTTGCGAAAGTCGGCTACCAGATCGAGGGTGCCCGTTAGGCTTGTGCCCGACTCCAGCGCCCGCTCATGGCCGAGCTGAATAACCGGCCCCTCTGCCATCGGATCGGAAAAAGGCACTCCTAGCTCGATAATATCGGCCCCCGCCTCTACCATTTTGTGCATGGTGGGCAAGCTCGCCTCCGGGCACGGGTCACCGTTAACAATATAGGCGACGAGCGCCTTTCGGCCACGGGCTTGCAAAGCTTCAAATTGTTGACTGATTCGACTCATGAAAGTTTATCCAATTGCGTTTAGGTCACACCGTAATGCCGTCGATATCGGCTACCGTGAGAATATCTTTGTCGCCGCGACCGGACAGATTGACAATAATAATCTGATCTTTGGCCATGGTAGGTGCAAGCTTTGCCGCGTAAGCCAAGGCGTGCGAGCTTTCGAGCGCGGGCATAATCCCCTCGACCTTAGTAGTACTGCGAAAGGCGTCCAAGGCTTCATTGTCATTGATGGCGACGTAGTTAACGCGGCCCAAATCTTTTAACCAAGCGTGCTCTGGACCCACTCCCGGATAATCGAGCCCTGCCGACACTGAGTGAGTTTCGATAATCTGACCGTTTTCGTCTTCCATCAAATAGGTGCGGTTACCGTGTAACACCCCCGGTACGCCGTCATTGAGTGGAGCTGCGTGGCGCCCGGTAGCAACGCCATCGCCGCCGGCTTCAACACCGTACATAGCCACTGACGTATCATCCAAAAACGGATGGAATAAGCCAATAGCGTTAGAGCCGCCGCCCACACAAGCCACCAAGGCATCCGGTAAACGACCGGTGCGCTCCAGACACTGAGCGCGAGCCTCGCGGCCAATAACAGCCTGAAAGTCACGCACCAGCTGCGGGTATGGGTGAGGACCGGCAACGGTGCCGATAATATAAAATGTGTCGTCGACGTTGGTGGCCCAATCACGCATTGCTTCGTTCATGGCATCTTTCAGGGTTTTAGAGCCAGAGGTCACCGGAATCACTTCGGCCCCCAACAGCTTCATGCGGTAGACGTTCAGCGCCTGGCGCCGTACATCCTCGGCTCCCATGTATACCTGACATTTAAGCCCTAATCGCGCCGCCACGGTTGCGGTCGCAACACCGTGCTGACCGGCACCGGTTTCGGCAATAACCCGGGTCTTACCGGTTTTTTTTGCCAACAGAGCCTGCCCGATCGTGTTATTTACTTTGTGCGCACCGGTATGGTTTAAATCTTCGCGCTTAAAATAAATTTGCGCCCCACCCAACTCACGACTCATGCGCTCGGCATGATACAACGGTGATGGTCGGCCGACGTAGTGGGCCAAATCGCGATCAAACTCTGCCTGAAACTCAGCGTCGTCTTTTAAGCTGCTGTAAATTTCTTGCAGCTCATCCAGGGCATAGATCAAGGTCTCGGAAACAAAGCGTCCACCGAACTGGCCAAAGTGACCCTTTGCATCGGGAAACTCACTGTAATTAACCGTAGTTTTCTGCTCTTTCTCACTCACAGTTCAACTCACCTTTCAAAGGGCGCCGTGCTTGGCGCTAGGATATTTGGCATTGGCAATAAATTGGGCAACTTTGGCTGAATCTTTGATGCCGGGGGAAGCCTCAACCCCTCCGCTGACGTCAACCCCATAACAGCCAGTTGTCGCCATTGCCTCGGCAACATTGTCCGGTGTTAAACCACCGGCTAAAACGATTGGGCGCGGAGCATTAACGGGCACTCGCTGCCAGTCAAATGTCGCTCCGGTACCGCCGGGTACGCCTGGCTGATAAGCATCCAGTAAAAAACCCGCGGCTCGATCGAAAGGCTGCATAGCCGCCTCGACGTCCAGGTCCGGTCGCATTCTAATCGCCTTTAGATAGGGACGTTCAAATTGCTCGCAAAAAGCCGCAGATTCATCGCCGTGAAACTGCAAAAGCTGCAACGGCACTTCGCGCAACACCTCTCGCACTCTATCGGCCGAGGCATTCACAAACAGCCCGGTGACTGTCACCAATGGGCCGGCAGCAAAGGCTATCTCGCGGGCACTGTTGATATCAACAGCACGACTGCTAGGTTCGTAAAACACCAAACCAATGGCGTCTGCACCGCTATTTACAGCCTGTTGTGCATCGACCACTCGGGTGATACCGCATATTTTTACGCGCGAAGAGTTCAAGCGGATTACCTATCATGCATTCAAAATCGACACACTGCTGGCGAGCGGCCGCAAAGGGCTGAATACTAACAGATTTTATCCACTATTGCTGCAGCCCACTCGCTCAGTCAACTGCCCAATCGGGTCGTCGATAAACAAGGGGCCGGGGCTTACGCTCGGCAAATCGGGGGACTCAGGGTAATCCACCGACGCCAGATACAGGCCATTAGGCCTGGCGGTTGCCGCCGCCACCGACCGCTCGCGTGCCGCCAGCACCTCGACCGGCCAATTAACCGACTTGGCACCGCGGCCGACCTCCAGCAACACTCCTACGATGTTGCGCACCATATGGTGCAAAAATGCATTCGCCTTGATCTCCAGCACAATGAGATCACCCCGGCGTGACAGGTGGATGTGCTCTACCAGCCGCACCGGGCTATGGGCCTGACACTGAGCCGCACGATAAGAAGTAAAATCATGCTCGCCAACCAGCCCTTGCGCCGCGATAGCCATGGCTTCGGCATCGAGCTTATAGCGCACCCAGGTAACCTGGTCGTGCAACAGCGCCGGGCGCGATTCACCATCGCTTATTAAATAGCGGTAAGCGCGGGATCGGGCGCTAAACCGAGCGTGAAAGCTATTGCTTACAGCGCGAGCCCACCGCACCCCTACCCCTACGGGCAAATGCGGCCTAGCCCCCAACACCCAGGCTTTGTCGGGGCGTACTGCTAAAGTATCGAAATGCACCACCTGAGCCGTCGCATGAACACCCGCATCGGTACGCCCGGCACAAATCAAAGTAATCGGCTCGCAAGCTACCTTAGACAATGCTTTTTGCAAATAGCCTTGTACCGTCGGCACGCCACCAGGCTGCACCTGAAACCCGTGAAAATCGCGACCATTGTATTCAACGCCCAGAGCAATGCGCTGCATACCCTCAGGCCAGGGCGTCGTGGGCGTAATTTCACAGTTGCGGGTGTAGTATCTTTCTTGCATATCCAGGCTCTAAACGTAAGCACGAGGTGGGCTGTATAACACAATGGAGAGAAAACCTCGCCCCTGAAATAAAAAAGGCCCTGCACACCTACGTGGGCAAGGCCTTTAGAGACGCTAACGAGTTAGCTTTGAGCTTTCTCCAGCAGGCTATTTGCCTCGGCTTTTTGCTCATCGTTACCCTCTTCGGCCACTTCGGCGAGAATATCGCGAGCGCCGTCGAGATCTCCCATATCGATATAGGCACGGGCCAAATCGAGCTTGGTGGTCACTTCGTCACTATCCGTCAAGAAGTCGAGATCTTCGTCGTCAAGGTCGCCGTCGTCATCCAACTCAGACAGATCATCAGTATTCTGAACGTCCTCTGGGGCTGACTCGTCATCGCCTAAGCCGCCCAGCGCCTGCGCAAAAGCCTCATCTTCATCAGCATCAAAAGCTTCTGGCGCCTGCTCAGCACCGCCAACATCGAAAGACTCTCCATCCTCAGCGTCGTCGGCATCATCCAGATCAGCCATATCGGCATCCATAGACTCGAGGTCGAAGTCGTCCATGGCTTTATCCAGGTCAAAGTCATCCGCGTCGTCCTCAGCTAAATCAAGCGTTGGAACGTCGGCCTCAAGATCTGGCGAAGCTTCACCATCCAGCGCTACCGAAACACGCGGCTCACCGTCGGCTGATGGGCTATAAGGCTCAGGCTCACCGTAGACAGGGGCTTCATCTTCTTCGGGCTCCAAATCAAGCGGTGTATCAAAGCTAAAATCTTCGTCCAGCAGCGGTTTCTCATCGGTCAGCGATACGCCACCTTCCGAGTCGGCCTGACCGGAATCATCACTGATGGCATCTAGATCAAACTCCAAATCCGCCAGCTCGTCAGAGTCCAGCTGCTGTGGTGGCGCAACGTCTTCCGGCGCCATCGGCTCTAGATCATCAAGACTTAACTCAAGATCGTCTGCTGCATCGGGCTTATCGGTCTCATGGTCGAGATCCAGAGACAAACTATCGTCCGCCTCACCTGCGTCATTGTCGTCATCAAGGTCGAGGTCGAGGTCAAACTCCAGTGCATCTTCTTCTGTGTCCGAGTCAAAGGAAAGGTCGTAGCTGCTAGAAGATTCATCCAACTCAAGCTCGTCGCTAGCGGTGGGCGCCTCGTAGTCGGTAGAACCTAATGACTCGTCCGATGCCCCTTCGCTTAGCTCGTCAGACAGGTCAAAATCAAAATTGTCGTCCAGATCAAGCTCTTGGTTGTCAGCGATTTCAGACTCGTCATTCAGGTCGAAGGTCTGGGCAAAATCGTCTTCACCCAAGTCATCAGTGGAGGTAGCCACCGCAGCGCCAGCAACAACAGCTGGGGTAACAAACTCAGCTGCTCCTGCAAAGTGCTGCTCGCGTAAACTTTTAGCCCGGGCAATCGAATCCTCGTCGCCCTGCTCGAACACATTTGCTAAACGCGCATCAAACGCTTCGAGATTATTACTTTCGCCATAAAGCTCGAGCAGCTTGAGGTTAATAGCCATAGAGCCCGGCTCGCGCTCCAGTCCGGCCAGCAGCATTTCTTCGGCTTGATCGTATTTACCCAGCGCGATGTAAATATCCGCCTCACCGACCACGTCACCGGTTTCCGCTTCAATGGAAGTCTCGGCATCATCACTTTCACTAAGCAGTTGCTCATCCGCCAACTCTTGCTCTAGTTCGGCGTCTGTTTGCTCAAACTCGGCTTCACTTTCGGCGTCTTCATAGGCGATTGGTTCATCATAATCAGAGGTAAAGTCTTCATCCTCACCCGCTTTAGAGCCTCGCTTGCGCAACGCAACGACAACCAGCAACACAATCACAACCAACGCCAAAACAATCCATAACAGATTGTTCATGAGCTTATCCATCAGCGTAGGCTCAGGAGCGCGACGTACAACTTTGCTGGTATTACGAACGGGCTTTTCTACCTCGGGTTTAGCCGCAGTAGCGTCAGGCTTAGTCGCTGGTGTTTCTGCGTCGGGTTTAGCTGCTGTCTCAGGCTTAACGTCCTGCTCGACTGACCCGGGCTCAACACCTGCCATTGGGTTCTTAGCAGGCTCTGCATTATCAGTACCGGCAGGTTTGGCGTCAGCAACTGAAGCGGCGCTATCGTCAGCGCCCTCTTCTTGCTGGGCGGCCAGCTCCAGGGCGCGCATTTGCTCGTTGCTAACGGCAAGCAGACGCTCCATGGTTTCAATTTGCTCTTCGAGATCGCCCACGCGCGAGCGCAGCTCGGAGTTTTCACCGCGAGTGCGGGCCAGCTCATCTTTTGCATCTGTCAGCTCACGTGAGAGCTCTTCAGTCCCAGCCGAGCCGGCACCGGCGTTACTGGTGTCCGCCGCCTCATTGCTGCCAGATGCCAAGCGCACCCGACCACTTACTTCACTGGGAGCAGAACGGTCGGCATTGGTGCGGCCCGAACCATCCAGTTGTGCACCCATAGCGTCACCAGACCACTCGCGGTTTTGTTCGGCAACACGATTTACAGCCTGACGGTTATTTAGATTGCGAATCTCAGTCTCTGAAGGAATACGCAATACCTGCCCTTTGCGTAGCAGATTTATATTATTGCGAATAAAGGCATCTGGATTGGCCTGCTGGATAGCCAGCATGGTTTGATGAATTGAGGCACTACCCGGGCGATAATCGCGGGCAATTTCCCACAAGGTATCACTGGCTTTTACAGGACCGTAGACATCGCCTCCGGCATTGTCAGCCGATACGGCGCCGGAATCAGTGCGCTGCCGTACCGGCTCGCTCTTTGCGGGCTGACTGGAGGATGCAATCGGGGTCACACTGCCCTGCACCGGCGCGGCCGTCTCACCCGAAAAAGTAGGCAAATCCAGCAACAACGTGTACTCGCGCATCACGCGGCCGCTGGTCCAGCGCATATCAACCACAAAACTCAGGTACGGCTCGCGTACGGGATCACGACTGGTGACGGCCACGAACGGTCCATTGGGGCCATCGGTCACAACGTTAAAGCGCAATTGTGTGTAAAAAAACGAGCGCTCTAATCCGACTTTTTCAAAGTCCTCTTCTGAGCCGAGCTTAATGACTATCTGCTCGGCGCTAAGATCACCTAGATCCCGCAAACCGATATGAGCGTCCAGCGGCTGATTGAGAGACGAATTTAGCGATATGTCACCGAGCCCCAGCGCCAATACAGAGCGCGAAACCAACAGTGATAAAACCCCAAGCAGTATTACCAGCTTACGAAGATGCATAGCATTTTCCTTTTATTGTCTCCCCCGGCCTCCTGACGACCACCCGCCATTGGACTTCCTGTCAACCACAAAACTGTGGCGCGGCATACCCGAAAATTGTTGTAATAAGGTTTTTCAACCTCGAATATTTCTTCACTAATAGCCGTAAGTATTCATTATAAATAGCTTTTTATCAATACTTAACCCGGCGACGGCCCGCGCTTATAGATCGCTTTTTAGGCAAATACGCCCGACGACCTAAAAAATGCATAAAAATGCGACGCCGTTCAACATAAAAAAGCCTCGACTCTGGTGCGAGACGAGGCTTTTAGGACCGCGAATGCGGCATGCGCAGACGGACTATGCGTTACGCAGCACTTGCAACATACGACGCAGTGGCTCGGCCGCACCCCACAACAGCTGATCACCCACAGTGAACGCATTGAGGTACTCACCGCCCATACTGAGCTTACGCAAACGACCAACCGGAATATTTAGAGTGCCGGTAACCGCCGTAGGCGTTAGATCACGCAAAGTAGACTCTTTGTCGTTCGGAACCACTTTAACCCACTCATTGTGTGAGGCGATGATCTGTTCAATTTCATCCAGAGGAACATCTTTTTTCAGCTTAATGGTCAACGCCTGAGCATGACAGCGCATGGCGCCGATCCGCACACAAGTGCCATCCAGCGGAATGGGGTTGCCTTCAACACCCAAAATCTTGTTGGTTTCGGCCTGTGCCTTCCATTCTTCCCGGCTCTGGCCGCTTTCCAGCTGACTGTCGATAAACGGCAATACACTACCGGCCAACGGCGCACCGAAATTTTCAGTGGGGAAATCACCCGAACGCATAGTGGCGGCCACTTTACGGTCAATCTCCAAAATAGCGGAAGCGGGATCGGCCAATTCGCTGGCAACGCCGTCGCGAATAGTGCCCATTTGTTCAATTAGCTCGCGCATATTGCGCGCACCGGCACCAGAGGCCGCCTGATAAGTCATCGAGGTCGCCCACTCAACCAAATCATTGGCAAATAAGCCGCCGAGGCCCATCAGCATCAGGCTAACGGTACAGTTACCACCGATGTAATTTTTAACGCCGCGAGCCAGGCCGTCTTTAATAACATCCAGGTTAACCGGATCCAGCACAATCAGTGAGTCTTTATCCATGCGCAAGCTCGAGGCCGCATCGATCCAGTAACCATCCCAGCCGGTTGCACGTAGGTCAGAGAAAACTGCTTTTGTGTAATCGCCGCCCTGACAAGAGATAATGGCATCAAGTTCTTTAAGGTCGTCAATAGCGTAGGCATCTTTTAATGGCGGCAGCCCTTCGGCCACGTTGGGCGCGTCGCCACCCACGTTGGAGGTGGTGAAAAATACCGGCTCAATGCCGTCAAAATCGTTCTCAGCCTGCATACGCTCCATGAGGACAGAGCCGACCATACCGCGCCAACCTACAAAACCTACTTTCATCTTATAACTCTCTTTTGAATGAATTAACGCTCTCCCCGAGCCTTGTGAGCACCGCTTCGAGCGCTATATATCTTGCCGCAAACAGCCGCTGGCTGCAAATTGACCACACTTTTACAGGGCGGCCAGCACCGCATCACCCATGGCCGAAGTGCTCACTTTGGTACTGCCTTCGGTGACGATATCCGCCGTACGCAAGCCCTGATCCAGCACTTTACCAACCGCTGACTCAATGGCGTCGGCCGCCTCTACCATGCCCAGTGAGTAACGCAGCATCATCGACGCCGACAAAATTGTCGCCAGTGGGTTAGCAATGCCCTGGCCGGCGATATCTGGCGCGCTACCGTGGCACGGCTCGTACATTCCCTGCCCGCTTTGATTGAGTGAAGCCGATGGCAACATGCCGATAGAGCCGGTAAGCATGGCAGCGGCATCAGACAGAATATCACCAAACATATTGCCGGTTACCAGCACATCAAATTGTTTAGGGGCGCGTACCAACTGCATGGCGGCGTTATCCACGTACATATGCGACAGCTCGACATCCGGGTACTCGGGCGCCAAACGATCCATGACCTCGCGCCACAAAATGGTTGCCTCAAGCACGTTTGCCTTATCTACTGAGCAAACTTTCTTACCGCGCTTTCGTGCCATCTCAAAGGCGGTGCGACCGATACGCTCGATCTCACTCTCGCTGTACTTATAAGTGTTGTAGCCCTCACGCTCACCATTTTCCAGCGTGCGAATACCGCGCGGCTCACCAAAATAGATGCCGCCGGTTAACTCACGCACGATCAAGATATCCAGCCCTGAGACTACCTCGGGTTTAAGACTAGAGGCATCCACCAATTGCGGATACAGTAATGCCGGGCGCAAGTTGGCGTACAAACCTAACTGCGAGCGAATTTTTAGCAAGCCGCGCTCGGGGCGAATGGCGCGATCGATGCCATCCCATTTGGGGCCACCCACGGCGCCCAACAAAATAGCGTCACAGCCGCGAGCGTTTTCCACCGCCGCATCGGTTAAAGGCTCACCGTGTTTATCGATAGAGGCCCCACCAATCAGCTCTTCGACAAACGACAAGCCCAATGAGAACTTGTCGTTTACCGCGCTCAATACGCGCTGAGCTTCTGTAACAATCTCCGGGCCAATACCATCGCCCGGCAAAATCATAATTTTTTTAGACACGTTTGCTCCTAAAGTTTCAAAGGTCTCGGGCGGTGCTCGCTACACCACCGACGCCCCATAAATTTCAAAAATTTTATCGTTTTGCGCCACTGGTGAAAACGACTCCCACTCGATACCGTTGGTGTCCACATCGCTGGTAAAGCCCAACGCTGCGTCATCTTCAAACCCAAGGTGACGCAGCTGGCCCGCCTGAGCCGGCATTTCATTAATAGAAAAATTTAACGAATCAGTGCGCCACATAGCGTATTTACCAGGCACCACAGCATTGGGCTTACACCCCAAACGCCGGGAGTAATCAGTGATCGACTCCGTTAAATTTTTTACCGCCAAAGCAATATGAAATCGCTTCATACAACACTCCATGTGTATACCGAATGACTCGGGTGTTAATTTTTTACCGCATCAAACAACCACGGCGCATTTTCACGGCGCTTCGCCTCATAGGCTTTAATGGCATCGGCCTGTTCCAGAGTTAAACCAATATCATCCAACCCGTTTAACAGGCAGTGCCTGCGAAACTCATCTACCTCAAAGTCAAAAACCTCGCCCGCCGGGGTAATCACCTGCTGGTTTTGCAAGTCTACCGTCAGCTGGTAACCATCAGTTTGATACATTTGTTGAAACAACTGCTCCACCACCGCCTCACTTAACACCAGTGGCAACAAGCCATTTTTAAAGCAGTTATTGTAAAAAATATCCGCAAAGCTCGGTGCGATAACGCAGCGAAAACCGTAGTCGTCTAGCGCCCAAGGGGCGTGCTCGCGCGATGAACCACAACCAAAATTTTTACGTGTAAGCAAAATCTCAGCGCCCTGAAAGCGCGCTTGATTAAGCGGAAAATCTTGGTTCAGTGGGCGACCCGTGCACTCCTGATCCGGCTGCCCTACATCCAAATAACGCAACTCGTCAAACAGGTTTTTACCAAAGCCGGTGCGCTTAATGGATTTTAAAAACTGCTTAGGAATAATCATGTCGGTATCGACATTGGCGCGATCCATAGGCGCCACAATGCCGGTAACTTTAGTAAAAGGTTTCATAACAGCTCCCGCTTAAGTGCGCACAAATTCACGAACATCAACAAAGTGGCCCGCCACACCAGCGGCCGCCGCCATGGCGGGGCTCACCAGGTGAGTACGCCCACCATAGCCCTGACGCCCCTCAAAGTTGCGGTTTGAGGTTGAAGCACAGTGCTCGCCCGCGCCTAACTTATCGGCGTTCATGGCAAGGCACATAGAGCAGCCCGGCTCGCGCCACTCAAAGCCCGCGGCGACAAAAATCTTATCCAAGCCTTCGGCCTCGGCCTGAGCTTTGACCAAGCCAGAGCCAGGCACCACCATCGCCTGCTTAACACTGTCGGCTTTCTTACGCCCTTTAACTACCTCTGCCGCGGCGCGGATATCTTCGATACGCGAATTAGTACAAGAACCGATAAACACACGGTCGAGTTTGATATCAGCAATAGGCTGACCGGCGTTCAAACCCATATACTCCAGCGCACGCAACATACCATCACGCTTCACCGCATCGGGCTCTTGCGCCGGGTCGGGTACATTGTCGTGCACGCCCACCACCATCTCGGGCGAGGTGCCCCAGCTAACCTGAGGCATGATGTCTGCGCCATTTAACACCACCACCTCGTCAAACTGGGCGCCATCGTCAGATTTCAAATCGCGCCAGGCCTCTACCGCGCGCTCCCAGACCTCGCCGGTGGGCGCGTAGGCACGACCTTTAACGTAATCGATGGTGATATCATCCACGGCGACCATACCAGCGCGAGCCCCCGCCTCAATAGCCATGTTGCATACGGTCATGCGCCCTTCCATACTCATAGCACGGAACACATCACCGCCAAACTCAACCGCATAACCGGTGCCGCCGGCGGTGCCAATTTTGGCAATAATCGCCAACACCACATCTTTAGGGGTAACGCCCTCGACCAGCTCGCCGTCAACCCGAATCAGCATATTGTTCATTTTTTTGGCCACCAGAGTTTGGGTCGCCAATACGTGCTCGACTTCACTGGTACCAATACCGTGCGCCAGGGCGCCCAAGGCGCCATTGGTCGCTGTATGAGAATCACCACAGACGATGGTCATGCCCGGCAAACAGGCACCGGACTCTGGCCCAATCACATGCACAATCCCCTGCCGCCGATCGTTGATTTTGTATTCAACAATGCCAAATTCATCGCAGTTATCGTCCAGAGTTTGTACCTGAATCAAAGACACCGGGTCTTCAATGCCGCTAATACCTGAGGCGCGCTCGGTAACAGTGGTAGGCACATTGTGATCCGGCGTCGCCAACACCGAGTCTACCCGCCAGGGTTTACGGCCGGCCAAGCGCAGCCCTTCAAACGCCTGAGGCGATGTCACTTCATGGACGATGTGGCGATCGATATAAATCAACGCCGAGCCATCGTCACGCTGCTGTACAAGGTGGGCATCCCAGAGCTTGTCGTAAAGAGTTTTTGCGGCCATGTTGTCCTCGTTTTTGCTAAATCACGGTAATGCTGGCGTCACTTGAGCGCGGCAATACATCATCAACTCTCTGGTGTTGGCCCGCTCTGCGGCAGGGCTTTAATACCAACAATTTGAGTAGGGTTAATAGTATAGACCCACCACAAATAAAACAAATTCATATTTTTTATATTTTCTATTCCAAATAGGAATGTTAATCTAAGCCCATGGATACGCAACACTTAAGCACGTTTGTCGCCATTGCCGAGAGCGGTTCGTTCTCTGTGGCTGCCGCGCGGCTACACCTAACGCAACCGGCGATCAGCAAGCGCATCGCGCTACTTGAGCAACAGCTGGATAAAAAGCTGTTTGACCGCTACGGCAAACAAACCCAGCTTACCCCGGCCGGCCGGGCACTACTGCCCCACGCCCGGGAGATACTGCAAGCGGTGACCGATGCTGGCCGAGCCCTGGCCGATCTCGACGGTGAAGTTAGCGGCCCGCTGAGCATCGCCACCAGCCACCATATTGGCCTACACCGCTTACCCTCTGTACTCAGCGAGTTTTCCCGCGCGTTTCCCAAGGTACACCTTGATTTGCACTTCTTAGACTCAGAGAAAGCCTTAACGGCGGTAGCGCAGGGCGAGTTTGAGTTGGGGGTTATTACCCTTGGCGGGCAGACCAGCGGGCAAATAACCCAGCGGCCCATTTGGCGCGACACACTCGAATTTGTCTGCGCCAAAACCCACCCGTTAACACAGCAAGAGCCTTTACAGTTAAGCGACTTATGTGATTATCAAGCTATCGCCCCAGACAGCAATACACACACCACGCGCTTGATCCAGCGGCTGTTCGAGGGCAACGAATTAACCCTTAACATCTCGATGGTCACCAACCACCTGGACACCATTAAAATGATGGTGTCTATCGGCTTGGGCTGGGGCGTTCTACCCCGCTCGATGATCGATGCCCAGCTGACCACGCTCAATTTACAGCTACCGCCTTTAACTCGTGAACTGGGAGTCGTTTTTGACAACCGACGCAGTCAAAGTAATGCAGCACAAAAATTTTTAGCCGTTTTACAAAGCTCAACACAAGCGGGCTAGTCACGACTGTTTTCGTTAAATCCACAATGCTATGATCGCCACCAAGATGTAACGTTTGCATCCAGAGCACAAATCTTGTGCTGCACTTTTTATATCGTACTTTTATGCCGTCTCTTGCAAGGAATTTACCATGAGAGTTTTGTTCTCCGCACTGTGCCTAAGCGCCGTTAGCAGCATTGCCCAGGCCGATGTCATTGGCATTAAAGGTGACATCGGGTTATGGCGCTCCGATTATGCCGGTGAAATTGGCTCTGCAGGCACGCCCGTTGCTGAGCTCGGTTATACCGACGAAACCAATCGCTTTTTACACGTTGCTTTTGAGCACCCCATTCCGCTTATACCCAACGCGCGACTGGCTTATACCGACATCAACGCAGGACGCTCGGTAAACTGGAGCGAGGGCAGCGCCAACTCCAGCATTGACCTAACTCATATAGATGGCACCGCCTATTACGAAATACTGGATAACTGGGTGAGTCTGGATCTTGGTTTATCACTGAGGGTTTACGATGGTCGTATTAGCTTGACGGACCCGGACACAGACGAGAGCATGAAAGTCGATGAAGTGTTACCCATGGCTTATGCACTTGTTGAAGCCGAACTGCCTTTCACCGGGTGGAGCGCAGGCGCCGAGGGTAACTTTACCGACTTTAGTGACTATCAAGTAGTCGATTACACCCTTAAACTGCGTTACTTGTTTGATTCGTTAATCGACTTTGGTGTTGAGTTTGGCTATCGCAATCAAGCCATCGACATTAGTAAGGGAATGGGCGCCGACTTAACACTGGACGGCCCCTACGCCGCACTCGCTCTGCAGTTTTAACAGCCCCCTCTAAAAAACGCGAGCGCTTTACGCCTCGCGTTTTAAAGCCGGCCCACTCCAGCCCCTAGGGCTGCCGTCCATTAACCCGCCACCTCTGCAGGGGCTGGCCAGCGCACCGTAAAGCAGGCGCCGCCGAGCGACTCGCTTTTGCTTAACGCCACAGAACCCGAGTGCCAGTCTAAAATTCGTTTAACAATCGCCAACCCTAAACCAAACCCCTCGCGATCGAGCGAAGGCTCTTGATGCAACCGCACAAATGAATCAAACACCCGCCCTGCATCGGCTTTCGGTATACCGGGCCCGTCATCCTCCACCCGGATGCGATAACAGCCCTGATCAAAATCCAATGTCACCAACACCTGACCACTGGCATACTTGGCGGCATTGCCCAGTAAATTCTGCAGCACCCGCTCGAGCAGGTTCCACTCGCAATACACGGGTCGCTGGGCCAAATAATCACGCACCATATAATCCGGTACTGAAGTGGTTGTCACAGCGCCGCGCGAGGTGATGCTTTCTATCAGCCCCTCGACCAAAGCGCATAAAGCACCCGGGGCTCCTTGCTGCAAAGTAAGAGCCTGAGTTTGCGTTTCAAAGCCAGCGTAATGCAGCAACTGGTTTATCAGCGCATCCATCTGCGTCACATCGGTGCGCAAATTGTCCAGCTGGTTTTGCCGCTGCGCCGCCGGCACATCGCCCTGAGCTAACTCTAAGGCGAATTTCATTCGCGCCAGTGGCGTACGCAATTCATGGGACACGGCATAAGTCATTTCGCGGTAAGAGGCAAGCAACTCATCAATACGCTGCTGCATGCGATTAAACTCTTGCGACAAACTGTACACCGCCGAGCGCTGGCTTAAGCGCACCCGCACACCAGCATCGGCGCGACCAATTAAACGTGCTTGTTTTTGCAGCGATCGTAAGTCGCGTACCAGCGGCCAAATCCAAAGATAAATCACCAACGCCAGCAGTAGATAAAACACCAGTAGCAGCACCCGATACCAGCCATCCTGCTCTGGTTCCGCCGGCAGTATTAGCTGCACAACCCACGGTGAGCCACTCAGCCGGTAGTACACTTGGCGTTGTTGCTCGGCGCTTAGCATAACCGGCTCGCCGGCCATAACATCTTGCTTAAGGCTCGAGTCTGCTAAATCTGACAACTGATAGACACGGGCCGATAATTGCAACTCGCTTAGATAGCGCTGCAGCCTTTCCTGTGGCGACTCGGCGCCCGACTCATCGGGGGTACTGAAGCGCGATTCAAGCAGGGTAAAAAAAGCGCGATTGAGAGGATCGGGTTGCTCGGGACCCGAGAGTGACAGGTATAGGCGATCGAGCCCCCACCCAGCCCCCAATATGACCAGAACAACAAATAAATAAAGTGTAAAAAAGGCGCGCCCGAGCAAGTAAGTTACTCCCAGGCGTCGGCCACCAACATATAGCCGCGCCCCCACACCGTTTTAATACGAGTGGGATTGTCGCTGTTATCGCCGAGCTTTTTACGTAAGTGAGAAATTCGCACATCGACAGTGCGATCGAGGCCGTCGTAGGGCCGCTGACAAATGGTGGTAAACAAATACTCGCGGCTCAGCACCTTACCCGCTTGGCGCGCCAAGGTTAGCAACAAATCGTATTCGTGGCTTGATAAGGGCACCACCTCGTCGGCAAGGCACACCTCTCGGGCACGGGTACGCACGGCTAACCGCCCGACGCTAATATCGCCGGTCTCCACTGGTTCGCGATTTGCCCGACGCAACAAGGCATTGATTCGGGCCAACAACACTCGCGGCTCAGCAGGCTTTATGACGTAGTCATCGGCGCCCACCTCAAACCCCAACACCTGATCGGCGTCGGTATCGCGCGCCGTCAACATCAACACCGGCCCTTCGTACTGAGGACGGATTTCCTTGCAGATACTGATCCCGTCTTTACCGGGCAACATCAAATCCAAAATCACGATATCCGGTTGCAGGTTTAGCACCTGGCGCGGGACGTTGAGCCCCATAGACTCCACCACAACGGTAAATCCGTTAGCCTGCAAAAAGTCTTTTACCAGTCCGGCCAAGCGTTGGTCATCTTCTGCTAACAGCACCACACTCATTAAAAAAAGCTCCATGGATTGCGCCGGCGGCGGCGGTAGCGCTTGGCATCGGCGATTACTTCAAAAGCCCGAGACGCCACAATAGAGTCACGGCCACTGGCATCCACCAGCTGAAACTGTATATCACTCGCGGTTTCTAACACAGACGTGTGACTCCCCGAGCGACTTTCCTGCCAACAGTCTAGCGGATCAGACTCGCCGGACTCGTACAAACACAGCGAGCGGCTTTGTTTTGCTTGCCAACTCACTCGCACGCGATCACGGCAGAGGTCTTCGCCTTCTGTCAGGACACATAAACTGGGTTCAAGGGTCAACTCTACCGCTCCGGCCTCTGTTACAGAGCCGTCCTGGGCGGCCGCACTGACAGGAAGCAACACTAACAACCCTAGGGCTGAAACCACCCAAATTCCCTGTAATGGCGGACTAAAAATGGTAAATCCCCCCAAGGAATACCGTAGTAGAGCCGCTGTGATCGACCAAAGGGCTATCGGTTATTGCGTTATCAAACCACTTTTGATGCAGGGTTGCCTGCAGCGTCCAGCGCTCGGCCAAGGGCCTGCGCCAATCGAGGCGAACATAAGGGGTTAGACTGTCTCCCGCCTGATACTCAAGCTCCGGAGCTTGAGCCACCTCACCGGCGTCTATGCCATAGTAGTAATCTACTAAGTCATCATTTTGCCAGACAAAGCCACCAGCCAGCGTAAACTCATTACGCCCCTGATAAAGTCGCTGATCCAGCCCCAGGCGTAACTCTTGCCCGCCATGGATATCAATCAGATCGTGTAACGCCTGCACGCTGAACCCGGTATGCTTATAAAACGCACTGTACTCAAGGCCACCGAGTACCGCCAAACGCCGCGGGCCTAAATCGTCAAGGGTTACCAGTGCTTCGCTATGGCGAGTATCGGTAAAACTTTTGTGAAAAAACTCACTCGGGCCATCTTTATCGGTGGTATTGGGGGTATTGGTATTGTCTTCCGGCGCCGCCGTGAGATTACTTGCGCCCTGCCCCTGGGGCGCAGCACTTAGCGCATAATTGCCGCCGGCCCCTTCAATCACAAAATTACCCAACGATAAATCATTAAAGTACATATGATCGAGGCCGAGTGTCGACACCAGCGCCACTGACTGACGCTCAGTCTCGAGCAACGAAAAGCCCAGGGTGGTTGTATCGAGAAAGAAGCGCTCACCGTAATAGCTTACTTGGGGCAGTAAGAGCACTGGGATAGTGTCACCGCCCACCAGCGGATTGCTGCGCCCGCCGAGCCCCACACCTAAGGAAAACTGCCACTCGCCTACGGCGATGCAGTCGTCCGGATACGCCTCACAGTGGCTATCGGCGGCGAGCGCTCCCGGCGCCAGCAACCAGAAAAACCCAACCGCAGCATAGAGCCCACGCGTTAACACTACACCCACAAAATCACCTCAATCACGGCCGCAGCCAAGCACGGCGGACACTTGCCGCCAAAATCCCCTTACTATAGAAAAAACCAGCGGAGCATGGCTACTAAATGAGCGACCTCTTTTGTAACAGATTGTAATATTCCGGCCTTAGCGCTTAAGGTGCTTGGGGTCGGGGGTGCGCAGTTGCTTTGCCAGCGGGTGATCCTGCCGTTTTAGCTCGGTCAGCACCAGCTGTGCCACTTCGCGCGCACCCAGATGGTTCAAATGGGTATTATCATTGACGCCAATTGGGTAATTCGGGTGTAAATCGGGGGCAATATGCATAAAGCGCAGTGCCGATAGATCATCGCCCATGGCCTGAAAATACTCGCGGGTTATCGCCTCCATATCCAACAGCGTCACCTTTTGCTCACTCGCCACATCGCGAACTAAATCGGCGTACACGCCGTGGGTTGGTTCAATAACGCCCTGCTCGTTAAAATAGCGGCGGGTAATGGGTGTAAGCAGAATGGGCTCGGCTTTTTTACCGCGCACATCGGCAATAAAACCTTCTAGGTTTTTGCCAAAATCCGCCGGCGGTGTATAACGATCTTTCTTGTGCTCCGATTGATCGTTGTGACCAAACTGAATAAACACGTAATCCCCCGCTTGCAGCTCATCCATAATACCTTGCCAACGGCCTTCACTTTTAAAAGTGCGGGTACTGCGACCATTACGGGCGCGATTGTCGACCACAATGTCCTCCGCAAAAAAGTAACTAAAGGGCACACCCCAGCCCGTCTCCGGGTAGTCTTTTACCTCTTTAATGGACATGGTCGAGTCACCCGCCATAAAAACCTGAGTCATGTCGGCGGCATAGCTCAAACCGCTAAACAGCATAAGTGTAAAAACAGATAGCGTGCGGAACATTAAAAACCTCTCTTGGTACAATTATTATTAAAAGTATCGGGCGGTTAATCTATCACAAGGGTAAATCCGTCGGCGTCTAGATGAGCCGGAAAACGCTCACGGTAGGCATTAAGCGCTTGCGCACTAAGCGGAGTTGTTACCACACCGGGTATGTCAGCAGCGTCAATCAGCACCGCGCCCTCTGGAGAAAATACCACACTGCCACCGGCATAACTCTGATCGTAAGCGTCTTGACCAACCCGGTTCACACCAATGACATACGCTTGGTTTTCGATGGCGCGGGCTTTTAGCAGAGTGCGCCAGTGATCGTGACGGCCGGCCGGCCAATTGGCGACATACAGCGCTATGTCGTAATCATCACGATTGCGACTAAAGACCGGAAAACGCAGGTCGTAGCAGACTTGCACCAGCACTCGCCAACCACTCACATTAATGATCGTGCGCTCAAGGCCCGCCTGATAGCGCTCGTGCTCGCCAGCCATACGAAACAAGTGGCGCTTGTCGTAGTGTTTTAGTGGTTGATTGGGCGAGGCCCACAGCAAGCGATTAGTGTGGCGTGCACCGTGCGCCTTAGCGTCCGATGCGCTGGGCGTGTAAACGACCGAGCCGGTGATAGCCGCTTGATATCGCTCAGCCTGGCGCATAAGCCAGCGGCTAACCGGGCCATCGGCGGTCTCAGCATGCTGGCGCGCGCGGGGGTGAAAACCGGTGGTAAAAACTTCGGGGAGAACAATCAAATCAGGTGACAGTTCATTGGCGCAGGCGCCAAACTGCGCGTCTAACAGTTGCTCTAATGCCGCGAGATTAGCGGCAGGATTATCGGGGATGATATCGCTTTGTAGTAGCGCTACGCGTAACGTTTCCATCGAGCCCCCTTAAGAATATAGTCCAACTATAACACGGGGACTAAAACTAGGGATGGCTGGGCGGGCATTAATGCCCGCCACGGAGGTCAGTCTGCCTGGGCCGGAATATGCGGGATATTGTGCTCAACACCACCGTTTTGTCCGCGCTGGCGCAGAGCGTGATCCATCACCACGAGTGCCAACATCGCCTCGGCAATAGGCGTCGCGCGAATACCCACGCACGGATCGTGACGACCGGTGGTTACCACCTCCACCGGAGCGCCATGGACATCAACGCTGCGACCAGGGATGCGCAAGCTAGAGGTAGGCTTTAACGCCATATGGGCAATAATATCCTGCCCGGTCGAAATCCCGCCCAAAATGCCACCGGCATTATTAGAGGCAAAACCCTCGGGCAATATTTCGTCTCGGTGCTCGGTACCCTTTTGTGCCACGCTGGCAAAGCCGGCGCCGATCTCGACGCCTTTTACCGCATTAATACTCATTAAACCGTGGGCGATGTCAGCGTCTAATCGATCAAAAATGGGCTCACCCAAGCCCGGTGCCACACCACTGGCCACTACGGTAATTTTTGCCCCTACCGAGTTGCCCTCTTTACCCAGAGCTTTCATATACTCTTCCATCTCTGGCACTTTGCTGGCATCGGGGCAAAAGAATGGGTTATTGGCGATTTCATCCCAGTCCACCGATTCGATCTCGATCGGGCCCAACTGCGACAAATAGCCACGAATCTCAATGCCATAAGTTTCTTTTAGGTATTTCTTGGCGATAGCGCCGGCAGCCACACGCATCGCGGTCTCGCGCGCAGAGCTGCGGCCACCACCGCGGTAATCGCGCACGCCGTATTTGTGCATATAACTATAATCGGCGTGAGCCGGGCGAAACTGATCTTTGATATTGGAGTAATCTTTTGAGCGCTGATCGGTATTTTCGATGATCAGGCCAATGGGCGTACCCGTGGTCTTACCCTCAAACACACCCGATAAAATCTTTACCTGGTCCGCCTCGCGTCGCTGGGTGGTGTAGCGCGACTGACCGGGCTTGCGCCGATCCAGATCCAGCTGAATATCTTCTTCACTTAGCGTTAACCCCGGCGGACAGCCATCAACGATACAGCCCAACGCTAAGCCGTGGCTCTCGCCAAAAGTTGTCACTGTAAAAAGTTTGCCAAAACTGTTGCCGGACATAACGATTCCATTACTCTAAACGAATTAAAGGCGGCATATTATACGCACATTAGCGGTTAATGTATCGCCATCCCCAAAGTGAAAAAACGGTAAAGTTCCAGCCCTTAGCCAGCCAAGCCGGCCACCAGAGCCTCGCGGGTGATGGCAAACACGCCGTGGCCCCCGCGCTCAAATTCTACCCATTGAAAATCCAGCCCCGGATACGCCTGCTCCAGAGCGGGCGCACTATTGCCTACCTCAACCACCAACAAGCCGCCATCATTGAGGTAATCCGGCGCCTCGGTCAGCAAGCGGCGGGTAAAGTCGAGCCCATCAAAGCCAGAGCCCAAACCAATTTCGGGCTCGGCGTGAAACTCGGCCGGCATAGCGGCGAGGTCTTCGGCATCAACATAGGGAGGGTTACTGACAATCAAATCGAAGCAGCGCCTCGCCACCGAGGCAAATAAATCCCCTTCGGCACACGCTACCCGGTGGCTCACACCATGGGCCTCGATATTGCTCTCGGCCACGGCTAGCGCAGCGGCACTGATATCGCTTAAAGTCACCTCAGCATCGGGAAACTGGTAGGCACAGGCAATACCGATACAACCACTTCCCGTGCATAAATCCAGCACATACTCGGGAGCCTGCTCCAGCCAAGGGGCAAAGCCCGCCTCAATTAACTCGGCAATGGGCGAGCGAGGCACCAGCACCCGCTCATCAACGTTAAACTCCAACCCGCAAAAATGCGCTTTCCCGGTCAGGTAGGCGGCCGGTACACGGCGTTCGATACGTTCGCGAAACAGGGCGATAACGGCGACCTTTTCGTCGTCGGTGAGCCGGGAATCCAGCAGGTGCGGACTGTTAAAGCCTGGCAAATGGATGGCAGCCAGCACCAACTGCACCGCTTCATCCCAAGGGTTGTCGGTGCCGTGACCATAAAACAGTCCGGCTTCATTAAACCGGCTGGCGCCAAAGCGAATAAAATCCCGCACGCTGAACAGTTCAGCGCGGGCCTGTGCCTCGTTCAATTGCTGCACGGCAAAAATCACCTGTATTGGAGAGAAAGCGGCCATAATACCAGAGCAAGCCTTTACCGACCGCACAGTTTGGCGTAATGTTGCCGCCCTTTCATAAAACGTTAATACTGTTGTGGCCAATCCACTCAGATTCATCCGGCTAGCGCCGAGCGCTCGTCCTAGACAGGGTAACAAGCAATGCAGCAACATTTTGCCAAAATCATCGAAGGCATCGGCGAAGACCTGGAGCGCCCGGGGCTGGTAGACACGCCAGCGCGTGCGGCCAAAGCGTTTCAGTTTTTAACCAAGGGCTATCATCAATCACTGGAAGAGGTGGTAAACGGCGCGCTGTTTCCGTCAGATTCCAACGAGATGATTATGGTAAAAGACATTGAGCTGTACTCGATGTGTGAGCACCATATGCTGCCTTTTATCGGCAAAGCGCACGTTGCCTACATCCCGACCGGCCGAGTGGTAGGCTTATCTAAAATTGCACGCATCGTCGACATGTACGCGCGTCGCTTACAAATCCAAGAGCAGTTAACGGTACAAATTGCCGAATCAATCGCCGAAATCACCGGGGCATCCGGAGTAGGCGTTATTATCGAAGCCAAGCATATGTGCATGATGATGCGCGGGGTCGAGAAACAAAACTCCAGCATGAAGACCTCGGCCATGCTCGGCAGTTTTCGCAGTAATCAGGCGACCCGCACAGAGTTCTTGTCCCTCCTGCGCTAATGCTTTAACGGACGGCTCTCACTCCTGAGAGCCGTCGGCAATGCCCGCCCCACTCCCATCGCTCGCCAATACCTCTAGCTGTACATACACGCGTTTATTACCACGCAGTACCGCGTAGAGGGTGACGTAAACGGTCTCGCCACCGGGCGGTGATAACTCGTAAGCACCATAGTACTGGTACTGATCTAAGCCATACAGTTGGTATACCCCGAAGTGGTTGTTGGCCCAACTATTGGATTCGCCACAATCGCGCGACTGGCACACGTACAGCTCCCGCAATGGGTATTGCTCGATTTGGCGCGCGAAAAAGTCAAACCCCTCGTGTGCCGAGTGGTTACTGGGTAAGCGATAGGTGGTTCGGGTAAGCTCGCCGCTGGTACGCAGCTCCTCTACGCGCCACAAGCCCCGCACTTTTCGGTAGTTACCCAGCGCCACCACATAGTCGCGCTCGTCGGTCTGCGAGCGCGACTCAATACTCGCGCCCGGAAAATCGTTTAATTGCAACGGCCCGCCGGGGCCTTCTTGCGCCTGCGTAGCCACCCAGGACAGACTCAACAACAGCCATAAACTAAACCTAATTAACCCCAAACCAAGTACCGCCCGTGTCTTAAAAAAAGTTATTAATATGTTTCGCCACCGTATCGGCTTGCTCTTCCATATGCAGATGGTGCCCACCCGGCATAGTGACAACCTCTAATTGTGGATACTGCTGCGCGGCCTCGGTAAAGCCCGGATAAAGCTTAGGCATTCCATCATCAGCCAGCAAAACCTTTGCCGGGGAGGCTATCGCCGAGATAAAGGCGTGAATTTGACCACGGGTTAACTTGAAGGATGAAGGCGCCAACAAACGCTGATCGGTACTCCAGGTAAAGCCACCGGCCACCGGTGTAACGCCCCGCTCGGTAAGCAACCTGGCAGCCGATTCACTGAGCGGAAACATACCTTGGGTACGCGCTTTTACCGCGGCATTCATATCGGCAAATACCCGCAGCGGCTTATCGGCTAACTCGCGATTTTTACGGATAGACTCAGCCAACTGTTTAGGGGCATTTTCCGAGCTGACGGGTTCGGGAAACAACCCCTCGATTAACGCCATGCGATCGATACGCTCGGGAAACGAGCCGGCCAACAACGCCGAGATAATGGCTCCGCGCGAGTGGCCAAGCAAACTAAAGTGCTGCCAGTTCAAAGCATCGGCAATCGCCAGTACGTCGGCTACGTCATCCCAAATATTGTAGGGGGCACTGCCTGGGCGGTGTTCACTTTGGCCGTGCCCGGCCATATCCAGAGCCACCAAATTTAGCGACCCGAGCTTGGGCGCCAAACGAGTAAAGCTTGCGCTATTATCCAGCCAACCGTGCAGTGCCAATACCGGGCTCCCTGCCTCACTGCCCCATTGCTGAGCGTTATAGCGCAGCCCCGCAATATTAAACTGACGCTGTTTGGGGGTCATAGATGCTCCTGGGTCATTAAGCGTGCATGAGCGGCTCGACGTGCCAATCAACTCGGATGCTCAATCCAAAGCAGGCGGCCCATATCAGCGGCCACAACTTCCAGCTCGACAGCCGCTAACGAGGCCGTTTTCATATGGTGCGCCTCTGAGACGCCGCACAGTGTATCCAATAACGTCGACACTAAAGGCTGATGACTAACCAACAACACAGACTCAAGGTCGCTGCGATAAAGCTCAGCGATCAGTTTATCAACGCGCGCCTCGGGCACGATGAGGTCGGTAATATACTCGCAGGATTCCGGCAGCTCTAGCACGGCTCTGGCGATTTCAGCGCTCTGGCGTGCGCGAACGTAGGGGCTAACCCACACATCCCTAAGCGCCGGCATGTTATCCCGCTGGCGCCCAACAACCTGACGGACATCTTCCTGCCCGGTCGCCACTAGCGCGCGGCTGGCATCCATCGCCTGATAGGGCTCAGCGCGGCCATGGCGCAAAATATATAGACGCATAGTTCCGCCTTAATAAAATCAGAGTAAAAACCGCGATACTATACAGGCTTAGATGAGTTTTCATCTTGCGCATCACCGGCTCCTGACACCTCAACGGTTGGGGAGGCGGTATCTGCCGTACTGGTGGTCACTACCTCCTCAGGCTCGACGACTTCGGCCACCGGTGCGGGCTCTGGCCAGTCGGCAAAAGGAAACGGCTTTTCGCTGCTGTTATAGGTTAAAAATCTCAGGGTTTGGGCGATGTACTGCGTCAGTGAATCCCCCAGCTGGCGCAAGTTAGTGTTGTCACTGCCGGTGATTAACGCAAACAAAAATTGCACCAACACCAACACCCCGACTACGATTCCGGCGACGTACAAAACCAACGCAAACAAAATCATAAACACGAGTCGAATCCAGTGGTCTGACGAAGTGATATTCGACTTAATTTTTTCGTTATCCATACTATTCCCCTAAAATTGGCCGAACGAACCCTGCCGGCAATCTGCTCAGTGTAGCATCGGAGGGCCTGGCGCCCACAACTCGTCAGCTTCCTCCTGCGCCTGCATTTCACGCACCTGACTCATAAACTGCTGATAATCAGCCCGACGCATATCGGTAACGGACTTACGATTGTACAACTCACGCTGCTCGATGAGATAAAACTCGTTGCCATATGAGGCAAAACCTACCGGGTCTGGGCGTTTTGCGAAGATAGAATAGCCCGAAAACACGCCCTCGGCGACCGGGATATCCAACAATGAGGAAACCGTTTTAGCCAAACCCAGTGACGTGTTGTTTTCAGCGTTAAACCGCGGCGGCAAAAAACCTTTTTGGGGGTGGTAAACCAGTAGCGGTATACGGTCAATAAACAGCGGGCGGTAGTCGTTATCGCCATGCTCGGCAAGCACCTCAACATAACTCTCCTCCATATAGTGCGCATGGTCAGAGGTTAAAATCAGCAGGGTATTATCGGCCCAAGGCGAGTCTTTAAAATATTGCCAAAAGCGCCCAAACGCATCGTCAAAGTTGTGGATTGTGTTTAAGGCGTTCACGCCGCCGTCACCGTAGGTAAGCTCGCCCGCCGGCACATCAATCCAGGCGTGGGTGCCAAGGTTATACCCGGCCATAAACAAGCGCTCATCCGTTCCCTCATGCTCGCGCAAATAACCGGTTAAGCCATCAAAATACTGCTGATCCGAGAGTGAGCCGGAGGTTTTTGGGGCGCCCACCCCGGGGTAGTGTTTGACCGTTTCCGCGGTGAGTACTGAGTCAAACCCAATCATCGCCATAAGCTCATCGACATAGGCCCCCTTAGCCACATGCGCATCAAAAAATGCACTGCGATAACCCAACTCACCAAACAACTGAGTTAAGCACGGATACGAACGCTGGCCCCCAGTTGCAAACAGCTCGCGCCAGCTGGCGGCACCACCAAAACCACTGTAAACCCCGCACAACTGCCCCAGCAAGCCGCGATAGGTGGCCGCTGTGTGATTGTAATAGCCACTCACAACCATGGCGCGGCGGGCAAACTGATCAATATTGGGAGTCAAATCAGGCACGACGCCACCATAGGCCCCAATGGTACGAGCGGACACCCCCTCAGCAAAAATCAACAGTACATTTAATCGTTTGCCCTCGCCCCGTTGTGAGGGCGGCACAATATTGGAGGGAGGCTGCCCATCGCGTAGCATTAGGCCCGATAAACCGCCCGAATGAGCCGGACCAAGAGGCTCTTGCGTTTGTGGCACCAGCGCGCGATACGCCCTCATGGGTGCTGCGGTGTTAAGATTATTGAGGCGCTGCCAGGAATACACATGAAACTCGTACTTCTGCTCTACCAAAGTCGCTCCGGCAAAGCTTGCCACAGCTAAAACAATTGCTGTTACGGCCGGCGCCACAGTACGTGGCGCCGTTAATGCGCCCGCGACCCCCGCCCCGGCAAACACCAGCAGTACAATACCCACCTTGGCAATATTGCCCCAGGTAAACAACAGTGACACATGATCGACACTACCCAGCGCTAACGGCGTAAGATACTGACCTCCAATCCACAGGACGAGGTACTGCAAGCCCAGCGGCACCAATAGCGCTAACGCCAGCAACAGCGACCAAACGCGCTGCCGATGAAAGCCGTAGTGCACCAGCGACACCAAACCGAGCAGTAAAAGTGTATCGGCCAGGGCGTCGAGCACGGCCCAACTCCCTCCCCAGCGGGACCCTAGCAGCCACTGCAACCGATCGCCAAAAATATAAACCACCAGTAACAACAGCGCGATATGAGGCAACTGATAACGGGTCGCAACGGTTACCCACGCAGGCGGGGTAAAAGGTTGAGTAGACATACTAGAAAACGTCCTTGTCGATAAAATTAGTGGGGCTCATAAACGTGCTTTACCTCCCGGCTCTCTATCAGCGCGGGAGGCATTGGTAGGTTATCCAGAATAATTCGGGCGTATTTTTCCAAGGGTTACAGCGTGCCGCGGTACTCCACATCATTACTGTATTCAACATCGTTGCTCTGCTCGCCCAACATCAGCTCGCGCACGACGTCTGCCACAGCGCGGCGCTCGAATAAAATGCTGTAAAGTCCGCTTACCAAGGGCATATAAACGCCAAGCTCATCGGCTTTTTGCTTTACCTGATGCAGAGTATTAACGCCCTCGGCCACCTGACCGAGCCCCGAGACCACAGTATCCAGCGGCTCGCCCTTGCCCAGCTGATAGCCCACCCGGTAGTTGCGGCTAAGATCCGAGGTGCAGGTTAAAATTAAATCGCCAACGCCGGCCAACCCCAAAAAAGTCATTGGGTTTGCGCCCATTTCTCCGGCAAAGCGCCCCATCTCGGCCAAGCTTCGGGTCAGCAACATCGCCTGGGTGTTTTTGCCCGCACCCATAGCGGCGGCCATGCCGCAAATGATGGCGTAGATATTTTTTAACGCTCCACCTAACTCGACACCGCCACGGTCTTTATTGGCATAAACCCGAAAGGTTTCTGAGCGCAGAATCTCTTGCACCGCGTGACACACCCGCTCGCTCTCGCTGGCGATAACACTACCGGTGTGCTGCTTGGCGACTATTTCTTTGGCGAAGTTGGGGCCACTTAACACTCCGATATCATGATCAGGGAGCTCTTCGAGCAAAATATCGCTCATTAACGTAAAGCCTTCGGGCTCAATACCCTTGGCCGTACTGACGACAATGGCATCGCTTTTAAGAAACGGGCGCAATTGACGGGCGACGGCGCGAAAAGAGTGGCTCGGAATCGATACAAACACCAAATCGGTGTCTGTCACAGCTCGTTCAAGGTCGGCGGTGACATCCAACCCTTCGGTTAAGGCAACCCCCGGAAGGTAACGCTCGTTCTCGCGCGCCAGCTGGCAGCGCTCGGCATTATCCCGATCGCGCATCCACAAGAATGTATGATGGCCATTGGCCGCGACAATATTGGCGATTGCGGTACCGAAGCTTCCGCCCCCCAGTACCGCCACCTGCTGTTTGTTTCCCATGGGTTGTGTGCTCCTCTCGCCTGACTGTTAATGATTCTGCACAGGGGCGCATATTTAATTTAATTATTTAACAAGTACCGCTATATAACCATCAAAGCGATCAAAATTTGTCACTGTCGATTGTTACTTAGTCAGTCAAACTGTAACCATTCTGCACAATTTCTCAGCGTTTAATTTTTTCCACACTTTCTGTGGATAACTTGGTGGATTGTTTTTGGGAAAAGCACCCTAATGCCCGTAATTACTGGCTGGAGTACAGATTGAACAATATTTAACCTTTATATTTAAGCCCTTTAAATTCAACAACTTACAGTAGTTTGCCAGTGTTTTGTGACGTTTTGGAGTCATTTTTACGGTATTCTCCTAAGGCGCAGCGTCAGATGTGCATAAAAAGTTAGTGTCCCTTAACCGTAAACTTGCCGTAGACACAAAACATTCATAATTCCAACACACCAACGAAGCACAACTGTCATATTTCCTGCATCTGCGAGAAGAAAATTTCTACCCGCTTAAGGTGCTTATATAACATCCAACGTAAGCCACGTGTTTAGCCCTTATCAGCGTGCTCCAGCATTCCGTTTAACCGTTGATACCCGCCACTGTGGTAAAGCAGCGGATCGGACTCTTGCTCGCTAACCAACACATCATCAACACGGGCGATAACGATGTGGTGCGTACCATAACTCACCACTTTATCGGTTTGGCAAAAAAACACCGCCTCCGAGTCAGTCAGGTAGGGAACCGAATCCGGCCCTTCAAGCCAACTCCCAACACTAAAGCGATCGTGCACCGGCTCGAACCCGGCACAAACATTAGAGACCCGCTCTTGGTGATGCGCCAGGACGTTCACTGCAAAGTGGCAACCCAGATTTTCTAAATGCCCCTGCAACGAAATCTGCTTATTGATGCAAACCAATAGCGAGGGCGGCTCGTCAGACACAGAGGTCACTGACGAAACCGTCATAGCAAAGCGCTGGTCGTGATCAATTCTCGTTGATAGTACACTGACCCCAGAGGCCAAACGCCTCATCCCCTGCTTCATTGCCAAAGCTACATCAGTATTATGCATAACACCTCCACATTAATCAGGACGCTATTTTGACCATCGCGCCCGATAGACACAAGCCTGCCTTGCTTTTACGGTAAAACCAGCAAATGCCGTAGAGATTTCAGGCAATTTGCCTACGCACCGGACAAATTGCTCACGCACTAATCGACGCCATTCCCCGAGCACGATTTTTTTACAATTTCCTTGGTTTTATCGTTGACGACACGCCGAGCCATGGGTATTATGCGCACCTCTTGAAACGCGGGGTCAACACCACGCAACGAGACATCGGAGTGTAGCGCAGCCTGGTAGCGCGTCTGCTTTGGGAGCAGAATGTCGGGGGTTCGAATCCCTCCACTCCGACCATTTTACGCGAGCCGTCCGGTTCAATGCTCCAGCCATGCGCCCGTAGCTCAGCTGGATAGAGCATCCGCCTTCTAAGCGGATGGTCGCAGGTTCGAGTCCTGCCGGGCGCGCCAAACACTTAGCTAGACAAATCGCCCGACGATTTTCACTAAGCAAGTTAAGCGCTGACCGCTTTGCGTATCTAGTTAGCGTCAGTAACAAGCAAGACCTGATCAATGGTGGCTGTAGCTCAGTTGGTAGAGCCCTGGATTGTGATTCCAGTGGTCGCGGGTTCGATCCCCGTCAGCCACCCCACCTCTCTGGCAACATCCCCCAAAAAAACGCACTCACGCTTTGGCGTCCTGCACCAGCAAGCTCCCTTTTTTATTTGAAGTTTTTTAGACGCAGTGACTATATTGGTAACTGGTGTTATAGCAAACCGTCGCCGCACACCAAAAAAGCGTAAATTTCAGCTGCTCCGCCTTGGCCTCTTGGCTAAGCTATGTGAGAATATCGGCCCTTTTCACTTTGCACTGCAGCGCGTTTTCATAAATCTCGCGCCGCCAACTAAGGTAACTGCACTCCATGTCTGCACTGCTTCTCGATGGCAAGGCCCTAGCGGCAAAAACCGAACAAGCATTATCCGCCCGCGTTAGCGAGTTAAAATCTAACGGCAACGGCCAAACCCCTATTTTGGCCACGATCCTCGTGGGCGACGACCCTGCATCTGCCACTTACGTGCGCATGAAGGGCAACGCCTGTGAGCGCATCGGCATGGAATCAGTCAAAGTAGAAATGCCCAGCGAGACGACTACCGAGCAATTGCTGGCTAAAATCGATGAGCTAAACAATAACCCCAACGTACACGGTATTTTGCTGCAGCATCCGGTGCCGGAACAAATTGACGAACGCGCCTGCTTTGATGCGATTGCGCTGCAAAAAGATGTCGATGGCGTTACCTGTTTAGGCTTTGGCCGTATGAGCATGGGAGAGCAAGCCTACGGCTGCGCCACACCAAAGGGCATTATGCGCTTGCTCGAAGCCTACGACATCGAGTTATCCGGTAAACACGCCGTCGTGGTAGGTCGCAGCCCTATTTTGGGCAAGCCAATGGCCATGATGATGCTCGGTGCCAACGCCACGGTCACCATCTGCCACTCTCGCACTCAGAACCTGGCCGATCATATCCGCCAGGCCGATATTGTGGTCGGTGCCGTTGGCCGCCCCGAGTTTATTAAAGCCGAGTGGATTAAAGACGGCGCGGTGGTAGTTGATGCCGGTTACCACCCAGGCGGGGTTGGCGACATCGAGCTGGCGCCATTGGTGGATCGCGTCGCCGCCTACACACCGGTGCCAGGTGGTGTCGGCCCCATGACCATTAATACGTTGATTTACCAAACTGTAGACTCCGGCGAAAAGGCCATCGCCGGCAAATAACCTGTTGTGCCCGATACCGAGCACATGGAGAAGTTTTATGGGTCGTTCTGCATGGATAGTTGCCTTAACACTGGCCGCGACAAGCGCCGCCAGTGTCGGCCAACCCGTCAACAACTACACGTACGTCTGTGAGCTGGATAACAGCCGGCGACTGATTGAGGTGGTGTACCTGCTGCCGGATCAAAAAGTCCCCTGCGAGGTACGCTACCAAAAAGATGAAGAAACCGCCGAAGTGCTCTGGCGCGCGGACAATCAAGAAGGCTTTTGCGAGAGTAACGCCCAAAGCCTGATCAAACAGCAGCGCGACTGGGGTTTTACCTGCGACAGCAATGATCCAATACCGCGCTCCACAGCTTTTAACCTGTACTGATACCCTTATAAGTGAATGCCCCTATCCACACACCTGAAGGTGAGCGCGAGCTCACCATCCTCTACCGGGACGAGTGGCTGGTGGCGATCAACAAACCCAGTGGTTTACTGGTGCATCGCAGCCCCATCGACCGGCACGAAACCCGCTTCGCCATTCAATTGTTGCGCGATCAAATAGGCCAGCGAGTTTACCCTGTACACCGGCTCGACAAACCAACCTCGGGCGTACTGTTGTTTGCGCTCGATAGCGACACCGCCCGCCGACTCAATCAAGCTTGGCAAATGGGTCAGGTATCAAAACACTATGTGGCGCTGGTTCGTGGTTATCTGGAGCCGGTAGATGTCGATTATCCGCTGCGCTATCAAGCCGACAAACACGGCGACGCTGCCGGCTGCGATCAACCTCTGCAAAGCGCGCAAACTTCATTTACTCCGCTCGCGCAAACCGAGCTGCCCGAAGCTGTTGACCGCTACCCTACCAGCCGCTACTCGCTGGTACATTGTCGCCCCGCCACTGGGCGTAAACACCAAATAAGGCGCCACCTAAAACACTTGCGACACCCGATTATTGGCGACCCTAAGTACGGCAAGAGCGTGCACAACCACTTTTTTGCCCGCCGCTTTGGTGCCGACCGATTACTACTGGCCGCCACGCAACTGCAGCTGGAGCACCCACTAACAGGCGAGCCCCTGGTCATAAATGCCCCCATTGGGGGTCGATTCGGCCAGACCATCGACACACTTGGGTGGCGCACCAGTTTGCCCGCTCCCTGGCGGAATACTACCCATGCGACTGGATAAATTTATCGCTCACTGTACAGGCGCCAGTCGCTCGGAAGTTAAACGTTGGATTCGGGCCAAGTGCGTCACAGTGGCCGGCATTACCACCACCGACCCGCGCCACTATATTGCTCCCCCGGATGAAGTGACCTTGAACGGCTCGCCACTGGCCTACCCGCACGCACGCTACTATATGCTGCATAAACCCGAAGGCGTTGTGTGCAGCAATGAAGATGGCGAACACCCCACAGCGCTCGACTGCTTAACCGGTATCCACCGCGAAGGACTACAAATCGCGGGCCGGCTCGATAAAGACACCACGGGACTGGTCTTGATTACCGACGACGGCCAATGGAATCACACCATTACCGCCCCGCGAGCGGCAAAAAATAAAGTATATTGTGTCTCGCTGGCCAAGCCGATTAGCGCGCAGTGCATGGCGCAGTTTGCCGAGGGGATATTACTAAAAGGCGAGAGCAAACCCACCAGACCTGCAAACGTCGCGCCCATAACAGACACAAAAGTGCGAGTGACCTTACACGAGGGGCGCTACCATCAGGTAAAGCGTATGTTCGCTGCCTGTGGCAATCATGTAACCGCCCTACACCGCGAGTCCGTAGCAGGCATTGTGCTTGATGCTGCCCTTGCGCCCGGCCAGTTTCGGCCTCTCACCCAGGCAGAGATTAACCTTTCAAAAAGTACGAGTACCGATGAATGACTGACCCCGCACTGGAATGGCTCTACCGGCAATACCAAAACGCCAGTACCGGGCACCGTAGCCTTTGGCTGTGCGATGAAGCCGCACGCGAGTTTACCGAGCAATTACCTCAACGCGCGGGCACACTGTTTGTCAGCAACCGCTGGGATGTCGCCACCCGTCTGGAGCAAGCCCAGCACGAGGTAACGTTTAATGACTTTAACCTCGATAAAATAGCAAGTGATTCACTCGATACCTTTTACTACCGGCTCTCCAAAGAAAAGCCCGTCGTACACCATATTATTAACGCCGCCGCCCGCACCCTAAAGCCGGGAGGCGAGCTGATTATTGCCGGCTTAAAAAACGAGGGGGCTAAAACCATACTCGATAAAGCCGCCAAGCGGCTCGGCTGCGCCAAAGCCACGCAAAAAAATGGCCTGGCCTACGGTGCGCGCTTAAGTAAAGGCCAGCTTAGCGCTCCACTCGACGATAGCGACTATCAACGCTTGCGCCCTATTGCCACACTCAACGAAGGTACTGGCAACGAGCTCCCGTTATGGAGCAAACCCGGTCAGTTTGGCTGGCAAAAAACCGATGCCGGCAGCGCGTTTTTAATCGACACTGTAACGTCGCAGGCAATGCCAACCGGGCAGCCGCTAACCGTTTTAGACCTGGGGTGTGGGTACGGTTACCTAAGCGTGTGTGCCGCCCATAGTTTTTTGCACGGGCACACCGCACACTACACACTCACCGACAATAACGCGGCGGCACTTTACAGCGCGCGCTACAATTGTGAGCAACTGGGCCTAAGTGCCGATGTTGTTGCCTCGGACGCGGGGCAAGAAATCAACGATCGTTTTGATTTGATTTTGTGTAACCCACCCTTTCATCAAGGCTTTAGTGTCAGCGACGATTTAACCGAGCGATTTATCGCCAGTGCCGGAGCCCACCTAAACAACAATGGGCAGGCTTTTTTTGTAGTGAATGCTTTTATCGGTATCGAACAAAAAGCCAAAGCGTATTTTTCTGAGTGTCAGGAGCTGGCCAATAACCGCCAATTTAAAGTGCTTAAGTTTACCGGCCCAAAACGCTAAAGGCCGCAAAGCTCCGCGATACAATAATCCCGGCGCCGGGAGGCCGGCAACACGGCCTCGGCAAGAGGCTTCCAGCCTGGTGTTAGCGGTTGACGATAAAAGGCGCCGATGCAGTTCTCATAGCGTCGGTGACGCCATTCCAACGCCTGGGCAAAACCAACCGCACCTTCACCTAGCGAGCGCCAGGCGGTTTTTAACTCGGCATTTGCGGCAAAGTTAACCACTAACAATCCCCGCCGCGTTAATGCCCGGCACAAAGCCCGGGCCCATTGCGACGACATATCCACCACCCGGGTAGGCTCGCCCTCGGAGGCAGCAAATAAATCATCCACAATGACATCAAAACCGGGGCCGCGATAAACCTTCATAAAGGCAATGGCATCGGCCTCCAGCAGTAAAGTATTGGGGCCGCCAGCGGCAAAAAACTGCCGCGCAATTTGTAAGTGCACGGGGTTAATATCCACACCAATAATCAGAGCGCGCGGGTAACGTTGGCGCAGTTTACGCACCACCGCCCCGCCACCAACCCCCAGCACCAATATGCGCCGCACCTGCTGATCGGCAAGCAAGGTGGTGGGCAACCACAACAAATCCCACACGCTTCCGTCGAATTCTCGGTTAGGGTGATACTGGGTGTGAAATACGCCGTCACTATACAGGCGCACGGTTTGCCCGGCGCGCACCACGCGATAGTGCTGGCCGTGACGGTCGCGATAATTAAACAAATCCATCGCTGGCCACACCCCGGCGCAACACCGCCATTGCCCAATTGATTTCTTGCAGCTGCTCGGTATCGCCTCCGCGATCCGGGTGCTGCGCCATCGCTAAGCGCCGATAACGCTGTTTGACCTCGGCTATAGTGACCGGCGCTGTCAGCGATAAAACCCGCAGCGCCTGCTCACGCTCACCAGAGTTCACGGGTTTAGCGGCAACTTGCTGCCAGAAGTCATTCAGCAAATCTTCCACGCTCTGCTCGGTGGCCACATGAAAGTGCGACCAATTAAGGTAGTACTCACGCAATTTAGACTCGCGTGTACCCGCCACCGCTTGGCCAGTGGCTTGCTCAAGCGCGCGCACTTTTACATCCAACAACCCAATATCCAGATCTAGCCCCTGCCCGTGCAACTCGTCGCGCCACAAATACAACGCATTAAACAAGGCAAAATGCGTTTGAAACAACAACAGTGAATTACTGCCGTAATTACCGGGCAGCAGCTCTTGCGCCACCAAATGTTTTATCAAGCTCTGCTCGCTGTACTCTTGGCCCGGCTCGTTGAGTAAAAGACTCAACGGCTCAAGCAATGGATTGGTCTCCATAAAATTCCAAACTAGCTGAATGATTGGGTGCCTAACGGCTCTCTACAGTATAGCGATTGGGCTCTCGAGTGACGACCAATGCCACCGGCTATCCCATTGAATTGTATAGAGTTAATACAAACTGAAGGGTTTTTACACGAACACCCTATTTTCTTACATTTTTTTCACATCAGGGGTTGACCAAGTTGGGATCGCTCTATAATATGCGCACCACTTCCACAGCGGAAGTCACTGATCCGCCTTAGCTCAGTTGGTAGAGCAAATGACTGTTAATCATTGGGTCGCTGGTTCGAGCCCAGCAGGCGGAGCCAAATATTGAAAAAGGCCGCATCACTTAGATGCGGCCTTTTTTTTGGCTGCTATAAGCCAACTACTCAGTTTTTATTGTTAAGGATACGGCTATGTTCGATGTCAATAATTATTTCGAGGGCAAGGTTGCCTCTATTGCCTTTCAGGGTGAAAAGCTTCCCGCCACCGTCGGCGTAATGGCCCCGGGCGATTACGAGTTTGGCACCAGCCAAAAAGAGTATATGTCAGTCATCAGTGGCGCCCTCACCGTTAAACTGCCCGGCAGCGATGATTGGGTTACCTACGGTGCTGGCGAAACATTTGAAATCGATGCCAATCAGAAGTTCGGCGTTAAAGTAGCCGCTGATACCGCCTACCTGTGCCTGTACGAGTAATCTGCATCAGCCTTCCTGCGAATTTAGTCGTCGGCGCACGCCTCCCATTGCTCGCGCCGGCCGGCCAAAAACGCCTCTAGCTGCGCCAACGCGCAGCTTTTACTGCCAAGTACGTGATGTCCAATCCCTTCGAACTCCGTGAGTTTGCTCAGAGGCCACTGGCGCTGTAACTCGCGCGCCCAACTCGCCGGAGTAATGGGGTCAAACTCCCCTGCCAATAACGCCACTCGCTGCGGTGGTGGTGGCAACTCCAGCGGGTGCCCTGTTGGCCACTGCAGGCAAATCTGATCCTGCCACATTCCCTCTAAGTAAGGCCTAAGCGGTCCATGGCGCGCCAGCTCAGCGCTAAACTCCCGCTGCGTTCCCAAGCGGTTATCACGGCAATCTACCGCCATAAAGGTAAGGCTTGTAATCGAATCGGACAGCGCCTGAGAGACAAACAACTGCATTAGTTGCTGCAGGGGTGCTCTGTCCCGCTCTCTCACAGCCGACAACGCGCTCACCACATCGGCCCAGCGGTGGCGGTGGTAGCTGGCAGCAAACACCGCCGCCAAAAAACGATGATCATTAACCACCATGCGCTTGGGCAAGCCATCCACCCGAACATCCACCTGCATTGGCATAGTGCGCAAAGTCGCCAACCCGTTAAATAGCGCCGCCTCCAACGCCTGGGCACTAACGGGCTCGCCTGGGTTATGGCGCCGCCAGGCGCTCTGGCAATCGACATCTTCACTGCAGGCGTTATAAAAACCCGCCAAAGCCCGCGCTAAGGTGCCTGGCCACTCGATAAAGCCGCCGCGTTCCGGGGGGTAAACAGAATCTAATACCATAGAGGCGAGCTCAGGCCCTTCGCTGTTGGCCAGCGACTCGGCCTGTAGCGCCAGCGCCAGGCGCGAACCGTAGGAAACACCCAGCACGTGCCAGCGCTTAACCCCCAGGGCGTGACCCAGCGAGTAAATATCCTTCGCGCTGACGCGTGTGCCGTAATCGAGCGGATGAAACTCAGGCATGCTCGTTAAACACTGCTGGAGCACCTGCCTTGCTTCGAGCCACTCTTGCTGCAGCGAAAGATTACGCCGCAACACATCGGCACTAAAACGCTCGTACGCGTGACACACAGGTAGAGGCGTACTGGCACCCGTACCACGCCGATCGATTAACACCAAATCGCGGCGCAAACCGGCAAAGTCTCTCCAGTCGCGCCAGCGCTCTAGTGCCCGTCCATCATTGATGTCGGCGCCGGCGCCGGGGCCTCCTTGTAAATATAAAATGGGCTCGGCCTGCTTATCCGCGCCACGATAATGCACCACCACCACCGGTAACTTAAATTGCCCACCGGGGGTATGCCAGCGCCCGCAAGTCACCTCTACGTCGGTGGCAGGTGGGCATGGAGCCTCTTGCCACCGACCGGGTGCATTAAGATTTATGGCTGCCGAAACCTGCTTCGGGGTATCAACAGCCGTAAACAATAGCCATACAAACGCGGCGACAAGCCCAATCGCCGCTACGAGCCCTAGCCGCCACCTCAACACGCGGGCCATTTAAGGCTCCAGGGCTCGCCAAAGTCGGTCATTGCCGAGGTAAAAGCGGCGTCGCAAAAGTGCTGCCCCATTGTGGGCATATAGGTAAATCGCTGAAACTCGCCATCGAGGGTAAAGCCTAACGAATAGGCGTGCAGGTACACCCGGTCAGCGGGAGCCGCCCCGTAAAGGGCATCTCCTAAAATTGGCGCCCCCACGCTTTTTAAGGCGACGCGTATTTGGTGGGTGCGCCCTGTGGCGGGTTTGACCAAAAACAAGCGCAACCCCGGGGATACACTGGTACTGATAAACGCCGTCCGGGCGGGATTGCTGCGCTTGCGGGTTAGCATCCAGGCGCCGCGGCGGGCGGCAGCCATATCGCCAATGACCGCACCCTGCTTTTTGCCGGGTTTTTTATCGCTCAGGGCCAGATAATACTTCTCGACCTGACGCGCGCTAAATTGCGCGCAAAGCTGCTGATTAGCGGCCGCGGATTTGGCCATTACCATCAAGCCGGAGGTGGGCTTATCCAGTCGGTGCACCGGGTACAGAGAGCCGTATGACTCAGCGACGCTCGCAAACAGCCCAGCCTCGCCCTGCTCGGAATGAAAGCTGACCCCGGCGTGCTTATTGATTACCACCACCTGATCGGACTGCCAAATTACATCAAACATACCAACCTATTAAGTCAGGGGGCCGAAAACGGCCATCATGGGGGTCTATATTACCGTAAAAAGTATAACCAGACGGCGCTAAGAGCCAGATCAACTAACCAGCCCATAGCCATAAAAACTGACAGTGCTACACTTATTACAGGTGTCCGTCCGCCAGCATAACGGGATACGCTCGACGACAGTGTTAGCATAGAGGGATTCTGGCAGCGCTGATGAGCCTACGTTACCTGTGAGTGTCCACTCGATACTCCACCACGATCCGACAATGCACGCCCTAGCTCCGCGTGTTTCGGTGCACAAAAGATACCTAGCGGCATTGACCAGCTGCAATGACGGCGGCGGACACCTTTTCCTTTCACAGACATTCCTTTTAAAGCGCTTTTGGTGCCCCTTACCCCACCCACCCTATCACCTACGATTATTGCCCTCATATCAGCGCCTGCTACCACTGCGCTACAATACGCGCTTTAACACTCAGACCGCCTTTGTATATCTATGCCAGACTCCGCCGACTATCAAGCTCAGCATAAGCATCGTTTAAGCTACATGCCATGGCTGTATTACCGCCTAAAACCCCGGCACCTGGCGTGGGCCACCCCATGGCAACATGAGATTCAAGCTCAGCTACGCGCCCTGGAGACTGTCGAAATCGGTAAAAACGTCTTTATCGCGCCTGAAGCCCGGCTATTTGCCGAACCCGGCCGCCCCATCGTGATCGGCGACAACAGCTACATCGCCGCCGATACCGTGCTGCATGGGCCCGTTACGCTGGGGCAGCATGTATCGATTAATCATCACGCCAGCTTAGATGGCGGCCGGGCGGGCATCGTCATTGGCGATCACTGCCGGATTGCCGCTTATTGCTCGCTGTATGCGTTTAACCATGGGCTGGCGCCCGATCGACTGATTCGTGATCAGGCGGTCAGCTCCAGAGGTATTTGCATACAAAGCGATGTGTGGCTCGGCAGCCACACCGGCGTCGTGGACGGCGTCACCATGGCCGAGGGCGCCGTAGCGGGAATGCACTCAGTGGTAACCCGAGATGTAGACGCTTATCAGATCGTCGCTGGCAACCCGGCGCGGGCTATTGGCCAGCGCCAAAACAACAAATAACGCCAAAGCAATGAGCTACGCAATTGCTAGGCGCTACATATTTACCCAACTCGACATGGCCGTAAGCTTAAACAGATGATCGCCGCTGCGCATAATCACCCCGTCTTCGGCAATGACTTCTAGCTCCAGCCCCTGCAAGGTTTGCCCTTCGCGCAAGCTTTGATTGTTGATCATTACCTCACTCACACCACCTTCGCGATACTCGTGAGCTGAGTACATAAGGGTGGGTATTTCATTTTGTACCGCCAGCGGTAAATCGCGAATTGTGCCCACGTTGGGGTGAGCCGCCAATAAACTGTTGCGCAACTCAGGCTCCGGCGGCGCGCTGTTTCGCGCCGCTGGCTCAGGTGTCACTGAACGCGTATTAACAGCGGTCACCTCCGGCCGTGGGGCGACCGTTACGGGTGGTTCATCCGGCGGCGGCGCACTATACAAACGGGCCACCTCGTCATCCAATACCCGCGCTTCACTCGAGGCAGACGATTCAGTTTGACTTGCACTAGCAGACGTTGCTAAGGGTTTTTGCTGATCTTCGGCCACACCCCCGACAACCTGAGACGGCATTTGCGGGCCTTGTGTTTGATTTGACGCTTCTGGCTCCGGTGCCGAAACACCCTGGGCAGGCTGAGACACATTTTTTGTGGCCGAAGGCTTGCCGGGCGGTGCCATTTGAGCGGGCGATGGCACTGGGTCTTGCGCAGGCATAGCCACAGGCACACTATTTGAGGAGCGCTCTAGTAGCAACCAGATCACCACAATAAGCAGCACACTCACCAACAACGCCAGCGCCACCAACCAGGGCCAAAGTTTACGAGGACGCTCGGGTCCCGATGGGTGAGTCGCATCGATGCCAGGCACACCATTGTGTTGCTGTTGTCGCTCGCGATCTGCTTTGCGCAGGGCATCTAAAATCAACGACATAGTTACGGCTCCTGCACTGGCTCTAGTGTGGTATCAATACCCAGCTGCTCATTTAATTTAAGCAGGGTGCGCTGCCCTAAAATACCATCGGCGGTAAGCCCGGCCTGACGCTGAAAAATCTTCAACCGCTCACTCAGCGCCTGGTTAAAGCGATTATTAGCCAAACGACGAGACTGCCCATCGAGGCGGGCAAATTGCTCGGCCAACCAGTTGACCAGCGGCCCCTGATCGCCCTGACTAATCGCCCCGTTATACCCTTGCGGGCGGTGCCAGACATAAAATACAGCGCCATTCCAGCGACGCCCGAGCTCCGTCAGGGGCATATCCATGCGCTCGCCGGCGCTATCGATAAGCACGGCCCGGTTTTCACCCAAACCCACCACAACGGCAAACACCGTAAATTTGTCCGGGGTATTTAAGGTAAGCACCACCGGCCGGTTCAACTCGCGCAGCTCGGCCCAGGTGGTAAACTTCGCGGTTTCGCACTGGATGTTATCCGCGTTCGCCTGCCAGCAAGGGTTGCCCTCCCCGGTCGCTAATCCCACATGATCAAACAGCGCCTGCTGCGCATCGCGCAATCGGGCAAAATGAGCCGTTACCTCCGGCACCGGAGCCGCAGGCTGCTCCACAGTAATCTCGCTGGCCGCCGCCGTACTCGCGGCCGGCGTCGCTCTTTGCTGAGGCGGAACTTTCGGTTCTGAGCCTGACGGCCACAGCACCCACAGCAATATCGCAATGACCACCACCAAGGCCGCCCCCAGGCCTACCACTAACCAGCCGCGTAGATCTTTACCGGGATCGTGCAACCCGCCAATCACTTCTCGCTTAGCCAATCGATATGTGGCGCTGTCGACCCGTTGCTTGTTGTGGCCATAAAGCCCCACCAACGCCCGTTCGCACAAAATATTAATACGCCGGGGTATACCGCCACTAAAACGATGAATTTTTTTGACGATGGCTCGTGGAAACGGGTTGCGCTCCTCGCTTAACCCCGCCACCTGTAAACGGTGGGCAATGTACGCTTCGGTTTCAGAAAGGGTTAACGGCAACAAATGAAAGCGCGCTGTAATACGCTGGGCCAACTGTCGCAATCGTGGTTGTGACAGCAAAGTATTTAGCTCGGGCTGGCCGACCAGGATAATCTGCAGTAATTTTTTTGTATCCGTCTCGAGATTGGTGAGCAAGCGGATTTGCTCCAGTGCGTCGGCCGACAACAGCTGAGCTTCGTCAATCAGCAACACCGTGTTACGGCCGCGGCGATGGTTCTCTAACAGGTATAAATGCAGAGCATCCGTTAACGACTTAACGGTGTGTTCATCCGCGACGTATTTAACGCCCAGCTCATCGCAAATCATACCCAACATTTCGGGCACATTCGCCATCGGGTTAAACACCATGGCGACATCGGTGTTCTCCGGCAGCTGCTCTAGCAGCGAGCGAATGATCGTGGTTTTACCGGTACCGACCTCACCGGTCAGTAACACAAAGCCTCCGCCGCGCACACCGTAGAGTAGGTGCGCCAGCGCCTCTTTGTGCTGATCGCTCATGTATAGGTAGCGCGGGTTTACCGCAATGGAAAACGCAGGCTCTACCAACCCAAAGTATTGATGGTACATAGTAAACCGTCAGTGTTGGACCAATTCGTGGGCCTGATCATACCCTGTCGTATCCTTTGTGCCTATTGCCAGTCATGGCGACAAGAGCAGAACGACAACCGCTGCACATACTATTATCTAACAACCCTTACTCAGCAGCGCCATAGTTTCGAGGTGAGAGGTTTGCGGAAACATCTCCATGACGCCAAAGCGTTGCAAGCGATAACCCTGATCAACCAGGATGCGCGCATCGCGGGCAAACGTCGCCGGGTTACAAGATACATAAACGATTCGCGCCCGCTTTAATGTCCCCAACTGCTCGCAAACCTCACGCGCGCCATCGCGGGGCGGGTCGAGTAAAATCGCGTCGGGGCGTCCGACCTTTTGCACCAGTCGATCGATCGATGATTGGGTTAAATCGGCCGCAACAAACTCGATATTATCAAGCTGGTTGGCGCGGGCGTTTTCCCGGCAGCGCACCACCATCGCCTCGATGGCCTCGACCCCCACCACACTCGCTGCGTACTGCGCGGCAGGCAAAGTAAAGTTGCCCACGCCACAAAATAAATCCCACAACCGCTCATTGGCCCTAAGCGCCAGCCAATCCATCACTTGGGCCACCATCTTAGCGTTTAGCGACGGGTTTACCTGGGTAAAGTCCGTGGGATGATAGCCCACACGCAGCGGCGAACTCTGCGTACGGGCGGACGCTAACTGATAGTACAACCGCGGGTCCACCGACGTACCAGAAATTTGCGTCAGGGCTTTATTGTCTCGCTCGGGCTGCAAAAATACCTGCCAATGGTTTTGATCGGCGAGATTCTGCAAAGCCTCCAGCGCTGGTGCCGCAAGTGGCCGAATCAGGCGTAACACCAAGGTGCACGGCGTGCTGGCCACCAGCTCTACGTGGGACACTGCCCGCGCATTAAACTGCTCAAGCCACTGGGCTAAAGGCGCCAATACCGCCTGCAAAGAAGGCTGTAACACAGGGCATTGCACCAACGCTACCAGCTGCTTATCACCAGCGCGACGAAACCCCAGCGTCACTTCACCCAGCTTATTAAAGCTCACGCCCAGCCGGGCGCGGGCGCGATAGCCAAACGCCTCGGCGGTTATAGGGTCGGCAAGCTGCTCGGGCACTAACGAAGCAAAGCGGCGCAACTGATCCAGCACCACTTGCTGTTTGGCCTGCAGTTGATCAGGTGCAGCCAAATGCTGTAACTGACAACCACCACATTGGCCGAAGTGGCTACAGGCCGGGCTTATGCGCTGCTCACTGGGCGTAATAACCTCAACCAGCTGCGCCTCACTAAAACGGCTAGACTCCTGAACCACCCGGGCCTCTACCTGCTCCCCGGGCAAGGCGCCCGCAACAAAAACAACTTTGCCCTCATGCTTGCTAATACCACGGCCGTCGTGACCCAGGGCAGTAATATCGAGCGTTAGCGGCGGGCCTATTGGCGTGGAGCGATGGGGCTTATTGCGCCTGGAACGATTGCGCTGGGATTGCGCTTGCGAGCGCCCACGCGGCGGAGGCCGGCGGCTCATAGTGCCGCCGTATCAAACAACCCAGAGGATAAATATCGATCCCCCCGATCACAAATAATGGCCACAATCACCGCGTTCTCGACGCTCTGCGACAACTCTAAGGCCGCTGCCACTGCACCACCGGAGGAAACCCCACAGAAAATGCCCTCTTCTCTCGCCAGCGCACGCATCACTTGCTCGGCCCGGTTTTGGCTCATACTGACGATGCGGTCGACTCGATTAGCATCGTAAATAGCCGGCAAATAGGCCTCGGGCCAGCGGCGGATGCCGGGTATGCTCGCACCATCCTCCGGCTGCAACCCAATAATTTCCACCTCGGGGTTTTGTTCTTTTAAATAGCGCGAGCAGCCCATTATAGTGCCAGTGGTGCCCATAGAGCTGACAAAATGACTAATGCGGCCATGGCTTTGCTGCCAAATCTCGGGGCCCGTAGTGCGGTAATGGGCCTCGGGGTTATCCAAGTTGCCAAACTGGTCGAGCACTTTACCCTCGCCATTAGCCTGCATTTTTAAGGCGAGATCGCGCGCCCCTTCCATGCCCTGCTCTTTGCTCACCAAAATAAGCTTGGCACCGTAAGCGGCCATCGAGGCTTTGCGCTCAGCGGTACTGTTATCGGGCATAATCAAGGTCAGCGAATAACCTTTAATAGCCGCCACCATCGCCAGAGCGATTCCGGTATTGCCACTGGTCGCCTCAATAAGCCGGTCACCGGGGGCAATATCACCGCGGGCCTCCGCACTTTCAATCATCGCCAGTGCCGGGCGGTCTTTAACCGAGCCCGCCGGGTTGTTGCCCTCGAGTTTTAACAGCAAGGTATTGCTGCTCTCACCCAACAAACGCTGCACCCTTACCATAGGGGTGTTGCCGACGTACGCGTCAATCGTTGGGAAATCCATGCTTACCTCACAGCCAGACAAAACACATAGGCGCCACGCTTGCAGCACCGCACAAAAGCCGTCTATTCTACTCGGCAAATGAAACGCGGGAAACAGGCGCACAAGGCTAAATAACAACAAAGCCTCAGCCTTGGCCACTCGCCCACACCAAACGACATACTCGCCCATGAAACCAAGCAGCGTAAAATCAGAAGTCTGGCGACTTATCCTTCTCCCCGCCATCAGTATCACCGTGCTGCTAGCGGCCACGCTGACGCTGCTGTATATCTCTAAGCTTAATAACTTTGTCGAGCAGCGCGGCATGCTGCTAACCGAGAAAACGGCCCACCTGGTGCACGTGGCGCTAAGCAATAACGAACCACAACTTCTGCAAAGCCTGGTGCAGGCGACTATCGAAGAGCCCATGGTGCGCGCGGTACATATCTATGACTCACGCCGTAATCATCACACTCACAGCGGACCCCGCTTTGATAACAGCCGGGAAATTGCCAGCGCCCTTACCCGCGACAACGCCATCACACGCACCGAAAACGGCTACCGCTTTCGAGCCCCTATTGTCGACCTTCGTAAACAACAAAATCTTGGCTGGCTAGATATCGAGCTGGTGCTATCGACCTACTGGATAACGGTATACCAAATGCTGCTTATCGTGGTGCTGGCAACTACCGCCTGCCTCTTGTTAGCCGCCTATATGGCGATAAAGCTGCACGGCAACATTATCCAGCCGCTGTCGCAAATTGGGCAGGTTATTGACCAGTTGAGCAAGGGGCAGTTAGACGCGCGGGTTAAAGGCAGCTTTGCCAATGAGTTTCAACGCCTGGCAACCGCTGTAAATGCCATGGCCGATACCCAAGAGCACGCGCAACAAGATATGCAGCTGCACATCGACCAGTCGATGGAGGATTTACGCGAAACGCTTGAAACCATTGAGGTGCAAAACATCGAGCTGGACATGGCTCGCAAAGACGCCCTGGCAGCCAGCCAAATTAAATCGGAGTTTCTCGCCAACACCAGCCATGAAATCCGTACGCCACTCAATGGCATCATTGGGTTTACCAATCTCGTGCTAAAAACCGAGCTTGACAGCCGTCAGCGCAACTATGTGCAAACGATTCACGACTCGTCGCACAACCTGATGGCCATCATCAACGATATTCTCGATTTTTCTAAAATCGAATCGGGAAAACTGATGCTCGATTACGCGCCGATGTTACTGCGCAACCTCACCGAAAGCACCGTCGATACCCTCGCGTTTGAAGCCCAGGAAAAAAGTCTGCAAATCGTCACCATCATCGACAACAATATCCCACCACAATTGATGGGTGACCCGCTACGTTTTGGTCAGGTACTGTCTAACTTACTGAGCAATGCTATTAAATTTAGTCAACGCGGCACCATCAGTATCGAATGCAGCTTACTGCACTTTGTCGAAAACCAAGTCACGATTAAAGTCGCCGTAAAAGATGAAGGGATTGGTCTTAGCAAAGAACAACAGTCCCAGTTGTTTTCAGCGTTTGCGCAAGCCGACACCTCAAGTAGCCGCGAGCACGGCGGTACCGGCTTGGGCCTGGCCATTTGTAAAGGCTTGGTGGATCGCATGCAGGGTGAAGTTGGCGTGGACAGCAGCCCCAACGAAGGCGCTACCTTTTGGTTTACCGCCAAGCTCGGGGTGGACCCAAATTATGCCGCTCCCGAGCAAAATAGACTTAAAAACAAACGCCTATTGATTTGCTGCGAAAACCAGCTCGCTTATCGCCAGCTGGAAAGTCTGGTTGAGTGTTGGCAGGCGCAAACCCTGTGGATTGAATCTATTTTTGATATTTTCCCGAGATTGCGCAAAGAGGTATTAGCAGGACGCCCCTGTGACCTAATGATCGTGGACATTCCGCCCGATGAACGCAAAATCCCACCCACGCTACTCGGCAACATCGCCGAACAGCTGAATTTGGAGTTCTCATGTAAAGTGATCGTTTGCTGCACCAGTAGCCATATGGAGGTGTTCCGTCAGCACAGCAACGGCCATGCTATTGAGTTTGTCATTAAGCCTATCACTTACGATCACACCCTCACGGCCATCAGCCACTGCCTTGGGCTTGAGCTCGGCCACAGTGACACAGAGCTGGCGACAGGGCCACAGCAACATGTGCTGCTGGTCGATGACAACGACGCCAACTTGCAACTGACCACAGAGTTATTAAAAGACTTAAACGTTGCTATCACTCAAGCAAGCTGTGGCGAGCAAGCCATTTCGCTTTTTACCCCAGGCGAATTTGATTTAATTTTTATGGATATTCAAATGCCGGGTATGGATGGTATGGAAACCACGCAAAAAATACGTCAGCTCGAGGCGTCTCACCACAAACGTACACCCGTTGTCGCCCTCACCGCCCACTCGCTTACCGAGCACAAAACGGATCTTTTAATCGCCGGGCTTGACGACTGCATTCGCAAGCCCGTCACCGAGGCGCAACTGGCGCAAATGTTAAACCGCTGGACGGGACTTACCATCAACCAGCAACGCCAAATCCCGTTACCGCCAACCGACACCAGCGAGCCTGAGGACTCGGGAAGCCCGGTCAACATATCTCAGTGCCTGGCATTGTCCAACCACAAAGCCGACCTGGCCCGGGATATGTTGGTGATGCTTATCGACAGCCTGGAAACCGAGCAAAACGCCTTTAATGCCGCCTACGAAGCTGAGGATTACGCCCTGCTACAGGAGCAAATCCACAAACTTTACGGTAGCTGTTGCTATACCGGCGTGCCACACTTACGCAGCATTACCGGGCTTCTCGATAAAGCGTTGAGCGCTGGGCAGGCCAACGATTTAGCGCCCACAATGGTCTGCCTGAACAACGCCATCGAGCACTTACTGGCGTGGGGCAAAAGCCACAATATCGATGAGCTTTTTGGTTTTACGGCACCCAAGACTTAAAAAAGCGAGCGAGCGGTTAAAGAAAAAGCTGGCGGGATTTGAGTGGCTGATCGCCCAACAATGGCTGCAACAGCGTACGGCTAATATGTTTGGCGGCTCGTTTTGTCTCGGCCAACTCGTAAGAGTCTTCAGCAATAGCAATCAAGTTAGCACCCAGATAATAGCGGCCTCGCTCATCCGGGGCCGATTCAATAAACCCCTCTTGTGGTTCTAAGCGGTACCAGGCGTCCGCCATCAATGGGCTTCCGGTGTGCGCCTCACAGTGCCAATCGATTGCGTAGCCCAACTCTTGCAACAGCTGTCTTTCAAAGCGCCGCAGCACCACCTCTACATCCTGATCGCCCGCGAGCGCCCTTAGCGCCTCGGTGTAGTATTCAAACAAATGAGGACAGCTATCCCACTCTGACAGTACCCGGCGCAGCAACTCGTTAAGGTATAAGCCCGAAAACAGCCGATTGCCCGTAAGCGGCAAGCCATGGCCGGTACTTTCCAACGACAACAACAGCTGCAGTGAGTCTTTACCCTGAAAGGAGATAAGTAGAGGAATAAACGGATTCAGCAGCGGGCGCTGGCTGTTTTTGCCCCGCCTGGCTCCCCGGGCTACGGCGCACAGCCGGCCGTAGTCGGGGGTAAAAAAGTCCACCAAAAAACTGGTGTCCCGGTAAGGTCTGGCGTGGACCACAAACGCCGGTTGTAGCTCGACGCGCTGCATGGGGTTATAGGTCGTCGTACCCTAAGCTGCGCAGTGCACGCGAGTCATCGGACCAACCAGATTTAACCTTAACCCATAAGTTAAGCATCACTTTTGTATCCAGCAGTTTTTCCATATCGAGCCGCGCCTGCTGCCCAATCTGCTTAATTCGATCGCCTTTATTGCCAATTAATATACGCTTTTGTCCTTCGCGCTCGACCAGGATGACCGCGCCAATATGCAAAACCGCTCCGCGCTGTTTGTACTCTTCAATCTCCACGGCCATCTGGTGTGGCAACTCATCGCCGAGCTGGCGGGTAATTTTCTCACGGACAATCTCGGACACCATAAAGCGCGCCGAGCGATCGGTAAACTGATCATCGTCAAACATATGCATCCCTTCGGGGATGTAGTTGAGGATGATACTTTCTAAACGATCCAGGTTCGCGCCACGCAGCGCCGATAGCGGGATAATTTCGGCCACCCCTAAGCGGCTGGATAACTCTTGCAAGTGAGGTAGCAGCTGATTTTTGTCTTCCAACAAATCGACTTTGTTGACCACCAAAATAATGGGCGAGCGAGAGTTTTCAAGCTGCTGTGCCACCATTTCGTCTTCTTCATTCCACACCAACCTATCCACCACAAACAAAACTAGATCAACGTCTTTCATGGCCGCACCGGCGGCGCGGTTCATGTAGCGGTTAATGGCGCGCGGCTCGTGCTTGTGTAACCCTGGGGTATCGACAAAAATTACCTGGTCGGCGCCCTCGGTTTTAATACCGGTGACGTTGTTGCGCGTCGTTTGTGGTTTGCGCGAGGTAATACTGACCTTTTGACCCAGCATATGGTTCAACAGAGTTGATTTGCCCACATTGGGCCGCCCGACAATGGCCACATAGCCACAGCGCGTTACGGGTTGATCACTCATGGTTAAACTCCAAGACGCTTTAATGCCTGTGCGGCAGATTTTTTTTCCGCAACCCGGCGGCTACTGGCCCGCGCGCGCTCCGGCGTATCCAGCAGCGAGACATGACACTCGACAGTAAAAACCTGCGCGTGCGCTTCGCCCTCGACTTCTGCCACCCGGTAATCCGGCAGTGGCTGCTGGCGACTTTGCATATACTCTTGCAGGCGTGTTTTGGCGTCTTTAGCCGGGGTGTCTAAGCCTAAAGCCTCAATCCTTGTCTGGTACCACGCCTGCACTCGCTCGCGACAGGTTTCCATGCCGGCCTCAATGTAAATAGCACCGATAATGGCCTCAACGGCGTCGGCCAAAATCGAGTCGCGGCGGTGGCCGCCGCTTTTCATCTCGCCCTCGCCCAGCAGCAGGCAGGGGCCAATGTCAAATTCACGGGCGATCTCGGCCAGGGTTTCACCTTTCACCATCTGCGCGCGCAAGCGGCTTAGCTGTCCTTCACGCGCATCAGTGAATTTAGTAAACAGTGCTTCACCGACGATAAAATTTAAAATAGAGTCGCCCAAAAACTCGAGCCGCTCGTTGTTTTGCGCGCCAACACTGCGGTGGCTTAGGGCCAAACGCAAGCGCTCAGCTTGCTCAAACCGATAACCTATCCGGCTTTGCAGGCGCTCAAATATAATATCCTTCACACTAATATTCCGCCGCCTTACAGCATTCGTCCGGGCGATCACTATCGAGCACGTTCTTAAAGCTCAACACTAAATCAATGTTGTGAATAAGCGGCACCCGAGACTCATACTCGTTAACCACCAGCACATTACGCGCGTTGCGGATAACATCAATTTGTTTAGCGCCTTCACTGCGCACATTGTTAATCGAGTAATAGCGGTTCATCGCACTTTTGATTTGGCTGGTACTCATTTTAGCCAAATCGGGGTTGTCTTCTGCCAAGGTTTTTAAGCCTGTGGTGATGTAGTAGTTCTCGGCATAAACCGGCACCACCTTAAAGGCGAACAGCATTAAAAAGGCGCCAATTACAAGAACCAGCAACAGTGATATAGCCGATAAACCCGATTGCTTTTGCTTTGCTCGCATAACATTCCCCTGCGCAATGCGCTTTGCTATTACAACACCACTATCAACGTCTTCACGTTAACCCCATACGGGTTAATCGATCTTACCTACCCGGTCAAAACTCGGCAGGCTAAGCAAACTCTCCCAGTGCATCCACACAACCACAGCCTTACCGACGATATTCTCTTCAGGTACAAATGGGTCATCCCAGCCGCGACTATCAAAGCTATTGTCGCGATTATCGCCAACCATAAAATAATGCCCCTTCGGCACTGTCCAGGCGCCGCGCACACTGTAGCGCCCAGGGCGTAAATATTTGCGTGCGGTAAACTCGTGCTCGCCAATGGTTTCTTGTGTCAGGCGAAATTGCGGCTGGCCCGCAGGCAATACGGCCTGTAGCTCTTCAGATACCGCCTCACCGTTAATGGTAAGCTTGTGGTTCACATACTCGACTTTATCGCCAGGCAAGCCAATCACCCGTTTAATATAGTAAGTATCCGGCAGGTGTGGCGGAAAAAACACCATCACATCACCACGCTCAGGCTTGTTAACCGGGATCACCTCTTTATTAATAACCGGCAGCCGTATGCCGTAGGTGTATTTATTCACCAGAATAAAGTCACCCACATCCAGGGTTGGCTCCATGGAGCTTGACGGTATTTGAAACGGCTCGACCAAAAACGAACGCACCACAAACACCAACAGCAATACCGGAAAAAACGACTTACTGTACTCCACCAGCACCGGCTCGCGGCTCGCCTGGCCTATAGCCTGCTGGTAGGCGGTGTCTTCCGGCGCCGCCTCGCTGCTGTCAGCGCGTTTAAACTGAGCGTTAACCGCGGCGACCTTTTCGCGTCGGGCGCGGGCCAAAAAGAAAATATCGTACAGCCAGATAACGCCGGTAAAGAACACACCCAGCGTTAAAATCAAAGGAAGGTTTATATTACCCATAAGACGGTATGGCCCTGCTTAGCTATCAACTTTTAACACGGCCAAAAACGCCGACTGTGGTATTTCAACATTGCCCACTTGCTTCATGCGCTTTTTACCTTCTTTTTGCTTTTGCAGCAGCTTTTTCTTACGTGAGGCATCGCCCCCGTAACACTTAGCCGTTACATTTTTACGCAGCGCTTTCACAGTGGTACGGGCAATAACATGGCCGCCAATCGCCGCCTGAATGGCAACATCAAACATCTGGCGAGGAATCAACTCTTTCATTTTCTCGGTCAGGTTGCGCCCCATGCTTTGCGCGTGATCGCGGTGAACAATCAAGGCCAGCGCATCCACGCGGTCGCCATTAATCAAAACATCTAAGCGCACCAGGTTGGCTTGCTGAAAATGCGTAAAACTGTAATCGAGCGAGGCAAAACCACGACTCACTGATTTAAGGCGATCAAAAAAGTCCAGTACAACTTCGTTCATGGGCAGGTCGTACTTTACCGACACCTGCTTGCCCATGTAGTGCATGTCGCGCTGTATGCCGCGTTTTTCAGAGCACAGCGTAATCACCGAGCCCAGGTGTTCTTGCGGCACTAAGATGTTTGCCTCGACGATGGGCTCGCGCATCTCCTCGATCACACCGATATCGGGCAGCGATGAGGGGTTATCTACGTAGATAATATCGCCATTGCTCTTTACCACCTCGTACACTACCGTCGGCGCACTGGTAATCAAGTCGAGGTCGTATTCGCGCTCTAGCCGCTCCTGGATAATCTCCATGTGCAGCATGCCGAGAAAACCACAGCGAAACCCAAAGCCAAGCGCATCAGAGCTTTCAGGCTCAAAGAATAACGAGGCATCGTTCAGGGTTAACTTTTGCAGGGCATCGCGGAAGTTTTCAAAGTCATCGGAGCTAACCGGGAACATACCCGCGTACACCTGCGGCTTAATTTTTTGGAACCCCGGTAACGCCGGCGTATCCGGGTGGGCGCTACTGATAATGGTATCACCCACCGGCGCGCCCTGAATCTCTTTGATACCGGCGACAATAAACCCTACTTCACCGGCTTTGAGCTCTTTTAGCTTGTGCAGCTTGGGGTTAAACACACCCACGCTATCAACCACATGAGCCTTACCAATCGACTTAGTGACGATTTTGTCCTTAACCTTTAACGTGCCTTGAGTCACTCGCACCAGCGAGACGACCCCCATGTAATTGTCAAACCAGGAGTCGATGATCAGCGCTTGCAACGGGGCGTCTACATCGCCCACTGGCGGCGGTACCAAGCGCACCAACTCTTCCAGGACGTCTTCCATGCCAAGACCTGATTTGGCGCTGCAGCGCACCGCCTCGGTGGCATCGATGCCAATCACATCTTCAATTTCTTGCGCAACACGGTCGGGCTCGGCCTGGGGCAAGTCCATCTTGTTAAGTACCGGAATCACCTCCAGCCCTTGCTCGATGGCGGTGTAACAGTTGGCCACCGATTGCGCCTCAACGCCCTGGGCGGCGTCGACGACCAGTAGCGCGCCCTCACAGGCCGACAGCGAGCGAGACACCTCGTACGAGAAGTCCACGTGGCCGGGGGTGTCGATAAAGTTAAGCTGGTAGGTCTTACCGTCGCGGGCCGAGGTAAAGCTCAGCGTCACGCTCTGCGCTTTAATAGTAATGCCCCGCTCACGCTCAATATCCATCGAGTCCAGCACTTGCTGGTCCATCTCACGCTCGGTGAGGCCCCCGCACATCTGAATAAAACGGTCGGCGATGGTGGATTTGCCGTGGTCGATATGGGCAATGATCGAAAAATTGCGAATATGGCTTAGGTCAGTCACGAATTTGAGGCACACCTTGAGTTGAACATGTCCGGGCTCGCGCCCGTAAAGCCGGCAAGTGTAGCTTATTTACCTTTGCCGTGCTACGCGCCGCAGCGCGCTTTCGCACGCCAATTTTGCTAGAATCGCCGCTTTGCCAATTAACCGAGACACCCCATGAGCCAGACACCCCATTCTGCCACTGTGCAACTCGCCTGCGATTTAATCGCCCGCCGCTCTGTCACCCCCGAAGACGCCGGCTGCCAAGCACTGATGATCGAGCGCCTGGAGCGCATTGGGTTTCAGGTAGAGCATTTACGCTTTGGTGAAGTGGACAACTTTTGGGCCGTTCGCGGCGACAGCGGCCCCATTGTGGTGTTCGCCGGTCATACCGACGTGGTACCCACTGGCCCAGAGCAAAACTGGCAACACCCGCCGTTTGAGCCCGTCGTGCGCGACGGCATGATCCTCGGGCGCGGTGCCGCCGACATGAAAGGCTCGCTGGCGGCCATGGTGGTTGCCTGCGAGCGCTTCGTTAGCGAGCACCCAGATCACACCGGCCGTATCGGCTTTTTGATCACCAGCGATGAAGAGGGGCCCGCCGCCAACGGCACCGTTAAAGTGATCGAGTGGCTGCAAGAGCGCAAGCAAGACATCGACTGGTGTATTGTCGGCGAGCCCTCCAGCACTACTTTAGTAGGCGATGTTATCAAAAATGGCCGTCGCGGCTCGCTGGGCGCCGAGCTAACGGTAAAAGGTACTCAGGGGCACGTGGCCTACCCGCACCTGGCCGAAAACCCTATACATAGCTTTGCTCCCGCGCTGGCTGAACTCGCCAGCACTCACTGGGATAATGGCAACGAATTTTTCCCCGCCAGCAGTTTTCAGGTTTCTAATCTGAATGCCGGCACCGGTGCCACCAATGTGATTCCGGGCGAGGCGCACGTCGTATTTAACTTTCGCTTCTCGACTGAGCTAACCGACGCCGAGCTGCGCAGCCGCACCGAGGCGATTTTGGATCGTCACGGCCTGCAATACGAATTGACCTGGAAACTAAGTGGCCAGCCGTTTTTAACCCCTCGGGGCAGCCTGGTCGATGCCGTGGTAGACGCAGTAGCCGATACCACCGGCCGCACGCCGGAGCTCTCTACCAGCGGTGGCACCTCTGACGGTCGGTTTATTGCGCCCACCGGCGCTCAAGTGATTGAGCTGGGCCCCATAAATTCCACCATCCATAAAGTCGACGAGTGTATCAGTGCCGACGACCTGGATACCCTTACCGTCATCTACTGCAAAAGCTTGGTGAACCTATTAGGTTAAGGCGCGGCTTCTGCCCAGTCGCGCTCAAGCTCGATCACTTTGCGATGCTCACTATTCAGCTGTTGCTCGGCCCACTGAAAGCGCGGAATCGACTGATACAGCGCGGCAAACTGGCCCGTTTGCTGCGCTCGCCTCAGGCCCAACGCCAGTCTCTCAGCCAGCGGCTGATCACCACGGCGCACAAAAAAGTAAGTGTAGCTTGGGTACTTGAGCAGTATATGTGGCTCAATGGCCAGATCCAACTCGGGATAAAAATACAACTCTGAAGTAATCTGGTGTATTCCGCGCGAGAAGTAATCAAACCGCCCCGCCGCCAGCATCCGAAACAACTTGCCGTAACCGGTGACCGCCACATAAGGCAGCCCATTGTCGGCCATAATGCTAGCGTCTACCCACTGGGCGTTCATGCCGCCGGTTAATCCCTGCAAATCTTCCAGGGTTTGCACAGCCGCAAATTTACTGTCGTCGCCGCGACGAATAAGCAACATCCGGTAATGATTAAGCTCCCCCAACAAAGGCACATGAATCGCACGCATTTGCCGCTCGCTAGTCTGGTCGGTTACCAGCCAAATAACGTCGACCTGGCCTTGCTGTAAGCTGGCTTTTAACCGATCATCCGCAAAATACACCGCGGGCGGCTCTAAACAGTAATCGCCATACTCATCCGTTGTTGCGTCGAGCGCCAGTTTGAGTAACCGGGTAAAATAGTAAGCATCGTCGGTGGGCTCTGCGGCGTGATAAATAGGTGCGGTAATCACCACACACTCGGCCGAGTCGCCCTGCCCGCATGTGCTGTCACAACCGGCGGCAGCCGCACCGCACAGAGTTAACAGCCACGCCACAAAGCCGCTCATCCACGGCCAAGCAAGGCGCAACCTGCCCAGCATAGTCTTGCTGTCGCTGTTATTTTTTACACACTTAAACACATTCATTAACCGGCTAACGAAGTGGCTTTTACTGAGTATAAGCCGATTCCCTTCATATTGCCGAAGCAAACCGTCATGGCCGTGAAGCCACAGGCCAAACGCGCTACAATCATCAGCTTAACCACGCTGTTTTAACCCGCTTCGTTTACAAGGCTTTCCTTTGACGGTTTATCTCGATTTTATCCGCCGCAGCTGGCCGCTGTTATGTTTTGGTTTTGTCAGTATTTTTTGGGGCAATTTTGGCCAGTCGTTTTTTGTCAGCTGGTACGGCGCCCACATTCAGGAGTCCCTCGGCCTCAGCGCGGCGGTTTACGGCAGCTTATACTCGGCGGGCACCCTTGCCAGCGCTGTCACCATCATGACTGTGGGCGGCTATATTGATCGCTGGCCACTGCAACGCTTTGCCGCCGCCGTGGGGGCCGGCTTAATGCTGGCCTGCCTTATTATGGTTGCCAGCTACCACGCTTTAACCCTGCTGCTGGGGTTTTACTTGCTGCGCTTGTGCGGCCAGGGGTTACTGCCCCACACCGCGCAAACCACCATGGCACGCTATTTTGATGCCGATCGCGGTAAGGCCTTAAGCCTGTCCGCCAGCGGTGTGCCAGTCGGCGAGGTTATTTTGCCACTGCTAGCCGTTGCCCTCATTGCCGTCGTGGGCTGGCGCGGTAGCTGGCTGGTGTTTGCCGCGTCAGTACCACTGCTTTACCTGCCGCTTATTCTGTTCTTTTTACGCCGCGCGCCGCAAGACACCAACACGCCACCGCTACAGCAAGCCAATGCGGCGCACACAAGCAGCAAAGGCCGGCGCCATATGCTGGGGGATTACCGATTTTGGTTAGCCCTGCCGGCGGTGCTGGCCGCGCCCTTTATTGTGACCGGTGTCTTTATTCAACAAAGCTTTATCTTAAGCGCCAAGGGTTGGGACCCTCTGTGGCTGGCAAGCTGCTTTATTATGTATGGCGTGGCCCACTGGCTGGCCTCGCTGCTGGCGGGTGTGTTGGTCGATTTATTCAGTGCCCGGCGCCTGTTGCCCGTGATGCACCTGCCATTAATTGCCGCCCTAGCGGTGCTCGCATTGTGCGAGGGTCAGTGGGTAGCACCGATATTTATGATTCTTTTAGGCACCAGCATTGGTGTCGTGGGCCCTATTACCGGATCGCTTTGGGCCGAGGTGTACGGCACGGGCAAACTAGGCTCACTGCGTTCGTTAATGACGGCGTTTATGGTACTCTCGACCGCCATCTCGCCCGTTTTGTTTGGCGCTTTGATCGATGCAGGTATTTCGGTGCGCGGCCTGTTTGGCAGCTGCGCCATTGGCGCCATCGCCGCCAGCATTATGGTGGCATTCTCTTACCCGCGCGCAACCCTAGAGCAGCTCGACTGAGCGCCATGGCGCACTACTACCGGTTAGAGACTGCTGCTATCATGCGGGCAAACGTTTAATCAGGGACTTATCTCGTGAGGACGCTATCGCGCATACTCTGGCCGGTGTTTTTACTAGGCCACTGGCTTAGTTGTGGCTTTATCGCTTGGATACTTCTGGCACAAGTGGATTTTGCTTATCCTGTCGCCTATCAGGCGCTGAATATAGATCAACATATTGCCCAGTACGGCCCCGAGAATCGCTACCGCGATAACTTTGCCGATACCACCAAACAGCAGCACCGTGAGCTTTTTGGGCAGATTAACACTGCCATTCATCACGCCCCCGACAAGCTGGCCACAATAACCTTCACCCCCTCCAATGGTGCCACCCAAACACTGCTGCGCCGCGATGAAGTACTGCATTTAACCGACGTTGCCCATCTTATCGATGGCGTATACACACTGGGCTATGTTGCCTTAGCGGCGATGTTGCTAGGAGGATTTATTTTAGGCCGCCAGCGCTCTCGCTTGCCGCGCCCTAAAAAAGTCGTTGTCAGTGTCTGCGGCAGTATCGCGGCCACTATCGCAGTGGTGTTTATCGCGGGCCCCAAAAAAGTTTTTTATTATTTGCACACTTGGGTATTCCCGCCCGAGCACCCCTGGTTTTTTTACTACCAAGATTCCTTAATGACCACCCTAATGAAGGCCCCCGACTTGTTTGGGTTTATCGCCGCCTTACTGCTGGCCCTGTGGCTGCTGTTGTGGGGCGCCTCATTATTTGTAATCACGCGGCTCTGGCCTCGCCCGCACCTTAACGCCACCCACAAGGATCTAACATGATCATTCAGCAAGAAACCGTCGATATCGCAACCCCCACCGGCGTGATGCGCACCTACGTGCACCGCCCTCAGGCCGACGGAAAGTTTCCCGCTATTATTTTTTACTCCGAGATATTTCAACAAACCGCACCCATCGCCCGCTCGGCGGCGATTATGGCCGGCCACGGTTTTGTCGTGTTAGTACCGGAAGTTTTTCACGAGCTAAACCCCATCGGCACCGTGCTCGGCTACGACGACGCTGGCAAAGACAAAGGCAACGCCGATAAATGCGCCAAGCCTCTGCCCGATCACGACACTGACACCCAGGCCATGATCGATTTTATTAATAACGCCCCCTACACCACCGGTGATGTTGGCGCAATGGGCGTCTGCATCGGCGGTCACTTAGCGTTCCGGGCCGCGCTTAACCCAAACATTAAATCCGCCTGTTGCCTCTACGCTACCGACTTACACTCGAATACATTGCCGACTCGTGATACCGACCAAACCCTAACCCGCGCGGCCGATGTCACGGGCGAACTTATGATGATCTGGGGCCGCCAAGATCCGCACGTGCCCGATCAGGGCCGCGCCGACATTAACCAGGCACTGCGCAGCGCCGGCTGCAACTTCACCTGGCACGAGGTAAACGGCCAACACGCGTTTATGCGCGATGAAGGCGAGCGGTTTGACCCGGAGCTGGCGCTTAGCTGTTACCAAATGGCAGTGGGATTGTTTCGGCGGACGTTGCGGTAAAGGTTTTGTGCGGTCATATTTAGCTGCCGCGATACGGGCTTTAAGCTTGCCCGTATCGCCGGGTGGGATGAGTGACCTTCCATTATTTGGCAAAGACCAGTTATTTGGCAAAGAGCCGTCACACAAAGTCCGCTGCCTGTACAGCGGCGCACCCTTCCATGCTCGACATTAGTTAATCTATTAACATCAAAGATCAAGCCAACTAAACCAAAGCCGCTGGATTCCCGCTGACGCGGGAATAGCTCTCGATTATTCTCTAACCCGATAAAACAGCGCAAACAAGACCGGCACCACAATCAGCGTTAGAATAGTGGCAAACCCCAAACCCGCCATTATGGTTACCGCCATGGGTTTAAAAAATACATCTCCTAGCAGCGGAATCATACCTAAAATGGTGGTTAACGCCGCCATACTTACCGGCCGCAAACGACTTACGGCGGCGAGTGAAATCGCCTCGGCCCAAGGCACCTGTTCTTCGTCATTAAGGCGCTTTATTTCTTCGACCAGCACAATACCATTTTTAATTTGCATGCCCACCAAACTGAGCACAGCCAGCAGCGCGGTAAAACTAAAGGCCGCCCCCGCAACTAACAAGCCCCAAGCGACGCCAACAATAGCCAGCGGCACAGTCAACCAAATGACCAGAGTTTGCCGAATGGAGTTGAACATAATGATGTTGACGACGATCATCACGAGCACCCCCAGAGGGACGAAAGCAAACACCGCTTTGTTGGCTTTTTCTTGCGCTTCAAATTCACCGCCCCACTCCAGCTCGTAACCCAAGGGCAACTCCATGGCTTCAGCGGGGCCGCGCAATTGCGCGTGCAACTCAAACGGGTTGCTGCTCGCGACAGGGTCGGCCAAGACTGCCAATGTGCGCTTTTTGTCGCGGCGCATAATCAGCGGGTTCTCCCAGTCGAGCTCAACCGAGCGGACAAACTGACCGACATTCACATAACCCTGACTCACGGGGCTGTACACCTGCACGCGGTCGAGTTGATCCACCCCATGGCGCTCGGTGGCGGGCGGGCGAATAATAATAGGCAGCAGGTCTGCGCCCTGTCGAAACACGCCTATACTCACGCCCTCGACGTTCATTTTAATGGCCTGGTCTAAATTGGCCTGCGTAATACCCAAGCGTTGTGCGGCGGCGGCGTCAAACACGGGCCGCAACACTTTGGTGCGCTCGCGCCAGTTTTGTCGAATATTGGTGGCGTTGGGGTTGTCGCTAAAGAGCTTAATCATCTGATCGCCCAACTGGCGTAATACCGCCGGGTCGGGACCACTCAAGCGTGCCTCGATTTTGGCGGCGGTGGACGGACCAACCGATGAGCGCTTAATACGGGTAAACGCCTGCGGGTACTGCTCGCTTAACAGGGTTTCAACCTTGCTAACAATGCCCTCAACCTGAGCAAAATTATTGGTTTCTATCAGTAATTGGGCGTAGCTGGGGTAATTTTTTTCCGGTGCGTAGGTCAGCATAAACCGCTCGGCGCCCCGGCCAATGGTGGCGGTCATTTGCTTGACGCCATCGATGGCCAACACATCCGCCTCGAGTTTTTTAACGTCCGCTTCGGTGGCGCGAATGGAGCTGCCCTCTGGCAGCCAGTAATCCACCATAAACATGGGCAACGAGCTGTCGGGGAAAAACGCCCGGTTAACTTGAGAAAATGCCATTACAGCCGAGACCAACAGCGCCATCATCAGCACCATGGTGAGCACACGAAAATGCAAACAAAAATGCAGTAACTTACGATACCAACGGTACACCGCGCCTTTGTAAGGGTCGTCCGCCACCTGGTTGTTCTTGTCGTCGGTTACGGTCGTTTCGCTGCCGCGTTTACCTAATAGCAAAAAACAAAAGAACGGCGTCAGTGTAACTGCCAGCACCCAACTAAAAAACAGTGAAATCAACAGCACCCAAAATAGGCTGCCAGTAAATTCGCCACTGGCATCGGGGGACAGCCCAATGGGTGCAAAGGCGGTGATGGCAATCACCGTCGCACCGAGTAGCGGCCAGCGCGTGTGCGAGACAATACGAATAGCGGCCTCGGCTTTACGCATTCCCTGGCGGACATTAATCATAATGCCCTCGGTAACCACAATGGCGTTATCCACTAACATACCCAGAGCGATAATGAGTGCACCCAGAGAGATACGGTGCAACTCAATACCAAAAATATTCATCACGATAAACGTGCCGGCAATGGTCAGCAGCAAGGTGGCACTCATAATAATGCCGGGCTTGAGCCCCATAGTGAACATCAGCACCAACACCACAATAACGACAGCCTGCAACAGCCCCCATAAAAAGCTATTGACCGAGTCGTCCACCTGCCCAGGCTGATCGTAAATAGAGCTGATCTCCATGCCCAGCGGTTGCGCGTATTCTAACTCTTGTAAACGCGCCTTAATGGCCGAACCCACCTCGACCACATTTACCCCCGAGCCAAACGACACCCCGAGCGTGAGTGCCTGACGGCCATTAAAACGGTATAGGTGCGACGGCGGCTCTTGATAACCTTTGCTGATCGTCGCCACATCGGTGAGGTACACCAGCTGGCCATTGGCATTACCCAGCAACAAAGATTTAAGGGCCTGAAGCCCATCCCCCCCATGGAGTACTGAGCTAATGCGTAAATATTCGCGTCCGACTTTAATGTGGCCCGCGTCAGAGACTAGGTTTTGCCCTTGCAGAACTTGACTGATGGTGTCGACCGAAAAGCCCGATGCGGCGAGCTTAGCGCGATCAACTTCAATGTATACTTGCTCTGTGCGGCGTCCACCCACCACCACTTTGCCGACACCATCGACCAGCACCAGCTCGCGGCGTAAGTAATCGGTGTAATCGGCCAGCTCGTCAAAGCTGTATCCCTCACCGGTGACGGCGAAGAACATGCCGTACACATCGGCAAAATCATCGTTAATAATAGGGGCGCTGGCGCCGGGCGGAAGCATGCCCGACATATCGTTAACTTTGCGCCTCATCTCATCCCAGATTTGCGCTAAATCGTCTTTGCGGTAGATGCTTTTCATCTCTACCTCTACCTGCGACATACCCGCCGTCGTAGTCGAGACGATGTGATCCACATAAGGCAATTGCTGCAAAGCGTTTTCTATGGGGAGGGTAACCTCCTCTTCGACCTCTTGCGAACTGGCACCTGGATACTGGGTAACGATAATGGCCTGTTTAATAGTGAATTGTGGGTCCTCTAACCGGCCCAAGCCGTTAAAGGCAAACACCCCACCCAAAGCGAGCAGCACCACGACCATCCAGGCCACGGTGCGATTGGCCAGCGTATATTCAGTTAGTTGCATAGCGCCCCCTAAATCCCACGCTCTTTCACCAGCGCGCGCACTTTATCGCCCTCGTGCAAATAGCTAACCCCGGCCGCAACCACATTGTCGCCTGCGCTAAGCCCGTCCAGTAAGTACAAATAATCGCCCTGCACCTGCCCAACGTTCACCGGCACTTTATGCACATTCCGCTCGCTGTCTACACGCCATACATAAGCCTGACCGTCCTGCTCAAACACCGCCTCAATCGGTACCAGCACACCCGTAATGTTCTCGCCGGCAAGAAACGCGGTTAAATCTAAATCGACGGTGACCGCCATCCCCGGCAGGACCGGAAAATCCTGATTCTTTGCCATGGTATGCACCACGCTATAGGAGCGGGTCACGGGGTCTGGCTTGGTCTCGTACTCTTTAAAGCAGGCCTCATAGCGGCGGCTGGGGTAGGCATTAAAGCGCACCTGGGCACAGATATCGCGCGGGTCGACAGTGGGTTTTATTTGCCCAAGTAAACTCTCGGGCACACTGTAGCGCACATCCAGAGTATCGACGCTTTGCAGCTCTAAAATCACCTGATTGGCAGCGACGGTCTGGTGGTTCTCCACCCCCACATGCGCGATAACCCCCGTAAAAGGCGCTTTGAGGGTGGTGTATTTTAAATTATCGCGCGCGTCATCCAGTGCGGCTTTGGTGGCACGTACGTTGGCCTCGGCCTCTTCTACCGCCGAGTCGCTGGTATAGTTTTGCGCGAGCAGCGAGCTGATTTTATCAAACTGGGATTTCGCCAAATCGTACTTAGCCTGCCGGTCGGCCAGGTTATTGCGATACACGGCCTGATCAAGCTGCGCTAATACGTCGCCCTGCTCAAACCTCATGCCTGGCTTCGCAGGCAGCGACTCCAACTGCCCGCCCACTCTAAAGGCCAGATCGGAGTGTCGAGTCGCCTCGGTCACACCGGGGAAGCTGCGCATGGCATTCAGACGGGCCGAATGGGCTTGGACGATCTTAGCCGGGCGCGCGGACTTGGACACCGGCTGCTCAGCAGGTGCTTTTTCACAAGCGCTAAGTACCAACACGGCACCTAGCAGCAATACAGACATCGCTTTCATTGAGACTTTCCAGGGGTTGAGGGTATCGGCCAGCGGTCTCGTCGTAGGGGCGCTACCACCCGCCCCACTTATACGAGTCATATGACCACACGGTTTATCGTGTAGGTTAATTTCCGCAAACACCACTTACATACATTCATGTATGTTTGTATTATACAAAAAGCCAATGACAACACAATGTATAGCACGTTAATTTACGCTAAAGTCCCTGCGGCACGAGCAGCCGTACACAAACTCGATCAAAAGGCATAACCGACTGTGGCCAGAAAAACCAAAGCCGATGCACAAAAAACCTTAAATGAGCTGCTGGATTCGGCGGCTTGGCTGTTTCAGTCCAAGGGGGTAAACCACACCACCCTGAACCATATTGCCAGCCACGCCGGGGTGACACGTGGCGCCCTTTACTGGCATTTTGCCAATAAAGACGCGGTGATCATGGCCCTGTGGGAACGTGACGCGGCCGGGCCACACACCCAGATCATCGATACGCTGTGCAACGTTACGGGCGATCCCGCAGAGTTTAAGCAACTGATTAAAACCGAGCTAGGAGCGACGTTAAACAACACCGCCCTCATGCAAGCACTGCGTATGATTTTGCTCGGGGTGGAGCGGCTGGAAAACGACTCTGAACTACAAAGTTTTTTGGCCGAGCGGCATCAGCAAATGCGCGATGCGTTTAAACAGGCATTTGTCGCGCTGCAAGCGGCGGGAAAGGTTCCGAACAGAAACCGGCCAGAGGCGTTGGCAACCAGCTTTTGGGCATATTTAAAGGGCTTAATGCAACTACACCTGGAGCCTTACAATCAGGATGTCGACCTGCTCAAAGACGGCGATGAGTTACTCAATATTTGGCTCGACGCGGTTATCAGTGACTAGCGCGCAGGTTTACTCGGCGGCCTGTTGGCGCAGTTTGTCGCGGATATTCATCAACACTCGCCCATAGTGATTTTCACCGCGACGGTCCCGACCAATCCCCCAGTAATAATCAAACTGACTGTTTTCCAGCAATGTCTGTTCACCGGTCGCCAGCAACGCTTGCGCCATATCTGAATAGGTTAAGCACTGAGTATAAAGCGCTCGTGTCATGAGTACCGGCTGCTCGGCCTTCCAGTTAGCGCGCTTTTTCTTAAACCACCCACCGGCAAGCTTGCGCGCCCGCCCCAACGTTGGCGCCTGACGAATAGCCTCGCGATCAACCTCAGCCACAAACCGCATCGCCAGCACATAGTGCTCAGCAGTAGGCCAGCTTACCCCCTCAAGCTCAAAGGAACGTAAAGATACCCGCCCCAACGGCTCGTCGGGGTCCTTCATGTTAATGCAGTGAGCCTCTTCGGCGCTTTGGGTAAAAAACACGGTATCTCCGTTTGGTTGCTAATAAGTCTATATAACAGTGACGAATAATTTGAGTGCCGTCGTTAAAATAACAGCCTACTCCCAGCTCACATAAAACTTACGAGCTACAAGACAGCGTCGAACACCCGGGCTTCGCCCTCGCCCACTCTGGTCGCTTTTGCGCATACCGCTCCCACTGGGGCTGCTCATCATAAGGGCGACGCAACACCCCAAGCAGTTCGTCCACCGCGCCGGTATCACCCTCTTCTACCCGCTCGACCACCTGCTGTGCCAAGTAATTACGCAACACATATTTGGGGTTAACGGCGTTCATACGCCGTTGGCGGTCGGCGTTAGTCTCGCCACTGCCGGCAAGGCTCTGTTGGCTGCGCAGGCGGTAATCGGCCAGCCACTGGCAGGTGGCGCTAATGACTTTGTGTGAGGGGGCTTGATAATAGGCCGCCATTAATGGCGCGAGCTGCTCGGCGTCGCTTAACTGAGCGGTCTGTGGGCTTATATCCACCTGCGCCAGCTGGCGAAAAAAGAGTGTCATGTCGGTTTCGGTTTGGGTTAGCAGCTCTAATAGTGACTCGATTAGCTCGCCGTCGTCTTGCTGATAGTGAGCAAACCCCAGCTTAGCCGCCATATCCGCCGCGCGACACTGGGCAAAGATCTCACCGTATACCTCCAAAGCCTCTTCCAGTGGTTTGGCCTCGCCCACTAAGGGGTAAATAGCATTAGCCAAACGAATGAGATTCCACAGGCCAATATTGGGCTGCGCGCCGTAGCCGTAACGCTTATGCTGAGCATCGGTGGTGTTGGGCGTCCACTCGGGGTCATAGCCCTCTAGCCAGCCATAGGGGCCGTAATCGATGGTGTCGCCAATTATCGATAGGTTGTCAGTGTTCATCACCCCGTGAACAAATCCCACCCGCATCCAATGAGCAATGGTACGCGCGGTGCGGGCGGCTACTTCGGCCAGCCACTCAGCATAGACCTCGGGGCCCGGCTCGCGGCCGGACAACAACTCGGGAAAGTCGTGTCGCAGGGTAAAGTCGGCCAGCTGCTTAAGCAGCTGGTGCTCGCCGCGGCTAGCAAAAATTTCAAACGAACCAAAGCGCACAAACGAGCGTGCCACACGGCAGACAACAGCCCCTGGCTCGTACTCGGGGTTGCCATCGTAAAACATATCCCGCAGCACGGTATCGCCGGTGAGAGACAAGCTCAAAGCCCGGGTGGTGGGTACCCCCAGGTGATGCATTGCCTCGCTGCACAGATACTCGCGCACCGATGAGCGCAATACCGCTAAACCATCGGCGTGACGTGAGTAAGGGGTTAACCCCGCGCCCTTGAGCTGGAGAGTCCAATGCCGGCTTTGATGAGTAACCTCGCCAAGGTTAATGGCCCTGCCGTCACCCAATTGTCCTGCCCAGTTGCCAAATTGGTGGCCGCCGTAGCACATCGCGTATGGCTCCATGCCCGGCAGCTGGCGGTTGCCGGTCAGTACCTGAGCTAAGTGATCGCGCTCGAACGCTGCCAAATCCAGCCCCAGTAGCTCGGCCACTTCGGGCGCCACCGATAACAATTGCGGCTTACTACAGACTCTGGGAGTTACCCTTGAATAGCAGGCGCCGTGCACCTGTCGGGGCGTATTATCGGCACTTTCGTCTCCGGGCAGCTCGTGCACAAAGCGGTTATCGAACTCGAGCTGATCTAGCCCCACCATAGTTCTGCCTCACAAAAACGGCCATTGTAGCACCCTGCCGGAGACGCCCCCAAAGGGGCATTTAGAAACATGCGCCAGCACACAGCATAGAAATGGCGGCGAATCAGCCTTGACGCTACCGGGAACTCAACTTAATCTAGGCGCCTCAAAAGTCCTCACGGTTGCCCGATTTATGACCTACTGCGTTGCCATTACCACCGATGCCGGCCTTGTATTCTGCTCCGACTCGCGCACCAATGCCGGGGTCGATCAGGTCAGCACCTATGGCAAGATGTACCATTTTGAGGTGCCGGGCGAGCGGCAGTTTGTAATTTTATCGGCGGGTAATTTAGCTACCACCCAAGCCGTGGTATCGCAGATAAAGCGCGACTTACGCGATAATGCAGCCACCAGCCTAAAAACCATGCCGGATATTAGCGAGGCGGCCAGTTATTTAGGTGAAATTAGCCGCCAAGAGCAGGATCGCCACAGCACACCCGACGGCCCCAACAGCGGCGCTAGCTTTGAGGCCTCGTTTATTATTGGTGGGCAAATATTGGGCGACAAGCCCCGTTTAGCGATGGTCTACCCGCAGGGCAACCACATCACCACCTCCAAAGACACGCCCTACCTGCAAATAGGCGAGAGCAAGTACGGCAAACCCATTTTGGACCGTATTTTAACGGCCGGCACCTCGCTCGAGATCGCCGGACGCTGCGCGCTGGTGTCCATGGATTCGACCATGCGCAGTAATCTAACCGTGGGCCCGCCCATCGACCTTGGCGTTTACCCCGTGGACAGCTTTAGCCTGCAGCGCATGCGCTTTGAGGAAGACGACGACTATTTGCGCTCGTTAACCCGCAGCTGGAACCAAAACCTAATTGAGGCGTTTGACCGCCTGCCACCGCTGGCCGCGGACACCCCGCTTGAGCTGGATTAACCCGTACCCGAGCTACCCACCACCCGGTGAATAAAATCTAACTTGGCGTACACCGGGTCGGTAATAACAAACGGATAGGCATCGCGCATACCCATACTGCGATTCAGCGCGTTAAGCTTAACGGACAACTCCAGCCAAGTATCCACCAGCTCGGCAAACGGCTTATTGAGTACGCTTCGCCCCTCGGCCGCCTCACCCTTTAGCTGCATAACCTCAAACTGCCCAGCCGTTTCTAGCGTATCGATCATATGCAGATAGTGCGCCCAGGTTTCGGCCCAATCTTCTAAGGGGTGCGATTGCGCATAAGCGCTGATGTAATCGGGCACCCAGTTGCTCTGCACAGAGCCGTAGTGTTGCGTTAACGCGCTGCTGTAGTCTTCATCGGGGTTACCAAACAGTGTCTCAAAGGGCTCGCGCCACGCAGTTGAGGCCACCAACAGCTCGTAATAGTAGTGGCCTATCTCATGCCTAAAGTGCCCCAGCAGCGTACGGTAACTCTCCCCCAGTTGCTCACGTACCCGCTCGCGGTAAGCTGCGTCCGCCTCGGCCAGGTTAATGGTAATTAAGCCGCTGCGGTGCCCGGTAGAGACGAACGTATCGGCAAATTCAGCGTTGGTGCGGCCATCCTCCAAAAACGCAAACTCCAGCTTTACGTTGCGGTTATTGGCCGGGGTCAGTGCCAAACCCAATCGCAGAATTGAGTAAAGTGTATGGCGCTTGGCTGACTCGAGACTGATCCAGCGCTGTACATTAATACTGTGACTCAAATCGGGAACGGTTTTATTTAGACGACAAGAAACACAAAAGCGCTCCCGGCTAGTCACCGGCAACAGCCAATTACAGGCGTTGTAGTCGTGGTAGTTGCCGCAGTAGCGAAACTCTTTGCCGGTGACGTCATCGCGCAGCGTTTTATTAGCTTCCGACACTGGGCGCAATGAGACCATGGTAAAACCGACCGAATCAAAACCAAGCAACCGCTGACACGTTAAACACTGGGTATTTCGAAAGAATACACGGGTACCGCACTGACAATGAAAATCTATCACGAGGCACTCTGGACAACGGGCAAATACCAGGTAGCGGCAATGACTTTGTGGGTTTCGGCAACATCGGTTTGCACCGCATCGATATACTCGTGCAAATTACCCTGGTCAATTAACTCGGCAAACTGCGCCAATTTAATACGGCGACGTACACCCGCCAGTAAACTGATCGCCTCATCGCTGTTGGGTAAACGCTCAAAGCAGTCCGCCACCTCGCCCAAACAGTGCTCGACCGAACGCGGAAAACACTTATCTTGAAACAAAAATGTCACGACATCTTCGGCGTTAATGCGATCTTGCACATGCTGGCGATACATCTGAAAACCACTAAGTGAGCGCAGCACACTCATCCACAAAATATTTTCAAACGGCTCTGAAGTCTCGTCATCTTTTGCCGCCGGCTCTAGAATACGGCGGGCGCCGACATCGACAATGCGCGAGGTCATGTCGGCCCGTTCTAAATTGCGCCCCAGCTGAATAAAGTGATAGGCATCACTTTGGCTCATACAGCCGGCTAACATCCCGGTAAATTGCTGCACTTTTTCGATAACGGTTTCCAGCAGTATATGCCGCTCGCGTCGCGCGCCACCTTTACTGAGATTTTCATCCAGATACCAATAGAGGTTATTGATTAACTCGTACACCTCCGAGGGCATAATCTCACGGGTAATGCGGGCGTTCTCGCGCGCAAAACCGATGGAGTTTTTAATCGAGCTGGGGTTGGCCGTATCGGATAACATAAAGCGCATAACCGCTCGCTCATCGGCCAGGTCAGCGTCTTTCTGAAAATACTCTGTACCGCCGCTGATATCGACCAGGGTACCCCAACCCACTCTTACACCGCGGGGTAGATCCAACAGTAATTTTGTATTGACGTTCACCAGTCGCGCGGTGTTCTCACAGCGCTCCATGTAACGGCCCAGCCAATAAATTCGTTCTGCCACACGAGATAACATTATTTGCCCTCCTCGACGACAACCCAGGTATCCTGGCTGCCACCGCCCTGAGACGAATTGACGACGTACGAGCCCTTGCGCATCGCCACGCGGGTTAAACCACCGGCGGTCACGCTGCTGGTACGCCCTTGCAACACAAACGGGCGCAAATCGATGTGGCGCGGCTCGGCGTTTTTACTGCCGATAATCGGCGTGGTCGAGAGCGCGATAAGCGGTTGTGCCATATAGTTGCGCGGTTCGGCTTTAATACGCCGGGCAAACTCTTCGCGCTCTTTTTTGCTCGCCTGGGGGCCAATTAACATGCCGTAACCGCCGGATTCATTCGCTGGTTTTACCACCAGCTTATCCAGGTTTTGCAACACGTGCTCGCGCTGGGCTTTATCACAACACAGGTAGCTGGGCACGTTGGGCAATATAGGGTCTTCGCCCAGGTAATACTTAATCATTTGCGGCACAAAAGTATAAATAATTTTGTCATCGGCTACCCCGGCTCCGGGGGCATTGGCAATCGCCACGTTGCCTTTAAGCCAGGCCCGCATCAACCCCGGCACACCGAGCACCGAATCGGGGTTAAAGGCTTCAGGGTCGAGAAATAAATCATCGATGCGACGATAGATTACATCCACCCGCGACAAGCCGTTGATGGTGCGCATAAACACGTGGTCGTCCTCCACCACCAGATCGCTGCCTTCAACCAGCTCAACCCCCATTTGCTGAGCCAAATAGGAGTGCTCAAAGTAGGCCGAGTTATAAATACCTGGGGTTAGCACCACTATTTCTGGAAACTCCAGTGGCCGTGGCGAGATCGCCGCAAGCGTATCAAACAGCTGCGCCGGATACTCTGTCACCGGCAAAATATTGTGGTTTTCGAACAACTCGGGGAACACACGCTTGGTGACTTTTCGATTTTCCAGCATGTAGGACACGCCAGAGGGCACGCGCAAATTATCTTCTAATACGTAAAACGCGCCGTCATTATCGCGAATCAAATCACTGCCGCAAATATGAGCCCAGACACCAAAAGCCGGCTTCATACCCACACATTCGGGGCGAAAGTTAGCCGAGCCTGCGAGGATATCCGCGGGCAGAACTTTGTCTTTGATTATTTTTTGTTCGTTGTAGATATCATCGATAAAGCAATTAAGTGCCTGCAGCCGCTGCGTTAAGCCGCGCTCTGTTACTTGCCATTCGCGCTGGGGAATAATGCGCGGGATGATATCGAAGGGCCAGGCGCGGTCGATATTGCCGGCTTCGGAATAGACGGTAAACGATATCCCCATGGTTTTGATGGCAAGCTCTGCCGAGAGTTTGCGCTCGGCGATATCCTCACCGGACAAACTTGCCAGATGCTTTGCCAGCATACGTGCCGCCCGGCGAGGGTTGCCGGGGGTACTGATTAATTCATCGTAAAACTCACCGCTGTGGTAATCACGCCAATCGATTTGCATTATGACTCCGTAAACGGCCTTGCCGTCACCTTGATGGTTTACTAAACCCAGTCTAGAGCTAATGCACAGCTTATACCACCTCCCCCTACTCTTAAGCCGGCGGATCGACCCTATCGGTGGTATTGCTATTAACGCGGTACCAACCGGCAACACTGTAGCGTTCACGCCGGGCGGGCAGCACCTCGTGGGGGAATCGCTCGCTTAAAAACACCACAAGGCGACCCGCCACAGGGCACAACTTCTCTACCTCAAGGGCTCCTGCCTCATCGTAGAGCACCAGCTCACCGCCGTCTCCTTCGGCCCAGCTAGGGTTGAGGTACACCACCGTCGAGAGCACGCGATTAGAGCGCCCCACAAAGGCATCTACATGCTTTTTATAAAAGGTACCAACCGGGTAGTACGCGAGGTGACTCTCGTAATCAAACAACCCCATAAACAAACGGCGGTTTAACGCCAATCGCAGGGTTTCCATCACGGCCAAAAATTCAGCGGCGGCCGCCGAGCCGCCCTCTATCCAGCAAATACGATCACCGCGAACATCCAACGCAATGGCGTGATCCTCCGCGCGGCCGATCCCCGCGGTTTTAAACTGACAGTCTGGATGATTGAATTCTGTCCGCAACGCCGCTATTAAACGCGGGTTAAAAAAATCATCGAGCACCGCGTAGCCGCGCTCCACCAACGCATCCGCTAAGACGTCAAAAATCAGCTCTGGATTTACGCTGATGGCTGGTGTGGGGCTGGCGGGTTCTAGCATGAGTACGTCTCATTAAACCGTCTGTATACTTCAGCTCAACACCACGTGCAAGCTTTTTTACCACATCGGCGATATGCTAGCCTGACACGTCTGCAACCGAGCTGAGGAGAGTGACCCCGTGCCACTAAGGCAGCGATTATTCCATCATATTAACGTGCCACTGGTGCAGAGCTTTCGTCAGTTTCGACTGGGTTGTATGATATTTTTTGCCGGGCTGGTGGTTATTTTTGGCGCCTCGCAGTTACTCTCACCCAGCTTAACCCAAGAGCTGGTCACGCTGGCAGGCTTACTCGTAACGGCTTTTGGCTTTGTCATCGCCATACTGGCACAAGTGCGTATGCTGTTCGGCCGGCTCTACGCGTTCTGGCAAAAACCTAAGGGTTAAGCTCATCGGGCAACTTCTGACGAGTATAAACGTCAAACCGGCTAGACTTACCCTCCAGTCGATAGTTAGGCTCTGCATCGGCCAAATCCGGCGCCTTGCGCGGCCTTTTTACCACGACCCGATAATTCGCCAGCGCCCGTGCCGCCTCCAGCAAATCGGTGGCATCGGTATCAGCCCCCACCACTTGATGAAAGGCCTGCATCTCTTTTTTAACATCGGCCGACTTACCCCGGGAGGGAAACATCGGATCGAGGTAAATCACATCCGGCGTCATCACATCGGCAGGCGGTGCTTGCAGGTAATCGCGTGCGTCAGTACTGGACAGGCTCAAGCGGGTGATAATCTCCGCAAGCTCTGCATCCGCATCCATCTGGGCTCGCTGCAAGCCGTCGTTAAGCAGTGCCCACACCAAGGGCGATCGCTCCAACATCGACACATGGCAACCCAGCGTTGCCAATACGAAAGCATCACGCCCAAGCCCCGCGGTGGCGTCTAACACACGAGGTTTTACACGCGCCTTAACCCCGACGGCTTTGGCAATCATCTGGCCCTTGCCACCGCCAAACAAGCGGCGATGGTTTACGGCCCCGGATAAAAAATCGACCTTAACCGGCCCCGGTGCCTTGCGCCCGGTTTGCTGTAAGCTGACGCCATCGGTCGCAAACAGCAACACAAACTCGGGCTCGCGCAGCTCGCGCGGGTCCGCTTCAATGAGCAGCTCGCAACCAAGCGCTCGCGCGGCGGCGGCGGCCTCCGCACGACGAGTGGAGTCATTGACAATAACAAGCGTGTTTACCATGACCTGGCCTTTACAAATAACCGCAAGCGCCACTGGGCAACCCGTAGCAAGATTAGGGGTGAGCGGGTAATAAAAAGCCGCCTATTAAAGGCGGCTATAGTATCAAATCAAAAGCCGTACGAACGACTACAGGGGCGACAACTGAATTTCAACCCGGCGATTTTGCTCGCGGCCGGCAGCACTCGAGTTATTAGCCACGGGGTAACGAGGGCCGTAGCCTGTGGCGTTCATACGGTTGTAAGCCACTTTACGCTGTCCCAAATAATCGCGCACGCTTTGTGCCCGACGCTCACTCAACAATTGGTTAAAATCATCAGAGCCGGTCGAGTCCGTGTGGCCGCCAATGTTGACAGCGGTTTTATTAAACTCCACCAAGACAGTGGCTACCGAATCCAACACATCGTGAAACTGCGGGCGAATATCATACTTGCCGGTTTCAAAGGTAATATTACCGGGCATAATCAGGTTGATCTGATCGCCATTGCGCTGCACCTGCACACCACTACCCTGCAGCTGTTGACGCAGCTCAGTTTCTTGCTTATCCATGTAGTAGCCCACACCACCGCCAATGGCACCACCGGCTACGGCGCCTGTCAGCGCCCCCTTGCCACGGTCTTTTTTACTGGACGAGGCAACACCTACCGCAGCACCCGCCACCGCACCAATAATAGCGCCAGTTGTGGAGTTAGATGTTTTGTTTTCACCGGTATAGGGGTCTGTTGTGGTACAGGCCGCCAGTGAACACACCAATGTTGCTGCTAGTAACTTTTTCATAGAGGTTTCCTTATCATCTGAGAACCAATCAGGGGTATGCTATACCATATGACGCCAAAATGACGCGCAAGTTTTCACATTTATACGGATCTGAGCATGTTTTGTTCTTTACCTAACGCAAGCCGCTATCGTGGCTACGTAGTTATAGCCACAATTGGTTTACTCTGCCTACTTAACGGCTGCAGCCATTACGATGTATCGATTAACGACAACGTGGTTTATACCCCCAAGCCTCTGCTGCGCGGCTACCAAGTCAGCGACCCAAACCTGGCCCGCTGTATCGAGCAAACCGTCAGCGACGAGCGCATCACCCGTGCGGTGGACTTAACCCGTCTACGCTGCACCCACGCCGGCATTGAGTCGCTAGAAGGTATAGCAACCTTTTACGCGCTGATACAACTGGACTTAGGTGACAATGCTATTGAGGACATAAAACCATTAGAAAAGCTGGGGCGGCTAGAGGTGGCTCTGCTAGGCAACAACCATATTATCAGTGCCGAGCCGTTATTGCGTTTAATTAAATTGGTTGAGCTAGATTTAGAAGATAACCCCATCGCCGATTGCCGGGATGTAACGCAGCTTAAAGCGGCCTTGAAAGACAATCAGGGTATGTTGCTCGCCCCGCAAAACTGTATCGCGCAAGACGGCTCGCGCCAACGCAATTAAGCGACAAACACCAACCCGACTGTGTTACGAAACTGACGCACGACGCGCATAGTGACGGGCTCTGAGTTAATCGGACCCACCACTTTGCGAAACAACACCGCCACCTCAGTGCCCACCGGTGGCAGAGGTTGATTCTCAACCTGAACCTGCGCCCCACCGTCCGATATATCCATGGTAAACCCTATAAGGGTGCCAAAGGCGGGGTGTCGCATTTCAACCCGAATACTGCGGCTGGTGCGCTCGTGCTGGCGACGCTCTATCACCGATAAACTCCTTAGATACCATTGCCCGTCATGGACAGGGGTTTGGCTGGTGGGGATTTAATACGCCGCAGCGATCAACAAACACCAGCGCCATGGTTATATTAGCTAATTTTGGCGCCGACTCAAGCACTCAGCTCCGCCGGGTTAGACTCAGGTGCCAGAGACAGCCAGCCAAACCCTTCATCTTGGCAGGCATAAATCACCTCTGGAATATCGGCTGTGACAGGTAACAGCGTCTCGCGGGCGCGCTCGAGCGAGTTATTTTTTTGGCTGATATGGGCAATCACCAAATATTGTAACCGGCTGCGATCGATGCGAGCCAGGAAACCCGCGGCTTGTTGGTTGCTCAGGTGGCCCCAAGGGCCACCCACACGGCTTTTTAACGACGGCGGATAAGGACCACCCGCCAGCATCATCGGATCGTGGTTGGCCTCAAGCACCAAGGCATCACAATTTTGGTAGCGATCTTCAACGTGGGGCGAGACAGTGCCTAGGTCGGTAAGTACACCAAGACGTAAACCCGCACAACTAAAAATAAACTGCGCGGGCTCGCGGGCATCGTGTGGCACCGCAACGGGCTCCACCGTCAGCCCTCCCAATGTAAAGCTCTGATAAGCCTCAATGAGGTGAAGCGCGGGTAGCTTACCAAGATCACGACTGTGAAAAGTGCCGGGGGTCATGTACACCGGCAAGTCAAAACGTCTGGCCAGCGCCGCCACGCCTTTAATGTGGTCGGCATGTTCGTGAGTAACGAGGATGGCGGTAAGATCAGAGCCCGACTTACCCAACCGCTGCAGACGAGCACTGGTCTCTTTAACACTAAAGCCGCAGTCGATCAGCAGCGCCCCGTCAGACCACTCCACCAAGGTAGCATTACCACGACTGCCACTACCGAGGGATGCCACCCGCATAAAGGTTCCTTCGTTGACGTTGGCGCCGTTGGCGGCGCCGAGCATTAAATTAGATTTTTACGTAACAGCGTTAGCAAATCGCGGGATTTACGCGGGTCCAAACGTTTACCGTAAGGGTCGCGCAGGCGCACGGTATAGTTGTTGGACTCACCTTCAACAAACAGCAGGTAGCCGGGTGCATCGGGGAAGGTCTGCTCTGCGCCGCGGTTCGACAAGGGCGCCTTGGCAAAACTCTCACCTTGCGGCACCACGGTTAGCAGCTGCGCCACGCTGTAAGGACTTTCGGCCACGAGCTCTTTATCGCTTGAAAACCAACCGCTGAACCAGCCGTCATCTTCCGGCTCAACCGGTTGATAGTGAAGATAATAAACCCCGTCATCCGGCTGGCTATCGTACATAGCAAAACCGTCCTGGCGCATTGCGTGATAAAGCGTTGCCTTAGCGCGAGCCTCGCTCAAACGGATCTTCATGACCGGCTCATTTTGCTCCACCACCAACGCCGACTTAGCATCGCCACCAATCGCCTGAGCCAACAATGAAGTACCGCCAATGGTTTCATCGCGCGCCAGCGCCGCAGCCAGCTCGTCTAGCAGCCAGGCTTCACGCTCTGTCGAGCTCGAGGCCTTGGGCCACTGTAAATCGTTACTCGGACTATCGCCTTTTACGCTTTGGTGCAGCACATGAATTTCACTGGTCTCGGGCTGTACACCCTGATCAATTTGCACGCGATAGCGATCGGACGTACTCAAGTCCGATTTAAATTGCAGCCAATAGCTGTCAATCAGGCCGCGCTCAATATCGGCACTGGCAACATCGACGTTGTTTTCGTTCAGAAACGCGCGCACCCGTGGCCAGACTTCGCCGGGGGAGACATTCATCAAAATCCAGCGCTCATCGGCCAGGCGCTGAATCTTAACGTTTTCTTGCATCAGGTTTGTGGCAAGAGGCTGAGGACGTGGCACCTCGGCGCCGCCCTCTTGGGCAATATCGTCAAACTCACTCTCGGTAATCGGCGGGATGGGGTAACGCTCACCCAGCCTTTCGCCCTGCATGCCCTGAGGCACCTTCAACGGCTCAATATTATCGGCTTTTTGATAGTCGCCTTCGCGGTTGCGAAAGTAAGCTTCATCGCCCCACAAAACTCCACAGCCCGATAGCATCGCCACCAAGCCCAATACACTTACGCCCCGCAGGGAAGTTGTTTTTATCATCTTGACGTCTTCAATCTTTTAAATCAGTCCAGTTTCACGTAATGCGGTGCGAACCTGCTCGTGGTAAACCTCAGACAGCTCTGTCATCGGCAAGCGAATACCGGGGTTTATAATCCCCATTTCGGCCAGCGCCCATTTAACCGGAATCGGGTTGGCCTCAAGAAACATCGCACGGTGCAGCGACATTAAAGAGTCGTTAATCGTGCGGGCTTCGTCGGCTTTACCGGCGATAGCCAGCTCGCACATTTGTGCCAGCTTGCCGGGTATGACATTAGCTGTCACAGAAATATCCCCATGACCGCCCAACAACATCAATTCAACAGCGGTTTCATCGTCACCGGAGATTATTTTAAAACCATCCGGGGCCGCATCAATAATGGCTTTAGCGCGCACCATATCGCCTGTTGCTTCTTTGATACCAATAATATTGGGCAACTTCGCCAGCTCCAGCACCACATCGGGCTGCATATCCACCGCCGTGCGGCCAGGTACGTTGTACAGCAACTGGGGGATATCTACCGCCTTAGAGATAGCCTCGTAATGCAAGTACAAGCCCCGCTGGGTAGGCTTGTTGTAATAAGGCGTCACCAATAGGCAGGCGTCGGCACCAGCGTGCTTTGCGCCTTCGGTGAGCTCAATTGCCTCGGAGGTTGAGTTGGCACCAGTACCGGCAATAACAGGTATTTTACCGGCTACTTGTTTAACCACATGCTTAATTACCGCCAAATGCTCATCGACATTTAACGTAGCGGATTCGCCAGTGGTACCCACAGCGACAATCGCGTGAGTGCCCTGCTCCAGATGCCAGTCCAACAGGCGGGATAGCGCGGGCCAGTCAACACTGTTATCGGGGTTCATGGGGGTTACCAAAGCAACCATACTGCCTTGAATCATAGGTTCTCCAACTCAGGGGTACACACAGGTGCGCTAGTGGCGCTCTACGTTTGGGGCGGACAGATCGCCACACAAACACACTGCGATAAGCTCTGGCGACATGTTACGCACCGCCAGAGGCACACACAAGCGTCATTTTTTAAAGTCGAGCATTCGCTGCAACGGCTGCATGGCACGCTCTGCCAGAGCAGGATCGACAAAAATCTCGTTGTCGTCGCGCTCGAACACAGAGGCCAGATTATCCAGCGCATTAAGCGCCATCCACGGGCAATTGGCGCAGCTGCGGCAGGTGGCGCCACTGCCGGCAGTGGGCGCAACATGAAACACTTTTTCAGGGCAGCGCTGCTGCATCTTATAAAAGATACCCTGATCGGTCGCCACGATAAACTCGCGATTCGGCAGGGTTTCGGCGGCGTTAATCAGCTGCGAGGTCGAGCCAACCACATCGGCCAAATCAACCACCGATTGCGGCGACTCAGGGTGTACCAGTACTGCCGCGTCAGGGTAGAGCGTCTTTAAGTCTTCTATGCCCTTGGCTTTAAACTCCTCGTGCACAATACAAGCGCCATCCCACAGCAGCACGTCGGCACCGGTTTGCTTTTGCACATAAGCCCCTAAATGCTTATCGGGGGCCCAGAGGATTTTCTCGCCCTGCTTATCGAGGTGATCGACAACATCCAGCGCAATACTGGAGGTTACTACCCAATCAGCCCTGGCCTTAACCGCCGCCGAGGTATTGGCGTACACCACCACGGTGCGATCAGCGTGGGCATCACAAAACTCCGCAAACTCATCGGCGGGGCAGCCAATATCGAGCGAGCAAGTTGCTTCTAGCGTGGGCATCAGCACTCGCTTGTGAGGGGTAAGAATCTTTGCCGTTTCGCCCATAAACTTGACGCCCGCCACCACCAACGTAGAGGCGCTGTGCTCTTTACCAAAGCGCGCCATCTCCAGCGAGTCTGAGACGCAACCGCCGGTTTCTTCCGCCAGCTCCTGAATAACCGGGTCGGTGTAATAGTGGGCAACCAGCACCGCGTTGTGCTCGACGAGCAAACGTTTGATGCGAGTTTTGAGCTCTGCCTGCTGCTCTGGGGTCAATTCCGGCTCGGAGCTAATACCGGCTAAGTGGTCTTGCACCACTTTGCGGTCAGATGCCAGTGGCGGCACAGCGGAGATTGTATCTTGGGACATATTGAATACCACGGTCACACCCGTCGGTTGCGGGTTATAGCAAGGGCCTATGGCCTATAAAGCGCGCTATTCTACCATATCTGAGAAAAGGGAATACCGACGCGACAAGCCGAAAACACTGCCAATAAAAAAGGGCCAGAGGAAATCCTCTGGCCCTTTTAATATGGTGGGTCGTACTGGATTATTCGGCTTCGCCTCACCCTGCGGGCCGTCGCCTCCGGCGACGTTGTCTCGCTATCGCTCGACTCGAACCGGTTCTCATCCAGTAGGCAACCGTTTTGCCCTTCGGGCGGTGTATGGTGGGTCGTACTGGATTCGAACCAGTGACCAATTGGTTAAAAGCCAACTGCTCTACCAACTGAGCTAACGACCCAAAACTGTTACTTGCAGCGCTACAGCGCTTTTTTATTGTCGCACTGGCTTAAAAACACCCAGCAGACACGCCCTTGTGGGCTTGAATATGGTGGGTCGTACTGGATTCGAACCAGTGACCAATTGGTTAAAAGCCAACTGCTCTACCAACTGAGCTAACGACCCATTTTACGGCGCGTAAGTGTTTTGGCAGACGGCCAAAACGTTGCTGCTATCGCCCTAAAAGAGGCGCACATAATAATGATTTGATCAGAAAAAACAAGCGGTTTTTTGCAATAGTTTAGTAATAAATGGTAATTGATCAATAACTTACCAGCCTAGCCGAAAAAAACACCGCCTCTACTGATACCTGGTGGGGTCTGCCACATTTGCCGCCGCAAAGCCCGCCCGACGCAACCGGCAGCTATCGCAGCCGCCGCAGGCGCGCCCGTCGTCATCCGCCTGATAACAAGACACCGTCAAGCCGTAATCCACACCCAAGGCCACCCCCTGCTGGACAATTTCGGCCTTACTGAGGTCGATCAAAGGAGTGCGAATACGCAGTGTATGCCCTTCCGTACCAGCTCGGGTTGCCAGGTTTGCCATGGTTTCGTAGGCGGCAATGTAGTCGGGGCGGCAATCCGGGTAGCCCGAGTAATCCACCGCGTTTACGCCAATAAAAATATCGTCGGCCTCCAGCACCTCGGCCCAGCCCAATGCAATCGACAAAAACACCGTATTACGTGCCGGCACGTAAGTGACGGGCACCCCCTGAGTTTGCTCTTGCGGTACATCAATCGTGGTGTCAGTTAATGCCGAGCCGCCAATGGCCCCTAAATCCAGCTTGATGACTTTGTGCTCCACACTTCCAAGCGCCCGAGCCACCCGCTCGGCGGCCACTAACTCGGCGCGCATACGCTGGCCGTAATCAAAACTAATGCTGTAACACGCAAACCCCTCGTCCCGGGCGATAGCCAGCGCGGTGGTCGAATCCAAACCACCGGACGCTAACACAACGGCTTTTTTCTGGCTCATGTCATACTTTCTCAATCTGTTGGCAAAAATTTAATGGCCTGGACTGTCATCCCACAGCAGCTTATGCAGCTGTAGCTGATAACGCACGGGCAAATTATCGGCCACAATCCACTCGGCCAACTCACGCTCATCCACCTGGCCGAAGCTTGGCGACATCAAAACATCATCAACCCGCTCGGCCAATTGCCGCTCATCAATTTTGAGTCGCGCCCAGTCGTAATCGTCACGGGAGCAAATCACAAATTTAATTTGATCGCTCGACTTTAACGTCGCGAGATTCTCCCACAGGTTGCGGTGCGACTCACCCGAGCCCGGCGTTTTTAAGTCCATTACTTTAACGACACGCTCATCCACAGGCTCCAGAGACATCGCCCCGCTGGTTTCCAGCGAAACCCGGTAACCGGCATCACAAAGCGCGGTTAACAGCTCTGGGCAGGTACGCTGCGCCATAGGCTCTCCACCGGTCACACAGACGTAGCGCGGCTTGTAACTGGCAACCTGTTCAAGCACAGCGGCGATACTCATCCGCTCGCCGCCATAGAAGGCGTACTCGCTGTCACAGTACTGACATCGAAGCGGGCAACCCGTTAAACGCACAAATACAGTGGGCCGCCCAGAGGTATTCGACTCCCCCTGCAGCGAGTAAAAGATTTCAGTAATTTTAACGGTTGCTGCATTCATAAAGTGATCTGCTTGGCGCCGGGCGCCGGGAACTGATATTCTAAGCGGCTATGCGACAACTGCCGCAGGACCATTGATGAAGCCGGCCAAATCCAAAAAGGAACAACGCCAAGAACTGGACGCGCAGATGCGCGAATATCTTGAGCACGGCGGCGCCATTAACGAAGTGCCGCGTGGTATCTCGGGGCGTACCGATAACCGCCAACCCCTACCCCATGTATTTGATAAAAAGGCCGAATCCGACACTCGCACACCGGTATCTGAGGAGATCGCGGCGATTGAAGAGCGGCGCAAGCCTAAGCCCCCAGAGCGGCTGGCACAACCTAAAAAGCACACCCGCGCACGTAAAAAAATCATTTACGACGAGTTTGGCGAGCCACTGCGCTGGGAGTGGGAAAGCTAACCACCCCAGCCCGAGGTAAAAACTTAGTCGATTAACCCGTAGTCATTACGCAACACATCGATGATCTCCTGCTTAGGATTATCACTTAACACAATGGCCTCACCGGTAATTTTTTCAGCGATGTTGCGATAGGTTTCCGACACCTGCATCAATACCGACTCGGGCAGCGCATTGTCTTTAGCCAGCACCTGACGCTCTGGCATACGATCTTTGTTCAGCAGAATATCCGGGTCGGGAAAGTAATTTAACAGTAACTGGCGGAACGCTTCTTTCGATTTCTCAACCACATTGCCTTCACGGTAGCAAGGGCCATCCCATATACGCGATGAGTCGGGTGTGCCCACCTCATCCATATAAATCAATTTCTCGTTACCGGCGGCGTCGGTCACATAGCCAAACTCAAATTTGGTATCGACAAAGATTTGATCCAGCTCGGCCAGTGCCGCACTGATCACACCAAAGCCCTCTTTTAACAAGCGCTCGTAGCACTCCACATCACCTAGGCTTGTAAAATTAAAGGCCGCGTAATTCGCCTCGATATCCGCGCGGGTAATGTTTACATCGTCCGCCTCAGGCACACCGGGGATACCCTTAAGAATACCTTTAGTCGAGGGGGTAATTAACAGCTCGGGCAGCTTTTGGTCTTTTTCGAGGCCATCGGGAAGTTCGATACCACAAAACTCACGCCCCCCTTTGGCGTAATCACGCCACATAGAGCCGGTAATGTACTGTCGGCAAATGGCCTCGATCATCACCGGGCGAGCCTTCTGCACAATCCACACAAAGGGGTGAGGAATATCCAGGATGTGGCTATCGGCTAACCCCTGCTCCCGAAACAACCGAAACCAGTGGTTAGAAATAGCGTTAAGCGCCGCGCCTTTTCCCGGCACGCCTTGCATGCCGCCCTCACCGTGCCAAATGCAGTCAAACGCCGAGATCCGATCACTGATCACCATAATCGCCAGCGGCGCATCGGCGGCAACATCGTAGCCTTTCTCGGCGATTAAGCGCCGGCTATCGGCCTCGGTGAGCCAATACACACTACGCACCTTACCACTGTGAACCGGCTGTTCGGTACGGATTGGTAAATCGTTATTTACGGCAATTACCCTGTCTGCCAGACTCATAAGCCAAGCCCTTTCGTTGAGCATAGTTAGGGAGGAGAAAAACCGGCGATATTAGCAGATTAGCGTACAAGAGGCACGCTTTTGCCGTAAACGACACGTTAACAGCGCCGGTGGCCGCCCCGAGAGGCAGCCACTATATAAACAGCCCAATTGGCGTTAGAGCCAATCCTTCCACTTGAAGTACCATAGCGGCGCAATCGCCGACACCAACATGATCGCGGTACCCGTGATATACCCCCACTCCCAGTGTAAACCTGGAATAAACTCAAAGTTCATCCCATAAAAACTGGCTACCACTGTGGGCGGTAGAAAAATCACCGCGGCAATCGAGAAGGTTTTGATAATCTGGTTTTGTTCGATATTGATAAAGCCCTGGGTGGAGTCCATCAAAAAGTTAATTTTGTCAAACAAAAACGCCGTATGAGACATGAGCGTATCCACATCGCGCTTAATCTCGCGGGCCGTTTCTTGCAGCTCAAAATGCTCCCGCAGATGGCGCTGCAAAAAAGAAATCGAACGCTGCGTGTCCATTAGGCACAAACGAATTTTACCGTTGCTGTCCTCAAGCTTTGCCAGACGATCAATCGCATCTTCCAGGTCAGCGTCGTCATCCTCCAGCACCGTGTGACTGACGTCTTCGAGCTTCCGGTGAATATCCTCAAGCACATCGGCGAGATTTTCGACTTTTTGCTCAAACATGGTAATCAGCAAATCTTGCGGCGAATGTGCCTGCACCTGGCCACGTCTGGCGCGCATGCGCAACAACCGAAAGTCAGCCAGCTCGCCATCACGCAACGTGATCAGTCGCTTATCCTGTAAAATAAAAGCGACCGTGGTGGTGGAGTGCCTCCCCTCGGTGGGCGACAAAAACAATGAGTGAACGTGGATGCCAGCGTTATCCTGAAAGTAACGCGCCGAAAACTCAATTTCCTCAACGTCGTCCGACTCAGGCAACTCGGCCCGCAAAAAAGTGTTTAGCTCTTCACGCTCTTCATCCGTGGGCTCTGCCGCATCAATCCAAACGGCCTCGGCCATTGCCGCCCGAACGTTTTCTGGGTCGACGTTTTGATCCCGTAACTTTGCGCCCTGAATATCGAACATTCTTAGCATGCTTCACACTCCATCCGTCTGACCCAATCAGTGTACCCTGTTACCAGGCTTATTGCTTACTACGAGACTTCTTTCGACGGGGCGCATAAGGCGCGGCCTCCCCCTCCGGCCGGGTTTTAAAGCGGCGGTGCACCCACAGGTACTGCTCGGGGTGACGGCGCACAACCGACTCCACCACCGCATTCACGGCGCTGGCATCGGCCACGTCATCACCACTGGGAAAGTTCTCCAGCGGCTCTTTTAACTCGACGTGATACACGCCTTGTTCGTCCCGATAATGCTCGAAGGGCACTACGGCCGCCCGCCCCATTTGCGCCATCCGCGCGGTCGCCGTGACAGTGGCCGCCTGGATACCAAAAAACGGTGCAAACACCGTGTTTTGTACACCATAATCCTGGTCTGGCGCATACCAGATACGGTGCCCCTTGCGTAAATTTTTAACGAGCTGGCGCACCTCATCGCGCGGGATGGTAACCCCCGAGTAAGTCTCGCGGGCACGGGCCATAGCCGCCGCCAACAAAGGGTTACGATCCACCCGGTAAATCATGTCACACTCGATATTCAGGCCCATAATCCGGCCCGCCACATCCAGCGTGGAGTAATGCCCCCCCAACAATAAAACGCCTCGCCCTTCGTTTTGCAGGCGATGCAAAATATCCAGCCCCTTGAGGGTATAGCGGTTTTCAAATTTTCGGTCGGGCCCCCACAAAGCGATGGCGGTCTCGACAAAACTTAGCCCAACGTTGCGTAAAATTTCGCGTACCAGCCGATCCTGCCGGGCCTCAGACAGCTCGGGAAAACACAGTTTTACATTGACTCGGGCGATTTCACGGCGTGAGCCGGCCAGATGAAACAGCAAAGCACCCAACCACTCACCCAGCTTGCGCGATACCGCCCAAGGCAAGTGCGCCACTAACACAAATAAACCCAGCGCCAACCAGGTAACCCAGTACCGAGGGTGGCCGTATCCTTTTAAACTTGTGCGCGCATCGTACGCTTTTTGCGTCATCGCTTAATCACCCTATCGCGGCTTATCCGCAACCGTTAATATAAAGCCATAATATTGTGGCGCGATTATAACAAGAGCCATCACATCTTGTGATTAATCTATTGCAATCTGTTAGGGTATTTCACCACACAGTTGCACCACCCCAAACGACCTCAACAATTCACAACAACAGCAACGAGACCTCACCTTGGACCCCAAAGCCGACAAACGACTGACCGAGCTTAGCGCCCGACTCGACAAAACTCACGCCGAAATGACGCGCAAGCTTGATGAGCTATACCGCCTGAGGGAGGCCTCCGAGGGCGAGCAGTGGCGAGAATACGAAGCACAAATTCGCGCGCTAAAAGAACAAGAGATTCGCTTACTCAAATCCAAAAACACCGCCTGGATGGCACACTGGCTCCGTACAGATGGCGAAGTGGAAGTGGTAGAAGCACCGCATCGGACATTGGGTATAATACTGATCGGGCTCAGCGTGGTGGGGGCAATCGGGCTCGGCTTGCTGTGGTGGTACCTGCAAAGCACAGGAAAGTTGTAACAACGCGAAAAGAGCGAGAGTTAGGTAGAGACTATAAAACGTGGGCGCCGGAAGCGAGACCTAATAAGGCGCTGGAAGCGAGGGGTATAAAAAGAAATGGGCAGCCCCCGCAAGCGAGAACTGCCCCAACAGGAGCATGAATCAATCTGAAGAATCGGCGGGTACTGCGGCGTCAATTAACGCTTGAAGTTCACCATTCTCATACATCTCGGCTACGATATCGCAACCGCCTACCAACTCGCCCTTTACCCACAACTGCGGGTAAGTTGGCCAATTGGCGTACTGCTTCAGAGCCTCGCGAAGTTCTTGGTTTGCCAAGATATCCACGTATGCAAAGCGTTTACCGCACCCCATTACCGCTTGCGAGGTGCGCTGTGAAAACCCACACTGAGGGGCGTTTGGCGAGCCCTTCATATACAAAATAACCGGGTTTTCAGAAAGCTGCTGTTTGATGGTATCCAGTACATCCATAATGCTAATCATTGCCTCATTTAGATCTGTCCGCGGTACACATAACCCGCCGGACTGGGTGGATAGTGAAGGTGTCCCGAGCGCCTAAGGTGGTAATGCTCACCACGCTACACCCAGAGCCTTCAAAATCGAGATAAACCGAAATTTAGTACAGCCAGATAATGGTTCGAGCCGGCCATTCTACCGCAGTGCGGTATTCGATCCAAATACACCTGACGCTAACGCCTCAGATCTAAGCAGCCTAGCATGAACAAAACCAAGGCTGGCGGCAGCAACACATCGACTAACAGGGAGGGAAACTGACAAAGCTCAATACAGCAAACCCACCAAACAGAGGCCTATCATAACTCAAGTCGCAGGTAAATGGGATCCCAAAGAGGTAACAATTTGCCACTTTATGGTTAATTTACCGCTTTTTACTGATTAAAAATGCCACTTTATCGGGCGCCGAACAAAAACCAATTCAGTGACAGCGCTACCAGCGGTAACTCACCTCCACCCCCACATCCAGCTGACGGCCGGGCGCCGGCTCGATCGTTCTGCCCCGACTTTGGTTAACAATCACCGAGCCTACGTACTTTTTATCGGTCACGTTATTGAGCTTTGCCCACAGGGACACAAGCGTTGCCCCCCACGCCCGCTGCGAACGAGCCGCCAAATCCCACGTCAGTGCACCAGGTACAATTTCGCTGTTGTCATCAGAGCTGGCCACATCGCCACGGTACTGAGTCGCCAGACTCAGCTGTAGCGGGATACTGCGCGCCTGCCAATCCACCTGACTGTAGAGGTTCTCGCGCGCCACCCCGGGCAGGCGCAAGCCAGCGTAGGGGCCGGCGCTGTACTCGGCACGCATAAGCGTGCCGCCCAGGCGCCAGTGCCACTGGCTTGCCAGCTGCCAACTCAACTGCCCCTCCAAACCTTCGCGCTCGGTGTCAGCGCCGTTGCGATAAGTCGTGCGGCCACCACTGGACTGATCGACCACCAACTCATCTTGGCTGTGCACGACGAAGCTGACGATGCTGGCGTTTAACGTCTGAGCCTCAATGCGCCAACCAAACTCGGCCTGACGGTTGCGAGACGGCTGTAAGTCAGTATTGAGGCCAGTGCCCTCATTGCGATAGGCCATCTCCGTTAAGGTGGGTGTCTCAAACCCCGAGCCTAGACTGGCAAACAGCCGCCACGGCCCCTCGCCGTAACTACCGCCCAACGACAGGCTTGGCTCAGAGAACCTCAGTGAGCCAGAATCGTCAGGATTAGTGCCCTGAATATAATTATCAGCCACATCAAAGCGCACACTGTTGTATCGCGCCCCCGCTTGCCAGCTCCAGCGCGCACTCGGCTGCCACTGCAATGAGGTGTAGACATCGCGGCTTTGCACCTCGCCCACCTCGTCACGCTTTAACTCGCCCAACTCCCCCTGGGCGTTGACAAACCCCTGGCGCTGATCGCGCATTTGTGCAAGCTCTACCCCTGCGGCCAGTTCGAGTGTGGCGAGTTGGCGCGCTAAACGCAGATTGGCACCGCTAAACTCGCGATGTAAATCGATCACCGCGCCACTGCCGTTTTCGTCATCGCCGGGAAAGCTTAAATACTGTTCGATCTCACGCTCACCCACCCAACCCGAGGCCTGCCAGCCGCCCCAAGCGGTTTGCTGGCGTGCGCCCAGAGAGGTTTGAGCGTGCTCGATCGACTTGCGCGGATCAAAGATTGTCGCGACCGGATGGACCTGGGTTTCGTCCTCCTGCCACTGATCGTAGGTTAAACCCTGTGGGTCTAAGGTTTCCGGGTCGCGGCTTATGTCTACCCGCGCAAGCAAGTCCACCTCGCTTTCGGTTTGGTAGTACCACTGCCCCGCCAGCTGATTGCGCTCGGCACTGGAGTGCTCGCGAAAACCATCGGTACTAAACTGGCTGAGCAATACCCGGGCACCGGCGCGCTCGCCGGCCCACTGCCCTTGCAACTGGTAACGCCGCTGCTCAGCATCGCCGCCGGCCAAGGTGGCCGTTAGCTCACTCTCTTCTGGGCGAGCGCTGTAAAACGCGATCGTGCCGCCGGCGGCGTTGCCATACAAGCTTGCCATGGGGCCGCGCAGCACCTCGACCCGGTCAATCGCCCCAAGAGCGATACTTGAGGTCTGACTCTGACCGTCTGGCATCGTTAAGGGCACTCCATCAATGCGCAAGTTAATGCCTCGCACCCCAAACGCCGAGCGCGCTCCAAAGCCACGCAAGGTAATGCGAGTATCCTGAGCAAAGTTGGCGCGGCTATCGGCTTGCACTCCGGGCAGGCCGGCCAACAGTTCCGCACTGTCAAAACGAAACCCCGGTATTTGCTCACTCACAGCCACCACATCAACAGCGGCCGCAGCATCGTACCAGCGCCCGGGTTCGCGATTGGCCGTTACCACCACCGTTTCTTGCAGCCTACTCGCGGGTTCGGCACCAGCATCAACGGCAAATACCGAGGGGCAAATACCAGCCAGCAACAACACAAAAGAAGAACCGGCTTTACAGGGGGCATTGCAAATCATTAAATCGTCCAAGCTTTTCGCGTTAGATAAACAGAAGTTACAAGCGGCGCTTAACCAGCGCCGTTGCCTGATGAGTTAGCGGATCTTCAGGCCAGGGATGCTTGGCGTAGCGGCCGCGCACTTCACGCCTAACCTCGGGGTAAACATCGCGCCAAAAATAGGCAAGGTCTCGGGTGATAGCAAGCGGCCTGCCCGCTGGCGAAAGTAACTCGATTACTAGGGTGACACCGGGGGCCGGCAGGGTAAACGTTTGCGCGCCAAAAAATTCCTGCAGCTTGGCGGCGATACGCGGCTCGCATACTACCTCTTCGCGCAACCACTCGGCGACTGAGTGACCTCCCAGGTAATCCACCGGCAAGCGCCGGCCACTGGGCAACTCAAGCGTCTCTGGCAGCCAACGGCTGAGCTCTCGTGCGCCATCAAACCCCACGTAAAACTGCAAGGCTTGGAGCAGCGGTAACTCGTGCAAACTGGAGTCAGCATTCAAAAAGCTGCCCAACCACAAATCGAGATTATCTAATAAAGCCGCCTCCGACATCTCCGGCAACGCTATAACGCCCAGAGCCTTTAACAAGCGAGCGCGCAGCAACAAACTGAGAGCGGCCGGCGGCCAGTTAACCTCGGCTAAGCCCTGGCTGCGTATAAACTGTAAAATTGCTGGGGGCACCTCGTCGTCGGATAGCGCCCGTTCGGTTTCATCCACCAACTGTCCGCCCACGCGGTAGCGGGTTCGCTCCACCCAGCGCCGGCGTTTACCGGTACCGAGCTGTTCCAAACTCGACTCGGCGCTGGCCAACTGCCGTACCTGAGCCGGGCTTAAGTTAACCGTCAGCCCAACGCCCAGCTGTTCGCGTCCTCGGGCCATTACTTGTAACACCAGCGCCCATTCGCCCACATCCCCGAGCTGCACACTAATACCCGAGTTGATGCGATAGCGCCCCGACTCTCGTCGGTGGGCGATGCGATCGACAAATATCTGCGCCAATTTGCCGGCAAGCTCCGGCGACAGCTGCTTTACCTCCGAGGCCGGTGTCACCGCCACTCCCAACGCTTGCTGCCAGCGCTTAGCGAGTTTGCGCCACTGGGCGTTGTGACGATACTCTCGCTCGGCGTTACCGAGCCACTGATCGAGGCTCGCCTCGGCAGGCAAATCAAAGTGCAGCGCAAGCGCCAACAATAAGAGCCACGGATAATCGTTTAAAGATTCCGCCCCGGCGCCATCGAGCTGCAACAACAGCGCCGCAATACGCGGATGCGTGCCGAGTGCGGTCACCCGCTCTCCCAGCCGCGTTATTTCGCCATCGATTCCCAGCAATTGCCAGCGCCTTAAATGCTGGTTGGCGTGATCCAACGCCAGCGCCCCAGGCGGTTCAAGCCACGGCAACTGCGCCACCGGAGTGCCCCAGTGCGCCAGCCGTAACGCCAGAGGTAAATAGTCGGTACGGCGAATCTCCGGTAGCGCCTGAGGCGCCAACGCCTCTGATTCAGCCCACAGACGAATACAATCACCGGCCTGAACCCGGCCCGCCCGGCCGCGTCGCTGCTCGGCGCTGGCGCGCGAAATACGCCGGGTCTCAAGCCGGGTAACACCGGTGCGCTGCTCATACACCGGCTCCCGGGCCAGGCCCGAATCCACCACCAGCGTCACGTCGGCAATCGTGAGCGAGGTCTCGGCGATGTTGGTCGCGAGAATGACCCGGGGCCCGCCTGTTATATCGAGCGCATTCAGCTGCTCTTTGTGTGCGACCCGGCTGTGTAAACAAAATACGGGGTGATTGGGGTGAGCGGCATTTAAAGCAGTACGACAGGCCTCGATCGCCCGCCAACCGGGTAAAAACACAAGCACGGTACGCGCCTGCCAGTCATGCTGTAAACTCAGCGCGCGCAATAGATGCTCCGCCAATGATTCGCCGCGCGGGCCACCCTCACGAGGCGAGCAATAGCTGACTGCAACCGGGAAACAACGCCCCGCCGAATACAAGGACGTATCCACCTGCTCGCGCAATGCCGCATCGGGGGTGGCGGACATTAACACCAGCTGCAACTGGTCACGTAAAATGGCCGCCTCTTGCAGCAGTGCCCAGGCGGTATCCTGCTCGACCGAGCGCTCGTGAATTTCATCGAGCATTACCACGGCCACACCCTTTAGCTCGGGGTCAGCCAGCAACCGCTGTAATAAAATACCTGGCGTCATCAACAGCAGGCGCGTGGCGCTCGAGCGCTGACGTTCAAAAGCCACCTGGTACCCAACGGTGTGACCGACCTCTTCACCCAGCAGGGCCGCCAACCGTCGCGCCAAGGTAATGGCAGGCAGCACCCGGGGCTGAATTAACCACACCTGAGCATCCGTTTTCTCTAGTGCCCACAGGGGGGCCAAGGTCGATTTACCGGCACCGGGCTCAGCCTCGAGCAACAAGGTGCCGTGAGTATTAAGCGCGTCATCAAAAGCATCGCGCAACTCACTCAGTGGTAACTCTGGGTATTGAATACGCATCACTCAGGCAAGCTACCCCAGCCGCCGCCACCGGCGCTGGCCAAACTCAGGCGATCGCCGGGCTGAACCTGCAGCTCGACTTTGGCCGGCAATAGCTGATTGTTTAAACGGTTTTCCCCGCAGGCGCCGGCCTGCCCCCCGGCCAAGCCCCAAGGCGCATGCTTGCGCCGCTCGGTGAGTAAGGTTACCTGCGCCGGCGCTAAAAATTCGTACTCTCGAATCAGGCCCTCGCCCCCAGTGCGTTGCCCCGCACCACCCGAGCCGGTGCGTAACTGATAGCGGGTTACCCGCAGTGGATAGTGCTTCTCCAGGCTCTCGATGGGGGTGTTGAGCGTGTTTGTCATATGAGTTTGCACCCCAGACCAGCCGCCACCGTGCGCGCCGGCGCCCATGCCACCGCCATTGGTTTCGTAGTAATCCCAGCGCTCTCGCTCATTGGTGGCATTGGCCCCCATTGCGATATTATTCATCGAGCCCGTACTGGCCGCCGGGATGCGCTCGGGCAATGCCTGAGCCAAGGCGCCGAGCATGACGTCGACCATCCGCGTCGATGTTTCTACATTACCGGCGGCCACGGCCGCGGGCCGGCGAGCATTAACCAGGCTGCCAGCAGGAGCGCTAATGCCAATAGGCCTAAAGGTGCCGGCGCAGGCGGGCGTTTGCTCGGGCATTAAGCAGCGCAGTGCATAAAAGGCCGCTGCAGCGGCCACCGATAGCGGACAGTTGATGTTGCCCGGCACCTGGGCCGCGGTGCCCGTAAAGTCGACGGCGACAGCACCAGCCTTAACCGTCACAGCCACGGCAATGGCAATGTCTTGCTGCCCTAATCCGTCGTCGTCCATATAATCGCTAAAGCGGTAGCAGCCATCGGGGATATCCCCAAGCGCGGCCCGGGCCAGGCGCTCGGCATAATCGTTTAATTCGGCCAACGCCGCCCGATACACGCTAACCCCTAGCGGCATGACATGCGCTTGCAGCCGCTCGACACCCACGCGGCAGGCACTGATTTGCGCGGCAAAATCACCGCGCGCCTGAATGGTGTGAGTCGCGCCCTGCTCGGTGCCGCACAGCCGCGCCAACACCGCCTCCACCGGCACACCGTTTTCCACCAGCAGCGTGGGCGCAATGACTTCGCCCTCTTCCTCTAAACAGCGTGATATCGGCATCGAGCCCGGGCTCGCGGCACCGATATTGGCGTGGTGCGCCCGGTTAGCCACAAAACCGATTAGCGTGCCGGCGCAAAATACCGGTGCAATTACCGTAACATCAGGTAAATGAGTGCCCCCTAGGTAGGGGTCATTTACCACCAGCATATCGCCCTCGCGCCACTCGGCCGCGCCGACGATATCGGCCATGGCATAGGCCATACTGCCCAGATGCACGGGGATATGAGCCGCCTGGGCGCTGAGCAGACCCTCGGCATCAAACAGCGCACAAGAGAAATCCAGGCGATCTTTGATATTAGGGGAAAACGCCGCGCACTTAAGCACCGCGCCCATCTCATCGCAAATGGAGGCCATTCGACTGGCAAAAACACTCAGTTCTATCGCATTCATTAAGGCGTTAAACTCTGATTCGCTAAGCTGACAACAAAGCCGGAGTTTACCATTACCGTCGCGCGGCGTCGGCCCAAAGGTTGCTATTTGCCAAGGCGTTCGTTTCGCTATAGTATCGGCTGTTTGGTTTTTGCCACGTTCCCGCGCCACCCGGCGCAAACTGCGCGCAAACCGCATGACACACTCTTGGATGAATCCCTGATTTGCCTCCTCCAGAGCCTTAAAACCGGGCTCGGGCGGCACTGTTTTTGGAGAAAGACAAATGTCTACATTGATGAACACCTACGGCGAGCGGACCTTAACCCTGGTAAAGGGCGAAGGTAGCCGAGTGTGGGACGATGCAGGCAACAGCTACATCGATGGCATCAGTGGCATCGCCGTTTGTGGCCTTGGGCACTCACACCCCGCCGTTACCCGCGCCATTACCGAGCAGGCGGGCACGCTGCTGCACGTGTCGAATTTGTACAACATTCCGCCCCAGCGCGAGCTGGCCGACAAGCTGTGTCAGGCGTCGGGCATGGAAAAAGTGTTTTTCTCCAACTCCGGCGCTGAGGCCAACGAGGCGGCCATTAAAATTGCCCGTAAATACGGCAACGATAAAGGAATCGACAACCCCACGGTCGTGGTAATGAGTGCCGCCTTTCACGGGCGCACCATGGCTACCTTAACCGCCACTGGCAACAGCAAAGTGCAAGAGGGTTTTGCGCCATTGTTGCCGGGCTTTGTGCGCGCGCCGTTTAACGACGTTGCCGCCATCGAGGTATTAGCCGCCGAGCACAAAAACATCGTGGCCATATTAGTCGAGCCCGTACAGGGCGAAGGCGGTGTTCGGGTGCCGGCCAGCGATTACTTAAACAAATTGCGCGAGCTGTGCGACCGGCACGAGTGGCTGTTAATGCTGGATGAAATTCAAACCGGCAACGGCCGCACCGGCCAGTACTTTGCGTTTCAGCATAACGGCATTAAGCCCGACGTTGTCACTACAGCCAAAGGCCTGGGCAATGGCGTACCCATCGGCGCCTGTTTAACCTACGGCAAAGCGTCCGAGGTATTTGGCCCCGGCAATCACGGCTCCACCTTTGGTGGCAATCCACTGGCTTGCCACGCCGCGTGCGCAGTGGTCGATACGCTCGATCGCGCCATGCTCGACCAAGTTGCCGAGCGCGGCGAACAAATTCGCGTAACGTTAGCGCAAAGCATCGGCGAGCTTGAGCAAGTGGTCGAGATTCGTGGCCACGGTTTAATGATTGGCATCGAGCTGAGCGAACCCTGCCCTGGGCTTGTGGCAAAAGCGCGGGAGCTGGGCTTACTGATTAACGTTACCGCTGGCAATACCATACGCTTATTGCCCACGTTTGTAATGACAGATGAAGAAACCGATGAGCTGGTAAACGGTATTATCGCTCTGGTCGAAGCACTTTAATTAAGGTTGTTAAGGCATAACTATGGTTGCAGTTAGCGCACCACCCAAGGGTAAAAAAATCCGGCACTTTTTAACGCTAAACGATATTAGCGCCGAAGAGTTAAGCAGCATTATCGCACGGGCTATCGAGCTTAAAGACGAGGTGTACAACGGCACCTCTAAGCCGTTACTCGAGCGTAAAGTCATGGGGATGATTTTTGAAAAATCTTCCACCCGTACGCGCGTGTCATTTGAAACTGGCATGGCGCAACTGGGAGGCCACGCGCTGTTTTTGTCCTCGCGTGATACTCAGCTCGGCCGCGGTGAGCCCATTGAGGATTCCGCCCGTGTGCTGTCACGCATGGTCGATATCGTCATGATCCGCACCTTTGGCCACGATGTCATCGAGCGCTTTGCCGAGTTCTCGCGGGTGCCGGTTATCAACGCGTTAACCGACGACTACCACCCTTGCCAATTGCTGGCGGACATCCAAACCTTTGTCGAGCTACGCGGCTCCATGCAAGGTAAAAGTGTGGCCTGGGTAGGCGATGGCAACAATATGTGCAACTCATACATCAACGCTGCGCGCCTGTGCGACTTTGAGCTGCGCATTGCCACACCGGAAGGCTTTGGCCCTACGGCCGAGCGCATCAAAGATGCCAACGCCCGTATTAAAGTTTGCACCACCCCGACCGAAGCGGTTAAAGGTGCCGACCTTGTGGTAACCGACACCTGGGCTTCGATGGGACAAGAAGAGGAAAAGCAATTGCGCGAGCGCGCCTTTGCCGACTACCAGGTTAATGGCGAATTAATGAGTCACGCGGCCTCCAATGCGTTATTTATGCACTGCCTACCGGCGTACCGCGGCAAAGAAGTCAGCGCCGACTTGCTCGACGCGCCCGACTCCGCCGTATGGCAAGAGGCTGAGAACCGCTTGCACGCGCAAAAAGCACTCATCGAGTTTCTGCTAACGCAATAAGTCCGTTACATACCCAGCCGCCCACGCACTCTGCATGGGCGACCCCTTCCTTTAGCCTTGGCGCAGCTCTATGATAGGCGACCGTTAACCGGGCGCCCAAAGCACCCCCCGATCAGCGACAACAGCGAGAGATTTATGAGCAACTGGCAAGACTTTCTCGACACTCAAGGAGCCACCCGCAGTGACAGCGGTGCCATCTGTTTTACCGCCAACCAGGCAGCGCCCAGCACTGCAGATCAGACGACCTACTTAACCGAGCTTGGGCACCTTGGCCTACTCGCTTTTGACGGGCCAGACGCCGCCAAGTTTTTGCAGGGCCAGGTAACCACCGATGTTCGCGAGTTGGCCGACGGACACTGGAAGCTCGGCGCGCAATGCAATTTAAAAGGCCGCATGCAGGCAAGCTTTGTGCTGGCGCAACCGCAACCCGAACAAATATTATTACGCTGCCACGCAAGCCTGACGGAGGCGTTAGCGCAAAGCCTGCAAAAGTACGCCGTGTTTTCTAAAGTCAGCATCAGCAATGTCAGCAGCAGCTGGCGCCGACTGGGCCTCTTTGGCCCAAGCGCTTGCGAGCTAATCAGTGCTCAGGCGGGTCTACCCGCCATGGAGGTGGGGCAAATTAAAACCCGCGACAACATCCTTGCCCTGCGCTTAGAGCCGCAACGTTATGAGCTATGGGTGCACGATGAACACGCACAATCACTCTGGCAACAGCTTGCCAGTCACTGCCAGCTTGCCGATGGTAACCTGTGGCAACTAACTGATATACGCGCCGGCTGGGCCGAAATCACCGCCGCCAACGCCGGCGAGTTTAGCCCCCATGAGCTGCATTACCCATTAATTGGCGCGGTTAGTTTTAAAAAAGGCTGCTACACCGGCCAAGAGGTGGTGGCGCGGTTGCACTACAAGGGCAAGCTCAAAAAACACATGGCACGGGTCAGCCTCAGCGGCGGTGAGCCAAGCCTTGCCAATGCCGTGGTAGACGCCGAGGGTACCCGGCGCGGCGCATTAGTAAGTATAGCGCCCTCGGGCCCCACCACTTGGGAGGCGCTGGCGGTAATCCCCGATGACCTCAGCACCGGACTGCAACTTGCCGGTAACGCTGAAGGACAGCCGGCAAGCAAAGTAGAGCGAATGAGCTTGCCCTACCCCCTACCAACATCAGACAATGACCAATAAGCGCTGAGCGAGCCGGCGCGCTTCGGCAAAACAACGCCAATAACAACGCGCAGAAACACCAACAGGACTATTCATGAGCCAAGTTGTAGACACCGTCCGCCAGGACATCATTACCGCCATAAAAACCGACAAACTGGTACTGCCAACGCTGCCTGAGGCCGCGTTGCGAGTGCGTGAAGTGGCCGAAGACCCCGAGGCCGACTTAAACCAGCTGGCCGATGTGATCGGCTCTGACGCGGCACTGTCGGCGCGCATCGTGCGCGTTGCCAACAGCCCGCTGCTACGGGGTAACCGCGCTATTGACGATTTAAAAATGGCACTGTCGCGCCTTGGTATGGAATACACCTGTAACATCGCCACCGGCCTGGCCATGCAACAGATGTTTCAGGCAACGTCGGATATGGTCGACAAGCGCATGCGCGATAGCTGGACCCGCTCCAGCGAGATTGCTGGTATCAGTCATGTGCTATGCCGCCACTACACCAACCTGCGCCCCGATCAAGCCACGCTCGCCGGCCTGATTCACAAAATCGGTGTATTGCCAATTTTGACGTACGCCGAAGAGCACGAGTATTTGCTCAAAGACAGCTTCACCCTCGACACAGTGATCAACCAACTGCAGGGGCCCATCGGCGATTTGATTTTAAAGTCCTGGGACTTTCCCGCCGAGCTGATCAAAGTGCCGACACAACACATGAAATTCGACCGCGAAGTCCCTAAAGCCGACTATACCGACATTGTCACGGTCGCTATGCTGCAAAGCCATTTAGGCAGCGACACCGCTCTGGGCAAGGTCGATTACCATAAAGTCACGGCTTTTAGCCGTCTGGGCATGGACCCGGATATGCAAATGGCCGAGGCCGAAGATTTGTCCGCCGAGATGGAAGCGGCCATGGAGTTCTTACAGTAGCGCCGTCAATAAGCGTCCACAAAAAAGCCAGAGCCGTTAAGCTCTGGCTTTTTTGTGAACCAACTCTTTAAGCCAGAACACCCATTAGGCGCGCTCGATCATGCCTAACACCGCCTGGTTATAAGCCACGCGGTTTTCCACGGTTTCATCTTTGGGGCGAATACCGATCTTAACCCCAACCACCGGCAAGTCTTTACCGCCAGCAGCCGCAATACACTCGTGGATTTGCGCTTCGGTCATTAACGAGCCCTCGGCACCGATACTGGCGGCGGCGGATTTAGCCGCTGGCATGTGGGTATCGGCCCAAGTGCCGTACGGCGTGTCCTGGTCGGTTACCCCAGAGAACATCACACCGGCTAAAACCCCGGCCTCTCTGGCCTGTTTAATATGCTCAATCGCGCCCGCCTCAGAACGAGTTTCAATAACCGAACGGCCCCAGTTAACCACAATGCCGACATTTGCACCCAGCTTGCTATTGATCGCGTGCACGGCCTCAATCTCTTCATTTATGGTTAAAAAGCCTTTGGCCGGAGTCTGGTCTTCGACATACGTGTCGCAGTGCTCGATCACGATACGGGCGCCCTGCCAATCCCAGCTAAGCATGGTCTCTAACGAGGCTTGCAGTGATGCCACCGACGACTTAGCTTTGCTGCGGTTGGGCGCGGTTTGCACCTCAATGGCCTGCACCACCTGACGACCTGCGTGGGCATTTAATTTGGCAATAGCGGCACGGGCTTTGTCAAAAAACGCCAGCGCCTGGGCGCGGCCGGCCTCATCATCCGAGGCGATACCAAATTCGGGGGTTTTACCAATCGCGCCCATAGTGCCGGGCACACATGTAAATACAAAATTCCAGTTTGGATCTATGTTGTTTAAAAACCACTCATCGTCGTGGTTGTGCAACGTCTCACCAAAAAATGGATGCTCCAGCCCTTTAATGTTCTCAGCCGCTTTTAACTGGTTGTAAAACGACGCTTCCAGCTCTGGATCCCAACCCGCTGTGCAAGGGGATGAGGCATAAGCACCTACATAGTAAGACATAGACATTCTCCTGATAAGTCAATTAACGACAGGCGCTCCGGCGCGGCCCAAAGCCCGACACCTTACCTTTAAACCAATTTGAAGACAATATTAAAACCGTTGAGTAACAGGCACTTGCAAGGCCGTATTACGATGGCAAGAAAGTAAAAGACAAGTGATTAAAACAGCTGGCGCACTTCGGCCACGGGGAGCGTCGCGTTAAAAAATGGTGAGGGGCGATGCCTACCGCGTAGCTTTCCTTTGAGCATAAAACCTAAGATTTTCGGCATATACACCAGCGGAAACCTCGGGTGAACATCGTCTGGCATGGCGCCTATCGCGTATTTACCAAAGGCTTTTATCGTCACCGGCCCCAAAGCGGCAAGCTTGTCCTGCTCAGTGGCAAACTTCATCCACTTAACCGACACGCCAACAAAGGGCACCGCGGAGGACTTTACCGTATTGGCGACGGGCATGTGACAACAGGTCGTGTGCCAGCGGTATATCCCCTTGGGGGTTAACTGCACAGCCTGAACCTTATCGATACCCTCACGGATGCTCAAATAAGCCGGATACGTTTGCAGCAGCTCGGTGCCGCCAAACTCATCCAATATAACCGCCTCGTTATTTAGGTACTGCGCATAACGCTGACAGTCGCAACACAGGCAGTGCACATGAAACAAATCGCTTGGTACGACTGTAAGCTCGCCTTTTACGCTGCCACAGGTGCACTCTAACGCAACGGTTGTCGTCATAAGATCCTTTTTAACCTAGCTTGTCGTTAAAAAATGCCAGAGTACGCTGCCAGGCAAGCTCGGCGCTGGCTTTGTCAAAGCGGCTGGTCGAGTCATTGTGAAAACCGTGATGGGCGCCCGGATACATAAACATTTGGTACTCGACATCATGCGCTTTTAGGTCTTGCTCATACTCGGGCCAGGTTTTATTCACGCGCTCATCCAGCTCACCCAGTTGAATCAAAAGCGGGGCTTTAATATTACCACGCAGCTCTTTGGCGGCGGGCGTCCCGTAAAACGGCACACCGGCATCCAACAAACCACTATCCACAGCGGCCAGGTAATTCACCATATAACCGCCAAAGCAAAACCCCACGGCCCCCAGCTTACCGTTACCAAGCGAGTGCGACTTTAGGTACCTGGCCGCCGCGACAAAATCATTCTGCAGCTTTGCCTTATTTAGCTCGCTCTGCAGCGCCCGCCCCTCATCATCGTTGCCTGGGTAACCGCCTACCGGGTAAAGCGCATCGGGGGCAAACGCCAGAAATCCGGCCTTTGCCAAGCGCCTGGCCACATCTTTCACGTAGGGGTTTAAACCGCGATTTTCATGGATGACTAACACCGCCGGATACCGCGACTTGTCACCCATGGGCTTAACCAGATACCCCTGCCCGGTACCGTAACCCGCAGGTGAGTCAAAAGTTTGATAGCTTGCCACAATATCCGGATCGTTAAAGGAGACTTGCTCGGCCAACGCATAGTTGGGCAAGAGCCCCGATGTCAGCACCGACATGGAATAACCAAGCGCTACTAAGCCGCTTAACTTGCGCATAAAAGTGCGCCGATCCATACCGCCGTGGGCGTACTCGTCGTACCAGTCAAACGCTTCTTGGGGGATTTGCGCTGCAAGATGATCAGGCTTGTGGTTCATTCTCACTCCTCAGAATTTTGCCAATACACGAACGGCCCTATAGCGGTAACCACACAAGGCTTGGTGGCCTTTGATTATTGTGTAGGTTAGGAGGATTTACAAGAAAAGCACTAGAGTGCCCAATCGATCGGTTGCTGCGCGTGTGATTGTAAGTAGTGATTGGCTTGACTAAAGTGGCCACAGCCTAGAAAGCCGCGATGGGCCGAAAGCGGAGACGGATGCACTGCTTTAAGCACTAAGTGTTTGCTGGTGTCGATCAGGCGGCCTTTCTTTTGTGCGTAGCTGCCCCACAGCATAAAGACGAGCCCCTCGCGGTCGCGGTTAAGCGCTGCAATCGCCCGGTCGGTAAATAACTCCCAGCCGCGTTTTTGATGGGAGCCTGCGCTTGCTTGCTCGACGCTTAAGGTGGCGTTTAGCAGTAATACACCCTGCTCGGCCCACTTTGTTAAGTTGCCGTGGTTAGGCCGCGCGATGCCAAGATCGCGTTCGATCTCTTTGAAGATGTTTTGCAAGGACGGAGGGATACGCACCCCCTCTGGCACCGAAAAACTCAAGCCGTGCGCCTGGCCCGGACCATGATAAGGGTCTTGCCCTAAGATAACGACTTTGACTTTATCAAACGGTGTAGTGTTAAACGCATTAAACATCTGCGCTGCAGGCGGGTAAATGACTTTTCCCGCCTGCTTTTGCGCTTTTAAAAAGGCCTTGAGCTCGCCCATGTAAGGCTCGTCGAACTCAGCGCTCAACTCGCTCAGCCAGCCTGGCTCTAATTGAACATTACTTTTTTGCGCCACTGCACACTCCTGGTTTCCATTGTGCGCAGCAATGTAGCAAATAACGCGCAGGCGCGACAGTAACGCCGCGCCCGGCAAGCACCTATTTGCCTAGCGCGGTCAGCGCCTCTTGCCCGATACAATACTCCGCCAGCGGCGGAAACCCATTAAACTCCACTGCGCTATAACTGGTGGTATAAGCGCCAGTCGATAACCAGTAAAGCCGATCACCTTCGGTCAGCGACAAAGGCAGCGGGTATTTAAAGTGCTCGTACATAATGTCGGCACTGTCGCAGGTAGGGCCTGCCAACACGCAACCTTCTTGCTCGCCCGTTTTTTCGGTATACACCGGGTACTTAATCGACTCATCCAGCGTCTCAATCAGGCCCGAGAACTTACCCACATCCACAAACACCCAACGGCTAAGCGCGGTGCGGGATTTGCGGGAAATCAACACCACTTCACTGACCATCACACCGGCGTTGGCGATGAGCGAGCGGCCCGGTTCGATAATAATACGCGGAAAGTCGCTGCCAAAATCCTCTTGTAAAAAGCGGGTAATCTCTTCGGCGTATGTGGCCAAATCGTTGGTACGGCTGATGTAATTGGCCGGAAAGCCACCGCCCATGTTGATCATCTGCAACACAATATCCTGCTCGTCGCGCAGCCGATCAAAAATCACTTTTACTTTGGCTAGCGCGGCATCCCAGGCGCCGATCTCGCGCTGCTGTGAGCCCACATGAAACGACACACCGTAGGGCTCAAGGCCCAGCTCACGAGCCTGAATAAGCAGCTCCATGGCCATTTCGGTTTCGCAGCCAAACTTACGTGACAGCGGCCAATCGGCCGTGAGCGTACCTTCGGTTAGCACCCGCACATACACTTTCGAGCCAGGCGCCTCGCGGGCAATGGATTCGAGATCAGTCTCTGAGTCGGTGGCAAACAAACGCACACCGCGCTCGTAAAAATAGCGTACGTCTTTGGCTTTTTTAATGGTATTACCATAACTGATGCGCTCGGCTGTCACACCCAGCGCCATCACTTTGTCAAGCTCGTAGCGCGAGGCAATGTCAAAGTTAGCCCCACGGTCGCGCAGCAGCGTTAAAATATCCACCGCCGGGTTAGCCTTAACAGCGTAGTACACGTCGGCGTAATCAAACTCACGTATCAGTTCGTCATAAGCATGGGCAATGGTCGGCAAATCAATCGCGACAAAGGGCGTCTCACGTTTATCGGCAAACGCCTTAATACGTGCAAACGTCTCGGCACTGTAGTAATCCTCGATGTGGGTAACGCCATCAAAATCGTTCATAACTTGCCTCCAGGGCTTTTTTGTAGCGGCAAAAAAGAAGGGGCGACCCACCGCAGCAGACCACCCCAAAACCGTCAGAGCTGCACTTGCGGGCAGCGCCAAATTCGCGCGCATTAAACGGCTAAACTTAATAATACGCTAGTGTTTTTTTAGTTTATTTTCTTCTAGTTAAGCCCCAGTTTTCACGTAAAAGGACACTGACGGTTATAACTGGCTCAGAACCCCCAACGTCACTTTATTACCGACATAAAAAAACCCGGCCAAAGCCGGGTTTTTGGTGGAGAACCGGTAGCCGCTATTACAGCTTGCCAGAGTTCTCAGACAGGTAAGAAGCAACGCCAGAAGCCGATGCATCCATACCTTTGTCACCTTCCTGCCAACCGGCAGGACAAACTTCGCCGTGCTCCTGGTGGAACGCCAATGCGTCAACCATGCGCAGCATCTCGTCAACGTTGCGGCCCAGTGGCAGGTTGTTAACCACCTGGTGCTGCACTACGCCTTCTTCGTCGATCAGGAACGAGCCGCGGTACGCAACGCCGGCGTCGGCCTCAACGTCAAACGCCTGACAGATTTCGTGCTTGGTGTCGGCAACCATAGTGTATTTAACCTGGCCGATACCGCCTTCGTTTACAGGGGTGTTACGCCATGCGCTGTGAGTAAACTGCGAGTCGATTGATACCGCAATTACTTCAACGCCACGCTTTTGGAACGCTTCAAAACGGTTGTCAAAAGCAATCAGCTCAGACGGGCACACAAAGGTGAAGTCCAGCGGGTAAAAGAAGATAACCGCTTTTTTGCCTTTGATGGCTTCAGCCAGCTTGTACTCATCAACGATCTCGCCGTTGCCCAATACGGCCGCTGCGGTGAAATCTGGAACCTGTTTTCCTACTAATACGCCCATGTCGTAACCTCCATAAGTTTGACGGACTAAATAAAGCTCCACCGAAAGATGGGGGCCGCACCGTTAATTGCAACCCGCCTTTCCGTGAAGATTTGATAAAGTTTTAACAATTAGCAGCATAAGCTCTAATAGTGCTGCACTATATTACACATTCTATTTAGTGAGTCACATTGATTTTAGTTATCGCATCGATTGTTTTTAACTGGCACTAAGCCACACCGCCCCTGGCTTAGAACCAAATCTGCCAATTCTTAATGCCAATTATTCTCACAAACTATTGACACAGATTCTCATTAACAATACTATCTCATTATTACTTCACTATTACGCAGGTATTGTTACGAATGTACGTGTGTCTCTGCAAAGGCATTACCGACCGCCAAATTGAGGCGGCAGTACACGATGGCGCTCACAGCTTAGGCAAGCTGCGCAAGGCGTTGGGCGTTGCCAGCCAGTGCGGCAAGTGCTCGTCGCTCACTCGCGAAATCCTGGACGAGACCCTGCAGGAAGTCCCCATGATTGCCGGTATGCCACAGTTTTACGCGGTGGCCTAAATTCAGGCCCCGCCCTACTCCACTGACATCGCTAAACAGACGCAAAACGCAATAAGAACAAATCTCTTAATCATTAAAATCTCCTTACACATCAAACACTTACACTTGACAGACTAGCCCTACAGGGCCAGACTTACGCCGATTAGTTCACTAAGCGCAGCCCGCGCCGGCGAGGAGACAGTCATGAAAGGTGATCCGAAGGTAATTGAGTTTTTAAATAAAGTGCTCGGCAACGAGCTGGTTGCCATTAACCAGTACTTTCTACACGCCCGCATGTACAAAGACTGGGGCTTAAAAGAGCTGGCAGACCACGAGTATCACGAGTCCATCGATGAAATGAAGCATGCCGACCAACTGGTCGAGCGGATTTTGTTTTTAGAGGGCCTGCCCAACCTGCAAGACCTGGGCAAACTGCACATTGGTGAAAATACCAAAGAGATGCTGGAATCTGACCTAAAGGTTGAATTAAAAGCCATACCGGATTTACGCGAAGGCATCGCCTACTGCGACAAAGTGCATGACTATGTCAGCCGCGATGTTCTAAACAGTATTTTAGAGTCCGAAGAAGAGCACGTGGATTGGTTGGAGACTCAGCTCAGCCTGATCGACAAGGTGGGTATACAAAACTACCTGCAATCGAAAATGGCGGGAGATGAATAGTTACGGTTGATGGCTATTCAAATCAAAAGGGCTGGATTGCAAAATTCAGCCCTTTTTCGCTATCCGTACCCCTTTCCCCATACTCCAACAATCAATTCAACAACCCATACACGCCCACCGAGTAAGCGCGTTTATCTTGCTCGCCCCGCAAGCTGCGAACATTAACCAGCTCGCCCAGCGCCACTGAATCGTCGGTATAGCGCGTGTCTCCGGTGCCCGTATCAAAGCTGACCACGCCCGCCTCGTTAAACTGATAGGCAATGACGTCGTCCCGCTCGACACCCACACTGACAGGAAAGTTAACCCGCTGCACACCCGAGCTTACCGCCTTTAATCGGGCGCTTTGCCAAATCACGATTAGCTGATCATCCACCGGCCGCATCACCTGCACGTTAAAGGTGCCGGGCTTAACAAAATGCGCGCTTACCCCGGTAATCGTGCCGCTACCGGGCATCGGATTGGCCATATCCACTAGCAGTAAGGGCTTAGCATCGACGTTGCTGCGCTGCACCAGCTCACCTCCCACATAGTCGAGCAAATCACTTTGCACCATAAACTCTTTCAGCATATCGATTTGCCGTTGTACAAACCGCCGCACCTGCCCGCGCAACTCGCTCGACTCTTGCACCCGCACGGTTTTCTCTGTGTCGAGTACGGTTTTTACCCGGTTTAGCTCGTCGATCTCGCGCTGCAGGCGCGCTTGCTCGGAGGCGAGCGCGTCAATTTTATTTTGCGCCTGGGCAAGCTCGGTTTGCAGTTGCAGGTTTTGCGCTTCAACCTGCTTAACATCGGGCGGTGTTTGGCACGCGCTCAACGTTAGCGCCAGCAATAGATAGCTCGCAATAGAGTAGTATTTCATGGTGATCCTCGTGGGGTTATCAGCGCGGCATTCGCGTGATAACCCTAAATCGTAGGCCAGTAGCGGTTTGTTATTGTCCTGCCCGCCGTACATCCGGCAATGTACCGCCGGGCTTAAGTTTTCGCAACGGCTTATTTCAGGCCACCGGTTTAGGGTCTTTGCCCCACAACCTGAAACGCCACCGAGGCTAAACGCTGATCCCCGAGGGTAAGGTCGACGTGATACCCGCCCTCGTTAAAACCCTCCACCGGCCGCTCGATACGAAAAAACTTAACCCCCTCAGCACCACTGACAATCACCGGTACCTGAGCGATTTGCAGGCTGCGCGAGCCATCGTACAAACTGGCCTGAATCACTCCCGTAGCGCCATTAAAGCGGCTGTACTCAAAGCCAAGGTAAATAACCCGGTCGGCCACCAACACTAAATTGCGCTGGCGGCTCAAGTTAGCAAGCGGCTGCGCTGCCACGGTAAGATTCGACACCGACGGCAAGCTCGCCTCGGTTAGCTGCTCTAACTGCAACCGTCGAGTCAATAGCGACTGACTTTGCGGAAACCGATCCCGGGCGCTAGCCAGCTGCAGCGAAGCCTCTTCGAGCGCACCGCCGCGGATCATGCTATCAATTCGCCGAATCAACGCCTGCTCCAGCTCTTTGAGCATTTGCAACGCAGGCTCGTAATTGGCATCAATCGCCAACACCGCCTGCAATGAGGCAAATGCATTGGCGTCTTTCGGGGCGATCAATTGATCGGCATCCTGGTGTGCACTCGCCTGCGTCATAAGAGGAGCGATCTGGGCATCCACACTCTGTAGGCGATCACGCATTTGGTTAAGCGCTTCATCGCCGGCATCGAGCTGTAAACCCCGCTCTACCAACGTTAACGCGCGCGGAGCCTCGCCGGCGGCCTCGGCGGCCTGAGCCAACACGTGATAGCGCCGCACTACCGCTTGCAGCCCCGCCCGCGCCTCGGTGTTGGCAGGGTACGCCTGCAAAACATCGCGATAGCTCTCTACCGCATTGGCCCCGTCGGGTGAGCTCAATGCATCTTGCTCTAAATAGCGCGCGCCATCGGTGAGCTTAGCTTGCAGCCAGACTTTAGCTTCAAGCGGTGCCAAGGCCTCTTGGTAGCGCGCTTCGCGGCCCGGATCGTCTAGCGCCTGCCTGGCAATAGCCAACAGCTCGCGGGCCGCTTGTACATCCTCAGCGTCGATGGCGGCCGCAAAGCGGGCATCAAACCACCGTGCCAGTTCAGCCCGGCCCGCTTCGCCGGCCTCGCGGTCGGCGAGGTTATCGGAGTTTAATAGCTGTCGGTAAGACTGCGCCAGCAACACCGCTTGCGCCTGGTCGCGCTCCAGTTGCTGGCGCAGCATCCGCGCGGTTAACGCCAAATCTGAGGGCTCATCGTTTGCGGTATTTATCTCCGCCTCCCGGCCCTCTGGCGCAGTGGGTGTTTCTGTATTGGCAGCCTCCGGGCTGTTTGCCTCAGAACGCGTTGATTCGGCATCGTTAGCCGCTGAGCTAGTTTGCGGAGCAGAACCCGCCCCGCCCCTTGATGTTTGCGCAGGTGTGGCGTCCGTTACACTGGCGGAAGGTACCGAACCGCTGATTAGACGCTGGTAATGAGGCTCAAGCTCGGGCCAAAAGTACCAGCTGGCGCCCCCCCCACCGAGTAATATCAGTAAGACAATGCCCCAGCCCAGCCCAGTGCGGCGCGGCGGCCGGTTGCCGGGCGCTACAGGGGTATGGCCATAATCGCCAATGCCATCCATATCGCTCACCCGAAAATCGGTGGTGCTGCCCTCGCCTGCCTCCACAAGTGTGCGCGCTGCCACCACGGGCGTGGTATAGGGGGTTGCCTCGGTTTCCGATACAGGGTTAACCGCCGGGGCTTTTGCCAGCTGCTCTTGCGCGAGCAGTACGGCCTCCGGATCCAGCGTCTCTAAATCGGCAATCAACTCATTACCGCTTTGGTAGCGGGCATCGGGGGTTTTTGCCAGCGCTTTATTAATAATCGGCTGAAACAGCGCCACATAATCGGGGAGCGTAGGCACCGGTTCGGATACATGCATAATGCCCACGGCCACGGCCGAATCGGCATCAAAGGGCACCCGGCCGGCCAACAGCTGAAATAACACAACCCCCAGGCTGTAGATGTCGGCGCGCGGGTCCACCACCACGCCTTTGGCTTGCTCGGGGCTCATATAATGAGGCGTGCCCATGGTGGTGCCGGTTTGAGTCATCCCCGAGCCAATATCGGTGGCGCGGGCAATACCAAAATCCATCAGTACTGCGCGGCCGTCTTCGGCGTGCAGCATAATATTCTCGGGCTTAACGTCGCGGTGAATATATCCCTTGCTGCCGGCGTAGTTCAGCGCCCGGGCCACATCTTTGGTCAAGGTCAGTATTTGCGTCAGACTTAACCGGGTGCGCCGCTGCTTTAAATCTTCGCCCGGTACATACTCCATCGATAAATAGTGGTTGCCCTTGTGCACGCCCACGTCGTACACCGTAACAATATTAGGGTGCACCAAACGCGAGACGATACGGGCCTCGCGCACAAAGCGCTCACCAAAGCTCGGGTCTTTTGACAGCTGCGACGACATAACTTTAAGCGCCACTTCACGCTCAAAGCTCTGTTGGATGGCGAGATAAACCGTCGCCATGCCCCCTTCTCCGAGGGTATCAATTATCTTATATCCGGGTATTTCCATGCACTGCGCCAGTAAAGTAAACCAACACACCCACTCCGGGGCGCGCCAAACAGCTCGCGGCGTTTATTGCCGCTTGCCATATTATCGCAAAACAGCGGCCACCATACACTCCGCTGATGTTATTTAGCCGGCGCCAATTGCTCAAAACCCCGCCAATTGCTACTATTGCGCCCCTTCAAACAGGTGTTTGTCCGATTGTCGCACGCCCCATATGGCGCCGACGACCAACCCCTGTACTCCCGTTCCAGCGACCCGTTTCCAGTAATTAAAGAGACTCCCTATGACTCAGGATTTTCGCCGCGCACCTCTGGCCGAGCTTGCCCACCACAATGCCTTTATCGGCCGCCATATTGGCCCCGATGCGGCGGAGACCAGCGCGATGCTACAAGCGCTGGGGCTTGGGTCAATTAACGAGCTGATCGAGAAAACCGTGCCCGGCAAAATCCGCCTGCAAGAGCCTCTGGCTCTTGAGCAAGCTAAATCTGAGGTCGAAGCACTGGCCGAGCTAAAAACCATCGCTGGCAAAAACAAGCTGTACAAAAGCTTTATCGGCATGGGCTACTACGACACCCACGTGCCCCACGTTATTTTGCGCAACGTGCTGGAAAACCCCGGCTGGTACACCGCCTATACCCCCTACCAGCCCGAGATCGCCCAGGGTCGCTTAGAGGGGCTGTTAAACTTTCAGCAAATGATCATCGATTTAACCGGCATGGACTTAGCCAACGCCTCAATGCTGGATGAAGGCACCGCCGCCGCCGAAGCAATGGCCATGTGCAAGCGACAAAACAAAAAGAACCGCTCCGACGCGTTCTTTGTGGCCGCCGATACTCACCCGCAAACCATCGCGGTGGTTAAAACCCGCGCCGAACACTTTGGCTTTGAAGTGATTGTCGACGAGGCCGAAAAGCTCGCCGACACAGAATGCTTTGGCGCCCTGCTGCAATACCCTGGCACCACCGGTCAGGTACGCGACTTAACCGATATTATCGCCACGGCCCACGAGCAGAAAAAACTGGTTACCGTCGCCTCCGATTTACTCGCCCTAATGCTGCTTAAATCACCCGGCGAGATGGGCGCCGATGTGGTGATCGGCACCAACCAACGCTTTGGTGTACCCATGGGCTTTGGCGGCCCGCACGCGGCGTTTTTTGGTTTTAAAGATGCCTTTAAGCGCAGCGCACCTGGCCGTATTATTGGCGTCTCGGTCGATAGCCGCGGTAAAACCGCGTTGCGCATGGCCATGCAAACCCGCGAGCAACACATCCGCCGCGAGAAAGCCAACTCCAACATCTGTACTTCACAGGTACTGCTGGCGGTCATGAGCGTGTTTTACGCCATCTATCACGGCCCCGATGGCTTAACCCGTATTGCCGAGCGCGTTGCGCGCTTAACCGATACCGTCGCCACCGCCCTTAAAAAGCACGGCTTTGATTTACGCCACGAGCAATACTTTGACACTCTGTGCGTTAAAGTTGGGCGCGATGCCCAGCGCGGTTTTTATCAAAGCGCTTTAGGTAACGAAATCAACCTGCGTTTAGTGGGCAACGATTGCCTGGGTATCAGCCTGGACGAGACCACCACGTTTAAACACATCAGCCAACTCCTTAATGTGTTCTGCGCCGGCGACCACGGTTTAGATTTACATGAGCTGGACGCTGAGCTCGCCAGCGGCAACCTGCCCCACGGCTTGCCCGATGTGCAGCGACGCACTGATGCGGTACTCACTCACCCAGTGTTTAACAGCTACCACAGCGAGACCGACATGCTGCGTTACCTAAAGCGGCTAGAGGCAAAAGACATTGCCCTGAATCATTCGATGATCCCACTCGGCTCTTGCACCATGAAGCTCAACGCCACCGCCGAGATGATTCCGGTAACCTGGCCCGAATTTGGCAAACTGCACCCGTTTGCGCCCATCGACCAGGCGCAAGGTTACAGCCAATTATTTACCGAGCTGCAACAAATGCTTGAGGCCTGTACCGGTTACGACGCCGTCAGCCTGCAACCTAACGCCGGCAGTCAAGGCGAATACGCGGGCCTTGTTGCCATTAAAAAATACTTTGAGCACAACGGCGAGGCTGATCGCGATATTTGTTTAATCCCCGCCTCTGCCCACGGTACCAATCCTGCGTCCGCCCAGATGGTGGGCATGAAAGTCGTGGTGGTGAACTGCGATGCTAAAGGCAACGTCGACCTCGCCGACTTAAACACAAAAATTACCGAGTACGGCCGCCGCATCGCCTGCATTATGGTCACCTACCCGTCTACCCACGGTGTGTTCGAAGAGGGCATTACCGAACTGTGCGCCGCCGTGCACAACATTGGCGGGCAAGTGTATATCGACGGCGCCAACATGAACGCACTGGTCGGCGTAGCAGCGCCGGGTAAATTCGGCGGCGATGTGTCGCACTTAAACCTGCACAAAACCTTTTGTATTCCCCACGGTGGTGGCGGCCCCGGCATGGGCCCCATTGGCGTGGCCGAACACTTAAAACCCTTTTTGCCCGCCCACCCGGTGCAACCCGTGCCCAACACCGACATCGCCAACGGCACCATCTCGGCCGCCCCCTGGGGCTCGGCCAGCATCCTGCCCATTAGCTGGATGTACATTAAAATGATGGGCCAAACCGGCATGCTTGAAGCCACCCAAAAAGCCATTCTTAATGCCAACTACGTGGCCAAAAAATTGGGCGATCACTACCCGATTTTATACAAGGGCTCCGAGGGTTTTGTCGCACACGAATGCCTGCTCGATTTACGCCCGTTAAAAGACGCCAGCGGCATCACCGAAGAAGACATCGCCAAGCGTTTAATGGATTTTGGTTTTCACGCACCGACCATGTCATTCCCGGTGGCCGGCACGTTAATGATTGAGCCAACTGAATCCGAGTCGCAACCCGAGCTGGACCGCTTTTGCGAGGCCATGCTCACCATCCGCAAAGAAATCGCCCAAATCGAAAGCGGCGATGTCAGCTACGACACCAGCGCGCTACACAACGCGCCCCACACCCAGGACGATGTCATGCAAGCGGACTGGGATCGCCCCTACACCCGCGAGCAAGCAAGCCGCCCGGCGACGTGGTTAAAAGAGCATAAAGTGTGGCCGAGCGTGAACCGGATTGATAATGTGTATGGGGATCGGAATTTGGTTTGTTCTTGCCCTACGGTGGAGGAATACCGGAGTTAAAGGGGCGAAACTAAGTTTCGGGCTTTTTATATGCCCTCTGTCGCCGGGCGCGCGAGTTACTTTTCTTTGTTTGGGCAAAGCAAACTAACGAAAAGAAAGCCCACCCCGGCACCTCAGCCCTTCGGGTTCCCTCGCTCCGGCCTATTTTAGAGGGCCGTCTCGACAGGGCGTCCCTGCCCTGACGAGACTTGCGCAAATGTCCTATTTGCTTACCCTCTAAAATAGGCCTGCGCTCGGCTGGCTGCAGGGGATTGAAAGGCGGTGCTTCGTAGCTGGGCTACAGCGGTTCGAATTATGTGACACATGCGTATCGCCATAACAGCGGAGCCAAATCGGTACTAGCGTCACGCCAAAAAAAATCCTCATCAATGTCGAACGTGCCAAGCCTGAGCGTTGACTTGGAATGATTAGAGATTTCAGTTTACCTAAGGACCTGAATCCCAGTGACATTAAACTCGAAGCGAACAGTAAACTTTTTAAACAGCTGAAATACTTACACAACGATCATGTTGACAGATACAGATGAGTGTCCAGTTTTATTCTACGATCACCTATAACGTTCTTAACTTAAAGCACGGAACCTTTTAGCCCAGATAACACTCAGGCGATATTCTATGTTTATTTACTTAGATCAGAATGTACTTGGAGATCTTTATGACAAGGAGTACCACCTTGTAAAAAATGATGGTAATGAATGGGTTTACTCGCCTGAGCACTTAAATGAAATTCACAGAGGGGGTAGGACTGAAATTTTAGACGTGCTTCGGGGGCTTAATGCAAGGCTGATATTTTGCCCTACATCAGATGCAGGTCTGATAAATGACAACCTTAAAGTCAGTGTCTATGAAGAGCCTCACGCGGTATACACTCGCTATTTAGAGCATCGAAATTTTTCATTAATAGACACTTCTATTTTTAATCCTATCCTCGCGGCTTTTTTGGCAACCAAGAAGATGACAACCTTTCATCTTACGCTGATGACCTTTCCAGGCTGGCCACAGATTTAATACATCGCTATCCACAGCTTAAATCGCTAAGTTCTATCGATTATGAAAAGGGGTTTTACGATGCAGGCAAGAAAACACAGGCAGACTTATCAAATGTTATACCGCTAGATCAAAGAAGAAAGATTTTTCACCTTAATAAAGGTCGAGGATCTTCTTACATACGATCAGAAAACCCTATTCTTGACTTATGGAAACACATGAATGAAGCCGTCGAACCTACGATATCGATCGATCAATTCTTTGGATTTGATCCTATAGATAAGAAGCTTTTCGGTTACGACGAATGGCCCCTATTTCTGGGAATTTGTACATGTTACTTTGCGCTAAATATGATTGGGTACCGACCTGACGAAGGTCTTCCTAAAGTTTCCAGAGTTCCGGCCAATTCCAGCGATGCAATGCATGTTGCCTACGGCGCATTTTGCAGTGGTTTTGTTACAAGAGACAAGAAAATGTGTGACAAGGCAAAAGCCATCTATACGTACAAAAACATAACATGTGAGGCTGTTCATGTTCGCGATTATTTAAATTCTTTTGGGCTTTGAAAAAACGCTATAAGTCTCATCTGGCCCCGCTTATCACAGCTACGGCCTAGCCTTGGCCCCCGCCTTGATTTCTGAAAGATGCCTTCGGTAGCCCGCAACCAGTTTCTTAGGAATAAAGACGTATTTGAGCAACTCATCCAGCATTTCAGGATAGAGGTACAAAAGCGAATTTTCCGCATTTGAGTGATTCTTTGCCTTCACCGTGGCTCGCCTTCGGACGCCGAAACAAGGATTATGCCAGAGCAATGCGGCACGACTGGGGTGTTTTCTGTCGCTAACGATGCTCTCTAGTAGGCCGCCGTGCAGTCGAAACTTGTATGGTGGATTTTCCTCACTGCTGGCTAAGTCTGACCATGCAGCATCAAGTAGCTTCAGCTCCTCAAACGGGAGCTGTTTCCCAGCGACATCTAGAACCTGGCAGTATCTACGGATTTCCCAAACAGCCAAATCGAGGTCGATCAGTATGTTGCCGTACACATGAAAGGGAACGTCGATATACCTGAACTCACCAATCTCTGCCAAGTAATCTATGAATTTACGACTCCTCTTCGAGAGTCTGATTTCGAACGATAAGGACTGAGTAAGTGACAAGGCTTGAGCTAGATCGAGGCCTACTTTATTCGCTTTGATACGGTTGTAAAGGAGGATGGCTTTTAGGTACTTCTCTATCGCTTGATGTGAAGACCAAAGGAACTGAGGAAACAGCTCATGTCGACAGGTCAACCGGGCCGCGATGTAGTCTCGGTCTGCTTGGTCTCGGAATGACTGCGTACCAAACGCGTTGACGAATCGTTCCAGCTTGTCTTGCTCACTCGCATAAGGAGCGAAGGGCATATTATCGACCTCAATTGCTGTGACTTTGTGCTGACCAATGTGCGCCATAAACGGCGCGCGAGCCATCGGGGTAAAGCCTTACATTGAATTTTTTTGTGCAAAAGCTTAGACGATGTTCTCTGAGAATCTAAAGCAAGAACTCATGCGACATCGTTTAACATTTACCAATCTTACATTTCCCAGCGAAACCCGCCTCCGATAGAGATTGATTTAAGGAAAGGCAGAATGTTTTATCTTGACGAGAAAATACGGCACGTTCTGACAGATCATTGTCCAGTGGTGCTACGCTGGGCGCTTATACTTCACGCAGAATATTACGCCAAAGCAATAAACGCAACCACCCGCATCAATCCGCTACGAAGTGCCGCTTTTGGGCCCCCTGCAGCCAGCCGAGCGGAGGCCTATTTTAGGGGGTAAGTACGCACGGATGCGTACGCAAGCATTGTCAGGCCAGGGACGGCCTGTCAATGCGGCCCGCTAAAATTGGCTGGAGCGAGGGAACCCGAAGGGCTGAGATGCCGGGGTGGGCTTTCTTTTCGTTAGTTTGCTTTGCCCAAACAAAGAAAAGTAACTCGCGCGCCCGGCGACAGAGGGCATATTAAAAGCCCGCCTTTGGCGGCACAAAACAACCTTAAACAAGACCGCACACCATTTTTATACGCAAAAGACCAGACTAAGCATCAAGCTCAACCAAAACATCCGCCATTCGCCGCACCACATCAAGGCTGGTCTGCCGCCGCCCCTCACCGGCGCAAAACCCAAGTTTTACCGCCGCCTCCGGCGCTTGCGGTATACACTCCGAGCAAGAGGCATGTACGGAGGTTAATGGCATTAGCGTTGCCAACTCGTGGATATTGCCTGCACTAATGCCACTGCCGGGCATGATTTCGATGCGGCCACAGGCTTTATCGAACAGGCTAGCCAGTAACGCCTTACCTTGCAGCGCTGTAACTTGTTGGCCGCTGGTTAAAATACGATTAAAGCCTAAGGCAATCGCCTGCTCTAGTGTTTCGAATGGATCCGGTGTTACATCAAACGCACGATGCAGGGTAATATCCATCCCTTGAGCGGCGGCCACCAACGTGGCCAGTGTTTCCAAATCGAGCGAGCCGTCTTTATGCGTTGCGCCAAGCACAACGCCTTTCATGTTTTCGTCTCGCGCAAGGGCAATATCATCGAGCATGAGCTGCACTTCGGCGGCAGTAAAACAAAAATCGCCGCCCCGTGGGCGAATCATCACATGGGCAGGCATTGCCTCAGCGGCGGCAAAGCGCATAAGCGCAGCTGTTGGTGTAAGTCCGCCCGCGATCAGCGCAGCGCAAAGCTCTACCCTATCGGCCCCGCCTTGCTTGGCGTTAATGATTGCTTGCGGTGTATCGACACAAACTTCAAACGTGATCTTTGCCATTTACCTAGTCCCGGCCGTGCTACGCGGGCGCAAGAACGCCGCACCAACAAGCCCTGCATTGCTAACGTGCTGCGCCTGCACAACGAGTGGGCGATTGTAGTGGGACAACACCATGGTGCGAACTTTTGTATCGATCTTGGCAATATAATCTTGCGCGTTGGCAAGGCCACCGCCCACCGGCACAGAGCCCGGGCCAAGCGTGTTAATAAAAACACTGAGCGTGCGCGCCACCATTTCGCTGCACGCCTCGACAGTTTTCGCAGCCATGGAATCGCCGCTACGCCAGTCACGCAAAATGTTCTCGGCCTCAAGCGTTGTACCGCTTAAGGCTCTATGGACGTTCTCCATACCGCGCGCCGCGCCTACGGTGTCCAGACAACCTTGTTGACCACAGCCACAGTGGAAATACCCCATGTGATCGACTAAGCCTCCGGCGGTGGGATCGACAATAGGACCGTGCCCCCACTCGCCAGAAATACCGCCAAAGCCCGTCACCAAATTACCGTTAAGCACCAAGCCACCGCCTACGCCCGTGCCTAAAATGATGGCGAATACATTGCTTTCACCTTTTGCGACACCAGCATGCGCCTCGGCGAGAGCCAAACAATCCGCGTCATTGGCAACAACAACCGGCACCTTCACGCGGGCCTCTAATAGCTCGGTAAGGTTCGTGTTTTTTAAGTAGGGAATATTCGCAATTGTGAGCTCACCGGTTTTAGGATTCACAAACCCAGTAATCGAAATTGCCACAAAATCTTGCTGTGCGATCGGGGCCCCCTGCACCATTGCTTCCAAGGTGACTAGAAAGGCTTCTAAGGAGTCGCCCGGCGTTGCGCGCTGATCGGCGATTTGCACGATTCCGTCTTGATCGGGCCAACCCGACCGGATATTTGTGCCACCAATATCAAAACATACAGGCATTCATGCTCCCTCCACTTAACCATTTACGATGCCCGCCGGTATAGGCCCGCCGAACGCCTGTACTACCTCAGACAAAAAATCATTTAGAAACATTAAGAGTATCATCGTTAGCCACGCGACGTAGCCCCTCCGGCAAGCGGCCATGCTACACCCTAAACAATTATTCACACACCAGTATATACATATCATATATACTTCGTATATTCGTAGATCAAGGGCCTATCAATCATGGGAATCGTAAAAGTATCCGATGCGCTACACGACGAGCTGCGCCATGCCAGCGGCGTGATGCAGCGCTCGATTAACGCACAGGCAGAATTTTGGTTAAAAATTGGGCGCCTGGCCGAGCTCAACCAAGATAAAACCTTTGCCGAGCTGATTAGGGCGGAGTTGAGCCGGCCCGCTATAGAGGCAGGCAACCACAATGAATGACGTTATTTTAAAGTCGCCCGAGGCATTAGCCAAAATGCGCCGCGCCGGCAAGTTGCTGGCACGGGTGTTTGCCGAGCTCGATAAGCGCATGGTCGAAGGCGTCACCACCATGGCCATTAACACGTGGGTAGAGCAGTATATTCGCGAAGAGTTAAAGGCTCGCCCTGCGAGCCTTGGGCAATACGATTACCCGTACACCTTAAATGCCTCGCCCAATTTTGTGGTGTGCCACGGGTTTCCGACCGACAGGCCGCTTAAAAGCGGCGACATTGTCAACATAGACATCACACTGGAAAAAGACGGCTACATTGCCGACTCCAGTAAAATGTATTGCATCGGCGAGGTCACCCCCTTAGCGCGGACATTAGTCGATGCGACTTACCAGGCACTGTGGCGGGGTATTAACGCGGTAAAGCCGGGTAATACTCTGGGCGATGTGGGTTACGCCATTGCCAGTTACGTCCACCAAAACGGCTTTAGCGTGGTAAAAGATTACTGCGGCCACGGCATTGGCCAGCAAATGCATGAAGGCCCCAGCGTACTGCACTATGGTAGGCCGGGCGACGGTTTAGTACTGCAAGAAGGCATGACCTTTACCATCGAGCCGATGATTAACCAAGGCTCGGCTAAAACCAAAACCTTAAAAGATGGCTGGACGGTGATTACCCGGGACAAAAAATTATCGGCTCAGTGGGAGCACACACTTGCCGTAACCGCCGACGGTGTTGAGGTGCTCACTATCAGGGACGAAGAAGCTCTCATCCAGTAATTCTCACCCAGAGGCCTTCACCCAGCAACTCTCTCCTAATCGTTGAGAAAATAGACACTACTCTCGGCGTATACATTATCGCAGGGGCAGCGAATACAACCACGAAACTATCCCTACGGCCTTTTGTCCTAACTACGCTGCCCCAAAATCGAGTGCATAATAATGGCCGTCGACATGGATAATCGACAAACCTATCTGCCAGAACAGCTCCTTGACGACTCACTCGAGCTGTTGGCCGATTTACCCGCAAAACCGACTCGTCCCATGGTTAATCGCACCTTGTTAACCGCAGCCGCCATTGTCTCGGCGCTGCTCCACCTGGTGGCGCTTTACCATTGGCCGGCACCGCGCACTACGACACTCAGCATCACAGAGCCTCATAGCACGTTGCACCTAACCCTGCGTAGGCCCGCACCGACAGCTAAAACCGCCACCGCAGCCAACCACATAACACCGGTAAAAACTCCCGAGCCAGACATCACCCCATCTGGCAAGAGCCAAGCCCCGGCTAAGCCATCGCAACCCAAAACCACGTTAAATACAGTGATCAAGAAAACCCCTGTCAACACGACCACTCCAGCGCCACCGGCTTCTGGCGCGATGGTAAAAAAAGTAGACAACCCGGCAATATTTAACCCGCGGCTGCAACAAAAGGTGAACGCCGCCAAGGCAAAACGCTTGCAGCGACACAGCACCCGCAAAAATAACGACAGCTGGCAAAGCGCTCACAACACCACGGTGATCGAGTTAGACTATGGTGGCTGCCTAAAAGCACAACAACGAAAAAGCCGGGGAGTAACGCAAGACTGGTATATGTCGGGCTGTAACGGCAAACAAGATGCCGGAGAGAAAATACTAAACAATATGCAGCAAGCGCTGGATAAGCGCTAACTGTGCAGCAAGACTGCGCAAACGCTTTGGCTCCGCACCCTACCCTTTAAATGAAAGAATAAAAAAGCACAGTGCCATTATGACTCTGCGCTTTTTACGTGTTTATTTTACGTACGTTTAAACATCGACCATTCATCCGGCAGGTTAAACCTAGCCTCGTTATTCACCGGCTGCGACCTGAAATGTCGCCGCTTTGCGATCGGCAGCCGAGTCAGGCTTGGCCAACACGAGTGCTCCGTCTTTTACCATAAGGTATTGCGCGCTGTCGCTGCGCGAGCGGAACGAGCTTAAGTCGCCGTTGCTAAGGCCGTTTACCTCTTCAAAGGTTGCCGCCTGCGCAAAACTGTTACTACCATCGTGACGCTCGATGCTCAGTTTGCCCTCGTCGGCGATTAAGTAGTACCCCGTGCGGGTTTCTGGCTGAAACGACACTGTATTATCACCGGCCAACAAAGGCTTGATGTGCCACACGTTTTGCCAGTGCTCATCGTTATTCCGCACCGCCAGGCTCACTTCACTACCATCGCCGTAACGCAGGTATTGCTCGGCACCAGCAAGGCTTTGCAACGTTTGGGCGGTATCACTAATACCAGAAGCCGTTGGCGTAATTTTAGCGATGGTACCATCGGCATTGTAGTTCAAGTGCTCTATCGATACCGAGCGGCGAAAGTTACCCCCCGTGGGCAGCGCCGCCGTGTGGTAAATAAAGTAGTCTTTATCGTCCACCTCTAAAATTGCCTGATGGCTGGTACCGCTGTCTTCCAGGGTATCCATCAGCAGGCCTTTATACTTCCAGGGGCCGGCGGGGCTGTCGCTCATGGCGTAGGCCAGCTCTTCGGGGTAGTTCATGGCAAAGGTTAAATAGTATTGGCCGTTTTTCTCGTGCAACCACGGCGCCTCGGTAAAGGGGCCGGGAATCCCTGCAATCTCTAACTGATGAATTTCTCCGTCAAACTCAATCATATTGTCTTTAAGTTTGGCGTAATACAGGTGCGAGTTGCCCCAATACAAGTAGGCTTGGCCGTCGTGATCGACAAATACCGACGGGTCGATATCGTCCCAGCTGTGGCTGTGCTCGATCATATGAGGCGCCGGGTCGGTCTCAGCTGGGTCCAGCAGCGGTTTGCCCAAGGCATCTTTCCAACCGGTAACCGGATTATCGGATACCGCTACCCCCAGGGTATAACCGCCCAACGAATCCTCCGGGTCAACCCCGCGCACAGTGGTGTACCAATAAAACTTACCGTTATGCTCAATCGCCTGAGACGCCCAGGCAGAGTCTGCCTCAGCCCACTCAAAAATAGTGCGCGGCACATCGCCCTCAAGGGTCCAGTTATCAAGGTCATCGGTATCAGATGAGTAAATATTCCACTCGCGCAGTACAAAAAAATCCCCCTCGGGGGTGGCTTCGTCGTGGCCGACGTACAGGTACACCTTGCCGTCGTGTACCAGAGCCGCCGGGTCCGCACTAAAGCGCTCTTTAATGACGGGGTTGTCGGCTAAAGTGCCCGCCGCACAACTCAAGCCTACCAAGGTTGCGCCTAACGAGCGCGTAAAAGATGTCCACATGGGGTTCTCCTAGTCACTATTCTTATACAATATAACCATATTAGAATTATAATAATACAATTATACCAGTAGAATCCAGTCAATGAAGGTAAAGGGCCCCTCCGACAACCGAGCCAGTATTGCGCGATAAATATCAGGATAGCTCCGCTCTGTCTCCGCGGATGATTTAGGTCGCAAGAGAAACTCTTGCGTGAGGGGGATGGATTGAAGATTGCAATAGAGAGGATTCACTCGTCCCGGAGTGAGGTAAACCTTTGGATATAAGCATCAATATCCGCTTCGGAGTAGCCCAGCAAACGACCAATGTCGCGCTCTAGCTGGGCGGGGTTAGCAGGCTTATTAAGCGTTGCTAACACCAAAGACGCCAAGTGAGCCGCCTGTTCTTGATAACCGTCGCGGTAATAAATATACCCGGTTAATTCAATCTCGCTGTCAGGGAAAAGCTTGCCGGCGTTAAATGCCCATTCAAGCGCGCCCACCGATTGCGCCAAAGGCAAAACATTGTCTGGCAAGCCATCGTTAAAAAACAACATTAGATGCTTCTCACCCTGGGCAAATAACGCAAACTCTCGGCCTTCGTGCGGCCCTATTTTTCCCAACGCTAGCGACTCTGAGAATAAGCAACCGCGTGCGAGATTGCCTCGCACTTGCTGATGTTAGAGTGGTTACCCACTTTTGCTTTAGCTCGTTTAAACAGCGCCTCTTTGTGGATATATAGAATAAGTAAAGCGCCCACCAAAGGGATGAGCCAGATTAAGGTTAACTGAGCGTAACGCCTGGCTTTGACTTCAAAATAAGCACGCAACAGCACGGTGGTTGCGGCAGTATTGAGCAGCAACGATAACCCTAAAAGCCCCCAGAGAAATATTTTTACCAGTACCATTGCTTTGTACCCTTTAGCATATGCACCAAAAACTCCTTTGCTGTTTGATCACTCTGCAGCAGTAAACGCGCAGAGTGTTACGCTTGCGCGTAACGCTCTGCCAGCGCTTGATACAGCGCTTTGGCAAAGTCATCAGCACCGGCGTCTAAGGTTTGCACCGTCTCTACTAAGTGCTCGTTATCTTCGCGGCCATCGGCCCAAATTTTACGGTAGCTGCCGTCTTTGTAGCCGTGATCCTGACGGAAAAAGTTAAGCACGTTTTTGCCCACGTAACGGCGGTAAAGCTCGGCGTAGCTCATGTTAACGCCGGCCATCAAACGGCCAAACAACTCCAGATGAAAACCCTGGTCGTTAAGGGTGGCGGCGGTAAAGGCCTCTACATCTACACGAAAATCGGGCTGATCGGTCGTAATATCCAGCTCGTGAGCAACTTTTTCGGCAATGTCATCAACGCTGGCGCCGCTCTCTAACAGAATGCTTAAGCCAAAGTGCCAGATGTCGATAAGCTCCAGCGCCACTTGCTCGGTGTCGGGCGTTTGGTGCTTCCACCACTTCCAGCCAAAATGGTCCATCAGCTCGCCGCACTCGATCCATATGGCCCGGTACCAGGCATTGCCCTGCTCGCGCCACGCGGGGTGCACTTTGCTGTTCATATCGTCTTGTAGCTGCAGCATAGCGCGGGTTTGTTGCTTGATGGTTTCCAGTGACACGGACAAATCCTCAGTATTTTTTAATGAGCGTGTTATTTAATAAGGCGTTACTGCGGGCGATGGGCCTGCGCGCGATTAAACAAACGGTAAAAGTTTTCGGTGGTGATTTCGGCCAGCTGCTGGTAGCTGATGCCTTTTAAGTCGGCGACAAATTCGGCGACCTCGCGCACGTATTGCGGCTCGTTGGGCTTACCGCGATACGGCACCGGTGCCAAATAGGGCGAATCGGTCTCGACCAGCAATCGATCGAGCGGCATATTACGCGCCACCTCTTGCAGCTCTTTGGCGTTTTTAAAGGTAACGATGCCCGACAGAGAGATGTAGTAATTCATCTCCATGGCCGCCTGTGCCATCTCCCAGGATTCGGTAAAGCAGTGCAGCACACCGGCGTGCTCGGGGTTGCTGTGGGCTTTGATTAAATCGAGGGTATCCTGACGCGCGTTGCGAGTATGCACCACCACAGGAAGCCCCACCTGCCCGGCTACTTCAAGGTGCAGCGCAAAGCTGGCTTTTTGCTCTTCAGCACTGTCGGTTTCGTGGTAGTAATCAAGGCCGGTCTCGCCAATGGCGACCACTTTATCGCGCCCGGCCCATTCAGTTAGCTGCTCGCGAGTCGCGGTGCCGGCCGAAACATCGCACGGGTGCACCCCCACTGAGGCCAAAACGGATGGGTTTTGTTGGGCAATTTGAATGACTTGCTCGACATTATCCAGGCTAATACTAATGCACAGCATTTGCTTTATGTCGCGCGCGTGAGCGGCGGCAAGGGCTTGCTCAAGCTGGCCGTCGTAGGGGTCGAGGTTAATTCTGTCCAGGTGGCAATGGGAGTCCACTAGCATATTGTCACCATCTTTAGCGTGAATTTAGGTTGAAGGCAGCGCCGGGAGCACTGTGTTACATCGTGTGGGTGGGCCTGTCGGACTCGAGCGAGCCGGCCAGGTAGTTCTCAATTTTAGTGACAGCGGTGTTGTCTTCGTCGGTAAATTGTACGCCGATACCAGCCGCACGATTACCCTGAGCGCCTTTAGGCGTTACCCACACCACTTTGCCGGCCACAGGGATTTTTTCCGGCTCATCCATAAGATTGAGCAACATAAACACTTCATCGCCCAGCTTGTAAGGCTTATTGGTGGGGATAAACAGCCCACCGTTCAGCACATAGGGCATATACGCAGCATAGAGTACGGCTTTGTCTTTAATCGTCAGAGAGAGAATGCCGTTGCGGGCGCCGCCAAGTGCTTGCATAGAATCGATCCGATCAAGAAGTGCTGCTGAGACAGCTTAATTGTTTATACGGTTACGTTTGACCATCAAAGGTAATGGATAAGCCGCACCGTGTCCAGCGCCCGCCCCGTCGCTGACACCTTTAGCACCAGCTGGCGCTGTCTGGTGGGCGATGCAGTAACTCTTCGACGTTGGCGCGGATAACCCGATAACCAACGTTGCCAAACAGCACTTGCCTACCACCGTCTAACACATAGGACGGGCTGCCTTTAATACCCGCCGCACGAGCGCGCTGATAATCTCCCATCAGGGCGGCCATCGCGGCGCCATTATCGATAGGTTGTTGCAGTGTTGACCAGCTGAAACCTGCCTCGTCGGCAAGTTGCGCCAACACGCTTAGCTGCGCGACATCCTGGCCGTTGCTAAAAAACGCCTGGCGCAAAGCCCGCGCCATAATTGCACCGGCCTCGGGGCTGTAAACCGACTCAACGGCTTTGATTAGCAAGTGGGCATTGGCAGAGCTCACAGGGCGTACCCGCGTCCAAACATCCGGGTGCAACGTAAAGTCAGAATACTCAGCCAACGCGTGGGCGACATGCTCGGCAAAACCTTGATAGCCGCCGCGTTCAGCCCAGTTACTGGCTATTTTACCCGGCACATCACCAAACACATCCACACAGTGATAGCGCAGAGCTACCGAGCCTTCCATTTGCGTTAGCAACTCATCTACCCGCTGCTGTGCCACCCAGGCCCAAACACATAATACGTCGCTGTAGTAATCGACGGTGAGAGGCGAGCCGGATGCCATTACTGCAGCTCGTCCGACAGTAAACCAATAGAGAGCGCGTATTTAAACGCCGGATTAAAGCTCATGATGGTGCAAAAGTTACGGTAGACGATATAGCCTCGATTGTCGCCCTTATCGGCGAGCACCAGCGCGGCCGGAATCGATACATCCGGCAAGTCTGAGCCGTCGGCTCGACGTACGCCGAGCTTTTGCCACTCACGCAGATCACGCCAAACACCTAAGCTTTTGAAGCGTTTGCAGTCTGAGTCCGGCGTTAAACCGGCGGCCTGATCGGCGGGCAAGCTTTGCTCTCCTCCAGGGGGTAAGGTAACGGGCCGCCCCCAGGTTTGATCATCACGCCAACCGCGCACACTAAAGTAGTTGGCAATAGAGGCAAACACGTCGGCCTTGGTGTCCCAGATATCGCGCTTACCGTCGCCGTCAAAATCCACAGCGTACTGCTGGTAGCTTTCGGGCATAAACTGCGACTGTCCCATGGCGCCAGCCCACGAGCTTTTTAACTGATCGTAGGTGGGAAACCCACTATCGAGCATATCCAGCGCGGCTAAAAACTGCTTGCGAAAATACGGCCCGCGGCGCTTGTCGTAGGCCAGCGTGGCTAACACGTTAAAAATAGGCTCTTTAATAGGGTACGTACCATAGTTGGTCTCCATACCCCAAATAGCCACTAAAAAGCGCGGTTGTACACCGTACTTTGCTGCGACTTGATTAAGCATCTCGGTATTTTCCGCCATAAGTTTACGGCCGGTGGTAAATTTCCAGTCACTTAAACGGGCACTCAAGTAGCTGTCGTAGGTTTGCACCACTTCAGCCTGATTGCGGTCGGTTTTGATAATACGCTTTACCGGTGGAGTAATCTCTGAAAACGCTTGCTGCAACGTTTGCTCGCTAATGCCGCGGGTTTCCGCCTCTTGGTAGAGCTCATCCAGCCATGCCTGAAACTGCGGGTCGGATGCGGAGCTGTCGTCCGATTCATTGGCACTCGCCACGGCCGAGATAAGCCCAAGCGAAAGCCCCAAGGCCGGCGCGAGCAGCCAAATTCTGAATAGACCTGAGAGATTTTTTATCATAGCAACGGACTCATTAACCAAAGGGCTGAAAGCAAGTATCTAATTTACATTATCATAGCGCGCTGCATTTTTGTGGGCGGCAGTTCAGTAATTTGCCAACAAATGTAAAGCTCACCAGAGCGGCTTACGCGATGATTAAAAAACACACTAGCCTGCCCTTGCGCGCAGTAAAACGCCCCAATCCATCAGCAGCTCTTCTAATAAAAGCTGCACATTGGGGTTAGCCCCACTGTTAAGCAGCTTTTTACTGTGCAGTAGTTTTTCCTGGAAGCGGTGCAACAAGCTCGGTGAGATGCCCTTAAGTACACTCGTTAAACCGGGGTCGATATCGGCAAAGCGCGCTCGCTCGGCGCCCACCTGCCAGCAGGCTAAATCGTGTAGCCAACCGCTAAACCACTCTAAAACGGCACGGCCATCACCTTTTTGCCAACCAGCTGCAACGCTTAGCGTATCTGTTTGTCCCAGCGTTAGCTGAATTAAATCGGAGCTCCAGCGCGCGCGCAAATCAAGGGCATCGCCTTCCAGTAAATCACGCGCCGCCAGAGGCGCCCCACGGGTTAAAGCCAGTAGCTCGGCCGCGCTGTGACCTGAACCCGACACTAAGGGCGTAAGCCAATGCAGGCTTTGTTCGTTGGGCGGTATTGCCATGGTGCGCAACTGGCAACGGCTGCGAATAGTCGGCAGTACGCCGCTTGGGGCGTCGGTTACTAAAATCAGTAAGGTATCGGCGGCCGGCTCTTCCAGGGTTTTCAGCAGCGCGTTAGCGGCATTGCTGTTCATAGCCTCAGCGGGCATTAGGGTCACTACCTTGTACCCCGACTGCTGGGCAGTTTTGCCCTGAGCCTCGGTAAGTGCCCGCACATCATCCACCCGAATCGCTTTGCCCGGCTCGGCCGGCGCTAGCTGTATTAAATCCGGGTGAGTACCGGCTCGGTTAAGCTCACACGATTTGCACTTACCGCAGGCGGATTCAGACACGGGCCGCTGACACAAAACATACTGCGCCATGGCCCGCGCCAGGTGGCGCTTACCCAACCCGGGCGAACCGGCCAACATCAGTGCGTGGGGCAAGCGGTTATCGCTAAACTGCTGTATAAAGCCCTGCCACACCTCTTGTTGCCAAGGGTACGGCAGCGCCGGAAAATCACTCATGGGTAATATCATCCAAACTTGCGAAAGCGCAGCTTACCAAGTGGCGGCACATTTGGCGATAATCGCCCTTGTGTGAATCAGCATGTCTGGGATAATGGCGCCACACCCGCTTGCCGAGCTTTGCTATGACCCAAGTTCCCCCCCCGCTCACTGTTCCGTTGGCGTATCAGGATGATGCCTTTATCGTCGCCAATAAACCGCCGGGATTACTCACAGTGCCGGGCCGCGGGCCCGACAAACAAGACTGCCTGATCAACCGACTGCTGGTAAGTCACCCCAACAGTCGTGTGGTTCACCGGTTGGATCAGCCCACCTCCGGGTTGGTGATTGTGCCGCAAAGCTACGAAGCGCTGCGCCACATTGGCCGCCAGTTTGAAACCCGAACCGTCAGCAAGCGTTATATCGCCGTGGTGGCTGGGCTGGTCGAGCAAGATGAGGGGTCGGTCGAGCTGCCATTGATATGTGATTGGCCCAACCGCCCGCGGCAAATGGTGGACTGGGACAACGGCAAAGCGGCTTTAACCCATTACCGTGTGCTGCGCCGCGATGAAACAAACCAGCAAAGCCGCGTCGCGCTAACCCCGGTAACCGGTCGCTCGCATCAATTGCGGGTGCATATGCGTGAGCTGGGCCACCCTATACTTGGCGATACCTTGTACGCGCCCGAGCCCGTTATTGCTGCCAGCGAGCGGCTGTTGCTGCACGCGGAATACATAGAGTTTACGCACCCCCACAGCGACGAGCCTGTGGTTATTGAGTCACCGGCGGGTTTTTAGCGCGCGAAACGCAAATCGGCCGTGGGCTGTGCCTTTAACCCTAAAACGGCTTACTTAAGAGACGCTTTAAGCAAGCCTCGATATCGCTTTGCACATCGCTCAACGGTTGGCCGGCATCGACCTGGGCATAGTGCGCCGGATTAGCCTCGGCCCGCTCGCGATACGCCTGACGCACACGATTAAAAAACGCAATATCCTCGCGCTCAAATCGGTCTAACTCCGCTCGCGCGGCAGCGCGCTGCAAGCCGAGCTCGGGCTCAATGTCCAACACCAAGGTTAGATCCGGTCGCAGTGCGCCCTGCACGAGCTGCTCAAGCTCACTGATGACGGTTTTATCCAAACCACGGCCGCCGCCCTGATATGCGTACGTGGCATCGGTAAAGCGATCACACAACACCCATCGGCCCTGTGCCAAAGCGGGTTTAACAACCTGCTCTAGGTGTTGGGCACGGGCGGCAAACACCATAAGCAGCTCGGCGTTATGGGCCACCGGCTCTTCCCGTGTGGCGAGTAATAATTCACGCAGCTGCTCGGCCAGGGGCGTGCCGCCGGGCTCTCGGGTAACCAGAACATCAATACCGCGGGCTGTTAGCCAATCGTGCACAAAAGCTAAATTCGTACTTTTACCGACACCTTCTGTGCCTTCAATGGTTATAAATTTTCCTGCTGCCAAGGGTTTATCCGCCTTTCTTGTCAGTATGTGCCGAGCACTTACCTGCGCTTACCCAGCGGGCAAGGCGCAAAGTATCGCAGCTGTGCAGTCTACACATTGCATTCTCCACAGGCGAGGCGCGGCGACACTAATGTGACGTCACGACCCATTATTTTGCCCCCAAATCGCTCATACGCAGGCGCCTGCTAAGCACTACAATGAGCGATCTGGTAAACTTGCATTTTGGCATATGAGCCTTGTGGCCCGGTGAATACAGTGCCGGTTTGCTCCCCTCCCGAGCGCCAACGCCTGCCCCAACTCTTGTAACGAGCCTTGATGCGGGTTCCGTAACCGGCCCCGGCATCGTATCATTAGCGCCTTTTCAGGTAGACCCTAAGGAACCACTATGATTACCCTGCACACCAACTACGGCGATATCACTTTAGAGCTGGATTTTGACAACGCGCCCAAAAGCGCCGCCAACTTTAAGCAATACGCCGAAGACGGCTTTTACAATGGCACCATTTTTCACCGCGTTATCGACGGTTTTATGGTCCAGGGTGGCGGCATGGATGAAAACATGGAGCAAAAAGAAACCCGTGCTCCTATTGAGAACGAAGCCGACAATGGCCTGAAAAACCTGGCCGGCACCGTGGCCATGGCGCGCACCAACGATCCACACAGCGCCAGCTCACAGTTTTTTATCAATGTGCAAGACAACGACTTTTTGAACCACTCGGGCAAAAATGCTCAGGGTTGGGGCTACTGCGTATTCGCAAAAGTCACCGACGGCATGGACGTGGTCAATAAAATCCGCACCGTTAAAACCGGTAGCAAAGGCTTCCATCAAGACGTACCGGTTGACACCATCGTGATCGAAAACGTCACCGTAAACGGCTAGATATGACCACACTGTTCATATCAGACCTGCACCTGCACGCGGCCGAACCGGCGGCTGTGCAGGCGTTTTATGCCTTCTTAGCGGGCCGGGCACGCAGCGCCCAAGCGCTGTATATACTCGGTGATTTTTTTGATGCCTGGATTGGTGATGACGATGATGCACCCTTGGGGCACGAGGTGGCAGCCAAATTGCGCGAGCTGGCCGATACCGGGGTAGACATTTATTTAATGCCGGGCAACCGTGACTTTGTATTGGGTCACGACTTTGCAAACCGAGCCGGCGGCACCATGCTACCCGACCCGACCGTCATCGAGCTGTACGGTAAAACCACGGTGTTACTCCATGGCGATAGCCTGTGTACCCGTGATGAGCCCTACATGGCGCTGCGAGCGCAGCTGCGCTCGCCCGAGTGGCAGGCACAAGCGCTGGCTCAGCCACTGCAAGTGCGCCGGGCCATGGCCGAGCAACTGCGCGCTAAAAGCAAAACCATGAACAGCTCCAAACCCGAAGACATCATGGACGTGACCCCCGAGGCAGTCGTGGAAGTACTGCGCGAGCACAGTGCCAGCTTAATGATTCACGGCCACACTCATCGCCCCGAGCGTCACCCGTTAACCGTTGATGGCGTAGCCGCCGAGCGAATAGTACTGGGAGACTGGCACGACAATGCCTGGTGCCTGGTGGCGGATGAGACATCGCTGACGCTTGAACATTGGCCAATTAACGCTTAGCGCCGTTAGCCGCACACGATAAATCCCCAAACGTAGATTACGCTTGGGGATTTTTTTGTTGGTTAAAAAAAGCCTGTACGTTGCCTGACTCCCACATCGTGTCCTGATACCCCAGCTCCATAAGCTCGGAGATAAAAGGGTTGGCAAACAACAGGTAGCTGGCCGCCGTCGCCCCACCACTTTTGGTAGTGGCACCAATGGCACGTAAAAAGAAACGCACACTGCGCGGCAGGTAACGCACCTTGCGCCCGGCAATGGCATCGACGCCTTTGCTGGGCGAGATAATCATATTGCTCACCGGCTTTAAGCCAAGGTTTTCGGCCGCGCGCACATCGGGCGGAATCAACTCCAGCAAGCGGTTTAAACGCTCCATGTGCTCTATATCATTCTCCAGCGCATCAATAAACGCGCTGTTCAACAAGTGCCCCACAATTTGTCCCATAGAGGGCGAATGGCGCACAGGCATCACCGCTTTGTTGGCACCACGGCTGGGATGGCGGTTGCCACTAACACCGATCACAAACAGCGCCTCGGCGCCCAAGTGCAACGCCGGACTGATAGGCGCCAACTGCCGCAAGGCTCCATCGCCATAATACTCCTGGGCAATACGCACGGTGGGAAAGATGGTAGGAATCGCCGACGAGGCGAGCAAGTGCTCCAGGTGAATATCGGTAGGTACGCCGGCGCGACGAAAGCGCTTCCAGCCCTCTAGTTGGTCGTGGCCCTGGAAAAAGCTAACCGAGCGCCCCGAGCTATAGCCCATCGCGGTAATCGATACGGCGTGCAGTTTTTTTGATTCGATGTTACGGGCGATATTGGCAAACTCTATCTTACGGGCCAATAAATCCCACAAGGGGGAATTATCCAGCAAGCTCAATGGCCGTTTGCGCCCAATACCCTCGTTAAACAGCGATAAAAATATCCGGCCAAACCCTCGCCCAAAATCCGACCAACCGTGGCGGTACACATCGCCAATCGACAAACCGCGCCAAATATCGGCAAGCTCCGTCACCGATTCGCGAAAATTGCCCGGGTGGGCGGCCAGCGCAATGGCATTAATGGCGCCGGCCGACGTGCCACAAATAACCGGAAAAGGATTTTCAATATCGGCCGGCAAGATTTCGGCCAACGCCTGTAAAACGCCTACCTGATACGCCGCCCGCGCACCGCCACCCGATAAAATAAGCGCGGTGCGACTCATAGCAAAGAAACCTTATCAACCCAAACCTTCAAGCCATTACAGCCACATAAATAATATTGGTTTACTTCCATCGTTGTTACGTTAAGGTCCGTATAGGGTTGGGTAGGTAAGGGTTATTTCAGCTCGCGACGCAGCACTTTACCCACATTGGTTTTAGGCAGCTCATCGCGAAACTCCACCGAGCTGGGCACTTTATAAGCCGTTAACGATTGCCGCGCAAACTCACGCACTTCTTTTTCGCTGAGCGAGGGGTTGGTGCTAACCACAAAGGCTTTCACCAGCTCGCCGCTCTCTTCATCGGCAACACCCACAACGGCCGCCTCGACAATATCCGGGTGCTCGGCCAGCGCGTCCTCTACCTCGTTGGGGAAGACTTTAAAACCCGAGACGTTAATCATATCTTTTTTACGATCAACTATTTTTACGTAGCCGTCAGCGTCGATGGTGGCAATATCACCGGTTTTCAACCAACCGTCCGAGTCGATCGACTCACGGGTTGCGTCGTCACGGTTCCAATAGCCTTTCATTACTTGCGGGCCTTTGACGCATAGCTCACCGGCCTCACCCAGCGCTAAATCGGCGCCGGTTTCGTCGATGACCTTAACCGCAGTTTCAGGTACTGGCAGGCCCACGGTGCCCAAACGAATACCATAGCGCGGGTTGATACAGACTACCGGCGAGGTTTCGGTTAAGCCGTAACCTTCGCACACCGGCGTACCGGTCACCTCCTCCCATTGTTTCGCCGCGTGATGCGTTAACGCCATACCGCCCGACGAAGATAAGCGCATATGACTAAAATCCAGCGCGCGAAAATCGTCGTTGCGGCACAGCGCATTAAACAGGGTGTTAAGCCCCACAAAACAGGTAAAAGGCACACCCTTTAATGCTTTGGCAAAGCCCGGAATATCTCGCGGATTGGGAATCAACAGGTTCTCATTACCAAGCGAGAAAGCGCACATGCAGTGAATGGTATAAGCGTAAATATGGTACAGCGGTAACGGCGCAACAAAGATGTCTTGATTTTGCCGAAACACATCGCCCATTTGCTGGTTTACCTGCAGCATATTGGCCACAAGATTACGGTGAGTCAGCATCGCACCCTTGGCGACCCCAGTGGTGCCACCTGTGTACTGTAAAACCGCCACATCGTCGGGGCTCGCCTGGTGAGGCGTTAGCTCCGCCGAGCCGGCTTTAATAACTGACTTAAACGAGCAGCTGTTCGTAAAATTAAATGGCGGTACCATTTTTTTGATGTATTTCACCACCGAGTTGATCAGTAGCGATTTTAGCGGCGGGTGCAAATCGGCAAGCTCTGTCACAATCACTTGCTCAACGCCAGTTTCGGGCACCACTTCGGTGGCGGCACCGGCGACATTAGCCAACACCACCAATGCTTTAGCGCCCGAGTCATTCAACTGGTGTTTAAGCTCTGAGGCGGTGTACAGCGGGTTGGTATTGACCACTATCATGCCCGCGCGCAACGCACCAAACACCGCGACGGGGTATTGCAGCACATTGGGCAGTTGTACGGCGATTCGATCGCCGGGCTTTAAATTGGTGTTGTGTTGTAAATAAGCTGCAAACCGCCCCGATAAATTATCAATATCGCGAAAGGTTAAGGTATGGCCCAAGCAGGTAAATGCCGGGCTGTCGGCAAACTGACTGCAGGTTTCGGTAAATACCTCCACCACTGTGCGATTACACTCTAATGTCATACCGCCTCACTCCCAGTTATTGTTATCGGGTTTGATCATACCCGATGAATCATCCTGATTATAGACCACGTCGCTTTACCGGCGCGCCCCTAAAAACACACTTGCCACTTCAGTTGCCAACAGTGCGGTCAACCCCCAAATATCGTAGCCGTCATAACGATAGGCGGGTATTTGATAGCGTACTCCCTGACGCTCGATGGTATCAAATCTATCGGCCCCGGCCGGCTGAAAAAGCGTAATTGGCGCGGTAAAAATCGCACTTAGCTCTGCAGGGTCCGGAATTAATGCCGCCCCTGGCGCAATTTGCGCCACCACAGCACTTACCCGAACCCCCGCCCGGGTATAGCGCGCAGGCAGCGCGCCTAGCAAGGCGGCCCTGTCGGGGCTTAAATGGGTTTCTTCTTGGGCTTCACGCAAGGCAGTGGCAATGAGATCTGTGTCGCCGGGCTCAAATTTGCCACCGGGAAAAGCCACCTCAGAGGGGTGTTGCAGCATATGTGCAGCACGCTTGGTTAAAATCACCTCCACCGTGCCGGCCCGCTCGATTAAGCCGATAAGCACTGCCGCCTCACCCGCTCGCGGTTGCTGCTGGCGCAACGTGTCGATGGGGTGTAATTGCCGCGTTAGCCGACCCCAGCCGGCATTAAACATCGGCCAGTGGCCAGATATCGTAGGCAGGTTCTTCAAAGGGATGAGCGTCGATTAACGCTTGCTTGGCCGCGCGAATGTGCTCTGCAGTACACACCAGTTCGACGCGCCACTCAGGGTCACGGCTAAGTTGATTCTGCTGGCCACTAAAAGGCTGGCTGCCGGCGAGAGGGCGAAACTGCCCCTCCCCCAGCACTTGCCAGCAACATTGGTCATAATCGCCAATCTTGCCGGCACCGGCGGCGAACACTGCCTGCTTTACCGGCTCCAGGTGAGAGTCAGGTACAAAAAACACAAGCTTGTACATGGGCATCTCCGGGGTACGGGTACGGGTACGGGTACGGGTACGGGTACGGGTACGAAAATAATACCGGATTTAATCCGTCAAACGCTATCTTTCTCCGTTAACCGTCCCCCGTGCTCCGTTCAGATTACGCGCACCGAGATAACATGCTCCACGGCTTTAATCGCCGCCACCACGTCATCGGCCGGAGCTTGCTCGACATCGATAATGTTGTAGGCAATATCACCACGGCTTTTGTTTACCATATCCACCACGTTGACGTTATTGTCCGCCAAGGCAGACAACACATGCCCCAGCACACCGGATACATTATCGTTACAAAAGGTAATACGCGCCCCTTGGCCGGTGCGATCCATTTGCACGGTGGGAAAGTTTACCGAGTTTTTAATGTTGCCATTTTCAAGGTAATCCATCAGCTGATCGGCGCCCATAATGGCGCAGTTTTCTTCCGCTTCTGCGGTACTGGCGCCGATGTGCGGCATGGCGTATACGTCATCGCGCCCCAGTAGGATCGGCTCGGGAAAGTCACAGATGTACATACGCAAACGCTTGGCGTCTAAGCTCTGCACCACGGCGGCGGCATCGACGATGGCCTCGCGGGCAAAGTTAAGCAGCACTGCGCCCTCTTTAACCGACTTAATCGACTCTTCGTTGATCAGGTGGTGAGTGGCCTCAATCGCCGGCACATGCAGGGTAATGTAATCCGAGCGGGCCAGCAGCGACTGCAAATTTTCAGCACGCGCCACTTGGCTAGGCAGGCGCCAGGCAGCCTCAACCGACAGGGCCGGATCGTAACCAATGACGTTCATACCCAGTGCCAACGCGGTATCGGCTATCAACGAGCCGATCGCCCCTAAACCCACGATACCCAGCGTTTTACCGGTAAGCTCGCTGCCGGCAAAGGTGGACTTTTGTTTTTCCATTAACGCGCTCATCTCGGCCGCGTCGGTCATGTCAGTGAGTGACTGAGCCCAGTTCATGCCGGGGATAATGCCCCGCGAACCCAGTAGCATACCGGCGATCACCAGCTCTTTTACGGCGTTGGCGTTGGCGCCGGGTGCGTTAAATACCACCACACCTTTTTTTGTGTAATCGGCCACTGGCACATTATTGGTACCGGCTCCGGCACGGGCGACAGCTTTAACAGATTCAGGCAGCGCTTCGTCGTGGAGCTTATGGCTGCGCAAAATATAGCCATCGGGGGCGTTAATGTCGCTGGCCACTTCGTACTTACTGCGGTCAAAGCGATCCAGGCCTTTTACAGAGATTTTGTTATAGGTTTTGATCTTGTACATGAGCGTATCCAATGTCTAAAGGTGAGACATTCAAGGCGCGGTATCGTACCGCGCCTGCGAGGTTTTAATCGATCTAAGCGGCGGATTAAGCGCTGGTGACTTGCTTATAGCCCCACTCGAGCCAAGGCATTAATGCCTCAAGGTCGGCCGCCTCGACGGTGGCACCACACCAGATACGAAGCCCCGGAGGAGCATCGCGGTAAGCCCCGATATCATAGGCAACGCCTTCGCTATCGAGCAGCTTAACCAGTGCCTTCACCTGCTCTTCACTGGCATCTAGGGTAAAGCACACACTGGTGTTGGAGCGTGTGGCTTTATCTTTGGCTAAAAATTCGATCCATTCGTTCTCGGCGACAAACTTTTCCAGCACCGCCAAGTTAGCTTCACTGCGGGCAATGGCCGCTGTGGTGCCGCCAATCGACTCAACCCAATCCAAGGCATCCAGGTAGTCAGCCACACACAGCATAGAAGGCGTATTAATCGTCGCGCCTTCGAATATCCCCTCGATCAACTTGCCGCCTTTGGTCATACGGAACAACTTAGGCAGCGGCCAAGGTGGGGTGTAAGTCTCCAGGCGCTCAACGGCGCGGGGGCCTAAAATCAGCACCCCGTGGGCACCTTCGCCGCCCAGCACTTTCTGCCAGCTGAACGTAATGACATCGAGCTTTTCCCAGGGCAGCTCCATCGCAAATACCGCTGAAGTCGCGTCGCAAATCGTTAAGCCCTGGCGGTCATCGGCAATCCAATCACCATTGGGAACTTTCACGCCCGAGGTCGTACCGTTCCAGGTGAAAATTACATCGTGATCAAAGTTAGGTTTATTCAGGTCTGGCAGCTCGCCGTAATCGGCTTCAAGCGCGGTGACATTTTCAAGCTTAAGCTGCTTGGTAACGTCCGTTAGCCAACCTTTACCAAAAGACTCCCACTGCATCACATCCACCGGGCGTTGGCCCAGCATCGACCACATGGCCATTTCAACCGCGCCGGTATCGGAGCCGGCAACAATGCCTACCCGATAACCTTCTGGTAGGCCGAGCAACTTCGCGGTTTGCTCGCAGGCGCGACCCAGCGCCGCCTTACCCAGGCCTGAGCGATGTGAGCGGCCAAGCGTGGCGAGATCCAGCTGATTAACGTCGTAGCCCGGGCGCTTGCTGCAGGGGCCAGATGAGAAGTTAGGGTTTTGCGGTTTCACCGATGGTTGCATAGCAATCCTCTGAATCAGTCGGGATTAAAGGTGCACACCCACCTACGCGGACTCCTACTTGCAGGGCTCCCTTCATTCGCGGGCTCCCGTGGGGCAAAGTCACCTGGGCATGTGTATGAAAATTGGGCGCTGATTATGCCAGTTAGCGCCGATCTGGTCTACGGGTAGCGCTAGGGCAAATTGGATGACACAATCCCCAATAACGAGCTCACCCAAAACGACTTTCAGACACGTTAACAACCCCTCGTACGGCACGGGACTACCAGGTTATCGCACCGGTGAAGCACGGCGGCAATTACGCTATAGTAGCCGCATGTCACCGAGACTCCGCACCATCATTATTTTTATGCTTATTAGCGCCTTGACACTGGCGGGGCTTGCCGCTGCTGGTCAGACGCTCAACCCGCTATTGCAATACCAGCGCAGCGCCATCGACCAATGGCAAGTATGGCGACTGTTTAGCGCCCACTTAGTACATCTAAACTTAATTCACGGGCTGCTCAATTTAGCCGGACTGTGGCTGATTATATTTTGGGTGGGGACCGAGCGCAGCCGTACCTCTTGGATGTTGGCTGGAGCGTTAATCGGCCTGAGTATTTCTTTATCACTTTACATATGGCAGCCCAATATAAGCTATTACGTCGGCCTGTCGGGGGTATTGCACGGATTACTGGTATTTGGACTGGCGCCTCTGTGCGCGCAAAACCTACCCGCCGGCTGGGCGGGTATTATCGCGATTACCATTAAGCTGTGCTACGAACAGATTATCCCCGGCGGCAACAGTACCACCGAAGTGCTTATTGCCGGGCCGGTAGTATCCATCGCGCATATATACGGCGCCGTGAGCGGCGCCCTACTCGCGTTTATTTGGGCGTTGTTTAGCACACTGCGCTATCGCGCTAGCGACACTTAAGCCGCGCCTTCAATCTCGCAACGGCTGTACCGCGCGCTCCCTAAACCAAAAGTTACAGGCCAATTTCTCGCCCCTGAGCACCGGCAAGCCGCCGTGCAAACTTTTTGGTTGGCGCACATTGGTACCCGGGTAACAATTGTAAAACACCAGCATCCGGCCACGCTTGGCGGGCACTTCTAGCCCTAACTCCGGAAACCCGGTAGCACCGCCCGCGCCAACATCATTTAAATACAGCAAACAGGTTACTAACCGCTGCCCCCCTTTAGCCATACAGCGCTCACCCCTCTCGGTCGCCGGATCCCAGGCATCAAAGTGAGCGGCATACTCTTGTGCTGGCCCATAGTGGATCATTTGTAACGACTCAGCGTTTGTTGATGCCGCGCGCGATAAATGGGCGAATACTGCGCGATAAATTGCCATCTTCATATGTAACGCACAGCGAAACGGAATTTCGCTGTGTGTTTTTGTCATTTAGTATACTGCTTAACTAGCCTTTGGTATTCGCCATCAACTATTCCCTTTAGGGTACTTCCCTTAGACGCGGCATCTCGTTTAATTTTATTGAATTTTGCAACTTTTTCTGGGCTGTTTGCTTCACCCTTTCTCTCGCGCTCCTCAGTTTCGTTTAATATCTCCATCTGGGCACGCCATAATGCGATAACCGTGTTGATATTTCGCGTTTGCTCCGCTATCTCAACCTGCTTAACCAAAGACTCTTCCGTAGCCTTTTGGGTGGCCGTAGCTTGCTCGATAGCTATCCGTGCCTGCTCTAATTCAGCTCTAGACTGAGCCAGTGCAACCTGGTTCTGCCTAAGGCTGGTAACAAGGAGAATTACCGTGATTAGTCCCACTACAGGGTTCACCAGCCCCCCAAGGTAATCGCCCAGCTGCCCCCACTGCTCTGGACTATCACTGATATCGTAGCTCCAGAACTTAGCTATATAGAACAACGTCGCCAAGGTTAATATCGCTAGAGACAGAGGAACTGCCCACTTTAAAACGTTGAATTTGGGTATGTTGGGTAGCTCTAAGTCAGCCATACGGCACTCCATGCTCGTGAATTTGGGTGTTATCTTAAAACAATCCAGCCGGTTCCGCAGCCACATCCCAACTGAATATCAGCACTTCCTTCGCCTGGCTACCTTTACCACCGTTCACGGTGTACTTGATATCGGTCGTCTCGATGTGGAAGTCTGCAAAGCACCGGCGGATGTCAGGGTGGTCATTCAGGCTGATAATTGCCTTACCCTGTAAGCTGGCCAGTACCTTGGCCATCTGCTCATACTGCTCAAAGCCAAACACCACGCCGTAACCAGCGGTTTCCCAGTACGGCGGATCCATGTAGAACAGCGTGTGCGGCCGGTCGTAGCGCTTAATGCAATCAGCCCAGCTCAGGTGCTCGATGAACGTGCTGGATAGCCGTAGATGCGCGGCCGAGAGCTGCTCCTCTAAGCGCAGCAAGTTAAGGCCCGGCGGGGTTGTAGTGGCGGTACCGTAAGTTTGGCCCTCAACTAGCCCCCCAAAGGCTGACTGCTGTAAGTAGTAAAACCGAGCTGCTCGCTGAATATCGGTCAATGTCTCCACCCGCGTGTCCTGCAGCCACTTAAACACCTGGCGTGAACTCAGGGCCCACTTAAACTGCCGTACAAACTCCTCTAGGTGGTGCTGCACAACACGATATAGGTTAACGAGGTCACCGTTGATATCGTTTAACACCTCCACGTCTGCTGGGTTCGGCCGCAAGAAGAACAAAGCCGCTCCTCCAGCGAACGGCTCAACGTAGCACTTGTGACTAGGGAACAGCGGGAATATACGGTCTGCAAGCCTACGCTTTCCGCCGATCCATGGAATGATTGGGTTTGCCATTATTGCCTCCGGGGCTTCCGTCCAGAGGCTCGGTGGCCTTCACATGATGATTAAGCGCTTTACAGCGCGGGCATTTGATCTGTATCTCTTTAAAATCTGCTACGGCCAGCTTACGGCCGCAGTCATAACATCTAACATCTTCCATTGTGCGCAAACCTTTTTCATTCTGGTAACATGCGCCTACTCTCGCGAGAGTGGGCGGTCTTGGTCGGTTTGCAGCCTGGTTCTGCTAATCGACGTCGGCAGCGGTGTTACAGCACCGGTGCCGTCGCCGCTTTTATTACTAGGGTGTTGTCGTCCGGTTATCCGATGCGTCGCTGTAGCGGCTGTTGTCCACTGGCCCTGGCGAGTAGTTGGCGCAGCTGTCACCCAGGCAGCTATCCGCGTATCGGTCACCGTGCCACTGGTCGCCACCTACGCTATCCCCGCCGATATTGGTACTCGAGTCATTGACCTGTCGCCCGCTAATCAAATCTCGGCCAGCATAAGTGCTATGGTCGTTAACACGGTCGCCACCAATCTGATCGCCCCCAACAGATAACGAGTTGTCGATATAACTGCGCTCCATTGACGTTACCGCACCCGTTACGCCTACCAATGCGTCTGACCACTGCTCGCCAACCAGGTACGAGCCATAAATAGGCAGCGCCACCGAGAGGGTTTTATCCAGCAGCCCCCAGGCCGGGTGATAGTCGTTCCGTGGTTGCGGGGTTGTCACCTTGTTGCCCTCCTGAGCGACCATCACCCGGCACAGGTCGGTCTCGCAGCTAGCCGCCTGCATCGATAACCTGTCTTGCCGGGCCCGCTCAGCGGCCGCCCACTGCAGCCAGCGGTCATCGGGCTGGTTGCTCGCGCACGCACAAAGCGTCAACGCTAAGGTTAAAACCAATAATATGCGCATACGCGCCTCCTGCTTAATAGTGAAACCGGCCGAAAACTCGGACGGCGTAATAGATCGGGTAACGGTAGCGCGCTCTCACGCCCTCCCATGTCATTGCCTGCAGAAACAGTAAATCGCACTTGGCTCGCGGAATCTTTTTGCGGTAGCAAAAATCGTGAATGATGGCGCCCAGGACTGAGCGGCCTTTAAACCATGCATACAACGGCCCCAGTAACCGGGGCACGCTGTCTGTATCGCAAATAAAGCCGGCGGGGACGATATCGCCGTTGGGGAGGTGGATATCTTCGAGAAGCTGTACCAGCTTGCCTCCGGGGAGGTGACAAACCTTTACGCCCTGGTACGGCCCCTCAAAGAGCGTGATCATTCAGGTTCTGGCGCTGCCCACGTCTGGGCCATAATCGCGGCCACTTTCTCAGCATCCGTTAAAGCTGCGTCAGCGGCGATCGTATCCACTTGATCTTTTAATACCCAGCTCAGCAGCCAAATTGGCTCACAGCGGGCTTCCTCTTTCGCGCTAATCTCGGCAAACAGCGCTGTCGTGCGGGGGTGATTGACGTTATCAGCGTCGCGCCAAATCGCACCAGGAGCAAATCCGCCATTTAAGTCAGCGTTCGATTTAGCCCTGTTCATCAGGGTTACCGAGCGCGGGTCGGTTTGAAAAATACGGCCGTCGCTCAGGGTAACAGTCGCGCTTTCGTCATTAATGAGTATATCGCGCTCGTACTCTATTGCCGCTTTACGCTTTGCTACTGCTTCGGCAACCGAAGGGCCGGTAACCACCCATGTTTGCGCCCACAAGTTGGGGTCAGTTTTATCCAGGGCTCCAGCAACATGAGATTGCCAGGCCTCTAAGACCGGTGGTGCAACCTCCAACACACGCACTACGCCTACCGACTCTAAATCTTCATTCGATACCGCATTTAAGCGGTTAATAATACGAGTTTTAGTGCGCACGCGGGGCACGGGTTCTACCGGGGGCTCAGGTTCTACCTCCGGAGTTTCACCTTCTATACCCTCGACAACATCAACGGACGGCGCTGGTGGTGTCACGATATCTTCAACGGTTTCTGGGGCGGCCATTAAACGAGCTTTTACGTCTCGCTCTTCCAGCGTATCTTCGGTTTCTCGGTCTAAAAAAAATATAGCCATCAGTTTTACCCTTGGTCAATTAGTAGTAGTTGCACGCAACCGCGCACTGCTGCGCTTGTGTAGTAGTTGGGGGGTGTATAGTTCTGGCCGCCCATACGCCCATAATTGCCGCCCGCTGGGTTTGTGATAATTAACGTTTGCCAGTCGTCATAGTCTTGCGTGTATTGCCCATTCCACCCATCTAAAGTGGCTCCGTTACCAAGGTCCCCGCCGGAACGACTTGCGCCAAAGTTGTTGCTAGTGATCGAACAAGAGGCACCGGACGTGCCGTCATTTGCACCAATCACTGACGAATCACCAGGGTGGGTCTTGCTCGCGGCAGAAGAGCCTGCAGGCCCCAAGGAAACCGTCACTTCTCCGGTAACAGTAACGCTCGTCCATGTATTGCCGCTTCCATGCTTACCGCGCTGACCCGTCACGGTCTCAGAGGGAGATTTAACATTACCGCCATGGCCGCCGCCCGAGCCTCGTACAAAGACGTCGGCTACGCAGCATGTAACAAAAAACGCACTCGCACTGATAACAACCCACTCGCCGCGTCGTACAAACTTGCCGTTAATCGCGCGTCCTGGCTTCCTAAGACCTAACTGCGTCATGGTTACGGTCTCTCATCTGACTGATAGAAACTAAGTTGACCAGGCTTTAACGGGTTCCAGTAGAACTCGATAATATCCAATGCTGTGCGGGTGGTGCCGTACTCAGGTACCGAGGGCCAATGTGCTGTAAGCGCTGAGTTCAATAACGTATTAACGCCAGTTTTAACGCCTGCACCAGTCATCATTATCGTGCAGCTAAATAGATCATCTTCGTCTGTCGGCACCCCAATGATATTTAGGTTGAAGGCGCCAGAGGTCGAGATACTCACGTCGCTAAAATCAAAGAGGAAAACGTTGTACTCGCTACAATCAAGATCGACTTCAATGTCATTGCTGACCTCGTCCACGCTGGTTAAAACTTGGACGGGCGCGGTTTTACGGCCTGAACCACTACCCACCGGCTTCCAGCCAGACCAAACACCAGCACTTTTTACATTTTGATAGGATTCACCGGTAAAGCGAGAAGTAACCTTTATAAGCTCATATGTAGAAGCAATGTAATCGCGGCTCACGTAACCAGCAGCATTAGCTTTGGCCGGCATATTAATAGGCACGCCATTTGGCCCCCAGTAATACTTCGCGTTACCGCCGTTACCCGCAATCGGCGGTAAGTTTAGGATATCATCAGCAGAAGTAATCCGAATTGAGTCTCCGTACCCCATATGGCCGACAGTAGAAACTCGACCAGCTGTTGTATCAATCTGAGATACGGTTTTCTGCAAATTTCCGCTTGTCCAGAATTGCTGGTCCACGCCCCAGCCAGATGCGTTTATAGTTCGCCCCCAGAATTGACCGTTATTCGCTCCGACAATCTGCCAGCCGTACCTGTTGCCAGATTCAGCCAAACCTATAACGCATAAACCTGTACCGTTACTGCTACCAAGCCTGTGAGCATCGCCACCGCCCTGGTAATAAAATCGCGTCTTATCAATTAAGTACGAGTCAGTGTTTTCAATCAAAGATTGATCTGCACCCAAACCCCACTGCTGGATCAAGCCCAAGGCGCCGTTCTCACTCACAAACCGGCTAGACTCCGGCGCCCAATCGTTATTGGCATCGCTCGGCTCACTTGTAGTTACGTTTGCAAGGTTGTTCTGCAAACGCCATATTTTTCCATCGTGGTACGCGGTTGCAGGCTTAGATAAACCCCCGCTCAAATCACTCCAATAGCCCTTGTAGTCGTCAATATTCAGCAGCAAGTAATCCTTCAGCACGTCATCGTGGCTTTTTGCATCGTTCGCAACCGTTACGGCCGCGTCTACGGCCTGGGCTAAGTCCTGCAGCTTTGCCAAGTACTGGCCGCCTACATCACTTTGGTTGAACTCTATACCGGGTACGGGTATCGCCATTGTTATGCCTCTCTCACCTCAATGGGTGCCGTAAAGTTATTAAAAAAATTGCCGCTGAGCGCAGGGTTACCGACAAACTTGGCGCTCATAGCGTATTCAATTTCGTTTCGGCCGCCAGTTTCTGGGAACATACTGATAAAGAAATCTTTCGTGATACCTACCGAGCGGATTGCCTCGCTCATGTGTGGTCGCTCTTGCTCGCTCAGGTAATCTAGGGAAAATGCCACACGCCGGTGACGCGGACGTGCTGTGCTAAAAACTGATTGCGCAGCCGTTACGCGCTGTGCCTCCGCGCTTAGCCATTGGTGCTGGTGGCCATAACTAAAATTAAAGGTCGGTTGAAAACTACGGCCCAAAAAAACGCGGTCAAACTCATGCAACCCGTCACGGGCATCAGTATCAGATATCGTAATGCGCCCGCTGCGTGCAAACGTCGGTGGCATCCAGCACTGGCTAAACTTAAACGGCCAATTGCCAAAAACGCTCACTACCAGGGTATCCACTAGCCAATTCAGCTCGCCCAGTGTTTTTGTTGCTACAGCAGGCACAGTGTCAGAGTCATACACCCGCGTGCCCGTTAACTCGGTGCCATCAAACAACTCCACGCGCCAAGTCGCTAGGTCACTTAGCCAGTGCCGGTACAACACAAGCCCGTCAATTAGCTGGAGTGAACCCAACTCAAACGTAAACTGCGAGTTACCGGCGCCATCGGGCGTAATCGCGGCGGTTTTGCTGCGGCCATAAATTTGCGAGTTAGCCACAGGTAAGCTGCTCACCTCGGTGCCGGCGGCCACGCTTAAAGTGGCGGTATCCCACAAATTATCAATCAACATCCGCATGTTATTGCTCACTGCCACACCTCCAGTCTTACGCTGTTTTGTTCGGGCAAGTCGGTTAATCGGGTAATCAGTGCATCACCACCGGCGGCAAAATACTGTGGATATTGGATGCTAATGCTTTGGCCCAGCTGCATGGCGAATGGGCTGGCAAAGGCGGCCAGCTCAAAAATAGTGTGTGGAGTTGCGGCTATACCGGCGCGGCGGGCGGCTTCGGTACCGGCGTCGGTTTCTGCGGCTATGAGCGTGCTCACCGTAATGTCAGCCGCGTCTGGGTAATTCGTGGTAATGCCAGCGTTTGTGGCCACAACAACGCTCTCGGTTTGCTCGTACTGCGTTGCCAGCTCGGGCTCGTTCTCGCGTATCGTGCCGGCCAGGCCATCAGCCTGGGGCGTCCAGTTGCGCTGGTAGCCAAGGGTAATGGTTTTGGCCGGCGCAATACGGCGTACCGGTAATAGGCTTTCGTCTTCAATATCATCCGGGGTCAGCGCGTCGGTAGCTGCTTGTACGCCGTCAAAGTGCACCAAGGCCACTTGGTTTAAGCGGTTAAAAAACCAGGCTGCGCCAACGCTGGCGGCAATCTTGTCCAGGGCATCGGCTACCGTGGTTTCATCCACTATGTACAGGCCCAAGGTGTAAGCCGGCAGCGTATCGCCAATGGGCGCACTTAGGCCCATTACATCGGTAACCAGGTGAGCAATTAAATCGTCGGCCGTTGCTAAATAAGTGCCGCCTACAACAGCACCCTCCACGTCAGCCGTAACCCGGCCGGTGGCGTTGTTGGTTAGGGTAAAGGTACCGGTGACCACATCGGCGGTAAACGGTATGCTCATGCCGTTCTCGCGCACGTCGGTAATCGCTTGCACGGCCCCGTCGTGCACCTGGTACTTTTTAATCGTGTGGTCTATCAGCACAGGGCTTACGTTAAAGCACTTGCCGTAGCAAAGTGGTATGGGCTTGCCGGCACTGGGCCCGGTGGCCAATGTGTTTTGCTGCACGGGCCGGTCAAACAACGCGGCGCGGTCTTTAAACGTTAGCGTGGCGTGGTCATAGCTGGCGGCCTCTAGCTGCTCAATACGGCCAACCACAATCTGCCCAAAACTTGCCAGTGGCCAACTGGCATCACCCACAAACATTCTAAATTCACGGCCACCAAAAACCGCCGCGCCTACCAGCGCCTGCAGCTCGTCATCCAGGAACAGCTCAAGCTCACCGATCGCAACGCGGCTTACGCCAATAAAGGCTTCGCTCATTTCCCTGTCAAACTCGGGCAGGCTTAATATCGTGTCCGGGTACGGCGTTAGCGCCGGCGTATCACTCGCGGCGGTGCGGTACGGGTGCGTGCTGCGGCGCAGGGTGTACTCGGTACCGGCCAGCAGGTAATCCATCTCAATTAAATAACACCGGTCAAGCGCTGGCGTTTTTAGCCATTCACTAAACAGCATTAGCCAGTCCTCCGGGTGTTATACACAGCGTTTTGCGTGCGGGTTAATTCAGTGCGCACACGGCCCAGCTCTTTAACCACACGTGTATTTTGCTCGCGGGCTTCATCTCGCTGGGTGCGCATCTCCATAATCATGCGGTTGGTCTCGCGCGTCTGAGTGGTTTGTATCGCGTTCACGATATCGGCTGTAGATTGGTTCACCGCGTCTATCTGCGCTTGCTGTGTTGCGAGCATCTCGGCTTGCTGTGCTTCTAGCGCCGTTTGTTCTTCGGCCCGCAGTTCATCCAGCAGCGTTTGCAGCTCGGTCAGCTCGTTAATCGCGCTGGCCTGCAGCTGTGCATCGCGCGCCTGGTAGTTGCGGATAACCGACGGCACCGGTGGCTCTGCAGGCGCGCTGGCGCCCACGTTGCGGTACGCGTTTTGGATCTGCTCAAAAATCGCTTTGTACTCATCAGAGCCCTGCGCGTAGTACGACTTGGCAATATCCAAATAGCTATTGCCCACGCCCTGCAGTTGGCCGGCCGCGTCGGCATCGCCGCCTTGTGCCTGGCTAAATAAGTTGCTGAACTGGCTTTGCGCCTCGGTAAGCTGGCTACCCAATAGCGCAGGGCTGGCCGCGCTTAGCAGCATGGCATCGGCGGCCTGCAGCAGTTGGTCAGCCGCTTGGCGCATGGCATCGGCGGCCGCTTTTTCTACCTGGTAACGTTGCTGCGCGGCTTGCTGCAGCTCTTGGTTGCGCGCCATCTCAGCTTCGTAACGGGCGTTAATGGCGGCTTGTAGCCCCTCAATAGTGCCTATCTGATCGCTGGTGCTGCCTACACCGATATCGCCGCGTAGGTCACCGATAACGCCATTCTGGTACCCAACCTCATTCCAGCCTGCGCCGGCGCGCTGGATGCTTAAAATATCCGCGCCAATGCTATTGGCTAAGCTGTCGATGCGGCCAAACACCTGCTCGTATTCGCTTATTAGTTTTTCAGCGGCCGTGGTATGTTGCTCATTAATCGCGTCCAGCTCGTCCGCAATAATGTCAGCGCGTTTGCGGCCGTATAAACGCTCGAGCATGGTTGTATCGGCGCCCAGCTCCTCAGCGGCGGCAATTTGTTCGTCGTACCAGGCGTTTAAGTCGGTAAGCGACTGCTGCAGCGCGGTCGCATCCAGCGCGGCAAACTCACTGGCCATGCCGGCCTCAAATTCGGCGCGGTCATTCAGTACGCTGTAAAATTCATCCATAGATGGAGCAAGCTGCATTAGCGTGGCAAACAGCTGTTGGCCGCTTGTGGTGGTACGGTCAATGCCATCAACAAGCGCTCTAAACCCATCGCGGGTCGCGGGCAATGGCTGGCCCAAATCAGTAAACGTTTTTTGCAGGGTGCCGCTGAGGTAATCAAACTGCTCGGCGCCGCTGTAAAACGCGTTTAAGTAATCTGCGGTGGCATCTCTAAATTCTTCAATACCGCCCATCAGCGTAATAATGCTTTGCGATATCTCCAGCTGTGCCTCGGCGGTAATGCCAGCGGCGGCGCCCATGGTTAAACCGAGCGCATCCATTTGCGCGTTGTACACGGCTTGCTCTTGCGCTACGCGTAACAGTGTTTCGTATAGGCCTTCGCCCATTTGCTGGTATTGCTCAACGCCTGGCACCAGGTACTGAGTCATAAGGTCAGCTTGTTGGCTAAACATCGCCTGCAGCTCGGCCTCAACTTCATCGCCGCTTAAGTCTTTAAAGCTAACGTTAGGCAAGTCGATCGCAAAGGTGTCGATCATGTTTTGCGGGTTTAACCCGAGTATGTCGATCGCATTGGTAACCGAGCCGCCCACAAAACCAAACAGCTTGCCCATGCTGGCACGCACCGCAGCATTAATACCGCTGTACTCGGTGTTTTGGCTGCTGTCTTCACTCAGGCCCCACCAGCTGCTCTCGGTCTCTTTAATAACGTTGTAGTAACTGGCTTCAATCGTGCCGCTGGCGAGCACTTGGCCCATCGTCTGAGCATCAAAGCTAATGCCGCTATCAATTAGCTCGCGGGTGGTTTCGCTAAAGCCACCAAACACGTCATCAATCAAGCCGCCCAGTGGGTCGCCAATCCAATCAGTTAGGGCAGTACCCATTACCGGATCAAACAACTGTGTGGCAAAGCTGCCGGCATCCTGAAAAAAGCCGCCGGTGCTGGTGTTGCTTTTGGTACCCAACGGCCCGGAATACGATGCATCGTTAAAGCGGCCGGCATCCTGCACCAGGCTAATCGCAAGCTGCGATATCCCGCCGCTTAACGCTTTAATGTTCTCGTTTATTTGGCGCAGCTCGTGGTACTGGTCTAGCTCCAGATCTTCAATGCGGTCAAACGTGTTTTGTATCGAGCTGCTCTTAGCCGTGCTGTCGCCTAACACGGTGCCGGTGCCCTGGGCGTCTTGCCGATCGGCAGCCAGGTTGACGTTACCGCCCGATCCACCACCGTTAAACACACCAAGGCCAGCCATAATGCCAATCATCGCGGCGCCGGCGGCAAAGTTAACCGGGAACGGTGCGGCAAAGCTGCTGGTAATAGCGGTTAGCGCATTAGCCGATGCTTTTTGCAGAGCCATGGCCAGCTCTACCGCGCCAAACGCCATCTCGATTTTGTGGAGGTTTTCACGCTCGCGTGATTGCACTCCAAACATCTCAGATGCAGCGCCGGCTAGGGCACCGTATTGGCTTATTTGGTCGGTATAGTTTTGGCGATTCAGTGCGGACTCGCGCTGCTGGAGTTCGTTTAATTTTGCTTGTTTGTCCGCGCTATCGGCCCAAAGGGTATTAACCTCTGCGCGCTCTTTTGCGATTTTTTCCAATCCTTTCGCGTAATCCGCTTGGGACTCGGTCATTGCATCCAGAAGCGCAGCGGCATCACCAAACGCGTTGACAAAGTTGCCGCCTAAGTCATCAAGCGCATCCGATATCTCGCCCAGCTCATCGCGCATACCGCCAAAGCCACCACCGGCCAGCTCCTCGGTAATGCGTATTTGCTCGTTAAGTTCTTGCTGTGCACGCAGCTCATCTTCGATCGCTGCGAGGGTATCGGGGTTGCCGCCTTTGAGTTGGAATAGTGCTTTCTGAATGGCATATTCGTCTTCGCCTTGCTCTAAACGAATGCGTAGTAGGTCGTTCTCTTCCCGCATCGATTCTAAATAAGCATCCGATTGCAACGCGGTTTGCGCGTTTAGCGCGGCGGTGGCGTAAGCGCGTATTGCGTCAGCGGCGTCTGCGGGCAGCGCGGCGGCCTCGGTAAATGTGGCTTTAAACAGTTCTAAATCAATGCCCTCAAGGGCTCGGCCCTGGGCGTCTACCGCTTGTGCGTTAAGCATTTGAGTGTTGTACAAAGCCAGCAGCTCTTTATTCAGCTCGCCTACACCACCATCATCACCATCACCATCACCATCACCACCGGTAGTACTGCCGTCACCCGCAGCGCCACCGGCCATATCGGCAAGCTTTTTCTTGGTGTTATCGGCGCCTTTGCCCACCTGGGCAAACATATCGGCGTAGGTGTTATTAACCTGCGTTAATTTGGCTTTGGTTTGGGCTCGGATTTCTTCCATCGCGGCTTTATGCTCAACACCAGCCTTGCTTCTAAAGCCTTCCAGCTTTCCATCAAGGTCATCAAAGGCGCTTTCCCAGCCCAACAGATCCAGTACGCCATCGTTTAAGCCGTTATACCACTGCAAAAAATCGATGATCTTATTGCGACCAAAATCCATCGAATCTTCTATTGCGTATTTCATGTCAGCGGCCCATAAGTCAAAGCCGCCCGATAAGCTAATCAAGCCGGTATGTACCGTGCTCATCCAAGCAATACTAAAGCGCTCGACCGCTGCAAACTCGTCGCGCAAGTAGTTACCAATTTGCCACCCCACAAAAAAAGCAGCCACACTGGCACCGGCCGCACGCGCGCCCCACAGTGATTTAGTCGTAAGCGCATTTTGTGCCGCAAAAGCACCACTGGCGGCTTTTGCACCAGCCATACCACGCGACCAAACAGCCGCCGCCGCGGGGCCCGCGTACATGGCTGCCAGCAAAGAGCCGGTAATACTCACCGCCGCTTCGGCTATTCTTACATACTCCTCCAGCTCTTCAGTGCTGAGTTCGTCCATCGCGCCGGCTGCATCGCTCAGTAACTCGGCCCAAACGCGGGTGATGCCTGCGGCCTCATCCATCCGGCTGAGTATTGATGCGGTTGCATTGTCATACTCCACGCGTGATCGCGCCAATGTGGGTGCTAGCTGCTCAAACTCAGCGGCAATCTCGGGTGCCTGTGAAAGTATCGCCGCAAACACATCCTCGCTCAGAACCTTACCTTCAAGCACCATCGCGCGTAGTTCGCCTACGCCGATATCGCCCATACCTTTACCGATGCGCACGGCCAGTTCGGGCACGTTTTCTAAAATGGAGTTAAATTCCTCGGCGCGCAGTACTCCACCACCTAAGCCTTGGGCAAGCTGGGTTAAACCGGCCGTCATGGCCTGCGTGCTAGAGCCGCCAATTACACCCAGCTGTTGTACGGTATTGGTAAACTCCAACATCTGGGTGTTGGTGGCTTTCAGCTCTTTGCGCGAACTGCTTAACCGTTGGAATAGCTCCACAGTGCCTTGCATTACGGCACCGTTATCTTGAGCATTTTGGTATAGCTCGGCCCACACCCGGTTAAAGTCGCCGGTGTCTTTGGTGGCGGTTTTTACCCGCTGTTCTAGAATATTAAAATCGTCTGCCAAGGTCGCGGCGGCTCGCAAACCGCCAATGGCTTGCATACCGGTGTAAAACAGCGCAGCAAAGCTAATGGCGTTTTTAAGGCGTTTATTAAGCTGATCAATCTCGCTGTCGGTTTTTTTGGCACCTTTGCCCGCCGCGTCTAACCCACTCTTGGCCTTGCGGCCAGCTTTATCGGTTTTACCCAGCGCATCAGCAGCGCCCTCGGCGGCTTGCTCAACACCATCAATCTCTTTAACGACAACTTTGCCGCCTTCGGTGGTGAGTTTTATGGATAGGTTCAAGTCGCTCATTGAGTGCTGCTCTCTTGGCTGTTACGTAAGGTGCTATTTGGCTTCGCTTTGCCACTGTTTTAGCGCGGCTACTTCCATCCGCTGTAGGCCATCCCATACCAGCTCCTGGTGCTCTAGCGCCAAGCCGGCGTAGTCGGGGTTTTTACTGGCCCTGGTCTCTACCGCTGGGTAATTAAGCCCAGTGCGAGTACCGCTCATGCCGGCGTAGCTCCACTGGGTACTTGCGGCATAAAAAAGCCGGACAATGAGTTCGTTGGCCGGCTGCACTTCGGGGGCAGCGTTTTGCTGCCGCTTTAAGTCATTAATGATGTGTTGCGGTGCGCCGGCGGCTTCCAGCGCCTCAGCAACACGGCTGTTATTGGTAGCGCGGCCACCGGCCCAAAAGCGCGCTACCGCTTCGAGTTTTTTCCTACTACATCCTCGCTACGGGCTTTGGTGTAAGTCATTTGAATGGCATCGCGCACATAGCTGCTGTTTAGCAACAGTGCGATGTTTTCGGGGGTGCTCTGCAGGGCGTTATCGTCGTCATCCACAAACGGCAGTTCTGTGCTTGGGGCCGCTTCAAAGCCAATAAAGAACCGCGCCACTTGCTCGGCACTAAGGTCAACCGCCGCCAGGGCGTTACCGGCCTCACGCAGTGCCTCCAGTTCTGTTAAGTGTTCGCGGCCTTCGGCCACACTTAAACAACGGAACTTACCGATAAATTTGGCCTTGCCGTAAACCGTATTACCCTCTTTGTCGATATCTTCTGTGGGGATGCTCACGGTAACCATGGCTTTAAAGTGCTGCTGGGCTAAGGCGTTAATGTTCAGTTTCATTGTGCGTAAACCTCTATCGGATTTTGGAAAGTCGTTGTGTGGTTGGCTAAAAAAGGCATCCGTGCCAAGCAGCCCGTGTTATTAATCCTTAACGGAACACCATCGTAAAATCGTTATCGCGGGCGGTAGGCACTACATCCAGCACACACTGAAGGTGGCTGATGCCGTCGATAATGGTTGGGGTAATGCTATTGAGCTGCAGGTTGGGAATGTTCAGCTCAAAAATGTTGCCCTCATCAACCGTGTCTTCGCCCAGCTGGTAAGCCAAGGCGCCGTAATCGCTGAGTTTTTCCCACCAGTTGTAATCTGAAAGTTGCGGCTCTTCGAAGGTGATTTCGATTTGCGGGCGGCGCTCGACAATCTGTACGCTTTCGTCATTCACCACCGCGCGGTACACCACGTTATTGCCCAACTTGAACATCATGCTGCTCATATTTACGGCCTGGCCAAACAACGTCATAACGGTAATGGATACCGGGTCGGTCACCGACGGAGTGGTAAACGCGGTAAAGTCCGCGTCCTGGAATGCGGCCACTTGGGTGGGCGGTACATACAGGCCCATCAGGTTGTTAAAGGTCATTTTGGGCAACGCGTCGGGGCCCAGGCTCATTTCAAGGTTGCAGCGTGCGCCTAAAATGCCGTGCTTAATTTTGCCGCGAAACACGTGCAGCGTGGCGCTGTCGTGCCCGGTGGATGCCGGTGCATAGGTCACATCGGTATCGGCGGTTACGGTGGGTACCAACCCTGCAATTTGCATCAGCGGGCCAATGGCGGGTGGCTCACCTGCGGCGCTTACGCCTGCCAGGTAACCGGTCAAAGATCCGCTAATGCGCTTGTTGCGCTGAATGCTGCCCTTGCTGCCACCACGGCCAGCGTCATACTCCAGCGCTTCTTGGTCACCGTCTAGCAGGGTTAAATCCGTGGCCACGCGCATGGCGTTAGCCGCTGCAGTAGGTGCGGCATCGGTTGCGTAATTCGCCTCTACGGCAGCCAGACACAATGTGTCTTGTTCAAAAATTCGTTCGCCCATGTCAGTTCTCCTGCGCGGTTATGTTTAGGGGTTGTGTGCTTACTTTCTGGCCCGGCGGCGCTGGTTACGGCGCGCCTCCACGTACCCGTTTTTGCTGTTGTCGGTACGGGTAATTTTTTCCGTTTTCTTGGGGGCCGGTTGCTTTGTGGCTGGTTTAGCGTCAGCGGCTTTGGTGTCTTTTTTTGCGTCGGTCATCAGTGTGCTCCTGTCATAAAAAAGCTGGTTTGAAAAGCATCGGCCCATAGCAACACGCTGTCGTCGTACTCCAGCACATCACCTTCAAGCCAAAAGCATTCTCTAAAAGCGCGGTCGGCTGGCATCCACCCAACCAGGGCATCGCGCACGGCACCTATTAGGCTTCTCGCTTCATTGCGCGCTTTAGCACCGGTGGCGTCGCCGTAGTGGCGCACCGCAATTACTACCCCAAAACCGGCCATTACCTGGCAGGTGTGGGTGGCGCGATCGTTATTGCCTTTTTCTTTTGTCGGTACCACGTAAGCGGCCGGGCAACGAAGGCTGGCAAGCTCCTTAATCGCCGCAAAATCGGCCGCGCCGCCCACGCTTACAAGCTCGGTCACCTGGTCTTTTAACCGGGCCTCAATTACCGTGGTGTCCAGGGGCATATTGCTCATCGGAAACTGTTTAACTCGCGTCGGCTAAAGGTTTTGCGGTCGTAATCAAACCGCACGTCTAGCTTGTTGGGCGCGGTTTCGACTGGGTCGGTACCGCCCAGGCTGAACTTGCCGTCAACAATTAACCCCAGCATTTTGTTGGCGTCTTTATAGCCACGGGTAATCGAGCCGGTATCGTCAGCGCTTAAATCTTTGTGCAGGTAGTAGCGGGCAATATCCCGCGCCCAGCCAGTTACCAACTTGGGCACAGGGTTTAGCGGCACCGCGTAGCCTCGTTTAACCAGGTGGCCATCAATTAAGCCTTCTGCCTGTTCTACGGCTTCGGCAATACGGGCCAGCGCATCATCGGCCAGGGCAATATCGGCGGCGTCAAACCCGCTGCGGTCGGTCTCGCGCAGCGTGGCCTCCATTAGCTCAACCGCCACCACTGGCTGGTGCGCGGCCGTGGCCACTTGGGCCAGCTCTTGTGCGCCGGGCAGTTCGGCCAGCTCGGTGGTGGTGATGTATTGCATGGTCTGCACCTACGTTAAAGGTCTGAACTAAGCGCTAGCGGGAATCGTGCATTCATCAACAATCAGGTTGGCGTCGGCTTTTAGCGTTGCCACCTGGTCATCGGTCAATGCATCCAACACGATGCCGTGCCCCTCTGGCGTAAAGCGCATACCGCAACGTCTAAAGCCGGTAGCCGAACGCGATTTAATAAACAGCGCCTTGGCTTCACTTTCTGGCTCGTCGCTCAACTTGGCTGCCTGTGTCGCGGCCTCGGTTTCTGAGTTACCGGCGGTCGTGGTTGCGTCTTTTTCTTTACCTTCAGCGTCGGTATCAGCCGCCGGCGCTTTTTCTGCCGAGTCATTCGCACCAGCTGTTGAGCTTGCATCATCTGCCGATTGGTTCTGGTCAACGTCTGTGCTTTTAGCGTCGGTAGCTGTATTGGTAGTAGCGTTTTTTTTTGCCCCATCCGCGTCAGCAGTAGGCGCTTCAGGTTGCTTTGGTTCAGCCGCTGCATTGGCCTCTGCGGCTTTGGTTGTTGTGGCAGCGGTACTGGCTTTGGTCGCAGAGCGTTTACGTGTGGCCATGGGAGTACTCCTAAATCAAAAAGTGGGGTTTGCTAACGCCGCCTGTCTTACAGCGGCGTTAGCATTACGCTTTGCTGCTTATTGCAACCAAGGGGTGCTCAATACATCCACCACGTCGCGGTTGATGTTGGTAGCGCCGTTGGCGGCACGCTCGGCTTTAACCACTTCAAGCGCTTTTGCTCGCAGCGATGGCGGCACCACTAGCAACTTGGGTCGAATACCCAGCGGGCGGCCGTTGTCACCTTTTAAGCCCTGCATGGCGGCGTAAGCGGTGTTAAAGTTTTCACTGGTTAGTTCTTGTTTGCTGGCGTAGGCCAACTGCCACAGGCCGTAACCCACGTTTAATCGCGCATCTACACCGTACAAATACTCTTTGCGCATAAAGACGTTCTCGTCTTTCTCCTGGTCCATCATCACAAAGTTGTAAGGCTTACGGTTTTGCAGAATCAGCGGCTTAATATGGCGAGTATCGTCTATCAAGTACCACGCGGTACCCGAGCCGCCAGCAAAGTTACTTACGCTTACCTCTTGGCCAGCCGCATTAAGCACCGGGTGGTCGGTATCAAAAAACGGTTGCCCGTCGTAGCACTTGCCCGTAAAGCCGCCAGCTAACAATGCGTACACCAACTGTGCCGGATGCTCTTTAGCGTCTTGGCCCAGCTGGGCCATTAGCGGGGTGTACACACCGTACTGGTCGTCTTCGATGTTCTCGCGCGGTACGCCCACGGTGTTCTCAAACGATTTATTTTTAATGCTATAGCCGTGTTGCTTTAATGCCTGGATAACGCGATCGCCCACCCACTCGCGGAATTGGGTGGTGCTACCAAGCCATGCGTACTCTTCTACGCCAGTGGTGGATTTAACGGTTAGCACAAGGCGGTCGTGGTCAATAGCGGCACCTTCAAACGCTTTGGCAAAAGCGGATTTAAAGGCGGTAAATAACGTTGTTAAGTTTTGGCGGTTAACAATCATGATGTTGCTCCTGGTAAAAAAGGTTTTCGCGCTGGGCGCGGGTTAAGCGGTTTGTGGTTTTCGGCTTAGGCGCCGATACGCACCCACACACCCGCGTCGTCTACATCTTCAATTACACCGGCGGCCGATCGGCTACTAGAGCCATCGGTAGCGGCAACGGTTTCGTCATCAACGATGTAAGCGGTGCCTTTAATGTGCGTGCGGTCGATTTCATCGACGCCGGCGCTGTTGGCAAAAAGAAACACACCGGCTTCAGTCTCCACGCTAATATCGCCAGCGGCGCCGTTACTGTTATCGGCGCGCTCAGTACAAAGCCCTCGAGCTTTTAAGCCGGTAGCGGGGCTACCAGGCGCGGCGTTGCCGCTGGCATCCAGCACTACCAACGCGCCGGTATAAATGGTTGTAGCTTCGGCTACCGGATCGTTAAAGCGATCACCGGCCCGGCGCTTGGTCATACGGTCTTGTGCTAGTGCCATGACGGCATCTCCTCTGTAGTGCTAAAAGTAACGAGAAAAATCGAGCCGGTTTGTTCAGGGTGATCCGGAAACACCTCACGCCCTTGGGGGTTCGTTACACCTTTTTGGCGGCGGCGTAGTCTTCTTGGGTAATGCCCATGTTGCTGCACACGGCAATTTCATCGGCGGTTAAGCCGTGCTCGTTGTCGGCAACGGGGGCGGCACCGTTGGTTTGGCTGGCCAGTACATCTTTTAAAGGCTTAGCAGCGCCCAAGTAACTGTTAAGGGCGGCCACATCTTTTTTGCCTAAGTCGCGGGCCCAGGTTTCTAGCCCCTTGGTTAAGCGGCCGTCTTCTAACGCGGTGTCTACCAGGGCATCTACGTCGGCGGCATCGCGGGCAGCTAAGTTTGCGTTTAATGCGGTCACTTGCTCCTGCAGTGATGTCAGCGCCGCCACGGGTGCGTACTTGGTTGGGTCGGGGTTGTCGGTCGTGCCCGCATCGGCTTTGGATTTAAGCGCCGTACAGGCGGCTACCAATGTTTGCTCGTCGGTGGCTTCATCTACACCCAGCGCGCTGCACACGGCTTTAAGTGGGTTGTGGTTGTCGGCTTGGCCAAAGTGGGCGTTAAGTGCCGCCACAGCATCGTCGTCGGTCTCGGCTTGCAGGCCGTATTTGGCTAACAGTTTCTTTAAATGTTCGTTCACGCTGTCGTCCTCCAGGGTCGCCCCAAAGCAAGCGGCGGCACGCAGGCTCATTGCCTCCATGCCATCAATTGCCGGGGTGTTCGTAATTGCGCCCATTTCAATCGCTAAAACCTCGCCGGTTTTAGGGTGGAAACGGAACACGGGTGAAAAAAATAAGTACTCACGGTTGGCAATCGCTTGCCGTGCGCTTTCGGTTAGCTCTACTTGGGCAAACAGGCCGGCGCCTTCACGCCACTCCAACGCACGAAACCATGCCGCCGCCGGTGCGGGTTGGCCGTTATCTTCTTTGCGTAGGGTTTGATGCTCGTAATCAATCACTAAAGGGGTGGCGCGTTGGTTAAAACGCTCGATAACGCGCTGTGCGCTGGCTTGGTCAATGCGCCATGCGGGCACGGTCATGGGCCGGCCGTCCTGAGGGCGAAACTCGCCAGCGGGAAACACCTGGATGGTGGTCAGCGTGTCGGCATTGGCAGGCAGCATAAAACTGCACGCCGATAGCGCTATGCCTACTCCCACTGAAAGTGCTTTTTTCTTCATACGGCCTGACTCACTGATCGCCCCGGTGTGGGCTTGTTAATCGATTCAGTGCTCAGGTTATGCGCGAGTGCGCTTTAGGTCTTTTTGCGAGGGCAAAAACTTTTTAGGCGGGTTGTCGGGCTCAATGTGCAATCTGAGTTTGAGCCAAGGGGTTTGCAGCGGCGAGAACCCCTCCATAAACGTTTATAAACGTGGGTGGGCGTAAAACTCGGGTAAATAGATGGCTAAGGGCTACAAGGGGCTTAAAACGCCGTTATTTTTCCGAGGCCTTTTTTAAGAACCGGGTGGCAATTTTTACCAGGTGTTGGTTTTGTTGGTCGTTGGTACCCAGGAATTCGCGAGCGGGAATTTTAATGGTGTGCTCGCCCACATTTACGCTTTGGGCAAAGTTGCTTCGGTTCTTTTTCACAAAGCGATTGCCCACGCTGCCATCGGCACGCTGGCGAAAATACACTTCACTGCGGCGGGTCTTTTTCTTAATGACGCCACCCAGCTGGTGAATAGCCGCATAAACCCGGTTGGTACCAAACTCGAGGCCCTGGTCATCTTCAACACCGCGCAAGGTGCCGCCCAGGTAATTGTTCAGCGTTAGAATCCGGTTTTTATTTTTCTTTTTACGGGCTTTGTATTTTGCCGATAGCTCTTGCCAGGGTGTGCCATCGGGCGCGGTTTGGGTTTTGAACCGGGCGCGGGTAATTTTGCCCAGGTATTCGTTCATTAACGCGAACATGGGCTTGGGGTGTTCTATGCCCGCAACCAGGCCTTGCAGCCGGGCCTCTACATCGCTGGTTACGCTTACCTTTACGCCTGCCATAGTTCTGCCTATAATTTACTTACGTCTTGTCGCATGTGCTGCCCCCGGCTTTAGGGCCCCCAGGTGCGCAAGGTGCCTACAGTAGCCGGGCTGTGGGGTTCACTCTTCTCTTTGGTACAGCCTTATACCCACCCGTAAACCTTCCACCTCGCTTACCTCAGGGTCAAACACGGTAACGCCGCTCCAGCCGTCTGGCCCGCGCTCAAACACGGCCAGCACGGGCACGGGCTCGCCGGGCAATTCAAACTGGGCAATATAACGGCGGCGCACCACGGACTTTTGTAACGCCTGGTGGTACTCCAGCCGCACCCAAATTTCATCGGGGTCTATCACGCCTGCGGCCAACACACGCATAAAGCGGCCGCGATTATTCTTGTTGGCTTTGAGCAAGCCGGTGCGCTTGTTGCGGAACAACTCGGCGCCCATGGCCAAACGCTCGCCCAATACATCGGTAAATACTGCAGGCTCTGTTAGCGTTGCGCCAAAGGCGTCCAGGTATTGCTGTGCGTAAAACTCTTCGCTTTGGCCATCGGGCAAGCGCATACCGTCTGGCAAGGTTCGTGGCGCGGGTAACGGGTCGCTTGGGCGCGTGTTGGGTACACCGGGCCCACCGGTGGAACCAGGTATAACCGGGTCGGGCCGCTCGGGCGGTATCTGACTACTAAGGCGCGATTTACCCGGTGCGTGTTCAAAGCCTGGGTCTATGCCCTCGGGTACCGTTACGGTGTGTGGGCCATTGGGGCTATTTTTGCCAATGGTGTGTTGCACATAATTAAATTCGGGCGCTGTGTCGGGGCCGGTTTTGCCTTCATCCGCTAATTCATCTTCGCTAACACCTTCTACATAACACTGGCAGCCCCAGGCATTAATGGGAAAGTGCGTGTCCCAAAAAGGGTCGTCGTGGCGTAGGGTTAAACCATCCCACGCCAGGTGATGCTCACGTGGGTTTTCTACCGCGTCGGAATGCCGGTAACGCCAGTACGGCATGTCGGCACTAAATTCTTTTAGCTGAGCGTAGCGCCCGGCGCTGTAGCTGCTGAACAGGTTGGTATCGTAAATCACACGCGATCGCCAATTGCGGCCGCCGTTATAGTCCCACCCGTGGCGTGCGACGATATCGTCAAAGTCTGCGCGGAACTGCTCGAGCGTTGTGCCATCGCTAATGGCTCGCTCAACGGCCGTGCGAAAGTCCGCCACCAGCGTGTCGCGGTTAGCCCCGGCCACCATAAAGCCCCAGTCGTGCTCAAAGCTGTAAAGGTCTGTCCAGGCTGTGGTGGGTATGTTCAGCTTGCGGCGGAAAAATTCAATCTGCTGCGGGAACGGAACAGACCCGTAACTGGCGGTAGCCATTAACCGCGCTCCTCGGCCACTTCATTGCGGCCCGCCAAGTTCGCGACCAGGTTAGCCTCGGTTACCGCGCGGGCGTAATCGTCCAGGCTCATGTTGGGGTAAAGCTCCAGCAGGCGATCGCGCAGCTCGTCCATGGTGCTTACGTCATCCATCAATGTGCGCACCTGGTTTATCCAGTTGGCCAGCGACGGCTCGGCCCGCTCGCGCGCCTGGGCCATCATATGCTCCGGCGGTGTATTGGGCGCAGGCAACTGGGCGTTGGTGGCGGCTGTGGGCGCATCTAGATTTTGCTCGCGCTGCTGTTGTACAGCGCGCTTGGCAATGGGTTCTAGCAGCTCGGCGCCTTCCTCCGGCTCAGGAATGCCAACGCGCTCTTGGGCCCACTGGCGGTCAATGCGCATACCGATGTTTAGCAGCTTTGGTGCTGCGTTCGCAAAGGCGACCATGTCTTCCGGTTCGTTGGTGTCAAACACCAGGCGTGGGCAGCGGCGCCAGTTATCCACCAAGCCGTTCAGCACGGCTATGGGGTAAATCAAATCGCGGCTCAGGGTTTTGGCTATTTGTTTGGCGTCGCCATCGCGTAGCTCTTTGCGCACATCGTCGTGAACATTGCCCAGGGCGTTGGTGCTGGTTTTGCCGTCCGCCTGGCTGGTAAGGGTGCCGCCCAAAATGGCTTTGCTCTGGGCTTTGTCGCACCAGCTCATCATTAGCTCGAACGCTTTGGGGTCGCCTTGGGCAGCGTTGTGAAATTCTATTTCCATGCCCTGGGGAATAATGCCCGCTGCGTTGTGGCCTATTTGTGCCAGCGCGCGCATCAGGGTTAGCTTTTCGGATTCGTTGGCTCCGCTGGGGTACTTACCCAGGCGCAGGGGAATGCCGTAAATTTCCAGGAACTCGGCTAAATCCCCCACGCTGTAATTTTTAAACAGATAGGGCCACACCAGCACGCGGAATAACGCGGTGCGCTCCAGCCAGCCGCTTTTAGCTTTGTGGGTGTGTACAATCCAGCCAAAGGGTTTTAGCGGGTCGCCATTGCCGGGCCCGCGCAGGTGAATGGCTTGTTCAAAACCGCGCACCAACTGAAACCAGGTTTGCGGGCGGTGCTGCACATTAATAGGTAACCAATCGCCATCCACCCGGTGCCAGCCGCCGTACTCCTGGCAGGCAAAGCCTTTGCCGATGGCATCGGTGGTATCAAAAATAATGTCTTCTATATCTTCCAGCCCGTCTAAAATCTCGCGCACGGCCATGGCGGCATCGCGCTCTTTTGCGGTGGCGTTGCGCGGCGGGTCAATGCGCCAATCTAACCCGGACACGGCGCGGCGGCGCTTGCCCATCTCACTCATAATGTGGGCGTCTTTCTCTTCCATGTCCTCAAACAATTCGTACTGAGCGGTAATATCGCCTTGCTCGGCGGCAATTAAAATTTGGCCCAGCTTGCTCGGGGTAAGCCCACGCGAGGGGTGATCCTGAAACTCGCGATGCAGCGCCACCGCGTGCGCGGTTTGCGCGGTTTTAATGTCGTTAAGCGGTATGGGGTTACCGTCTACGTCTACTATGCGGCTGTCTACCATGCGCCTTGCTCCGGTATTAAAAGGTCGTTGTCGTTATCTTCTACGTTGTCGAATCCGCGGGTGTGTTTGGGCATTGGCGTCCAATCAATCTCGCCGCCTTGCATCCAGCTGGCGCGTATGGCCATTGCCAGCGCCACGGCAAAGTCGCCATGGCGTTTGCCTTTACCTTTGCCGGTTTCGGTATCTTTAGTGCGGCCCTTATCAATCAGCGGTATGCCGTTAACTACCTTGATGTGCAGCAAGTCATCCAGGATGCTCTGGTGGCGAGGCACCTCTACGTTAAAGTCTTCAAACTCGCCTTTAAGCTTAGGCATCCACTCGGCGTACCACGCCTGGCTAAGCTGTACCTGGTCAACCAACCCGGAACCAAACTCCAGGGCGGCTTGCTCAGCTAAGTAGCCGCCGTTGGCGGTGGCATCAAAAGCGGCGCCGCCAAAGCGTGGCAGCCGTTTGATGATGAACTTCATCACCTGCTCTTGTTGCTGGTAGGTAAGGTTGCGCAGCTCCACCACAAACGGCGTGCGCTTGCGTAAGTTGGGCTTAATGGCGAGTGGCGCGAACACGGTTAAATCACCGCTCCGGGCAAAGTCTTCACCAAACACATGGCGGTCGTTTTTGTTCAGCGCGTTTAGCTCGGGCAACAGGTTATCCAGGCACCACTTACTGATTTCGTCTTCGCGCTGCTGGCGGGGCCAGCTTTCAAAATCTTCCGGCGCCTCGTAGCGGTATATGGGCAGGCTGTGGTCGGCCACCATGGCGGCCTCAACCAGCACGCGCGAGAGGTAATTGCCGCCGCTCTTTTTCGGCACGCAGCCGTACTCTTCATCGGCGCTTTCTGTGTTGGGGGCGTTTTTGTACAGGTCGGCCCGCCACTTGGCCTCGGCCTTGGGTGACCACGTTTGGCCGGTTACATAGCAGATGCGCTTGTACAGCCCCTGTGCGATCGCATCGTCCAAAGTGATGCGGTGGATGCTGTAATCTTTACGGCCCTCGCGGGAGTCTTGTATGTAGGTGTTAAAGGCGTTGTCTACGCCGTTATGGGTACTAATAAGCCGTACTTTGTTGCCCCACATGGTTAGTGCGAGCGCGGCTTTAAGCAGCTCCTCTAGGCTTTCATGGAATGCCGCCTCATCGATCACGACATCACCTTGCAAACCGCGCAGGTTGCTGGGGCGTGAGCTTAGCGCCTGAATCTTAAACCCGCTTTTCGGAAAGCGGATCATGTAGGCGAGAATCTCCTCTTTCTTGCCGGTATCCCAAAAGGTTTGCTCGTACACATCCGCTTCAGCCAGCTCATTAAACGCCTTAGCAAACAAGGCACAAGCGGCAATGTACTCCAGCGCCATCTCTTGTTTGCTGCCCACGTAAAAGGTATTGCAGCCGCCGCGCTTACGGGGTTTGGCGCCGTTAATCACGTTGCGGCCGGCCTCGGCCCAGGTTAAACCGGTACGGCGGGATTTCTCGGCCAGCATGATATGGCTTTCATCCTCAAACCACTTTTGCTGGTACGGCAAGAACACCGCGTCACCGCCCGGTACCGCCTCGGCGATATCCTCGGGCACGACCACGCCGTACAGCTCCATCTCCTCGGCCAAGTTGATTTTGCGCGGGGTATTGGTGGGCGTCAATTTGCCTTGCGTATCGCTCATTACGCTTTACCCAGCAGCACGTTACGAATGCGGTTTTCGAGCTGCTCGCTCATGCCATCGGTGCCGCGTAGTTCTTCCAGCCGCTCCTCTTGCTCAGTAAGCTGCTGCAGCCGCGCCTCTTCAGCAATGGCTTTGCGTTGCTCGATGCTGAATTTCTTTTGCGTCACGCTGGCACGGCCTAGCTCGGCTACGGCCTTGGCAATTTTGGGTAAGTCGAACTTACCTTCATCGCTCATTAGCAGCTTAAACAAGTGCTCTTGTACCAGGCGCATTAGGGCCTCGTTAACGGCGCCTTCCTCATCGGGGGCGGCATCCACTACGGCGCGGGCTTGCTCGCTGGCCATTTTGAGTGCCGACAAACGCACCTCAAAATCTTGGCCATAGCGGTTAAGCGCKCTTTTGCTAATATCAAAGCCACGGGCCGAAAGCTCATCGGATAACGCCTCGTAGCCGCTAAAGTTGTTTTCGGCCAGGGCGCTGTCGAGCCAGCTTTTTACCTCGGGTGGCAGTTGGGCCACTTTGCTGCGCGGAGGCATAGCTCACCCCGCCCAGTATTTGGTGGGGCGGGCAATGCCGGGGTGGCACTCCACGGTGTACTCGGCCACGTCTACGCCCAGGCTGGTGAGGTCGGCATACCAGATGCCGCTGGGCTCTTTTTTAAGCACCAACAACAACCGATCGTTTAGGTAATCCAGCTCGCGGCGCACCTCGTGCGCGGTGGCATCGGGATACACGCCTTGGATGGTGGTTAACACCAAACTCTCGTGAGTAGACACGGGCCGCGCGTTGTTAAGCGTGAGCATAATCGTCCAGCGCATGGATTCGCGGCGGGCCTTAGCGTGGTCTAGGTTCATTGTTTTGAGGCCTCTCTTAATTGAAAGTTTTCTTGCCTAACGGCGATCGCATCGAGCTTGGACTCGATAACAGTTTGGTTGCGCACGTAATCCTCTCGGCGTACATAGTGAAGTGGCAGTTCCGCCTTTAACTCGAGCAGCTCGCGCTCCATCTGCTGCCACTGTTTGGCCTCGGCCTCCAGCGCCCCAAAGCGTTTATCAAACGCACCAAACTTTTCGTCCAACGCCTTTCTGAATTGCAAAAATAGAAATTGCAGGCCGGCGAGAAACCCGCCCATACACGTCAGTAAAATACTGATTACCTGCCATGCCTCTAGCTGCAGCACGCTGCCCCCTCGTTTTGCAGTACGGCATCATCACGCCGCACAAAATTTATGTATCCCGCCGGCTCGCGGCTTACGTACTCGCCAAGCTCTTCACGCACAAAAGGCACTTGCTGGCCGACCAAATCGGCGTACCAGTACTGCGGGTCGCTGCACTTTTTAATCAGCAGTGTTTCGCCCGTTGTGGTCATTAATCAGCTCCCAGTAGCGGCCAGCGCACAGTGCGTATAGGTCGTACATTTGCTTAAGCGCGATCGCGGCCGCGTCTTGCGAGTTATCACTTGGTCTCGCCACCGGCGGGCAAATCACCGTTAAGGCCGCCGGTAGCGGCTTGGTCGGCGGCGTTGGCGGCTTGCTCAATAATCCGCATGACGCCATCGTCAAACACGCAAGTAACGCGCTTAGGGGCAGTGGCTTGCAGCGCACGGCGTATCTCCTGTGTGGTTTTTGCATCAGCTGTTTTACGGGCGTTGATGCTTTTGCCCAGGGCCAAACTGGCGGCGCCGGCTTGTTGGGTAAGCTCGGCGGTGCCGGTAATTAAGTTGTTCAGTTGGTCTATTTGCGCGGCCTGACACGCGGTTTGTTCGGCGTGGGCCCCGCGTTCGTAGCCCCAAAAGTAGGCAAAGGTATGACTGGCTATTAAGGCCACCACTGCCAGAGCAATTAAAAACAGACGCAGCTTGGTCATAGGGTTACCCCGGTACAAACACCACGGCCCCAGTGGGCGTATTGCGGCTCAAAGCGGGTGAGTACAACGCGAACGTAATGGCGGTTCTCTTTAAAGTTGGCGGCACTACGGCCCGCGTTGTGGTGCTCTATGTCGCGCCAGGCAAGTGGCTCACGGGCACCCAAAGCCCGCGCCGCATCGCTGTCGCGATATACCCAGCCCAGGCCGCCGTTGTAGGCGGCGAGCACCATGGCCCATTGGCTACACTCGCAAGGCGCGCTTACCCGCGCCAGCAACCACTTGTCGTACTGCACCATAGCCCGCAGTGCCCAGCCTGGATTAAACGGCTGCGCAGGGCCAAGGCTGTTGGGGTAAATCTCGGCCATCCAATCGGCGGTGGCGGGCATAAACTGGGCAATGCCCTGGGCCCCAACGGGTGACTGGGCGTTAGGTTGCCAGCGGCTCTCCTGGTGTACCTGAGCCGCTAACGTAGCAATAGGGGCATCCATGCCAAAGCCGAAGCGCGCCGCGCGCACTAAGGTGTTCCGGTGGCGCTCGGCGGCGCTCGTAACGTCTGCCCACGCGTTAACTGGGCAATAAGCCAGTAAGGCAAGCGAGGTAATTAAAACAATAAGCCGCATGTTTACAGCCCCAGTGCCATGGCCAAAATAACGGCGCTCATAATCAGCGCGCGGCGCAGCATCGCGGCGGCAAACACCCAGCGGTATTCGGTTATTACGGGGTAATCGGCAACGTTAACGTTGCCGGTGGGTGGCGCCCTCCACACGCGCCAGTCTTCACGCAGGTAGCTGTCCGGGCGGGCGTACGGCGATAGGCTGCGGTCGATCCAGTAGCCAGTAATGGCGGCTAAGCTCACCAGCGCGAGCTTGTACACAACAACGGTAAGCTGGTGCGGCGCCGTAAATAGCACAACCGCAAGCAGTGCAGCGGTAAGTAACAGCCAGGTGGTTAGGCGCGGTACTAGCAGCCTAATGCGGGTAAACAGTGCGGTGAGTTGTTCCATGAGCAGCCTCGTAAAAGCGTTAACGGATAAGAGTTAACGCTAGGTTACGGGGCTTATGGGCGGGGGTAATTTTGCGTCGGCAAAAATACTTACTGTCGCGCGGGCGCGAGTATGGCCATTCTGATAAACGAGGAGTGAGCTATGAAAGTAGGTATTTTATTTCGGCCCGGAAGCCTGTGGATCGGCGGACATTATTCACGCTATAACCGCCGGTGGTGTATTAATCTGGTGCCGTGTGGGTGGTGCTGGAGGGTGGAAACTTGCCTTCTCTCATTAAACACGAAAGGAGGCAAGCTACGAAATGACTAAAAGATTAGCCGTGCAAACGACCCGGAAAGTCATTAGCGGGTAAAAGATAAATCTTTGGGTAAGTGGTTTCTTTGTAGCAATACGCAATCGCTAAGACCTCGTAACAAGTGCCATCCACATCAAAAAAGTCACCTTTCCTCGGCAAAAATTCCATAGTGTACTCAACCGGATAATCATCCAAAATCTCGTGTTCTTTTCCATCGTGTAAAAGGACAAACTTGGGCCTAATTAAGTATTCAGCAGTGCTTGAGTTTTCCATATAGGGCATTCCTAGTTAGTTGCGTGAATTTCTACGACTTTAGCTTCGTATGACTTTTTTGATGCGACATACCTACTAATTACAACAATGTCAGCATCTACCTTTGTACGGCCATGCAGCCTTTTAGGGTCGACACCCTGAAGGGTAAATTTAACTCTTTTATCTACAACACCTGGGACGATACCCGCCCAGCTCGATTCGGCTTTATCACGATCGCTTGCGTATATTACAACCCTTACGTTTTGGTATTTTTCTTCTTTTTCAGAAGGAATGGGAGGCGTGTACTCTTTAGGAACTTCTCTAATATAATCTTTTGATATCGTCAGCTCATCAAAGCCTGACATCTCAATCTCTGCGTCAGGGTCAGCCTTGGCTGGTGCAATCACTTTCACCGCTTCTTTTGCTAGTGACTTTTTGTCCTTCACACTTTCAAGGATTGCCTTAATTCCCTTAGCGTCTAATTTGACCTGCCCGCCGATATTAATAATGTTGTTATCGTAAGCAGTAATTTGGGTCGGAGGCGCAGATGGCCCTCCCAGGGCTTTGTATGCACCATAGGAGAGTAAGGCCCCAACGCCCATTGCAACTACCGTTTTAATAGGCCCATTGTCAGTCATAATTTCGTCAAAGACCTCTTTAGCCTTATCGTAATTGGCTTTATTTCTGAAAACATACTTAACAATAAAATTTTCCGTAAGACTCCCAGAGTATAGCTGGTCTACGTAAACTTCTACGTTTGTTACATTAATACCCTGAAACGCTGCTTCAATAAACTTAGGTGTTCGCTTAAGAAGCCGTTCTACGTTTTGAAGCGACTCAATGATTTCCGGAATGGGAACCGGCTTCTTATTCGAGTAGTGGATTGTATACGTAGTCTCAATAGTAAAGGTAGCACCTTGACTGTCCATATTATTTTTCCATATTGTTTTAGGTAATCTGTACGAAATCTCTCACAACACCCACAGTCAATGTCGCCTAGTGGGGGCGCCCAATCGACTAGAGTTACTGTACTTTGCCCGATTTTAGCTCCCCACAGGAGAACTGCGCATATATTTAACTTTACTGGGATCAGCCTTTTTGGGTACGCCCTTAAACTTGTTCGATCTGGCTAAGCGTTCAATTTCTTTGGTTACATCGTCCCAAAGTTCCTCATCATCTCCGGCGCACCTGTACACCATGCCGTGTCCGGTATTTTTGATACATGATGGGCACTCCACGTCCACACAGTCGTACCCTAGGTCATCAGTAACGTTATGGGGCGTCAGCTCGCAATCGCAATGCGGGCAGAATCCTTTGAGGCCTATGGGCGTACCTTTTTCAGATTGATCGATATGCCACTCCCACCTCCAATTGATATCCTGATATGCCATTTCGGTAAATCTTGCAAATGTCGGCTTGTGGGCTAAATCCAAAGCTATTTTCCATTCTCCCGTTCTGACTTTTCGCCTGATCTCTCGGGCCACTTGCTCAATCAAATCTAATTGACTATGAGTGAAAGTTACATGCTTTAAGCGTTGAGTCTCACAGCTAGTGCACACAAGCTTTGTTTGTATAATTGGATCTCCCTTGTTGCAAGGAACCTCCTCTTCTATAAAGACAATCTCACAACTGCATTCAGGGCAAATCGGATGTAAACCCTCAATTTGAGGCTCAGTTTCAGTGTTATTCCATCTCCACTCCCAATTAACCTCAAACCGAGTGTCTACTTGGTACTGAAAATAATCGGGCTTGGGCTGACTCCTAGGGGCACGATTTTGATAATTCTCATAAAACAACCGGACAATAGAAATACCTAAATACGCCAAAGCGGCGAACAAAATAAGCAGCTCCCAAGTGGGCACACGATGTGTATCAAACAGCCAGCCATACGTGAGTGAGTAATAACTCGCTATGTTTTCCCAAGGGTTTAACTCTACCCCAACATCCTTGGTTAACCATTCGATGAAGCCCCACAAGGCTGGGAGGAACGTTAGCACGGCGCCTATGAAGGTAAGCCAAGCAGTTATTCTTTGTAATTTGGTCATGCTACGTAAGCTATCTCTTACAAAAACTGGTGATATTTGCCACAGGCAACCCGAATAGCGGTGGCTACACTGTGGGTAGCCGTTGCCCAACCGACGCCCCTATGGAGCGGGAAGCCAGGGATCTGCATTGGATTGCCTGGGCAGCGGCTTTTATTCTGCAAACTCCAAACTCGTCGCATTGCAGGTGGCATTGCTCACGGAGGCGGTTACGCCGCCCACGGTCATGCCGCCGAAGCCATTTTTTGCCCGGTATTTCATAGCCAGCAAGTGGTTGCCGTTTTCGTCCTTAGGGCCTAGGCGGGTTTCGATATGCTCAAAGCTATCGGGATCTTTTAAGCCGGCTTTGGTGGCTTGAACTACTGAGCGCAGCGAGCCGTCCCAGCCGCTTAGGCAATGCCAGCCGCGCTCTTTGGCTAGGGCTTCGTCTTTGGCCTCCTGCACTGCCGCGGCGACGGCTTCTTGCTTATCCTCTTCGCTTTCGTAAAAGCCAAAATACCAAAAAGCCAATGCCACTAACGCTAACACTGCGGCGCCACCCACTGGGGTCTCACCTGGCTTAGGTGTTGGCGCGGGGGCGTCTACGCCGCAGCTGGGGCAGGTTCTGGCGGCTTTAGCCACATGATGACCGCATTCTTTGCAGGACACTAGATTGGGATTGGTGGGTCGCTCGGCTGCACTAGCATCGGTCAAATCAACTGGATCAAGATCAAAATCGGCGTTGGGGTCAAGTTTTGACGTGGCAACTTTACCGGACACTAACTCCTTATTATTCTGCTCTTGCTTTAAGCGTTGTTTCTTTTTGTTTTTCTCTATTCTCACTACCATTAAGATAAATATCACTAATGCGGCCCAGCACACCACCGTAAGCGCTATATCATCCGTAGACTGAATAACTGCCAGTAAAACTAATGTGACAATTGCCGCGTAAACCCACCCACGCATCCTCACTCTCCTTATTGTGTTTTGTACTTAATATACCCTTAAAAAATAAACATGATAAAAGTGCTAACGAACCGCTTATTTATCATTTGCCGCGTCCTGTTTGTTTAGCACCGTCCTTGTGCGCCAACGCACTCGCCGTGCTCTCTACGGCGCGGCGCCCTTCCTCGCTGCTGCCCCGGTAATTGGCCAACAAATGGCGCTCGCGCTGTGATAGCGGCTCTGGCACCGGTGAGGCCCGCGAGCCGGTTAGGATATACATCACATCTATTCCCGCCGTGCCTATCGCGGATAAATAAGATGCTCCAGGCTGGCGCTCACCCTTCTCATAGTTAAATTGCGCGAGCTTCTTAACCCCGCCTATCTCTCCAAGTTCAGCCTGACTTAGTCCAAGCCGCTCCCGCTCTTCTCGTAACCGAGACCCGAAATTATCCATACAAATAACCATAATTGAGTTGACAGTTATTCAAATGAATAACTATAATCAACCCAACAAAACACAAAGATCATTCAGCAACCAAAGGAGCCACTGCCATGGCCACTAAGGTACTGACCCCTAACCAGGTCAAAGAACGCTTTCGCGCCCGAGGCATCACTGTCACCCAGTGGGCCGAAGAGCAGGGTTATCGCCGCGATGCGGTTTACCGCGTACTCAACGGCTTCGATAAAGCCAACTACGGCCGCGCGCACGAAATCGCTGTAGCGCTTGGCTTAAAAGCCGGCGTCGAACATGCCGCCGCGTAAGGGGCCAATTATGACACCTTTCACCCATTTTTTTGGCAAGCTTGTTGAGCAGCTTGGCCCCGTTAAAGCCGCCGCGCTGGTTAACGAGTTTGCCGGCCAGACCCTTACCTTTCCGGGTTATGACGAATACGGCTTCCCCCAGGTCACTTTGACTCTCGATCAAGCCTTGTCTGCCGAGCGTCCTCAAGGCGCCGACACAGAAAGTCAACCGAATTACGGGCCTCAGCGTTCAGCGGCCCCGGCCAGCGAGTGCCGCGAGCCGTTTTTGCAAAAGATTCTGAGTCCACTAAAGCGTGCATTTCTAAGGCGGCAACCGCCTGCAGCGTTATCTGGCTCACAGCGTTCAGCTGAGCCTTTAACGAGCGAACCTCGTTGGCCAATTCATCGTGATTCATGTTCCTGCTCCTGTCGTCAAAGTTAACACGAAACATTATGCAGGGTGAAACGAGTTTTCACAGATGCAAAAACCATTTTTGTTTGGAAAGCCGAATTTTTGGGGGTTCCAGTGAGACGCCGTAATTGGAAAAGGGTTAGCCCGCGCAGCTTGCGCCACGCGATGGAGCTGTGCAAAGACCACGCCCGCGAGGTGCACAACCGCAGCGTAGAGCGCATTGCCGAGGTGATGGGCATGAGCGACCACTTCACGCTCTACAAATATTTTCAGACCAGCCGCATGCCAGCGGTATTGATACCAGCCTTTGAGGCGGCCTGCGGCATTGATTTTGTGTCGCGCTGGCTGGCCACCCGTGGCGGCCGCCTGGTGATTGAAGTACCCACCGGCCGCGCCCTTAAAGAGACCGACATACCCGACCTGCAGCAAACCTTGCTAGACACGGTTAGCAGCCTGATGCGCTTTTACCGTGGCGATACCGAAGCCGACGAAACCATTGCCGACGTAAGCCGGGGCATTCAGGACTTAGCCTGGCACCGAGGCAACGTACAACAGCACCAACAACCACAACTCGAACTGGGAGAACACTCAGATGATTAATTCCGCTACACGCCCCGAGCACCGCGCCGACGAGCGCGCCGAGATTGAGCGCCAACTGGCCGAATGGTTTGCCAAAGGCAACCAGGTTACCCAGCTGCCGGCTGGTGTATCCAGCGAAAATGGCCACCGCTTTAAAGCCACGGTTAACACCAAGGCGGTGCAGCAATGAGCGCCGCCGCCCGCAGTAAAACCAGCCAAAGCGGCACCCGCGTGTTGCGCGTACTGGACGCCCTAAAGGGCCATAGCCTAACCGGCGTAAGCAATGGCGAGCTGGCCAAGGCACTGGGCGAAAGCCCGGCCACGGTTAATCGAGTGCTTAACACACTGATTGAAGCGGGGTTTGCCATTCGGCTAGACAACGGCCGCTTTGCGCACAGTGTAAAGCTGCTGCAAATCGCGCAAGCACACGCCAACGAGATGGCCCGCTCACAAAGCCGCATTAACGAACTGAGCCAGCGGGTAGCCGCTGGCGCACATTAACTTAGGGGAAAAACATGGCTAGAAAAGCAAATACAGCAACCGTTATTGAGCATACGGAAACCAACGAAGATTGGGTGGGGGAGCTGGCCGAAACTGCTAACCAAGCCGGCGAGCACAGCCAAGAGATTATGAATGCTTACGGCGAAGGTTTGCCGTACGAGCGTAGCCGCATCGTGCGTGAGGCTCAGTTCTATATGGCGCAAAGTGCCGAGGCGATGCTGGAAACTGGCCGTAGGCTGGTGATTCTTAAAGAGCATGAGCCACACGGTGAATTCCTCTCAATTCTGGATGAGAAGCTTGGTATTGCCCCCAGAACCGCTCAGCAAATCATGCAGGCTGCCATTAAGTACGCATCACCGGCGCTGCAATCAAAAGCGCAGACGTTCGCGCATTTGGGCAAGTCCAAACTGTTCGAGCTCATGGTTGAAGATGATGAAAATCTCAGCGAGTTAGCAGACGGCGGTACGGTAGCCGGCATGACACTTGAGGACGTGGATCGCATGAGCTGCCGCGAACTGAAAGCAAAGCTGCGCGAAGCCCGTGAGGCGCTCACCAGTAAAGACGATGTGGCCAGCGCCAAACAAAAAACCATTGATGAGTTAATGGAAAAAACATCGCGCATTAAACGAATGCCCCGCGATGAGGTTGCCGCCGATTTACGTAAAACCGCCAGCATTGATGCCGACGAATGCGAAGCGCTGATTCGCGGCCAGCTCCGTCACGCGTTTACCGAGGTGTTTCACCACGGGGCCAAAGATGACGACAACCCGTTCCTGGATAACGATCAAATACCGTACCTGACGCAACGGTTAGACCTGCTGGATGACGCCCTGTTAACGCTACGCGCTGAGCTGGGCATTGAGCGCACGGTTGATTCACCACTGGAGTTTGACCCCTCGAAATGAACCCGGCACTGATAGAAAAGCTGCAAGCCGTTGCCCGCGCTGCCGAGGCAGCGGGCCACGGCAAAAAGATGGCTGTCTATCAAGGGGCAGCCGGCGAGCTGGGCATTAGCGTGCCCACGTTACAACGCAAACTCAAAGAGGTGGCTATGCAAAAGCCCCGTAAACGCCGCAGCGATGCTGGCAGCTGCAACATTCCGGTAGAAGAGCTGCGGGTTATAAGTGGTTATTTAATGAGCAGTATGCGTGGCCAGGGCAAGCGGCTGGCAAGCTTTGAGCGCGCCCTGGAAATACTGCGCGCCGACGGCCGTGTAAAGGCTGAGCGTTTGGATGAAGCCACCGGCGAAGTTGTCCCACTAAGTGTTAGCGCGGTAAGCCGAGCGCTTACCAAAAACGGCTTGCACCCAGACCAGCTGGCACGGCCGACGCCCAAAACACAATTGGCAAGCAAGCACCCCAACCATGTTTGGCAAATCGACCCATCGTTGTGTGTGCTGTATTACCTGCCAACTAAGGCGGGCCAAGCGCTGCAAGTGATGGGCGAAAAAGAGTTTTATAAAAACAAGCCGGCCAATATTAGAAAAATTGAGAAAGAGCGCGTGTGGCGCTATGTGATTACCGACCACACCAGCGGTTGGATTTACGTGCATTACGTACTGGGCGCCGAAAGCGGCCAGAACCTTGCCGAGGCCTTTATTAATGCAATGCAAAAGCGCCACGCGCAAGACCCGGTGCACGGCGTGCCGCTGATGGTAATGGTTGACCCCGGCAGTGCTAACACCGGTGCCGTGTTTAAAAACTTATGCGCCGCACTGGGTGTGCATATGCAGGTGAATCAGCCCGGCCAGCCGTGGGCTAAGGGACAAGTGGAAAACGCGAACAACATCGTGGAGCGCGACTTTGAGCACCGCATGCGCTTTTTTGAGAACCCGCCTACCAGCCTGGAAGAAATTAACGAGTACGGCTGGGCATGGATGCGTTGGTACAACGCCACACAAAAACACAGCCGCACTAAAAACACGCGCTTTAACGTGTGGCTAAAAATTACCGCCGAGCAATTGCGTGTAGCGCCCGAGGCAAGCGTGCTGCGTGAGCTGGCGGTAAGTGCACCTGAAAGCCGCAAGGTAAGTACGCATCTAACCGTATCGTTTAAGGGTAATACCTACGATGTAAGCGACGTGCCAGATGTAGCCATAGGCGAGAAAGTAATGATTACCCGCAACCCCTGGCGCGACGATGACAGCGCCCAGGTGGTGTACACCGACGGCGACGGCCGCAATGTTATCCAGGTGGTCGAGGCGCAAAAAGTTGACGAGTTTGGCTTTAAAGAGGACGCCGCGATGATCGGTGAAAGCTATAAGGCTAAGCCCGATACACGCATTGATACCGAGCGTAAAAACGTTGAACGCATTGTTATGAACGTGGCCACGGACGATGAAGCGGCCGCCGCACGCAAGCAAAAGGCGGTGCCCTTTAGCGGCAGCATTGATGCCATGAAGCCGATTACCGACACGCCATTGCCTGAGTACATTCGCAAGCGCGGTACCGAGCTAGACATTGCCGCCCCTAAAGTTGAGCTGCGCAACCTGACCCATGTGGAAATGGCAAAGCAGCTGCGCGAGCGCTTAGGCGATGAATGGCAAGGCGCGGTGCATTTTCAATGGATTAAACAGCGGTTTCCGAACGGCGCGCCGGAGACAGAGCTGGACGAAATTGTGGCTCAGCTAACCAGGCCGCAATCGACCGCAGCGCCGCTGCGGGTGATCAACTAGGAGCACTTATATGCTGAATATAAAACTTCAGTTTCTAAAAGCAGGTGTGACGCAGCGCTATGTGGCTGATACGTGTGGCCTAAGCCGTGGGGCGATGGCGCAGCTATTGAACCATGACCTTTGGCCCACCAAGCCAGAGCAGCAGGCCCGCGTTAAAACTCGCTTATTAGAGCTGTGTAAGAAACACGAGATTCCGCAATCGGATGACTTGTGGGAGGTTGCGACCGAGGAAACAGAGCCACTGTGCGGCAACACAGCGGCTCTTAAGGCAGGCCCTCGCAGCACCATCTTTAGAGACCATAAAAGCAACGAAAAACTACCTACATCCCAGGAGGGAGACCTTATGTTACTACGGCGTCAAACGCTAACACCAGCCGCAAGACAACAATTTGAGCTTGTTGCCACTCCCTTTGGTGACCTGCGTAGCTCGGACGAGGTATGGCAGAGCCGCGATGTTCGGCTAATTCGCGAGCATTTAATGCACACGGCAAAGCACGGTGGGTTTCACGCCTTGGTAGGCGAAAGCGGCTCGGGTAAGTCTACGTTGCGCATGGATTTGGAAGATCGGATCGATAAAGAAGGCGAGTCGATTGTGCTTGTTCAGCCCTATGTGATTGCTGCGGAAGAAAAGTCGCACGGCGGGAAAACCACGCTCCGGTCTACCCATATAGCCGAGGCATTATTAAGCGCTGTAGCGCCCCATAAAACGCTGCCCAGCTCGCCACAGGCGCGCTTTAAGGCATTGCATGAGTCGCTGATTGAAAGCCATCGCAGCGGCTACAAGCACTGCCTGATCATCGAGGAGGCACACGATTTACCCATCAATACGCTAAAGCACCTTAAGCGAATACTGGAGCTAAAAAGCGGATTTGCAAACTTGGTGGGCATTATTTTGATTGGGCAGCCTGAGCTGATGACCAAGCTGAACCAGCGCAGCGCCGGCATACGTGAAGTTGTACAGCGCTGCGAGGTTACGCGTTTAAAGCCGATCGCGGTCAGCGACCTTGATAAATTTATTGCGCATCGTATTGGCTGTGTGACCAAGCGGGATATCGACCAAATTATTAACCAGGAGGGCATAGCCGCACTGGTCGATCGCTTGACCGACCGAGACGGCAACACCCACCTGTTCCCTCTGGCGGTGGGCAACTTTTTAATTGCGGCAATGAACCTGGCGGCTGATATCGGCTGCCTGGTTATTACTAACGAAGTGATTCAGGGGGTGGGTGGTAATGGCTAATGTTACTGAGTTTACGGTACCACTGGCTAAGCGCTTAAGCGCGCTTAACCAGGTAGTGACTGAGATGCGCAAAGAGCGCCACCCGGTGGCCAATGTGTATACGACCAATACGGAGGTGTTTGTTTTTCTACGGCCACATGACGATAACCAGCGCATTGGTGGTGAGACCTGCGGATTTGAAAACTCTGCCCAAGGTTTGGTGCGCTGGTATGAGCGCGTTAGCAAGATTGGTGGTGTGCGGGTGCACGTGCGTTGGGCCGTAAAAGCCAGCGACGTGATGGTGTCGCCTGACCTGTTACGGAGGGTTCACTAATGGTTGCGTATTGTAATGGCGCGGATTTGGGCTCGGCGGTCGATATGATGCAGCTGCATCTGGCAAAGCTTCAGGCCGCTTGTGCCGCCGGCGAGTGGCACAACTGTGAGAGCGCTTTTAGAGCGATTAAAGAAGATGCCGAGCATGGGCGTAATCTGGCGACAGTAATGGTAATCCGGGAGCGAGAGGGAGGTCTCCGTGAGCGAGTTGCACGCCTATAGCACCTGCTCGGGCCTGATTCGACTTGGTACCGATTTGCCTAAAGATGCACTGCCATTGGCACGGGGCCACGCGCCCCACGTGCGGCTTTTAATAGAGCGTAACGCCGAGCCGATGCATGGCTCGGCGGCTACGTTTAGCGTGCCAGGCATGGTGGGTGCGCAGTCCATTCAAGACAAGCTGCGGGCGCTTGAGGCGTTCCGTAGGCTGTTAAGCGAGAAACGATCAGCGGCGATATCGCAGGGTTTTAATACCGATGTGGTCGTTACCAACTTATCTATTTAGGAGCAGGTTATGAATATTCAACAAGTTCCAGCTGGTTACCGCGAAAACGCTCGGGGCGATTTAGTACGCGAGGACACGATCAAAGAGATTGATGTGCTACGCGACCAAATTGTTATGGAGACCGTTGAGAAGGCTCTGGAAACCCGCGAAACACTGAAAAAAGTAAAGGCCGAAGTCTTTGGCGATATTGAGGCGTTTGTGGATATTTCAGCGGAAAAATATGGTGTTAAGGCTGGTGGCGCGAAGGGCAACGTGACATTGACGAGCTTTGACGGCCGCTACAGAGTGGTGCGGGCAAACGCTGATGATGTTGTGTTCGATGAGCGGCTGCAAGCGGCTAAAGCGTTGATTGATGAGTGCTTGCAGGAGTGGAGCGCTGGCGCGCACCCTGGCTTGGTTGCCCTGGTAAACGATGCGTTCAGAACTGACCGCCATGGCGAGCTACGAACCAACCGGGTATTAGCATTGCGTCGCCATGACATCAACGACCCGCGCTGGATACAGGCCATGGAGGCTATCAGCGATGCACTGCAGGTGGTGGGCAGCAAGAGCTATATACGGATATATGAGCGGGTGGGTAAAACCGATAGCTACAAGCAAATCCCGCTTGATATCGCGGGTGTTTGAGCGTGAAAAAAAGCAACGAGCGCACAACACTCATCCGCTTAATTCACGTTGGCCGACGCGAGATCGGGATGGACGACGAAAGCTACCGCATGATGCTGGCGAATATGCCAGCCCTGGGCGGCCGCACTAGCAGTGCTGACCTGTCCATTCGCGGCTTGAGCCTGGTGTTAGACGCGCTCAAGGCCAAAGGCTTCGAAATCTGCCCTAAAGCCAAGCCACAAAGCCGCCGGCTCGCTGACGATGAGCAATCGCGGCTTATTCGCCATCTGTGGCTGCAGCTAGCCGATGCGGGCATTGTGCGCGATCGCTCAGAGGCCGCACTAGCTAAGTTTGTGTGTTCCATGGTCAAAATTGAGGCATTACAGTGGCTGACTGGCAGTCAGGCAAGCAAGGTCATTGAGAATTTAAAGCAATGGCAAAAGCGCGAAGTTAATAAACAGCAGAATAACGGGGGTACCTGAGATGAGTTCCGCACAGATGGAAGCATTTAGACACGAGCTGCTCGCCGATATGGCCGATCAGATCGCCGTTGTGCTCCAGGACTACAAGATAGCCCCAGAGGTAGCTGAGCAATGCGGATCAGCGGTGGCCGACCACATGGCTAAGCACTGGGGCGGCCAGCACGTTACAATCCCTAAAGATTACGCTTTTAAGCTGACTCAGCGCGACCTCGAAATATGGGAGCGCTTCAACGGTACAAACCACGGTGAGCTAGCGCGCGAATACGATCTAACCACCAGCGCCATCTATCGCATTATCAAACGTACCAAAAAGAAGGCTACAGACCGCGCCCAAGCCTCGCTTTTCTAGCGCCAGCCAACGTTTCACCCTGCGCAACTCCCTTCCATTCTTGTCCCACTAAATACCGTATAATCCCAGCTCTTCCCACTAAATATCGCGCTTAGCCATGAGAAATACCTCACTTACATACAGTTTGTTAAAGGCACACCCAACAACTGGCTCACCCGCTCCGACAACCCAGACACCACAGGGTTGATACGATGCTTAACCCAGCAATTACTACCACTGCGCCGCGCACTAGTGACTCCGCCTTCGGCACCGCTGACTAAGGCTCGCTTAAATTGTTCACTCGCCAATGACTTGAGCGTATTAATTTCCACATCCGAAATATAGTTGTCGAACACCGCAACATACGGCTCTTGGCTCAGTATTTCGGTTGCGGGTAAATTTTCAGGCAGTGTCAGAATCATAGCGTTGCTGTGTTTATACAACTTATATAATTTAAATAAGAGGCACAGGTGACTCGCTTAAAGTTACACTAGCTCGTATATCTGGGACATTGTAAAGCCGCGATACTGCAAATAACGCATTTGCTTCGCTTTATCTTTGAACTCTTGGGCAGGCACTGGAAACTTGCGCCGCAGCACCTCCTCTGCCAGCGTTAGCCAGTTCACATCACACTCCGTAAGCGCATCTTCAATAATGTGTGCAGCAACGCCTTTTTGTTGCAGCTCCCGCGTTATACGCTCAGGGCCACGCCCTTTTGACACAGAGCTGCGCACAAACATACCCGCAAAACGCGCGTCATCTAAATAACCAAGTTCACTCACCCACTCAAGCGCTTCATCGACGTACTTAGGGTCGTTAAACTTATGCAACAATTTCTCGCGTAACTCGCAATACGAGTGCTCGCGCCGGGCCAGTGACCCAACGGCACTGTTACGCACTTTAGCAGCCAACTGCTCCGTATCCATTTCAGTGTTCACGTGATTAACCTCGGGCGCGTCTACTCTCTTTTACAGGGTATCGGGTGCGAAAGCACTTTTACCAAGATGCAGTTTGCCTATATGCAATACACAAAAAAGCCGCAATAAATGCGGCTTTTTAACCCGATTACAACACTCGATCAGGCCTCTTGCTCGGCTTCGCTTTCAGCTTTAGCGTCAGGCGCTTTTGCGGTGCCTAACAGCTCACCTCGTACGCGCCCTTCAAGCTCTTGGGCAATCTCAGGGTTGTCTTGCAAAAACTTAACAACGTTGTTTTTACCCTGACCGATTTTATCGCCATTGTAGCTATACCAAGAACCCGCTTTATCAATCATTCCGAGCTTAACACCACAGTCGATAACCTCACCTAAACGGTTAATGCCCTGACCGTATAGGATCTGAAACTCTGCTTGCTTAAACGGTGGCGCCACCTTGTTTTTAACCACTTTAACCCGTGTTTCTGAACCCGTAACTTCCTCACCATCTTTTACCGAGCCAATACGGCGAATATCCAGGCGTACCGACGAGTAAAATTTAAGGGCATTACCACCGGTCGTGGTTTCGGGGCTACCAAACATCACACCAATTTTCATACGAATTTGGTTAATAAAAATCACCAGGCAGTTGGCGTTTTTAATATTACCGGTAATTTTGCGTAGCGCCTGAGACATTAAGCGAGCTTGTAAGCCCACGTGATGGTCGCCCATCTCACCTTCAATTTCGGCTTTAGGGGTAAGCGCGGCAACTGAGTCGACCACCAGTACATCCACCGCACCCGAGCGCACCAACATGTCGGAAACTTCCAGCGCCTGCTCCCCGGTATCCGGCTGGGAGATAATCAGGTCGTCGACATTAACACCAAGCTTTTCGGCGTAAATAGGGTCGAGGGCGTGCTCGGCATCAATAAAAGCACAGTTGCCGCCAGCGCGTTGCGCCTCGGCAATCACTTGCAAGGTTAAGGTGGTTTTACCAGAGGATTCCGGGCCGTAAATCTCGACGATACGGCCTTTGGGCAAACCGCCAATACCCAGTGCCACATCCAACCCAAGCGAGCCGGTAGAGATGGCGGGAATAGCCACATGCTCACGGTCGCCCATGCGCATAACGGTACCTTTACCAAACTGGCGTTCAATTTGGCTCAGGGCCGCCTGTAACGCTTTTTCTTTATTCGCATCCATATGACACACCTCAACGTTAAATTCAAAATTCGCATTGGCCTGTTATCTTTGTGACCCAGAGCATACCGCTGGGGCCCTTTGTCAGGCTATGGGTAGAGCATACAGCAAAAACCTGTATATGAAAACAGTACTATTAATTTATACAGTAGTTTTTACACGCTCGCCAGCCGCACCAGCTCGCGCAAGGCGGTAACGCAGGCCTGATAGCGCACTTGGGCCCGATCCCCCTGGTAAACATAGCACTCTGAAACCACCGCGCCCGAGGCATCAGCCCAAGCAAACCACACAGTTCCCACGGGTTTCTCGGCCGTGCCACCATCGGGGCCGGCGATGCCGCTCACCGCCACGGCTAAGTCAGCGCCACTTGCCGCTTTTGCGCCTAACGCCATTTGCTCGACCACTGTGCGACTAACCGCTCCCTCTTGCGTCAGGCTCGTTTCAGTCACACCCAACAAACGAGTTTTGGCACGGTTGGCGTAAGTGACAAAGCCCGTCTCAAACCATTGCGAGCTACCGGCAATAGCAGTAATGGCGCTGGCCACACCTCCGCCGGTACAGGACTCGGCCGTGCTTACCTGCCAGCCTTTCTCACGTAAATAACCACCCAGCTCAGCTGCTAAGTGCTGCAAGGTGGCGCCAGTGTTCTTCTCCGACATACGGCCCTCTCTGAAGTGTTAAATAGCACAAAGACCTAACGGACATTGATAACAGGCCTTACGGTATTCTCCGTACCCGTTCAGTGCAAGTGGATTGTGATTCCCGTAAAATACCGGGCTAAGATTCGTTAACCGCACATACCCTCTGGAAAACTATGCCGTCCAAAACAACTTCTACCGCCGACACTAGCGCTCACACACCCATGATGCAGCAGTACCTTAAAATTAAGGCGGAGCACCCTAACGAGCTGGTGTTTTATCGCATGGGCGACTTTTACGAGTTGTTTTTTGACGACGCCAAGAAAGCCGCCCATTTGCTGGATGTGACCTTAACCGCTCGGGGAAAATCCGGCGGCGAGCCAATCCCGATGGCGGGGGTGCCCTATCACGCGGCCGAAGGCTATTTAGCGCGATTGGTGCGCGCCGGCGTGTCGGTGGCAATTTGCGAGCAAATTGGCGACCCAGCCACCAGCAAAGGCCCGGTAGAGCGCAAAGTGATGCGTGTGGTGACTCCCGGCACGGTGAGCGATGAAGCATTAATGGATGAGCGCCGGGACAACTTGTTGGTGGCCCTGCACCGCCATGACGACACGTACGGCATCGCCTCGCTGGATATGGCCAGCGGCCGGTTTTTGGTGTTACAGGTCGACGGGCTTGATGCCGCCACCGGCGAATTGCAGCGTCTTAACCCGGCCGAGCTGCTCGTCAGCGATGATCTGGAGCTGCCTGAGCTAACCGAAAACCGCAAAGGCGTGCGCCGCCGTGGTCCGTGGGAGTTTGAGTTGGAAACTGCCCAGCGCTTGCTAACCCGCCAATTTGGCACCCAAGATTTATCGGGCTTTGGCTGCGACCACTTAGACAGCGCCATCGCTGCCGCCGGCTGCCTGTTAAGTTACGCGCGCGAAACCCAACGTACCGACCTACCTCATGTGCGCGGTTTGGCCTATGAAAACCGCGATGAGGCGGTTGCTCTGGATGCCGCCACCCGACGTAATCTGGAGATTGACCTGAACCTGACCGGCGGTGACGACAATACATTATTTTCCGTGCTGAATCGCACCGCTACCGCCATGGGGGCACGCCTGCTGCGACGTTGGTTAAACCGTCCGCTACGCGACATGCACACGCTGGTCGAGCGCCAAGAGGCCCTGAGCGTACTGACCGACAATTACAAATTTGAGCCGATCCGCGAACTACTAAAACGTATTGGCGATATGGAACGTATTCTAGGCCGGCTTGCCCTGCGATCTTCACGCCCGCGTGACCTATCCCGTTTAGGAGCATCCCTGACTTGCTACCCCGAGCTGCAAGCCGCGCTAAAAACCTGTCAGTCACCGCGCCTGACAGAACTCTCACAAGCCATCAGTTCTTTCCCGGAATTGGTGGATTTGCTGCAACGGGCGATTGTCGAGAACCCACCAGTAGTCATTCGCGATGGCGGCGTTATCGCCGAGGGCTACGACACCGAGCTGGACGAATTGCGCAACATCAGCAACAACGCCGGTCAATATCTGGTGGATTTAGAAACCCGCGAGCGCGAACGCACCGGCATTAGCACCCTAAAAGTGGGCTACAACCGGGTCCACGGTTATTTTATCGAGCTAAGTCGCGCGCAATCGGGCGGTGCACCGGCCGATTATATTCGCCGCCAGACTCTCAAAAATGCCGAGCGCTTTATTACCCCAGAGCTAAAAGAGTTTGAAGATAAAGCTCTCTCAGCCAAAAGCCGTGCCCTCAGCCGCGAGAAAGCGCTCTACGACGAGCTGATCGAAAAGCTCAATGAACATTTGGTAGCGCTACAGGATTCAGCCGCCGGGGTTGCCGAGCTGGATGTGCTCACCAACTTTGCCGAGCGGGCCATCAACCTGGATTTGTGCCGACCCGAGCTGGTCCACACGCCAGGGCTCGATATTAAAGACGGCCGCCACTTAGTGGTCGAGCAGGTGCTGGACGGCCCGTTCGTGCCTAACGATCTAGACTTTAATGACAATCGCCGCATGCTGATTGTGACCGGCCCCAACATGGGTGGTAAATCGACCTATATGCGACAAGCCGCGTTAATTACCCTGCTGGCTCACGTGGGCAGCTTTGTACCCGCGGCCAGTGCGCAAATTGGCCTGGTCGATCGTATATTTACCCGCATTGGCTCGTCCGATGATTTGGCCGGAGGCCGCTCGACGTTTATGGTAGAGATGACCGAGACCGCCAACATTTTGCACAACGCCACCGACCGCAGCCTGGTATTAATGGATGAAATTGGCCGCGGCACCAGCACCTTTGATGGTTTGGCCCTGGCTTGGGCTTGCGCCCGCCATTTGGCCGAAAACGTCCGCGCTTTTACACTATTTGCCACCCACTATTTCGAGTTAACCGAGCTACCCGAGAGCTTGCCGCATATTGCCAACGTGCATCTCAACGCTACCGAGCATAAAGACAACATCGTGTTTTTGCACAAGGTACAGGAGGGCCCGGCGAGCAAGAGTTACGGTATTCAGGTGGCCAAATTGGCAGGGATTCCCACGCCGGTACTGCAGCGCGCCGCCGAGCAACTCGCGCTGCTGGAAAACCACGAGCGCCCAACCCCGGTAACCAACAGCGCACCCAAGCCCTCGCCTTTGCAAGCAAGCTTGTTTGACGCGCCGGTCAGCCCGGCCGTAGAGGCATTGAGCGAAATTGACCCGGATGATTTGACCCCCAGGCAGGCATTAGAGGCGTTGTACCGCCTGAAACAGCTGAATTCATGACAATTGATCTACCAAAACTTGAGAATGCTGGTAAAATGCCCCCCTTTACGCACCAAGCACCTGTAATCGTGGAGTCTGCACAATGACATTCGTAGTTGGGGATAACTGCATTAAATGTAAACACACCGACTGTGTCGAGGTTTGTCCGGTCGACTGTTTTTACGAGGGGCCCAACTTTCTCGTCATTCACCCAGATGAATGTATTGATTGCGCCCTGTGTGAGCCCGAATGCCCGGTAGATGCTATTTTCTCGGAAGACGAGCTACCAGAAGATCAGGAAGTGTACCTGGAGCTTAACGCCGAGCTATCCGAGGTATGGCCTAACATTACCGAGAAAAAAGACGCTCCGGCCGACGCCGAAGAGTGGGATGGCGTGGAAGGCAAACTGCAGTATCTAGAACGATAATCGCACTTGCCATCCGCATAAAAAAACCGCGCCAAGTGCGCGGTTTTTTTATGCGGGATGAAACGTTTTAAAAGCCAGGCTAAATACCAAACAGGTTTTCGCTGCTCAGGCCCTGCTTCTCCATAATGTCGCGCAAGCGACGCAGCGACTCGACCTGAATTTGCCGCACTCGCTCGCGAGTTAAACCAATGGCACGGCCGACTTCCTCCAGCGTGCTCACCTCATGACCGCGTAAACCAAAGCGGCGTGCCAGTACCTCGCGCTGTTTCTCGCTCAGCTCGTCGAGCCACTCATCCAGGCTATCGTTTATATCGCTATCTTGCGTCAGCACGGCGGGGTTCGACTCCCGTTGATCACTGATGGTGTCTACCACCGTGCGATCTGAAGAGTTACCAATCGGAGTATCCACCGAGGTGACCCGCTCATTTAAGCCCAGCATACGCTCAACATCCGCGACCGGGCGCTCAAGCATATTGGCAATTTCATCGGCCGAAGGCTCGTGATCGAGTTTCTGAGTAAGTTCCCGCGCCGCTCTAAGGTAAACGTTAAGCTCTTTTACCACATGAATCGGCAACCGAATGGTGCGGGTTTGATTCATAATGGCCCGCTCGATGGTCTGGCGAATCCACCAGGTGGCGTAAGTCGAGAAGCGAAATCCACGCTCTGGATCAAATTTCTCGACGGCGCGAATCAATCCGAGGTTACCCTCTTCAATCAGGTCCAACAGCGCCAGTCCACGGTTAACATAGCGGCGCGATATTTTAACCACCAGGCGCAAGTTACTTTCGATCATACGCTTGCGTGAGGCCTCGCAGCCGCGCAAGGCTTTGCGCGAAAAGTAGACTTCCTCTTCTGCGCTCAGCAGCGGCGAAAAACCAATTTCGTTAAGGTAAATTTGTGTTGCGTCAAGTGAGGAGGTATCGCTGGCAAAGCGATCGGGTGTGGGCTTTCGTTTGGTGGCAGTTGAGCGCTTCGGCTCGTCATCGAGTACTATTTCAGCAACGTCACCATCATCTGCTTGAGCAAGAATGTGATCATTGCGGTTGGCGCTGTCTATTTCCCTATTTTGTACTGGCATGCTAGGCCCCCTTCAGGATCCATACCGGAGTTTGTCGCCACACTTCCGGCTGACAATATTTCCAACAGTACCTCGTTGCCACAACCATGTGGCTGTTACGCTTTAAGCTCAGGTGCGATTACGCCTTTACTGCATCTTTTAATGTTACGCCAAACCCAGTAGCCCTAACGTTTAGGCAGATACGTTAACGGGTTAACCGGTTTGCCATCGCGCCTAATCTCAAAGTGCAATTTCTGTTTATCGGTACCGCTGGAACCTAATTTAGCAATTTGCTGACCGACTTTTACGCTATCTCCCTCGCGTACTAACAGTGCATCGTTGTGCGCGTAAGCACTGAGGAAGGTTTCGTTATGTTTGACGATCACCAACTTGCCGTACCCGCGCAGCCCGGTACCGGCGTATACCACCCGCCCAGCACCAGCTGCAAGTACAGAGTCACCTACTTTGCCACCAATATCAATACCTTTGTTTAATCCGTCGCCACTGCTGTACCTGCCGATTACCGGCCCGTTAGCGGGCCAGCGCCACTGCACAGCCCCACTCGGTAGCGGTGCCAAAGGCGGCGTGGTAGCAGCCGGTGTTTTATTTTCAGAACGTGGCGCCTGATTCACCTTGGGGGGAGGCGTGGTGTTAACGGTACTGCGAGGCCCCTGAGCCACAGCGGTAGAATTGCTGCCACTACTGACCGGGCGCCGGGCGCTGGCCGCAATAGCCGGTGGCGGTTTACGCCGGGAGGCATCGTCAATATCCAAGCGCAGCTGCTGTGATTGATAAATTGTATAGGGTGGGCCGATGCCGTTATGGCGCGCCAGAGCTTTAAAGTCCAGTCCGTAGCGCCAGGCGATAGAGTAAAGCGTCTCGCCCGGCGAGACGTTGTGAACTAAAATTTTACGGGTAGGAGGCTGGCGCCGGTCGGCAACATCGGCCGGTGGCGCCGAGCTGCAGGCGGTGAGCCACAGGGTGATCAATATAATGAACAGGCGATTTATGCGACAACCGCATAATGTGATCTGCGTCCACATTTTGGCCTGCTTCATCGAGCCTTTCACCCCTGCCGCCTTATTTACTTTTGCGATTAGCAACGTCCCATTATTTAAAAATTATCTTAAATAATGGGTAGCAACATCAAATTTTACCGCTACCCACCATGACTTGTATGCTTTTTCGCCAGCTTTCTGGCGCCATACTCTAGGGCAAACACCAGTACCACCGCCACAATAAATAGCACCAACACGCTGGGCCAGGCACTGTTGCCACCCACCTCGGCCTCAAACTGCCAGGGCATCAGGTTGCGCTGCACCAAAGGCACTAGCTCGCCGTGACGATCCACCATGGTGGTTACTGTCTGCTTCCAGGGCCACACGATACTCAATGATCCCGCCAGTACACCACACAACACCGCCAGCGTCGGCTGTCGGTAGCGATTTAGCAGCCAATGTAGCAGGTGAGAAAACAGTAGCAACCCCAGCACGCAACCGGCCATAAAAGTTGCCAGCAACCTAAGGTTAAAGTCGGTAACAGCACCAATAATAACGGGGTATACCCCCATAATGAGCAGCAAAAAACTGCCCGAGATACCCGGTAAAATCATCGCACAAATGGCGATAGCGCCCGCGGCAAAAATGGTAGCGGTGTTAATGGGCATATTGACGGGCTTAACCGAGCCAAGCCAAATGGCCGCGAGCGCCCCCACCGTAAAAGCCAGTAACACCGCTGCCCGGCGCCACTGTAAGTGCCGCCCAATATAAACGGTAGAGGCCAAAATAAGCCCGCTAAAAAAGCCCCACACCTGCAGCGGGTAATTGTGTAGCGCAAACTCAATACCGTGAGCCAGAGTGGCGATGCTGAGTAAAATGCCGCCAAACAACGCACACAAAAAAGTACCATCCACATGGCGCCAAAACGCCGCCCAGCCTTCTCGTTTAAGTATTAGTAGTGCAGCGGGGGTAAAGGATTTAAGTGCACCCAACAGGCGCTCGTATATTCCGGTAATAAAGGCGATAGTCCCGCCAGAAACGCCGGGCACCACATCGGCGGCACCCATGGCCATGCCTTTTAGGACGGTTGCAAGAATGGGGGTTGACGCCATTAGCGGGCGGTTCCCGATAGCAGCGGGACAAAACGTACGGGCTCTAAAACTTGAGTAACAAAGTCATCGCTGTCGCCCTGGCGCATAATCAGGTGCAGGCTCTGCTCACGATCGCCCACCGGAATCACCAGCACACCGTTGGGGGCTAATTGTTGCTTAAGATCTTCGGGCACAAAGCGCGGCGCGGCGGTACTTAAAATACCGTCAAACGGGCCTTTGTCGGCCCAGCCAAAACCACCGTCGGCATGGCTTAAAACCACATTATGCAGCCCCAGTTGGCGCAGCCGCTGGCGGGCTTTATCCTGCAGCGGCTTAATACGCTCGACGCTATACACCTGCTCGACCAACTGCGCCAGCACGGTGGTTTGATAGCCTGAACCGGTGCCAACCTCAAGTACGCGCTTTAGGTTACCGCCGGCGGCACCCAGCAGGATTTCGGTCATACGGGCGACAATATAGGGTTGTGACAGAGTTTGGCCAAAGCCGATGGGTAGGGCCGAGTCCTCGTAGGCGCGGTGCGACAAAGCCTCATCCAAAAACAGATGGCGCGGGGTATTGCGGATCACATCCAGTACTTTTAAGTCACTAACGCCCTGCTCCATAAGCCGCTGCACCAGCCGCTCACGGGTGCGCAGCGACGTCATACCCACACCTTCCAGAATCAGATTGCTCACCCTTTACCCCTGTTAAACCGGCCTCGGCTAGTGCCCAGTGCCTTTTTTGATCTCGCCATTTTCAGTTTGGCCACTATAGCATAAAAGCCGTTCAAATCAGGCCTCTGACAGCCGCTCCGGGAGCTTGGTCAGCAGCAGCTCGGCGATCACCGAGGTGGCGTAACAGCCCACGCCCAAGGCAAAGTCGAGGCGCAAATCCTCGCCCTGCCACTGCCAGCTTAAGTTCTGTGCTTTAGAGACGAGCGCCCGGCGATCTTGATTAACACCGGTAAACTCCAGCGGCTCGCACCAATGCTGCCAGGGTGCCAGCACTTGCTCCTCCAGCGCCAGTGCAGCACCTGCAACCTGAGGCCTACCCCGGCCCCACAGTGGGCCACTGGGCAGCGCGTCACCGCTTATCTCGATGGGTGACTCGTCAGGCATGAGCTCGCGCCAGCAATCGCGCTTGACGCGCTCCGCCAACACTTGGTTAAACAGGTACGAGCGCGCCGCCGACAGTGCCATAGAACGCTTGGGCCGGTTTTTAATACGCACCTGATCGACCAGTAAACGCTGCGCCAGTACCAAATTACCGCCGTCGATACCAAAGCGCTGCGGGCCAAAATAATTAGGTACGCCGTGCGTGGCAATGTCGGTTAAGCGCTGCTCGAGCGCTGCCACATCAGCGCTTACCGCGCGCAATAAAATACTAAAGCGATTACACAGATGCTGGCCCCGGCGCAATTTTTGCCGGTGGCGCGAAACCTCTAGCACCCGGATGGTGTCGGTTTGCAGGGCCCGCCAATCGGGCTCTGGCGCTTTGGGCAGATACACGCTAAACCACTGGCGGGTAATGGCGTGGCGGTCTTTAAGCCCGCAGTAGCCAATATCGCGGGTTTCAATACCCGCCAACGCTGCTATTTGGCGGGCGATCCAAGCGGTGTTATCGCCGTCTTTCTCGATGTACAAATAAACATGCTCACCCTCGCCCGAAGGGCTAAAGCCAAGCTCTTCGGTCACTAGAAAATCGGCATTCTCGGTCCGAAAGCCCGCCTCACCCAACAAATCGCCGTAGGCGCGGGGAAAGTTAATCTCAAACTCTTCAGGCACAGGGCTCTCCGACCAAAGGTTTTAATAAGACGCTCGCCTGCGCGGCGATGCCCTCTTCGCGGCCGGTAAAGCCTAGCTTCTCGGTGGTGGTAGCCTTTACGTTGACCTGATTAAGTGCGCAATCTAAATCGGCGGCGATGGCCTCGCACATGGCGGATATATGCCTCGCCATGCGCGGTGCCTGAGCAATAATGGTCATATCGGCGTTGCCCAGTTGCCAACCGCAAGCACGCATTTTTTGATTTACCAGACGCAGCAGCTCACGGCTATTGGCCCCTTTATACTGCGGGTCGGTATCCGGAAAGTGGTGGCCAATATCCCCCAGTGCACAGGCGCCCAGCAACGCGTCGCACAAAGCGTGCAGCAACACGTCGCCATCGGAGTGGGCCACTAAGCCATGGGTATGCGGGATCACCACCCCACCGATCACAATTTTATCGCCCGGCCCAAATTTATGAACATCGTAGCCCTGCCCTATGCGCATGTTTACTCCTCCCTCTGGTGACGCAGGATTGCCTGCGCCAGTAGTAAATCTTCTTGGCGGGTCACCTTAATATTGTCGGCCCGTCCCTCAACCACAATAGCGCTGGCGCCCCCGTGCTCCATGGCACTGGTTTCATCGGTTACCGCAATACCGCTGGCTTTTGCCTCTTGCAGTGCGCGCTGCAATGCCTGACGCCGAAAACACTGAGGGGTTTGCGCCGCCCACAATGCACTGCGATCCACCGTGGTCTTTACCCGATCATCGCGCACCTGCTTAAGAGTGTCATTCACCGGTATTGCCAACAGGCCACCGTCTGCATCGCCGGCGCGTACCCTGTGCAGTAACCGCTCGATATCGGCGACCTGCACACAGGGGCGCGCCGCATCGTGCACCAGCACCCAATCATCCGCTCCGGCAAACAGTTGCAGCGCGTTCAATGCTTGCAACACGGAGTCAGCTCGCTCGGCGCCACCGGTTACCGTGTGCACTTTGGGGTGGCCGGCCAAAGCCAGAGTGCGCCAGTGGGCATCATCCGGGCCCAAGGCCACCACAACGCCTTTTATATCGGGCACCGCTAAGAGTTTCTCTAGGGTGTAAGCCAGGATGGGCTTGCCATCAATGGGTAGGTATTGTTTTGGGGTATCGCTGCCCATGCGGGTACCACTGCCCGCCGCAGGTACAATAGCCCAGCATCTGCGCGCTAGATCTTCTGGCATAGAGGTGTCTTATTCGTCGGGGGTGTGGGTCATAAAGAAGGTTTCGCCGTCTTTGATCATGCCAATATCGTGACGGGCCCGCGCCTCGACCACTTGATGGCCGGTTTTTAGATCCTCGACCTCAACAGCCAGCACGCGGTTGCGCTCCAGTAGTTGCTCATTTTTAGCACTTTGGCGGGCGATCTCTTGCTCCAGTCGGGCACGGTGAGCATAGCTGCCATCCCCGACCCAAAGCCGGTATTGCAGCCCCACAAATATCACTATCAAAATCGCGAGCAACCATTTCATAGGCGGCAGTTTATCGCAGCTTGGGGGTAAGGGCTATCACAGTCGACCATTCTGGGGGTACCGCTCACAGTTAACAGCCGGTGCGCGCCGGTGTATAGTAGCGCCCGCTCTATTAACCCTTTATTGCATCACACTCTCATGGCCAAAAAGAAATACCACGTTAAGCTTAAAAGCTGGGGCATTTACACCCCCTGGGACAGTGAGTCTAAGGCGCTGCCTAAGCTACTTAAAGTCACCCGGGAAATCCCCTGCCAGCTGGATATTGAATTCGGCTATATCGCTAACATAAAAAAAGCCAAAAACAAAAAGCTGCAGTATTGTATTTACCACCCGGACATCCCAGGTGACGACGGCGAGCCACTGGCGCCTTTTAGTGGTGAAGAGTTTATCCGGCAGAACGACTGGAACTTTTTTATCGGCGACACCATTTGGGCCCCTGTAGAAAACAAGCAGGGCCCCTGGCGTATTACCCTCGCGATTGAGGGCGAGCTTATCGCCGACGAGACATTCACTATCGTAATGCCCGGCGCTTAATCGGCGGCACGGTTGCGAGCCCCGCCCGCTGGCAGGTTATTTGTCGTCGCTAAACATTGATTTTAAGCCGTCTAACACCTTCTTATCTGACTCAGACACCTTATCTTCAATTGCTTTGGTCGCCTCTTCTATAGCGCGATCGCGCAGCTCGTCTTCCAGGCGGTCCTGCGCTTTATCCATCAGTGGCTTCACTATCGCCAGCGCCAATTCTTTCGGAGTTAACCCCTGTTCACGGCTGCCAATATTGCTCTGATTAATGCCTTCAAGGGTTACCGTGCGATTTTTAAAACTGGGCGAGATCACCGACATTTGCGTGTTAGTAAACGAGAGCTTCTCTACCATAAAGCGCAACTCTTTGGTCTGGCCCTGGGGCTCCGCCTCGGGCTTGGGTTCGCCACCGGCAAACTGTGAGCGCACGTTATCGAGTATCTCTTGCACATTGGTGCCGGTTGCACCGTCGTGCTCGGCGTTTAAGGTTACCCCATCAATCAGGATCTCATTCAGCACAATCACATCCGATCTCACGCTGGCAGGTTCAATCTGCAACGCTACCTCGCTAAACTGAAACAGGTTATCCGAGGTGTAGCCTGGCGGATTGGCGATACTCAAGCCATAAATTTCGCCCCTGCCCTTGAGCAGCTCGATATGCACCCGGTCAACATCCACCTGCGTTTTAGTCACATCGGTGCCGACCTTCTCGATACCCGACTCCACCAATGAGTCCAGATTGCTAAACAGGTAGTACAGGCCACCTGCTACCGCCACTACGATCAACAGCAGTACGATTAAAATAATTTTTGAGGCTTTCATGGTTTGATCCTTTTCTGTCGTGATCTCGTAAGTTCATTCAACCGGGCCGCGCATCACATACGCTTAATTACTGGGTACGTTTTGCGCCCCGGAGGCTGGATCGCCGGCGGCTTGCTCCTCATCCAGCTCGGTTAGCGCTTTGCGGGCGCGCACCATCTCTGACTCGACCGAGTCGACAATGGCATCCCACCCCTCCACAATCACTTTATTGGCTTTAGCGACCATAGCACTCACCGACTGCTGTTCGATTTGTACCAGCTTTTTACGTTGTTGCGCCACATTCTGGCGCAAGCTCGTCATCTCTGAGCGCAGCGAGGCCACCTCAGCGCTGAGTGCCTGTTCTCGCTGGTAGCCCATATACAGCACCGCAGCTTGCGCCAGCACCACAACCCACAATAAAACCATCATTAATCCACGCATGATTTTTTACTCCGCCGATGTACCATACAAAACCTTAAGCCACTGCAGCAAACATGCAGCCGGGCGCAAAAAAGCCTATCATAGCGCGATAGCAACCGGTTAACGCTTTAAGCGCCACCAGCCGGCTAGATAAGCCAACAAAAGACTCTCAACCGAAGCCAGATTTCATGACCAACGACAATTTCGCCCTGTCCGCACTAAACGCTTTCGCGCTGCTGTTTATTGGTTTGCTCGTGGTGCTTATTATCACCGTGATCGTCCTTTACATCATAGACGTGAATCAAAACACCCACACCATTAGACGCAACTACCCGGTTATTGGCCGCTTTCGTTACCTTTTTGAACATATGGGTGAGTTTTTTCGCCAGTACTTCTTTGCCATGGACCGCGAAGAGATGCCCTTTAACCGCGCCGAGCGCTCGTGGGCCTACCGCGCGGCCAAAAATGTCGATGCCAATATCGCCTTTGGCTCGACCCGCGACCTATCGCCCACCGGCAGTGTGATGTTTTTAAACTCGGCCTTCCCCACCCTCGAGCAAGACGCTGCGCTGCCCTCAGAGGTTACCATCGGGCCATACTGCCGCACGCCTTACACCACCAGTTCGATCTTTAACATCTCGGGCATGAGCTACGGCGCCCTGTCACGCCCCGCCGTACGGGCGCTATCGGCCGGTGCCGCCAAAGCCGGCTGCTGGCTAAACACCGGTGAAGGCGGCCTATCGCCCTACCATATGGAAGGTGGCGGCGATATTGTGTTTCAGGTAGGCACCGCCAAATACGGCGTGCGCGACGCCGAGGGCCACCTAAGCGATGAGCGCTTAAAAGTTATCGCCGGGCACGACAACGTGCGCATGATCGAGGTCAAGCTCAGCCAGGGCGCCAAACCCGGCAAGGGCGGTATTTTACCCGGCGAGAAAGTCACCGCCGAGATCGCCGAGATTCGCGGCATTGCCGAAGGGCACCCGTCCATCAGCCCCAACGGCCACCCGGATATCCGCTCGGTCGACGACCTACTGGATATGCTGGAACATATTCGCGAAGTCACGGGCAAGCCGGTGGGCTTTAAAGCCGTGATTGGCGATAAAGGCTGGCTGCGCGACTTGGTGCAAGCCGTTAAACAGCGGGGCATCGACCGCGCACCGGATTTTATTACCATCGACAGCTGCGACGGCGGCACCGGCGCCGCGCCACAACCACTGATGGACTTTGTCGGCCTGCCGCTAAAAGAGAGCTTGCCCTGGGTATCGGATTTGTTAAACCAAGCCGGCCTTAAAGAGCGCATTAAAATCATCGCCTCAGGTAAGTTAATTACCCCGGCGAAAGTCGCCTGGGCGCTGGCCTGCGGCGCCGACTTTACCGTTAGCGCACGGGGCTTTATGTTTGCTTTAGGCTGCATTCAGGCCATGCAGTGCCATAAAAACACCTGCCCCACCGGGGTCACCACGCACGATCCAAAGCTGCAAAAAGGCCTCGACCCCACCGACAAAGCCACCCGCGTAGCACACTACCAGCGCAATATGACCTACGGCGTCGGCCTGATTGCCCACGCCTGCGGCGTCACAGAGCCGCGCCAGCTGCGCCGCAGCCACGTACACGTTGTCGCCGCTTCTGGCCTCTCTGCGCCATTAAGTGAAACTCATCCCGAACCTATCACTCTGATAGATGATCAAACCCGCCCTGAGGTGCCACAGCGCCAACTCAGCGGTAACCCAAAGGAGCTAATCGATGAGTAAATGGTTGCGTAACGCCCTACTGCTGCTGGCATTTATCAGCCCCTTTAGCAGTGCCCAATTTGAGCCGCAATACCCCATTATTGAGGAGCTAAGCTGGACCGACAGCAGCTATCTGGCCAAACAGCGGGCGCGGGTTGACCGATTAACCCGCGAAAACACCGGCACCCCGATTCGCGGCGACAAAACCGATTTAAACACCTTGCAGCGTGTCGTCGATCGCGAGTTAGTCGCCAACGATGACAAGCTCACCCTGCAAGCATTGGGCGTAGTGCTCGCCGACGTCATGCTCACCGCCGAGCCCGCGCTCGAGTGGAAAATCTACGAAGACAAGCGCGGCCGCTCGCGCGCGCTTTGCATCAAAGACACGCAGGATTGTCTGTTTCCGGTTACCATGCTGTCGCGGCGTATGAAGGTAGGCTTAAAGCCCGACGTTAAAAAAGTGTACGTGGAGGCGATGGAGCTAGTGGGCGCACAGCTGCCGCCGTTGCCCTATGGAGAAAAGCGGGAGTACCTCCCTTACTAATGTAAATTTCGATGACGCCGGTGGCGGAGGTTGGCGGTATATGTGCAAACGTGGCCAACCTCTCTGCCTTCAGCGTTCACCTTCTCCGTTTGCTTACCCGTAAAATAAGTCGGCACCCAGATCGGCGGCGGAATTTAAAAAAACGCGCTTCGTCGCAATTAACCAAAAGCTCTAGCAATCAACCTCACAGACCAATTTAGATAAAAGTATGGAAGCATTAATAGGTTCAACCCTCGCCGTGGCTATTGCGGAGATGGGCGATAAAACTCAACTGCTCGCCCTTTTGCTGGTGGGCCGCTATGGCCGACCGGCGCTTATTTGTTTGGGCATTTTAGTGGCTACGCTAATCAACCACGGCTTATCGGCCTGGCTGGGCGACTGGATCGGGGGGTTAATTCCACCCCAGTGGCTACCTTGGATTGTCGGCGTCAGTTTTCTTGCCGTCGCCCTGTGGATGCTAATACCCGACAAAGCCGATGACACCGACGGCCGATTTGCCGCACTCGGCCCCTTTGGCGCAACTTGTGTACTGTTTTTTCTCGCCGAGATTGGCGATAAAACCCAAATCGCCACGGTGGTGCTCGCCGCTAAATACAGCGCGACCTGGATGGTGATTATCGGTACAACACTCGGCATGCTGCTTGCCAACGTACCGGTGGTTATTTTTGGCCGCTGGATACTGCAACGCATTAATTTAAAGTGGGTACATATCGGGGCATTTGTATTGTTTTTGGGATTTGCGTTGGCGAGTTTTTGGCAGGGATTTTGAGAGGACTAGAACGGTGAACGATAAATGCTAACGAGGCGTTAGCTGCTCAATATCAGTGAGGACCAACACCCCTCAACACTATACGTCATTCCGTGCAGAGCGAAGCGGCGACACGGAACCCAGTGTCGTTACCTATGCTTAATTCACATAGGTAAAACGTATCGAACCTCCGCCACATTTCCGTGTGACTCTTCTGTTTTTTCTTTTCCCTCCAGGGAAAATCCGTGAGACTCGTAGAATTGAATGGCACGAACATTTTGTTTTGCTACCCACAAGTAAAGTGTCTGGTAGCTAGCCGAAGTCTCCTTCACCACGTCTCGCAACAAAGCGGTACCGACACCTGAGCGCCACGCCGTAGGTTTTACATTTATACCCACCAACTCCGCCGAGCGTTCACCATCTAAATCTGCATCTCTCGCTGGGCCGAATACGCTAAACCCTAGCAAAACGTCGTCATTTACCGCCACTAAATACCGCCCAGGCCCAGAGTGCTTTAACGCCCTCTGCCAGTTTGAGCGGTATATTTCCACATCCATTGAATCAATAAACTCTTCGGGCATAATTCCTGAGTAGGCAGACTTCCACGCTTGAAGCTGCACCTGAGCAATCTCTTCAGCATCTGCAACGCTCGCTTCCCGAATATGCATAGCAACTTCCTTTTTCTTGCTGTCGCCTCCAAGCTTGGCGGCAGTAACCTACCATTGTAATCGTATAGCACCCAAGGCACTCCGAAGCTAAAAGGCCACTGGATACCGGCTCAAGGCCGGCAGGACGAGTAGACTACAATCACTCGCCCCGCCCGGCGATGCGGGGACATCAAAAGCTTCGGTCGCCATCAAAGGCGAGCAACCAACCACCCAACTACGGCTCTACCGTCACAATCACCCGCTTATAACGCGTCAAAGGCGGCAAGCCGCGATCAGTAACCTTCACAATAAAATGCAATTGTTGCGGCTGCTGTACCTCGGGTGCACGCACATGCACTCGCACCATATTCTCGGCGCTGTTAATGGCCACCGCGTCTTTCATGCTGCCGACTTCTGGGTAGTTAAACCACCAATACGTCAGGCTGTCGCCGTCTGGGTCGTGGGTACCGCGAGCATCCAAGTGAAAGTAACTTCCTGATTTAATCGACATCTGCTCGGAGTGATTTAACACCACCACCGGGGGATGGTTCGCATCGTCGTAAGACTTTACGCCCCAATCGATCCGAGCGGCAAAATCGTTTTGTAGCTCATCACGCCAGCGCCATAAGGTCGCGCGGTAATCGGTAAAAAATTGTTCGCCCGCTTTGATTGAGCGCCCAAAGCTGGATGCGCGCGACGGCGTGTAGGTGTCAACCGCATTGGTCCAGATTGGACGGGTCTCGGCCTCAACCGGTACACCGCCGGTAAAACCCTCTGGATCTAGGTCTTGTAGCTCTGGGGTGTATAGCTCGTAGCGGCCTCCCCAACCACCCCAGTCAGGACGCTCGGGCACACTCAAGCCATTGGGTATTAAATTAAGCCAAGCGGGTGTGTCGCCTTCCATACCATAGGCAACATCCGGGTATTGCGCACCCAGCGGCCCGTGCGATTGCTGAATATTGCTGGCCAACCACTCGTTGCTGATGGTGGCATTGTCGATGCCATCAATCACCGCGCTAATACCCGTCCACGTGGCCGCGCCGTAACCGCCGGGGCTTACTACATAAAAAAGCTCGGGGAAGTTTTGCCGTATCCAGGCGGCCGAGTCGTCTTGGTCGGAGATGGTGTATACCCGTAACTTGGCGATTAATTCTTTAAGTTCAGCCTCGGACTTTGTTTCCCGCAGTCGATACAGTGCCTGTGCCAAAACATTTGGTCCGCCCCACACCGAAACCCAAAGAGGCCGGTCATCGTCACGCTCAAGTACCTTTATAATCCAGTCTGAACCCTCGGAGTCTTTATCTGGGCCTACACCGTCCATTCCGTAAACGGCCAGACCTGACTTTACGAGGCTTTGTAACTGACTCGCTTTAGGGTAACCTTTTTCGTGCTTTAACAGGTTGTCACGCACGGCGTTATAGGCATCAATAATTTTCTCTAGGGTTTCGGGTGCCACCATGGTTTTTTGATGAACCGAAGTAGTAGGCACCACACCTTCTATGTCTATCTGATTCGCGTAATGCAGCAGCCGTACAAACGTCTGTGCATCGTCCGGGTCGGCTTCAATATCAGTGAGCACCAACAACCTTTGGCGCGATTCGGGTTGCGGCGCAGCATCCGATTTACTGACGGCCTGAACGGGCCATATGGCTACCAGCACAAGCGGCAAAAAGATTCGAAGGGACCGCACTAAGCGGGATGAGCAGTTCATACCAAAAAGCCTCTAGCTACTATTTTTATTCGGCGAGCAGCTTATATACACTCGCAACAGGTAATAGTCATTATGACTTATAGATCGACTTGCGTCACCCCAATATTGCCGTAACAACGCTACGTTAGCCGTTATTATTTAACCTTCGTGATAAAGCCCAAGTGCGAAAAAATATGCGTCGGGGCGGCCTTTGACGCGCAAGGATGCACTCATCCCGCGAGCGCATGTGCCCCACATGGATGTGGGAAGTAGAACAACGCAGGAATTGCCTTTTGGTTACTTTTCTGGCCAAACAGAAAAGTAACTCGCCCGCCCGGCGACTGAGGGCACACAAGGCAGTAACCTACTAATGTAATCGTATAGCACCCAATGCACTCCGTAGCTAAAAGGCCACTAGATACCGGCTCAAGGCCGTTATGACGACGTAGCGAAAATCGCGACGAGCATAAACAAAACTGTGCCCAACCAACACAATCGTATAGCACCCAATGCACTCCGAAGCTAAAAGGCCACTAGATACCGGCTCAAGGCCGGTATGACGCTGAAACCCCGCTTTAGCCGCACCCTCCCCCGTAACACCTTTACCGTTGATGTATCCCCCCACTTCTGGGACAATCGCGCGCCTCTGGCGATAACCCAGATCAGCTCAACATCTGCGCCCCGCAACCACCCTCACTACCTGACAGGATTACCCGTGCTCACGACCGCCAATATCACTATGCAGTTCGGCGCCAAGCCGTTATTTGAAGACGTTTCGGTTAAATTCGGCAACGGCAACCGTTACGGCTTAATCGGCGCTAATGGCTGTGGCAAATCCACCTTTATGAAGATTCTGGGGGGCGATTTGGTCCCCAGCGCCGGTAACGTGTCGCTCGACCCTGGTGAGCGTATCGGTAAGCTGCGCCAGGATCAGTTTGCCTTTGAGCAATACTCGGTCGTGGATACCGTCATTATGGGCCACGCCGAGCTGTGGACGGTAAAAGAAGAGCGCGACCGTATTTACAGCTTACCCGAGATGAGTGAGGCCGACGGTATTCGGGTGGGCGACTTAGAAGCTGAGTTTGCCGAGATGGACGGTTACACCGCCGAGTCGCGGGCCGGCGAGTTGCTGATCGGGCTGGGCATTGGCGTCGAGCAACATTTTGGCCCCATGAGTGAAATCGCCCCCGGCTGGAAGCTGCGGGTGCTGTTGGCGCAGGCGCTGTTCTCGGACCCGGATGTACTGTTGCTGGATGAGCCTACCAACAACCTGGACATCCACACCATTCACTGGCTAAGCGAGACCCTTAACCAGCGCAACAGCACCATGGTAATCATCTCGCACGACCGACACTTTTTAAACAGCGTGTGCACCCATATGGCCGATGTCGATTACGGCGAGATTCGCCTCTACCCTGGCAACTACGACGATTACATGACGGCGGCCACCGCTGTACGCGAGCGCCAGTACGCGGATAACGCCAAAAAGAAAAACCAAATCGCCGAGCTGCAACAGTTTGTCAGCCGTTTTTCGGCCAATGCCTCTAAGGCCAAGCAGGCCACCTCGCGCGCTAAGCAAATCGATAAAATTCAGCTGGAAGACATTAAACCCTCTAGCCGGGTGAATCCGTTTATCCGTTTTGAGCAAGATAAGAAACTGCACCGTTTAGCCCTTGAGGTACACAACCTCACCAAAGGCTTTGACGAGGGCCCGCTGTTTAAGCCTTTTGATTTAATGGTTGAAGTGGGCGAGCGCATTGCGGTTATTGGCGAGAACGGCGCGGGTAAAACCACCCTACTGCGTACCTTGCTGGGCGAGCTTACGCCGGATAGTGGTACGGTTAAGTGGTCCGAGAACGTTAAAATCGGCCACTACGCCCAAGACCACACCAGCGACTTTGCCAATAACGAGACACTGTTTGAGTGGATGAGCCAGTTTAAGCCGGTCAACGGCGATGAGCAGTTAATTCGCGGCACACTGGGGCGCTTACTGTTTAGCAACGACGATATCAACAAGCGCGTGAAGGTTATCTCGGGCGGTGAGCAAGGCCGCATGATTTTTGGCCGGCTGATTCTGCAAAAGCCCAACGTGATGTTGCTGGATGAGCCCACCAACCACCTGGACATGGAGTCGATCGAATCGCTGAATGTGGCGCTGGAGAACTACCCAGGCACCTTGATTTTTGTCAGCCATGACCGCGAGTTTGTCTCGTCCGTAGCCACCCGTATTTTAGAAATCAGCGATAATAAAATTATCGACTTTTCGGGTAGCTACGATGAATATTTAGCGAGTAAAGGGTTGCAGGGCTAGCATCGCCGCAATTGACAGTTTGGCTGCGTGACATTAATCTCACCAGCCCTATAGTGCTAAGCGGCAGCATAAAACAAGCGCGCGCCGCTTAGCGAATAATAAAAACCATTGGATTACATCAAAAAGGACGTTTGCCTTATGTTTCAAAAACAGTTGAATATTAAATGGATTGCCTCCGGCATTTTCGCGTTAGCGGTACTCATCGTCGCTATGAGTTCGGTTTATACCGTCGAGGAGGGCCACGTCGGGATTGTAAAACGCTTTGGCGAGGCCAAGTATCAAGAGAACCCCGGCCTGCACTTTAAAGTCCCCTTTATGGACTCGGTGGAATCGATTGAAGTGCGCACCCGTAAAAACGGCGAGAAAATGGCCAGCAGCACCGCCGAGCAAATGCCGGTAACCGTCGAGGTTTCAGTAAACTGGACCGTTAACAAAGAGGCGGCACTGGAGCTGTTTCGCCGCTATGGTGGCCTGCTGCAATTTGAACAGCGCATTCTCGACCCGCGTTTTCGCTCCGCCACCAAAGACACCATCCCCAAGTTTGAAGCCGAACAGTTGATTCAGGATCGCGCCCTGGCCATTACCGGCATTGAAACCCGGTTAATCGAAGAGATGTCAGAGTTTCCCGTGATCGTGGATAACATTCAGATTGAAAATATCGTACTGCCCAGCAAGTACATTCAATCGATTGAAACCAAACAAACCGAGAAAAACCTGGCCGCCGCCGAAGAGCATAAGCTCGAGCGGCAACGCTTAGAAGCCCTGCGCGAAGTAAACACCGCCGACGCCCAAGCCCAAGGGATTATCAAAGTAGCCGAAGCCGAAGCGCAATCGATACTGCTTAAAGGTGAGGCCGAGGCAAAAGCCATTGAGGCAAAAGCGCGCGCACTGCGTGACAACCCCTTGATTGTGAAACTAACCGAGGCGCAAGCCTGGGACGGCAAGCTACCCGCCACTATTTTAGGCAGCGGCACCATGCCGATTATGGACATGCGCGAAGCGGCTAGTAAGTAACGTAACACCGGGGGCTTATCGGCCCCCTTCAATTCTGTTTTACCTTGTTTAACCCGTTAACACCAACCGACACACAGCGTGCTGCAAGACGCCTGGTGCAGAGAGTACTGTAGAAAGTTAACCGTAAAATAATAGAGGCCAAACGGAAGGAAGATTCCCGGGGCGAACATAATACCCCGGGAGCTGTGTGCTTTTAGTTAAAGCGGTAGTTTAAGCTCAAGGTGTAGTTGCGCGGCGTACCATAACGGTACGAGCTAAACTGCCCCACCTGCGAGTAGTACTTCTCGTCGGTGATGTTGGCGGCATTAAACTGCACGCTCAGGTCGTCGGTAAAGTGGTAACGCGCCATTAAGTTGGCCAGCACATACGAATCCTGCTCAAACCGGTCGGGGTTACCGGCGGGGTTAGTACCCTCAGAGTAAGTCTCGTTTTGCCAGTTAACGCCACCACCCAACATTAACCCTTGCAGTGCACCATCAAATTCGTAGGAGGTAAACAGCTTAAAGATCTTGGTGGGGATATCGGTGTTTAGATCATTACCGTTGGCGTCCTCGACCGTGTACTGCGAGTAACCGGCATTGATGTTCCAACCATCGATGGGCTGGCCCACAACCTCCAGCTCAACCCCGCGGCTTTGCGCGCCCTCGGCTGGGTAGTAAGCCGACTGTTGCTCGGGCGTGCCGATAAAATCGGTGTCCAGCTGCGCCAGGTTATCTTGCTGAATATCAAACAGGGCCACGGTGGTGTTTAAACGATCATTCAGGAAGCGGCTTTTTAAACCTATCTCGGCGCTCTTGCCTATTAACGGATCTAAAAACTGGCCGTTAACGTCGCGGCTGCTTTGCGGTTTAAAAATTTCGGTGTAGCTGGCGTACACGCGGTGAGCTTCAGTAACATCGTACAGCGCGCCGGCGTAAGGAATAAATTCATCCTCGTTGCCGTAATCCACGTTGCCGCTCCAGTCAAAGCCAGTGCGCAACCAGGTGGCAACACGGCCACCGATAATAAACTTGAGTTTATCGGTGGCCGAGAGGCGGGTTGCGGCGTAGTAACCGCGCTGTTCGGTCTCGATATCTTGCGACTGGGTGCGCTCGTCCAACCACTCGGGCTCGTACAAATCGCCCCACTCGTAAAAGTTATCAACGTCTACCCGATCATAGCCCCCACTCATATCACCGCCCAGTGGTTGCTGAGTAAAGGTTTCGGCAGCTTGCTCGCTGTAAAGTGCGCCCAACACAAAATCGTGGGTTTGGTTAAACAGGCCAAAGTCGCCTTTTAATTGCACGTCAAAGCTGTCTTGCTTCGATTCACCGTCACTGCGATAGCGCTGCGCGTTTAAGCCGGCACCGGTAACTTTATCCAGCGAGCCGTACACATAAAGCAGCTTGGTGTCTTTTTCGTAGGTTAGGTGATTGTAGTTGGCGAGCAGCTCCCAGCCGTTATTAAACATATGATTGACGCTGGCAAAGTAATTGGTGTTGGTTGTTTCCCAGCGGTTCCAGTCCATGGCGGTGGTTTTGGAAACATCCCAGTCGGCTTTGCTGCCATCAGAGAAGAAGGTAGGCAACGCGCCCCACACGGTACTTTTAGGGTCGCTGTGCTGATAGCTGCTACCCACGCTCAGCACCGTGTTGTCGGTTAAATCGGCCTCTAGCACGCCGTAAAAAACGCTTTTGTCGTCTTCATAGTAATCCACATGGGATTCACCCTCCAGATAACGCCCCACCACGCGGCCACGAAGCGAGCCGCTGTCGTTTAACCCTGTGGCTACATCGGCGGTCAGGCGTTTTTTATCCCAGCTGCCGGTGGCGACCTCGACAAAACCGTTTAAATCGCGGCTGTCGGCGTGTTTGCGCACCAGGTTAATAGAGGCTGAAGGGTCGCCCACCCCGGTTAACAAACCGGTGGCCCCCCGGACAAACTCCACCCGCTCGTAAATGGCGGTATCGGCGACGGTCTCACCCGAGTCGCCCCCTAAGCTCCACGAGGTGGGTACGCCGTCAATCTGGTAACTGTCGATGCGAAAGCCGCGCGAGTAAAAGTTATTGCGTACGTTATCCACCTCCTCCGAGCTAACGCCTACGGCGTTATTCACCGCGTCTAAGATAGTGGTAATGTTCTGATCTTGCATCCGCTCAAAAGTCAGGATTGATACCGATTGAGGCGTCTCTTGCAGCGTTAAACCGAGACCCGTGGCGGTATCCAATGTTTGCTCAACGGCGTACTTACCAGTGACGGTGATTTCTTCGATAGAGCCTTCCTTGGGGCTGATCTGCGCTGAGTTGTCACTGGCTGCATCCTGAGCCAGGCCGAGTTGCGCGTGGGTACACAGCAATATGGCCGCAGAAAGAGGGAGAAGTTTATAGTTCACGAAGGCGCTCCAAACAGTTATGGGTAAAAACTGGGGCGCACAATAACACAAACAACAATCATTATCATTACCAAAAGAGAACTAACAGCAAATGAAATGGTTTAATAAGTGTCAACCGCCCTATCGCCACCCACCTTTTGCGCGCTCACCGTTCAGCCAAAAAAAAGCCCCAGGGTTTCTGGGGCTTTTAACGCAGGGTTTAACTACTCTACACTCATACCAAATCCTGCTTAATATTCTCCGCCGCCTGCAGCGCCAGTGCGGCAATGGTAAGCGTCGGGTTACCGGTAGCAATGGTCGGGAAGACCCCACTGCCCACCATATACAGGTTGTGATGATCCCAGGATTGCTGACGTGAGTTTAATACCGAGTTCTCGGGTTTAGTGCCCATGCGGTAAGTGCCCACAATGTGGCCGGCACCATAAAACTTAAAGTTATGGGTAGTGCCGTCATCATCGGTGTACTGAAAACTGGTGGAGGTAACGTCGGGCCCACCCTCGGTTTTATAAAACACCGGATCAGCCGGTGCCTTGGTGTACTCGGTAGCGCCAAGTTTGTTAAATAACTCGGTGGTGAGTTTTTTAGCCGAGACAAAACTCTTGCGCTCGTAATCCGAGCCCAACCGGTAGGTAACCAATGGCCTCGGCAGGCCTAAATTGTCTTTTAACTCAGAAGATAATTGCACGCGATTATCCGGGTCGGGCAGCTGCTCAATCAAATAGCCCAAGCGCATCTGCCGGGTGTATACCTGATTAAGGGTTTGCACCAGCTCGGCGCCAAACAATTTGGAAAACGCCGGGGCGTTGGTATCCCAGCGCAATGGCTCGCCCTGCTCATTCACCGAGTTACCGTTTAACTGCGAGTTATTTTGCCCAAACACAAAATCAGCCAAAGTGGTGGCCGGGTCGTTAGCGGCCCACTGCCACCCCTCGTTGCCAATTTCTACCCGGTAGGCCGAGCGCTCGCGGCGAAACTCGCCATCGCGCAGCGACTCGATGCCCGAGGTGGAAAGCGGCCCACGGTAAGGGTACATCGGGTCTTTGGCCAACCCCCAACCCAAATACATAATGTGATCCATTAAGTGGCGGCCCACTTGATCGTGCTTATTCGCAACACCGCATTCAAAACCTGGGTTTTTATTGGACATTAACAACAGCTTAGGCGTTTCGATGGCGTGCGCAGCCAGCACATACGCTTTGGCTTGCACAGTGCCCGAGCCGGTGGCAATACCATTGGGTTGGTCGTACACCAAATAGTCAATACCGCAAACGCTAGCGTCATCCGCCAGCTGAATATTGCTGGCCACGTGCTGGTAGCGAATTTCTACGTTGCCGGTTTGCACGGCATCGGCGAGGGTTACCGTCGCATCGTATTTGGCCTGAATGGGGCAAATAGGAATACAGTTGGTATTACCCGCGCACTGACGACGATTTTGATGGGGCACCGAGTTGCGCCCCTGGGGTGTTGGCGTTACGTACACGGGGTTGCCGTCATAGCTCATAGCTCCCAGCGACTTGCTGTACAAGTCATCCTGCAGGCTCGGTACAATGCCCGGCATGGCAAAATCATATTCGGCGCCATACTCGCCGCTCGGCTCGACGTTGTATTGTTGGTACACCCGCTCGAGCGACGGCTTATCGCCCGAGACGCCAATCACACGGTTGGCTTTTTCGTAGAATGGCACCAAGTCGTAGTAAAAATCAGCCCCACCCGGCCAATCAACACCCTGGTCATACAGGGTTTTTAACTGAAAATCCTCGGGAAACAAGCGCAGGCAGGTACCCAGCCAATGCCACGTAGTACCGCCCCCCACCCGCTCGTACGAGCTGGCAAACGCAAACTTGGCGTTTAAGCTGGTGCCCGTTAATCCCGCCTCTTGCTCGGTGTAGTCAAAATAGCTTTGGGTTTTCTTGCGCCAGGCATCCACTTGTAACACGGTATAGCGCGGCGTGTTCTCGCCCGCCGGGTCTGGCAGCCCTAACGGGTTATCGGCCGTTGCCGGCACGGCCGCCTGGGTAGCCGGCGGGTATGGAGACTCGGGGGTTTTGGCATTGGCTTTGTAAAACGTTTCCATATAACCCGAACGATCGGGCGGCACTTTGGGGCCGCCTTCTAATATCAGTACTTTTTTACCTGCTTTGCCCAGCTCGTGGGCGACAATCGCGCCGGCGATACCGGCCCCGACAATCACCACATCAAAAACATCACTGTCACTCATGATCTGCTCCTTAATCGTTATTGTTGGCCGGTGTACTTATCGAGCGCTACGGGGGGCTCGCCCCAATACCCGTAACTATAATTTGAATCGCCCATGGGGTGCGCCTGCATTACCCGCCACACCAAACCCGAGGTATAACTTTTTGACGACAGTGTGCAAAAATCGGTACGCCCCCCGGTACTGGTACCGGGCGCTTCTTGCACGGTGGGCCAGGCGCCCATGTACCACAAAAAAATAAGCTGACGGCACGCCAACACAAATGCGGCACTTTGCGAGTCGCTGAGCATTTGCTCGCCGATTTGCTGATCGGTTAACGCCGGTTCTTGCTCACTCAATGCTTGGTAGTTACTGAGGATTTTTTCGGGCAATTGGTTGTCGCCCGATTCGCTGGCCACGCGCTCAGTCCAAACCGGCAAGTACTCAGCTTTAATGTTGACCTCATCTAAGGTGGGGTTTATGACACTTTTAGCAAAGCCTGTTAGCACAACGCTCAGCCCGACAAAATTATCCATACTAGACATAGTAATCTCCTGGTAGTTACTGAGCGCGCTCAAGCAAGTAGGTAAAATCCGACTTTTTACCGTTAGTCATTGCGGCATTGTTATGACATTGAATGCAACTTGACGAGGTTTGTTTTACCCGCCCCTGAATATAAGTCTCGAGTGTGGTGTTGGCTAAAAACGTCGGTGCAGGTACGCCGGTTTCGTCGGTTACATCGCCCGCGGCGGTTGGCCACTGGGTGCTAATTAATTCGTAGTTTGCCCACACAGTACCGGGCACGGCGGCTTGCAGTTTTTGTTGGTATTGCCGATTAAGTGCGGCGGTATCGTCGGCGATGGGGATAACCCGCTCAATTTGGCTGGGCGGGGTATTGGTATTGGCCGGGTTCCAGGGGCGCGGTGGCGGCTCATTAACGGCTGTGCAATCAACGCCGCCATCGGCGCAGTGGTGGTTATAATAGTTGTAATGTTCTTTATCGGCCGCTTGCCCTTGGGTCGGGGCGTTGTTTACATGCTCAAAGGTAGACCAAATCCACTGCGGATTACCCTCGACTTTTGTACCGATATGAAACCCCACCAAGCCCACGCGCTGCAGCTGGCAAGCTTCGCTCACGCCGGCATTTTCATGGGGGTTATTGTAGACATAGGCCTCGGTGGTATAAAACTGGCCGGGGTCATCCCCTTCGCCCATCACCTTCCAGGCGGCTTTTAGCATAATCGAGCCTACCTCGGTGTCGGTACCAAAGGGAAACTCCGCCTTCGCGTTAAACTTAGCTTGCCCAGCCTTGCTGTATAAATCGTTGTCGAGAATATAATCAAACATCACCTGATTGGTTAAAATCTCGTAGCGCGTGTATTGCCCATTTTGGTCGATTAACGGGCCAGTTTGAAATGGCTCGGCACTTTCATCCAGTACATTGGGGGTTTTACCTACCTGACGCAACAGTGGCTTAGTGGCATCGCTGCCACAGGTGGCCGGCGGCGGAAACGGCTGATCCCAACCCGGCGGTGTTGTACCCTCGGGTAAAAATATATCGCGGCTTTCTTTGTAGTGCTGCCACACCCGCATGGTATTTGGCTGCTCTCCAATGGTTACCCCCGCATTGGGGTTGCCGTCGGTATCGGCAGGCCAGTTAAGCGCAATAAACGACTGCCAGGAAAAAATATCAAAGTCGCGCTGCAACGACTCTAAGCTAACATTGCCGCCAAAGGGCTCTTTAGCGGGGATCTCGGGGCTTAGGGGCTCCTCCACCGGTGAGACAGATGATGAGGAGGCAGCGACCGCGCTAATGGCGCTAACGGTTTCATCCTTGCCGCCATCGCAGGCCGCTAGCAGCAAGCTAGCGCCGGCGATTAAAAGTACACGGTTTTCTTTCATACCAAATCCCTCTAGTGGTGTTGTCGAAATCCGTGTGCAGGCACAACTACCAGCCATAACGTTTACGGCTTCTGTACGGGTACAGCTCGCGTTTAAACAAGCCGCATCGGCAATTAAAATAATTTGTCAGCCGCAAGCTAACGAGGTGTAGCAACACACGGTTCAACGCTTTTTTGATTGTTAGCGCATCATGCCAGAGAGCCACCGAGGCGAAAATTACAGAGAATTACACGATAATGGCGACAGGGCTTTTTTGAAAAACAAACCCGAGACTAAGTCCGTTACAATAGCGGCCTGTCAATCGAGTATTACGACGCTACACCCGCCAGAATATAGAGCTACTGTTAGCGTTAAGCCAAGGAGTGTTATCCCGTTATGTGTGGACGACTATTTGTAGCACCATCAACAGAGGCCGAGAGATTTTTGGCAAGCTTTGGGGTGCACAACGTTACGCTACCCACGGTAGACAACATCGCTCCCACCCAGGCCGTGCCGGTGTTGTTCCGGGACGACGAAGGCACTCACATGGGCCCCATGCGCTGGTGGCTACACCCACATTGGTCGCCCGACCCGCCCAACCAGCGCTTTGCCATGTTTAATGCCAGAATAGAAACCCTGCTCAGCAGCAAGGCTTATCGCGACCCGGTACGATACCGCCGGGCAATTGTGCCCGCGGCCGCGTTTATGGAGTGGAAAGCTGAGCCTGAGGGTAAGCAGCCCTACTATGTGGACACCGACGGCGTGCTTAAGCTCGCCGCCATTTGGGATTGCTGGAAGGAAGAGCTGTGGAGCTGCTCGATTTTAACGCAGCCGGCTTCGGCAAGCTTTAGCCAAATCCATAACCGTATGCCGGTGAGCTTAAGTGACGAGCTGGCACGTGAGTGGATGAACCCGCGCGCTGAGATAAAACCACTGCTGGCAAAAGTAAAAGGTCAGTCGCAACCGTTATTTGCCCGGCCGTATGCCTAGCGGCAATACCACATCGGGGTTAGCGCGGCTTATCGACTAAGCAGCCTGCGGCATCAATCATTAGCTCGCCGTCTTCTTTGTAAAAAGGCCCTTCAGGCCAACGCTCCAATAAATCTAATACCCGCTCGCTTGGCCGGCATAAGTTTACCCCTTTGGGGCTGCATACAATGGGTCGGTTTACCAGCACCGGATGCTCGAGCATAGCGTCGAGTAGCTGATCGTCCGTAATATTGTCATCCAACAAGCCGAGCGCCTCGGCCGGTGATTTTGTGGTACGCAGCGCCTGGCGTGGGGTGATATCAGCTGCAGCAAATAGCGCTAACAACTGTGGCCGCGTCCAACCCAGGTCTAAGTACTCGATTACCGTGGGCTCGTAGCCGGCCGCTTTAATCAGCGCAAGTACATTGCGCGAGGTGCCGCAGTCAGGGTTGTGGTGAATAACAATCATGTGAGGTTTCCGTCACTAAAAAATGTCGTGTAGCCGTAGCAACTATCGCTTAACCGCCGCGTAAAGACCACCCTTTAAAAAGGGTTATGTTAGCGCGTGACAGTGACACCGCGATGAACATCTATTGGCCGGTCACCAATGGCAACCACCACCGCTCCCCGGCTTGCGGGCCATCCAGAGCCAAGCGCTGGCCGATTTTGGGCGTGGTTAACGCCACGCCCGCGTCGGCAGCAAGCGTGTTTATACGATCGAGCGGGTCGTGCCAGCTGTGCATGGCTAAGTCAAAGGTGCTGTTGTGAATTGGCAACAACCACTTGCCCTGTAAATCTTTATGAGCCTGCAAGGTTTGCTCGGGTTGCATATGCACATAGGCCCAGCGTTCGTCGTAAGCGCCCGTCTCCATCAAGGTAAGATCAAACGGGCCATACCGTTCACCAATGGCTTTAAAACCGTCAAAGTAGCCTGTGTCGCCGCTAAAAAATACGTTTATCTCTGGTGTTTTAATAACCCAAGATGCCCACAGCGTGCTGTTGCCATCAAACAAACCCCGTCCCGAAAAATGTTGCGCGGGCGTTGCGGTAAATTGCACACCAGCCACCGTTTGCGATTGCCACCAATCTAATTGACGCACCTTGCTGGCATCGATGCCCCATTCGATCAGGGTATCGCCCACGCCCAGTGGCGTGAGAAACACACCGACGTTATCGGCCAGGGCTTTAACGGCGTTTTCATCTAAGTGGTCGTAATGGTTGTGCGACAGTATCACCGCCTCAATAGGGGGTAAATCTTGTAACGTGATGGGCGATGCGTGAAAGCGCTTGGGCCCAAGCCAGCTAAAAGGAGATGCCCGCTCGGCAAACACTGGATCGGTAAGCCAGAATTTACCTTGCAGCTTTAACAAAATGGTGGAGTGCCCCAAACGGTACAGGCTGTTGTCGGGCGCCGTCTCAAGCTCGGCACGGCTTATTGGCACAACCGGTATCGATACCGTAGGGACGGTATCGTCGGGCTTATTAAAAAAGAAATCCCAGAATATTTTGACCGTTTTACCAAAGCCGCTCGCTGGCCGCTTGGCCGGATTAACAAAGCGGCCCTGCTCTAGCTGCGGCGAGCTGCTGTAATCGGCCGGTTTGGTTTTAGCGCATGAGCTTAGCAACATGGTAAACACACCTATAAAAAGTAACGGCAACATGAACGAGCGCAGGCTAATAACAGACAATGACTGACACCTATGGCAAATAATAAGGGCGTTTGGCAAACGGGCTTGGCTACTCACTAGCGCCCCTGCCGAACAAACGCACACCAAAAGTACACTACACAGTGTAGTTTATGCAAGAAAAAAGTAAACTAAATGGTTTACAATGCACGCTAACTGCCATTTGCCCACAGCCGGAGCTACTATGCCAAACCAGCCCGCCCCCCAAAGCCCAACGAAACTCACCGATCGCAAGCGTCTGGCGATTGTAGAGGCGGCGATTAGCGAGTTTCGCCGCCGGGGTTTTGAGCTTACCAGCATGGATGGCATTGCCCGTGAGGCCAACGTCTCTAAGCGCACGGTGTACAACCATTTTCCCAGTAAAGAGCAACTGTTTGCCGAGATCCTCACTCAACTGTGGCAAAGCAGTGCCGAGCAAGTCACGCTGGCCTATTGCCCCGACACCCCCGTCCGAGCGCAGCTAGAGGCACTGCTGTGGCAAAAAATGCAGATGCTAAGCCAGCAGGACTTTATCGACTTAGCCCGGGTCGCCATTGCCGAAACCATCCACTCACCCGAGCGGGCTCAGGATATGGTAAATCGCTTAAGCGAGCGCGAAGAAGGCATTACCCTCTGGCTACGAGAGGCCGCCGCCGACGGCAAACTGCGTATCGACGACCCGGTATTTGCCGCGACTCAGCTGCAAGGGATGATCAAAACCTTTGCCTTTTGGCCGCAAATTGCCATGGGCCAGCCACTGCTTATCCGCGAGCAACAAAACCAAGTCGTTACATCTGTGGCGGATATGTTTTTGCGCTATTACGCTTAAACTTAACTCACCGGCTACGTCAGACACGCCTCTACACCCACCTTACCCAACAGAGGAAACACCATGAAAGCTGTCGGTTATTTAGAGCCTCAAGCCATCGACAAAGACACCGCCTTAATGGACATCGAGCTGGATAAGCCCACCGCCACCGGGCGCGATCTGCTGGTAAAAGTGCAGGCGGTCTCGGTAAACCCAGTAGACACCAAAGTACGTCGCTCGGCAAAGCCCGATGACGGCCAGGTAAAAGTACTCGGCTGGGATGCGGTGGGTGAAGTTGTCGCGACAGGCGATCAGGCACAATGGTTTAACGTGGGCGATAAAGTCTGGTACGCCGGCGATATCACGCGCGCCGGCTCTAATGCCGAATACCAGTTGGTGGATGAGCGCATCGTTGGCGCTAAGCCACAGTCTCTGTCTGATGCCGATGCCGCCGCCCTGCCGCTCACGGGCATCACTGCCTGGGAGCTGCTGTTTGACCGACTGGATTTTACCCCACGCGGATCAAGCGAAAGCGAAGCCGGCAAACCACAAGCGCGTATTTTAATTGTTGGTGCGGCGGGCGGGGTTGGCTCCATTTTAACGCAGCTGGCCGCCAAGCTGACGAACGCCGTTGTTATCGGTACCGCATCGCGCGAGCAAACCCAGCAGTGGGTAGAAGCGCTAGGCGCTGATCACGTGATCAACCACCATCAGCCCATGCAGCCGCAGCTAGCCGAGCTCGGCATCGAGAATGTTAGCCACGTGATTAGCTTAACCCACACCGACCAACACTTTGAGCAACTGGTGGAGGTCCTGGCCCCACAGGGCAAGCTGGCGCTGATTGATGACCCGGCGCTGCCACTGGACGTTATGAAGCTAAAACGCAAATCGCTATCACTACACTGGGAGCTGATGTTTACCCGCGCAATGTTTACTACCTGGGATATCGCAAAGCAGCACGAGCTGCTAACCCAACTCGCGCAAATGATTGACGATGGCACCTTAAAAACCACCGTTGGCGAGCACTTCGGCACCATTAACGCGACTAACCTTAAGCGCGCCCACGCGCATATAGAATCTAATCAGGCGGTGGGTAAAATCGTACTCGAAGGTTTTTAATTAAAGCGGCTATTACAGCGACATTGACGTAATGGTTAGGGCGAGTAACGCCCTAACCACCTGAATCAGATAAACCAATGACACTCCAGCATTACCATCACCAGCAGTACCGGCACAAACACCACCGCTAATAACCCGTAGGGCAAATCAAACCGATTACTTAACTCAGCGTAGCTGCGGTATACCGCCAACAACATAACGCATAGATACAACTGCCGCACTGCCCACATTTGCACCGAACCTTAAGCCACGTATGCCTGTCCGTCAAAACCAATCATCGAGGGTTTGGCCCAGTTGAGATAGATCCAGACTAAAAACAACAAGGTTTACAGCGGCCACAGCAGGCATTTAATAAAACGGACGAGTATTTTGTGAGTGGTATTATTCCGCATTGCCCGGTCTTATCGTCATCGTTTTGTCATATTTCAAAATTAGACTCGCCCGTTTAACCGCTAAGTTGGCAACATGGCGCAACATCTGTATTTAACAGCCTCTAAAGTTATTCTGCTGCTGATCATAGCCTGTGCCTGTATTTGGTTGCTGGGCACCCACAAAGTCGCGGCATTGAGCTTGCCCGAGCTTTATACCCACCAATGTCAGGTTGAAGACAGCACTGGTAATAAAGCCTTTAATGTTTATGTGCCCACCAACTGGCAAGCGGCCGAGTTTGGCCAAGCCTTGTGCCGCCGTGCACTAAAGGGAACGCCGTATCAAAGCGTTACGGTATCCTGGCAACCGCGTGAGTCAATCACCAGCCAGGCCATTTTAACGCAGCACTTTGATGCTATATGGATACGTGAACACGCCTTAAGCGGGCTTACCCCCGACTGGAATCACAGTTATCGTACGCTGATACCGCTACCCAGTTACCCCGTCTACCTGTTTAGTCACTCGCCGGGGTTAACCTTAGATTATTCATCACTTGCCGGGTTGCGTTTTGGATTATTGGCCGATAGCAAAAGTTTTTCGGGCTATTTAGCGCTAATGGATAAACTCAATCAACTTGGGGTTAGCCTTCCGGCCGAACAAACACAATTTTATCCCAGCCGACAAGCGATGATTGACGCCTTTATTGCCGGCGAGCTAGATGCGATATCTGGCGCAGACTTTACCCCAGAGTTGGCCCAGTGGCCTGAGACACAAAAACGGGTATTAACGCACCACGCGCCCATGGGTAACTAGTACGCACGCACCAATCTGGCCAAGGCCATCCAGTGCCCATTAATTAAAGCCATTGGCCTCTACGCCGACTCCATCGCCAACGCCACTCATCAGCCGATTACCATGCCGCCCTGCACACCATGAGACAAATATTTCGATTGAGCGTCCTCTTTGCTTTGGTTACCGCCGCCCTGGCGCTGCACGCGCGGCATAGCGCGCAACAATCACTAAAGCATCAACTGCTCAACCAGATACCGGAGGCAGTCAATGCCTCGTTGGTTAACGCTTACGATACCCCGTTACAGCTTGCACACAACAGCCAACAGCTTATGTCGCACATCAATGCCACCGCCTTTAACGCTTATCTGCCGCTGGATTTTATCCAGCAAATAACGCTGCGCGATTTAACTTTGTTTGTGCAACAGCCCCCGCAAGCGGCGGATGTATTGTGGCATTATGGCGAGCAATTGCTGGGCGCCAATTACACAATCGCCGTCCAATTTGCGTGGTTTAACCTGCTTGGGGTAAGCGTGTTGTTATCCATGTTGTTGCTAACATTGTACCGCTACTTACCTACTATCCGTACTCAGCGCACGCACCAGTGGCAAAGTGATTTAGTACAAACGGGCCTCAACAAAAAACAAGCGCACAAACTGGCGCGGCAGCTAAGTGCCGATCCAAACGAGTCAGAACTTTTTGCGTTTTTACGCGATCGCACCCAGCGGGAGCCAGACGTCATTCACGGCTTAAGCCAGCAAGAGGCAGTAAAAGCACTTACCTCTGAGCAACGCGAGTGGTTAGCTGCCGCTCTTAATCTTGACTTGGCAGAAGAAGACGCGCTAACCGTTGCCCGGCATCCACCGCAGTTGACGTTCGATCTCGCCAATCAATGCGTACTTGTACACGGGCTGCGTATCACATTGGCTAAAACACCGCTGTTTTATTATTACTGGTACGCCCAGCGACGCTCGGCCGGTGAGCCGGCGTACACCAACCCGACACAGGCAAAACCTGACCGCGATCAAGGCCAGCAACTCGCCAACATTATGGCTAATTGGGGCGGCCACCAAAAAGCCATTAAAGACTTATGTGAAGAGGGCCTGAAAAGTAAAACCCTTGATCAAAACCGCAACAAAATCAAAACCGAATTGCGCCGGGCGCTGGGCGAACTTGCCACGCCTTATTTGTTTAGCGGCGAGCGCGATGCCAAAACGGCGCGCTATCGCTACTGTTTGGCGCTCACGCCCAACGCTATATCACTCAACCCAAAGCAACCCTAAATAGTTGTTTTTAATAGTTTATTTGTTTTATAGAGATCTCTAAAAGCCCAGAGATAACTATTTCATGTCACTGTCATCAGGCTTTTTTCTAATGTGCCCACCGCAACATTCCACTCACATTAGGAATTGACTATGAAACTACACACTCTTATCACCAGCGCCATTACTGCAGCCAGTTTATCGCTGCCCGCCAGCGCCTTAAACATTGTATTAACCAACGACGATAGCTGGGCCACCGATAATATCCAGGTGCTTTTTACCGAACTTAAAGCCGCCGGACACGATGTGGTTATGGCCGCGCCTTGCACCGGCCAAAGTGGTAAAGGTGGTGCGATTCACTTTATGGAAGCGGTGAATGTAGATCGCAGTCAAGTGGATCAAGGTCAGGTTTGTGTGGGCGACACTGACGAATCGGTACCCTTTGATGAATTTGTCGAAGGCACGCCCGTGATGGCCGCGTTATACGGCATTGACGTGCTCGCCAACGAAACTTGGGGTCACGCGCCCGATGTACTAATCTCGGGCCCCAACGAGGGTAACAACCTCGGCTACCTCACCAACAATTCAGGCACCTTGGGCGCTGCAAATATTGCTATTGCTCGCGGTATACCGGCTATCGCCGTTAGCGCTGCCGATGGTGACGCCGACAAGGCCGTCTTGGTTGCGGCAGCGGTTAATCAGTTACTCGCAGAGTTGGAAGCCAATCGCGCCGAAGGCGAGCCTTTACTGCCAAAATTTACCGGTCTAAACGTCAATACCCCCGCTAACATGGTGAATCATCAGGGCTTTAAATTTGCCAACGTAGGCTGGAACTCAGGCGGCATCGAGGTGCAATTTACCGACGATCTATCGCAAAACACCACCGCCATGGGCTATGTTGCCCAAGGTGTAATAGCCGCCGGCTACGCCAGTACCATGGAAGAAGCCATGGCCATCGCCCAGGCGCAATACAGCGGCAAAGCTGGTGTGGGCATCGCCCTGGATGCAGGCTTAGTTGACGACAACCATGAAACCAGCGAAGGCGTATTACTGGGCCAAGACTACATCACTATCAGCACCATTGAGGCGAATGTTCAGGCCAGCCGCGCAAAAACCGCTCTGACCGAAATTAAACTCAACGGATTAACCCAATAGAGGTCAACGACATGCGCACAACACTATTAGCCGCGATCAGCGTGGCCCTGCTGGCCGGTTGTGGCTCGGATAACGACTCCAACACAGAGTCTCCCACCGAGCCTGTAAGTAACACCTATTTACAAGATCACGCGGGCGTGTACCAAAGCGCCTACGTCATCGATAACCAAGCGATACTGGCACAGCTGGTGGTCAATGAGGCCGGCGCCGTGCTGGTCACCACCAATGCCCTGGAGCAATCAAGCAGCGCAAATGCGGCCTTACCCGATGACATTAGCCAGCTTGATTTTGCAAGCACCGCACAGTGCTCGGACAATAGCGGCGCGTTTGACTGCACCATTGCAGGCCAAACTGTAACGCTGAGAAAAGCGACAGACACCGTCGCGAGTATCAGCTCGCTAGCCGGTGAGTACCAGCTACAGAGCAATAACGAGCTAACGAGTATTCAAGTTGCCGATAGCGGCGAGTTCTTGGCGAGCATAAACGGCTGTGAGCTAAATGGGCAATTAAGTATCGAGGCAGACGCTATTGTACTTAAGCAACTGGAGGACAGCTGCGGTGAGCCTGTTGAGCTTGGCGTTGCGTTTAATGGTAGAGAGAATTCAGCACCCGAGTCGTTAGAGGTGTACATAAGTAGTAGCGCTTTAACGGGCGATTGGATCAAACGCTAAGCACATTAACATACTGGGCTACTCGATTGGACGCTAGCCCAGTATGTTCTAAATGTACCGCTATGTTATTAATGTGCCTGTCTAATTTTAATGGGCCAATGTAGCTTTACGAGTCAGTGAGAACTCTTTCACCTGCGTTACCCCATCCACCATATAAGTGATTTGGTAGCGGCCATAAAACCCGTCTAGCGTCACCTTACCCGCCGCATCAGTTTGGCCTTCTAAGCGTGTATGCCACCTGCTTTTAACAAGCTTCTGCTGCGCCAGCGCATTGGGCTTAGCGTGGCCATCGGCACCCATTAACGCCCCCAAAGGTTGCCACATTGTGGGCTCATAAAACCCCCAACGAGTAATACCAACCGTTGCCGGGTGGGCAAACACGGCGGTGTAAAAATCGCGATCGTACTGCGCCTGACCGGCCTGATCGCGGGTGCTTAGGTCGTACTCGGTAATACGCAGCGGCAAGCCAAACTCGGCAAACCGGTCAAGTATTGGCCAGAGCTTGTCGGGCGGTGTTACCAGCGAGCTAAAATGCCCTTGCAACCCAATACCGTGTATGGGGGCACCCAAAGCCCGCAGTGTTTTAATGGTTTGGTAGTAGTGATCTTGCTGAAACTGGTTGTCGCCGCCGTCGGTTAGAATCGAGTTCTCGTTAATATACAACACGGCTTCGGGGTATTGCGCGTGAACCCGTTTATACCAATCGGCTACCGTATCCAAGCCGACAATATCGGTCCAATCTTTTTCGTGGCGAAGCTCGTTGATTACGTCCAGCTCTTTAATACCGTAGCGTTTTAAAAACGGTATCACCTCATCGATGTGTTTATTCACCCGAGCAATAAACGCCGCCCGGTCATCTTTTAACGCTACCAACTCTTGCGGACTAAAACCAAAACCCGGATACAATAAAACATGGCCACGGGTAGGTATATTATTATGCTGTAAATAGCTCGCCATCGCCTCGTAATCGGCGCGGCGCTCGGGGTTTGCCCAACCCCAATCGGCCCAATAGATAGGTGTTGTGGCCACATTAAAATACTCTGTTAACCAGTGTCTATAACGCTCGGCCTCGGAGGTTTTTTGCAACAATAACGGGTTAATGAAGGTGCCAAACTGGTAGTCGTGGTCAAGCTGCTCGATAACGACGTCTTGCTGGCTAAGTGGCGCCCCATCGGCGTTTGATAACTGCAACGTGATACTGCCGGTGCGGTTTTGAGTAATCATTTTCTCGGCGGTTGCACGCCAAGGCGCGTTTTGATCCATTCCGTTATAGCGAAGTGCCGTTACCGGCAGCTGCTCGGTCGCTGTGTCCGGCGCTAATCGCAGTATCGCCACGCCGGCCACGTCCAGAGTTTGCGCGCCTAACGCTAGATGTAAACTCAAACCCAAACTCCCCTTTGGGTAGTCAGTTTCAGCCCGACCCAGTGCAACCACCTGAGTCCACTGTTCGGTAACGTTGGTGCTCACGTCAGCGATGGAATGCCACTCGGGCTCGTTGCGCTCTACATAACCCAAAACCTTCGCCTCACCCGTGCCGGGAGCTGCGCGCAGGTACAAACTGGCTAACACCCATTCGCCCTTTTGCACCGGTTGACTATTGTTATCTGAATGTAAAGTAACCGCCCACGGATTGGCCGAGCCTTGCTTTGTATGCACCCGTAAAAACTGAGTAAACAGCGGGTGCTCAACCGGTAGCCACTCATGGCTTTGTGAGGTGCCCGCACCCGACACACGAATGTCCGGCCTCTCGTTATCGGCGGGTAAAATCAGCTGCGGCGCCGCCTGATGGGGCAGCTGTTTTAGCAACCGGTCAAGATATCCGGGTACGTCAGTCGCCGCAGTGGGCAGTGCCACCCACAGAGAAAAGACGACCAAGCAGTATGGGATCCGCTTGCGTGTGTGTTTTAGCATTATCAACGACACTCTCATCACATATGTCTGAATATTTAACCCGCCACCACCACAAAGCAATATTTAGTCAGCGCCGCGTGGAATAAAACGATTAATCGGGGTATTTTTCTTCAAGCTCTGATGAGTGCCAAAAGCCACTTTGTTGCCTTGTTGCCGCACGAACCCTGGCCACCTGCTTGGCACTGATCGCCGGAGCACTATTGCCAAAAGCATTGCGGACATAAGTCAACACGGCCGCCATGTCGTTGTCATCAAGCAAGTTTTTAAACTGCGTCATGGGCACGTGACCGGCGTAATCCTGCCCCTTTACGGTAATAGGCCCAATTAAACCGTGAAGGGCAATATCGATAAGCCGCTCCGCATTGCCGGTAACCCACTCTGTACCAGCCAGTGGCGGAAACTGCGCCGCAGGTAATCCTTTACCATCGAGCTGATGGCAAGTAGCACAGTAACCTTCTCGACGATAAATCTCTTTGCCCTCTTGCCACCTAGCTTGCAGCTCGGGAGAAATTTTAAGGGTGTCCTCCTGTGAGGCTTGCTCGGGCAATGTAACGCTACCGCCGAGGTACTTCGCCACCTGCACGTACGCTTGTCGCGCCCACTGATCGACCGGCAACCTAGCGGCGGCCACGACAATATCAAGTGCTTTATCGCCTTTGAGCCACGAGGCGGCGATAACCGCCTCGAGCCTCACTCGTGGATGTTTGTCTGAGGCCGCCGCCAGTAAGAGTGCTTGCGCATCGTCAAATTCAGGTAGGTTATAACGAACGGCCCGCACCGCCGCTGCGCGTACCTGATACGATTTTGCCTGCAATAACTGCCGAGCAAGTTGCAAATCTTGCGGGTGCTCAGAGAGGCTGACCCACAAAGCCTCTAACTGCAAAGACTCGGTGTCGTCTCCGTTGCTGCTTAGGCTTTGCAGCCACCGGGCTTTACTGGCCTGTAGTTCGGCAGCAGGCAATTTACGCAGCTCACGTCTGACGCGCGAGCGCAAGTGCAGGTCGTCGCTGTTAAGGCGTTGCCATAATGCATCGGTATCCAGCTGGGTAAGATCTTTTGCCTCAACCAAAGCACGCCCGGGGTAGCTCACACGGTAGATACGGCCGTGGGCGTGATCGCGCAACGGGTCGCGGGCGTTGTGCTGCATATGGCCAATCAACTGGTTATGCCAGTCGACCACGTAAAGTGAACCGTCGGGGGCAAAATCCATATCCACCGGACGAAAGTTCGGATCGCTCGATTGGTACAAATCCACTCGAAACTGACTGCTGTAACCTGCCCCGGAATCGCTAATGCTGTGCTGCTTAGCGCCCAAAAAACCGATACTGTTATTCAGTAAATAATCACCCTGCACCTCACTTGGGAAGTGCTCACTGGAGATAAACACTAAACCGGAGGTAGGCCGTACTCGCTGGCTCTCTTGCACGAGCGACTCTGTGCCCACGGTTAGCTCGCCATAATGGGTGTTGATCTCTACCGGTAACATCCAGTGCATATCGGGATTAGAGGTCGACAAAAAGAAGTCCTGCCCCCAGCGATCAAAAGCGATACCCCACGGGTTGGGTATATGAGTTTGCACCAGCCGCTCAAGTTTTTGTGTTTTTGGCTCAAACCGATAAAAACCGCCATTGACCGCCCGCACCGGCCCGTACGCGGTTTCAATATTAGAGTGTAGAAAAACGCCCTCGGCCAAAATTAAGCTACCAAATGGATCGCGGGTAAACGCACTAATGGCATGGTGGGTATCGTGGGTATCGAAGCCGCTTAAAATAATATCCCGAGTATCCGCACGGTCATCACCATCGGTATCGCGCAATAAAACTAAGTTAGGTGCCTGCGATACATACACGCCTTCAGGGGTTAGCTCAAAGCCTACAGGTAAATGCAATTGATCGGCAAAGATGGTTTCCTTATCGGCTTTGCCATCGTTGTCGGTATCTTCGTAAATCAATATTTTGTCGTTAGGCCGCGGATCACCCACTTTGTAATGGGGGTAACTCGGCATCACCGCCACCCATAGGCGACCTTTACCATCAAAGGTTACCTGCACCGGGTTGGCCAAGTTGGCAAACTCCCGCTCCGAGGCAAACAGCTCAATCTTATAGCCATCGGCCATGGTAAACCGGTCCAGCGCTTCCTGGCCGTACAAATACGGGCTTTCCGCGCTTTGTGGCGAGTTTGTGATCACCGCCCGCAACGCAACCGTTGCCGCATCGGCGCTTGCGCGATCAAACGGCTTGTTATTCAGTCTTGCCCAAATTTCGGCCTCGCGGTTGTCGGTTAACTGGCGCGACTTTAGTAGCTCATCTGGGTAGTTATCTGGCCCGTACGGTTCAAAACGACGCCCGTGGACATGCACGCCGTTGGGCATTTGGTAGTGGTTAAGCCAGTAAAAGTTTTTCTCATTCACCACATCGACTAAGTTGCGACTTGACGCTGACTCCTGGCTCGATTCGCCAAACAACAAATTATTTAACAGGCGGCCAAAACGGCGATAACCCTGCTGGTTTAACTGAGCACCATTGACGGTAAGTTGCTCAGTCCCCGTGGTAAACCAACGCAACGTGTCGGTAAACACATCGACAAATTCAACGCCTTTTTGCTCCGCTACTGTCTTCATCGCTTGCATATAGAGAGCTAAATTAGCATTGGTACTCGTGCCGTCAGGAAGGTTATGATCGTAAGACAGGTCCTGAAAAGCGATAGGTGACACCAAAACCAAACGCGGTGCGCTTTTGCCGTTATAGCGCTGCGTTAATGTATGGTCGACAAATGCCGCCAGCTCTTTTTTATAAGCCTCAACCCCCGCCTTGCCGGCAAACGACTCGTTAAAGCCAAAAAATGCCAGCACGACATCTGACTCAAGCTCGCTCAGCCATTGATCGGGGGTGGCGTAGTGACCTGCGCCACTGTGATGAGAGAATTCAGGCCTCAGGGTTTCACCGCCGCTAAACGCCCACTGCGAATCTCGCGATGCGTGCGGGCGAAATACCGGCGTCATCCCTGGGCGCGCCAAATTGCGCACCCGAATGTTCTGCTTTGGATGGCGCGCGTACAACTCGCTTTCAAAATACCCGTAATGCAACATCCGCTCAGCCAAGCCATTGCCAATTAAGGTGACCGAGTCGTTACTTTTTAAGCGTAAGTTTATTGGCGTTAACGGCGCCTGCGCAGCACTAGCCAACGCCTCTTTGGTTAGGATTGAGCGGCCCGAGCGCCCGAGGGAAAAGTCGTCAACCTTCATACCTCGCGTAACAAAGTAATCGGGCTTTTGAAAGCCATAAAACGAGGGTTCGTAACGGTCAACAGGGGTAACGTCAGCGCGCTCCGGAACCTTTTTACCCAGTAAATAATAACTGGCATTAACCACTAAACGGCGCAATGCGGGCTCGGCAAAGTCGACGGCAGCCCCCGCAGTCGTGGCAAACACTGTGCCCATTGCGGCACCATCGGGGGTCGGATACGACTTTAACCACGCCAGTGGCATCATGGGATTGTTCTTCTCGTCGTGCAGGGCTTTCGAGTCTCGCGCCAACGACTCGGTCACCGCGCCCCGCAGCAGCACCGTTGCCTGTTGCTGATCAAGATGCTCAATACCGTAGATATCGGACTGGGTAAAGATATCCGCCGCGGCGTTTAATATCGGATGCTGACGATGGATTTGCTCAACCACGGCCCGGCCACCCTGCACTTTATGTTCGCCATGGTGATTAAGCCAATTTTCGCCGATAACATTCAGGCCAAAGTTTTGCCAATCGTAGCCACCGTAATGGTCATCATTATTAAACGCGTGGGTCGCGGTGCGGATCGCTACGACCGGCTTGGCGGCGTTTAAATAATCCAAAATCGGCTGCAACTGCTCGCCGGAAAGCGTGCGCCAGCGTGTTCCCAGCACCAACAAGTCGGCGGTATCAAGCGCCGCCAAGCCCGGGATATTACTCGTTTCGTTAGGGTTTATAATGTCCCGTGTTTTATCCATCGCGAACAATACGGAGGTTTTAAAACCGTGCGACTGACTTAAAATTTTAGCCAGCATCGGTGCCCACTCTTCCGAGCGGTATTCTTCATCACCCGAGACGAAAACAATGTGTTTATCTTGTTTCAGTGCTTGCGGTGGTTCAAATACTAAATACTCAGTATCGTTAGCCAAACTTAAACGACTAAAACACAATAAAGCAATGCCAAAACTAATCGTCAGGGACTTCATATTATTTTCCTGTGGCTCTTTTATAGATCTTATTAGGTATAGCCTAGTGCGCAGTTAGCGGTGCACTAGGTAGCGCCATGTATAGCAAGGCCGGCAAGGGTAAATCACGGAACAGCTTTTTATCATTATCAATGCTTTCAAGACTGCCCAATGTCTCAAATAAAAACAAGCCACAGGTGCCCGAGACATGCAGAAGTTTACAATAATTATCAAAATATAAGATTGTGCCCCTGTAGCCCAACCGGTAGCCAACGCTAATAAATGATCAACTTCTCGGGTAAAATGTCACCCAGAAAACTCGAATAACAACTAAACCGCCGCGATACCCCAAGATGGCGCAGCGAGCCTCTGCGTCCGTACCGGCTGATCATCTTTACATTTGGCTTTTAAAAACACTAGGAGAAAATAACAATCATGTCTGCTAGCTACTTACTTACGCTTACTGTCGTCAGCATTGCCCTACTGCTGTTTTTAATTATTGTTCTGCGCTTGCAGGCCTTTGTTGCCCTGTTGTTGATTAGCATGCTGGTGGCCATTGCCGGTGGTGTACCACTGCCAGAGGTAGCCGGCGTCATTCAAGCGGGCATGGGCAGCACCCTCGGCTACATTGCCATTGTGATTGGCCTGGGCACCATGATCGGCGAGATCTTGCAGGTATCCGGTGGTGCGCAGCAAATTGCCAACACCCTCACACGTAAAGCCGGTACCCAGCGCGCTCCCTGGGCACTGATGACGCTGGGGCTGATTGTCGCGATTCCGGTATTCTTCGAAGTTGCTCTGATTCTGTTTATTCCGCTGGTTTACAACCTGGCCCGGCGCACCGGGAAATCTCTGTTGTATTACGGCATACCACTGGTAGCCGGTATTGCCGTGGCCCACTCGTTTATTCCCCCTACCCCCGGCCCCGTCGCCGTCGCCTCGTTGCTCGGGGCCGATCTCGGTTGGGTAATTCTGATTGGGTTACTCGCGGGCATTCCTGCGGCGATTATTGGCGGCATTGTGTTTGGGCGCTTCATCGGCGGGCGCATTCATGCGCCGTTACCAGAGTTCGCGCAAGCTCACCTAGCGTCACAAGAACAAACCACGCGGCCGCAACCGGGCTTTGCACTGGTGCTAAGCATTATTTTAGTACCGCTCGTGATGATTTTACTCAACACCGCCTCCAAAGCGTGGCTGGAGCCAGAGCATCCTGTGGTCAATATCATGGCCTTTATCGGGCACCCCTTTACGGCTTTGCTCACAGCCACGCTGCTCGCTTTTTATTTTTTGGGTACCCGGCTGGGCTTCAGCCGCGATGAAATTCAGCGCGTCGCCACTCGCTCTATGGAGCCGGTGGGCATGATTATTTTGCTCACGGGCGCCGGCGGCGTGTTTGGTAAGGTGCTCATCTCCGCAGGGGTGGGCGACGCGCTGGTCGAGACAATGACCCGCTCCAACTTACCCGTGGTACTTTTCGCTTTTTTGATTGCCACTGTGGTTCGGGTGTCGCAAGGCTCGGCAACTGTCTCCATGGTAACCACCGCAGGTCTGGTTGCGCCGCTGATTCAGACAGGCGGTTACTCTGAGCCCGTAGTGGCCTGTGTGGTTATCGCCATTGCGTGTGGCGCCACGGTGCTCTCACACGTGAACGACTCTGGATTTTGGCTGGTAAAACAGTATATGGGGCTCACCGAGAAACAAACCCTGGCCTCCTGGACAGTACTGGAAACTATTCTGGGGCTCGTGGGTTTATCGGTGGTGCTGGTACTTAGCTTTTTGCTGTAAGTGCCTCGGCGAGGTACAGCGGCCCGCTTTTACGGACAAGCAAACAAAAACCTTCGCGTAACTATCCTCAGCGCATAGCACGGGTTACCTCCTGCGGCATCGTAAGAAGTAACCCTCCGGGCAACGCAGCACAAACAAAGTCGTAATCAACCAATGCCATCGTTTAGCCACACACTAGGTAGCTGATTTAAACCACCGGATACCAGATCAAGTTTGGCCTCGATCGCGCCAGGGGCGGCTATCCCCCAGCCTTTTACTGGGCCCACTTGGCTAAAAAAGCTAAATACTTTCTAAAAACGAACTTGGCTCCCTCTGGCGCCGACTTATTTAAACTGTGGTCGCCACCTTTAACCTCATAGTACTCCACATCATGGCCTTGCTTATCCAGCTCGCGGACAAACTCACGCGTCATATCAACCGGCACGAGTGGATCACTGTCGCCATGAGATAAAAAGAATGGAGGATCGCTTGAGTCTAAATAGGTAACCGGCGACATCGCCACCCGAACAGCGCTTAAACCCGCCGTATCGCCACCGGCTAAGCGCGTAAGCATCGGGCTATCGTTGTATTTCTCTAAGCTAAAATCACCAACAGGCGCAGACTGCGCTGCCACAGCGTGTACGCTAGAGTCGACGCCTGAGTACAAGCCATAATCCGAAAACGCATCTGAGTTGCCAGTTACGCCCACCATAACCGCCAAATAACCACCCGCCGACGCCCCGGTGACAATGATTCGCTCAGGGTCGATATGGTATTTCTCTGCATTGGCCTTTAAATAGCGTATTGCCACCTTAATATCATCAACGGCGGCGGGAAACTTATACTCGGGTGACAACCGGTACATTGCGCTGGCCGCCACAAATCCGAGTTTTGATAGTTTAACAATCTGCGTGTTCTTCGAGCTTTTATCACCCGAGACAAACCCACCACCATGGATCATTACCAACACTGGGCGAGGCTTTACTGGGTTTTTGTCCGGAAAGGCAATATTAATCGACAGCGGCACCCCGTCCACTTCACCAATAGGCAAATCTTCATACAGACCTTTTAAAGATTGCGGTTTATCGATCGCGCCACAAGACAATAAGCTCAATAAAAACGCCGACAAAACCATATACTGAATAGACAGTACAGCCATACTCTTGCTCATAGCGCTTACCACTTAGGTTAAATAAATCGGTAACTGGGATGCCGGTGAGGCGGCTCGATGGAGTACGCTCATTTAAACAAAGCCTGCCATGCTTTAGGGGAGCTGGCAATATACTAACGGCTTTGAGTACTAGCCACTAGTGAGGCGCCCCTCCACCTCGTCGACTAAGCTCCTCCCCAAAAAACGCCGCATTCAGCCAATATAGTCGTTCGACGCCTATTCACAAGGCAACCACCCGAGATACTAAATACCGGTCAAAGCCGGAATTACGCACCCTTTACCCCCGGCTGCCGCCACAGTAAATACACTGCCGGCAATACCAACAGCGTCAGCACCAAGGTGGTAAGAGTGCCCCCCACCATAGGCGCGGCGATACGCTGCATAATTTGCGAGCCGGCCCCCGAGCCGAACATAATGGGCAGCAAGCCGGCAAACAGCGTACACGCTGTCATAACGATAGGCCGCAACCTTAAGCCCGCGCCTTGCAGCACGGCCGACTGTACATCGGCGCGGGTTAGCTCGCGGCCCTCTTGCACGCATTGTTCACATACCTCCCGGTACGCGATATTCAGGTACACCAACATCAACACGCCGATCTCAACCGCCACGCCCGCCAGTGCAATAAAGCCCATCGCGACCGCTACCGATAAGTTGTAGCCCAGAGCCATCAACAACCAAACGCCGCCGAGCAAGCCAAAAGGCAACGTCGCCAAGATGATAATTACCTCAGTAAGGCGTCTAAAGTTGAGGTACAGTAGCAATACAATAATGCCTAAGGTCATGGGCAGCACCAGCATTAATCGCTCGCGGGCGCGCTCCATATATTCGTACTGGCCGGCCCAGGTCAGTGAGTAACCGGCCGGTAAGTCCAGCTCGCGCTCAACCCGTTGTTGCGCCTGCACCACATAGTGGCCGAGGTCGGTGTCTTGGGTATCCACCAACACCCATCCGTTAAGCTGAGCGTTTTCACTTTTAATGGCGGCGGGGCCGTCTTCGACCACCACTTGGGCCACATCGCCAAGCGCCAGCTCGAGGCCACCGTCGGTGATAATGGGTAACGACTCAAGCGCCGTGGGTGACTCGCGATACGCCTGCGGGTAGCGCAAATTTACCGGGTACCGCGCCGAACCCTCAACCGTTTGCGTCACCATCGCGCCCCCCACGGCGGCGTTAACCACAGCTTGCACATCGGCAATATTTAACCCAAATTGCGCGGCTTTAACGCGGTCGATATCAATGCTCACATAACGGCCGCCAGCGACACGCTCGGCGTAAACCGACGCCGTGCCAGCCACATCACCTAATATACTTTCAAGCTGCTCACCAATCTCGCTAATGATGATTAAGTCCGGCCCGGCGATTTTAATGCCCACCGGGGTTTTAATGCCGGTGGCCAACATATCGATGCGGGTTTTAATGGGCATCACCCAGGCATTGGTCAAGCCCGGAAAGTCGATAAGCGCGTTAAGCTCTTGGCGCAATGACTCGGGCGTAACCCCTGCGCGCCACTGATCGCGCGGATGAAATTGAATGACGGTTTCGATCATCGTTAGGGGCGCGGGGTCGGTGGCGGTTTCGGCACGGCCAATTTTGCCGAACACTGTGTCCACCTCGGGCAGGGTTTTAATTAATTTATCGGTTTGCTGCAAAATTTGCCGCGCCTCACCAATGGACAACCCCGTGTAGGTGGTGGGCATGTACATTAAATCGCCTTCATCCAGCGGCGGCATAAATTCAGAACCCATTTTTTGCGCAGGCCACAAGCCTACCAGCATTAACATCAGCGCTAACAGCACCACTGTTTTTGGGGCGCGCAGCACCGCCGCCAGTACGGGCCGGTACGCGGCCACCAACAAGCGGTTAAGCGGATTTTTTTGCTCACCCAAAATGCGCCCACGAATAAAATAACCCATTAACACCGGTACCAGCGTTACAGCTAAACCGGCAGCGGCAGCCATGGCGTAGGTTTTGGTAAACGCCAGCGGACTGAACATTTTGCCCTCTTGTGCCTCTAGCGCAAACACCGGTAAAAAGCTGGCAGTAATAATTAACAGCGAAAAAAACAGCGCCGGCCCAACCTCGGCGGCGGCGGTTGCCACCAGTTGCCAGCGCCGCTCGCCGGTGATTGGCCCGCCGTTTTTTTCCTCGGCGCGCTCCAGATGCTTATGCAGGTTTTCAATCATTACCACCGCGCCATCGACCATAGCGCCAATGGCAATAGCCACACCGCCCAGCGACATAATATTGGCGTTAATGCCCTGTAGGCTCATTACGATAAAGGCGCAGAGAACACCCAGTGGTAGGCTAATCGCCACCACCAGTGCCGAGCGAAAATGAAACAAAAACAAAGCGCAGATTAGCGCCACCACTAAAAACTCTTCGGCCAGTTTGTGATACAAGTTGTTAACGGCGGATACGATCAGGCGGGAGCGATCATAGGTGGTAATCACCTCAACGCCGTTAGGCAAACTTTTTTGCAATTCGTTTAATCGACTTTTTACATCGGCAATTACGCGAGCGGCATTCTCTCCGCTGCGCATGACCACAATACCGCCGGCTACTTCGCCCTCGCCATTGAGCTCGGCAATGCCGCGACGCATTTGCGGCCCCGAGCGAACCTCGGCAACGTCGCCCAACAACAGCGGCGTGCCACTGTCGCTTAAACCCAGTGGCACGTGACGCAAATCATCGAGGCTTTGTACATACCCGGATACGCGCACCATATATTCGGCTTCGGCCATTTCTATAACCGATGCGCCGGTTTCTTGGTTGGCGCGAGCAATGGCGCTGCGCACATGATCCAGCGGCATTTGGTAGGCGCGCAGTTTGTTGGGGTCGACTACCACCTGATTCTGCCGCACCATACCGCCCACGCTGGCCACCTCGGCAACGCCCGATACAGCTTGCAGCTCAAACTTTAAAAACCAATCTTGCAGGCTGCGCAATTGCGCCAGGTCATGCTGGCCGGTGCGATCCACCAGTGCGTAGTTAAACACCCAGCCTACGCCGGTGGCATCGGGGCCAAGCTCAGGCTTAGCGCCATCAGGCAGCTGGCTACTCACCTGGCTTAAATACTCCAACACCCGCGAGCGGGCCCAATATAAATCAGTGCCCTCATCGAAAATAACGTAGATATAAGAGTCGCCAAAAAAAGAGAAGCCACGTACCGTGCGCGCGTTGGGCACTGAGAGCATCGCTGTGGTTAACGGGTAGGTCACCTGATCTTGCACCACTTGTGGCGCTTGCCCCGGGTAACTGGTTTTAACAATCACCTGCACATCGGACAAATCGGGAATGGCATCCACCGGGGTTTGGTAAAGTGCCCGCACCCCCACTGCCAGTAATACCAGGCTTGCCAAAATAACGGCGCCGCGATGTTTAACCGATGCGAAAATTAACGCGCGAATCATGGTGCCACCTGCTGATCTTTAGAGGCATCGTGATTCATCTCGTCATGGCTCATGCCAGAGTGATCCATCTTATGATCGCCCGCTGCGCTATGATCCATCCCCTCCGCGTGCCCAGTTGGCGAGTCTTCTGCACGAGCTTGCTCTTTCTCCCCTATACGCGCCAGCTCGGCGTCAACATTCGATTCGGAATCAATTAAAAACTGGGCATTTACCACCACCCGATCCCCTTCGCGTAAACCATCAAGCACCTCGGTGTTACCGCCAGCGCTGCGCCCTACCCGCACCGCCGTTGAGCGATACACGTCATCGCGCACCTGGCGCACCACCCGGGTCGATTGCCCGGTACGAATAACCGCACTGGTAGGGATAACTAACGTGTTTTCGGCAGGCGCCGCCGCGATGGCTAAATCCACCAGCATATTGGGCTTTAAGCGGCCATCGCTGTTGGGAAACACAATGCGCGCTTTAACCGTGCGGTTGGCGGCGTTAAGCACCGGGTACACGTAATCGATTTCGCCTAGCCACTGCTCGCCGGGATAACTACGGCTGGTAAGGGTTACCGCCTGGCCTTGATGCAACAAGCCTGCACTGCGCTCAAACACCTCGGCCAGTACCCACACATCATCCAACGTGCCGATGGAGAGCGTGCTCTGGTCAAGCTCGACGTAACTGCCGTTAGAAATACTAATGGCCGCCACATAGCCATCTCGATCGGCGTAATAAGACAACTGCGGGCGCAGCTTACGCTCGCGGGCAATGGCGGTAATCTCCCGTTCGCTAACACCCTGAGCCTTTAGTTTTAACGCGGCCGATTGCGCCAGCGCCGTGTGGTTACCGTTAAGCGCCGATAAGTACTCTTGCTGAGTGTTTAGAATCTCTGGCGAGTAAAACTCAAACAGCTTTTGTCCCATGCGCACCGGATCGCCCTCGGCCACCACAGACAACTCGGATACCCAGCCGGTCGCGCGCAAATGAAAGTGCCGCAACGCCTGTTGATCAAAACCCACAAACCCAACCGCGGTTAGCGGCGTCACCATGGTGGTGCGTTCAGCCCGCGCGGTGCGCAGCCCCAGGTGTTGCTGCACCTGGGGGGCGATACTGACCTCGCCCGTTGCAGGGCTTTTATCGCTGGCGTACACCGGCACTAAGTCCATCCCCATAGGCGACTTACCCGGCCCGTCACGCCTAAAGCTGGCATCCATGGGCGCCACCCAATACAAAGGCTCGGGCTCAGCGGGTGCAGCCGGGGCGCGATCTTGCGCCGATGGAATTACAACAGCAGGAAAATAAATGCCGGCGCCATAGCCCAGCAGTGCAACAACGGCAATCGTCGCCGCCATCAAAAACTTGTTCATACGGAGTATTCACCCAATCGTTAACGGTTAACCGCGCAAAACGCGGACGTAACTGTGCTGTATCAGGCGAAAATGGGTGGGCGTAAACGGTTGGCAGCGCGCAGATCGGCCGCAATAGAAGGGGTCAAAACAAATTTGGAGCCAGAGCAGGCACTCAGCACTAAAGCCGGTGCCGGTAAAATGGCCACCGCGCTGGAGCAAACCGCAGGGCAACAACAGCCGTTATCGCAGCTGTGATCGGGATTTGTATCGACCATGGGCTGCGAATCAACACTAGCGACGTGATGCATAGCGTGGCCACCGTGCTCCGCACTTGCCATAGCACTCATAGTCTCTGAGTCGCAATGCGCCATATCGGCCGGCCCCATCACAGAAGCCGCAGACGCCGCACTACCGGCCAACGCCTGAAAGGCGATAACCAGTACGAGTAGAAATTGGCGTAACTGCAATTTTTTCATGGGCTAAGTATATCACCACTTTTTAGGTATGACGTGCTGTTTTAGATTTTGTAGGCTGAGTCAGAGCAGTTGATTTCGTATTATCAACAACTCCGATCCGATTGACCCAGACAATTAACGCCGCTATAAAGTGCAGCTTTGGAGAGGAGTATCTTGTGCTAACCTTTTCAGCACAAAGTGCGCAACGGAATATATGTCAACTTGGTAGCTTTAATAACTTTAGCGCGACAAGACTTGGAACTCAAAGGTGTATACATAGTTATCCAGCCTTCCCGAAACCGAGAATCTAGCGCTCATAATTTCTTTTAAAATCTTTTCTTTATCAAGAGATGCCGGCTTTACAGAAACCAACTATGAAGCGCCGGTTGTGGGGCCCCTGCGACTGAGCCGAACGGAGACCTATTTTTGTGGGTAAGCAAACAGGACGTTTGCGCAAGTATCGTCAGGGCATGGACGCCCTGTCGATACGGCCCTCAAAAATCGGTTGGAGTGAATGAACCCGAAGGGCCAGACGCCGGGGTGGGCTTTTCTTTTCGTTAGGTTTCTTTTGCCCAAAACAAAAGAAAAGTAACTCGCCACGCCCGGCGACGCGGGCATACTAAGAGATTCCGCCTCCTGCGGAGCTTTATTAATTCTGAATACCGATTCAAGGTCGGCATGACGAGATCGGTAGACCGAGAGCCAAACTACAACTCGCTCAACACACCCCGCAACGCGGCATCCACCGTATGATCGTCACGGCTATAACGCAAACCCTGTTGCGCAAATTGCTCTGCCTGATTGCGATTCCCCAAACGCTGATAGTTCTCGGCCAGCAGCAAATAAACCGCTGGGTTGCGACGATCGATACGCAGCGCTCGCTCGGCACTGGCAATGGCGCGACTGTAATCACCGTTGCGATATTCCGAGCGGCCCTGTGCCAGCAAAGCGTCTACGGCCGAGTTGCTGCGAGCTGGCACGGGTGCCTCGGGCTCGGGCTCGACCACGCGCCAGCCGCTATTATCACGCTCATCTTGCGGGGCATCAGTATTCGGCCGCTCATCGGGACGGGGCCGTTCGGGGGCCTGAGGCTCCATACCCGGCACACGTACACTGGTATCACTGTCCTCGACCGGAGCGCCGCTACCGGGGCCCATTTGGCTAGCACAGCCGCTGAGTAACACAATGGCTACCAACGAGCCTACATTTTTAACAAAACACGTCATAGTTATTTGCCTAGCGTATGTGGCCCCAGCCTGGCGGCGCCAAGACCGAAGCCAATTAAATTAATTCCAAAAACGGTGCCACCAGCTGCTGTCGCGCTTGGTTTTCTCTAGCCGACAGTCCACGGCGCGGCTCGGGGCAAAATCCGTCTCTAGCGGCAGCCAAATGGCGCCCTCACAGCCCTCGGCACTCAGCGCGCCGCTGGCGTGATCGATCCAGTCAAAGCTCACACCATCGGGCGGCGTTAAGTTAACGCCCCGGGTGGGTAACTCTGTCATTAAATCGGCCCACACTTGCAGCGCCCCGCCACTACCGGTCAGGGGCGTGGCCGAATTGTCATCGCGACCGACCCAGACTACCGCTAAATGCTCACCGCTAAAACCGGCAAACCAGCTATCGCGCTGATCGTTGGTGGTGCCGGTTTTACCCGCCAGCGGTAAATCGGCGGGAAACAAATTGTATACCCGACGCCCGGTGCCCTCGCGCAATACTGCCTGCAAGGCATATTGCAGCTCAAACGCACTCTCGGGCCTAAAGCGCTGCTCGATACGCAGCGGGTAGCGTTTTAGCGGCTCGCCGGTGGCGGTGAGCACGTCGCGAATGGCACGCAGCGGCGTGTAACTGCCCTCGGCGGCCAGCGTGTGGTAGACGCCGGCCACCTCGTAGGGAGACATCTCGACCGAGCCCAGCGTCATGGCCGGCACCGGCGGGATATAACCGTCAAAGCCGGCGCGCTCTAAGGTATCGGCCACTTGCCCCAACCCCAGCTGCATGCCGAGCCGCGCTGAAGCCTGGTTGTACGAGTGCACCAGTGCCTCGATTAAAGGCACCTCGCCATGGCTGCGCCGGCTGGCATTTTGCGGCTGCCACAACTGGCCATCTTCACTGGTAACGGTGACGGGCTCATCCGAAATGGTGGTACCCAAATTATATTGGGTGGGCTGCTCCAGTGCGGTTAAATACACAAATGGCTTCATCAACGAGCCAATCGGGCGATGGGCATCCAGCGCGCGGTTAAACCCGGCATAACGGGGGTTTTTATCGCCCACCAGCGCCAACACCTCGCCGGCGCCCACAGAGGTCACCAGCATGCCGGCCTGCAGATCCTGGGTTTTATGCTGCGTCTCCAGCCCTTTTAAACGCTGTGCTACGGCCTTCTCGGCCTGGCGCTGAACCATGGGCGAGAGCGTGGTAAAGATACGCAGGCCTTCGCTTTTCAAATCTTCCTCTTGGTACTCTTCTGCCAGCTGACGCTTGACCAGCTGCACAAACGCAGGGTACGTGGTTTGAGCGTTACTGCCGGGCTCGACCACCCCCAGTGAGGCGGCTTGGGCACTTTTAAGCTCGGTGTCGTCGATCAGGCCCTCGCGGTGCATCACCGTTAACACCAGGTCGCGGCGCTTTTTGGCCCGCTCGGGGTTGCGCCACGGGTTGTAGTACGAGGCGCCTTTGACCATACCTACCAGCAACGCCACCTTAGGTGTATCCAGCTCGGACACGGGTTGGCGAAAGTAATACTGGGAAGCCAGGGCAAAACCGTGAATGGCCCGCGCCCCGCTCTGACCTAAAAACACCTCGTTAACGTAGGTCTCGAGAATCTCCGATTTGCTGTAGTGCAGCTCCAGCAATATCGACATAACCGCCTCTTGGGCCTTGCGGGTTAACGAGCGCTCGTGGGTTAGGTAAAAGTTTTTAACCAGCTGCTGAGTTAAGGTGCTGCCGCCCTGCACCACATTGCCCGAGCGCAGGTTCACCCACGCGGCGCGGGCGATGGCCACCGGCGATACGCCGTGATGGTCGAGGAAGTTTTTATCCTCCACCGCCAGCAGGGTTTCGCCCAACAATGGCGGGAGATCCGATAATTGCACCAGTAGGCGGTCTTCTTGCGCGGTGGGGTAAATGCCACCGATTTGCTCGGGCTCGAGGCGCATAAGAGCCAAGGGTTCGTCATTACCCATCAGGCGCGATACCTGCCCGCGACTTACCGTTAAACCAAAGCGGCGGGCTTTATCGCGGCCGTCCCAAAACTCAAAGCCACGGCTGTAAATGTCGTAACCCACTTGGCCGCCACTGGCATGCTTGCTCACCTGCCCCGGCGCCGATACGCGACTCACAAAGCGATACCCCAGGGCATTCAACTCGCTCTCAAGCAGTGTGGGCGTAAGAGCCATGCCCTCGTACAACTCTAACGGGCGGGCGTAAACCCGCGCCGGCAGCGACCACTTTTTACCGTCAAACTTGGCCCTTACCACAAAGTCCAAATACACGACCCACAAGCCTGCGGCAATCACGGCAAAGCCCACGGCATACCAAAACCACAGTTTTAGCAGCGCCCAGCCATGGCGCTGTTTAGCACTCGCTTTTTTGCGGGATTTACGGCGGGGGGCGGGGGTACGGCGTTTGGTCATAGATATGTCTTTCTTGGTGGCGAGCGGATTACTCGCACTTTGATTAGAGCGCGCTTATTTTGCATAATGTGCGGCCAAATACAACGTCGGCGCGTGATCTGTTCGACGACTGCGGACATTTCGTACCCTCAACCCCAATATTTAACCCTGATTAAAAGGCTCTTCATGACTGATCAATACCATATTTATGGCATCGGCGCCGCGCTGGTAGACACCGAAATTACCGTCAGCGACGACGATTTAACCCGTATGGGCGTCGACAAAGGCGTAATGACCCTGGTGGACGAAGCCCGCCAGGCCGAGCTGATCGGTTACCTGCAAGACAACGCCATCGCCTCGCAGCGCGCCAGCGGTGGCTCGGGCGCCAACACGATTATTGCCGCTGGGTATTTTGGCTGCCGCAACTTTTACTCGTGCAAAGTCGCAGGCGACGAGAACGGCGAATTTTACCTTAACGATATCCGCGACGCCGACGTTGCCTACCCCGCCACGTTGGGTGGCCACGAGGGTATCACCGGCAAGTGCCTGGTGATGATTACTCCCGATGCCGAGCGCACCATGAACACCTTTTTGGGCATTAGCGCCACAGTATCGGTAGCCGAGCTGGACGAAGCGGCCATTGCCGCCTCCCAGTGGGCTTACATCGAGGGCTACTTGGTCAGCTCTGACACCGGCCGCGCCGCCGCCATTAAATTGCGCGAGCTGGCTGAGGCCAACAACACCCGCACCGCCCTGAGTCTGTCAGACCCGGCCATGGTAAAGTTTTTTGGTGAAGGCTTGGCCGAAATGATCGGCGACGGGGTAGATTTACTGTTTTGTAACCGCGACGAGGCACTTGGCTATACCGGCACAGACACCATCGAGGCAGCCATCGCGGCGCTTAAACCCATCGCCAAAACTTTTGCCATTACCATGGGCGCCGAGGGCTCGCTGGTGTTTGATGGTAAAAACCTACTGAACATCCCCACCGAGCAGGCCAAAGCCATCGACACCAACGGCGCCGGCGATATGTACGCGGGGGCGTTTTTGTATGCGTTGACCCAGGGGGAGCCTATGCAGCGCGCGGGCGAGTTTGCCAACTTAGCAGCCACCAAAGTGGTTACCCAGTACGGCCCGCGCTTGCGCGCCGAGCAGCATAAAGCGTTAATCGAAGCCTACTTTAGCGCCGCCACGGCCTAACTAAAGCGGTTGAATCAAGCGCCTGCGTTATCGCGGGCGCTTAGCGCACACCGGGCAATCCGGGTCGCGCGGTAAGCGCATCTCTCGCCACACGCTTTTGCGTGCATCGTACAATTGCAACCGGCCAGTTAAACCATCGCCAATTCCCGCCAGTAGCTTTATGGCTTCTAGCGCTTGCACAGAGCCAATAACCCCCACCAATGGGGCCAATACGCCACTTTCGGAGCAGGTTAAGTTCTCGTCGCTTTGCTCATCGTACAGGCAGCGGTAGCACGGGCTGTGTGGGTCGCGTGCATCAAACACCGCCACTTGCCCCTCGAGCCGGATCGCCGCACCCGATATCAGCGGTATTTGCCGGGCAACGGCAGCGGCATTTAAGGCGAAACGCGTCGTAAAATTATCGCTGCAATCGAGTACGGCATCCGCTCTCTCTAGCAGTGCAACAAGGTTTTGCTGGGTTAAGCGCGCGTTGTGAGTCTCGACATTAACGCCGGGGTTTAACCCTTTAATACTCGCCGCCGCGCTGGCCACTTTACTTAGGCCAATATCATCGGTGGCGTGAATAATTTGCCGCTGTAAGTTAGATAGCTCAACAATGTCATCATCAACCAACACCAAACTACCCACGCCGGCCGCCGCTAAGTACATAGCCACAGGCGCCCCTAAACCGCCTAGGCCGATGATCACCACGCGGGAATCCAACAATCGACTTTGGCCCTCGACGTCTACCTCGGGCAACATAATTTGGCGCGAGTAGCGCAGCAGCTGATCGTCGGTCATGTCGCTCATGGCATTTGCCCCAGGGTCACCCGGTCGCGGCCGGCCAGGTCTTGGTGGGTGGCCACCGCGCTAAACCCGGTGGCGGACAAACATTCACGCACCGCGGCGCCCTGCTGCCAGCCGTGCTCAAACAACAAAAACCCGCCCGGGGTTAAGTGTTCGCTCGCGGTTTTGGTAATGCGTTCGATATCCGCCAGGCCCGCATTATCGGCGACCAGCGCCGAGCGCGGTTCAAAGCGCACATCGCCCTCGCTTAAATGGCCGTCGGCCGCATCGATATAGGGTGGGTTACTCACGATCAAATCAAACACCTCGTCGCCCAGCGCCGCAAACCAGTCACTTTGCAAAAAGTGCGTATTACCCATATTTAGCGCCTCGGCATTGCGTATCGCCAAAGCCACCGCCTCGGCCACGCGGTCCACCCCGGTAACCTGCCACGCGGGGCGCTCGTGCGCCAAGGCCAAGGCAATGGCGCCGGTGCCCGTCCCTAAATCCAACACGCGCTGAGTGTTTGCCGTAGCGTGCTCAAGCGCCTGCTCTACGAGCAACTCGGTATCGGCGCGGGGAATTAACGTGTGGCAGTTGGTCATTAACGGCAGCGACCAAAACTCTTGGGTGCCCGTTAAATAGGCGATGGGCTCGCCGTTTGCGCGAGCCTGAATAAGCCCTTCAAATTGCGTTTGTGCCCCGGCGCGCAGTTCGGCCTCGGGCCAGGTGTACAAATACACCCGCGTTTTTTGCAGGCTAAAGGCCAGCAGTACCTCGGCATCGAGCCGGGCACTGTCGCTGGCAACAAGTTGCGCCTGCGCCCAGCGCAGGGCCTCTTGTACAGTCATTGGTTTACTCCGATAGCGCGGCTAACTGATCGGCCTGATACTCGTGCACCAATGGCTGAATCACTTCATCCAGCGCGCCTTGCATTACCTCGTCCAATTTGTACAAGGTGAGGTTGATGCGGTGATCCGTGACGCGCCCCTGAGGGTAGTTATACGTGCGAATGCGCTCGGAGCGATCGCCGCTACCCACCAGAGATTTACGCTCTTCGGCGATAGACGCCGCCGCGCTTTCTTCTTGCGAATTTTTAAGCCTTGCGGCCAACAGCGACATAGCGCGGGCGCGGTTTTTATGTTGCGAGCGCTCGTCCTGACATTCCACCACGACACCGCTGGGGATATGGGTAATACGTATCGCCGAATCGGTTTTGTTAACGTGCTGCCCCCCGGCACCAGAAGCGCGAAAGGTGTCCACTTTAATATCGCTTTTGTTGATTGCGACTTCGTCCAGCTCGTCGGCTTCAGGCATAACGGCAACGGTGCAGGCCGAGGTGTGAATGCGCCCCTGGGATTCTGTCTCGGGCACGCGCTGTACGCGGTGGGCGCCCGACTCAAACTTCAAGCTGGCGTACACATTGGTGCCGCTGACCCGAGTAATTAATTCTTTGTAACCGCCGTGCTCGCCAAGATTTTCGCTCAGCACCTCAATACGCCAGCCGCGCTGTTCGCAATAGCGCGAGTACATACGAAATAAATCGCCCGAAAAAATTGCCGCTTCATCGCCACCAGTACCGGCGCGAATCTCGAGAAATACGTTTTTATCGTCGTTCGGATCTTTCGGCAGCAGCAACATCTGCAGCTCGGCTTCAAGCTCGGCTTTTGTCTCACCCGCGGAGTCTATTTCTTCACGCGCCATCTCGCGCATCTCCGGATCACCTTCATCCAACATAGACTGCGCTTCGGCCAAGTCCTCCAGCACGGTGCGATACCGACCGTAGGAGGCAATCAGCGGCTCGAGCTCGGCGTACTCCTTAGACAAGTCACGAAATTTATTCTGATCGGAGATAACATCGGCATCGGAAAGCAATGCGCTAACCTCTTCGTTGCGTTCACTTAATCGATCCAGCTTTTCTAAAATAGAGGCTTTCATTATGTCTCGCTTTCATTCGCGTTGTGGGGGTTGCTTGCCGTATTTTCAGACGGATTCACCAACCCCGATTGTTGCTCAATATCATCTTCGGTGATGGCGAATAACCTGTGCGAGATGCGCACGGTTTCGTATTCGCCATTGGCACTTGCCTCGCGCAGTGCGGTAGTCGGCGCGTGCAATAGTTTGTTGGTCAGGTTGCGCGCCAGTTGCGCCAAGGCTTTATCGGGTGCGGTGCCGCCTTGTAATAATTTAAGAGCTTTTTCTAACTCTTGTTCACGCAACTCATCAGCTTTAGAACGGTACGCTTTGATGGTATCCACCGCGTCCATCGCACGCAGCTCGCGGGCAAACGCGGTAACGCCTTGCTCGATAATATCCAGCGCGTGGTCGGCGGCCTCGGCACGTGTTTTCTTGTTCTCTTCAATAACAACGTGCAGGTCATCTACCGTGTACAAATACACATCGTCCAGCTCACCCACCTGCTCTTCGATATCGCGGGGCACCGCAATATCGAGCATAAACATAGGCTTGTGTTTGCGCTTTTTTAACGCCGCCTCCACCGCGCCTTTACCCAACAACGGTAACTGGCTGGCCGTCGATGAAATAACAATGTCGGCACGGGGCAAACAATCGGGGATATCGGACAGTAATACCGCTTCGCCACCAAAACGCTCGGCTAGCTTTTGCGCCCGCCCCAATGTGCGGTTGGCCACAATAATGCGCTTAATGCCCTGCTCGTTTAAATGCTGCGCCACCAAATCAATGGTTTCACCGGCGCCTATCAGCAACGCGGTATCTTGTTTTAAATCCGAGAAAATCCGCTGCGCTAAGCTAACCGCGGTATAGGCCACCGACACTGGATTTTGGCCAATAGCGGTTTGCGTGCGCACTTGTTTGGCTACCGCAAACGCCTGCTGAAATGCACGGCGCAAATGCGCCCCCAGGGCGCCGGCCTCTTCTGAGGTGGCGTAGGCCGATTTCATTTGCCCTAAAATTTGCGGCTCGCCCAGTACCAGGGAGTCCAGCCCACCGGCGACTTTCATCATATGCCGCAACGCCTGATCGCCCGAGTATAAATAGTGGCACTCGGCCAGATCTTCTTTCGCCACACTGGAGTGCGCCACCAACCAATCCAGCAGCAAATCGGGAGCGCGCTGGCTGTGTAAATACAACTCAGTGCGGTTGCAGGTAGACAAAATCACCGCTTCATCGGCACCGGCCTCAGTTTGCAATGCCATTAAGGCCGCTACAGCCGCATCCGGCGCAAACGCGACTCGCTCGCGAATATGCACGGGGGCGGTTGTATGATTGATGCCAAAAGCCAATAATGTCATGCAGTCTGGGTCATTACCGATACAGGATTCAAAGGGCGTCATTGTCCAGCTAGCAAAGGCCGCTGACAAGTGGCATTTTATCACGGACTGCCAGCGCCCCGTCATTTACGCGCTACAGCGCCCCGCGCCAGTGCCAACGGGKCCGTAAAAGCACCGGTTTGACCCTGTTTTACGTTTTAGGAAGCCAACATGAAAGCCGTACAATTAACGATCTACGCCACCTTGCTGAGCGGCCTGATTGGCTGCGCCCAGCAACCGCAGCAGATCGACACCCCAGAGCCCGAGCCGGTTGCCGCTAAAGAGCCCGAGCCTCTGCCTGCGCGGCCATTTACCAGCGATACCCTGTACGCCTTGCTCAGCGCCGAGCTGGCCGGAAGCCGTGGCCGGCTGGATGTGGCGCTGGCCAACTATTTACAGCAGGCCGAGCAAACCGGCGACCCGCAGGTGGCCGAGCGCGCTTACATGATTGCCCGCTATATGGACGCGGACGACGCTATTGTCACCTCGGCCACGCTGTGGGCAGAAGCCTCGCCCGACTCGCAGGACGCGCAAGCCGCCGCCATTTTGGCGCAAATTGACGCCGGCCACCTGCTCGAGGCTCTGGAGCGAACCCGCAACACCAAAACCCGCGATAATGACGCGCTGCTGCAAAGCATCGCCGCCAATGCCAGTAACGCCACCGACACCCAACGCGAGCGACTACTGGAAAACTACGAACAAATGCTGGCCGAGCAGCCCGACAATGTAGCGCTGCTGATTAGTACTGGCCTATTACACCAGCAACAGGGCGACTTAGACGGCGCCTTAGTGCTGGCCGAGCGCGCCCGCGAGATCGAGCCCAGCAACACGCCGGGGCTTATCCTTACCAGCGGCTTGCTGCACCAGCGCGGCGATAACGCCGCCGCCCTCAAGCTAATTAAAGAACAGTTGGATATGGCTCCAGGCAACCGCCGCCTGCGCCTGCAGTACGCCCGTTTGCTAACGTTTGAGCGCTTAGATGAGGCGCAAGAGCAGTTTCAAATCCTAGCTAATGGCAGCCCCCGCGACGCCGAGCTGCTGATGGCACTGGCGCTCGTCGCCGAAGAGCGCGGCGACCTTGAGACGGCCAAGGAGAGCTATCAGAGCCTACTGGATATTAATGAGCACACCGATGACGCACATTTTTATCTGGGTAAAATTGCCGAACAAAACGAGCAGCCCGAACAAGCCATCGAACATTACCTAAGCGTGCAACAAGGCGATGAATTTGCCCACGCCATTGCTCGCGCTTTAGCGATTCAACTACAACAGGGCAACCTGCAAGATACCGACGAGCTTTACCAGCAGCTGCGCGAACAGCTACCCGAACAGCACGAGCGACTGGCACTGATGTACAGCCAAAGCTTGCTGGAGGCCGGTGAAGACGACGCGGCCCTAAGGGCGCTAAATGAAGCCTTGCTAGAGACCCCCAACAACAGCAACTTACTTTACGCCCGCAGCATGCTGCACGAGCGCGCGGACGACATCGCCCAAGCCGAGGCGGACTTGCGCGCTATTTTGCAATACGACCCCAACAACCCGGCCGCACTTAACGCCTTAGGCTATATTCTGGCAGATCGCACCGAGCGCTATAGCGAAGCTTACGAGTTTATTAAGCGCGCTTTGGAGCAACAACCCAACGACCCAGCCACCATCGACAGTATGGGCTGGGTGCAATATCGCCTGGGGAACCTAGCGCAAGCGCAAAAGTATTTGGAGCAAGCCATGGAGCTTTATCCAGATGATGAGATTGCCGCGCATCTTGGAGAGGTGTTGTGGGTGTCGGGCCAGCGTGAGGCGGCGCTAAACGTGTGGCGCAGCGGGCTTGAGATAGAACCGCAAAGTGGCTACATACTGCGCACCCTACAGCGCTTAAAAATCAGCGCCGACACACCGATTTAACCGTTTATGCGAAAAACTCAAACGCTGATCGCCCTGCTGGCAGTACTGCTGCTAACCCGTTGTGCCAATGTGCCCAGCAATACCGGCGCGCCACCCGAGGGGCCAGTCGACACTCAAGCCCACGAGGAGCGCCTGCGCGCTATCTCGCAGTGGCACTTACAGGCCAAAGCGGGGCTGCGCTCGCCCGAACAAAACGGCTCGGCGCGGCTCGACTGGCGCCACTCGCCCAGCAGTTTTGACATTAGTTTATCGGGCCCCTTGGGCCAAGGGCGGGTAGAGCTTAAAGGCACGCCTGAGGGAGTGGTGCTTACCCAACCCGACAGCGAGCCGCTACGTGCCGAGAGCGCTGAGGCACTGTTATATCAGCAAACCGGATGGGACTTGCCGGTTGGCTTACTGGCCGACTGGCTACTGGGCTTACCCGCCACCAAGCAGCCCGTCGACGATCTAAAACGCAACGACAACGGCTTGCTGAAAACCCTATCTCAGGCGGGCTGGCAATTAAGCTACCTCAATTATCAGTCGGTAGCCGACGTATTTTTACCCGGCAAAGTCATCGCCACCCGCGAGCTGGACAACGAGCAGCGCATCCGCTTAGTGATCGCGGTGTACGACTGGCACGTTACCCGCAACACTCCCTAATAAACACTAACGCTCATGACGCAAGCCACTGCTTTAACTCTTACCTCGCCGGCTAAGCTAAATTTATTTTTGCACATTACCGGGCGCCGCAGCGACGGCTACCACCAGCTGCAAACCCTGTTTCAACTTTTAGATACCGGCGACACGTTAAGCTTTAGCCCGCGTACGGACGGCGACATCACCATCAGCCCTGCGCTTGAAGGCGTGGCGCACGTCGACAATTTAGTTTATCGCGCCGCCCGTGCGCTGCAGGCCAACATGCAGGCTCAAGGCCGCACACTTCGCGGCGCAGATATAACGCTGACCAAACACCTACCCATGGGAGGCGGCATCGGCGGCGGCAGCTCTAACGCGGCCACGGCCCTGATTGGCCTAAACCATTTATGGCAAGCCGGGTGCTCGCGCGAGCGCTTAATGGCCATTGGCCGCAATCTCGGCGCCGACGTCCCCGTGTTTGTCAACGGTGTTAGCGCTTGGGCCGAAGGCATCGGTGAGCAGCTTACCCCGCTCGAACTGCCCGAAAAATGGTATTTAGTGATCAGCCCTGGTTGCCACGTGAGCACCCGAGAAATTTTTTGTCACAAAGATTTGACAAGAGACACACGCCCCATTAAAGTAGCGGCCTTCTCGCAGAGGGGCACTCGAAACGACTGCCAACCTCTGGTTAGAAAGCTTTATAAAGAAGTAGATAAAGCACTGATTTGGTTGAAGAATTTTTCAAACCATGCGAGAATGACCGGAACAGGAGCGTGCGTATTTGCCGCCTTTGATTCAGCCGCTGAGGCCGAGCAAGTATTTGCTCAACGGCCAGCGAACATGACCGGATTTATCGGTCGCGGAATCAACAAGGCGCCATACTACAACCTGATTCCTGATTAAGTTGCTACTGGGGCGTAGCCAAGCGGTAAGGCAGCGGGTTTTGATCCCGTCATGCGAAGGTTCGAATCCTTCCGCCCCAGCCATTTTCCAAAGCGACGCGGTACCCTTGGCACGTCACTCTGCCGCTTGAGCTTTTAGGCACGTCTTATTACCTACCTCGCTCTGGCAGACCGCCGGGTTATCATCGCCACACTGCGCCTAGCGCGGTGTTTTTGTATTGCCCTTTTGCAAAAAGAGCAAACAACCCGAACAGCTGACAACAAAGGTACCTGACGTGACAGACTTGATGGTCTTTACCGGCAATGCCAACCCCGATCTGGCACAGAAAATAGTCGATCATTTAGGCATGGGCCTTGGTGACGTATCAGTCTCCCAGTTCAGCGATGGCGAAGTCGCCGTCGAGCTAAACGTCAATGTTCGCGGCCGGGATGTGTTTGTGGTGCAGCCAACGTGTGCGCCCACCAACGACAACCTGATTGAGCTGATTGTAATGGTCGACGCCCTGCGTCGCGCCTCGGCTGGCCGCATCACAGCCGTGGTGCCCTACTTTGGTTACGCCCGTCAGGATCGCCGTGTGCGCTCGGCCCGGGTGCCCATTACCGCCAAAGTTGTGGCCGACATGATGGTTGGCGCCGGCATTGATCGACTGCTTACCGTCGATCTGCACGCCGAGCAGATACAGGGCTTTTTTGATGTTCCGGTCGATAACGTATACGGCTCGCCGGTACTGCTCGAGGACATCGAAAAACAACAGTTTAAAGATCTGGTGGTGGTATCGCCGGATATTGGCGGTGTGGTTCGCGCTCGCGCGGTAGCCAAACAACTGGGTGTAGATCTGGCGATCATCGATAAACGCCGCCCCAGCGCCAATGTGGCCGAAGTCATGAACATTATCGGTGATATTGAAGGCCGAACCTGCCTGCTGGTAGACGACATGGTCGATACTGCAGGCACTTTGTGCAACGCCGCCAAAGCGCTTAAAAAGCAAGGCGCCACCCGGGTTATCGCTTACGCGACCCACCCGGTGCTGTCCGGCAAAGCCGCCGAAAACTTAGACAACTCAGAGCTGGATGAGCTGGTAGTTACCGACTCTATCCCGCTTAGCGAAGCGATTCAGAAGTGCGGCAAAGTACGCACTCTAACCTTATCGCGTATGCTGGCCGAGGCGGTGCGCCGCCTTAGCAACGAAGAATCTCTGAGTGCTATGTTCCGCTAGGAACACAGCGCCCAGACAACGGCCGCACCAGCGGCATACATTAACCCACGAAACGTTCTGGTCGCGGACCTTCGTGGTTTTACCTTAAAGGAAACTCTCATGAGTGAAGATTTTATTTTGAATGCAGAAAGTCGTAACGACTTAGGGAAAGGTGCGAGCCGCCGCCTGCGTCGTTTGGCTGGTCTGGTTCCCGGTATTGTTTACGGCAGCAACAAAAAGCCCGTTAACATCACCGTTAGCCACAAAGAGCTGACCAAACACCTGGAAAGCGAAGCGTTTTACTCGCACATCATCAGCCTGGTTGTCGACGGCAAAGCCGAAGACGTCATCCTGAAAGATTTGCAACGCCACCCAGCTAAAGCCCAGCTGATTCACGCTGACTTTATGCGCGTTTCTAAAACCAAGAAACTGAACACCAGCGTACCGCTGCACTTCTTGAACGAAGACACCAGCAAAGGCGTTAAAATGCAGGGTGGCAACATCGTGCACAACATGGTTCAGTTGGAAATCAGCTGTCTGCCTGCCAACCTGCCCGAGTTTATCGAAGTTGACCTGGCTGACGTTGAGCTGGGCCAAGTGGTACACATCTCCGACATTAAATTGCCAAAAGGTGTTACCTCGGTTGCTCTGTCACACGGCGAAGATCACGACCTGCCGGTTGTTGCTATCAACAAGCCTAAAGGTGCCTCTGCCGACGACGCAGAAGATGCCGCTGAAGAAGGCGAAGCTGACAGCGAGTAAGTTGACGCTTGCAGCATAAGGCACTGAGTTATGGATACACCGGTTGAACTGATTGTAGGCTTGGGTAACCCCGGCCCCGATTATCACCGGACCCGCCATAACGCTGGTGCCGACCTGGTGTCTGAACTGGCTCGCCAGTCAGGCACCAGCCTCTCCCCGGAAAAAAAGTTCTATGGTGACACCGCCCGCATTACTCTTGGCGGCCGCAATCTTCACCTGTTAATCCCCAACACCTTTATGAACCGCAGTGGCAAAGCAATTGCCGCGCTAGCGCAGTTTTATAAAATCGCCCCACAAGCTATTTTAGTCGCGCACGATGAGCTCGACCTCGCCCCTGGCGTTGCCCGCTTAAAAATTGGCGGCGGTCACGGCGGCCATAACGGTCTGCGTGACACCGTTAGCGCACTCGGCAACTGCAAAGACTTTGCCCGCATCCGCATTGGCATTGGCCATCCGGGTTCGGCGGCTCAGGTTACCGGCCACGTGCTCAAACGCGCCCCGCAAAACGAGCAACAACTCATCGATGAGTCTATCGACCGCGCCATTAGCGCCCTACCCGACGCGGTAGCCGGCCAGTGGAACAAGGCGATGCATGAGCTGCACACCAAATAAAGTCGATTTACAGAAGTGTAACCATACAAGGCAAGATTGGCTGCCACTGCCGGGAAGCAATTGACGTCCCCCAACTACCGCTTGCCATACAGCGCCCCCTTCCCCCAGCTACCACCACTCTTTATACTTCGGGGATTGTTTAAACTGGCATACAACGGAGAAGCCAATGGCTAACGCCCTCAAGGACTACCTCAACCCCTCCACATTGGAGGCCACCGCTGAACTCTCAAAATCTTTTGAATCGGCCGAGCCTTTCTCCCATTTAGTTATTGACCACTTTTTCGAACCTGACTTTTGTCAGTCTTTGCTGGATGAGTTTCCCATATTTGATGATGACAAAGCTCGCAATGAAAATGGCACTATTGGCCGCAAGGCGGTGCATACGGAGCTGTGCAATATTGGCAATCAGTATCAGAAACTGGATGAAATGATTCGCTCTGACGCTTTTTTGGATTGGATCAGTCAGGCCACAGGCATACCCGATTTAATCTACGACCCCGATTACTACGGTGGCGGCACACACGAAAACTGCCACGGGCAAGATTTGGACCCGCACGTCGACTTTAATCGCCACCCGGTCACCAATTACCATCGCCGCCTGAATTTAATTGTCTACCTCAACAAAGAGTGGCAGGACGAATGGGGCGGCCTGATCGAATTTCATCAAGACCCGCGTAAATCACCTGAAATAAACGAAATTACCAAAGTGGCGCCACTGTTTAATCGCTGCGTTATTTTTGCCACCCATGACCACTCGTGGCATGGCTTTGAACGCATCAACTTGCCCGAGGGTGACAGCGATGAACACTCGCGTAAATCCATTGCCCTGTACTTTTACAGCAAAACCCGCCCTGCCCACGAGTACAAAGGCAACCACTCTACCATCTACGTAGAGCGCCCCCTGCCTAGGCATATCCAACCTGGTCAGGCGCTCAGTGATGAAGACTATCAACACATTCAAGTACTGTTAGCGCGGCGCGACCAACACCTGCAGCGCCTGTACCGCGACAACCACCGCCTACAGGACATGCTCGATAACCTATCCAACCACAAGCTGTTCCGGCTAGCCCGTGAGACGCAGAATTTCGCCTCGAGAGTGAAGCGCACGCTGTTGTGGCAAAGGCGATGACCGGGGTCTAGACGAGCGGGTATCGATAATTTTCACCTCTCGTCAGCCGTTTTCCGCTCCCCGTAAACCATTGTCCCGCCCTAATCATGTATAATCCAGCGCATTGCTAAACCCTCAAATCAAGAGACAGTTTCATGGGCTTTAATTGCGGTATTGTCGGTCTTCCCAATGTGGGTAAATCCACTCTGTTTAACGCGCTGACCAAATCGGGTATTGGTGCCGAAAACTTCCCGTTTTGCACCATCGAGCCCAATGCTGGTGTGGTTGCCGTGCCCGACCCACGTCAGGATAAAATCGCGGCTATCGTCAAGCCAGAAAAAGTCATCGCTACCACCATGGAGTTTGTGGACATTGCAGGTCTGGTCGCCGGTGCCTCCAAGGGCGAGGGCCTGGGCAACAAATTCCTCGCTAACATTCGCGAAACCGACGCCATCGCCCACGTTGTGCGCTGCTTTGAAGACGAAAACGTGATTCACGTAGACGGCAAGATCAACCCAGCTTCGGATATTGACGTTATCAATACCGAGCTGGCACTGGCCGACTTAGAGACCGTCGAAAAAGCCATTCAGCGCTTTGCCAAAGCCGCCAAAGGCCAGGACAAACACGCGATCGCTATGAAGGCGCTACTGGAAAAGGTACAGCCGCACCTGGATGAAGCCAAGCCGCTGCGCTCGTTTGACTTAAGCGACGACGAACGCGCACAACTGCGCGAACTGAGCTTAATGACCTTAAAGCCTACCATGTACATTGCTAACGTGGCCGAAGACGGTTTTGAAGACAACCCACACTTAGACACCGTTAAAAAGATCGCCGCCGAAGAGAACGCGGTCGTGGTGCCTATTTGCAATAAAATTGAAGCCGAAATCAGCGAACTGGACGACGAAGAAAAGGCCGAATTTCTGGAAGCGCTGGGCATGGACGAGCCGGGCCTTAACCGCGTTATTCGCGGCGGCTATGATTTGCTGGGGCTGCACACCTACTTTACTGCGGGCGTTAAAGAAGTACGCGCCTGGACCATACCCGTGGGCGCCACCGCCCCACAAGCAGCCGGTAAAATTCACACCGACTTCGAGAAAGGGTTTATCCGCGCCGAGGTCGTCGGCTACGACGACTTTATCGAATTAGGCGGCGAACAAGGCGCCAAAGACGCGGGCAAATGGCGTTTGGAAGGCAAAGAGTACATCGTTAAAGATGGCGATGTGGTTCACTTTAGGTTCAATGTTTAGTCAGTGGTAGAGCGTCTGATGGCGGATGCCTGAAGTCGGACGCGTTATAAAACACGTAAGGTGTAGAAGTTTAGACCTGATCTGACATTTCTTCTTGAAAAAGAGAGAGTTACCCGTTTTGATAAAGGTGTCGAATCTTAAATCAAAACAAAAGGTAACTCTCATGATCCATACTAACAATCCTATCATCAAACACAAGGCAGGCTTGCTCAATCTGGCGGAAGA
>NZ_JXCJ01000001.1:3144979-3192479 GCF_000832015.1 Gilvimarinus agarilyticus
AAATGATCTGGGCCGAGAAAAATTTAGCTCAGATCTAAACTGACAGACACCGGATGAAAAACGGGTAACTGTCAGATCAAGTCTGAGCTACTACACGTAAGGGCGGATCTTTGGATTCGCCCTTTGTGGTTATGGACGAGGTAGAACTTTCTTATCGTTCCCGACCCCGATCGGAAATCCAGCGCGCCCTCCGTCATTCTCGACCCCAGTCGGGAATCCAGCACCACTCCCCGTCTTTCCCGACCCCGATCGGGAATCCAGCGTCTTCCTGGTCAGAGTCACTCCAAAGCATCTGACATCAGACATCCGTCGTCCGGCACTCGCCCCTTATATCGTCAAAGCCACTGGATCCCGTGTCGCTGCTTCGCTCTGCACGGGATGACGTTGTAGCAAGGCGAAGATTAACCAGTTAAAACCTTTCTCGTCATTCCCGACCCCGATTGGAAATCCACCCCCCTCCGTCATTCCCGGCCCCGATCGGGAATCTAGCGTCTGTCTTGCTCAGGGTCACTCCAAAGCATCCGACATCAGACTTCCGTCGTCCGACACTCGCCCTTTTATATCGTCAAAGCCACTGGATCCCGTGTCGCTGCTTCGCTCTGCACGGGATGACGTTGTAGCAAGGCGAAGATTAACCAGTTAAAACCTTTCTCGTCATTCCCGACCCCGATTGGAAATCCACCCCCCTCCGTCATTCCCGGCCCCGATCGGGAATCTAGCGTCTGTCTTGCTCAGGTTCACTCCAAAAGCATCCGACTTCAGACGTCAGCCTTCCGACCTACCCCCCCTACTGCGCCGACAAATACCCGCGATACCGGTCACGAATATTGCGCACATAATGCACCGGCTCGGTACCGCGCACATAGCCAAAACGCGCTTTGCTGTAATACTCTTTGCGTGATAGCAACAGCATAGCGCGCTCGACATTGCCAAACCACACATCCGGGTCCCAGCCTTTTTGCCGGGCCAATCGGCGTGCATCCTGTACGTGACCGTAACCGGCGTTATAGGCCGCCAGGGCAAACCACAAGCGTTCATCCAACGGCAGGTAAGATTCAAATCGATCGCGAGTCCAGTTAAGGTAGGCCACGCCCGCTTCAATGCCCGAAGCCTCGTCAAACGGAATACTATAGCCGAGCTCCTCGGCGGTACTGGGCAACACCTGCAGCAAACCACGAGCCCCCGCGTAAGAGCGAGCATCGGGAATAAAACGGCTCTCTTGATACATCTGCGCTACGATCAAACGCCAGTCAAACTGGTACGTCTCACCTAGCGGCTTTACGTAATCATCGTAGGGCGACAAGCCGTCGGCAAAGGTTAATCGCTCACCTTGATATTTGCCGATGCGCTCGTCGTTTTTAAAATATTTGTTGTAAGTCACGTTAAAAAACAAACCGCGATAATGCCGGTTTAAAAATTCGTTAAGCGAGGCCAACAACTTAGGGTTGTCAGGGCGCACGGCCCAGGCGTGCTCTTTCTCGGGCAGTGTTGCACCGGCTAACAAGCCCTCGGCAAAGCGCTGCTCGATCGCCACCAAATGGCTGTCGGCAATAGTGGCATCAAAGCGCCCTTCGGCCACACCCATTAATATCTCCGTGCTGGATAAATCCTCCTTTGGCGCACGTAAGGTAAAGTCCGCGCCACCGGCTTTAAAGCGCTCGGCGCTTTGCCAATACGCGTGCTGCGGGTTAATGACCAACGTGCGGCCACTGATATCGGCAATCTTATCCAACGGTGGGCGTGGCTCGGCACTAACCAACTGCTCGGCGACCTTGTTATAAAAGCGGGTAAAGGCAACTCGCTCGGCGCGCTCTGGGGTCACCGTCATAGCGGCGGCTACCACATCGCCCCGCCCGGCTTTTAGCCAATCAATCGGGTCTATCTCCGGCGGCGCCACTTCAACCTCTAAACGCAGGCCCTGCTCGCTGGCGTACTTTTTTAGCAAATCGTACTCAAAGCCCATCAAATCCCCGCGCCACATAAAATAACTGGCGGGGTTGTTACGGGTAATCATACGAATCGCACCACGATCTTTCATCGCGGGCAAATCATCGGTTCTATGATCGATACTTGAGGCATCGATGGTATGACGGGTTAAATACCGGTTTAAGCGTGAGCGCAGCTGCTCGGCGTCAATGCGCATCGCCCAGGCCACCGGCCGCATCGGCGACACGGATAAACCCTGTGTAAAATCCTCGCGGTACTGACTGAGCGTCTCGGCGACATTGCCATCCAGTAGTGTCGCATCAAAGTCGCCGCTCACCACCAAGTCGACCAATGTGTCCGGATTGCCATCGTGGGTGCGCTCGGTAATATCAAAGCGCAACGCTGGGTTCTCGGCTACCAACCGCTGCATGGTTTGCTGGTACGACGAACCTTTAGGCACCACTAGCGATAGCTCAGCCAACTGCTCGACAGAGTCTACCGGTTTGGCGCCACCGGCTGTCACCACGCGCTCTGTCGCCCGCGAAAGCGGTAGCGAGAACGCGACTTGCAGCTCCCGCTCGGCGGTGCGGGTTAGATGGTTAACCACCAAATCACCCTCGCCCTGCTGCAGTGCCGGCAGCAGCTCGGCGAGTGAATCTTTAACAATCCACTCGGCGCGCAAGCCATTGTCACGGGCAAAAGCCTCGGCCAAATCCCGAAACCCATCGGTTGGCATACCCGTGCGCGGCAGCCCGGTATACTCGCGGCGCGGAACCAACAGCCGTAACACCCCACGCTTTTTAATCGCTGGCCAGTCGCCAGTTTCCGTGTAATTGCTAAACGCCGCGGTCCGGGCATTAGCCGCTTGCGACGAAGCTGACGCGCTTGCGTCGGGCTCATCATTCGGCGAGCAGGCGCTCAGCCCCAGCAGTAGCGCCAAGGCAAGTAAACAGTAAAAGAAGGAGCAGTACGGGATACGGGATGTAAGCAGTCTATTCATAAGCAAAATATACCACGGGGCTTGGCTTGGGACTATGCAACACAAGGGTGGTCAGATTCACCAATCTGTAACTGGCCGCTAGCGTAAGCGCGGTCAGGCAGCATCCGCGTTTACACATTTTGTATCTGGCATTACACGGCGTGCCCTACCTCACAGCAACCAGTGCGCCGTAAAACGTACCCAATCCGAGCTTTAGTTTAGGTACTTTCACTTATATTTACCATGGAGATTATTTAATGAAATGGACTGCCATTTACTTAGCGCCGTCTTCGCCTCATTGTTTATCACCACCCAAGCGGTGTCATAGCTAAAGAGCCATTAAGCATGGAACTTCTTGATCGACTGTCAGTGAAAGAGGACAAACTGGCACCGTTAGAAGATCGAATGGCTCAATCTCACGCGGAAGCGTTTAAAGAGTACGGCGACCCATTTGACGCTGCAATGCTCGCCCCCGCCACGCAATATCGACTGTTCGAAGACGCCCTAAAAAGCCTGGGTATTTATGAGGCAGTTGAAACCCTGCTGAGTAGCAGTGGCAGGAACCGTTACGGTGACTACATACAGATTAAAATGCGCTTCGGTACGCTTGTTGTACATCAATTCCACCAGTCGGGCCTTGCGGTTATTAAACGGTCACCGCACTGCTCGAAAAAAAGCCGCCCAGCCAATAGGACCTAGCCTTTAGCGACAAACACTGGAAGGATATGTAGGCCCTTAATCAAGAAAAGATCATTGACAAAAACTGAGCGAGTACCTCTACGACCTTACTCTAGTGACCACAACCGCTGCATTACTGTGACACTCAAAGCCTACCGGTAGCCTACAACACCTAATAGCACTCTCGGCGTTAAACCTCAGTCATCCCGTGGCACCAGCGGTATAAACGTTACATGAAGATACACCATCGCCCAAAAMCCCGCCGCCAGTGAGCTACCCAAACGCCCTTGGGCAACCATCAACCCCTCTGATTAAAATTTTCTACAAACCTCTAATTCCAATAAATTATAAAGCGATTACGTTTTTTTAGGAAAAACTCTAAACTTCGGCATTAATCCAACTAAATCGCATCCCCACACGCGCGGAGGCGACTACAATAACAACTTCTCTGTTATTTCTAGAAACTTTTAGCATTAAAGCCCAAAGGTTGGCTACCATGCTTAGGGAGAGCTTAACCCAAAAAGGTAGTTTCTCACCCTAAACTGTATTAGCTCCAATATTGAACAGGAAAAGGAAAACCATGAAAACAACCCCAGTTATAGTAGTGATGTGTTTTATTCTCGGCGCTCTAAGTACTTCAATCGCAGCTCAGGAGAAGCCAAACATACTTATACTGTTTCCAGATGATGTCGGTTGGCAGAACGTCAGTGCCTACGGTAATGGGACGATGGGTTACCGCACACCCAACATAGACCGGATTGCAACTGAAGGGGCAATATTCACAGATCACTATGCGCAGCCTTCATGCACCGCTGGTCGCGCATCGCTCATCCTCGGACAGTACCCCATCCGCAGTGGTATGACGACGGTCGGCCGCCCAGGTGCTGAGCTTGGGCTCAAGGCAGAATCCCACACCTTGGCCGAAGTACTCAAGAAACAGGGTTACGCCACCGGCCAGTTCGGTAAAAATCATCTCGGTGACCGGAATAGTCACCTTCCTACGGTGCATGGCTTCGATGAATTTTTTGGCAACCTCTACCACCTCAATACTCAGGAAGAGTTTGAGCAAGTTGATTACCCTAAAGATCCCGACTTTTTCGCAAAGTTCGGCACCCGCGGAGTCATCCATAGTTACGCGATGGATAAAGATGATCGCACTGTCGATCCGCGTTTTGGAAAAGTCGGAAAACAAAAAATAGAGGATACTGGCCAACTTTCCCGTGAGCGGATGAAAACAGTCGATCAGGAGTTCATGGAAGCCAGCCTCGATTTCATCAAGCGTGCTAAAGACGAAGGTAAGCCTTTTTTCGTTTGGTTTAATCCAAGCAGAATGCATATGTACACGCGCTTAAGCGATGAAAGCCGGTATCTTGCTGCCGAACATACTACTGAGCACGACCTATATGGTAGCGGCCTGATCGAACATGACAAGCAAGTTGGGGATATGCTCAATGCCTTAGAAGAAATGGGTGTTCTCGACAACACAATTGTCGTTTACTCAACCGACAATGGTCCGGAGCACAGTGCGCGGCTTCATGGCGGTACGACGCCGTTTCGCGGAGAAAAAATGACAACTTATGAGGGCGGTGTTCGCGTTCCCATGATGGTTCGCTGGCCCAACAAAATTCCCGCTGGCACGGTTCTCAGCGGAATACAATCTCACATGGATATTTATACTACACTTGCTGCAGCTGCAGGCGAGCCTGACATTGCACAAAAGGTTTTGAAAGAACATAAACAACCTATTGATGGCGTTAACAACCTGGACTACTGGATGGGTAAGTCTGATGAAAGTGCACGTGACCACTACTTTTATTACTACGAATCAAGTATTAAAGCGATCCGCTACAAGCAGTGGAAACTTCACTTTGAGACGAGCGAGAACTACTACGCTCCTTACGTAAAGCAAAAATTTCCAGTCCTCTATAACATCCGGTTAGACCCTTTCGAAAGCTTCGATGGCACTACCGATCGCTCCGATATTGTGCAGGCCAAGCAGTGGCTTAATGAGCCCGTCCAACAGCTTCTTGGTGAACATATCAAGACTCTAGTGGAATACCCCCCATTACAGAAAGCCTCTAGCTTTGATTTCAGCGAGTTAATGAAGCAGTTGATGTCGGGCAAACAATAATCAAAAGAATGAATATTGCAGGGGGAGTTCAATTGGGTATTGGCAAGCGTCTGGAGCACTTGCCAATACCAACTGTGATTCGCATTGCGAAAGTCATGGTGAATCAACAAGCAGGAGCCTAAGCCAAATCACGCATCAATGAAGAATTTGCCGCATTATGAGAGCCTTGCAGTCTTTCTCACAACACCACATAACCAATAAAATGTAGTAGCTCAGACTTGATCTGACAGTTACCCGTTTTTCATCCGGTGTCTGTCAGTTTAGATCTGAGCTAAATTTTTCTCGGCCCAGATCATTTTCCCATCAAGTAATGTATCCATCGGCGTTCTGCCACAGCACATTTTACCCTGATGCGTTCGTTGATTATTGTAGTATTCTATCCAATCGTCCAGATCTTTTTGAAGCTCCTCTAAGGTGCTGTAGAGTTTCTTGCGGAACGTCACCTGATAAAACTCGGTTAAAATCGTTTTATGGAAGCGCTCGCAGATCCCATTTGTTTGTGGTGACATGGCTTTGGTCTTTGTGTGTTCAACGTCATTAATCGCCAGGTAGAGTTGGTAGTCATGCTGATCGACGCGGCCACAGAACTCTGTTCCCCGGTCTGTGAGTATTCGCAACATGGGTAGATCATGAGCCTCAAAGAATGGCAAAACCTTATCATTGAGCGTGTCAGCAGCGGTAATTGGTGTCTTCGTCGTATAGAGTTTGCAGAAGGCAATTTTGCTGTAAGTATCAATGAATGTCTGCTGGTAAATACGGCCCACACCCTTGAGATTGCCCACATAAAACGTGTCCTGAGAGCCCAGATAACCTGGATGGGCTGTCTCAATTTCACCACAGGCCTCGTCGTCATTTTTCTTCTTCTCCAGAGCGGMAACCTGCGCATCGCTTAGGATAATMCCCTCMCTCTCGACCTTGGCCTCAAGGGCCGCCAGCCGCTTTTTAAAGTTCTCCAAGTTATGCCGTACCCAGATAGAGCGGACTCCGCTGCCAGATACGAAAATTCCCACCTTGCGTAATTCATTGCTCGTGCGATGCTGACCGTGAGCTGGTTGTTCCACGGCATACTCTACAACAGCTTGTTCTGTTGCCTCATCCACKCGATTTTTCGGGTTGGGAGTTCGACGGCTTTTGTTGATCAGGTTATCGATTCCGCCGTCTTCCACGAGCTCYTGATAGCGATAGAAGGTATCGCGCGATACCCCCATTACCTTACAAGCTTTGGATACGTTACCAAGYTCTTCCGCCAGATTGAGCAAGCCTGCCTTGTGTTTGATGATAGGATTGTTAGTATGGATCATGAGAGTTACCTTTTGTTTTGATTTAAGATTCGACACCTTTATCAAAACGGGTAACTCTCTCTTTTTCAAGAAGAAATGTCAGATCAGGTCTAAACTTCTACAAATAAAATCAACAAGTTACCACCATGCAACACCACAAAACACCACGCCATAGCGTCAAATTGGGCTTAATGCACTCTTTGAGGCTTTTCATGCACATCTTTTCCAACTCTCGGCTTTTTAAGCTTTTTCATGTCCCCACTTCAATAACCCACTGCTCATCGGTTATTTTTTTGGGCTGCTGGGCTTTGGTACGGATTTTCCTGTACAGGAGGTTTTCCTATGGGCTTAAATTCAATCTTTCTAGTAGTTGGTGTTAGTGTTGGATCCCTCAGAACCTCTTTCGCAGCGTTCATATCGCCGATGAATTCTTTTTTGATTTGCTCTCGCTCATGACGGTCAACCTGAAGCTTTATCCAATATCCTGCGGCAAACAAAATCACAGCCAAATCACCGATAAAGGTGCTGACCAGTATTATTGAGAGTTGTGTGGCGGACTTACTTTCGTAATTGTATTCTGGGGTGTAATTTCTCCAATCTTCGTCCATGCAAGTCACCTCCCTCTAAGGTTGCGATCTCTTTATTATGCCCCTCCACCCATCGGCTACCCTAGCCGCTATCAACCGGCCATCCCTGCTGCTTTTAAGTCTTCTTGCTCTTTCTCTGTCATCGAGCTTATTACCCTACCTCCGGCAACACTCCGCTATTTGCACTCCAGAATCTTTAACCCGGCCGTGCCTTGAGGGACATTTTTCCCAAGCACTCGAACAACGTGCCAAGCACAAGGCTCAAGGCTGGGTTTTCTGCTGGTATCGGTAGCCAGAAAATACCATAATCAACAACGTTTCACTAACCATATGGCAGCCATGCTAACAATAGGGGTTATAGAGCCATAAACAGGGAGAGTACACACCGATGCTAGGGTTTTCGAACTACGATTTCGCACTCATTTTTTTATGCACTATCGGTTCTGTTATTGGTAGCTTCGCACAGGCGATTGTACTGACCATCGACCTAAAGCAGATGCCCAGAACTGAGACTGACTTAAGAATTGCGAGCCCGGAGATGCAGGAGCTGCGCGGCGCTTGGCTAGCCTTACGCCTGATACTGGGAGGCATTTTGGGCCTGATGGTGGGTTTGTATTTTGTTGGTGCGATTCAGGAAACGCCAACCACGCTGGCCAAGATAATTGCCTTATCTATCATGCTGGGATACGTCGCACCTAAGGTGTGGCATGCGCAAGAGCGTATCGTAAGTGCCGAAATTGACCGTCTTACCAGTGACCATAAAAATGACGTCAATCAACACGAGTGAGTATGCCTGCTGCGGCTTACGGGCATGACGTAGGTAAAGCGAGTGAAGGAAGGTGGATTGAAGCAAGGTGTTCAATTGACACGTTAGGCCGTAAACCAGCTGGACGATATGCGCTAGAAAACCGGAGGCAACTCTGGGCTATAAATAGGCCCCGCAGCAAGGCTACGGAGCCGGACAACCAGTGAATTGAAGCGAGAGACCAGGACGGGTGAATTCTAAAACGCTAAGGCGTTTTAGAACCCTTCGGGCGGCGCTTCGCTTGTTGCCCATTGCTAGGCGCAATGGGTGAACCGGGAGCGGTTCTGCGACCTACCCCGTAACTCCAATTAAATAAAAAGGCCCCGTAGCAAGCTACGGGGCCTTTTTATTTAATATGGTAGCTAGGGGCGGACTTGAACCGCCGACCCCAGCATTATGAGTGCTGTGCTCTAACCAGCTGAGCTACCTAGCCATATTTAGGGTGCGCATTTTGGCTATCCAGCTGGTAAATGTCAAGCACTGATTTAAAGAAAATCAGTGCTTTAGCGGCTTTAGGTGGGCCCGGTTATTTATTGCGCAGCAGCGGCGAAAGCGCCTATTAATAAATATAGAAAGACGTTATGGCCGTAAGATCATACAGGTGGCGGTGGCTGTGGCCAGCAGTTTGCCTTGTGGGTCTTTAAGGGTCCCCTCGGATACACCGAGTGACGTCGACAGGTTAACCAGTTTACCTTCGGCAATAAGCTGCTGGTGCTTTGGCACCGGCCTGAGCATTTTGACGCTTAAGTCGATGGTGGCGTAGCCCACTCCTGGCTCGAGCATGGTGTGAATGGCGCTGCCGGTTACGGAGTCGAGCACGGTGGCCGCAAAGCCGCCGTGAACGCCACCCAGCGGATTTAGGTGCGTTTCATTGGCGCTTGCGTGAAACACCACTGAGCCCTCTTGGGCGCTGACCAACGACATGGGCATGGTTTTAGCGATGCTGGGGCCCGGTAGCTCTCCGCGCGCCATGGCTTGCAGGAGTTCGAGCCCCGTCATTTGATTGGCCTGCATGAGATTGCTCCTCTCCTATGGGGTTATGCTCTATTGTGGGCCGGCACTGGCGGTTGTGCGGCACGCCGCTAGTGTAGCTCACCGTGAGTTACTGTACCCGATACTCATCCAGTTGTTTTTGTAAGGTTTTGGCGAGCTTAATCAGCTCATCGCCGGCTGCACGGGTTTTATCCGCCTGCATTGAGGTGTCTTGAGCATTGTGGCGTACCGCATCGATGGTTTGATTGATTTCATCGGATACCTGGCTTTGCTCTTCGGCGGCACCGGCGATTTCGGTATTGAGCGCGGAGATATTAACAACCGCCTGTAAGGTGCGCTGAATGGCCTCACCTGACTCGATGGCTTTATCGGACAGCTCTGTGGCCATAACCTTATTACCCGACATCTGTCGGGAGGCATCTTGTGCGCCTTTTTGTAGCTGTTCGATTTGCTCGCGGATATCCACAATGGAGTTCTGCGTGCGGTTTGCCAGCGAGCGCACCTCGTCGGAGACAACCGCAAAGCCCCGGCCGTGCTCGCCGGCGCGGGCCGCTTCGATAGCGGCGTTGAGTGCCAATAGGTTGGTCTGCTCGGCGATGCCATGAATCACATCCAGCACACCGGCAATGGCTACACTGTGCTCGTTCAAGTTATTCACGGCATCGGCGCAACGGATGGTGCTTTCCGTGAGCTGCTCGATAATGGCGATGGTCTCGTGCAGGCTGCTTTGCCCTGCCCCGGCTTGCACGCTGGCGTCTTTGGCGAGCTCATCGGCATTGCCTGCGCTTTGTGCCACACTTTGCGCTGCAATCACCATTTGTTGCATCGACTCGGCAACACGCTCGATACCGGCGGTTTGCTGCTCTACCGAGCGGCTTGAGTCTTCGGCCACATCAGATAGTAGCTGTGCGGAACCCAGCAATTCACTCGACGAGCCCCCCACACCACGTATGGTGTGCTGAAATTTTTGCATTAGTTCATCAAAGCCATTGGCCACCATACCAAATTCGTCTTGGCTCGCACTGCTCAGCCTTACGGTTAAGTCACCATCGCCCTGGGTAATGTTGCCAATCGCGGTAATCAGCTGCCCCATTGGACGCGCCACCAGTATATTGATCAGTACAGTAACCAGCAAAACGATGAGCACGCCGGCCAATATAATTGCCCCGGCCACTTGAGCCGATGAGGCCCACAACATGTCCTGGACTTCGCTCTCTGAATAGGCGGCCACCACGCTGTAGCCCCAGGCGTCAAAGCTTTGCTCGGTTACATGCCAGGCGTCTCGGTGGGCCAGGATAGTGTCAATTTGCTCAGAGGTGTAATTATCTGAGTGCATTCGCACCCGGCCCTGATCATCCAGGACCGCCAAGAATCCGGTCTGCAAAATTCGCGATTTGGCAATCTCGTTACCAAGCTCGGTTAAATCGGCTGAGTAACCGACGTACCAAATGCCAATAACCTCCCCGAGGGCGTCGCGCATGGGCTCGTAGCCCGTTAGATAGGGTGAACCTAAAATATCCACCTGCCCGTAGTAAGCCCGACCGGCGGTTATGGCATTAAAAGCTGCGCCGCCTGGGGTTAGCACCGTACCGGTGGCGCGCTTACCGGCCTTTTGTACGTTGGTGGATACCCGCACGTAATCCTGCCCGTCAAACACAAACAACGTGGCGGTGCCGCCCATATCGTTAGTGAGCGCATCCACCAATTGATAATTATTGCTTTGCTCGATCTCACCCAGCAGCAGTTGCGGTACATCGCGCCCAGCCACCTGGGTGGGCTCACCACGGGATGGGACACCAACGGCCAGGCCACGTTTGATTAAAACGTTCATACTGCTTTTAACGCGCTCGGCCATAATTGAGTCAATCACCGACATCATTCGCACGCTTTGTACGGTTTTATCGGTAGCCGTGCGACTCGCCTCAGCCGTAACAACGTTAGCCTCGATCCAAACAAATGTAACAGTTGCAGCACAAGTAAGCGCCACAACTAGTACGCTTAACCACAGGGTAAATTTTTTGTTGATGGACATGCGCCGGATCCTTAATGCTTCAACCGATAATCAAATATAGATATAACTCATCATCGGCCGCTAACCGAGACTCTGCAGTAAAAACTGAGATAAAAGTACAATTGACGCAGTAGAGGGCGCCGCACCGCAAGACGCACCAAACCGGTGCCAGCAAGGGGCTAGAACCGCTCCAAGGTGCACCCAAAAGGCGCCGGGCTTATGTCGAGAACCTAAAAAAAGCCGGGCAGTCAGCCCGGCTTCTGTGACGTTGCGTAAACGTTAAGTAATCACTATGGCGTCAATAGTAAACTCACCGCTTCGGTAAACGAGGGCTCAGCCACTTGAGCGTGTGTCACTTGATAGTCACGCTGGATAATAGTCAGAGAGGAAAAGTTTTTACGGCGCAACTGCCCGACAAACTCACTGACAAAGGTATCGTTACCGGCCGGGAGGGCACTGCTAGCAAAATAGTTGGCCGACAATTCGCCGCTGGCTTGATAGCGCTGATCCAGCAGCGCGCGGGTTAGTGCCTGATGCTCGTACAAACTGGCATCAAAGGCTAAATAATTAGTGAAGTACGGTGCACTTACGTCATCGAGTAACATTGCAATCGTGGTAAACACGCCGCCAAACGATGTCCCGACGAGCGTTCGGTTTTGTGTATCGACCCGATACATAGGTTCAATCAATGGCATAAGCTCAGCGGTTAAAAACTGAAAGTATGAGCGCGCACCGGGCAGTAAATAATCTGTGCGGCGGCGATCATCCGGCCCCTGTGAAATAGCAACTAAAATGGCCTCACCTCCGGCCTGCTCCATAAGGTACGGCAACCCCGGAAACTGCCACTGACCGTCAAGAGCGTAAACAACCGGATACTTCTTGTCAGACTCGGCATAATTGGGCGGGAGGTAAACATGTACAGGGTAATCAATGCCCGTAATCACCGAGCTGATAATGTGCGGCGGTGCAACCTCGCCACTTAGAAAGCTGTAGGAAACATTCTCTTCAAACTCTACCAGCGTTGGTGCGCTCGCAGCAGACGATGAGCTTTGCGCCGCCACAGCCTCCGGACTTTCTTGCGCGCCGCCACTAAGGTTGCCGCCGGACCCGCCGGATGCGGAACCACCACCGCCACACGCGGTTAACACCCACACCAATGATATGCTCCACCACAATGCCTTCATATAACCCCACCTGATAATGTAGGTGTCCCCGGGTTACGACATTCACATCGGCCGCACTCTAACGCCCGCCTTAATAGCGGGGAGCTCCGATGTCCGTCCGGAAGGCTAGCCAGTAAGGCGCGTTACCAATAAGCGCAGGCTTACCGTGGTAGATGCCAAACTTTGAAGGTCGACGGTACTTAACCGAGACACACTCTGATTGTTTTCGCTCGCGTTGCGAGCAAACGTATCGTCAGTCTTTGGGGGGATGTTTCAGTAGTGCAATAGCGGCAACAAGGCCGCGTCCAATGCAAGACACTGAGTCGATGTTGCTACCATTTATGGTTCAGTCGCAACAATTGAGCTATTCCGTCAGCGCCCCACCTAGACGCGCTTAATCATATTATCGATCTATCAGCTGACTGTAAAATAACCATTTAGAATAGAAAGCAACCGAAAATGATTTTGACGCCATAGCAAGTACATCAAGCGGGTAAAAAAAAGCCCCTCGAACGAGGGGCCTGGAACAAACGATTATGGGGCTGGCGGTGCTACGCACATGGCGTGAACACTGAGGTTTTCCAACGCCCCAACAACGGCATTTTTACTGATTTCAATTTCATCAAACGCTGCCGAAGTTTCGATCATCAGCAAAGACTGATCGGGATTATTTAACAGCCCGAGCAAGCGTAAACTCAGCAAGCCACCGGCACCGCCGCTCTGTTGCAAGGTTCCATTTAGGTAGGTGCTTACGGTTAGGTTACCCAACAGTGTCAGATCCAGCAACGTATTGTTCACTGACACAACCACCCCAACCCGATGGTTACCACTGTAAGAACCGGTTGTATTTTCTGCGCTCAGGTGCACACCGCCGACCACCGCAACGGGCGTTGACATGATTGCAGCATTGTTTAAGTCACTATCGATACTATTACCTGCGCTGCTAACACCGCAGCCGATGCATAGCAGACCGGTAACACGAGAGTCTGTAACAATGTTGCCACCGGTGAGTGGCTCAAACAATTTACCCACACCGCAAGCGATGTTTTCGGTAGAGTCACACGCATCACCAATCCCGTCTCCATCGGTATCTGCCTGATCGGCGTTGGCAATCAGTGGGCAGTTGTCGTCAGCATTGGTCACACCGTCGTCATCGCGATCTCCATCACAGGCATCGCCCAAACCGTCACTGTCGGTATCGGTTTGCAGAGGGTTTGCCACTACCGGACAATTATCCGAATCGTTGTTAACACCATCGCCATCGCTGTCAGCGTCGCACGCATCACCAAAACCATCAGAGTCGGCATCCTGTTGCAGCGGGTTAATCACTAATGGGCAATTATCGGCGTTATTGGGCACACCGTCGTTATCCATGTCGTCATCGCACAGGTCACCCAGGCCGTCGTTATCCGAGTCGGCCTGGTCGGTATTGGCCACAAGCGGGCAATTATCATTGGCATCAGCGATGCTGTCGTTATCACTGTCGGTAAAGGCATCACAAACATCACCGGTACCATCGCCATCGGCGTCGGACTGATCACTGTTGGCCATTACCGGACAGTTATCATTGCCGTTGGTAACGCCATCGCCATCCGTGTCGTTGTCGCACGCATCACCACGGCTATCTCCGTCCAGATCCTCTTGCATAGGGTTGGCTATGGCGGGGCAATTATCGCTGGCATCGTCAACACCGTCGCCATCGGAGTCTGTATTGGCGTCACAGGCGTCGCCTGCCCCATCACTGTCGGTATCAAGCTGGCTTGCGTTAGGCACTGCGGGGCAATTATCGGCATTGTTGTTAACACCGTCGCCATCGATGTCGTTATCACACGCATCACCTAGCGTGTCACCATCCCAATCACTTTGGTCGGTATTAGCGGTCATGGGGCAGTTATCGGCATCGTTAAGCACACTGTCGCCATCGGTGTCGTTGTCGCACACATCACCCAGACCGTCACTGTCGCTGTCGTTTTGGTTAGCGTTGGCCGCCAGCGGGCAGTTATCGCCACCATTATTAACGCCATCGCCGTCGGTATCGTTGTCACATACATCACCGATACCATCGTTGTCGACATCCTCTTGGCCCGGGTTAGCGATCAGTGGGCAGTTGTCGATATCATCGGCTAGACCGTCGTTGTCGGTATCAGAATCGTCACTACCGTCACAGGCATTGCCAACACCGTCACTGTCGTCATCAGCCTGACTGGCGTTTGACACCATGGGACAATTGTCGGCTGGGTTGTCTACCCCGTCACCATCACGATCGTCATCGCACACATCGCCAATGGTATCGCCATCGCTGTCGAGTTGGTCGGCGTTGGCAATTAAAGGGCAATTGTCCTGAGTATCAAATATTCCGTCGCCATCGGTATCGGTCGTATCGCTGCTATCGCAGCTATCACCAATACCGTCACCATCGCTGTCGGCTTGATCGGAGTTGCTGATGTCCGGGCAATTGTCGCCTCCATTATTGATACCATCACCGTCGCGGTCGCTGTCACACACGTTGCCAATACCATCCGAGTCACTATCGAGTTGGTTCACGTTGGCTGTTAGTGGGCAGTTATCGACGGAGTTCAGGATGCCGTCACCATCGGTGTCGTTGTTGTTACCGCCGGAGTTATCAACACTGTCACAGACATTGCCAATACCGTCGTTGTCGCTATCAGCCTGACCACTGTTTACCAGGTCGGGGCAGTTGTCGGTGTCGTTAACCACACCATCCCCATCACGATCATTGTCACAGGCGTTGCCCGTTCCATCTGCGTCCAGGTCAATTTGATTGGAGTTGGCTACCGCAGGGCAATTGTCATCGCTGTTGTTCACCCCATCGTTATCGAGGTCGTCGTCGCAGGGGTCACCAACGCCATCGTTGTCCGAGTCGGCTTGAGTTGGGTTAGCAATTTGCGGGCAATTATCGATGTTGTCATTGATAGAGTCTCCATCAGCGTCACTGTCGCAGGCATCACCAATGCCATCGCCATCACTATCTAATTGCAATGTATTAGACACTGCCGGGCAGTTATCGCCAGAGTCGGATACACCGTCGTTATCACCGTCAATATCACAGGCGTCACCGATGTAATCCATGTCGTCATCGGCCTGGTCGGTATTGCTTAGCGCAATACAATTGTCGATGCCGTTATCGATGCCATCGCCGTCATCATCGCTGTTGGTGTCACAGGCATCACCGATGCCGTCACCATCGGTGTCCGTCTGATCGGGGTTGTTATCAGCGGGGCAATTATCGGTGCTGTTATCAACACCATCATCATCGCGATCGCTATCACACAACTCACCGATACCGTCGTTATCGGTATCCAACTGTGCGGTATTGGCAATCGCCGGACAATTGTCGGCGGTATTGTCTACGCCGTCGCCATCGGCATCGCCATCGCACACATCCCCCACACGATCGCCATCGTGGTCGGCTTGGTCGGGGTTAACCAGTAAACGGCAGTTGTCCTGCAAATCGACAACACCGTCGTTGTCGTCGTCCTGATCACAGACGTCACCGAGGTTATCGTTGTCGGTGTCTCGCTGATCAGGATTAAACAACATGGGGCAGTTATCCTGAGTATCGGGCAAACCATCAAGATCAGAATCGACTTCTGCGGCCAGCTCACAGGCATTGCCTACGCCATTAGCATCGTCGTCAAGTTGATTGGGGTTTGCCACATTCGGGCAGTTATCATCGTCATCGCTTATGCCGTCATCATCGGCATCGGGGCTGTCGGGGATATCTATCGGGTCGGGTTGTTCAAAAGCCGGAGGGTCGGAAGGCGCGGGAGAAGATGAACCACCACCGCCATCACTACATGCTATTAAAAATAACGCAAGTGGTAATGCGCACCAGAATGTAAACATTTTTTTTAATATGACAATCATGACGCTAGCCTCTAACTGTATCGTCCTAATGTACCGGCATGAAATAACCACGCCGGGTCGTTTCCCGCTTATCCTTTAAGCTCAGCTTTGGTCTTCAAACGTATCGTCAAAAGTGACGTTTTTATTGATGGCTCCTGTCAAAATGAAAGAGGCCTATTATTATCTGATATACGACACCGCAATCTCTTTGGATGCAGAGATTTCACTGCCAATAAAAAAACAACGACTTATATAAATATATTTTTATATTTCGGCATGCTATTTAAAGTGTCGCACCAGAAAAAATTGTTGCCGAGCATATCTAGAATAAAATCGTTTACGCTACTTGTTGGCTCTGATCGATAATTAAATTATTAAAACAATCAAAAGCTTCTTTAAGTAATAGCAGTCAAGAGGAGGATTTCAACGACGCGCTTAAACCATTTGGCAATAACCACAATTAAATCGTTAACGTTTATATTTAAGCGAGAAGAAACGAACGAAAACGACTCATAAACCTTATGAGCCGTTCGTTACCGAGGGTTCTTGGACACATAACGTGGCTAAGGTGTTAATACCACCTAGATCCCAGACCTAAAATCACAACGATAGGTGATGCGTTAAAGCGCCAACACCCCCAATCTTTTTACATCGCAGCCTCGAGGGCCACAGGCTTCAGAAAACAGATACAGCGTTTGCGGTACATTGTAGATCCAGCTGGCGACATTAACCGGGGCTTGGTTGGCGCACTGCAAATCATAATTTAACGAGTAGCTGCATACCTCGTAGCCGGTGCGCGCGCAGTACAAGCCCGGGCCACAGGCAGCGTCGTAAAATGTGACGCTGTCTTCAATATTAGGGGTTGGTCCTACACTTAGGTAATAGCTGTAATCCCGATTGGGGGTAACCTCCCAGTAAACTTCAAACAAGCCGTCGTAGGCGTATGGGTCAAGATAAAGAGAGTCATCGGGGTACAACCCACTGTCTACTCCATAGCTGTCCACCAGCGCAAACTGTGTGAGCGCTAATGGCGGCGGGGGTGGCGGGGGGTTACTGTGCCCTTGAGGCGATTTACAGGCGACCAGCAAAGCGCAACAGGCCACACTACCCAGCATGTTAGATTTGATCATGGTGTACCCCTCATAATTAACTGACAGTACAAGAGTAAGCGCACAGGCCTGAATGCTCGCTGAATCGGGCATCTTGTGTTTTGGCGTCTGAGGCAGTATTTTCATCACTACTGAAAGCCTCCATTCACAGGAAGAACTGCGTGTCACACCCCCCTCTGACAGAACTACCCCCACCCCCCATTGGGCAGAGGCTGGTGGCATGCGCCGAATGTGATCAGTTAATGCACAGCCCGCTCAGCAGCCCCAAAGGGCTACCTCGCTGCCCGGTGTGTGGTGCTCATCAGCACGCAAGCCGCCCTTTTAACCCCGCCACACCTTTGGCGATAGCCTTGGCGGCGCTTATTTTGGCAATACCAGCCAACCTTTACCCTCAGTTGAGTTTTAGCCTGTTAGGTCAGCCCAACTATTACACGCTAACGGGTGGGGCTCAGCATCTAATAGACAGCGGTTTTTGGTGGGTTGGGTGGTTGGTACTGCTGGGCACTGTGTTGGCACCATTGGGTTTGCTAGGACTGATTTTAAGCGTGTGCTTAGCGTGGTTTATACGAGCGCCTAGCCATCTAATCGCCCGTTTACTGAAGGGCTACCACTATTTGTCGTCCTGGATCATGCTGGATGTTTACTTATTGTCGGTAATTGTTTCTGTAGTCAAGCTAAAAGATATGGGCCAACTGGAGTTTACAACGGGCTTTTATTGCTTTGTACTTTTGTTACTGGCACTGGGTGCCGCGGTTTCCAGCTTTAATGAAGAGCGGTTTTGGGACCTGTTAGAGGAGCGTAGCCGTGCGCGCGATTGACCAACAGATTTGTCGCTGCAGTGTGTGCGGTAAACTGTCGTTTAAGCGCACCTCACGCATCGGGCTTTGCCCGCGCTGTCACACTCAGCTGCATCAGCGCGCACCCGGTTCACTATCGCGTACCTGGGCATTACTGCTTACCGCTGCCGTGGTGTTTATTCCGGCTAACCTTTACCCGATTATGACGGTTGCACGGCTGGACGATAGAGAACCCAGCACGATTATGTCGGGGGTCATTAGCCTGGCAGCACACGATATGCTGCCGATTGCCATCGTGGTGTTTATCGCCAGCATCGCCGTACCACTGTTTAAGTTGTTGGCCATAGCGGTACTGTTAATTACTGTACAACGGGGTAAAAAAGTAAACCCACATCAAGCGATGTTAATGTATCGCTTTATCGAGCTCATCGGGCGCTGGTCTATGCTGGATTTGTTTGTTATTTCCATCATGGTGTCGTTAGTGAGCTTTGGCCGAATCGCCAGTATCGAGCCCAACCTAGGGGCAAGCGCGTTTGGCGCCGTAGTTATTTTGACGCTGCTGGCCTCTAAAAGTTTTGACCCACGTCTAATATGGGACTTACAGGAATCCAAACATGAATGATAAACACGGCATCGCAGAAGCCTTGCCCGGAGCGTCCATTCACCGCAAACGTGGTATCTCGGCCATTTGGTTACTACCCCTACTGGCTGTGGTGTTAGGGGGCTGGCTTGCTTACAAACACTTCAATGAGGCGGGCGTAAATATCGTTGTTATTTTTAATACCGGCGAAGGTGTAGAGGTTGGAAAAACCGAGGTGCGCTACAAAGGTATTAAAGTTGGCATTGTTGACGAGCTACACGTACAACCCAATATGGACAGCGTTGCCGCCCAGGTGACCTTGAGTAAACAAGTTGAGTCCGCACTGCGCAAAGACACACGCTTTTGGCTGGTTAAGCCCGAACTATCGTTGGGTGGCGTGCAAGGGCTAGATACTCTCGTATCGGGTAACTACATTGCTATGCGCCCCGGCGAAAGTAACCGTACCCAGTACGTATTTAATGCCCTACAAGACCCACCACCACCCGAGCCAGGCAATGGCGACTTGCAAATTCAGCTCACGGCCCCCGATGTGGGCTCACTGAATACCGGCTCGCCCATTCATTACCGCAAGCTGCGGGTCGGTGAAATCGTCGATTATTCATTAAGTGAAGATCGCAACCGCATTATTTTTCAGGCGCAAATTAAAGCTGAATATGCCAATTTGGTAAACAGCCGTACGCGTTTTTGGAACACCAGCGGTATTTCCATCAGTGGTGATTTAAACAGCATAGAGCTCAATACCGACTCGTTAGCGTCGGTCATTTTAGGCGGTTTATCGTTTGATACCCGCGCCGGCTTAGAGCCCGGCGATCAGGCGCACGATAACGACGTGTTTCGTATTTACCCGAACTTTACCGACGCCAATACCGGGCATGAGGTGGAAATTGAGTTCCCCTCGGCAGAGGGTATTAAAGCCAATCACACTGAAATTCGCTACAAAGGCTTTAGCGCCGGTAAAATTATCAACCTTGAGATGAAGCCCGATTACAGTGGCGTCATTGCCACGGCCAGTATCGACCCTCTGGCAGACGTGCAGTTAAACGAGAGCACTCAATTTTGGCTGGCAACCCCCAGTATTTCGTTGTCAAAAATATCGGGGTTATCAACCCTGCTAACCGGCACTCACATTGAAATGGACTTCTCACACGAGCCGGCCGCTAAACAGCACAGCTTTGTGGCACTGGCCGAGGCACCCGCGCCCCACAAAGATAAGCCCGGGCTGTACATTACGCTGGCTTCGACCGGACTTGAAGGTATTACCCGCTCCAGTGAAATTTATTATCGCAACGTCAGTATTGGTAAAGTCATTGATTATCAGCTAAACGACGATCACACCCAGGTACTGATGGATGTTCATATCCCTCCAAAGTTTGCCCCACTGGTCACCCGCGAAGCGCGGTTTTATCAGAACAGTGGTATTCATATCGATGCCAGCCTTAGTGGTATTAATATTCAAACAGAATCGCTGGCCAGCGTCTTGCGCGGCGGTATTGGCTTGATGTTGCCCGAGGGTGCTAGTGAAGCCCCTAAAGCCGAAACAGACAGTCAATTTACGTTGCACCCCTCGCGTAAAGCGGCAACAGAGCGCGGCCCCACGATCAGTATTCGCTTTGCCGATAGCGAAAACCTAAGCGCCGGCGCGGACATCCGGTATTTGGGTGTAAAAGTGGGCGTTATTGAGCGGGTGGAGTTGAATCACCCCGAGCCGGGCGTTACCGCCTATGCAACACTCGAACCGGGCATGGACACGTTTGCCACTAGCGGCACGGTATTCTGGCGTGTTAAACCCAACGTGGGCTTGCAGGGCATCAGCAATTTAGGGACGTTGGTGTTTGGCCAATACTTGGCCGCCGAGCCAGGCACTGGCGCCGTGCAATACGATTTTATCGGGCGTGAGTCAGCACCGGAGCAGTACCTAAGCGAGAACGGTTTAACGCTTACCTTACAGGCGCCCTCGCTTGCCTCAATTCAGGCAGGCCGCTCGGTGTTTTATCGTGAGATTCCGGTGGGCACCGTAACCGGGTTTGAGCTGGATGACAGCGCCCGTCATGTCAATATCCATCTACACATCGACCCGCGTTACGCGCCCCTGGTAAAAACCAACTCGGTGTTTTGGAATGCCACCGGTATTAATTTTGATTTTGGCTGGCTCTCGGGCGCCACCTTAAAGACCGGTTCGGTGCAGTCGCTGATCGCTGGAGGGATCGCCTTTGCCACCCCCTCCAACCCCGGCGATGACGCCACTGACGGCATGAGTTTTACCTTGCACGAGGCACCCGACGCCGACTGGCAAGAGTGGGCACCCGAGATCCCGCTAACTCGCCAAGCGGTGCCAGACAACAGTGTTAAAGCGTTAGCGCCTTAGTGTTAGCAGGGCCCCGGTTTTAGCGATTTTTACGACTGCGACGCCGGCGCTCGAGCTTTTTTGCCTCTTTGCGCTCGGCCTCTAACTCGGCCAAACGGTCGCCCTCAATAACCTCTTGGGCAACCATCTCTGGGGTCTCTAAGCTAATAGGCCCCAATAGCCCCGCACGAAAATCATTGACGAAGAGCTGGGAAATTTTATTAAAATCGGCGTGGCCACCGGGGCCTAAGCAACCGCGTTTTTTAGCGATCACTTCAAGAAACTCCACCTCATTATCCGGCAGCGCGGTTAACTGATAGCGCTCTTTAAGTGCCTCGGGGTAAGTGCGCAGCAAATAGCCGGCACCAAAAAACGCCACGTCGTCGTACTCTAGTGCCGTATCTTTAATCGCTCCGGTAAACGCCAAGCGGTAACTAGAATTTTCATACTGCTGTTTCGGCCACAAAATACCGGGGGTATCCAACAACATAAAGTCGTCAGCCAGCCAGATTTTCTGTTGGCGTTTCGTTACCGCAGGCTCGTTACCGGTTTTTGCGACGGCCCGCCCCGCTAAAGTATTAATAAGCGTCGACTTACCCACGTTGGGAATGCCCAAAATCATAGCGCGCAATTTTTTATAACCTGTACCGGTTAAGGGCACCAACTTGCGGCACAAATCGGGCAGCATTTTCATGCGGTTTGGGTCTTCGGTACTAATGGCCAAAGTCTTAGTGTTGCGCTGGCTCTCAAAATGCGCTTGCCATAAAGCGATATTTTCCGGGTCGGCCAAGTCACTTTTGGACAACACCTTAACCACTGGCTTCTCACCACGTAGCCTTTGAATCAATGGGTTTTCACTGCTAAAAGGGATACGCGAATCAAGCACCTCGATCACCATATCGACCTCGGGCAAGACTTCGCGCATTTCTTTTTGGGCCTTGTGCATATGGCCCGGGTACCACTGTAACGTTGCCATCAATGTGCGCCTTATTTTGCAATCACAATGGCTTCGCCATTAAATTCTATGCGCTGCCCCGGCACCAGTTTGCAGCGCTTACGGGTCTCAATAACACCGTCCACACTAACCATGCCGGCGTCGATCACTTGCTTTGCAACTGCGCCACTTTCGACCCAGCCCTCCACTTTTAACAGGTTTGCCAGGGTAATAAACTCTGTACCGTCCAGCGCAAACGTATCGGTCATGGGTACCTCAGATGTCGTCGTTAATGTCCGCTAAGAGCCGGGCTCTTGGGGGTAAAAATCGCGTTTTATAGCATCCAGCAAAGGTGGCCACATCGACCGCCATGCTTGCCAGTTGTGCTCGCCCTCAACGCTCACTACGTGGCGGGCGGGCAGCATGTTTGCCAGCGCTTGCCCCGGTGGGTAAAACTTACCCGAGCGAGCCAGCCCCAAATACCAGTGCTGGCGCTCTGACGGAGGTTGCTGCTCCAGCCAGGGCCATAGGTTCTTGTCGGTCTCCAGCTGCTGAGCAGGCTCACCCTCATGACCGGCCAGCTTATATTGATAATACTCAGGCTCACCCAAATAAGGGGTTAATAAGCTCAAAGACGCCGGGCGCCAGGCGTCTGAGTCGCGCCAGTATAGCAGACTGCCAAAGCCACCTAACGACACACCGGCAAAATGTATTTGCTGGTAGCGCGCAGCCTTAGCCGGGTCGATCACATCCTGCTGTAAGCGCGACAAGAGTGTACGATCGCGGTAGTAGCCAAAGTGCGCATCGGCCACTAAGACATCCAAGGGCAAGTTCGCATTGCGCAGTTGAGCAATCAGCCCCTCTTGGTAAAAGCGATCCATACTGTCGCCAATTCCCGGCAACATTACGATAGCGTCCGGGGCTATGGGGCACTGCTGTGTTGTGGTTACTTGATAATCCAGTGCCCGGCAGTACACCTGCACAGCCATGGGTGTCGCGGCCGAGCGCCAGTAATAGCAACCCGGCAATAAACCGGCCGCGCACAGTAGCGCAGCCAACGTCAGGCTCCGAGGCCGGCTCGCTCGATTAACCATAAATAATTTTAGCCCGCCGCAATTGCCGGCCGGCAAACCACAGCGCCGCTGCCACAATCGGCAAAGCTGACAACCAAAAAGCGCTAAAGGCCCACGCAGGGGCGCCCTCTCCCAGCAGCAAAGCTTTTAGTACCGATTGGTGCCCAAGCAATGGCACCCACAGCTGCCAGCTGGAAAAAATACCTGGGCTGGTCATAACTATAAAAAACGGAATCATCGGTAGTAACACCAGTAAGCTCATGTAGGTTTGTGCATCTTTAAAAGAGCGCGACAAAATACCCAGCGCCAGTTGCAGCGCTGCGGCAATCATTGCCACCGGCAATAACGCCCAAAAGATGGCGAGTATCGCGCTCACCCCCACCTCAACCCGAAACCCCATTTCATTAAATGGCAGTAAAGCTAAGGCGATACTCATCAACAACAGGGTTAACACCACCACGCTCAGCGTTAGGCACACAGCCGCCAGCCATTTACCCACAATAATGACACTTGAGGGAGTCGGGTTAATCAGTAGTGGCTCCAGCGAGCGCCGCTCGCGCTCCCCGGCGGTCATATCAGCCGAGAACCCCATACTGCCCATCATCGCACTCATTAATAATAGCAGCGGTACACCGGCCAAAATCAGCCCCCCCATTTGCTGTTCGCTGGCGACGTTAGTTTCGCGAATACTCACGGGGCTTATCAGTTCAGGGCTTAATCCCCGAGCCATCACATTAATGGCGGCATTGCGCGATGAGTACTGGTAAATAAGATTGCGCACCCGCCCCAGCGGGCCATGCACATTTTGATTGGCGGCGTTGTACACCAAGGTGACCGGCAGTGGTGCTTTAACCCCAGCAGCACGAGGCTCGGCGGGCATCGTTAGCCCCATGTCGAGCTCGCCCGTGGCAACTGCGTGGTATAAGTCTCCTGCATGCGGCTTCACCACGATCTGGTTTTCTTCCAACCAAGCCACAAGTTCCGGCGCATGGCCAGTTACATGCAACTGGATATTGCTGTTTCCTTCTTTTTGCAAATGAATGGCAAAACCAATGCCCAAAGAAAAAAAGACCACCATATAAATCGGCGGTAAAAACGCTAACCGTAAGGCGCGTTTATCACGCACGGCATCGATCAACTCTTTATAAAAAACGGCTTTAAGCGTGCGCCACATGCTGATGCTCCTTAATCGTAGAGAGCTGTACAAAAGCCTCTTCCAGGCTGGTGCGCCCGCTTTGTTCCACCACCTCGGCAACCGAGCCATCGGCAACAATGCGGCCTCCGGCAATCACAACCACCCGGTCACATAAGTTCTCGACCTCGTACATAAGGTGGCTTGAAAACAACACACTTTTGCCCGCCGCTTTTTGCGCATGCAGCAAACGGCGCACGGCGCGGGTGGTAATAACATCCAGCCCGTTGGTGGGCTCGTCCAGTAAGATATGCGCGGGATCGTGAACAATAGCCCGAGCCAATGCGGTTTTCATGCGCTCGCCGAGAGAGAAACCATCGGCATAACGCGTAGCGATCGACTCCATACCCAGCAATTCAATCAAGCTATCACAAGCCGATGGAATGGCCGCCTCTGGCATGCCCTGCAAACGGGCAAAGTACTCGATGTTTTCTCTTGCAGTTAACCGCTTATAGAGCCCCGCGTTATCTGGTAACACGCCCAACTGACGCCGTGCGATATCGGGCTGTTGTGCAACGTTTACCCCGTCAACGGTAATACTCCCCTCGCAAGGCGAAAGCAAACCGTACATAAGCCGCATTAAGGTGGACTTACCCGCGCCGTTAAGTCCGAGCAGGCCAACAATTTCACCGTCATTGATACTCAGCGATACCTGATCCAGCGCCACGACATTGTCAAAACGCTTGCTGATATTATCGATTTTGATCATAACGCCTCCCCCCCCTGCTCTTGCTCAGGTGCCGATAAATAAGGCGATAGTGGCTTTATGTTTTTCAGGCACGCTGCAGTGTTATCACCCACGTGCGTCTCGGCAATAAATTCCGCAATTACCCGGGCGCTGCAACCAACCTGGGTGACTCCGTGATGTGCACCGGCGGCGCTTAATACGGTAGCGTTACTCAATCCCTCGGCCACCTCCCCAGCCCAGCGTGGCGGTGTAATGGGGTCGCGCTCCCCCGACAACAACAGCGCCGGCACATCACTTTGAACGGGCTGATAAAACTCTGGAGCGATATCGGCCTTGGGCCAAAACTCACAAATACGCGCAACCGGTGCCGCCAGGTCTACCCCTAAAAAATCAGCGCTACTGGGCCTCGGCGATACGCCGGCATCTTCGTTACACAGAATCGTCATGTGCATGCCAAGCGCCAAATTTGGGGAATGGGCACTGTCCGAAATACGGGTAATTAAACTGGCTACCAGCCGATAATCCTCTTGTGCCGCCGCCGACAGTGCCGCCGGAAGCAGGCGGCTGGCTAGGCGATCGTACAAGCTGAAACGCACCAGGCCGGCCAACTTGCTATCGTCCAGCAGCAAAGGCGTGGCGAGCCCCGTCAACGGGTGGTCAATACTCAGTGTGACTGGCGCCGCCCGCAAGCGCGAGGCAGCCTGCTCTGCTGCCGCAACACTATCGCCATAGCGCTCAGCACACGCCGGCAGCGCCAAACACTGATCGGCCACACGCTGCAGCGCGCGGTTGGCTTCGGCGCCAATGTTGTAGGGCATCGCCAGTTGCACCGGCGCGAGCCCATCCATAACCACCGCCCGTAATGATTGTGGGTAATGTGCCAGGTACGCCAAAATAACCCGGGTGCCATAAGAGCCTCCCCATACATTGATACGCGAATAACCCAGCGCCTGCCGCACCGCCTCCAAATCGTCGACCGCCGCTGTGGTTGTATAGTGGGGCGCGCGATCGGCCAGCGTATTAGCACACTTTCGATACTGAGCAATGCTTTCCTCGGTCGCGGCAGCAGAGTGACCAAGTAACTGATTGGATTCGCTGAGCTCGCAGTGCAATGGGCTCGACTGACCGGTGCCGCGTTGATCGACAAATACAATATCGCGCTTTTTACGCAGCTCATAGAACGAGCCCGCCAACATATCGGCGATGTCTGTTGCCGATTGTCCCGGGCCTCCGGCGATGACAAACAGCGGGTCCGCCTCGGGGGCGGCGCTGATGGCAGGCCAGCGTTTAATGTATAGCTCAATGGTGTTATCAGGCTGCTCTCGCGTTAGCGGCACGGTTAGGTAGCCACATTCGGCACCGCTTACCAAAGGGGTTTCGTCAGCTTTACGCTCGCAAGGCGCGAGCAACTCAGCCGAGCGAAGTTGATCGCGCCCGGCGTTTTTATCGCACCCCGACAGGGCAACTGATACAAAAGCACCGGACAAACACCATAAAAAAACACAGATACTCTCCTTCACAAACGCAGCTCCTTAACTCGTATTGCTTTTTATGGGTGTGCATTGCTAACGACAGCGCACTAAGGCTATAACGCCGCGCCTGCGCACCAGTATACCCTCCAGCCTTGGGCGATTGTACGCGTTGGCAATGATTGTGGGCATAACTACCAAGCCTACTGGTACAGCAAAAACGATGCATCAGCGCAATAACCGCCTGCCGAGCGGCTCTTAATTTAAAAAGAGGGGTAACCGCTTATTTATCAAAGCCTTAGAAGGCGAAAAGCCTAAAGGTATAGCCGCCCTATCCTTTAAGCCGTCCCGCCCGCCATGAAAGTTAGTACCAAATGTGAAGCAGTTAACACCAAGAATTATGGTATTTAGTAACATACTGCGCTACTATCTAGCGCTGAAGCACGATGTACAGAATGTCAAATATCGTCGTTGCTTTTAGTTGGTATAAAAAGTTGCTGAGGTTGAGTAACCGTTCCACCAGGAAACCCAATAAAAAAGTCATCCCAGAGGAGACAACATGCACACCAATAAAAAACACACCCTAACCGGTAAAGTCAGTACATTTAAACGCTCAAAAGGCGCTGTGGCCTTTGCGGCAATGGTTACCAGCTCTGTCGCGCTGCTGTCAGCCGTCGATGCCACGGCTCACGGGTATGTATCATCACCCAAAAGCCGAGTGATTCAATGTAAAGAAGACGGAATCGAGAACCCTAGTCTACCGGCGTGTATCGCGGCAAAAGCCGCTGGTAATGGCGGTTTATACACTCCACAGGAAGTCGCCGTTGGCGGCGTACGTGATGACCACCGGGATTACATCGCCGACGGGCAGTTGTGTAGCGTTGGCCGCAGCAACCTGGCGGGTATGGATCTAAACCGTACCGACTGGCCTGCAACAAGCGTAACCCCAGGCCCGCTAGATTTTGTGTGGACCAACACCGCCGCACACAAAACCATGTACTTTCGCTATTACATTACGCGTGAAGGTCACGATTTAACGCAACCTTTGCGCTGGGACGACCTGGAATTGATTCACGACTCCGGCCGTGCAGATCAAGAAGCAGTATCAACCCATAACGTCGATCTGCCCTACCGTACCGGCCGTCATATCGTGTACAGCGTTTGGCAGCGCGATTGGGAGCGCGACGCCGCTGAAGGGTTTTATCAATGTATCGATGTAGACTTCGGCAATGGCAGCGGTAATAGCTCCAGTTCTACGTCCAGCTCCAGCTCAAGTTCCTCATCAAGCAGCGTGTCCAGCAGCTCGTCAAGTGACTCCAACGATACTTGTGCAGGGCTCACCGAGTGGAACAGCAGCAGCGTATACACCGGCTCGGATCAAGTCAGCTACTTAGACAATCGCTATCAAGCGAAGTGGTGGACACAGGGAGCAAACCCTGCCGAAAACTCTGACGATCATGGTGTCTGGTTAGACTTAGGCGCCTGTACCGGCAGCCCGGTATCATCGTCCAGCTCGAGCAGCTCGAGCAGCTCATCATCAGTGAGCTCATCTAGCGTCTCGTCGGTAAGCTCAAGCAGCTCAAGCAGCACCTCGGGCGATTGCACCTCTGCCAACTATGTTGACGGCAGCGCTTACGCTAACGGCGCGCTGGTGCAAAACGGCGGCAGCGAGTACAGCTGTAATGTAAGCGGCTGGTGTAGTACGGGCGGGCCTTACGCTCCAGGCACTGGCTGGGCTTGGGACAACGCCTGGTCGCTGGAACGCAGCTGTAACTAAAAGGCTAACGTTGGTGTATTGCACGGTAAGCGCTTTATAACGCAAAACACCTGCGGTTACACTTTTAAAACCCCACCTTAAACCGTGGGGTTTTTTTATACTTGCCCGGTAACCTCCTCCCGCTCCCGCCAGTCATTTCGCCACATTGCAAATAGACTTCAGACAATCGCTCAATCGAGCAACCTTGTGTGCAGATGCATCAACGGTTGCCAAATGCTGGCGCCTGACTCACTATATCCAGCTGGAGATAAACTGATCAAAACATCAACCCGCCAAAAAACAAGGACCCAAACCGTGAAGGCTGTAAACCAAGCCCATCGTTACCATTCAACCGCTCAGTGTTTTAACAAAATAATCAGCCCCAATGATCATGGGGCTCCAGGCTTAAAACGGCGGTTGGCCGTTTGCATCGCCCTCTCTTTACCTTTGACAACCAATACACTGGCAGCGGATGAGTCGAGCAGCCCGAGTCATGCCAACCCGAGCATCGAAGAAATCACGGTAACCTCAAGCAAGCGCACGCAAAACCGCAACGACTTTGCGGGTTCCGTCTCGGTATTTAACCAGCAATGGCTCGAACACCAGCAGCCTCTGTCTTTGCAAACTCTGGCGGGCAATACGCCGGGTTTTAATATGATTGATACCGGCAGCCGCAACCCGAGCCCACTGGTGATTCGCGGATTGCGATTTGCCGGTGTGGACGCTAATGACCTGGGCGGCGACGGTGGCAGCGTAACGCGCTACCTAGACGACATTCCGTTACCCGGAGGCTTTATACCACCGGATTTACAGCTATTAGACTTAGAGCAAGTGGAAGTACTAAAAGGGCCGCAGGGCACCTTGTACGGCAGCAGCTCGCTCGCAGGTGTGGTCCGCTATGAGGCGGTTAAGCCTGACTTAAACGAATTTGCCACCGAACTTAATGCCAGTGCCAGCAGCACAGCGCACAGTGATGATTTGGGTCACGCGGTAGGGCTGATCAGCAATCTGCCCATCGCCAACGGTAAAGCCGCGGCGCGGATTGTGCTCCGCCAAGACGAGGTTGCCGGGTTCATCGATAATAATTACCTGCTAAGTGGCACTCAGAAAGACATTAACGATGAAGAGGGCAAGCAAGCTCGCCTAAGTCTTCGTTGGAAGCCAGTCGATGCCTTGACTCTGGACGCCAGCTACCACTATCAGGATCGCTTTGTCGGCGACCGCCAAGCCAGCAATGAACCCTTTACCGATGACCCCTATGGGGCTTCAAGTCGCTACCTGCAACCGGCCGACACTAAAGTAGAAATGACGAGCATCTCAGCGCACTATGAGTTTGAACATGTTGAGGCCACGGCGATTCACAGCCGCTACGATTACACCACCCAAAGTGAAGCCGACCAGACCGATTACTTATTGGGCTATGACCCAGCTTATTACGGTGCCTACGAGGACTTCCGAGCCATTACTCTCAGCGACTTTGACGTCACCAAAAGCAGTACCGAACTGCGTCTGGCGTCGCGCGATAACGCCCCTCAACTGCAATGGTTGCTGGGCGTGTTTTACAGTGAAGACAAGGTAAATGGTGATATCGTCGACCTAGCCCCCGGGTTCGACGAATTTCAAGGCGTCAATGAGCCTCGTGATTATTACGCAGTACAGCAGGAGCAGCTAAGCGAGTCCGCTTTGTTTGGCGAATCGACGTATCATATAAATCCGCAGTGGCAGGTCACGCTAGGTGGGCGCTACTACGAGCAGCAAGATGATTTAGAAATCTGCTCAGCGATCCCAATGTACGACGCGCTATTTGACGAGCCACCAACATTTTACTGTAACGACGATCATGAAAGTGACAAGGGTTTTCTCTGGAAAGCCAGCGCGCAATATCAAGTATCGTTCGGCTCACGCTTGTATGGCGTTTACTCTGAAGGCTTTCGCCGCGGCGGCAGTAACGCCCTACCCACGTACATTGAAAACAACCGCAGCTATCAACCTGATTATGCCGAGCATTACGAACTGGGCTTTTTATCGGGCGATTTGTGGCAAAGCGCCACGCTCAACGCCAGCATTTACGCCATCGACTGGCAAGACATTCAACAAACGGCGTGGGAGAGCAACTACCTCGTCACGGTTAATGCCGGCACGGCGCGCTCGCTTGGGGTAGAGCTGGAAGGCCGCTTTAACCTAACCGAAAGCTGGGGCCTGGCCTGGGGCGCCGCTTACAACGAAGCCACGTTGCGCACGCCGGCCGATGATATCGTTGGTACGGTGGTGACGGGTGAATCGGGCGATCGCTTGCCGGGATCACCCAAAGAGCAGTGGCACATTGGACTCGACGGACAACATCAATTTGACGCTTTTCAGTTAGATACTCTAGTATCAGTGATGTCTCTTGGTGAGATTACCACCGCGCTGAACGACACCATGGCCGATTACGAACGCCTACCCGGGTTTACCATGCTGAACGCTCACGTAGGCGCGCAGTGGGGCAATTGGTACTGGGCGCTCGATGCAACCAACCTCACCGACGAGCGAGCGATTACCAGCGGGCGCCACGAAAGTGTGTACGGCCCACAAGGTCGCTTTGATACCATCACCCGGCCCCGTACTCTGAGCTTGAGCGTACGTCTATCGTTATAGGGTGACGGAACACATAACACGACTGACAATTCACAGGATGGTTTAACATGTCAAAGAAAGACAATGGTCCAATCGATGCTCCGGGGCACGTCAATGTGCCAATCGGCGGCGCGGCAATCGGGGTATTCGACATCACCCCCAAAACACCCAGTGATGGCAAAGCCAGGGACTGGAAACTAGAAGCAATTTATAACGGCAAAGCGACCAAGGTTAAAGAGATGGTGGTACGCTTTGAGCCAGAATCGGAGCCCTATCAAGAGCGTTATGAGCGTGCGGTTTTGGTGTTTCACATAGCCGAGGGAGCCCAAAGCAAAAAATGCCGCTGGAGCTTTGCTGGAGACGGCATCCAGTACGAGCCAGGCCAGGAAGATAACCTGCATAACATCGAGCCAAAGGTCTCGGCCGACGGCCAAGTACTGACACTGACGATCCACGATTTTAACGACAACAGCGAAACCGTGGACTTTCGCTTTACAGCCCAATGCGAAAACCTAAAATCCGGTGAAGTACTGCTGTTTAACTCGCCCGACCCGGGTATCCGAATAGGACGTCCGCCAGGACCCTAGGTTATTTTTACGTAAAGCATGTGAGTGCCCTACTGTGCTGCTGGACAGCCTGTAGCGGCGCTCCCGGTCTCCGACGCAAACAGTCCTTGCCCACACAGCGATGCAAACCAAGGCATCGAGAACCACACAGCCCCCATACCAGTACTTAACGCCTCCTGCGCCGCCAATTGCGCCGAAATATGCTCGCCAGCCAAGCTGTACACTAACGCCCCGACATAATGCGTATCGCCACTGTTTGGGTCCAACTCTCGCACCTGTTGATATGCCTCTAGGGCCGCTTTGAAGTGCCCGAGTTGCGCCAACGCCTGAGCCCTAGCACGCAGCGACATAACATCCGTATTACCCTCCGTGACCTCGAGCAATTGCAAGTATTGCTGACGGGCACTGGAGTCCTTCATTAAGAGCGTAGTATCCGCTGAATTCAGCAAACCCTGCGGGTCACCCGGCGCGCGCGACAGCGACTCTGTGAACAGCGATTGCGCCTTGGAATATTGCCGCTCGAGCATATAAACCAAGCCCAAATTATTCAACACAATAGCGGTTCTCTCACTTTGCAAAACCTGATCAAACGCGTCGCGTGCCTCGGGTAACCGCCCTTCCCACAACGCAATCAAGCCGCGAAAACTTGTGGTTTTATGATCGCCGGGGTTGAGGCTGTGAGCTTTATCAATATGCGCCCAAGCCGCGCCGACGTTTCCCGTTAACCAGTGAGCCATTGATAAACGAAAATGATTCTGCGCGCTGGGGCGTAGTTTTAGAGCGTTATCAAAGTGATCCACCGCGGCCTGATATTCGCCCTCGGTAAGCGCCAACAAACCTTTGGTTTCGGCCAGTTTTAACGGACTGGTGCCCAGCGCTTCAAACTCGGGAATAAACGCCCGCGCGGCGTCATAATCTCGCTGGGCACGTGCCAACGCAAATTGATTAAGCATCTGCCCCTCGGTCTCAGCGTGACGGGCCGAGGGTAAAAATTGTTTAAGTCGAGTAAGGTAATCACTGTTGCCGGTGTCGTGATACAAGTCCAGTGCAATTTCGCGATACAGCGTTTGCACGCTAGACCACTCTTGCGAATTGCCCGCTAGGGATTCAAGCTGTGCCAACTGATTTTGGTTAGCGCCACTCTCACCGTAGTGTTGATACTGATCGACAAAAACTTTGTAGTCCTGCTCGTCGGGTAATTGAATGGTTCGCTCATCGCGGTAATCATAAAGCTGATGCACGTGCTGATAAACGCTCTCGGCAAGCACCCCATAGTGCTCGGTTAAGGCTCGATAGGTAACACTTGCCTGCATGGTTAAACGGGCCCCGTCCGCATTAGCCGCCAGACGATTAAGAGTAATATCACACCAGGCACGCTCACAATAAACGCTGGAGGTAATCAGCTCACGGGCGCCAACGGCCGCTAACAAATCTTGCGGGCTACCGCTGAAACCTTCCACCTCAAAACGTGGAATTAAATCCAGGTACGGCACACGTAAAGCGCCTTCCGTGGCTGCCTGATACACCGTACCCGAGATAGTTCGCAACTCACCTGCGGGAACATTGTCTGCGGCCAGTGTGGGGGGTAACACCGCGACGGCCTGAGCCTGTGGCGTGAAAGGAAAATAGACAACAGCGACAACCGTCGCAACAATCACCACGGCTGCCGCCCCTAAAAGAGCGGGCCACTTACGCCGTCGTGATGCCGGTGGCGGCAACAGTTGCGCGTGATAATTCTCCGGTAAATCCAACGTTGCGCGGACATCGTTGTTCACGGGTGCCGGCACCTGAGTCCAATTTTCTGATTCGCGCGTGGTTAAGTCGTATTGATAAATTCCGTTTAAGGTATCGCACACAAACTGACTACTTTGTGGGCGCTGCTCGCGTTGCTTGGCTAAAAGCCCCGCCAACAATTGCACAAGCTCGGGGGGCAGTCCGTTCTCTTCGAGGTTTATGACATTTAAAGGCGTATGAGTAATATCCTGCAGTAACTTAAGCGCATTGTTGGTCGTGCCAAAAGGATGCGCATTAAATAATACGTAATAGGCAACCAGACCAAACGAGAAAAGGTCACTTCTAAAATCCAGCGACTCGCCGGTTATTTGCTCGGGCGACATAAACGCGTAGCTACCGATAACGGCTTGGGTTAACTCCGTCTCTTTACCCAGCTCGCGAGCAATACCAAAATCCGTCAGCTTGGCGTGACCGGCGCGGTTGATAATAATGTTTTCGGGTTTTAAATCGCGGTGCAGAATGCCGGCGGTATGGGCACACGCTAAGCCTGCGGCTATCTCGTGCAGCCACTGCAATCGCTCTGAGGTAGATGGGCACGCTTCACGCAACGTGTGAGCGAGGTTAGCTCCCTCGACATACTCCATCACTAACGAGCAACCACCGGGCTCTTCGATAAAGTCGTAGATTTGCACAATACACGGGTGATTTAACTTGGCAAGGAACTTAGCCTCGCGCTGAAGTCGCTCTAAGTGATCGGCGTTAGCTCCGTCTTCTCGCAAGCGCTTAATGGCCACCCGACGCTCAAGCTGTTCATCCCAAGCCAGGTAAACCTGCCCCATTCCGCCCTGCCCAATAATACGCTCAATGCGGTATCGGCTGGCGATAACAGTATCGGTGTGCAGGGGGTGAGTGGTCATCTAGGTATGATAATCGGGCGGGTTTTGCTATCCAAACTTTGATATTCGACGTTACCGCCTTTAACGATAGTAAACTGACTACAGCCTAATCGCAGTGTGGTGCCGCGGCGCTCGACAAACTTTTCGTGGTTAATGTGTGGCAAAACTTTGGCCAGCTGCTGCCGGGCGCGATAAATTTGGATGTTTAGATGACCAGGCTCCAGACCCAGTTCGCGCACCAACAGCTCGTTAGGCACCCACCCCTGATTACAGCTGGTTAAGCCCCGGGCGATGTCATCTACTCTATGGCGAGCTAACAGCAACAAAAGGTAGTTGTGAGCGCGAATACCCAGGTTATGGCTCACCTCCGCGCTCACCACATCGAGATCCGTCGTCTCTTCATCGAGGCTAACATCAAACTTCAGATAGCTATCGGTAATGCAGGCGTCGGCGGTGCGCTTTTCGATGGTGGGGGCATAATCGCGGGCGCAAAACAGCTGCCAGGAGCCTTCGCGACACTCGATAATATCGTTATGACTAAGTGCCTGGGGCGCTTGCGGTGAAATAATACGCTGCGCTTGCCACTGAGCGGTTTTGGAATCCTGCTCGACGTACCACTCGGGGCTTTGCTCGCTGGGAATCAGGTTGACTGCCTGCAGCTCAATAGCCTTACTCAGGTCGCGGCCCTGCCCCATGGGCAGTAACAAATCACACGGCGGGGCAAGATTTTCGACTATTAAGGCGACGCCGTCTTCGCCGGCGAGCTGAACAAGGTCACCCACGGTAAGCGGAATATAATCTCCGCTGGCGATTCGCTTGCCGTTAACCCAGGTACCATTGCGGCTGAGGTCTTTAATTTGCCAGTGCTGGCCGTTCCATTCAATCGACAAATGTCGGCGTGATATATAGGGATTGTCGATAAAAGTATCAACTTTACCGGCAAGCGAGCCTACCATGTGATGGGCAGCAACTGGAAATCGTAGGTCAGTATCCCTACGGTACAGGTAAGCCATTACCAGATCCCTATGTCATTAGAAAAACGTGTCGAGGCGATTAGAACGCGGCAAGTCCTTAAGCGTATTCCAATCCTTGAGCGTTTTCCCAGGCTTATCGCCAATATAGATCCTTGGATGACGCGTTAATCAGCCATTTGTACAGAACGCCGATTATCAAGCTTTTGAGAGTCTAATACAGCTAGCTCCGTACGGCAAATGCCGTGAAATTTCATAGGCTTATGGCACAAAATTAAGCACAAGCCTAAGTTTAGATGCCCGCTTCGCGCAACCCTAAACTAGAGCGCGCCCGCCTCGGCCAGGGTTGTCTGAACGGCTAGCGCGATACGCTCATAGCCCTTGCCATTGGGGTGAATCCGGTCCGAGCGCCACTTGGACTCGCCCAATACGTCGGCCACTACATCATCCAACAAAGGAACGTCATTTTCCTCCGCAAGGGCTTTATATAAGGGTTCTGCGCGCAACAACAACGAACGCTGCGGCACGGCAATGAGCACCACGGGGATACTCTGCGCCCGCGCCATATCAATCATCGCTTGCAGATTAGTTTGCAGCTGGGCTTTGTCTAATCCGCGCAAAATATCGTTGCCACCATGGCACAGCAGCAATAAATCGGGCTGCTCTGCCGCCAGTACATCCGGTAAACGCCGCAGTCCCTCGGCCGACACCTCCCCCGGAACACCGGCATTAACAACATCACGACTCAACAAACGGGCGAGATGCTCCGGGTAACTCTGCCCGGCGCCCGCGCCCGTCCCTCGGGTTAAGCTGTCACCAAATGCCAATATCCGGGCGCTTGGCGCCAAGGGCGCTAGTGACGTTGGATCGGCGCACCCACTCAGGCACAGCAAAAGAATCATCCAAAGCCTGCACCCAAGCCGCCACGGGGCGTTGCGGCACCTCAAGCCGGCACCGTGCGCTCAGCCGCCCAGGAGCGAAGCCTGGCGATTTGCTCAGCCATGACCACCGACAGCGGGCTGGTAGTGGCGCAGGCGGACATAAGAGCCGCAGTGTCCAGCCCCCTTTCTTCGGTATCAGCCTGAAATAACCCAGCCACAACCGCTTGCTCGATTTCCGCGCCGTTAAACCCCTCACTTGCCGCCGCAAGTTGCTCCAAGTCAAACTCAGCAGGGTTAAAGCCTCGCTTGCGTAAATGAATCGCAAAAATCTCTTCGCGTACGTCGGCATCGGGTAAATCCACAAAAAAGATTTCATCCATGCGGCCTTTACGGATTAGCTCTGGTGGCAAACGGCTGATATCGTTGCTGGTAGCGACAATAAACACCCGGCTGGGCCGCTCGGCCATCCAGGTTAACAAAGTGCCCAACAAGCGCTGGGCGACGCCACTGTCGTTACCATCGGGGCTCATGGCTTTTTCGATCTCGTCCATCCACAACACGCAGGGTGACATCGCATCCGCCAGCTGGAGCGCCTCGCGCAAGTTACGCTCGGTTTCTCCGATATATTTGTTGTACAGCGCCGCCATATCGAGCCGCAACAGCGCCAACCCCCACATACCGGCAACGGCTTTTGCCGCTAAGCTTTTACCGCCGCCCTGTACACCGAGCAACAACATACCCTTGGGCCGGTCGGCAACCTCGCCCTCTTTGCAAAACACTTCACGGCGATACTCGAGCCACTGTTTTAGGTTATGCAGCCCTCCCACATTGGCAAAACTATCTACCTCTTGCTCAAAGCTGACGATGCCCTCCAGATCCAGCATTTGAAACTTGCTGCGGTTAAGGCGTGGTAGATCGTCGGCCGAAATCGCGCCATCATCCCAAATAGCCGCGCGTACCAGCCGCTGAATGTCGCTTGCGCTCATGCCCTGCAGGGTCGCAACCAACTTCTTTAAGGTGACATTGTCGGTACGAATTCGGGTATCGCCGTGCTTTTGTGACCAGCGCCGCGCCTCGTCGCGAACAATCTGCATAATCTGATCATCGTTAGGCAGTGCCATAGTGTACGTCGATGCGTAACGGGAGAGCTCTTTGGGTAGAGCCAAACGATAACTAATAAATATTAAGGTGTGAGGGACGGCCAAGTGGTTAAGGGCAATGTCTTTGATCAGTCGCACTATCTCGGGCTGCTCGTCTAAGAACGGGTGAAAATCACACAGCAGATAGATGCACGCCTCGTTTGCGGATTTGATATGGCGCAGCAGCTCAACCGGCTCATTTAGGCGCGTTTCTTTGGCGGCGAGCTGCGGGCCAAAGCCTAGCGTCGATAAGCCGTCCGTCAAGCTCCAGCGTGCAAGACGTGCCGAGCGCTGTCGGGCAACGCGCAAGAGCATGTCCTCGGCCTTCTTTTCTTCGTAGGTTTCCAACACCACCAGCGGAATGCTGGCATCCATGATCTGATTGATATCCGATGTATCTTGCACACTCGATCTCCTTGAAGGTTGCGCAAATCCTGCCAGTGTTAGCGCGACCACGCAAGTATCTTCACGCCAGCGGTCGCAGCCATAGGCAGGCGCCAAGCGCAGTCAGGCAAGCGAATTTCACGTTTCCGTGACATCGCTAAGCGCTCCGATACTGCCAAGCAGCACAATCCACGTTACAATTCCGCTAAAGCAACTGACAACGGTAAAGCGCCGTCACGCTTACTCCAGAGGTTATCTATGGCAGAGACTCGATTTTCGCCCCTTGACCAATTTATTATTCGTGCAGACGGATTGCTTCAGGCCTTAGCCGGTGGCAGGCCTCATGCCGCTCGGCCAACGCCGGCGCAAGCCCTACCCGAGAACGAGCTAAATAAGGCCGAACGCCACCATGCAGCGGGGCTCATGCGGGTTAACCATGCCGGGGAAGTGTGCGCTCAGGCGCTGTATCAAGGTCAGGCGCTAACAGCACAGTTGCCCGATGTACGCGAGCAAATGCGCGAAGCCGCTACCGAGGAGGAGGACCACTTACACTGGTGTCAGACTCGCCTTACCGAGCTCAACAGCCACACCAGCTACCTAAACCCATTGTGGTATGGCGCCTCCTTTGCCATAGGCGCCACGGCGGGTCTAATTGGCGATAAGGTCAGCCTTGGGTTTGTCGCCGCAACCGAGCAACAAGTGTGCAAACATTTAGAGTCACACCTTAAAAGCCTGCCCGCCGCCGATGTGAAATCTCGCGCTATCGTAGAGACGATGCTGGATGACGAGGCTCGCCACGCCCACACCGCGCTAGAAGCGGGCGGCATCCGGTTTCCGGGGCCGGTCAAGGCCTTGATGACGCTAACCTCTAAGGCTATGACGAAAGCGAGTTATTACATCTGATAGAGGCAGTCCACCGTCTGGTGTCAGAGGCCTGAAGCACGGCGGCTCAAGCCTCAGCGCTCTCTACTATCTCGTAATCGTGGGTGATTTCTACCCCGGCTCCTTCTAACATTATTGAGGCTGAGCAGTACTTAGTGGCAGACAACTCTACAGCTCGCGCCACCTGCTTTTCTTTCAAGTCAGTGCCCGCCACCAAAAAATGGAGGTGGATTTTAGTAAATACCGCCGGTACGGCGTCGGCGCGTTCAGCGGTAATCTCAACGCGACAATCTCCTACTGCCTGACGGGTTTTTTTGAGGATACTGACAACATCAAATGTTGAGCAGCCACCCAAACCTAACAGTAGCATCTCCATCGGGCGCACGCCGGTATTACGGCCACCATGGTCCTCCGGGCCGTCCATAACCACACTGTGGCCGCTACCCGATTCGCCCAAGAATTGGGCGCCATCGACCCACTTGACTGTCGCTTGCATGTTACTTGCCTCTTTCAATCCGCTCGTGATGTGTGTGTGGTGCCCAATGCCCGCCGACACACCCTTTTAATTGGGCGGCAAGATTACCACAATCCTATCTTTGACTATACTTGTCGTCGAAAGCTTCATTAATCTATAGCAAAAAGTAAACTTTTATCGATGCTTTATAACTGGATCACAAACATTGAAGACTCTTAATAGCCGAATTTGGCACTTTGTTCGTTTACCGGCATAATGAGGCACCGATTTTGAGACATCTATTGTCAGGAGTAGCACTTTGAGCGCCGCCTCACTTACACCGCACATAACCAATGTTGATGACTTTCTCATCCATTGTCATCGCCGTCGCTACCCCGCCAAAAGCACCATTATTTACGCGGGAGACAAAAGCGATTCCCTATATTACATCGTCAAAGGTTCGGTAACCGTTCTGATCGAAGACGATGAAGGACGTGAAATGATTGTCGCCTACTTAAATGATGGCGACTTTTTTGGCGAGATGGGCCTGTTTGACAGCGAAGACTCTCGTAGCGCCTGGATTCGCGCAAAATCAGAATGTGAAGTAGCTGAAATAAGCTACGCAAAATTTCAAGAAGTAGCGGAAGAGCATCCAGAGTTCTTGTTCTCTCTTAGCTCACAAATGGCGCGCCGCCTGCGCAACACAACCCGTAAAGTGGGCGACCTGGCCTTCTTGGATGTTACCGGCCGTGTGGCCCGCACGCTGCTCGATTTATGTAAAGAGCCCGATGCTATGACTCACCCAGACGGCATGCAGATTAAAATTACCCGTCAGGAAATCGGCCGTATCGTGGGGTGCTCTCGCGAAATGGTGGGACGAGTATTAAAAACTCTGGAGGAACAGGGTTTGGTCGACGTAAAAGGTAAAACCATGGTGGTTTACGGGACGCGATAAAATGACGGAAAGTCTGATGTCTGAAGCCTGACATCGAATACTAATAGAAAGCCCTGCTTTTAAGTGGGGCTTTTTTGTGGCTGGACGGTCACAAATACTTTCTTGGCTTTGCCTCGATAACGGTCAGATACGTTTATGGCTGTAGCGTTAGCATCACAAAAAAGGCGAACCTTAAGGTTCGCCTTTTTATTTTGCATCTGACGTCAGACTTCCGACACCAGAGATTTACCACCTCAATCAGCCAGTGGCTCGGCCTTAATCTCACCTTTTACCAACTTTTTGCGGATCACAAACAAAAAGCCGAACGCAATAATCAAGACGGCCGGAAACATAGCCAGTTGCGCCAAAGTTGCTTGACCCGCTGCCAATTCGGCGGCTGGCCCCACTAACCCTGTCGCCACGGCTTCGGCTTTCGCATCGTCGAGCCACCCGCCGACTACCGGGTTCCAAATGCTCATCGAAAACATGCCGGCACCGCCCATCAAAGACATCCCCAGGGCACCGGTTTTGGGCAGGTATTCACTGACAAAACCGATCATGGTAGGCCAGAAGTAAGTGATCCCCAATGCAAACAGAATGGCGGCACCATACACCAACGCGCCGCTGGTAACGCTTAGAGCATAAATACCAATGGTCGCGACAACAGCCGAAGCCAGCAAGACCCCAGCCGGGTTCAGCGCCTCCACGATCGGGCCCGCAAAATAACGTCCCACCGCCATCAACCCCGTCACCATGGCCAAAATAACCATTGGGTGCGCACCTGAAGCGCTTAGAATTTTATCGATCCACTGAGACGTACCAAACTCCGAAACGGCTGTGAGCGTCATACAGAAAATCATAAAAATAAACAGTGGTGATGCCAATGCTTTAACGTTATTGGCGGTAGAGGTTTCAGAGTGATTCAGAGCCGGGAACGCTTCCACAAACACTAAATAGCCATAAATCGCCGTGGGCAATAACATTGAGGCGATCTGCATTTGCCAGCCAAAACCAAACTTGCTAAGCACCAGCGACACCAACGAACCAATCACGATACCGCCGGGAAACCAAACGTGGAACTTATTGAGCATGACGGTCTTTTTATCGTGGTACAGCTCGGCGATGAGCGGGTTACACGCCGCCTCAACCGAACCGTTGGCAAAGCCAATAAAAAAGCTCGACAAAATCAAGGTCCAAAAGCCAGTCGCCGTCATGGTCATCACAAGACCAATGGCGTGGCAGAAAAAAGCAATGGCCAATAACTTTTTAGGGCCCAAAAAGTTATAGATCAAACCGCCAAACATCATGGCGACGGGGAAGCCCAAAAAGGCGATACCGTTAATGTAACCTAGTTGGGTGTTGGACAAATCAAAACTCGATGCCAGATCGCCAAGAATTCCGGCGCGAATGGCAAAGGTCATGGCGGTAACGATCAGCGCGACGCAGCTGGCCGTAAATATTTTAGTGCGGTGGACTTCTGTCATAGTCTTCAACCTTTGGTGTTTCTTTGGTTATTGTTATATCAATCACCGGGCGCCAAGACGCTCGGTGATGGCTCTATATTACAGTGCGGTCCAGCGGCTGTCCGCCTCGGATGACGCAATCACAGCGGAAATAAACTTGAGGCCTTCTACTCCGGTCTCGATGCCGGGGATCCAGCTTTCTATATCGATTTTTTTGCCATCGCGTTTTGCCTGAAGCACTTCAGCAATATCGCTGTAAACCGTTGCAAAGCCCTCAAGGTAACCTTCCGGGTGCCCCTGGGGAATGCGAATACCGCGAGCCGCAATATCACTGTCGATATTATCATTGCGCCGTGTAATTCGTTGGTGATGAGCAAATAGCGGCGTCAACCATAACTCATTGGGCGTTTCCTGAGCCCACTCCAAGCCCGCTTTATCGCCATAAATTCGAATGCGCAGGCCATTTTCGCAGCCGGGAGCCACCTGGCTCGTCCATAACAACCCCTTGGCGCCGTTCTCAAAGCGCATCATAACGTGCACATTGTCGTCTACTTGACGTCCTGGGACAAAAGCGGTTAAGTCGGCGCACACCGAGCTGACTTTTTGACCGCTGATAAAGCGTGCTAACTGAAAGGCATGGGTACCAATGTCACCCAAACAACCACCCGCGCCCGAACGCGCCGGATCGGTACGCCAGGAGGCCTGTTTGTTATCGTCGCCTTGCGCCTCGGTCAACCACTCTTGAGGGTACTCAACTTGTACTAGCCGAATATTACCCAGATCTCCGCGCTCGACCATTTCACGAGCATAGCGTACCAAGGGGTAGCCACTGTAATTGTGGGTTAAGGCAAAAAAACTGTCCGACTTTTTAACAAGCTGCTCAAGCTCGAGCGCCTCTTCCAGCGTGCGAGTAACAGGCTTGTCGCAAATAACATTAATGCCCGCCTCAAGCGCGGCTTTGGCCACCGGAAAGTGCATGTGGTTAGGGGTAACAATGGCTACCGCCTCGATGCCGTCTTCACGGGCAGCTTCAGCCTTAAACATCTCCTCATACGAGGCGTAAGAGCGCTCGGGGGCGATTAGCAAGTCCTCTGCCGAGGCCTTGGCGTTTTCCGGGTTAGACGACAGCGCACCGGCAACTAACTCATATTTATCGTCAATGCGCGAAGCGATACGGTGTACCGCGCCGATAAAAGCGCCGCGGCCACCGCCGACCATACCTAAACGAATACGTGGTGCTGCCATTACTTACCCCCCAAGCCCAGAATACGACGGTTACTGGCCTCATCGGCCTCACCGCCGGCAAAGTCGTCAAAGGCTTTGTCTGTGATACGGATAATATGCTCCGAAACAAAACGTGAGCCCTCTTCCGCACCGGCTTCGGGGTGTTTCATACAGCATTCCCACTCGATAACAGCCCAGCCATCATAGTTATATTGGGTCAGCTTCGAGAAGATCCCTTTAAAGTCCACCTGGCCATCGCCCAGTGAGCGGAAGCGGCCGGCACGTTCGACCCAACCTTCATAGCCGCCGTACACGCCCTGCTGGGCTGTCGGGTTAAACTCGGCGTCTTTAACGTGGAACATCTTAATACGATCATGATAGCGATCAATAAACGCCAGATAATCAAGCTGCTGCAACATAAAGTGGCTGGGATCATAAAGAATATTGGCCCGAGGATGGTTATCCACCTCTTTCAGGAAGCGCTCGAAGGTTACGCCATCGTGCAGGTCTTCCCCCGGGTGCAGCTCGTAACAAACGTCGACACCCACTTCATCAAACGCATTCAAAATCGGCTTCCAAATCCGCCCAAGCTCGGCAAAACCTGTTTCTACCAGGCCTTTAGGACGTTGTGGCCAAGGGTAAACAAAGGGCCACAACAGCGCGCCGGAAAAGGTCGCATGAGCCTTTAAGCCGAAGTTTTTACTGGCTTTAGCTGCCAGATACAATTGATCGACCGCCCACTTTTGACGCTCGTCCGGCTTACCGTGTAAATGCTCGGGCGCAAAAATATCAAACATCTCATCGTACACAGGGTGCACAGCCACTAACTGGCCCTGCAAGTGAGTAGACAGCTCGGTCAACTCCAAACCGTATTTAGCAAGCGTCTCAGTGACTTCTTTGCAGTAATCCAGGTCGCTGGCGGCACGCTCCAAATCAAACAGGCGCTTATCCCATGAGGGCATTTGAATACCCTTAAAGCCTAGGCCACCGGCCCACTTAGCGATATTTTCCAGAGTATTAAACGGCGCTTCGTCACTGGCAAACTGAGCCAAAAACAAGGCGGGACCTTTGATCATCTTCACTATTATTCTCCCGTAGATCAGTTCAACTGGCGGCTACTTATTGGGCTCCGCTCAGCTGACACTCTTGCGAATATTTTATATATAAGACTCTTTTTATATACAACTTCGTACTTTAGCGCGTTTGGAGAGTCGTGCCAACCGCCATAAATCGACCGCCATAAATCGACCGCCAGAGTATAGCAAGCCTCAGCAAAATACCTATCTCAAGCCACCAGACTTGGCAGAAGTTGGCACTTCTTTACATAGTCATATTAACTATTTGAGACGATTTTAAAAAGGTATCCTCGAAAACGTTAAACATGGAGCGTCGTAACTAAATGCTTCGCCAACTAGACGGCTGAAGTGCTCGAATCCACTAACAGGAAAACTTATCTTATAAAATGGGCGTATTAGATTAGAAGTTTCGCGATAACCTACTTGGCGTGAACGGACTCACTAAGGCCGTGGGCGTATGTAACCCACACGGACGTGGGGAATTAAAGCAACGCCGGAGCCGTTGAGGAGATGTGCAGGAACGGCGACCCGAGTGAGAGTCAGTCACCCATCCCCAAGTTCTCTACAACAAAAAATACCCCGAACCATTGCYGATTCGGGGTATTTCAGATTAGAAGCTTGACGATGACCTACGGTGGGTTACGAGCGCTGCTCGTAATCGCTTGCCCTCCAGGGATGGAGGGTACTTCAAAATCGCAGGAGCATATTTTGATCGCGACGCTAGGGCGCCCTAGCACTCGTTCCTACTGAACAGAGGCTTTTAGTAGGCCCCATGAGCGCAGCGAGTGCTTTGGGTCCACATGGCACTTCGTGCGAGGTAGGGAAAGTAATTCAGCGTATTCAAAATAAAAAAGGCCCATCCTATTCAGGATGGGCCTTATTTATTTAGAAGCTTGACGATGACCTACTTGACGTGAATGGATTCACTAATGCCGCAGGCGCATGGATGCGCAGGAGCGGTCTCACATGGGGATCAAACGGCAGGATTGCCGTTTCAGATAGCCGGAGGCTACCCGAAGGGCGAAGGCAATGGATGGCCTGAGTCAAACCCCACACATAAACAGCGGGGCTGACGTGAAAGGATTCACTAATGCCGTGGGCGCAGGGATGCGCAGGAACGGCGGCCCCGTGTGAGAGTAGTGCATCGTCAAGCCCCACCTAACGTGGATAAAACCCAGACAAGAAAAACGCCCTGCAGGATAACCTACAGGGCGTTTAGATTAGAAGCTTGACGATGACCTACTCTCACATGGGGAAACCCCACACTACCATCGGCGCTGAATCGTTTCACTACTGAGTTCGGAATGGGATCAGGTGGTTCCAATTCGCTATGGTCGTCAAGCAAACAGGCTTGGTGTGTTTTCGGTCTTATCGGCGTTTGCCGGGCCTACTCACGCAACCAAATAGGGTGATGAATTAAGTTGTTACTTACTCTATAAATTGCTGAGGACAGTCTGTGTATGTCTCACTCGAGTCCGTCGATTGATCATGTTACGTTTTCTCTCGTAACCCATCAGTCGTTTCTGTTATATGGTCAAGCCTCACGGGCAATTAGTACTGGTTAGCTCAACGCCTCACAACGCTTCCACACCCAGCCTATCAACGTGGTAGTCTTCCACGGCCCTTTAGGGGATTCAAGATCCCAGGGAAAGCTTATCTTGAAGGAGGCTTCCCGCTTAGATGCTTTCAGCGGTTATCCCGTCCGAACATAGCTACCGGGCAATGCCATTGGCATGACAACCCGAACACCAGAGGTTCGTTCACTCCGGTCCTCTCGTACTAGGAGCAACTCTTCTCAACTTTCCAACGCCCACGGCAGATAGGGACCGAACTGTCTCACGACGTTCTAAACCCAGCTCGCGTACCACTTTAAATGGCGAACAGCCATACCCTTGGGACCGGCTTCAGCCCCAGGATGTGATGAGCCGACATCGAGGTGCCAAACACCGCCGTCGATGTGAACTCTTGGGCGGTATCAGCCTGTTATCCCCGGAGTACCTTTTATCCGTTGAGCGACGACCCTTCCATACAGAATCGCCGGATCACTATGACCTACTTTCGTACCTGCTCGACGTGTCAGTCTCGCAGTTAAGCTGGCTTGTGCCATTACACTAACCTCCTGATTTCCGACCAGGATTAGCCAACCTTCGTGCTCCTCCGTTACTCTTTGGGAGGAGACCGCCCCAGTCAAACTACCCACCATACACTGTCCGCGATCCCGATAAGGGACCTGCGTTAGAACCCCAAACATACCAGGGTGGTATTTCAAGGTTGGCTCCACCACAACTAGCGTCATGGTTTCAAAGCCTCCCACCTATCCTACACAAATAGGTTCAGAGTTCAGTGTAAAGCTATAGTAAAGGTTCACGGGGTCTTTCCGTCTAGCCGCGGGAACACTGCATCTTAACAGCGATTTCAATTTCACTGAGTCTTGGGTGGAGACAGCGTGGCCATCGTTACGCCATTCGTGCAGGTCGGAACTTACCCGACAAGGAATTTCGCTACCTTAGGACCGTTATAGTTACGGCCGCCGTTTACCGGGGCTTCGATCAAGAGCTTCGCCGAAGCTAACCCCATCAATTAACCTTCCGGCACCGGGCAGGCGTCATACCGTATACGTCCACTTACGTGTTTGCACAGTACTATGTTTTTAATAAACAGTCGCAGCCACCTGATCACTTCGACCGACTTCAGCTTAGGGAGCAAGTCCCATCACCAAGGCCGGCGTACCTTCTCCCGAAGTTACGGTACCATTTTGCCTAGTTCCTTCACCCAAGTTCTCTCAAGCGCCTTGGTATTCTCTACCTGATCACCTGTGTCGGTTTACAGTACGGTTCGTTACTACCTGAAGCTTAGAAGCTTTTCCTGGAAGCATGGCATCAACCACTTCGTCTCAATAATGAGACTCGTCATCAGTTCTCAGCCTTAAGAGTCCGGATTTACCTAAACTCTCAGCCTACTACCTTAAACACGGACAACCAACGCCGTGCTGGCCTAGCCTACTCCGTCCCTCCATCGCAGTAATAACAAGTACAGGAATGTTAACCTGTTTCCCATCGACTACGCATTTCTGCCTCGCCTTAGGGGCCGACTAACCCTATTCCGATTAACGTTGAATAGGAAACCTTGATCTTCCGGCGTGGGAGTTTTTCACTCCCATTATCGTTACTCATGTCAGCATTCGCACTTCTGATACCTCCAGCATGCTTCTCAACACACCTTCAACGGCTTACAGAACGCTCCCCTACCATGCTCGAAAGCATCCGCAGCTTCGGTTGCTAGTTTTAGCCCCGTTACATCTTCCGCGCAGGCCGACTCGACTAGTGAGCTATTACGCTTTCTTTAAAGGGTGGCTGCTTCTAAGCCAACCTCCTAGCTGTCTGAGCCTTCCCACATCGTTTCCCACTTAACTAACATTTGGGACCTTAGCTGGCGGTCTGGGTTGTTGCCCTCTTGACAACGGACGTTAGCACCCGCTGTCTGTCTGCCATGATTGCACTCCACGGTATTCGGAGTTTGCATGGGGTTGGTAAGTCGGGATGACCCCCTAGCCCAAACAGTGCTCTACCCCCGTGGGTGAGACATGACGCACTACCTAAATAGTTTTCGGGGAGAACCAGCTATCTCCCGGCTTGATTAGCCTTTCACTCCGATCCACAGGTCATCTCCTAACTTTTCAACGTTAGTGAGTTCGGTCCTCCAGTCAGTGTTACCTAACCTTCAACCTGCCCATGGATAGATCGCCGGGTTTCGGGTCTATTGCCAGCAACTGAGCGCCCTATTAAGACTCGGTTTCCCTACGGCTCCCCTAAACGGTTAACCTTGCTACTGACAATAAGTCGCTGACCCATTATACAAAAGGTACGCAGTCACAGAACAAGTCTGCTCCTACTGCTT
>NZ_JXCJ01000001.1:3197479-3413276 GCF_000832015.1 Gilvimarinus agarilyticus
TTATCTTTGGCGCCGACATTAAGGATACCGTTGGCATCGATGTCGAAGGTCACCTCAATTTGTGGCAAACCACGTGGCGCCGGCGGGATATCAGCCAAATCAAAGCGACCCAGAGATTTGTTTTGCGCCGCCTGCTTACGCTCGCCCTGAACCACGTGAATGGTTACTGCGGTTTGGTTGTCTTCGGCTGTTGAGAACACCTGCGACTTTTTGGTCGGGATGGTGGTGTTTTTCTCAATCAGCGGAGTGGCAACGCCGCCCATAGTCTCGATACCCAAAGTCAAAGGCGTCACATCCAACAGCAATACGTCTTTTACGTCGCCTGCCAGTACCGCACCCTGAATAGCCGCACCCATGGCCACAGCTTCATCTGGGTTTACGTCTTTACGTGGGTCTTTACCAAAGAAGTCAGACACCGCTTTTTGCACCATCGGCATGCGGGTTTGGCCACCCACCAAAATAACGTCGCTGATGTCGCTGGCGGAAACGCCCGCATCTTTAATCGCCATTTTTACCGGCTCAAGCGAGCGGGTCACGAGATCTTCTACCAGCGACTCGAGCTTGGCACGTGATAACTTAACCACCAAGTGCTTAGGCCCGGTGTTGTCGGCCGTAATATAAGGCAGGTTCACCTCAGTTTGCTGGCTGGAAGACAGCTCGATTTTAGCTTTCTCAGCCGCTTCTTTTAAACGCTGCAGTGCCAGCGGATCATTGTGCAGATCAATCCCCTGCTCTTTCTTAAACTCAGCAGCCAAGTAGTCAATCAGGCGCAAGTCAAAGTCTTCACCGCCCAGGAAGGTGTCACCGTTAGTCGACAACACTTCAAACTGGTGCTCGCCGTCTACGTCGGCAATTTCGATAATAGAGATATCGAAAGTACCACCACCTAAGTCGTAAACTGCAATGGTTCGGTCGCCTTTTTTCTGATCCATACCGTAGGCCAGTGCCGCCGCGGTAGGCTCGTTAATAATACGCTTAACTTCTAGCCCGGCAATTTTACCGGCGTCTTTGGTGGCCTGACGCTGCGAGTCGTTAAAGTAAGCTGGCACAGTAATAACGGCTTCGGTTACCGCTTCGCCCAAGTAATCTTCGGCGGTCTTCTTCATTTTCTTCAGCACTTCGGCAGAAATTTGCGGCGGTGCTTTTTTGTCGCCCTTGGTTTCAACCCAGGCATCGCCGTTATCGGCGGCGACAATTTTATAAGGCACCATCTTGATATCTTTTTGCACAACATCGTCTTTAAACTTACGGCCAATCAAACGCTTAACCGCGTACAGAGTGTTGTGCGGGTTGGTAACGGCCTGGCGCTTAGCGCTCTGCCCAACCAGTACTTCGTCATCGTTGGTAAAGGCAACGATGGACGGCGTGGTGCGATCGCCTTCAGAGTTCTCAATAACTTTGGCTTTATCGCCCTCCAGCACTGCCACACAAGAGTTGGTAGTACCCAAGTCAATACCAATAATTTTACCCATGAACTAATCTCCTAAATGTTGTCTTGCTGCGCTGTTGTCGGGCTCGCCTAGGCGGCCTGTCGTCAAGTACCAACAGCGACAGAGAATTTTTAAATGAGGCGCCATGCGCGCCTTTCCCAGTCAGTAGTAGCTATATGGGCGCCGATGACGGCTTTTCAAGCCCCTGACGCCCCAATTTGCGAAACTTTTAGCCCTTGGCTACCACCACCATGGCCGGGCGCACCAAGCGACCATGCAAGGTATACCCCTTTTGAAACACATCAATGACGGTATTTGGCTCAACATCCGGGTTATCAACCATAGTCATCGCCTGATGCAACTGCGGGTCAAACGGCTCACCGGCTGGGTTGAGGGCAACCACCTGGTGACGCGCCAGAGAGTCGGTAAAAGATTTAAGCGTTAACTCAATACCTTCAATAATCGGCTTATTGGCCTCTGACTCGCGATCAATACTGCTCAGTGCCCGCTCCAGGTTATCCACCACTGGCAGTAGGTCAGCCACAAGCTTTTCCTGCCCAAACTTGTGAGCTTTTTCAATGTCCTGCTCGGCGCGGCGACGACTGTTTTGCGCATCGGCCTGAGCCCGCAGCGTCTGCTCTTTGGCCGAAGCCAGCGCATTTGCCAAGGTTTCGACCTGGGCGCTAAGCGCCTCGGCATCATTTGGCGCCTGCTCTGCCGGCTGCTCGGTTTCGGGTGCGCTTTGCGCCTCGGTATCCACCTGATCGTTATGCTCTTGATCTGTCACCTTGCTCTCCATCGTGAATGGTTGAACGAATATCTGCCGGATATGGGGCTGACGGAGCCACTTTCAAGGGGGAATGGACCCATTTTTTATCTGGCAGGGGTAAAAAAAAACCTGTATAAATAACCAGACCAATCACGAACAAACACGGAGAGCGGTATGTTAAGCCACTTGAGCATCCAAAACTTTACCCTGGTAGAGACGCTGGATCTTGATTTAAAGGCGGGCATGACGGTCATTACCGGTGAGACAGGAGCCGGCAAATCGGTACTACTGGAGGCGTTGGGGCAAGCCCTGGGAGACCGTGCCGACGCCTCTCGGGTGCGCCACGGCTGTGATCGCGCCAACATTGCGGCCACGTTTGAGCTTGACGCCAACCCGCGGGCACAACGCTGGCTGGCCAACACCGATCTCGCTCAACCCGACAACCCCAGCGAGTGCCTGCTACGCCGCACCGTTACGCGGGAAGGTCGCTCAAAAGCGTACATCAACGGTCACCCCGCCACCCTGGCGCAACTGCGCGAGCTGGGCGACATGCTGATGGATATTCACAGTCAGCACGAACACCAATCCCTACTGATTAAAGACAATCACCGCCGCCTATTAGACGAGTACGCGGGTAATGGCGCGCTTGCACAGGCGGTAAAAGAGGCTTACCAAGTGTGGCATGAACACGCTTGCGCCATGCAGCACCGTCGCGATAACGCCGATGAAGTTAACGCCCGCTACCAATTGGTGCACTATCAGGTAGAAGAGCTTGAGCAGCTTAATATTCAAAGCGGTGAGATCGAGTCACTCGAGCAAGAGCAGCGCGAACTGACCAGCGCCGAAGACCTGCTTCAGGCCAGCGCTCAAGCGCTGGCGATTTGCAGTGATGACGAACACGGCCTACACACCGGGCTGAGCCGTGCATTGCAACTATTACGCAAACTCAACGATAAGCCTGCGGCCCTGAACGAGGCCGAGCAACTATTAAGTGAAGCGCAAATCCAGTTAGAGGAGGCGCAGCACAGCCTTGAGCACTTTGGCGATAGCTTTAACCTCGACCCCGAAAGATTAACCTGGGTAGACGAGCGGTTATCCAGTATTTATGAAGTCGCGCGCAAACACCGGGTTGCGCCGGAGGAGCTGGCACAGCTGCACAGCTCGCTCGCACAAGAGCTCGGCAACCTCGGCGGCGGCGATGAACAACTGGAGGCAATGGCCCGTGAGGTAGAACAGCTAGAGCAAGGGTATCGCAGCAAAGCAGAAGAGTTATCAGCCAAGCGGCTGAAAGCGGCTACGGCCCTATCGAAAAAGGTTAACGCGCACCTTAAATCCCTGGCGATGGAGCACGCCAGGCTCACTGTCGACTGCAAGCCCAGGCACGAGCGCCCCAGCGCTCACGGCCTGGAAGATATCGAATTACTGATCAGCACCAACCCAGGCCAACCGCCGGCCGCGCTGGCTAAAGTGGCCTCAGGCGGGGAGTTGTCGCGGGTTAGCCTGGCAATTCAGGTGGTCGCCGCGGAGCGCAGCGCCATTGCCAGCCTGGTGTTTGATGAGGTGGATGTGGGGATTGGCGGCGCCACCGCCGATACCGTCGGCCGTCTGTTACGCCAATTGGCCAGCCGTGGCCAAATATTGTGCGTCACCCACTTAGCCCAAGTGGCCAGTAAAGGACATCAACACCTGCGGGTAGCAAAAACCAGTAGCAGTAAATCCGCCGAGACAGCGCTAATCGAGCTTGAGGGGAACGCCAAAGTAGAAGAGCTGGCGCGAATGCTGGGCGGAGCTACCATAACCGAGCAATCCCGTGCCCATGCACAGCAGATGCTAGGAGACGCCGCGCAAGCCTAGACCCGCGCGGCGGGCGGTTAAGATTTTTTAGGTTTTACGTAAAGCACCAGTGAATGATCTTCGAGTTCATAACCGTGCTCATCGGCGATGCGCTTTTGCAGACGCTCAATCTCTTCGTTGTGGAACTCAATAACTCGTCCCGAGTCCAAGCACACCATGTGATCATGATGCTCGCCGCGGGCGATCTCGAAGACCGAGTGGCCGCCATCAAAGTTGTGGCGCACTACCAGGCCGGCCGTTTCAAATTGCGTTAAAACACGGTAAACCGTCGCCAGGCCAACGTCGTCACCGGCCTCCATTAAGGCCTTGTAAACGTCCTCCGCGCTCATATGATGATCTTCCGATGACTCGAGCATCTGAAGGATTTTAACCCTTGGCAGAGTAACTTTAAGTCCGGCTTTGCGTAATTCTTGGTTTTCGTCAGCCATTTTTTCGTCCAAGCCCTTCTCAGTGTTCAGTGTGTTCAGGTATTATCGCCCATTCATTTTAGCAAGTGGAACCCCTGTAATGAAAATAATCAAAACACCTCTCCTGCTCGTCTGCTTTGTGTCTGTATTGGCGGGGTGTCAGTATTTTCAGTTCCCCGGCGTTCACAAAATCAACATTCAGCAAGGCCATATCTTAACCGAAGAGATGATCGCCCAGCTGGAGCCAGGCCTGAACAAGCGCCAGGTACGCTATATCTTAGGTACCCCACTTATCGATGATATCTTTAACGACGACCGCTGGGATTACTACTACAGCCTGAAGATGGGCGACGGTCGCTTTTTTAAACGGACGTTAACGGTATATTTCGACGGTGATATTATGACGAACTACACTGGAGAAAATCTGCCTGAGCCCAAGGAAACTGACAGCGAGAGCGATGAAAACGGCGATACAGAACCCGATACACCAGTGCCAACCAACACCTAACCGACGCGGCGCAGCGATTACAACGCTGCCCCGCCCTTGCTAGAGGGGCGCTAGCCTGCCGCGCACACTTGGTTACGCCCCTCAGCCTTAGCGCGATACAGAGCCTTATCTGCCACTTCTAACAGCTGATCGTCATCCTCTCTGTCACTACTCACAACACCACAGCTCAAGGTCACGTTAAAAGCCACTTCACTGGCGTTGAAATTGACAGCACTAAAGCTTTCCCTTAAGTCATTCAAGATCACCTGCGCGGCATCAAGCTCGCAGTCGGGCAAAATAACCACAAACTCTTCTCCGCCATAGCGACCAATGCCGTCAGTTTGACGCAGCCGCTGACGCAACAGCTGCGCTAGCGCACGAATGACCCGATCCCCAAGAGCGTGTCCATATGTGTCGTTTACCGACTTAAAATGGTCCAAGTCAATCATCGCGACACTCACCACCTTCCCTGTACGGCGGGCACGCTGCACCTCGACCTTAACTTGCTCTTTAATACGGGCGTGGGTCAACAAACCCGTCAAGCTGTCTCTGTCGATGGCTTCACTCAACTGCCGGGAGCGAGCCGCGCGAACGCAAACAGCGCTCACCAGGCGCAAGTCAGAGATCGGCTTCGTCAAAAAGTCTTCGCCGCCGTAACCCACAGCGTTCGCCTGAGCCTGTTCATCACTCTCGGACGAGAGATACGCAATCGCCACACGCAGCCAATCCGGGTTAAGGCGTATCAACTGCGCCACCTCATAACCACGGCAACCCGGTAAATGTAAATCGAGCAGCACCAACTCGGGATGAAAGCGCCGCATTACATCCAACACCTCCCTTGGGTCGCTAACCAGCTCCACGCGCATGCCAGCGTGCTCAAGAATAACCTGATAGTGCCGTGACAGCAGTACATCGTCATCGACAATCAAGATTCGATACGGCGACCCCTGGGCCAGTTTTAACTGCGCCTCAAGGGTATTCACCAACTGTGGGATGTCGAGCGGTTTAACAAAATAACCCACGGCGCCGGCACGAACCGCGGCCAGATAAGCATCAAAATCATCCCTCGCAGAGATAAAGACTACCGAGAGCGGGTCGCCTGAACGGCGCTGAAGCTCGGCAATGCTTTCGGGGCCGGTGCGTTCATCACCGGAAAACATCACATCGACAACCAAGAAATCAGGCCGTTGCTCAATGACCGCCTCTTCAGCGGCGGTTAACGTGGCGTAATGCTTAACCTGATAACCAAAATTAGTAAGCGCCAAGGTGAGCTCGGAGGCCAACAGCTGATCATCTTCCAGCACATAAATCAATGAGTGGCTGGCTTCAGCACTTGCTGCCAACGGAGCTGGGTCTACGCTCACATCACTTATTGATTCGGGGCTTGAGTGCTGCATAAGCCGTGAAAAGTTGTCAATATTGGCTACGAAGTCGCCCAGCTGGGTCGTTGTTGGCACACGACCTGCGAGCCACTTTTTTACCTCTAGCTCTTGTTCGCGAGCACGAGCACTCAAGGCGTCAAAACCAAAACTGCCTGCAGAGCCGGCCAACTTATGCAACTCTTGATACAGTGATTTCAACAGCTCCGGGGCGAGCTTCTCTGGCGCCCCCGACCGCTCCAAATCCTGCCCAAGGGCCGTTAAACGGGTCAGCACCCCGGGAAGCTTGTCGGCATATTCGCGACGCAGCGCCTGTAGTTGCTCGAGTACTTGTTGCTGAGTATTAGAAATCACTGCATCCTCATGGAGTGGAATTAGGTAAACATATTACGCTATGCCCGGTGCCAAATATCATTTATACGCTGCGCCAAGCTGAGCGGATCGAAAGGCTTGGGGATGACGTCCAGCGCCCCCAGTGCATGATACTCGGCAATTTCATTCGGTTGCACTTTCGCGGTCATAAATATCGCCGGCACATCCGCCATCATCGGAATTTCCCGCAACCTTCGCAGTGTCTCCGGGCCATCCATTTCTGGCATCATGACATCGAGTACTATCAAGTCAGGCACCTGCGTCTTAGCCACTGCCAGCGCCTCTTTGCCACTGGCACAGCTGGTCAGAGAGAAGCCTCCGATGGTTTGCAATGCAAGTTCGGCAATTGCGCGAATATCCGGCTCATCTTCGACATACAGTATTGTATTCAAAGGTCTCTTAGCGGTCATTGGCGTTATCTCTATCCGTTAATGATGGGCAAATACCGACCCGTTATTGTGTTAGCGAGCTGACGCGCTCGCGCAAACATTCACTTAATACGCTTGTTACATTAGCGTTTTTAATAATTACCCGATCAAACAACTGTTGCTCTGCGTCATCTAGCTCTACCTGAGTCAATGCGACTAGCTCAGTTTCAGCCGGTAACGTATCGACGATACTGCGTAACCACTGCAGACCACTACCGTCGGGCAGCAACACATCGAGCAATATCATGTCGAAACGAGCTTGACCTAGTGCCTGCTGAGCCGCTGCCAAAGAGGTTACCTGAGTTAGCTGCGCCGCATTTGCAGCAACCAACTCCACCACCTGCAAAATGGCGCGGTCATCCTCTACCTGCAAAATTTTAATCTTTGGAGCACCGGTATTATCAACCAACTTTGCCAACACCGTAGCCGGCAACGCAAAGAAAAAGCGTGACCCGTGCCCCTCTTTCGACTCAAAACCTATACGCCCGCCGTGCTTATCGATAATTTCTTTGCTAATAGCCAAACCAAGCCCCGTACCACCTTTACCTTTTGTGCTCGAACTATCGGCTTGCGAGAACTTCTCAAACACCTGGTGGCGAAAATCATCGGCAACTCCCTCACCCTGATCTACAACACTGATTATTAGTTCGCCTTGTTGCTCCTGCATTTGCACAACCACCTCCCCGCCGGAGTAAGAGAACTTTGCAGCATTAGAGATAAGATTGGTGACAACCTGAGCTATTCTCTGGCTGTCTGCATAAATTAAATACTGCTCAGGTGATAAGGTTAAGCTGGAAGTATCGAGCCGTAAACGAACATTGAACTGCTCAGCGTAGCTCGCGTTGTTTTCAATACTCTCCTGCAACAACCGAACCACGGCTAAAGGCTCGAGCTTCAACCGAACCTTACCAGCCACCAACTTCTCAATGTCGAGCAAGTCATTAATTAACGCGAGCAACCGGTCGCTATTATTGTGCGCCACCTGTACCAGCTTTTTTATTGATTCCGGCAGTTGCGCTAGCACGCCCGAGTCCAACAATCGTAATGAGCCGCTGATAGCGGTCAAGGGAGTGCGTAATTCGTGGCTAACCGTTGCTATAAATTCGTTTTTCATTCGCTCAATGCGCTTGCGGTCGGTAATGTCTCGCATCAAGGCAATATAAAGCCGCTCGCCGTCGGAGTGTATTTCCGAGAAAGTTAACTCCAACGGAAACTCTTCGGCGTTAGCTCGGCGCCCTTTTAGCTCGATGCTTCCGGAAACCGGATCGAGCCGCTGCCGCACAAAAGTATCGGCATCCGTTACGGACAGTAAACATTCAATGGCGCGACCTTCGGCCTGAGAGGCGGATAGACCAAATATTTTCTCGGCCGCGAGATTAAACGAGATAATTGAGCCGTCGTCGGCGATAAGCACAATACCATCGGCGGCGTTATCTAAAATCGCCTGGGTGCGCTCGGCACTGCTGGCCAGAGCCTCCTCTTGCGAGCGTTCAAGGGTAATATCCCGTGCAACACTCAAGAAACCCTCAATTTGACCAGCTTCGTCCCTCACCGCCATGATGGTTTCCATGACTCGCACGTGGCGCCCATCTTTGTGGAGGTAAACACGCTCTTGGTTATTGGCGACATTGTCAGTCGCCTGGCTCGCAAGCTCCGCAAACACGCCGTCTAGTTCGCCCCGCTCTTCATGCAAGCCGGTCAAATTGCCTTTAATCAGTAGTTCTTGCTCATTGTAGCCGAGCATTCGGCTCGCACCGACATTGACCGATTGAATGACCCCGTGCACGTCAGTGATAATTAACGATAAACTGGCCACATCAAAAATAGCATCACGCCAACGACGGGTACGGCTCAATTGCTGCTCGGCCATTACCTCTTCAGTCACGTCCCACAGCGAACCGTGCCAAATAATACTGCCATCACTCTGGCGCTCGGGCGTGGTCCTCCCCCGCACCCAGCGCTCTCCTCTCGATGGGTGCAAGACCCGATACTGGTCGTTCCACATCGTCAGATTAGATTCAGACTCCGCAATACCAGTGGCAATACGCTCCAGATCATCCGGGTGTAGACGCGAAAAAACGTCTGAGGCATCGTCCTGCACCTGCTCTGGGGTAACCCCGTAAATATCCCAAATACCCCGGCTCGCGTACGCAATGCGCGAGGATCCATCTAAATACTTCTGAAACTGAATCAAACAACCCGGCATGCTATCGGATAACCGGGCAAATGTTTCAGATAGCTTGCGGCCTTCACGCTCTTGCAATGACCTCTCGAGAGTAGCCCCCACCCATCGCGCTAACACTCGCACAAAATCGCGCTCATAATCACTGAATTCATTAGCGCGCGCTTCTGGAGCAGAAAAGTTTAACGTACCGAAGACGTTACCTTTAACCCACACGGGCGCGCCAATGTAGCATTCAAGCTGGGTGGACTGATAACAAGGATGGCTTGCGAGCGACGAACGGCCGGTATGGTGCACCGCCATCACATCCTGACCGTGCAGTGTCTCTACACAAAAACAATGCGGCAGATGAAAGACCTGATTATCAGACAGGGCGTCTGCGGGTGACACCTGAACGTGAATGCGATAATCATCGCCATTCACTTCACTGACGATGCCTAGAGGTAAACGTAGGTAATCGGCTCCGAGGCGCAGCGCCTGACGCAACTGCTGTTTGGCACCGGTGCTCGGCAAAGAGGCAATCTCATTAAGCCTATGCAGTGCTTGCTGCTGATGAACCACCAGCTCTTCAACATGTTTACGGGCCGTAACATCGGTGTAAACGCCAATTACCTGCAACGCTTTACCAGCGCTATCGCGCTCGGTAACCCGCCCCCGGGTTAAAAACCAAAGATACTCACCACGCTCGTCACGCAAACGGTGCTCGTGCTCAAAACGGTCAGTTTCGCCTTTTATGTGTGCTTTTATACGCCTGAGACATTCATCCCGATCCTGCGGATGGACCCGAGCCATCCATTCAGACACACCGTCCCCGATCACAGCATCATCGTGCACACCAAACATCCGACGCCAATCGTCGGAGAACTCCACGCTATCGCGCCGAACATCCCAGTCCCAGTAGCCAGACTGGCTGTTCTCCAGCGCTAGCTGAAGCCGGCGACTCGACGCTTGCGAGGCGCTGGCCCGACGTGCGCGCCGCTGCAAGCGCCAATATATAAACGCCCCGAAAGACACACAGATAAAAGCTAAAAACATCAAAGCAAGCGAGTTGTTAGCGGTAATAAGAGTCACCCCCGAGGCGCAGACAGACAAGAGTAACCTCGCTGCTGCCAACAATCAGATTTAATCAGTGTAGCAACAGCCTAAACCAGCCGCGAGATAATTGCGTTAAACCCAAGCCCAGCAAGCTTAGGAGTCAGCCTGCTTAGCCTTTTCCGCACGGCGACGACGTACTTCTTTAGGGTCGGCCTGCAGCGGGCGGTAAATCTCAACCCGGTCGCCCGCCTGCAGCTCGTGCTCGCGAGGTGGTTTAAGCCCTTTGGTGCCAAGCGCCTGCCCAAAAATGCCCATTTTGGCACTTTCTATGTCCAGCTCGGGGTATTCACGTACAATACCCGAGCGCTCTACCGCTTGAAATGCTGTAGTGCCGGGCTCAACCAACACCTCTAAAATCGTTTGACGATCGGGTAGCGCATAGGCCACCTCTACCGTAATTAAGTCTAAATCTGCCATTTATTTTTACCCTGCATCACCTGTTAGAGCGCGTAGCACTTACTACGCGGCACCGTAAACCGCTGTGGCACGCCGACACACCGCCTTTACTTGAGACGCCGCAATCTGCTCAAACATTTTATTAACCGCCATCGCCAACAGCGGATTCTTTAAACTAAAATCCAGCTCTAATGTGACACGGCAGCCCTCGCCTACCGGGACAAACGACCACACCCCAGAAAAGGTACGAAACGGGCCATCAACCAGCTCCATGGTCATTTTTTCGGGAGGCATAAGCTGATTACGGGTAACAAAACTCTGAGAAACACCACCTAAACCCAGCGCCAGCCGCGCCTCCAACCAGCCGTCCCCCCGAGCCAAAATTGCCGCGCTTTGGCAACCATCCATATAGTCGGGGTACGCCTCAACATCATTAACCAACGCAAACATTTGCTCACAAGAATAGCCAACCTCGGCGGTACGCTTTATTTTATGCCCCACAATTACCCCGCAAACTTATCAAATATACCCAAAAGGAACACTGCCAAAATCAACACCGGCGACACATAGCGCAGCACCTTAAACCAGCGCCCAAACCAGAGCCCGGAGTCCAACTTCATTTCGCGCCGCAGCGGGCGCTTACCCATAAACCAGCCCACATAAACGGCCATCGCCAAAGCGCCTACAGGCAACAATACCTGCTCGGTAATAAACGCACTAAAATCAAACGGCGTCATACCCGCCAGTAAATCCATGTCCTGCCAGCGATTGAGCGAAAACACGGTGGTTAACCCCAAAAGCCATGCACAGGAAACAATCAATAAGCTGGCCGAGACACGATGAAACCGAAACCGCTCAGACAAGTAAGCCACCGCCGGTTCAAGCAGTGAAATGGTTGAGCTCCAGGCCGCCACCGTTATCAGCAGAAAAAACACTGTGCCAAAAACCGTTCCCAACGGCATAGAGCCAAATACGATTGGCAAGCTGATAAACATCAAGCTTGGCCCAGCCCCCGGCTCCACCCCTGGGCTGGCAAAAACGATGGGAAAAATCACCAGGCCCGCCGTCAACGCGACCAAGGTGTCCAGGCACCCCACCGTCAGTACGGTTTTCATAATTGAGGTTTTGTGGGGCATATACGAGCCGTAGGCCATAATAGCTCCCATACCCAAGCTCAGAGTAAAAAACGCATGCCCCAGCGCCAGTGACAGCCCCTCAAAGGATAGATCGCTAAAGCGAAAATTAAACAAGAACTTGAACCCGGCGACAAAGTCTCCGGCATAGGCTGCATACCCCAGCAGCACGATCAGCAGCACAAACAGCAACGGCATCAAGATACGTACGGCCGTTTCCAGCCCCCGGGTAACCCCAAACATAATAATCAGTGCCGTCATGCACAAAAATGCCGTCTGCCAGCGCACCAGCTTGCTAACATCCCCCTGCAGCGCCGCAAACGTGCCGGTCGCGGCGTCGCCGTCAAAACCGGCAAACCCGCCCTGGGCAGCGGTGGTGACATATTCGAGGGTCCAGCCGGCAATCACACTGTAATAAGACAAAATGATAAAGCCTGCAGCGACGCTGCTCCAGCCAATGAGCGTCCAGCCCCGGCTATTACCCGACTCGCGAGCCACCTCCTCCATAGCCATAATCGGGTTAGCGCGGCCGCGACGACCCAGCATAACCTCAGCGACCATTACCGGCAGGCCAATCAGGCAAATGCACAACAGGTACATCAAAACAAATGCCCCGCCACCGTTTTCACCCGTGATGTAGGGAAACTTCCAGATATTGCCCAGGCCGACCGCCGAGCCCGTCGCAGCCAGAATAAAGGTACCCCGGCGCCCCCAAATGGCGTGCTGCTGTGCTCGTTTCACGCTGCCACTCCGCTTGCTCGTTATTCTCTGTCACCCGGCATCTGGGGCAACCGCTATTGACTAGATAAACATCATCTTTGCTGCTGATTGTATCGCTATTCGCCTTATAGCATAAGTGCGAACGCAGACACGGAGGCCTTTGATCGTTATAATGTCAGGGTTTTCATTCACCCATTTGACGCGATTGTTCATGGCTAAAAAGCAGAAGAAMCCCGCCGGCAACACCATTGCCCTCAATAAAAAGGCGAAATTTGATTACCACCTACAGGACAAACTGGAGGCAGGTATCGTACTGCTGGGCTGGGAAGTCAAAAGCCTACGGGCCGGAAAAATACAGCTCACGGACACCTACGTGATTTTTCAAAATGGCGAGGCGTTTTTGGTAGGTGCTCAAATCTCGCCCCTTGCGACCGTCTCGACCCACTACGTAGTGGAGCCCAACCGCTCACGCAAACTGTTAATGCATGAAAAAGAGCTGGCCAAACTGCGCCAGGCCACCGAGCAAAAAGGCTACACCGTTATTGCCACCGCCATGTACTGGAAGCAGCACTTAGTTAAGGTCGAGGTGGCGCTGGGTAAAGGGAAGCAGATGCACGACAAGCGCGAAACCGAAAAAGAGCGCGATTGGAACCGTCAAAAGCAACGGCTATTTCAAAGCGACGCCCGTTGACCTCCTGCGCGCAGCCTCCGGGCTAGCGCGCCCCCTCCCATCCCCAATTTTCCGATTGTGAATACAAACGAGCCCTGATACGCGCGGTTGCACCGACAATCGGTTGAGTTATAGTGGCAATTTATTGCGTCAAATAACAAACGGCAAACAGGCTATGGCAGCGCGCGGACAATTTTCGAGCAAAATCGGCTTCTTACTGGCAGCAGCAGGCTCGGCCGTAGGGCTCGGCAATATCTGGGGGTTTCCAACGCAAGCTGCCAGCAATGGGGGCGCCGCATTTTTATTGGTGTATCTGATTTTGGCGTTTGTGCTTGCCTACCCGGCATTGATGGCCGAGCTTACCATTGGCCGCTACGCCCGCGCCAATGTCGTTACTGCGCTCTCCCAGCTTCATCCATCAGCTCTGCTTAAACGCACTGGGTTCGTGGTAGGCTTGAGTGCACTTACCGTAGCCGTGCTTATTTTAAGCTTTTACGCCATCGTTGCCGGCTGGATGCTCGCCGAGTTTTTGAGCCCGGCGGCGCAACTGCTGCAATGGGGCGCGGGAACCAATTGGCTCAGCACTCAAGGCTTTGGGCGCAACGCGCTAATGTGTGCGGTAATGTCGCTGGCAACCATCATGATCATCGCCAGAGGCGTCGAGCAAGGCATTGAGGCGTGGTCCACCCGGTTAATGCCCGCCTTATTTTTGATCCTGCTAGGCATGATCATTTATGTGTTTACCCAGCCGGGTGCCACCACGGGGCTTAAGGCTTACCTAATTCCCAACCTCAGCCAGCTGGGTGACCCATCATTAATTTTAAGCGCTATGGGGCAGGCCTTTTTCTCGCTCTCACTCGGGGTGGGCACCATGCTAATTTACGGCTCGTACCTGCGTGACACCGACAACCTACCCCGCATGGGGGCCGCCGTCACCTTGCTCGATACCGGCTTTGCGTTTACCGCCGGCCTGCTTATTTTACCCGCGATTTACGTTGCTCAAACCAAAGGCATAACGGTATTTAACGACGCAGGGACACTAATCGCCGGGCCAGATCTGATCTTTCAGGTATTGCCCGCCTTATTTGACAGCATGGGCGCTGCCGGCAGTTGGCTAGCCCTGGCGTTTTTTGCCCTGATGAGTATTGCCGCTCTAACCTCAGCGATTTCGCTGCTAGAGGTGCCCGTCTCGGTGGCCGTGGAACGCTGGGGCTTTAGCCGGCCACTGGCCGCGCTATTCTCGGGCGGTATCATTTTTGCCATTAGCTTATTGATTATCTGGCAGTTCGATGCCCTATTTAACGGGGTAATCACCCTCACCACCGTGTACGGCCAACCCTTACTCGGTGTGGCACTTTGCCTGTTTGCCGGCTGGGTGATGCATCGCCATCAATTGCTTAAAGAGCTGAGCAACGGCCACCCCGAAATTGAATCGACATGGTTCTGGAAGCTGTGGCCTTTTTACGTAAAATTTATTTGCCCGGCACTTATTCTGGTGACGTTTTTGCAAAGCGTTCGGTAGCCTTAACTGCACCACAAAACATCTGTTAAAAATTGTACCTAAGCGACCTATTTTTCGATAACTCACTTACACTCTCGTAATCAAATTAACCTACGGGAGATCAGGATGACACTCACAGGCTATTTCGGACCAGCCGCCATCTCGGCTTGCTCATTGTTGTTAGCCGCTTGCGGCGGCGATTCGGATAATGAAGGAAGTTCAAACCCTGCCACTGAGCAAATTACAATTTCTACCGAGTCATCCGCGGGCGGCACTCTCACACCCAGCGAGCTAACGGTCGACGTACAAAGTGAAGCGACGCTTACAGCCACCCCCGATGCGGGTTACCGTGTAGCCTCAATATCCGGTTGCGGTGGTGAGCTCAGCGGTAACGACTATGTGATTAGCAGCGTCAACAACGACTGCATGGTGACAGCAGATTTTGAAATAACGCCGCCGATGCTTACGCTAACCGCGAACCCCGGGCGACAAGTTACCCTGCAATGGAGTGACACAGAGGCCGCTGTCGACGAGTATCGTGTGCAACGTTTGGCGCCGGAGCCGGGCACATTTGACACCCTCTCCACGGTGCCCGCAACGACCCATGAGTACACATTTACCGCCTCGGTTGAGGAAACCACCTCTGGCACCTATAAAGTTCAGGCGTGCGTTAATGATACTTGCACCGAGTCAAACACGGCGGATATGATCGACCAAGCGGCGGGTTTTATAGAAACATTTGCAGTGCCCGCGACCGATGAATCCCATTACAGTGAGATAACCTTCAGCCAAAATGGACGTGCCGCCTATATGGTCACCCCCGAAGGCGACTGCCACGGGTGTTATGGCGTTGATGTTTACAACAAAACAGACGATCAATGGAGTAAGACCGATCGCCTTATTTTACCCGTATCTGAGCGGCTCATAGAAAGTGGAACTACGACACCTACAGTAACAACCTCTGAAAATGGCGATGTGTTGGTGGTGGCGGCTGAACAACACTCAGTGCAACTGCCCGACCAAAGTGAGCAGAGCCGGCGCGCCGGCGTTATTTACCTTTACAGCAAAACCAACAACCAATGGGGCGAGCCGCAAAAAATTGTCTCGCAGTGGCCAGGAGAATTGCGGCGCTTTGGCGGCTCGGTGGCACTCTCGGCCGATGGAGAAACCTTAGTAGCCGGCTCGTCTTATCTTGGCCCTGGCGCCTGGCTCGATATCACGCCGCAACCGCCATGGTCGTATTGGTTTAGCACCGAAAAGCTTGAGTTTTGGAGCCATAAAACCGGTGAATGGCAATTTGAGCAGGCCGTAGGCATCGATACCGGGGAATATTTTGGGGCCGACGTTAGACTTTCGGACGATGGCAATGTTCTGGTAGCACGATCCAGCGATGAGTTGGGCAGTCATCGCGACGCCAGCGGCAGCATTCATATTTTCGCCCGAACGGACAATACCTGGACGCGGCAAAACAGCTTTTCGACACAGCTGGACAACTCCGTTACACACCCAAACTCTACCTATGGGGCCAACGCGCACCTCAGTGGTGACGGCGAGACCCTCTACGTCGAAAGCACAAACTTTTTCGGAAATGACCATAACCTGGTTGAATCTATTGATACTTTTACAAAAACCGATGGCGAGTGGCAACTGTTATCGAGCGATGTCATCGAAACCAATTCATTGCCCCCGGCTCGCACAGTTACAGTCGATGGGCAATTTTATAAAGCGCAAGAAGTCGACACCTGCCCCACAGACAACGTTATTTCGATATCAAGCAGTAGCGACAGTGATTACATCGATTTACGCGAGTGGTATGAAGGGCAATGGCACCACCGGCTCTGCTTTCAGGCAGAAGGCGATGCTCAGTACATACAGGCGTTGGAAGACGGCACGATGGTATTAATGCTTAATCAAAATGCCGACAATCTCTTATTTTTATTCTTTTAGTCTTATCGACATCTGGGGGCGCGGCACCCCCCCAGCAATGCACTGACAGTTACCACAACTAACGCTGTCGGTGCATTACTGGGTTACCCGTTAAAAAGCGTATGACAGGTTCACGTTAACGCTGTCATCCAGCCCCAGCTGGTAGCCGTTGTAATCTTCCTCTAAACGAGTCACCCACTCTACCCCCAGGCGTAGCCCGGCAAAATCACCGCCAGTAACCACGGTATTAATACCCAAAGCACCATCAAGAAATTCACCGCCGTAGTTGGCTTGAATATCCGCCGGGCTCGAGTGATTGTGCGCACCATTGTAATGGCCGCTAATGGCGTCTTGATCGGTCCAGTTAACCCGAGCGGATACACTCACCCAATCGAGTACGCGCACCGCGCCCCACGCCGTGGCACCGTAGGTGTCGCCCAGCGCATAACCTGAATCGTTGGCATCCTCCAGGCGAATCACTGCCGAAGCTTGCGCACCCCAGTTAAGCACGCCTGCGGTACCGGTATAAGTAACAGAGGGCGTGGCATCCCAAGTACCGGAGCCTAGTTGCATACCATAATGCACAAAGGTGCCATCGGGGTTTTTCAGATCGGACTTACCCGTTGGCGCATTCACCCCGAGCGTACCGAGCAGCGTGTGGTGCTCGGCGGCAATCAATTTATACAGCGCACTAAAATTGGTATCGCCAAAGCCGTCTACCTCGTGGGACATGTGTCCCATCGCATGACCGTGACCATGGTCCATCTCCATTGAGTCACCCATACCCATTTCCATGCCGTGACCATGATCCATCATACCGGTGCCCGCCATATCCATACTCATGGTCATGTACATGGGCATAACCATGAGCGTCAGGCGATCGGTGGGCGCGTACATAATGTCCAGCATGGTCATTTCCATGGTCATAGCTGTCGGCATCATAGAGTAGCCAGCCGCGGCCAACTCATCGGCACCAATGGCGTCACTACCCTGATAAAGGCCGTTATAGCTGCTGTGGCTATAACGGTAGCCAGTCATCACCTCGCCTTTATTGTGGGCGTGATCTACCATAACGCCTGCAGGGGCGTGAGACTCTGGTCGAAATGTCTGCTCGTGAGCACTCGCACTGGTCGCCGCCAACGCCGCTGCCACTGCGCTCAAAGCCCATCCCCGTATCCTATTTATCGTCATTGCCTCGCTCCTACGTCCTATTTATCGAGTCGCTAAAATCAAAGGCCCGTATTGTACCCTGCCTGAGAAGAATGTGAGTGTGTCAAAATGTCGCGCCTTGGGTAGCCAGACGCAATCAGAGTATGGATTTTTGTCATGATTTAAGGGTCAAATGCTATTCTGACGCAACTTTGAAGCGTATTTATCGATATACTAGGCCCAATCAACTCGATAACAAACCATGTACTGGGAGAATAGAATATGAATCACGTAAGTAAGCGAGCCGCTCGCTGGGCAAAGCTCGTCGCCGTATGTGTGCTGGGTAGCGCATTACTGGCTGGCTGTGCCTCCAGCGGCCCGACCATTCAAAGTGATTACAACCGTGACGCGGACTTTACGGCCTACCAAACCTTTGCCTTTGTCGACCCTCTCGGCACCGATAAATCGGGCTACTCCACATTGGTAACCAGCCACTTTAAATCCGCCGCTCGCGACGAGATGGAGCAACTGGGTTACACCTACTCGGAGCAGTCACCCGATTTGCTGGTCAACTTTTTTTCCAACACCGAAAACCGCACTGACATCCGCAGCACGCCGTCGATGACAGCCTCTTATGGTTACTACGGCTACCGCAGCGGGTTGTACATGGGGCTGCCACTGTACGGTTCTGAAACCGAGACCCGCCACTATAAGGTCGGCACGCTTAATATCGACGTGGTTGACGCCGAAAAAGAGCAGCTTATTTGGGAAGGTGTAGCCGAGGGCAAACTCAGTAAAGAAGCCATGGCCAATCCGCGCGACGCGATACGCTCGGCTGTGCAGCAAATTTTTACCACTTATCCGACGTACCCTACGCCAGACGACAAGTAACGGCATGTCGCGGGCAGGCTAGCCTGCCCGCGACGCCCCGACTCAGGATTTCATATGATGCACCTGCGCCACTCCGGCTTTCTGTTCGCGCTCATCAGCGCTTTCTTGCTCAGCGCTTGTACAACGGCGCCAACACCGCACATACAAAGTCACGCGGACAAAGACACCGACTTTAGCGCTTATCAAACCTTCTCGCTCACCAGCTCCCCAGAGGTTAGCGTATACGGTGAACCTACGCCCTTCACGCAAGATATGGCAGACGCCATCGCTCATGAGTTAAGTAAGAAAGGCTACCAACAGGTGCCTAGCGACGGCGACTTATTTATCAACTTCCGCCTGGAGATTGATAACGACGTGGAAGCCTTTAATAATGCTGTACCCGTCACGCCTGACCGGGTTGGGTATTACCGCTCCTGGTCGTCGCTTTACGGCCCGCTGCCTCAAGAGCGCGAAGGCGGAACTACGCGCATTACCTACACGGGTGTAATCAATATTGATGTGGTAGATCGCGAGGCCAACCATGCTGTCTGGCAAGGGGTGTATCAGCGCGCCCTGACGGCCGACGATGAAACCGGCCACAGCAAGGCAATTGAGCAAGCGGTTAAATCATTGCTGTTCTCACTCCCCAGCCCATAAACAACACCAATCTAACACCCGCGGTCTATACTTTATTGTAGCCGTCAATTAGCCTCAGATCGGACGATCCTGAGGCTAATTTGCTTCTGCGGCAACGTTAAGCGCTACCGACTTGTAACCAATATACGGAGATTCCATGAAACCCCATTCCTCACTGGCCTTCGTCGCCACCTGTTGCTTACTAGGATCCGCCTGCGCCAACGGCGTTAATCAGAGCGATATGAATTACTCCATCAATATCAACTACGGTATTGTCGAGGCGGTAAACCCGGTTAAAGTTGATTCAAATGCCGGCGGTGGAGCCGCGATGGGCGGTATCATCGGTGCGGCTACGAGCAATCATCACAAACGGGGCGAACATGCGTTAGTCGGTGCCGTAGCCGGTGGCTTGCTAGCGGCGGTTATGCAGGGTAATCGAGAGGCATATGCATACCAAATTAACCTGGCCAGCGGCGGCACCTTAAAAGTAATGACCGAGCAGGGAGATATTAGAGTCGGCGACTGCGTTAGCATTGAACAGGGCCACACGACTAACGTGCGCCGTGTAGCCAGCGTGTATTGCGACTCCCACGGCGATGATGCGCTGCAACATCCCCACGTCGTATCCTCTGCCCATGAAGACGCCGCCGAGTGCCACACCGCCAAACAAATCGCCCTCAAGGCCGAAACCGAAGAAGAAATCGATATCGCCATCAAACGAGTGCGTGCACTCTGTGACGGTTAACCCCACCAGGGCCCGGCTGCAAGTGCCGGGCACCCTTCCCCATGTAGCGCCCCCATTAAGTGCACCAAACCTTGCGCGCAACGCACATCATGGGCGACGCTATTTCTCTGGATAAGCCCGACACTTCGCCCGCCCCACATTGAAGCAACTGCGCGCACGACGTGCTGGATTGGTGCGCAGAAACAGTGCAAGCTCAGCTAAATTCGCGGCTACACCTCTTCGTTTCAGCTTAAAACAGCACCAAAAAACCGCGCCATTACTTGGCTTAGCGTCTCATGCATTGCCATTATCGGTGTTTGGCACACTTCATGCTCAACGGCTAGTACGTCTAATACAACCACGATAATGCGAGCCTCGAGAAACCATGCAAACAACCGGATGGACACTGACAGATTGGCGCACAGCCTACTCAGAAGACAATGTATCCCCCAAGGAGCTGCTCACATCGTTAGTAGCTGGGCTGGATGCCAGTGATCCCGCATGGACTCATATCGTCAGCCCAGCTGAGCTAACCCGTCAGCTCGACACCCTGGAGGGTAAGTCCGTGGTTGACCTACCCTTGTACGGCGTCCCTTTTGCGGTTAAAGACAACATTGATGTGGCCGGCTTACCCACCAGTGCCGCCTGCCCCTCTTACGCTTACGAGGCTCGTATTAGCGCAACCACCGTCGCCCGCTTAACCGAGGCCGGCGCCATTGTCATTGGTAAAACTAACCTCGATCAGTTTGCCACCGGCTTGGTGGGTACACGCTCGCCCTACGGTGCGGTGCCCAACAGCGTTAATCCCGATTATGTATCCGGTGGTTCAAGCTCCGGCTCGGCCGTTGTGGTCGCTCGTGGCATCGTGCCTTTTAGTTTAGGCACCGATACTGCGGGCTCAGGCCGGGTTCCGGCGGGCTTTAACAACATTGTTGGCCTAAAACCAACCAAAGGTCGCTTTAGCACCCGCGGAGTCGTCCCGGCGTGCCGCAGTATCGACTGCGTCTCGGTATTTGCCCTTGGGGTGAGCGACGCTACCGCCATCGCCCAACAGCTCGAAGCCTTTGATCCAAAAGATGCGTATTCGCGCAGGCCCTCGGTTAGCGTGCAAACCCATGTATTTGGCAACGCGCCGACACTCGCGATTCCCTCCCACATCGACTGGTGCGGTGATGACGCCCAGCGCGAGGCTTGGTTAACGGCGCTCGAAGATTTGAGCGCGAGCGGAGCCAAAATTATCACCATGGATTTTGCGCCCATGCAGGCGCTGGCGCAGCTTTTGTACGGGGGGGCCTGGGTCGCCGAGCGCGGCGCCGCCGTGGGAGACTTTATCGCCAAACAGTCACCGGATATTAACCCGGTGGTCGGCGGCATTATCTCACAGGCCAATAAATTTAGTGCCATCGATGTGTTTAACGCTGAGTACCGCCGCGCCGAACTGGCCCAGGAAATTCAGGGGTTAATGAATGAGGTGGATGCCTTAGTGGTGCCCACCACTGTGCGGTTTCCGACTCAAGCTGAAGTCGCCGACGACCCCGTGGGCGTTAACAGCCAACTCGGCCTGTTTACCAACTTCGTTAACTTAGCCGATTGCGCCGCACTGTCGGTACCGGCCAACAAACGCCGCGACAACCTGCCCTTTGGTATTACGTTTATTGCACCCGCCTGGAGCGACAACGCCCTGGCCGAGCTAGGAGCTACCTGGCAGCAACATCAACCCTGGAGCAAAGGCGCGCTGTCACAAGCATTAACGGTTCAGCCTGCTCAGCCAACCGGTATAGACGAGCAAATGATCCGCATCGCCGTGGTGGGGGCGCACCTTCGCGGTATGCCGTTAAATCACCAGCTTATCAGCCGCGATGCCCGCTTTATTTGCGAAACCCAAACCGCCGGCGAGTATCGTCTGTACGCCCTAAACAACACTCAGCCGCCCAAGCCCGGCTTGGCACGAGAGTCCTCGGGCAGCAAGATTGTCGTCGAACTATGGGATATGCCGCTGCATTTGTTTGGCAGCTTTGTCGCCGAAATTCCGGCGCCACTGGGCATTGGCAGCGTGAGCTTAGCCGACGGCAGCAGCGTGAAAGGGTTTATCTGCGAACCCCAGGGGATTGCTAACGCCACCGACATCACCGAGTACGGCGGCTGGAGAAATTACTTAAACAGCACCAAGACGGCGGCCAATTCATGATAACAATAAATCGCCCGGTTCACTGAATACCGTTGAATTTTGCCGAAGCTACCTATCGTTTCGGCGGCATTAATTTACAGACATTTCGAGTTGTTTCGCTAAGTTGGCAATACAAACTGCCCGCTGTGGGAGGCGCTTGTCTGTAGATCCGAAGTCAAAGCTTCGGAGGAGGCGCGAGATGTATCAAAGCGCCCGTAATAACGCGTTGTCTAGGAATACAACTGGAGCTCACCGCACGCGGTGCTGCTCATCTAACCTCAAGCTATGGAGATCGACCATGATAGTAAAAAAACTGGTAAAAACCGTTGGGGCGTGGGGCCTTGCCTGCGGGATGGGTTTATCCGCGGTAACGACACAAGCCGAAGAAGACACCATTAAAGTCGGCGTATTGCACTCGCTATCGGGCACGATGGCGATATCCGAGACCACGCTAAAAGACACCATGCTCATGTTGATTGAAGAGCAAAACAAAAAAGGCGGCCTGCTCGGTAAAAAACTCGAGCCCGTGGTGGTGGACCCTGCCTCTAACTGGCCACTGTTTGCCGAAAAAACCCGCGAGTTAATATCGCAAGAAGGGGTCGATGCGATCTTTGGTTGCTGGACATCCGTTTCGCGCAAATCAGTATTGCCTGTTGTTGAGGAGCTAAACGGCCTGCTGTTTTACCCTGTGCAATACGAAGGCGAAGAGTCTTCACGCAATGTCTTTTACACCGGTGCCGCTCCAAACCAGCAAGCGATTCCCGCTGTCGATTACCTGATGAAAGACCTCGAAGTCGAGCGCTGGGTACTGGCCGGTACCGACTATGTGTACCCGCGCACCACCAACAAAATTCTTGCCGCCTATTTAAAATCGAAAGGCGTTAAAGAGTCCGACATCATGATCAACTACACCCCGTTTGGTCACTCCGACTGGCAGAACATTGTCTCGGACATCAAGCGTTTTGGTAGCGCCGGTAAGAAAACCGCTGTTGTCTCAACCATTAACGGTGATGCCAATGTGCCTTTCTACCGCGAGCTGGGCAACCAAGGCATTTCGGCTGAGGATATCCCGGTAGTGGCCTTCTCTGTAGGTGAAGAAGAGCTGTCCGGTATCGACGCCAAGCCTTTGGTTGGCCATATGGCGGCCTGGAACTACTTTATGAGCGTTGAAACTGACGAAAACAGCCAGTTCATCGACCAGTGGTTAGCGTTTATTGAAAACGACAAGCGCGTTACCAACGACCCGATGGAAGCGCATTACATTGGTTTTAACATGTGGGTAAAAGCGGTCGAAAAAGCCGGCTCTACCGACTCGGATAAGGTAATTGATGCCATTGTTGGTGTCGAGGTTCCCAACCTGAGCGGCGGCACCAGCAAAATGCTTCCCAACCACCACATCACCAAGCCTGTGTTAATTGGTGAGATCCAGGAAGATGGCCAATTCTTAACCGTCTGGGAAACCGATGGTTTAGTGCCTGGCGATGCCTGGTCTGATTATCTGGAAGGCTCTAAGGATCTTATCTCTGACTGGACCGCACCCATCAGCTGCGGCAACTACAACGAGATGACCAAAAAATGTCTGGGTGCCGCTGAGTAAGCAGCACAACAGACAAATCAAGGGTGCTCACGCACCCTTGATGCATAACAACGATAAGCGCTTAACCCGTATTAAGCGCAACAACGCCCTCAAACACCATGATAGTGACTAATGCCATGTTCAATTTACAGAACTCGGTTCGTGGTTGCCTACGTATTACCTTACTGCTGGCAATAACGCTGGGATCTCTTACAAGCCACGCACAAAGCGCTAGCGAAGAGCCCGCCACTTTTAATGACCTCGTCGACCAACTTGCCGAAGGCAGCTTAAGCCGCCGGGGAAAGACCGTTACCACCATAGCTGAGCTTAACCACGAGCGCAGTATCGTGGTACTGAATGCCCTGCAAGCGGGAACCCTTAAGGTGACCCGTAACGACCCAAAACAAGTTGTGATCGAGCAGGCCGACGACTCCTTAGTGAATGCACAAAGCGGCGCCGTTATTAGTGACGACCTAGGCCGCCTTAAACGTATTCCGATCCACAACAAACTGCGCAGCCAGCTGCACACTGTGCTGGCTCAGCTGAATCTGGCAAGCCCGGATAAAACCGCCAGACTAAGCGCGGTTAACCGCTTAATTACCGATGGTGGCGATGCCAATACCGCCACGCTATTGCAGGCGCTTGTAGCGGACGAAGCAGAAGCGGACGTACGCGACGCCATGCAAACGGCCATCGCCATGTATGACATACAAAGTGACGATGCCGAGGTGCGTCTTGCGGCGGTTAAAGCGCTGCGCGGATCTTTAATCCCGGAGGTTCGCGGCCCGCTGCTATCACTGGCCGACAACGACCCCAATCAAAACGTTAAGCTTGAGGCGCAAAGTGCACTCGAATCTATTGAGGGTCGTTTAAAAGTATTTCGCTTTACCGAAAACGTATTTTTTGGCTTAAGCCTCGGCTCAGTTTTCCTACTCTCGGCCATTGGTCTCGCCATTACGTTTGGCGTGATGGGCGTTATTAATATGGCTCACGGCGAGCTGATGATGATTGGCGCTTACACCACTTGGGTGATTCAGCAGGCGCTGCCCAACCATATTGGTGCGAGTCTATTTATTGCTATCCCCACGGCTTTTATCGTCGCAGGCTTAGTGGGCATTGCCATCGAGCGCGGTGTGATTCGCTTTTTGTACGGCCGGCCACTGGAAACCCTGCTGGCCACCTTCGGTATCAGCCTTATCCTGCAACAGGCCGCCCGCTCGATATTCTCACCGTTAAACCGCGCCGTTAGCCTACCCGAGTGGATGAGTGGCTCGCTGGAAATTAACCCTGCGCTGTCCATCACCTTTAACCGACTGTACATTTTAATCTTCGGCCTGATGGTGTTTTTTGCCCTGCTGCTTATCCTTAAAAAAACATCCCTCGGCCTTAAGGTGCGCGCTGTATCGCAAAACCGCCCCATGGCACGTGCGGTAGGCGTGCGCGCCAGCTGGGTAGACGCACTGACGTTTGGCCTGGGCTCGGGTATTGCCGGCATCGCCGGTGTTGCACTGTCGCAACTTACTAACGTTGGGCCTAACCTGGGGCAGGCCTACATCATCGATTCTTTTATGGTGGTGGTATTTGGCGGCGTTGGTAACTTGTGGGGCACGCTCGTCGGCGCCATGGGTATTGGCTTACTCAATAAATTTATGGAGCCCTACGCCGGCGCCGTACTCGCCAAAGTGTTGATTCTCGTCTTGTTGATTCTGTTTATACAGAAAAAACCCAAGGGGCTGTTCCCACAAAAAGGACGTGCCGCTGCTGATTAAGTTAGCCCTTGAATAGCCGCTAATGACCCGCGCGATGCAATGTAAGCGCCGTACACGAGAAACAAACACGAATTGGACAAAATTATGTTAACGCAACGTTTACTAACCAGCGATAAAGGCGGTATGTGGGTACTGGGGATACTCGCCCTCACCTGCATACTCGTGCCTATCTTAAATCTGGCGGTGCCCGAAAACTCACCGCTTCATGTATCAACCTTTACCGTAACATTACTCGGTAAATTTTTATGTTATGCCTTACTGGCGTTAGCACTGGATTTAATCTGGGGCTATGCCGGCATTTTATCGCTCGGGCACGGCGCTTTTTTTGCGCTGGGCGGTTATGCCATGGGCATGTATTTGATGCGTCAAATTGGCGATCGCGGTAAATACGGCGATCCGCTCCTGCCGGACTTTATGGTGTTTTTAAATTGGGATAGTCTGCCCTGGTATTGGCTTGGGTTTGATATGTTTTGGTTTGCCATGCTGATGGTGATAATGGTGCCTGCGATACTTGCCTGGGTATTCGGCTGGTTGGCGTTTCGCTCACGGGTTACCGGCGTGTACTTTGCCATTATTACCCAGGCACTCACCTACGCTTTAATGCTGGCGTTTTTCCGCAACGAAATGGGCTTTGGTGGCAACAATGGTTTAACCGATTTTAAAGATATACTCGGTTTTTCCATCACCGCTGACTCAACCCGTATCGGTCTGTTTTTAGCCTCGGGCATTATGCTTATCATCGCCTATCTTGCCTGCCGCTATATCGTGACCTCGCGCATGGGCCGGGTAATCGTTTCTATTCGCGATGCCGAAACGCGCACCCGCTTTTGCGGTTATCAAGTGGAGTCCTACAAGCTATGGTTGTTTGTCTTCTCGGCGGTTCTGGCGGGTATCGCCGGCGCCCTGTATGTGCCACAAGTAGGTATTATCAACCCGGGTGAGTTCTCGCCGCTTAACTCCATTGAGCTGGTGGTTTGGGTAGCTACGGGCGGGCGCGGCACGCTGTACGGCGCCATTGTCGGTGCCTTTAGTGTCAACTATGGCAAGACCATTTTTACCAGCTTTTACCCAGAGGCTTGGCTGTTTCCCTTAGGTTTATTGTTTGTCTTAGTCACACTGGTATTGCCGAAAGGTCTCGTGGGTTTATTCAGCCGCTTTAAGCGCCACGACAAAAGAAGCGATGACGCCAAACAGGAGGATGCACCATGAATCCGTTTAAGCACGCGCGCAACTGGAGCACCCGCGCCCTACCGGTAAAAGACCCAAACTTCGGCCACGCGGTGGATACCAGTCACGGCCCCATTTTGTACATCGAAGACGTCAACGTCAGTTTTGATGGGTTTAAAGCACTGAATAACCTCAACCTGTTTATCGATGATGGCGAACTGCGCTGTATTATCGGTCCCAACGGCGCCGGTAAAACCACCATGATGGACGTGATTACCGGCAAGACCAAGCCCGATTCGGGCAGTATCTTTTTTGGTCAACAGATTAACCTGCAGCACCTGTCTGAGCATCAGATTTCCCGCGGTGGTATTGGCCGGAAATTTCAAAAACCCACGGTGTTTGAAGCACTCTCGGTGTATGAAAACTTAGAACTCGCCACCGCCGACGACAAACGCGTGTGGCATATTCTAAGCCACCAGCTTACGGGCGCGCAGCGCGACAAAATCGATGAAGTGCTCTACACCATCGGCCTGAGTACGCAGGTGCACAACAGCGCCGGCAACTTATCCCACGGGCAAAAACAATGGTTAGAAATCGGCATGCTGTTGATGCAAAGCCCGCGGGTGTTGCTGGTCGATGAGCCAGTAGCCGGTATGACCGGCGAGGAAACCGAGCGTACCGCCGAATTATTAACGTCCCTGGCCGGTAAACACTCGGTCATTGTGGTTGAGCACGATATGGCCTTTGTTCGCTCTATCGCCAAAAAAGTCACGGTGCTGCACCAGGGCTCAGTATTGGCCGAAGGCACAATGGATCAGGTGCAAAGCAATCCCAAGGTCATTGAGGTGTATTTGGGGGAATAATGGTTGGCGATGAAGGGAAACGGAGAACGATGGACGGAGAACGAAATACAGACTTCACTTGGCCGTTAACCGTTTTCCGTCAACCGTCCCCCGTTCTCCCAACAATAATTGGAGCAACACAGTGCTAAACATACAATCAATTAACCAATACTACGGCCAAAGCCATATCCTCTGGGATCTGGATTTGGAGCTGCCCGAAGGCACCTGCGGCTGCCTAATTGGCCGCAATGGCGTGGGTAAAACCACTTTACTTAAATGCATTACGGGCTTACTGCCTATTAAAGATGGCAGCATCATCTTTAACGGCAAAGACATCAGTAAAACCTCCACCGAAGCTCGCGCCCGCGCTGGCATCGGCTATGTGCCACAGGGCCGCGAGATCTTCCCGCTGCTAACGGTCGAAGAGAACCTAAAAATATCCCTTGGTGCTCGGCCCGACGGCAAAAGCCATGTGCCCGACTTAATTTACGAGCTGTTTCCGGTACTTAAAGAGATGAAACACCGCCGTGGCGGCGACTTATCCGGCGGCCAGCAACAACAACTTGCCATTGGCCGCGCGCTGGTACTCGACCCTAAACTGCTAATCTTGGACGAGCCCACCGAAGGCATCCAACCTAATGTGGTGCGTGATATCGGCAACGTCATCCGCCGGCTGAACCATGAGTTTGGTTTAACGGTTTTACTGGTGGAACAAAAACTACCCTTTGCCCGTAAAGTCGCCGACCATTTTTACATTATGGAGCGCGGTAAAGTGGAGGCCACCGGCGCCATCGACCAGCTAAACGACGACTTGGTGCAAAAGTATTTAAGCGTATAACCCCAAAGGCGGTGTGTAGCTACACACCGCCCACTTACCTTACTGATACTCGATATGCTTACCGCGCCACACCGAGTGCCACATAAAACCCTGTGCCAATAACCCACACGCTACCATGGCCAACACGACGGCCAAAAGTGTGTGCGGCAATAGGCCCGACAGTGCACTTAACACCCCCGCCCCGCCAAACTGACACGCACCGAGCAAAGCCGCAGCGGTGCCGCTGTTTTGCCCAAAGTGCTCCATATAGCACGCCTGAATATTGGGCGAGAGCGCACCGTGAGCGCCGATAGTAACCATCATAGCCGGTAAAAACAGCCACACAGGCCACTGCAATACAGCTGCCAAGGTTAATGCCACCAAGCCAATACCTTGCAGCATGGTAGCCAACTGTAAAATACGCAGTGAGCTAAAACAGCGAGCGAGCAGCGCCCGGTTAATTAAATTACAGCAAAACATCGCCACAATATTGGCGGCGAACATCAGCGCAAATGCATCGGCCGACTGGTCAAAATGATCTTGATAAATAAACGAGCCGTGGGTGATAAACACCATCATCACGGAAAAGGCTCCCACCTGCCAGGCAATGTACGCCAGTGCCGTACGATTGTTAAACACCGCGATATAACGCCTGATAAAACTGCTTTGGGACTTCTCCGTCGAGCGTGGTAACCGTGGCTCGCTGAAGACTATTTTTATCAATAGCGGAATCATCAGTACCGCGTAAATCGCCATAAACACAAAAATGCCAGACCAATGACCGACCTTTAACAACAAGCTACCGATGCTGGGGGCAATGCCCGGTGCCACCACTAAAATCAGCCCCAAAAACGAGAACAGCTTAGCGGCCTCTTGCCCACTGATACGATCGCGCACCAACGCCGGCACCGATACCAGCACCCAGCCCGCACCGACGGCTTGCAATGCGCGACCAATTAAAAAGTGCGGCAAGGTATGCAACGTCGCCAACAGTGCGCTCGCCAAGGCGAATATCACCAGCCCCGCCATCAACACCTGCTTGCGGCCCCATTTATCCGACAAAGGACCACCGATTAGCTGGCCAACCGCCAGCGCAAACACATACACCGACACACTCACCGCTACCGCTTGCGATGACACCCCCAAATCATCGGCAATGGCGGGAAAGGCCGGTAAGTAGGTATCCAGCGAGAAGGGCCCCAACATCATCGTCGCCGCCAAAGTAACCACCAGCGGCAGCGAGATCTTAGGAGCTTGGGAAAGAGGTGAATTAGGCATAGAGGAAACCATCAAATCAGGCGAGGACAATAACGACAGTGTAGACCCGGCAACAGGCATCAGCCGCCTGTGGTGTGCAAACGGGCCCGTGTAACCTGCGGTTGAGCCAGAAAATCCGGCTTAGACCAAATATTCTTAAGGAGAACAGCCATTATGTCATACATAAATGACACAGTAATTTAGCCCCCAACGCCATTTCAACGCACAGTAACCCCGCATTACTGCGTCCCACTTTTTATTTTTTGATTCACCGTTGTCGATACCTGTGCCTAACTCAGTGCTCTGAACTTTTTCACGCCTCAAGCAGCGTCACACTTAAGTAACGGCGTTAAAAACTCAAATTTCACACTTCAGCTACCGCACCGCTCATGTCCCACTTTGGCAGGCTCTCCTAGATGGGACGAACGTATCAGCTTCTCGCGTCATAATACTTTTATGCAATGTATAACAGCTAACAATAACAACGAGACTCTCTATGTTTCACTCAATCATTAACCACCGATCTTGGCGCTCTCTGGCGCTCGCATTGATTGGCACCTCACTCGCCGGTTGTGGCGGTGGTGACAGCTCGACCGTAACCAATTACTCAAGCAGCTCACTAAACAGTAGCTCCAGCAACTCGAGCTCTAGCAGCGAGCAATCAAGCAGCTCATCGGTAGCCAGTGAACTCTCCCGGCTGCACGCTGCCGGTACGCAGTGGGTCCAAGCCGACGGCACACCGATTGTGCTAAAAGGCACCAACCTCGGTAACTGGCTGTTACAAGAATTTTGGATGATGGGCCAGAGCACCGACGCCGTAAACGACCAGTGCACCTTAGAAGGCGTGTTTGACCAGCGCTTTGGCACCGCCGAGCGCGAACGGTTGATGGAGCTGTTTCGCGATAACTGGATCACCGAGCGCGACTGGGATCAGATGGCCGAGTTTGGCCTCAACGTCGTGCGTGTACCTTTTATGTGGAACCTGATTGAAGACGAGGCCAACCCCTATACGCTGCGCAGCGATGCCTGGGAGTACCTCGACCGGGCGATCAGTGAAGCCGAGTCGCGAGACATGTACGTCATTTTAGATTTACACGGCGCCGTGGGCGCGCAGGGCTGGGAGCACCACTCTGGCTGCGCCGAGCAAAACTGGTACTGGGATGGCGGCAACGGCCAAGATGCGGCTTACTATCAGGATCGCACGGCCTGGCTTTGGCAACAAATTGCCGAGCGTTATAAAACCAGCGATACCGTTGCCGGTTACGGCCTGTTAAATGAGCCGTGGGGCACCACGCCAGAGACGCTTGCCGATAATATCGAGTCGCTTTACCACAAAGTGCGTGAAGTCGACCAAGAGCACATCATTATTTTACCCGGTCACAGCCAGGGCATTGATGCCTACGGCAACCCTGCCGACCGCGGTATGGAAAACGTCGCCTTTGAGATGCACTTTTACCCCGGTATTTTTGGCTGGGGTGAAATCGGCTACCAAGTACACCGCGATTGGCTAACCTGCGGCATTAACGGCACTGGCGGTGTGTGTGAGTGGCAGGCGCGCTTAAGCGCACTGAACACGCCCTTTTTAATCGGCGAGTTTCAGCCCTGGACCGGTTTAGGCGGCGAGCTGGGCGGCAAAATCGCCCGCGCCACTTACGACACTTACGCGCAACACGGGTGGGCCGCCACCAGCTGGGCCTACAAAGTGCTCAGCAACACCGGTGGTCAGGGCAACGGCACCTGGGGCATGGTGACAAACCAAGCCAGCCTGGGGCTACTGGCCAAAGCCGACACCTGGGCCTGCTCAAGTTGGGACAGTACGTTTAGCAGCGCTTGCGGCGCCTCGACGCCAACCTTTACCGCACCCGGCGAGGGCGCTCAGGATTACTATCTAGTGATTAAAGCAGGCGCCTGCTGCGAGGCCGGCAGCCTGGATGTCAGCCTCGACAGTATTAGCCTGCAAGACAGTGCAACCGATGCCGAGCTATTAAGCAACGGCGAGTTTAATGACAACAGCGGTTGGACAGCCTGGACGGCCGGGGACCCGGTGAATCTCGAGTTTAATCAAACCGAGCACATCCCCAGCGGTGGTAATGGCGCCTCGCTGCGCTTAACCAGCGCCAGCGTAAGCAATGGCGGGCTTTACCAAAAAGTGAGCTTGACCGGCGGCCAGCAATATCAGTTTAGCGGCGTCTTTAAAGACAACGGCAGCACCGATGCCTGGGCCGAAATGTATTTGGTGCCCACTCAGCCTGTCGATGGCGAGGACATAACGGGCAACGCCCTGCCGCAACTCGATTTTAACACTGCCTCAATGGCCGAGATCGAAGCGCTATTTAACGAGTTTGGCTCGCTTGACTACGATGTTCATACCGAACTCAAGCACTGGCTGACCACCGAGCAAGCGCCTGAACTATTTACCCTAAAAAACCCACCCAGCAATGTCACACTGGTGGAAACCGGCGGCGGTAACCAGCTGAGCTGGAGCGCCAGTGTTGAGCCCGGCGTTGAAGGTTACCGCATTTACCGCAGTACCGTTGTCGGTAGCGCCGGAGAGCTTATCGCCCAAGTCGACAACTTACAGTACCTGGATAGTACCGCACCCGAGCAAACCACCTACTACCAAATCAGTAGCTACGCAGGCGACGCCGAGAGCTACCCATCGACGAGTGTTGCCACCACTACCGTAGCCAGCGCTTTGCCCGGTACGGTTCAAGCCGAACACTTCAGCGCCATGAGTGGCGTGCAACTCGAAACCACCAGCGATGCCGGCGGCGGCCACAACATTGGTTACATCGATACCGGCGACTGGCTCGACTACCTTGTGACGATTGAAGCCGCAGGCACCTACACCATCGAGTACCGGCTAGCGAGCGCTGGCGGCTCCGATGGCTTTAACCTTCTGCTTGGCGATAACACACTCGATACCGTCGCGGTGCCCGACACCGGCGATTGGCAAGCGTGGCAAAGCGTCAACCACAGCATCACGCTGCCCGCCGGCGAGCACAGCCTGCGGGTTAAAGCATTAGCCGGCAGCTGGAATTTTAACTGGCTGCGCGTTAGCGCGCCTTAATAACACAGTGCTTAGGCACATTTTTTAGAAGTATGGAGTCCACCATGAAAAAACTCTTAACCTATTGCCTGCCGGCGCTTGTGGCGGCCATGCCACTGGCACAGGCCGCCACCGATGCCGAGATCGAGCAGCGCATCGATGCCCTGCTGGGCAAAATGACGCAAAAAGAAAAAATCGGCCAGCTCGCGCTGCGCGACTTTGGTATGTACAGTGGTGAATCACTCGCCGATATCAAACAGCAAATTCGCGATGGTGAAGTGGGCGGTTTTTTAAACGTTAACTTCTCCTCCGCCGAAGGCAACGCCTTTGCCGACTTGCAAAAATTAGCCGTAGAAGAAAGCCGCAATGGTATCCCGCTTATTTTTGGACAGGACGTTATTCACGGCTACGAGACCATCTTCCCGATCCCACTGGGTCAGGCCGCCAGCTGGAACCCCGAACTGATTGAGCAAGGCGCGCGCGTCGCCGCCGAAGAAGCCACCGCCGACGGTATCCGCTGGACGTTTGCGCCGATGATTGATATCTCGCACGACCCGCGCTGGGGCCGTATCGCCGAAACTCTGGGTGAAGATCCGTACCTGACCTCGACCTTGGGCGTTGCCATGACCCGCGGTTTTCAAACCGACGACCCCACCCGCACCGACGCCATGGCCGCCTCGGCCAAGCACTTTGTCGGCTACGGCGCGGCAGAAGGCGGCCGCGATTACAACGCCGCCTACATTCCCGAAGCGACCTTGCGGGACGTGTACCTGCCACCGTTTAAAGCCAACGTCGATGCCGGCCTAATGACGGTTATGAGCTCCTACAACACGCTCAACGACATACCCGCTACCGCCAACGACTTTGCCCTAAAAACCATCTTGCGCGATGAATGGGGCTTTGATGGTTTTGTGGTGAGCGACTGGAACGCGGTGATGGAAATGATTCCCCACGGCTACGCGCGCGATGCAAAACACGCCGCCGAGCTTACCGCGAATGGCGGTGTCGACTTTGAGATGCACACTGACACCTTCCGTAAACACCTGCCCGAACTGATTAAAGAGGGCAAGTTTACCGAAGAAAAACTCAATACCGCTGTGCGTCATATGTTGCGCATCAAAATGCGTTTAGGTTTGTGGGATAACCCCTACCCCCGGGGCAACCGCGACAAGATTATTCTAAGCGATGACCACTTAGCGGCCGCTCGCGAAGCCGCGCGTCAGAGTTTTGTATTGCTTAAAAACGACAACAACCTTTTACCGCTCACCAAAAAAACCAAAATCGCCTTAATCGGCCCCTTGGCCAATGTTCCCCACGAGCAATTAGGCACCTGGATTTACAACGGCAACAAAAAAGATTCGCACCCCTTAGTGCCTGCACTCAAAGACTACTTAGGGGGCGACAGCCAATTTACCTTTGTAAAAGGTTTAGACTACAGCCGCGACACAAGTACCAAAGGCTTTAAAGACGCGATTAAGGCCGCTAAAAAGGCCGACGTGATTGTGTACGTAGGCGGTGAAGAATCAATTTTATCCGGTGAAGGCCACAGCCGTGGCGACATTGCTCTGCCCGGTGCGCAACAAGCGCTGGTTACTGCTTTAAGTGAAACCGGCAAGCCGTTAGTGACGGTTATTATGGCGGGCCGGCCCATTGAGCTTGGCGCTATTCGCGAACAATCGGATGCCATTATGATGGCGTGGCACCCAGGCACCATGGCCGGCCCGGCGCTGGTTGATGTGCTGTACGGCGATTACTCGCCGGTGGGTCGCCTGCCCATCACCTGGCCCAAAGGCGAAGGGCAAATACCGGTGTACTACAACCACATGGCCACCGGCCGCCCGGCCACCGATGATAATTACACCCGCATTGCGGATATCGAAATTGGTGTATTTCAGCACGTGCCTGGCAATTCGTCTAACCACTTAGATTATGGCCACACACCTGAGTATCCGTTTGGTTACGGCTTAACCTACACCAATTTTGACTACTCAGATTTAAACGTCGAAACCGCAAAAGTGAGCATGGGCGGCACGGTAAAAGCCAGTGCTGTGATTAAAAATACCGGTAAAGTCGCCGCCACCGAAGTGGTTCAGCTTTATGTACAGGATGTGGTCGGCAGTCGCACCCGCCCGGTGCGTGAGCTTAAAGGCTTTAAACGGGTAACCCTGGCGCCCGGCGAATCAAAAACCGTTGCCTTCACCTTGCCCACCAGCCAACTCGCTTTCCACAACCGCGATATGCAGTTAGTGACCGAGCCGGGTAAGTTTAACCTTTGGATTGCAAAAGACTCAGCCTCAGGCCTACAGGGAGAATTCGCAATCACCGAGTAAACCCTGCTCAGATACTCATTAAAAAACCGGGAGCCGAACAATCAGCTCCCGGTTTTTTTATAACCCAACAGACAGTCCGCCTTACGCCGTATAAACGGCCGTATCCGATGTGGCCGGCTGGTGTTTTGCCAGCCCCTCACGTATCGCCCCGGTGTAGTCCGACATGTGCGGCACAACGCCAGAACAAGGCTGAGCATTGCTGAGTACCGAGTCGTACTTCCACAAAAAGCCCCCCGCCAATGAGTACTGGCTGACGCTCGCCAGCGATTCACAGACACCCCCTAAACCAAAGGGGCACTCTTGCGGGTTAGAATCGTTTGCCCCGCGTACCGCGAGCCCGGCAACAAGGTAAGCGGCGCCGCGCCCCTTGCCCACCACTTGCGACAAAGCATCCACCCAGCGCTCTAGCTCATCCGGATCGAGATTTTCCGCCCCTCCGGAGTAACACTGCAAATTCCACCAGCTCACTTTGTAGCCCTTATCCCACAAGGTTTGCATATAACCTTGCCACTGAACGGGATTACTGTAGGGGCAAAAGGTCACCTCAAAACCCAGCTCAAAAAGCATCTGAGAAAATTCGGTAATCGTGTTGGCCTTTACTGGCTCTTCGTTATCTAAATCAATCCCGTCAATCAGGCATTGTCCGTCAATGGTAAAGGCATCACGCAGTGTTTGAAAATTGCGCCGCAATACATCCTGCATGCCGTGCTCTAACATATACTCGATCGTCTGAAAGTCGCAGACCCGCCAGCCGCCTATCGAGATAAAAATCTTACTGACATGACTGCCGTTTTGTTTCATCTGCAGCAAGTCGTGGGGCCAGTCGGCCACCTCTGGATCGTTATTGGGGTTAAAGGTCTCGTCATCGACAATGCGAATATCACCGTCGTTAAACACCAGCTCACCCCAGGATTGCCCGGCTATCGCCTGACAACCCGAGGGATTTACATCCCCGGCGCGGCCCAAATGCATAGACCACAAGATAATTGTTGTTAAACCACTTTGCTGCACGTCCTGAATGTGCGTTTTACACTTCCCTGGCCCAAAATCACCACTGCAATAGGCAGCTATATTCACAGCGCGCATTGTTGTTCTCCGGCAGGAAACAAAATAACAACGCTATGGCAGTGAGCGCACAGGTGCAATTACACGCCATTACAGATGAGAAAAGCCGCCGTCGGTGGCTAATACGCCACCGAGACAAACAGTGCGCTTCAACTTAGCCTGGCTTACCGGTGGATTCACGCTCCAAAATGCGGCAGCTCATAATCGCCGCCGGCATCTGTACCGATTTGCCTTTAAGCTGTTTTAACAGTAGCTCCACGGCTTTGGCGGCCATCTCGGCAATAGGCTGGCGCACAGTGGTGAGCGAGGGGTAGATCTGATGTGCCACAGGGGTGTCGTCAAAGCCCGCCACTGATAGCTCGGCTGGCATAGCGATACCGCGATGGTGCGCCTCGATAATTACCCCGGCCGCCATGTCATCGTTACTGGCAAAAATGGCACTGGGGCGCTCGGCTAATGACAACAGCTGCTCGGCGCACTCCCGGCCCGAATCAAACGAGTTGTAGCCCTGCACCACCAGGGTTTTATCCAGCGCTAAATCGTTCTCTTTAAAGGCGGCTACGTAGCCCGCATAGCGCTGAGTCACGGCGCGGTGGTCCGGGTGGCCGATAATAAAACCGATACGCTGATGGCCCAGCTCGATCAGCCGGCAGGTCATATCGTAGGCGGCCTCCTGATCGTTGGTTTGCACATAGGGGCAGGCGTCTGTGTGCTCAGTGGGCGATAAACGCACAAAAGGCACAGCGGCGTCGACCAACGCCTGCACTAGCGTGGTCATATCCGACAGCGGCGGCGTCAAAATTAAGCCATCGACACGCCCCTGGCGCACTAGCGCCAGCACCTCGGCCAAAATGTCGTCGGCATCGCGCTTACAGGGGTGAATCAGCAAGTCATAACCCGCCCGGCGGCAGGTCTCGAGCGCGCCATCTTGCACGTCTATCACGTAGCTGGCACTGGGGTTGTCGTAGAGTAAGCCCAATACATAAGAGCGATTGGCCGCCAGCGACCGAGCCGACTGGCTGGGACGGTAATTGAGCTCATCAATCGCCGCCTGCACCTTATCGCGGGTACTGGCACGCACATTGGGCTCTTTGTTTACCACTCGCGAGACGGTCTTCATCGAGACGCCAGCAAGTGCGGCGACATCGTCAATGGTTGCCTTAGCCAAGAGTTACTCCCCCCATAAAAAGTGCATTCTACCCTATTGCCCGCATTCTTGGCTGAAACCGGCTGACAGCGCTGTCAGTTTGTTTTATAGTAACGCCGCCTGATAACGGTAACGGCCTAGGCCGCACACCTAACAACCACAAACATAATCAAGGCACACCTGACGCAAACCGCTAGGGCCTGCTCCCCCTAACAACAGCAATTGCGTACGCAAACTTAATAACAAATTTTCTTGAGGTGTATTTATGGCAACAGCCCCCCAGAGTGTCGGCGCCACCACGGTGAGCGGCAACACCAACCAGAGTTACACTGGTCCGCTGGTGATTATTACCATCTTGTTCTTTATGTGGGGCTTGCTCACAGCGATGAACGACGTGTTAATCCCCCACTTAAAAAACGTCTATACCCTGACTTACACTCAGGCCATGATGGTGCAATTTTGCTTCTTCTTTGCCTATGCGGTGGTGTCGTTACCGGCGGGCGCTCTAATTCGTAAGATTGGCTATCAAAATGGCGCCGTTACCGGCCTGGTGATTGCAGGCTTTGGCTGCTTCTTGTTTTACCCCGCCTCCATGAGCACCTATACCGTGTTCTTGATAGCGTTTTTTATCCTGGCCGCCGGCATTACCATTTTGCAAGTTGCTGCCAACCCCTACGTGACGGTACTGGGGCCGGCTCGGACGGCGTCCAGTCGGTTAAATTTAACCCAAGCATTTAACTCGCTGGGCACCACAATTGCCCCCGCCTTGGGTGGCCTGTTAATTTTGGCCGCCGCCGGTGAAGCGCTGGACCCAGCCGCTATGTCAGAGGTCGAGACAGCGGCCGCTAAGGCAAAAGAAGCCGCCGCAGTGCAAATGCCTTATCTGGTGCTCGCCGGCTCGCTCATTGCTTTGGCCATTTTCTTTAAGCTCGCCAAGCTGCCAAAAATCTCACACGAGGATGAACCTGCCGATGTGAGCGACGCGGTAGACAACCTGTCGCACCCGGCCAGTAAAGACTCCATCTTTACCAAAACTCATTTGATACTCGGCGCCCTGGGCCTGTTTATGTACGTGGGTGGTGAAGTGGCTATTGGCAGTTTTCTAGTTAACTTTTTTGGCGAACAAAATATTGCCGGCCTAAAAGAACATGAAGCCGCCGCTTATGTAAGCTTTTACTGGGGCGGCGCGATGATCGGCCGCTTTATCGGCTTTGTGGTAATGCGCCACGTGCAGCCTGGCAAAGTTCTGGCCTTTAACTGTATCGCCGCCATCGTATTGGTACTAATGGCTGTGTTCTTTGACGGCAAAGTCGCCATGTGGTCAATCTTGGCGGTGGGCCTGTGCAACTCGATTATGTTCCCCACCATTTTCAGCATGGCGCTGTACCGTTTGGGCAAGTTCACCAGTCAGGGCTCGGGCTTATTGTGTGTAGCCATTGTCGGCGGCGCCTTTATCCCACTGCTGCAAGGCTTTATGGCCGATAAAATCGGCATTCAACTGTCATTTTTAGTGCCCGCGCTGTGCTATGGCTACATACTGTTTTTTGGCCTGAAATACGCCAATCTGTACAACGATCAATAAACACCGGCTATAACTACCGGCCACAAAAAAGCCCAGAATGTTCTGGGCTTTTTTGTGGCTATTAATAATTTATTTATAACGTACGAGCCCGGCCAGCTAAGGTTCGCGCGCGCTGAATAAGCTCGTCTGGCGTGGCGTTTGGCGCTACCCGCTCACACACCCACACCACCCGCCACTGCAAGGCTTGCTCTGGCATTAAGGTGGTTAAAAAGCCCTGCTGCTCCAGCTCGATGTAGGTGTTCTCACCATTGGCGTATACCTCAATCTCACCTTCACCCGGCGCCATCAGTTGCGCCGGCACATTGCTAAACACTTTGAGTAACAGCCAGTCGGCGTTGTGGTAGGCCAACCAACCCTCTTCACCATCGGTCATCAATTTATGGTTGTCGGGGCCAATACCGCTAGCCGGGTAATCAAACCAACTAACATTGCCCTGGTAGGTTAACGGTAATGGGGCAAACTGCCCTTTAACCGGGCCGGTTTCACCGGTGGGGAAAAATACCGAGCCGGCGGCGGGCAGGCGGGTAATCTCCCAGGGCGCCAAGGTCAACTCTTGTTCGGCGTGACTAGTGATGCGGTAATCCGCCACCAACGTATTTGCGAGAGAGCCAAGCTTATAATGCTTAGAAAAAGACACCTTTAGCTCAGAATCAATATCGCTTGTTAAACGCACCCCCGTGTCGGTGACAGCCACCTGATACGGGTTAGTATCCAAAGTCTCTGGCGGCGGCCAGCCCCATAGTGATTGCGGACTGGGCCAAAGCACACTGCCCCAGTTATTGCCGCCCTTGGCGTCGCGCTGGGTAATCAGCCGCTCTTTACCGGCAAAGCGCAGGGAGCTAATTCGCCCGCCAGCGGCCGGATTAATGCTTAGCGTTAAATCGCCGCGACGAAACTTAATGGCGTTAGAGTTAAGCGTTACGTAATCCGGTGGGGTAACCGCCTGCTCAGAGGCAGGCGAAGTTGCTGAAGACGGCGCCGGGCCGCAGCCGGCGGCCAATACAACAGCGGCAAGCAAGGGGCACAGGCGCATGGCGTCTCCTTATGTTATTTTTGAGTATCGCTTTTAGTACAGCAGCGTAAAGAGCTTGCGTTGATACTCTACCGCTAACGGGTCGCCTTTACCCAAAGTCGCCAGAATATCTGTCATGGCTTTACGCGCGGCGCCATCGTTAAAGGCGCGATCGCGCTTAAACAACTCAAGCAGTATTTCTAACGCTTGGCGGTGCTGCCCCTCGGCATTGAGCTGCAGGGCGTAAGCATAAGCGGTTTCGTTATCCGCCGGGTTTTGCTCGTAGGCCGCGGCAAGTTTTTCCAGCTCAGGCGAGCCTGCCGACTGTTTTTTAAGCTCCACCAAAGCCACTGCTTGCTCGTAAATGCCGTCTTGTTCGGCCAGCTTTACAGAGGCCAATAACGCCTCGGCCTCTTCTACCCGATTTAACTCGGCGTAGCATAAAGCCGTAAGCGAGGCGATCTGCGGCATCTGGTTAGACTCCTCCAATGCCTGGCGCAGCAGCGGCAACGCCTCGGAGTAGCTGGCCTCATCCAACAGCGCACGGGCCTGACCCAAGGTCGCCTCCCACGCTTTAGGCAAATACTTATCCAGCATCTCGCGTATTTGTGCTTCCGGCTGAGCACCGGTAAAGCCGTCAACCGGCTGGCCATCTTTAATTAACATGACCGTTGGCAAACTGCGCACGCCAAATTGCGAGGCGAGCATTTGCTGATCATCGGCGTTAATTTTAGCCAAAACCAGATTATCGGGGTACTCAGCGGCAATTTTTTCCAGCAGAGGCATTAAACTTTTACAGGGCTCACACCAATCGGCCCAAAAATCGACCATAACCAGTTTGCCAAAAGAGGCATCGATGACTTGTTGCTGAGCGTTTTCTGCGGTGACATCAATGATATTCATAGCCGTATTCTTTTGTTCGTTTAGGTAATTAAAGTAACTCGCCAACGGGTGTGACAGTAACCGACTGCTCGGCACTACTGATAAAGGCGCTGCCGTCGGCAATACACACCGACAAGGTCATATTCTTGGCCGCCAACGTGGCAAGTTCGGCCATTTCCAGCTCGCTTAAATGCCATACGGTTAAGTTCGGCAGTTTGGCAAACTCACTGGCATTCGCCTGCCACCACTGATCGCGGCCGCGGCCGGCACTGTAAATAATTTGCGCCGCCGAGCGCGAACGGCCTTTTTTAACCCGCTCGAGGCTCGGCTGCCCCACCTCGATCCACTGGTGAATAACACCGGCCGGATCAACCTCCCACAGGTCAGGTTCGTCATCGGTCGACAACCCCTTGCCAAAGGTTAGATCCTCCGAGGCATTAAAGCAGTAGGCCACAAGGCGAATCATCATTCGCTCTTCGGTCTCGGAGGGGTGCCGCGCCAGCGTTAATTTGCTGTCGTTGTAAACATGCCGGTCAGTATCCGACAAGTTGAGGTGTACTTTATAAACACTGGCGCCTAGGGCCATAAATTACTCCGGGCGCATGTGCGGAAACAGCAGCACATCGCGAATGGTTGAGGCGTTGGCAAATAACATCACCAAACGGTCAATACCAATACCCTGCCCAGCGGTGGGCGGCAAGCCATATTCTAGTGCGCGCACATAATCGGCGTCGTAGTGCATAGCCTCGTCATCCCCGGCATCTTTTTCGGCCACCTGTTCTTTAAAACGCGCGGCTTGATCTTCAGCATCGTTAAGCTCACTAAAGCCGTTAGCCACTTCACGGCCACCGATAAAAAACTCAAACCGATCGGTAACAAAATCGTCTTCATCCGAGCGACGTGCCAGGGGTGATACCTCGGTGGGGTACTTAGTAATAAAGGTTGGCTGATCGAGTTTTTCTTCGACAGTGGCTTCAAAGATTTCGATTTGCACTTTACCCAAGCCGTAGCTGTCTTTTAACGGCACGTGGAGTTTTTTGGCCACCGCGCGGGCCGAGTCTAAATCGCTAATGTCCGCTGCGGTTAGATCCGGGTTGTACTTCAAAATCGAGTCGAACACGCTTAAGCGGGCAAACGGCTTGGCAAAATCGTATTCGCTGTCTTGGTACACCACGGTGGTGCTGCCGATCACTGTTTCGCACAGTTTGCGCAGCATGTCTTCGGTTAAGTCCATTAAGTCGTTGTAATCGGCGTAGGCCTGATAAAACTCCAGCATGGTGAACTCGGGGTTATGGCGCGTCGATACCCCTTCGTTGCGGAAGTTGCGGTTGATCTCGTACACACGTTCAAAACCGCCTACCACCAAGCGCTTAAGATACAGCTCGGGCGCGATGCGCAGATACATATCGATATCCAGCGCATTGTGATGCGTAACAAACGGACGCGCGGTGGCACCGCCGGGAATCACTTGCAGCATAGGCGTTTCGACTTCCATAAAGTCTTTGCCATCTAAGTAGCTACGGATAAAACTGATGCACTTAGAGCGCAAGCGAAAGGTATCGCGCACTTCAGGATTCATAATCAAATCTACGTAGCGCTGGCGATACCGCAACTCCTGGTCGGCCAGACCGTGGTATTTTTCCGGTAGCGGGCGCAGCGACTTAGTCAGCAGCGTCCACTCGGTTAAATTCACGTACAAGTCACCTTTGCCCGATTTGTGCAGCGGGCCGGTACCGCCAACGATATCGCCAATATCCCACTGGCCATCGCTTTCTTTAATGGCTTTTTGCGTGTCTTTATCGGCGTAGAGCTGAATCGACCCTACAGCGTCCTGAATCAGCATAAAAGGGCCACGCTTGGCCATGATACGGCCGGCGACGGTTACCTGATGGTCTAGCTGCTCGAGCTCGTCTTTTTCCTTTTCACCAAACTCGGCCTGTAAGTCCGCACTGGTATCGGTGCGGCGAAACTTATTGGGAAAGGGGTTGCCGCGCTCGCGAATAGCGGCGAGCTTGGCGCGGCGCTCGGCAATGAGTTTGTTTTCATCTTGCGCACTGGTTTTTGGAGTATCGTTGCTCATAGGGGTCACTTAATAATGTGAGTTCGATTAAAGTCCGGCCTTAAGGCTCGCCTCAATAAATTGATCCAGCGAGCCGTCCAAAACACTTTGACAGTTGCTGGTTTGCACGCTGGTGCGCAAGTCTTTAATGCGCTGATCATCCAACACGTAAGAGCGAATTTGACTGCCCCAGCCAATATCCGACTTGGTGTCTTCCAGCGCTTGTTTGTCGGCGTTACGTTTTTGAATTTCCAGCTCGTACAACTTAGCGCGCAGCATTTTCCAGGCTTTGTCGCGGTTGGCATGCTGCGACCGCTCGCTTTGGCACTGCACAACAACATTGGTCGGCTCGTGGGTTAAACGCACGGCCGAGTCGGTTTTGTTAATGTGCTGGCCACCGGCGCCGGAAGCGCGGTAGGTATCGGTACGGACATCCGATGGACTAATATCGATTTCGATATCGTCGTCAATCTCGGGCGAAACAAACACCGAGCAAAACGAGGTATGGCGACGGTTACCCGAGTCGAACGGCGATTTGCGCACTAAGCGGTGCACGCCGGTTTCAGTACGCAACCAGCCAAAGGCGTATTCACCTTCAAAGCGAATAGTAGCACTTTTAATACCGGCCACTTCACCGGCCGAGGCCTCCTCTAATGAGACTTTAAAGCCTTTTGCCTCGCCCCAGCGCAGGTACATACGCAGTACCATTTCGGCCCAGTCCTGTGCCTCGGTGCCGCCCGAGCCCGACTGAATATCCAGGTAGGCGCTGTTTTCGTCCATCTCACCTGAGAACATGCGACGAAACTCCAGCTTTTGCAGCTGCTGATCAAGTGAATCGATCTCTTCGATCACTTCATTCAGGCTGTCTTCGTCCCCCTCCTCTTTGGCCATCTCCAACAGTTCTTCACAGTCGGCGACACCGGCATCCAAATCGTCAATGGTTTTCACCACAGTTTCAAGGGATGAGCGCTCTTTACCCAGCGCCTGAGCCCGGTCGGGCTCGTTCCAAACGTCGGGCTGACCGAGCTCTAGCTCAACCTCGGTTAAGCGCTCCTTTTTGGTGTCGTAGTCAAAGATACCCCCTAAGCACGTCGGTACGCGCCTTGAGATCTTTTAATGCGGTGAGATGCGGATTGATTTCCATGGGTGCACACTGCCTAATATTGAGGGCACCTCTAATCATTCAGAACCCCCTCTGGCCTTCATGGCTTTTCGCTATCAAGGCGGGTTTGCGACGATGGGCTGGTTGCCCATATAGCAAAGCCAACGCAGAGAGCGGGAAGCCATGAAGGCCCCTCAGGGCGCGGCCAAAACGCCCACCCGCGTCATTGCTCTTTTTGCAAGGGCTTCGGCCATTGCCGGCAAAGAGCGCCTAGCGGTTGAACGTTTTGGACCCGCGCAGAGGTGATTATGAATTGTTAGAGTTGCCCTTAAGTCTAAAAGGCGCGCATTCTACCTTAGATACGGCCTGTACACTACCGCCAGGGTGCATCTAGGCACCGCCCCAGAGGTTCATAATCACCGCGACCAAGAGCACTTGAGGCAACACCACCAGCGGCAAAAACAACGCTGTTTTCCAAGACTTCATGGTGTCTTTGATCACCATAATCTCGGTGTAGTCGGTGGCCACCCCGGCCATTAAAAACATAAAGCTATTGCCCGGTGCGCGAGCGCGATTCATTAAATCGGCGGCGATGGGGGTCGAGCCTTCTGAGCACACCTCAATAATGGTGGCAGCCACCATGGTTAACAACAGGCCCACAACGGACGGCCCAAACCACTGCTGAAACATCTCGACCGAGACAAACGCCCGGATAGCGGCGGCCAGCAAGACGCCAAACAACAACCAACGCAACACCATCCTCGAGCCCTTTAAGCCCTCGCTTAACACGCCACCCCACGCACCGGGGTGCCAATTAATAGTGCCCCACAAATCGCTCAGCTGCGTCTTTAAGGGAGTGTGTGGGGCGTTTTCTTGCGACTCGGCGGCAGGGTTATCTTGTAGCCGGCGGCGCTTCACCAAAGCGTCAAACACCAGCCCCGCAATAACGCCAATTACCATCGACACCGCAATAAACAGTAGCGTCCAGCCCACACCAATAAGGGCAAACATAATTAGGGTAAGCGATAGTGAGTTCCAGGGGCTGGCAATCAAAAAAGCCATCACTTGGCCGAGGCTTGTCCCCTTTTGATAGAGCTTCATACCCACCATTAAGATGCCATGGCTGCACAAATCCAGCAGTACCCCAGCGGCGGTCGCCCGCACAATACCCGACACGGTGCCACCGCGCCCCAACAAAGAAACCACCAACTGCTGGGGCACATAGTGCAGCAGGCCAACAAACAAAATACCTACCAACACCCCCCACCACATGGTGTTTAACAGCTCAAATACGCCGTGACTAAAATGTTCAAACCAATCGGGGCCAGTAAACCCCAAGGCGTAAGCGCCGTAAAATACCGCGCACAACGCAAGCGAGCCCCACAGCAAATAATCGATCCGCCTCTTACTAGCACTGGCGCAGTGATCGTCGGTGTTGTGTTCATCTTTAGGCGGTTGTGGTTCACAGCAACTACTCATGAGAATCCTCCGGCAAATTTGGGGTATCGCCCAGCAAGGTAAACGGCATGGGCCGATTAGCCGCACTCAGATCATTTAAAATGGCGCATTGAGCCTGCTCATCGCCCTGACAACGTTGCGCGAGCTCTTCAAGGGTGTCCCGCATACGCGTCAGGTTATCGAGCTGCTCATCCAACTGGGCAATTTTCTGTTGCACGGCCTTTTTTACGTCGGCACTGTGACGCTCGGTGTCGTCAAACAACGCCAGTAACTCGGCGCACTCTTGCAGCGAAAACCCCACCCGACGGGCACGGGCCAACAATGTCAGCTGTTTTATATTGTCGCGGCCGTAGTCGCGGTAGCCGTTATCCCGGCGCCGACTCTTAACCAAACCCTGAGATTCGTAGTAACGGATTGCTTTTGCCGTTAAGCCTGTTTCTCGGGCTACTGCGCCAATCTTCATAGACTTTCTCCCGTGCTCCACCGTTTTCACCACAATAAACCTTACCCCAGGGTTAAGGTCAACGCTTTGATGCTTAAATAATTTGCGAAATAATCGTCAGATTTACCGGAGAAAACGCTATAGACTCCTTTTTAAACAGAGCTTTGAGCTCAAAAAAAGAAAGCAACCAGCAAAGAAATATTAAGCTAATCAATGCTTTAAGTAACACTCTTGACAATAAGCGTGAAACATCGACAATAACGGGACGATAATGATTGAGCACTGGGAAGAATCGATGGAATATTTGGATACATCTCACCCAGAGTGGGCCAGAATGTGGGATGAGCTAGCCTACTACCCCATGAACGATGGTGATCACCTGTGTATTAATGGCAGCGACTGCTGGGAGTATATGGGATCTAGCGCCGATCACCACCACTTGCGCCACCCCAACCATCCCGCTACCGGCAGCGCCGAGTATTTTTATATAGAGCGGCCCCGGGCGGCTGTTGGCTGGGCCTAGCAATACAGCGGCGCGTTACGCACGCCGCCTATCAACAACGGCTAGACCCCCATATTTTTTAAGGCGTTAACAATCTGCCCCAGCACCGCCGATACTTGCGGGTGCTCTTGCTCGTACTCTCCGAGCATCGCCTCTAAGGTATCCACCGGCCGCGGATCCTTTACGTCGTCGGTACCGCGCGCATGAGTATGGCGCTCTAACTCACTCATCAAACGTTTCTGTGCATCGCTCTCCCCCTCGCCGGCAAACAGTTCATGTAACCGGCCGATGAGCTGGTCGAGTTGCGAATCGGGCTCTTGTTGCGCCATAAATCACCTCTTAGCAATTATTGTGAATAATCTAATAACCATTAGATCATCTGGCAAAGTTAGAACTTCGCCCTGTGTCGGCTCGCAGAGTATGGTATAAACTCCGCTGGGACCTGGGCGACTGTCTGGACTGATTTTCAGACCTCCCTGCCAAGCCCCAATATAACTGCCTCTGACAGAGCGCGTCCAGAAGCGCCTTGCAGCAATAAGAAATAACCTTAAAATCTTGAGAGTTTTATCGCCAACCCAGAGTCGCCCGCAAGCCCCAGGAGATTAAAGGTGGAAACACCTGTGCACAGTAAAGCATCGCCGCGCTGGTTGCGCTCTATACAGCAGCTTTTAAACTCGCAGTTCGGGCGTTTTGCCTTAGTGGGGGCCGCTGCGACGGCACTACAATACTTGCTGCTGATTGCGTTTGCCGAGTTAACATCATTAACGCCCGTCGCCAGCTCGGCGTTGGCGTTTTCGCTATCGGCGCTGGGTAACTATACCGCCAATTACTATTTAACTTTCCAGTCCAATAAGCGCCACACCGAAGCCTTTAGCCGTTTTGCCGTTACCGCTTTAATTGGCCTATCAATAAACACGCTGGTGTTTTATCTGGCACAATTCGTATTACCGCACTACTTATTATCACAGTGTGTAGCGACCATAATCACACTTATCAGTAACTTTTTGCTGCATAAATACTGGATTTATAAATAAACCTATGTCGGAACCAACGTTAGCCATCGTCGCACCCTGTTACAACGAACAGGAAATGCTGCCCACCAGTATCCCGGTACTGCTAGAAACATTAGACCGGCTCATTGCCGCCAATAAAATCAGCCCGGCCTCGCAGCTGTATTTTGTAGACGACGGCAGCCGGGACACCACATGGCAACAGCTAATCGATGCCTGCGAGCAGCACCCTGGGCGTATCGTCGCATTACGATTGTCGCGCAACAAAGGTCACCAGAATGCGTTATTGGCCGGGCTTGAAAACACCTGTGAGGATATGGTCGTCAGTATTGATGCCGACCTGCAGGACGACCCGATTAATATCGATAAAATGGTCGATGCCTATCGCGCCGGTAGTGAAGTCGTGTACGGCGTACGAGCAGCGCGCGACACCGACACCAAGTTTAAGCGCATGACCGCCGAGGGCTACTACCACGTAATGCGCAAGCTCGGCGTTGATTTGGTATTCAATCACGCCGACTTTCGCCTGATGAGCCGCCGGGCTCTTAATGCCTTGCTGGAATACCCTGAGAGCCAGTTGTTTTTGCGCGGCATGGTGCGCGAGGTGGGGTTTGACTCCGCCATCGTCGAATACGACCGCCAAAGCCGCCTTGCCGGTGAGAGCAAATACCCTCTCCGCAAGATGTTGTCACTCGCCTGGCACGGCATCTCGAGCTTCTCTACCGCGCCGCTGCGCGCCATTACCCTACTGGGCATTACCGCCAGCGCTCTTTCGCTGTTAACCCTTCTTTGGGTTCTTGCGACACGGATGTTTACCGACAATGCGATTCCTGGCTGGACGTCAATTCTGTTACCGCTGCTGTTTATTGGCAGTGTGCAGCTGCTTAGTTTGGGGGTTATTGGTGAATACTTGGCGAAACTCTATACCGAAGTAAAAAAACGCCCACGCTATCACATAAGCGAGCGGGTTAGCGGCACAAACCAGAGCAACAGGCGTGTGTAATCAGCCGCGCCTGTGCTATCCTCTCGCGGTATAGCCTGCCACCCAGAGCCGAACCATAAAGCCCTGCAGATGAGGCTACTGTAGTTTTATAAAGCTTTTATTGGATGTAAATGAAAGGCCCCGTCGTTTCACAAAACGAGGCCAGCGGCTTAGTTTAGCCTACATGGAGTGCTGTATATGGCAAAGTTGGAATGTCAGTTTTTTCCCGGAACACCAGCCACCTGGAGCTGCGCCGAGTGCGATACCGTGTATGGCGAACGGTGTATACCTGCCGGCCATAGCCACCACTGGGGCCAACGCCATCCGGCGTGCATCCGCTGCAATCAACCCTTGTCCTATCTCGGCAACGCGACCGACGCCAAGCCCTTTTGGCAGCAACTCCCCCATTTTTTCAGTTACCCACTGCAGGCCCGTGCCCTTGTGGTTTTAGGGCTGCTAACCCTGCTTAACACCTTCATCAATGGTGGGCTTACCGGTCTGATTGCAAGCTTATTCAGTATGGCGGTGCTGATCAAATACGGTTTTGCCATCATTAACGAGCGCGGCCAGGGGCTTACTGAGGCKCCTTCGTTGGCCGACGTTCTCCTCAATGACCCCGATCATTTGTTTTTACGACAAATGGTATTGATGATTGCCATGGGCTTGGTCGTGAGCTTTGCCGCCTCAGTGGCGCCAAGCTTGGGTTTATTAGTGGTGGGCTTTTTAACGCTCGCCATGCCTGCCAGTATTATGCTGCTAGCCGTTGATAAATCCGTACGCAGCGCGCTCAACCCATTGAAGCTTATGACACTGATGATGATCATCGGCTGGCCCTATTTGCTACTCTGGTTCTGCTCGCAGGCAATCGCGGTCGGCCCCTATATCCTGGCGGATTTTATAATCGGTGACACAACCCAGCAGGCGCCGCCCGGAATACTTACCTTTGTCGCACTGAATTTCTCGGTAGCCTACTTCAGCATTATGCTCTACACCATGCTCGGTTACGTGCTATTTGAGTATCAGCACGAACTGGGGTATCACACCGCCGTTGACGAGACCGAAACACTGAGTGAACAAGAGTTTTTAAAAGCCCGCACACTGGGTGAGGTGGCAGTTTTAATCAGTGATCAAAAATATCTAGAGGCACGCCAAAGCCTTCGCAAAGCACTGGATACCGTGCGTGACGACACCGAACTACACAACCGCTATCACAAATTATTAATGCTACTGGATGATCAGCAAGCGCTTGCCAACCACGCCGAGTATTTAGTGCAGCTGTTTTTAGATCAGCGCCAGCCGGCGCGGGCCGTTGGCGTTGTACTGGATGTGCAATCGCGTGTTGCGAACTTTAGGTTGAACAAGTCGGCCACCGCCGTCACTATTGCCGAGCAAATGACCGAGCAAGGTTACCACCGCAACGCCGTGCGCTTGCTGCAGAACTTTCACAAGCACCAGCCCAACGATCGTTTTTTACCTGCGGCGTACCTGCTGGTAGCGAGAACCTTGATTGAGTACCTTGGCGATGATAACAACGGCCGCGCCATCGCCCGCTACACCCTCAATAAACACCCCAACTGCAAAGAGCGCATAGAGCTTGAGCAATTACTGGCCATCGCCGTTAACTAGGCGATGAAGCAGGCGGCCGCCCGGCGTTGGCCGCTTTTTGTTTTGCCCACGCCAGGTAAACCTCCGCCTGACGCTTTTTATTAAGTTGTAAAAAACGCTGCGCCAACGCCTGCGCTAACTTTGCCGTGAGTGCCGGGGCTTTAGGGCTTAATGCACAATACTCCTGCGCCATTTCATCCGCCGCCACCGCCCACTCAGCGCTCGGCGTCGGCATTTGTACAAATTGCTTGAGTGCGGCAAATGTCACTTCGTGAAACACCCGGTCGCCGGGCTGGCTTTTATACAAGTTAAATTGCAGGCGCCACGGCCTTGGGTCCGTTTTATATTGCTCACAGAGCACCCGCACCCGAGAACGCGCCCGAGGGAACTCCAGGTCAGCCGCCAGAGCTTGAACCTGTTGCAGCTGCTCTTCTAGCCTGGCCGTTTGATCTTTTTGTATCTCTTGCTGAGCAAACTCGCGGCGGCTTACCGGCCATGCTAGCATAACCAGCACCCCCGCCAGCAGGCCGCCGATGTGGGCCCAGTAGGCGGTATTCGAATCGACAAAATAGTGGCCGTATAACTCTTTGGCAATCCACAGCGGAAACACCCACAGCGCCGGCGCGACAAACTCACCAAAATAAAACAAGGCACTGTAAAAAAACCGGATTTTTCGCAGGCGGTACAGTGCCAAATACATGCCCATCAATCCCGAGATTGCACCCGAAGCTCCCACTAACGGGACCTCTGAACTCGGGTTAAGTGCAACAAATAAACCACCGGCGGCAATACCACTAACGACATAACCCAACAGATAACGCCAGGTGCCCAGCGCCCGCTCGAGGGTAAAGCCAAATAAAAACAAAAACACCATGTTTCCCAGTAAATGGCCCCAGCCACCGTGTAAAAACATACTGCTAATAAAGCTCAGCGGGCGGGACTCGGCGGGTACTAGCCCCGCCTGCAAACTGCTCACGGTGTTGCGCTGATGTTCAAACGCCCGGCGACTATCGCGCCAGCCATTAACATCGTCGATGCTCTGCCCGCGGTCGACCCAAATCTCACGCAAGTAATGCTCGTACTCAAAATCAAACATAGCGTGCGTTAAGGGCGAGCCATTGGCGTGGCGCGAATCCCAATGGGCAACATTCTCGGGGTGATACTCTTGAAGGTACTCGCGGTAATAAGAACGCTCGATATCGTCGAGCTGATGGGAGAGGTAGATATCGCTTGCTAAATCGAGCTTGGCGTCGTCGTTACCTTGATAAAACAAAAAAACAAAAACGTTTAACGCCACGAGCGCCAGAGTAATAATGGGCGGGTGAGACCAGTCGGGTTTATCCTGAATTGGAACAATTAACATATCACTTCCCTGTAAAGCTACGGCCCCAAAAGGGGCCGTAGCACGAGGTTATTACTATTGGCGGTCAAGCCTGCGCCGCTGGCGAGCGATGACGCCCAGTGCCAGTAGTAGCAGCACCCAGGGCCCGGTAGCTCCACCACCACCGCCGCCGCTATCACCATCATTATCAATGGATGGTGGGGGTAGCACCTCAGGCTCTCCTTCATCGCCTTCATCGCCTTCGCCCTCTCCCGAATCAGATGCGCGCTTCGTCACGCCACCCGGATCCAGAATCATACTGTTGGCAACGCCATCGGCATCATTGGGACCGCCATCTTCAAGGGTAAGTTGAACACACCAGTAGCCTTCAATCAATCCACTTTGCCATTGATCGCTGCCCGGAGGCGGGCAATAGCCCTCGTTACCTGCGCTGGAGTGCAGCGCATTATTGGCGTCTTCGATAAAGCTAAACCACACATCGTTTTGCCACTTACGGTACTCAGCGTCCGCTGGTATTGATTCGCGCAGTGGAATCACGACCTGCGCCTGATCACCAACGTGCACCAGCCCGCCCACAGCAAAGTCGAAGTAACCGCCGACATTGGTATAGCCTTCGTCGGATGGCAGGTCACCCATCTCAATCAGCACTGACGCGCCGTCAACACCCGCACCAATGCCTGGGCTACAACTTAAACCTACGGTGCACTCCAGCAAGAAGCGGTCGTTGTGCTCAGTACTGGTCGATGTCACATGACCGACAGTATGTGCATCCAGATAATCGGGAACGCCATCGCCGTCGGTGTCAGCGTAGCCTTCGCTGGCATCGTTATCTCCGTCACCGTCCTGATCGCTCTCGGCACTCAGCGCTGGCAAACTCTCAACCACCGCAAACCGGACTTGTGTATGACTCATATGCCCGGCGCTATCGGTCACGCTAAGCATCGCACGGTATGCGCCCACCGGTAACAGCTCGGGGCTAATGCTGAGGCTCTCATTGGCATCGGCAAACTGAGATTCAAGCTCGGCGATACCCGACCAGCTCAACTGATAGGTCTCGCCTTCGGGGTCGAACACGCTCGCACTCAGCTGTAATAAGCCACCATCGCGCGCCACCACTGAGCGACGCTCACCGTCTTGCATTAACTGTGCGCTGATATTTGCCGGCACGTTACTTTCGGTGACCGTAATCCGATGTTGGGATTTCGCGCCTGGGTTAAAGTTATACAAACTATCGGCTGGTTCTCCTGCACGGTAGTCAAGCGCCACAATCAGTGTTTCGTCGGCCTCGGTTTCACTGTCGGGCGCTATCAGTACCTCGACAGTTGCTTCAAGCTCGCCCTCCGCAAAGCTCACGCGATCTCCAACCAGGGTGTAATCATCAGCCCCAACCGTGCTACTGCTATCCACCACATAAGGTACGCTGATGGGGTATTCAGGTGCGGGGCCATTTAAAAATACCCGGAACCTTGTAATGCTCCCTTCGGCCACTGTTTGATCCGGGCTCATAGACACCAGAGGGGCAACGTCCACTTGCTGTGACTGTTGTACGCTGTTGCCGGCACGATCTTCAGCCCACCACTCAACCGTATGACGACCCGGCGCTAAGTACAGCACACCGTTGGTCATGTTGCGCACCGATACCGCGCAACACTCCGCGTCGATACGGTCGCTGACCATCGCTTGCAAGGCATTGTTTAGCTCATCATCGCTGGCACTTTGCTCAAGGCCAAGCAACTGGCGCAAGCCAATAGGGCTAAACATCGCCGTGGCATTAGTGCTAATAGCCGGTGGCGGCGTTAGCATTGGCGGCGTCAAATCGAGATAGTCCTCAATGTCACCTGCATCGGTATCATCCAGGCCTTCCTGATAATCGCTGACGCCATCGCCGTCGCTGTCCATGGCCGCCGTGACGTTTACGGAGAAAGGCGCCAGCTGCACGCTCTCACGACCATCACTTACGCTGATGACTATGTTGTCGTAGCGGCCAACATGGGCATCGCCGGCAATACCACTGAGTACACCGGTGTTAGCATCAAGAACCAACCAGTCGGGCGCGCCCGAGGTGCTATAGCTTAGGGCGTCGCCGTCGGCGTCAGCGACGGTAGGCGCAAAGCGGTACAGCTGACCAACGGTAATGCTAGCCACTGGAGCACCGCCAATACTGGGCGCCTCATTAGCGTCGGGGTTGATCACCTCAATACTAAAGGTCGGCAATGAGTCGCGGCTGGTGCCGTCACTGACGGAGATTTCGATCCCGGAATAGGTGCCAGCATCGACGGCCAACGGCGTACCCGCCAAGCGCCCGGTGCTGCTGTTAAAGCTCGCCCACAAGGGTAAGTTGATAATCGAGTAGGTTAAAGTATCACCGGTGTCCGCATCGGCGCCGTTGGCAGTGAAGCCATAGGTGCTACCGACCTGGGCCGAGGTAGGTGCACTGCCACTTATGGTGGGCGCGTCGTTCACAGCATTCACGGTGATACTCACGTTTGCCATAACGGATTCACCACCCTCGTCATCCAGCACGGTGTAACCAAAGCTGTCGACGCCGTTAAAGTCCGCACTGGGCGTGTAGGTAACAGTGCCGTCGCCGTGATTGTCCACACTGCCGTTACTGGCAGCGCTGGTAACCGTGACCGTGGTGATATCGACCGTACCATCAACGTCGCTGTCGTTATCCAGCAGCGAGATCAACACGGAGCTGTCCTCATCGGTCACGGCACTGTCATCGCCAGCCGCAGGTAGGTCGTTGACGCTATCGATGGTTAAGGTCACCGTGGCGGTATTGGACCACTCACCTAAATCATCCATCACCCGGTAGCTAAAGCTGTCGCCACCGAAGTAGTTCTCGCTTGGGGTGTAGGTCACCATTCCGGTGCCAGTATTGACGCTGGTGGCACCGTTCGTCGGTGCACTCACCACCTCGACGCTGGCCACATTCAGGGCGCTGTCAATGTCGTTGTCGTTACCCAACACATTAATATTATGCGGGGTGTCTTCCAGCAACGCGGTAACGGTATCGTTGGCGGCCACAGGCGCGTCATTGATGCTATTAACGGTGACGGTGACAGTCGCCTCGTTAGAGGTACCGCCAAGGTTGTCATCCACTTGATAAGTAAAACTATCGGAACCGTTAAAATCGGCGTCAGGGGTGTAGGTGATGACCCCGGTGGTGGCACTCACCACCGCAGTACCGTGGGCGCCGTCGTTGACAATCGCCACTGTGGTGACATCAAGGCTGCCATCGATATCGCTGTCGTTTGCCAACACATCAACCTCGACCGAGTCGTCTTCATCGACACTAGCGGGGTCTGCGACAGCAACGGGCACGTCGTTCACACCAATAACGCTAACCGTTACCGTCGCCGCGTTAGACACCGTGCCGTTGCTGTCTTCGATGGTATAAGTAAAGCTATCCGAGCCCGCATAATCGGCATCCGGGGTGTAATCGATCAAACCGTTATTCACCACCGCCGTACCGTTGGCCGGTGCGGTCGCGATAGCTAAAGTGGAGACATCGGGGTTATCGCCCGTATCCACATCGGTATCGTTGGCCGCCACATTGATACTAACCAGGTTATCCTCATCGGTGGCGACCACATCATTCGCGGCGACCGGAGCATCGTTAACCGGGTTAACCGTAATGGTTACCGTGGCAACGTTAGACTCTCCCCCCCACACGTCTTCAACTGTGTAGGTAAAGCTGTCTGAGCCCTCAAAGTCAGCATTCGGGGTGTAACTAATCACCCCGGTGCCGGTATTAATACTGGTGCTACCGCTGGCCGGTGCGGTGCCAATCATAACGCTGGCGAGGTTAAGGCTACTGTCGCTGTCGGTGTCGTTACCCAACACAGCCACATTCACCACGGTGTCTTCATCGGTACTGGTGGCATCGTTGACGGCCACCGGTGCGCTGTTGGCGACAGTAAAATTCAGCGTGGTTTTATCGCTAATACCAGCATAGGTATTGCCACTGGCGTCGGTAAAGGCGTTGGCGCCAACCTGCAGATAGTACTCAGTTGTCGGGTCTAAGTTGCCGGGCAATTCAATTGTTGCGGTGCTGCCTATCACCGTCACGGCGGCGTTGTCGGCAGCGATATTAGCGACGGTTGAATCGTCTGAGGCGTCAAACACCGTAATGGTATTGGCGCCGCTGGTACCGGCCACAATGGCTTCCGAGAAAGTAAACACCAAGTCGTCATCGTGACCGAAGCTTGTGGAGTCATCCGCCGGTTGGCTAGCGGCTAAGGTGGGAGCCGTACCATCAAACGTCAGAGACAAATCCGTCGCCGCCGTATTAGTATTACCGGCCACATCCTGGACCACGTTCGCCGGCAGACCCACGATCACTTCGCCATCAGTGGTTGGTTTGATCCTGACTCTGTAGTTGCCCCCCCCCAGATTTGTCAGGAACGTGGCACTAGCATTGGTTAGCGCCAGCCTACTCAGTGCAAAGCCCGCAACATCCTCACCAAATGACAGCTGCACGTCAAAACTTTCCACATTGAAAGGGCTGCTTTGTGTGGTAGTGAAGGTGGGCGTGGGGGCAACAACATCCAGAACATGCGCACTGCCGCTGGTAAAGGCCGGTGTATGGCCGTTAGTACCGTTACCATTGCCATTGCTGTCCACAATATTGGTGCCACTTTTAAGGTCTAACCGCAAGCTGCCTTCGCCACTGATGGTGTCCACGGTAACCGTCACCGAGCTGCCACTCGCGGCCGATACGCTGGCAATGTTGCCGCTCGCGGTGCCAGTAGCGGTGAGCGTGAAATCATCCGTGCTGATATTGCTGGCCACCTTATCAAAACTCACGCTGTAACTAACCGAGCTGGCATTCGCCGCTGGCGAACCACTCAGCGTGATACTGCTGACACTCGGAGGGACATTATTCGCGGCGGTTAATTGTGCGCTATTAGTTGCGGTCAATGCACCGGACGTTGCCTGTAGGTTAAACGTCTCAGAGCTTATGCCGCTTGCCGTGTAGGTTATCTGCATGCCGGTAAATGTGGCCGTACCGCCGCTGGGGCTTAGTGTTACAGTATTACTGCTGCCGTCGGTATCGCCCGTACCCGACATGGTAGCGCTACCCGCTCCATTTACCTCTGCCAGGGTAATACCCGTACTATACCCGGTATCAACAATACTATTGTGGTCCACCGCTCTTACCACAGGCACGGTAGTAAACGCAGTGACAGCGCCAGAGGTAACAGTTAAAGGGGCTGGATTGGTGGCAAACACAAGCCGCGTTGCGACAACATCCGATGTAACGGCGTTGGCACCAACCATAGGGAGGTCGGTCCCCACCCCACCCTGATCATCGGCCGTTAAGGTAAAGCTTTGTTGGTCCGCTGTGGCGGAGTAAGTCACGTTTGTAAAGGTAGCGACACCACTCACCGCCGCCACGGCGTTACTGGTTAGTGCGCCATTAGAGCTTTCGGTTAGGGTGATTGTTTCGGTAAAGCCGGTATCGGTATTGCCAAAGGCGTCTTGTGCGGTTACGACCGGCTGAGTGCTTAAGGCCGCGCCCGATACACTGCCCGCAGGCTGGGTGCTAAACACAAGCTCACTGGCTATCACATCAATGCTGCTGCCAGTGCCATTGGTTACCGGCGAAGTTGTGCCCATTTGAGTGCCTGCACCGCCAACGGTTACATCGGCATCACCATCAAGGCTTAGAATAATCGTATGACCATCCACCAGGCCGGTGTTGTCGTTGTAGTAGGCGTTAATGGTGTAGGTTTCACTGGCGCCATGAGCAACCGATATTGGCAAGCCCGCGAAGGTAATCGTATCGCTACCGGGATTATAGGTACCGGTCACATCGGTGGCGTCGTTACCGTTTAAGCGCCAGGTCACCTTAGCGCGCTCGGCATCGGTTGAGGTGCCACTAACATTCACTCTAATTTCACTCACGGTCATGGTTAAGCCATCACCGCCGCTGCCATCGGTTAAAGTAAAATCTAATACATCAACCGCTTCGCCAACAGTATCCACCGTGGTATTCAAGCCTACTGGCTCGGTAACGCTACCTGCGGCGGTTAAGTTACCGTTACTGTCGACAGCCACTTCAGTAGTAAAATCAACCTTTACGGCCGAGTTCTGTAAATTACCAGAGGTGTCTTGCGCGACAACATAAAGGTCGTAAGCTGTGCCATCAACAAGGCCTGAAAACGCTTCACTGCCAGTCGTGGCCGTCGTGGTAAAATTACCGACCGCTGAGGGGGCACCGCCACTGCTATTTTGTCCGGCGCTCACCTGACTTGCGCTCGGAGCGCCGGCACCGTTTGGAACCACCACATAGTAAACTGTGCCGTCTTCGTCTAAGTCTGCAGAGAGGGTAGCGCCGGTGGTGGTTTCAGAGGCGACTGAGGGGGTTGAGTTAAAAACAGGAGGCGTCACATCGCTTGGTGTGGAAAAAGTTAAAGAGTTTATACAAAAGGCTTTGTCATCGATCGGAACAATTTGCAGCTTTTTAATATTAGCAAAAGATCCACTTGTGGTAACAGAAAGGTCAACATTTGTCGCGGCTTGCGCCGCGGGTAAGCTAATGCCTTTTTTACTGGCTATAGGGGTAGTAGATGCGAGTGAGTCGAAGCCATATACATCAACTTCAGTAGTATTATAAGAGTTTGATTGCCGCAGAACCAACTGGTCCATACCAAAGCTATCGCCGCCGGGCTCAGAGCGGATATAAAAGGATGAATCTGAATAATATAAATTCACATACAAATCATCGATACAGGCTCCGGCATTGGTCCCATTAATGATCTCGGGTTGAGTTGACTTAATAAACGCGGCAAACTCGTCAGCTGGAAACGTCATTTCTGCGTTTACGGCATAGACCTGATTAGTAACACCCTCAAAGGTTTTGGTCCCCACAGGAGCCAGTACAGAACTGAAATCTGTGAGTGCTTTATCACTGAAGGCGAGCTTTGTATTGATATCACCTCTGGCGATCTCTAAATCCCAGTCCCCGTTTAAGGATTCGCGACCGCTTTTATCATCCGATGCCGCCACGTCTAAACCGGTGGTGCTGTGAACGATATCAATAAAAGCTTCGCCTGCTTTCTGATCGGCCAAGTCGCAACCGTAAAACAGTAAATCCCCGCCCTTTTGTACCGAGCGTTTAAACGCCGCCGAGAGCGTTACATCTGACTTAATCGTTTCAGCCGAAATACGAGAGTTGCCCAGCAACAACTCCCCCTCGGTCGCATGAGACACAATATGCACGGCCGCCAAATTCTTGTATTGCGCTAACACGGCTTTTAATTGCTCGACACCCGATTCTTGTGAGTTTATCTCTACCACCGCCAAACCGGGCTTTAAGCCCTGGTAAAGCACATGTTTATCGGGCACCGCCGCATCAATTACCACTAGCTCTGTCACGAGAGTGCCTTGGGTAATGCTTAACGTGTCGCCATCGTAATCTGGCGCTAGTGGCGGCGTTTGAAACAACGCATCGGGCGTTGTTAACACTTGCTCACTGATCGTCGCCGGCAGGGCTTTGCGCTGATAATTAGCGTAGCTGGCAGGCGCGCCGTAAGCGGCAAATGGAAGCAGCAGGCTGGTTAACCCGGTAAGCATTTTGTTAGTCATTGTGATTGTCTCTCGTGACAGAGTGTTTTTTAGCGGCAATGATGTTGGCGGCGGTGCCGGCGTTATCTTGCCAAAAATCCATATCCTGGTATTTGGCGAATAAGTCGGGGGGTAAGATTGAGCGACGGGGCTTAAACTCGACCTTTTTGCGCACCGAGTGCAACCCACTCACCCCCAGGGCTTTATCAAATTCGTTGTGTTCGTACTCGACTGCGTCAAAGTCGTGGGTAAATACAGGCTCGCCAATAAACTGATAAACAAGCTCGATGGTGCGGGCCGGGTGCTGAGTTAGCAGGTCGTAGTCAACCAGCAACAGTCGATCAGAAAACTCGCCATAATAAGCTTCTTTTAACGCCGTCCAGGCGCTGCCCACCGTGCCGCCGGCGTTTATTAAGGCCTCGCAGCGGCTGTAAACGGTTTGGCGGCTGGCGGCATTAAACATACGGCTGTAATCGAACGGGTTTTTGCGGTAGATCATCTCGAAGCTGTCCATAATCCAGGCGGGGTTGCGTACACAACACACCACTTTAAAATCATCGAACAGTTCCGCCAGTTGGTGCAAGCGGGCCGTCCAGATTCTGCCGGTATCAAACACGACCTCCTTGTCGGCTTGCTCTTGGTAGTAGGCGTTAAACAGCGCCTGACAAATACGCTTGCGTTTAGCCTCGTCAAAAAACGAGTAAAATTCACTCCCAGCCCCCATTTGCTCTAACGCACCATTGAGCAGCCCGGCGACCGGGCTGCTCATGGCGGCGTAAAAACGCGGGTTTTGCCGTAAAATACCCGCGAGCAAGGTAGAGCCCGAGCGCGGCAGGCCGGATATAAAGTGAACGTGTTGTTGCATATAAGCTTTTTACCTATTACCAATGCATTCGCTTAGCGATATTAAGAGCGAGACGGGAAAACCCCCACAGTTGCAATGCAATATTGCGTGGTCAAAAAGGGTTGACGGTTTTCATGCGGCTGAGAACCACCTGCCGGGGCTAACACGGCGGGCGACATAACTTGGTCCAATGTCTGACTAGCGTCCCCCAAATACTTCAGGGTACCAGCACCACCGCGTTTATCTTTTGCCAGCACGCTGGTTGACTTAGGGTCACCCGATGCGCCGTCCATATTAAACCCCGTCACCTCATGGTTATGAGCGGGTATCTCAGATTCTAATAACGTCACCGAATCTGTACCTTGCCGCTCGCCCTCGCGCCACGCTTGCAGCCCGGGGCCGTGCCCGGCGCTTACCATGGCGCGGCCGCGCAAATCAGGAAGAGCAAACGTGCTTCGCCCGTCACCACCATAGGTGGTACCCAGAATAGAAAACAGCGCAGTATTTGATGCGATTGGCAGCAACTGCCCCTCGCACGCCATCCAACCACGAGGCGCGAAAGTATAAGGCAGCAGCCGGATTTCACCAATAAATGGGTCCATGATTAACTCCTTTTAGCTTCGGCTTGGGTAAATACCGAAAAGACTAATAATGTAGTTGGTTGCCAGGCTCGGCATAATGTTGTTATGGCTTCGGCTTCCCCCTGCACTACCAACCGTATTAGCCGTCATGCGCTCAGGCATCCCGGAGGCCGACTCCGCGTCCAGGTAAATATCATCATCTCCGGTAGCAGCAAATAGGGTACCGTTAGGCACGTCAATACTGGCAGTAGCCGTAGTAGCTACAAAATTGTGTTTGTGACTTGGCAACTGATTAACGGTTAGGGTTTCGGTCTCGCTGCCAAACTTGGCACCAATACGCCTGGCCGTTAAGCCGTTGGCCTGCCCCTCACCCATGGCTACGCGGCCGCGCAAGTCAGGCAATGCGAAGGTCGTCCGACCATCGCCACCAAAGGTGGCACCAATCAGTGAAAACAAGGTGTCGTATTCACTGATTGGCAATAAATCGCCATTGCAAAAATGCCAACCACGGGGGGCAAAATTACCGGCAAACGGGCGAATTTCCCCAATAAATGATTCACTCATAACGTGTGCTCCCTGTTTATGACCGCGATGGAAAAATCCCCGCCGTGGCGATGCAATAATTCAACACTAATGAAGGTTGGATGTTGTTATGTGATTGGCTACCGCCTGAGCTGGTCACCATGTTAGGCGCCAACGGTTGCAGCGCCGATGGCGCTGCATACACTGGCGACTTAGCAAACACGGCGTTTTGAAATGAGGTTTGGGTGCCGTCCGAGGAGCTCGCGTGCACCAGGTGTGTGTGTTGCGGCATCTGGCTTTCGGTTAAGGTGACCTGCTCCTGCCCTCCGGCAACTCCCTGTTTGGGGTGAGCGGCCGATGGGTGCACGGGAACGCGCCCTCTAAAATCCGGCAAGGCAAAGGTGGTCGTGCCGTTACCACCGTAAGTGGTGCCAATCAACGCAAACAGCGCCTGATTTTGATTGATGGACAAAACTGCCCCATTACACAGCGCCCAGCCCTTTGGGGGCCAATCCCAGGGAAAGAGCTTAACTTCTCCCACAAAAGGTTCTGACATGGTTATCTCCTTGATACCTTATTTTTTACCAATCACAGTAAGCACTTTTAGCCAGACTGGCGTATAAGTCATACGAGAGGTATTGCTTACCCAACACTCGTCAAAGTGTGTAGGTTAAACAGTGCCAGACATGCGCCCCGCAGAGAATTACAAGGGATTACAGCGCTGCTCAGAGACCCTGTGGGCATGGCGGTGCCATGGTTATTATCGGCTGCAGGAGCAGAACATTTAGAAATGCAGTGTGAAACGGAGCCATCATACTTCCCTGCTACTTTCCTTACTCTAACTCCGAGCGGCTGGAAGCCGTACTTATTGTGACGTAACCACAGTGCTTGTTACCGGCACATTATTTAAATTATTGTGGCATTGCGATTAACAATACACGTTTAAGCGGTTATACAAACTATCAGGAATAAACGTTAGACAACTATGTCAAGCCCTGAACCACCCCCCTTTTCAGAGGATAGTTCAAAACCTAGGCAAAGGTAAAGAGTGCATAGTAAGAAGCGCTCAACTTACCTATATCGGCAGGCGCTTATTGCGCCTCACGCAAAATAATCGCCGGTGGTGTCGATACCGCGCGGCGGCAACTGGCGGTGCCCAGCAGCCCGACCAATACGGCCCCCACCAAGGGTGATGCCAACCAGTACTCGTAGTGTGGTTGCACCGGGATTTCAAATACATACACCTGCAACCCCAACAGCAGTACCTCGGAGGCTATTACCGCGATGGTGCCGGCTGCTAACCCTAGCAGGGCAAACTCTACTAACACGCTGCCCAGCATAAGCCGTCGGCTAGCGCCTAAAGTACGCAACAGCCCTACCTCCTGCTTGCGTGAGTCCAGGCTGCCACTCACCGCCGCCATCAGCACTAAGCACCCGCCCAGCAGCACCATAATCAACACCAACTGCACACCGTCACTCACCTGAGCGATGATGGTGCGAATTTGGTTGATGATACGATCCAGCTCAATCACCACAACGGTGGGGTATTGGGTGAGCAAGGTATTAATAAATTGCTTTTTCTCGGGAGGCAAGTACACACTGGTCATGTACATGGGCGAGTAATTATCCAGCGCGCCCGGCTCAAAAATAAAGTAAAAGTTCGGTTGCAGTGACTCCCACTGCAAAGTGCGCAAGCTGGCCACTTGCGCCTCGGCCACCAGACCACCGATGGAAAACGTCAGCCGATCACCCAGCTCAATACCCAGCCGCTCGGCCACTTCAACCTCGACCGACACGCCCGGCAAGTCAGATGCATCGCGGCTCCAGTTGCCCCACCACTGCCCGGCCACCACCTGATTATTATCCGCCAGTTCAGCGCTCCAGGTCAGTTGCGCTTCGCGGTTTAGGGCATCTTGCGGTTTTGGTTCGCCGTTAATCTCGCTCAGCCGCCCTCTTACCATGGGGTACAGCTGCTCGACCGATAACTGGTTGTCGGTTAATAACTGCTTAAATACGTCCACGTCTGGCGGGGCGATATTCAACAGAAAATGGTTGGGGGCGTTATCGGGGACTTTGACTTGCCACTCATCAATCAGTGAAGTGCGCACCACGGTCAGGGTAAGCAGCAACATCATGGCCGTGGCAAACACCACCACCTGCAACACGCTCGCCGCACGGCGGCGCTGAATACTGGCCCAAGCCAAACGCCAATAGCTGCCGGCCTGGGCGCCCAACTTGCGCCCCACCGCTAACAGGCCGTAGGCCAACCCAACGGCCAGCACCGCCACGACCGTCAACGCAGCAATTACCGTTAGCGCCAGTTGCAGGTTACGGCTAAACACCGCCACCAAAATAAGCAGCACCACGCTGGCCGCCACCACTTGCCAGACGACCGCACTGGTTTTTACCGCCAGCTCGGCCCGCAAGACTTTTACCGGGGGCACCGTAGGTAAAAACCACAGCGCCGGCAAGGCAAAACCCAACAGCGATAAAGGCCCGCTGATAAAGCTCATAAAATAACTACCGAGCGCCGCCGGCGCCATAGTCACCTGATACAAACGCAGCACTGCTTCGGCCACCAACGCCTGTAGTACACCACCCAACGCCAGCCCCGCAGCCGACGCCAACAAGGCCAACACCACGAGTTGAGCAACATACAAGTAACGAATTTGCCGCGCCGAGGAGCCGAGGCTTTTAAGCAGCGCCACCGGGGCGATGTGCCGCTCGGCAAACTGACGTGCCGCCAACGCAATAGCCACACCGGCAAGCAGTACACCCATAATGGCCGCTAACACCAAAAAACGCCGCCCGGTTTGCAACGTTCCTTGCAGCCGCCGCTGGGCGTTTTCGATGTCCATTACCTCTTCGTGCTCTGATAATTCGGGCTCCAACCACGTCATAAAATTATTAAGCTCGGCCGGCACAGCGGCCAACAACCACTGGTACTCGACCCGGCTACCCGGCTGAATCACCTCGGTGCTGGCCAGATCACTCCAGTTCATCATCACCCGCGCGCCCATCAAGCTAAAAGGGCCACTGCCGTCGGGCTCATCGATAATCACCCGGGTTGCCTGCAACGAACGCTCACCCACTTGCAACGCATCGCCCAGCTCAATGCCGAGCAGCGGCAATAACCGCGAATCCACCCACACTTCACCCGGTGCGGGTACGCCGTCGGCGCGCTCAATCAGGTTACTGTCGACGGCAAAAGCGGATTGGCTGACATCGATATAGCCGCGTAGCGGATAGTTAGCCTCAACCGCTTTAACCGAGGCCAGGTGCATTTCATCGTCGGCAAACACCATCGAGGCAAAGTGGGCAACGCGGGTTTGCTGAATGCCCTCGGCCTCGGCCTCACTTTGCCAGGCCGGTTGCGGTAACTGATTACTAGCGACAATTTTATCGGCGCCCAGCAGTGAGTTACTTTGCTCCAGTAAGGTAGCCTCTAAGCGATCGGTAAAAATGGCAATAGTGCTGACCACCGCCACTGACAACATAATGGCAATGGCGAGCAGTTTAATTTCGCCGGCGCGCCAATTGCGCCACAACAGCCGTAACGCAAGCACGGTTATACCTCCACAGCCGGAGCATTGAGCAGCTCACCCGCCGCCATTTGAATATGACGCTGGCAGCGCCCGGCCAAACGTTGCTCGTGCGTAATAAGCACCAAGGTTGTACCGGTATCGGCGTTTAAGCCAAACAATAAATCGTTAATCGTGTGCCCAGTGGCGCTGTCGAGATTGCCGGTGGGCTCATCGGCAAACAAAATCTCTGGTTCGCAGGCAAAGGCGCGGGCAATGGCGACCCGCTGTTGCTCTCCCCCAGACAGCTGCGGGGGGTAATGGCCAAGCCGTTGCGCCAGCCCGACCTTATCAAGATACGTTTTGGCCGATGCCTCGGCACCCTTTTGGCCGCGCAGCTCTAGGGGTAACATAACGTTTTCAAGCGCGGTTAACCCCGGCAACAACTGAAACGACTGAAACACAAAACCCACATGACGCGCCCTGACCGCGGCACGCCCCTCTTCATCGAGCTTGGTTAAATCGTTACCCGCGAGCGAGATGACTCCGGCGCTGGGTACATCCAAGCCGGCCAACAAACCTAATAGCGTAGACTTACCCGAGCCCGAGGCGCCGGTAATCGCCAGCGACTCACCGGCCGCCACCGTCAGTGAAATATCGTTTAAAATAGTAAGCTCGCCGGCCGCGGTGGTCACGGTTTTAACCAAGCCTTGCGCACTGATAATGTTTTGCATAACACTCGCTCTTTTAACGTAAATATTTATTTAGCTGGCGCTCTGACGCTAACCCACTTCAGGTAAACGATACGCCATAAAGGCGCCTGCGACACCAGCCATCGACAAAGCTAAAATGGCGGCGCCGTAACCCAAGTTACTGGCCAACACCCCACTTGCCCCCATGAGCAATAGCACCAAACCAATCACACTGTTGCTTACGGCAACATAATCAGTGCGTCGGTTGCCCTCGGCCAGATCAACCACGTAGGTTTTACGCCCTACCCGCACCCCCTGATGGGCAACGGTCAGTAAGAAGTACAGCAGCGGCAACATAAAAAGTTGGGCCAAACCTACCTCAAATACATCCAGCAGAAACACCACAACACCCAGTCCAGCACTGATAATTGCCGCCCATATCATCACGCGGCGGCTAGAGACATCGGCAAAGCGCCCCCAAAAAGGCGCCGAAAGCAAGCTGGCCAAACCGCTGGCCAGTATAAAATAACCCAATAGCGCACTCTGACCGCTTAGATGTTGCTGCCCTAAAGCAACGTAATAAGGTGCGGTAAGTGCCGAGCACAACAACAACGCCCGGGCGATCACAAAACGCCTAAAGGGCGCATCATTGATCAAAATGTTTAAACGCTTTATCGCTTCGGTTAAGGCATTGCCGCCGCCACTCACCTCGCCGGCGTACTCCTTAACGCGTAAAAACCAGAAGGCCGCCAGCAACCAAAGCCCACCGGCTAGTATTAACAATAGCGTTGCCGACTTAAGTTCATTGTCGGAGCCCTGCTGCATTATCAGCACCACCGCTAACACAACGGTCACCAGCCCAGCGGCACTGGCCGACCAGCCGTTTACCCGTCCGCGACGCTTTTTAGGAATAGTTTTACCCAGGACATCTTTAGCCGCCACCGACGACAGACCTCGCGCCAGTGAAAACACCACCAGCAAACCGACGATGCTAAATCCGGCGGCGGCACCTTCCAGCAACATAGCGACCGCAGCCATCGCCAACACACATACCCCTTGCAGTAATGCCCCGAGGGACCAGGCGTATTTGCGAATGGGTAACCGCCTAACATAACTGGCCAGTACCAGTTGCGGCAAGAGCGAACCTGACTCGCGGATAGGCACTAAAAAGCCCAGCAAATAGGCCGGGGCCGCCAGTGACTCAAGCAGCCAGGGGAGAACAATTTTAGGGTTGGCGCAGGCATCGCCCAGCTTTGATAAAAAATGGGTAAAAATTAAACGTAGAAAATTGCCCGGAACTTCGTGACAGGCCTCAGGGGCAATGGATTTACACACCCGGGCATCTTCTTCGTTGAGCAGCTTGCGGTATAGCGCCTGGGTAAGTGACGACGACTTCAAGGCCTTCCCCTAGTGATAATCAAAGTGCAGAATACACCATAAGCCGTGCCAGCTCACATATCCACGCCAGACAATTGCCTGCCACTAGCCACTGAGGTAGGCTTGCCCTTCGCCCTCGTTAATTTCGGAGCCGGCCCATGCGATCACCTGTGTATTATCGTTTTTACCAAGCTGTTTTGGCCTTGGCTCTACTCACCCTAAGCGCGGTATACGCGCAGGCAAAACCCGCCACAATTGTGGTGCTAGGCGATAGCTTAAGCGCCGGCTACGGCATGGCGTTAAAACAAGGGTGGGTGCAATTATTGCGCGAGCGCTTAGCACAACAAGACAACACGAGTCGCTATCAGGTTATCAACGCCAGTGTCAGCGGCGAGACGACCCAGGGGGGGCTGAGCCGGCTGGATGCGTTACTAAAAACTCATCAGCCCGAGATCATTATTGTCGAGTTAGGCGGTAACGATGGGTTGCGCGGTCAACCTATTAAACTGATGCGGCAGAACCTAACCGATATTATTAAAAAAGCGCAAGCGGCTAGCGCCACCGTGCTACTGGTGGGCATGCAAATACCGCCCAATTACGGCGCCCGCTATACCCAACTGTTTGCCAAGGTATACCCGGAACTGGCCGAGCAGCTCAACGTGCCGTTAGTGCCTTTTTTATTAGAGGGCATCGCACTGGAGCCGGAGCTAATGCAAAAAGACGGCATCCACGCTAACATGGGCGCTCAGGCCACACTGCTCGACAATGTCTGGCCCTTTTTACAGCCACTGCTTTAAGTTGTTAATCGAGAGGCTCGATATAATCCAGCATTAACTGCAGCGACTCACGACCCCGGTACTCGTTAACATCCAGTTTAAACGCGGCGCGAACACGAGTGGTTGCAGGGCTCGGCCACACCTCTAAATCCACATTAAAAGCGATAGCGTCAATGGCGAGCTGATTATTCGCCTCCGGCGCCAACACCAGCTTTAAATGTTTATCGCCGACAATGCGTTGCTGCACCAGGGTAAACTCGCCATCAAACAATGGCTCGGGAAAGTGCTGCCCCCAGGGGCCCGCCGCCCGCAACTGGTGCGCTAAACCGAGGTCAAACTCCGCATCACTTAACATACCGTCACTAAGCACCACGGCTTGTAGGTCGTCATTGTTTAACTGACGCCTTACCTCGTTATCAAAGGCGCTGGCAAATGCAGCAAAATCATCTTTGGCCAAGCTCATACCCGCCGCCATGGCGTGGCCACCAAATTTATGCAACAACTCCGGGTGGTGCGCCGCAACCGCGTCTAAGGCATCGCGAATATGCAGCCCGGGAATCGAGCGCGCCGAGCCCTTAATGGTGCCATCGTCGGCGTCGGCAAAGACAATTACCGGTCGGTGGTGTCGATCTTTAATACGCGATGCGAGAATACCGATAACGCCCTGATGCCAACGGGCATCGTACAGGCATAAGCCCCAGGGCAACTCGCCATCCTCGCCCACCTCTAAGCCATCCAACATTTGCAAGGCTTCGCGCTGCATGCCGTTCTCAATGGCTTTGCGATCGCGGTTAAAATCGTCCAGTGCTACGGCTAGCTCGCGCGCAGTAAGCAGATCGTCACTCAACAAACACTGAATACCAATGCTCATGTCGTCTAGCCGGCCGGCAGCATTTAAGCGCGGCCCCAACGCAAAGCCTAAATCCGCAGCCACCAAACGCTCGCGGCCGCGGCCGGCCACCTCAAGCAGTGCCAAAATACCGGGGCGCGCCACACCCGCGCGAATACGCTGTAGCCCCTGCTCGACCAAAATACGGTTGTTGTGATCCAGCGGTACCACATCGGCCACGGTGCCCAAGGCAACTAAATCTAAATACTGGGCCATGTTTGGCTCTTTAATGCCAGCCTCGGCAAACCAGCCAATCTGGCTCAGCTCTCGCCTTAAGGCGTTAAGCACATAAAAAATTACCCCGACACCGGCCAGGTTTTTACTGGGAAAATCACAACCGGGTTGATTGGGGTTTACAATCGCCTCGGCCGCCGGCAACTGCGCACCCGGCAAGTGATGATCCGTAACCAGTACGGCGATACCCAGCGCCTGGGCGGCCGCGACACCTTCGATGCTGGAAATACCGTTATCCACGGTAACGATTAAATCGGGCTCCCGTTCGGCTGCCACGGCCACGATCTCGGGCGTTAAACCGTAGCCATATTCAAATCGGTTGGGCACCAAAAACTCAACCTGGCGCGCGCCCATGGCGGTTAATGCCAAAACGGCCAAGGCCGAGCTGGTAGCGCCATCACAATCAAAGTCACCGACAATTAAAATACGGGCATCGGCCACCACCGCATCGGCCAGCAAACTGGCCGCCTCGGGCAACCCCTTCATGGAGGGCTTGAGTAGCTCTTGTAAGGTAAGCGCCAGCTCACGCTCATCGCTAACGCCTCGGGCGCTATAAATACGAGCCAGTAACGGCGGGACGGCATCGCTGCTAAAAGCGGCCTCGGTAGAGCGGCGTTTGATGAGTTTTTGCATGGGGGGACTCGTCGGACGTCAGAGGTCTGAAGTCTGACGCACGAAGCACAGTCGATAACTATACTTCGTGCGCGATTAGAAGTGCAGCGTCTGACGTCCGGCTTCAGACGTCAGACACACAATCAACAAGCCAAGTGCCCGGACATAAACTTATGCACGGTTTCGGCATCGTTCGGCAGTACTTCGTAGCGCTCTTCGCGCTCGAACAAATCGGCCATATGATGGGGCAGCGCCGGGTCCTCGGTTTGGCCGGCCTTTTGTACCGCTTCAGGGAACTTAGCCGGATGCGCAGTCGCCAGGCACACCATGGGCACATCTTGATTGCGGCGGGTGGCTCGGGCAGCCTCGACACCGATAGCGGTGTGAGGGTCGAGCAAATACTCGGTGTTTTCAAACACATCGCGAATCACTTCGAGCATGCGCTCGTCATCCACGCGATGGCTGGCAAACAGCTCGCGAGCGCGGCTGAGGGCGCTCTCATCTAAGTGCATGGCGCCGGTTTTAAAGTCTTCCATCAACTGCGCAATTTTACCGCCATCGCGATCGTACAAATCAAACAACATGCGCTCGAAGTTACTCGACACCATGATGTCCATACTGGGCGACAAGGTGTGCTCGAGTTGTTGCTTGCTTAAATCGTTGGCGCTAATGGCGCGGTGCAAAATATCGTTACTGTTGGTGGCAATTACCAGCTGATCGATCGGCAAGCCCATACGCTTGGCAAGATAGCCGGCAAAAATATCGCCAAAGTTACCGGTGGGCACCGAGAACGAAATCGGGCGCGCGGGGCCACCCAACGCCAACGAGGCGTAAAAGTAGTAAACGATCTGGGCCATAATACGCGCCCAGTTAATAGAGTTTACCGCTACCAGCTGACGACCTTCGGGCAAAAACGACTGGTCGGCAAAACTGGCTTTAACCATGTTCTGACAATCGTCAAAATTACCGTCCAGAGCAATATTATGCACGTTGTCTTCCAATACCGTGGTCATCTGGCGACGCTGTACATTAGACACGCGATTGTGCGGATGCAAAATAAAAATATCGATGTTGTCGCAACGACGGCAACCTTCAATGGCGGCCGAGCCGGTATCGCCCGACGTCGCACCCATCACCACGACTTTTTGGTCGCGCTTTTTTAAGATGTAATCGAGCAAATGCCCCAAAAACTGCAGTGCAAAATCTTTGAACGCCAGCGTGGGCCCCTGAAACAACTCTAAAATAAACTCGTTGTGACCGGTTTGCACCAGCGGCGCAATCGCTTTGTGGCGAAAGGTCGCGTAGGAATCGGCGATGATTTTTTTCAGGTCGGCCTCGGGCACGGCGCCGTCCACAAAGGGCGACACCACCTTAAAGGCCAGCTCTTCATAGGATAAACCCGCCCAGCTGGCGATCTCTTCGCGGCTAAATTCGGGCAGCGTTTCGGGCACGTAAAGGCCGCCATCGGGGGCCAGGCCGGTCAGTACCACTTCTTCAAATGACAGTGCGGGCGCTTGGCCGCGAGTGCTTATGTATTTCACACGAGTAACCTGATTAACATGTTCAATAAAGGCGGGCTAGCCGCCCGCTTATTTTAACGGCTCAAGACGGATGCGGGTAATTGCTCCGGTGATTGAGCTAAGCGCTTCAATCTTGCTGATCGCCGTAGCCAGATCTTTCTCAACAGCACGGTTGGTCAGTAGAATCAGCGGTACAATTTCTTCGTCATCGGGCGCTTCTTTCTGAATCAGCGCCTCAATGCTAATACCCGAGTCGCTTAAGATGGTTGCCACCTGGGACAACACACCAGGTTTATCCAGCGCCGACATACGTAAGTAGTAAGCCGTTTCGACATTTTCGATAGGCAGAATATCGTCCTCGCCTAAGCTGCCCTGATGGAAGCCTAAGTGCGGCACGCGATGCTCGGGGTTGGCGGTCAGGGTCCGGGCTACATCGACGATATCGGCGATAACCGCCGAGGCCGTCGGCTCAGCACCGGCACCGGCGCCGTAGTACATCGTTGGGCCTACTGCATCGCCTTTCACCATAATGGCATTCATTACGCCATCAACGTTGGCCAGCTGGCGCTTGGCGGGAATCAAGGTCGGGTGCACTCGCAGCTCGATACCATCAGGCGTGCGGCGGGCGATGCCCAGGTGTTTAATGCGGTAACCCAGCTCATCGGCGTAGGCCACATCCACTGGCTCGATCTTGCTGATGCCTTCGGTAAATACTTTGTCAAACTGCAGCGGAATACCAAACGACATAGAGGCCAAAATCACCAGCTTGTGGGCGGCATCAATCCCCTCTACATCAAATGTCGGGTCCGCCTCAGCGTAGCCCAGCTCTTGAGCCTCAGCCAGCACGTCATCAAAGTCGCGGCCTTTGTCACGCATCTCGGTGAGAATAAAGTTACCGGTGCCGTTGATGATACCGGCCAGCCACTCGATACGGTTGGCCGATAGCCCCTCACGAATGGATTTGATAATAGGAATCCCGCCCGCTACTGCAGCCTCAAATGCGACGGTCACGCCTTTTTTATCGGCGGCGGCAAAAATTTCATTGCCGTGCTCAGCAATCAGGGCTTTGTTGGCGGTAACTACGTGCTTGCCATGCTCGATGGCGGTCATAATCAAGTCGCGGGCAACGGTCACACCGCCCATCAGCTCGACCACTACATCGACATTGGGGTTGCGAGCCACGTCAAATACATCGCGGGTAACATTCAATGCGGTCATGTCGCAATGGGGGTTGTCCCTGCGCGCACCAACCTGCTCTACAATAATGTCGCTACCGGCGCGGGCATTAATGACGCGCTCATTGCGCGCCAGTACGTTCACGGTGCCACTGCCTACGGTTCCCAGACCGCAGATACCTAATCTGACCGGTTTCAACATCGATTCCTCTTTATGATGGAGTTCTGAACAATTAAAAGACGGCAACCTTACTCAGCACGAGGGTTGCTGTCAATTGCCTAACGAGGGGGCTGCCGGCCGGGCGCGAGCCCAGCCAGCGGGAGTCACTACTTTTGCTCGATTGCCTGCAACAACTGCTCTGGTGGCTGATAGCCCACAAAGAGGCGGCCATCGGGCAGCAAAATTGCGGGGGTGCCGGTAACGCCCATTTCTCCGCCCTTTAAGTACTGCTGCTCAATGGGGTTTTCACAGGTGGCGGGTTCAACGGACTCTAGGTTTTTGAGCTTATCCAGCGCCGCTTTTTGATCGTCGGCACACCAGGCGCTTTCGAGTTTAGCCGCCGAGGGGCTGTTAGCACCGGCACGGGGATAGGCCAGGTAGCGAATCTCAATACCCAGATCATTGTAGCCGGGCTTGTTAGCGCCCATTTCGTTATAACTGTGCATTTGGCTGTGTAAACGGCGGCAATAACCGCAATCAACATCGGTAAAGACATAAGCCACGTGCTTAGTTTCACCCTCTGGGGCAAACTTGATGCTGTCGGCTTCCTTCAGGCTCGACACAAACTCGCGGCGGCTATTCAGCAGGTAAGGATCCTGTACCGGAGCCAAGCCTGAAGCGGTAATGTCAAACGTCTCGCCCATAATCAGGTGCTTGCCGTCAGCCGAGATAATCACCGCTGGGCCACCAATGATTTGCACATTGTAGAGGCCGTCGATGACCGACGGGCGAATAGCACCTAACTGAGCACCGTCAGTTAGCGTCGTGAGGGCCTCTTTAATAACCGCCTCCGGCGACTCCGTCTCTGTAGCGGTTGCTTCTGGGGCTGCTTCTTGAGCGTGGACGCCTGTTGTCAGCACTGCTGACAAGCCCAACGCTAAACCGTATTGAATGACTCGTAAAACCATAAACTCAACTCGTTAGGGAATGTTCCCGGATACGTTTCCGGGGCCAGTTTACCATATAAACTTACCCACAGGCTCCAAACTCTAGCCCCGAGGGTGGTGCTGCTGATGCAACCCCTGCATCCGCGCCTGAGCTACATGGGTGTATATTTGCGTGGTCGACAGATCACTGTGACCCAGCAGCAGCTGTACCACGCGCAGATCTGCACCGTGATTTAACAGGTGCGTGGCAAATGCGTGGCGCAAAGTGTGTGGCGACAGAGGCTTATCAATACCCGCCACTAGTGCCCAGTGCTTAATGCGGTGCCAAAATGTTTGACGTGTCATCGCTTGCGCACGGGTACTTGGAAACAGCACCTCTAAAGGTTTTTCGCCCACCAGCAGCGGGCGCGCCTCACGCATATAGCGCGTCAGCCAGTAGCTCGCCTCTTCACCCAAGGGCACTAAACGCTCTTTACTGCCCTTGCCCATCACTTTAACGACGCCCTGGCGCAGGTTTAATAGTGTCAGAGTTAAACTCGTCAGCTCAGACACTCGTAAACCGCAGGCGTAAAGCACCTCTAACATAGCGCGATCACGCAGCCCCACCGGGTCAGAAACATCGGGGGCATTAAGCAGAGCTTCGACATCCCGCTCAGTTAAAAGTTTTGGCAGCGATTTAGGCAACTTGGGGCTTTCGATGCCCACCAGAGGATCGAGCTCTTGCAAGCCCTCGCGCACCTGGTCGCGATAAAAGCCTCGCAAGCAAGACAACAAGCGGGCCGTTGAGCGACTGGTGTACCCCTTGCCGTGGCGCCAGGCCAGATAACCCAATAACGGCTCGCCGGTTATGGGCCCGGCCAGTGACCGGCCCTGCCCGGCAAGGTACCGCGCCAGCCCCTGCAGATCACGCCGATAGCTGGACAGCGAATTCTCCGAGAGGCCCTTTTCCAGCCACACACGATCTAGGTAGGCATCAATTACTGCCGTATCGGCAGCCGACAAGGGCTTGGATGTCATGGGTATTCCGCAGCAGTCACCATTGCGCCACAGCCTATGTAAAGCTAGCTATAGCAAGTTGCGCCATAAAAAAAGCCGATGTAGTTTCCCACATCGGCTTTTTTTATACAAAACGCACTTAACAAAACGTGCGCTTAGTATCGCTAGGCTATTAACCCAACTTTTCTTTAATACGTGCGGCACGACCGGTCAGGTCACGCAAGTAGTACAACTTAGCCTGACGCACATCACCGCGACGCTTAACCGCGATGCTATCAACCTGACGGCTGTGAGTCTGGAAAGTACGCTCAACACCAACACCGTGAGAGATTTTGCGCACGGTGAAAGCCGAGTGCAAACCACGGTTACGCTTGGCAATAACAACACCTTCGTAAGCCTGCAGACGCTCGCGGCTACCTTCGGTTACTTTAACCTGAACGACAACGGTGTCGCCTGGTGAGAACGAAGGTACTTCTTGTTTGAGCTGTTCGTTTTCGAGCTCTTGAATGATTTTGTTGGTCATTTCAATTCTCCTAAAGAGTTTGTAGCTTCACAGCTAGAATCAATCGTTATCAAGGTCCCGACGAAAGTCCGTCAGCAGCGCCCGCTGCTCCTCGGTTAAGTTTTTGCTTTGCAACAAATCTGGCCGTCTGAGCCAGGTTCGCCCCAGCGCTTGTTGTAAGCGCCAACGCCGAATTTTTTCGTGGTCACCCGAGAGCAAAATCGCGGGCACCGCCTCGCCATTAAGTACCTCTGGGCGAGTGTAGTGCGGGTGATCAAGCAACCCGTCACTGAATGAATCCTCCACCGCCGACTGAGCATCGCCCAGCGCACCCGGTAACAAGCGGGTGACCGCGTCGATCAGTACCATCGCCGGCAGCTCGCCGCCCGATAATACATAATCACCAATGGACCACTCTTCATCGACAACCGCCTGGATTAGGCGCTCGTCAATGCCTTCATAGCGTCCGGCAATTAAAATCAAATTGCCACGTCGCGCCATTTGGGTGGCTGCCGACTGATCAAACACTTGCCCCTGAGGCGAGAGGTAGACCACACGAGCATCACCCGTCCACTGCCTGGCCGCATCTACCGCGTCGCGCAGTGGCTGTACTTTCATCAACATGCCGGGGCCACCGCCATAGGGGCGATCATCCACGGTTTTATGCCGGTCGGCGGTAAAATCCCGTGGATTCCAGCACTGTATCTCCAGCTGCCCTCGCGTTACCGCGCGGCCCGTGATGCCATTATCGCGCACCGCAGCCAACATCTCTGGAAATAGCGTTACAACCGCAATTTTCATGGTTGCTGTAATCTTGTCATCTGACTCAAACACCTGGGCTCCCGTAACTGCCGGCCCTAAAAAGATGGATCCCAGTCCACCTCTATGGTGTTTGTCGCCCGATCGATGTGGGTAACAAACTGATCCGGCACATAGGGGATCAAGCGTTCGCGCTCATCGATGCTATCGGCATCGGGCGCCACTACCAGCACATCATTAGCACCCGTTTCTATAAGCTTCTTAACCGAGCCGAGGCGATATTCACCTCCGTCAAAGCGGCTAAGCACAGCCATGTCTTGCAACTGATGCCAGTAAAACTCACCCTCTTCCAAGGGCGGCAGCTGATCGCGCTCAACGGCAATGACACAATTTGTGTACTGCGCCGCGATATCCCGATCATCAACATCTTTGATGTGGGCGACAAAACCTTTGCCGTGCTCGCGATACTCATCAATCTCAAAGGCCTTCACACCGTGGGCGGTTTTAAGCCACCAGGGCGAATAGTCAAAGAGATTAGCGGCGGGCTCTGTGTGTGAGCGGATTTTTATCCACCCTTTCACACCGAACACGCCGGTTACCTGCCCGACGTTGACCAGATTAGAAGAACCTGCTGACACCGGGCGAGTAATCAGGCTGCGTCTTTAACCAGCTTGGCAACGCGGTCGCTCAACTGAGCACCTTGGCCAACCCAGTAATTTACGCGCTCCTGGTCAACACGCAGGCGCTCTTCCTGGCCACGGGCGATAGGGTTAAAGAAACCTACACGCTCAATAAAACGACCATTACGGGCACTGCGGCTGTTGGTTACAGTCAGGTGGTAAAAAGGACGCTTCTTAGAGCCACCACGTGACAGACGAATAGTTACCATTCTTGCTTTCCTGTAGTTTCATTGGTGCAGGCCTTGCCCGCACACGGTTTAAAATTAGGTTCATCAGCGGAGCGAGTCCACCGCGAAAGGCGCCGTATTCTAAGGGAAACGATTGCCGTTGTATAGCGCTATTGTGCAAGTTTTACGCAATAGCGCGAGATCGCCGCTAGATCATGTCATTAAAGCGGTTGCCAATGTCCAGCGAGACCGGTTTGGCGTAGCCAGGCAGGTGTACGCCGTCGGCGTCAAACACCACTTTAGACTCGTCGATCATGCCCTCGCCAAAACGATAGATAGTAGCAAAATCGCCCTGAATAGCCGCGTTATCGTAGGCAGTGGCGGCCGTGCGCGTCTGCTCACGCCGCGAGCAATAAGACTCAAACTCAGCCTCGCCATAACGCTTGCGCAACATACGCTCTACCACGCGTGGCGCCAGCACACTGGCTGTGGCGTTATTGCCGCCAAAACCCTTAGAGTTTAAAAAGGCCACATCTATGCCCTGCTCCGGGGTGAAATCCCCCAGCGGGATATGCAACCGGTCGCCGTATACATCATCGGCAACTGCATCGATGGTTTTAACACCGGGGATCACGCCGTATTTAAAGGTGCCCAACGCCGCCATCATCTGGTCGGCACTGGCGGGCGACAATGAGTGGCCTACGTAGGCCTTAACCGCCGCCACGGGCCAGTTAGTAATGCCAAAAAACTCCGCCGCCTGATCAAAAATTTGCGATTCAGTCACGCGGTTTTGCGGCGTGCTTGAGCCATGGGCGTGCACCATAGAGCGCTCGCGTATCGCCTCGTCGCCTAAAATAGCGCGAGCCGAGGCCACAGCCTTGGCAAACGTAATGTGATTACCAGGGCCCGGCGCGGTAATGGACTTTTTATAGCCATCCGCATTAATAAACACATCGTTAACCGCGCCGTGAATATCGGCCCCTAGGGTCATGGCCAGCTCGTCGTCCATCAGCACGACATATTGGCCCGACTCAGCGATGGTAAAGCCACAGTTTTCACCAAAAGGGCGACTCGAACGGCGCGGGTCAGTAGCTTCGGAGCCATCGATTTTTTGCAATTTATCTTCGCTCGCCAGCGCACCCATGGTGGCGTAGCCGTCAATCACCTCGGGCAAAATGGGCGCCTCGGCGTTGCCCACGACCGCTACCCGACAGCGACCACTGGTGATGTCCTCGACTGCCGAGCGCAAATTGTACAAAAATGAAGCACAAGCGCCCGCGTTAGCGCCGGTATGGCCGACACTACCCAAAATATAAGCATTGACAAAGTCCGCGACCATGCTGTTCAGCCCCAGCGGGCACTGCTTGGTACTTACCCGCCCACCACGTAAACGCGACTGCAGCAATCCGCCAAAACCGTCTTCGTCCAACTGGCTCATGACGTTGCTGGCGTAAACACCTACTTGATCGGGGTTAATGTGGGCGACGATATCAGCCCAGTCGATACCAATAGAGCGCACGGCATCCGAGGCCGATATAACGGCTAATTGCAGCGCACGGGGGTGGAATCGAGCGTTGTATAGATCTGTTGGGTCAAACCCCTCGGGCAGCTGCCCTGCCGATTTAACCGGGCAATCGCGGAAGCTGTCGATTTTCACCTCCAACGCCCCGCTCACTTCCACCAGTACCTGACGGCTGTCCAACTCGGTCACCTGCCAATTGGCCGGCAGCGGCTCGGGCAACTCACGGGCTTTCATGACAAAGCGCTGATTGTCGTTCTCGGGGTTAAGCGTGGCTGACTTTTGCCAATGCACGCTATCAACATCAAAAAAGGAGGGGCCGATACGGCGAATCAAACTGCCTTCCAGCACCTCTTTGCCAAACTCTGCCTCAATATCGGCAAGGCTCAAGGCCCGGCCTTCCAGATCCTGCCAGCCGCTTTCGCCAAAGCGAACCCGCCCCATCATCACGGCCAACGCCGCCAGCGTTTCACGTCGGGCGGTATCGTCTAAGCTCTCGATGATCATGCGCCGAAAGGCGTGGTGACCTGAGCTACGGCCGGCAGCATTAAAACCACCAAACCCAACAATAACCGGCAAGCGCGACATAGCGTTCTCCAAAACAGTAACAGGAAGATTTTCAGCGCAAAGTGTAAAAGCAATAACCTCTTGGGTCACGGCCATTTTGGCCACATAGTATGGTATTCTGGCCAAAAGCGGGCAATGAGGTTACTTATGAGCGACAACCCGACGCAAATCACCTTTGTTTTGTCTGAACACATGCTCACCACCGGCACCACACTGCCGCTCGAGATGCTGCAAACGGCTCAGCTTGCCCGCCATCAATCAGCTCAAGCCAACCGTGTCAACCTTGCCATGCGCACCGCGGTGGCACCGGGCACCCAGCTGCCCCAACCCACCGGCATGCGCTGGACCCCCGATGCGACTCTGGACGAGGCGAGCGATAACGACATCATCTACTTGCCAGCGCTTTGGCGTAACCCACGGCCGGTATTGCGCCGGGCGGGGGCTTTAATCGAGTGGCTTAAAGAGCAACACCACAATGGCGCAACCATTTGTGGTGTAGGCACCGGCTGCTGCTTCCTAGCCGAGGCCGGCTTACTGGACGACAAAGTCGCCACTACCCACTGGCATTACTTCGATCAGTTTCAAAAAAGCTATCCCAACGTGCGCCTCAAACGACAACACTTTATTACTCAGGCGGGAAACCTATATTGTGCCGCCAGCGTTAACTCGCTCGCCGATCTAACGGTTTACTTTATTCAACGGCTGATGGGTAAAACGGTAGCGAGTCACGTAGAGCGGCATTTTTCTCACGAGATTCGACGCTCCTATGAGAGCTCGGCTTTTTACGAAGACACCAGCCACCCCCACCCTGATGAAGCAATTATTCAAATTCAGTTATGGCTACACGACAATTACCCGCGCGCCATTACCGTAGCGGACTTAGCGCAGCGCTTTGGTATGAGCACCCGCACCCTAAACCGCCGTTTTAAAAGTGCTACCGGCTCAACGCCACTGGCCTATCTGCGCGACGTGCGAATTAAAATCGCCCGCGAGCTACTAAAAACCAGCAACCTCAGCATTGTCGAGGTTGCCGACAAGTCCGGCTATCAAGACAGCGCTTACTTTACCGAGCTGTTTAAACAACAATTGGGCACCACGCCAAGCGCGTACCGCGAGATGGTGCGAGCCAAATTATTTCGCACGGATTAATTTAGCCAGTTACTTGCGGGGGCTTGGTTAAAAAAATCACATCGCCGGCGATAAACTCGATCGATGCGTCAAACCGCTCAGCTAAAAACTCAAAGGTTGTGCGCGAAAAAAAGCACACGTGGGTCGGATCATTTTTATAGTGCCAGCGAGAAAACGCATCAACATCCAGTGCCAACTTAGTCATAATCGCCAGCACACCCCCGGGAGCCAAGCCATCCCACAAGCATTGCAACTGCTGTTGAGGGTCATGCAAATGCTCGACAACTTCAGTGGCGGTTATAAAATCATATTGCCGATTAAGCACCGACCGGTCCGGGTGATAGAACACATCGTACAACGCCACCTTAAAGCCTCGCTCACGCAACATAGCCGCTAGCGCCGGGCCAGGCCCACAGCCAAAATCCAAACCGACAGAACCGGGCGTCAGCTGGTTGACTAAAGGCGTAAAAAGCCGGCTTAGAAAGCGCCTGTAACCAGGGTCGTCGGGCTGATTATCGTGCAAGTCGTACTCGGCTTTTTCACGCTCGGGCGACAGGTAATATTCAGGGGGAACAAAAATTAGATCACACAATTCGCAGCGCAGGTAAGCTCGTTTTCGATCACGGTAAAATACAACCGCATCATCGTAAGAGCAATATGTGGCACACAGCGGGCAAGCTAAAGTGATGGGCATAAAGTTTACACTCAGATACACAAAACGCCGGCGGTGCCGGCGTTTTTCTCGCTAGAAAACCTGACTGGGAAACCTAACGATTACAGCGGCGTTATTAAGCCGCGGCAGAATCACTATTGGGCGCTTCCGTCACTCTCGCGGGCTGTGGAGAGCCATCAGAAATCTCAATAGTGCGGGGCTTTATGGCCTCGGGTACTTCGCGCACCAAATCAACGTGCAGCAAGCCGTTTTCAACGGTGGCAGATTCTACCCGCACATGATCGGCTAACTGAAAGCGGCGTTCAAAGTTGCGTGCAGCTATGCCTTGATGCAAATAAGTCCGCGACTTGTCGTCGGCGCTTTTATTTCCTGCAACCGTCAGATTATTTTGGTTGACCTCAATGTTTAGCTCTGAGCGGTCAAAACCCGCGACAGCCATAGAAATTCGGTAGTGATCCTCACCGGTCAGTTCAATATTGTACGGTGGGTAACTTGGCTGGCTCTGCTCGCTGCGCGATAAACTATCCAGCAATCCAGCAACGCGGTCAAAGCCAATAGAAGAACGATACAGTGGTGTTAAATCAAAATTACGCATAATAATATCCTCAAAGTGAGCAATATGTTTAGGTGCCTATCCCTCGGATCAGGCTGTTTTGTACCTCTCTTTTGAGCCGGTACATAACCTATATAGGGTCGGCTTAATTCATTACAAGCCCAGCCACATAAATTTTTATACACTCACCTTTAGCGCAGCGATTAAGTCACTATAGCGATACTCAAAACCGGCCTCTATCGCCACCTGCGGTGCCACGCGATTACTGCTTAGCAGCAACTCTTGAGCGGCCTGCCCCACCAATAACTTCAACACCCAACCCGGCACCGGCAATACTGTCGGGCGGCGCAACACGTTACCCAAGGTTGAAGCGAACTCAACGTTTCGTATCGACATTGGCGCTACCGCGTTAATGGGCCCACTAACGTCCTGGCGGCCCAGCAGCCAAATGATCAGTGAAACTAAATCTTGCCGATGAATCCAGCTCATCCACTGCTGCCCTCCAGCAATAGGACCGCCCAACCCCAGCCGAAACGCTGGCAGCATCGAGCCCAGTGCGCCACCATCGCGATCTAACACAATGCCAGTACGCAACAGACAAACCCGAGTATCACGCGATGCAGACGCCAGAGCTTGTGCCTCCCAATCCGCGCAAAGCTGCGCCGCAAAGCCTTCACCGCGCGCGGTCGCTTCAGTGGCGGTAGCATCGGCGGTATCACCGTAAAAACCAATAGCGCTGCCGCTAACCAAAACAGCGGGGGCGCCAATCTTATCGAGCTGATGTAGCAGGTTATGGGTAAAGGTAATTCGGCTATCGCGCAATACCCTCTGGCGTTTAACGCTCCAGCGGCTTAACACAGTGGCGCCGGCCAGATTAATCACCCCATCAAAACGCTCGCAGCCGGCTATACCGGCCATATCGATTACCGCAACCGGAAGCTTGGCCAAGCGCTGACGAGCTTTTGCCGCGCTTCTTGTCAGCACGGTCACCTCGGCGCCTATCTGGCACAGCTCGCGGCAAAGTAAGTGTCCGATAAAACCCGTGCCTCCGGTTACCAATATGCGGCATCCCGGGAAATTAATAGACTTCATAATGCACCTCCTGCCAGCAGCCCCGTGTATGTTTGCTATACGTATAGACAGAACTTTTTGTTCACCGTAGATTAAACGCGGCACAAAATTAACGGACAGTGTCTAAGCTATACTAATGATTGCGAGGCAGTAGACGGGGAAATCATGAGCCACTATAAACGTATATTAGTCGCCATTGGCTTGGGCCATGAGGCCGAGCAATTATTGAATCGCGCAAAATCAATTGCAGCGCCAGAACATATTTATATCGCCCATATTGAAGAGCATCCGGTAACCGGCTACGGGGACGCCACGGGCAGCAATCACAGCGTTAACGAAATGAACATCCGGCAATCGGTCTATCCCACATTGTGCGAACTGGCCGACAGGCATCGGCTCCCACGCGATCATATTCACATCGCCTTTGGGGACCCGGGCGCAGAAGTTCACACGATAGCCAGTAGAATCGAGGCAGACCTCATCGTCACCGGCAGTCATGGCAAACATGGTCTAAAGCGCTTTCTCAGCTCAACGTCCAGCAGTATTCACGACGGCGCCACGCGGGACGTGCTGTCTATCTATACCGGATAGAAATTTTCCACAAAAACCTATGTAGCCGTTTAGTGCGCCTGTCGATATGACAAAAACACCTGCTCGATATCCTCTAACAGCTGCTTTAGCTGCCGCTCGCTGGCACCACTTTGCGCAAAAGACCGCACCCCCATTACCTGCGTCTGCAGCAAGCGCGCCAAGCGCTCGCAGTCGACATCAGGGCGCAACTCCCCCGCGGACTTTGCTTGCTCTAACGCGGCGGTAAAGCCCAACTCTACCCGACGCAACAGCTCAGTGGCCTTGCCGCGCAAAGGATCTTCGTCGCCTGTAGACTCGAGTAAGGTTTTAACCACCATACAGGCCGGCGTCGCCGCCAACGCCGGGCATTTTTGCCCCAGCAATAGCCAGCGTAAATACGCCATCACTCCGCTCAAAACACCGCCACTAGCGGCAATATGATTTTGTACGTCATCGGCCATGGTTGCGGTATAGGCATCCAGGGCCTCGACAAACAACCCCTGTTTGCTGCCAAACGCGGAATAAAGGCTACCGGGGCGCATATCCAATTCGCGCTCAATGTCCTTTAGAGACGTCGCATAGTAACCACGGCGCCAAAATAGCGCGATAGCGGCCTGCAGAGCGGCCTGGCGATCATATTGAGCAGTACGGGGCATAAAACACCTGCAAAAAATATCATTTAATTTGAACGAGCACTCAATTATATCTTGAATAAACGCTCAAGAACAGATAGGGTAGCAACATACTTGAGCAATCACTCAAAAAAACGACCATATTGAAACAGGAGAACATTATGACTGACTTTACTTTGCACGATCTTGAGTCCGCCCCCGCCGACGCCAAGCCATTGCTGGAGGGATCACAAAAAAGCTTTGGGATGATTCCCAATCTGCACGCCGTCATGGCCGAGGCACCAGGATTACTGGAGGGCTACCAAACCCTGCATCGCTTAGTACTGGAATCGAGCTTTAACAACGACGAGAAAACCGTCGTATGGCAGAGCGTAAACGTTGAGCACGAATGCCATTACTGCGTCCCTGCTCACAGTGGTATCGCACGCTCTATGGGGGTCGATGAAGCCATTGATGATGCTTTGCGTGATAAAGCGCCACTGGAAGACGCTAAACTTGAGGCATTGCGCACCTTTACCTTAAGCGTGGTACGCAATCGCGGCAATGTTGATGCAGCCGAAGTTAAAGCATTTTTTGACGCCGGCTACGAACAGCGCCAACTGTTAGAGGTGGTATTGGTCGTGGCACAAAAAGTGATGAGTAACTACGTCAACCATATTGCCGACACCCCCATTGACGAGCCCTTTAAAAAGTTTGCCTGGACGCCACAGTCCTAACCGGTCCGGCCCCGTTACGCGGGGCCATCCCCCCGTCTTAACCAACCTCTTGCCCCCACTATTCTTATACCCGCTAACCATCTAAACTCCCCCTCTTGCATAAATAGCGATAAAACCAAACAATAGCGCCAGCATAAATATGTCTGTAACACACGTTACTCCCAAACACTGGCACCGCCAAATAATTGAGGCCCATGAAGACACCCAAAAGAATACAACCCCTGGTGGAAGACGGCCTGGTTGATGAAGTCATAAGTCAGTTAATGAGCGGCAAAGAAGCTACCGTTTACAAAGTCCGCTGTGGGCACGAAATCCGCTGCGCCAAAGTCTATAAAGACGCCGCTAAGCGCAGCTTTAAAAAGGCTGTGCAATATCAGGAAGGCCGCAAAGTCCGCAATAGCCGGCGCGCCCGAGCCATGGAAAAGGGCTCAAAATTTGGTCGACAGCAGCAGGAAGACACCTGGCAAAACGCCGAGGTGGACGCCCTCTACAAAGTCGCGGCTGCCGGTGTTCGGGTTCCCAAGCCCTACGGCTGTTTTGATGGCGTGCTACTGATGGAGCTCATTACCGACGAAGAAGGCGATGTCGCGCCGCGATTAAACGACGTCAGTATGTCGGCCGAACAGGCCCTGGAAGACCACGCTGTGGTGATGCAAGACGTGGTCAAAATGCTTTGTGCGGGCTTAATTCACGGGGACTTATCCGAGTTTAACGTGCTGGTCGATGAGTACGGCCCGGTCATTATCGATCTGCCTCAAGCCGTAGATGCCGCGGCCAATAACAACGCCAAAAGTATGCTCGATCGCGATGTACGCAACATGACCGAATACTACGGCCAGTTTGCCCCAGAGTTACTGGGCACCCGGTACGCGGACGAGATGTGGGCACTCTACGAAGAGGGTGAATTACAACCCGATACGCAACTTACGGGCGAATTTGACGACCCGGAAGACAATGCCGATGTCGACTCAGTACTGGAAGAAATTAAAGCCGCATTAGAAGAAGAACAAGAGCGCCAGGAGCGAATACGAGCGGCCGATGCCGGCGAGGACGATTAAAACCAATCGCGATACCCAAACGCCGCCACTGGCCGCGCTGGGCAATGCCACTGTTAACCACTCAACTTCGGACGCCCCTCTGTGAGCACGCCCAAGCAACCGACCTCGCGCAGCGCCAATCAAACAAAAGCGTTGCACCCCAATAACCTGCACAACAGGCCCTACGACTTTAGTGCGCTGGTCGCCACACACCCGCCACTAGCCCGGTTTGTCGCGCGCAACCAACACCAGCAGCTGGGGATCGATTTTGCCAATCCCGAGGCCGTTAAAACCCTAAATGCGGCACTGCTACAGCACCATTATCACATTAACCATTGGAACATCCCGGAGGGCGCTCTCTGCCCTCCGGTACCCGGCCGGGCCGATTATATTCACTACATGGCGCAGCTGCTTAACGTTGCGGCACCCACCATCATCCCCGCACCAGAAAGCCCGTTTACGATGCTCGACATCGGCACCGGCAGTAGTGGCATCTACCCACTTCTAGCCACCCAGTTATACGGCTGGCGATGTGTTGCCAGCGACATTAATCGCCAATCGCTGGATAATGTCGCGAACATCATCGCCGCTAACCCAGCGCTTACATCGCGGATTGCACTCCGCCAGCAACACGACAAACACCAGTTCTTTGCCGGCATTATCCAGCCCGGCGAGCACTATGACTTAAACGTCTGTAATCCACCGTTTCACACCAGTGAAGCCGAAGCGCTAAAAGGTAGCCTGCGCAAAATAAAAAACCTGGCGCGCAACCGCTCCGGCACCGATAAACAAATGTCCGCTCAGGCCGGCACGTTAAACTTTGGCGGCCAGGCCGCCGAGCTGTGGTGTAATGGTGGCGAGCGGCTGTTTCTTAAAAAGCTGATTAAAGAGAGTCACACATTCGCCCATCAATGTCGGTGGTTTAGCAGCTTGGTATCCAAAAGCGAAAACGTGCCCCCCTTAACGAAACAGCTACGCAAACTAGGCGCCAGCCAAATTAAAGAGATCCCCATGAGTCAGGGCAACAAAATCACCCGGGTGCTGGCCTGGAGCTTTACCGAACAATAACAGCGGCGCTCGTATCCGTTTGTTATCTTGCCCCCCCTGCCCCCATCATCCATAGGGTGCTAAAATATCACCAATGCGCCACAAAGGCGTATTGAATCATTGCGACTGTAAATGTCGATAGGGGACGAGCCATGAACTCACTAAAAGGAACAATCGTTGCGACGATGGCAAGTGTTTTGGCACTTGGCTCAACGGTGGTAAACGCCGATCGCGGCAACAAATACGAATTTACTCTACAGGTGCCATACCTGTACCAAGAGACCATCGATTTCGACGGTGGCGCCAATGTGAGAGTTAACTCCGATGCCGGCTTTGGCTTTAGCGCGGGCTTCAACTACTCCGACAACCTCAACCTGCGCGGCAGTTTTACCTGGAACTCTACCAGCTATAATGCCGAGCGTGTACTCGATGACGGCAATAACACCGTTGAAAACATCGGCGGTGTGTTCGATTCATTTACCGCCAACTTAATGGCCGATTACTACTTCCTTGACGGACCTATTACCCCGTTTATCAATGGCAACATCGGCTGGACGACGGTCGACAGCAATATTGCCGCCGGGCCACCGAACAGCGTGTGCTGGTGGGATCCGTGGTGGGGTTATATCTGTGATTACTATCAGCCCACCTACGGTGACGACTCCTTCTCCTACGGTATTGGCGCCGGGGTACGTTTTGACATCAGCAACCAACATTTTATTCGCGCCGGTTACTACGAGCGCTGGTTAGATGTGGACAACGCCATCGACGACCCCACCTTTGGCACCCTATCGGTTGAGTTTGGCTTTATGTATTAAGCCTGCATTTGCTACCCCATAAAAAAGGCCCGCCGGTAACGCGGGCCTTTTTTATGGCCGACGGCTCATTTATGGCAACGGCTCAGCCCATTAGCTATGGTTGATTTTACGTATGCACCCGACAAGGGTTGCCATACGCCACACTATTGGCCGGTATGTTGTTAGTCACCACACTGCCCGCGCCAATGGTACAGCCATCACCAATCGTAACCCCGGGTAGAATAATCACCCCACCACCAATCCAAACGTTATTGCCAATAGCCACCGGCGCCGCAAAGCCCACATGGGCGTTGCGGGCTTCGATATCCAGCGGATGGCTTGCGGTATAGATTTGTACATTGGGGGCGATAAATACGTTATCGCCAATGGTAACCGGGCAGCAGTCCAACAGCACAAAATTAAAATTGATAAAAACATTACTGCCTATGGTGGTGTTAACGCCATAATCAATGCGCATGGGTTTTTCGATGTGTACACCCTCACCCACGGCGGAAAATATCTGTGCCTGCATACTCGCTTTAGCCACGGCATCGCGTGCGCTTAAGGCATTAAAATCATCCACAAGATCCCGCGTTTTAAAACGAATTTCGGTCAGCTCCGGGTCGTTAATCCAGTACTCCTGCCCAGCCAACATTTTTTCTCGTTCTGTCATTAGCTTACCCATCGCCTTAGTCTTAGACTAACACTCACTGCTTAAAAATATCATTCAATATAACCTTATAACGCTCAAACGCCTCAAATTGCGGCATATGACCAACGTCATCCAACTCATGCAGCGTAGCGTTGGGGATAACCTCGGCCGCTTGTTTACCCAATTTGTCGTATTGCCCCAGCGTACGCGTTACGCCCGGTTTTTTCCAACCTCGCCCCGGGCCTGTGGTATCGCGCGTACCAATAATAAGGTGCGTGGGCACGGTTAGCTCGTCCAGCTCATTAACCACCGCCCCGGTAAAAATTAAATCGTAGGTTAAGGCGTTATTCCAGGCCACTTGCGGCCAGTCCGGGCCATTGAGCCACCCCTTGTGAATGGTGGTCAGCGCCTCGTACTCATCACTCCACTGACCGTCGTAGTAGTTTTTCTTTTGATAAGCAATAACACCCTCAATGGTTTTATTCAGCTCGCTTTGATAAAAGAAGCTCGGGTCTTTGTACTCAACATACTGCAAGTAATCTTCTAGTCCCACGGGGTTCACCAGTACTAGTTGGTCTACCTGACTGGCATAATTTAATGCGTAGCGCGTCGCCAGCATGCCGCCCATGGAGTGGCCCATTACTACCAGGTTATTTATACCCAACTGTTGCGTTAGGCCATGGGTATTCGCCGCCAGCGCCTCAAACGAAAATTGATAATGCGCCGGCTTGGACGATTTGCCAAAGCCAATCTGATCGGGCATCAGCACACCGTAGCCTTTCTTTTGCAGTAGTTCGGCGGTATTTTGCCAATAGTCGGCCGCGAAATTTTTGCCGTGCAGCAACAATACCGTGGGCTTGCCTGGTTTGCCGGGAAGGTGCATATAGGCCATTTCCAGCGACTGTCGCTGGGATTCAAAGGCATACTGCTGCACCGGATAGGGGTAACCATACTCGGATAAGCGGGCATCAAAACTTATCGCAGCATCGTTCTTCTCATCCGCACTGGCCACGGTAAATACGCTAACGCCAAGCAAACATACGGCCGCCACACACTGACTAACGCTTTGCAATAACCTCATAAAAACCTCTTAAGTTGATACTCGTAGCCGCTGAAGCTAAAAGGCTTCACCGACGCCAAAATAAAACTGTGAGCCGTTCTTACCCACCGAGAAGTCGGCTGACAAACTCACCAAATGCTTTTGTGACAGCAAAAATCTGGCCCCAACGCCAGCGGCTGGCAGAAACTCCGAAAAAAAGTCGCCAGGCTTTTCGGCCACCTCTCCGACACCCGAAAAGCCTGTTAATATCCATGCCTCCGATACTCGCCAGCGGTACTCGGCCTGCAGCGCGTACATTACCTTGTCGCGATAACGGCCCACGTCGTAGCCACGCAAGTCACTTTTTCCGCCAAACGAACTCAGTAAAAAGAACGGCGCATCATCACCAGCCGAACGATAATACCCGCGCAGCGCCACAACATCGCGCTCCGCGATGGGTAGATATTGATTAGCCGCCAGCGAGAAAACCTCTGTATCAAAATCTGAACCAAAAGTATTACGATAAAACGACGCCGTAGCGCTGACGAGCGCGCCGCGACGTGGCGAGTACGACTGATCGCGCGAGTCGTACTTCAACGGTATTTGCAAAGCCGCCATATCCAACACTAACTGCGGATCGGGTAAGGTATCGGGCAAATAATCAGAGCCCAGGCTGACATCGGCCGAACCGCCAACAAAGCCTAAGCCAATGTAGGCGTTGGAGAGTACCTCGTACAGTACCGAGCCATAGTACAACGGCGACTTTTGGCTAACATCCACCGATCGACCGGTATCGCCGGCGTTGTTACCAACCCCCCAGAAACGGTAGTTATACTTCACTTCGCCAGCGGCTAAAGCCACACGCAAGCGATCTTCCCAAAAATGCAGTTTTGCGCCCACACCAAAAGCATGGCTGCCATTCTCGGCACTCATCCCCATAGCTCCCACTAACGACGAGGGGGTTTGGGCGCGGGTTTTGTCAATATCAACAAAGTAGCCGCCAGCCAAAGCCAGCTGCCAACCGAGTTCGGGTGAGCGGCCAGGAATGGGAGCCAGTAATAAATCCTCCGGCCACCAACGAGCGATACGGCTGCCCGCGTTGCCAGGTACATGTGTACCATCGGCTTTTAAAACGTCACCGGTCAAGGTGGGCACTTCGCGCTGCTGATCGCCCTGAAGGTTGGGCGATGTCACATCGTTGGTCGACTGCGCCCAACCCGTGAATGGCGTGCCACAGCAAACAACCACTAACACTAAGAAACCTTTGATTGATGCCATTCTCACGATTAAAACCTCACCACGAGCGAGCTAATAACCGCCTCGCGTGTACCGATAAAGCCGTCGTACTCTGCGCTAATCGATAACACCGGGCTGATGGCCCAGTTAAAACCAAGCAATAAATTCCAGCGATCTTTATTAGCCTGATGAATTCGGTAGCCAAGCACCTGCTCGGTGCCCGGAACCGCAAAAGTGCCATCCACAACATTGTTACTGTCCAGATAATTGCCACCCGCAAACAGTGCCAACCGCCCAAGCTTAGACGATTTAAAGGCACGCCCCACTCTGGGGGTTATGGTCAGCGAGTTTCCCTCGGCCCAGGCGTCGTTTGGCTGGCTATAGGTCACGTTTACCGGCAATACCGCAAACCAGTCGCGCCAACCACCCGCTAACACGGCACCTCCGCCATAGGTGGTCGGCCTAACATTCGCCCGAACCGGAAACTCAACCTCACGGCCTTCAAGAACTAAACACAGGGGCGGTTTTATAATGCCCGAGCAGTCGGTGCCGTTGTTTTGCAGCAAGGTATCGCCGTCCAAAGTAACGTCCATCCGCAGATCACCCTGCACTTTACCCACCATGGCGTAAACGTTTAAAAACGGCAGCAACCACATGTCCGCTTTTATTTGCTGAGTTTGCAAGGAGGTTTCGGCACCGCTAAAGGCGACAAACTCGTAGGGGACTTTTTCAGCACCGTTAAAGCCAACATTCAGCTCAGTTAACGACATCTGTTGACGCACATTGGCGACACTAACACCAACGCCAAACGGCAGTGGCAAGTTAAACCCCGCATCAACCGCTTCTTGCCCCATGAGAGGTAAGCTGTGTGGCCACTTGCGCGGCGCCTTGGGACCTTGTGAGTTGGCGTAGGCCGAGCCGCGGTTGGGCACATTAATACTGGCAAGGCCAGTGTCGGTTAAGCGGTGATTAACCGACACTCGCGTAACGCTTAAACCCGCCCCAAATGCGGCGCCCGATTTGTTAAAAAAGTAATAGCGAAGGTCGTCGGTCGCGCCTTGATAGGTAGAGCCGCCATCGCCAAACGAGCTGCTGGCGGAGGTATTAAACAACCATTTGCCTCGTTGTAATTCGTCCATCGCCTCGGCGGAGGTCACTACCGCCAAAAAATAAGTGCCGCTGGAGCCCAGCCCCACACCAACTCCCAAAGCATCGATGTCCAGATAGGTGTAAGTACCAGTGCTCGCATCAAACAATACCGCCACAGCGCTCGCACCACTGAGCGGGCCTAACATCAGCTGATCGCTAAGGCCCACCACATACCCCTCGGACGCATCGATCTCGGCCTGCAACTCGGGTTGCTCGTGCAGCATCATCGCCAATGCCTGCTGCGCTTTTTTATCGATCCGGGCGCGGATGTCTTCGGCCTCTTCTACTGGGTTGGCTGTGCATCCCACCATTCCCAGCACTGCAACCGCAAACAGCAACATCCAAACAGCCCGGCTGCGGCCCTTCAATACCACCATTGTGTCGTCCTTTAGCCTATCGCTACATACCCTATTGGCTATTTTGCACCGTTTAGTAAGTCACCACAAAAAACGGAGCCTCAGGGGCTCCGTTTTTGGGATGTCGATATGGCCGGACATACCTACTTGGCAGGTTTAACAAATTTTAGTGTCATTCGATCGCTCTCACCGATGGCCTCATATTTAGCGCGATCGGTATCGCCCAACCGGTAAGACGGCGGCAGGGTCCAGACGCCTTTCTCGTGATCGGCGGTATCTTTAGGGTTGGCGTTAATATCGCTGCTGCCGGCCAGCTCAAAACCGGCCTGCTTGGCAACACGCTCAATCACACTTTGCTTGATGTAGCCGCTGCCCTCTTGCTCACTGACATCGCGATCCTCTGGCAAACGGTGGTCGACCACCCCCAGCACACCACCGGGCTTAAGCGCACGATAAAACGCCGAGAATGCCGCCAGCAACCGTTTTTCACCGCCGCCTCTCATGTACCAGTTGTGCGCATTGCGAAACGTTAATACCGCATCGGCGGTGCCCACAGGGGCAATATCGTATTGATCGGGCGGGTTAAACACCGACAGTTTTACCTGATCGTACCGCTCGGGGTGGGCTGCCATTTTTTTACCATAGGCTTCGCGCGAGCGCTTAAAGTAAGCAACCTCGGTATCCGGGTCAAAGTGGGCCGCGTAAAACGTACCCGAGTCGCGCAAATAGGCCGCTAAAATATCGGTGTACCAACCACCACCGGGCCAGATTTCGACAACGGTCATATCCGGCTCGATGCCAAAAAATGTGAGTGTTTCGGCCGGGTGGCGATATTCATCCCGTGCCGCGGCATCGCCTCGGTACTCTTGATGCAGCGCTTCATCTAACTTGTCGTTGTCGGTACCGTGCGCCATAGCCGTGCTCGCGCCTAAAAGCGCCGCTGCAACCGCTCCCGCCTGTAACGTCTTAACAATAAAGCCACTGTTTTTGGCCATGATCCGCTCCGTTGTCGTTTTTTGTTGAGTCAAAAAGTAATTTGTCGCCACGTCTAGCCGCGCCAAGCTCAAGGGCCAAACTACCACATCCACCGGGCAATGTGCTGCTATTTACGTCGGCCCATGTAGGTCAATTTTTGCGCAGCGCGTAAAAGTTAATGGGGATCTCATCCTTGTGCTCAAGCAGCTGAAACCCGCTGCGGGCAAACATGGCGGGCTTATCGCTGTTGTGCCACGCCATTACAAACGGCTCGTAGACGAATCGCGCCAGCGTTTTAAAGTACCAGTGGCGCCAACCGGCACGACTAAACAGCGAGCGCAAGCGCACGGGTTGCAATTGATTCTCTGACGGCTCGGCAATCAGCAGCTGGCCACCTGGGCGCAGTACCCGATGGCATTCGGCCAGCGCCTGCTCGGCGTATTTTGGCGGCAGCTCATGAAACAAAAAGCACGCGACGACCGCGTCAAAGCGTTCACTGGCAAAAGGCATCTGCTCCACCGGCGCTTGCAGGTAGGCAACCTCTGGGTAATCACTGGCGGCGTGTTTAAGCATATAGGGCGATACATCAACACCCCACACATCGGCCACACCGGCGCGGTGCACCTGCGCCGCGAGCTTGCCGCCACCGGTGCCAATATCCAACACCGCCTGAGAACCGACGACCCGTGCGGCCATCGCCCGACGTGTTGCCTGCATAAACCCTAGCATCGACGGGTCAAAGCCGGTGATGTAGCCCCGTGAAATACGGCTGGAGTAATTGCCGTTGGGGAGATTATGAAACTCTTGCAGCGCATAGCGCGGAATATTGGCAAACAGAGGATCGCTCTGATCCACCTGTACCCGCTGGGGTTTACCCAAAATAAGGCGAAAAAACTTAACCAGCCCCGCTACACTTTTCAGGTTCAGGCGATCGGCCCAAGTCTCCGGAAGGCTCAAGCTGGCCCAATCGGGCACTGTGGGGTCAGCCGTAGTCGGCACTGGTGTGGAGGAACGTATATCGCTGGTCATGGGGCTATTCGTTAACAATTTTGCCGCACAGAATAAAAGCCTGCCCCGCAAAAATCCAGCCAAACGATGCTTTTCGTCTGTTTCAACATCATTAAATTACATACGTATTCAACCCACTTGCATACGTATACATGTTGGCCCTGACGCTTTGGCTGCCTATGTTATCCGGCAGTGTCGCCTTTCACCCATAACAACACGCGACACGGCACGATGAACCGCTCAATCGTGCCCTGAGGTACCCCTACATATTAATAACCAAACTGGGAGTCACAGATGCAAGCCACCACTATGCCCAAAAAACCTACCACCGCGTTAACACGTCTACTGGGCGGCGCAGCACTTATGCTAGCGGCGCAGTCTTCACAGGCGGGCACCGCGTTTGTCCACTTATTTGAATGGAGCTGGAACGATATCGCCGAAGAGTGCGAAACCTTTTTAGGCCCCAAAGGTTTCGATGCGGTACAAATCTCACCACCGACGGAACACGTAAAAGGCCAACAGTGGTGGACACGCTACCAACCCATTACCTACCAAAACCTAACCAGCCGCAGCGGCACCGAGGCCGAACTGCAAAGCATGATCAACCGCTGCCATAACGCCGGTGTAAAAATTTATGCCGATATCGTCGTCAATCAAATGGCCAATCATTTGGTTGAGGGTAACTACGGTATTGATAATACCTGGTGGGCACCGCGCAACTACCCGGAATTTAAAACTCAGGATTTTCACCCAGGCTGCGCCACCGACTACACCGATGCCAACTCGGTATGGAGCTGCGATTTAAGCGGTATGCCCGACTTAGACCACAGCCTTAATCACGTGCGCACCACCATAGGCGCTTATCTGCAGCGGCTTAGCAACATGGGCGTAGACGGCTTTCGCATCGATGCGGCAAAACATATGCCCCCCTCTGATATTGCCGGTTTTTTACAGGCGGCCGGCAACCCTTGGGTATTTTTAGAAGTGATTGGCGCCGGCGGCGAGGCCCCCGAAATTCAGCCACCCAACTATACCCATATGGGGTTAGTCACCGAGTTTGCCTACGGCCCAGCGGTGGCGGGTAACTTTAATGGCCAGATCAAACACCTGCTGGATTTAGGCCCCAGCTGGGGCCTACTGCCATCGTCCGACGCACTTGTGTTTATCGACAACCACGATCGCGAGCGCGGCCACGGCGGCAGTGGTAACTTATTTTACCAAGACGGCGCTAAGTACAATTTGGCCAACGTGTTTATGCTGGCCTACCCCTACGGTTACCCCAAAGTAATGTCCGGCTTTGAGTTTGACGAGTCAACCACTGCCGGCACCGACATGGGCCCACCAGCGCCCGGCGGCTGCGACGCCAATGGCTGGGTATGCCAGCACCGCTGGGGCAACATCGCCAATATGGTTGGCTTTAGAAATTACACCATCGATGCCTGGAGCGCCGATAACAAAACCGTCATTAACGACAACGCCATTGCGTTTAGTCGTGGCGACAAAGGCTTTGTGGTTATCAATAACAGCCAAGGCACCGTAACCGAAAGCCTGTACACGGGTATGCCCGCGGGCGATTACTGCGATATTTTGCGCGGCGATGACGAGTGCAGTGGCACCATCATTAGCGTAGACAGCAATGGCTTTGCCAACGTTAACGTGGGGCCAGAATCGGCTTTGGCGATTCACGGTGGCGCGCTACCAGGAGCAAGTAATCAGGCGCCGGTAGCCGTCATTGATGGAGCGCCTGCCACCTCCAGTGTCGGCAACCAGATTACGTTGGACGGCACTAACTCATACGATACCGATGGCAGCATTGTCAGCTATCAATGGAGCACCGGGGCAACGAGCTCAAACATTACCCCCACCCTCAACAATGCCGGTACCGCCGTGTTTAGCTTAACGGTCACCGACGATGACGGCGCCAGCGATACCCGCGAGGTGAGTATCGAGGTAGGCAATGACGGTTTAGTCAGTAACTTTACTACGCTGTATTTTCGCGGTACGCCCAACGGCTGGGCTACCAGCCCCATGAGCCTGGTGGACGACAACCTCTGGCAACTCGACGTACAGTTCGACGGCCAGGCCAACCAGCGTTTTAAGTTTGATGTAACCGGCGATTGGAGCCAAAACTATGGTGACAACAATGCCGATCAGCAGCTCGACAGCGTGGGTGCCGACATTACCACCAACGTGATCGGTGAGTATCGCGTGCAAGTCAACGATGCCACCCTAAGCTACAGCATCACCCCCATAACCGCAGGCTTTAGCAGCAACTGGGATACGCTGTACGTGCGCGGCACCTTCAACAATTGGGGCTGCACGGCACTCAGCCTAACCGCCAATCACACCTGGAGCACCAACATAACGCTCGACGGCTCGGCCAATCAGCGTTACAAGCTTGATCGTCACTGCGACTGGAGCGATAACTTTGGGGACAACACTAGTGACGGCGTACTCGATAACAACGGCAACGACATTTTTGACAGCCGCACGGGCAACCTCACCTTAGAGGTAAACGACAGCAACCTTAATTACAGTATTCAATAATGTGTAGGCAATACTAAGCAACCAAAAAAACGCCGACTTGCTCGGCGTTTTTTTGCAATACACAACACCCAAATAGATACAACTAATTGCTAAACCCGGCCAAAAACGTCTCGTGCTCTGGTAGCTGGTTAACCGTACGGGAATAAATGGTTTTTAGGTGCGTCATAAAATCCCTAAGCTGTTGCTGGCTTAATCCATCGGCCAACGTATGGTACGACTCGGGCCGCACGCCCTGCCCTAACATCACCTGTTGCCAGGCGGGCTCGGTAAATAACTCATCGGCGGCCGTATGCACTTGCCCGCTCGCTTTAAACAATGCAATACGCTGCGCTAACGCCTGTGGTATTGCCATGTGTTGGCACTCACGCCACATAGGCTCTTGGCGATTATTGAGATGATAATGCAAAATAATAAAATCGCGAATCGACTCAAACTCGGCTTTCGCTTGCTGATTAAAGACCTCAGCTTGCTTAGCGTAACCGGTAGACGACGGGAACATCTTCACCAAGCGTGTTACCGCGCTTTGCACTAAGTGCAAACTGGTAGACTCCAGCGGCTCTAAAAAGCCACTGGCCAGCCCCAACGCAACACAGTTTTTATGCCATTGCTTGACTCGCCGCCCGACCTTAAACCGAATCAAGTTAGGCTCGGCCACGGCGGGGCCGGTTAACTGTTGTTGTAAGGTGTTTAGCGCTTCGTCATCGCTTAAGTGTTGGGCGCTGTACACAATACCGTTGCCAGTGCGGTGGGTTAAGGGTATTTGCCAGCTCCAACCCGCGCCGTGTGCGGTGGCCCGCGTGTAGGGCGGCACCACGTTCAATCGCTCGCTTGGCAGCGCAATAGCGCGGTTGCAGGGCAGCCACTCGGCGTAATCGGTAAACCCCACGCCTAACGCCTTGCCCAAAAGCAATGAGCGCGCACCGGTGCAATCAATAAAAAAATCGCCCGCCAGCTGTTGCCCACTGGTTAATTGTAGAGTGTTAATTTCACCAGAGTCGGTGTCCAGTATTACCCGATCAATGGTGGCGTCGATGTGGTGTACGCCTGCGGTTTGGCAATAGCGTTTTAACAGCTGCGCGTAACGGCCCGCATCAAAATGGTAAGCGTACTGCAACCCCGGCAACGGCGTATTGGGTATTTGCTCAAGCGGTGCAAATCGGCCGGCGCGTGCGGCATGCGCATTCAGCGAGTACTGCCAAAAGTCGTCGCGGTTGTTATCGGTTAGCCCTTCAGCACGGGCTCTGTGCCAGTAGTGGTAAAAGCTGGCAAATCCCTGCTCGCGGCCAATGCCGCCAAAGGCGTGCAGGTAGTTGCTTGCCGGGCTGCCCCACCCGTTAAACTCAATGGCTAACTTAATGGTGGCACCGGTCGCGAGCAAAAAGTCCGCCTCATCGATCCCCAGCACTTGGTTAAAGGTTCTGATCGGCGGGATGGTGGCCTCGCCAACCCCCACGGTAGCAATCTCGCTGGACTCTACCAGCGTAATCGACAGCTGCGCCCCCAGTAAGCGAGATAACATGGCCGCCGCCATCCAGCCGGCACTGCCTCCACCGGCAATCACTACATTGCGTTTTGCCACGTGTTGCTCCTCTTGCAGCCAACATAAAAAAGCCCCTGTTACCAAAGGGTAGCAGGGGCTAAAGCGGTCCGACTAATGATGTACCCTAAGCCGGTAATAAAGCGAAGCGAGCTTTAAAACTTGTAGTTAACCCCCAGCAGGTAGTTAGCACCAAAATGCTGGTACTTGTTTACCTGGCGTGGGTCGTCTTCGGCGGCCGAGATAGTCTCTTCGTCGGTCAGGTTTTGCCCCTGCAGGGTCAGGGTTAAACCGTCCAGCGATTCGATACCCGCGGCGCCAAAGTCGAAGCCAATTTGCGCATCGATCAGCTCGGCGCCTTGGTCCGTGGTGGGCGTTAGCGCTAAGCTGGCGCCGTAAAACTCAGTCAGGTACTGGTCGCGCTTGCGGCCGCTTACACGGAACTCGAAGCCGTTTTTCTCGTAGAACACCGTAACCTGGTAAATCTCATCCGATAGGCCCGGAATATCCGACTCAGCACCATCGTACTCAACCTGACCATCCAGGAAAGTTGCGCTGGCAATAATGCCAAAGCCATCTAACCAATCGCTAAAGATATGGAACGGCAAGCTACCTTGCAGTTCAGTTCCTTTTACGTAACCGTCACCGGCCTCCAGTATAGTCTCTGTATAACCTTCCGTAGAGACTAGCGTGCCGATCCGCTGGTCGTGATAGCCAGGCACCACAAAAGAGGTAAAATCAGTCAGCGCTCTACTGCTTAGATGCCAATTCTGTAAATCTTTATAGAAATACGCAGCGGCAACATAACCATCATCAGCAAAGTAATACTCGTAAGATAAATCGGCTTGAACAGCTTCAATCGGTTTTAAGCCCGGCGTACCTTTCGATGCATCCCAAGCGCTAAATTCTGGATCATCACTTAAACGACGTTGATCATCAAAACTAAAGTTAGTGCTGTTATTGGGTTTCATTTCGTCCATACGGGCGCGAGACATAGTTTTAGCCGCAGCAAAACGAACCACTTGATTGTCGGTAACCTGAAAGCTGGTGTTCAAGCTTGGCAAGACGTTGGTGTAATCCGCCCCACCAGTTACCGGAATTGCCACCACAAAACCGTCAGTGCCAGTGTAAGTATCAAAACCGGTAGAGCTTTGATCACTACTCACGACTTGCAAACCAATATTACCGCTCATAATACCGGCACTAAAATTTGCCATACCGTAAGCAGTAAACACTTCTTCGCTAACACTATAAGTATCGCCTAAACGACTAGTTTCAGCTTTTGTAGCGTCAATTTCGCGATACAGCCCATCGCGGTACATACCAATGCCATCGTAGGCCAGCATGCCGTCTAACCCTAAAAAGTCTAGGTTTGCGACGCCTTCGATATACTGATCAGGCACAGCGATATCGGTTTGCTGGTCGGCCGGTAGTGAATCGTCGTAACCGGGTGCCACCAAAAAGGCGCCGTAGTTAACTTTAGATTTGCTGCGATCCGAGTAAGCCACACCCACTTCAATACTGTCGATAATCGAGAAATCGATTTCGCCGTTGGCGCTTAGGCGCAGCGTGTCTAGCTCTTCTTCAAACGATGGGTTGTTAACGAAACCATCTTGCGCATTGCTGTTGCCACCCACTTGCGGCCCGATGGCGCCGCCCCAAGGTTGCGGGCCGGCTAAGCGAATTACATCCGCATCAGCATAATCAGGCATGGAGATACCTGGGTGCGCGGAGTACTGCACGCCGGTTGAAGGGTCCATCACCCAAGTACGGGCCGCTGGATCGCCCTGGGACGAGGTTTCCGCACGGCCCACGCCCGAGTAGCTCTCCATGTTGATCAGGTCTTTAGTTGACTCGCTGTGCGCGGCATCAAAGGTCAGGGTCCAGTCAGAGTTCAGCATGTACTCAACGTTAAAGCCAAACGTCGACAAATCGCCGTCTTTTACTTCGCCATCGTTGCGGATGACGCTGTGAAAGCCATCCCACTGGCCAGCGGTAACCAAGCCATCTTCAGTCGACGTGGCACTCCAGTTAGCGCCGCCCCATACCGGGCCGCCCTCTTCCAAACCACGGAATACTTTAGTTTCTTCAAAGTCGATATAGAGCGCATCAACCGTAAAGGTTAAGCGATCATTCGGCGCGTACTGGCCCACCGCCGAAATCGTATCCCGCTCCATTAAAGCCGAGCGGACAAAGGTATCGTGGCCGCCCAGAATTTTAGTGCCAGCGGGCACACCGACAACACCCTGGGGAACATCGGCGTAACCCCACGCACGCACTTGCTCTTCCTGGCTCGGCGACTCCATAGTGGCCACGGTAACGGCCAAACCAAAGGAGTCATCGGCAAAAGTATCTGAGTAAGTCAGCGCCAGACGATGGCCGGTATCGTCAAAGTCTGGGTTGCCAGACTCGAGCCCGTTCATCTCGTAGCTACCGTTAAAACTGATAATGCGGTCGCTCTCTAGCGGGCGGCGGGTACGCAAATCAACAATACCGCCCAGGCCTTGGTTAATAAGGCTGGCATCAGGAGTTTTATACACAACCGCTCCCGCGACAATCTCAGAAGGATACAAATCGTACTCAACCCCACGGTTGTCACCAATGCCCAACAGCTCGCGGCCGTTCATGGTGGTGGCCACGTAGTTCTCGTTAAAACCACGCACCGAAATCCCGCTGGTACGACCATCACGACGCTCACCGGCAAGCCCAGGCAAGCGGGCCAGCGACTCAGCAATACTGGTATCAGGCAGCTTACCAATGTCTTCGGGCGAGATTGCCTCTACAATCGAGCTTGAATCCTCTTTAATCGCCATAGAGTTAATCAAGCTGGCACGAATACCGGTTACCACAACCTCTTCCAGGGCGGGTTCGGCAACGTCAGTTTGGGCAAAGGCAGCAGGTGTGGCAAAGCCTGCAATGGCACAGCTAATGGCTGTAGGTAGCAACAACTTTTTAGTTTGTTTCATGATGCAATCCTATTTAGGTCTATTATTATCAGTCTCACCACCACCGGAGTAACAACCTCACAAGTGGCTAACAAAACCGCCGTTTTTGTGCTCTGCGCTTTTGTCATGAGCTGTGATTGAGGTTAGTGCCAGCGCCTACCTCTGCGCAATTGACTGCATACGTATTCAAAACCAAAAGATCACGGCAAACTGTATGAATACGTATGTAATATCAGCCAAAACGGCACAAAATTCAGTCAATCGTCCTATTGCTCGCATCCTTCCCTTCTGTCGCCCTACCCCGCCCCTGGCCAAATACTAGCCGCCGCTACCAGCCACCACCGTAGCCATCCGGGCGGACTTTGCCCAACAACCCCTAAAACAACGCCCCAAGCCACATTACATCTTGTAACCAGCCGCCACGGGCCCTACAATGGCCGGCCCTTGGGAACTTGGCTGTCATCAGCCTGTCACAAGGGCACGGCTTTGCTAACAAGCTTAGCACCCAGATTTGGGGGCGACTTGGATTCGACGCCGGTGGCAAAACTCAAGGTGCATGTCGTGATGGTAGCGAATCACGTTAATCCAAAGCTGCAATTTATTAGTTGCCAATGACGACAACTACGGTGCCCAATTAGCCGCGTAAGCGGTTGATGAAGCACTTCTAACGGTACGCCGTTAGCGGTCTATGACAAGGTGCCAGTACCGCGTTACAGACTGTCATACAGAACTGGATAGCTGTGTTGTTTTGATCGTGGCAACACTGTGAAACCTAAAGCGAACTCGCTCGCTGCACCCTGCCCGTTGGGTCGCAGATGAGTTAAATCAATTAACGGAAACTAAGCATGTAGAGCCGCGAGCGGAGTGCCGACGGACGGGGGTTCAACTCCCCCCGCCTCCACCAAAAAGCAAAAAGGCCCCACCCCGAAAGGAGTGGGGCCTTTTTCTTTTTCGGCGGGAAGAATTAAAAGCACCCCCCGTAGGGGGTTCACTAATTCGTCAGGAACGAATTAGGGCAGCTTCAGCTGCCGCGAAGCGGTGAGGGCCAGGGAAGGCCCGAATCCACTCCCCCCGCCTCCACCAAACAAAAAAGGTCACCCAACTGGGTGGCCTTTTTTGTTTGTGGGGCGCGTAGAGAGTGTCCCCGTGGGTGGGCTATGACGTGCAGCCCCAAAACACTCGCACGCTCTCAGGGGCAGCGTTGTCGCGAGCGCAGGACGCGCAAGAGCGACCACAAAATTCCTGACAGCGGCCCAAGCCCTGCTAGGGCTAGGCCCCCTAGTACACTCTTGCGCGGCCCTTTAATATTCACAAGAAACGTAAATACCCCCTTTACCCCATAGGCGCGCTGGATCTAAACCCCAATACCGATTATCGTATGCGCTTCTTTAAAACCCATAGAAAAGAGACACGATTATGCCTCAAGCCGCTGCACGTCACATTCTGGTCGCCGACGAAGCCACCTGTAACGAGCTGAAAGCCAAAATTGAAGCCGGCGAAGATTTCGCCAAATTGGCACAAGATCACTCAAGCTGCCCTTCAGGCCGCAACGGCGGTGATCTGGGCACCTTCGGCCCCGGCCAAATGGTCGCCGAGTTCGATAAAGTCGTATTCAGCGCACCGGTCAACGAAGTTCAGGGCCCGGTCAAAACCCAGTTTGGTTATCACCTGCTGGAAGTGACTGAGCGTCAAGACTAGCAAGAAAGGTCCTGCGGCCGACTTGTAATTCACGTTGGTCGTGGGGCTTGCATAGAGCCCTAGTTTCGGCTTATCTCCATAGTATGGAAAGAGTAATATCAGCAAAAGGACCCACATGATTCCCGATTTTCAAAGCTGCATGCGCCCCTTATTAGCCGCAGTACAAGACGGACAAATTCACCGTTTTAATGATGCGTTCGAACAGGTCTGTTTGCACTTTGGGCTCACTGACGAAGAGCGTGCGGAAAAGCTGCCCTCTGGCAAGCAAACGGTTGTTCGCAACCGCGTCGCTTGGGCAAGAACCTACTTGGGCAAAGCTGGGCTATTAACGGCGCCCGGGCGCAGCCAGCTGCAAATCACCGACCGAGGTCAGGCGGCACTGGCACAAGAGCCCGAGCGGATTAATGTGCGCTTTCTCAAGCAGTTTCCTGAATTTGTGGAATTCCATAGCGCCAAACCCAAGGCCAGCAAATCACCCGCCACTCAAGATAACAGTGAAATCGAAGAGACAGACCCGACCGAGCGGCTGGAAGAAGCCTACAGCGAAATTAGACAAGAGCTGGTCGATGAAGTGCTTGCCATGGTGATTCAGCAATCGCCACAATTTCTGGAAAAACTGGTGGTAGAGCTTATGCAAGCCATGGGTTACGGCGGCTGGAGTAAAGACTCCGGGCAAGCAACCCAATACACCGCCGATGGCGGTATTGATGGCCTTATTAACGAAGACCCTTTGGGCCTGGAAACCATTTACCTGCAAGCCAAACGCTACGCAGATAATACCGTTGGCCGGGAGGCCATTCAGGCATTCTCCGGCGCTCTGGATATGCAACGCGCCCATAAGGGTGTGTTTATCACCACCTCCAAGTTTAGCCGTGGCGCACTGGAGTATGTGGGCATGATCCAGAAAAAGATTATTTTGATAGACGGCCCCAAACTCGCTGCCCTTATGATTAAGCACAACCTAGGGGTTTCGGTAAAAGAAACCTATGAGATTAAAGCTTTGGATACGGATTATTTTAGTGATGAATAGATCCACTTCAATTGAGGGCAACTAAGGCGGTAATGAGGCCGATATTCGGCCAGCATCGCCACAATCCAAGCTTAAAATAAGCACAACCGTTATTTCAACTTAACCTCGAAACTAAAATAACGCACCTTCAGGGCAAGGCCCCGGTTTACATGTGTATGGCTAACCGGGGTATGGACTCTGTCCATGCACGACCACGGTCAGGCGCAGGATTTGGCTAAAAAAGGGATAAAACCCGCAAGTGGAAAAAAGCCTGGCCCCAATACTTCCGGCTCCGGTTACATTACCGCGCCAAAAAAGGCCTAGGCTTAAAACCTCGGCTCAATTAATGGGTAAACAAGCTTGGCTGGCGAGCGAATTCCACAATTCTCGGCGTATCTATGAATGGCACCAAATCGACGCCTAGCTCTTGCAGATCACGCTCTGCCAGGCGATACGCATCCTTTAATTCATCATTGACGCTAGTAGGCGGCTCGATAGGAATCATCAGTTCGTCTTGGCGTATACGGTTACGCTCCAGCAACCATTGGATTTTACGCTTCCACTCATCCGCATGTTCAACTAACTTGCCGGGGTCATTTTGGTCCAGCGTTAAAGGTTTTATAATGCTATGACGACCCTTTGCTTGCCACACCAGAGGAAACTGAATCTTACGGTAGTCCTCTGTAAACGTGTACTGCTTGTAAAACTGTTGTAGCTTATTGTCGCGTAACTGGCGCTTAATCGCATCGACCATTACCTGCTCGCGGCGCGCCTTATTGACGAAGTTGCGCCCGACATACCGCTCGTACAGAACCTCTAGCTCTTTAGCGGGGTCTTCTGTCATCACTGCCCGTGTTTCAGAGAAACGAATCAACGATTCACGCGGGCGAGCAACTTCTTGACCAAACACGGCCAACTCTTTGCCCCATAGGGCCCCGGCAATGGTTCGAGCTTCTGCCAGCTCTTTGGCAAAACCCTCGACCGCTTTGGTGTAGACCTTTTTATCCAGCTCACCAAAGAACCGTGTAACCCTCGGAAAAGAGCCCTGAGCCAGCTTGAAGTCCAGGTAACCCGTTTTAGGGGCGAACGCCAACACCCCAATATTGGCAAACTCTCCAGTCTCCATATAGGGTAAAAAACGTACTATGGCATACTGACATGCTACTTTCATTTCAGCGCCTCCCAAAACGAATCTTCTTTAAATTCAAGTAGTTGCCGCTTAATCAGGGCAACCCATTCTCTCCCGTTGGTGCCTGTATCCAGCCAATCGGGCGGTAGATTATCGCAATAGCCATCAAATTTTTCCATGGCCCGGGCCATTCTTTGTTTATAGTCCTCATCGCCCACACCTTCCAGCTCAGGGAGCAAGCCTGCATTTGCGACCAAGTGCAGACGCCTAAAGCTCTCTAGATTAAAACCGGCATCAAAGGCCAAATTATGATCAACCACGACCAGCTTTTGGTCCCTTGGTCGATAAAAGAGGTTGGGATTACCACCTTTAACGGTAAGTGTTCTATCTTCGTTCTTTACCCAAAAATCAAATACCCATAAATCTCTGAGTGTTTGCACTGGCAGATGTTTCAATATTTCCCGGTTAATTTCCTGCGTTTCGGGAACGTATTTTGAACCAAATGCCATACCGGCCCCCAGGCCTTGGGTATATTCCGGGCTGTACTCCACAAGCTCATCGGGAACACTCAGTAGGTCGCACTCGGGTATTGGCAAGCCAAAGTTCCGCCCTAGCATGGGACAGAGATATTCAGAAATTCTCTCTCTTACAGGAGCCGACCGACCTTTTACGACATACTTTTCATCGTTTTCAGCACGGCAGAGGTAAGGCTCGGTAGCCCCCTGCTCGAATTTCTGAATAATTTCAACAATATCCATACTATATTCGCCTAAGCTCGTTAGCTTACGCCCCGGTTAGTGATTGGCCTCTAAGTGCCTTCCTTTAGCTGCTTTCAAGAGTGCTTCTTAGTCGTGTTGCACATCCAATCAAAAATGGTCTCGCACGAGCTTTATTCGTTTGCTTTTGATTCGGTCTCCGATAATTCGCGATCAGACATAGGGACGTAGGTTCTATAAATAGAATATTGGGCATCCCGCTTCTTCTCAAAAATATTCAATGTCGTTTTGCATTCCAAGCCACAAGGCTTTTCCGCGCGACCACTTTGGCCCTCACGACTCAAATATAAAAGGTGCGTCTCAGAATTTGCAATCAAAAAATGCTCAACACCGGCAACGCCACTTATTCGGAAACAGCCTTTATTATTTGACGTAAATTTATCGATGCAATGACCTTTTTGGGCATACGCTTTTAACTGGGCATTGGCCAAATCAACGCCTTTCTTGGTAGCCCATGTACAAACGCCTAACATGAACACAATAAGTACAATTCCAAATGTCCAAGTATAGTAAGGCCAATTGAAAGACTTCGGCAAAGCGTATAAGAGGCGTTTTCGAGCTCGAGTCCAGCGTGTATCACCACTGTATATTTTATATGCCGAATACCGATTTTCTGATTGGCCAAGAGCGCCCAGATTGATATTAAGTAATAGCAAAAATAGCGCCGCTGAAAAAACAGTCCAAACAATCATCATTGGTACAATCGCTTCGACAACCAGCCACGCGCTTACAAAACCACTCGAAAATATCGGGCGACTGTAAACATCAGGGCTGATACCAAAGCCACTAAGGTACGCCGTATCAAAGATCCAGTACACGAGCCTGATAAAGGGTATAAATAAACCTAAAGCCGAAGCCGAAAGCAGCGCTTTAGCCGTTATCATTTTTTTAGCTTCATCTAAAATCCGTTTCATTCAAAGCTCCTGATTATTCTGCGCTCGTGCCCAGCTGCCAAAGTTTATCTGTTTGGCTCGCCTGGCCGAGAACTTCCAGTGCACCCAGCACTTGGGCGACGGATTTTTCCGGTTTGCGTTTAAATTGTTCGGCCAGGGCTTGTTGGGTTTGGGGGCCGATGGCGAGCAGTTGTTGTACGGCTTTGACTTGCTCGGGCATGGTTTTGGGCCAGGTTTGTTTGGCGGCGGTTTGGGGTTTGTCGGTTTCCGCTGTAGCCTTGGTGCTGTTATCGGTGGCCAGTTCGGCGCTGGTTTGGGTGGCTTCCGGTGCTTGGTAGTCGGGGCGCAGCCAGCGGATGTGGCCCTGGGCTTCTTCGGCGGCGCGCTCGTGGTTTAGTGCTACTAATCGGCACAGTAGCTCCTCTTCTGCCTCGGTCTGTTCGGTAGGTTTGTCCGGTAACGGTGTGGTGGCGCCGGGGCGGCCGACCAGTATTTCGCCCAAATCGCTCCAGCCGTAGGCATCGAATACGGCGGCGTCCAGCTCGTCGTGCAGTTCGCGCAGGATTGAAACTAAACCCTGTTCGTGGGTGGTTTTTTCTTTGTCTGTAAGCGGTTCTTCTGAGCGTAGCTTTTCCAGCACGTTGTATATACCGGTAAGGGTCAGCTTATCGTGCTCCGCCTGTTGGCGTTTGCGGTGGGCGTCGATTTTTTCAGCCAGAGTGCCGATGGTTTGGGACTGAGTTTCGGTTAGTTCCGGGACGGGGAAAGTTTCGAAGCAGCGGGTTTTGTTGTAGCGAGGTCGATCTTCTAAAGTCCCGCCAGCGGATAGCACCCAAGCGACATGAATACGACTACTTAAAACACCAAGACTGGAGGTATTTTGCAAAGCGATATTAACCAGCATATTGTCGGGTAATATCGAATCGTCTAACTGAGAGAAAATACGATGTTTTGTGGTTTCTACTGTTGCAATATAACTTTTTAGTCCAGTAGACGCTGCGCGCCAATCTTTTCTGGCTTCACCGAATACCCACCAATTCTTTCTGTAGCCTTCCCGGTTATTTTGATCACGTTCGGGCTTTACCCGCTCCAGCACCCACTGATAAACGGCAGGAAATTTTTCCTGTACCTCCTCCGGCGTATAGCCAAATAAATCAATCACCATGACGCCGCGAGGCGTTTGGGTTAAATCTCGCCCGTTGCGGTAATGACGAATGACTTTTTCAATATCGGGCTTGTGAGGGTAGCCTAATGTTTTGGCTTCTTCTGGAGTGACAATAAACCCTGAGCCAATTAGCTGAACACCACGAGACGATATGTCTGAATTACTTAGCAGCGCTTTAGTGTTGGCAACATCTGCACCAGACTTTAAGTCCGCAAAAATTTTCCCTTCACGCCGATCTACCTTAACCGACCGCGCATCATCGTTCGCCGCTGTTTCAGCAATCACATGGCGCAACACCCCCGGCTGTTCACCGGCCACACCCACACTCATAGCAATACGCACAGCGGCCCCGTCGTTGCCGTCCACCCACGGGTGGTCGGGAATGGCAAAGGCGAGGGACAGCGGTTTTTTATTATGGTTTAGGTGCGGCTCCATCACCCGGCGGTTAAAGGTTTGGCGCAGGCTGTTGGTGGTAATAAAACCAAAGCGGTGGGCGTTACCGGTGCGTACAGTTTCGGCGGCGATGTGCCACCAGTACATCACAAAATCGGCGGACTCGGGCACTAAACCTTTGTAAGAGGCGCGCACGGCATCGACATAGCCATCGCCCAAGGCGCGGCGCATGGTGGCCGCGCCAATAAACGGCGGGTTACCCACAATATACTCCGCCTCGGGCCATTCGGTTTTTCGGGGGTTATTAAAATGGTAGACGGGAATCCGCTGGGCGTCATCGGGGATTAGTTCTCCCGTCACGGGACTGGTTTTATAGCTGATGCCGTCCCAGATGGTTTTGGGGTTGCCGCTATCATCCAGCATTTCTTCTCGGCTATCGTACTCTATAAGCGCATCGCGGCACTCGATATTGTGAAAGTCGCGCAGTATTGGCTCGGGTAAATCCAGCTTGCCGTTAATGCGGTAGTGCCACTGCAAGTAGCCAATCCACAAGACGATTTCAGCAATGGCGGCGGCGCGGGGGTTAATCTCTAGACCCAAAAACTGGTGCGGGTCTACGGTCAGGCCCTCGGCATCGAAGCTTTGCTGACCGGCGGATAGGTCACGGATTAGGTTTAGTACTTCGCCCTCCAGCCGTTTTAAGTGTTCCAGCGCGACGTACAAAAAGTTGCCGCTGCCGCAGGCCGGGTCCAGCACGCGAGTGTTGCACAGTTTTTGGTGAAAGTTGCGAAGCTCGCTTAGGGCTTTGTCGTCTTTGGCCTGTTGCAGCCAGGCCTGGGTGGCGACCTGCACGGTTTGCCATTCGGCGCGCAGCGGCTCAATCAGAGTGGGCATCACCAAGCGCTCAACATAGGCGCGCGGGGTGTAGTGGGCACCCAGCTTGTGGCGTTCGCGCGGGTCCAGCGCGCGCTCCAATAGTGTGCCGAAAATGGCGGGCTCGACATAGCGCCAGTCGGCACGGGCGGCCTCTAGCAATAGGCCAATTTGTTCGGCGTTTAAGGCAATGGGATTAATGTCCTTAAACAGGCCACCGTTAAAGCGGCGCACCTTGGCCATGATTTGCCCTTCAAAGCCCCCGGTGTTCATGGTGTTCCAGAGGCTTTTCATGGAATCCACAAACAAATCGGGCGTGTTTTGCAATCGCTCTAGCAGCGCGGTAAAGCAGCCGTAGGGAATTAGGTCGACGTCTTCGCTGAACATGGTAAACAGGCAGCGCTTAAGAAAGTGCGCCACGCGTTCTACCGGGTGGCCGGATTGCTCCAGCGATTTAGCAAGGTCAGCCAACTTGGCGGATAACTCGCGGGTAACCCGGGCGGCCTGTTTGGATAAGTCCAGCGCGTCCGGGTCTTGCCAGAGGTTGTACAGGCGGTGCTGAATATCCGGCTCGCGCAAGTCGGCCAACTGTATACGATGGTGACCGGGGTCGGGGAATGGCACATAGGTGCCACCGGAGCGGCTGAACTCGGCGTACAACTCCAGCGAGCGACCCACGTCGGTGACCACAATAAACGGTGGGCGGCCTTCGTCGGTAGGCAGGGCACGCACATATTGGTCGGCTTGGTTCTGCGCGGCCAGCATGGCTTTGTCCCAACCGCTGGTGCCTAGGGTTTTGCCAGTTTGTTTGGCCTCTAAAACAAAGCTGCCACGTTTGTATAAGTCGATAAAACCGCGATTGACGCTGCCGTCGGGCTTGTAGATGTCTACCCGGCGCTCAAACACATAGGCGTTGTCGGCGTTGGTGTCGCAGGCAGGCTCCGGCTGTGGCAGGCCCAGTAACGCACACAGTTCGGTAAGGAATATCTGGTAGTTGGCCTTTTCGGTGCCGCTAGCGTTTTTCCAGCGGTTAATAAAGGCATCGACGGCCTCGGGCGTGGCGAGGGGTTGGCGTTCCGGCTCGGGGTACATGGCAATCCGTTTTGTTAGCGCATTTGTAGTGATGGATCATAACAAGATGTTGTTTTTTGCGCTATTGTCGAGATCTGCTGTAGCTATAGCGCACTCACACCAAATKCCGAATATTCCTGCCCAGTAATTTCTTGAGACGCCCTTGCTCCAATAAATCTGCCAACTCCAGCCTAATCTCAGGCAAACTCTCGGTAGAGGATCGGGATATCCAATTCCCACCGTCTCTGCTAGCGGAGACGGATTAGCCGTTTGTCGGGCTTATGGCAATCACTACAGCTGCAAGGGTTGTAATGCCGGAACTTGACCCCCGCTCCCATGTCAGACATAGTGTTACCATTTGAGAGCAAATGGCAGCATTATGTCTGAATGATTATGGCTGACAATACAACCCACACACCCAAGGCGCTAAGCCCCGAAGCGGTATTTCGCGCCCACGGTGGGCAAATGCGCATGAGCGAGGCGCTGGCTGCAGGGCTTAACCGCTACCAACTGTACCGCCTGCGCGACGCCGGGGTGATTGAGCCCATTAGCCGCGGCCTGTACCGCTTGGCAGAGCTGCCCCCTGTCAGCGAGCCGGATTTGCTGTCCGTGGCCAGCCGCTACCCCAAGGCGGTGGTGTGTTTGATATCCGCGCTGGCCTGGCACAGCATTACCACACAAATACCCCACCGTATTCATCTGGCCGTCAACCGCCGCGCGCGCCTGCCGGACATAGAATACCCACCGGTGCAGGGCTACCGTTTTAGTCAGGCCGCGTTTGAAGCGGGCATTGAGCAAGCCCAAATAGACGGCACCACACTGAATGTGTACAACCCGGAAAAAACCCTGGCGGACTGCTTTAAATACCGCCATAAAATCGGCCAAGATATAGTGCTAGAGGCCCTGCAACTGTACAAGCAGCGCTGTAAAGTAAAACCCGCCGAGCTACTGCATTACGCCCGTATTTGCCGGGTGGACAATGTTATGCGCCCGTACCTGGAAGCAGGGCTGTAAACCGCAGGCATCACAAGGAGGCTTAGTATGCCGCCAAGCAATATCGCCGCCTCAGTGCGCCAACGGTTACTTAACCGAGCGCGAGAACAAAAGCGCCCCTTTAACGAACTGTTGCAATACTACGCCATGGAGCGGTTTTTATATCGGCTGAGCCAATCGGCCCACGCTGAAAGTTTTATTTTAAAAGGTGCACTCATGCTGCGCGTATGGCAGGCACCCGAGGCCCGCCCCACCATGGACATCGACATGCTGGGCCAAACCGACAACCAGCCACAGGCCATTGCCCAGCAAATAGCCGATGTCATTAACACGCCCGTGGCCGACGACGGCATAGTATTTAACACCGAAACCCTCAAAGCCGAGATTATTAAAGAAGACGCCGACTACCAAGGTGTGCGCCTGCGCTTTACCGGCGAGCTGGCCGGGGCACGCATACCCATGCAACTGGATATCGGTTTTGGCGATGCCATGGTGCCTGCGCCCCGCCGCAATACCTACCCCACACTGCTGGATTTACCCGCACCCGAACTCTGGTGCTACAGCCGCGAAAGCGCCATTGCCGAAAAGTTTGAAGCCATGGTAACGCTGGGCGAACTGAACAGTCGCATGAAGGATTTTTACGATATCTGGCTGCTGACCCGCCAGTTTGATTTTAGCGCCGATGTACTGGCCGAGGCAGTTAAGCAAACCTTTGCTACTCGCGACACACACCTGCCCCACGCGCTGCCGTTTAATACAGACTTTATCGCACTCAAACAGCCCCAATGGCAGGCTTTTACCAAGCGATTAAACGCGCCGGGTGTTCCCGCCCAGCTGGCTGAAGTATGCTCTGTATTGACGGATTTTTTAGAGTTATTGGTCACACCTCAGCAAAGCAACCAACCCGCCGCGCAGCTAAAACAACAACACTGGCGAGCTCCAGGCCCATGGAGACACCGGTAGATGGCAAACTTTAGCGCCGAAGACGACATTGAAATGGCCCTGCTGCAACACCACCACGGCTTTGACGTATTAAATTGCTAGACGAAACTCATAGGTCATTTAATCAGGGCACGGGCCTTTTTCAATACATCATCCCCCGCGATAGCTTGAGCCGTGCCATTATCCAGCTCCTCGGCCCGGCGCCGCGCCTCTGCCGACCAATCTGCCCGCAACTCTTTGGCTGAAGGTGCGTCAAGACTGGATACCAAGCGTTGGATCAGATGCGCACGCTGCTCCTCAAGCAAGTGCAGCGCCTCATCGGCAAGTTTTTGAATATCCATCGTATAACTCCCTGAATCACAGCTTTTAAAATACTAGTGGGCCATGCGTACAGTTGGCGGATAGGCGTCCAATGCCCGGACTGTTGCGGGGCCTCTTTCCGCTTGTGTCTCTAATACCTGCACAAGCGCCGGTTTCTGATATTTTCGCACTGCGCGTCGCCGTGCCAGGGTCACTCATCCACTTGGCCCGTGGGCCTAAATGCTCACATCCCGCCACTCTACCCTCATACTTGCGTAAACTGTGCCTCCAAACACCCAACTCGGAAGCACCCATGCGCGGTATGTCCCACAAATTGCCCCCCCCTCGGCGCCCGACCCTTCAGTGCCCAGGTTGAACCTGCGGCAGGTGTGGGGCTATATCTGGCCTTACCTATGGGATTACAAATGGCGGGGTTTGCTGGCCATTGCGGCGCTGTTGGCGGCTAAAGGGGCCACCCTGGCGATGCCCTGGGCGCTGAAGCACATTGTGGATGGGGTGGACCGATCTCTGCAGCCGGAGTTGGCACTGCCCCTGGCCTTTTTGTTGTTTTACGGGTTTTTGCGCTTTGGCGGGGTGTTTTTTGGTGAGCTGCGCGATGCCATTTTCAGCCGGGTGACCGAGCGGGCGATGCGCCGGATTGGGCTGCGGGTGTTTCGGCACTTGCACCGGCTGGAGTTAGATTTTCACCTTAGCCGCCAGACCGGGGGAATCAGCCGGGATATTGAGCGCGGTACCAGTGCCATCAGTTTTTTAATGCGCTTTTTGATGTTCAATATTGTCCCCACCCTGTTTGAAATTTTAATGGTGGCGGCGATTTTTACCTTTGCTTTTTCCGCTTGGTACGCGCTGATTATTCTGGCGGCGGTGGCGGTTTATATTGGTTTTACGGTGTTTACCACCGAATGGCGTACCCGGTTTGTACGCGAGGCCAACCGGGCGGACTCGTCTACCAATACCCGGGCCGTGGACAGTTTGCTCAATTACGAGACGGTTAAGTACTTTAATAATGAAGAATTTGAGGCGCAGACTTACGATCAGTTTTTGGCCGAATGGGAACAGGCCAAACTAAAAAACCGCCTATCGCTGCTGGCGCTGAATTCGGGGCAGGCGCTGATTATCGCCGCCGCCATTACCGGCATGATGATTATGGCGGCCCAGTCGGTGATTACCGAGGAGATGACGCTGGGTGATTTGGCTATGGTGAATGCCTATATGATCCAGTTGTTTATACCGCTGAATTTTCTCGGGTTTGTGTACCGGGAGATGCGCAGGGCGCTGACCGATTTGGAAAATATGCTGGGGCTTTTGAAACGGGCGCCGCAGATTGTGGATACGCCTGACGCCAAGCCCCTGCAGGTAACCGCCGGTGAAGTTGAGTTTAAGAATGTCGCGTTTGGCTATCGGCCCGAGCGATCCACCTTTACGGACTTGTCGTTTCGCGTGGCACCGGGGCAAAGGCTGGCCATAGTCGGCGCCTCGGGCGCGGGCAAGAGCACCATCGCCCGCTTGCTGTATCGCTTTTACGATGTAAGTGCCGGGGCCATCGCCATTGATGGGCAAGACATTCGCGAGGTGACGCTGGACTCGCTGCGCCAGGCCATCGCCGTGGTGCCGCAAGACACGGTGCTGTTTAACACCAGCATTCGCGCCAACATTGCCTACGGTAACCCCGACGCCCCAGACGAGGCCATCGACCGGGCCATTACCATGGCGCACCTAGATGGGTTTATCGCCGCCCTACCCGACGGTGACAATACTCTGGTGGGCGAGCGGGGTTTAAAAGTATCAGGCGGTGAGAAACAGCGCATTGCCATTGCTCGGGTGCTGCTTAAGGGCGCGCCTATTTTGGTGTTTGACGAGGCGACCGCGGCATTGGACTCCCATGCCGAAGCGGCGATACTGACCGCTATGCGGGAAGTCTCCAGCGGCCACACCAGCCTGGTGATTGCCCACCGCCTTTCCACGGTGGTGGATGCGGACCAGATACTGGTACTGGATAACGGCCAACTGGTAGAACAAGGCAGCCACCACGAGCTACTGCAACGCGGTGGCCGCTACGCGCAACTGTGGGCTGTGCAGCAGCCAGAGCAGCGTTAGGCACGGAAACTCCGGATGGCGACCGGTTTACTAAGCTTTTCAAGCGAGTTTTCCCGCGCTATTTGATTCGAAAATCCTTATGCAGATGGCTCCAATGGTGTTTTAATTTTTGTTTGTGTTGGTCATTCATTGGCAAAGCCTTTATTGCCTCTGGCCAAATGTTGCGAGCCTTTTCTATAACATCATTCAAATGGGGGTTAATGGCGCGCCAAGGAATGTCAGCACGATTAGCCCATGACTTAAAATGCTCCATTGAGACGTCATACCAGCCTTTAGTCTTACCTAGATTAAGCGCAAAACTCTGCTCGCCGTCGATATATACGCTCGTGGTAACAATATCGTAAGCTGGCGAAAGCCTTGGAGTGATTTTATCGGGATATATTAGGCTCCAATTTTTTAAGTGGGCATCGCCATTGGCGAGAAGGATGTTAACCAGCAATCGCCTGGCAAACTGTTGCGCATCGGCCAAGCCATCTCCCGAGTAAGCGTAAACAATACGGCCAATTTGCTCGTAGTTTGCCGAGCTGTATTTTTCGTGGGGATATTTAACCAATACCTGGGCAAAGTCTTCCATGTGGATACGAGTATTGATATCACGATCAAAACGTTTAATGGCAAAGGCGAGGTTTTCATCGGGCAGGTTTATCTGCGGGAGATTCTCGAGCGTATTTAGCTCGATCAATTTTATCTCTGGAATGTCGATGCCCACTAACTGCGCCAGTGTCATTGCGGTATATTCATTTACCGGTACATCTTTGTGCTTGGTGGATGGGGTTTTGATAATCCAATCACCCAGTACATTGCCATGGGTAAGAGTGTAGCGCCCGTCTTTCTCCTTCATGGAGAACTTCATCTGAACACCGGCTAACGAAAATTTGTTGCCCGTGGATAGCTTTTCAAGCTTTATTGCTTTCACTTTGCCGTGAGCATTTAGAATGCTCGCGGGAACTTCATCTGGCTCCATCGGCTCTGCTATCAATGCACCGGGTAGATCAGCCCCGAGATTCGACAGAAGATGAAATTCGCTGTCGACATGAACTTTAAGCCCCTGCGCCATCAACTCTCGTAAGGCCCCCTCGGGCAGTAAATTGGACAATGTTGGGGGCAACCTTTGGTGTCTTGCCCAAGGTTCAGACATGACTTTTTCAGAACGGGGAAACGCCGGGTGGGTAATCAAGCTCAAGGTAGGCCGGCCCGCATCGTACTTAAACTCCTCGGCAAAGCTCAGCACATTTTTACCGCTCTGAAACCCCACCAAATAACCCACCAACCTTTCATGCAGGCTTAGCTTGAGCACGTTGATTTGCTCGGCGCGGCCATCGCTCATGATTCATCCCCCAGCAAGCCTTGCCAGGGGTCATCGGAAAGACGCTTTTTTGTTTCTTCTTTTACTGGCTTTCTCGCTTGAGAGCCAGGTTCATCCTGCTCAAGCAGTGCTTTAACAGCGTTTAGCTTTTCTTTGGGTATAAGTATGAGTTCACTGTTTAAACCTTCCGATATTAACTCCAGTGTATCTAGCCTGGGGTTTCCTTTGGACTCCAGACGCTGATATTGCTGACGAGATACGCCGACTCGTAGCAACATATCGCTCTGTTTAAGGCCTAGCGTCAATCGTCGCTGTTTTATCTGCTGGAGTATTGAGTTCATCTGAGTAAATACATAGGTTGCTTTTGGTCTCGATAGCAACACTTTAGTTGCCTTAATCTAAAAAAGCAATTTATGAGATTCTTTTTTGCGGCTTACAACGCCAAAAGCAACTAAAGTGTTGCTTTTGGCGTATTCAGTGCGAGATATCCATCGGCTGGCCACCTTTCGGGGCTTTACCGGCTCAGGCAGATCGACTAGACCACCCACTCCTCCATCCCCACAACCTCAGCATAGGCAAACGCCAAAGCCGCCATAGACGACGCATGCACTTGCGCCGCCGGAATGTTCACGCCTTTAAACTCCAAGTCGAGCGTGGCACAGGCATCGTGAATGACGATGGTTGGGTAACCTAAATCGGACGCTGCGCGGGTGGTGGCTTGAATGCACATATGGCTCATGGCGCCGATAATAACCACCTGCTTTACCCCTTGCGCTTGCAGGTAATCGTGCAGGTCGGTTTTTAAAAACGAGTTGGGGTAGTTTTTGAGTATCACCTTTTCGCCTTCGGCAGGCCTCACCTTGGGGTGAATAGTAATGCCGTCGGTGCCCTGGGTAAAAAAGGGCGACTGCGGATCGGGCTCCTGGTGGTGAATATTGACTACCACATCGCCGTTGGCGCGGGCTTTCGCCATCACTTTAGCCGCATTGTCGGCGGCGGTATTAATACCCTCTAGCAGCATTTTGCCGCCGGGGAAGTATTCGTTTTGAATATCCACAACAATTAAAGCTTGCTTGCTCATGCGTATCTCCTATCGGTTAGTGTTTCTCAATCGTCATGGACAGTGTGCGCTCAAACCGACATACTGCGAAGTGGCATATTTGACAATCTAGAAGGCGATAGTGACATATGACTAGTAAGCCAATCGACATCGCCCTCGTTCTGTATTCGGGTGCGCAGCAGGCGGCCATACTGGGGATGACAGACCTGTTTAAAACGGCAAACCGGATGGCGGCGCGTGAGAGTACGGGGCTTTCGTTAGCGGTTAGCCAGTGGCAACCCTATAAAAACGTACAGCCAAAACCAGTGGCGGGTGCTCTGGCAAACACGCCTGCGGCGATTATTTTACCCCCTACCCTGGAAGACCCAGCACAAGTGCCTATACCGGCGCCGTTTATTGATTGGTTGAACGACAGTCATAGTCAGGGGGCGGTGATTTGCTCGGTGTGTGGCGGGGCTTTTTTACTGGCACGCAGCGGTATCTTGCACGGCCGCACAGCTACCACCCACTGGATGTTTACGGAAAAGGTAGAGGCACTTTACCCACAGGTGCGCTGGGCCACCGAGCGCTTAATTGTGGATGACGGCGATGTGATTACCGCTGGGGGCGCCATGTCGTGGACAGATTTAGGGCTGCGCTTAGTGGAGCGGTTTTTAGGGGCGCGGGTTATGCTAGAAACCGCCCGTACCCTGTTGATTGACCCGCCGGGGCGCGAGCAGCGTTACTACCGCCCGTTTGCGCCCCGGCTTAAGCACGGCGACAAAGCCATTTTAACGGTGCAACACTGGCTACAGAGCGTTGATGGCAAAGAATCTTCCGTGGCCGTGTTAGCGGCCAAAGCCGGCTTAGAAAAACGCACTTTTTTACGGCGCTTTCAGCGGGCGACTGGACTGACCAGCACCGACTATTGCCAACATATTCGCGTCAGTAAAGCGCAAGACGCGCTGCAATTTAGTCGCACACCGATCGAAACCATCGCCTGGGAGGTAGGTTATAGAGACCCGGCCTCGTTTCGCAAAATATTTACCCGTATTGTCGGCTTAGGGCCGGGGGAGTACCGTAAACGCTTTAGCGTGCAGGCTAAATGACACGCCCACGCTTTAAGGGCGTTAATTCCGCTATTAGCTTTGCTACGTATTGTTCGCAAGTGCCGCGTTAGAGCGACGAGCAAACAGCACCCTCGCCTTTCGCCCGCCATTAAGCACTTGCCCAATCACGCTTGCGCGCACCAGCAAGTCATACAGCAGCAACGATACCGCAATAGTAATACCCGAGATTAGCGTAAGTTTTACGCCCCAGTGCCAAGGGGTTTCGGCAAACGCAATTTGCAGCCATATAACAATAGGCAGATGAATTAAATACAGCCAGTAGGATGAATCGGGAAGGTAGCGCACCGTTTTACTGGGGCGGTTAAACAAACGTTTAAAAACACCGATGGTGAGTGCCACCAGCGACCACATCATTACCGCGTAGCTGAATAAAAAAAGCGCTTTAATAAGCGGATATTGCGGGTGACCAGGCTGCCCCTCAAACCCCGATAAGAGTACGGCGGCCATACTAGCAACTACCCCGAGAAACACTTTGCCAACACTAATACGGCCAAAGGCCTCGATGACATTACCTTGGCGATGCAGCAACCAACCTAGCGTAAAAAAACCGCCGTAAATAAACAGCACCTGCCATTGCGGCACGAGAGATTTGTCGGGTGTATCCATGCCCCAGTGGCCCATAAACCACAGGCAAGTAACAGTAGGTATAGCGGCAACGATAAACGCTAAGCGCGAGTGGACCAACCAATGTACGACAGCATCGACCCGCTGGGTAAGCGCTCGATAGCTGCGCGGATGCCAGACAACGATCTGGCGCATTAACAAAACAGCGGCGGTCGCCAACAACAAGTAGTACAAAAACCATAGGTGCGTACCGGTAAAAGCCGCGCTTATAGAACCCAATACCACGTTAAAGCCCTCATTTAATGAGGCGATAATAGCAACCTCCCCACGCAAGCTTTGCATGCCCATCACCCACCCCGACACTAGCAGCGGGCGCAATAAAAACCAGCCAACCAAAAAGGGAATAACAATGCGGATAAGCCGCGATTGTATAAAACCCGTAGCGCCTTTGCGATGAAACGTCATATGGCTAAAAAAACCGGCCACCAAAAAAAATAGCGCCATCCGAAAAGAATGKCTAATCAGCATAAACGTGCCCACCAGCGCGCTGGTGGATATATCCATTACCGCCCAACCGATATACACCGGTAAGAACGATAAACTAGCGTGAAAAACGATGCCCAACAACAACGCAAACGCGCGTACGGCATCAAGGTAATCTAAGCGTTGAAGCGCTTGGTTTGGCGTAGCCATGGTAACGGCCCGTAGTAAAGGTGAAGGTATGTTGCGGAGCCCCCCATTCAGCGCCCCGCTACACGCTCAGTTACCTATTAATAAAAGCTGACAGAATCCAGTGACACATCAAAGGGCTCTGGCTGCACGGCGTAAGCGACTATACTGATACCGTTTACTGTTTTGGGGTTAAGTGGCGCCTGCTCGGACCAGGCACGTTTTAACGATGCAAACGGCACCTTTACCTCGTGAAACTCGCCATCTTGAGTGACCGTAATGGGGGCGGCGTGATAGTCAAAGTTAGTGACCTCAGTGCTGTTAACAGAAACCGACAGGTTGCCTTTAGTGAGCTTTACCCGTAACACCACCCCCTCATAAGGGCTAGCGTCCTGTGCGCCTCCCTCTATGTCGAGCGGCAGCACGTAGCTCACCCAACCCAGTTGGCCACGGGCGGGCACAATCTCGCCCTGAAGGGTAACCACGCCCCTCTCTACACTTTGCGTTGCACTGGACCCACCGCCCATCACGGCATCGGTGAGCAGCTGGCGCGGCAGGTTAAGTTGGTTATTGGCGACATCATCAAAGGTATCGACGTGAGGCGCGAGCGGTGCGGCAAAGGCGCTGCTGGCACAAACCACAGCGGCCATAAAAGTCAGTTTTTTAAGTATGGTTACGTTAGCTGGTTTAAACCTTGTCATACTGTGTGCTCCTAATGAAATAATGGGTGGCTCGGAATTCTCCAACGAGTGCGAGCAAGCTGTTGCTATAAACCCGGCCAGAAAAACACGCCGGTACATACGCGTCGGGGTATAAGTGCCTTGAGCAAAACAAAAGGTGACAAGTTTTTATAAAAAATCAGACAAAGAATTAATTTAATAAAAGCCGTCACCTTTTACCGACAAGCGGGCACTTATACCTTTTAAGCCGGAAAAACAAAGCTATGGGCCTTTTTAAAAAGCGTATCAACTACAAAAATTCAGCCGATACCAGCCTAGTGCTGGCATCCATCGGGGGCGACCGCGACGCCTTTGGCGAAATCGTCGGCCGCTACCAAAGCCTGCTGTGCTCGCTTGCGTACTCATCGGTGGGTGACTTAAAACACAGTGAAGATATTGCGCAGGAGACCTTTGTCGAGGCTTGGCGCAAGCTAGATACTCTGAGTGACCCGGCCAAACTTAAAGCGTGGCTATGCGGTATTTTGCGCTTTAAAATCAGCCGCTACCGGCGCAAAGAAACCCGCCACGCGCCCCAGCCCACAGACGAGCTGCACGAGCAGGTGGCTGAACACAGCCGGGTGGATGACGCGGTGATACAAGAGCAAGAGCAAGCCTTACTCTGGCAAGCGTTGCAGCAACTGCCCGAGACCTACCGCGAGCCACTAATTTTGTTTTACCGCGAACAGCAGTCGGTCGAACATGTGGCGGCGGAGCTGGAGTTATCGGAAGACGCGGTAAAGCAACGGTTATCGCGCGGGCGCAAAGCGTTGCAGAAAGCCATGGTCAACTTTGTGCAAGACACTCTTGCCAAAAGCAAGCCAGGCGCCTCCTTTACCATGGCGGTGTTACTGGCCATTAGCACTATATCGGCGCCTAAAGCCAAAGCGGCTTTGTTTAGCGCTGGCGTCGCGCACACCGGCAGCGCCATCAAGTGGAGCAGCTTGCTGACAATAATGGCGTCTTTTTCGGGGGTGATCGGCTCGTTTTTTAGTGTGCGGGCAAGCCTCGCGCAATCGCGCACCGAGCGCGAGCGGCGCGCTACCCTCAAAATAGTAGCATTGTACTTTTTGGTGGCGGCGGTTTTTGTCGCCGGTATGTTTTTGCTTAAGTATGTTGCCCTCGCAAATACCAACTACCAAGGGCTTTACGCCCTAGGCTCGCAGCTTATGGTAGTTGCGTTTATTGCCGTCTATCTAGGGTTGTTAGCGCACATGCTTATCAGCCAGCCGCGGCTGCGAGCACAAGAACGCCAACGACAGCCGGAGGCTTTTCTCGCCGAGTATGATCAGGTGAATTCCAAGCGGCGCGATTACAAGAGCCGGCTTTCGCTTTTTGGCGCGCCTCTTATTCACGTCAAGCTGGGCCTGCCCGAGATGCACGAGAAACCCGCCTTTGGCTGGATTGCCGGTGGCAATAGAGCTTACGGGTTAGTGTTCGCCTGGGGCGGTTGGGCAGTGGCACCCATTAGCGTCGGAATTGTATCGGTAGGCGTAGTAACCGTTGGGGCATTGGGGCTTGGTATTTTAGCCGCCGGCACCGTTGCCGCTGGGGTTGTTGGCTTTGGCGCCTCGGCGATTGCCTATAAGGCTTACGGATCGCTCTCAGCGCTGGGCTGGGAGAGCGCATGGAGTGGCGGTTTTGCTATCGCCAAAGACGCGGCCATGGCCCCTATATCGTTTGCCACGCTGACCAATAGTGAGCACGCTGCCAGCATCGTTGACCTTGCCGCACTAAGCCAAAATCACCTCTGGGTATTGGGGGCGATGAGCGTACTGGTGATTGCCCCCGCTATTTGGCACTCCCATATGGTGCGCAAGCGTATGGGGTAATCCCGCAGAGGGCCACCGTGCCGGGCGAGCGGCGCGCAACAACCAGGCATAAAAAAACCGACGCAAGCGTCGGTTTTTTACAGCCAGTTAACAAACTTAGTTAGCTAACTTGGCGTTTTTCAGCTCAACCAAGCGATTTAAATTGCTCAGTGACTGCAAGTGCGCGTAGATCAGCTCGAGGCCGTCTTTTTTGAACAAATCCAGAACCTGCTCGTCGCCCAGCTCTTTCAGTTTTTCACGCTTAACGGTGTAAAAACCTTTGATGCTCATGTTGTTTTCGGCTTTGCCGTTAAACTCGATGTTTGCTTGCATAGGCTCCAGCAGGTCCAGCTCTTTGAGCTTTTTGCAGAAGGCTTTGGTCATTTCGGCGCGATACTGGTAATCCTGCAAAAACTTGATCACGTCTTTCAAGTGCTCAGTTTGCTCGCCGTTGTCGTCAAACAAACGCTCGCCGCGGCTGCCGTCAGCGTGCAATGCTTTACTTTTTTCGTCGATGCACAGGGTCAGGTTTTCTGACTCGTTACCGCCGGCAAAGACAAACGGATAGCGACGTACAAAGGCAGGAACGTAACGAGCATTGATGCTGCCGTCGTCGCTCAGCATTAAGTTCTCGCCCTGCTTAACGCCCATAACGGCCAGAGGAGTGTGCTCACCCTCGGCATTAGGTGCCGAGAAGATCACAGCGTACTCAGCGGCGGCAAACGGAATCTCGGTAGCCAACAGGGGCGATGAGGTCATCTCGTCGATAAAATCGTATGAGTCGATTTTAACCGACATGTTGCGGTGTTTTTCGCTGCTTAGAGCCTGAATGTCGTTGTAAATCATTAACTGCTTGGTCACGTGAATACTCCGTTGTTATTGTCGCGCCCTATCAGGTTCGCAAAGTAAAAAAATAGGCGCACATAGTAGCATTTTGGCAACTCACTGCCACCCTATCTAACGGCCATTACTGGTTTCTGGGGGCACACCCACAGAAATACAAGGTCAATAGTTGCCAAGATATGAAAAACCCTAGGGGGTAACGGAGAATAACGGGAAGAAGGCCAAGAAACAGAAAGGAAAAATGGTCGGAACGGCGGGATTCGAACCCACGACCACTACACCCCCAGTGTAGTGCGCTACCAGGCTGCGCTACGTTCCGACAGTCGAAACAGGCCAGAAGGCTTGCGTCGAGAGCTGGGCATAATACCGGAATTATTTAAGAATGCAACAGAGAAAAACGGCGAGTGAGCAGGCCAACAACCGGGCGTTGGCTTGCCCGGCTATTAAGTAATCAATTGATTTACTTGGTTTTTAACACGTCCAGCAATTGCTCGAGCTCAGAGATCATTTGATTGACCAACTGGTTAAAGTGGCTGGCATCTTGCTGGGCGGTTTCGCCGCTCATTTGTTGGCGAGCACCGCCGATGGTAAAGCCCTGATCGTACAGCAGTGCACGAATTTGGCGAATGGTGAGAACATCGGTGCGCTGATAGTAGCGGCGGTTACCGCGGCGCTTAACGGGCTTAAGCTGAGGGAATTCCTGCTCCCAGTAGCGCAACACGTGCGGCTTTACGGCGCACAGCTCACTGACTTCACCGATGGTGAAGTAACGCTTACCGGGTATAACCGGCAGCTCGTCGTTATGGCTTGGTTCCAGCATAGGTCTCTACTCGTGCCTTCAGCTTCTGTCCTGGTCTGAAGGTGACTACCCGGCGAGCGCTGATGGGGATCTCCTCGCCGGTTTTGGGGTTTCGCCCTGGGCGCTGACTTTTATCGCGCAAATCAAAATTGCCAAACCCTGACAACTTCACCTGCTCGTTGGTTTCCAATGAGCCGCGAATTTCTTCAAAAAACAGTTCGACCAGCTCTTTGGCCTCACGCTTATTGAGGCCAAGCTCTTCGTATAGTTTCTCTGCCAAATCCGCTTTTGTCAGCGCGCCGTTGGGCATAGGTTGTCGCCTATCTCAGGGTTGCACCATGTTGGTTTTGCAGATGTTCGACCACCTGCCCGACAAATCCATTGATTTCATCATCGGTAAGAGTGCGCGAAGGATGCTGAAAGGTCAAGCCCAAAGCGACACTTTTTCTATGTGGATCAATGCCTTTGCCCATATAGAGGTCAAACACCTTTAAGTCTGCCAGGTACTCTCCGGCGGTTTTACGCACGCCACTTAACAAGCTCTCGGCGGGCAATTCGCGATCTACCAGTAGTGCTAAATCGCGACGGTTAGCGGGGAACCGTGACAGAGGGGTAAAACTTGGCACCCGCGCTTCGAGCAGTGATTTAAGCGCCACCTCAAAGACAAACACGCCAGCGGGGATATCCAGCTGTTGCTGCAATGCGGGGTGAATCGCCCCGACAAAACCAATCACCTCACCATCGGCGAGCACTTCGGCACACTGCCCTGGGTGCAACGCCGGATGCGACCCGGCCCGAAAACTAAAGTTAACGCCGTTGCCCGTTTGCGCCAACAGTGATTCTAGGTCGCCCTTGATATCAAAAAAGTCGACGGTGCGGTCTTGCTCGTTCCAGTTTTCGGCCGCCAGCGGCCCATACACCAAGCCCGCCAGAGTGGGCTGCTGGTCGACACCGTCGACACCGGGAATAAACCGTTGGCCACTTTCAAACAAGCGCAAACGGCTTTGCTGGCGGTTAAGGTTGTGACGCAAGGTCGCCACCAGCCCAGGCAACAAGGTGGTGCGCATCACAGCCATATCGGCACTGATGGGGTTCTTAAGGGCAATGGGGCTCAGCTCCGGGTCAAACCTGGCGTTATCGGCCGGGTCGACAAAGCTGTAGGTCACCACCTCTTGGTAATCGCGGCTAATTAAGTGCCGGCGCAGCTGCGCCAGCGGCAAACGCGACTCGGTGTGGGCCTTAATGGCCATGGGTGAGTCGGGCACGCGAGTTGGCAGACGGTTGTAGCCGTAAATACGTGCCAGCTCTTCAAGCAAATCGGCCTCGATGTCGATATCAAAGCGCCAGCTTGGTACGGTTATTTTCCAGTCGTTGTCGCGACTCTCGGCGATCTCAAGCCCTAAGCGGGTCAGGATATCTTCGACGGTCGCCGCGTCCATATCGATGTGTAACCCACTGGCGATACGCTCTTGACGCAATACAACTTGAGGGGCCTGAGGCAACTCGACCGAAACCTCCTCGACAATGGGTCCGGCTTCACCGCCGACGATTTCCAGCAATAACGCGGTGGCCCGTTCAATAGCCTCGCGCTGCAGCTGATAGTCGACACCGCGCTCAAAGCGGTGTGAAGAATCGGTATGCAAACCATAGTTGCGCGCGCGACCGGCAATGGCCAAAGGATTAAAGAACGCACTTTCTAACAAGATGTTTTGCGTGGCCGGGGTAACCGCGCTCGCTAAGCCGCCCATAATGCCGGCCATGGCCAACGGGGCGTCATCATCAGCAATAACCAGGGTGCCCGATTGCAAAGTTACCTCTTGCTCATCGAGCAGGGTGAGCTTTTCGCCTTCGCGTGCATCGCGCACGGTAATACCGCCCTGAATTTTAGCTAAATCAAAGGCGTGCATGGGCTGGCCCAACTCAAGCAGCACGTAGTTGGTAACATCCACTACGGCATCAATCGAGCGCACACCCGAGCGACGCAGTTTTTCTTGCAGCCACAGGGGGCTCGGCGCGCTGACATTAATATTGCGGATAACCCGGCCCAGGTAGCGGCTACAGGCGTGCGATGCCTGCAAGGTAACCGGTACGGAGTCCTCTATTGTGGCAGCCACCGGCTGCACCGCAACCGGGTTTACCGCTTGGCGGTTAATCACCCCCAACTCGCGGGCAAGGCCGCGCACACTTAAGCAGTCACCACGGTTGGGCGTAATGTCTACCTCAATCAGAGTGTCGTTGAGGTTTAAGTACTCACGCAAGTCTTGCCCTACCGGGGCATCTACCGCCAGTTCCCACAGGCCAGAGTCATCGTCACCGGCCTCTAATTCCGTTTGGCCGCACAGCATGCCAAAGGATTCGACCCCACGCAGCTTGGCTTTTTTGATTTTAAAGTCACCCGGCAGTTGCGCACCCACGGTGGCGAACGGCGCTTTTAGGCCAACCCGCGCATTGGGTGCACCACACACGACCTGAGTTTCGCCGCCCTCGGGGTGACCGGCCACCTGACACACGCGTAGCTTGTCGGCATCCGGATGCTGCTCTACAGCCACAATCTCACCCACTACCACACCGGTAAAAGCTCCGGCAACAGGCTCGGTAGCATCGACCTCAATGCCGGCCATTGTCAGCTGCTCAACTAAAGTGGCAACACTCACCTCGGGGTTAATCCACTCGCGCAACCAGGATTCACTTACTTTCATAGTTCAATCTCTTTCGGCCTGCGGGGCCTATCTGTTTTGTTTTGGGCGGTTATTCGGCGACGTTCGGCCTATTAGAATTGCTGCAAAAACTTTATGTCGTTTTCAAAAAACAGGCGCAAGTCATTAACGCCATAACGCAACATCGCCATTCGCTCAACACCGATACCAAACGCAAAGCCGGAATAGGTTTCCGGATCAATACCAGAGGCTTTAAATACATTGGGGTGCACCATGCCGCACCCCATAATCTCGATCCAGCCGGTGTGCTTGCACACCCGGCAGCCTTTACCGCCACACTGAGTGCAGCCAATGTCTACCTCGGCAGACGGCTCCGTAAACGGGAAGTAAGACGGGCGAAAACGCACCGGCGCATCCACCTCGAAAAAGGATTTTAAAAACTGATCGACTGTGCCTTTTAAGTCGGCAAAGCTGATGTTTTTGTCCACCACCAACCCCTCGACCTGATGAAACATCGGCGTGTGAGTCAGATCTGAGTCGCAGCGATACACCCGGCCCGGGCAGATAATACGAATAGGCGGCTCGTCGGTTTCCATCACGCGCACCTGAACAGGCGAGGTGTGGGTACGCAGCACGTAGCTACCACCGCTGGTGGCAAACGGCTTTTCATCCACGTAGAAGGTATCGTGCATGGCGCGCGCGGGGTGATGCGCGGGAATGTTCAGCGCCTCAAAGTTGTGGTGATCATCTTCGATCTCGGGGCCTTCGGCCACCTCATAGCCCACCTGGGCAAAGATCTCGGCAATGCGATCAAGGGTGCGGGTCACTGGGTGCAAACCGCCTAAGCCTCCAGAGCGGCCAGGCAGCGTTACGTCGATGGTCTCGTCGGAGAGCTTGGCCTCGATGGCTTCGCGCTCAAACCGAGCCTTTACCTCGTTAATGCGATCTTGCACTTGCTGCTTAGCTTCATTAATTAGAGCGCCGGCCTTGGGGCGCTCTTCGGCTGAGAGCTTGCCTAGCATTTTGGCCTGAGCACTAATGCTGCCTTTTTTGCCAAGATACTCGACGCGGACTTTGTCCAGCGCCGCCAGATCTTCAGCGTTATCGACTAATTTGAGCGCTTGTTCGGTTAGCGCAGCGAGATTTTCCATCGCAAATTCCAGTGTTTAGCGTGGGTTAAGCCGCTGTGATTGAGCACAGCGAATAGCACATAGCGCAGATAAAAAAGGGGAGGCCCATAACAGCCCTCCCCTTTATCGCATAGCGGCGCAGGCTAAAAGCCCGAGCGTGCAAGCGGTAATTAAGCAGCCAGAGCTGTTTTAGCCTGAGCTACTACAGCAGCAAAAGCTGCCTTATCGTAAACCGCCAGATCCGCCAATACACGACGGTCCAGAGCGATGTTGGCTTTCTTCAAACCAGCAATAAGCTGGCTGTAAGTCATGCCTTCAGCGCGAGACTGAGCATTGATACGAGTGATCCACAAAGCGCGGAAGTTACGCTTGTTAACGCGACGGTCGCGGTAAGCGTACTGGCCGGCTTTGATAACGGCTTGCTTGGCAACACGGAAAACTCGTGAACGAGCACCGTAATAACCTTTTGCTGCTTTTAAAACTTTCTTGTGACGGCGACGCGCCTCTACACCACGTTTTACACGGGCCATAATAAACTCCTAATTATCCGAAATTAAACCAATTACTTGGCGCGAAGCATACGATCAACAGCTGGGGCATCTACAGCATTAAGGATGCTGGTGCCACGCAGTTGACGCTTGCGCTTAGTGGTCATTTTGGTAAGGATGTGGCTCTTGTTCGCGTGTTTGTGCTTGTAACCGGCCGCAGTCTTTTTAAAGCGCTTGGCGGCGCCACTGTGTACTTTAGCTTTTGTTGCCATGAGATAAACTCCGCATTTGCAATAACATTAATATTAAGTAACTAAGGCAGCTAAAAGCCCAGCTACTATCTCTTTCTCGGGGCCATGACCATAATCAGTTGGCGACCTTCCATTTTAGGCCGTTGCTCCACTGTTGCCAGTTCCTCCAGATCGGTCTCGATGCGTTGCATCATTTCCATCCCGAGCTCCTGGTGAGCCATTTCGCGGCCGCGGTACCGAAGCGATACCTTGGCTTTGTCCCCGTTTTCAAGGAAACGTATAAGGTTGCGTAGTTTGACCTTATAATCCCCTTCTTCCGTCCCTGGACGAAACTTCATTTCTTTAACCTGCTGCTGCTTTTGCTTCTTCTTAGCAGCCGCTTTGGTCTTTTTAATCTCAAACAGGTGCTTGCCGTAGTCCATAACTTTACAGACTATCGGCGTACTATCAGCCGCTATCTCGACCAGATCCAGCGAGGCATCCTGGGCGATTTTTAAGGCCTCATCCAAGGGGACAATTCCCACTTGCTCTCCGTCGGCACCAATTAGACGAACTTCGCTCGCTTCAATTTGGTCGTTAATACGGGCTTTCTTGGACTTACCTTTAGCGTTATCTCGTTTGATAGTGTCTTTCTCCTATTTGATTAATCTTGCGAGTCAGAAGCCGCCACGCGACTACGATTAGCGATATCGGCACTCAGATGCTCACTGAACGCTTCCAGACTCATTGCGCCCAAGTCTTGACCGTCACGGGTACGGACCGCCACTTGGTTGGATTCGACCTCTTTGTCACCGATGACCAAGAGATACGGAACCCGCTGAATTGTGTGCTCGCGGATTTTAAAGCCGATTTTCTCGTTTCTCAAGTCCGAAACAGCCCTAAACCCATTATTTGCTAGGGTTTTTTCGACTTTTTGCACATATTCGGCCTGATTGTCCGTAATATTAGCCACCACCACCTGAACCGGCGCCAGCCAAGTGGGGAAAGCCCCCTCGTAGTTTTCGATCAAAATACCGATAAAACGCTCGAACGAACCGAGGATCGCCCGGTGCAACATGACCGGCACCTGACGCGAGCCATCTTCGGCCACGTACTGGGCATCGAGCCGGCCTGGCATCGAGAAATCCACCTGAATGGTGCCGCACTGCCACACCCGATCGAGGCAATCTTTTAACGAGAACTCGATTTTGGGGCCGTAAAAGGCGCCCTCACCCGGCAGTAACTTGTACTCCAGACCTTTGGCATCCAGCGCATCGGCCAATGCTTGCTCGGCGCGATCCCAGTCTGCGTCAGACCCTACCCGCTGCTCGGGGCGAGTCGAGAGGCGAATAATCACTTCGTTGAAGCCAAAGTCGGCGTATACCTGATACAACAGATCGGTGAAAGCCGCCACTTCGTCCTGAATCGCCGCCTCGGTACAAAAGATATGCGCGTCGTCCTGGGTAAAGCCACGCACCCGCATAATACCGTGCAACGAGCCAGAGGCCTCGTTGCGGTGGCACGAACCAAACTCCGCCAAGCGCAACGGCAGGTCGCGATAGCTGCGCAACCCCTGGTTAAACACCTGCACATGGCAGGGGCAGTTCATGGGTTTAACGGCAAATTCGCGATCTTCCGACTTCAGCATAAACATGTCGTCGCCAAACTTGTCGGCGTGACCGGATTTTTTCCACAGGCTTAAATCCACCACCTGGGGGGTTTTGATCTCCTGATAGCCGTTATCGCGCTGTACTTTGCGCATGTACTGCTCGATAGCGGTGTACACCGACCAACCTTTGGGGTGCCAAAACACCATACCCGGGGCTTCTTCCTGCATATGAAACAGGTCAAACTTTTTAGCCAGTTTGCGGTGATCGCGCTTTTCGGCCTCTTCCAGACGATGCAAATACGCTTTTAACTCTTTTTTGTCGTTCCAGGCGGTGCCGTAAATGCGCTGTAACTGAGTGTTGCTGGCATCGCCACGCCAGTAGGCGCCCGATACCCGCATCAATTTAAAGTGACGCATTACCCGGGTATTGGGCACGTGTGGGCCACGGCACATATCTACATATTCTTCGTGATGATACAGGCCCACAGCCTCTTCACCGGCCTCGATCAGACCATCAACCAGCTCGACCTTGTAGCTTTCGTTGCGGCTGTTAAACACCTCGCGGGCGTCCGCAATCGGGGTCATCTTCTTAACGACGTCGTAATCTTTTTTAATCAGCTCTTTAATACGCTGCTCAATGGCGTTTAGATCTTCTGGCGTCAGGGTGCGCTCGTACTCGATATCGTAGTAAAAGCCGTTGTCGATAACCGGACCAATAGCCATTTTTGCCTCGGGGTACAACTGCTTAATCGCGTGCCCTACCAAGTGCGCAAAAGAGTGGCGAATAACCTCCAGGCCCTCGTCGTCACGGCCGGTAATCAAGCTGATAGAGGCGTCGTGATCAATCAGCTCGCAGGCATCAACCAGCTCGCCATCAATACGGCCGCACACGGTGGCCTTGGCCAAACCGGGGCCAATATCCTCAGCTACCTGCAACAGGGTAACGGGCTGGGCAAACTCGCGAGTAGAACCATCGGGAAGAGTAATAACTGGCATGTTACATCCTTAATCTCAGTGGTGACCCCTACCAAAGGCCACTTGTTGCTGTGTTTGGGCGTGCAGCCCCTATAAATTCGGGCGGGCAGTATATAAAACCCACAGGCAATAAGCCACCGCCGCTGTAACATTTGGCCCCGCCCCGCGTCTTTATTAACACCTTGTGTACCACTCGCGGTAAAACCAGCGAAAGGAGTTTTTAATGTCCCCCTTAACGTTTTCGGGCCGTAACGGGCGCATGTTCTTAATGGCTCTTACCGCAACAATCCCCAGGGCCCTAAACCCGATTACCCGCTATTAAGTGCTGCACCATGCTATATTACCCGCTTATTAATAGTGGCAACGCGTGGCGCTGCAACTGGGCGCGCCCCCGAAGGTCGCTCTGCATCCAGTGGGCCGGCGTTCAGACAACTCAGGAAAATCTACCTCTTTTGAGTACGATCAGTACCCTTAACGTGACGCCGTCCACCCCGGACGAGCAGCTGGTAAGCGCCGCGCAACAAGGCGCAGAGGCCGCTTTAGTCGAGCTAATTAACCGCTACCAGACGCTGCTGCTAACTGTGGCGCGCGCCATTGTCGGCCAGGCCCATGCCGAAGACACAGTTCAGGAGGCCTGGCTGTCGATTTACCGCTCGCTGGATCGCTTTGAGGGGCGCTCCAGCTTTAAGACCTGGGCCGTGCGCATTGTCAGTAACGAAGCCAAAACCCGCCTAAGGCGAGAGTCGCGCACAGTAGCGCTGGATGAGGCCGAGTTAGAGCGCCCCCGCCTGGACGAAAACAACTTTAAAAACAACGGCCACTGGGCCGCCCCACCGTCGCGCTGGCACAGCGAGACACCTGACGCCCTACTCGAAGAGACTCAGCTAAAGCGTTGCATCGAGAAAACCCTGAGCTTGCTGCCCGAGCGCCAAAAAGCCGCGTTTATGCTGCGCGATTTAGAGCAACAGCCACTGGAGGAGATCGCTGACACCCTGACAATCAGCAACGCCAACGTTCGGGTATTGCTACACCGGGCCCGCCTGACTTTATTGCAAGTGGTAGAGCACTATCAGGAGACAGGCCAATGTTAAGCTGCCGCGATGTTGCACAACAGGCGAGCGACCACCTCGATATCACTGACGAGCCAGGCCTAAAGCCCAGCATGCAGATGCGCTTGCACTTGCTGCTGTGCCGCCACTGTCGCCGCTTTATACGCCACCTGCGCGCCAGTCGGACACTTGCGGTGCAAGTACAACAAAAACACCAACGCTGCGAGCAAGGCGAGCGTATTTTGCGGCAGGTTAAACGCGACAAACCCGAAAGTTAGTGTCGTTATCCCCCCTAAGAGCGGCGCCGTGACTGGGCTGATAGAACAAATGATGCTATGTTGCTGTCTCTAGGTGTACCAAAGCCGCTGCCCAGGCGCCGATGTTTCACGCCGGGCCCGAGCGCCCAAAGTGGGCGCCGCATAAAAAGCAGCGGTGATTGACTATTTAAAACTAAGAATACCGAGAGCGTTATATGCTGGAAATGTTGTGTAAATCCCACCGCGTTAAAGCGGGTGTACTGTGTGTAGGCCTTGGCGTTAGCCTGCTGGGCGCCGCCGTTTTTGCGACTGCTGCAGAGCTTGAGCCGCTGCAGATAACCGAGCAGCAGCGTAAAACCACTGCTGAGATCGTCAGCTCGCTGCACAAACACCACTACCGGGATCAAAATATTGACGACGCTCTGTCGCAGAAGTTTTTAACCAACTACCTCGACACCCTCGACCCCAGTCGCAGCTATTTTTTACAAGCGGACATCGACGAGTTTAATAAGCACCGGGACAAGTTTGACGAAGACTTTGAAAAAGGCGAGCTAAAAACCAGCTTTGTCATTTTTAATCGCTACCGCGCACGCCTCATGGCGCGCCTTGAGAGCGTTGTGGCGCAACTCGAAGACGACGAACGCCGTTACGATTTTAGCCAGGATGACGCCCTGAATGTCGACCGCGAAAACGCCCCCTGGCCCGCTACCGCTGCCGAGGCCGATGAGCTATGGCGCAAGCGCACTAAAGCCGACCTACTCAACTTAGTGCTCGCCGATAAAACCGTAGAGGAAGCCCGCGAGGTGCTCATAAAGCGCTACAACAACCAGCTGCGCCGTATAGGCCAGCAAACCGGTGAAGACGCTTTTAGTGCTGTTATTAACGCATTCACCATGCTCTATGACCCGCACACAAATTACCTTTCGCCGCGGATGCTGGAGAACTTCAACATCAATATGTCGCTCTCACTGGAGGGCATTGGTGCCATGCTGCAAAGTGAAGATGAGTACACCAAAGTGGTGCGCCTGATTCCCGCAGGCCCTGCCGATAAGCAAGGACAACTAAAACCGGCCGACCGTATCGTGGCCGTCGGTCAGGATAAAGAAGGCGAGCTGATAGACGTTGTCGGCTGGCGCCTGGATGAAGTGGTCGATTTGATTCGCGGCAAAAAAGACAGCGTTGTGCGCCTGGAAGTACTGCCGGCTAAAGCGGCCGCTGGCGCCGCCACCCACGTGATTAACATTAAGCGCGACAAAGTAAAACTGGAAGAACAGGCCGCGCAAAAAGCGGTGTTTGAGCTGTCAGATAAAGACAACAACAGCTATAAACTAGGTGTTATCGACATTCCAACTTTTTACATGGACTTTGAGGCCTATCGCAAGCGCGACCCCAACTACAAAAGTACCACCCGGGATGTGTTTAACCTGTTGGGCGAACTGGCACGAGAAAATGTCGACGGTATTATCGTCGATTTGCGCAACAATGGTGGTGGCTCGCTGCACGAGGCCACGGCCCTCACCGACCTCTTTATCGATCAGGGGCCAGTGGTACAAATTCGCCAAACCAATCAACTGATTTCACGCAACTATCGCTCTCACTCGAAGGCGGTGTTTCGCGGGCCAATTGTCGTTTTAATCAATCGCCTGAGCGCCTCGGCCTCGGAGATTTTTGCCGGAGCCATTCAAGATTACGGCCGCGGCATTATCGTCGGCAGCCAGAGCTTCGGCAAAGGCTCTGTGCAATCACTGCAGCCACTGCAATCGGGCCAGCTTAAAATTACCGAGTCTAAATTTTATCGGGTATCAGGCGGCAGCACACAACACAAAGGTGTGGTGCCCGACATTTCTCTGCCCGATATGATTGACCCTGAAGAAGTAGGCGAGAGCAGCTACGACTACGCCCTGCCCTGGGATCAAATCCACGAGGTAAAACACGATCACTACTTCGATATTGCCGCACTTTTGCCCGCCATTCAGGCCGAGCATGATGAGCGCATCAAGGTCGATCCGGATTTTATCTTCCTCAGCAAGCAGCAAAAGCTGATTGATGAAAACAGCGACCGCGCTCACATCTCACTAAACGAGAAAACCCGTCGTCAGGAAAAAACTGACTACGAGCAGCAACTGCTGAGCATCGAGAACGAGCGCCGCAAAACCCGCGGCCTTACGCCTTACAAAACCTACGCTGAAATAAGCGAAGACGACAAGAAGGATGCCGAAGACCCCGAAGCAGAAATGGCCGAGGCGGAAGCGGAGCCGGAGAAAATCGACCCAGCTAAAGACCCACTGCTTACCGAGGCTGGTTACATTTTGCTCGACTTTATTCGTGGCGCCAACCAAAAAGACGAGCAAAAAGTGGCTAACTTTTAACGCTTTGTGCACCCTTAACCTGTGGCGGCCTAGGCCGCCACAGTGCGTTTAACCCGACTGATATTAACGACCCGCTATGAAAGCTATCTCTTTTAACATCAACAGCATCCGCTCACGCCCCCACCAGCTGCAAGCGATTATCGACACCTACAACCCAGACTTTATTGGCCTGCAAGAAACCAAAGTAGCCGATGAGCAGTTTCCGCAAGAAATGGTCGAGGCGATGGGATATCACGTGGCTTTTCACGGCCAAAAATCCCATTACGGGGTGGCGTTAATGTCTCGCCACCCGTTTATCGAGACCATTAAAGGGTTTCCGGGCGACACGGAAGAGTCGCAGCGACGTTTTATCGGTGGACGATTTGAGGTGCCCGGCATGGGCGAGATGCTGGTGTACAACGGTTATTTTCCGCAAGGGGAAAGCCGCGACCACCCGCTTAAGTTTCCGGCCAAACAAAAATACTACGCCGACCTAACGAACTTTTTGCAAGAGCAGCACACCCCCAACGACCCGATTATTGTGATGGGCGATATTAATATCTCCCATCAGGATATCGATATTGGTATTGGCGAAGATAACCGCAAGCGCTGGCTGCGCACGGGCAAGTGCAGCTTTTTACCCGAAGAGCGTGAATGGCTGGAAACTTTGATAGGGTGGGGACTCAGCGACACCTATCGCGCCCTCCACCCAACGGTTGATGACGTGTATAGCTGGTTTGATTATCGCTCGCGCGGCTTTGAGCGCGAACCTAAGCGCGGCTTACGCATCGACCAAATTCTGGCCACTAAGCCACTGCTAGAGCGCTGTACCGGCGCCGGTATCGACTACGAGTTGCGGGCCATGGAGAAGCCTTCAGATCACTGTCCTATTTGGGCCGAGTTTAACTAACAAACTCTTCTCGGCCCTGCCAGTTACTCCGCCGCCGGCAGCGGCGGCGGAGTAATATCCAGCCAGCGTTGCAAGCGCCCCTCCAAAGCCTCATAGCGCAGCGGCTTACCCACCTGATCATCAAAACCGGCGGCCAGTAGCTGATTAACCTCGTCATCGGAAAGCTCGGGAATCATCCCCACAATTGGTACGCGACGGCTGTTAGCGGCTTTTTCGTGTTCACGAATTTTATGGACGGCGCTGATGGCGGCGTCATCCGGCAGCTCACTATCGAGCAGCACCAAATCAAATCGCTCTTTTTCTAAGATCGCCACCGCCTCTGGACCGTTACCCACCAGCTGTACATAACAACCCAACTTTTTAAGCATGCCAGAGGCAACCATTTGATTAACCCGGTGGTCCTCCACAACCAGAATTCTCCGCGTACCCGGGACATCTAATACTGGCGCCACAGGGCCGGGAGCCGGCTCGACAACCGATTCTGTATTGCTATTCGGTGAACTCAACAAGCGCTGGCACAGCGCCTCGTAAAGCTGCTTATAAATCACCGGTTTTTCCAGGCAACTTACCTGTGCGTAGTGCGTCAAATGCTGCTGTACCTCATCGGTATCGCGCTGCAATACGCTCATGGCAATCACTTGTTTTAACTCGGCGGTTTCATCGGTAGCCGCCAGCTCACGAGATAGCGCCAGCGCGTTAAAGCTGTTGAGGCGGTTGTAGATCAGCACTAAATCCACCGGTGCGCCTTTTTCTCGCTCCTCAGCGATACGTGTTACCGCCTGCTCGTAGCCGTAGACGGTGTTGGTGTCCACCCCCCAGTTGTTGAGCTCACTCTCCAGGTCCATGGCCACCCGGTCGGGCAGGTCCACTAACAACAAGCGCTTGCCGCTAAGCTTTTGATCGGCGCCTAAGGTTTTACCCTGATGGCTAATGGTTTGCAGGCGCACGTTAATTACCAGCCGATTCCCACCAGCGGGGTTTTTTAGCAAATGCACACTGCCGCCCATACACTCGGCCAAGCCCTTGCTGATTGAAAGGCCAATACCCACCCGACCAGTTTGCTCAGCCTCTTGCAGGCGCGACTCATCCACCTCGGCTTTTGCCTCGTCAGTGCGGTGGTAATGGCTATCGCTGATAACCGCTTGCAGCTCGCCCATATCGTCGTCAGAACTGGCGTAACTAACCTCTATAAAAACGTTTCCGGTGACCGAAAATTTAATCGCATGCCCCAACAAGGTAGCGGTGATTTGCCGCAAGCGTGCAGCATCGCCACGCACCCGGCTGGGCAACTCCGGATCGAGCAAGTAATTTAACTCTACCCCCTGCTGGTGCGCCTCCAGTGAGAAATCGCGCACCAGCTTGGCCACCAGGCGGCGCAAATCAAATACGGATTCATCCAGCTCTAAGCTTTTGGTGGTGATCTTCGAAAAGTCCACCACGTTGTTCACCAAGTCCAGCTGCCGCTCGCCGGCTTTTGAGGCCATACCCAGCAAATCGCGCTGACGATCGGACAGCTCGGCGTCATCCACCAGCGCTAACGTCCCAAGGATATCGTTAAGAGAGGTACGAAACTCGTGCCCAAGATTTACCAAAAATTCGTTTTTAAGCTCAATCGCGGCGCGGGAGCTTTTCTGCTCGTTCTCCAGTCCCCGGGCGCGCTCGTGCAACACAAAGTTGGCCTCGAGCCGCTGCCAATACCCCGTGCCGGTAACCCGCGCCTGGTGTATCAGCATCATATAAAACAACACCATAATAGCCGCGTATAAATAACCCTCGACCGTTGCCAGCGCCATGGCCGTAAGAGCGGCGGGTATCATGCCAATAAACAGGTAGATTTTTAAAAAGCGGATATAAGGGGCAAATACATTGGCTACCGACGAGTAAAACACCACCGTGTAGAGCCACATAATGAGCGTTTCTTCACGCATACCCAACACCCAGGTCAGGCTAACCAGAATAACGCTCCACCAAATGGCGCCCAAAAAAGAGGCGATAAAATATTGGGTGCGCCAGCGCCTTGGGGCACGACTATAAAGTGCCTCAAAGCGGAACAGGTAATAACTGCGCAGCAGCGTTACCAGTAGTAGACCGGTGACCAAAACGATGGCGAGATTGTTTTCGCGATAGAAAAAGTCGCCAAACACCAGGCTTAGGACAAACACCAAAAAATTAAGCAGCAAGCCGCGACGACTGTACTTGGCGACTCGGGCGTCGGTATCGTGAATAACCTGGCGGTCTTTCTGGACCTTGGAGGTCGGCGTAAAGAGCTCGAACATAAGGTGCCTTTATTCGCGTGTTACATTAGAAGATTATCGTTAGCGTGCGTATTGCTTTAATGCCAGTGCTGCACCTACGGCCTCAAGTGAAAAACACAATAGGCCGGGCACTGTTGGCGCAATCACTGATGGATAAAATACTCCACCAGAACAGTTTTGATCACAAAACCGAGCAGACCGAGGCCGAGTGCAAGAAACAGTATAAAGGTGCCAAAACGGCCCGCCTTCGATTTTTTTGCCAGGTCCCATACAATAAAGACCATAAAAGCAATTAAACCGCCCACACCCAACACCAGCGACCAGCTTTCAAACTGCTCAAAAGACATGCGTAACACCCACTCTTTACCACAACAACCCGCAGCACCATTGGCGGCTGCAATGCTGTCATTGTAACCAAGTTGCCTCCTACACGCACTAAAATCAGCCTTAAACCCATTTAACCCGGCGCCGCTTTGCGCACGCTGAAAAGTCTTTTAAACTAAACAGGCTCGCGCTGATATTGCTCTGGCTGCAGCGAAGGGAGCGGTAATATGACCCTGACACTGCCTAAGAGTAAACCCCACGACTTTCCGAGCGCGGCAGCACCTAACCATTACTTGAGGGATTATCCATGAAAACCAAAACTCTAATCGGTACTCTTCCGCTCATTGCAATACTCGCCGCTTGTAGCCCCAACGAGGACAGCTCATTGAGCGAATCCGCGCAAAGCACGATGTCGAGCGCCAAAGAGACCGCCAAGGCGGCCACAGACGCGGCGGCTGAAAAGGCGCGCGAATTAAAAGACGATGCCGCCGAGATGGCCGATGACGCGGGCGATGCTACCGCCGATGCGTGGAATGACACGAAAGAGGCCACCTCTGAAGCGTGGGAAGATACCAAAGAAGCGTCTAAAGAGGGTTGGGATAAAACCAAAGAGATGAGTAAAGATGGCTGGGAAGCCACCAAAGAGGCGGGCGAAGATGCCGCCGATGCAATGGATGACGCTGTTGACGACATGAAAGACTAAGGCTCTACTCCCCGGCAGTACGACGAACAGATTTGGCGTGCTGCCGGCGTCCCAACCTTTTGTGCCACTCTAAGCACAACGCCAGCCTGAGATTAGCTTTTAGCTCGCGGCCACTTTTGGTTTACGTAGTGCGCTACTGTGAGAACCACTGCGCCGCTGCTACATCATCCTGCTCCCGCGCGGCCACCCAGCGAGCGCCACTGGCGCGATGCTCTTTCTTCCAAAACGGCGCACGGGTTTTTAGATTGTCCATTAAAAAACGCGCCGCTAAAAACGCCTCGTCCCGGTGCCTGCTGCTAACCGCCACCAGTACAATTTGCGCCCCGACCGCGAGTTTGCCAACGCGATGCACGATCGTAATGGCGTCCAATGACCAGCGCTCCCGAGCCTCAGCCACCAGCCGACTCAACGATTTCTCAGTCATCGCCGGATAGTGCTCAAGCTCGAGCGCCTGCACCGGATCTACCTCAGACTCGGCGCGCACTTTACCGATAAAAAACACCACGGCCCCAGTATTGCCGGCCAGCTGCTCCAGGCGCGCATAATGCTCGGCCAGCGAAAAATCCTCCTGCTGCACTTGCACCAAATCATGCTCAACCACGTCCGTCACCACTATCCCCCCGTTACCGGAGGAAAAAGCGCCACCTCGTCACCATCGTTAATGGTGGTAACCGGTTTTGCCATGGCCTGATTCACACTCAGCAGCCAAGGCCTACTTTGCAGCACCTCGGCCCACTGGGGATTAGCGGCGATTAATGCCGGCACCAGGTCCGCCGCGACCGCGACACTACCGGCGGCCAGTGTTGCCTCCTCGCACGCCAGCTGCTCACGCAGCTGGGCAAAAAACAATACCGTAATCACGTACTCTCCCGCTGATAGTGGCCGCGTCGGCCGCCGCTTTTTTCTAGCAAGCAAACGCCTTCGATTACCATGGCCATGTCGATGGCCTTGGCCATATCGATCACCGTTAGCGCCGCCACGCTGGCCGCAGTTAGCGCCTCCATCTCAACACCGGTTTTACCGCTGAGCTTACAATAGGTTTCAATACGTAACTGGCTGCGGTCATGGTCAAGCTGAAATTCAACCGCGACTTTTGACAACGCCAATGGATGGCATAACGGAATTAAGTCTGAGCATTTTTTTGCCGCCTGAATACCGGCGATTCGGGCAACACTCAAAACATCACCCTTTTTTAGATCGTTGGCCGCGATGGCCGCCAATGTCGCCGGCTGCATGGCCACCCGCGCCTCGGCCCGGGCCTCCCGCACCGTATCGGCTTTGGCGGAGACATCCACCATGGATGCGGCCCCCTGCTCATCACAATGTGTCAAATTCATTTTTAGCCTCTACACTTAAACGGTTAAGGCACCTCAGTCGACAACACCGCGGAGGCCCCATGCATTTGCAATTGGTTAAAGAGCGCTGGCCCGCCCAACACCCACGGCGCATTCAGCTGTACTCAATGAACACCCCCAACGGCATAAAAGTAGCGCTGGCGCTGGAGGAAATGCATCTCGCGTACGAGCCCCATACCGTGGACATTACTCACGGGGACCAATTTTGCGACGCCTTCCAGGTTATTAACCCCAACCGTAAGATCCCGGCCCTTCTTGACCCGGAGGGGCCGGACGATCACCCCATTAGCCTTATGGAATCATGCGCTATTTTACGCTACCTCGCCGAGAAAACCGGAGAATTTATACCGCTGGATAAAGCCGGCAAAAGTGCCTGCGAGCAATGGCTGTTTTTTCAGGCCGGCCACATAGGGCCCATGTTTGGCCAGTTTGGTCACTTTTACAAGTACGCGCAAAACGATTGCCAAGACCCATACCCGCTGGAGCGTTATCGCACCGAGACGCAGCGCCTGCTGCAGGTTTTGGACAGGCACTTACAAAGGCACGACTACATGCTGGGCGAGAGTTACAGCATCGTAGATATGGCAATCGCCCCGTGGGTCGACTGCCTGGAACGATTTTACGAGGCGGGCGAGGTTCTCGGGCTTAAGCAATATGAGCGCACCAACGAGTGGCTGTCACACTGCACCCGTCGCCCGGCCTACAATCGGGCTAAGGATGTCTGCGCGCCGGGCTAACGTCGCACAGACATCTACGAGCAACGTCCGTTAAAAGTTATAAACCAAGTTAATATAGGTGGTGGTATCGGTACCGTCTTTATCATCGGCAACGTCTGTGTCGTGATTAACGGTGTAACCTACCTTCATTTGCATGCGATCGCTGATTTTAGTGCTAAGCGAGGTATCACTCACGTAACGAGTGTTTTCTTCGGCCGCTTCAGCCGCCAGCTTTTGGTTAAAGGTGGCATTTTCCGTAATCGCCCATTGCAGCTCGCCGGCAACCCGAACCATAAAGCCTTCTTCTTCGACGATAATGTCGTTGTCCTCGTCTTCCACTTTATCGCCCCAAAAGTAACCTGGGCCGACCTCAGCGTCCAAGCTCAAGGTATCTCGGTCAATAAAGCGCGCACCATATCCGGCGGATACGACGGTGTAATTGCGGTAGGCACCAAACTCATCGTGGGTGTGTGAGCCGTATACAAACAGGCTGCTAAACTCATCCGATAGCTTATAGGCGCTTTTGGCCGAGGCAAAATACTTCTCGGCCGTGGTTTCGCTCTGCTCGCTACCGTCGTCTTGCTCAACCATGTCATTTTTATACAAAGCGCTGGCAACATATTGGTTTTTCCAGCGATCCAAGTGGTGCGTTACGTCAATTTTGCCGTTGAACGATTCGGTCTCGGTATTACCCGTGGTTCGCAGCGCACCCAATTCGGCTGAAACCTCCCAGGTTTTTTCCGCCTCCAACTCATCCTGAGCCAAACTACTGCTCGCAGCGGCAGCCAGTAAAACCCCGGCCGCAGCCATTGTGTACATCTTCATAGCGTCCCCTTATGTGTGGATCAGTCGAAATTTAAGGCGATTATTATACACACCCTAACGTCTTGTCTGTCAGGCGAGCGAGCACTTCAGGAGGGGATAACACAGCAATTGAGAATCGCGGCAAATTTAGCCGCGTACATTAAATCAAGCTGTTAAGCAGATCACGCCTCCCGAAAGAGATGTCGGGAGGCGTTTGGGCATTAACCGTACGCCACCTCACCACGTCCTGCAGCGGTACCGGTGCCTGTATCGGTCTCGCTCAGCCACATCGGCCGCAGAGCGTCGTAGGCAACGTTAAAGGCAAAGGTATAACCCATAACAAACAGTGTTACCCAAACATCTAATAAAAGCGCCTCGAGTAAACCGACGTTAAGAATCATCGCGACCATGGGAGTCGTCAGAGCTAGCAGGCAAACATCAAACAAGCAGGTATAAAGCACCCTAACCCACAATCCGCGCTGGGCCCTAGGGCCAGGAAACCAGCGATCAAACAGAATATTAAAATAAAAGTTATAAACCAGCGCAACCAATGAAATTGCCAGCATAGAGCCAAAAACCGCACCAGGGCCATACTGTGTAAACAACAGCAGACCGATAATGGTTAGCACTAACGCCAAAAACTCGTACAAAAAGGCATGCACCATACGCTCTAAGGTAGACATGATTACGACTCCTCGTGTGGGCAAATAGTGGCGTCCATTATGGCGAGTGATCACAGTAAGCAAAAGTTAGCAGCCATCACAATAAGTGATAGCATGGGCATTAATTAAACCATCAGCTTACCGCGGGGCGTAGCATGTACAGCTTGGAGCAGCTCAACATTTTTGTCACTGTGTGCGAAACCGGCTCGTTTTCAGCCGCAGCCCGACAGCTCAACCGCGCCCAGTCGGGCATTAGTCAGGCCATATCAAACCTGGAGATCGCCTTTAACCGCCCCCTGTTTGACCGCAGTGGCAACACGCCTCAGCTAACGCCCGACGGCGAAGCACTGTTACCCATCGTGCAGTCAATTTTGGATCAACGCCTACAGCTCGAGCAAAAAGTTGCCTCGCTCGACCAACAGCACGAGCACGAGTTAAGCATAGTGATTGAAGAGAGCCTGCTCGATGCCCCGCTATTGGCCACCCTAGCCCCTCTCGCCGAGCTATACCCCAGCACCAGCATCAACCTCCAGTCAGCCTCCACCTTCGACGCTGAAGATATGGTGCGGGAGGGGCACGCTCACATCGGCGTGGTTTACACCGATGGCCAAATACTAACCGATGTGGACTTTTTTGCGCTGGGGCATAAACGCTTTATTACTGTCGCCTCCCCCAAACACCCGCTGGCCGTACTCGATAGCGTCACCCATGCTGACCTCCGCCGCCACCGACAAGTGGTGCAGCGCGCCAGTACCGGCAAAGAGTTGTGGTTTAGCTATGGCATCAGCACGCAAACCTGGTACGCCAGCACGCACCAAATGCTGTGTCAGCTTGCCCAGCAGAACGTAGGCTGGGCGATTGTGCCCGAGAGCCTCGCCCAAAACCTCCTGAATCTGGGCCAGCTGAGCGCACTTAAAGTCGACTTTGAGCCCAATGGCTGGATCAGCTCGATTGACTGCATCACCTCGCGCAGTCACCAGAGCGGCCCCGCGTTTAAAGCGGCTATTAGCCGGCTAAAACAACACTTTAAGCTGCCACCAAACCCTGCCCTGAGCACCAAACCGCCCCTCAGCTAAAATCGCGTGTAGGTTGTATCACGCCACTTTGGCAACACACGCTATTGCGAGTAAACTAGCGGCCCTGTCAGCCACACAGAGCTGTCCCTACAACAGTGAACTACAAGGCTTCCGCACGGTGAACAACCCCCACACAAACATCAGCCGCCGCTTTTGCGCCGCCCCGATGATGGACTGGTCCGATAGACACTGCCGGTTTTTTTGGCGCCTACTGAGCAAAAACACCCTGCTGTATACCGAAATGGTCACCACCGGCGCTTTGATTCACGGCGACCGCGAACGTTTTTTGGCGTTTAGCCCCGCCGAGCAACCGGTGGCTCTGCAGGTGGGCGGCTCTGACCCCGAGGCTCTGGCACAGTGCACCGGGTTTGCCGCCCAGTGGGGTTACAGTGAGATCAATTTAAATTGTGGCTGCCCCAGCGATCGGGTACAAAGTGGGCGCATAGGCGCTTGCTTAATGGCCGAGCCCGAACTGGTGCGCGACTGCATCCAAGCGATGCGCGATGCCGCCGACATCCCCGTAACCATTAAGCACCGTATCGGCATCGACGATATGGATGATTACCAAGGGCTGAGGGATTTTGTCGCAATCGTTGCCGAAAGCGGCTGCAAAACCTTTATTGTTCATGCGCGCAAAGCCTGGCTGCAAGGGCTGAGTCCTAAAGAGAACCGCGATATACCGCCGCTCGATTACTCGCTAGTGGCCCGCTTAAAAGCCGAATTCCCTCAGCTTGAGATCATCGTAAACGGTGGCATTACTACACTGGAGCAATGTGAGACGCTGCTACAAGATGTTGACGGGGTAATGCTAGGGCGCGAGATCTACGCCAATCCCTACCTGCTTGCCGGAGTGGATCGAGCCCTGTTCGATAGCGCTGCCCCAACACCCGGGCGAAGCGAAGTAATGGCCCAGTTTATGGACTACTGCGAGCTTGAGCTCGCCAAAGGCACCCGCCTCAACCAAATGACCCGCCATATTCTGGGCCTATACCAAGGGCTACCGGGCGCGCGCCGGTTTCGGCGCGTAATTAGCGAGAACGCCCACAAACCCGGCGCCGGCATCGAGGTTCTGCAACAGGCATTAAGCCAACTTGAGCAACGTAACAGCGCTTTGCCCGCCGCCCAATAGCGTTTACAATAGGCGCCCTGAGGTTAACTGGCCCGTCCTGGACGGCGCCAAATACAAGCCGGTCCAGCTCCGCAGAGAGTGACTAGAAAACCGGGGTGCCGCGCACCACACCCAATGCGCTACATCGAAGAGATCGCCCTACTGCGTTTAACTTTTCGCACAACGAATCTACTTAGGAGCCAAATGTGAGCACTAAACTCGAGCAACTGAAGCAAATGACCGACGTTGTCGCCGATACCGGTGACATCGAAGCCATCAAACTGTACAAACCCCAAGATGCCACCACCAACCCATCGCTGCTATTAAAAGCGGCGCAACTGCCCCAGTACAAAAGCCTGCTGGATCAGTGCATTGTGGCCGCCAAAAAAGAAGGTGGCAGTTCAGACCAGCAACTTAAGTACGCCAGCGACCACCTGGCGGTAGCCATTGGCTGTGAAATTTTGAAAGTCGTACCGGGACGTATCTCAACCGAGGTTGATGCGCGCTTGAGCTTTGACACCGATGCCAGCATCGATAAAGCCCACCACCTGATTGATCTGTACCAGCAAAATGGTATCGACAAGTCACGGGTTCTGATCAAGCTCGCTTCTACCTGGGAAGGTATTCGCGCCGCTGAAAAACTGGAAAAAGAAGGCATCAACTGTAATCTGACCCTGCTGTTTGGCTTTAATCAGGCCGCTGCCTGTGCCGATGCCGGTGTATTTTTGATCTCGCCTTTTGTAGGCCGCATTTTGGACTGGTATAAAGCCAGCACCGGTCAGGACTACACCGCCGAGACCGACCCAGGTGTACTGTCTGTGCGCCACATCTACAACTACTACAAGCAACACGATTTTAAAACTGTGGTTATGGGCGCGAGCTTCCGTAACACCGGCGAGATCGAAGCACTGGCCGGCTGTGATCGTTTGACCATTAGCCCGCAATTGCTGAAAGAGCTGGACGAAGATACCGGCACGTTGGAGCGCAAGCTATCCGCCGAAAACACCGGCGATGCCATCGCCCGTTACGCTGATACCGAGAGCAGCTTCCGCTTTGGCATGAACGACGACGCCATGGCAACCGAGAAGCTGGCCGAAGGTATCCGCAATTTTGCGAAAGATCAGGTTAAGCTTGAAGACCAGTTAAAAGAGCTGGCTAATGCTTAATCGTCTTACCCAGTTCTTTGAGCGCCATCTGCAAACCGATGGCGCCGAAGAAACGTTGTCTTTTTCGCAAAAGCAGCTGGCCGCCGCAGCGCTTCTTATGGAAGTGGCTGCGGTAGACCGCGTGTTTGAAGATGCCGAGTTTGAAGAGTTTAAGCGTATCGTTGCCAATGTATACAACATTGCCGATGACGAGATCGAAGAGCTGTGCGAGCTGGCCCGAGACAAACAAGATCAGGCCACATCGTTATTTCAGTTTACGCAATTAATTAACGATCACTGCAGTAACGAAGAAAAGTTTACCCTGGTGAAGTCCATGTGGCAGATAGCGCTGGCCGATGGCGATCTGGATAAATACGAAGAACACCTGATTCGGCGTGTGGCCGAGCTTATTTATTTATCGCACACCGACTTTCTAGTGGCCCGCAACGCCGCACGCGAGCAATCGGGCACGAGCTAAATTCAGCGGCCCCCTCGCGCTTACGCGGTATCGTATCGGTATATATCAAACTGCGGGCGGGGCTACTGGCCGTCTTCTAGCATGTTTACCAGGTTGGTAAACGTCTGCTCATTGGCATCGTTCATTTGCATCAGATAACGATGCGCCTCTATTACTTTACCCTTTACCTGCTCTTCGCAGTTTTCGGCATCGGCCTCAAGCGCTGCAGTGGGCTGCACCGGGGTGTGGAAGTCTTTGACGATGGTAAAAATATCCGCAAATCCCATGGTCTCAAGGATGCGGTTAATACTCTCGCTGGTTGACAAAATAACCGGGTAACAACCTAAGCGCTCTTCCCCCAGCAAAGAGATCTTCGCCATTAAGCCCAAGGTAGTACTATCGATGGCCTCAGCGGCAGAGAGATCGAACAGCACCGCTTTAAAGTCCGGGTGGGCAAACATATCATCGATGAATTGATCGAACGAAATACAGAGCGTCAGGCGAACATCGCCCGTCATCTTAATGACGAAAACGCCGTCGTGTTCGGCAACCAGAATCTGTCCAGGCTGCATGTTTAATAACCTCGAGTAATGGTCAGAATAGCAATGTCATCGGGTGTGGCTGTTACTTCATCAACCCCTACCGCGTCGCACACTGCTTCTAGATTTTGCGCCTTTTGGGCGAGCAATTCCAGTAAATACGCCTCTTTTTCTTGTAGCGTTGAGGGGGGCAATATTTCTAGCACCCCGTCAGAAAAACACACAAGTGAGAATTTCTCAGGCAGTATCTGTGAGTGAATCGTCCAGCTAACGTCGCGAAAGATTCCCACCGGTTTGCCATTGCCACTAATAAATTCAGCCCCCTGTTCGGTTACCAGTAAGGGCATCGGTAGGTGGCCGGCAACCACATAGCGCATCTCGTTGGTGTGCGTATCAATGACACCCACAAAAAACGTTAGGTGGTGATTTAGACGGGTTTCTACCAGCTCGCGGTTGATTGCGCGCAGCATTTCATTGGCGCCGTCGGTAAACGAGGCTTCATCACCAAACAACCCCTCTTCGCGAACCATCCGACTCACAATATGCTTAAGCCAAATGGTGACAAACGCCGACGACGCACCATGACCGGAGACATCGGCCAAATAAAACGCCAAGTAGCGCCCTTTAATATGGGCATAATCAACAAAGTCACCACTTAAATACAGTGACGGAGCAATATGGTGCGCTGCACTGTAACCCTCGGCCGTGGTCAGTGGTTTGGGCAACAAGCGGCGCTGCACTTGACGCCCCGCCAACTGGTCGCGCTCAAGTACGCGCAGATTGTCCCGCAGATCTTTGTTGGCTTTTTCGAGTTTTTCGCGGTATTTTTTGTTTTGTGCAAGCAGGTCGCGGCGCTCTAACGCCTTCTCAACCGAGTGCTCCAGCACTTCCATATCGACAATGGGTTTTATCAGATAATCGGCGGCGCCGAGCCGCAATGCCGAGACCACGTCGCTCATAACCCCGGCACCCGAAATGACAATAACAGGAATATCGCTGGATTTTTCGTGCAGGCTTTTTAATACGCCCAAGCCATCCATTGTCGGCATACGCAAGTCGGTAATTACCAGCTCGACGTCACCTTCGTCAAACAATGCTAAGCCACTGGGACCATCGGCTGCCTCCAGCACACGGTAACCACTGTCTTCTAAAAAGGCTGTAATACTGTGCCTTACCGGCTTATCGTCGTCGATAATCAGCAGTGTTCGGCAGCTTTCGTTCATGGTTTGAGTCCGCGTAGCCATTTCGGATACAGCTGCGCCCGGCAACTGTCGTAATGGCGCCTAACAGTACTCCGATAGCGACAGCGGCGCAAGCATTCAGGCCCCCGAGAGCCGCGTATGGAGTTAGCGAAAAAACGCTGATACTCTTATATGGCTCTGAACACCACTGCATCGTCCCGTTGGAGGGCCAAAAAATGAGCCATTCAGAGAGCTTTTACGCCGAAAAACGCGATTTTATTCGCATGAAGATTGAGTTGCCCCTAAGCGGAACCCTCACCAATGACAGTGGCCGCATCACTGGCCAATGCCATGAGCTAAGCGGTGGCGGGCTTCAGCTCGAACTGCCCGAGGCGGTCGCGGTGGAATCTCAGTGGGAGTTACACCTAAGCGCCGAGCACGATGAGCGAGCCCAGCTGCGAGCTGTGGTAAAGGTCGTTAGATGCACAACGGAGGGAGATCACTTTAGTGCCGGCCTCCAGATCGTGCAGGTGATTGAGTAGCGCTACCGGAAGCAAGGCGAACGCTTAGATGAGCTTAAAAGTCATCAAAGCTATCTAAGTCATCGACATCACTACCGAACGAGTCTTCTACCTCGCCGTCTTTAACCAAATAGTCACGACGCTGTAGGTAGATATCGCGGAACAGCGTGTACTTATCAGCCCCAATGTCTTGCTCCAGCGCTAACAAACGTGCCCGGGCATCGACCAACTCCAGTACTTTGATCTCATAGCTGGTTTGGGTATGGCCGATATAGGTCTTGGGGTCAGTGACCCAATCAACCGGGGTGGCCGCGGCATCGCGCAGCGTACGTGGGCCAAATATTGGCAGTACCAGATAGGGACCGTCAGGCACCCCCCAACGCCCTAGCGTTTGACCAAAGTCTTCACTGTCGGTACGTGGCATTCCCATATGCTTAGCAACATCAAACAACCCTACAACACCCAAGGTCGAGTTAATCACAAAACGGCCGCTGTCTTTGCCCGCCTGAGAGAATTTACCCTGCAGCAGGTCATTAAATACCTTCGGCACCTCAAGGATATTGCTGAACATATTGTTGACCCCCTGACGCACAGGCCCCGGGGTAATCGCGTGGTAGCCACGCGCAACTGGTTTGAGAACGTAGGTATCCGCCGCGTCATTAAAAGCAAAAATGGCGCGGTTGTACTCTTCCCACGGGTCTTGTTCGTCGGAGGCAAAAGCCAATGCAGTAAGGCCCGACAGCAACAGTGCCAGACATAGACGTACGAGTGAATTCACGGTGTCTTCCTAGTTTAGGACAAGGCGCTCTGGTTCCATCCAAAATAATAACTAGCAACCCAGAATGAACGATCGTTCACATTTTACCGAATAACCACACGCTAAACAATGTGCAAGTCCATAGAATGGGACATTTAACGACAATAAAATTTCATATAAAGGCCTGTGGCGCCCCGCGCTTCTGGCATATAAGACTCTTCGATAAGCGCTGCAGCGCCCTCGCAGTGCTCTGTCGCTTGCCTCACCAGTGCGTAACGCGCCTGGAGCATATCCAATGCACTGGCTATGGTATTACGACTCAGGGTAAATTCATCCCCCACAGCCACTGCGCTATCAGCCGAGGCCTTTAACTCGCTGGACTCCTCAGCGGGCTTAGCATCGCCGCGGCCTTGCAGCCAACCGTTTAAACCTTCATCGCTGTAATCACACTCGGCGATACGGTTAACGGCGTCGTTACTCTCCATCAGGTCTACAGCCGGTTCGCATTCTTGCCCTACCGCACTGGCGCCGTATAGCAATGTGGCTATCACAGCGACCAGTGTAGCACCTGGTTTGCGCACGGATCCGTTCACACTCACCCCGATTAGAATTTCATTTCCAGGCCGACACCCAAATAATCGTCATCGCGAATGGCGTCATCCTGATTCGTCGTAAAATAGGCAAAAGCCTTGGCCGTTTTTGAAAAGATATAATCGCCACCCAGGCTGAAACTCTCGCGGCCTTCGACTTTGATGTCCGACTGGCCATACTGAGTTTTAAGAATCCACTGATCGGTAAGGCTCCACTTAAGTGAGGCAAAATAGCCATCACCGCTGCCTATGTGTCGCTCATACTTTTCGTAAGCGCCGCCCAGCTGAAATGCACCCAGCGAATAGGCCCCAACCAAACGATAGGTATCGGTGTTGTCGACGTTGTCCTCTACGTCCTGATCCATCGCCATGGCGAGATATAAGTCTTCAAGTTTATAAGCGGCCGAGGCCGAGACGCCGTCAATACCATCGACTTCTTTCGTGATGTAAGCCACTTTAGCGGTAACCGGGCCTAGGGATTTTGGGGTGACGTACTGAACGATATTCTTGGGACGGTTTTCGCCGGCGAATATGCTGCGGATATCGCCCTCAAGATCGTTAAATAAATCCACCCCGGCGGCAGCGGTTTTGAGGGGAGAGTCAAAAACCCCACCCATCAGAGTACCGCCGGCGGTTTGCAGGCCCAGGTAGATATTGCGTTGGGTCAGCGTCTGGCCATCTTTATCGCCGTCATCAACACTGGTTTCATATTCAAAACGGTAGAGGATAGCCACACTATCCGATAGGGACTCCTGCCCCATAAGGCCGATACGCGACGAGTTACTCTGTAGCTCAATCTCGCGGTTACCCGCCTCATCAGCATGCTGCAACGAAACATTCGCTTTACCGTAAACCGTTACATCAGCAGAGGCCTGAGCGGACACTAAAGCGGCCGCGGCCAGTAAAAATGGAACTCGCATGAATCTTCCCCAACTTTCAAATATGACAACAAGATGTACACTTGATGACGATTAGATGACAGATATATGACAAACCTGCGTATCATGCGAGCCAATTGTTGCAGTATTGTTACAAGCGGGCAATATTTTCTGCATTCTGCGTGTTTGTCTATCTGATTACCAACACCATCATTCGGCAGCCGGCCACAAAACATCTTTTTGGTATAGTTCGAGAAGTATAGACTCTCCCAGCGCTATAAAACGAGCCGTGTCGGCGAAACCAACCTCTTGCGACAGTGCCGTCAAGGCCGCCCGCGCCGGAGTGGCTTCTGCCTGTAGCATTTGCACCATGCGCACGGTCACGGCATTCGAGTGGATGAACTCCACCTGATCGGCGCGATTGCGAAAAACCAATACAAAAGTCGGCTCATCTGGCGGCGCCAGGGGTTGGTAATCTGGCCCAAGCCTATGCACCGGATACTGGTAGTTAAGACACCAAACCAGAGGCGATACATCAATAACGCTATCGAGCAGACTTAGTTCAACGGAAGGCTTAGGCGGCAAGTCGCCGGGCGCAACATCCAGCGCTAACTCGACCCACTCGTAATGGGCCAACTCCAACATAAAGGGTGGGTCGGAGGCATCGCTTGAGCGCTCGTTTTGCAGGTAGAGTAAAAACTCCTGGCTGATTTCTAAAAAGTAAGGGCTGTGGCTTTTGTGCCGCGAAATAAAATCCCGCACCATCGCGTGCCAGTGAGCATCGGGCAAGATTTCACGCAACACCGGAAACCCGCCGGCAATAAAGCCCTCAATATTGTTGTAAATTAAATCGCGGTAAACCGCCAGACGGCGATTTTCTATACCTTCAGGGGCCGCATTAACATCAGGGTGACGTAAATGCCCGGTAAAGGCTTGCTGCAATTTGGCCAGCGACGATTCGCTCACACCAGCACCCTCTTATGCGCCGATGTAGCGGCCGCTGCGCCAGCCTGAATACGCGTACCAGTCTGCAATCGCCTAATAGTATCGAGCTCAGACAACAGCTCTGCTACCGGCGGAATATTAAAATCGCGCTCAAGCAAGGTGGCAACCGGCCCGGCCTGTTGATAAACCGCTTCTAGCAAATCCCACACAGGGTCTTCCACCGGGGCACCGTGGGTATCGACGCGTAAATCTTCGGCCTCATGAAAGTGCCCGGCCACATGCATATAGGCCACCCGGTCCAGCGGCAAGCCTGCCAGAAAATCATCCGTCCGATAACGATGATTAATGCTGTTTACGTATAAATTATTCACATCCAGCAGTAGGCTGCAATCGGCCTCGGCCACGACCGCGTTAATAAATTCCAGCTCGCTCATCTCCTGTCCGGGAGCGCAATAATACGACGCATTTTCGATAGCGATGCGCTCGCCCAAAATATCCTGAGCCTGACGAATTCGTGCGGCCACATGGTGAACGGCCACCTCCGTAAAAGGGATGGGCAATAAATCGTATAGGTGTCCATCGTCGCTGCAGTAGCTTAAATGCTCGCTGTAGCCGCGAACCTGGTGCTCACGCATAAACGTCTTGACGGATGTTAAAAGCTCCACATCCAGCGGCGCCTGCGAGCCAATGGACAAGGACAAACCGTGACACACAAACGGAAAACGCTCGGTGTAGGCGCGAAACTGTCGCCCTAACCGACCACCAACGTTAATCCAGTTCTCGGGGGCCACTTCCATAAAATGGATATCGTTAGTGGAGAGGTTCTCGAGGGGTTTGAGTAACGACCGGCGCAGGCCCAGGCCCGCACCGGTAACGTCAAAGCGATGCGAACTCATCAGTGACCGCAAGTACCTTCAGCGCCGGACTTTTTCTCGCCACAAGCGCCTTCACGGTCGGCCTTTTTCTCTCCACATTTACCTTCGCCGCACTTGCCCTCATCGTCGGCTTTAGCTTTTGCCTCACCGCACTTGCCTTCACCACATTTACCTTCGTGCTCAGCCTTGTCCTCGCCACACTTGCCTTCACGCTCGGCTTTTTTCTCGCCGCACTTACCTTCACCGCACTTGCCCTCAGCGCTGTTCTCAGCAAGCTTGTAACCGGCGCTTAGCGATTCGGCGGCAAATGGATTTTCTGCCGCCGAGGCAACCGGCGCTACTACGGCCGAAGCCATAAAAGCCGCGCCAACTGCGGCGGCCAAAGGAGATGCAAATTTCTTATTCATGGGTTAACTCCATTACTCGATTGTTAAAATGCAGCGGCTTTGCACTGACTTAGCCTACTGTATGGTTACGCAGCCAACCCCGTTCAGGATCAACTGTTAAGTACTGATGCACGAACAAGGCTTTTGTTACATAACCTATCGGGCAGTGGCCACTATTACCGGCCTCCACATAATACGCCTCAACCACCATTTTAATCCCGCTCAAGTTCTCGATTATCGCACGAGCTAACGTTGGGTCGCCTCTAACCAGAGTTTATTAAGCCGCTTACCCGATACCGGAAACCGGGTTTTTAGGGTCTGAGCAAACAACGACACCCGAAACTCCTCGATAGCCCAACGATAACGCATCAGATCAGGGTTTTCGGTTAACTGATAACGCCCGTGCAACTGTAAGTACTCCGCCAGACGCTCCTCGTGCGGCTCTACTTCAATCATCTGCAGGCGATCTTTTTGCGGGTTAAGAGCCGCCTTTTCCAGGCGCATATTAACCGCCTGTAAATAGCGCGGGTACTCCTGAAACCACTCCTCAGGCGTATCAAATACCAACGAGGGCTGAAACAACCGGTCCAGTTGCTGGGCAATATCGCCGGCCGCCAAGGCAATTGCCAGTGCATTTTTCGAGTGTTTAAGCTGTTTTTTTAGCGCCACCACTAAGCCCAGCGAGGCAACCAGTGTTTTCTCTAGCTGTTGCGCCTGTGCCACTAAATCGGGCTTAACCTTAGCCAAGCAAGCCTCAAACTCAGCCTCGGTGCGCGGCAGCTGGTCATTGGGCATCGCCAACTGTCGTGCCGCCGCCATGATAATATCGTCCACCACCCGATCACGGTTGCCAATTTGCACAACGCTTAGGCCCAACTCCTTGCCTTTTAACAGCTGTTTTTGCAGATATTTAACCGTCTCTTTACTTTGCAGCAGCAACAAGCGGGCAACCCCGGCGAGCGAGGCCGAGTGCGCCTCCTGCGGGTTATCCAGCACTTGCATAGACGCCGAGTCGCGCTTATCCAACAGGGCAGGATAAGCACGAATGCTCAACCCCCGGCGTTTAAGCTGTACTTGCTCGGGCAGCTCCAAATCCCAAGCGGTAATTTGCTCCCGGGTAATATCATCGGCGGCGTCGCGAATATTATCCTGCACTCGTTCACGGTAATTCGCTTTAAGCTCAGTTAAGTCGCGGCTGGCCGCTATGATTTTACCCCGGTCGTCCACCACCTTAATGTTAAACCGGTAGAAGTTCTCCAGCCGCTCACTCTGCCAATCACCAGGTTTAAGCTCTACTAAAGTTTGGCGCTTTAGTTGCAAACTTAACGCCTCGGTCAAAGGGCTATTATCGGGCGCCAAGCCGGCCAGCGCTTTGTCGACAACGTCGGGCACCGGCACAAAATGTTTGCGCAGTGGTTTGGGCAGGCTTTTTACCAGCTCGATGCATTTATCACGCAGTAGCCCCGGCACCAACCACTCCAGCCGGTGCTCGGGCAGCTCATGCAATAGACTAACCGGCACGTGTACACTTACGCCGTCGTCTTTATGGCCGGGCTCAAAGTGATAGCTCAGGGGGTAAGTCACCCCTTTGTGGTCGAGCGTATCGGGAAACTGCACCTCGCTTACGGCGCCAGCGCCCTGCAAAACCAAACGCTCACGCGGGATTTTTAAAATACCCGGTTGCTCTTGCTCGGCCTTTTTACGCCAGGCATCAAAGCCTGCGCGATTGACCACGTCCGCGGGGATACGCTCATCGTAAAAGGCAAAAATTTCCTCATCGTCCACCAAGATATCCCGTCGCCGGGATTTGGCCTCCAGGGCCTCGATCTCCTGCACCAGCGCTTGGTTATGTGCGTAAAAAGGCACTGACTTTTGGCCGCGTTTAACATAGCGCCCCTCTACCAAGGCGGCGCGGATAAACACCTCACGGCAGACTTTCGGGTCAATTTTACTGTAGTTAATACGGCCTTTCTCGACCAGCGCCAAACCATACAAGGTGACCCGCTCGTAGGCTTTCACCTGCCCCGCCTTGGCATCGTAATGAGGCTCAAAGTAGTTGCGTTTTACTAAGTGCTCGGCTGCCTGTAGCAGCCACTCGGGTTCGACCTTGGCAACGTCGTGAGCAAACAGCTGGGACGTCTCTAGTAGCTGCGCCGCCACCAACCACTTGGGGCGCTTTTTTTGCTGCGACGAGCCGGGGAAAATCGCAAACTTGCGGTTGCGCGCGCCTAAGTAATCACGGCCCTCATCGTGAAAGCCGATATTGCCTAATAGCCCGGTTACCAGCGAGCGGTGGACCGCTTCATAGTCAGCCGGATGGCTGTTCGCTTGCAGGCCAATCTTTTTAGCGGCTAATTTTAGTTGCCGGTGGATGTCGCGCCATTCGCGCATGCGCATAAACGCCAAAAACTCTTTTTTACATTGCTTACGCAACTGGTTTTGGCTCAGCTCCTGACGCTGCTGCTCAAAATACCGCCAAAGATTTACATACGCTAGAAAATCAGAGTGCTCGTCGGCAAAGCGCTTGTGTTGTTGGTCGGCGGCTTGCTTTTTTTCAGCGGGACGTTCGCGCGGGTCTTGTACCGAGAGCGCACTGACGATAATTAACACCTCTTCCAGCGCTCCGAGCTTGTCAGCCGCCAACAACATACGGGCCAGCTGCGGGTCGACCGACAGCTGAGCTAAACGACGGCCATCGCCAGTTAAGCGCTTGCGATTATCGACCGCATGCAGCTCTTCGAGCATTTTAAAGCCATCATTTATCTGACGGGAATCCGGCGGGTCGACAAACGGAAACTTGTGAATATCGCCAATGCGCAGCTGCAGCATTTGCAAAATAACCGCCGCCAAATTCGTGCGCAGAATCTCGGCATCGGTAAATTCCGGGCGGCTTAAAAAGTCGTCTTCGCTGTACAGGCGAATACAAATACCGTTACTCACCCGCCCGCAACGCCCTTTACGCTGGTTGGCGCTCGCTTGCGATATGGGCTCGATAGGTAGGCGCTGTACTTTAGTGCGCACACTGTAGCGACTGATACGGGCCACACCGGTATCAATCACGTACCGAATGCCCGGCACGGTAATAGAGGTTTCGGCCACATTAGTGGCCAGAACTATACGTCGCCCGCGATGGGCCGAGAACACCAGGTTCTGCTCGGCAAGGCTTAAGCGCGCGTAAAAGGGCAATACCTGATAGTGACGTAAATCAGCCTGACGCAGGCGTTTAGCAGTTTCGCGAATTTCCCGCTCACCACTTAAAAACACCAGTATATCGCCGCCACGCTTACCGCTTTTGCGCTCGTGCTGATCAATCTCTTCAATCGCATCCAGAATCGGCTGATAGGTATCGCCGTCGCCATCATCGCTGGTTTCAAACGGCGGCCGGTACCACACATCGACGGGGTACGTGCGCCCGGACACCTCGATAACCGGGGCGTTATCAAAGTGACGGGAAAAGCGCTCAACATCGATGGTCGCCGAAGTAATGATTAATTTAAGGTCCGGGCGCTTTTTAAGCAGCTGCTTTAAATAACCGAGCAAAAAGTCGATATTTAAGCTGCGCTCGTGGGCTTCGTCGATAATAAGCGTGTCGTAGCGACCAAGGGTGGGGTCTTGCTGTATCTCGGCCAGCAAAATGCCGTCGGTCATCACCTTGATTAAGGTATTGTCGCCAGCCTGCTCAGTAAAACGCACCTGGTAACCCACCGCTTCACCCAGCGGCGAGCTCAACTCTTCGGCCACCCGGGCCGCCACCGTATGGGCGGCAATTCGCCGCGGCTGAGTATGACCAATGAGTCCGCGCACGCCGCGGCCTAACTCCAGGCAAATTTTGGGCAGCTGCGTGGTTTTACCCGAGCCCGTCTCACCGGCCAGCACAACCACCTGGTTGTCGCGGATTAACGCGGCAATCTCATCGCGTTTGCCACTGACGGGCAGCTGCTCGGGAAACTCGATCGGGTTGGGTACACGCTCACGCCGTGTTGCACACCGCAAGCGTGAGGCTTCGAGGTCGGCCTGCCATTTGCTAATGGCTTTATCGGCGGGCTTACCCTGCGCCAGGCGCTCGGCAATGTCACCTGCTTTGCGGCGCAGGCGATTGGCATCGTTCAACATGGCGCTGGCGAGCGCTGTGTCGATATCGGCGGGTAAACCGGTCATAAGCGTCCCTCTTTAGATTCAGATGGGGCGCATTCTACCAGTTTACGGCGAGAGGTTTGAGGTACGCGATATCAGGCGGGGCGCCATGCCCACTAGGGGCACGGCGCAGTTGGTTACTCTTCGAGCAGCGAGCGCAGCATCCAGGCGGTTTTTTCATGCAACTGGATACGCTGAGTCAGCAAATCGCCGGTCGCTTCGTCGTTGGCTCTATCGACCAGTGGGTACAAGGAGCGTGCGGTTTTCACGACCGACTCCTGCCCCTCTACCAAGAGTGCGATCATCTCCTTAGCGGCGGGAATGCCCTCTTGCTCTTTAATGGAGGACAGCTCGGCGTACTGCTTGTAAGTACCGGGGGCCGGGTAACCCAGCGAGCGAATACGCTCGGCCAGATCGTCCACAGCTACCGCCAACTCGGTGTATTGAGTTTCAAACATCAGATGCAACGTTTGAAACATGGGCCCTTTAACATTCCAGTGAAAGTTATGGGTTTTAAGGTATAGCGTGTAGGTATCGGCCAGTACCCGCGACAAACCCTCGGCCAACTGACGGCGGTCATCCTGCTCAATACCAATATCAATATCCATGCTGTACTCCTTTATCAATACCAAGACCTACAAGGGTTCGCAGGTCGTTCATTAATCAAACGATGATCGTATCCCTATAAGATGGGCCCGGGGTGCTGGCTTTTCAAGGCGGTGAACCATCAAGTTCGTCTATAAGGACTATAGTTCTTCGCTATGCTGCGCCCGATAAGCAATTTCCCCGCGATCAAACACAATAAACTCCCCCGCCGCCATGGCCTGCCAGGTTTCATTCACGGTTAACGGGTTAGTCGCAATCACGGTAACGATGTCATTGGCGGTGGTGTGCTCGCCAAAATCGACCGTTAAGTCAGAGTCCGACAAACGGGCCTCACCAAACGGCGCACGCCGGGTAATCCAACTGAGCTTAGTAGCGCAATAGGCAAACAAGTAGCGACCATCGCTGAACAAAAAATTGGCCACCCCGCGGGGGCTCAACTCGTCGCACCAACGATGCAGTTGCTGCCAATAAGCGGTTTCGTCAGCTTCAAGTGTGGCGCTGTTGGTAAAACGCTCGCGAATACGTGCCAATAACCAGCAAAATGCTCGCTCGCTATCGGTGCTGCCCACCGGAATAAAATCTCCCAGGGTTAATGCCTCGGTACCGGCCAACTGCCCATTGTGCGCAAAGCTCCAGTTGCGACCAAACAGCTCGCGCACAAACGGGTGGGTATTTTCTAAATTAACGGCGCCGACGTTAGCCTCGCGAATATGGCTAATGGCAATACAGGTTTTCATGGGTAAGCGGCTAACAAGCTGCGCGATTTCAGAGCTAACGCTGGGTGCCCAATCGCGAAAGGCACGGATGCCGCGGCCTTCATACAACACCACGCCCCAGCCATCACGGTGCGGCCCGGTGCCGCCACCACGTTGCAATAACCCGGTAAAACTAAAGCATAAATCGGTCGGCACATTGGCCGACATGCCCAGCAGTTCGCACACCCTTAAACTCCTTACACATTGGTTACGTTTGTGCGCGCCAGCCCATTAGAACGAACGATTTACCGCGCTCGCGATAGCGCCGATAAGGCTCTGCAATAGGTTCTGGCACCGCATCCGCGGCCAGCGGAGAAAAGCCCAAGCTTAGATAAAATTCGCGCAAATAATCCAGCGCATAACAGTACAGTCCCGGTTCACGGGCCTCGCGCTGTATATGTTGCATCAACTCTCGAGCCAAACCACGCCGGCGACGCGAGGGGTCGACGGTTAAACTACGCAACAAAAAACAGCCGGCGGCGGGCTCCAGTACTCGCGCCGCCGCCAGTACCTGACCGGCGTCGGACAAGGCGTAAACACGATCTTTTTTACCGCACTTTACCTTCTGCCCCCACTGACGAAACTGTCGGGTTATCTCGGGGTAAGTCGCAACGGGCACTACCCACAGAGCTCGCTCGGCGTCACTTAGCTGGCTATCAATCACTGCCCGGCGCCTTTGTTGTCATCACGATTATCTGGTGCGGCCGGTTTGCCTTTATCTGCCCCAGCCTCGTCACTGTCGAGCTGTACCGCCGGCTCACCCAGGTCGCCCATATCGGCAAAAACGTCGTCAAAAGCGCCGGCCTCAAGCTCTTCTTCGTCGGCGGGAGCTTGCTCGTCGCTTAACTGTTGCTCAATTTCACCCAACTCTTCTTCCATCGACTTGCCACTAAAACGCCGATACAACCAATAAACTAACGCCAGCAAAGCCACATTAAACAATGCGATTAATGCTATCAACCACCAGCGGGTTCCGCTTTCTTCTGCGGGTTTAGGGGGCTCATCTGCGCTTTTTAGCGACGAGCTCTGTGCCGACGACGCAACCACCGGCTGCTCCGGTTGCGGCAGAGGCTCATTGCGCTCACGCGCTAACGCTGCGCGCTCGTCGAGCAATGCCTGCTCTAATGCCAGCAAGGTGTCATCCTCGACGATCTCTTGGGGGTCACCCTCGGCCGGGTAACTAAAATACTGCGAAGGCAACGCTTCAGAAAACACCCGGCCATTAGAGTCGGCACCTTTAGCCTGTAGCTCCACCACATAGCGAGCCCGGTTGTCTGGAGTAATTGTAAGCCCCCAGCCACCACTAGGCAGGCGAGCTAATGGTTGCATAGCGCTAGCGCCGGTAGAATCTTTGACATGCGCCACCAACTCAGTGTTATCAGAGTCCAGTGACGGCGCCGCTGTCACGGTTAATTGATAGTTTACGCTCGTCCCACTGTCTTGCGTTTGCTGTGATTTATTCAGCTGTACCCTAAACTTAGGCTCCACCGCCAGGTTACGTTGATACTGCCGGCTAAAGGTAGCGCCGTCGACCCGCAGGTTCAGCTGAAAACGCCCCGGGGTTTCTGGAGTAACCGCACGCACTAAAAAATGGCCACGTTCATCGGCCGGTATCAAGGTGACGTTTTGTGAACGTGGCGCTGCCAAACTGCCATCGTGGTTGTAAGGGGCGATGCTCACGCGCGCACGAAGCTGCTCGAGGAGCGGATTATCGATAACCAGCTGACCGCGCTCGCGTAGCGAAAAATCTAACATTATGGGCTCGCCCGGCACCAGCGTCGGTGCGAGAGGCTGCACCTGTAAGCTAAGATCTGTGAGCACACTGACTCTTGTTTCGCTGCCACCATCGACGAGCTGCCAGCGACCACTTTGGGGCTTGGGGATAGTTACTAAATCATAGTGCGGCCGCGATACCCAGCGCACGCCCGCCGCATGAGTTTGCTGACCTATACGCGCAAGCTTAGGGTCGAGTAAATGTGGCCTGGTGTCCGCTTGAGCCGGGTGATACATCAACACCGTTAACTCCTCCACATGGGCGTCCACATGAAACCCATCCCCTGTCAGAGGCAATCGTTGCGGCGGTACCGCTTGATCGAGAATCTCGACAAAGACGGACACCAGCTGGTCACGATTGGTCACCACCCGGTGCTCGCCCGCACTGGTGCTGGCAATGCGCTGCAACAAGTCGGCATCGGCATCGACGGATAACGCAATCGTGTGTACAACAAAGCCGCGCGCGACTAAATTGGGAATCAGCTCGGTCAGAATACTATCGCGCTCGCGTGCATTGCGCTCAGAATCACTGTGTATGTCGACCTTGCCGTCAGTTAACAAAATAATATGCGCTTGTGCCGCATTTTTGGGCGCTCGCCCGGCTCGAGCCAAGGCCGCGCCTATATCGGTGAGTTGTCCGTTGGAGCGAAGCTTTTGCAGTGACTCAAGTGCGCGTTGACGCCAATTGGCATCCACTGAGGCGGCCGGCACCACCTCGTTAACACTGCCGGCAAAGCTCCACAAACCGGCGCGGGTGCCTGCGGGTAACATTCTGCTCAACAGCGTTAACCCCTCGGACCTCAGGTTTTGCGGGTCGGACTGATTCATACTGCCAGACACATCCACCAACAGCCGAACGTCGGCCGGGGTCAATGGCTCGTCCGCCACACCAGGAACTGCGGAAAAAAACGGCAACAACAAAGTAGCCACGACTAAAAACCGCCTTGGCCGACACCACGTCAGGCTTAATAATGTACTAGCAATGTTGTGAGCTATCCGATGGGTCTTGGCCATAATGCGGCACTCTTTAGCGGGCTCGCCGCTGCGATATATTTTATTATTTTGCGGGCGTACTTGCCTCGCCGCCGCGTTTACGGGTAACCAGCAATAACACTAAGGTTAGCACCAATGCGACCAGCCAAATTAATGCGAGGGTAACGGCGGCATCCAGCCCCTCCTCTACCCCCAAAAAAACACTGTTTAACACAGCCACAAACAATGCCGGGGCGTAAGCTCCCGGGTGGTTGTCCAAATTTAAACTAAACGGGGTAAACAGCAATACGGCTATCGACACTGCAAACAGCCACTGTGCATAGCGAGAAAATGGCCGGGCAATACGCCAGCCAAACAAAACCAACAACAAAGCGCCTATCAGGTAAATGCCCCAGGCGATCATCGACTCACTCAAGCCCTACTCCCCATGTGTTAAGTAATTATACTACCCAGTGAATTATATACTCTTCCAGCTCATCCGGTGTTACCTGCGCCTCGGGCACCACTTTACCGGCTACCGACATTCCCGCGCGGTGAATGGCATCCGGGTCGCCACTGACCAGCGGGTGCCAGTCGGGCAGAGGCTCACCCTCGGCCAGCAAGCGGTAGGCGCAGGTGCTGGGCAGCCATTCAAACTCGTGCAGATCGTCGAGCGTGAGGGTTAAACACTCCGGCACGCGCGCTTTGCGGCTGGGGTAATCTGTGCAGCGGCAAGTATCGGTATCCAGCAACTGGCAGGCCACGGCGGTATAGTAGACCTCGCCGTCATCTTCATCTTCGAGCTTATGCAGGCAACATTTACCGCAACCGTCGCACACAGACTCCCACTCGGCAGGCGTCATTTGCGCCAGGGATTTTTCTTGCCAAAAGACGCGCGCCGCCATCAGGACAGTTTACTGTTGCGGGACTGAATATCGGTGACTTGCGCATCGGGCTCTACCCGCGGTGGTAACTGCAGGTAATAGCCGGGATCATCTAAGCTGGCAATCACTTTATTGACATCCACCCGTGCGAGCTTGCGATTGCTGTCTAGCGCCAATACCATCGCCGGTTCCGCCACACCAAAGCGTTTGCGCAGTGGCTCAGGGACTTTGTCCAGACCATCTTCTTTGCGGCAATAAAGGTACATGCCCTCTTCGCGTTTGCTGCGATAAATCTGACAGATCACCTTCATGCGTTCGCTCCATCACGTAGCTGCTGTACTTTTTGCAGCAAACCGGCGCCAATCACATCATAGCGCCACCCGTTTAAACGCTCTGGCAACTGCGGCGCACCAACAATTGCACTGCGCACAATCGCCTCGTACTCTTTTTTACGAATCAAGACTTCCGGCGGTAACTCGTGAGACTCGGCCTGAGTTAACACATACGCTTTAAGTGCTTTCATCCAGGAGCCATACTCGCGGCCCAATGGCGGGTCGAGCCGTTCGGGCCAACTCTCAGAGGGCTTAGCCAACTCCTGGGCAATAATATCCAGCAGGGTTTCGCCATCTTCGGCAATGGTGCGCCGGGGCATACCCTCAATCCGCTTAAGCTGATTGACTTGATCGGGCAACTGCCGGGCAAGCTCATACATGGGTTGCTCTTTCATGAGGCGGTTGCGGGGGATGTTGCGCTGGCGCGCTTCAACTTCGCGCCAGTAGCTCAGCGCCCGCAACACCGCCAGGTTTTTAGGCTGCAACTTCCAGCCCAAACCAACACGGGTGTAAAAGCCATCCAGGTCAGCCTCTTGGCGAGCGGCGGCTACTAAATCGGCGCAATCGGATTTAACCCAGCTGAGCCGGTCATCGATTTTTAAACGCTGCAGCAGCTTGCCATATACAATCAGCAAGTGCGCCACATCCAGCGCCGCGTATTTAAGCTGCGCCACACTCAGCGGGCGCTGCAACCAATCGGAGCGGGTTTCACCTTTGGGTATTTCAACATCCAGTAACTCGCGGGCTAATGCGGCATACCCCAATGAAAAGCCGCAACCGGCAAAAGCGGCGCCAATTTGCGTATCAAAAATCGGGCCCGGCACCGCGCCCAGCAAGGTATTAAACACCTCTAGGTCTTCCGAACAAGCGTGCAGCACTTTGGTCACGTGCTCATCAAGCATCAGCTCGGTCAGTGGGGTTAACTCATCGAACGCCAGCGGATCAATTAAATAACAGCCCTGACCGTCGCCGATTTGAATCAATCCGGCAATCGGGTAAAACGTATCACTGCGCATAAACTCGGTATCAACCGCAATGGCCGCCTGAGTACGCCAGCGCTGGCAAAGCTCCGTTAATTGATCGAGCGTATCAACCCAAATCGGGTCTGTTGGAATAGCCATAACTACCTAATAAGACGAGCGCACTTAAAAGCGCGCTAAATTAAAGTGAGCGGCGACTGCTAAACGCGTGGGCCAAAGTGCCACCGTCGATGTATTCTAGCTCACCCCCAAGGGGCACGCCGTGGGCTATGCGGGTGACGTTGATACCGGCTTTTTTGGCCCGCTCGCTGATGTAATAGGCGGTCGCCTCGCCCTCCACCGTGGGGTTGGTGGCCAAGATAATTTCGGCCACCGGCTCCGCCTCAAGCAGCGCCAATAACTGATCGATACCGATATCCTCAGGCCCAACGCCGTCGATGGGCGACAAGTGCCCCAGCAACACAAAATACTTACCCTGGTAGCTACCGGCCTGCTCGATGGCAAGCACATCGGCTGGCGTCTCGACGACACATAACAGCGAGTTATCGCGCCGCTCACTGGCACACACACCGCACAACGGCTGCTCGGTTAAGGTGCGGCAGCGGCCACAGCGGGCAACACCCTCGACTGCACGCTGCAGACTATCGGCCAGGCGTAGGGCGCCCTCACGATTGTGTTCTAAAAGCTGTAACGCCATGCGCTGGGCACTTTTAGGGCCAACGCCTGGCAGCACTTTAAGCGCGTGCATTAATTCATCGATAAGCGGACTGAACATAAATTCGTAAGCGCCTTAAAAGGGCATTTTAAAACCGGGGGGCATGCCCATACCCGAGGTCATCTCGGACATTTTATCGCGGCTATTAGCCTCTACCCGGCGCACGGCATCATTGACCGCAGCGGCCAATAAGTCTTCCAGCATTTCTTTGTCTTCTTGCAGTAAGCTGGGGTCAATGCTGACATTTTTTACGTCGTGACGACCGGTCATGGTGACTGACACCAAACCCGCGCCCGATTGACCGATAACTTCGGCGTTGGCCAGCTCTTCTTGCATTTTTTGCATGCGCTCCTGCATCTGTTGCGCCTGCTGCATTATGTCTCCCATGCCTTTCATGGTATTACCTCGTATCGTGTTAATTCTGATCGATTGGCTCGACGGTGCCTTCGTCTAAGGTGGCGGCAAAATGTTCTACCAGCTGCTGCACAATGGGGTCTGACTTAACCGATTCAACCGCCTGCTCGTAGCGCTCACTTTGCTTGCGTATGGCGATTTGTGCAGGCGTTTCGGTTTGTACTTGCCCGGGTTGAATCACCACACTGACCGGCTCACCATAGTATTCGTTAAGAATATCGGCCAGGCGCTGCTGGTGGCTTTCGTCGTACAGGCTGCTATTTTGCTCATCCAAAATAAAGTGCAGCTGATTACCCTGCCGCCCCACCAGCTCACAATTAGCCGCCGTATTGCGCATTACGCCGCCGACCGATAGCCCTAGATAAATCTCAGGCCAGCGCAGGGGGGCGGTATCAGCAAGGCTCACCATAGCGATGGGCTCGGGAGCCGATTTAAGCTCCGGCGCCGGTGGCGCTGGGCTGGGTGTCACTTCTGGCTGTGCTGGTGACGGTGATTGCGCTGCCGGTTCACGGGGTGTGGCTGCGGGCTGAGTGGGTGCTCTGGCAGGCTCATCCACCTGCCAGGGTACCTCAACCGCTGGCGCACTGGCGGGATCTGCTGGCTGGGGCTCTGACTGTGTCGCGCTGGACTCATTGTGGGCTTGGCCAGCTAACTGCTCATACTCGGCCGCCGCCTGAGAGCCTGAGTCGTCGTAAGGCTCGTAATCCGGGGCGCTATCTTCCTGCTCGTTGCGCTGCGGGTGGGCACTGTTATCACGCCCCTCAGCACTTTGGTTCGCAGGCGTGACCGGGTCTTGCGAGGCGGCTGGGGGCTCGGGCGGACGCTCTGCCGGCGCCTCCTGATCTTCTGGTGCTGGCGCCGCTGTGGTGGTCGTCTCGGCTAACGGCGCAGTCGGCGCGGCACTCTGAGCGACCGGTGACTCAGCCGCAGGGGATGCCTGATTGGTATCAGGTGCAACATGTGCCACTTGGGTCGCCGCGCCGTGCGCGGGATTGGGCGAGCCCGACGCCAGTGCCCGGGTAGGCACATCAGCCACGCCTTGAGGGCGAAACGCCAACATGCGCAACAGGACCATCTCGAGCCCGGCGCGCGGATCTGGCGCCAGGGGTAAATCGCGCCGGCCAATCAGGCCGGTCTGATAAAACAGCTGTACGTCTTCGGCGGGTAACTGCTGCGCTAACTGCAGGATTTGCTCGCGATCACCGTGGCTGTTATCCACCGCCTCGGGCAGTGCCTGGGCAATGGCCACCCGATGCAAAATAGACAGGATGTCGGCCAGTGCGCTGGCAAAGTCGGGCGCGTGCTCGGCCATTTGCGCCACGGCATCCAGCACCTGCTTGCCGTCGCCGGCGGTAAGCGCTAACACCATATCGTAAACCGCGCTGCGATCGATGGTGCCCAACATAGCGCGAACATCGGCCTCGACCACTTTACCCGAACCAAAGGCAATGGCCTGATCGGTGAGGCTTAGGGCATCGCGCATACTGCCGTCGGCAGCGCGGCCCAGCTGCCACAAGGCGCTCTCTTCAAAGGGCACCATCTCGGTTTCGAGCACGTGCTGCAAATGACCAGTAACCAGCTCGGGGGTCATGTTTTTGAGGTTAAACTGCAGGCAGCGTGACAAAATCGTCACCGGCAGGCGCTGAGGATCGGTGGTCGCCAGCAAGAATTTGACGTGCGGTGGTGGCTCTTCCAGAGTTTTCAGCAACGCATTAAACGAATGCGTCGAGAGCATGTGCACCTCATCGATCAGGTACACCTTGTAGCGGCCGCGAGTCGGCGCATACTGCACGTTCTCCAGCAGCTCGCGGGTATCTTCTACCTTGGTGCGGCTGGCCGCATCCACCTCAATCAAATCGACAAAGCGGTTCTCGGCAATCTCGACGCACGCAGCGCACTGGCCGCAGGGCTCGGAGCTTACGCCCGTCTCGCAATTTAAGCACTTGGCAAGAATCCGGGCGATGGTGGTTTTACCCACACCGCGTGTACCGGTAAATAAATAGGCGTGGTGCAGCCGATCGTGGTCGAGCGCGTTAACCAGCGCTTTGAGCACATGCTCTTGCCCCACCAAATCGCGAAACGTACGGGGGCGCCACTTTCGGGCCAGGACCTGATAACTCATGCCTTCCTCGATTCCTTAGTCGTAATCTTCGGGATTATAGCTGTCCCGGATACAAATAAATACGGGGCCACGATACCGCCAGACAGACAGCGTAAAAATTGAGCAAAGGGAGAAGCAAAAAGAAGATGGAGGCGACCCCGCCAGCCACACCCCGGCACATGGTATCACCGCTACCGTTGCTCCCTTCCGGGCCTGGCGGAGTTCACGATTGACCATTGCGAGGGGACCGACAGGGCCACCATTGCAGCGACAGAGCGAGTCTGTCGAGGCCGCGCATTATCCTGAGTTTTAACCCCGAATGCAAGGGCGCTTTTTAACGGCCAGCAGCTCTTATGCCTGAGGCCCGAGCGGCAGCCCAATCAGCAACCACAGCGCGAACATAAGTGACCACACCAGTAAAAAACTCAACGAGTAAGGCAGCATCATCGCCGCCAGGGTGCCCATGCCACAGTCTTTGCGATAGCGTGCGGCAAATGCCACCACCACCGCAAAATACGGCATCAGCGGCGTGATAATGTTGGTGCTGCTATCGCCGATGCGATAAGCCATTTGTGCTTGCTCGGGCGCCACGCCTAATAAATACAGCATGGGCACAAACACCGGCGCCAACAGCGCCCACTTGGCCGAGGCGCTACCGACAAACAAATTAATCAGCGCACTGACAACAATAAAGCCCACAAGCAATAAAACGCCCTGCCCCTCAAGGGCACTTAACAGCGTGGCGCCGCTGGCCGCAATCAACGCGCCCAGGCTCGTCCAGTTAAACCACGCGACGCACTGCGCGGCAAAAAACATAATCACCAAATAACTGGCGAGAGTGGCCATAGCCTCTTCCATACCGGCCACCATATCGCCCACGGCGCTATAGCGGCCGCTAACACGGCCAAACAATAAACCAGCCATAGCAGCATAAATAGCAATCAAAGGGACCAACATGGTCAGCTGTAACGAGCCAGACTCATCGCGTAAAGGAGCGTCCACAGCCACGCTCGCCCACAGTACCAGCGCCATAAACAGCAGTGACCAAGCCCCTACCAGCCATAGCGCGCGGGTATCTCGCGGCCGCTCCTGCATAGGCTCGGGCGCAGGCGCATCAAGCGCCTCGTCGTCTTCACCCAAAAACGGCGCCACCCAGCGCTCGGTTACCCAGGCGCCCACCAGCGCCAATACAACCGTGGAAGCCGCTGTAAAGTAATAGTTGGCGGCAACGCTCACGCGGTAATCTGGCACCACGCCCGCCATTGCCTCTTGGGTGATGCCGGCCAAAATTACATCCGCCGGGCCCAGCAGCAAATTAGCGCTGTAGCCGGCCGACACGCCGGCAAACGCGGCAGCAATACCGGCCAGAGGCGGCCTACCGGCCAACTGAAACAATACGCCCGCCAGCGGGATCAACAACACATAACCCACGTCAAACGCCAGGTTCGACAAAATACCCGTCAGCACCACCATCACACTTAACAGGCTGCCCCGGGCGCGGCGCACTAAGCGCAACAGCACGCAACGCAGTAAGCCCGAGTGTTCGGCTACACCCAGCCCCAACATAGTGACCAATACCGCCCCCACAGGCGCAAAACCAACAAAGTTATCCACCATCGAGTTAAGTAACCAGCGCACGCCCTCGGCACTGATCAGGCTGCGTGCGACTACCAGCTCGCCTCCAAGCAGGCTTGCCTGCCAGCCCGCAAGGCTCGCCAACCAAGAGGCTACGGCAATCAGTCCGGCCAGCCAGACAAACAGCAAGGCCGGGTTTGGCAAGCGGTTGCCAATACGCTCAAGTCTGGCCAACAGGCGATGGGCACGGGAGGCGTCAGTGGCTGGTGTCATATCAATATCAGCTTTGTCGGTTTAATTGAGTGGGCAGATTAAATGCTCGCCCATTGAATTTTACAGCTTTGCCACCACAGTAACAGGAGCGATGCACAGAGCCTCTCGCCCCTTCACTTACACGCGATTAACGCACGGAGTTTTATATGGCTACGGTTACCTTAAAAGGCAATTCTATTAACACCAACGGCGCGCTACCCGCCACTGGCAGCGCGGCACCGGATTTTACTCTGGTTAAATCAGACTTGTCTGAACTGAGCCTGGGCGATTTAAAAGGCAAAAAAGTCGTGCTGAACATCTTCCCCAGTGTCGACACCCCCACCTGCGCCCAGTCGGTACGTACCTTTAACGAGCAGGCCAACAAGCTCGACAACACCGCTGTCGTCTGTGTATCGCAAGATCTGCCCTTTGCCCAGGCGCGCTTCTGTGGCGCCGAAGGCCTGGATCAAGTAGAAAACGGCTCGGCCTTTCGCTCAAGCTTTGCCGAAGATTACGGCGTTAAGTTTGTCGACGGCCCATTGGCTGGGCTTACCGCCCGTGCAGTGGTGGTCATCGATGCCGATGGCAAAGTGGCCTACTCGGAGCTGGTTAGCGAAGTGGCCGACGAACCAAACTACGATGCCGCGTTAAAAGCCCTGTAAACGGCTGACGCTACAGGCACCATGAACCCGGCGGCGAGCGTCGCCGGGATCTGCTATCATGCGGGGCATTAACGAGCCCGGACCCTTCACCTATGTTACTGTTTGTCGACAACCTCACCAATGTGGATTTTAGCTATCTCGACGCCTCTCGCGGGCTACTGGGCGAGACTTGGCTTGCCAATATTCGCCTGCACGGCGATTTGGACGATCAGAGCATGGTGTGCGACTTTGGCGTGGTTAAAAAAATCGTGCGCGATTGGCTCGATACCGAATTAGACCACCGCCTGGCCGTACCCACCCAGGCACCCAACATCGAGATTAACGCCAATGGCGATCAGCTCGACATCCGCTGGACGCTCGATAACGGCGAACACATTCACACCACGAGCCCGCGTCAAGCCATTGCCTTGGTCGAGGCCGAAACCCTAACCGCCGAAACCATTGCCCGCTGGTGCGAGCAGCAGCTGAAAAGCGCGTTTCGCGATGAGATCGAAAAGCTCGAACTCAGCTTTAGCACCGAACACATAGAGGGCGCTTTTTATCATTACTCCCACGGCTTAAAAAAGCACGGTGGCAACTGCCAGCGCATTGCCCATGGCCACCGCTCACGCATCGACATTTGGGCCGAGGGGGAAAAGTCGTCTAATCTGGAACAGTGCTGGGCCGAGCGTTGGCGCGATATTTATATTGGCAGCCGCGAGGACATCAGCGCCGAACCCACCATTAACGGCGCTGATTATTTCGACTTTGCTTACACCTCAGAGCAAGGTGCCTTTACCTTACAGCTGCCAAAGCGCTGCTGTTACATCATCGATACCGACACCACCGTCGAGTGTCTAGCCGAACACATTGCCGCCACAACCGCCGCCGATAACCCCAGCGTCGAGCTGCGTATTCGCGCGTTTGAAGGCATCAATAAAGGCGCTGAAGCCTACCGCTAACAGCGGCTCGCTAACCGTAAAAATCCGGCTCGCCGGGTGGGCGGGKTTTAAAGCGTGGCTGAGCCCAAAAGTACTGCTCGGGGCATTTGGCGATTTGCTCGGCCATAAAATCCGACACTCGCTGAGTATCGGCAATATCGTCCCCGCTGGGAAAGTCTTCAAACGCCGGATGGATGGTCAGCTTATAACCCGAACCATCTTCCAGGCGCACTTGCGTAAACGGAATCACCTTCGCCCGGCCGAGCTTAACAATTTTACTGGTGGCGGTAATAGTAGCGGCCGGCACGCCAAAAAAATCCACAAACACGCTATTTTTAGCACCCAAATCGCGATCGGGTGCATACCACACGGCCCGCCCCTGACGCAGGCGCGAGATCATCGTTCGCACGTTATCGCGCGGAATTACCCAGCCGGCACAGTAGGACTCGCGGCCTTTGCGCTGCAAGTAGTCGTAAACCTCATTGCTGTGGGGGCGATAAAACCCGTCGTACTCGATGTTTTGTCCCAAAAACGCACTGCCAATATCCAGCGTACTAAAGTGGGTGGTTAACAATAAAATGCCATGCCCTTCGCGCTGGGCCTGATGAATATGCTCCACCCCTTCAATTGTGTGCAGCTTGCGCAGGCGGCGACCACTCCAAAACCAGCCCATGCCGGTTTCAAAGGCGGCAATCATCATCGACTCGGTGTTCTTTTTAAGTAGGGACTCGCGCTCGTGCTCTGATAAATCAGGAAAACAGCGCTCGAGATTAACCCGCGCAAAATTGATGCGCTTTTTATTCAAGTACAACAGCGGTGCCAAGCGGCGCGCCACCCACAATTGCCACTTGTAAGGCAGCTGAGCAAACAAGAACCAAATACCGGCCCCCAACCACGACAACCAATGGCGCGGTTTAAGCAGGGACGGACTAAAACGGGTACGACTCATAAGTGGATACTTTTCTTGTGGGGCATGGCTTGCCCAGAGTGCGACAGAGACTCAAGACGCTCGTCTTTTTCTTGCCAAATACGGTTAATCCATCCCTGAAAATGTGCACGAAACGCCGCATCTTCACTGTAATTGCCCAACAAATCTTCACCTACCTCAAGCTCGCGGGCGTGCACGTTAATATGCCCCACCTTGCCGCCCACATACTGTATAAAACTGGGCCGCCCTTCGGGGTAGTGAATCGTCACGTCCAGCAAGGTTTTAATGCGGCCGTTCATCGCGGTGAGGGTAAACGCCAAACCGCCCGCTTTGGGCAGCAACAAGTGGCGATACGGCGAGCTTTGCGCGCGGTGCTTTGCCGGCGTAAAACGTGTGCCCTCGAGGTAGCTAATAATCGTGACCGGTTTGTTGCTGTAACGCTCGCATTGCTTTTGCGTGGTGGCTAAATCTTTACCGGCCAAGCTCGGATCGCGGGCGATTTGCGCTTTGGTATGACGACGCATAAACGGAAAGTCCAACGCCCAAAACGCCAATCCCAGCACGGGTATCCAAATTAACGAGGCTTTTAAAAAAAACTTAAAGTAAGGCACCTCGCGATTAAACAACCGCAGCAATACTAAAATATCCACCCAGCTTTGATGGTTTACCACCAACATAAACCACTGTCGGCGGCTAAAATACTCGGGCCCCTCGTAGGCGATACGAGTGGGCAGTAACCAGCGCTGGTGTAGGTTGTTACAGCTGATCCAGAAGCTCGCCGTTTTATCGAGCCAGCGCGTTAACGCCGGCCGATACGCACTGCGGTAGGCCACCAGCTTTAACAGCGACAAGCTAATTAGCGGAATACTAATCAGCAAGGTCACGGATATGAACAGCAGTAGCGAGAGTGCGCCCCGCGCTACCGATATTAAGGTCTTCACCACGGGCCTTAAAAGTTGTGGGATACCAGCGGTGAAGTTTCGGCGTCGTAGTCTACGCCGTCAAAGCCAAACCCAAACAACTTCAAAAAGTTTTCGTGGTAGGTTTTGTAGTCGGTCAGGCTCATCAGGTTGTCCTCGGTCACCTGGGGCCAAAGCGCCTCGACCTCTGCCTGGGTTTGCGGATCTAGCTCCAGGTCATCCACGCGAAAACGGTTGTCGTTATCCAGGCGCGGATCGCTGCTGTACAGGCATTCGGTAAACAAACGCTGTAACTGCTCGATACAGCCCTCGTGGGTGCCCTTTTCTTTCATGACTTTAAACAAAATCGACATATACAGCGGCATTACCGGAATCGCCGAGCTTGCCTGAGTCACCAGAGCCTTGAGTACCGCGACATTAGCGCTGACATTTTTGTCGGTTAAACGCTCGGCAATGGCCGAGGCTGCACGGTCGAGATCCTCTTTGGCTTTACCGATCGTCGCGTGACCATAGATGGGCCAGGTCAGTTTATCGCCCAGATAGGTGTAAGCAACGGTCTTAGCGCCTTCTGCCAGAACGTCGGCCTCGGCCAAGGCATCCATCCACATCTCCCAGTCTTCGCCGCCCATCACTTTTACGGTGTTGGCGATTTCTTCATCGCTGGCGGGCTCGACGGTAATGTCAGAGATCTTCATGGTATCGGTGTTTAAGTTCTTAGCGGTGTACCCCTCACCAATGGGCTTTAACACCGAGTTGTAGGTCTCGCCGGTGTTGGGGTCGGTGCGCCGCGGTGATGCCAGCGAATAAACCACCAAATCAATTTTGCCTAAATCTTCTTTAATAGCGGCGATTGCGTCAGCTTTGATGTCATTGCTAAAGGCATCACCGTTTATGGTGCGGGCGTACAGGCCGTCTTTTTCGGCCGCAGCATGGAAGGCCGCCGTGTTGTAGTAGCCGGCCGAGGCGGTTTTGCGCTCGGTGGGGGGCTTTTCAAAACACAAACCCAAGGTTTTAGCGCCACTGCCGTAGGCGGCGGTAATACGCGATGCCAAGCCATAGCCGGTCGAACAGCCAATCACCAGAACGTTTTTGGGACCACCTGCCACCTCGCCCTGAGCACGGGTGTAATCAATTTGCTCCTGCACATGGGCGGCGCAGCCCTCGGGGTGGGCATTAATACAGATAAAACCACGAACTTTTGGCTTAATAATCATAGACTTGCATCCTATTGTGTAAGCATTTGCGGCCGCCTGCCGCCACGCAACCTAGCGGTTGCACTAACTGAAAAGGGGGTATTATAGTGCTCTCGGCGCCGATTAACAGAGCCTGCCGGCTCTGGCGGCGTTTTCCCCAGCGAGGAGGTTTTATGATTTACCCCATGGCGGCCTTAGTGCTACTCACATTTTACGTTGCTCTGCGCATGTTTAAGGCGCGCGTTAGCGCCATCAAAGGCGGCCAGGTAGCGATGGAGCACTTCAGAACCTACGCCACACCCAGCGATCAGCTGCCTCAGGCCATGGTGCTCAGCCAGCGCTGCTACAACAACCTGTTTGAGATGCCAATACTGTTTTACGCCGCTTGCATCACCGCCATGGTAACTCAGCTCACCGGTGTCTTTATGCTGGCGCTTGCCTGGCTGTACGTGGGCTGTCGTGTGGTTCAGGCCACGCTTCACTTACGCGGTAAAATCCGCTGGCGCATGCGTTCGTTTATGGCAAGCAATGTGTGCTTATTGGCCATGTGGGGAGTATTGCTCGGAACGTCGTTGATTCGCTAGGCAAAGGCCGTTTACCGCTCTTAACAACCTCTAGCCGTTACCCCCTCGAGCCAGATTCCATCAGCGCCTCTGGCTCTCCCGCCCGCAACCCCGTAAAATACCTGCCTCTACACTCTTTATTGACTTCGAGCCCTATGATCCCCCGTATACGTGAAACGTCCCCTGTTCAGTCGGTTTATTTAGCTTTTATCGAGGCGCTGCAACAGGCGGGCTTTGCCGGAGACTTGAACCCGGACTACGCCAACCGCACCGTACTGGCCACCGACAATTCGATTTATCAGGTGTTGCCTCAGGGGGTGATCTACCCGCGCAATACGGCGGACTTAGTGCTAGTAGCCGAGCTGGCCCAGCGCGATGCGTTTACTCAGGTCGTACTCAGCCCCCGTGGTGGTGGCACTGGCACCAATGGTCAGTCACTCACCGACGGTTTGGTGGTGGATATCTCCCGCCACATGAACCAAATTTTGGAAATTAACGAACAAGAGCGCTGGGTACGGGTGCAAACCGGTGTGGTTAAAGATCAGCTAAACGCCGCGCTTAAGCCCTACGGTTTGTTTTTTGCCCCGGAGCTATCCACCAGCAACCGCGCCACCATCGGCGGCATGATCAATACCGATGCCTCGGGCCAGGGCTCGTGCCTGTACGGCAAAACCCGCGACCATGTACTGGAGCTTAAAACTGTACTGCTGGACGGCAGCGTCTGCGACTCGGCGCCACTGGACGACACCGCGCTGGCTGCCCTGCGCAACCGCAGCGACCGGGTGGGCGATGTGGTGCGAATGGTGGACGATATTCAGCGCGAGCACGCCGCGCTGATCGATGCAAAATTCCCCAAACTAAACCGCTGCCTTACCGGTTACGACTTAGCCCATATCCGCACCGACGAGGGCGAATTTAACCTCAATAGCGTGTTATGCGGCAGCGAGGGCACTTTAGGTTTTATTACCGAGGCCAAACTCAACGTGCTGCCTATCCCCAAGTGTTCGGCACTGGTAAATGTTAACTACCGGGACTTTAACGCGGCGCTGCGCGATGCGACCGAGCTGATGAAAGCCGGCCCCACGTCCATAGAAACAGTCGACTCAAAAGTACTGAACCTGGCCATGAATGACATCGTTTGGCACAGCGTGAGCGAGTATTTTCCGCCCGTGCCCGGCGAAGAGATCAAAGGCATTAATTTGGTCGAGTACACCGCCGACAGCGACGCGGCTTTGGCCGAAGGCATTAAACGCCTGACGGATGCTCTGGATGCCATGAACGACTCGGCCCGAGAAAGCACCGGCCGCATTGGTTATTCGGTGGCCATGGGCAACGCCGCCGTGGGTAAGATTTGGGGCATGCGCAAAAAAGCCGTCGGGCTTTTGGGCAACGCCAAAGGCGAAGCGCGCCCGATACCCTTTGTGGAAGATACCGCCGTACCACCCGAGCACTTAGCCGACTTTATTTTTGAGTTTCGCGCCCTACTCGACAGCCACAATTTGGCCTACGGCATGTTCGGCCATGTGGATGCCGGCGTACTGCATGTGCGCCCCGCCATCGACATGAAAGACCCAGAGCAGGAAAAACTGATTCGGGTCATCTCGGACGAAGTGGCCGAGCTAACGCAAAAATACCACGGCCTGTTATGGGGCGAGCACGGTAAAGGCGTGCGCTCGGAGTACGCGCCCAAATTTTTTGGCGAGCTGTACCCGCAACTGCAAAAAATTAAAGCCGCGTTTGACCCGCACAACCAGTTAAACCCAGGCAAAATTGCCACGCCAAAGGCCGAATTATCGCTGCTGAGCATTGATGGCGTTACTACCCGGGGCCAGCAGGACCGTAAAATCGCTGTGGAAGTATGGGACGGCTACGCTGAGGGCATGCACTGCAACGGTAACGGCGCTTGCTTTAACTGGAACCCCAACGACGCCATGTGCCCCTCGTACAAGGCCACTCGTGAGCGTATCCACTCGCCCAAAGGCCGTTCATCGCTGGTGCGCGAGTGGCTAAAACAATTAAGCGAGCGCGACATTAACGCGCTACAAGAAGCCAAAGCCAACCGCGAGCGTCACTTTGTTTTCTCGCTGCCGGCGCGCATTAAAAACACCATCAACAAAAAACGCGGCCAGTACGACTTCTCGCACGAGGTAAACGAGTCTATGCAGGGGTGTTTAGCCTGTAAGTCTTGCGTTGGCCAGTGCCCTATTAAAGTAGACGTGCCCGAGTTTCGCTCAAAGTTTTTAGAGTTGTATTACGGCCGTTATTTACGCCCGTTAAAAGATTATTTTATCGGCGCGCTTGAATACATTGTGCCTACCATGGTGCGGGTACCCTGGCTGTATAACGGCGTAATGAAGCCTAAAGTGAGCCAAAAAGTGCTGGCCAAAGTCGCCGGCATGGTCGATAGCCCGCTGCTCACCGGAGTGGATTTAGACAAAGCTCTGCGCGAGCTAAACGTGCGCTACGCCAGCGCGCAAAACATCGCCAGCTTAAACGACGAACAAAAAGCCAAAACCGTTATTTTGGTGCAGGATGCCTTTACCAGTTACTTTGAGACCGAGCTGGTACTTGACAGCATTAAGCTGCTTAAAATTTTAGGGTTTAACCCTATGCTGGCGCCCTTTAAACCCAACGGCAAGCCACTGCACGTACACGGCTTTTTAAAAGCCTTTGCCAAAGCCGCCAACAACAACGCCACGATGCTTAACGCCTTAGCCAACACCGGTATTGCTCTGGTGGGGCTTGAGCCCTCCATGACACTGGCCTATCGCAGCGAGTACCAAAAAGTGCTGGGCGATAAAGCGCCAAAGGTGGCCTTGATTCAAGAGTGGTTAGCCGCGCAAGATTTAACCGAGGCCACCGCGTTGTTTGGCAAAAGCGATTACAAGCTGCTGGCGCACTGCACCGAAAAGACCAATGCCGCCGCCTCGATTAAGGATTGGCAAACCGTTTACGCCGCGCTTGGGCAAGAGCTTAGTGTGCTTAGCACCGGCTGCTGCGGTATGGCCGGCACCTACGGCCACGAGGCCGCCAACCTCGACACCTCGAAAAAGATCTTCTCGCAAAGCTGGGAGGCGGTTGTCACAGAGCCGACCAACAGCGGCAAACTGACCGCCACCGGCTACTCCTGCCGCAGCCAGGTAAAGCGTATTCAGGATCAGCGCCTACCCCACCCACTGCAGGTGCTGCTCACGGCTTACCAAGGTTAGCCTCCCAATCCGGGCGCCACGGCGCCCGGATCTAATGGGGCAAACCCGACACTACATTTCCTAACACTTTTCGCACCACAGCTCTGGTAAGGTTTATCACCTTCTAAAAGCACGGTCGCTTTATAGCGATTCTTAATAGTTACGATTACCGTGGAGACTCCTCATGGCTTACTTACCTAAGGCCGCTGCCGGCCTCACTCTGGCCGCATTAATAGGCGCAAGCGCCGCCAGTCAGGCAACGATCGTTCAATTTCAAACCGTTATGGGCGATTTTGAAGTCAACCTCTACGATGAGACCACCCCCGAAACGGTGGCCAACTTTTTAGCGTATGTGGAGGCCGGTGCCTATAGCGACACTTTTATGCATCGTTCTGTACCGGGGTTTATCGTTCAGGGTGGCGGCTTTAATTACGATATCGAAAATGCGGAATATGGCGATATAGCCAGTAACGACCCGGTTATGAACGAGCCCCTGCTCTCCAACCAGCGCGGCACCATAGCTATGGCTAAACCTTCCGAAAAACCAAATGGTGCGACCAACCAGTGGTTTTTTAACCTGAAGGACAATAGCGTTTCCCTTGATGGCCCGGAGGGAGGCTACACCGTGTTTGGTGAAGTCGCCGGCAATGGTATGGCGATTATCGACGCAATGGCTGAGCTACCACGAGGTAATTTCACGCCAGAGGAGTTTATTAACAATATCGCACTCGATGAAATGCCGGTGCGGGATTATGAACAAGAAGATTACGACGACAACCTACTTCCGACTGAAGACCATATCGTTCTGGTACAAAACATCGTCGTTCTCGACGCCGCCGTGGACACCGCGGCCGATTTAGACCCCATGCCCACCACCCGCGATGACAGCGAGCCAGACAATGGCGGCAATAACGGTGGCAGTGGTGGCGGTGGCGGTAGTGTCAGCTGGCTGATGTTATTGGGCCTGCTGGGTGCGGGTATCGCGCGCCGCGTTAGCCGCCAGCGTTAATTCAGCGCAAGCCTACTGTGGTGCACGGCGGGCTCGAGCCTATTGAGTCAGCCGAGCACTTCAGCCAAGTAATAACGGCAACAACGACAACATAGCGATGGCCGCAATAGCCAGCAATGTGCCGATTACCACCAACGGCTTTTGGCGCAATTGGCTGGCAAAGGTAGGCGCCGTGCCCTCAGCCAGGCGGCGCTCAAAGTCGGCGCGCGACTCTTTGCTGAATTGGTACTGAAACTCGCCAGCCAACTCCCGCGCTTTGGCGGCATCCTCATCGTGGGTAAGCCACAACCCGTCTACCCCTAAACGCCAGCGCCCGGCGTCGGTGGTGTAGCATACGATTCCCTCCGCTTGTAATAACTCGATAAGCCCGTCGACTTCTTCGGCGCTGGCGCCTGTAGTACGCATTAATAACTGTGGCAAGATTCACCTGATGATGTCGGGCTGAGTGCTAACTTAAGGACTCAAGCGATTTAATTTCTGAGTGTAACTCGGGTGCCACCAGCGATTTTTGCTGCGAGCGTTTGTCCAGCAAGACAATACGCCCCACCCCGGTGGCGGCTACCTCACCCAACTCCTCGCTATAGATTTCGTACTCCTGCGAGAAACCGTGCTCGTGCACCTCCGTGATGGTACACCCCACAATCAAGCGGTCCGGGTAGCGCAGCGGCCGGCGATAGCGGCAGGCGGTCTCGGCTAACACGGGTATAATTTGCCCGGTATCAAATACACCTTTATGGCTCATGCGGCGCATATAGGCGATGCGGGCCGACTCGAAATAACGCAAATACACCGTGTTATTCACGTGGCCAAAGGCGTCCATTTCGCCCCACTGCACATCGATTTCAACCGTTACCGGAAAACTGCGTAAAAAATCCTCGCGATCAATCACAAATAGCTCCTTTTTGGTTTTGCCTAGCGTGGTGCCTTTCGCCATTTTAGACGCTATCGGCTATGATGAGTAGCCAAGAGAGCCTCTATCACCGCACACCCCAAGGATGTTTTATGCACGACTCAGCCATGGCAATTGCCATTATCGGAATTGCCGCGCTCGCCTGCCATTGGGGCGCCTGGAAAGCCCGCCTGCCCGCCATTTTATTTTTGTTGATCGCCGGATTGATTTTGGGCCCGGGGCTGGGCTGGATAAACCCCGACAAAATTTTTGGCGACCTACTGTTTCCGCTTGTATCGCTCGCGGTGGCGGTGATTTTGTTTGAGGGCAGTTTAACCCTCAACTTTCAAGAGCTTGGCGGCACAAGTAAGGTCGTGCAGCGAATGATTACCGTGGCGGCCCCCGTCACGTGGGTTGTAGTAGCCATCGCCACTCATGCGCTGTTCGATCTTAGCTGGCAGTTATCTATATTATTTGGCGCCTTGATGGTAGTAACCGGCCCCACGGTTGTCACCCCTTTGCTGCGCACTGTGCGCCCCTCCGAAAGAGTAGCCAATATTCTGCGGTGGGAGGGGATTATTATCGACCCCATTGGTGCGCTATTGGTGGTAGTTGTGTATGAGTTTATCGTCACCACAACGACCAGCGCAGCCTTCAGCCATAGCTTATTGTTGTTTTTAGAGATTATCGTGGTTGGCCTAGCCGTTGGCGCGGCCGCAGGTTATGCCTTGGGCAAAATGCTGGCACACCGCCGCCTGCCGGAATATCTACAAAACCTTGCCACACTAAGCTTGGTGTTTATGGTGTTTACTTTTTGTAACCACTTAGCACATGAATCCGGCTTATTGGGGGTAACCGTCATGGGCATGTGGCTGGGCAATATGCGCGGCGTGCATATTCACAACATCCTAAACTTTAAAGAAAACCTCACCATATTATTTATTTCCGGCCTATTTATTATCCTGGCGGCGCGTTTACCCATGGCGCAGCTTATCGGGATTTTTACGCTATCGTACCTACTGTTATTGCTGGTGATTCAATTTGTCGCCCGGCCGATCTCCGTGGCATTGGCCACGCTCGGCTCCGAGATCAAAATTCGCGAGCGGGTATTGCTGGGCTGGATTGCCCCTCGCGGTATCGTGGCGGCGGCGGTATCGGCACTGTTTGCGCTGCGCCTGGACGAAAGTGGCGTTGCCGGTGCTGACTTGCTGGTGCCGCTCACTTTTGCCGTTATTTTAGGCACAGTGGTGTTTCAAAGCGCTACCTCAAGGCCTTTGGCCAAGCTATTGGGTATTGTCGAACCCGAGCCACGGGGCGTATTGATCCAAGGCGCCAATCAGGTGGCGCGACGTATTGGCGAAGCACTGCAACAACAAGATGTACCGGTTTTGGTGTGCGACTCTAATTGGGATAATATTCGCTTGGCTCGCATGGCAGGACTTAAAACGTTCTACGGCAATCCAGTGTCGGAGTTTGCCACCCAGCGGTTAGAGTTAACCGGCATTGGCAACCTGATTGCGTTATCGCCACTACGCGAGTTGAATGTGATTGCCGGTATGCATTTTCGCAGTGAATTTGGCGATACCCACATTTTCTCGATCCGCACCAACGCCGACAGCAACAAAGCCGAAAAGCACCAGGTGGCCTCCACCTTAAAAGGGGCCCCGCTGTTTAGCAAAGACCTCACCTACGCCAAACTGGCCAGCTTAATTGGCAGTGGCGCCGAAATTCGGGCCACCCGCCTCACCGATGAATTTACGATAGAAGACTTCCGCCGCCAGGGTGGCTCAGAGCTGCTGTTCGCCGTCACCGACAAAGGCAAACTTAAGCCTTTTATCGAAAATGCCAAGCTTGAGCCGACCAAAGGTTGGGTGTTACTCAGTTTGATACGCGAGCCGAAACCTAAAATTCGAGAAAACACTCAAGAGTCGCCCGACATTCCGTCATAAGTCAATGCTATACGCTTTTGGAGTACGTCACATCGACTATACTGGTTGCAACATTATTAACCGGACATCACCACGAGGGATTGCTAATGCTACCAAACCTTAAATCTGTATGCGCAGGCTTAATCGGCTGCGCCCTAACATTACAGGCGCTCGCCGACCCATTACCATCCTGGCGCGAGGGCGATAACAAAAACGCCATATTGGAGTTTGTTACAAACGTCACCAACCCGGAGAGCGACCAGTTTGTGCCGGTCGCCTCGCGCATTGCCACATTCGATAACGACGGTACGTTATGGACGGAGCAACCCGTTTACTTTCAGCTTATCTACGCATTAGATATGCTCAAAGAGCAGGCAAAAAAAGACCCGAGCATTCTCGATTCAACCATGTTAAAAGCCGCTGTGGATGGCGACTTTAAGACATTGATGTCTGGGGGCAAAGGTGCCCTGCAAGAGGTGATCAATGCCTCCCATGCCGATATCAGCCTCAACGAGTTTGAGCAAAGTGTAAAACAGTGGCTTGCCACTGCCCGCCACCCCAAAACCAACATGCCCTACAACGCTATGGTCTACCAGCCTATGCTGGAGCTCTTAAGTTACCTACGTGATAAAGGCTTTACCACCTACATTGTCAGTGGTGGCGGGCAAATGTTTGTCCGCGCTTTTGCACAAGACACTTACGGTATCCCCCCGCAGCAAGTAATAGGCTCAGGTTTGCACCTCAGCTACGAAGTTATTAATGGCAATCCGCAACTCACCAAAAAGCCCGACATAGCCTTTCTTGACGACGGCCCCGGCAAACCTGTGGGAATTGCCACAATAATAGGCAAAAAACCCATTTTTGTGGCGGGTAACTCTGACGGTGACTTTGAAATGCTTGAGTGGGGTAGCACTAACTCGCTGCCAAGCCTTGGTGTGATCGTGCACCACACGGACGCTAAAAGAGAATATCAGTATGACCGGGATAGCCACATTGGCAAGCTCGATAAGGGCCTGAGCGAAGCCGGTGATCGAGGCTGGTTATTAATCGACATGAAAGAGGATTGGGCTAAGGTGTACCCCAAAACGCCGTAAACAACTTCTCTCAGTACTCGCAACCAGATAACAACGCACTGGTTGCGAGACCAGTATCCAGCCGAAAACCGCGCGATATTAAGGATTTAAAGGCTGCAACTGCGAGTGTTTAGTATTCACCATTTGCTGCAGCGCGCGACGATAGTCACGCAGAAGCGATGGTAAATTAGCCGTTTCTCTCGACAAGTAAACGTCCTGCTCAAGCGCAAAGACAATCCCCGTAAATTCTTGCTGACGTGCAAAATTTTGACGGTACGCCTGCGGCCATTTACCGTTCCATGTGTGTAGTAGCTGCTCACTGGCGCGATTGGGCTTTTTGAGTGACTGTAAGGTGCGGCGAAAGAGCACCGGCTCGGTTTGCTGATAGGCCTTATATTTAACCCGCAACCAGCGCGCGATAAACGTGCAGACCAGTACCCCCAGCAGTGCTACCAAAGCGTAAAACAATTTCTGCAGGCTAGTCGCGGCAGGCTTAGCCACCTGAAAGGCTTTGCCCTCAGCGACCACCTCAATCACCTCGCCTGAACTGGGCTGATAGTAGCGCACACTAATGTCGTCAAACACAATCTCGCCCGGCGCTTGCGTTAATGCATCTTGCCGCTCGGTTCGTACGCCACTCACTTGCCCACCGCTGACCTCATCCTTGCTAACCGGGCTTTGCTGGTAGGATGCAACGGCCTCGCTTTCTAGCTTTTGCAGCAGCGAGGGCAAAAACAAAGATGAGCTGCCACTCACCCGAGCGGTCAGTGCCCGGCTAATGCTATCGCCTACCGTCAGCTGATCCGGGGCCTCGAACGACTGTTGTAGATCAATACTGTCGGCAATAATCAACGGATCAAGGTTCTGCGCAGCTGGCGGAATATACGCACTAAAGGTTACTGGTGGTGGTGTGATATCAACGGTTTCGGCGCTGCCACCCTCGCCGCCAAAATGCAGCGTTAAGGGCGGAAAATCAAGCGTATAGCTTCCCTCAGTCATTGGCACCACGGTGTAGTCTTTAACAATACCCGACCAAGTTTTGCCATCGACGTTTTCCGAAATCGGATACGAGCTTTTATTGGTGGCAAGGCTAATGATATTAACCGCCTCCACCTCATCAAAATATACCGCTTTAGTGAACCAAGTGGGCACCAGGACTTTAACCGACACGGTGTTTATTTGCCCCACCATCACTTGCTCATTGCTAACCGATGAAGTTATTTTTGGCTCAGCCAGAGTCGCCACGCTGATGCAACACAAAGCCCACGCCAATATGACCTTACTCACTGTCATCGCCTCCCTGGTTGTTTGCCTCATTGGCAAACTTGGCCGACAGAAAATCGCTCATATCCGAATCCACACTTCGCATCCACTTTTCCCGTGCATCCTCAGACAGCGTATCGCTGACTTGATACTGCTGGGATTTAGCGCCCTCCTCTTTTTTTGCGGTTTTTTTACCGTCAACGTCCAGCGATACACTTTGCTCTAGATCGACGTTTTCACCGGCGTCGATCAACTCCTGAATAATGGCCTGAGTAATCGCAAGGTTGCGTTCCGCCTTAGCAAAGCCGGGCTTTTCTTTTAAAATCTGCTCGTAAGCGGCGGCAGCGCCATAATACTGATGGGCTTTTAGTAAGGCATTGGCGCGATTGTACATGGCCTCCACCGTGCCAACAGTGGCGAATAGATTTGCCGCCTGGTTGTATTTTCCTTCCTCATATAAAGCGGTGGCACGCCACATAGGGTCTTCGAATGTCTGTGCGGCCTCTGTAAAGTGGTTTTTCTGATATTGCCAAAAGCCCTGCTGGTCTGGGGTAACAAACCAATCCAGCACATCGGCCCGTGCCGTTTGCGGCTGTAACGCCAGCCCCACCCACAAAAAGCCCAGCCCTGCAGCAGCACCACGCGAGGTGACACGAGTGCCGGTAGAGGTGAATCCTTTGCGAAACCACAGTGCCATTAACACCAGTACCGGCCAAATAAAGTACCAGGCCATATCCTCATAGGGGGCGTTGGGGTTATCGCGCAGGGCGCGGCGCTGCAGCTCACGCACCGATTTATCCAGGGCTAACAAATCCTGGTTATTCAGCGTAACTTTTTGCGTGGTGACTTGAGGCAAGTCTGCGGCGATAGTGGGGTTAAGCGCAAAAGTCAGTGACTGACCGCTGTCATTACTTTGGTAAGCGCCGCTCTCGCTGATAATAACGCCGCCCTCTTCGGTAGCAAATTGCCACCAGATAAACGGCGTATCGTTCTGCTTTAATTTTTCCACCTCGCCTGGCTGTAGGTTATCGGCCATCAGCACCACAACCCCTTCGCCTGCGCGCTCTACCTCCTGTACAGCCAGAGCAATGGCGGCGGCGGCATCATCGGCGCCCAAAGAGTCGTTATTGGGCATAATATCGGGACTCAATGCCTCCACAAACGGCTGAAACACGCGATTATCTTCGGTCATTGGCAGAACTTTGTGGCTACTGTCGGCGTAGACGATCAGTGCTGTTTTCGCACCGGCGCGAAACGCCAACAAATCGGTAATCTTCTGTTTAGCGCGAGTCAGCCGGTCGGGCTGGATATCGTTAGCCAACATCGTCTGCCCCAGCTTCAACACCAGGACAACTGGCGGCTGTTGCTGTTGATCGTCCACCGCTTTGTGCCATGCGGGACCCGCTGCCGCGAACACCAACAAAAAAGCGATCACCGCAACCAGATCAACCGGCTTAAATTTGTCCAGTAAAGTCTGACGTGGGGTTAATGCTTTTACCAGATGCGGAGGAATATGCTCCTGCCAGTTGGCTTTACTTACCAAGCGGCGGCGCAACGCTCCGTACAGCAGCGCGAGCACTGGCAGTGCGACGAATAATTCGGGGCGCAAAAAATGAAAATCAAACATGATGACGCTCCATCATCCGCACGCGAACAACACTGATGATAAACGACAGGATTAACAGCCCGAGCGCCGCCACCAATGGGTAGACTAACAACATCTGCTCGCTGCGCTGTATAGGCTTCTCGCTGGTGGTTGCCGCTATTTTATCGATTTCAGCATATACACGGCTCAGTGCATCCGCATCCTGAGCCGAATAAAAAGCGGCATCAGTAATCGCGGCGACCTTGCGCAGGGTGTCAAAGTCCACCCGGTACTGGCCTTCACCATTTTCATCGCCAATACCGATGGTAAAAATCTTAACCCCGTCGTCGGCGGCGATATGAGCGGCGTTTAAAGGCGACATACGCGAGCCAGTGTCAGCGCCATCGGTAAGTAGAATCAACACCCGGTCTTTTACCTTAGAAGACTCAAAGTGTTTTATTGCCAAGCCTATCGCATCACCAATGGCCGTATGAGGCCCGGCAATGGACACGGCAGATTCACGTAAAATCTCTTCGGCACTGGCCAGGTCTTGGGTAAACGGCACCTGCAGATAAGCGCGAGTACCAAATACAATCAAACCAATGCGGTCATCACTGCGATCGCTAATGTACTGCGATACGACGTTTTTAACGGCGTCGAGCCGCTGTATTTTTTCACCATTGGTATCGGGGAAATCTTGCTCGCCCATAGAGCCGGACAAATCGATGGCCAACATAATATCCCGGCTAACGACTTTTTCCTGGATAGGCTCGCCGAGCTTTACCGGCTCGGCCAGAGCCAGCACTAAAAGCGTCCAGATCAGCAAACCCGCGATAAGATCCCACAGCGGCTTGCCAAACACCTGACTACCCGCCCCCACCCGCGCACCGGACACCTCCGCTGCCAGATTAAAAAACGGAATTCGAATCGCCAGCGCGCGCTGACGCAAGGCGGGCAACAACCAATAGGCCAACAGCGGAATGGGCAAAAGCGCCAGTAGCCACAGGTGTTTAAACACAATCATGGGGCCACCTTATAATGTTCTAGCCAAAAGATGGCCTGCTGCCTGAGCGCAGCACGGTCAAACCCATTATCGCTACGCAACCGATAAAAATCGGTAAAAGTAACTTGATTCTCGACTCGAGCGTTCAGGTACTCACACCACGGCTCACCGGTCAAAGCCGCCACTTCACGGCGTGGCATATGGCTTAACAAGCAACGCTTGAGAATCGCACTGACGTCCAGTGGATCGTAATCGTCCGCCAACGCGTTCACCTCGGCGACGGCATAGAGCCGAAAGCGATTTTGATAGCGGCGATAATAATGCCTGCCTACCAACAGCACCACTAAGAACAACACGCCCCCCAACAGCCCCCACCAACCGGGGCCTTGGGGTAACATCGAAATGGGCTCGGCGGGCTCCAGTGGCTGTATCAGCTCGAACAACTGATAAATTTCCAGACCATCCAGATCACTGTTATCGGTTGTGCTATCAATCATGATTTACCTCCGCACCGCCAGTGCTTCGGCCATTTGCATAAAGGTATCGTCAGCCGTACTCAACTCCATCACCGATAAATTCATGCGCTCGCGCCACTGGCCGATTTTTTCTACCCGCTCGGTAAAACTGCTTTGCAGCTTGCGGTGGGTTTGGCTATGGCTGGTGTCCAAAGTCATTTGCAAGCGCCCGTCGCTGACCACCATTTGTATGTCTTCGGGCAGCTCACGAGCCATAGGGTCAACGACCTGCACTAAGACGACGTCATTGTGAGCACACATCTGCCCCAGATAGTCTTCGGTTTGCTCGTCCACCTCGTCAAAGTCGCTGATTACAATGATTAACTGATCATGGCTCGCAAGTTCTGCCGCCGTTTTAAGTGGCAGGTTTAAATGCATCGGTGCGGACACCGGCTGATCGCAATTAAGGGCCAGATTGCAATCGGCCAAGGCGCGAATGATTTGCTCAAGTGATCGGGCCCGTTTACTGGGTTTATAGGCGTGCACTTCTGCGTCGTTAAACAACACCGCGCCCACCCGGTCGCCTCGCTCAAATATACCGTACGCGCAAAGCGCGGCGGCCTCACTGGCGGTGACTGACTTCATATTGTGGCTGGAACCAAAAAACATGCTCACGCGCTGATCGACGATCAGCAATGCCGAGCGATCTTTTTCTTCCGCGTAGACACGCACATGAGGTTTTCCGGTACGAGCGGTCACGCGCCAGTCCATGGTGCGAATGTCGTCGCCCACACGGTAGTCGCGTAACTCTTCAAAGCTTAAGCCCCTCCCGCGCATACGCGAGCCATGACGCCCCGACAAAATACTTTTACTGTTGTGACGAGGTAAAAAGCTGAGCGAGCGGGCTCGCCGCTGTAAACCTTTTAAGTGAGCAAAGTCTGTGTAGATGCGTGAATCGAGTGAACCAGGCGCGTCGTTCCCTGTCGACTTCATGGCAAGCCCCTAGGGTAACGCGACCAGCTCGATGATTTTGTCTACCACCCCATCAGCGTTTATGCCCGCCCCCTGAGCCTGGTAGCTGAGCGCTAAACGATGGCGCATTACATCTTTGGCGATAGCGCGAATATCTTCTGGAAGCACATCAGTACGGCCGTTTAACCACGCCTGCGTGCGGGCGCATTTATCCAACGCGATGGAAGCGCGCGGCGACACACCAATCTCAATCCAGCCGGCGAGCTCGGCATCGTATTTTTCCGGGGTGCGGGTTGCGTAAACCAAATCGGCCATATAGCGGGCCATGGCCGGCGCCACGTTTACCTGTGCTATGTCTTGGCGGGCGGCGAAGATAACGGCTTGCTCGGTGCGCTCGGCGTTACTGGGAGGCTTGGTGCCCTGGGCCTGCTGCTCCTCGTCGCGCACCAACTCGATTACTTTGACTTCGTCTTCGACGCTCGGGTAGTCGATGTTAATCTTCATTAAAAAGCGGTCTAATTGCGCCTCTGGCAACGAGTAAGTACCCTCTTGCTCCACCGGGTTTTGTGTAGCCAGCACCATAAACAGCGGCTCCATGGTATGGCTCTTACCGTTGACGGTAATCTGCCGCTCTTCCATCGCCTCTAACAGCGCCGATTGCACCTTGGCCGGAGCGCGATTGATTTCATCAGCCAAAACAATATTGGCGAAAATTGGGCCTGGATCAAAATGAAACTCACCGCCATCGGGGGTTTGATGAAACACCTCCGAGCCCGTGATATCAGAGGGGAGCAAATCGGGGGTAAACTGCACCCGGCTAAACTCGCTCACCATGTTTTTTGCCAACGCTTTAATGGCCCGGGTTTTAGCGAGCCCCGGCAGGCCTTCAATGAGTAAGTTACCGTTTGCGAGCAAACCAATCAGCAAACGGTCGACAACGTCTTCTTGGCCGATAATACTGGCGGCAATACGGGTTTTGAGTGCCTTGACTTGTTGCAATGTATTCATACTGAATTTTCAACCTCAATCCTTTTGTTGCTGTTCCAGTTGTCGCAGCATTTGCTGAATTTGCTGGTTGCCAGGCACCAGAGCGTTAAGCTTTTTAGCGTAGAACAATGCGCGGTCGTACTGTTGGTTCGCAGCGTATAACTGCGACAAAGTATAGCTGATGTCTGGGTTGCCGGGTTCGCGCTCGTACGCTTTTTGCAACTGCACAATGGCATCAGGTATCCGGTTCATATCCTGCAGCAGTAAGCCATAGGTGTAAATGAAGTTCGCGCTGGCATCAGCCCCACTCGCCGCAGCTTTCAACTCTGGTAAAGCCTTGGGTTTATCACCCTGACGAATATAGCTCATAGCCATAGCGTAGCGAACGGCAGCGGCGCCCTCATTAATAGCCAAAGCCTGCTGCAGTACTTCCTGTACTTTAGCTTCATTTTGGCGAATACGGTACAAGTCGGCCAGATTAACGTAGGCCGGCATAAAAATGGGTTCAACCTCAATGGCCTTACGGTAATGTTTTTCGGCGTTTCGGGAGCGCCCCAACTCATGTTCAAGGTTGCCCAGGTTAGTGTGCGCAAAACCGCGATCGGCTTGATATGCCTGCACTTCGCGATACTCATCCAGCACTTTTCGCAGCCGCGCACTGTCGGTCGCATCTAACGCTGTTTCCTGAGGCTGCACCAGCATGCGCGCCAACGAACGAGCCGCCTGAGTGCGAACCGGCAAATGAGTATCATCCAGCAGCTCGCTTAGCATTCGCCATTTATCCGGCGTGGGATACGCCGACGCGGCCTCAATCGCCGCTTGACGTTTTATCGGGTCGCCGTCGCGCACCGCGCGCGCGATAGCCACTACCGCATTTTGTCCCGGCGTCCGCGCCATACGATGCAAGGCTGAGGCGCGAATAATATCCGGGTAACGCGGGTCCTGTGCAATTTTAGTTAATTCTTGCCCCGCATCAGCAGCGCCAGTATCGCCCTTGTGAAAGGCGGTAGCAAAATGCTCGTGCCCCAAATAATTGCTTTCTGGGTGCCATTGTAGAATGTTCGCCTCGGACCACTTGGCGGATTTATCTTTATGGCAGCCGTTACACGCATTGGGCACTCCCAAACTCTGACTTAAATCCGGGCGCGGGACCTTAAAGCTGTGGTCTCGGCGAGCGTCTATTTGCATGTAAGTCGTAGACGGCATATGGCAATCCACACAGGCGCTCCCGATAGAGCCCAACGTGTGACCATGGTGTTTTTTATCTTCGTAAGTTTCTTGGGTATGACATTGAGTACACACCTGATTGCCGGGAAGCTTTATCTGGCCTGAATGAGGGTTATGGCAATTGCTGCAGGTTACCCCGGCCTCGTGCATTTTGCTCTGTAAAAACGAGCCCCACACATAATCTTCATCCCAAATTTGGCCGTCGGCGTGATACAGCCCCTCGGTGATCAACGCAGGTTCGAAAGTATTGTGGTAATCGTCCGGCGCCTGGCTGTCGGCAAGTGCCGAGCGGCGGGAGTGGCAACTGGCGCACACCTGCACCTGCCGGCTGGGCTTAATGTCGGCAATGGCCTGCATCAAGCCCTGATCATTTTCGCGAAATAGCGGCGCTTTTACGCCGATATAGGTGCTGTAGCCTTTATCAGCAATGGATTTATCACCCTCTGCCCACTTTAAATGTTGTTCAGCGCTCCCGTGACACGCCGCGCAACTGACATTAACTGCGGAGTAAGTGGAGTGGTACGACTGGCTCTCTAGATCAAAGCCTTTGCGAAAGTCGGTCGAATGACAGTCGGCACACATTTGATTCCAGTTCTGCCCCATATTGGACCAGTGAAACTCATCGCTCGGGGTTTGCTCGGGGTGCAACACAAACCATCGCTGGCCGCCATTTTCTTTGACGCGACTATCCCAGGCAAACGGAAAAAACTGATACTTGCCCTTTCCTGCATCAAACATATATTGCTGCAATGGTTCGTAGCCAAAGGTGTAGGCAACCGCAAGGGTTTGCAGCTTGCCGTCCAAACCCGGCATAGAGATAAACAGCTGTTCCCCCTGACGGGTAAATGTCGCCGTCGCCCCCTGATAGTTAAGAGTCTGATTGGTAAAGTCCCCCAACACCGTTTGCGGTGTGGCAGGCTCCATTGCGTGGAAGTGATGCGATTGCTGCCAGTCTTTGACTTGTTCAGCGTGGCAGCTGGCGCATTTTTCTTCGAGCCCTGCAGAAAAAGAAACGGCACTGGCCAGTGCCACGAGAATACCGACTACTAAAATGAACGAACTTTTCCCTAATGGTCTGCCTCGCTGTCGTCCTAACTTCACACTCGACCTCTTATATTGTTTCGCGTTGTTTACTGCTCACAGTAGCCAGTATTTTGGCACAGTACTCCCAGATAAATACAGCGGCATCAGCCACTGTGTTACCAACACATTTAAATGATAAATACGCGAATGTAAAAAAAAACGAATATCTTGGGGGGACGGCAATTTAGGTTATATACTCATTGTTCCTGGGGTGGATTGAACGCGTTCCGACGAGTCAACTCATCGCACAGAATAGGCACGGTCAATGAGCGTACGGACGTTTCGCGCATTAATCTGCCAACCTGCCACAACTAAAGGAGCTAGATCGTGTTTACATTTAAAGCACAGTGGAAAAAGCTTGTCGCTTTGACCGCACTTACCATAGGCGCCTCCGCCGCCACCCAAGCCGCCGATAAGCCCAATATTCTGGTTATTTGGGGCGACGACATTGGTGTTCACAATGTCAGCGCTTACAACCACGGTATTATGGGCTATAAAACACCGAACATTGACCGGATCGCCAAAGAAGGCGCTATGTTCACCGACGCCTACGCACAGCAATCGTGCACAGCTGGTCGCGCCTCATTTGTCTTAGGCCAGCACCCTTTCCGTACCGGCCTGCTGACCATTGGTATGCCCGGCTCTGATCACGGCATTCCCGATTGGTCGCCCACCATCGGTGACGTACTAAAAGAACAAGGTTACTTGACCGGCCAGTTTGGCAAAAACCACTTGGGCGATCAGGACAAGCATTTGCCAACAAATCACGGCTTTGATGAGTTTTTTGGCAACCTATACCACTTAAACGCCGAGGAAGAACCAGAGGGTTACTACTACCCCAAAGACGCCGAGTTTCGTAAAAAGTACGGCCCACGCGGGGTATTACACTCCACAGCCGATGGCAAAATCGAAGACACCGGCCCCCTCACTAAAAAGCGTATGGAAACTGCTGACGAAGAGTTTTTGAGCGCGGGGATTGATTTTATCGAGCGCGCAGTCAAACAAGACAAACCGTTCTTTGTTTGGATGAACACCACCCGCATGCACGTGTGGACTCACCTTAAGCCCGAGTCTGACGGCGTAACCGGCATTGGGCTGTACCCTGACGGTATGGTTGAGCACGACAAATCCGTCGGTGTGCTGCTCGACAAGCTCGACGAGTTAAAAATCGCCGATAACACCATTGTGGTTTACTCAACCGACAACGGCGCCGAAACGATCAGCTGGCCCGATGGTGGCACAACTCCGTTCCACGGCGAGAAAGGCACCACTTGGGAAGGCGGTCACCGTGTACCTATGATGGTACGCTGGCCCGGCACAGTTGAGCCCGGCACCGTGTACAACGACATTATCTCGCAAGAAGACTGGATGCCTACCTTTGCCGCCGCTGCCGGCGAGCCCGAGTTAGTCGAGAAAATGAAGAAAGGCTACCGCGCTAACGGCAAAAAGTTTCGCGTGCACCTGGACGGCTACAACATGCTGCCTTGGTTTAGTGGCGAGGTTGACGGCTCACCGCGCGAAGAGATCTTCTACTTTGGCGCTACCGGCGAGCTAAACGCCGTACGCTGGCGGGATTGGAAAATCCATTTCGCCATCCTGAAAGGCGGCATCAACACGGCAGTACGTGAGACGCCAGCTTGGCCGCTAATCATTAACTTGCGCGCCGATCCATACCAAAAAGGTGCACTCGAGTCAGAGATGTACCTTAAGTGGTATGCTGAAAACACCATGTGGCTGTTTGTTCCTGTGCAGCAAAAGGCTATGGAGTTCTTAAAAACCATTCCTGATTACCCCTTTCAGAAAGGCTCTAGTTTGAGCATGAGCAACATCAGCTACAAAACCTTCGAGCAAAAAGAAGCGATGGATAAGCTGAAGGCGCTGGATGCACTGGTACCACGCAACTAACATTAGGTAACCCTAATGCAGTAGTACTAAAAAGGCCGCTTACTCTCCGTAAGCGGCCTTTTTTCTGTTCGCCTAAACGGCCCTTTTTATCCCCCGCGCTTTACCCCGGCGCGGCGCGCTAAAGGGGTCGTCCCCAGGTAAGTCGTAATCGGGCCCCTCGGGCTCCAATCCGGCCGTTAAGTACTCGGCAATCGCCTGCTGTAATAACTCTGTGCCGCCCGGTAAGCCCTGATTACCAAACAGCCGGTTAAACTCCAACAAGTACGGGTGATCACCCACCATGGCCACATCAAAGCCGGCATGATCCACCCCCAGAGTATGCGCTACACTCAGCGCAAGTTCTACGGCCTGATACGGTACCGGGGAGTGATCCACAATACCGCCGCGCGCCACGTTGTTGTAGAAGCCTTGCTCGGCTTGCAAGCGCCAGTAGGCGGCGACCAACTTACCACCCACCACAATCACGCGAATATCCCGCACGATAGGTAAGTATTCCTGTACATACAAAATATCGGTCAGCGCTCGATAGCGTTCGTAGTCGGCCCGATCATTAACCAGCCAAACCCCCTCCCCCATAGAGGCCTTCGGTAGCTTCACCACAAACGGCAACAGCATAGCGTCCCACAACCGCTCGGCCTCGGTGTCAGTATTGGCGGCAATCAAGGTCCAGGGGGTATGGCGCGGCGCCACGGCCTGAAACGCACGGGTCATTTCGATTTTATCGTGGCCAATTAAATAGCTGGATAAACTGGGGAAAATGCGGCAGCCCAAACCAAACACCAACGCATTCACCTGCCAGTATTCCGGAAACAACACCCACGGCGCCTCTTGTAGGGCCTGTTGGTGCTGCAAGTACGCCTCTGGCTTTAGCACAGTGACACCTTCCAATCCCAGCGTACGAAACACATTAAACGAGATCATGCTCACAAAACGGTCACCTAAAAAAGGCGGATAATCCGGTGTTTTCAGGTTTTACGCAACTAATATCTCCTGTGGTGCTACATTATTTGCCAGCCGCACCCAGCATTCGCTATGCTCACTAGAAGAGTACGTATTCCAGCCCAGCCCTATCAGTAAGAGCAGCCCCATGAGCGAAAGCGACCATAAAGTAGAACCCATCCCCATTGCCCGACGAGTCGAAAACGGCTTGCGTGCGCTCGACCGCTGGCTGTGGCAAGTCGAAACCGCTCACCGCTCTAAAGCCCATCAAAGGTTTTGGCATTTGTCACGGGTGATTGTCGCCGTGGTGCGCGATCTCGTGCGCGGTGATATTACCCTGCACGCTATGAGCTTGGTGTACACCACGCTCTTGTCCGTCGTGCCATTTTTGGCATTAAGCTTTTCGGTGCTAAAAGGCTTTGGAGTACACAACCAATTAGAGCCAATACTCGATCACCTATTGGCGGCGCCGCTGGGCGACCGTGGCCCGGTGGTGGTGCAAAACATTCTAAATTTTGTCGACAACATTAAAGTCGGCGTGCTGGGCTCGGTGGGGCTAGGGGTATTAATTTATACGGTTATCTCGCTGATTCAAAAAATTGAACGCTCGTTTAACGAGATCTGGCGCGTCAGCGAAAGCCGCTCGTTAGCCCAGCGCTTTAGCAGTTACCTAAGTGTCATCATGATTGGCCCGCTGCTGGTATTCTCCGCCATGGGGGCTACCGCCGCGCTGGTTAACAGCGAAACCATGCAACACCTAATTGATTTTGCTCCCCTGGGTTGGTTGTACGGCTTTTTATCCAGCGCCATGCCCTATGTCATTATTATCGGCTTGTTTACCTTCCTGTATGCGTTTATCCCCAACACTCGGGTTAAGTTGCCCCACGCCTTTTTGGGCGGTTTGGTGGCTGGTGTTATTTGGCAAACGACGATTTTTGGTTTTACGCTGTTTGTTTCATCGTCCAATAACTATACCGCCATCTACTCCGGCTTTGCCGTTGGTATTTTATTACTCATTTGGCTGTACCTGGCGTGGTTAATTTTACTGATTGGCGCGGCCGTGGCGTTTTACTCGCAGCACGCGCAACAGATTACCCGCTCACGGGTTAACCGCCCCTCTGCCCGTCTGGATGAGCTAACCGGGCTGGCCATCATGCACAAAGTGGCTGGCAACTTTGATTGCAATGAGGGTGGCACCTCGATTGCTCAGATGGAGTCAAACCTATCCGTTGGGCCGGAAGTGATTCAGCGTATGATCAACAAAATGATCAAATTTGATTTGGTGATGATCTCGGGCCACGATGCTAACTGCCTGGTACCGGCCCGCTCGCTCGATCAAATTTCACTGCGTGAGGTGATTCAGGTAATCCGCCGGCATCAGAGCGACATCCCCTCAACCCTGCTAAGCAACACACCGGTAACCACACTGGAAACCCGTATCGAAACCGCTTTGTATGCGGAGCTGGGCGAGCAGACGGTGGCCGACTGGGTGCGGTCCACCGCCGAGCATCCGCTTATTTCACCGGATGCAAACGGGTAAAGAGTTTTTTCGCAATGGCGGTATTGTCTTGGTAGCCAGCGAACTGCTCGGCATCTACGCCGGCAGCAAGCACAGGAACATCACCGCCAGTGTGACCACTGGTGGTCCATCCGGTGTAGCTGGCCTTATCAATCACCGCGAGTAACGCCGCTCGCAGCTGAGTTTTGGCGTTGTTTTTATCCGCAGTAGTCTCGGCACCCAGTAAGGCATCAACCAGCGGCCCAATTGCCGTTTGTTGCTCGGGCGCAAGCTCAATTGCCGTTAGCTCAAGCCACTTTGCCGGCCAGGCATTGCCGGCCTCTTGTAGCTTGCGCACCAGCTCATTTGCCGATGCTTTAACCCCGCGCACGACGGAGGCGCGCCACTCGTAAACCCCATCAGACCCCATGCTCAAACCACCGGTACTGTGGTCGGCGGTCGCCACCATCACTGTATGTTGATGGGCGGCGACATAGTTGGCCAATACCTGTAAGGCCTCTTCGGCATCGCGCATTTCAGCCATCGCACAGGCAATATCATTGGCGTGGCCACACCAGTCAATCTCACTGGCCTCCACCATTAAAAAGAAGGGCTTATCTTTGGGCAACAATGCGAGAGCTTTGGTGGTCATAATCGCCAGGCGATTTGCCGGCGGCTCATCGATGGCAAATGGCAAGCCTTTGGGAGCCAATAGCGCCAGCGCTGGCGCCTTCTCGATACTCTCAAGCGCAGCAAAACTGTCGGCGTATTGATACCCTAACGCTGTAAACTCCTCAACCAGATCGCGGCTCTCACGCTTAAAGTACTGCTCGCCGCCGCCAATCAATACATCGACCCAGGGTTTATCCGCAATCCGGTTATCGAGATACTGATCGGCAATTTCATCGTATTTTTGACGACTATCTACGTGCGCGGCAAAGCTTGCCGGTGTGGCGTGGTTAATCTGGCTGGTAGACACCATAGCCGTGCTGTAGCCCAGCTTTTTGGCGCGCTCCAACAGCGTCTCGACGGGCTCTTTGTGTGGGTCAACGCCAATCGCACCGTTAAAGCTTTTTACCCCTGACGATAGCGCAGTAGCACTCGCCGCCGAGTCCGTAACCAGCTCGTGACCGTGCGGGTGTGTGGCCGAAGAGCCAATGAGGTAGCGGTCAAACACCGTTTCTTCGATTTGCTCGGTGGCCGGGTCATCGGCAAAATGGCGATACGCGGTTAAGTACTCCATGCCCATACCATCACCAATAAAATAGATTACCGACTGGGGCTGTGCGGCCGCAACACCTCCCACCTGGCACATTAAACATAAGGCCATCGCGGCCAGAGCTTGCTTCATAAACGCTCCCTACTAGTAGCTGTTATTTACAGGTTTTAGATCGAGGTAATTGCGCCCCCTCAAGATGGAACGTATAGTGCCAGATAATGATAAAAAAATAATGACAGTCACCCATGTCTAGTATGCATAAGCCAACACCTGAGCTATCAGCCAACCATCGTGCGCATATCGAGTGCCGCCACATAGGCCGCGAGCGGTACCCTCTGCTGGTTATTGATGACTTTTTAACCGCCCCCGAGCAGCTTGTCGAGCTGGCGAGCCGGGCCGAGTTTAAGCCCACGCAGGGCTTGTTTCCTGGTCATCGCGCGCCGGTACCCCGTGCCTATACCGATGCCCTTGAGCACGCTCTGCCGCCGCTACTCGCCGATGTATTTGGCACTCGTCCAGGCGATATAAAGCGGGTCGAATCGAGTTACTCGTTAGTAACTCAGCCGCCCACCTCACTCAAACCCTTACAGCGCATTCCGCACTTTGACTCGCGCGACACCCGTGAGCTGGCCAGTATTTATTTTTTATGTAACCGGTTGAGCAAGCGTTACGGCGGCACAGGCTTTTATCGCCACCGCCGCACGGGGTTTGAGTCCATCACCGATGAGCGCTTTAGCCGCTATATGGCGGCGCTGGAACAGGATGCCCAACAAGCGGGGCTACCTGCCGCCGACTATATTCGTGGGGATACCGCCGCTTTTGAAAAAATCGCCGAAGTGCCCGCGCGCTACAACCGACTGGTGATATACCCCTGCACGGTGCTGCACTCTGGTTTAATCGGAGCAGACTTTGATTACTCGCAAAACCCCACACAAGCGCGTCTGTCCATTAACAGCTTTTTAGTCAATGGTTAGCCATTGATGAGGCGTGGGCACGGCAGCCGTCTTGCCAAGGTAACCTATTCAAATAAACACAATAAGGAGTCTTCACATGAGCTTTTCATCCAAAGAAGCCGCCCGGGCCTATTGGCGCGCCAATATTCGCTGGCTGCTGGGTTTGCTGTCAATTTGGTTTATCGTCTCTTACGGGGCGGGTATTTTATTTGTCGATCAACTTAACAACATCCGCTTAGGGGGCTTTAAGCTGGGCTTTTGGTTTGCGCAGCAGGGGTCTATTTACACGTTTGTTATTCTGATTTTTGTCTACGTTCGCGTGATGAATCAGCTCGATAAAAAATTCGGCGTAGAGGAAGAGTAAGCCATGGATGTTCAAGTACTTACATTTATTATTGTCGGCATTACCTTCGCGCTGTATATCGGGATTGCCATTTGGGCCCGCGCCGCCAGCACCCAAGAATTTTACGTCGCCGGTGGCCATGTACCGCCGCTGGCCAATGGTATGGCAACCGCCGCCGACTGGATGAGCGCGGCCTCTTTTATTTCGATGGCGGGGATTATCTCGTTTAGTGGCTACGATGGCAGTGTTTACCTTATGGGCTGGACCGGCGGCTACGTTTTGCTGGCTTTGTGCCTGGCACCTTACCTGCGCAAGTTTGGTAAGTTTACGGTGCCCGACTTTATCGGCGATCGCTACTACTCACAAACCGCGCGCACGGTTGCCGTAATTTGTGCCATTTTTGTCTCGTTCACCTATGTTGCCGGACAAATGCGCGGCGTGGGCGTGGTGTTCTCACGCTTTTTAGAGGTGGACATTACTCTCGGCATTATCATCGGTATGGGCATCGTGTTTTTTTACGCCGTGCTCGGCGGTATGAAGGGCATCACCTACACCCAGGTGGCGCAGTATTGCGTGCTTATTTTTGCCTTTATGGTGCCAGCAATCTTTTTAAGTTTAATGATGACCGGCTCGCCTATTCCGCAAATTGGCATGGGCTCTACCATGGCCGATGACCCATCGGTATTTTTACTCGATAAGCTCGACGGGCTTAGTGAGTCGCTCGGTTTTAATGCCTACACCGAGGGTAAAAAGTCCACTATTGATATGTTCTGTATCACCGCCGCGCTGATGGTGGGCACCGCTGGTTTACCCCACGTTATTGTGCGCTTTTTTACCGTACCCAAAGTGCGCGATGCACGCAAGAGTGCAGGCTGGGCGCTGATCTTTATCGCCATTTTGTACACCACGGCACCGGCTATTGCAGTATTTGCCCGCGTTAATATGATCGATACGATTAACGGCCCTGAAGCTCAGGGCGTTGCCGCCGCCGAAGCACCGGGCTGGATCGACAGTTGGGAAACCACCGGTCTTGTGGCCTGGGACGATAAAAACCAGGACGGCCGCCTATTCTACAGTGGCGATGAGCGCAACGAGATGACCATCGATCGCGACATTATGGTACTGGCCACCCCCGAGATTGCCCGCCTACCCGCGTGGGTGATTGCGTTAATCGCCGCCGGCGGTTTAGCAGCAGCACTGTCCACCGCGGCGGGCTTATTGTTGGTTATATCAACGTCCGTCTCCCATGACTTACTCAAAAGAAACCTGATGCCCAACATCAGCGAAAAACAAGAGCTGTTGTTTGCCCGTATAGCCGCCGCCGTAGCGATCTGCGTGGCGGGGTACTTGGGGGTTCACCCGCCGGGCTTTGTCGCCGAGGTGGTGGCATTTGCCTTTGGCCTGGCAGCGGCAAGTTTCTTTCCCGCGATTATCATGGGGATTTTCTTTAAAGCGATGAATCGCGAGGGCGCCATTGCCGGCATGATTTGCGGCCTCTTATTTACCACGGCTTATATCCTGGTGTTTAAAGGGATTATTATGGAGCCGTTGCTACCTAACACCAAAGAGTACTGGTTACTGGGTATCTCGCCCGAAGGTATCGGCACTATCGGCATGGTGATTAATGTGATCGTCGCGGTAACCGTGTGGAAGTTTACACCGCCGGCGCCGAACGAGGTACAAGAGCTGGTCGAATCGATTCGCTACCCGCAAAAAATTCAGGCCTAATCCAGGCCTCTGGCAGTGACAAATGTCACCCGCAATGGGTGACATTGCTCAGTAGTTACTCACACCAATGAGCGGCACAATAGCTCCTGACACAAACACTCAGGAGCTTTCCCATGGCCATCGCCTTACTCGATTATTTCTCGGCCACACTTGTGTGCAGCTATGATGCGCTGTGCAATATAGCGCCGTGGCTCGGGCAATGGGCTAAAGTAACCCTGAGCGTCAATTGGCTAATGCTGGCAGTTGCCGGCTATCTGCTTAACCATTAATGAGGCCAGTTATGAACAACGTCGACTACACTGCGGAAAACGCCGATAACAGCCCTCATTACTTTAGTAACGATCGGCTGTATTACCTTTGGTTAGTTTTTAGTGCTTATTACTTTATTCCGATTTTCGCCATGCCGTTAACGGGCTGGAAGTTGGTGTTGTCTTTGCTTGGCTACGGGGCTTTTGTCGCCACCTACATCAGCCTGCGTTTCACCCCGAAAAAATACTGGCCCTTTGCCGTCGCGCTCATCATTGCAATCGCCACCGCCAGCTCTTTTGTAACGCCGGGCGCCTCTAACTTTTTTATGTACACCGGCTTTTTTCTCGGCGTTATGTTGCCGCTGGGCTATTTCATCGGGGCCATTGCACTAATCGTAGCGGGCACCTACTGGCTGGGTGAAGCATTGGGTTACCCCTTTTTGTTTTTTAGTTTGTACATTTTAATTGGCACACCCACCATTGGTATGATCGGTGTGGTGGAGCGGCTAAGAGCCCACAGCGTGCGACGGGAGCAGCAGTCTCTGGAAGAGATCCGCTCGCTGGCGCAGTCGCTCGAGCGCGAGCGCATCGCCCGGGACTTACACGACGTTATCGGCCATACACTGTCCACTATCGCCCTTAAAGCCGAGCTGGCGCAAAAATTACTCGATCGAGACCAGGCCGGGCCCGCCGCGGCTGAGCTCAGCCAATTGCAACTGATCACGCGCGATGGCTTGCGTCAGGTGCGCGAAACCATCAGCGGCGTGCACCGCACCAGTCTCGCCGGGGAACTGGAGAATTTATCCCTACTGATGAGCGAGCAGGGCATTCACTTTTTGCAACAGGGCGAGCCGCCGCGGCTTTCGCCAAAAGCCGACGCGACTCTGGCGCTGGTAGTCAAAGAGCTAACCACCAATTTGTTGCGTCACAGCAACGCCCGGCAATGCACCCTGAGCTTTGCGCACGACGGCGACAGCCAGCAGATCACATTAGAAGACGATGGCGAGGTAACAGAGTTTACCGAGGGCAATGGTTTACGCGGTATTCGCCAGCGCCTGAGTGAGCTGGGAGGTCAAGTGTATATCTCGACTGAGCCCGGGTTTAGCGCTCAGATGAGCTTTCCGGGCCAACCGACCACAACGGAGAACACGGCATGAATATACTACTAGCAGAGGATCAGGCGATGCTACGCGGTGCACTGGCAACACTGTTAGAGCTAGAGCCGGGGTTTAGCGTCACGGCGGTAAGCGACGGTTTAACAGCTCAGGCACTTTTACAGGAGCAGTCGTTTGATCTGCTACTGACCGACATTGAAATGCCAGGCTTAACCGGGCTGGAGCTCATCGCTTGGCTGCGCGAGCAAAACAACGCCTTGGCCAGCATTATTATCACAACATTTAATCGAGCGGGTTTTATTCGCCGCGCACTGGCGCTTAATGTCGGGGGCTTTCTGTTAAAAGACGCCCCCTCCGATCAGTTGGTCGATGCTATTTATCGGGTGCACCGCGGCGAGCGGGTGATCGACAATGATTTGGCCATTCAGGCACTGGGAGACCGGGACCCGCTCACAGATAAAGAGCGCCGTGCGCTGCGCCTGGCCCACGAGGGTTTGAGTACAGCGCAAATCGCGCAGCAGTTATGCTTATCCGAAGGCACGATTCGCAACTATCTATCTGAAGCCATCAGTAAACTCGGTGCCGGCAACCGGGTAGATGCCGCGCGAATTGCACGGCACAAAGGCTGGCTATAACACCCGTTAACGCACGGTTACCTGAAATGAATCCACTAACTGATGCAGGGTAACGGCGGTATTTTGTAAGCGGTCCGAGCTACCGCGCAATACACGATACACCTGATTCATGGCATCACTGGAGTTAGCTACCTCACGGACCCGGTCACCACTTTGACGACTGGTTTGCTCGATGTGCTGAATCGCATCAAACATTTGCGCCACGATTTCATGCAACTGAGCGTTATCCGTGGAGGACTCTTCAGCCAAACGCAACCCCCGGTCCACCTCTTCCACACTGGATTCCATATAGCTGGCAGCCTTTTGCGACTCCGATTGAATCGACAAAATCTTTGCACTGATATCTTCCGCCACTTGAGCGGTGCGACCGGCCAATGAGCGCACCTCTTCGGCCACCACCGAAAAACCCCGACCGTGCTCGCCGGCGCGGGCAGCTTCAATTGCGGCGTTAAGCGCAAGCAAATTGGTCTGCTCGGTAATGCCGCCAATCATGCTAACCATACCGGCAATATCGGAGGTCTGATCATTGAGCCGATGAATGGTTTCGGCCGAGCGCTCGACCACATCACGAATCGATTGCGTACCGGTTTGTACCTGGGCCAATTGCTCGCGGGCCTGTTTAACCACCTCGTCCATGGTGGTTTTCATTTGGTTCGCGGTCATACTGGCGTTACTGATTTCGCTGATTTGATCTTCCACCAAGGCAAGCATTTGCTCAACCGACGTGGACACGGTTTGCGACGTATCGCGAGCCTGTTCGTTGCGTGTTAGCATTTGGTCGCTGTTACTTTTTACATCGTTAGCCGCACCAATCACTTCGCCCACAATATTATCCAGGTTATCAATAAAGCTGTTGGTCCAACGGCCTAAATCACCGGTTTCATCGGGCGCAAGCTTGCGGGTATCTAGGCGCTGACGCAGGTTACCACCACCCTCGGCAATGGCGTGAATCATCTCAGTCATTTTACCAATACGCCGCGCCAAGCGGCGCGGGCCGCGCTGGCGAAAAATAAAAGCACTGGCCGCCAACAAGCCCGCTGTTGCCGCGTTAATACCCCACAGAGGTAACTCGGCAAAGCTGTGCAGCAGCGCATTACCACCAAAGACCAACAATACCGACAACGCATACTGACGCATCATGGTGTAGGTGACTGAGCGAAACCGGTACACCTCTTCGAGATCACCTTCACACATCATGCCCCAGCGATCGGGTGAACCTTTTAACGAAAAAGTCACGCCTTTGCCAATCACAGGAATGTGGCGATAATCCGAGTAGCCAGGGTAAGTCACAAACAGGTTACTGCCGTTTTTGATGGTCTCGCGCACCCCGGGGTGTAACTGCCCGGTGGCCGGATCGGTAAAACGAATTTCAAACTCTGTATGGTCGCGCACGCCAACCACACCCCAATTGGTGTGAATGCCAGATTTAAGATTTTCACCGTGAGAGAAAGTGCTATCTTCAAACCGCGAGCGCGACAAGGCCGTGCCCGTAGCAATGCTTCGATCAAACGTAGACTCGACCATAAACAAATAATTATCGCCTGACTCGGTAAAAATATGGCCGGCCTCGCGCTGAATCAAATCACTCAGTACGTCGTTAGGGTAGCGCGCGCATAAGCTGCCGGGGCTGCCATCGATTAGCGTCACCGGAAGATAAAACATTAACGTAACGGCATCATGAAACTTTGAACTGGAGGGCCCGATTTTTTCGGTGAGCCCGTCCACGTAAGGCCCGTGTAAAAAAGGCTCGGCCAAGCCCGCCGCCACCGCCTTGTTGTCTAAATCGCGGGTGCCTTTGTGGCCGGGGTAAGTAGATTCAATCACTTGCCCTGTGGAGTCGATCAAAAACAACTCAGAGCAATCCTTCATACGCTGGTGCTGGCGCGGCAATACCGCCTCTGGCTGCACATCGTCTGCGGCCAAACGCGCCGCCACGCTCTCCAAGTGACGCCACTGGGACTCTACCCATTGGTGCATTAACCGAATACGGGTATTGGCGATACTCTCAAAGGCCTGCTCCATCAGCGCGTAGCGATTGCGGTTTACCCGGCAAGACCAACCCAGTGATAGTTTGCCGTTGGCGCCAAACCAATCAAGCCAGCGGCGTTCCTGACCCGACAATTGCATTTGATGACTTTTTAGGCTCATGGCTTACTTCCTTTAACAAGGCCCCTCTGTGAGGGCTTAGAGAATTTTGGTTAGGCGACACCGAGGTGGACCCCGGGACAAGTAAGATCTTTGTAAAAGCAGAAATCAGGCCAATCGCGTCGCATTATTCAACAGTGCAAAAATAGCGGGGAAACTAAAAAGCCCCCCTAAAAAGCGCACCATTTAAGTGCAAGAGACTCAAAAAACATTAAAAAAACGACACTCGGGCGAGTGTCGTTAGGAGATATATCGACCACAGGGCCTAGGAATTTAGCGAGAAAACACCACGGTTTTACTGCCGTTTAACAGCACGCGGTGCTCGGCGTGCCAGCGCAGCGCACGATTAAGTACCACCGCCTCGATATCGCGGCCAATCTCAGCCATGCCCTCAGGGGAATTAACATGTGACACTCGCTCGACGGCCTGCTCAATAATCGGGCCCTCGTCCAAATCGGCGGTCACAAAGTGAGCGGTAGCACCAATCAGCTTGACGCCGCGCTCATAGGCTTGGTGGTAGGGCTTAGCCCCTTTAAAACCGGGCAGGAACGAGTGGTGAATATTGATGGCGCGGCCTTGCAACTTGCGACATAAGTCATCGGAGAGGATTTGCATGTAACGCGCCAGCACCAGACAGTCGGCCTGGCGATCTTGCATCAGCTGCCACAGGGCGGCCTCTTGTTGCGGCTTAGTCTCGGCGGTAATAGGCAAGTGCACAAACGGTAGATCGTACCATTCCGTCAGTGGCCGCATAACCTCATGGTTAGACACCACACCGACAATATCAATGGGCAGTGAACCGTTCTTCCAGCTATTGAGTAAGCTATTTAAGCAATGCCCCCACTGTGACACCGCAATCAGCACTTTAGGCTTGCAGGCCGTATCACTGATTTGCCAATCCATTTGGTACTGTTCGGCGACCGGCGTAAACAACGCATTGATATCGTCCATACTAACGCCCTGGGGGCAGTCAAACACGGTACGCATAAAAAAGCGGCGCTGATCGGTATCTTCAAATTGCGACGACTCGGTAATATTGTAACCGCGCTCGGCAAATAAGCTGGCCACCCGTGCCACTAACCCTCGTTGATCCTGACAACTAAAGGTCAGCACGATTTCTTTTACATCAGCCATAGGTTGCGCTCTCACTCCACTGCGGTTATCGGCTTATTGCTCTAAAGCGCGCAAAGATTATCCTATCGCCCTACCGGACTCAAGAGCAGCCCCGCTAATAGCAGGGCCTGAGCGCTAGGCAGCAACGCTGGGCAGCACCCATGCCAAAATAACTGGCAACGTAATAAAGGCCATGGCGGTAGAGGTCACCACCATGGCGGCAACCTCCTGATAGTCCCGCTCGTAGCGCAAACTTAAAATATAGGTAAAAACCGCCACGGGCATTGCTGATTGCAACAGCACCACCCCGCGCTCAACGCCGGTTAAACCCAACGCTGTCACCACCGCGTAAGCAATGGCAAGCCCTCCGCCGATGCGCATTGCGCTAAAAATCACACTGTACTTTAATTTTTTAACTTTTAAACGGCCCAGCGACACACCCAGGGTAATCATCATCAATGGGATGGCAAAGCCGCCTAACAAGTCCAGCGTATTTGCCAGCCACAAAGGCACCGGGGTATCGCTAAACAGCAGCGCCAGTGCCAGCAACATAGCCCACAGCACTGGCTGGCTCAAAACGGCCCGCGCCATAGCCCGCGGCCCGTGGCCACCGGCCACCACGGCTAAGCCCATGGTAAAGGTAATAAACATCATCACCAAAAAGTAACCCAGCGCTAACGCCAAGCCCTGCTCACCAAATGCAAACAGGCACACGGGTAAGCCCATATTGCCGTTATTGGGTAAGACAATCGGCGGCAGGTAAGTGGCAACATCGAAACCCTTTACCCGCAATACCCCGTAGGCCAACACCCCGGTTAAGCCCAACACCAATGCCGCCGCCAGGGCGACACGGGTGATACTGGCCAGCTCGACATCGGTACTGGCCATGGATGAGACGATCAGGCACGGCGTACCAACGGTCATCACCAAGCGCCCGATAAAGTCCGAGGGATACTCAGCGCCCGAGCGGGCCCAAATAAAACCCACCGCCGTTGCGATAAATACCGGCGCTAAGATCGGCAACAAAGTTAAAAGCAACGCAGACTCCAAATTTTGACAGAATAAAGGCCGTTAGCCGTAACGGGCAGTAGTGCGTGATGTGATATTGTAGGGGACGATCTGGGTTATTATAGGGTAATCTGCCGCAATAAGCCGAACGACCAGTACCCCGACTATAAAGAACACCTCAGGAGCAATTATGGATTTCCGTATCGCGAGCCTCTCGATATTAACCTTAACTCTGGCAGGTGCCGCGCAAGCGGACAACCCAGCCTGGCAATTTAAGGTGGGTGGTTTTCACCAATACACTGATATCGCCATTGCGTCCGGGGTCAACGATAACGACCGCCCGGGTACCGAGCTCAGCCTGGAAGATCTGGGCCATAACGAGAGTGACACAAACCCTTGGTTTAGCGCCACCTGGCAAATCAGTGAGAACTGGCAGCTGTGGGGTAATTACTCGAGCTTTACCAGCAGTGCCGACACCGCGGTGGACTTTGCCTTTGAGTTTGGTGACCTGGATATTCCGCAAAACATCGATGACATCGAGGGCACCCTGATGACCCGCTCGGAGTACGATGCCAAGCTCTATGTGATCAACCTTGGGTACAACCTATATCAGTCGACCACGACTAAAATGGACTTAGGCTTGGGGTTGCACTTGATTGATATGAGTATGTCGATTGATGCACGCACCGTTACCGACAACGCCACCCGCGAAATAGGCACAGGCACAAGCAGTGTAAGCGCCCCGCTGCCCAACATCGTCCTATTTGCCAGTCACGACCTAAGCCCGCGCTGGAAGGTCTCTTCAACGCTGGGCTGGCTATCGTTAAAATACGATGAGTACGATGGCGGGCTAACCGCGGCAGATGTTGAGCTTGACTATGCCATTACCCCCCATATTGGCTTGGGCGCCGGTTACCGTTGGGTCGACTATGATTTGACCCAAACCAAGCCACGGTTAACCAATAGTTTTGATGCCACCTTTAGCGGCCCAACCGTTTATGTTACCGGCCGTTTTTAAGCCCGTAACAAGGGCCGCTCTGGCCCTCAAATCTAAACGAATAAACAGCAAAAGCGTCATAAAGATTTAATCTAATTCAAGCTCACGGCCCCCTTTAAATCACAGTCCACGACTGTGTGGGGCCGCAACGTTAGTGATCACTTCACCCACCAACTACCCACAAGTTATCCACACGTTAAGAGTGGTGTTCTGCACTTGCAATCGTCCTCAAACCGCATTATCTTGTATCCCACTTTAGAAAAACACCTATATATAGGGTTTTCAGATAAACACGGCAGACGAGCTAAGCGGTGGCAAACACCCCCTCTGGCGCCTTTGCCAGACACAGCGCGGCTTACCAGTCTCGGCGCCATAAAGCATGGGCCTATGTAACCACGCTGCTGCCTCAGAGATAACGAGTACGAGCAGGGCTTATCCAGCCCGACTTTTGGTGACCCTTTTTTTGGCACCGCTATTATTTTTGATACTTCTATATTGGTAGTCGGTGTAGTTGGTATGGGCACCTTGATATTGGCATATTGATGCGTTGGTTTTACCCATAACCACCCGGTGTCAGGTAAAGCAAAGCGGTTATTAACCTATTCATAACCGCAGCAACGATCAAAGCCCGGCACGAATACAGATATCAATATTTTGTACTCCTTAAATAAGTACACATTAGTTCAACAGGTTGTAAAACAGCCCCTGTAGCACCGTGGCGTGCCGCAGCGGCTGGAGATACATTTTCGCAATATTATTAGCGGGAGCACCCCGCACCCCGAGACCAGTAGGGAATTTTCCACGGAGATCTTCATGCAGACAGACACACACTCGTCCCAAGCCTCAACTTCCAGAAGCGACGACACCCATCAAAACCTGGAGGCAACGGCGCCGGGCCAGCTGCGCGTCATTAAGCGCAACGGCACCGTGGTACCCTTTGATGCCAGCAAAATCGCTGTGGCGATGACCAAAGCATTTTTGGCGGTCGAGGGCGGCACTGCCGCGGCCTCAAGCCGTGTACACGAAACTGTGGACAACCTTACCAAGCAAATTACCGCAACCTTTAAACGCCGCATGCCCTCGGGTGGCACCGTTCATATCGAGGACATCCAGGACCAGGCCGAATTGGTGTTAATGCGCTCAGGCGAGCAAAAAGTTGCTCGTGACTATGTTCTGTACCGTGAAGAGCATGCCCGTCTGCGCGCCTCTAAGCACCCGGACGACGCACCGATACAACCCGATCCCGACTACCCCACCGTTCAGATCACTCAGGACGATGGCAGCACTGCGCCGCTGGATATGGTGCACATCCGCACCATCGTCTCCGAAGCCTGTGCCGGCTTAACCGATGTCGACGACAAGGCCATCCTCGATGAAGCCATGCGCAACCTGTACGACGGTGTCAGCCTTACCGACGTCAACACCTCACTGGTCATCACCGCCCGGACACTAGTCGAAAAAGAGCCTAACTACAGCTACGCCACCGCGCGCCTGCTGCTGGATAAACTGCGCTCTGAAGCCTTGGGCTTTTTGGGTGTGGCCGAAGCGGCGACCCAGGCAGAAATGCACGACTACTACGCCCGTGCCCTGCCAGTTTACATCCGCAAAGGTGTCGAGCTAGAGCTAATCGACCCCGAGCTATTAAACTACGACTTAGAAAAACTCGGCAAAGCCCTGCTGGCCGAGCGCGATTTGCAGTTTACTTACCTGGGCCTGCAAACCTTGTATGACCGCTACTTTATTCACAGCAACGATGTTCGCATCGAGCTGCCGCAAATTTTCTTTATGCGTGTCGCCATGGGCTTGGCCGCTGAAGAGGACAACCGCGAAGAGCGTGCCATTGAGTTTTACCGCCTGCTGAGTTCGTTCGATTACATGAGCTCCACCCCGACACTGTTTAACGCCGGTACCCTGCGCCCACAGCTGTCTTCTTGCTACCTAACCACCGTGCCCGACAACCTGCACGGCATTTACGGGGCAATGCAAGATAACGCCATGCTGAGCAAATTTGCCGGCGGCCTGGGTAATGATTGGACACCCGTTCGCTCCTTGGGCGCCTACATTAAAGGTACCAATGGTCGCTCGCAGGGCGTGGTGCCCTTCCTTAAAGTCGCCAACGACACCGCCGTTGCCGTTAACCAAGGCGGTAAGCGTAAGGGTGCCGTGTGTGCCTACCTCGAGACCTGGCACTTAGACATCGAAGAGTTTCTGGAGCTGCGTAAAAACACCGGTGATGACCGCCGCCGCACCCACGATATGAACACCGCCAACTGGGTTCCCGACCTGTTTATGAAGCGCGTGTTTGAAGACAAAGAATGGACGCTGTTCTCGCCCAACGATGTACCGGATTTGCACGACTTGTTTGGCAGCGCATTTGAAGAGCGCTACACCCATTACGAGCAACAAGCTGCCGCGGGTAAAATCAAGCCGTTTAAAACCGTTCGCGCTCTGGATTTATGGCGTAAGATGCTCGGCATGCTGTTTGAAACCGGCCACCCCTGGATCACGTTTAAAGACAGCTGTAACCTGCGTAGCCCACAGCAACACGCCGGTGTCGTGCACTCGTCTAACCTGTGTACCGAAATTACGCTTAACACCAAAGCCAACGAAGAGATCGCTGTGTGTAACCTAGGCTCCATCAACCTGGCGCAACACATTGTCGATGGCAAGTTAGATCAGGATAAATTAGCCAAAACGGTTAAAACCGCTATCCGCATGCTCGACAACGTCATCGATATTAACTACTACTCGGTAGACACAGCGCGCACCTCTAACCTGCGCCACCGCCCCATTGGCTTGGGCATTATGGGTTTCCAGGATGCTCTGTACGCACAACACATCGCCTACGGCTCGCCCGAGGCCGTGGAATTTGCCGATACTTCGATGGAAGCCATCAGCTACTACGCCATTGCCGAATCCTCTAATTTGGCAGCCGAGCGCGGCCGTTACTCAAGCTTTGAGGGCTCACTCTGGAGCCAGGGTATTTTGCCAGTAGACTCACTCGAGATCCTCGCCCGCGAGCGCGGTGCCGATTACCTGCAGGTAGATCGCACGCAACGGCTCGACTGGGACACCCTGCGCGAAACCGTGAAAACTCAAGGCATGCGTAACTCCAACGTAATGGCGATTGCGCCGACAGCAACCATTGCCAATATTACCGGTGTGAGCCAGTCGATCGAGCCGACCTACCAAAACCTGTACGTTAAATCGAACCTGTCCGGTGAGTTTACAGTTGTTAACCCATCACTGGTTCGCGATTTAAAAGCACAGGGTTTGTGGGACAGCGTGATGGTTAACGACCTCAAGTACTACGAGGGCTCACTACAAAAAATCGACCGCATCCCAGACGACATTAAGCAGCTCTACGCCACCGCATTTGAAGTCGAGCCGCGCTGGATTGTCGAAGCGGCCAGCCGCCGTCAAAAGTGGATCGATCAAGCGCAAAGCCTCAACCTGTATATTTCAGGCGCCAATGGCAAGAAGTTGGATGTGACTTATCGGATGGCGTGGTTCCAAGGCCTTAAAACCACCTACTACCTGCGTGCCTTGGCCGCTACCACCACCGAGAAGTCGACGATTAGCACCGGCTCTCTCAACGCGGTGTCATCTGGCAGCGGTGCCAGTGGCTCGGCCGCGGCCAGCAGCGCAGCGGCCAGTGCCACTAGCGAAGCAAGCGCTCCGCAAGCGGCGCCTGTACCACAGGCTTGCTCGCTGGACGACCCCGACTGCGAAGCTTGCCAGTAGTAGAACTCAGCTACCCCGCGCGGCGGGGTAGCTCGCCACACTTTTTACCGAATACGATCAAAAGGATACCGCCAACATGTTGAGCTGGGACGATTTTAACGCTGAAGAAAACGCTCAAGCCGCGCCAAACCCTGCGGCGATGGCAAAACCCTCCAAAACCGAGACCAAGCCTTCCGAGGCTGCTCCCGTAAATGAAGCGGCACCAGCCACCGAGCCTACCACCAATAACGACGCAATCCGTCAGGCGCGCGAGTCACTGGCACAACTGGACGTCGCCCCGGGCCTGGAAGAGCTGGAAATCGGCGCTCAACGTATCGAAGTTGACGACAAGCGCATGATCAACTGCCGCGCCGACCTCAACCAGCTGGTGCCCTTTAAATACGACTGGGCCTGGCAAAAATACCTGGACGGCTGTGCCAACCACTGGATGCCGCAAGAGGTCAACATGACCGCGGACATTTCACTGTGGAAAGGCAAAGAGGGCCTGACCGAAGACGAGCGCCGTGTGGTTAAACGCAGCCTGGGTTATTTCTCTACCGCTGACTCGCTGGTTGCCAACAACTTAGTACTGGCACTGTATCGCCTGATTACCAACCCTGAGTGTCGCCAGTATATTCTGCGTCAGGCGTTTGAAGAGGCGATCCACACCCACGCTTATCAGTACTGCATCGAGTCACTGGGCATGGACGAAGGCGAAGTATTTAACATGTATCGCGAGCTGCCCTCAGTAGCGGCAAAAGCGGCCTGGAGCCTGAAACATACTCAAGCGCTGGGCGACCCAACCTTTACCACCGGCACGCCCGAGACAGATCAAGAATTGTTGCGCAATTTGGTGGCTTTTTATGTAGTCACTGAAGGCATCTTCTTTTACTGCGGTTTCAGCCAGATTCTGTCCATGGGCCGTCGCAATAAAATGACCGGGGTTGCCGAGCAATTTCAGTACATTTTGCGCGATGAATCCATGCACCTTAACTTTGGCATCGACGTCATTAACCAGATCAAACTCGAAAATCCGCATTTGTGGTCTGCCGAGTTCCAGCAGGAAGTCACGCAAATGGTCATCGAGGGTGCCGAGCTGGAAATCGCCTACGCCCGAGACTCTATGCCCCGTGGTATTTTGGGTATGAACGCGGCCATGATGGAAGAGTACCTGCACTTTATCGCCAACCGCCGTCTGGCACAGCTGGGCCTTAAAGAGCAGTACGCCGGTGCGCAAAACCCCTTCCCGTGGATGAGCGAGATCATGGATCTGCGTAAAGAGAAAAACTTCTTTGAAACCCGCGTCATCGAGTATCAGACAGGCGGGGCCCTAAGCTGGGATTAACCGTTACAACCCGGGTGGCTGATCTTCACCCGGGTTTTCTTTCTTATTAAACCGGATCCAACCATGAGTAAATCCAACCGTCCCGATCCCGAAGAGCTTCTGTTTACCCTTAACCAGCTAGAACAAACCGCAGAGGTGATGGGGCGCGTTATTAGCCGACTAAAACGTCAGGTGGCCGAACTCGCTCCGGCAGCAGCCCACTCTCCGAAAAAACGTCCGGTAAATCGCAGCAATAATCCTAAGCCACCGCGCCGCACGTTACATTAATCCGGTTTACCGTCTTATAGACGCTCCTGCGCTACAGGCGTTTATCGGCTGCCCCTACCCTGCACTGCTGTTATACTCAAACCAAAGTCCAACACTGAGCCAAATGGTTTGATCAATAACCCTAACGACATTCAGCCAACACAGCGCAACGGCACCCGCCGCGGTTTGGTCGTAGGGTGGCTACGCAGGTTAGACCTCCAGATTGGCATACTGCTGCTTGTGCTAGGCGCATCAGTTACCGCGTTACAAAGCGATAAATTATTACAGCACATGCAAAGTGAGTACGGCGACGATGGCAGTGCTCTACTGCAAGCGTGGTTTCGGCTACTCAGCGAGCAAACCGACCAGACCGAGCTGAATAAACTCACCGCCGTTAACGACTTTTTTAATCGCAGCATTACCTTTAGCGATGACACCCTACTATGGCGTAGTAAAGATTACTGGGCTACCCCACTGCAGACAATGGGCGTACGCGGTGGTGACTGTGAAGATTTTAGCATTGCCAAATATATGTCGCTGCTTGAACTCGGCTTTGAACCCGACAAGCTGCGCCTGATTTACGTCAAAGCCAGGCTCGGCAATCAGGCTCAAGCGCATATGGTGCTTGGCTATTTTGCCAACGCCAGCGCCGAGCCTTTAATTTTGGATAATCTCAATCCCGCTATATTGCCCGCACGAAGCCGATCAGACTTAACCCCGGTTTTTAGTTTTAATAGCCAGGGGCTTTGGCTCGGCGGCAGCAAATCACAATCAGACCCTACCGCTCGCCTATCGCGCTGGCGCGACGTGCTGCAGCGCATGCGCGATGAGGGTTTTCTCTAATGGTAATTATGTATAAGCAATGGCCCTATTGGGAGTCACTATGTCACTAATTAAACAACTCTGGATCGGTATTATTTTAATACTGCTATTGGCTATGGGAGGCAGCTTTTTTATTAGTACTCTCACGGCTAAAGCGTATCTGGAGCAACAGTTACAGCTCAAGAACATCGACAACGCCAACTCACTCGCACTGTCGATCACGCAAATGCCAAAAGATCCGGTATCGCTTGAGCTGCTAATTGCCGCCCAGTTCGATAGCGGCCATTATCAGTACATTCGGTTTACCGATCCCGCCGGCGAGGTTATCGCCGAGCGTCACTTTCAGGGCACCACCACCGACTCGGTACCCGAATGGTTTAACCGCATGCTGAATATTGCCCCCAAACCCGGGCTTGCTCAGGTACAAGATGGCTGGCAACAATATGGCACTATCGAGCTACTAAGCCATTCCAGCTACGCCAAACAAAAATTGTGGCATAGCACTCAACAACTACTGCAATGGTTATTGATTGCAGCGCTCGTGTGTGGGCTGTTAGGCACGGTTATTTTACGCTTTATTACCAATCCGCTAAATCAAGCCGTCATACAAGCCGAAGCCATTGGCCAGCGTCATTTCGTTACCTCAAGCGAGCCTAAAACGCGAGAGTTACGGCGTTTGGTGCGGGCTATGAATAAACTGTCGGTTAGTGTCAAAGCCATGCTGGACAAAGAAAGACAAAAGCTAGAGCGTTTACAAATCGCCTCTCAAAAAGACCCTCTTACCAATCTGTCAAATCGAGAGCACTTTGTTAATTTACTAGACAGCGCCACTGTGCGTGAAGATCACGAGCAGGACACAGCGATTTATTTAACCCGCCTGCTTAATCTGGCAGAGCTCAACCAACACCTGGGGCGAGATAAAGTCGATCAACTGCTGGCCGGCTTGGGACAAGTACTGAATGACGTCAGCCAAGGCAGTACCGACGACTTTGCCGGCAGGCTTAATGGTACGGATTTCGCGGTGGTACTATCAGATACTCACCAGATCGAAAAAAACGCCCACCGTATCAGCGCCCATATGCTAGACAAATTGCGTGAGCTAGGCATTGACACCCAACTGGTGGGCTTACCATTAGCCGCCAGCTCGCTTAAAACCGGCGAGCCAAGAGGTCAATTACTCTCGCGCCTCGATGGTTTATTGGCGCTCGCTGAGCAAAAAGGTAATCGCGGCATCGTAGTCCAAAAGCCAGAGCAAACCCAAGGTTTACAACGCAACCTGGCGGATTGGCGCGTCAGTATTGAGCAAGCGATTAACCACTCGGGCATCGCGCTGGCAGAGTTCCCTGTACGTGATCACAGCGGCGGAGTCATTCACTTCGAGCGACCGGTTCGTTTAAACATTGATGACAACTGGCAAAGCGCGGGCTACTTTGTCGGCTGGGCTCGCCGTTTAGGATTACTCGCACATATCGACGAACATGTCCTTAGCACCGCATTAGGCGACATTAAAGCTAAGAACTTACCTTACGCTATTAATGTTTCAGAAAGCTCACTGTGCGACGCCCACTTTAGGACGCGAGCTCTGGAATTACTCGGTCAAACTCTCGAGTTTAATGCACACTTGTGGATCGAGTTCCCGGAGAGTTGTGCAATCCGGCAAATGCCACTGCTTAAACAGTTTAGCCGCGCGTTGCGCGATTTAGGCTGCAAAGTGGGCCTAGAGCATGTCGGGTTAGAGTTTACCCGTATTGAAGAGTTACAGGGGATTGGGCTCGATTATCTAAAAATCGACAGCGCGATTATTCGTGACGTCGATAATCAGAGCACCAATCACTCCTATATTCAAAGTTTGTGTCGTATCGGCCACTCACTGGGGATGACCATGATTGCCGAAGGGGTAATGACCAGAGCCGAGCAGCACACGCTAGCCACATTGGACACCGACGGAGCCACCGGCCCAGGCATTCAATAGTATGTGTAAACGGTGTAGCTAAAGTGACAGGTGGTCGTCATCACTCCAAACAAAATCATCATTCACCTGATCGCGCACTTCCCGGCGGCTTAGCAATTTTTGCTGTGCCGCCAGAGGCAAATCAGTAAAGCGAATCACCGACTTATCAATCAACAAATTCACCACATCCTCCATCACCCGGGCCATTTGCAGATCCGACTGTTCGAGTTTCCGCTGTGCCTCGGGTTTAGATTCCTGAAAGAAAAGCGCCAGCTCCTCTGCCTCGAGCTCAATCGGCTCGTCTACCCCTGCTATTTTCTCTCGACTAACGGCACAAATCTCACCATTAGGGTTTCGGCTCACAAACATTTTTGCCTCACGGGCGCCGCGATGCGGCGCCATTACTGTCGTTGGATGGATACAGGTTTAATCAATAACCAAATGATTATTATCGAGTAAGTATTGGATAATTTCACCGCTAGAGCTGAAGCCCGACATATCGACCCCCTCTAACGTGATGATTTGATCTGTCTTCTCCAGCTCGCCGTTGTAGCCACCTGCAGACAAACCATCGAAATTACTAACACGAATCACAGTGTCGACACCGTCTGACTCCGCGTAGAGGTAGTCGGAAATATTATCTTCACTCTCATTCAGTAAAAGGTCAGACAAATCCAGACTATCGCCTTGCGATAGAGAGAAATCCATCACTACGTCTTCAGCCGGATCTGCTAAGACTCCCTTGTCGCCCAGGTGCCAAGCAAATGTATCTGCCCCTAAACCACCAACCAAGAGGTCGCTTCCACCATCGCCGGCCAAGGTATCATCACCCAAGCCACCAATGAGAACGTCATCGGCATCACCTGCTCTCAAGTTATCGTTGCCATCAAAGCCTTTCAAGGTTAAGGATTGTGATCCACCCCAGCCACTGGTATCAATTGTGTTGTCACCGGCGTTGCCGAGCTGCTGATTGTCAGTTACATAAATCGTTGAGGTGACGGATGCGCTATGGTCATTACCATCATAAATAGTAATGGATATATCCCGTGCACCATTCACGGAGCCGTCATCGTCAAAACCAACCATTTTTAACGCATTCACATAGTCGGCGTGCGTTGCAACTCCACCAATAGTCGCCGTAGAGCTTGATGCATTGTAATTGTAACTAAGCCCACCAGGGAGGCTACCATTCACGGTTAAGCTGTCACCCGCTTGTGGATTAACAATTTGTATCTCGGCCGAGAACAATCGAGTTCCATCAAGATCGCTGATCAACAAATCCGCATCGGTTATAGGTAATGGGTTCCAGGTTGGCCCAGCATCAAAGTATCCACCATTAGCCTTGCCAGAGCTGTCATCCGCATCCAGATCAATAACGGGTGCGTTATTGGCCGGCCGAACCTCGACAGGAACCGCTATAGTATCTGTTCCACCATTGCCATCGGATACTGTATATGTGAATGAATCCTGACCAAAGAAACCGCTATTCGGCGTATACGTTACGGTTTGCCCATTAGTAGTCACTGTTCCATAGGTTCCGTTGGTGATCGCCGAAACACTCAAGGTATCTCCATCAATGTCGGTATCGTTCGCAAGCACATCGATGGTAATCGCGCTGTCCTCATCAGTCGTAATGGGAGCACCTCGGTAAGACATGTTGACAGGAGTCCACATATCATTCCCGAAAGAGTCAAATAAGCTCCCGTCAAACACATACTCACCACCTTGATCCCAGTAATAAATTTCTACCTCATGAGAGCCGGCGGTCAAGAAAGTACTTTCAGAATAGTTACTGGGCGCTGTAATAAAATCAGCGACAAATGTTTGCTGACCATCGATGAAAACCACAAAGCCGTCATCATGGCGAATATTAAAGTCATAAATGCCATCCTCAGCTACATCAAACACGCCAGCAAAGCGCACGATGGCGTCACCAGAGCTTTGCGTGGTGTAACGAATGACAGACGAATCATCGCCGTTATCCGCCAACCAGCTTTCTAAGTTTGAGCCCGTGCCTAAGTTTGCACGGTAGTCTGAGTCGTTCCGAACGACAGAATAATCAAACCCGGTAGTGATAAAGCCCGCATCTGGAGCGTTACTGCCGGTAAACCCGATAACTTGAGAGATAGTTGACAAGTTCGGTCCATCAACCCCCTCGTTATAAACCCAGAACTCTGAAGCAAAGCCGCCCGAGCTCAAACCTGTGTCGGTTACCGCTACAGGGGCGTCGTTCGCACCGGAAATGTTCAGGGTTGCGGCGGAATCGAAAGTGCCATTACTTGTCGCCACGCTATAGTTAAACGCCAGCTGAGCATCCTCACCCACAGCCAGGAAGTCTAACAAGTGGTTGTCAACATTCGTCCAGGCGACATCGCCATTTTCGTAGACCACAAGTTCAGCACTTGCGTAAGTACCATTATGTACAAATGAGTACTTAGCCACTTCACCAGCGCTCGTCGACTCATTGGTAATCGTAAACTCAGAAGCCGCATTCACCCCGTTAACAAGTAACGTTAAACCTGTTACCGATGCAATCGAGTTACTACTTGATTGAGGTGTGGTGTTTTCCAGTAGATTTAAAGCACCTAATGCAATGTTCTGGTCTTCAGTGATCGAAACAGATTCACCGTAATCCCTTGGGGTATCGGCCTGATCATCATGGATAGAAATATTCAGTGTCGCGCTATCGCTAAAGCCCACACCATCACTCAGTGTATAAGTAAATTCATCGGCACGCTCTAACGTAGATAACGATAGATTATCAACATAAGCCACTTCGTTATTTGCCGTGGTGTTTGCATTCAATGCCACCACCACAGAGCCATTGCTATCGAGTGTCAGGGTAGTTGAGACCTGAGTAGTGCTACCATTCGCTGGCGAGAAGGACTCGACCGTTGAACCATTTGCAATAACATTAAAATAATCCTGCGAGCCTCCAGAGGTTTCCCAGCCGCCAGTTGTTCTAACATCGAACATCAATGTCACTTGTTCACCCGCCATATCGGCCCCAAAACTAAAGGTTTGAGTGGCAGTGCTATCACGCCCAATTCGCAAACTATTCGACTGCTGAGAGACACCAGATCCACTCCAACCCTCTCGATTAGAACCGAAGCTATGCTCGACTACCTTGTGATTCACAGCATTAATTAAGGTATAGGTATAATCCCCAAAATTGGCGGAGCTATTGTCTGTGTTCACCACTAAGGTATTTCCCTCAGCGGTTGTAATGACGGATTGACCTACCGTGCTGTTATCAACACTACCGCCCGCAATAGTAACGGCCAAAGACAACCCATTCGGCAAAGCAATATCATCAGCCAGCAGATTCCCAGTGGTTACCTCCGCGGTACTCGCGCTGTTACTTCCGCCAGGTAGCGCCTCTTCATACACATCCCCAGCGTTATCGTTTAAACCCGGAACATAGACGGTGACGGTCGCCGTATCAGTGCCCCCGTTGCCATCACTAACAGTGTAATCAAACGTTGCCTCACCACTAAAATTAGCGTCGGGAGAGAAAGTCACACTGCCATTAGCATTGAGTACGACAGAGCCATTAACAGGGTTGCTAACCGCACTAATAGTCAATGTATCGCCGTCCAGGTCGGTGTCGTTTGGCGTAACGATGTCGTCCACTGTCAAATTAACAGAGGTGTTTTCTGCCGTAATGGCGTTGTCATCTATAGCTACTGGCGCATCGTTTATGGGGTTCACGGTGATGCTCACGGTGGCGGTGTCGGTCTGCCCGTCCGCGTCGGTGATGCTGTAGGTGAAGCTGTCACTG
>NZ_JXCJ01000001.1:3415086-4076148 GCF_000832015.1 Gilvimarinus agarilyticus
GCTGTCGTCTTCGTCGACGCTGATCGCGTCGTTGACCGCGTCGATCGCGGGGCTCGTGGGGTTCACGGTGATGGTGGCGCTATTTGCACTACCATCGACTAAACCTTGATCATCCTTTGCAACGTAATGAAAATCGGTTTCACCATTCCAATTAGCGTCAGGAACAAAATAGAGTGTCAGCTGCTCCGCTGCCGCGCTGTAATCGTTGCCAGTAACCGCCAATTCAGTAAGTGCAGCATCTACGTATAACGTGCCGTTAGAAGGCAACCCGTTTAGGTTGAAGGCTGTTACGGTACCGTCAATGTCGCTACCGGTTAAGGTAACAGCAATTGATGCCGCGTCTTCCGCACCACTGGCGTTAACATCAGCCGTTGCCGGCGCGTCGTTAGCCCCAGTAACATTGATGGTGGCCGTAGACTGAATACTGCCGTTAACGATGTAATCGAAGTTGACGCTAACTTGATCATCTTGTGTAAGAAAATCAAATAACGGATCAGAACCATTGTCAAAGATCAGGGTGCCATCGCTATTGAGCGTAAACACACCTGTATGACCCGTTTCTTTGTGGGTGATAGTGAACTCAGCTTCGCCGTAACTGAAACCTGTTGCGCTGATGGTAAACAGATGGGTGAGGTCGACATTATTAATAATAATTGACTCATCACCAGTGGAGGTGATGACATTACCGCCGTTATTGGGCGTTGAATTATCGAGTAGATTAAATTCACCCGTACCAATGTTGTCGTTCTCGTCAATGGCAATTGACTCATTACCATCCGTTACCGAGAGATCGTGATCAATAACTAAGTTTGCTTCATTAGAAACGCTGCCATCGGCATCAATTAGTTGATAACCAAACTCTTCGTCGGCAGGGTTTGCTGCCGACTCGATATAGTCAACGCTGTGAACAGAAAAGTGATCATCAGTGTCTTCACCTGATATCACCAAGTACTGAAAACTCGTACCCGGATCGACATGAACACTGTAAGGCAAAACATCAAAACTGCCTGAGCCTACCTCGCTGAAATTTTCATCGTACGCAACCCAACGGCCATCATCCGTGCTGCCGACCTGACCGAACAAAACGTTGGCCTGACTAGCGTTGGTGCCTAGATCAAGAATAAGCGCCTGACTTTGCGGGCCACCATTATCACTTGAATCGATCGTAGAAATATCGCCAGCACCAACCCGCACACCCACTTGGTTTTGTACAAACACTACATTGCCACTGTGGGCAGCGTCGAGAACGGCAGGGTCTAAATTGCCAGCACCATCGGTATAAGCATCACCCGATGCCGCAAAACCATACAACGACACTCCACTCCAGCTAGCGGCGTCGCCGCCACCGACACTAACGGGCGCTGGTGCCGTCGCAGTAGAGGTGTAAGTGTAATTGCCCTGTGTATCGACTTCCAAGACTCCGTTAGTCGCGGCAATGTTCCAGCTACTACCATTAAACTCGGCACTGTCCGTATCGTAGGTAACGCCCTCATAAGTAATTTGGCTCAGTGACGCGCCCTCGGCACCTAGCGTATCGGTACCAGCACCAGTAATCACATTCCCGCTCGTGCTACCACCCAACACAACCGTGTCGGCGTCGTCAACGGCGATTGGGGCGGTATCCAAAATGTAAACGTCAAGATTGTCGGTCGCGCTTACGTTGGCCGTGTCGGTTACGCGAACTTCAAAACTATCGACGACATCGCCAGCGGTATGATCGGCAGCGCTGCCAGATTCGGTAAATTGATAACTGATGACGCCGGTGGCTGCATCGTAACCGGTAACCAGCAGCTGCCCTTGCGGGCTGTTAATGACAACGGGAGTAGCGCTGGCGTTGGTAACGTCGAACCCCGCAATGGTAACCGCAACAATGCCCGCAACCGCCTGGACGTTAATGGTGCCATTGACGGTGGTATTGCTGCCCTCAGTAACGCTGGCCTCGCCCGGTTGCAGATCGCCATTAAGGTCGTTAATTAAAATGGCCGGAGCACTTAAATCCACGGCGTAGAGCTCACTGGCGTCGGCCGAGCCCTGAGCACCATTGGCGCCTACACCGATCACGCGACCCATTACAGTGGTGTCGGCATCATCGACTAAGTCTTGCCCCGGCACTTGCACCGAGAAGCGACCACTGGCATCGGCAATGGCTTGGTAATTTTGACCATTAACGGTAATAGTTACCAACGAGAACTCGATAGCTGGGTCAGCCGTCACAGTACCGGTTAACGTAATTAAACTACCCGCCTCTGCGGCGTCGATTAAATTGTCGCCCGTAACCGGATCGATATCCAACGTCATGGCGGCATTATCGGGCGTATCGTTATCAAAAATCCGCAGAGTGCCCTGCGCATCGGCTAACACCGCGTTTGTCGGGCTCGAAAGATTAAGCAGAGCAAACTCTGGATTAGGCAGTGACTCAACAATATCGTCGTCAATAATTGGTATGCTCACCGTGACCGATGTTTCGCCAGGCGCAAAAACAGCAACACCTTGTACCGCCGTGTAGTCTTCGCCAGCCAAGGCGCCTTGGTCGGCGGTTTGATAGGCAACGGTTACCGTTTCGGTACTGGGCTCGGAGAGCGTTAAGGTAAAGACTGCATCGCCCTCACCCTCAACCACCAGAACATAATCGACGCTAATAAGCGGAAGGTCCTGACCTTGCGCATCATTATCGATAATGCCAAATTGCAAATGCTCGTCGTAGACATTATCGCCCGAGACAACGGCATCAAAGTATTCGATAGGATCTTCGATAACAGCGTCATCAAAGATCGGCACGCGAATTTCGACACTGCTAGCGCCAGCACCCAAGACAAATTCAAATATCGGCCGCGGCAAATCAGAGTCGTTATTAACCGTGGAGTGCAATTGCATTTGCTGCCAAGTTTGACCGCCATCGTTGGAGTACTCGAGCGGCACCAAATAATCATCGGCATATTCGGCAATGGGGTAGCCCAGCTGGTCGCTGAGCAACTCGCTGGTAAAGTTGATCAACAAAGAAGAGTCTGTATCAAAAACCAGCTCACTATTAAGGGTAAACTGGTTGTAGCCGTCCCCCTCGCCAACATCGGGAATCTCAGCCGACAAGTGCGAGCGGTATTGATCCTGGGTGGCAGAAGTTACATCGCGAAATACCGTCCAGTCTTCTACGCGGTAATCGATAGACAAACCTTCAAGGTCGTATTGATCAGTACCCGGGTTTAGCACGATGGCGTACTCGCCGTTACCGCGATCTTCCAGCACACCGATATCGACGTAACTGGCACTTAGCTGAACATTACTAACCAATAGGTTTTCGGTGATAACCTGGCGACCTACTGCCCCTTCAAGCAGACCGTCGGTATTAAAGGTAATCTCACCGTTTAATTCGTTGTAGTTGTACTGGATAAGCCCGCCGGGTACGTCGAGCACATCCGCGGTGCGCTCATCGGCGGTTACGGGGCCGCGATCACCGGCCAGCTCCTGAATGGTGACGGCGACGTGTTCCATGGCGATGGTCTCAAACACATTATCGCCGGACGGATCACGCTCGGTATCGCGGGTAAACTCGATACCAACGCTGGCCAGGGCCTGAGAGATCATCTCTTTACCCGCGGTGGCAATATTTAGCGGCGCACCGGTGGTAGGGTCAATGTAGTTGGCAAAAGCATCACGGATTTCAGCCGTAATCGTAATTTGACTGTCGTAACTGGCTTGGTTGTTCACCAGATTACTGGTTTGCAGAATGCCATCGTCGGGGGTCGCATCGGTTAAATCGTTATCGAGAGCCTGTAAAAAGATGGCCATATTCTCGACGTAGTTTAAATTGCTATCCGACAGTGCGGTTCCGGCAATATCCTGCAAAAACAAAATATTACCCACAATTGCATCGGCGCTAAACTCAGCAACAGTAACATCGCCTACGGTGAAGGTGATGGTATCGCCGGCTCGATAATAAAAAGAGCCGTCTGCGCCCGTCTCACCGGTGATACCGCTTAAACCCGAGCTAGTGGTAAAGCTCACGCCGTTGACAAAATTATCAGTAAATTGCGCAACATTTACGGGGTTGATGGTAAAGTCCGCATCGTCGTTAGCACTGGCCGTATTGCCTGCATCGTCACGCACCGTAATACTGGCATCAACGCTGGAGTCAGTATCCGTTACAAAATCATTGGCCTCCACCTCGATGGCAAAAGTACCGCTGTCTACTTGTCCCGAATAGGTGTTTCCGCCGATGGTTACTTCAACGATATCGCCATCTACAACGTCGCCACTCACCGACCCCGTAATGGTGGTGTTTTCGCCATTAGCGGCCGCAATCGCAATAGCGTCGGTGTCGGTAATTTCATCTAAGGTGATGGAAACAACCGGCAGCTCGGTATCAACCGTATAACCTTCACTATCGCTGGCCGTAGCCTCTCCGTTCACATCGCCGGTGGTAGTCGTGATACTGGCTTCGATTTGATTGTCGGCGTCGGCTGCCAAATCGCTGCCGGCCACATCAATGCTAAATACACCGCCGCTAACTTCGCCGGTGTAAACAACATTATTGACAGTCAAAGTCACCTGATCGCCATCACTCACATCGCCTGAAACGGCGCCGGTGATCGCAATGGTTTGCCCCGCCTCTTGGGCGTTAATAATGTCATCGGGGGTGATTTGTTCGTCGAGCGCAATAGCAACCTGAGGTGCCTCGGTGTCAACGCTGTAGCCTGCGCTTGTGGTGGCGCTGTAGCTCTGGCCACTTTCGCTAGTGCCATCAACGCTCGCTGAAATAACATTCGCAGCAGCCAAATCAGCCCCCGCGACAGCTATGCTAAAACCACCACCAGTGACAACGGTGCCGGTATAGGCTTGACCATTGACGGTCAGGGTGATGGTGTCGCCAGGCTGCGCATCGCCGCCCACTTGACCGGTAATAACGACGTTACCAGCGGCTTCGGCGGCGCTGATGATGTTGTCGCTGGTGATGCTATCCAGTGCGATAGTAGCGGTTGGAGCCTCCACCGGTGGCGCTGGCGGCGGCGTGACACCGCCCGGGACATCGTCAAAACGAATGACGGCCGAGTCGGTCGCGGCGCCATCACTGACGGTATAGCTTACCTCGGGTACCGAGCCGCTGTAGCCGTCGTTCGGGGTGAAATAAAAGTCGCCGTTGGGACCGATGCCAAAGACCCCGGCATCGCCTAACAGTATTTCATCGCCCGGCGCAAAAACAGCGTCGCTGCCGTCAACACTAAAGCCCACAACCTCTAGGGTATCGCCTTCGAGGTCGGTGTCGTTATCGAGCGCATTGCCGGTGACTGTGGTGTCAACAAAGGTGGCTAACGGGCCGTCATCGACGGCGTTAGGCGCATCATTAACCGGGGTAACACTAAGTTGCACCGTGGCGCTATCGCTGGCACCAGTGCTGTCGGTCACGACGACATTAAAGCTGTCGGGGCCGTTGTAGTTGTCGCCTGGCGTATAGGTAAAAGCGCCGGTGGCGGAGTCAATAGTGACGCTGCCATTGGCGGGCGGCACTTCTAAGGTGTAGCTCAGGTTATCGCCAAGGTCGACGTCGCTTGCATCAATCTGGCCGTCAAGCGGGGTGTCCTCGGGTGTGCTGAGGGTTTGATCTTGTGCAACGGGGGCGTCGTTTACGGGCGTTACCGTAATTTGAGCGACACTTTCGGTGCTTTGTGAGCCGTCGCTGACACTGACGATAAACTCGTCGACACCGTTAAAATCGGTATTCGGAGTGTATTCAAACTCGCCGGTTGCGGGGTTTAAGCTGACAGAGCCATTGGCGGGCGGCTGAGTTAGGGTGTAGCTAAGACTATCGCCATCGAGGTCTTGCGCGCTGATTTGCCCTAAAACGGGTGTCTCTTCGCTGGTGCTAAGAGACTGATCGGCCGTGCTTGGGGCATTGTTAGCGGCAAAGTCGTCCTCTTCACGTGCGGTCGCGGCGGCGCGGGAACCGTCGGCAAACTCGTAAGACTGGTCATCTACGGTTTCGTTGATACGCTCCACCCGAACAAAGCTGTGACCACCACCGGAGGTGCTCTGCCCCGCCGCAGGCGCGTCTTCGAGGATATCCAGTAGATCGCCTTCGCCACCGAGTAGCAAGCTGTCGTTTTCGTCAAGGCTGGCCAAAATGGCGTCGAACTGCGAGTCAAGTACACTGGCTTCTGCACTGACCGAGGCGGTCTCGGGCCACAAGTCAGGGCTCATAGCAACATCCTGTACACCGCTTAGGGTCACCAGCGCCGCATCGCCAAAGTCCAGCTCAATACGAGTGCCCGCTTCTGTCACTAAGCGCTCATCGGCCGCGATCACGTCGCCCACCGATAGCTCGCGCAAAGAGCCATCTGCCGCCCTTGCCCACGCTTGACCTTGCAAAACACTCACTGTTGCCGCTTGAGTCGCCATGTTGTACCCCGTTGCTGTTCGGATTAGCTATCCACGCCCCGCCGGCCTGGATTTTCTATTAATGACAGGTTAGGAGGAAATAAGCGACATTCCTATTGTACCTAAGTCCAATATTGCAAATGAATATAAAAGTAGCTGGCTAAGACCTAAGAGAAGTAAAACTACGGCACAGGTAAGGCTAAAGGGGCGAGGAAGATCGGTTGCGCGTTAACAGAGGGGGCAGCGTTCATCCCCGCACCTAAAGAGGTGCGGGGATGAACTCACTTAGAGGTCTATATTGGCTTGGGTGTGATTGGTTAAAAACTCCGATGCGTCAGTATCGGCGCTATAAATAGCCGGATCGGTGCCCGCCGAATAAGGCGCGCTGGCATCTTCTGCTGGCGCTGCGCCCCCCAGCATAGCCGGGCTAACGGAAGTGTCTGCAGGCTCTTGCGCCGTGGGCAGCCACTGGGAGAGGTCTTCATCGTCGTCTTCCAGTAAATCGGCGAATGCCAATCGCGCGGAGCTGCTAGTAAACTCGCCTGCGGCTGGCTGATCGTTGGCACTCGAGCCACCCAGCTGCCACTCAAAAACGTCATCATCAGAGAACTCTTGTGCCGCAAACGCCGCCGCCTCTGGCTTCGCACTGGCCGTACCTGGATTAATACCCGAGTACACATTAACGGTCACATTCCCCGTATCCGCGGCACCTTGTGTGTCGTTAATCTGATAGACAATGTTATCGGTACCGATAAAACCACTCGCAGGCACGTAGTTTAGCGTGCCATCGGCGTTGACGGTAACGGTACCCGATTCAGCGACAGCACTAATCACCGTTAGGTCATCGTTTTCTGCATCGGTATCATTGGCCAGCACGTCAATCACTACACCAGTGCTGTTGCTAGGCACATAATCCACTACGTCATCGACCGCAACAGGCGCGTCATTGATGGCGCTCACGGTAATGTCGACACTGGCGCTTTGGACACTGTTTGCCTCGCCCTGGCCGTCATCTACCGAGAAGTCAAAACTACCCATGTAGTCGGCCGCCAGCTCGTCCGGGGCGTTGTACAGTAAGCCGGTTAGTTCAACCGCGCTAAAAGTATCGTTTACCGCCAGTAGGGTACCATTCGCCAAGGTGACCTCCCCCACGTCGGGCACACCGGTGACCGTGACTGTTAAACCGTCACCGTCAGCATCAGTGGCAGCAGCAATCCCAAGCGGCGTATTGGTAGACTCTTCGTCTACGGCAATGGCGTTGCCGGTTACCACCGGTGGGTCATTTACATTAAGTAGATCGATATTGACGGTGGCCGTATCCGAGCCCCCCTGGCCATCGTCCGCATAGACACTCAGCGTATAACGACCGATCTGAGCGTCATCGACATCGGTCGTTAGGCTAATTGCACCGGTGGCTGCGTCGATGGCAAACCAGCCGGCACTATTACCGGCGGTAATAGTGTAGGTTAAGGTATCGCCGTCGGGGTCGACGGCGCTCACCACGCCCACCTCAGTACCACTGGGCGTGCCTTCATCCAGGCTAAATGCGTAGGTATCGTCGTCGCTACCGCTGGTTTCAGCAACAAAGTCTGGCGCTGGGTTGGTAATAGTCCAGCTAAAGCTTTGACTGGTTGCTTCGCCGCCCGAGTCCGTGGCGGTTACTGTAACGCTGTATACGCTCCCGGCGGCAGCATCGGCATCGAGCGTGCCACTGATAACACCGTTTGAGTCGATACTCAGCGATGGCGGTAACCCGCTCGCGGTATAGGTAAAGACATTGTCGGCATCGATATCGTCAAAGCTGCCACTGACATCAAGGCTCACCACTTCGCTCTCTTCTGAGCTTTGGCTGGCAATTGAGCTTGAGGTAGGCGCATCATTGACGCCGGTGACATTGATGGTCACCGTAATCGGATCGCTGATGCCATCGCTGTTATCTTGCGCAATATACTGAAAGGTCACCTGCTCGGTATCACCCTCGTCTAACGCCTGAAAGTTATCGCCCGGATCGTAGCTGTAGCTGCCATCGGAGTTAAACTTAATCGTGCCCGGGCCCGAGAAGCTGCCGTCTACCAAGCGGTAAGCAACCACATCACCGTCGACGTCGGTGGCCTCCGGAATACGGGCATTGAGGGTGGAGTCTTCATCGACGGTCGCATCGCTGTCTGCGGCAGTCGGCACATCGTTAATCCCCTTAATGGTGATATTAACAGTCGTGCTCTCACCATCGGACAAATCGACCGTGACCGAGTCCGTCACATTGTCGCCCGCTTGCAGCTCTTGTGCATTAGGCGCCAGGTTGTACTCCCAACTACCGTCCGCTTGTAGCGTTACAGAGCCATAGGTGCCGGTATAAGTGCCTGCGGTAAAGGTAATGTCATCTCCATCATCGGGATCGGACGCACTCAGCTGCCCGCTGGCCGCAGGATTGGCGTCATCTTCAGTGATGGTCGCACTGGCGGTGGTTATCACCGGTAAATCATCGATACCGGTAATGGTTAATGTCACGGTCGCCGGCGCGCTCACGCCGCTGTCATTGTCCTCTGCGCGGTACGTAAAGCTAACGTCTACTGACGTGCCCTCGGGCAAATAATCGTAGGCTCCGCGGGGGTCAAATGTGTAGCTACCATCGGCAAAAAATGTCAATTCGCCCGGTGCACTCGTTCCATCTGCGACGTAAATAAGGCCCCCTTGTTGGACATAGGAGACGATAACTCCATTACTATCCACATCGGTTGCCAGTGGCAAGGTACCGTTATAAAGGTGGTCCTCATCGAGTGTGACGAAAAAATTGCTGTCGCTGCTATCAATCACCGGCACATCGTTGGCGCCAGTGATGTCGATGGTAACGGTGGTTGAGCTGCCATTCGATACATCTACCGTAAACGTCTCGCTTACCTGCTCATCAAGATTGAGAGCATCAGTATCCGGGTCGGTATTGTCCAGCCTATAGACCCAATTACCATTACTGTCGATATTAAACGTGCCGTAAACTCCGACGGTTCGTGTTTGAGGCAAGAAGGTCACACTCCCACTGACCGAGTCATCCTCATCGACATCGTCCAACGATAATTGGCCAGTTGCGAGGTTACTGGCCGGGTCGTCTTCGATAACTTGGCCGTAACCGGTGGTTACCCGCGGTGGGTCGTCTTCGCCTATAATCGTAATGCAAACCGATGCGGTGTTACTGACGGCGCCGTTATTATCAATGCCTTGATAAGTGAAGCTGATTTGCTGCTCGTCACCTTCATCGAGCGGATCAAACGCGGTGCCTGGATCAAAGACAAAGGTACCGTCTTTACTAAAGGTAATGGTGCCGCCTTGCAGGCCGCTGGAATCTACCAAGCTATACCCCACCACGGAACCATCTACGTCAAAACCATCGGGTACCGTGCCAGTAATAACGGAGTTTTCTCCTGTTTCCATTTGATTGCAGGGAATATCGTAAACCACGGGTATATCGTTGGTACCGATAATCTTTATGGTTACATCATCGCCGCCGTTGCCAGAGGGAATATTCACCACAACTTCATCGCCGGGTGCCAGCGGATCGGCCGCTGTCGGGTCTAGCTCGTAAGACCAGGTACCGTCGGAGTTTACCGTTAAAGTACCGTAACCTAAGCCATCGTCGTACTGGCCAGGTGTGTAGTTGTCCAGTGGCCCACCGCTCACAGAACTGGGAACGTTGACTTCGATAATTTCGGCGTAGTTGTCGTCACCTTCGCCATCACTGAACCCCTCGACAGTAATGGTAACGGAGCCAACCTGAGAACCTGCGCCATGACTATCAAACGCCCGATAGGTAAACGTGGCCTGGCCCGTCTCCCCATCTTCAAGGTCGTCAAACTGAAAACCCGGATCGACACTAAAAGTGCCATCGGTATTAAAGATGAGTGAGCCCGGACTAAATTCCGAGTCGTCGAGCAGCACGTAACCGGCGATGGAGTCATCGGCATCCACATCAGTAGCAGGCGACAGTGACTGATTGCTCAGCAGGTCTTCTTCATTAACGCTATAGCTGATTTGCTCTTGAGTCAGTATAGGGGCGTCATTGCTGCCGGTAATGTTAATTGTTAGAGGCGCTGTTGTGCCATCACCAGAAGATAATTCCACGGCAAAGACGTCGGTGACCTTATCACCGAGGTCGAGCTCATCAGTGGCTTGCGCGGCGTTATCCAGCGTGTAGGTCCAGCTACCATCGGCGGCGACGACTACAGAGCCATAGGTACCTTGCAGAGTTTGGCCGCTCCCCGTTGGCCCAAATGCCAGCGTGGGGTCATCTACGTCGGTCGCCACCAATTTGCCAGATACGGTGTCGCTGGCCGCATCTTCAGTAATTTCAGCACTGGAACCCTGCACCACTGGCGGGTTATCGACACCGACCACAGTAATCGTCACGGTACCCCGAGTCGCCACGGCACCGTTGTTATCGACCGCCGAGTACGTAAAGGTAACGTCGCGTTGTTCTCCCGCCGCCAAATCGTCAAAGTCGCCGTTGGGGTTGAACATAAATCCGCCGTTAGCGGCATCAAAGCTTAACTGCCCTTCCAACGTATCATCAACTAAAGCAAAGCCACTAATGGTGCCATCAATATCGGTCGCGCTAACCCCTTCACTCAGCACGCCATTCTCGGCCACATAAAAGGCTAAATCCGGTACCTCAGGAGCATCGTTAGTACCTAAAATATTAATGCTGATTGTGGTGGATAGATTATTATCCAGTGGTGTTTCGTCGCGACCATCGCCATTTAGCGCCACCGTGTAAGTCTCGGTGTGTACATCGCCCAAAGCAATGGCGTCGACAATTTCATTTTGATTAAGCTGGTAGTTCCAACTACCGTCACTGTTTACCGTCAATGTGCCGTAGTCCGATATATAGGTGTCGGCGATAAACTCAAGGTCCGGGTTGTCGACGTCGTAAGCATTGAGCGTACCAGCATCGCTAAGCAACACATCTTCACGCACTGTGCCGCTGCCGGCATTGACCACCGGGGCGTCGTCTACCCCATTGATGGTAACTGTAACTTGCGAGAAATCACTCGCACCGCCGTCATCGTCCACCGCGCGATAAGTAAAAACAAACTCTGTGCTATCACCAAGGGCGAGATAATCGTACGAGCCCACCGGATTTACCGTATAGCTACCATCGGCATTAAAGGTCAATAAGCCCGCAGGCAAACTCGGACCACCAGCGGTGGTGTAGCTCACCACATTGCCATCGACATCATCGGCCGCAGGCACCTGCCCGCTTATCGCGTGGTCTTCATCAGTGACCACAAAATCTTCATACACATTCGGGGCGTCATTCGTCCCGTTGATGTTAATTCTGATGTTTTGATCGTCCGTGGCACCCTGCGCATCGGTCGCCGTAACTGTGTAATCCAGTTGCAGGAGATCACCGTCGCCCAGATAATCAAAGGCGTCGTCAGCGCTTAAAAATTGCCAATTGATAGCACCGTTACCCGCACCGGCGGCAATAACGTCATCGGCATTCACACTCATCATGGCCAGCAACACAGCACTGGACATGTTGTTGCTATTGCCCGAGTGCACGGTAACAGCGCTAACACTGGCCGCCACGGTATCGGCCAAGTCCACGTCCGCTACACTCAGTGTACCGCCGACCGATAACGCACTGTCAGTTTCAGTACGACTTGCCGAGGCTCTATCGTTTGGACCGACGGTAATATCCGGGGCATCGTTTTCCCCCGTAATGGTAATGTCGATATCGTGAGGCGTACCGTCAACCGAGTAGACCGTGTGGGTTTCAGTGAGCACCTCACCCTCGGCCAAAAACTGAACATCACTATTGGCTACCGTGTAGGTCCAGTCGCCAGCGGCATTAATCGTAAGGCTGCCCAGAGCGCCGCCGCTTGGCGTCGGCATGCGGCTGGCATCAATGACCGATTCGCTGTCATCAATGTCCGTCACCTGTAAAGTGCCACTGGCGCTAATGGTGGGGTCGTCTTGATCCTCTACAACAGCGGTACTGTCATCGCCACTAAAGGTTGGGGTATCGTTTACACCTAACACTTCGATGGTAATAGTTGCCGGATCACTGTAGACAGTATTGCCGTCAAAGTCGGTGGCGGTATCGGTAGTAATGTAAGTAAAAGTGACCGTGGTGGATTGGCCTTGACGCAGAGATTCAAACTCACCATTGGTATCAAACAAATACGAGCCATCGGCGGAAAAGCTAAGTACCCCAGCGCTGACATCCTGCTGTAAAATAAACCCGGTTGGGTCTAATGCGCTGTCGACATCAGTGGCTTGCGGCACACGATCATTAAGTGTTGAGTCTTCGTTTACTTGCACTGAGTCAGGATAAACAATAGGTGGGTCATTAACGTTAATCAAGGTAACTTGAACACGCCCCAAGTCCACCCCGCCCTGTCCATCATCCGCTCTCACTATAAGCTGCCGTACGCCTAAATCGGGATCATCAATTGCACGAGTGACACTCATCTCGCCGGTCGCGGCGTCCATGGCAAACAGGCCGTCGTCATTTCCGTAAACAATCGAGTAGCTAAGAACGTCGCCGTCCGGGTCATCGGCCGCCACGATGGCCGTGCCCTGTACGACGCCCTCATACACTTCAAACTCGTACGTATCGTTATCGGTGCCTGTTGTTTCGTTGACAAAATCTGGCGCCGGATTGGTGACCGTCCAGGTAAAAAACTGTGAGACATTGGCTCCGGCGACATCGGTTGCTACCACTTCGACGGTGTAGGGGCTACCCACAGACGCATCGGCGGTTAGCGTGCCACTAATAACACCAGTGCCCGGGTCGATGCTTAACCCCGAAGGCAAATTAATAGCGCTAAAGCTAAGGCTATCGCCGGTATCAATATCGTCAAAACCGACGGCGGTGGCCACGTTAATAATCGTTTGCGCGTCTTCATTGGTCTGATCGGGCAACACGACGGGCGTAACCACTGGCGTATCGTTAGTGCCGGTAATATCGATTGTCACGGTATGAGTGTCGCTAGCGCTTTGACTGTCTGTGGCCGCCACCTCGTAACTTAGTTGCAGCGTTTGGCCATCTGCTAAGTAGTCAAAAGACTCACCATTACTGGCAAAGCTCCACTGAATATCACCGGTGTCGCTCGAGCTTGAAATGGCATTGGCAGGAGCGACGCTAAACATCGCCAGTAATGCCGCGTTGCTAATTCCGCCGGCGTCACCGGCGGTAACCGCCACGGATAACACGCTCGGGCTTACCGTATCTCGCACGTCCACATCGGTCACGCTTAAGGTACCGCTGGTGGCGATTGTGGTATCGGTCTCGGCAACAACACCGGCATCTGAGTCGCCGGCCTCAACACTTATTACCGGGGCATCGTTGGCACCGGTAATACGCACTGCAATTTGATGGGTGTCGCCCGCTATTGTGGCAACCTGGAATATATCGATGGCCACCTGGCCCTCGGCCAAATACTGCACATCGGCATTGGCCACTTCATAGTTCCATAGGCCGGTGCTGGTGATGGTTAAACTGCCGCGCACGTTATTAAGCGGCATGACTGAGCCCGGGTCCATTTCCGACTGACTAAAATCGGGGTCAAAGCCTGTCAGCTGATCCGATGCTTGCAGCGTCTGCGTTGGCACGTCTACATCGACATCTTCAATCACAGCACCGCGATCACCACCGGTAAATACTGGCTTGTCGTCGGTTCCGGTAATCGAGATCGTAACCGGGTGCTCTCCGATGGCGCCTTCACTATCGGTCACTGTAACGGTATAGCGCAGCTCGATGGTGACCCCCTCCGGGATCTCGGTAAAATCTTCGCTGCCGCTATCAAAGCTCCAGGTAAAGCCGCCACTGGTGGAGCCGCTGGCAATAATATTGCCGGCGCTGACATCAAGCATCGCAAGAAACACGCTGTCATCAATATTGCTCGAGAAGCTCGGCTCTACCGCGGTGACCGCTACGCTGGCAACATCGACTATATCGACGTCGTTGGCCGTTAATGTACCGCTAGCGGTTAGCCCGGCATCGGCCTCGACGAGATCGGCCGTGTCACTATCGCCAGCCTCGACACTAATGGTCGGGGCGTCGTTAGTACCGGTAATGGTGATATCAATGGTGTGCCCAGTGCCATCAAAACTGGTAACCACAAAGCTTTCCGGGCGTGTTTCGCCCTCGGCCAAATACTGTACATCGGCGTTGGCCAATGAGTAAGTCCAGCTGCCATCGGAATTAATGGCCAAGCTACCGAGCGCACCGGCACTGGGTTGCGGCGCGATACTCGTATCGATCGTCGATTCGCCCGTGTCGGGATCGTTTACCAGCAATGTACCGGTCGCGGTTAAGGTGACCGGTGAGGCGTCTTCTACGACGCCTCCGGTGTCATCGCCGCCAAAGGTTGGTGTATCGTTAAGCCCAACAACCTCAATGGTGACGGTGGCAGGGGCACTGATAACGGGATTACCACCTACATCGCTCACCGTATCGGTAGCGGTATACGTAAAGGTGACACTACGGGTGTCGCCGGCCGCCAAATCATCAAAGTCGCCATTGGTATTAAAGGTAAAGCTGCCGTCGGCGTTAAAAGTCAGCATCCCCTCAGAGACGTCATCCACTAGTAGATAACCACTCTGATCCACGGCACTGTCTACGTCCGTGGCAGGCGGCACACTGACGCCGGCAAGACTGCTATCTTCATCAACAACAAAGTTGGCATCCAACGCGACAGGAGGGTCATTCACGTTGAGCAAGTCTATGTTCACGGTGCCTGTATCGAGCCCCCCCTCTCCGTCATCCACCGTTACGGTCAGGGTGTAGCTGCCAAGTTCGGCATCGTCGATGGTTTGCCTCAGACGTATCGCACCGGTTGCCGCATCGACGCTAAACAAACCAAAATCATCGCTAATCAGGGTATAGGTTAACGGCGCATCACCATCTGGGTCTGAGGCCCTCAAGGTGCCAATAATCGTACCCGCGGTGGAGTTTTCGTCGGCGCTAAATGCGTAGGTATCGTCATCGTTACCCGAGGTTTCATTAATAAAATCTGGGGCCGGGTTGCCAACTACCCAATCAAACGATTGGGTTACGCTTGCGCCAGAGGCATCGGTTGCCGTGACATCGACCGTAAAGGGGCTTTGCACTGACTGGCTGTGCTCGATCGTACCGCTGATCACACCGGTGTTGGCGTCAATGGACAGCCCCTGTGGTAAACCGCTGGCACTAAAACTCAGCACATCACCGGTGTCTATATCGCTAAAGCCGACACTGACGTCCACGCCGGCAATCAGCTCGGCATCTTCACTGGTTTGGTCTGGCAGGGCCGTTGTTATCGTCGGGGTATCATTTGTGCCGGTAATGGTTATCACCACCGGATGCGCGGTGCTCGCCCCGGGGTTATCGGTGGCCTGAACTTGATAGGTCAGCTCGAGCGTTTGCCCCACACCCAAGTAATCAAAAGCATCGTAGGCGCCGCTAAACTCCCACTGGATTTGGCCAGAGGCGCTACCGCTACTGATGACATCGCCGGTATCAACACTCAGCATGGCCAGTAAGGTGGCGGCATTTAAGGTGCCGGGGTCCCCACTACTAACGCTAACGGAGGTAACACTTGGGGCAACGGTATCAAGCAGGTCCACATCACTTACGCTTAACGTACCCGCAGCCGTAAGCGGCGCGGTAGTCTCGGTCTCGTCGATGGCCGCCGTGTCCGAGTCGCCTGTCGCCACGGTAATCTCGGGAGTGTCATTAACCCCGGCAATGGTGACAGTAATATCGTGGGTGGTACCATCGACACTGGTCACGGTAAACACGTCGTCGCGCGTCTCTCCTACCGCCAAATATTGCACATCGGCGTTGGCCACCTGGTACTGCCAGGCGCCATTGGCATCAATACTTAACGAGCCCAATACACCCGTGCCGATGGGAGCAATGCTGGTGTCGATTTGCGATTCGCCATTGTCCAGATCGACAACCTGTAAATCACCGCTGGCGCGAAGCTGCAGCGGCGCCGAATCCTCAACGACTGCTCCCGTGTCATCGCCCGAGAAGGTGGGGATATCATTAATACCCGTCACCTCAATGGTGATGGTGGCAACATTACTGATAACCGTATTGCCGTTGATATCCGGCTCGGTATCGGTAGCCGTGTAGGTAAAGGTAACCGAGGTAGACTCACCCGCGGCCAAATCATCAAAGGCGCCGCTCGGGTCAAAGCTAAAGCTGCCATCGGCATTAAAAGTTAAAACGCCAGCGCTGACATCTCGCACCAGGGCGTAACCGTTGGCGTCCACTGCACTATCGACGTCGGTAGCCGGCGGCACATTAACACCAGTTAACGCGGTGTCTTCATCGGTAATAAACTGATCATCCAGAGCCACCGGCGGATCATTAATGTTGAGCAGCTCAATATTGACCACACCGGTGTCAGTGCCGCCCTCAAGGTCGTCCACCTCAATGCTTAGCGTGTACAGGCCAAGCTCCGGGTCATCGATGGTTTGCAGCAAGCGGATAGCGCCACTGCTGGCATCGAGCTCAAACAAGCCAAAATCATCACCTACAATGCGGTACTGCAGGGGCGTATCGCCATCGATGTCAAAGCCTCGCACCCGGCCAACGATGGTACCTGTGGGTGTATTTTCGTAGGCCGAGAACGCGTAGGTATCGTCATCCATGCCCGAGGTTTCTAAAATAAAATCGGGGGCGGGATTGGCAACCGTCCAGGTAAACGTCTGGGCGGTAGAGGCCAGCCCGTCTGTCGCATTAACCGTAACGCTATAGGGGCTGGTAGTGGATGCGCTGTGATCGATGATGCCGCTAATGACTCCAGTGGCGGGGTCGATACTCAGCCCGGCCGGAAGGCCGGTGGCCGAAAAGCTCAAGACATCGGTGTTGTCGAGATCAGAAAAATTAGCGGAGACATCGAGCGAGATAATAGCCGAATCGAGCGAGCTTTGATCGGCTAAGGTAATTGAGGCGGGCGTATCGTTGCTGCCGTTAATGGTGATTGTAACCACGTGCTGGTCACGCCCGCCTGCACTGTCGATTACTCCCAGAGTATAGGCAAGCTCCAGGCTCTCACCGTCGTTGAGGTAATCGAAGGTCTGGCTGTTGCTGTTAAACTGCCAGTTAATCACACCACCATCACCACCACTGGCAATAATGTCGCTGGTATCGACGCTCATCATGGCCATCAGCTGCGCTGAACTCAAACCATTGGCATCGCCTGAGTTAACAACCACAGCACTCACGGCAGGCGCCACGGTATCGGATAAATCGATGTCGGTAACACTTAAGGTGCCGTTGGTGGTCAACGGACTGTCGGTTTCCACTAGAGCCTCGGCATCGCTATCGCCGAGCGATACACTGATAACCGGCAAATCATTGGTGCCGGTTATATCCACCACAATGGCGTGTACTGCGCCGTCGACTGTGGTGACATTAAAAATATCCTGAGTAACTTCACGCGCCGACAAATACTGCACTACGGCATTATCAACCTGATAATCCCACACGCCGTTGGCCTGAATGGTGAGACTACCGTGCACCGTGCCAAAAGGTGCCGGTGGAATGCTGGTGTCGATTTGCGCCTGGCCGTAATCGACGTCAAAGCCGGTTAACTGATCGCTATAGTTGAGCGTATCTGCGGCCGTGTCGACCGCCACATCTTCGGTCACGGCGCCTGTGTCACCGCCGGTAAAAACGGGCTTATCGTTAGTGCCTATGATGTTGATATTAACGACGTGCTGATCGGTAGCGCCGCGGCTGTCGGTTAGCTCCACCGTGTACTGTAACCGCAAACGTGCGCCGCCCGGTAAAGCATCAAAAGTTTCGCTGCCACTATCAAAGGCCCAATTGATCACTCCATCGGTCACGCCAGAGGCGATAACCGAACCGGCATCAACACTGAACATCGCTAAAAAAACGTCGGGATCAACATTAATTGGCAAGTTAAAAGTCACGCCGGTAACCGCTACCGAACCGACATCCCGGACATCTATGTCCGTTGCCGTCAGGGTGCCATTGCTGTTTAACGCTGCATCACCCTCAACCAAAATAACCGTGTCTTTATCTCGACCCACCACACTGATCTCTGGCGCATCATTGGTACCGCGAATAACTAGGGTGATGGGATGTTCGGTGCCATCAGCGGTAGTGACGATAAAAAACTCTGTGCGCAGCTCGTTCTGCGCCAAATATTGCACATCGGCATTGGCAATGGTGTAAGTCCAGACACCGTCAGAGGCAATGGTAAAACTGCCCAACGCACCCGGGCTTGGTTGCGGTGCAATACTGGTATCAATCGAGGTTTGACCACCATCGGGGTCACGCCCCGTCAGCTGACCGTTAATCACCAAGTCGGGGTCACTGGCGTCCTCGGTCACCACGCCGCGATCGCCGCCGGTAAATATCGGCGTATCATCGGTACCCGTAATTTGAATGGTGATAACGTGATCCGCAGTAGCGCCGTTGCTATCGGTCACTTGCACAAGGTAATCGAGGGTTAACCCCGCCCCTTGAGGTAAAAAGTCAAAGGTTGTTACGCCACTGTTGAACTGCCAGCTTAACGTTCCGGTTTGCGCACTCGCGGCGATAATATCACCCGCATCGACACTCAGCATCGCCAGCAATTGGGCGTTTGTCAGGGTGTCGGTCGGGCCGTTCGAGCTCACCGATAAAACGGTGGGCGCTACGGTATCCAGCAGGTCTACGTCAGCTACGCTCAGCGTGCCAACGGCCGACAAGCTGGCATTGGTTTCATTCAGGCTGGCGCTATCACGATCGCCTGCGGCCACGGAAATCACCGGCACATCATTGACGCCCGTGATGGTAACGACAACATCGTGGGTGGTGCCATCTACGGCGCTAACCGTATGAGTTTCACTAATGCTCTGCCCTTGCGCCAGATATTGCACATCGGCATTGGCCACCTGGTAATCCCACGCCCCCTCAGCGGTAATGCTAAGTACCCCCAAAGCGCCGGTACCCGCCACTGCGTTGCCCGGCACAAAAAAGGCCTCGCCCTCATCGGCATCTTCAATGTCCAGCTTGCCATTGTCGCGCAACAGCGGGTCATCGCTGTCCTCAATTACCTCACCGGTGTCATCACCGTTGAATATCGGCGTATCCTCAACGGGAGTGACCTCGATATAAACCACAGCCTCGGTGGTACCGCCCTGACCGTCGTCTACCAAAACCGTAAATTGATCGTTGCCCACATAATCGGGGCCAGGCTCATAAGTAAAAGCGCCGGTATTGGGGTCAATACTGGCCTGACCGTTCGCAGGAGGGGTTAATATCCTGTAGCTAAGCGTGTCGCCGTCGACATCGCTGGCCTCCAGCTGACCGTCGATCGCGGTGTCTTCCGGGGTCGTTAAATACTGATCGATCGCCTCCGGCGGGTCATTAACCGGCGTGACCTCAATGTAGGTGGTTTCGGTAACGGTGTAGCGACCGTCGGAGAGCTCGACCACAAATTTATCGTCGCCGTTGTAGTCCTCATCAGGCGTATATACAAACGCTCCGCTCACCGGGTCAAGTTCTACAGTGCCGTGCTCCGGCCCACTCACCACGGTGTAACTCAGGGGCGCGCCCTCGGGGTCGTAACCGGGGATCCCCCCGGGAAGAGGAACATCTTCAGGCGTAGTGAGGTATTGATCGGCCGTTTGCGGCGGAAAGTTAGGCACCGGTGGTGGGTTCGGCGGAACCGGTGGTTGCGGCGGTAAAGGCGGTATAGGGCCGTCTTCATCCTCTACTCGTCCGCCGAGGGTATAAGGCGGCTCTGGGCGCTCGGGCACCTGACTGCCATCAAGCCCTGGCGGCGTCAGCTCCTCGCCAACGCGCTTTAGGTTAACCGAGTAATGACGGCCTTGTGAGAGCGGTACATCAGCTTCATCGGGATCGGTGGCTGGAGGATTTGCCGACTCAGAGGAATCAAACGTCTCTGGGGCGGTGTCCGTGGTCTCAAGCTCAGCCACTGCGGCCTCGTCGGCACTAACCGATGACCACAAATCGGCATTCAGTAGCAGTTGCTGTGGCCCGTCGAGTGTTAACGGCTGGGCATCGCCAAAATCGATACTAATGCGAGCGCCACGCTCAACAACCACGCGCTCGCCCGGTAACAGAGTGTCTCCTTCGGCTAGATTACGCACCACTCCCTCGGGCGTTCTGGCCCACGCGCGTCCTTCAATCTCGACAACTACCGCACTTAGCTCACTCATAGATAATCCCTTCTAAGGCTTTCAAGTACTCTGAAAGCCAAAACCACCGGCAAAAGCAGACTAATGCGCCAAAAACTCTTCACCCAAGAAGTCTTCAGGCACACTTATACAAACAATAATATTAATACCAAACAAGGGATTTAGCGAACCCGAGGCACGCTCGTAAGCTAGACGTCGTCACGGTTAATTAGCAGTGCCAGCTGCATTCGGTCACGAACCCCAAGCTTGTCAAAGCAGTTTCCCAAGTGCGCCTTAACCGTACGCTCAGTAATGTTAAGCTCGCGCGCCACCTCTTTGTTGGTTTTACCTCGGGCAACCGCTAATGCCACCATTCGCTCGCGCATGCTTAACTGCTCACCCACGGCAGGGCGGGGCTTAGCTGGGGCAGAAACCTTCAACAATTCACTCAACAAATGTTTACCTAACCAAATACCATCGTACTCCACGGCATTTTTTACCTGCCGCAGTAACTCGGGGGCTGCGAGCGCATGCACATAACCGCTCGCGCCCAACCCAATAATAGTACGGGCCTCGGCAGCGGTTTCGTTGAGGGTCATGGCGATAACCTTAGCTCCGGCGGCCAGCGCCACACGAAAATGCTCGCGCCAAGGGCCACTCATCACCACCCAGACCAGCGAGTGCTCATCTAGGGTCAAATCGGCAGGCGAGTAATCTAAACACACTTTGGCATCGGCCAAGGCCACAGCCCAACGCGCGGAGTTTACTTCTGATGTAGAAACGAATATTGACTGCATTATCGCTCTGTTAAGGCGTTTTGTTTGGCCCGAAGAATGGGCTTTAAAAGATACGCTAACACGGTTTTTTTACCGGTAATGATATCCACCTGCGCCGTCATACCCGGAATAATCGGCAGCGCCTGATCAAACCCCGACTCGCGAGTTCTTACCCGCACCAAGTAATAGGTTTGATCTTGCTCGTCGGTGATCGTGTCGGCACTGATATGTTCAAGGTCACCAGATAGCCCACCGTAAACCGTAAAATCATAGGCCGTCAGCTTTACCATAGCGGGCTGGCCCGGGCGTAAAAACGCAATATCTTTGGGCGGGATCTTGGCTTCAATCAATAACTGGTCATCCAGCGGTGTCATCTCGAGCACTTCACTGCCAGGCTGAACCACGCCCCCTTCGGTGTTGATAAACAACCGCTGTACGGTACCTCGTACTGGTGCACGAATATCAGCATACTTTACTCTATCGGCCAACCCGGTGCTTGTCTCTGACAGGCTCGACAATTTACCCAGTGTTTCTGATAGTTGACTGCGCCACTCGTTTTTAGCCACCAGGCGCACTTCTTGGAGTTTGTTTTGCGCCTCTAATATAGCCGATTGAATGCGCGCTTTTTGCGCTGTAGCCTGATCCATTTCGCCCTTGGCATTAGAGGCGTCGCGCTCTAATCGTAAAATCTCCACCTCCGAGATTGCACCGCTACCCAACAGGGGCCGAGTGACCTGTAGCTCCTGACTCGACAGCTCATACGCTCTTGAAGCCTGAATTAACCGCGCTTCAACTTCATTTAACTCTTCGCGTCGCTGCGTCAATTGTTGGCGTGCCTGAGATAACTTTTGCTCTAACTCATTGAGGTTGGATTGATACAGCACTGTCTCATTGGCCACCACCCGTGGCTCGCTCTCGCTCACGGCTTCCGGGATTTCCAGCGGCGAATCTTCAACCAACGCTTGCAACCGGGCAGCGCGAGCTTGCAGGGCCGCGTATTGCGCTTGGTTTTCCCGAAACGTCGAGATAAACCGGGTCGGATCAATCCGCATCAGTAACGCGCCCTGCTCGACCACCTGTCCCTCTTTCACTAAGATTTCTTCGACCACACCGCCGTCAAAAGACTGGACGATTTGCGTGTGACTCGACGGAATGACCTTGCCCTGCCCCCTTGCAACCTCATCAATTTGCGCAAAACCAGCCCATACCACGAGTGCCGCTACGATTAACAGCATGCTGTATAGCAAGCCTCGCGCGCGCAGAGGTGCCTGCTGAATACGCGCCCAATCCGCGTCTTCCACCCAATCTTTAGAGTGTGATTGCGAAGGCGACATCCAGCGGTTCCACACCTTATCAACCAACTTGCCAAAAGGTTGGCCGAGGCGTGTAATCCAGCGGCCAATACGGCTAAAGTGCTTTTGCTCTCGGGTTTGGCTCATTAATTGGCCCTCCCGATACGGCCTTGGCGCAAGGCTTCTACAACTTGCTCTTTGGGGCCATCCGCAACAATTTTGCCACCATCAATGACGATAATGCGATCAACCATGGCCAACAAAGAGTTGCGATGGGTAATAACCAGCATGGTTTTGCCCGTAGAGAACTTAGCCAAATTGCGCTTTAACTCTTCTTCGCTCGTATGGTCCATCGCACCGGTAGGCTCGTCCAACAATAAAATAGCTGGGTCGGCCACCAAAGCCCTGGCAATAGCGACAGCCTGGCGCTGCCCACCCGATAACAACTCGCCACGCTCACCCACCGGCATCGACAAGCCTTGAGGGTGTGAATTAATAAACCCTGCCAAGCCCGATAACTCGATGATTTTAAGCAAGCGCTCATCATCAATTCGCGGATCTGCCATTGTTATATTTTCACGCAAGGTACCCAGAAACAAATTTACGTCCTGAGAGACATAACCGATATTGTGTCGCAGCTGCGCCGGGTCCAGCTGACCAATGTCGATATTATCTATAAGCACACTGCCGCCGCTGGGAGCATAAAGCCCCGCGATAATTTTTTCGATCGTCGTTTTGCCTGAGCCATTGCGTCCTAAAATGGCGACCTTTTCACCAGGGGCAACACTAAAGCTCACATCACGCAGCGCCTGGCGCTCATCGTGCGGATAACTAAACGACACACCGTTAAACTCAATCCGTCCGTCCAGCCGGGGGCGGGAAATCCACTCAGCTTGATCGGGGCGCTCGACCGGGGTATTCATGACCCGATCCACACTCTCGAGCGCCGTGGCGGCCTGATGGTACTGCATCATTAACGCAGCGCTCTGGCCAACGGGTGCCATGATGCGTGAGGACAACATATAAGCGGCAATCAAGCCACCTTGAGTCAGCTCACCCTCGGTAATTAAGTAAACACCCACAATAATAATGGCAACGGCCACCAACTGCTGCACCCACACCGCACCGGTGGTAACCGAGCCAGATAACAATCGCATTTTCGTGGTGGTGCGCGAGAGAAAAACCGTTGTTTTCTCCCATAAATTTTGCATTTTGCCTTCCGCACCCAAGGTTTTAAGTGCTTCCAGGCCATTCAGGCTCTCAACCAACACCGCGTTCCGGTAGGCACTCGCCTCCATACTGCTGAGTGACAGCTCATGCATTTTGGCCTGCACGGCGGCGGCGTAAAATAAACAAGCCAACACACCAACAGCAATCGGGATCACTAACCACCAAGAGGTCAGCAAGCCAATAATTAAACTAAAAATTAGCACAAAAGGCAGATCGACAAACGCAATAATGGTACTGGAGCCGATAAAGCTGCGTACCGATTCAAACGCCTGCAGCCCCGCGGCATAAGAGCCCACCGAGGTTGGCCGCTCACTCATGCGCATCCCTAACACCCGCGCCATAATAGAAGCAGACAGAGTGATATCGACACGACTCGCCGCCAAATCGACAAACCAGGCCCGCACCATTTTTAGGCAAACATCGGCGCACAAAACAATCGCTACCCCCGAGGCCAGCACCCACAGGGTTTCAATGGCAAAATTGGGCACCACCCGATCGTACACGTTCATCACAAACAGAGGCATAGCCAAGGCAAAAATATTCACCAGTAAAGCGGCAAACAGCACATCACGATATAAACCACGGTGCGCCTTGATAACCTCCCAAAACCAATGTCCCTTATGGGTTTTGTGGATGTCGGCGTTACGCGTACTGAACTGTAAGCGCGGCCGGGCATAGATCACCCGCCCCGCGTATCGCGCCTCGAGCTCCTCAAGAGGAATGTTGACCTGAGTTTGCGCCAAGTCGGGAAAAACCACCTCGGCCTGATCACCCTCGATACCTAAAAGCACACAGGCCTCGTTGCCTTCAAGCAACAAAATAACGGGAAGGAGTGAACTGTTAATTTCGTTTAACGAGCGTCGCACCAGTTGACTGGTAAGCCCCGCACGACGAGCGGCACGATCAAATAACGAGGGAGGAAGTTGTTGATGCTGTAAGGGTAAACCCGCCAACAGCGTCGAGCCAGAGGTGTTTATCCCGTGCATGCGAGAAAGAATCAACAGACAATTTAACAGCGGGCCACCACGTAACGAGGCGTGGCTCGCCTCGTCAGCTTTATCACTCATAGGATACTGAGTCTCTTATGTCGTCGGTACTCTTTTGCCCCAGCGTTAAGTGCCGGGGCTTGAAAACGCGCAGCTTATTGCAGTTGGCGTATAGTGATCTCAATGCGGTCGGTCGCGGGCCGGACTACAGCACCCGCCGGATCCACTTCTGGCTCTACCACTACGCGGCCGGCATCGATACCGTTGATAACCAGATAATCCCGCACGGCCGTCACCCGGGCGCTGGATAAGGTGCGACTTACATTTGAAGGATTAGGGTCGGCCGATTGAGCGGCAATAACGACTTCGGCGACCCGGCCCGATTGATTTCCAAAACGCGCCAACAGCTGGTCTAGCTGGCTCATGGCCGAGTTGGTAAGCACCGAGCTATTATCGGCAAACAGAGCGTCACTTTCGTAAGTAACTACATTATCCAGCAAGTCGTCGCGTGAAAGCGCGGCGGGAGAAAGCGCGGGGCACGCCGCCGAAGGCTCGACATCGATATCGGAGAGATCTTCTTCTAAATCACTAGCCAACGGGATGTCGTCAGGCACAATGTTCAGTGACACCAACAATTTACCCATAGACTCCAGCACCCGCGCGTAAGCGATGTTTAAATCGTGATTGCTGTTAATAACGGCGCGGCTCGATTGAAAGTACTCGTTTTCGGCATCGAGTAAGTCCAGCAAGGTGCGCTGGCCAATTTGAAACTGCTCTAAATACGCCCGACGCACACGATCACTCGCCTCGCGATGCTGGGTTAAGGAAATCAAGCGGTCTTCCAAACTGTGCGTATTGTTGTAGGCAATTTGCGCGGTCTGCCGCAAATTAACACAAGCAACATCGCGCTGATCTTTCGCAGTATCCACTTCCGATAATGACCGCTTTACCGCGGCACGGTCAGAACCGCCGTTAAATAAGTTGTAGGTCAGCGCCAATTCAATGGCACCTTCGTCACCAAAATCATCCGGATCAATACGGTCATCAAACACCCCTAGGTTTTGTTGGGTGCCATAACGTGCCCGCAGCTCGACACGTGGATAGTAGCCCGAACGCTGAGTGCGCACTGACGCCTGTGCAGCGGCAATGTTTTTAATGGCCGCATGAAAGCCTGGGTTACCTTGGTAGGCACTGTAAAGCACGTCTTTTACGGACGCGGGAATCGGCTCGGACTTAAGGTCATTAGGCACCAAACGCTCCGGCGGCAGGTCACCCACGATACGCAGATACTTAGAGGTCACATCATGCAAGTTAGCCGCTTCGGTCAGCAAGTTCGACTCGGCCAGAGCCACCCGGCCGTCAACCTGGTCTAGGTCGGCACGACGCCCCACGCCCTGATCAACACGATCACCAATTTGTTTTTGCACACTCAAGTGCTCTTGGTAGTTGGTGCGCGCCAGCCTTAACAACTTGCGATAACGCACGAGATTCTCTGCCACCTCAAATGCTTCAAGAGAGAGGTTATCGACGGTATCGAGCAGCTCTAAATAACGTACTTGGCGGGCGCTATCGAGCCGGCTTACTTCTCCGCTAATGCGAAACCCATCAAAGAGCATCTGAGTAAGCGAAATTTCCGCACTGTTTATATCGTAATCGTCCCGGCCGTCGTAATCGCGGCGCTGTTTACCGGTACTAGCGGTAAGGTCTATCGAGGGGAGGTACTGGCCGCGAGCTGTGCCAACATTATGCTCAGCGGCTTGATAGGTATTCCAGGCCGCCTGCACTTCTGGGTTGTAGTCAAGCGCCTTCAGCACTACGTCGCGGCTCGAAAAATTGACCTCGACAATCATCCCGTCCGTAATGTTGGAGCGAGTAGAGGTTTGTGCTTGTGATTGGCTATCAGATTGCGCGATCACAGCCGAGCTCGCACCAGCTAACAGAAAACTCGTCAAGAAACGTGTAAACATTCCTGATTTACGTAAGGCGAGTTGCATTGAAAATCCCTCAATGAAAATTTCTATTCTTAACGACTAATGGTGACATTGAATCGGCTAAGTATTTATATAGTAGCAGCGACAAACGAGCTACGTTATCAATCTGTAGGTTTATCCGCCAAAACAGCGAAGACATCTAATAACTGTTCGTGAAAAAACACCCTCTTGCCAATTCAAAGAGCTCGCTACGGCTAAAACTGAGAACGCTGTCACATATTTCCACATATTGCATGAGATAGTACTTCAAAAATGGAATAACGATCAAGGCAAAGCGATTCATTACTTATAAGAAGTGGCTGTTAAAGCACCTCTTTCATATAACCATTTTGGTGCAATGCACCAAAAATGCAACTAGCTCGACACACCTTTTTTGTATCGAGTGTATACGCGGGAAACGGCTGACTGGATGCACTGGATTAAGCTCGGCGAGAAAAGCATCTATCGATGTGCGTTTCAAGGTAACAGGGCGCCCACGCCAAACGCTAGCGCCCGTTACCGATGGCTGACTAGCTTAATTCATAGCGATCAATAATATCGCGAACCAAGCCGCTGCGAACAATGTCTTCGCGCTCAAAACGATGAACATACACAGAGTTCACGCCATTGAGCTTACCGATAGCATCTGCCAAGCCATTGCAGCCGCGAATATCACTCTGCTCTATGTCACCGTTAATCACCACTTTGCAATCTTCACCAATGCGAGTTAAAAACATTTTCATCTGTGATGGCGAAGTGTTTTGCGCCTCATCCAACACGACAAAAGTGCGATTGTTAAACGTTTTACCACGCATAAACGCTAAGGGCGCTGCGACGATTCTGCCGTGCCGCAAACAGTAATCCACCGTGCCCGCGCCGAGGCGCTCGTTTAAAATATCGCGAAACGCATCAATATAAACCGAGAACTTTTCATCGAGTGCCCCCGGCAAAAAGCCTAACTGTTCGCCGGCCTCAACGGCGGGGCGAGTCAGAATGATACGCTCAATACGGCCGGACTCTAAGGCCTCTGCCGCCAACGCACCGGCACAATAACTTTTACCAGTACCGGCAGGGCCAGTACCAAAGGTTAAGTTGTGGGTTTTGATAGCATCGATGTAACGTTGTTGCGAGGGGGTTTGAGCGATAAGGGGTTGCGAGGAGCGTTGCGGACTGTATGCGGTTTCGAGCTGTTGCGAGCGGCCTTTCATTTCGACGATGTTGCCGTCGTCTCGGCGGTGCTTTCGGGATGACTTAGAGCGCCCTTTACTGACTTTAAAACCGCCGTCATCCATGTCGTCATATTGATGGGGGTTGCGTCGTGCCTGAGATCTTTTCGCCATGAGTATTATCCTTGTCAATTCAAAGTAAATACCGGCGCATCGCGTGAATGTGTAACGGCTTGCCACCGCTTACGATGAGCCTTACCTGGTAATGCAAAGAAGATTGTGCGAAGAAATCACTCCTGTGGTTGGATACATTTGAGACCCGAGCGATATAGAGGTTACAGCCTTGAGTTGTGTCTCACGGCCATTCAAACCACAACATATGCCCTCGAAAACCATCTTATGCCCAAATTATAAAGTGGGTCAACGGCTTTTTAGAGTTTTTTAAGCACTCCAAACACTCGCACCAAAAGATGTCACAAACAATTCGTCGGCCTGTCACACGCACTAAACACAGGCGTGCTTAATGCTCAATTTATAAGCGCTTAGCGGGGTCTTGACCGTAGAAAGCCACATAGTTGCGATACACCTGCGGGTAAGTGTCACGCAATAGTTTTGGCAGCTCGAAAAACACCTCGCTCGTCACCGCGACAAACTCAGCCGGGTTAGTAGCACCATAACGATCAATATCGCTATGCTCGCCACGGGCCACCTTTTCACACAAGTCGTCATAGGCTCGACCAAAGCTCGCCGTCCAGTCATCGACCGACATGCCGGCGCGCAACGGCGGAAATCCGTCGGCAGCGCCATTGAGCATATCGAGCTTATGCACAAACTCGTGAATCACTAGATTGTGCCCATCAATCACACCCGCTTTAGCCGTTTCACTCCAGGCGAGTACAACGCCACCTTGATTCCAGGCTTCGCCGGCCAGGTGGTGTTCCGCTTCGTGCGCCACACCACTGGCATCGACTTGCGTGCGCTGGGTTTTAAACCCAGCGGGATAAACGAGAACTGATTGCCAGCCGCGATACCATTCGACACCGAGATTTAAAATAGGCAAGCACGCTTGCAGGGCAATAAGTAATGCCATGTTGCCCGTCAGCACCACCCCCTGAATACCGACAAAGTCCTTCTCGTGCATAAACAAAATAGCCATCCGGCGCAACCGCGCCAGCTCACCGGTGGTCAAACCTTTAAGTAACGGCAACTGCTCAAGCACTTGCTGCCAATCTCGCTCATCGATGGGGTTAGCACGAACAACACGCTCTTCTCGCCATTGGCGAAACCACTGAAACATCCCTATGACTCTTTTTTGTTGGTCTGACTGGTCCACGACTTTACGCTCGGCTCTGGCCTCGAGGCGGCCTGGCGTCGCTTACCGACATTCTTTTGATCACGCTGACGATTTTTACTCTTCGCTTTATCAGCAACTTTTTTACTGCCTTTAGCCGTTGCTTTAGCTGGTTTTTTACCCGCCGCCTTACCCGAACTCTTTATTTTTTTCGGGCCTCGGTAACGGGCAATTAACCCATCGATCTGCACAAATTTAGCCGGTTGGTTTAAGTGGCGCTCGATATCGGCCATCAAGTTCCAGCCTTGCGCGGTTACCAACGACACCACAGTGCCACTGGCATCGGCGCGAGCTGTGCGACCGGCACGATGCACAAAGCTAGGCACATTGTAGGGTAAGTCGGCATTAATAATGAGCTCGACCCCTTCGACATCCAGGCCTCTGGCGGCCAAGTCTGTCGCCACCAAAATATTGCACTGCCCCGAGCTAAAACGCGCCATTACCTGCTTGCGGATTTTCGCCTCTACCTCACCGTGCAATGCCAGAGAGCGCACGCCGGCACTGTCCAATGTACTGACGATCTCGTTTACCCGCTCACGGGTGTTGGCAAAAATAACCGCGCGGCGAAACTCTCGCTGCTGGCACAGCGCCGCCAACAACTGACACTTATGCGGCCAGTCATCGGCCAGTATTTTCTCTAGTGCCCGGTTGGTTACCAACTGATTAATATCAATCCGGCGTAGGGTTTCGGGGTTCGTTAACGCGAGCAACAACTGCCCCAGCCCCTTAGCTTTTAACGTGGCGGAGTACAGCAAGGTTTGCCGCGAGTCAGGACAAGCTTTGGCGATGCGGCTCACATCATCAGAAAACCCCATATCCAGGGTTCGGTCGGCTTCATCCACCACCAGAAACTCCAGCTTCGATAAATCCGCTAATCCGGCGCCCACAAACTCCGACATGCGCCCCGGGGTGGCCACCAACAGATCCGCCGAGGCGATCAGCTCTTTTTGCGCGGCTTTGCTGTCGCCGCCCGTAAGCGCCACCACATTGATCATGTCCTGCTCACACAATTTGCGCGCCTGCGCAACAATTTGCCGGGCAAGCTCACGGGTGGGGGTAAGAATAAGTGCCCGAATCGAACCGCGCCCACTCTTACGGGTCAGCAGCAGCTGCAACATGGGCAACAAAAATGCGAGGGTTTTGCCACTGCCGGTTGGCGCGCATACCGCCACATCGGCGCCACTCAAAACAGCGGGGATGGCATCCGCCTGCACCGGAGTTGGCTCCTCAAGCTCCAGCTGAGCAAGCGCCGCCTGCAAGCGGGGGTGTGATAGTTGGGCGAAAGCTGCAGAATTATTCACGGCGAGTCTCAACAGATGAACGCAAGTCAAACTGTGCAGCGCGCGTCAGCTAAGTACCGCACAGTCGGCGGCTAGCCCGCCCGATAAATAATACACACGGGGCAGTCAAACGCCCGCCCCGTGTGGGGTTACAGCGAAGAAACAATCGAGATCATAACCCCGGCGGCGACTGCCGAACCGATAACGCCGGCCACATTGGGGCCCATTGCGTGCATCAGCAGATAGTTTTGCGGGTTGGATTCGAGCCCAACTTTATTGGATACCCGCGCGGCCATCGGCACGGCCGATACACCAGCCGAACCAATCAAGGGGTTAATTTTGTGTTTGCAAACCAAGTTCATCAGCTTGGCGGTTAACACCCCCATAGCCGTGCCAATGCCAAATGCCACAATCCCCAGCGCCAAAATACCCAGGGTTTTTGGGTCGAGGAATTTATCGGCAGCGAGCTTGGAGCCCACCGACAAACCCAAGAAGATCGTCGTGATATTGATCAGCGCATTCTGCGCGGTGTCACTTAAACGCTCAACCACACCACACTCACGCATCAGGTTACCAAAACAAAACATACCCAACAGCGGCGCGGCGCTTGGCAAAATCAGTGCCACGAGAATCAACAGAATTAACGGGAAAACAATCTTCTCGCGCTTGGAGACAACGCGCATTTGCTCCATGCGAATTTTGCGCTCATCCTCATTAGTCAGCAGACGCATAATGGGCGGCTGAATCAGAGGCACCAGCGCCATGTAAGAATATGCTGCAACGGCAATGGCACCAAGCAGCTCGGGAGCGAGGATGCTGGCCACATAAATGGCGGTGGGGCCATCGGCACCACCAATAATCCCAATGGCCGCCGCGTCCTGAATCGAGAAGTCGATAATACCGGTAGTGGATAAACCAACCGCTCCCAGTACCGTGGCAAAAATGCCAAACTGAGCCGCCGCCCCTAAAAACAGCGTTTTTGGGTTGGCCAGCAGTGGGCCAAAATCGGTCATGGCCCCCACCCCCATGAAGATAACCAGAGGTGCCACACCGCTGCCTATGGCAACCGTGTAAAACGAGTAGAGCATACCGTTGGTGTAACCCAGGTCGGTCGCGAGCCGGTAGGCGTCCGCCTGGATAGCCGCAGGAGCGTGCTTATAGGCATCATTGAGCGCCTGCACACCAGCGTCAGCGCTGGCCCCCAGCACTTGAGCAATTTGCGCCAGCACGTCCGGATAGCCCGAGGCAATGGCATTCTCTACCGCCGAAAGGGATAAGCCCGCGCCGGGAATGTTGGCCAGAATCGCACCAAAGCCAATTGGCACCAACAACAGAGGCTCAAAGCCTTTGCGAATCGCTAAAAACAAGAGTAGCAAGCCTACCAACAGCATCACACCCTGCCCCAGATCGAGGTGGTAGATGCCCGAGTCATGCCACAGGCGTAAAAAGTTTTGCATAATCTAATTCCGACTAATTAAGCGATGCTAAGCAGGCTGTCACCGGCGGTAACAGCGTCTCCGGCCTGGACATTAATAGAGGCAATCGTACCGGCGCGTGGCGCACTGACTTCTGACTCCATTTTCATGGCTTCGAGAATCAGCAAGGTATCGCCCTCTTCAACCTGCTGGCCAACCTGTACTGCCAATTTGCAGATCGTGCCACCCAAAGGCGCCGGCACTGGCTCTCCCGAGCCCGCGGCCGGTGCGCCGGGCGAACCTGATGTCGATGCAGCACCGCCGACAGCGCCCAGCGCTGTAATGTCACCACCGTTTGAGACGGTAACAGCGTACTGCTTGCCGTCCACTTCAACCGTGTAAATTTCGTCACCTGACTCAGTAGTGGGCGCACTGCCCTCTTTGCCCGTAGGCACAGGTTCAAAGGCATCCGGGTTATCGCGGTTTTGCAAAAACTTCAGACCAACCTGAGGGAACAATGCATAAGTCAGCACATCGTCAATTTGGCCATCACCCGCGCTTAGATCGATACTTTTCTCTTTTGCCTGAGCTAGCAGTTCGTCAGTCAATGCCTGCAGTTCGGGTTTGATTAAGTCCGCCGGACGGCAGGTTATGGGCTCGGCATCCCCCAGCACGCGTTTTTGCAGCTCGGCGTTAACCGGCGCTGGTGAAGAGCCATACTCGCCTTTAAGTACGCCTTCAGTTTCCCGGGTAATGGTTTTGTAGCGCTCGCCACTCAAGACATTCATTACCGCCTGCGAGCCCACAATTTGCGAAGTCGGCGTTACCAGCGGTATGTAACCTAAATCTTCACGAACTTTAGGGATCTCACTCAGCACATCATCAAGCTTGTCGGTAGCGTTTTGCTCGCGCAACTGGTTCTCCATATTGGTGAGCATGCCACCGGGAACCTGAGCCACCAGAATGCGCGAGTCGATGCCTTTAAGAGCACCTTCAAATTTGGCGTACTTTTTACGCACTTCACGAAAGTAAGCAGCAATGTCTTCAAGCTTATGAATATCCAGCCCGGTATCGCGCCCGGTGCCTTCCAGGCTTGCCACCAGAGTTTCGGTCGGGCTGTGACCATAGGTCATGGACATGGACGAAATGGCAGTATCAACATTATCGATACCCGCCTCGACACACTTAAGGTTGGTCGCGTGAGCCAAACCCGTGGTAGCGTGGCTTTGCATATGGATGGGAATACTGCAGCTTTCTTTAAGGCGCTTAACCAGCTCGTAACCAACGTAAGGCTTAAGCAGGCCCGCCATATCTTTGATGGCGATCGAGTCAGCACCCATATCTTCGATGCGTTTACCTTGCTCGACCCAGCCTTCCAAGGTGTGCACAGGACTAATGGTATAGGAGATAGTGCCTTGAGCGTGCTTGCCTTGCAGCTTAACGGCCTTGAGCGCTGTCTCGATGTTGCGCATATCGTTCATCGCGTCAAACACCCGAAACACATCCACGCCATTGTGCGCGGCGCGCTCGACAAACTTTTCCACCACGTCATCGGCGTAGTGGCGATATCCCAGCAGGTTTTGCCCGCGCAGCAACATTTGCATAGGCGTTTTGGGCATGGCTTTTTTTAGCTCGCGAATGCGATGCCAAGGGTCTTCACCCAAATAGCGGATACAACTATCAAATGTTGCGCCACCCCAGGTTTCTAACGACCAGAAGCCGATCTCGTCGAGTTTTGCTGCAATCGGCAACATATCATCGAGCCGCATACGCGTGGCAAACAATGACTGGTGCGCATCGCGCAAAACCACATCCGTAATACCCAATGGCTTGTTAAGCTCGCTCATGGTGTTTTCTACCCCAAATTTATCATTCGTATCGGCGTGTAGCCGTTCGCATCAATCGTTATGGCTGGCAACTAAATACCAGCGGATCAGTGGCGCGCACGGTGCAACTTAATGGCTTTTTCAATGGCGCTGCGTACTTGCGGGTCTACCCCAGCGTCACGCGCCGCCTGCGGAGCAGGACGGCTTGGTTCGGCCACGACCGGATCCGGAAAAAAGCGCATCACAAATCGTGACATGATCAGTGTGGCAATGACCAACAACGTCAAAAAGACCAGCACGGTACCCATACCGTAGATCATGAGATCCATGCCCTGCTGCATCAGAGTATCTTGCATTTATGACTACCTTTAATTAATCGTCATTGGCACCGGCAAGCACAATACGCCATGTCATGACGGCGCTATGCGGCGCAAACGGCCGTGCATTTTCTCTTATCTTTCAAAAACTTACAAGATGCCCCATTCAGCACAGACAAAATTTGCAGTCATTTAGCCGTCATTTTAGGAATTTTAACGAAATTTACCCGTTTTTTGACGATTTTACCCTGAAAATATTTGAGCGCCGACAGCGTCTGGCAAACTGTGTACACTACGCGACCTTAAATACGCCCCCAATGAGGAGCAGGCAATGAGCCATCTACAGCTAGCCCCTATGGAAGGGGTTGTCGACTATCAGGTTCGGGACCTGCTGACGCGCATCGGCGGCATTGACGGCTGCGTCACAGAGTTTGTGCGGGTGGTGGATCAACGACTGCCGCGCCGAGTGTTTCGCCGCTTGGCCCCCGAGCTGGACAATGATTGCCTGACCCCGGCCGGGGTGCCAGTAAAGCTGCAATTGCTGGGCGGCCAACCCGGGCCTATGGCCGACAATGCCGTGCGCGCCACGCTAGCAGGCGCTAACGCCATCGACATCAATTTTGGCTGCCCCGCCAAAACGGTGAATAAAAGTGATGGCGGCGCCTGCCTGTTGCGGCAACCCGAACGGGTTTACGCCATAGTCAACGCGGTGCGTCAGGCGGTTCCTGCGGCCATTCCTGTCAGTGCCAAAATCCGCCTGGGCTTTGATGCACGCGACAATTATCTGGAGAATGCCAGCGCTGTAGAAGCGGCCGGTGCCAACTCGCTAGCGGTGCATGCACGCTCCAAGGCCGACGGATATCGCCCGCCAGCCTACTGGGAGTGCATTGGTGAAATTCAGCAAAAACTCAAGATCCCGGTTGTCGCCAATGGCGAGATCTGGACCCTTGAGGATTACCATCGCTGCCGCGAACGCTCCGGCTGCCGCGACGTTATGCTGGGCCGGGGCCTGTTAGCGTGCCCCGACCTGGCGCGGCAAATTAAGGCGAGCCTCGCCGGCGAAACATACACCCCCATGGGTTGGCTCGACGTCTGCGCTTTATTGCAGCAGTACTTCGAACTCTGCCGCCCCAACTACCCCGACAAATTTGCCGGCAACCGTATTAAACAGTGGTTGGTCTATTTACGTCGGCAGTACCCCGAGGCGGCCGTATTCTTTGAGGCCGTTAAACGCGTTCAGCAACCCGAGGTGCTTAGCGCGCACTTTACCGCGCAACTGGCCCAGCGCGCAGGCTAAGCTCAGTGCCGGTTGCGCTGCTCAAGCCGCGGCTCAGATACAGCAACAAACCCTTTTTCATCCAAACCAATTGCCTGAGTCGAGCCGTATGGGCCCAGCACTTTCATTGTGTGACCCAGTGCCTGCAAGCCTTCACGCAGCTCCGGTGTCGCTGTCGCCTCCAGATATAACGCATCTGGCCGCCATTGGTGGTGAATGCGGCTGGCCGACAAGGCCTCAGCCAGCGGCAACTTCAAATCGATGGTATTTAGCAACGCCTGCACCACTTGGGTAATAATGGTCGGCCCGCCAGCGGCGCCGAGAGTCATCACCGGCGTACCGTCTTTTAACAACAGGGTTGGGCTCATGCTCGACAGCGGCCGCTTACCCGGGGCTATACTATTGGCCTCACTGCCCACCAGGCCATAAGCATTGGGCACCCCAGGCTGTGAGGCAAAATCGTCCATCTGGTTATTCATCACCACGCCAGTACCCGGGATAATCACCTTGGAGCCAAAATCGGTATTTACCGTGGTGGTAATCGCCACCCAGTTACCCGCCTTATCAGCGACCGAGATATGCGTCGTGTGTTTATCAAATAAGTTCACCTCGGCTTGCGGCGGCGTGCCGTGCTCTACCGATACCGCCGCTTTATCCAGCGCGATTTTATCGCTCAGCGTGCGGCCATAGGCTTTACTCACTATGTTTTTCGGCACATCGGCAAAGGCCGGGTCGCCCAGCCAATAAGCGCGGTCGGCAAACGCCAGCTTCATAGCCTCGGCGGTGACGTGATAGCGCTCAAGAGTGGACAGCTTTGCCAGCTCAAATGGCTCCAGCACATTTAAAATCTGCGCCACGTGCACCCCGCCGGAGCTGGGTGGACCAAACCCGACAACCTCATAGCCGCGGTAACCCGAGCGCAGCGGCGCGCGCTGGTGCATCTGATACGCGGCAAAATCTTCCTTGCGGATCAGACCGCCATTGGCCTTCATCCAGTGCTCTGCTTGCGCGGCAAACTCGCCTTGATAAAAATATTTGGCGCCGTGCTGCGCCAATTGCTTATAAGTCTTAGCCAAGTCGTCTTGTTGCAGCACGTGCCCCGCTGGCCAAGGCTTAGCGTTTTCGTCCAGCAGTACCTGCGCTGTACCGTCAAAGCGCGCCAGTACCTCACGGTTGCGCGCCAGGCGCTCGGCGTAAATTTGATCGATCGCAAAGCCCTTTTCCGCCAGTGAAATGGCCGGCTGGTACACCTGCTGGCGCTTAAGCGCGCCACCTTTTTGCAGCAGATAGTCGTACACGGCCACCGACCCCGGGATACCCGAGGCTAACGCCCCGGTACGGCTTAAGTCGCGCTGTAGCTTGCCGTCGACAACATACATATCACGGCTCGCCAGCATTGGCGCGGTCTCGCGCCCATCTAACGCCTCAATAGTGCCATCCGCCCAGTGCACCAGCGCAAAACAGCCGCCACCTATACCAGAGTTATGCCCGTCAACCACGCCCAGAGCCAAAGCAGCTGCCACAGCGGCATCTATCGCGTTACCGCCTGCGGCCAACACCTCCATTGCCGCCTCCGTCGCGCGGGGCTGTACGGTGGCTACAGCCGCGCGGCCATCGTCGGCAACCTGCGCATAGCCGGTCATTTCGGCCGTGGCCGTGGCCGCTACCGAACAAAGCAAGCAAACAGCGGCCACAAGTTGTGTGAATTGACGCATTGGATCTCCAGAGTAATATCGACAAGAGCGCAGCTAGCTATAAGTACCCTACAGGGCTACACCACAAACAAAAAGCCCCCGCAAATTGCGAGGGCTTTAGGCGCTTAAAGCACACCAACTTAAAACCAAAAGGCGTCTCCGCGACGACCTTCAACACCTAAATGGGCGCTTATTTTACCGCAGCGTACTGCCCGAAAATTCAGCACAGATAAACGCAGGTACTCAGTGAGACGAAACATGACATTACCTCTGAAAACAACGATTCGTTCAAACTGCCGATTCTGACAACCGCCAGAAGCACTGCGAGAGCACACCCTGTGATACTAAGCGCCTCTCTCCGAGGTAACACTTCCAACGAATAGTACGCCAGACCTGCCCCTCATGTTCCCTTTATACCCATTATACCTAAATCAAGGTAACGGTCACCTGCAAATTCCCGTAAATCGCTTAAGGGCCGGCCGAGCTCACCGAGCTAGCGCTGGAGGCCTTTTGCACGACGGCCGAGACAGGGGCACTCGACTCCGACGACGATGAAACCGCCGCGGCCATGTCCGGCTCCAGGTCTTGGTTAGCTGAAGGCTGGGCCTCACTAGAATCACTATCGGCCGACAGCACCTGATCCACCAGTTCGCGCCCCTGCTCTTTTATGGCGTTAACAATCGGCTCGCGGATGGATGACTCTGGTGAGGTAAATAGCTCGGCGGGCGATTTTTTGGCTCGCTCCTCATGCACAGTCTGTTGCGACTCCACCACTTTAAAGCGCAGCACCCCAACCACCTGACGCGCCTCGGTCACCACGTCGATACGCCAATTGCCCTGTGGGTAGGGTGGAAACTTAAGCTTATGCGACCAGGCCCGGTACCCGGCTTGACGGCCACCATTAATATCCAGTGCGATCTTATCCACCACATTGCCGTTTAAACGCCACACGTGATAAATCCGTTCGCGTAAACCACGCGGCGCATGAATTGCGGTGTAGGCGTACAAACCTTGTTGCAATTGCTCAACACTTACCACCTTGAGTTTTTCAGCGGGCTCTTTGGCCTTGTCGTCGATTGCTCCGGTAATGGCCACGTCAGTCAGCCAAAGGGTCGCCGGAGGCACCCAGGGGCGCGCCAGCACACCAACCGCTGCCGCGCCCATCAACAACGCCGCGGCCAGCGCCGTGCGACGCCACCAACCAAACGAAAAATCCCGCACCATATTGAGAAAAGACAACACCACCGCCACGGCCAACGACCAAAAGTAAGATTGCGACGTGGGTAAATGCAGAATAATCGGCAGTGCCGTTAACAGCACCGCAAACAATGTAAAACCGTGAAAAAAGAAGTAGAGCCAGCGCTTAGTGGCGAGCCAGCGATAGTAAATCGGGTCAATCACCGAGATGGCCGCCGCGGCCATGAGCATACCGGTAAACACCAGCTGACCACTGTTCCAGGCCGTGGTAATAAAAAAGAAGGGTATAACAAAAAACAGGCTTTCCTGATGCACCATCTGAGTGGCGAATTTAACCACCGGATCTGGCAACTCTACGCCAAACCGGTGGCTGAGCCCCCGCTTGAGCAAGTTCTCCAGCATCAGCAGCACCCAAGCGGCCACCATTAGCAAGGAAACCAGCTGCGCAAACCGCTCCTGTTCGCGCTCTACCAGAAAGAAACTCGCCACCCCAGAGACAAAGCCCACCAATGCCAACAAGCCCGGATACCGGGCCGCAAGCTTGGCACAAACGACAACAAACTTTTTTATAAACTGCAAATGCTCTCACCTAAAGATCGCGCAGCCCTGTGCTKCCTGGACAAAATTATACGGCAACGTGGCGCTGGCGTACCTTGCGCAACACGCAATATTAAGCGGTTCGCCCATTCGCAGGGTAGACACCTTGGTTTGGGCGGTGTTACACGATACCATTTGGGCTGATCCTTAACTTAAGAGCAGACAATGTCCGAGTTTCGCACCGTAAAGTCTTCACAAATCGTTCTTAAAGAGCTGATGATTCCCTCTTATTCTAATTTTGGCGGCAAGGTGCATGGCGGGGTTATTTTATCGCTGATGGATAAAATTGCGTACACCACTGCGGCCAGCCACTCGCGCAATTATTGTGTAACGGCCTCGGTCGACTCGGTTAACTTTGTCAGCCCGGTGGAGGTTGGTGAGCTGGTTACGCTAATGGCCTCGGTCAACTATGTTGGCCGCTCCTCAATGGAGGTGGGCATTAAAGTTTACTCAGAAGACTTTAAGCTCGGCATTAATAAACACACCAACACCTCTTACTTTACGATGGTGGCCATCGATGAAGAAACGCGTAAGCCCGTGCCAGTACCGGGCTTAATACTAGAAGACGAAATTGAGGTACGCCGTTTTATTTGGGGTAAGTTTCGCAAACGCTTTAAAGCCGAATACCGGCATCAATTCCAGGGTCTGCAAGAAGATCTGGACATTACCGCCGAAACTCAGAAACTGGTGGGCGAAAATTGCCAAATCGCGCTGCCGTAACAGCGCTGTCACCTTTAACTTGGCAGATGGTCTTTCAGCGCCTCGGAGAACGCCCGCGACAAGGCCGCTGTGGATACACCAATCATCAGCGCGCCATTAAGCGCCTCTAGCGGACCCAGCAACTTGTATTGGGCTGACATAACAATATCGCCATACCCCAGGGTGGCAAAGTTAACCGCCGAGTGATACACCGCCTGAGAAAACTCCTCAAATTCGCCCAAGCCGTAAAACAAGGTTCCCCATGCGATCACCTGAGCTACATTGCCTGAGATTAGAATAAACATCATCACTGATGTTACCCGCATCGACACCAAAAAGGCTGAGTGCAACTTGTGCTCGCGCCTAGCGTAAAAACGCAGCGCGGCCAAAACCAGCAGCCCTTGCAAAAACAGACAGAACACCATCATCGACAGGCCCATCACAAAATTTAACAACATGGTGTTACCTCACTGTATTGCGGGTTAATTCAGCTTTATCTTGGCACCGCTGACGCCACCACTCGAGGCCAGCCATGGCCATGGCCGCATAGATAGCCACAACCAAAAATAGCGCGGTGCGCACAAAGAAGGCCTGATAGACATCTTTGCCATTAGCGCTATCCTGCACCGCCATGCCCAATAGAATAATCATAGTCGTAATAGTGCCAACCCAAAATGACGGCTTAAACCGACTGCGGATGACACCATAGGCGCCACACGCCAACACCAGGCACATCAGCAGCATCCAGCCAAAATAAAACCACAAATTAACGGCCAAACTCAGCAAAAACCACACAACAATTGCGCAGAAACCGCCCAGCAGAGTGGAAACAATTAATTCTCGGTTAGCCTCGCGCAAATGCACCTGCGATGCCTCGCGCCCAAGCAGAATGCTTTTGATGGTTAACGGCAGGTACGCTGCCGGGTTGGTCAGTGTCAGTAAAAATGCCGGCAGCACGATCAAGGTAGCGCGCCAGGCCAACCAACCGGTCGCCACCGCGGAGGGCGCCAGCGGCGCAGCGACTGGGCCGTCATCTTCCGGGAAAAGGGGGTACACCAACCACTGCCCCACAACGGCGACAATGATACCGACAACTAACGTCGAAATGAGCATGGATCCAAGTGCCGGGCTGACACTGCTGGCTAGTGGAATCACGGTAAGGCCCATCGCCAGCAGGGTGCCAACCGCGGCTTTACCCGGCAACATCGCCACGCGATTGCTAAACAGTAAACCGACGGTAATAATTAATAGCGCAGGCACGGCAGCGGCCTGCAGAAGCGGCCCAAGTAATAATCCCACGCCTAAACTCACTACCACCGCAACAACCAACAATAGCAGTTGTTTAGGCCCTGGGGGCGACGAGGGTTTAGCCGAGAGTATCACCACAAATAAAGGCGCAATAAAGGGTAAACCTAGCCCGACGCCATAGGCTACAGCCAACACTAAGCTCGTCGTAAACGCTAAACGAAAACTGCGCCTTGCGGCCAATGGCAAACGCCGTGTAAATAGCATCAACAAAACCAATTAGCGGCTAAAACCACCATCAATAGGCATACGTTAACAGGCTGAGCAAGCGGATATAGAGCTTACCCAACAGCCCGAGAAACCCATGCCCATCGGTATAGGCAATCACCGACGCTTGCCCACCTATTCGCAACTGCTTTATGGCCTCGGGAGGCAATCGCTCACTAAACTCTACCTGCACCGGAAAGCGCTGCGCCTGACGCAACCAATCGCGATTGTTTTGCACCGTTGGCAACGCGCCGGCGTGGCTTGGCTGGCCGGCGCTAATGCCCACGCCGATGCCTTTAATTTTGCCTTGCAACACTTGCCCCGGCAGCGCATCCAACAGTATCTCTACTGGTGTACCTGGCGTTAAATGGCCTAAATTATTCTCGGTAAAGTCGGCGCTAACCCAAACGTTTTCGACGGCCACTAAGGTCATAACCGGACTACCTGTACCAGCAAACTGCCCTACCTCGGCACGCATGTCCGTGACCACCCCGGCGGATTGCGCGACCACCGTGGTGTTGGACAAATCCAGCTCGGCTTTATCGACCGCCGACTGCGCCGTTCGTAAGAGCGTGTTCTCCTCGGCGGAGTCGCCACCTTTTTGCTCAATCGCCCGGGCGATATCGGCCTGGGCCACAGCCACTTGGGCCCGCGCCTGCTCCAGGCTTGCCGCGGACATTTCAAGCCGACGCTCGGAGATCGTGCCAGAGTCATCTTCGCGTAACCGCTTCAGGCGAGTGTAATCTTGCTGCGCTTTTAGCTCTCCGGCTTTAGCCGCGCGTAAACTGGCGCGGGCTTTTTCGACTCCGGCATCACCGGCCTCTACCTGCTTTTGGGTATTATCTAAATTCGACTGCGCCTGCTGCAAGGCAATTTGATACTGTGACTGATCGATGGCAAACAATTTTTGTCCAGCGCTTACACGCTCGTTATTGCTCACCCATACGTCCGTTAATACGCCAGCCACTTTGGGCGCGACACCCACCACATAGCCCTGTACACGAGCTTGTGAGGTGTAAGGCGTAAATCGATCACCCAGTAAGTGCCACACCAACGTAAGCACAATAATCACCAACACAATCGCCCCACCACGGGAGACGGCTTTGGCGCTAGCAGCGGGTTCTGACGGCGCTGACTCTGGTGTGGCCGGCTCGGTCATGGTGAAGTTCCTTGTTCTGGTGGATTGCCTAAAGGCGCCTCAAGTAAGTCGCCCCAATCAGTTCGCTCGTCTAACGTGTCGCGCATGGTGTCGGGTATAATATTGTCAATGGTGGCCTGCTCCCAGCCACCACCCAGAGCCTGGTATAGGCCTATAATCGCGGCAATATGATCACCGTGATTGGAAATCGCGCGATCAGATTGACGGAAGGTGCTCGCCTGAGCGTCCAGCACGCGTTGAAAATCTGAGTAACCCTCTCTATAACGACGGGTAGCAATAGCAAGCGAGCGCTCGGCTGCGGTAAGTGCATCATCGAGTATTTGTTGGCTCGCCTCAGTTTGCGCAACACGGTTGGCTGCATCGTCAATTTCTCGCGCCGCATTAAGCACGCTGGCCCGGTATCCTTCTAATGCCTGTTGCAAGCGAGCATCCTGAGCGCGAACATTATTTTTTAAGCGTCCGTAGTTAAAAATATTCCAACTCAGTGATGGGCCTGCCGCAACGCTTAGCACGTCGTTAGTGGCGGCGAGGCTATCGCCAGACCAACCGATCGTGCCAAACAGGGAGAGCGACGGGTACAGGTCGGCCTGCGCTATCCCCACTTGCGCAGACTGTGCTGCCGCCTGCCAGGCGGCGGTGCGCACATCGGGCCGGCGCAACAGTAATTGACTGGGAATATCTCTAATACTCAGCGCACGTAATTGCGGCAGCTTACTGTCTATACGCTCAAGCTCTGGTAGATCATTGGGAGCCCGTGCTAACAGCACCCCCAACGCATTGCGCTGCTGCTGCAAAATTAACCTGAGGCCGGGGATGCTCGCTTGAGTGGATAAATACTGAGATTTTGCCTGCTGTAAATCCAACTCAGAGTCTTGCCCGCGATCAAACAATTGCTCGGTAATTTCATAGCTGCGCTGTTGCAGTGCCAGGTTATTTTGCGCAATCTCAATGCGCTGCATTGTGGTTTTAATACCGTAGTATAAACTCGCCACCTGAGCGGCCAGCAGCACCTGAGCGTCATGTTGGGCGGTAACCGAGGCAAAGTAAGCAGCATCGGCCGACTCTACACCGCGACGAAAGCGGCCCCAAAAGTCCATCTCCCACCCCAAACTAAAGGCAGCCTCGCTGGAGGTAAAATCACGGTATTTGCCGCCGCCACGTTTTTGCCCCACATAGGCGCCACTGGCACTTAATTGCTGCACCTGTGGATACTGCAGGCCGGTCGCCACACCCAGCACAGCACGGCTTTCCAGAATACGCAGACCGGCAATTTTTAAGCTGGGGCTCTGCTCGCGCGCCGTGGCAATTAGCTGATTTAGCAGTGGATCATTAAACCGCAACCACCAAGCGCTTAGATCTAACGCATTGTCACTCTGCCCGGCCTGACCGTATAGCTCGGGCTGCCACTCGGCCACCCAATCCACTTGTGGCTCTTGATGATCTGGCCCCAACGGCGCACACGCGATCAGAGTAAAGGTGGCGGTGAGGACAGCACTGCGTGTTACGCTTCGCAATAACCGGTTAATCACTGGTGGGGGCCACCTCTGGTGCCGGCGCTTCGGCATCGTTTACCCATGCCATAAACACTTGATAACCCACAGCAAGAATAACAGCGCCGACAAACAAGCCAATCAAGCCACCAACAAACATCCCCCCTAAGGCGCCCAGCAAAATAACCGGCATGGGCACGGCCAGGCCGCGTCCCAACAGCATAGGTTTTAGCACGTTGTCGGCAAGGCCAGCGGCTATTAGGTAAACCGTCAGCAATACGTTGACCAGAGTCGAACTATCACCCGCCATCCACAACCAGGCGACCACCGGAATGACAAAAATAGCGGCCGGCACCTGCATAATACCAAGGACTAATACTCCGACGGCCAGTACACCTGCGGCGGGAACACCGCCCAACATAAAGCCAACCCCCAGCAGCAGCGCCTGAATAAATGCGACACCCACAACACCAACGGCTACCGAGCGTACGGTAGCCACACTTAAGGCATGGAGGTCATCACCAACTTTAGGCCCACATATGCGACGATAAATACGGCTAGTCGTCTCGCCACCTGGTTTAGAATAAGCCAGCATGATACCGGCTACGATAAAGGCGGCCAGAAAGGCCAGTAACGTCGTGAGCACACCACCAAGGGCCGACATCGCTTTGCGAGCATAGACGCGTATTTGCTCCGCGTGCTCCACGAGGTAGCCGCGGGTATTTTCAGACGCGGCGCGCCAGGCGGCATCGACCTTTTCACCAATAACGGGCCACTCAGCCACACTGGCAGAAGGCTCCGGAACACGCAACGTGCCATCGACGGCCTGCTGATACCAGCCGAGCATATGATCGACAAAGGAGACAGTCAGCATGACCGTAGGTACACCCACCACAATCACGACACTGAGCGCCAATAGCGTCGCCGCCCGACCGTGCCCTCCGCCAAGTCTAGCGGCGATTTTTTCATGTAACGGATAGAGTGCTATGGCCAAAATCATGGCCCACAGCAGTAAACTGAGAAACGGGTGCAGTATCGCGACAGACAAATAGACCCATAGGGCGATCAAGCCTAGACGAATTGAGGTGTCGATCAAGGGGGAGTTAGAGGGTTTCATTAGTTTTGATCATCCATAACAATAATTAGAGTTTCCCCGAGCGCTAGATAAAGCCCTCGCTGGCCCGACATGCAAGCCAGACGCCCGCGAGACGTCAAGCCGATAAAACACGAACACTCTGCAGAGACTTATTTTAAGTCCGGCAACTCACCCGCTGAGCGGTCAATCTGCAAAACGATAAGCATACGTCAAAAATGGCCCGTTTGGGTAATACGCAAAATGGTAGCATCTGCAACCTATGCGCCAGACGATTAAACAGAGGCATTCTGAACGGCACATTATAACCACTATATGTAGCCGACATGACAACCACTTGCCAGTTTGTCTGTGCGCAGCCTTTTACCAGAGCCTGAAACATAAAAAAGGCCGCCTCAATGGGCGGCCTTTTGCGAGCGGCAGTGTCACGCCGTTAAGCCGTTTACTCAGCGGCCGGCATCACCTCTACCGCCACGGCCGTTTTAGTGGTAACAATCAGCGCATCGCCCACGTCGGCAAGTTTAAGGTTCTCCGGGTGGCGGGCGGTAAACTTGTGAACATCACCGGCAGGATCGCGCAACTTAAAGGTGTTGTCATCAAGGTCGATCGCCTCAACCATAAATACTTTTACATCTTCAGCGGCGGCCATCATACCCGGTAACTCGCCTTGCTCCGCGCGTTCCGCCACTTCGGCAAAGGCTTCGCCCGCTTCCAGCCCCTCGCCATCTACCAGCTCCAGAGTTAGCTGGTTAAGGTACTCAGCCACCACGGTATCGCCTACCTTAACCTGGCCAAGGTTCTGCACCTGTTCACCGACCACAACATTGATGTCGCCACCTTCGACCGCAAGGGTTACTTCGCGTGTCTCCTGGTTGATAGCGCGCACCTCAGCGGTGACCACATCCACTTCGGTCATAGCAATAAACGGCTTTTCATCGCTGGCTGAGGCCATTGCAGGCGGCGCCTCGGGCTCAGCCATCACCGACTCAGTGACGGGCTCTGGTGTTTTGGCGGCTTCGGCCGTAACAGCTGACGGCTCGGCAGGTAGCGTTTCCGGCTTATCGTTACACGCCGTATTTAACACACCCAATGCAATCAGGGTAGCAATACTGGCAGTCGTTCGTAATATGTTCATCTAATCCTCTCCGTTGGATTTCTCGCCCAGATCGGGCGCGCACAAGTGACTTACGAGTATAGGTGGGTTGACACCTAAAGAACAATAAAACTCTCACACCGCCTGTAAATTCAGAGTATTAATGGTGCTGCCGAGAAAACTCGTCTACTTCGTTACTCGCACCAAGAATAACCGGGACTCGTTGATGCAAACTCTCGGGCTGAATATCAAGAATTTTTTGCGCCCCACTGATGGCCTTTCCACCGGCATGTGCAACCAGCATCGCCATAGGATTTGCCTCGTACAACAAGCGTAATTTGCCATTGTGTATTTTGCTTTGCGTATTGGCCGGGTACAGAAAGATCCCCCCGCGCATTAATACCCGGTGCACATCCCCCACCATGGCGCCGTTCCAGCGCATATTAAAATCTTTGCCGCGCGGGCCCTCGCTACCAGCCTGTAACGCCTGAATATATCCCTGAGTATCGGGGGCCCAATGGCGTTGATTGGACATATTAATGGAGTACTCTTGGCAATCCGGCGCGATGGCAAGCTCGGCTTCGGTCAGCACATACTGACCATCGGTATCAAGCGTATACAAGCGCGACGGGCCGCCGGTGGTTAGTGCTAGCTGGGTCGAAGGGCCGTACAGCACATAACCGGCACACACTTGCGCACTGCCCGGCTGGGCGAATTGCTCGGGAGAGTCAGAGGCAACATCCTGCGCGCGATACACAGTAAAAATAGTGCCTATCTGACCATTGATATCAATGTTTGATGAACCATCGAGCGGGTCAAACGCCACCACATAGCCACCCTCGGCATTAGCCGCGACGACGTTATCCTCTTCTTCAGAGGCCAGCGCCCGCACCTGTGCTGAGGCCAACAGCGCCTGTTTAAGAATATCGTTGGCGATAACATCGAGTTTTTTTTGTGTTTCGCCCTGCACGTTTTGCTGCGCCGCCGAGCCCAACACACCGGCAAGAGCGCCACGGCGCACTTTATCGGCGATGGTTTTACTGGCGCTTAGAAGCGTTAGCACCAACTCACGCAATTCTGGGCTGACCTGATCGCTTTGTAATTGCAACTCGACTGTCTGCATAAAAAGTCCTTGTAGGTGGGAGGGTACAGGCGGGGCCGCAGCGCCCGCCTCCGGCAAGTGAGGTAATCGCTAAGGCGCTACGTCGTTGGCAATGGTGCAAATTTGCGCAAAGTGCTCTGGATCCAGGCTCGCGCCACCCACCAACAAACCGTCGACATTCGGCATTGCCAACAGCTCGGCCGCATTGTCTTTTTTAACACTACCGCCGTAGAGAATTTGCACGCCCTCGGCCAGCTCTTCACCTAAGATGGAGCACAACTCCTGGTAAATATATTGATGCACTTCTTGCACCTGCTCGGCGCTGGCTGCCTTGCCCGTGCCGATAGCCCAAACGGGCTCGTAGGCAATACAGAGCCGTTTGCCCTGCAACTCTATATTCGGTAGTGCCTGATGCAGCTGACGGTACAAAATATCCTGTGTTAAACCCAGCTCGTGTTGCTGGTCATTTTCGCCGACACATAAAATAGGCATCAACCCCGCGCTCAGCGCGCGTTCAATTTTGGTGTGGCAAGACGCATCGTTTTCCAGAAACATTTGCCGCCGCTCCGAGTGCCCGATCAGGCAAAAGCCACAACCCACCTCTTTTAGCATTTGCGCCGAGGTCTCACCGGTGAAAGCGCCCGAGGCAAACTTGCTCACGTTTTGGCTTCCCACCAGGATGCTGGAGTTACGTAAGAAGCTCACCATGTCGCTGATGTATACATAGGGGGGCGCAATACCCACTTCTGCTTTAAAGCTTTTGTTTAACACTGAAGCGACCGAGGTGCAGATTAAATCGGTGCCCCCGTTTAACTTCCAGTTCGCTACCACGAGCGGAGCGCGTTTTTTCATCGACCAACATCCTCAAACAGGCTTTTGCCTAACCAGTTAAAATTTATGACTTACCAATATTACCCCAATCGGCATTATTGGTCTAGCCAAATAGAATTTCTAATCTTTACCCATAATAGGGGAAAATTGGTCGACAATCAGGGGGGTTACGCTCGAAAATGAAAATTTAGAGAAATATCAACCGACCTTTAATGTGACAATAACGCACCACCTGAAACCGGTTACGATATTTGTCACACAATTTGGCCTTACCAACAAGCCGTGGCAACGCGCAAGAGTATCGCCTGTAGCTAAACAGCGGAGTGACAGGACGAGCGGACGTTAAGCGTGACTCACGATAGCATCAAGCGTTTTTTGCATCAGGCTAGCCAAAGGCTCTACATCCGGCGCCTGGCCCGCGCGCAATTGCGTTTCTGCCTGTTCCGCCATTGCGCTAAGCTCCATGAGCCCCATTGTCCCGGCTGTGCCTTTAATGGTGTGCAACAACGGCGCTAAATGCTCGCCCGAACTCTGCTGCGTACGCAGCTCGGCCGGCCAGTCCGGGTGATGCTTAGCAAAATTACCCAGCAAAGTCATGATCAAGGTTTCATTATTCTGAAAGCGGCGTCGCAACTCTGCGCCATCGGTACCCATCTGCTCAAACAGCAAAGCAAGGCGATCCTGATGCGGTTCGCCCGATAGAGGCACCACAGGCGTGGATGTGTTCGGCTCGCGTAAAGCAGAATCCGTACGATCAACATCGCCCCCCGCTGCCGAACACGTCGTCCAGTGAACTAAAACATCCAGCAACTCACTCAAATCAAACGGCTTACCTAGGTGGTCGTCCATTCCCGCCGCCTTTGCCTGGGCGATGTCTTCGCTCATCACGGCCGCCGAAAGCGCAATAATAGGCACTGTTTTGGTTTCGTCCATTTCACGCAAGCGCCGTGTTGTGGCAAAACCGTCCATCTCGGGCATATGCAAGTCCATCAAAATGGCATCGTAGCTTTTGCTCCCGACCGCGGCCAAGGCCTCGACACCACTTATGCAGACTTCAACCCTAAGGCTCACTTGCGCCAATAGCGTAGTCGCCACCTCGATATTTAAGGCATTGTCTTCAACCAGCAAAATATTTTTATCCGCTAACAGGCGGGCTTTTTCTGTGTCATTGTGCAGCGATTGGCTTGCAGTCCGAGCAGCCCCATGGGTCACGGCGCTGACATGTTCAGCTTTTACTAAATTATACAACGTAGAAGGTAGTACCGGTTTTGATATTACCGGCGTTGACTCTCGCCCCTCTTGTTTGAGCTTTTTTAACAAATCGTTCTTATCATAGGCGGTCACCATAATGATCTGGCCGACGCTTTTACCTTCAGCCTCTGTCGGGTTGGTAGCAGCCGAACCTTGTAGTGACGCGAGCGAACGCAATAGGTCGACGCCGTCCTCATCGCCCAGCTTCCAGTCGAGTAACACTAAATCATAGGGCTTGTCTTGCAGTGCTTTTTGATATTGCTCGAGCGCGTTCGCTACCGTGGTAACAGCATCTGCTGCCACTCCCCACGCATCTAAATAAGCCGTTAGAATTTCGTTAGAGGTATGGCTGTCATCCACCAGTAGCACCCGGTTGATCGACGCTGGCGCAAGCTTTTGCTCTAGCTCGTCAGCCAACTGCAAGGGCAGCTGAAAATAAAATTCGCTGCCCTGTCCCGGTGTGCTGTTCACGCCGATACTGCCGCCCATCAAATGCACCAGCTTTTGACAAATCGTTAAGCCTAAACCCGTACCACCGTATTCGCGGTCGGTAGCGTCATCCGCTTGGTTAAATTGTTTAAAAATATGCTCGACTTTTTCGGCGGCGATACCCACCCCGGTGTCTTTAACCGAAAACCGCACCTGCGCTTCGGCCTCAGGGTGTGATTCGGCACTCACGGTAATAAGTACCTGCCCCTTGTGGGTAAATTTACTGGCATTGCCTACCAGGTTATTAAGAATCTGGGCCAGGCGATACGGATCCCCCAACAAACTTGCGGGCAATGTCGGATCCACCCAGGTATGCAGCTCTACCCCTTTTTTAGTTAACCCCAACTCAAACAAGCCCACTACCGAACTTATTAATTGCTCGGGCTGAAAAGGTGTGTTGATAATTTTTACATTGCCAGAGTCAAGTTTCGAGATATCTAAAATATCGTTCAAAATTGCCAGTAACGCGCGTGATGCCTGCCCTAGCTTGTCAACGTACTCCTGCTGCTCGAGGGCCAGCCCCGTCCCCTTAAGGATATCAATCAATCCAATAATGCCGTTCATGGGAGTACGAATTTCATGGCTCATGTTTGCCAAGAACGCACTCTTAGCCGCCGCCGCGGCCTCGGCTTGGCGCGTGCGAACTTGCAACTGGCTATTGAGTGTCTCCACTTGCTCTTTAGCGCCGATCACTTCAGTCAAATCGGTCGCTATAGCAATAACACCAAGAACGTTGGAGGCCAGCCCGAGACTGGGGCCACGGGCGATGTCCGGCACCAGATGGACTTGCAAGTGCTGCATGCTATCGCCATCACCCAACCGGTGATTAAAAGTAACGCTTTTACCGCTTAAGCAACGCTCAAAATACCCCTGCCAAACATAATAATCAGAGGCTGAAAGAACATCGGCCAGATTCGTACTACCGGAGGACACTGCACCCATCCCGTAGCGTTGCTTAAAGCTACTATTGGCATAACTGCAATTTTCTTGCGGCGTCCAATAGCTGATCATATTGGGCAACGATTCTGTGACGGTATTAATAAAGTCGTTGCGCCTTTGTAAATCGACACTGCGTTGATGCTCTCGACGACGTAACTCAGAGGCATTACTAAACAAGCGATAGTAAAACCAGCAGCCCAGTAGCATAACCAGCAACACCGGCAACATAAACAACACCGCTCGCCAGTGAGCAGACCTAAAGCGCTGCTCTACTTCGAAGGCGGGAATATGAGTCAGCAGTAAAATAGGTGTAAAACCCGCCTGCGGTTGATCAGGCGCACTTTTTAGTTGTGGAGCAACCTTGACCCAACTCCAATAGCCGCTCGCGCTTTCCAATACGGAAGAGGCCATAGTCGCCGAGGATATTGATTGCCATAGACTCTGTTCATCCGTCGCGATTGAGTGCCCAGAACCCAGAATATGCCCCCACGTTTTATCGGGCTCTGGGTGGGTAAGCCAGTTGCCTTGTGCATCGGCGAGGTAAACGTCCGCCTCACTTTGAGAGCTTGAAAACACGCCAGATTTAACGTTAAACAACAAATTAAAGATGAGGTAACCGTGATCCAGGCCGTGGGCCGTAGGCAATCGTACCGCGTAGCGAATAGTCGGTGTAAGGGGTTTCTGCAGGCGGCCATTTTCAACATTCAGGTCAGGCTGCGAAACAAAGGTTTCGTAAGGCTGTAAATCAATTATTTTTTGGTGGTAGGGTCGCTGAGATTTATCTTGCAGGGCACTGGATTCGACCTCCCGGACCCCGTGACTATCGGATAAAATTTTAGCCATTTCCTGGCCGTCAGACAGCACCCAGCGCACCTGAAAATACGTCCGGTTACGATAGGCAAGCGAATACAATGATTGCACGATCAAATCGTGCTTGGCGTCCAGGCTGAGCTCTTCCAATGCCGATTGAATCAACGGCTCGTGGGCCATACCCGCCAAGTGACGCGCTGGTAACGACAACAGCTCTGTCAGTTGCGAGCGACTTTCGGCTTGCTGAATCTCGATCTCGCGCTCCAGTGAGTGACGCGCATCAGTGACGAGAATTTTGTAAACTAGCAACGAAATAGCGGCAAAAAACACCACGACGGTGGCGATAACCCACGCAAATTGCCTGTACGACAAACGGTCCAACGAACTGCTAAATGCCATACTGCCACCTGGTTTTTGGGTATTAACGTATTAACGGCTTACCGTTTCAGCCCCGGAAGCGTCGGCAGACTGGCTCGCCAACATTTGCGCCGCTAATGTCTGGGCCTTTTCCTGCTCGTAGCGCGATGCCGATGCGGCCACCGAGCCTCCATCGCCGGTACTTAACCAACGCCGGATACGCCCGGCATCCCCAAGCGGAGTGCGCTTGCCAAACGAGTCGAGCATCACCATAGCCGTCGGCTCACCGGCGACATTCACCACCATCACCAAACAGCGGCCAGCACTGGTTAAATAACCCGTTTTGCTCAGCAATACATCCCAGCGCGAACTGCGCACCAAAGGGTTGGTATTAGCGTAGTACAACGAGTAACCAGGGTGGGTAAACCACACATCGTGTTTGGCTGCGGTGGTTGCCTCGCGGACTTTTGGGTAAGCAAACGCCGCTTTTAACATTTTACTTAAGTCGGCCGCAGTAGAGACATTATTCTCGGACAAACCACTCGGGTCGACAAAGTGAGTATGGTTCATGCCCAACGCTTTTGCTTTGGCATTCATGGCCGCTATAAAGGCATCGTAGCCATCGGGGTGGTGGCGCGCCAACAAATAAGCCGCGTAGTTCTCAGACGACATTAGCGAGATCGCCAGCAAATCGCCGCGCGTTGCCTTAGAGCCTGGACGAATCCGCGAATAGGCGTTTGCCGCCGCCGGAATATGACGTTTTTCTACGCTCAGTCGCTGCGACAGTGGCGCGCCCGAATCCAGCACCACTAGCGCGGTCATTACCTTGGTAACGGAGGCAATAGGCATCACCCAATCGGCGCGCTTACTATAGCTTGGTTTACTCGCCTTCAAGGGCGCGACATAGGCGCTCACCGAGGCGAGCTCTAGCTTATCGGGTGATGGCGCGGCCTGCACTGCAACACTCGCCACCAAGCCCCACCCCATAACGATAAGCGGCCACCAGCCACGAACCCGATACCTCATTACTTCGCCTCCCAAAGCGCTATTTTATCCGCCACAAGGTTAACATGGTTTGCGCCGTTACGACCCCGACCAATCGCCCCCATAGACAGCTTTTTTGCTCACAATGTGCGTAGTCAGACAATAAACCGCATTAATTAAGCAATGCCTGTGCTATAAACACAATATGTTTCGCGCTTGATGGGAGCCCGCCCTTCAAGCCTTTAGACGGCCAAGGAGATAACGATGAAACAACTAATTGCAACACTCAGCTTGTGTGTACTGGCGCAGGCGAGCGTCGCCGAGACGCCCAAAACACTGGATTTAAACAGCCTAAGTGAAGCGGTCAATAGCACTCAAGCCGGGGCCAGCCAAGCTTCAGGACTGATGTCTAGCCTGACCGATCAATTAGGGATATCTCAGACTCAGGCCGCCGGTGGCACCTCGGCATTAATGGCCTTGGCCAGCAATGCGCTGTCGGACGACAATGCCGCTATGCTCAAAGATATTATCCCCAGCAGTGGCGGTGCCGCCGGTGGGCTCGCCTCATCACTAATGGGCTCCATTACCAGTATGGACGGCGTTGCCTCGGCCTTTAGCCAACTGGGCTTAGACCCGGCCATGATCGAGCAATTTACTCCGATCCTAATGGATTATGTAGGCAAAAACGGTGGCAGCGATCTGCTGGGTCAACTTAGCTCCATCTGGGGTGGCTAGGAGCTTAGTGAGCACAACAAAAAACGGCGGGTGATCAGCCCGCCGTTTTTATTCCCGGCGTTATGACCTTTCTACAGTGCCTTTATCAATCTCGCGCACACTTACCAATCTAAAAAAACATCACTGGGGTCAAACTCACAACTAACGGCCGAGCGCTGCTTGCGCTCGCGCGCAGCACGAATATCGCGCTGTGCGTTGAGACTCCAAATAGGCGAGTCAAGTGGCGCGAGCTGATAGCCGTTGGCCATAAGCTGTTGCACAATGCCGCGCCGCGCTCCCACCGCTTGCTCGGCGCGCTGAAACGGCCCTTGCGCAGTAGCGCGCTCGGGGGTGGTCGCCCGCCCAGCGTAGGCCAGTAAAGTGGCCATGCCGTTATCATCCTGGCGCAAGTGAATCTCAATCCGCCAATCGCCGTTCATTAATACAATGGGATCACGGGACGCTGGGATAGCGGCATTATTTATTGTCGGCCTCGTCATGGTGCGCCTTTTACAGGTTGTTCTCTAAAAATACTAAAACGTCTTTGAGCACAGGCACAGCGTGCGTATCAAAACAGCTGCCCAGCGCTTCTATACACCCAGTATCCATATACGCGTGATTGTTGCCCTCGTAGACCGTTACGCGCGCCGGGTGCCCCGCCGCTTTAAGTTTATTGACATAGTCCTGAACAGCCTCGGGCGGGGTTGTGGTATCCAGGCTACCCACGTGATGCCACTGCGGCGGGAGCTGATACGCAGTCGCTTGCGGAATATTATAGATAGGCGACACCGCCCGGTAGTAGTCGGGCTGATTTTGTACGCTGACACCGGCGCCAAAAATGCCGCGCGGTTCAGCGCCGGCAAACTGCCAAAACATATTATCTTTTGTCTCAAACCCGCCGCGGGCGGCCGCTAACAAATCAAACGCACCGTAACTAATGACGGCCGCCTGCACCGCTAAGCCATCTTCGGCGGCCACCTGCTCGGCGGTTTTGCCTGCGGGCAACCAGGTGGGGCTAAACCCTAAACTGTCACCACCAAAACCATCCGTCTCCAACGCCCGGCCGCGGGTTAACACCATAGAGGCCAAGTGGCCACCAGCGCTATCGCCCGTTACGGCGATGCGTGCCGGATCGCCCCCGTATTCGGCGATGTGGGCCTTCACCCAAAGTAGCCCACCAAATACATCCTCGACGACTTCATTCATGGTGGTCGTGTTGTAATTGTCGGGCAGCAACCGGTAATTTATGTTGGCCACCACATAACCGCCCTGCCCGGCCAAATAAGCGCTCATGGAGTCCATCACGCTTTCATTATTAATCAGCCAGCCGCCACCGTGATAGATCACCACCACTGGCGCGTTACTGGCCGAGTTAGGCTGATAAATATCCACCGTAAGGGGGCGCCCAGAGGCCTCAGCCCAGACAATATCATCGTGTTTTGTCACCTCACCGGCCAATACCCCAAAAGAGGTTGTTAGCCCCCACAGCAACCATAAGGTGCGCTTAGCGACTACAGACAGATAATGGGCTATCGAGTTATTCATTGTTATTGGCTCCTCTTATTAAAAGTATCGTCTGACTTTAATGCAACCAGTAACAAGGCACCAGATAGAGCAACACTTATTGCCACAACTTTACCCCGCGCTACCAACTAACCTCAGAGGCTTGCTTAATAAATGCATCCAGGTACTCAGTCCCACTGTCGCTAGCCCGCACCCCGAGGTAAATATGCTTATGAATACCCAACTCACCCAAACTGAGGGCGCTAATGGGTAACCTGCCCGCGTACTCTTCCACCAGCCAGCGCGGCAGCGCGGCGACCCCACGCCCCACCGCAACCGTGTGCAACATAATATCGGTCGTCTCGATGGTTTTGTGACGGCGCGGCGCCACCCCCGCCGGCTGCATAAATTGGCTGTAAACATCCAAACGCTCGACCGGCACCGGGTAGGAAATTAACGTTTCCGGTACCAACTGCTCAGGACGCACAAATCTGGCCTGCGCTAGCGAATGAGTATTGGCCACCACCAAGACTTGCTCGTACTCAAATACCGGCGTAAACACCACTCCGGGCTTATGCAGCGGATCGGGAGTGACCAGCAAGTCAATATCGTGGCCAAACAGAGCCGCCATACCGCCAAACTGAAACTGCTGTTTAACGTCTACATCAACGCCGGACCAGGCCGTTAAGTAAGGGCCCACTATCTTCAACAGCCATTGATAACAGGGGTGGCACTCCATACCTATTCGCAACACACCCCGCTCACCCACTGCCATACGGGCTATCACATCTTCGGCGTGATCAAATTGAGGCAGCAGCCGCCCCGCCATACTCAGCAGATAGGCGCCAGCCTGAGTCGGCCTTAGTTGTCGCCCCTCGCGCTCCCACACAGGCGTACCCAGCTGTCGCTCTAGCTTCTTGATGGCATGGCTCAAAGCCGACTGCGTCAGGTGCAGCCGCTCGGCTGCCGCCGTCAGCGACCCCTCTTGCTCTACCGCCCGTAAAATCGCCAGATGGCTGCGCTCGATCACTGTACTTTCCCCCGCTACCAATCAACTCATGAATAAATCTCATCATTTTATGAAATAATACCATTTTTAATCATACAACAACCTGCCTACACTCGCCTCCTCAATGACTAGGAGGCCACTATGGCAACAACACACAATCTGGGGTTTCCCCGTATCGGCGCCCAGCGCGAGCTTAAATTTGCCCAAGAGGGCTTTTGGAAGGGGCAGCTGCCCGAGCGCGAACTGCAACAAACCGGGCAGAGGCTGCGCGCGCAAAACTGGCAAGCGCAACAGAAACTCGACTTAGCACCGGTGGGAGACTTTTCGTTTTACGATCAGGTGCTCGACACCAGCTTTACCTTGGGCCACGTTCCGGCGCGCGTGAGTAACCTGGCCGGCTCGGAATTGGACAACTATTTTCGTATTGCGCGGGGCCGCTCTAACAACGACAGCGATTGCCAGTGCGTACACGCCGGCGAAATGACCAAGTGGTTCGACACCAACTATCACTACATCGTCCCCGAGTTCAGCGCCGACGACACATTTACTCTTAACCCCGATCGCCTATTAGCGCAGCTGGCCGAAGCACGCCAACAAAATGTAAATACCAAGCCGGTGATCATCGGGCCGATCACCTACCTGTGGCTGGGTAAAAGTAAAGACAACTCCAACCGTTTAGCGCTGCTAAACAAATTACTGCCAGTCTACAGCGAGCTGCTACAGGTACTGGCCGAGCAAGGCGTGGAATGGGTACAAATAGACGAGCCGGCCCTGGTGACCGAGCTTGGCACCGATTGGCAACACGCGGTAAACCTCGCTTATCACACACTAAAAAGCGCACCGGTAAAGCTGTTGCTCGCCACCTACTTTGGGGAGCTAGCCGATAACCTAAAACTTACCTGCGAGCTGCCCGTAGCCGGCATTCATATCGACGCCATTAGCGCACCGGCGGAAGTCAATAAAGTGGTGGACTGGCTGCCCTCCCACAAAGTGTTATCGCTAGGCATTATTAACGGGCGCAATATATGGAAGACAGACCTTAACGCCACGCTTAACTGGCTAGCGCCCATTGCCGACAAACTATCGGAGCGGCTGTGGTTAGCACCCTCGTGCTCGCTGCTGCACGTACCGGTAGACATCAATGCCGAAACCACACTCGACCCTGAAGTAAAAAGCTGGCTGGCTTTTGCACTGCAAAAGCTTGACGAATTGCAGGTTATTGCCAGCGCTATTAACCATGGCCGCCCCAGCGTTGCTAACGAACTTGCGGACAACGCCCGCGCCATTGCCGCTCGGCGCCAATCGCCCCGGGTACACAACAATGCCGTGCGCACAAAGGTAGCCGGTATTACCCGCGAACTTGGCGAGCGGCAAAGTGCCTACAGTGTGCGGGCGCAAAAGCAACGGGCGCGTTTTAACTTGCCAACCTACCCGACCACCACCATCGGCTCTTTTCCGCAAACGCTGGATATTCGCAAAGCGCGTCGACAGTTTAAAAATGGCGAGCTAAAACAGGACGAGTACCTAACGCAAATGCAAGCCGAAATTAAGCGCTCGGTGCGCGAGCAAGAAACGTTAGGCTTAGATGTACTGGTTCATGGCGAGGCCGAGCGCAACGACATGGTGGAGTATTTTGGTGAACAGCTAGACGGTTACGTATTTAGCCGCTTTGGCTGGGTGCAATCGTACGGTTCGCGCTGCGTTAAGCCGCCCATTTTATTCGGCGACATCAGCCGTCCCAATGCCATGACGGTAGAGTGGATCCAGTACGCACAGTCACTTACCGATAAACCCCTAAAGGGGATGTTAACCGGGCCTGTGACGATTCTTAACTGGTCATTTGTGCGCGACGATCAGCCGCGCAGCGAAACCTGCCAACAACTTGCGTTGGCCATACGCGATGAAGTGCAGGATCTGGAAAAAGCCGGCGTCGGTATTATTCAAATTGATGAGGCCGCCCTACGCGAGGGCTTGCCGCTGCGCAAAAGTCAGTGGAAAAACTATTTGGATTGGGCCGTGGAGTGTTTTCGCATCAGCGCCAATGGGGTGGCCGATGAAACACAAATCCATACCCATATGTGTTACTCGGAATTTAACGATATTATCGAGTCCATCGCACACATGGACGCCGACGTTATTACCATCGAGACATCGCGCTCGGATATGGAATTACTGGACGCTTTTGATGACTTTAACTACCCCAATGATATTGGCCCCGGAGTGTACGATATTCACTCGCCCAATATTCCCAGCCAAGAGCACATTATTCATTTAATGAGCAAGGCGCGCGAGCGAATTCCCGCCGAACGTTTATGGATAAACCCCGACTGCGGCCTAAAAACCCGTCAGTGGGAAGAGGTGTTACCGGCACTGCAAAATATGGTGAGTGCCGCTAAGCGGCTGCGCGCCAGCGCGTAATTCATCGTAATGCAGCCAGCCCAAGGCGGTTAAACGCCTTAGGCTGGCTATCGTTTGTGCAACAATTTTGCAACTGTTTCGGCCGTGATTGTTTCACCTACGCCACTCATGTTGCCCGCTGGGAAGCTCACTACACACATTGCTCCGGGAGCACAATGGGAAAACCATACCGCTCCCCTGAGGCGCAATGTATTCTAATGTAAACCTTGGGCTTATCACTGAACTGCTCAAGTATTTTCACCTCAAAGTGCCCGACTACTATGATTCAGGCAGGCGCTATGAACAAACCACTTAATAACGTTCCATTTGCAGATCTGCAGCAACTTATTCTTGACAGTTTTCGCGTGGGAGTGAACGAGCTCACAGGCTACAGAACCCGGCCGAATCTACCATCAAAGACACGCCAGACTCCTGCAGAGAAAACGCACTTACCCCCCAAGAACCACTACCAGGTGATTACCCAGCCAGGTGCCGGACCTTACTCATTAGCCAATATTTTTAGCAACGGCATTTATGTGCGGGGCACCATCCACGAAAACAAACCCGGCATACCACTCACCTTAAAATTTAAACTTATCGACCTGGACCACGACAACAGACCATTGGCCGCAGCGGCCATTTACCTATGGCATGGCGACAACAACGGCGTATATGCGAGCCACTCATTGACCGATATCGAGTCTTCCAAGAGTACGTTTTGTAGGGGCTTACAGGATGTTAACCACCTCGGTGAAGTCACCTTTCACACAATTTACCCGGGTAATGGCGTGGATAGTCGCGGGCATTTGAATGTTCAGGTATTTGTGTACGATGGCGCGGGACCGGCGACTTCCGCCACTTTAACAATAAATCTGTTAACCGAAACCGGCACCTCGCAAATGAGGAGATCACGAAGCAGAGTCGATATAAATGGGTTAGGTGGCAAAAACGCCGGTCAGCCTAGCGCTCAAGTCAGCGGATCATTAGATGAGGGGTTTACCGCCACCCTAACCATTGGCGTGACGGTACAACGCTAAATCTATTCACTAAACCTAAGGCTTTTTCACGCTGCCGTATAACGCCAAGCCAAAGACAACCAGCAAAACGAAACTCACCATCACTAAGCAATGCGCCATCGACAAACCCAGTATAACCGGCGGCGTTGCCTGACACATGTCTTGCACCTGAAACATCCAGGGCATCCACTCATCCAGTGGAGCCCAGCTCGGAAAGCTCGCCCGAAACCCGCAAGAGCTACCGTGACCGATAGCGTATTCCACTTTGATTAAGCTCCAGGTTTCGAGCGACAGCCCGATACTTAAACCCAAACCCGCTAAAACACTCACTACCCGCCCCACACGCCAACGCTTTAGCCACAACGCTAACAGGCTGACAATAAAAATAGCCGCCACCCAGACACGCACATAAATGCACAGCTCACAGGGGTAGTAGTGCCACACATGCTGAAACAACAAAGCCCCTATTTCTAGCGCCAACATCAAACCAGCCACCGCCAACCAAAAATAGCGGCAATGCGCCGAATACAACAACCGATTTAAAAAACTTACCTTCATGTCATCGCCTCGTTATCGTTATCAATTTCTTTTTTGTAAAAGAGGCGTAGACGCCTCATCCCAAAAATTTTATGCCACGCCAAACCAATCGTTATGTCGGTCAAAAAAACATCCTAATCAACTCGTCCTCCCTTAACGTTAACCTTATCGTCATACCAATAGAAACGCTACGCCACTAAAAACAAAACCCGTTCACTTTTTGGAAAGTTTTTATGGCAAGTATTGTTTTTACTTCTACGGTTAATGAGCCTCATGTTTATCAAAAATACGTGAATTAACACGTATATATTTTTTGATTTTCGTGACGTGCGCACAGCGCGAGACCGATGACATTGCTCAGACTAGCCGAGCGATTTATCGGCTGCGCGCAGTAGTAGTGCAATGCCCTATCGCAGCGGTAACCTTGCCTGCAAAACCGCAGCAAGAATGCCCTTACCGCTTAGGACTTAAAAACCAAAAAAAGTCGTCGCATTTTACCACCGACGGCCTGACTTGGTACGACAATAACTAGGAGAGTTATCTTGAACATTAAAAAGATTGCCGCCCATGTGGCTTGTTCTATATCCGTACTCAGCATCGCGCAAACGAATGCCCAAACTCAGAATTACGGCGAGGCGCTGCAAAAATCTATCTACTTTTACGAGGCGCAACAAGCCGGTCCGTTGCCTGAGTGGAACCGCGTCCCCTGGCGCGGCGACTCAACTCCTACCGATGGCGATGACGTTGGCCTGGATTTGCGCGGCGGCTGGTTTGACGCCGGCGATCACGTAAAGTTCGGCTTCCCGATGGCCGCCACCACCACCTTATTGGCGTGGGGCGCGGTGGATTACCGCCAAGCGTATGAAGACTCGGGGCAACTCGAACACATCCTAAACAATCTGCGCTTCGTTAACGATTACTTTATTAACGCCCACCCATCTCCCAATGTGCTTTACGGCCAAGTTGGGGTAGGCTCGGCAGATCACACCTTTTGGGGGCCGGCCGAAGTCGTGCACCACAAGATCCCCGAGTCGCGTCAGGCCATGAAGATCGACTTGAGCTGCCCAGGCGTAGACCTGGCCGCCGAAACGGCCGCTGCGATGGCATCGTCGTCTATGGTATTCGCGCCAAACGACGCGGCCTATGCCAGCACCCTGCTAACACACGCCGAGCAACTGTTTGCTTTCGCAGAGCAAACCACCGGCACCGATGGCACCGATAACGCGTACTCTAACTGTATTACTGACGCAAAAGCCTTTTACAACTCAACCTACGGCGTCTACTGGGACGAGCTCGCCTGGAGTGCCTTATGGTTGTGGCGCGCCACGGGTAATGACGACTACCTAACCAAAGCGCTTGGGTACTACGATCAAATGGGTAACGAAACCCAGTCGGACACCCCCGTATACACCTGGTCACTGGGCTGGAACGACAAAGCCTATGCCGTTTACGTGATGATGGCGAAGCTGTTGGGTGACGAGCGCTACCATACCGATGCTCAGCGCTATTTGGATCACTGGAGCATCGGCGCCGGCAAGCGCACCCCCGGTGGTGTCGTGGTGGTCGATGGGTCCGGCTGGGGCGTGAACCGCTATGCGGCCAACATCGCTTATTTATCGCTTTATTACGCCGACGCGCTGGGCGAATCCGACCCACTGTACAGCCGTTATCAAGACTTTGGCGTAACCCAAATTGATTATATATTGGGAGAAAACCCCGCTAATCGCAGCTTCTTAATTGGCTACGGCAACAACTACCCCACCAATGTGCATCACCGTGGCTCACACGGCTCATGGGCAGACAGCCTGCAAGTGCCAGAGCAACAGCGCCACATTCTGTACGGTGCCGTGGTGGCCGGGCCTGATGCCGACACCAATTACACCGAAGATCGCGGCGACTACATCATGAACGAAGTGGCCGTGGACTATAACTCCGGTTTTACCAGTGCCGCCGCAGCGCTTTATAACGATTACGGTGGCGAGCCACTGCCCGAATCGCAATTTCCGCCTGAGGAGCCAGCTCATGAGGAGTTCCTGGTCGGTGCCACCATCAACAGCGAAGGGCCTCGCCACGTGGAAATTCGCGGCGTAATCCAAAATCGCAGCACCGCTCCGGCGCAAGGGCGCGACGATTTGTCGTTCCGCTATTTTTATGATCTGAGCGAGGTGTACGACGCGGGCTACAGCGCCGCCGATGTCACCATCTCTACCGCGTACTCTCAGGCGAGCAATGTCACAGGCCCTCACCCATGGGGCGACCCGGCCGATCATATCTATTACGCCGAAGTAAGTTTTACCGGTGATACGATCTTCCCGGGCGGTCAATCGGCGCATCGCCGTGAAGTACAGTTTCGCGCATCGCTGCCCACCAACACCGATGCCAGTGTGTGGGACAACACCAATGACCCTTCGTGGATGGCCGCCTACAACGACCCTAGCGATCAGTACGGCTACCCTTCAGATACCATTCCGGTGTATGGCGATGACGGCTTGCTACAAGGCGAAGAGCCCGGTGGCGGCTGTGGTGGCAGCAGCGGGGTTAACTGTTTGCCAACCGCCAACGACCTAAGCGTGACTACCGCGTTTGAAACAGCGGTCGACATTCAGCTTGAGGGCTCAGACAGCGACGGCAGTGTGACGCAATACAATGTCACCTCAGCACCTACCAGCGGTACCTTAAGTGGCTCTGGCGCCAACTTAAGCTACACCCCCGACGATGGTTTTAGCGGCAGCGACAGCCTGACTTATACCGTCACGGACAACGCCGGTGGTGTATCAGAGCCGGCGGTGGTAGATATTAACGTCGAGGCCGAGTTGGTGCCTTCTGTCGCCATTAGCTCTCCCGCTAACGGCACGGAAGTAGAGCTGGGCGCTGACTTCACTGTGCAGTTTAATCTCGCCAACGCTGACGGCGTGCGGGTAAGCGTCAACGACATGGTGATCACCGATGTAACCAGTGGCAACAGCGTGGTACTGAGCGCACCTAGCTCGGTGGGCGAGTTTACCGTAACGGTTGTCGCGCTAGACGACTCCGGTGCCGAAGTGGGCTCCCCCGACACAATCAGCTTAAACGCTGTCAGCGAGCCGGTGAATACAGCGCCTGTGGCCTGTGTCGATCAAGCCAATATCACGGTGAATGTCGGTCAAACCGTTAACCTGGATGCCAGCTGTTCGGCCGACCCGGATGGCGACAATCTGAGCTTTGCCTGGGATCTGGGCAACGGCCAATCCGCCAGCGGTCAAACCGCCAGTGTTAGTTACGCCTCGGCGGGTAGCTACACCGTGACGTTAACGGCCAGCGACGGCACCGACACCGACACAGTCACCAGTAACGTGACGGTAGAAGCCGCCAGTGGTGGCGGTCAGTGTGAGTACATTGTAACCAACGAGTGGAACAGCGGTTACACCGGGCTGATTCGTATCACCAACAGTGGCAACAGTGCTATCAATGGCTGGAACGTTAACTGGAGCTACAGCGATGGCTCCACGTTGGTCAACACCTGGAACGCCAATGTCACTGGCTCTAACCCGCACTCTGCAAGCAACCTTAGCTGGAACAGTACAATCCAGCCGGGGCAGTCTGCCGAGTTTGGTTTTCAGGTTAACAAGGGCTCTGCCAACGCCGTAGTACCGGCGGTTAGCGGTAGCGTTTGTGATCAGTAACAACCCGTAAAGGCCTTAACGGGCCCACACCAGGGCCGGCATAGTGATATGCCGGCCCTTTTTTATGGGCACGTTAACTCGGGCGCGGCGCAAACATAATGATCGCCATCCCCAGTAGCGCTACCACCACCCCCACCAAATCCCATAACGTGGGCCGGATACCGTCCACCCACCAAAGCCACAATAACGCGACAAAAATATACACACCGCCATAGGCAGCATATACCCGCCCCGCCGCATTCGGGTGCAAGGTGAGCAGCCAGGCAAACAGCGCTAAACTCAAAGCAGCGGGCAACAATAACCATACGGTTTTGCCCTCCCGCAGCCACAAATAGGGCAAGTAACAGCCCACTATCTCGGCTACCGCCGTGGCCACAAACAGACCCAGCGTGCGCAACACCGTCACTGGCAAATCTGATTCCAAGTTATACCTCCGAATACAAATGCCCACTTTTAGCAACCACAGCGTGAGTCATGAGTGTAATAATTAGCGCGCAACCGCGTTATGCGGCGAGCTTAACCGCACACGCTTGATTGAGCGAGTCGTCTATTTCTACTATGATTCATCTTTACATTGCATAACAATCCCCTAAGCCAATGGCCTTAGGACAGATGAGCCGCAGCAAAAGATCCTATTTATGGACAGAAGCCACTACCTGCCAAGGACACTCCCTGCAGCTTTATCAGCCCGATTACTTCGGCTGACAGCGGCCATGCTGCTGTGCTTTGTAGCGATTGTCACAAGTCATCATGGCATGGCGGTGTCACTCACCGAGCTTGGCGACACAACCCAACCGCTGGGTAAACACGCCCATTATTGGCAAGAGTCTGGCGAGTCAACCCAGGCTGAGCTCGCCACTGTTATCGAGCATTGGCAAGCGGGTAAGTTTATCCCCAGCCGCCATTCGGTCATGAGCTTTGGTATTAGCGCCCCCAGCACCTGGATCGTGCTGCCGGTGAGCAATCAAGGCAACCACATTAAAGAACGCCGCCTTTATATCGACACTCCCTGGCTCAATCGTATCGATGTGTACTTGCTGCACGGTAACAAATTAGCGCTTAAACGGCAGATGGGCGATGCCTACCATTATGGTGAGCGCTCCGAGCAGCTTACCGGTTTTATCCTGCCGCTGGAATTTGCGCCCGGTGACAACCTATTAGTATTACGGCTACAAACGCCCGACCCCATGATGGTGCCTTTGCGCCTTATTACTCCCCAAGCACTAGAGAATTTTGCAACGAACAGTCTGTTTAGTTATGGCCTAAGCTACGGCTTTTTACTCGCGCTAACGTTTTACAACGCCATGCTGTTTATTGGCCTGCGCGATCGACGCTACTTTCTATACACCTTTTATTTGCTGTGTTTTACCGCCTCAAATTTTTCTTATACGGGACACGCCTTTGCCTGGATTTGGCCCAACTCACCGCTGTGGCAACAGTGGGCTCAGCCAGTGTTAATGAACTTATGTGGCTCCAGTGGTTTGCTGTTTACTCTGGCATTTCTCGACGTGCGCCGGCGCTTTGTTTTTGGCTACCGTATCACGCTCGGTCTAATCGCTCTGGTGGCCGTGGCAATTGCCATCACCTACCTGCTAGGCCAACAGGGCGCCGCACTCTACGTGACCTTTTGTTTTATGGTTACCTTCCCGCTGTTGATGCTAGCACTGGGTATCCACCAAATTTGCCATAAAAATCAAAGCGCCTATTACTTTGTGGCCGCCGTCTTGGCAGGGCTTACCGGTATTTTTATTACTGCTATCACCACCTGGGGCTGGATTGCCAGCAGTGAGTGGCGCTTTAGGGCTGCCGAAATCGGCATGCTGATCGAGGCCACCGCCCTGGCGCTGGCTCTGGCGTCACAGTTTAGGCGCACTCAAATTGAGCAGCAGCGCGCCGAACAAGACGCCAACACCGATGCCCTCACCGGGCTATCTAACCGGCGCGCTTTGTACCGCCAGCTAGAACAATTATCCAGCGACGCCCAGCGCCACCACCGGCCGCTAAGCGTTATTATTATGGATATCGATCACTTCAAAAAGCTCAACGACACCTACGGCCACGCAGGCGGCGATGTGGTACTGCGCCGTGCGGGGCAAGTCATTGCTCAAAGTGTTCGGCTGGAGGACATTGCCGCACGCTGGGGCGGCGAAGAGTTTATGATTGTGATGCCGCAAACCGCCGCCGATGCCGCGCTCGATTCGGCCGAGCGTTTGCGTACTCTGCTGGAGGCCCAGCACATACCTTACCTGGGGCACTCCTTACAACTAACAGCAAGCTTTGGTGTGGCACAGTTTTTACCGCAGCAAGAAACCATTGAGCTGCTGCTAATGCGCGCCGACAAAGCCCTGTACCACGCCAAAATAACCGGTCGTAATCGCTCCTGCCTATGGCAACCTGAGCTGGCGGACACGCCCGAGCCCACCCCCTAGCCGCACGGCCAATCAGATTTGACAGCTCGGCTGAATCGGATTCGTTATAAAATCTCAATACAATCGCGGCCCGCTCGCTTAGCCCGATACAGGGCATCGTCAGCGCGCAACAAAACATCTTTAATGTTTTCATCGGTAGCTCTGAGCATCGTCATCCCACCACTGATCGAGCAGAAGATTTCATGGCCATCCGATTTAAACGGCTTACCGGTTATGGATTGACGAAGTCGGTGCGCCACTGTCTCGGTCGCAACCATATCGCTACGAGGCAACAAAATAGCAAACTCCTCGCCCCCTACCCGGCCCAATAAATCATCGCCTCGTAAAATCTTGCGCCAGCGCTGGCACGTGGCCTCCAGCACATAATCGCCAGCGGCATGGCCGTAGCAGTCGTTCACCTTTTTAAAGTGGTCTAGGTCGATCATCAAAATTGCCAGTGGATACTGCTGCTCCCGCGCGCGGGTAAATTCGGCGGCGGCACACTCAAGAAAGTGGCGGCGATTCATTTCGCCGGTAAGCGTGTCCACACAGGCGATATGGCGTAAGCTCGACTCCAGTAATCGGTGAGAGGTAATATCCCGAAAAAACCACACGCGCCCCAGGTACTGGCCGTCATCGCTTTGCAGCCCGACACTGTGGCGCTCCAACACCCGGCCATCGGTCAACTCAATTTCACACAAATCTGCCTCTGTAGGGCTGGCGTAAAGCTGGGCAAGCCTAGCCAAAAAAGGCTCAGGCGACTTTAAGAGGCTCTGGGCCGGGGCCAATAACGTTTCTTCTACTATGGTGCCATCGGCCCGCTGATGCTCTGCCACGTAATCATTTGCAATCTGCCATGTGTCTAAAAAGCGCTGATTAAATGACACCACCAAGCCTTGGCCATCGACCACCAATATGGCATCTGGCGAAGCCTCCTGTATCGCCTTTAACAGAGTTCGGTCAAACACAACCGATGGCGACGCAACCGCAGGATTAGCTTGAGTGTGCATAATCTCATCCAAATGGTTACCCGACACGGGGTAAGAATGTTGTTGTAGGGCCCTAAAACCCGCGTAAATAGCTGGCGCAAAACGTATAACACCTCTCACAAATACACGTCCATTACACGACATTACAGGCCACACTAATCCCGTAGGCACACACCCCGCTGAGCGATTGCACGGCCCTGCAAAACAATTCAGCGCTCGGCTAGCCCTCTTTATGTCAACGTTGTCACAGTTTGACAAGTAATCGCCGTCACACCTTGTGATTATTGCAAGGTGTGACGCCACAACTCCCACCGGTGCGTACAGTGATTGTGCGACTCTTTGCCTAGGGCATCGCACAAGGAGACGCCCCTAAGCCATCGCTTGGAGGCAAATACCAATAATCAACAGGGTCATCGCTATGAATTTTTCACACACGCTGGGGGTGCTCAAACAGTACTGCACCATTGCTCTGATTTTGGCTGCCGGCGCCGCTACAGCCAACGCCCGAGGGGCCACCGTCGACTTACTGGTTTTATACGATAACTACTCCGCCGGTTATTTTGGCGGAGACCCACAAACGGCCATGAACAACTGGGTTAACCAAATGAATGCGGCCTACGCCGACAGTCAGGTGGACGTGCAATTGCGTTTAGTCGGTGTGCGTCACAACGAACAAGGCGGCGCTAACCAAGGTGAAGTGCTCAATAATGTTCGCCTAAACAGCAATGTCGCCGCCCTGCGCAATCAGTTAGGCGCCGATTTTGTCTCGCAAATGCACAGCACCGGGGCCTGTGGTGTGGGCTATGTCGCGGTCGATGCCAACTGGACGTTTAATGTGGTGCACCCAGGTTGCGGCCCCATGGTGATGCTGCATGAGCTGGGCCATAACATGGGTATTAATCACTCGCGCAAACAAGGCGACACCCGAGGTGCGCGCTTTGGCTACGGGGTGGGTTACGGCGTACAAAACGTGTTTGTGGACGTGATGGCTTACGAAGGCGTGTTTAATACCTCCCGGGTTAATCGCTTCTCTAACCCCAACCTGATTTGTCGCGGCTACCCGTGCGGCTTACCGGTGGGCCACCCACAAGAGGCTTACGCTGCGCTGGCGATTCACAATGTGCGCGACGAGATTGCCGGATTCCGTGCCACCGCCGGCACCAGCGGGCCGGTACAGCTAGCCCAACACTGCAACTACGGCGGCTATAACGTCGGGCTCACGCCGGGTAATTACAATTTAGGGCAACTGATGGCCAAGGGCATTGTGAACGACGATATTTCATCCGTGCGTGTGCAACAGGGCTACAAAGTCGAGCTGTTCCAGCACGATAACTTCACCGGCAATATGCTCACCCGAACCGCAGACGACAACTGCCTGAACAACGAGGGCTTTAACGATGATGTAAGCTCCTTGCGGGTATCAAGCGTGAGTGGCTTTAACCAAACCATTCAGGCTGAAAACTACGCCGCCATGGCGGGTGTTCAGTTAGAGAACACCACCGATGCGGGCGGCGGCCAAAACGTCGGTTGGATCGAGAGTAACGACTGGATGGCCTACAACGGCATCACCATTCCAAGCTCGGGCAACTACACCATTGAGTACCGGGTTGCGAGCCCAAGCGGCGGCCGCTTGTCGTTGGATTTAAACGGCGGTGCCACCTTGTTAGGCGAGCGCGATATTCCAGCAACCGGCGGCTGGCAAAGCTGGACCACCGTGTCCCACACAGTTTACATCAACGCCGGCACCTACAATTTTGGGGTTTTCGCGCAAGCCGGTGGCTGGAACCTTAACTGGTTTCGTATTCGTCAGTAATCCGCACGAAACAACTCCGCGTCAATACTGGCGCGGAGCGCTATGTTTAAGGACACTATATGAATAAAACACTCATGGCACTATGCCTGCTTTCAGTTGCAGCGGCGGGCCTTTGGTTTGCGCTGGACTCCGCCCCCCATTCATCCGCTGCGGGGCAAAGCCGTGCGGCGCCCGACCAGCCCGCACCCATCGCCGCGGCTACGCGCAAGGTGGGCCACAACCCCGGCACCGTCGCTACCGTGTCAGCGGCACACGCTAACAGCACACCCACTGCGAACAATAACGCCATCGACAACGCCCAGCCCTCGTTCGAAGAGCGGCTCGGTGTCATGCAACAGCGTCGCCCCAACCGCCATTACGACGAAGCCGAAGTACGCGCCGCCGTACAGCGCGATAGCGCCTGGAGCAGCGAGACACCCGACAACCTAGACGAGCTGCCACTTGAAAGCGAAGCGCTCAACGATGGCCGCCAAATTATTACCTTTGACCCACTGAAGCTCGAAACCTTAATGCCCGGCGATCAGGTGAAAGTCAGCATTGATGAAACCGGCGAGCAATATACCGTTAATATCAACCGCATAGAACAGCACGATTACCACAGTATCAGCTGGTACGGTGAAATTGATGGCAACGATGGGCAAACCTATCAGGTCAGCTTTACGCAGGGTGACACCCTGACGGTGGGGGGGCTCAGCACCCCCGATGGCAACTACCAGTTACAAGCCCACGGGGACGCCGGTTGGATTGCCTCCAGCGCCTCGCTGTTTAAAGTGCAAGAAGGCCAAACCGACGCTATTGTGCCTGGCGAATTAAAGCACTGAACCCAATGCGAAATTTCTCAGTTGAGTCGGTAGTGGCCATATGCAGCTGGGTGTACCAATGGTCTCGCTCAAAACATCAATAAAATGGCGGCTGACACGTTAATAAGTTCTCAGCCGCCTGGCAGAGGCTGCAAAAAATGTTTTCGTCGACTATTGAACACGGCGACGCAATTTACCCGCTCATCTCCCGCACCACACCCGCCCGGATACAGCGCAACACACCGTACTCGTAAACGCCTTCAAGCGCGTCAAACACCGGTTTCAACTTAAAAGGCTCGTCGTCGTGGGCGAGCATCACATCGACAATATTATCGTGCTCGCGTTGCGGCAACTCCACCACTTCGGCAACCTCCAGTTGGCCCTGCTCAATCAAGCCCGCCAGATGAGTAAATACCGTGGTCTCCGTCAGCTCGCGCTGGCGCGCAATCGCAGGGATATCCATACCGGCTTTGAACAGGGCAAAGGTTTCGTGCTCGGTGGCGCGAACATTTTGTGGGCTACCGGCGTACTCGGCCAGGCTTTCCACATGGGTATTCACCGCCGCGACAAAGTCTTCGCCGTAGTGCTCCAGCTTACTGGTCCCGACGCCGGATATACGCCCCAAAGCCTCCAGTGATTGCGGCTGGTGACTAACCACCTCCATTAAGGTGGCGTCATGAAAAATCATATAGGGCGGAATATCTTGCTCAGAGGCCAAACGCTTGCGCAATTCGCGCAGCGACTCCCACAAGACTTTATCGGGGCCCATTAATGAGCCACCGGCATTGGCGCGGGATTTTTTGCCTGGCGCGGTGGTTTTAATGTCTTTTCGCAGCTCGATGCTGTCGTCGCCTTTTAATAAAGCGCGGCATTTTTCAGTCAACAATAAGCCGCCATAGCCGGCCACGTCTACTTCTATAATGCCGCGCGCGGCCAACTGGCGAAACACTGAACGCCACTGGTTGGCGTCCAGCTCAGAGCCTATACCAAACGTGCTGAGTTTTTCATGGCCAAACTGCTCTACTTTGGGCGTGGCTTTGCCCAGCAGTACATCGATTAGATGGTTCACCCCAAATCGCTGCCCGGTGCGATAACAACAACTCAGCGCCTTTTGCGCGACCACTGTGCCGTCAAATGTTTGTGGCGGGGTTAAGCACGTGTCGCAGTTGTTGCAGGGGGTATGATCGTGCTCGCCAAAATACGCCAACAGGGCCTGCCGCCGACAGGTGGTAATCTCGCACAGGCCGAGCATGGCATCGAGCTTGTGGTTTTCGGTACGCTTGTGATCGTCCGAGCCCTGGGATTGGCTCATCATCTGCTTTAATTTAAGTACATCTTGCACACCGTACGCCATCCAGGCCGTCGCATTTTGCCCATCGCGGCCCGCCCGGCCTGTCTCTTGGTAATACGCCTCAATACTTTTGGGCAAATCCAAATGGGCGACAAAGCGCACATCGGGTTTATCAATGCCCATACCAAACGCGATGGTGGCGACGATGATAACGCCCTCTTCGCGCAAGAAGCGCTCTTGATGGCGCTGCCGGGTAGGCCCGGGCAAGCCGGCGTGATAGGGCAAGGCGGTGAAACCTTGTTTGCTAAGCCACTCGGCGGTGTCATCGACTTTGCGGCGCGACAAACAATAAACGATACCGGCGTCGTCCGGATGCTCATTGTGCAGCAGGCGCAACAACTGCTGGCGCGCATCCTGCTTTTGCTCGATGCGGTATTGAATATTGGGCCGGTCAAAGCCGCTGACAAATTGCGCGGCATCCTCCAGTTGCAGGCGCGTAATAATCTCGGCGCGGGTGCGATCATCAGCCGTGGCGGTTAAGGCCACCCGTGGCACATGGGGAAACTGTTGATGCAACAGGCTGAGCTGTAAATAGTCTGAGCGGAAGTCGTGCCCCCACTGAGACACGCAGTGGGCTTCATCGATGGCAAACAGCGACAGGGGTAATTCGTGCAGCATATCAAGTGTGCGCTGCTGAATCAGGCGCTCGGGCGCCACATACAAAATTTTAATCTCGCCCTGGCGCAGCCCTTGCTCGATCGCCCGCACCTCATCAAATGCGAGGCTCGAGTTGATGTAGGCGGCACTGATGCCAAGCTGCGCCAACGCGTCCACTTGATCTTGCATCAGGGCAATCAGGGGCGAGACGATCACCCCCACCCCATCGCGCACCAGCGCGGGGATCTGATAGCACAGTGATTTACCGCCGCCGGTGGGCATCAACACCAGCGCGTCTCGCCCGGCAATAACGGTATCGATAATGTCGGCTTGCGGGCCGCGAAAGGCCTGATAACCAAAGGTATTTTGCAGTGTCTGTAGGGCAGCTTGATTCATGGAATGGAGTTTAGCAGTTTTCACCTGCCTCACCCACGAGACAACTGACGTAAAAACCCACCATAACACTATTGATAATTATTAGCGTTTGCATTAATGTGCTAAAGAATTAGATGAAAACAGAGGATCTTCACGATGACCGACCTAAGTAGCGCCAATGTCGGCCTGGTATTCGGTACAGACACCGGCAACACCGAAGAAGTCGGCGATAAAATCTCAACCGCTCTGGCCAGTCAGGGCGTGGTGGTTGAGATGCTTAACGTAACCGACGCCTCCCCGGAACAAATCGAAGCCTTTGATTTTATTATTATGGGGATTCCCACCTGGGACTTTGGCGGCATTCAGGAAGACTGGGAAGATTTTGAAGAGCAGATTCTGGCCACCAAGCTCACGGGTAAAACCGTTGCTCTGTACGGACTGGGCGACCAACTCGGTTACGGCTACTACTTTGTCGATGCGATGGGCTGGCTCAACGAGCGAGTCTTAAAAGCAGGCGCAACCGTGATCGGCCACTGGTCCACCAAGGGTTATACCTACGACGAATCTCTGGCCGTCAATGCCGAGAAAACCGAGTTTTGCGGTTTAGCCATCGATGATGACCAACAATTTGAGCTAACCGATGAGCGTATTGAGCAATGGGTCGAGCAGATCGTGAAAGAGTACGAGCAAGCCAACGCCGCTTAACACAACGCCCACACACCGGAGAGCCCCATGAATAAGCACTCAGGCAACAAACAGTTTTTGTGCGATAAACACCGGGCGCTCGCCCTGCACAACCCCGAGCAAAGCAAACGTTTGTGTTGTAAGTTGCGCGCCATGGCGCGAGATTACATCAGCCAGCAGCGCTGGGATGAGGCCGTACCCGTGTGCGGCACCGCTTTTGAGACGGCCGATATTCTGCTGCGCCAGGATAGCAACAGCAAATATGCCACAGAGCGCTACCTGCGCAGCGCCATTGAGCTGAGCTACACACTGCGCAAAAGCCGCCATCAACCCGACTTAAGCGCAATGGTTGATTTAGTGCAACAACGTTTAGCCCCCTTCCATGCTCCTGCGCCGCTGCAAACACTGCTCGCCCCACTGGTCGACATCGCATTTTCGGCACTTAGCGATGTGGACGACTGGATGGAGATGCTCCTCGCCATGGATGACGCTCACCGCCAAACCCGTCACTGAGGCGTAACTACCTTATTGCCTGACAGCCCCAAAGCTCGCTATAGTGCGGCGCAATAACCGGGTGCCATCGCACCCGCTGCACGGCTGAAGAGGTCAATACAGTGAACCCGACAACAACTACCGGCGTAATCGCGCAAACGAAACATTGGTTTGAGACGGTGGTGCTCGGGCTTAACTTGTGCCCCTTCGCCCACGCCCCCGCCAAGCACAACCGCATTCGCTTTGCGGTATTTGATGAGTCCCAAGGGTTGGGATTACTCGAAGTGCTGGCCGATGAGGTGACGCGGTTACAAAACGCCTCAATCGACGAAATGGAAACTACCCTGCTGATTTTACCCGAAGGGTTTGAGGATTTTTACTTTTATACCGTGACCGTGCAGCAAGCCGACAGCTGGCTCAATAAACAGCGGCTGCAAGGGGTGTATCAAATAGCGCACTTTCACCCCGACTATCAGTTTTCTGATACCGATTACGACGAGCGCAGCAACCTTACCAACCGCTCGCCCTACCCCATATTGCATCTGCTGCGCGAACAGAGCCTAAGCACCGCCATTGATAACGGCGCCGATACCGAGTCGATTCCGGCACGCAATATAGAGCGAATGGAGAGCTTAACCGAGCAAGAGGTTGCGCAGCTATTTGATTATTTAGCCCGCTGAGCCTCGCCCCACAGGGTTAGCGTCACCTCTTAAAAACGCGCGTTAAAAAACTCCAGTGCATAACCCCAATTAGGGGCAGCGGTGTGACCTTGATCGTGCTGTCTAAACGCCATATTTCCCCGTTGCAATAAAGTCCCTACGGACGGGTATTGCGTGTCTTTAAGGCTGGCACCTCCGAGTAAGTGGTAGGCTTCGCTGGCCGCACGCAAGGCCAAATAGCTGCCCTTCGGGTCTACCCACTCATCGCCCGTGTAGCCCGCTCCAATAAAAATAGGGCGCGGTGCAGCCAGCGCTAATAATTGGTGAGAATCCAACGGTAAGTCGTTGACGGTTAACGGCCCGGCGTATTTTAAGAAATTGCCAGCCATCCAGTGATACTCACCCGCAGCGGCGACATTACCAATTTGCTCGCCATAATTACGCCGCCATAAGCTCGCCCCAGCTTCACCCGATGAACTGATATAACCACCGGCAAAACGATCGTCAAAAGCCAGGGCCACCAGCGCCGCCTTACCATAACGCGAGTGGCCAAACACAACCACCTGCTCGCCCTTTACACGTTTTTCCGTTTGTAAATAATCGAGCGCCCGGCTAGCGCCCCACCCCCAAGCTCGCAGCGCCCCCCAGTCTCTGGTACTGCGCGGCGCCCCGGAATTGGCCAACCCGATAATACCAGTCGTTAACCCGGCGCCAGTGTCGGCCTGCACACTGGTTGGCACATATTCGGCGTAGCCCCACCCCGCCTGCAGTACTTGTTTTTGCCAGTCGGTTATTGATTGATAAAACTCGCGACGCTTATCCTGGCTCATCCGTGAGGCAAGATGTTCGACAATGTCTAAGTCCCACTGAAACGCCAACACCACCGGTACCGGGCCACTTACCCCCGCCGGAGTCGTCAGTGTCATGTCAATGGCAACGGATGAGCGACTATCATCCGCAGAAATGACGCCACTGATGCGTTGATGCCGTACCGGCGTCGCTCCCACTAGACTAAAGGTGGGGAACGACTTCTGCCACTGTACCTCTGGCAACCGCTCGGGTACTTCACCGTAAAACTCCTGAGCAAATATAGAGCGTAAGCGTTGGCGCTCGGCACGCCACTCGGCGGGGCTCGCTATGACGTTTGCGGTTGGCGGTTGCAGTAGCGGGGGTAAAGAGCCCATTTGCGCGTTCGCTAGGGCTTCATCATAATTAACTGGATTAACAGCGGCACTGGGGTCGCCGTTTACGCCTGGGCGCACAGCGCTAATACCCAGTTCAGCTAAAGTACGCGCGTGGTCCTGCTCAGCGGTTAACCCGGCTTTTGCAGTGCTAGATGGCACAGGGGATACAAGGCTACAACCCGCCACTAACACCACCAGTATTACAACCAAAATACACCTTGTTAATGCGGGCATAGCGCCTCCGTTAGTGCTTCGCGTTAATTAAATCTCTTGATAATCGAGATCGCTAAGCGCTGGTTTTTTGTGCTTTTCATTGATGCTACGCAGCTGTTCGGAGTAATGTTTGATTTGCGTGATATCAATAAAAGTACCCAACAACTGCTTCGGCCGTCCACGCTCATCCCGCTCATACACCGCGTCAAAGGCATAACACCAAATCCAATACCCATCTTTATGCCAAAAGCGATATTCCATCTCCAGAAAACTGGGGCCACTTAACGTCAACGCTTTTTCAACTTGCGCATTAATACTGTCAATTTCATCTGGGTGAAACAGCGAAGAAATATCATCGATCGCATTCAAATCGTCTTTGGTGTAGCCGGTTAATTTGGTGTACTGCTGATTCACAAAGGTATTGGTTTCACTCGACAGGTCGTAAATATACAAACCGCAAATCGCCAAATCGACAACGGTTTGCAAAAAACTCTCGCTCTCGGCAAGTTTGCTCTCGGCCGCTTTAAGATCGCTTACGTCGGCAGATGAGCCGATTATGCGGTAAATCTCGCCCAAATCATTCATCAATGGGTACAGCGAAGTCTTCCACCACGTCGGCTTGCCGTGAATGGGAAAGCTTTCGATATAAGACATAGGCCGGCCCGTTTGCCGGCAGCGTTGATAGCGTGACTCAACTTGCTCGGCAATCGCTACAGGCATTATATCGGGTGCCAACGCCAACACTGACTTACCCTCTAACTCGTCCGGCCGCACGCCTAACGCTTTCGCGATGGCGGGGTTAATTGATTTGTACAACACCTGCCCATCGCTGGTGCAGTCCAGAACACAAACACCGTAGCTGGTTCCGGTATAAATAGACTCCAGCAGTTGGTTTTTTTCCGACAGGCTAAGCTCCATGTCTTTGCGCTGCTGGATATCCTCTAAAGTGCCGCACATCAGTTGCGCACCACTGGTAGCGCACGTAACGCACTTGCCGTGCGCGCGAAACCAACGTAAATCCCGACTGACGGTTACCCCTAGAAACTCGATATCAAAGACGCCGCCGCTGGTAATATGACGCTCTAGCTCGGTAAAGAACATCGCCTGATGATCTGGCTCGATATGCGCTTCCCACAAGCTCATACTGATATCACTGGGCTCGCGCGGATAGCCCAACAACTGCCAAAAAGCCGGCGACCACCACAGCGAGCCTGACTCGACCTGCCACTCCCACAACCCTTCGTGGGTGGCCGAGCTAATACGCTCCAGCCGGCTATTGATCGCTTGCAGTTGCTGCTGCTGCGCCAAACGCTCGGAGATATCCGTCACCGAGGCGTACACCTGATTGCCCGCCGTATGCTCGCGCTTGACGAGCTTAAGCTCTACGGGAATTTTATTACCGCTGCGATGAATACCCTGTGCAACGCACTCGGGCAAGTGGGTGGGAACAGCAATGTCAGGCGAAAAAAATGTGACTAAAGCCTCACGAGTATCACTGGCCGCATTGAAATCAATCACTGTATCAATCGTCTGCCCCACCAACTCGCGGGGACTGTAGCCAAACAAGTCACTCGACGCACTGTTAGCCATACTGATCCGGCCATGGCTGTCGATGACCATCAGGCCGATAGGCGATGCGTTCGCAGACTCGCGCAAGTTGTACTCGGCATCGTACCGGGCTTTTAATTCAAGCCGCTCCAACTTTTCGTTATTGGCCGCCTCCATCGCCTGGCGCAGCTGACGCATGCTGGGAATCTTCAGGGCTTTGGGCATAATCCACAGCAGCCCTATTGCGGTCGCGAATGCCACTAAGGCGGTTAACCCTGAAAGTATCGCGTGGGTCCCAAAGCTACCAATCCAAACCGTATAAACCCGATAACAATGGTTAAAGCCACAGAGTAAAATAAAAACGGAAAATAACGTAATCAAGCGGGGGTAGCGCAAATCGGTGCGTTTACGGCGAAAAACCAACAAGCCAATCGCGATGATAAAAAAAGACAAACCCAGCAGAGTATCGGCAGCAACCTGAGTCCACACCAGAGCGGGCTGCCAATGGAGGTTATGACCCAAAGGGAGAAAATCCTGACGAAAAAAATCTAACCACATAATCGCCGCCTACCTCCGGGCCATTGGTTGCGCTAAACGCTATTGCCGGCCAAACATGCCTTTAAAGGCGTTGGCCAAATCAGCGGGATACACCACTGTTTTGGAGTTGTCCGACTGCGACAAGTCGCCAATCGACTCAATATACTTTTCACCCAACAAATACATAACGGGCAACTCATCGCCGCCGGCGACCGATTCGGTCACCACCTTAATAGCTCGGGCCGATGCGTCAGCCAATACAATTTTTGCTTCGGCGTCACGACGCGAGGCCTCCAGCCGGCCATCGGCTTCCAGGATAGCGGCTTGTTTTTCACCCTCAGCCTTGGTTACCGCCGCCCGGCGCTGGCGCTCGGCCGCCGCTTGCTCTTCCATAGCCTGCTGCATTGTGGGAGAGGGGTTAATATCCTGAATCTCAACCGTCTTTAAAATAATACCCCAATCGGAGATATCGTCCGAAATCGAATCTTTTAAACGGGTTTTAATCTGGTCCCGTGACGACAGAGCCGAATCCAGCGCCATTTCACCGATGATCGAGCGCAGCGATGTTTGAATCAGGTTTTGAATCGCAATAATGTAATCTTCCACCCCATAGACCGACTTCTCGGGGCTGACGATATTGATGTAGGCCACAGCGTTGGCAATAATCACCGCGTTGTCTTGGGTAATCACGTCCTGCGAGGGGATATCTAGCACAATGTCTTTGGTGGTTACTTTATAAGCCACGGTATCAAAAAACGGAATAATAAGATTAAGACCAGGCGTTAAGGTTTGGTGATAACGCCCTAGGCGCTGCACCACATCCTTGCGCCCCTGAGGCACGATACGCACCCCCCGGGTAATAACGATCAGTGCCACCGCGACAATAGCGGCGGCTGTAATTAATGCGTCCATGAGTAACTCCTTGTTGATGTTATTGAAGCTTTACAATTAAGTCATTGCCCGAAAAATCCACGACCACCACCCGGTCACCCGGTGACAATGGCTGTTCACAGATAAATCGCCATTCATCCTCCCCCAATACCGGCGCCGAAAATCGCAGTTGCCCCCGGCTGGTGGCGGTTTGGTAATCCAACACAGTGGCGACTTTGCCAACCATCGACTCGTGGGCCATTCCAGAACGGGTTTTATCTTTCATTTTAGGGGCGACAAACTTAAACCAGGCCGCCAAGCAGCACAGCGACAACACCGCCCACAACAATAGCTGCCAGGCCAGCGCCATGGGTACAAACAAGCTCACTAAACCCACGGCGATAGCGCTAACCCCGAGCCATAGCATAAAAAAGCTGGGGAGAAGTATTTCGAGCGCTGCCAGCAAAAAGCCAATAACCACCCAGTGCCAAGCCAGCAAGCCCGACTCCAGCCATGTCTCCATATCGCCCTCCTTGGGTGTTAATAACCCGATGTTAATATAATTAAAACGAGTATAACCCAATGCGTGATGATTACGCGCCAAACTTGGAGGGTAGCGGAGTTACTTTACCGCGTGAGGGGTACCAACGCTTAGTTGGCCAAGATGGGCATAAAAGCCCCTTGTACTGGGCTGATCAATTGGTAAGAGAGCGCCAAGCTCAGGTCGTTTTAGCGTAAAAGGCTCAAACTCGGTAAAGTGGTGACTCCCCTTAGGGCTCTATCCTGCCTTCGAATCCCCCCCGGGCCAAGCATTAACGGTGCCGGCGACGCCACCACCAGATATAAACGCCAGAAATAAACAACCCCAGAGTGGCGCAGGAAGCCAGCGTCAACGCTCCCCAATACAGCGGGCCACCCACGGCCGCTGAGTGTAGCGGATACACTTTTTGCATCAATGCCGGCCCCAATCCCGCGTTACCAGCATCAACGGTCGCATAAGCTTCACCGGTATAGGGGTTAATATAGATAAAGCTGCGACCGTGCTGATGCCACTCGCCCGGCATACGCTTACGGGCGCTTAGTGCCTGGCCCTCTTCGAGGGGGAAGCTCACCGAACGCAACTGCCCTTCGGGTAACTGATTGGCAATCGACGCGTATAACTCCGGCCAGCTCCGCCATGGGCCCTCTCCTTTCACAGTACGCTCAATACTAGGCACCTCGCCACCAAGGCCTGCCACTAACACCGAGCGCACCTCAGTGTAAAAAACCATCATTACCCCGGTAGCCACACCGACTATTAAGACGAGCGCACTTACCGCACCGAGCGTGCGATGCCAGCTATACAGTACTTTTACCGCACTGCCCCTAACCGCCAGGTGCAGTGCTTTACGCCAGCGCCTCGGCCACCAGGCGTATAAGCCGGTCACTAACAACACCAATACCGCGAGGTGCACGTACCCGCTGATACGCTCCCCTGTGTGCCCGGCGAGCCAGTGAGCATGTAGATCAAAAATAAAAGCCATTGGATCAAATTGCACCTCAGAGCGAACCAACACCTCACCGTACGCACTTAACGTTTGCGAGCTTCCATCGCGGTAACTGACTGAATAAAACGGCCAGTCATCGGTGGGCATGCGCACTCGGCGTACAGCGGGGTTCCGCTCTTGTGCAAGCCGCGCCAGCAACGCCGTAATCGCCTCACCATTCGGTAAGTCGGCCTCTTGCTCGGCCGCAAGTACCGGGTAATACGCGAGCAACAGCGGCTGTTTGTAAATCAGCAACACGCCCGTCAGTGACGTAACGACAAAAAATAGGCCAGCCACCAGCCCAATATAGCGGTGGGCAGCCAATAACAGAGGACTTTTCATGCTCGAGTATTGTGTACCGATATCCTGTTGTTTTAAGGCTAGGGCCAACTTTTTAACACTATGCCCATAACGTCGGGTTGTTAAAGTTAATGAGAAAGACTATCATCCGCACCATTATTTTAAACTACCCAATTGAGGTTCATGATGATACACCCCCGCCGCCAACTCGTCCCGTTACTTACGCTTGCCAGCCTAAGCACCTTCGCCTGTGCGCAACAAGCGTCAAGCGATACCCAGCTGGAAGAGATGGTCATCACCGCCTCGCGCACCGCCAAGCCGGTTAGCTCAATCCCAAACACTATAACGGTGATTGACAAAACCGAGCTCGATCAGCAGCTGGCCGTAAACTACGACTTATCGACTGCGCTTGGCAACTTAGTCCCGGGCTTTACCCCCAGCCGACAAAAAATGACCGGTTCAGGCGAGACCTTGCGCGGCCGTAGCCCCTTATACCTGATTGATGGCGTGCCGCAATCTAATCCGTTGCGCGATGGTTCGCGTGACGGCTTAACCCTGGATCCAGCCATGATCGAACGCATCGAGGTTATCCACGGCGCCAATGCGGTACACGGTATGGGGGCTTCGGGCGGGGTTATTAATTTGATTACGAAAAAGCCGGTAGAGAGCCGCGAGCAGTCGTTGCACGTCGATGTCAATGCACCCACCGATTACGATTCAGACGCCTTAAGTAGCGGAGTGGGTTACAGCTTTGCCGACGCCTTTGGCCGTTGGGATCTGGCCTTTAGCGCCAGCCTACGGGACACGGGAATCTTTACCGATGCCGACGGCGAAGTTATCGGTGTGGATACCACCCAAGGTGACACCATGGACAGCGAAAGTCGCGACTTCTTTTTAAAAACCGGCTACCGCGGCGACGGTCAATCACTGCACTTAATGGTTAACAGTTTTAATATCGAAGGTAATGGAGGCTGGGTAACAGTACCCGGCGACGTAGCCAATGGTATCCCCACCTCATCCGAGCCCGGTACAGTGCCCGGTAAAGCCGCCACTAACGATGTCACCACCGTAAGCCTGGACTACCGCAAAGACGAACTCTGGGGCCACAGTGTGCACGCTCAGTTGTTTTATCAGGACTTTGCCGCGACCTTTGGCGGCGGTAATTTTGGCACATTCCAGGACCCGGTCTACGGAGATGACATTTACGATCAGTCCCAAAACGAGTCGGAGAAGCTTGGTTTTAAGTTAACCATGGTACGCGAACAACTGGCTGGTGCGCCGGTTAACCTGGTGTGGGGCTTTGATGCGCTGCAAGACGAGACCCAGCAAGTACTGGTGCAAACTGGCCGCGCCTGGGTGCCGCCAACCAGCTACGACAATATCGCGCCTTACGCTCAGCTAGAGTTTACCGGTGTCGAAAACCTGGTGGTCACCGGTGGCTTGCGCTACGAAAGCTCTAAACTCAATGTCGACGACTTCACCACGCTTTACAGCTATGGCAGCCAATTCGTTGAGGGTGGCTCTCCTTCTTTTAATGAGACCCTGTACAACATCGGCGCAACTTATGACATCACCGACGCACTGCGTGTGTTTGGTAACATCTCCGAGGGATCATCCATGCCCGACGTGGGGCGCGTTCTGCGCGGCATCAATGAGCCAGGGCAGTCGGTCGAGTCGTTTCTAAACTTAGTCCCTATCGTGACTGACAACCGCGAAATTGGCATTGAGTACGATGCCGGCGGCTTAAACCTAGAGCTCAGCTACTATCAATCTGACTCTGATTACGGCTCGCGGTTGGCCATGAACGCCGATGGCATTTTTGACGTTAAACGCGAAAAAACGGAAATTGATGGTATTGAAGCCAGCGCCACATGGTTTTTTACCAGCGATTCGAGTATCGGGCTAGCTTACTCGAACCCGAACGGCGAGTACGACTCGAATGAGGACGGCTCGGTCGACACCGACCTGGATGCCAGTAATATTTCACCTGAGCGAATCAACCTTTTTTGGTCTCAACAGTGGACATCAGGCTTTGACACCCGTGTACAGGCGAGCAACATGCTCGATCGCGATTACCAAAACTCTGCTGGCGAAAGCTACGCCGACTTCGATGGCTACACCCTAATCGACGCAACCGCCAACTGGATTATAGGGAATAGTCAGGTACAAGCCAGCGTGCAAAACCTAACCAATGAAGAGTACATCACCTACTACTCGCAGGGACAAACAAACGACAGCCGTTACTTTGCTGGCCGCGGCCGCACCGTCAGCGTCGGTTATACCTACCGGTTTTAACGTAAAAAGGCCTCCCACACGGGAGGCCTTTTCTTAGGTGGTAACCATAATAAGCCAACCATTTTCATAAACACGCTAAAGTCAAGACGTCAGCGCCCTACGACACTCTTAAGTCAATTTCTTCTCTAAATGGCGACGACGCCTGTACTAAAGCGGTCTAACAACTACCTCTACTTTACGATTGCGCTCAGCCTTCTGGTTTAAGTCGCTCATTGCAGAACCAACACCAGCCACTTGTATGTGACTAGCGTCGACACCCTGGTCAATCAGTTTACGTTTGACCGCCTCGGCTCGACTGCGTGATAAGGTCACGTTGTGTTCATACGTTCCTGTACTGTCCGAATGACCCACAACGATCAAGCGCTCCGCATCGTGCTCTTGCAAAAGGTTACTCAGTGCCGCTAATACCGGCTCCATACGGGCAGGGACCTCCGCACTATTGCGATCGAAATATATCTGCGAACCGTCTAAAACTTCGGATTGACGGTAAATGGGTACAACCTGCGCGTGCGAAAGATCGAGGGTTTGCTGCAAACCAGGATCGGAGAACACCACATCAAAGATGGCACGCGGACGACCGTCCAGGTTCGCCAGATGCACCGCAATGTATGTTCCATCCTCACCGCCAAGTGGGCTATGAGCGACCACATAGGACTGAGAATGCGAATCTCCGTCAAGTAAACGGGTGCTTAACAATTGCCAACCTAAGATGTCACCACAATCTAAGCCGGTACAGGAATAAATCGGGTTAAACCCTTGGCTTGCTACCCGCTCTTTTATCCGATCAAAAAGATAACCCGCCGTGTATCCTGAGTCATAGTCGAACACTTGACGAACATGATAGCCGCCGACGTTCAGAGTTTCGGTCGAATAGTAGCCCTCTGTATATCCATCTGAAGGGCTATCGCGGTAGGCAACGGGCCCAGTCGTCAACGCGTAACTTGCTCGATACCAGCCATTTCTTTCTACCGGCTCCGCCCCCCATTCGGCTGTCGCCGAGAGGGAAAAAAATAAGCCTAAAACGAATAGACTTATACGAATACTATCCATCATGAAACAATCCTTTATTTTAAATTGTCGTTTTCCAATACAATATGACTTTGCATACGTACAGTAGACTGAGAGACCAGGGCGATATAATCGCCTCCCAAAAAGTAGTTTCCGGCATTGCATACTCTCTGTTCTGGGCTTGTATTTAATATTCCAAACAACCCAGAGACGACTTCTCGAACTAAGGTCTTGACAAACGGAACCTTCATCTTGTAGCACCAAAAGGTTCTAATTTTTAGCAAATTAGCATCTTGAATGTTTATATTAACCTGAGCATCATCCTCGCCTATCGCACGGGTTTCGGACGACCTGAACAACAAGCTATCGTTAGGTATAATATCGCGCTCGACAAATTCGCTTTCATTCTGTAGGCGCACTCGACGATGAACCTTATAGTAATCAAAAATTGCTCTGGTCGGGCTGATGATTTCAACAACACTCATGTTTGGCGCCAACTCCATCGCCTCCGCTACGGCGCGAGATTTTCCGTAAGCGACAGTCATATTGCCCAGTGCACTTACAGAACTATCAACGTCGGCCGCATTCATATACAGCGGAACCATCCCCTTGGCGAGCGCCCGACGCATGGGGACCAGCCTGGCATGATTCAATGATCCTGCGCGTGCGGCCTCAAATGTCGCCGTATTAAGCGTAACTTTTGCGCGGTAAACATAGGCAAACTCAAAAATGCCACCCAACAAAATCAGAAACAGCGGCATAACAATAATAAACTCAGTAACGGCCTGCCCGCTAAGGCGCTGCTTTTTCATCGCCGATTCCTGATGAAACTTCCAGCAAGTATTTTTGCAATCGAACTAATCGCTCATAGTAAGGAGACTCAACATCCACCTCTTGCTGAGCTTTATCGAGTGTTGCGTTTGCTTGCCGGAATCGTGTTAACGCCAAGTTGTACCAAGCTCTCGCTTCGTCGGGGTCGGACTCCAGTATCTCACTGTAGCTAGTAGCCGCTGCGTCGAGCCGGCCTTGACGGTTATAGATATTTCCAAGCTTCAGCTTGGCTTCAGTATAATCGTCATTACGCTCAAGAACATTGAGGTACAAGGTTTCTGCCTGACCCAACCTTCCCGCTGCATACTCGGTATCGGCACTACGCATCAGCTCAACCATGGACGCACCTGGATCAGAAGGCTGTGAGGAACAGCCCACCAAAAAGCACAAAATAATAATAAGTCGCGTCAAAACTCCTCCAAAGTAAGCTGATGTCCCACCTTAATATTGTGAAAAAAAGAAGCGCCTGACCGACACTCCAGAGTATGCGACGCGTCTGGGTCCCTATAAAATCGAAACGGCAACGCCTCAGAAACCACTGATGTAATAACAAAGTCTTTTCCTACAAACACTATATCGATAGAACGCGACATAAAACACATATGCACCGAATTACACCTTTTAAATAACATTCCTTCCTGAAAATCGAGCTCGGCTCTAGCAATTAGGCCACGCGCACGAGCAAAAAAACCTCTTGGCTCGTACACTCGACCAAGCAGAAGTGATGTGCACTCACCGTACACTTTAAACCTCGGGACCATCTACATCACGTCCATCAGCTGTGTAACAATCGGGAAAAACAAAATGATAAATGTCGTAGGGAAAATAAATATAACAAGAGGAGCAATTAATTTAACAGGCGCTTGCATAGCGAGCTTTTCCGCTTTTTGAAATCGCTCAACACGTCGCTGATCAGCCTGAATTCTCAGCGTAGCTCCAACGCTAGCACCCGACTTTTCGGCATGGGACAAGGCCGAGACCAGATTGCCGATTTCTCTGATCTGTAGTCTCTCCGCCATCGATCGAAGCGCATCAATTTTTCCTACCCCGGCCGTAATATCACGAAGAACCTTTTTAAACTCTAAATTAAGGGGGCCCTTCGGACCTTTTTGAACCGCTTGCATTAAGGCACCATTCAGGTTCATTCCGGACTCTACCGCCATCGTAATAAAGTCGAGATAAACCGGAAGAAGCCGAACAATGTCTTTTTCAATTTTCTTGCGCCGATCACTAAGATTAAGCTCGGGAAACATAAACCCCAACACTAAGAAGCTAATCGGAACAGCTACACCAGGGCTTTCCAGCATCTTCATGCAAGCCCACGATATAAACATAAAAAGTAACGCGGATACGACTTTAAGACCAAAAAACTGCTCAGGGGTGATCAAGTACCCAAGGCCAGATCGTTGCAATCGAATTTTTGTTTTCTCAATATACTCTACGCCAAGTCGCTCGCCAATATAGTACGAGAAAAAGCTAACCAGCGGCCAAAACAAGCGCATAGTAATTGGCAGCGGGTCTAGAAATTCTCTATCGTCTTGAGGAATTTCCTTACGAATCGCATGCACAGCATATACACCCAGAAACAGTGAGAATGCGCATGCCAGACCAATAAGGCTAATAATGAAATTCTCAGACATCGATATCTACAATTTTCTGAATAAATACGTAACCCAGTGTCTCTAATACAACCACGATGGCAATCACCACCCAGCCATACCAGACCTCCCACAGAAGAGACATTTGCTCGGGCTCCATTTGATACAATACGATACCCAGCAAAATGGGCAGTCCGGTCATCACATACCCTTGTGCCCTCCCCTGTGAGGTGAGCGCATCAATTTTACCTTCCATTTCTAACTTCTTACGCAGCGTATCTGCCATTCTTTCAATAGTATCGGCTAGATTTCCACCGATCTCCCGGGATATCTTAATGCCCGATATCACTAAGTTTAAATCGATCAGGGGAATCCTCTCGTAAAGGTTGTCTAATGCGACATCAAAATCCACCCCAACACGAACTTCTCGCATAAACAGATCAAACTCCTGCCGAACCGGCCCGCTCATTTCGTAGACCACTGACTCCATGGATTGATTGAGGCTGGAACCCGACTTCATCGCGGTAGATGTCGCCTGTAACATATCGGGTAGATCGATGAGAAATTGTTTTTGCCGCTTGCGTTTCATCACCCTAAAGATAAACGGCGGGGAAACAGCTAGCGCGACACTAACTACCAACGCAACAATCCAACTCCCGACAATCAAGAACACCAAAAAGAACGCAGCAAACAGAATCGCCATATTAATAATAAAAAGTTTTTCAGGTTCGACAAACAAAAACAGATCAGACAATTTAATTTTAGCGTCTTCAGTAAACTTAGAACGATATAACACCGCAGCCCGTGAGAACATTACTGACACAATCCAGGAAAGAACTGCGGCCGAGATTGCAAAGCAACAGCCAACCAAAAGCGCTTCTATACTCATAAACTATGACAGCTCCCGACCTTCAGAAAATATTTCTCTGTCAACATCTAGCCCGCGTTTTGCCAGGTCCTCGTAAAACTGAGGAACAATACCGGTTGTAACAAACTTGCCTTTAACTTTACCTTCGCTATCGAACCCTGTTTGCTGAAAGCGAAATATCTCACCAAGCTGAATACGATTACCCTCTACACCTGATACTTCGCAGATACTGATGACCTTTCGGGCTCCACAAGCAAATCGTGTTTGCTGTACGATAATATTAACCGCCGAGGATATCTGCTCGCGAATAGCCAGCACAGGCAGATCCATTCCCGCCATCATTACCATCACTTCTAACCTCGAAATACAGTCTCGAGGACTGTTTGCGTGCGCAGTGGTTAATGATCCGTCGTGACCCGTATTCATAGCCTGAAGCATATCCAGTGTTTCACCACCACGACACTCACCAACAACTATTCGATCGGGCCGCATCCGCAAGCAGTTTTTAACCAGCTCCCTAATCGAGACTGCACCTTTGCCTTCCTGGTTCGCCGGCCTAGCTTCTAGAGAAATCAAATTATCCTGATAAAGCTTTAGTTCGGCGGCATCTTCTACCGTAATAATTCGTTCTGTCTCGGGGATAAAGTTCGACAGGACATTCAACAACGTGGTCTTCCCTGAGCCGGTGCCACCCGAAATAATAATATTCTGCTTGTGAACAACGGCCATCTCCAAAAACTTGACCATCTCGTCGTTGAAAGTTCCAAATTTGACAAGATCGGTGGCCCATAGACGATCCTTCATAAATTTACGAATCGTAATACAAGGCCCCTTTAACGCAATGGGAGGGATTACTGCATTTACCCTTGATCCGTCTTTTAACCGTGCATCGACGGCAGGTGAGCTCTCATCGATGCGACGCCCCAGCGGGGTTACAATCCGCTCGATAGCGGATAATACGGCCCGATCATCGGTAAAACTTACAGATGATTTATAGGTTCTTCCCTTTTTTTCATAGAATATTTCATCGGCGGCATTGACCATGATCTCGCTGACATCGTCCATTGCCAGGAGTGACTCCAAAGGCCCTAGGCCTACCGCCTCATTCAGTACCTGATCACACAGTTCATCTCGGTCTATGGACTCTGGAATATCATCGAACTGTAAAAGGATTTTTTGAATCAAATCTTGAGTAAAAATACGTAAGTGGTCGTCCGACATGCTATTGACATCAACTCGACGTAAATCCATCTGCTTGAGAAGTTCTTTATGAACTTTAACCCTGAACTCCTTCATGGGCCCTTCAGGGGGGAAGCTCTCCGTTAAAGACTCGTGGCTGCTTTCGTTGCGTGACTCTACCGAAGGTAAGGGCTCGCTTTCTTGCTTCTTAACCTCTACAGAGCCCTTCACTTTAATAATGTATGAGTTGATCTCAATGGAGTCTGAGTCACGCACCGGACCATAATCGTCAATCGCGCGCCCATTAACTTTAGTACCGCTTTTACCACCAAGGTCTTTAACGAATATCCCTGCATCAGTACTGCGTAGCTCAGCATGGTGTTTTCCGACCATCCATCCATGTAGTTTAATCAAACAATCGTCATCTTTCCCTAGATAACAACTGGGTTCTCGGCATACGACGTCCGCGACTTTTGTTCCCTTTTGTGTTTTAACGCTGATATGAAGCACGCGGCGGCCCTAATCTAGAAGTTTATCGGTAATGGAGTTTTCGTTACGCAACTGTGTCAGCTCTGCTATATTTTTTTGCAGATTCTCTGGAATTTCATCCAGTGCACCATGAATCGTAGGCGTTACCAGAATAACAAGCTCACTACGGCCTTCTACAAAACTTCGAGATTTAAACAACTCGCCGATAATAGGAATATCGCCTAAAAGCGGGACTTTATCGTAAATTTTACTATCTTCTGATTTCAGAAGGCCTGAGATTACCATTGTCTCGCCATGTTTCAGGTTCACCACCGATTCGGTATTTCTCGTTAAAATGCCTGGTATACCGTTAACGGAGTTCGAAAAGTCGATCGAACTCATCTCTGCTCTCACCCGAGAAATAATATTACCGTTATCGTCTGCAACCGGCTCGATGTCTAGCTGGATGCCATAGTCCTGCATCTCTACAACGGGCTGACCAAACTCATTTAGCACCGCAATAGGGTACTCACCACCCGATTGAAATGTAGCAACCTCACCACTGCGAGTACTTAATGAAGGTTCAGCCAATATTCTGGCATAACCATCCTCCTGTAATAGCTGGATCATCGAGGTAATACCGGTTAACAACCCAGCATAAGGGTAAGAAGCAGTAGATGTCAGACTAATTGGAGAGGGATTGCCTTCGAACAACGAAAGCAACGGGTTACTTTCACTGCCATAAACGTAAGCACCGTTAGTAACGAAGTTATGAACATAGCCTACGCTCGGCCCGGCAATAGAGTCCTGCCAATCTATTCCTATTTGCTTAGTAAAATTCTTGTTAACCTCAAGAACCTGAACCTTCATCTGAATCATTTGCTTAAAGGCCACTTTTTCTGGCCGCACAAATGAGATTAGGTTGTCGAAATTCAGGTTTCCTGTTTGCGTTGCAAAAAGCTCTAGATCTTCCTCAGGAACGTTTCCCTCAGCAATAATATAGCCACCTTCATAGCGGAACGTCACGCCCGAGAAACTTCTAAAAATCGAGCGAACCCGGTCGATTTCATCTTTTATATCGCTACCCAGGATGTTGACAACGTAACTGTTTTTTCTCTCACCCCGGGTCCAAACATATAGCTCGGTTTTGCCCGCTTGCTTAGGAACTAGAACCACCTCTCCGTTATCAAGAACACTGGTTCCTAAAATCGAATCGTTCCCCACTGCTATGCGCACCACCTCCCCTACTTCAATAGTGGTAACTGAACCGACGTAGGCTTCGATTGTTTCAGCCTTGGCGTTAGCCGTTAGCGTAAAAGACAAAGCGATCGTTACGACAGTAATCCATGCCGAAAATCTCCATTTGTACATACTAATCCCCAACCTGCGTGACAACGTTTTCACTTACCACAACGTCTTTTTTCGATTCTTGAACCATCGCCACACTCAACCTAGCGGACCTACGATCACCACCTAGATTCTGTATCGCCACGTTTTTGCTTTCTATTACCCCTTCCTTAGACATACTCCCACCGAGAAATTCGTACCCTCCAGACGCAGCCTTATTGTCAATGTAATCCGTCATCGCGACTGATTCATTTAAGCGACCGGCTGTATCCGCTGAGTTTCTTAAAAAGACCGTCAAGTCGCCTTTTTTTCTCGCGAGTGTTAAAAGCCCTGCATTTTTATAGGTAACAGCTACTGTCACAGTGCCGTAGTCCAATACCGCGCTACTATTGTCATGGCGAAAAAAATCATCATCCCGACTTACAAGCGATATCGCATCTACCGATAGAACTCTCACTTTATCCAGCAACGGAACCAATAATTGGTCATCCATCGCACTTTCTTCTACTTCTGAGTCCCTCGTGATCAATGCAATATCAATGAAATCGCCCGGAAGAACCATCCCGGACACCGCGTTGATATTGTCTATCTCAAAGCTAACAGCGCGCTCGCCGGAGTTAAGAAGCTCAGAGAAACGACTAACACTGTCATCACCCAGATAATGCGTCAGTAATGGCTCGCCGGAGGCCATCGGAAAGCTAAGCACTTTACCGTCAACCAAAGAGAAGCGATCAGGCGTAATCACCGCGGGCGAGAGAAACTCAGATGACACTTCGGCTACTGCCATATTCGTAGCTCCCAAAACATCCCCGGCGCGAAGTGGCGCGGATGCAACGACCACTTTGACACTACTCCCTACCTGGCCTTGAATTTGCGAGCGAATAGCCGTTTCTTTATTCTGTAGATATCGAGTAGACAACCAAAATGCTAGAATCGCGACAACCACCGCAACAATCAATAAAACCCAGCTTTTCTTGTTTCCTGTTACTGATGACACAGATTAGTTCTCCTCATAGGCCGACAAATTCGTCGATCTATTTCTATCGCCGTTTGCATTGGTGATCACCGTTTCGTCAATCTGCATATGACTAAGTGATTGCGCGTATATATAGCTGGTGTGATTGCTCTTTATGCCATCCGTTAGAAGATCTACGACGTTATCGCCCTCCATACCGGGCAAAGGGGTCAATAGAGCCATGGAAAAAAACACCAAGCCGATAATATACTCAACTGCGCCAAAACCACGATGCTTGTTCATTTGTACTCCGTAACAATGGCGAGAACCTGAGTAAGTGAGCTCTTGCCAACAATCGATATGTTCAACATCTCGCCCGAACGTGATAACGCCAACCCGGCCTTTTTTTCTCTCAATAGGTTATCGGAATGAACGACACTCCAACCATCATTAGTGAATTCTCGCCGATAAAAGTTATAGTTTGTTGTCACTGATGACTTATTCGTTAACCAAAGCATTCTATTATTTCTACCTAGATCATTTGACTTCATGTCGTTGACGACTTTGGTATCCGATAACATCGGAAACCCTTCGCCAAACCTCATATCTCTTTCACTTCGCATACCTGGTAGGTTTGATATTGCCAAAAAACCCTGTAGCTGAAGATGCTCATTCTTACTTTCGTTAAACTGTACGGTGTAGAGAAGACCATCATCAATATGAGACAAAACAACAAGCTTATCCATTCGACCTTTTCTAAACTCCTCCCCCCACTCTTTCCGGTAGTACAACTCCACTTCCTCTGCTGTTTTTGTCGTTGAAAAACCACTAACAGCCATGTTCATACCGTTGAACTCCATATCATCTGCAACGACATGGAGGTCAAAATAGTCAGGAACGGGAAAGCTAATATCATCACAAAACGCCAGTGGCGACGCGACGAGTAAAAATGTAAGTAATGCGACGTGGAATGACATAGGATCCCTTTACAACGCTCGTTCCCATAGTGAATATACTTTATGGAATACTACTGCTCGTATGAATAACCATAATCGTTTAATTGAGGCGTTAATCGACGCAAACAGGACTGGGGCGTTCTTAATTGCCCACCGTTATAGCTCTCCCCCAACCTGGCGCAAGGCACCGCATCCACTTCGACCTTTCCTAGGTCCATCCAGCTAACCTCCTTAAACAAAGGAAGCCACCCTAATGCACCAAAAACAGTTTCTACGCCCAGGGTGTCGAAAAACGTTGTGATCGGAACCAATCCTTCTATCGTAGATTCAGCCGCATGCGGACCACCGACGGACCACCCCTCAGCCAATAGAGCCCCTGTTCTTGACAACTCGATAACATCACTTGATAGCTCCGGAAACCAGGCGATCGGCTTTAGTGACACTCTAACCTCAGATTGATATATCCCATTCTCGTTGGGATTAAATCCTGACGTCAGACTAAGAACGTCACCCAGCGCCCCCTGAACCGCTGCAAATCCATCAGGACTGTGCTCACTGGTAGTGACAGTAACGAACTTTTCGCCGCTGCTTTGGCTATCATCTAATTCGTAAATAGGTTCAAGCTCCCCATTTGACATGGTTTTGACCATCAACGTAGGGTTAATACTGTCTAGGCTGGTTTGCTGGGAGTGCTCAGAGGTAACCTTACTTTTAGAGTGCGAAAAAATTCTATTTTGGATTTCATTGCTAACGGCAACATCCGATTTCACAGGCGCGTTAGACACAGCGCCTCCTGGCTCGGAACGGAAGTAGGCGACTCTTTCCCATACTGCATAGCGTGCGGCTTGCTCAACCATCTGCCTATTTTCAATATATTTATAAAGCACAGGAACCAACATAATCATCGGGAGCACGACAAAACCTACGACAATAACGAATTCCGCTAGTACGCTCCCCTTCTGTTGATTCATCTCTTCACCAAACGTACCAAATAGAAATTAAGGTTTTTTACACGAGGCGCCCTTAAACAATTAGCTCTGCAACCCGGAGAACTCTTTCTCGGGAATTGACATGCAGTAGTCCCACATCTCCTGCTGCACAACAATATTGTCGCTGTTTTTCACCTTTAAACTTTCATAGGACTCGTAGTAATTTTTTACGAGATCTAACTTTCTCATCTCTAACGTCTTAACCACACCGACTGATGATTCTTCAGGGTCCCAGGGCTCCAGTGTCTTTTTAGGTACAGGTGTATAACCATTGAGTTCGTAGAGGTTAGAAAGCCCAGACAGAAGTTCATCGACACTCTTCCCTTGATCAAAATGCTTTTCATACGTGCTTTGCGCAACGTTTCCAGCACTTAACGACGACCCCATACACGTAGCCAACTTTTCCTCAGAGAGCGGATCCAAAGCCATGATGCTTCTGACATCCGCTCTTTTGGACCAATGGAATTTATCCATATAAGGGTTGACAACAGGAACGTCAAAATCCTTAGCGATGGAATTCCCGCTGATGATCACAGAAGAGACCAAAGCGATGCGGATCGAAAGTGTTAAGGCTGATTTCATTTTATTCCTCTAAAATCGTTTTACTCAGTAAAATTATAAAGCGCCAGACGCTACTAGAGCTGAAAGTATCGAGGATGACTCATCCACCAATCTCGTTTGCCAAAATGGGTTGTATAAGTTTCCATGCTCGTGCAAACCGTCGTTACGCCCCCACTCTATATTCCATGAGTGATCTCGAGTTCCATAAGTGGTTTCATCCGGCCTTGAAAAAAAGCTTTGCGCACTTGCAGACGCATATAGCTTATCGGTTGGAATTCCACCGGAGGATTCGACACTAAACCGATCGCTTCGATTGTAAGTGGCGCTCTGCTCATCCAGTATTTTCTGAGTCTTCATGTTCTGCTCGCCTTTACTCAAAAATAAGTTAAAGGCAGGCATGGAGTCTGTTTTCTCGTCTGATTTAAAATCGTGAAAGTCTCTTAACCCAGCCGTACTCCTAAGGTTATTACCCTCATAAGAATCGCCGCTACCCAGAATCGATGGGTATCGAAGCATTCCCGCAGCATTACCATTCTCCCACGCGCCTCCCCACCAGCGATCACGATCGTTTGATTGATAACTGACCTTATCCCAATTTGACTCATCAAAGTTATCACGACGCTTGTTCCGGTGGTTTCTATAATAATAGTTGTTAGTTTCGTGATCTCTATGCAGCGCATGCGCTGCGCCCCAACCAAGCGGAGTCTCAATGGTGAAGCTTGTAAACCATAAGTCAATCTTCTGATAAAACGAAAAAGTATCTGCGGCGGTCCAATTCCACTGTATACCCCCACCTCCGTTTATCGAAACCGGGACAAAATCTGAACCGCCATTTTTATCTGCCCAAAACGAGTATATTCCTGTGTTCACTCTAGGAACTACACGGTAGGACCGATCCGCGGTAAAACGGTCTCGTGAGTCGTTAACAAGGTTGGCAAACTCAGTAAAACGTTGTGTCGTCCGCGAATCGCCGCCCCGGTTTCTTTCGGCCACATCGGAGCTATCAAATTCTTTGATCTCACTCCCCCAGGCCTCCATAAAACTTGCAACGTTTGCCCCTGAAACCAACGCACTAGTACTAACATCAGGATCGTTCCGCTCAAGTATATCGCTATATACTGACTGCGACGCCCCTAAGGTAAACAGATGGTTAGCTTTCTGTAGCTCCGAGAGTGCTAATGTAATAGCGTCTTGTGCGGTAATGAAAACTTCACCCGACTCGATCACGCTCAACATGGTCGACGTCGCCTCAGCCAGAACCTCCGTTATACGCTCAATTAGTACTCCAACGTAAGGAACGAAGCGAATGAAATCACCTAGCGTTTCTAAGTTCTGAGAAAACTCATTAACCTCACTTGCCCAAGAAACCAACCCAACATACTGACCAATCGCTACCTGATTCGCGATCATCGCACGATTGGTAATTGCGATCATATTCAAATCACGGGTTTGCATATTCACGGTGCTATATGCAGTGTTGTCCGCAGTGTTTTGAAGCCTAATTCGCTCTGATGCGACCCAGCCAATGTCGTATAATGAAAAAACAGACAAGGCTATAGCGGCAAAAAATATGACGATAAATACCGTGGCGTATCCCGATTGTTTTCGTATCACCTTCATTCACCCGAGTCTTGGCTTAATTCTGAGAAAATCGGCCAAAGTCGCTGCCAAGGAACGTCTTAAATTCTGACACACAAAAATCCCAGGCCTGGCTCTTCGCTTAACCTGGGAGCTGATCACCATGCCTTTTCCTAAACATCCTTTTCTATTGTCGAGTACGGCTAAGATCGATCAACGTCGACTCGCAACACTTTCTATAGCCGCATCAGGAACATGAAACACTGCACAGCATCAGAAAGATATGTAACTTTATCGTAAAGAGCGACAAACACTTCTTCACCTGACGACTATAAACCCATCACCTTCTCTTCGGTGTAGGCCTTTCGGACTGACCACTGTCACGCAAACAGAGACTCTTCTTCGATAAAACGAAAAACCTGGGGTACGCAGCCTTTCTAGAATAAAAAAAACGCCTCGATTCACTCTCTTGAACCGAGACGTTCTGGGCGACTAGTTGCCGCTAGTTCCACCAGCCGTGGCAGTTTCGTCATAATTACTTAGGTTCACCTCTGTCTCAGCGTTGGTTACTGCATCCTGACCCGCTTGGTTTGCAGTATTGATCGCATCAGTTGCCGACTCACCACCAAGCTCAGATGCCATAGCGGCCACCTGATTTCGAGCCGTTTTACCAAACAGCGTGAACGCCCCAATAGCTGCAATAGCAATCAAAGCGACGATAATAATATACTCCGTCATGCCCTGACCTTTGATACGTTTACTCATATTACGCATGGTGTAACTCCTTTTGATTAAATGTAGCGTGAGTGATAAAAAATAATGCGACGTCATTGTAAAGATTACTGTGCTGTAGATTAACCGCCCAATTGAATCAATTTAATCTCTATTTTTTTGCGAATAGTACTCCAGCTTGAGTAGTCGAAAACGAATCACACTAACCCATAAACGCAGCGCTTAACTGCGTTCTATTCTTCACTCCACTCTTCCTCATTATTTTTTGCATGTGAGTTTTGACGGTAAAGGGAGATATATTCAAGCTTTCTGCGATCTCCTTATTACCCAACCCCTGGCAACTTAGCTGCGCTACCCGGCGTTCGCGTGCCGTGAGCGCAGTACGATCAAAAAATATACTTGAAACAGAACGTCGAGCGGCCAGCTGGTCCATAATATGAATCTCTAGCGCGGAGCGGCTATACCATAAACCTCCGCGAGCTAGCGTATTAACAGCCTTTACGATCGACTCAATCTCGAGAGTCAACGGTATAACACCCAAAAAGCCACTGTTCAGTGCGTAGGATTCAGAGTTTTTACAGGTTGTATTTAGCGCAAGAGAAACCGGGGTGCCATAAAGCTCTGAGGCAATTGACTCCCACATAGATTTTGTCGAATCGATGCTCTGGCAAACCATTATCACTAGATCCGCATCATCAAGGCATTCAAAAACTTCTTTTTCAAAAGAAGTGCACTGATAACAGACCGACAGCAATTCCAGACACGAACATATCGTTCGACAGTCGATATCTTTTTCCTTAAGAATTACAACCTTTTTCACAGAAAAGTTCCTTGGCGCTCTTAAATAAAGCTATAACCACATGGAAGGGCATCGCCAAATTCAACAATTTGTGCATTATCGATTACTTATATTTGATCATGCTACCATTAGTTTTTTACAACGTGACAGGATGAGAACGGCATCACAAAGATTATTAATAAATTTATACGTAAGGAATACACCATGAAGTTTTTCCCGGTCGCACTGACTACGTTGTCAGCTACCCTGCTGTTGAGTTCGGCTCAGGCTGAAGAAGCGGATCATCCATTGGTTTCGGCATACAGTAATGCGGAGATACGAACACAGATTAATGCTCATTACACGGAGTCATATATTGCATTATCAAAGCTCAATGAAGACGGCAACATTGAAAAAAAGAGTGTTATCGGTAAACAAACAGCTCATATTTATGAGTTAAAAGGCGGAAGATCTCCGCTCGAGGTGGCAGAAAACTACCTTCAGGCAATTGACAACCTTGATGGTGAAGTACTTCTCCACTGCTATACAGATGATCCGTGCGGCCAGAAATTTTCATACCGGGTTACCGACCCTACTTGGGTGGATGGAGCCTTTGTTAACCTTAGAACATTTAGCCAGGGCAGTAATAACTATCATTTTATCGCTGCTCAGGCGGGACCAAAGTCTAACCCCACGTACTTACAGTGGATTATCGTGGAAAAACATTCTGGTAGAGTGTCAATTGGACAGTTAATCACTGAGCCAGAAACCCTTTTGCTTGATCAAGTTACGGTAAAAAAAGACTCTATTCGAGAGTTTAGTGAACCTAGCGTTGCCTCCCAACATTACAGAGAAGATGCTGACGGACAGGATCACCCGCTGATCTCTCGATATCAAGGCGCCAGAATCACTAAATACTCCGAAACGGATTTCTCTGAGGTGCTTCTAGCCACAGGTATTGCCGATGAAAATGGCGATGTACCGCACTTAGCGCTAGAGGGTAAATCAACATTTATCGCTTACGAAACACTAAAAGATCAATCTACGCTCCAGGTGTTCTCTAACTACCAGCATGCTCTTAAAAAATCTGGCTTTGACATATTGTTTGAGTGTGAGAGAGCTGAATGCGGCGACGAACAGATAGAGAACTTGTGGCGCGGTTCCGCTGAGCGAGGCCGATTTACCTCGGTAATCGACACCGATGCAAGAAAGGATGACGATTATCGAATGTTAACTGCGAAGAAAAAAAGCGGAAATGGCGAGGTATTTCTATCCGTAATGATATCTAAAGAAAGTGTCTACAAGGGGGTTGAAATCGTGCATGATATTGTAGAATCAGCCCAAATGACCACCGACCGCGTTAGCATTAATACTACATATTTGACCGACTCCCTCGCACGCGAAGGTAAAGTGGTCCTACACGGGTTGAACTTTGCCAGCGGCAAGGCAGATATTCTACCTAGCTCACAGCCAGCTCTCGACGTCATTTTGAGCTACTTACAATCGGCCCCTGAGCAACAATTTTACGTAGTGGGTCACACCGACACCACGGGTGAGCATACGTTTAATATGCAATTATCGAAGGATCGGGCTGAGAGCATTCGCGCTACGTTAGTAGAGCAAGGCGTGGCAGAGACCCGCTTGCTTGCCGCTGGGGTAGGCGCCATGACCCCGATTAGCACTAATGCATCAGAAAACGGCCGCGCGTATAATCGGCGGGTAGAGCTGGTATTAAGATAGCCAACTAAAACGTCAATGCATAGCAAGCGAGTGCAATCAAGCTATACTAGCTAGCGCGCTAAACTATTTCATATGTTCTGCACCACTACGATGTAACGCAAAAGGCCTTCCAACTGGAAGGCCTTCTGTTAGGGCTGCATAGCCTGTAATACAAAAGAGGCCGGCTGGCCTTAGCCACAGACCGCTAATTTTTATAATCACTCAACAGAGCTTCACCACGAGATATACAGAAATCCCACACTTCTGCCTGGACCGAGTCGGGAAATTCGTCACCAAAGCTCAAGCCCTTGTAATCGGCTTTATAGTTAAGCGCTGTCAAGGTCGTATGCCGACGCACGGTATCAGAAAATTCGTTTTTAACATCATCAGGAATATCACTTCCCGAAACCGCCCCATCTAAATACTCACTATCGTTATAGAGCTTGAATTCCGCTTTATCTCCATTGGGATCGATGCTAACTATATTGTCATCCGATTTAAGATCCCCGACATTCAGGCTTTGAACCTTAATCAGGTTATCCATCGCGGCGGACAGGTACTTTGCGTAGCTGGCCTCATCGGAGCACGAGGACTCTAAACTGCCCTTTTCGTAGCGAAAGCCTCCCTTATCTGCACTAAACGAATTCTTCCACGGGTTTTCGCTCGCCATGGCAGCACCCGCCGAACAGGCCACTAACCACGAAATGACAACTCTTTTCATAGACTTCCCTCCAGATAAAAATTCGATCGAGCCAGTCGCCGCTCTACGATATGATGCTGACCACGGTAAGGCGTTCTCCCTCTGTGTGTAACAGCCAATCTATACAGCCCCATCTAGAGACGGACCAATATAGGTTCACAGCAACCTGCTACATCAGGGCGAGAACCGTTAAAGACGAGGCCAAACGAGCTGGCTTAGCATGTGAAACAACATATCTTACAAGCATCCCTTTTTATTCGATGCTTTCATTCTTAAAAGTGGCCAAGGCTCACCGGAGAACGATTATCAACGGCTTACAGCATATCGCGCCAGCCTTGACGCTTTACACTTCTCCAACATGAGATAAATATCACACAATTTTCAGGTAAGCGAAGAGCAGCGATCGCGTTGCTTACTGGAATATTACCCTGGCTAAAGTGGCATCCCAGCTCCCGTTTAACACCTTGTGACATTTTCGTGACAAGAACTGGCAGAGCTTTCAATCGACCCATGGGCACCGTACTATAGCGCTCTGCTTTATTGATTTTAGGCTTCAACCCGCCACCAGCAGGCTCCACGGGCACCCAGGCCTAAGCAAAACATTACCCACCGGGAGCCCGGCATGGTTCTAACCCCAGCCATCACCGACAGCCTTTACTTTCTGATCAGTGAAGTGAAAACTCACATCGGCCACCTACAAAGCTTTTTCTCACACGGCACTGTAGCTCACGCCCACCGCCTATTGGAGCGCAGTGGTCACGCCTATAATTTAAACTTGCGGGTACAAAATGCCTGCATGAAGCATATTGCGCTCCAGAGCAACCAGCACTCAATGAGTTACCGTGCAATTAGCCGAATTGCCAGTGAGCTGGAGCGAATTGCCGAACTATCGCGTGAGTGCCTACAGCAAATGAACTTTTTACACAGTGGTGCTCGGCTGGATTTGACTGTTTTTTTACCACTGTTAGACAAGGTCGATAAGAGCATTGATTTGATATCCCGCGCCCTTAAAGACCGTGACACACAACTGGCACTAAAGCTTGGTAGAACCGAGCGTAAACTCGAGAAGTCCTATAAAAAGTTGGTAGGTCATTACACTCTTCAGCTTAAGAAAAAGAAGCACACAGAAGATCTCGTTAGCGGCCTGTTTATAGCCCACGCCATCGAACAAATGGGCGATGCCTTGTTAAATATCAGCGATTCGATTATCTCCGGTCACATGGGGCAACCACTCGATTTGCAACGCTACAACTCGCTGCGCAACACTATTAACAGCTGGCTTGACGAAGGTATGGCCGCACAGCTACAGGTGACGCCATTAGCCGAGACCCGCTCGGGCAGTGGCATCAGTGCGATTGACAACCCGAGCGACGAGCAGTGGCAACGCCTAGTCTACAAAGACGGCACTAAGCGAAAGTTGAAAGAAGAGCTAGAAGGCGTCAATCGCTGGCACGACATATACCCGGGCGTGGCGCCTCATATACATACCTTCCAAAAAGAGGGAGACAACGCCGCGCTGTTGATTGAGCACCTAAACGGCGAAACCTTTGAGCAGCTGGTAATTAACTCGCCGCAAAAGCACCGCAAAAAAGCCATGACATGCCTTAAAAAAACACTCAATAGCATCTGGCAGGAAACCTACACCAAAGAGCCTCACCCGGCCCACTTTATGGCGCAAACCCTTAAGCGCTTACCCGATGTCTACAACGTTCATCCGGATTTTAAGCACGAGCGCCAACGCGTGGGTGGGCATAGTATCGAAAGCTTTGATGCTCTGGTTAAAAAAGCGGCTAAAAAAGAGCAGCGCTTAGCCCCACCTTTTAGTGTGTTTATTCATGGCGATTTTAATGTCGACAACATTATCTACGATTCCGACCTCGGTAAGATCAATTTTATTGACCTGCACCGCTCCTGTTATATGGACTATGTACAAGACGCGTCAGTATTTATGGTCTCCAACTACCGTTTGCAAATGCTAGAAGAGCCCGTTCGACGGCGTATACGTGAGCAAGTGTGCTGGTTTTATAACATTGTTCGCGCCTTTGCCGAAAAACACGATGACAAAACCTTTGAGATCAGATTAGCCTTAGGTCTGGCGCGCTCGTTTGTCACCTCGACACGATTTATTCTGGATCACACCATGGCCATGCGGATGTACCTAAAAGCCCGCTATTTACTGGAGCAAATAAACCAGCTGCCTAGCCATAAAATACGCGACTATCGCGTACCTCTCAAGGAGCTTTTTAGTGAGTAAAACCGCCGATGTAAAGATTGCCGTTGTCGGGCTACCCGGCAAGTGGTCCACCGAGACTCTCGCCGATGCTATTGAAGCACGCACCGGGTTTCGTATGGTGGTCGATATGCAACAGGTTACTCTCAATCTTGCCCACGGCCAGCTGTGGTATGACGACACGAACCTGTGTCAGCTCGACGGCATTATCGTTAAAAAAATCAGCAGCGAGTACAGCCCCAACACCCTTGATCGACTCGAGTTACTGCGAGTTGCCGAGGCCGCGGGGGTTAAAGTATTCAGTAAGGCCGAGCACATCCTACGGCTTATCGACCGCCTTAGCTGTACCGTGACGCTGCGCAATCACGATATCCCTATGCCGGCGACAATCATCACCGAATGCCCCGAGCAAGCCTTGAAAGCGGTGGAGACCTTTGGAGAGGCGGTGTTCAAACCCCTATACTCGACCAAAGCCCGGGGCATGGAACTTATTACCCACGCCCAGCCCGACAAACAAACCGCCATCGCTCGCTTTGCCGCGCAACACCCTATGATGTACATTCAACAAAAGCTTAATTTAAGCGGGCGGGATTTGGGGATGGTATTTCTCGGCGGCCAGTACCTTGGCAGCTACGCCCGACAAGGCGCTGGCAATAGCTGGAACACCACCATACACAGCGGCGGAAAATACACCAAAGCCGAGCCCGAACAAACCCTCATCGATTTAGCTAAACGTGCCCAAGCGCCCTTTGCCATGGATTTCACCACCGTCGACGTTGCCGAGACCGACAGCGGCCCAATAGTTTTTGAAGTGTCGGCATTTGGTGGCTTTCGCGGCGCCCTCGACGGCATCGGCATAAACGCCGCCGCCCTCTACACCGATTACGTGATAGGAAAGATCAATGGCTGAAGCCAAGCACCAACCCGACACAGCAGCACACGATACCGTCGGCTGGCTAGAACAAATCGCCGCTACCGCCCGGCACGGCCTAACACTGGCATTACCTGGCGCCACTATCGCGATTGAGTGCTCCCAGATCAGTACCGCCAACGCGTTAAGCGAGTACTTTTCGCCCTGGATCTGCGTCCGCCCGGACGACATCGATATTACCGTTAGCGTTATAGAGCACGATGCCATTGGCGAACACCTACCTTGGCAAGACTGGACTCGGGAGCCCGGAAAAAGCGGGCGAAAAGACACCTATATTGATGTAGCCGATGCCCGTTTGATTCGTAAATACCGCACCGGTATGGTGTTTTTACAAAGCCGTGCGCAGTGCATTGCTATAGGTCCCTGCAACGCCAATCTCAATCAGATTGTGAACTTTATAAACAACCAGGCCATGAACGCTCTGCAACAAAGCGGGTGGCTTATCGGTCATGCCGCCGCTGCCTGCTATCAACAGCAAGCAATTGCCATTGCCGGCTTTTCCGGCGGTGGTAAATCCACGAGTATGCTACGGTTGCTCGAGCACCCCGAGGTCAACTTTATCTCCAACGACCGGGTGTTTATCAAGGATCAAAACGGCCAGCTCATGCTTAGTGGCGTGGCTAAAATGCCGCGGGTTAATCCCGGCACACTACTTAACAACGCCCGCCTACTGCCTTTGCTCAGTGCGAGCCAACGCCAACATTACTTAACCCTGGCTCCCGACGCACTCTGGGAGCTGGAAGAAAAGTACGACGTTATGATTCCGCCCCTGTACGGCAACGACAAGAATAACCGAATTGACAATAGCGCGCGGCTAAGCGCCGTTATGTTGCTTAACTGGGATCGCCACAGCGAAAGCAAAACCAGCCTCGAGCAGGTCGATATCACTCAGCGGCAAGATTTACTGCCTGCCCTCATGAAAACCTCGGGGCCTTTTTATCAGGACAAAAACGGTCAGTTCCAACCTGATACGCAACCACCGCAGCCACCAGCCTACAATCGATTACTAAGCAAAACACGGGTATTTGAAGTGAGCGGTGGTGTGGACTTCAACGCGCTGCAAGATTTTTGCTGGAAACTGTGGGCGCTGCCCGAGGCACACAACTGATGCGTGCTTTTGCCCTAATTCGCCACGGCGACTACCAACAAAAACCTGACACGCCGAGCGCGCATCAGCCCTACCCCCTTACCGAGAACGGCGAGCAGCAAGCTCGCCACTGCGCGGCACAGCTTGTAAGTTTTGCGGCCGAGCTCGGCTTAGCTCTGGCACCGACCACACACAGCTCGAGCTTACAACGGGCGTGGCAAACGGCGACTATCATTCGCCGCTCGCTCGCGATAAACAACGCAGTTCTGGCACAAAGCGATACCGAAATTATCCAAACTCACGCGTTAACCGAGCGCTGCGTTGGCAGCGTGGCGAATTTAACCATTGCCGAGATAGAGCAAATACTCGCACAAGATTCTCGCTATGCAGCCGCACCCAAACACTGGAAATCCAGCGCCGATTACTGCCTGCCCTTTCCGGGAGCCGAGTCTTTACGCCAGGCAGGTAAACGTGTCGCCGAGTATATTAAGCAGGTTAACAGCGATGCACCCGACAATACCCTCACCCCTATTGTGGGTCATGGGGCGGCGTTTCGGCACGCCTGCTGCGAGCTCGGCATACTCAGCACAGCAGATATTCAGCGCCTGAGTATGCACCACGCCCAGCCCGTTATTATCGGCAACGACAACGACAGCTGGGTGCACTTAGCCGGCCACTGGAAGACACGCGACGCCACACGGGAGTCAATCGATTGAGCACACACGCTACGCCTACGCCACCCTGGGCTAAACTCGGGCGCTATCAGGGGAAAAAATGGCTGCCGATGGCTTTACCAACCGAATGCCAGCCTTGGCTAGACGAGGGCAAACACGCCCTGCGTCAGCATAAAAAAGGCCATCGCCGAGCGCGCCACGGGATACATCAATGGATGACGCAGTATGAATGGCACTGGCCCAAGCGTCGCGTTATTTTTATCTCTGACTTACACGCCGATGCCGACGCGCTGTTGGCCTCGCTAACCGCCAGCGGTGGCGTAAAACGAACCGGAACGTCCGATAGGCACTTTGCATTAACCAAGCAAGGCAAAGCCTCTGTTTTTGTCTTTGGCGGAGATTTTTTTGATAAGGGCCCGAGCAACTTACGGCTGCTAAGGGTGCTAAAGCACCTGATCGAGCTAAACGCGAAAGTCGAGTTACTCGCGGGCAACCACGATGTTCGGGTACTGTATGGTATGCGCACGGCGGGCAACGCCAACGACCCGCTTAACGGTCACTTCTTTGTTCGTATGGGCGCCAAAGCCATTCCGTTTTTGCAAGAAATTCGCGATGAGTACTTAACCGGCGACAAAGCCTTAGCTGGCGTTCCTGGCACACAAAAATGTCGCCAACTGTTACTGCCAAAACCGGCATGGTTTAACGAATTCCCAGAGCAGGCTAAAACGCACCTATCCGCCCCGGCCTGTGAACGAGAGCTAAAAAAGATCGCCAAGAAAACGGCCGCGTTTGAACAGCAGTGTCAAGACGCTGGCCTCTCGCTAAAAGAAGCTTATGCCAGCGCGAAACTTTGGCAAAAGCTGTTTTTAAGCCCCAAGGGGGAGTTTTACTGGTTTTTTAACACGTTAAAACTCGCCAGCAAACGCGGTAGCTTTTTATTTGTTCACGCCGGTCTGGACGATCATTTAGCCGACGAAATTAACAAACACGGCATTAAGCCGCTAAACAAAGCCTTTAGCAAACAACTAAAGGGGGCACCGTTTGATTTTTACTATGGTTCGCTAGCCAACAGTGTGCGCACCAAATACCGCGACGTGGATCACCCCTTAAGTAAACACGGCTCTAAGCGGGCGCACATGGCAGGTATTCACGCGATTGTTCACGGGCACCGCAACCTGCACCACGGCCAACGGCTCGCATTGCGCCGAGAGCTTCTGCATTTTGAGTGTGACATAACCCTGGATAAACACTCGCGTAAAAAAGAGTCTCTACCCGGATTGGGCGCCGGAGCCACGCTTATTGACCCCAGCGGCTTTATCGCCGGCATTAGCAGCGATTGGCCCGTTATTAAAATCTTTCAACCAGAATCGGTATAAGTATTATGAGCCGTGAAAAAAACAGCTTTCGCCACGAGTCACTGCAAGACACCCAATCCATACGCAACCTATTGCAAGCGTTATTGGATGGCATAGACAATGGCGAGCTGGCTTTTAGTGAAGGTAAAGATACCTTAACCCTAACCCCCCAAGGGCTGATGCAAGTAAAACTCACAGCACAGCGCGAAGACGCCTACAACCGCGTTAATCTGCGTTTTAGCTGGCACGAGCAAGGCGATACTGACGGCAAACAAAAAACATTAAAAATCAACGGAAAAAGCACTAAAAAGTAACGCAATGCAACAACAAGGCTCAATCTAAACGATCAGAATCGCCCAATTTAACCAAATCCTTATCGTACAAAGCGGTTAATAGAGGCTCCCCAACGTCATTAACCCGAAACTGACCGTATTCGGCCGAGGTAAATTCCTGGCCGGTACCCTCTTTAAAAAAGTAGGCGTTAGTCGCAAATTTTACGCGTTTATTGCGCACGCGATAGGTAATTATGATTTCATCCTCTGCCAACGACTTAGCGTCATTGGATGCTAAGCGGGAGAAGTGCGCCACGCGGTTGTCGTCAAGCTGCGCCACAAACGCGCCATCAAAAACACGCTTATCCGATAGAGCCGGGTCAAGACTGTGTGCTTGCTGTAAATCATCGGCAATAGCAAAACGCAGTGTCATATAATCGCCTTGCATTAAGCTTCGCGGGTCGACCGGCGCCAACTCTAAATAGACAGTATCGCCTTGAGCCAGATGACGTTCTTTACTCCAGATGCTGACATTCACTAAGGCCAACATCGCCACTAAAGTAATGACCACTACAATCCGGCTCATGGTTCCACCTCCAGAGCATGCGTATCGTCACCTTTCGTGCCGGGCCACAAATAACAAAACAGCGCTCGCGCGCCTAACAACAATATACCTAACAGCAACAAGGTCATTGATTTAATCAACAAAGTGGTATCGAGCAAATAATAGTAACTGCTAAGAGAAAGCAGTAACGCGGTGGCGGCCACCCCGAACAGCAAACGATTTTGCCCATAAAAAGCCAGTAGCAATAAAACCACGGCTTGCAGCAACCCGTACGCTTGCCACGAGGCCGCACCTAATAACGCGATAAATACGGCCAAAAAAGCCCACTGCCCCATACTAACCACAAATTGTTGGCGTTTTATAAGTACCCCCAACACACAGCACAGCACCAGTAAGGTGAGGCACTCCGCGGCAAGCGCCCCTGCCGCGCTGCTTTGCACGGCAAATGCGCTCTCAAGCTCCGACAGCTGCCAGCGCCGCAGGTATTGCACTACCAATAAGGATACCGCCAAGCCATAACCCAGTGCCTGACACAAACTCACAGAGCGCAGACGGGTCAACTCAGCTAACCAGACAAAAGCCAGTAAGGCGATCAACACGCTGCCGGCAAAATGGCCCCAGCCCGAGGCCATTAAGGCTAACGCAAAAGCGCCGCCCGCAAACGCGGCAACCACCGCCCGGTGGAAAAAGTTAGGCACGGCCAGAAGTACCGCCTGGAGCCCACACACCGACCACCAAAAACTCGCCTCATCCGGGTCCACGCCCTTGTTTAGGGCAAACACCACCAATACCTGCCCGGCCAGGCTTAGGGCTAGACCAAGGTTGTCATTAAAATCGTTGCGCCACCGGGTAAGCAACAACACCGCGGCGGCTAACAGCAGCAACCCGCAGATGGTTAACGCAAGCCTGCTGTCAAACAACCCAGCCAGCGCCGCGCCCATCGCAACCAGTAAAAACAACGAGGCCAGCCACGCCGACAGCGCCAACAGGGCTTTAACGTACCAGGGGTTTTCAGGCTCAGAGGAGGCGTCGGTGTTGACAGTGATACCGGCGGCGCGCAGGCGCTCGGCAAGATCCATTGATGCGTTACTCATGGCGAGCTTGCTCCTTAGCGTTGACCTGCTTTAACCACAAGGCCGCCCCGGTACCCATGCCCAGCAGCGACATCGCCAGTAACGACATCCCCGCCGCCTCGGCAGTGTCGGCAATGGCCTTAAACAACAAACACTGGAGCACCATAATGACGGACATGCAGCCACCGGCAAGCAACATTAAATCAAACTGCCAATAGCGGTACACCCAATAGGTGGCCGCCAGTGCCCCGGCGTAAATCAGTAGCACCAGTGCACTGGTGCTTGCAGGGCTCAACACCCACTCAAGCGCCAGTGAGGTCATGGCGAACCCCGCCGCAATGGCGACGATGCGCAGAGCCCATTCGGGGCGCTCGCGCCGCCGGGCGAGCCACTCCCAAATCGCCAGTGCCAGGCCATTAAAAACAAACATAAACCAGCGTTCAGAGCCCTCGCCTACCAACAGGCCACCAAACAAACTAAAAAACGTCGAGTAATACAAAACGGCGCTTACGTTAATCAGCGCAATCCACAACAGCCAAAGCGCCGGCAGGCGCGCCACTATCACCCACGGGGTAATCAGTAGCGCCCAATTAAAAAACAACTGCCAAGGGTCGGCCCCGGTTTGGTAAACCTGCCCAAACAGCGCCATTAGTACGCCGAGCAAAACAGAGGCAGAGAGCAGCGCCAACGCCGCCACCCAACGGCGCCGATGCTGCCAGCAGTAAAGCCCCACCGCCCCCACCAGCGCAATCTCCACCAGTGCAAAACGGCCCATTCGGCCCAACTCTACCCAATTGTAGGCAATAAAAAACAGCAGTGAAAACACCAGGCTTAACGCCCCGAGCAGTAAGAGTAAGCGGTCGGCAAAATGGTGCCAGTCCGATGCACTGGGACGCAAACCGGCGGCAGAGATAATGTCTGGTAGAGGAGTATCGTTTGCGGCAAAAGCGCGGCGGCGCAACAGTTGCAAAAGTTGTTGTCGGCGAGTGGGCATAACCATCCTTAGTGTACAAATTTTGTTTTATTATAACGATTCGCCGAGGCGGCGACTATTTTGGCGTTGCGCTCGCAGCTTTTAGCCGGCGCTTTTGGCGTTTTTGCCAGTACCCGTACAGGCGTACACCCAACAGCAGCGCGGTAATCGCGCCGTAGAGTACCGCCTCAAAATAGCTAGAGCGTACCTGCCAGAGCACATGTACCCAACCGAGCAGCAAAGCAACATACACCAGCCGATGCAGTTTGGTCCAGTTGCTTCCCAAACGACGCATCATGCCCTTGGTAGAGGTCACGCCCAAGGCAATTAAAATCAACACCGCCGGCATACCCGCGGTAATATAAGGCCGTTTGACGAGCTCGGAAAAAAAGCGGGCAAAATCCAAGCCCAGAATAAAAGTTAAATAAGCTGCCACATGGCATAAGGCATAAAACAGCGCAAACAACCCCAGCATGCGCCGGTGCACTATCAGCCAGCGCCACTTGGCAAATTTGACCAAAGGACTCACGGCGAGGGTGATAAACAAAAAATATATCGTCCACTCGCCGGTAAACAAAACGATGGTTTTAGCCGGATCAGCACCCAGCTGTTGCGTAATCGTAAGATAGACGATCCAAATAAACGGGACAAGCGACAGGGTGAAAATAGCGAGTCGCCGCCAGGTTACTGCTCTCATAGATTTGCTCACTGTTTACATCTGGCCTCAGACGCTGAACGCCGGGCACATATTACGCTGCGTTCAAAAATATTTTTTTAAATCCATACCACGGTACAGCGATGCCACCTCATCGTAGCCATTAAACATCTGGGTATCGATAATGTTGGGGCTAAACAAGCCGCTGGGCAAACGGCGCTCGGTGGCCTGTGACCAGCGCGGGTGATCAACCTTGGGGTTCACATTAGCGTAAAAACCGTACTCATTGGGCGCCGATATATTCCAGCTTGTAGGAGGCTGCTCTTCGGTAAACTCAATTTTTACGATGGATTTAATACTTTTAAAACCGTACTTCCATGGCACCACCAAGCGCAGCGGGGCGCCGTTTTGATTAGGCAGCGCTTTACCGTACAAACCCACCGCTAACAGCGTAAGCGGGTGCATCGCCTCATCCATGCGCAAACCCTCCACGTAGGGCCAGTCAATGGTGCCAAACGCGCTGCCTTGAGCGGGCATCTGCTTGGTATCTTTAAGCGTCGTAAAAGCCACGTACTTAGCGCGGCTGGTGGGGTTAAACTGCTTGAGTAGCGAACCCAGTTCAAACCCGATCCACGGGATGACCATAGACCAGGCCTCGACGCAGCGCAGCCGATAAACCCGCTCTTGCAGCTCAACTTTACTCAGGATGTCCTCAAGGTCAAAAGTTCCGGTCTTTTCGGCCTCACCGCTAATTTCCACCTGCCAGGGGTGCGGTTTAAGCGAGCCGCTGTGTTTTGCCGGGTCGTCTTTGTTGTAACCAAACTCATAAAAGTTGTTATAACTGGTGACATGCTCGTAAGGCGTCAATGTGTCGTTGATCTCGGAGGTATCCGCCGCAGCCCCGGCAATTTTATCGCGCAACCAAGGCGGGCTCGCGACGTCCGCCTTAGCCACAAACGATGGCTTTGCCTGCGCCCCCCCCACCGCGCCCGCCGCAATAGCCGCCGTACCCAGAGCGACACTCTGCCGCATAAATTGCCGCCGGGCGCGGTAAATAGGCTCGGGGGTGATTTCGCTAGAGGCAATGCGCGGCGGTCGTTTAATCAGCATAATGGCAGAATCCTGTGATTTAGAGTGCAATAAAACGTGCTTAACTCATAAGACGTCAAAATACGCTATTTGTTACAGTTACGCTCGCACCAGCCAATTGGATGTACCAAGTGAAGCCTACGAACTCTAAAGCGCCAATAGAGCAGCAGATACAAACCCTCTACCAGAGCGAGTCGCGCCGGGTACTGGCCACCTTGATTCGCCTGCTGGGCGACTTTGATTTGGCCGAAGAGGCCCTACACAACGCTTTTGCCGCCGCGCTCGAGCAGTGGCCCCAAAACGGGTTGCCCGATAACCCTCGCGCCTGGTTGGTCTCAGCGGGGCGGTTTAAGGCCATCGACCGGATCCGCCGCCGGCAACGCTTTACCGAGCTCAGCGACCAACTGCCGCCCTCCAGCGACGCAAACGATGACGAACTGTATACCGATGACGATCGCATCCCCGATGACCGTTTGCGACTGATATTTACCTGCTGCCACCCAAGCCTAAGCCCCGAGGCCCGCACAGCGCTAACCTTACGTGAAGTGTGCGACCTAACCACCGAAGAAATTGCCAGTGCTTATCTGGCCAAGCCCAGCACCATCGCTCAGCGTATTGTGCGCGCCAAACGAAAAATACAATCGGCCAACATCCCTTATGAGGTGCCGGGCCCCAGTGAGCTTACCGAGCGTCTACAGTCGGTACTTCAAGTCATTTACCTGGTGTTCAATGAAGGGTACAGCGCCTCCAGCGGTGCCCAGGCAACCCGCGTACTATTGGCCGACGAGGCCATACGCTTAGGCCGACTGCTACACGAATTATTACCCGAGCCCGAGGTAACCGGGCTACTGGCACTTATGCGGCTCAACCACTCTCGCCACCAGGCGCGCACATCACCCACCGGGGGCATCATCACCCTCGAGGAGCAAGACCGCAGCCTGTGGGACGCAAGCGCCATTAGCGAAGGTTGTGCGCTGGTACGCGAGGCATTAAACGCCGGGCCTCCGGGTGCCTATGTACTCCAGGCGGCTATTTCGGCGGTTCACGCCGAGGCGCCACGCTGGGCAGCAACCGACTGGGCCGAGATCGTGGGGTTATACGATTTACTGCTGCGCGTGCAACCCTCGCCGGTGGTAGCCCTTAACCGCATTGTCGCGCTCTCCTACCACCGCGAGCCGCTAACCGCCCTCACCGAGCTGGAAACACTGCTTGCCACAGGCGAGCTTGACCAATACTTACCCGCGCGCGCCGCACAAGCCGATTTACTACGGCGCTTAAACCGCCTGGATGAAGCCGCATCGGCTTATGCTGCCGCCCTCACCCTCACCAATCAGCAGCCCGAACAATCGTTTTTAACCCGCCGCCTTAACGAGTGTAAAAAAATAAATAGCCCTGTCGATTAACCTCCCTGGATTTCGACTATAACTAACTCATTCACGTTTTACGCGAACCAGCGTCTAAGGAGCCCCATGAAATATTTATGCTTAGTGTACAGCGACGAAACCGACCTACACGGCCTGCCCGATAGCCCGCACGATTCAGAGTGCGCCGCCTATGCGCAATCGCTACAGGACAAAGGCCAGCTTTTAGCCGGCCAGGCGCTGGAGCCCGTCGCCACCGCCACCACGGTGCGAGTACGCGGCGGTGAGGTACAAATAACCGACGGCCCTTTCGCCGAAACCAAAGAGCAGCTCGCCGGCTTTTATATGATTGAAGCGCGGGATTTAAACGAGGCGCTACGCATCGCTCAGGGGATTCCGCCTGCCCGGGTGGGCAGCATAGAGGTGCGCCCGGTGCGGCAACTGCAAGTAAATTAATTTTCAGTGGCCCTGTCGATTTAAGAAAGCGCCAAACGACTATTCACCGTGTTACCGCTTTTCATACTTTAGAGATACAGGAGCCACTCAATGCAGTTTTTTATCATTATGCCGGCCAGCCCCGCGACCGAGGCAGGCGTTATGCCCGGCACAGAACTTCTTCAGGCGATGGGCGAGTTTAATCAGCAACTGGCAGCGGCCGGAGTACTGGTGTCAGGCAACGGCTTACACCCCACCTCGCGCTCGGCGCGAGTAAATTTTACTGACTCAGGCGCCGCGATCGAGCCGGGGCCATTTACGTTTACCCCCAACACCATCGCCGGATACTGGGTGTGGGAGCTGCCCTCACTACAAGCGGCCTGCGACTGGGCAGCTAAAATCCCCAGCCCCAGCGGGCAGCATTACAGCGTAGAAATACGTCCGATTTTGGGTCCCGACGATTTTGGCGAGGCACTCACCCCCGATCTTCGTCAGCAAGAAGAGAGCTTGCGTCAACGCTTAACATTAAGGAGCTAACCATGCCCAGCCAAATTTTTGTCAACTTGCCCGTCAATAACCTCAACAAATCTATCGAATTTTTTACGGCGCTGGGGTTTGAGTTTAACCCTGAGTTTACCGACGAAAATGCCACCTGCATGATCGTTACCGACACCAGCTACGTTATGTTGCTGGTAAAATCGTTTTTTCAAGGCTTTACCGATAAGCCCATAACTGACGCAAAAACCAGTACCGAAGTATTAACAGCACTGGCCTGCGACAGCCGCGATGAAGTTGATAGCCTACTTGATATAGTCTGCGCACAGGGTGGGCGTGAGCACCGCGAAGCGAAAGATTATGGGTTTATGTACCAGCGCAGCTTTGAGGATTTGGACGGCCACATTTGGGAGCTGTTTCATATGAGCGGAAAACCAACCACAGCGTAAATAACGAGGCCACTTTTAGGAGACAGCCCATGAACGTTAATCCCTATATTTTTTACAACGGCAATTGCGCCGAGGCTTTTACCTTTTACAGTGAGTGCTTAGGCCTGCCCATTGATTACATGGGAACCTACAAAGAAGCGCCCGGTGGCAACCCGGTAGACGCCAGCTGCGACGACAAAATCATGCACGTAAGTTTAACCATCGGTGGTGCAATATTGATGGGCTCAGATGTTCCAGCGGACGACTATCAAGCACCACAAGGTATCTCCGTCGCGCTGCAAACCGAAAGTGCATCACAAGCCGAAGCGATGTTTAACGCCCTTAGCGCTGACGGTGAAATCATTATGCCGCTCGAAAAAACCTTCTGGGCGGAGCGCTTTGGTACCTTTAAAGACAAGTTCGGCATTAAATGGATGATCAACTGCGACCCGCAATAGCGCGCTTCGGCAACTTAGCTCGTTAAGCTCACGCCTGTTCGTCCGGCTTTGGCCACCGCGCCTAAAGCCTCGGGCACCATCGGCTCGGTGGGGTACTGCTCTAACACCGCATAAGCCGCCTGCTGGATGTTCGCAATCAGCTCGGGCGGCTCCAGCACCTTCGCCTTGGGCGCAAAGCTCATCACCCGGCAGCGCGCCATATCTAAATCGGCGGTTAAGTACTCGGCGACCAGGCTGCCGTCGGCAAGGGTTTCGGTGTTGTCCCAGCAACAGGCGTAGTCGCGGGCCAGGTCCGCATACTGCGGCGCAAACAACAAGCGCACTTTCGTCATCGGCCGGTCGTCTGCGTCTTGATTCAGATACAGGTTGGGATCAAAGTCATCCGGCTTGGTAAAATGTTCATCCAAAGGCTGTAATGACAGCATCCGGTCCACCCGAAACGAGCGCATTGCTCCGCGCAGGTGACAATAGGCGACGCAGTATTGCTGCCCCCAACTGTAAATCAGGGCGTAAGGGGCTATGCGCCGCGCTTCGGCCTGCTCGCGGCCACGTCCCTGATAAACAATTTCCACTTGCTGGCAGCGCCGGCTGGCTTGGTACAAAGCCTCCAGCAACGGCTCATCGACACTGGGGTTTGCCCTTGGTAAACCCCGGGTTAAAAGGCTGTCCTGGGCCCAGCGCACCTCGCGTAATTGCTCCTCTGGCAGCACATTGGCAATTTTACTCATGGCGCTCTGGGCTGAGGTGCGAAACAAGTTGCCCCACAGTACCGACATCACCGAAGTGCCCAATGAGACGGCTACCGCCTCCTCGGGCGAAAGCACCAGCGGTGGCATACGATACCCCCGTACCAGCGAGTAGCCACCCTGGGCCCCTCGCTCGGCATACACAGGCACGCCCATTTCTTCGAGCATCGTTATGTAACGCTGTACGGTACGCACCGAGACATCCAACGCCTCGGCCAGACGAGAGGCGGGCGAGTTAGGCTCACGCTGCAGCAGCATAATTAAATTCAACAGACGGGTGGCGGTATTGGCCATTGTACCTCCGGGCGGCTCGGCTCATTGTCGATTTGAGAGGCTAACGGTGCTATACGTCAGAAACTGTCGTATATAGCCATTAGCATGCAGCTTTTAACCCACTATGTCGATTAGCCTCTAACGTAAACGACAAGGTGTACCACACTATTACGGTCTTAGGGCGCCCCACCCTGACGTTACAGGGCCGGCGCGACCATCGCAGGGAGGATTCACAATGTTTGTCTCACACCACCAAAGCCAACCCGCCATCAGTAGTCACTACCACAGCAAGCCCGTCACGGCTTATCTGCGCAAACTCAGTGACACGCTACAACACCCTGATGGCAGCGACCCGCAACAGGTGCAAACCGCGGTAAACGTCTGCGCCTGGCAATTGCGACAATTTGCCGCGCGCCAATGGGATGCCTATTATCCGTTTTTATCCGATTACGACCCGGTGCTTGCCAACCGATTGGAGGATCGTACCCTCAAGTTTGCCGCCGCACTGGAGCGCCTGGAGTGCACCGCACACAGCGCCACCCTCAAGCAGTCGCGCAGCTGCATCCCGGCGCCAACCGTCAAACAACTATGGCGGGTATTTAACCGTGATTATCGCGCCTTTTTGGCCGAACAAGCGGCCACGCTACTGCCCGTACTGGGGCGCCACGGGATTTCCCCGGTGGCAGGCACCCCAAACCAATTGGGCTCTATACTATTACTATAGAGCTCCACACGGCTGATACTGCTACTACAAGGAGCTAACGTGCCAGATATTCTCACCCTAGAGGGCGTCGAAAAAACGTACGACACGGGGTTTACCGCGCTTACCGATATTAACTTATCCATCCGTCAGGGCGAGATCTTTGCCCTGCTCGGCCCCAATGGCGCGGGCAAAACCACCCTAATCGGTATTGTCTGCGGCATCGTAAAAGCCACAGGCGGACGCATTATTGCCGACTCACTCGATATTCATAAAGATTTTCGTCAAGCGCGCAAACAAATTGGCCTAGTGCCGCAAGAGCTGTCGGTGAATATTTTTGAGTCGGTATGGGACACCGTACGTTTTAGCCGCGGCTTATTTGGCTGCCCCGCAGACGATGCCTACCTCGAGCAGTTACTTAAAACCTTATCGCTGTGGGATAAAAAAGATTCGCGCATTATGGCGCTCTCGGGCGGCATGAAACGCCGGGTACTGATTGCCAAAGCGCTGGCGCACCAACCGAACATCTTATTTTTAGACGAGCCCACCGCCGGGGTGGATGTAGAGCTCCGGCGCGATATGTGGGCCATGATCCGGCGCCTGCGCGAAGAGGGCGTAACCATTATTCTGACCACCCACTACATCGAAGAGGCCGAAGATATGGCCGACCGAATTGGGGTAATCAACAAAGGTAAGTTAATGTTGGTTGAAGAAAAACACGCCCTGATGCGCGAACTCGGCCGCAAAAGTTTAACCGTATTTCTCAGCGAACCGCTTACCACCTTACCGCCAAACTTAATCCGTGATGACCTGCAGCTGGCTGAAGACGGCAACAGCTTAATCTACAGCTACAGCACCGCCGAGGCGAGCTCTGGGGTCTCCGAGTTACTCGCGCAATTGCAGAACGCCGGTATCGACTACCAAGATCTACAAACCCGTCAGAGCTCGCTGGAAGAAATTTTTGTCTCACTGGTGGAGGAAAAACCATGAACCACTATGGTGTGAAAGCTATTTATTTTTACGAGCTGGCCCGCGCATGGCGCACCTTAATGCAATCGATCGCTTCACCTGTGTTGTCGACGTCTCTGTACTTTATTGTGTTTGGCTCGGCCATCGGCTCGCGCATTGTCGAGATCGACGGCATCAGCTACGGCGCGTTTATTGTGCCGGGGCTGTTAATGCTCAGCATTTTAACCGAGAGCACCTCAAACGCATCATTTGGGATTTACATGCCCAAATTTACCGGCACCATTTACGAGGTGTTATCGGCGCCGGTATCGGGGGTGGAAATCGTTCTGGGGTACGTGGGTGCCGCGGCGACTAAATCGGTTATTTTGGGGCTGATTATCCTAATCACGGCAAGAGTCTTTGTCGACTATTCGATCATGCACCCCATATGGATGCTAATGTTTTTGGTGCTGACCGCAATAACCTTTAGCTTGCTAGGGTTTTTAATCGGGCTTTGGGCCAACAGCTTTGAGCAGCTGCAAATTATCCCGATGATGGTAATCACGCCGCTGACGTTTTTAGGTGGCACCTTTTACTCGATCAATATGCTGCCCGAGCTTTGGCAAAAAATCACGCTGCTAAACCCGGTGGTGTATTTGGTCAGTGGCTTTCGCTGGAGCTTTTACGGCAGCGCCGATGTGCACGTAGGCATAAGCTTGGGCATGATTGCGCTATTTATGGCCATTTGCCTCGGGCTTATTACCTGGATTTTTAAAACCGGCTACAAACTCAAACCTTAATAACGTTAACCCCTGCATACGTATTCATTTGTTATGTATACGTATGCAGTTTTCACCCCTCCAAACCCTGTCGTAATCTCTCGCTGATAACAACACTTGGCCTGCCACTATTTATAAGGCAGCGCCCGCCAATAATCATAATATCTGCAAGAGGTTACCATGCGCCGTCTGACCCTAACGTGTTTGTTAAGTACCGCCGTACTCGCCGCCTGTGGCGGCAGCAATGACACCGACACCCCGCCGGTTACACCCAGTTCATCATCCAGCTCCTCGTCTGAGTCCAGCAGTAGCGAATCCAGCTCCAGCAGCGTGCCCAGTATTGATCTTCCCGTTACGCTGGAGAGCGATCAAGCCATTATTTTTTACCAGCGCGATGACGCCGACTACCAGGGCTGGGGGCTGCACCTATGGAACAACGAAACCTGCGGCGCACTCGATGACGCCGCGATCGGCGCTATTACCTGGGATGCGCCCTTCGCCGCTACCGGTTTCGATGACAGCTACGGCGCTTACTATCTATTGGAATTAAACGCACCCGCCACCGAGAGCGGCTGCGTTAACTTTATTGTGCATAAAGGCGACGAGAAAGCGCTGGGTGATGCCGACGCCCTTTTCGATTTAAGCCGTGGCGCCGTTGCCCTCACCCAACACGGTGCGGCGAATATTGACTACCCGCTCGACCCCAGCAATGAAAACCCGCTGCCGTTTAACCTAACCGACACTCAGGCGGCTATTTTTTATAAGCGCAGCGATGCCAACTACGAGGGGTGGGGCTTACATTTGTGGAACGGTGGTGATTGCACCGCCCTGGCCGACAACAGTATTAACGGTGTCACCTGGGACTCACCCAAGCAACCCGACGGTATCGACACTGAGCGCGGGGCATTTTTTATTCTCGATTTAAACCAACCCGGGGGCTGCTTTAACTTTATTGTCCACCGTGGCGACGACAAAGCACTGGGCGATGCCGATGGCGTCATGGACTTAACCCAAGGCAATATCGCCTTTACGCAACACGGATCGAGTGCCATCACTTACGCGGGCGATGCCGGCCCGACGCAGGCCACACTCAGTGGTTATGCCGCACACTGGGTCGATCACAATACATTGCTGTGGGATATCCCTGACAACACCGCCGAGGTACAGCTACTGCGTGATCCAACCGGCGCCATCGCGTTAACAGAGGGCACATTAACCGGCGGTGCGTCCGTCACCCTCACCCGCAGTACGATCAGCGATGCCAGTGCCGCTAAGTTCCCGCATCTAGCTAGCTGGAGCGCCTGGCAAATACCTACCAGCGACCTGGATATTGATCTAACACTCGCCGGCGAGCTGGTAGCGGCCGCCTTTGATGCCGAAGGCCAACTGGTAAAAGCGACCAGCGTGCAAATTGCCGGGGCACTGGATGCCTATTACGCTACCGACGCAGAGTTAGGTGCGCGTATTACGGCCGGTAAAACGCAATTCGCCGTCTGGGCACCTACCGCTCAATCGGTTAGCGTGCAAACCTTTGCCACAACCGACACCAACAACCCGTCCGCCGAGCTGGCGTTAACCCGCAATGCCCAAGGCGTGTGGAGCGGCGAAGTGAACCGCGACATGCACGGGGAGTATTACCGGTATCAGGCGAGCGTCTATCACTATTTAACCGATCAGGTCGAAGCCATCACCACCACCGATCCATACGCGCTTAGCCTTGCGCAAAACGGCGAGCTATCGCAAGTGGTGGACCTGAACCGCGCCGACACCCAACCGTCCAACTGGGCGAGCCATCAGGCACCCACTCTCTCAGCCCCCGAAGACAGCATTATTTACGAGCTGCACATTCGCGATTTCTCGGCGCTCGACGCCAGCACTGGTGTAAATCATCGTGGTAAATATTTGGCGTTTACCGATAGCCAAAGCACACCGGTAAAGCATTTAGCCGAGCTGCAACAGGCCGGCTTAAATACCATTCATCTGCTACCAACTTTTGACATTGCCACCGTTAATGAAGACCCTGCCGCACGGGTTGATATTACCGACACCGTGGCCGACTTATGTGCCCTTAAACCAGACGCCAGCGTTTGCGGCAATGCCGATAACAGTAAAACCCTGGAGGCGGTGCTGGCAGAGTTTGACCCTGCCACCCCGGACGCGCAGGCGCTGGTCGGCGAGCTGCGTGATATCGACTCGTTTAACTGGGGTTACGATCCGTTCCACTACACCGCCCCCGAGGGCAGCTACGCCACCAGCCTCGACGACTTTGCGCCTATCCGCGAGTTTCGCGCGATGGTGCAGGCGCTGCACGATATGGACCTGCGGGTCGTCATGGATGTGGTCTACAACCACACCAACTCGTCGGGCTTGTGGGATAAATCAGTACTGGATAAATTGGTACCCGGCTACTACCACCGTCGCAACGAATTATCCGGCGCGGTCGAAACCTCTAGCTGCTGCGACAACACCGCAAGCGAACACGACATGATGGAAAAGCTCATGATCGACTCGCTGGTGGTATGGGCCCGCGATTACAAAATCGACGGCTTCCGGTTTGATTTGATGGGCCACCATATGCGCCGCAACATTCTCGCTGCGCGCGATGCAGTAAAAACCGTTGACCCAGACACCTACTTTTATGGCGAGGGCTGGAACTTTGGTGAGGTGATGAGCAATCGTCGGGGCGTCAACGCCATTCAGGTCAATATGGCCGGTACCGGCGTAGGCACCTTCAACGACCGCATTCGCGACGCGGTGCGAGGTGGTGGCCCCTTTGACAGTGGCGATGGCATACGCCGCAACCAAGGCTATGGCACAGGCTTATTCCATTACCCCAACAACCTCAACTCGGGCAGTGCCAGCGAGCAAGAGTCGCTTACCGACTTGGCCGACCGCCTGCGCGTCAACTTAGCGGGCAGCTTAACCGGCTATCCACTGACGGATCGCCACGGCAACTTAACCACCGGCGGCGAATTACCCTACTTTGACCTCAAAGCCGGTTACACCGAAGACCCGCAAGAGAGCATTAATTATATCTCTAAACACGACAACCAAACTCTGTGGGATAACCTGCAATACAAAGCGCCGCAGAGTATGACCGCAGCCGAGCGCACACGGATGCAAAACTTCTCACTCAGCGTGCCCATGTTGGCCCAGGGTATTCCGTTTATCCACATGGGCGTCGAGCTGCTGCGTTCTAAATCGATGCAGCGAGACAGTTACGATTCGGGCGACTGGTTTAACCGAGTGGACTTTACCGGCCATACGAATAACTGGAATGTGGGTTTGCCCCGCGAGGACAAAGACGGCAGCAACTGGCCTTTAATTGAGTCCATCATTAGCGACCCCAGTGCGGCACCGGCGCCGGCAGACATCAGCCAAGCACGCGCGCTGTTTAAAGAATGGCTTGCCATTCGCACAAGCTCACCGCTGTTTCGCCTGCGCACCGCCGCTGACGTCGAACAGGTGATTAGTTTTCACAATACCGGGCCCGAGCAAACAGCCGGTGTTATTGTGATGAGCCTCGATGACGCTATCGGGCTCGATGACTCGCATCGGGCTCTGGTGGTAGTGTTTAATCCACAGGCCCGGAGCGTAACCATCGAGAACCCACTGGCGGGCGATTTTATGCTGCACCCGGTGCAACAACAGTCGGTCGATACGACCACCCAGCAGACAATGGCCGATGGTACAAACCTTGTGGTGCCCGCCCTGACAACGTCTGTGTTTGTACAGCTAGATTAACCCCGCCAACCTGGGTGGGCCCGCGAGGGTTCACCCAGCTCCCCCTTCCTTCGTCGTCCCGTAGAGCACTAACCCACCGGTTTTACGCTATAGTGGTGTTATTGGTAGATATTCCCCAAACTCCATAGCGCACAGGCTTTATGCTCGATACTAATACAGGCCAGCACACTCCCGCACGGCGGTTTTCCATATCCCGCTCTTATTATCTGCTCATCTCTCTCGTGGTGGGGTTATCGGCCTTTACCAGCGGTTACTACATCGACCGCCTGAACTATCATCACCATTTACACCAGATGCGGGTGGTAACGCTAGATGAACTGGCGCTACTGCGCACGCGCCTGGAGGCCAACATTAACGCCAGCCTGCAAACCGTGCAGGGGCTGGTGGCGGCGATTCAGGTCAACCCTGACATGGATCAGCAAACCTTCGGTCATTACGCCCAACACTTATTTGGTGAAAATAATTTGCTGCGCAATATAGGCGCTGCCCCCGATTTTGTACTGTCGCTTATTTACCCTTATGAGCCCAACGCCCCAGCGCTGGGGCTCAATTACCTAACTCACCCCACCCAACAGACGGCTGTAAAGCGCGCCATAGTATCGGGCGAGATGACCATTGACGGCCCGCTGGATCTGCTTCAGGGAGGCCAGGGTTTGATTGGGCGCATTCCTGTGTATGGCGATGACGGCGAGCTTTGGGGGCTGGTTTCTGCGGTACTCGACCTGCAAGCCTACTACCAAGCCAGTGGTATCACCAGGCAGTCGACATTAGCCTTAAGTATCGCAAGTGAAGGCGCCAACTCGCCTTTTTGGGGCGATGCGTCTGTAGCTATGCAGAACCCCGTAACTGCAAGTGTCGAGTTTCCTGGGGGCCAGTGGCAGCTATCAGCCATTCCAGCCAATGGCTGGCCTGCGCGAGCTCCGAACGCACTGGCGTTACGGCTGGCGATCGCTTTGGTCGCCGGCTTGATTCTCGCGCCTTTGTTGTGGGTTATCTATCTGCTTGAGTCGCGCCGCGGCGCCGAGCAGCGGCTGCAAACGCTGTTTAACGCATCGCCTTTAGCTATCTCTCTGCACGATTTCGCCAGTGGCCGGTTTATCGAGGCTAACCCCGCATTACTGCAATACTGCGGACTTACCCTGGAGCAAGTGCGCCAATTGACCGTCGATCAATTAATAACCAGCCAGCATGCCGACACTTTGACGCACTTACACGAAGAGTTGCAGCGCACCGGGCGCTGCGGGCCAGTGCAACTCGAATACGTAGGGCGCGACGCCAAGGTGCTTCCCGTACAACTTAGTTGCGGCCTGGTGCGCGACAGTAAAGGTCGGGGGCTGGTCTGGACTATCGCCGAGGACACCAGCGTCACCCAAGAGCAGGACCGACGCTTACATGAACAACGGCAGCGGCTGGAACTCGTGATAGCCAGTACCGGTGTCGGTATTTGGGATTGGGATATTCCCAGTGGAGAAACCCACTTTAATGATCGTTGGGCCGAGATTATTGGTTATCGGCTGGACGAGTTGGAACCAACGGATATCAACACCTGGCTTGAGCACGCGCACCCAGAAGATCTCCCTAAGTCCGAAGCGGGTTTAAACGCTCATTGGGAGGGGCTCGCCGATAAATATGTATGCGAGTGCCGCATGCGTCACAAAGACGGCCACTGGGTATGGGTAGTCGATACCGGCGAAGTAGTCGAGTGGAACCCCGATGGCAGCCCCAAGCGCATGGTGGGCACCCATTTGGATATTACCGAACACAAAAATGCACTGCGCGAAGTTCAACGTTCACAGCGCGAACTCAATCAGTTCTTTGACAGCACCAACGCCATTTTGTGTGTCGCGAACACCGAAGGCTACTTTGAACGGGTCAATCAATATTTCTGCCAGCTGCTGGGTTATTCTGAACACTCGTTGCTCAGCAGACCTATTATTGAGCTGGTTCACCCTGACGACCTCGCCCCCACAGAGGCTGCGTTCGCTCAGCTCGCAAAAGGCTTACCCGTTACTGCTTTCGAAAACCGCTACCGACACCAACAGGGCCACTATCTCACCCTTATGTGGAACAGCAGCGCGGACGCAGATACCGGTAAATTTTATGCATCTGCAGTCGATATCAGCGAGCAAAGAGTTGCCAACGATCAGCTAAAACGCCAGAGCCAAATGCTTAACGCCATGGGTGAACTCGGTCAGATTGGCGCCTGGGAGTTCAACCTGCAAACGCAAACGATTTATTGGTCAGAAATGACCAAGAAAATTCACGAGGTGCCACAGGATTATGTCCCCAACCTCGACAGCGGCATTCAATTTTACAAAGCCGGAGAGCACCGTGAAAGAATCCAAACACTCGTACAAGACGCCATACTCAGCGGCAGTACCTTTTATGACGAACTGATCATCATCACCGCCGACAATCGCGAGCGCTGGATAGCGACCTCCGGTAAGGCAGTGATGCACAATGGCGAGTGTATCCGCTTATACGGCTCATTCCAGAATATTCACCAGCGCAAACTAGCAGAGTTTGACCTGCGTGAGGCAAAGCGACAAGCCGAAGCCGCCGCTCAGTCAAAAAGTGAATTTTTGGCAATGATGAGCCACGAGATACGCACCCCTATGAACGGCGTGTTGGGCATGCTTAACCTGCTGCAAAGGCGCAACCTCAACACAAACGAGCAGCACAAAATTAATATCGCCAAAACCAGCGCCGAGTCACTGCTTGGAATCATTAACGATATTCTCGACTTTTCCAAGGTTGACGCTGGAAAAATGCCTCTGGAGCTAGTCGATTTTGAGCTGCATCAACACTTAGAAACACTGTGCCATATTCAGGCAATGAACGCGCAGAACAAAAGCCTCGACTTAAACCTCGATACAAATGGATTAACCATCAGCAGCGTCAAGGGCGACCCAGGCAGACTGCAACAAATTCTTAACAACCTCATTAGCAATGCCATCAAATTTACAGAGCAGGGCTCTGTGAGCATAGTTTGTCAAAGTGAAGAGACGCACCAAGGCGTGGCTTTTACCGCGCAAGTCATCGACACCGGCATTGGTATACCCGCCCAAAAAATGCGCGATTTGTTTCAACCGTTTTCCCAAGTGGACGCATCCACTACCCGTCGCTTTGGGGGCTCTGGGCTCGGCTTGGTAATTTGCCGAAAACTTTGTCAATTGATGGGAGGCGACGTTGAATGCCGCAGCAGCGAAAACAACGGAAGCTCATTTAATTTTTCAGTGCAGCTAGAGAAATCCGAGCAATCACTGTATCGCGCACCCGATTTACACACCGCTGAGGTTAACATCATTTTGCTTAGCGCCAACGCTACACTGCTGGACATCTACCAGCGTAAACTTGAGCGCTGGGGGGTGCACGTTTTTTTGGTCAACACCGGCTCCGAGGTAGGATCCGATTATTTTTCGCAGGTACCAAGATCTAACCATTATCACCTGGCGCTGCTGGACTACGAATCAATCGAAACGAGACCTGACTTGTTGACTCAGCTTAAGAGCGCACGGGATATCGAACGCTCAGCCGCAATGATCGGCATTAGCGAAAAGGCAACATTAAACGAGTTTGATCACTTCGTTTACAAGCCTCCCACAACGCCAGAACTCTTTCGGCTGCTATCTCTGTGCTGCGAGCACGACGGCTTTATTAATCAAGATATCGCACTACCGTCGGCAACCCATGACGACCAGACGACACTTCGGTTTCGGCACGATATCCGTTTATTACTGGTAGAGGACAACTCCATTAATCGCGAAGTAGCCCAACTGCTACTGGGCGAACTTAACCTAAAAGCAGACTACGCCGTAAGTGGTGCAGACGCACTCGTACAACTGAAAGCCACCCAAGACTGGCCCTATCAAATCATCTTAATGGACTGCCAGATGCCGGATATGGACGGCTATGAAGCCACACGCCGTATCCGTCAAGGTGAGGCCGGCGAGGTTTACCGTGACGTGCCCATCATCGCCCTTACCGCCAATGCGATGGAAGGCGATCGGGATAGATGCCTCGCGGCCGGCATGAACGACTACACCACTAAACCCATTAGCCTGAGTAGCCTAGCCGATGCAGTAGCGCGCTGGCTCCCTGAGCCAACCGGTATATCTGCCAACAACAATCAGCAGCCTGCCCCGGCAGACAAAACAGAAAACGAATCCGATAGCGATCCACTTATATCTTCCGCCTGGGACCCGGAAGCATTGCTGCAAAGCTTATTTGGCAGGCAGGAGATTATGCACAACGTGCTAAACAGTTATTTGGAGCAATTACCCGAGCGATTGGCCAATATCGATAGCGCGGTAGAAAATCAATTCCGTGATGATCTAAAATTTCATGCCCACTCGCTAAAAGGCAATAGCGCTCAACTTATGGTAACGACTCTAGCCGAACAGGCTTTCGCGCTCGAACAAGCATCGAGTTCGGAAAGCTGGAACCATTTACAGCAACGACTGCAGAGCCTAAAGCAAGAAGCCAAGCGCCAAGTACACATTATAAGCCAGTACCTCGCATCAAGTGCGGAGTAGACTTAGCCACACGAAGCTCTATCTATGGTGGATCACAACGAACGACGTATTTTAAACACTTGGCAACGCAATGCTGATAGTTGGACACGCGCCGTGCGCGACGGCACTATCGCCAGCCGGCAACAGGTGACTGACCAAGCTGTTGTCGATGCCGTACCGCTCTGCCAAGTCACATCGGTGATCGATATTGGCTGTGGTGAAGGCTGGCTAGCGCGGCGCCTTAGCGAAAGCGGTATCGTCGTTACTGGGATAGACGCCACACACGCACTGGTTGATGCCGCCACTAAAAACGGGGGCGGACACTTTCAATGCCTAAACTACAACGAGCTGCACAGCTTAGCAGCCATTTGTGGCGCGCCGTTTGAACTTGCGGTGTGTAATTTTTCGCTGCTGGGCGAATCCTCTACCGAGACCGTACTCGCGCAATTAGCCGCGCTGTTACAGCCAGCGGGTCGATTAATTATCCAAACTCTTCACCCGGCCGAGTGCAACAGCGAACTGCCCTACCAAGATGGCTGGCGTCAAAGTAGTTGGGATGGTTTCGACAGCACGTTTACCGACCCGGCACCCTGGTATTTTCGCACGCTATCGAGTTGGCTTACGCTGTTACGCCACCACGGTTTTTCTATGCAGAAGATATCGGAGCCTCTCTTACCCAGCTCTAAGCGCCCCGCCTCGATTATCTTTATCGCCACGTTAACCCCATAACTGCAGCACGCAGAAACCCACCCCCATAAAAAACGGCGACCCGAGGGCCGCCGCTTTTTATACACAAAGTGATGGTGTATTACGACTGCTCAATCGCTTTTGGCTTTTTGCCGCTAATACGATGGGCGATTTTAAACACCACCACAAAAAACAAAGGCACAAAGAAAATCGCGAGGAAGGTGGCAAACACAATGCCGCCCAACACCGCCGTACCGATAGCATTTTGTGCACCCGAGCCTGCGCCCGAGGCAATAAACAATGGTGTAACACCCAGGCCAAATGCCAGCGAGGTCATAATAATGGGCCGCAAGCGCATACGTACCGCCTCGACAGTGGCGGCCACAAGCTCCATACCATCTTCATACAGTGACTTGGCAAACTCCACGATCAGAATGGCGTTTTTCGCCGACAGACCAACGGTGGTTAACAGCCCCACCTGGAAGTAAACGTCATTGGATAGACCACGGGTCATAGCAAAAATCACTGCCCCCAGCACACCCAATGGAATCACCATTAGCACCGAAATAGGCACCGACCAACTTTCGTACAAAGCCGCAAGACACAAAAACACCACCAAAATCGACAATGCGTAAAGCATAGGCGCCTGATCTCCGGACTCACGCTCCTGCAGTGACATACCTGTCCACTCAAAACCAATACCCGGCGGCAGTTTTGCGACGAGTGACTCCATCAGGTTCATGGCGTCGCCCGAGCTAACCCCTGGCGCGCCCTGCCCCTGAATGTTCAGCGACGACACACCGTTATAACGCTCAAGCCTTGGCGAGCCATACACCCAGCGACCGGTCGAGAAAGCTGAGAAAGGCACCATCTCGCCGCTGGCGTTGCGCACATACCAGTTGCCCACATCTTCGGGCATCATGCGAAACTCAGCATCACCTTGCACGTACACCCGCTTGATACGGCTCTGATCGATAAAGTCATTAACGTACGAGGCCGCCCACGCCGTCGAGAACACACTGTTGATTTCATCAATGGAAACCCCAAGCGCCGAGGCCTTCTCCATATCAATATCAAGTTTAAATTGCGGTGTATCTTCCTGACCATTCGGGCGCACACCAACCAGCGCTGACTCCTGAGAGGCCATACCTAACAACTGATTGCGCGCCTCCATTAATGCGTCATGACCGACGCCACCCAAGTCTTTAAGCTGTAAGTTAAAGCCTGTCGAGGTACCCAGCTGAGTAATAGCCGGCGGCACAAAAGCAAATACCATGGCCTCTTTGATGGTCATAAAGTATCCCATAGCCGCGCCGGCTACCGAGTGCACATCCTGACCTTCTTCGGTGCGCTCCGACCAGTCCTTCATCCGCACAAAGGCAATACCATTGTTCTGACCACGACCACTAAAGCTAAAACCAATCACCGAAAATACCGATGCGACCGTGTCATCCTGGCTGAGGTAATAGTTCTCGACGTCGTTCATAACCGCAATCGAACGCTCTTTGGTCGAGCCCACCGGCAAGGTCATTTGGGTAAACATCAACCCTTGGTCTTCATCCGGTAAGAAGGAGCCGGGCAAGCGACCAAACAACAGCGCTAGCACTAACGCGATCGCGATATAGATCGCCATAAAGCGGCCAGTGCGCGCCAAAATATAACCGACGCTGCTCTGGTAGCCTTTAGCCGAGCGGTCAAAGCTGCGGTTAAACCAACCAAAGAAACCACGTTTTTGGTGGTGATCCGGATCGGCAGGTTTAAGCAATGTAGCGCACAGTGCCGGCGTCAACGTTAGTGCCACAACCACCGAAAGCACCATGGCCGATACTACGGTAATGGAGAACTGACGATAAATCACACCGGTTGAGCCACCAAAGAATGCCATGGGGACAAACACCGCCGACAACACCAGAGCAATACCCACCAAGGCGCCGGTAATCTGGCCCATGGATTTGCGGGTCGCTTCGCGCGGTGGCAACTTATCCTCGTGCATCACCCGCTCGACGTTTTCCACCACCACGATGGCATCGTCCACCAACAGGCCGATGGCCAGCACCATACCAAACATGGTCAGGGTATTAATGCTAAAGCCAAACGCCTCTAAGATGGCGAAGGTACCCAACAACACGACCGGTATCGCAATGGTCGGAATCAAGGTGGCACGGAAGTTCTGTAAGAACAGGTACATCACCAGGAATACCAACACCACCGCTTCGATCAGGGTGTGAACCACCCCTTCAATGGATATTTTTACGAACGGCGTTGTATCGTAGGGGTAAACCACTTCAACATTGGGCGGAAAATATGGTTTTAACTCGGCAATACGCTCGCGCACACTTGCCGCTGTGTCCAGCGCATTGGCACCCGAGGCCAGGGTAACCGCCAAACCGGTAGCCGCCTGGCCGTTGTACTCGGTTTCAAACTGGTAATTTTCACCACCGAGTTCAACCCGGGCAACATCCGCCAAACGCACCTGCGAGCCGTCTTCATTCACACGCAGTAAAATACGACGAAACTCTTCCGGGGTTTCCAGGCGAGTTTGCACCACAATACTGGCGTTAACATCCTGCCCCGGCACCGCAGGCGCCCCCCCTAATTCACCCGCCGCAATTTGCACGTTTTGCGCGCGAATAGCCGATACCACATCGCCAGTGGTCATTTTGTAGGTGGCCAGCTTGTCAGCGTTAAGCCAAACACGCATGGCGTACTGAGACCCAAAAATCTGAATGCTGCCGACACCGTTTACCCGGCTCAGTGGCTCACTCACATTAGCCGCAACAAAGTCAGCGATGTCGTATTTATCCAGGCTGTTATCGGTGGAGACAAACCCCAGTACCATCAAAAAGCCAGCGGACGACTTGGTAACACGAATACCCTGTTGCTGCACCTCTTGTGGCAACAGTGGCATAGCGCCCTGGAGCTTATTTTGCACCTGCACCTGTGCAATATCCGGATCGGTGCCGGCATCAAAGGTAACGGTTACTTGCCCGGTGCCCGAGGAGTCACTGGTGGACGCCAGATACTGTACATTATCGATACCGGTGAGGTTTTGCTCGATGATTTGCACCACAGAGTCCTCGACCACTTTGGCCGACGCACCTGGGTAAGAGGTGCGAATCTCTACCGATGGCGGTGCGACTTCCGGGTACTGCGATATCGGCAGAGTTTCGATGGCCAGCACACCGGCCAACATAATAATGATCGAGATCACCCACGCAAAAACGGGGCGATCGATAAAAAATCGTGCCATGGTATTTACTCTCCCTCAGCGCTTCCCGCTTCTACGGCATTAACCGGCGCACCGGGGCGAACTTTTTGCAAACCAGCCACAATCACACGATCGCCAGCGGCCAGGCCCTCGTCAACTAACCAGTCGCTGCCCACCGCACGGCTCGCCCGTATTTGACGCAGCTCAACCTGGCTCTCGGCGTTTACTACCAAAGCGGTAGCATTGCCTTCGCGGTCGCGTGTTACGGCGCGCTGTGGCACGAGCACCGTATTGTCACGCTTGCCTTCGTCTACGGTGGCTCGCACGAACATTCCGGGCAAAATCAGTGAATCGGGGTTATCGAATAAAGCACGCAGCACAACGGTACCGGTGGTCTCGTTGACGCTCATATCAGAAAACTGCAACTCGCCCTCGTGCGCGTACTGGCTGCCGTCTTCGAGCCTCAAGGTCACTTTTGGTTGTTGTGCCTGAGATACCCGGCCGCTCATTAATTGCCGACGCATATCCAATACGCGCGCCGCCGACTCGGATACATCAACGTAAATAGGATCCAGCTGATGGATCGTGGTGAGCACCGCGCTCTGACCGGCCGACACCAGCGCGCCTTCGGTAATCGCCGAGGTGCCAATACGGCCACTGATGGGCGCCATTACTTTGGTGTAGCGTAAATCGATCTCGGCGGTTTGTACCGCCGCTTCACTGACCGCCACATCGGCTTTGGCTTGCTCAAAGGCCGATAAAGCGTCGTCGTATTCTTGCTGGCTAACCGCGTTTTCCTTTAACAAGTCTTTATAGCGTTTGTCCCGCGCCTGGGTGGTGGTCAAATTAGCTTTAGCACGCGCCAACCCCGCCTGAGCGTTTGCCAGTGCGGCTTCGTATCGAGCAGCATCGATTTGATACAACTGCTGCCCCTCTTCTACCAGTGCGCCTTCGGTAAATAACCGTTTCTGCAAAATACCCGTCACCTGCGGGCGAACCTCTGCTTTACGGTAGGCAACCGCGCGCCCCGGTAAGGTATTGCTCAGCTCAACAGTTTGCGCCTCCAGGGTAACCACCGTTACCTCGGCAGGTGGCGGTGCTCCCGCACCTGCGGCGCCCTCTTGCTGTTTAGACTCGCATGCTGCAAGGGTAGTCAGCGCAAGTAGAATGACCCACAGCGGGGAAAATTTGGATAATGAGGACGACATCTACAACTCCTTGAATGGCGCATAAAATAGTAGCAAGCAACCACTTACCACGCAGTTAATATCGCAACAATTAAATATGAATAAACGTTCATTTACAAGCAGACGGCCGCCCGATAGGGCAACCTTGACGTTTCTTTGCAAGCGCTACATGCTAGCGGGATATGGCATCCCAGGTAGCATCTAAAATTTGCTCAAATTGCGCATCACTAATGCGCAGCAAATCTAGGTGATGCTGACTGATCATAGAACACAAAGGGTCAAAACACAGAGCGACCAACACTTCATCCGGCAGGTCTTTAATCTCGCCCGACTGCCGCCCGGTGCTCAGCAACTGCAGAAAGGGTAAAAACACTTCATGTGCTGCGTCGCGCCGGCTGCGCAAAATATCGGGCGGAAGGTGGTCAAACTGGCCTTTCGTTAACATCGCCGCCGGCCGCGTCATGCCAAACTGCCAAAGGTTGCGCAATATTAGCCGCAGCTGCTCGGCGAGCGGGGCACGGGTATCCAGGCCGGCAAACGCGTGAGCGGCTATCTCCCGCACCACGTCATCATGCAGCTTGCCGATTAGATCGTCACGATCTTCAAAGTACAGGTAGATCGTACCCGCCGCCACTCCGGCGCGCTCGGCCAACTGCTTCATAGAAAAGCCGTGAAAGCCGCGCTCAGACAGTAAACTGAGAGTTGCATCTAAAATAGCACGACGCTTATCGGTCGCTTTCGCTGCTGCATCACACCGGGACATAAACCACACTTACACCAATGAACAATCGTTCATTTTATACCGATTAGGGTATTAGGTAAATAGATCAGGCGAACTAAAGTCGGCCGCCAGTAGACACGCCGCAGCTAACAGGGCATTTAGCGTCAATCGGCCGGCTGGTAACTAAATTTTTGCCCGCTCAGGGCCGCCTCGTACATCAAGCCGCCTTTCGCGTGGGTGAATACCGCAACCCCGGCATTGTAAAGGGCGGTTTGTTTGCCGGCTTTATCCGACACCCCCGATGCACCGGCAGACATGCCGGTGGTACCAATTTTAGCGTTAGCACCGGCGGTAATGGCTACGGCGCTGGCCTGGGCACCAAACTCAAAGTTGCCCTCGGTAAAGTCGTCAAAACTGCGCTTGTTCTCAAAAAAGATGATCTCGCTAAACGCCTGCCCACCCAACTGAAACCCGATACTCAGCTGAGTCATGCTGGTGGTTCCTGTCATCTGGCCATTGCGGTATACCCGGCCTTTGCCGTGGGCACCACCAATGCCAATGCCGCCTTTGCCAATGGTCGGGAAAATGGCATAGCCATAAGCCGACTGAAAGAAGTGCACAACCTGAGGTGATGACTTAAAGGTATCCACGGTGTCCTGGTACGGATCGGCCTGAGCCGACAAACAAACCGTTGCCAGCGCCAACAGGGCCCAGTGCAGTACTTTCTTCATTTTCAATCTCCAACAATGATTAGGGAACACAAAAACTCACAACCTGAAGCCAACTTAAACCAAAAGTCGCTAAATGCTGACCTGCAGCAACCCAGCCACGAAGCTTCAAGATTTGACGAATGATACCCACTAAAGGTTCCCGCGCCGGTTAAGCGTGACAATATAACACCGCCGCGCCCAGAAAGTCTGGTACCGGCAGCCTTACATAATGGTAGATCTAAGACGGGAGTAACAGAGAGGGGCCGCGCCATAAAACGGCACGACCCGGTGTGGAACCTACAGAGACTCGTACTTGAACTTCTGTCCGCTTAGGGCAGCCTCGTACATCAAACCGCCTTTTGCGTGGGTAAATACCGCCATACCCTGATTGTAAGTGGCTTTTTGTTTGCCTGCGCTATCGGCTTTGGCCGATGCACCAATCGCCGTACCTGTGGTACCAGCTTTGGCGTTTGCGCTCGCGGTAATAGCGACTGCGCTTGCCTGAGCGCTAAACTCAAAGTTACCAGAGGTGAAGTTATCAAAACTCTCTTTATCTTCAAAAAATATCACTTCGCTAAATGCCTGACCACCCAACTGAAAGCCAACCGATAGTTGAGTCATACTGGTTTTACCCACCAGCTGTCCACCGCGATACACCTGCCCTTTACCGTGCGCCCCACCTATACCAATACCACCTTTACCAATGGTCGGGAACAACGCATAACCGTACGCGGTGTTAAAAAACTCCACCACCTGCGGGGATGATTTAAAGGTACTCATGGTTTCTTGATAAGGATCTTCAGCTTGCGCAAACGAACACACCACAACAAAGCCCAATAAGGCCATACGCATCAATGCTTTCATGGGAAACTCCTAAATAATATTCATTGGCAACGAAACTCTACTCGCGGCAACGCCTATAGCGCACCTACCAGTTACTGGCACCCGGGCCGCAGCTGCGATACGCTAACCAGTAGCACACCCCTCTCGACAAAGACGCCATGAGCAACATTATATACAACAATTCCAGTTTCGATGTTACGGAAGGTAATTCCGTTCTGGACACACTTCTCAAAGCGGGCATTCCGGTGCCTTTTAGCTGCCGCTCGGGGGTATGCCAATCATGCCTTATGACGCTCGAAGCCGGCGAGGTACCCACACAGGCGCTTGAGGGGCTCAACGGCGAGCAGCTTGCACAACAACTGTTCTTAAGCTGTTGTTGTTACCCCCAACAAGATCTTAGCGTCAGGCATTATGACCCACGCGCAAATGGTGTAACGGCTCAGGTGGTGAGTAAACGGTTGCTGAGTCAAAGCGTGCTTGAACTTACGTTAGATGCCGCCATAGCCTATCAAGCGGGGCAACACACCAACCTATGGCGCAATGAGAAAATTACTCGCTGCTACTCGATTGCCAGTATCCCAAGCGACCCACACTTACGCTTTCATATCACCCTGCAACCGAACGGTCAATTTAGCCAATGGGCCTGGCAATCGCTGCAACCGGGCGACCCATTAACCCTACAAGAGGCCCGCGGCGAGTGTTACTACCAAACCGACAACCCAAGTCAGCCACTATTATTGGCCGGAACCGGAACCGGCCTTGCGCCTTTACAAGCGATCACCCGCGCCGCCCTCGAGGCCGGGCACCGAGGTGAAATCACGCTGATTATGGGGGGGCGCAACGACACTGACCTGTACTTTAACGAGCCACTGTTACAGCTCGAGCGCGAGCACGACAATGTGCGCTGTATCCAGCTTGCCCAGCGGCTTAGCAGCCCCAACGCGAATAACGTCCGACAAGCGGATATTTACCAGTACGTTAAAGAACACTTTTCCGACTTAAATTCCCATGTAGTCTATCTTTGCGGGGCCGACACATTCGTACGCAAAATGCGCAAGCAATGTTTTTTTGCCGGTGTTAAACCGCGCAATGTTTATAGTGACACCTTTCTGCCGGCAAACTAATACCAAGACCTCACAGGCTTAACACAAATCGCTTATATCACACAATTTGTGTCGCGCTCGGGCGGTAAATTAGGTACACTTCAGGTCTTTGATTTATCAGTAAAAACACTAACACGCCGCAAGGTATGGCGCCCCATTTAAAAGCCACCCCCAGCGGAATAAAACCACTATAATTGATACGCAGATAACGACATGAAACCAACCATTAAAGATGTCGCGAAATTGGCTGGAGTCTCGTTTAAAACCGTATCCAGGGTTATCAACAACGAAGGAACCGTGGGTAAGGAGCTCCAGGAAAAAGTCTGGAAAGCGGTTAAACAGCTCAACTATCGCCCCAACCTATCGGCGCGCGGCTTACGCGGTGCGGCGTCTTCGATTGGCTTTATCTACGACAACCCCAACAGCAACTACGTAATCGACATGCAGCGCGGTATTTTAGACGAGTGCGGCAAACAAGGTTACGAGCTGGTTATTCATCCCTGCGACGCCTCCAGCCGCACCATTATTCAGGAAGTGCTGGAGATGATCGACCGCAGCCGGGTGGGCGGCCTGGTGCTAACACCGCCGATCTCGGAGAACGCCGAAATTCTCGAAGCGATCACCGAGCGCAACGTTAAGTTTGTCCGGATTCTCTCTGGCTCACAGGCACCCGACAATATCTCACCCTGTGTTTTTATTGACGACCACAACGCCGCTTACGCCATTACCGAGCATTTAATTAACCTCGGCCACAAAGAAATTGCCTTTCTTGGTGGTGACGAAGAGCATAAATCCAGCGGCGAGCGATTGGCCGGCTTTAAAGCGGCCATGCAAGACCACAAAATAAAACCAAAAGAAAAATACATTGTACCCGGCAGCTACTCCTTTGAATCCGGGGTAGAACGCACCCGCAAGTTGCTGGCCAACAAGCGCAGCAAACCTACCGCCATTTTTGCCTGTAACGATGAGATTGCCGCCGGCACCTTGTTCTCTGCCCGTATTGCCGGTATTGATGTGCCCGCCGAGCTCTCCATTGCCGGGTTTGAGAACAGCCCCTTTTCACGTCAGGCCTGGCCCAACCTTACCACCGCCGCGCAGCCTACCAGCACCATCGCGCAAAAAGCCGCCTCACTGCTCATCAAATCCATTAAGCAGCAGGCGCGCGCCGGAAAATCAATCGCCAGTGAGGGCTACTACCCCGAGCTGATCGTGCGCGACTCAACCTGCCCCGCCCCGGGAAAATAACCCCGGGCAAAAAAGCCTTTTAGCACAAGATAACAAACACCCATAAAAAAACCGGCAGCAGCCGGTTTTTTATGGGTAAGTGATCAGCCGGCCTACAACGCAATAACAATATTTTTACGATCGAGCCACCAGGCAACGCACCACAACACCGCCACATGAATTAACGCAAACACTAAAGACGCGTTGTAATTTGACATCACCTGAGCGAGCGATTCAAAAAAGTATTGGTAAGACGACATACCGTTAATGGTGAACAGTGCGTAACTCTTAACCCAGATGATGCTTAGTATGTAAATAAACAACGGGTTTTTACCCAGCATCGTAAAGCCATTAAACACCGGTTTTACGGCCGATAACTTCTCGAGCTGTACCAAAATCAGTAGCACTGCAATGCCCGCACCGGAGGTTAGTAAGACAAAAGGGCTGCTCCAGAGGGATTTATTAATCGGAAACACCTGATGCCAAACCACAGCGGCAACAATGGCCGCAACGGCCATACACGCTAATGTTATTTGTGCACGGCGTTTATCATCGCTCCCCACCAGAATCCGGGCCGCCTCAAAACCAAAAATCACATTCACAACCGCAGGCAGCGTACTTAACAGCCCCTCCGGGTCAAACGCCATCCCCTTACCTTGCCACAGGTGATCGGCACCGAGCACGGCCAAGTCGATCTGACGGACTAAGTTACCCGCTACCGTGTAGGGCTCGGGCACGAGATTTAACAAACCCCAATACCCCAGCAGCAAAACGGCCGAAACAATAAGGCGATACAAACCAGGCAGCCAAATAATAAACGCCGCAAGACAGTACGCGAGCGCAATTCGTTGCAACACACCTAAAATGCGTAAATGATCTAAATCACCCGTAAAAGGGTAGGCATTAAGCAACAACCCAATCACAAACAACATAAGCGTGCGGCGCAATATCTTTACGGTGCGCGCACTATAAGCTACGCCCTGACTGGCCCGGTTGGAAAAATACATGGCCGAGCCAACAATAAACAAAAAGAAAGGAAAGATATAATCGGTCGGGGTGGCACCATGCCAATCGGCATGCAAAAAAGGCGCGTAAACGTACGACCACGAGCCCGGCGTGTTGACCAAAATCATCAAGGCTAAGGTAAGGCCTCGCATAACATCCAAAGAAATAAATCGCTGCTTGGCCATACCGCCCTCAAATATTACCTTTTATTATTAATGGCCTTTACACTACCGGCTCTGCTAAGGCCTCGTATTGCGTGCGCGCGTAACGCACAGCGCCAAATTCTGGCTGACGTAACGGCTCTGACATTCGCGCGGCGATATCATCGTCCATCCAATCGACAATACGCTGTGAGACACCGCCTAACATAGACATACGTGGCGGCTTAGTAGCCCACAGGCGGCGTGCCACCGCCGTAAGGTAATCGGCGCCCTCCTGAATAATGCGCAGTGCAACACTGTCGCCCTGCTCGGCGGCCGAAAAAACCAGTGGCGTCAGCTTGGCATAATCGCTCGATTTAGCGCCGTTTAAGCGCTCTACGATCATAATCCCACGCGCCTGCAACTGCTCGGCAACCAAGTCCGTGAGCGCTGTTTTAGGGCCCAACTTATCGGAATCGAGCAATACGGCCTTAACGCACTCTAAGCCAATCCAGGCACCACTACCGACGTCGCCACAGGGGAAGCCGTGTGCCCCTAAAATCAAAGACTGATTATTCACATGAGAAAAGCCGCAGGAGCCAGTACCCGAGACGATAACCGCCCCGTCATCTTGCTCGTGGGCGCCGATACAAGCTATGTGCAAATCCGTGGTGAGGTACTGCTCTTTAAAGGGGTGATCCCATTGCTTAACGATTTGAAACAGACTAGGCACATTCACACCAGCCAAGCCCAGGCCAGCCACCAATTGAGATTTTGCGCTTTTAGGTAAACCTGCCGCACGCAGCGCACCATCGGCCGCGTTATCGATAGACTCAAGTGCCCGCGCCACGCCGTGGTATGGATTGGCGGGACCGCCGTTACCCACACCCAGAGTCTGGCCGGAACCGTCGACGATCACCGCACGGCATTTAGTGCCACCACCATCGATGCCTAGATATAGAGTGTCGTCAGCAACAGGCCGCTGCTCCATGTGATACCTCGTTATTTTAGCTATGCCAGCTTAGTGCTAGCGTACAGGTAACCAATGATAACGCCACCTGACGATTAAATTCGATATGTTTACTCAAGCTCTCACGGCACCAGTGCGTATAGTCGCGAAAAAAGGTGGTTGATGGCCAAAGGGCCATCAACCACAAGGAGAGCCATGATAGATGATACTTACAGTCCCTGCGTATCGCATGATGCAGTCCATCGCACCAAGATTTAGCAGAGCCGGCCAAAATGCCCATAATGACCCGCCCCAACCAAATTCTGTACTGCCTTACGTTGCCCCACAGCGCCCACTGGCTACCAGCTGCGCACTTATTCACTCGCGATTATCAGAAATTGCTCAGCGAGAGACAACGTTGTCAATAACTAACACCTTATGCCCGAAGGACAACGTTGTCAAGCCTGTAACTAAAAAAAGTACCCAGAGGAATGTCCCCGCTATTAACGACACGCCCTGCCCTGCCTAAAGCGCTGTAAGTCAACGCCACTTAAGCCCGCTGTGGCGCCGAGCCGGCCGTCGTAGGTACACGCCCGAAGGCCGGCTATTACATGGATGTTTCCGCCGCCAAAAGCCAATAACTACAAAGAGTAGGCACGCACGCTGCTGCCGTGAAAGGTGGGAACAAACAGAGTATGACTCTCGCTGTCATAGCCAATATCGGCGGTATTTACTTCCTCGGCACGGCTATCCAGCAAAAGGTTTAAGGTGCCATCCGGTTCAACGTAATAGACCAAGCCGGCCCAACAGGAGACGATAAATCCGCCACCATTAACGGCCTCAACGCCATCCACATTCTCTGCAAAACCTTCGGCAATCACAGCTTTGCCGCCATCGCCCGATAAACGGAACAACTGTGAACCCGCACCAACATATAAATCCGTCCCCTCGGTATACAGCCCATTGGCCCCCGCCAAGCCCTCGTGGTAAAGATCGAGCTCGCCATTAACCAACCGGTGCACCTTGCCGACACGAGTATCCGTCACATACACGGCACCTCTCTCATCCACTGCCACGTCATTTAAAAACACGGCATCCTCTACGACATGGCGTGCAATCACCTTCTGAGTGGTTAAATCTATCGCCACCAGCTCAGTGATGTCGGCAACGTAAAGCGTGTCCTCAAACACGGCCATACCTTTAGGCGCGTTAAGCCCACGCACAAAATCCTGCTCGATAATCGTGCCATCGAGTGCCAGCATGGCGATGCCGCCGGCGCCGTCAACATCACTGTGGCCACCCTCTATCTCCGAAACCAGCAGCACCTTGCGATCCTCAAACTCGTGTACCAGTACGGACTCTGGGGTACGCAGTGATACCGTTTCCCAGCTTGGTTTTTGCAATGCGCTCATTGCCGGGGCATTAACGGCCAACGCCAGCAAGCAGACTCCCATGTAAGTTTTCATTGTTCCCTCCTCACAGTTATGATCAAAACGACCATATTACTGCATACCTATTTAAACCGCACCGCTCGAAAAGCGCCTTTCGGGTCGTTTAACCTCCCCCGCTTCTGCTACACTCGCGCACCGACAAAATAGCGAGTTAAGAGCTGATTATGTGGTTTAAAAATATACGAATCTTCCGGTTGGCCGAGCCCTTTACCCTAACCGCCGAAGCGCTGGACGAAGCACTGCAAGAGCACAGCTTTAACCCCTGCGGCAAAATGGATATGTCGCGCTACGGCTGGGTATCTCCCCTCGGGCCCGACGGGCAAACCCTCACCCACGCCGCCAATGGCTATATCGCCATTGCCGGCAAAAAGCAGGAAAAAATCCTTCCGGCCGGCGTTATTAAAGAGCTGCTCGACGAAAAAGTGCGGGCGATTCGCACCGAAGAGGGCCGCCCTGTGGGGCGCAAAGAGCGCGACGGCATGAAAGATGAAATTATTTTCACCCTGCTGCCCCAAGCCTTTACCAAGTCCAGTGTCGACTTTGCCTATATCGATACCCGCAACAGCCAAATCGTGGTAAATGCCTCCAGCGCCAGCCGCGCCGAGGACATGCTCAGCGCACTGCGCGAATCGCTTGGCAGCCTGCGGGCCGTACCCCTCACCCCCAAAGACCCCGCGATACAGGTGATGACCCACTGGGTTCGCGAGCACGAGCTGGCGCAAGACTTTGAATTGGGCGATGAGTGCGAGTTAAACGCCAGCAGTGACGAACGCGTTATTCGCTGTAAAAAACTGGACTTACACGACGAGCAGGTGCGCCAGCACATTGAAACCGGCATGTACGTCAACAAACTGGCCATTCACTGGAAAGAGGCCATCAGCTGTATTATTGACGACCAATTTACCTTTAAGCGGGTAAAGTTTGCCGACGAGCTACTGGAGCGCGCCGGCGACCGCGCTCCCGAAACACTCGCCGAACAGTTTGACGCCGAATTTGCCATTATGACGCTGGAGCTATCGGCGTTTATTCGTGCTGTAACCGACGCCTTTGGCGGCGAAAGCGCAGAGACACTGGCAGACGAGATAGTCGCGGGCTAAGATGATTAAGCGTCCGCGCAATGCGGGCGCCTTACTCACACATTCAGCTTACCCACCGGAGGCACCTTGAAACTCTACGGCAGTTACACCTCTCCGTTTGTACGCCATTGCCGCATTGCCCTGGCCGAAGCCGGTTTCGAGTACCAATTGGTCGAGACCGACGCCAGTGCCAGCGCACAGCAATCACCCACAAAGAAGGTTCCTTTTTTACAAGACGGCGACGTCGGCCTCACCGACTCTACCGCGATTGTTAAGTACGTCCGCGAAAAATCCGGCCAGAGTTACTTTGCCGATATCGCCGAGTACGATGCGTTTTGTTTGGTTAACACGTCACTCGACGCCTGCGTTAATCTCTTTTTTTTAGAGCGCGATGGCGTTTACCCCGAGCAAAGCGATTACCTCCAGCGTCAGAGCGCACGGGTTAGCTCCACTCTCGCAGAACTCGATCAAATGCCGCTCCCGTCACATGCACCATACGGCGATATGGCCTTGCGCCTGGGGTGCTATTTGGCGTGGGGGGAATACCGCGACCGAATCTCGCTGGATGCCTACCCCAACCTTGCCAAGTTTTTGCAGGCGCTTCACCATTACCAACCGTTTAGCTCTACCGCACCACCACCGCTATAATTTAGCAAGCTGCTGAAAATCCCTCACGCTAAGCGTGCAAGGGGTTTTGCAACAGCCTGCTAGACGCTTATCTGGCGAGCAGGTATCCTGCCCAAAACAACAGTAAGGGTAACCCCGTGGCCGATACTTCCGCTCGCACCGCAAACACCATCAACTCTATTGTTATCGCCGGCGGCGGCACCGCCGGCTGGATGGCGGCGGCGGCACTCGCCCATCATTTTAAAACCCTAACACAGTTCGGCAGCCTTCCCCGCGCCCCGCACATTACTCTTGTCGAGTCCGAAGCGATTGGCACCGTCGGCGTAGGCGAGGCAACCATTCCCAGCATCCGCGCCTTTAACGACTCGCTGGGTATCGACGAATTGGATTTTATAAAAAAAACTCACGCTACGTTTAAACTTGGCATCGAGTTTCGTGACTGGCACCAGATAGACACCGAGTTTTTTCATCCGTTTGCCGACTATGGCATGCCACTCAAAGGCGTTAAGTTTCATCACCACCTTATTCGCTTACAACTGGCCGGAGAGAAAATAAACACAGCGGACTACTCGTTTCCCGCTCAACTTGCCAAGCAAGGTCGCTTTGCCCAACCGCACCCCAACCCTCCAACCCCACTGGCCAACTACGGCTACGCTTACCATTTTGATGCGGGGCGTTACGCGCTGTATTTACGCGAGTATGCCGAGCAGCGTGGCGTTATCCGACGCGAGGGTAAAATCGATAACGTAGTGCTTGATCACACAAGCGGCGACATCGCATCACTTAAGCTCGATAGCGGTGAACAACTTAACGGCGATTTATTTATTGACTGTACCGGCTTTCGCGGCCTATTGATCGAGCAGGCCCTGCACACGGGCTACGATGACTGGCGCCAATGGCTACCGTGCGACCGCGCCATTGCCGTGCAAAGTGAGAAGGTCGGCGACCCGGCACCTTACACTCGCACCACTGCACGCGAGGCTGGTTGGCAGTGGCGTATCCCTCTGCAGCATCGTACCGGTAACGGCTATGTGTACTCGAGCGCCTTTTGCGATGCGACGGAGGCGGAGCAAACCCTGTTAAGCGGCATAGACGGGGCTGCCATCAAGGCACCAAGATCATTTGAATTTGTCACCGGTAAACGCAAAAAAATATGGCATAAAAACTGTTACGCACTGGGGCTGGCGTCGGGCTTTTTAGAGCCGCTAGAATCCACCAGCATCAGCCTTATACAAACCGGCATAAGCCGCCTGCTGGCATTTTTCCCACATCAGGGATACCACGAGTGCGATGTGGACGAAGTAAACCGTCAGCACCATCACGAGTTTGAACGCATCCGCGACTTTTTAATACTGCACTACAAAGCCACAAGCCGTTCGGACACCGAGTTTTGGCGCCACTGCCAGAGCATGGCAATACCCGACACCCTGCAGCACAAAATGGCGCTCTACCAAAGCCGTGGCCACTTAGTAAGCCACGATCCTGAGGCCTTTGAGCCCGACAGCTGGATCTCGATGTACATGGGATTTCAGGTTAAGGCTGGCGATTACGACCGCCGCGCCGATGCCATTGAGTTAGACGCGCTGAAGCAGCAGCTTGCGCAAATACGCGAGACCATTCGCCAGGCGGCCAGCCAGCCTATGTCGCACGCCGATTTTATCGCACGGCATTGCGCCGCCGAGCAATAGTACACTCTAGGTCGGAGGCACGGCCGCACAGTGCTCGGCAATAAAGTCGTCGTGGCTTTGTACCGACGCAACCGCCGTCGCCACCGACTGGCGCATTTGCGTCAAAGCCTTTCGTAGATATTGCGGGTCCATTTTATTGACTCGCGGGTCATACTGCTCAGGCAAATAATCAAACCCATCGTAAATGGCCAGCCAACTCGGAGGGCCAAAAATTTCAATTGGGTAGCGTATAAGCTCGCCCCGCTCACGAAATGTCGCCAGCTTTTTTTGCAGCATATCGGGTAACGGCATGTCGCGGCAGTACCGCCACAGGCCGCCGTCGTCACGCTGGCTGAGTTTATAGTGCAAGATAATAAAATCCCGCACCCGCTCGTACTCCTGAGCGGTCAGGTCATTAAAGTTATCTACCTCTTGCGCCGTATACCAGGGCCTGGCAAACGCCCGGCGTATCTTTTCTATCGCGGTCTCAATTAAAGCAATGCTGGTAGACTCCAGCGGCTCTAAAAAMCCCGCCGACAAGCCCACCGCAATACAGTTTTTGTTCCAGGCCAGTTTGCGACGCCCGGCGGTAAAGCTAAAGCGACGCGGCTCGTGCAACATCTCGCCCACGACATTATTGGTTAAGGTAGCGGTTGCTTCATCGTCACTGATATAACGGCTGCAAAACACATGGCCATTGCCGGCCCGGTGCTGCAGCGGGATACGCCACTGCCAACCGGCCTTATGGGCGCGGCTCACCGTATAGGGCGGCGCGCTACCCTCACGCGTGCTCTGCACCGCCACAGCGCTATCGCACACCAGCCATTCACTCCAATCGTGATAACCCGTATGCAGCGATTGCTCAATCAGCATTGCTTTAAACCCAGAGCAATCAATAAATAAATCGCCCGCCACCACAGTGCCGTCCTCCAACACCAAAGAGTCTATTCCGGCTGCACTGGCATTAACCCGGTCAATTTTGGCATCGATGCGGGTGACGCGATGCTCCGTGGCGTATTCGCGCATCAACTTAGCAAATAAAGCCGCATCAAAGTGCAGCGCCCAATCGTATACCGACAGCTCTGAGGGCGGGTTGGGGGACGGCTCGATAAACTTACTTTGCTTGGCAAGGTTCACGCCTAAAGAGTAATCGGCCAGCTTACTGGTATCGCCCAGCTCTTTTAAGCACATCCAATAGTGATGAAACTCAATACCATTGGCCTTTTGCCCATACAGCCCAAACGGGTGGATAAAAGACTCGCCAGGCTTGCGCCAACCTTCAAACTGAATGCCGAGCTTACAGGTTGCCTGTGTGACCTTCATAACCGCCAAATCGTCCATGCCTAGCTCAGCATAAAAACGACGAAGGGTCGGAATAGTGGCTTCACCAACCCCTACCGTACCAATCTGCGAGGATTCCACCAAGGTAAGCTTGATGTTGGTTTTGCGAAAATGCTTGCTCAAGCTGGCGGCGGTCATCCAACCCGCCGTACCACCACCCACAATGACGATATTGTTTACCTGTTTAACGTCCAACCCAACCACCTTTTTGTTATTTCCCGGCCACAACCCTAAAAGTTTATTCAGCATATATAAAAAAACCGCCGCAAAAAACCCTTAGGCCCTTGCGGCGGTTGAAAGAACAGGCGCCCTAAACGAGCGCCTGAGATTTTCTATCGCTTAACGGAACTCTTAGAAGTTTACGCGAGCACCCAGTGCCCAGCGTGCTTCGTAAACGTTCTGGAAGGCTTCCTGCTCTTCAAATTCCATGTAAGTTTGCTGGATTTCTTCGGTAATGTTTGAACCGTTCACGTAAACGGCAACATTATCGGTGACATCCCAGGTTACATTCATATCTAACTGGCCGTACTCGTCTTGGTACAAGCCTTGGCCACCGGTATTGTCGTTACCACCGGTAATCAGGCGTGGCGAGCGGAAATTATAGGCCAGGCGAGCCGACAGGAAGTCATTCTCAAACCAACCGACAAGGTTGTAGGTATCCTCAGAGTTGTTCGGGAACGGAAGCTCTTCGCCATTAAAGCCGATAGCATCCTGTGAGCTTTCAGACAATGTGTAGTTTACGTCGAAACCAAAATTAGACATAAAACCATCAGTTATGTCACTGAAAGCCATTTTTGCCTGCAGCTCCACACCCTCTACAGAACCACCGGTGCCTTGCACCAATGCAGCTGCAGTCCAATAGCCATTATTGGGACCACGGTTTACGCCGTCAGCATCTGGCTCAAGCACCTGAATAGTACCGTTCACCACGAAGCTATCGATATCCAGCTCGAAGTAAGTAGCACTAACCATAGAGGCCGCACCCAGGTACCATTCAGCTGACAAGTTCAGAGTGCTAGAGCGGGTTGGATCCAGATCAGGGTTACCGGCAAAGCTCACGTTTTCAATACGCATACAAGCACAGTCGGTATTAAAGGTTTGACCTACAGTCTTACCACCGCCCCATTGCAGCATGTCGACAGGCATCATGGTTTCACCATAACCCAAACGCAGCACCAGATCATCGGTTACGGTGTAGTTAACGTTTGCACTAGGCAACACATCAGTGTAGCTACGCTCAGTAATAACATCACCAATGTCCGGACCAGTTCCAGAGTGTGGATAGTTAGGCCCCACCAGATTCTGACGAATAGCCAAGTCTGTTTCGATCACATTAACACCCACGTTACCACTTACCGGGCCTGCCTCGAAGTTTACTTGTGCAAAATAGCTGAGCTCATCCAGCTTAACGCCATAGGACTGGCCGGCATTGTCAAGACGTCTGTTGTCGCCAAACACGCGATCCATAAATCCAGCAGCGTCGTCAAACTCACGCGGATCAATCGCCCATACACCAGGAACACCGTTTACATTATCACTGTAGCTGTCAATCCAAACGGCATTGGTAAACTCATCGACGCGTGTAGGCGGCAACAATTGATATGGGACCCACTCACCACCAACCATTTCGCCTAGCTCATCATCGGGCTTATTACAAACATCAGGGAACTCAGCCGCTTGGTCAACAGCACGCCATTGAGCGTAACAATCACCGGTAGAGTCCAGACCGCCAAACAATGAGAATACGGAGCGGTCGACTGTTCGACGGCTTTGACGAACACCTACGTCTACACTTGAGATAAACGGCGTCTCATCAAAGGCATAGTTCCAGCGAGTGCTGAATGTATCCAAGGTACCTTCAGTATCGGTGTTGTTCTCTGAAGAGAATGCACCTACGTGATAACTGTCGATACTCGCCATGTAGTCAGCAACAGACATCTGCCCTTGACCACCATTAACAATACTGTCGAAGCCACCAAATTGAATATCGTCGCCGCTTTGCTCGTAAGTCATCATCCAGTCAGTGTCAAACAGATCCGCTTCCTGAACACTATCGGCTTGATAATCTACATAACAGCCGCCTTTGTCTCCGACGATATCATTAGCGTCAGAGCAATATTCGGCTGGTACAAAGCCACCCTTACCATCGTTCAGGTTAGCCGCAACAACGTCAATAACGTCACCCTCGCCATAGCCATGACGCATTTGATGCTCGGCACTCGCCGTCGTCACCCGAACCTGACCAGTCAACGGACCGCCATCATCAAAATTCAGTTCTACACTGGCATTTTCTGAGTGCTCAAGGTTGTAATTCGTTTGGCTAAACGACTGAATACGCAACGGACGTGCTTCGTATGATTCCAGAGAAACCCACGGTTGAGCGGCAGAGCCTGGTGCGGTTGGCTGATACGTCCAGGATTCACCACCAGTTTCATTGTCCAGAGGGAAAGCGTAGTTAGAGAATGTTTGCCAACGGTTGTTGGAAGAGAAGCCGGCACGACGATTGTAACGCTCCTGATCGCTGTAGAAGTAGTCAGCAACCAGCTCGATACCATCACTTAACTCAGCCTGAAAAGAAACGTTTACACCATCGCGTTGACGTTCTTCCTGCTTGTTATAAGCAGAGAAACCCTGAGGAACAACATAGTAGGTGCCTGGCATATCTGGATCAGCGCCGCCATTGGCACGCGCCGCACCAATACCACCGTTTTCTGAAGTATCAAACCAACCGTTAAAATCAGTCGCCAGATTCTTCTCTGTGGTTACCGCACTGACCAAAACMCCCCACTTATCCGCGTTGTAACCAATCAAGCCACTGATGGTAGGATCATACTCATCACTGATTGAGCCATGGTCAACTTCGGCGCTACCAGAAAATGTCCAGCCATCGTCCAAGTCGAAGGGGCGGCGGGTCTTCAGGTTTACAGTACCGGCCGTACCAACACTTGCAAGTGAAGCAAAGGGGGCTTTGTACACATCAGCACCAGAGAACAACTGCGATGGCAGATCACCGAAATCTGCGCTCGAAGTATCAATGCTTGTTGCACTCAAGAAAGTTTCGCCGTTCAGGGAGGTTGCCACACCCGCCATACCACGGATTTGAACCGGGCCGCCTTCACCGGCAGTACGTTCAACCTGAATGCCAGGGATACGCTGCAACGAATCGGAGATGGTTACATCGGGGAGCTTACCGATATCTTCGGCGGAAATCGCGTCCACCACCGCCGCGGCATCACGCTTGGTGTTCACCGCGTTTTGCTGCGAGGCATATACACCGGTTACCACAACCTCTTCAATCATTGCATCTTCGCCGTCCTGGGCTAACGCATAGGATGACGCAAATAAGCAGGAAGCAATGCTCGATACGAGCAGTTTACGTTTGAATTTTTCTTTTCCAATGTGCATATCGATCTCCTCACATATAATATAAGTTATTGTTATATAACAATTTTATTTAATGCCGTAACGCTGCCAGTGGAGCTTCACTGAGCGACATTCGTGCACCGTACCTGAGCGATAGCCTGGAGCAACCCAACCTTAGAGACGGCATCCTGCACTTACAGCAAGACATTTTTACATCCAACAGGACAACGTTGTCAACAGGCAACAGAAAAATTAACATTTATTGTGTGCCGTATTAATCTGGCCCGTACAACAATCTAAAAAACTTAAAGAAAAGTAAAACACATCAACCATCCTTAGTTTCTATGCCATCAGGCGACCGCTACCCACTTACCTCACACCTTTTAGTCATACTGACCAGAACAAAGCGGACAGCAACATACAATATAGTAGGCAACTTTTGGTTTGACACAAGGAGTTTAGGTGCCAACGGCAACTTAAAAAACAAGCTCGCCAAGGCTTTAATCTGAACAAAAACGAAAGGGTATAATGCGCCCCCACGGTCATGGGGGCGCGCGCATCAATCAACAGAGTGGTAGGTGCTACACTTCTAAATCAAAATTTAAAAAAATATTTGCCGTTAACCGTCCAACACGTGGGTCGGGGTTCAAGCTAATTAAAGAAGTCAGATTGGCGGAATGAAGCAAGCATCCACGATAAACTATCAAGCGGTTATAGGCAGCCGGAACAAACCCAACTTTCGTGTAATATTCATCCGACTCAGAGAAATAGCGTTTTCTTATTTTCTTATTGTTTAGCTCGTAAAAACAACTGTCGAGATAGCTATCACTCTGATCAGGAGAAATCGATTCGTGCCCCGTACTATTGTGTCGATAAAATCCAGTCCCACCGTGCTCTTCGCCACAGAGAAACAATAACGCCGCAAAAAAACTCTGGCGGGAAGTGTCAAAATGCGGAATGGTTTGATACGGCCCCAACTGCATTTCCGGAACGGTCATCAGACAAAAAGAAGAGCTCGGCGGGTTTAGCTGAGCCGTGTCTGGAATCGAGAATTCGGTTCTGATAAGGCCTTCAACACCTTTCGTCAAGGCATCAGCGTCAGGTTTCGGCATGGAAGCTTTTACCCCAGGGTAACCTTTTCGCTGACGCAGCATTGGAGACGCTAAAAAATCAGCGTTTACCGCATAATCGACCAACAACGAAGGATCCTTAATAAAGTCATCCACAATGATCACTTTATTCTTCTCCTCGCCAAAAAACGCCGCCTGAACCCTACTATTATGATTAATCACTTTACCCACTTAAGCTATAAACGTTACGTTAAGTCTACTCTTAGCCTTTATTTAAAGCTTTTTTTAGCTCATTCAACCACTCACGATGCGACAGCATAGCACCACTCATCTGTAGCGAATGACCCTGCACTTTTACAATAATCTCTCGATATTTTTCAGCCTCCTGCCTCCCCATCGGTTTAGATTTTGTTGGAAATCTCATGCCATATAAAATATATAAATAGTTCTCCGGGCCAAAAATATCAAACCGACTAAAAAAATCTGATTTTTGTGGTGGCTGTAGCTGCCACAAGCCCAGCCGCCTTTCCAGCACCTCAGACAGCTTAGGCGCCTCAGTATTTTCACACCAAAAGTCTGAGTCACGGCGGTCCGACAGGCAATAATGCAACTGCACAAAATCGATAACACGCTCCCACGTATAGCGTACTAATGGATTACAGTGATCCGCAATCGTCTGAATATCGTGAGTATCATCGGGAAAATTTCTGGCAATCAAATTTGCAGCAAAGTCAGTAACCAAAATTGATGTTGCCTCTAACGGCTCAACAAATCCTTGCGCCAACCCGAGTGCAACACAATTTTTTTCCCAAAAAACATCTCGATAACCTATTTTCATTGGTACCGAGCGCAAATCACCGTGTTCGACATCACATCCTAAGTAATCAGAGAAGGCCTCAACCGCACGATTTTCGCTCATAAAATCAGCAGCATACACAAAACCTAGCCCTCGTCGGGTTGTCAAAGGAATATCCCAGACCCAACCCGCCTCATGCGCAGTGGCGAGCGTGTAAGGCAAAATCTCTTCGCTTGCCTCAGTTGATTTTCGGTACACCAAAACAGAGTCGGTCTTGACTTGACCGGACTTATCTACAAAGGGGACACCTAGAGCCCCGCCGATCAATAACGAAGAAAATCCAGAGCAATCGATATAAAAGTCAAACTCCTGCTCCTCGCCATTGCTATAAATAAGGCTTTTAATACTGCCATCATCGCTTTTTTCAACCCGCGCGATAGTTCTATAAATATGCTTTACGGAAAATTTTTCTCGGGCATTTTTTGACAGAAGACCGGAAAATTTCGCCGCATCAAAGTGGTACGCGTAATCAACCACGCCTTCATAGGGCGGCGAGCTCACCCGCTTCGGCGATTTATTCTCTTGTGCCAGACTATAAAAATCAGACAGCTGGGCATACTCAAGAGCCTCAGAGTTGTTCAGCCAGTAATTTGTTAAATCGAACCCGCCGGGATAAGGCGGCGAAAATGGATGGTAATAATAATTGCAACCATTTTTTGGGGGTGTCATCCAACCGGAAAATTTCACACCCTGCTTAAAGGTAACGTCACACTCGGCGACCAACTCAATCTCAGAGATGCCAAATTTTTGTAATGTCGCTTTAATTCGGGGGACAGTGCCTTCGCCTACGCCAATCACGGGCACATCTTTGGATTCGATCAAGGTAATTTCAATGTCTGGTCGCCTACTAAGCTCAACACCTAAGTGATTTGCAGCCAGCCAACCTGCGGTACCGCCGCCAACAATCGCTATTCGCCTAATCTTCATCCCATACCTTCTGTAATAATAAGCCAAAAAAAAGCCCAGCTTAAGCTGGGCTTTTTCCTATCACTCAGCGATCAATATTTAAAGCTTACACCCACCATATAGCGAGATTCACCCTCATATGACCACGCTGGGTAACCCTCAAGCAGTGGAGCTTTCATGCCGTACTCTGCCGTAGAGGCATCAGCAGCGCCGTATTGAATGTCATCTTCAGCAAGCAAGTTGGTTGCTTCAAAGGTAACATCAATGCTATCGGTAATATTCCAACCCAGGCTCATATCCAGAGAACCAAAATCATCGTGCATACGATTGCCGTAGTAGAAAGCACCTTCACGAATCATATACTCAGAGCGCCAGTTGTACGCAGCACGAGCTGAGAATACATCATTCTCCCAGTAGCCGACAAGGTTAGCACTGTCGCTAGACGATTCGGTAAACACACCAATACGGTCAGCATAGGCTTCCGCCGGAGCATCCGCATTTACGAAGGTGTAGTTAGCCGAAATACCAAAGCCGTTATCAAATGCATGATTAATCTGCAGCTCAATACCGTCGATTTCAGCGCCGCCAGCGTTTACTTTCTCGTTCAGGGTCCAGTTATCGCCGCCAGCTGGGTCAACAACGCCAATCTGATTACCAGTGCTAATCACATCGGTCACAAAGTTGTTGATCGACTTAACAAAATACGTCGCAGAGATCAGGTTGCCATCGCCATAGTAGTACTCCAAGCTCAGATCAGCCTGGCTAGACTTCATCGGCAACAAGCCTTCAGAGCCCAATTTTACTACTTGGTTGTTATCGCGGTCGTCGGCATAACCAGAATAGCTTACGATCATATCGTCGTAGTTTGGCCGGCTAATGGTTTGTGCCGCAGTCATACGCAGAATCAAATCATCAGTCAAATCAAACGACGCGTTAATGCTTGGCAACACTTCGTGGTAGCTAGCCTTGTGATCCGTCAAGGTATAGCTATAACCGTTGTTAGCGCCAATGTCGCCCTCGGCCAGCTCAGTACCATCTAACTCGTACTGACTACGGGTAACGTCGGAGCTCACATAACGTAGGCCGAAGTTACCTTTAAAACCCTCACCTTCAAAGGTGAACATACCGTAAATCGCGTCATTCTGTTCGTTTAGCAAAGAGTAACCAGAGCGCTGCTCGATCCAACCATCAAGATCCTTACGCGTGGCCGCAACCATGGCACTTAGATTTGGCTCAGGGGCGGTAAAGCCATCCATACCAACTTCATAGATACCATCGTACAACGATGCAGTCGCCACCTCAGTCGGGGTTATATCGCCAACGTAGTTAAAGCGCTCAACATCGTGATCTGTTGTACGAACCCCAGTTTTGAACGAAGTAATAACGCCCAAATCAAGCTCAAACTCTACGTCAATTTGCGCGTAGGTTTCTTCATCGCTGTTTGGTGTTTTACCCACAGCCCATGCTTGTGCATTGGTTGTCTCTTGCAGGTCATCCAGAGTCATACTTGGATCGTGAGTGGTGTGAATTTCGATCTGTTTGCCAGTCGCATCGATTGTACCTGCCCATAAAGACATTGGGCTGCCAGTGCTTGGATAGTACTGGAAGTTGGTGGTCAAGCTCGTGCCACCTTCTGCTTTAGTGTTACCCACACTACCGGTAACAACAAAGTTATCACCTATATACTCACCGCTAAAATCATAGGTGTCGGAAGTCATCTCAGCAACACGCCCCCAAGACTGTACAAAAGTCTCAGAGTCTGGCGCACCACTGGCCCAGCCTGGAGCCAAGTCACCACGGATAGCTTCATCGACCACTTGCTTCACACATACGCCCGCGGCATTAGTCTCTTCACATCGGTAGGTGCTAGAACCTACAGGGAAGAAGTACATGTTGGTACCGATGTTATCGGCGGTAAGATCCAAAGACAACACATGAAAGTTAAAGCTTAGAGCATCTGTCGGGGCAAACTGAACATTGGCATCAAGCGCCGTGCGCTCGCGCTCTTGCACAAAGGTGGAAGGCTCAACATCCTGCGACCACTGGTAATCAGACTCAGTACCGCGACGTACATAATCCGAATCTTCATAAGCGCCAGCAACCAAAATACCAAAGGTGTCGGAATCATTCTTCCAGCTGTATAGACCAGAAAACTCAGGAGACACCTCATCACCAATAGTGCCAGTTCTCGCTTTGGCACCAACAAAAACGGTGTTGGCATCCATGTCGAGCGGCTTACGGGTTTTAACAATAACGGTACCGCCGATACCACCTTCGTTCAGGTCCGCTTGCGATGATTTGTAAACATCAATACCGCCCACCAGCTCTGATGGCAGTAAAGAGTAATTAAAGCTACGGTCAACCGATTGCTGATCGTACCAGCCAGTAGAAGCTACATTCTGGCCGTTTAACTGAGTCAGTGTCATTTGCGGCGCCGCGCCACGAATAGATACCGAGGCGCCCTGGCCAAAAGCACGACCCACAGTAACACCAGGAATGCGGCCCAAAGACTCACCCACATCACTATCGGGGAACTTACCCACATCTTCAGCTGAAACAGCATCGACAATACCGGTTGCATCGCGCTTAATATCAACGGCGTTACTGATAGAGGCACGAATGCCTGTAACAACAACCTCTTCCATTAACGGCTCTTCTTGCGCGCTCACATAGGTTGATGCTAGTAGGCAGGAAGAAATACTGCTAACCAGCAGCCTTTTACGAAATTTACTTTGATTGTTTCCCATAACTGTCTCCTCGCTATCGTTGTTTTATTTGGCAGCCACGCGTTTTTTGTGCGCACGCGTTACGGCTTACCTATCTCTGTCTTAGTCAAACGCTTATATAGGATTAACACCTCACCCCTATTCCCGGTAATGAAGCATCAAAATGATCCACCGGTTAGTTGCAAGAGTCCCGTTCAAGATACCCACCAGATCACATGGTTAGTTTTACCGCCGTCAGGACAACGTTGTCAAGAACAACTTTTGTACTTAATTGATTGGCGATTGAGAATCAACTATTAATAATCTTCTTTTTAACTATAAATTCAGTTAGTTAGGCTACTTTTAACGGCTTTACGATAGGGTAAATATTTGTTCCTGTTAGGCGCCTAAAATGCCTCTTGACAACGTTGTTCCACAAAAAAGACATCACGCACAAAAAAGCGMCCCAATATAGCAAAATGCACTACATTGGGGCGCTCAAGCAAAACTTATACAATTGGATTAGCGGGCCACTGTCACTCGGCTAACATAAGAACCGCTGCGACTGCGCAGCTGGACTATGGGCTCCCCTTGAATTTCCACGCCCTTACGGTATGACTGCCACACGGCGTCTTCTCCGGCCTTATACTCTATCTTAAGCTCAGGCCAGGGTACGTTAGCGCGCAACTCACCATCGGTGATTACACCGCCCGGTACCGGCAAGTGAACGGCAATACCGGCGCGCTCCATCCGGGGTAACTCTTTAGCGACCAGGGTTTGACTAAAGTTGGCAAACTCGCGATCGCGCGCATTGGTATCGGGCGCCTCCCCCTCCCAATCAGCTTTGTGCCAAGCGCGCTCGGCCAGCGCCATCACACGGGGGTAAATCAGCGCCTCTAACTGCTTGGGGGTACGTATCGTTTCACTCCATACCTGGCCTTGTATGCCGAGTATGTTTTCTGGCTTTTGCAGGTTTGGCAGCTCACGTCCTACCAGCGCCTCAACGTCGTCGATAGGGTCGCCATTACGGGTAAAGTCAGCGTTGGCGTAGAGGTTATCGGGCATAAAGCCAAATACTTTGCCCACGTCGGTGGCCCGCGCCGCCCAGTAATAACCACGCTCGGCTGGGTGCGCCTCGTAGGGGTGATCAAAGTACAAGTGAGTCGCCTGCGACATCACCACCTGATAACCGTTATTCGCCAAGCGGTAGGCTCGATCAGCTACACCCCATTCCCAAATATTGTCCCAGGCGTTGGCAATAACGTCTTCATTCACGAATTGATTGCGATTAAAGGTGTTGACGGCATCGTACATTAAGCCATCCTCCCACCCCTCTAGCGCTAAACCGCGCGCGTGGGCCAAGCGGGATACACGACTCACAAAGTAAGGTTTTAAATCGGCCGGCCCGGATACACCTAGCTCGCCGGCAAACAATTCATCACACACTGGCGACTGAGCCCATGAGCCCTTACCGACTTCATCGCCCCCCATATGGAAGATAGAGAGCTTTAAGCCCGCATCGCGATACATTTGCTGCAGCTCGTACATCACTTTATCCACAAAGGTGTAGGTCGACTCCAGACATACGTTAATCGAGTTATCGGTATAGTTTTGCACGGTAACGTATTGCGACTGATCCTCTGGGTCTGCCAACAAGTAGCGGCGCGCCGCTTTCTCATCGCCAGCCTCCATTAGGCGAGCAAAGCGCGCGTCCATCGACTTAACCGCCGCACGCGCGTGGCCGGGCATGTCGATCTCGGGGATAACCTCAATATGTCGCTCGGCGGCAAATTTAAGAATCTCGATAAAGTCGGCCCGGCTAAAGTAACCGTTACCAGAGCCATCGGCGTGAGGGCCTGTACCCAACTGGGTAAGCAAGCACTCACGCTCAGTCAAATCAAAACAGCGCTTAGCGCCTATCTCGGTCAGCTCAGGCAACCCGGGGATTTCCAGACGCCAACCTTCGTCTTCGGTAAGGTGCATGTGTAGCTTATTGAGCTTATAGCGCGCCATTTGCTCAATAAGCCGCAGAGTGACCTCTTTACCGTGAAAGTTGCGGCCCATGTCATAGTGCATACCACGCCACCCGGCGCGAGGCGTATCAGCAATGTGTACCCGCGGCACAGTATGTGCCTCTGTTTGTGCAGGGTTAAGCAGCGCCAGCAAGCTTTGCACACCGTAAAATGCACCGGCATTATCACGGCCATTGATCACAATGCGTTGTTTCTCAACACGTAAGGTATAGCTTTCGGCATCGCTGGCCAGCGCTAGCTTACGCTCATCCGGCCACCCCACGCTCAGAATAATGGCCGGGGCATCGCCTTCGTAGGCACCGGGTGACACGCTCGAACTCGCCTCTAACTGTAAACCCGCCACATCGGCCAACTGAGCTTTTAAGTAATTGGCTTCTCCCTTAAGGCGGCCGGCAAATACAATGCGCCAAGATCCGTCTAATGCGGTTTCTCCACGCTGATAATCAACATTGGCCGGCGTGGGAATAATACGCTTCAAGGCGTCAGAGGTATCACCCGTGGGCTGCGGCCGGGCGGCGTTAGCCTGATACCGACTGGCAGCCGTGGCAATCGCAAACTTGTCACTGGCGCTGCGCATTTGCTGTTCAGGCTGGTCAATAGGGTCGACAAACTCACTAAACACCTCGGTATCGGTGTTACGAAACACCTCTGGCTGAAGGCCTTCGGCGACAATAAAAGTGCGCGGCATAAAATCGCTATAACTCACCATGCCAGCGGCCGGTTTATAATCAATAACGAGTGAATCGCCCGATTTAAGACCGGCGAATTGCGCCGTAGGGTAAACCCGGTGCAAATCACCCTGGACGTGCTCGATAGCCACCGCGCTATCACCCAGCACGGACACCTGCCGCACCGAATGAAAGTAAATTGACCAGTCGCCCTCGCCCGCCGGAAGACTTTGCTCGGCTTCATTAATCAGCGTGAAGCGCATTTGCGAGCCGTTGGCCCCGACGTTACTAACAATAGCAAAGCGTGCTTTGGCATTTTCAGCAAAGCTGCGCAGCGACTCCTGGGTAAATGTCGCCGCCGCAGCCGCAACCCCGTAAAAACACAGTAAGCCCATTAACAGGTATTTCATTGTTATATCCTCAACCCCATTTACTCGATATAGGCGCGCTAACCCGCACCTTAACCACTAGATCTGACAACGTTGTCCAGATTACACCATTAAAACCCGCTGTCCAGCACCTTCACGCATCCCGGGTAGTATTAAAGTTTCTTTACATCCAGGACATTAAAGATTTACATTCTACAGTCGTTATACTCAACAAATGAGCATATTCTCCAGTATTTGAGTAAAAAACAAACGGACTCTGGTTAAAAGACTCATCCTCATAACTAAAAAAGAGAACATTTGCGAGCCTCGGACAAATAGGGAATAACGTGCCAACCTACACGTGACAACGTTGTTAACATTGGCATCACAATCAACCACTATTACACCTAAAAGTGAGCAAGCTTATGACTCTGCGTTTAAAAATGTGGGTGCTTACCACCCTGATATTTGCCGGTCTCGTGGTGATCGTCACCGTCGGGCTGTTTACCCTTCGCCACGCCACCAGCCAAGATAACGAGGCGCGGGTTGAACAGCTGCTAAACAGCACATATGCCACGGTAACTCAAATGGAGTCGCTGGAGGCCGATGGCACCCTGTCGGAGTCGCAGGCCAAGGCCATTGCCATGCAGCTGCTGCGCAATAATATTTATCATGAGTCGGAGTATGTTTATGTCGCCGACGAAAATCTCGATTTTGTCGCCGCCCCGCTTGACCCCCAGCTGCACGGCACCAGTTTTCACGAATTCAAAGACGCCGAAAATAAAAGCGTAGGTAATATTTTGCAGCGCGCCGTCCAGGGGGAAAACGGCCAGTTAGCTCGCTATCATTGGACTCAGCGTCAGGCCGACGGTTCGGTTGAAGATAAGCTCTCAATCGCTAAGTTGAGCCCACGTTGGGGCTGGGTGGTAGGAACCGGCATAGGCTTTAACGAAGCCAACGCGCGCTTTTGGGACAGCGCCACGACCCAGCTGCTGATTGGACTGGTGTTGATCTTAGTGATCGTGGTGCCGGTTCATTTTGCGGTAAACAGCTTACAGCGCGGGCTCGGTGGCGAGCTACGGGAGGTAGTTACGCTGGTGCGCAAAGTCTCTAGCGGTGATCTCACAGAGAACGATCAGACCCACCAAGCGCCCGATGACAGCATTTATGGCTCTGTGCTTAAAATGCGTCATTCGCTGCGTGAGATGATGAAAGCAATGGCCGGAGCCTCTAGCAGCCTCGACCACATTAGTGATGACATTGTGCAAAAAGCGCAAACCAGCACGGCCATGGCCGAAGAACAAAGTATTACCACCAGCAAAATTGCGGCCTCAGCCGAGGAGTTTAATCAACAAACCCGGCACGCTATGGCACAAGCAGAAGACGCCCGCGCGCAAACCGAAGCCGCCTCGCAAACCTCTGAGCGCGGCCGTTCGCTTATCTCGGCCGCGGTACAACGCTTTACCGATATCGACCACGATATTAGCGCCACACAACAAAGTATGGATACCTTGGCCGAGCGTATCGACAATATCTCCAAAGTTATTTCCGTTATTAGCGCCGTGGCCGAGCAAACCAACTTGCTGGCGTTGAACGCGGCCATCGAGGCCGCTCGCGCCGGTGATCAAGGACGGGGGTTTGCGGTGGTTGCCGACGAGGTACGCCAGCTGGCATCGCGCACCAGCGCCGCCACCAGTGAAATCAGCGATTCAATCAATGCCGTGCAACTCAGCTCGCAGCAAAGCAAAAACAATATGGACGCCATGGTGAAAGAGCTAAAGGAGGGGATCGCACAGACAGCCGAAGGCGGCAAAATTGTGCAGTCAATCCGAGAAGAAACCCGCTCGGTGGAAGATATCGTCTCGCACATCCGCCAGGCGATGGCCGAGCACGTAGAGGCCAGCGGGTTAATTTTGGACTACGTCAGCCAGGTGGAAAGCGCATCGCTCGGCACCAAAAGTGCGGCTCAAGGGACACTTGAGACCTCACAAAAAATTCGCGATGCAGCGCATGACTTATCACACCGACTAGAGCAGTTTACGCTAAGTTGAGCTCTGGGCGCCTTAAGGCCGAAGCACACTAAGGCGCATTTTACCGAGCGTTAACCCTAAGAGGCTTATTAGCTTGTGGGATGAGCACACTGTTGACTATCGCCGGTGCGATCACTCAGTACCGTTAAGCCAGACCCGCTCACTGAGCGAACCACTTCGGTATAACAGCGATACTTAAAAATCTCTTGGGCAATACGACTCTGATAGGGCTCTAAATCMCCCGCCACGAGTTTTTGATTCACAGGTCCCAAAGAGAACTGGTTATTTAACAACGCCAAGCGCGCAACATTTTGTGTGCGCAGTGCCGGCTGTGCGCTCTGCACAAAACGATTGTTCTGCAAAAGCAGCTCACTTTCGGGGGCGTCTTGCTCATTGCGATAGCTGATCGCGTAGTCGTCGTTACCGCTGAAGGTGTTATCTCGTAACACCGCCGAAGTGAAGTTTTCAAGATTAAGGCCACTTTTGCCGTTGCGTGCAAGAATATTACCCTGCAACACTAGCGCCCCAGATTTACCAGGCTCACTCTCCGCCACTGTAATGGCGTGCCCTGCCGCGCCAGCGATTACACTATCGCGCACCACTAAACTCCCTGTCGAAGATAACCACTCGACACCATGCTTTGCCGCACGATCAAGACGGCAACTAGAGATAAACATATCACTGGATCCGGTAACCCGGATTAAACTGTTTACTGAGGCCGTATTAAACTGACTAGCATTAATAGCAACACGACTATCGGCGGCGTCTACACCGTAATGCCGATTATTATCAAACTCAGCCTGCTGAATCAATGCATCGGCCCCATTAAGATCAATCGCGCTGGTCATATCCGAAAACCGGCTGCTGCGCACCAAAAGTTGTGGAGCTGCGTCCGCTGTTGACTGATCTTTGCTTCTTGTTACGGTCACGCCACGACTCAAGTTCGCGTTATAACCCAAGCGGTCGAGATGAGAATCCAGCAGCCAGGTACGGCTACCGGCCCATGCAACCAAGAATGGTCGATAGTTTGGCACCGAGCTTGGAGCTCGATCGCCCTGCCAAACCGTTAAACGTGACGAATTGAGCTGAAAATCTCCACGATTAATTAAAGCCGTACCACTGTAAGCAGCCAAGTACAGAGTCGTATTCTCTACCGACAAACTCGCGCCAGGCAGTATTTGCAATGGGTAGCTAAGTAGAAAGCCATCTTTATGGGCGCGCAATATGGTTTCATTATTGACTGCCTTTGCCAGCTCACTCAGTGTGTAGTGCCCTTCGGTTAAGCTCAGAGCCCGCGGGTGATGTTGTTGATAGCCGGCAATAACCGAGAACAAGCCATTGTTGGCAAATGGCTCAAACGGCCAGCTACCTCGCTCTGAGGCATACATCGGGTCTATCGAAAATGTCCCGTTTTGATCACTGCCAATAGCCGACGCAAAGTCGAACTCGCAACAAAGCGGTTTATCAATCGAGGCCTGTACAGAACGGCTAAGCGCTTGCGAATCGATTACATGCCCGGCTGATTCGGCCAGTACCGCAGCCGGCCAAGCCAACAACAAAGACAAGCAACACCGCTTAGTGAAAACATTTAGTATTTGTGTCACAAACATCCTTAGGCGGTCGCGGTTAACTAGCTTGGTCGTCATTGAGCTACTCCCTGTTTTACAGCCACAATTTTCGGCTGGCCCGTAGCGCTAACAAGCACTGAAAACAAAGGTGCTATTAAGCCGCCTAGTTGGCTGTAGCCATCGACCTTACCATCACGTGCATTAAAGAGGGCTCGCGCTGCTTCATCAGAAGGATGTTGATGAAGATACGGAATTAGCCAGGCGAGCTTATAAGCTGGAACAGGGTCCTGTTTAGCAGTGAAAGTGTCGCTAACTTTTTTAGCTGACAACTCTGCGGCGCTCACAAAACGTACCATCGCCGCAAGTGTCTCCTCGTCTTTTGGGGTTAACAAATGCTCTGTATCATCAGCGTAATATGCCAACATAACCAGTGGATTAAGCGCATAATGCATGTAATTTAACGCGAGTTGCGAGCGCCCTATTTCGTTCGGCAGCCAGCCATACTTACCATCAGCCGAAAACTCCACCTGCCTCAGTGCACGAGCTAAAACAGCGTACGAATAATCGACATGACGGTTACTTTCTGTCGCCATCGAGGTGCTTAGCAAAGCCCACGCCGCCCAATAATCGTGATTATTAAAATACTTAAAGTTAGGGTCGAGCCTTGCTCTATAATCGTCGGAAACCCGATCTGCCAGCGCAATTAGCCAATCATTTTCTGCTTCTGTAAGCTGAAACTCCCCCCCACTCAGGGCCTTTAGCTTATAGGTGACCATAGAGATTGACGCCAACGTCCATTTACGTACCGCCACACCCGTTTTACTGGCATCTTTGCTCAGCAGCGCTCCGGCCTCCGCCCATGAGCCCAACGCGGCATGCACACAATCGAGCGCCAATCCGGCTTTAGCTGCAGATTCACGCACATAATAATCGGAAAAAACAACGAGTTGCTTACTGAACTTTTCGATCTGTGTTTTAACGGCCTTTGAATTATCGCTCAACGACGCCTTAAGCGTGGCTTTGTTGTTATCTGACTGAACGTACTTACTCTCAATTTGCAACGGGCCGGCATAAGGCTCGACGATAGGCTTGGGGCAGCTATCGTCGATTTTTTGCGGCGGCATCGGGCCGCTATCACCCGCCCACGAATTATCACTGTATGCGCCGCTAAGCAGTGCGAATAAAAATAATTTGCTCATGATAGTTTTTGAGCTCAGCCAGTGCATAGGGCGACCTCGACATCGATTTGTGTTTCGATCGACTGGGTAGGCTCAATAAAGACACTGAGAATATTGGCACCAGCTAAGTCTGGGTCGCGCGACAACTCGAGGTAATACTGCCCTCCATCGACAATGGCCGGACGCCGAAACCATACTTTATCGCGCTCACCGTTGTCATAGTAAGTAATGACGTAAAACTCTTTAAGAGATGAGTCAGAAACCCGCAAATCCAAGTAACCGGCTTGCCCGCGTAGGTCTCGCCAGTCACCAGCAGTATTGCTTAACACTTCATACCGCTGTTCTGGTTGCATCGCAGAAAAACTGGCCTGCTGCTGCAATACCGCATCAGCTTTGTCACAGGCACCGTCAACCGCGGGTATCAATTGGCGATATATTAACGGATCATCCAACGCATAACTCACCGGCAGCTCCCAAATAATAGCCTTTGGTGGGTTATCGGGGTCGTAATCAGGCGATTGCAGGTACTGAATCAATGAGCCATCCTGACCCGAGCCTTGCAAGGCATAATTTAGTATTTCAGCACCAATATAGTCCTGCAAGAAGCCCTGAAAATTATAGTTTTTCCGTTCATCTTCGCGCACTGCAGAGTTACTGGTTCCCACTAATATGAGTTGAGGTACTTCTGTGTTACCAAAAAGTGCATCGGCACCATCAAGGTCGGCAGGCGCGGTCTGATACCCTTGCACATACTGAATGCCAAAGTTGTTGCCGCACACATACTTAAGGGCAGTGTTCATCGTACCGTCTTTAGGCAAGATCAACCCTGTCTCTGTAACATAGGAGCGCTGCGGTAAATCCTCGTACCATGGTTGTTTACGCACCAGCTCAGCGACGATCTTTGCTGTCTCTCGCGCTCCGGCGGGCGTCCAGTGATGATCTCGACGAAAGAAGTACTCCTCTTCAGGCGGCTCATCGACTAGCGTCATGACATTGGGCACTACAGCTCCCGCCTGGCTTAATTGGATAAGATAATTTTGCATGTTTTGCCGAGCTAATACAGGGTCAAAACCGTACGGCTCATCGACGCGAACCTTATCCTTGTGCATAAGGCCACGAGTTGGCTGAACAGCCATAACCAGCGCGATCCCTTGTTGATTTAGACGCTCAACAAGGCGAGCAAACTCTGCGGGATAAGGCTCCGGCATACCAAAACTATTGGCGAGGTCAAAATCTGAACGAAACAGCCAACTACCTTTACCGACAACCACCTTGCTCATTGCCTTCATCGAGCCTTCGGCGTAGGTCTCATCCAGCTGCAATTCGGGGCACAATAAAGACTCCGAGCGAGCAGACGCTGTAGTCGCGACCAATATCAGCGCTGCTACGGCCTTTAGGCGCAAAAGTATCGTCATTTGCTTAAAAACGGTTTGCCGTAATGCCGGTGCGTACCACCTCTTTAGAGCCAGCATCATTAATTAACGGATACATCGACAGTGTTCGCTTTTGCCTGAGCGGTTAATTCACCCGCGTCGCCTTGCATAATCACATAACTGTAAGTTTGCCCTTTACGCAACAATATAGGCTCATAGTTTGCAACGGGTTGATCACCAGCATAAGCCGAAAATGGCATTTTCACCTCGTTGACTGCACGTACACCTGACTGACCCGGGGCAACCGCATCGATGATAACGTATTTTCCGTCACCGGTTTTTAACGCAAGCGGTTGCTGTGAAAAATTGTAAAACATTACCTGAGACTTTCGTGTGTCTTCTGGCAAAGCATCCACCAAAGGCACCAGCGACTTTCCGTCGTAGCTTAAGGTAATGCCAGATTTCGGCTTAAGCATCAGAGATTCTTTAAGACCATTAACCTCAACAGGGTAATCACCTTCTTTCAGAATCAAGTACCCCCCCATTTGTCGACCGCCGACAGACTGCGTCTTCCCGTCCACAATGAACGTCGCAGGCTGATCAGAAACGTTAGCGATCCGCACAAAAGCGGCGTCTTCTGGTATCGCATCACCATACAAGGCCGCATTCTCGTCAGCCACCGCGTGGTGCTGCAGAGCTGACAGGGCTACCACGCCAACAATTAATGGCATAAACAGCTTGTTCATCATATTTTTCATCACACATCCCTCATAAATTGAACAGTAAAACTATTTTTTTGGATCGGCCAGGCGCTCGAACTAAAATTGGTTTTTCAGTGCTTCCTGCCAAGACTCAACTCTCTCATCAGGCATTAACAACACTCGCACCGGGAACTCCCATATCACCGATGCGCTATCCGAAGCCGATAATTCGGATTCCATATATTCACTCATCGATACGAAAGGGCCTTTCTCCTTTAGCGAAAAAGACGTCACATCACGTGCTAACGACTGTTGCAAAAAACCGCGGAAATTCCAGGCTTCAATCTCGCTGTAACTGGTGCCGACTAAGTCGATAGACTGCTCAACATCACCGAACAATGCATCGGGTGAGTTTTCGTCAACGATAGGTACAGTCTCATAAACCGGGACTACTTCTGGTGCTCGAATACTCCCAGCCAGCCAATTACCAGCCAGTACAAAGTTAGTCAGATCGCCCTGGTAATCCGTCGTATCATGGGTAGCCGATTGGTACCGCTTGCCCTCTACCAAATCGGGAAACATCTGTGCAACTGCTTGCGCCGCCAAATTTGCTCCCGCAGGCGACCAGTGAGTATCACGAGCGAGATACAGGGGCGCACCAGATTTATTTTTAGCCTTGTAGTCATTGAACGTCAAATCTAGCGGAACCGCTTTGATATTTGAATTCTTTAGATCATCCAAGAATTTTTGATACAAACCGGATAGCCGCGCATCAAGTGGTCTCTTCAAGTGCTCGGGGTATATTGCCGCCTTTAGCGGAACTGGGACGATAATTAAGTCTCGCCCCGCAAGCTTCAGTTCATCATTGATCGATTTAATTTTCGCCAAATGACCGCTTAGGACCTCATCGAGCTTATTAGGTATCAGAAGCTCCTCATTCGAATAAAGCCAGTCATCGCGACCGACGACCACCCCACTCTCGCCCTCATTAAATAAAACGTAACGAATATCCGACCAAAAGCTAATCGACTTCGTCTTGAATGGCAGGTCACCGTCAAACCGTTGCTCAAACTTTCGCGACAGCTGGCCATCAAGGTACAGGCTAAGCGTCTCCTCCTCGGTGGAAGCAAATGTTACTAACTGTGGAATCGAGTAAACCATCATGACGACCAATAGACCGCAAAACAGGTACCCGTTCCAACGACTTGCATTTTTCATTACCGGATACATAGCGACTCCTAAAACTGAAAGTACAAAAAAGGAGAAAAGGAGTTGGCGGCCAATTTAGATACAGCCAATGCAAAACCTAGCCACAACAAGACGGCCTGCCAACCGGCTACGTTTTGCATAAGATAAGCACCCTTAGTACGCGCAAACCGCACGTTAATCCAACCGGCAATTACCAACCAAATCACGGAACAGGCGACAAACATCATGGCCATTGATGATGTGCCAATAACGTAAGCGTTTAACGAGCCGACCCCATCTAAACCCGACATTCCGCGGTAAATTGCCAGTGAATGACTAAGGCTGCCAGTCGTAAAGAACGGCATAATCATCAACAAAAATATTACCGTAATAATATTGCGAATTGCGTTGTAAGGTGACGATGGCGAAGTAACAAGATTAAACCGACGCTCCAACACCATTAGAATGGCAAACGACAGGCCGAAGCACACAAAAGACACGCTTGCGCCGTGCCATATGCCGGACAAGATCATCGTACAAAACAAGGCGACGTCGGGGCTCAACTTAACCGTTCTGACGAGAGGCCGATACACATAGTGCATAAGAAAGTTGGCCAAGGTTAAATGCCATCTACGCCAAAATTCAGATAAACTCTTCGCCAAAAATGGTTGATTAAAGTTCTCGGTGAACTTAAAGCCCATCATCATGCCGAGACCAATGGCCATATCGCTATAGCCTGAGAAGTCAAAATATAGCTGAATCAAAGATACCGCAGAACCAAACCAAGCATCTGCCATTTGCACGTCCGGGTTACTCAAAAACTGTTCACTTATAGGCGCAAGTGAATCAGCAATAAGTACTTTTTTGATAAAACCGAGCATGAACCGGCACACACCGAGAGAGAATAAATCCCAAGAGTGGTTGCGTTTCTTCAATTGCTTGTCGACATCCCGGTAGTGCAGAATTGGCCCGGCAATGAGCTGCGGAAACAAAGCAACAAATGCCGCAAAATCTATAAAGTTGTTTGCTTTTTCTGCTTCTTTTCGATAAATGTCGACAATGTAGCTAATCGCCTGGAATATGTAGAATGAAATACCCAGAGGAAGAATGATATGCTCTAAAGTAAAGGTGTTTAAACCAAAGCTCTCAAGCGCCGCTCCCAACACGTCCGCACCAAAATTGGCGTATTTAAAATAGCCCAAAGCCGCCAGATTACCTGAAACACCTACACACAGGATTCGAAAAGCTTTTTTCTTATCGCTGTCACGATGTTTGTTTATAAGATCGCCAAAAAAATAGTTCCAATATGTGACAGCTACAAATAGAAATAGAAAATCCGGGCGCCACCACGCGTAAAACAAATAGCTACCCGCTACGATGATAGCCGATCGCCATTGCGGCCGAGCTAAGTAGTAACATGCCAAGTACAACGGCAAGTACAAAAATAAAAAGATATTTGAGGTGAAAATCATGGCGAGGTTCCTCCTGCCTAAAAACTGATCTCAGTACTCAATAACACCTGGCCTTCCGAGTCTCGAGGCTTAATGGCGCTACCAGCATTGAAATATCCCAAATTAAACATTACACGCCAATCTAGACGGCGAGCACTCACCACTGTGGGGTACATATCCCACACATAATTTAAGTCGACCATCTGGCCGACGCTTCGCTCGTCGCATGAATCTGTCGTCCTTGTGCGAGTAATAGGCAACTGGCCGTCACGTGAGTGACAGTAAACATCAGAAACCATCACATCTAACCGCTGCCGTACTCTTGGCTCAAGCTCTAAGCGCACGCCATAGAAAAGCGCATTGCTCATTGTGAGTGCCACGAATGAGCCGGTCATTGCGGAGCTGTAAGTGCCTTCAACATTTATTCGATCAGTTTGGATTGCATTAAGGTAAAACCCATCTCCCTCACCTGTTGATTTATCGGTTGCTCCTACACGAAAAGCAACACGAGGGCTCCAGGCGACGGTACGAAAGTCCTTACCGACTTCACCCGCAAATGCCCAACCATTCATATCGTAATTTTCATTGTCACCACTAGGAGCCAGCTCACTAACATCGCCGGCAAGCCCGACAAACTCTAGGTGATAGTCGCTAATCACGCTATTTAGCAAATCCCGACCACTCAGAAAAAGCCCTGCACGGTAGGCGTCAATATCAAATCGGTCGTCTTCTTGCCACGGATCAGACTCGTCATTTTCGACCATAAATCTAACGCCAACTTTCTGCAGAGCGGAGAATTCGTAAGCGTATTCGCTCAGCAGGTAGACAATGGACTCCTCACGAGGGTCAAGTTCTTTAAGCTCCGTGTTGTAAGTATCAAATCGAGAGCCGAAAGCGACAAACCCCTGGCCCTTTTCGCCCTGCCAGCTTAGGTTCATCGACTCGATACTCGTGTCCCACCACAGTCCCAGTTCACTCGAGAAGCGCTGGCGTCCTAGTGTGAGCGTAAGCCCTTGTTGACCAAATAAACGGTTGCGGCGCACATAAAAATCGCGCCACTCAGCACTTTCACCCTCTGGGGTTGACTGCTCTCCCTCAAACACCGGGTTGGAGGCGCCGTTACTGCTGTAACTAAGCCAGATACGACTGTAAACCTCCCACTCTGGCCAGGTTTGATCGGAGCCAAACCAACTTAGTGCAGGTGCGTAGCGCAGTACACTAAAATCAGTCTCGTCACCGCCAATCGGATTAACACCTGGCCCATAGCCCACTTGTGCTGTTAGCTTGTGATGCAACCCCAAACCGCTACCTTGCTCACTTTGTAATAGTTCGACCTCTTGCGCACATACGAGCATAGGCGAAACCAATATCAGCGTCAGTAGCACACGCCCATAACTCATAGGGTCAACTCCATCTCAGCCATCAGCCTGTTACGCAGCTGAACAGCTTCCGCCCGCTCGATGCCGGTAAGCTCTTGATTTAAACGTTGCACCATATAACTCGCCTGTTTATCACCCAATTCACTGGCTACACTTGCGTAGCCGAATGCCTGAGCCTTATCGCGCACGACCGCAGGTGCACCGTTATATAAAGTCGCAAGACGATAAAACGCCTGAATATTTCGCTGTGTAATTAACTGCTGATAGATCGCGATAGCACGATCAGGGTTTGGCTCATCCAACCCGCCCATGGAATAAAGTTGAGCTTTAGCAAATTGCGCCTGCACTGGTTTGGTGGCAGCCAGAAGATCTAGCTCTTGCTCCGCGCGGGCCGGGTTTAAGATTCGCCACTGGTAGATCAAATGCGCCTGGGAAGCGAGATACAGCGCATCGCTTTCACTCTCGAGCTGGACTTTCTCAATTATCTCAAGTGCGGGCGGATAATCGTACGTTTGCGGACGTTCCATCATGTATTCAGCTTTTGCCATTAAACTGTAGTGGGATCCGGTATCGATCGCCGCATCAACCCAGCGCAAAATCACCGCATCTTTGTCCGTACTGGAGCTGCTCACCTCAAGCGCTAGCGCCTCTACTGAATCGGGTGAGTAATCGTCAATCCGCTCAACGTTTTTTTCCGCCAGCTCCACCAATTTGTCACGCCCAGATTCACCCCACATTGATGCCAACAAAGCCACCACACGAGGATCCGACTCCATCGCACTTTCGAACAGTGAAACCGCATCGCTTTGCTTTCCGGCGAGCAATAATTGCTGCGCCTCATAAGTAGCATAAAAACAATTCTCTACGCAGCCGCGTCGGTGCAACGACAACAGGCGATCAACGTCAGACGATGAAAAAAGCTCGGGATACATTAAATATATATCCAGCGTGCTCCTCACTGTTTGTGGCGACAGATCAACAGCGTATTGAGCTTGTGCAGCACGCAGAATATGCCCCACACGATCGTGAAAGTAGGGAACCTGATTACCCACCTGAGCGAGCCCCGCCAAAGCCGCTACGTCGCCTCTGCCGGCGTCAAATGCTTTTACATACCACTTTACCGAATCGGCCAGCTGAGAAAAGTTCGACGAACGTGACCATCGCTGCGCTAGCAACAATGCAGCCGATCGACTTCCGCGCTGCGCCAACAGCTCGAGCTCGTCGTCTACCTCAGCATCGGGATCGAGGTATAGCTGGTAAAGTACATTCTCCACACCCTGCTGGTAGGCGACGTTTGCATTGCTGCTCATCGACAAAAACAACAATATCGCCCATGCAAATCCCTTATACATCCCCGTTATCCCCAAGCAATTACCGACTGAAAGGCAGATCGCGATAGATCTCTACGGTAGCCGGCTTCATGTAATCCGTCATCGCAATAGCGCGCTCTGTCTTTAACACCAAATCAAGTGATTGCTCTTCGGTGTTGTACCGAGTAGACACAATTTCACCTTGGTAAGAATCAGCCTCTCCGTAGATGTGAATGGAAATACGCGACGACTGCTCTACACTTTGTGCGGCCTGATACGGAACACTAGCGCGAACAAATAACGGATCTGAGCGAGGAATTAGGTGAACGAGCTCGTCGCCTTTATAGGCGTAGCGATCATCTGTGCCACCTTGATAGACCACATCACAATCGCAAGGGCTGCTAACCACGGTTTCGATTAAACTGCGCCCCAGTAAGGTGGAGACTTCGGCATCGCTCAGATCAGAAAGCGCCTGAATATCGGCGGGAGTTGTAAAACTCGCCGCTAACTGAGCCGAGACAGTCGCAATAGGATCACCTTTTGCCACACTCGTCGTTCCCGCAGGGAGCATGTAAGTCACATAACCATTTTCAGGCATGCTGACACGATAGGCATTGGAGTCTACAAACGCTTGCGACGTCTGAACCTGAAAGAAGTACAAATACAATTTGTATACTAAAAGCGTCATAATAGCCAACCCAACCAACAAGTAGACAGACGTACCCATGATGGCCTTCGCGCGCGACTTCCAGTTACGGGTGTTATCTGCTTTGACTTTACGCTGTTTAATATAGTTTTCACGCTGCATCACCGTCAGTAAGCCATCGACTTCGACGATATCACCCGCTAAATATGAGGCCATCACGTGACGAATAATGTCGCGCTTAGTAGGCGCCAGATCGAGAAAAGACAACCCGATTATTTCTCCACGCTTTTTCACAACTTTGACGTCAACGTCAAGGTTAAGCGTGGCATTTGCCATACCGATAATTAGCTGCGCCTTGAACAACTGCCCCTCAAAGACAGGATCGTCACTGAGAACACCCATTCCACCGAGGGATAAGTCATGCACTTTGCACTCAATAACGCTTCCACTTCCGATCAGCATAACCTTAGCCGGAAAACGTGCACGCACATTCTGACGTTCATCAATTGCCTCATGAACGACTTTAGGCGCTACCTTAGGTTGCTGACTTGGATGAGCTATAGTGTTCATAAGGGTTTCCTCAATACGCTCCCTGTGAAAGATATATCAACACCGATACGGCGCCGAAGAAAATAGATGCCGAAGAAAACAGCATGATCTTTGATGAAATCATGTTGATCTGAGCATCGATGTTACTGCCTGACTTTTCTAATGTGGTTTTTTGACGCGTCCAGCTCTGCTGATTCATATGAAACAGCGCGTAAGCTTTCATGACGGAACCCGCCACTTGGTTGTAGTAGAGAACCATGGGGTACATCGGGTTAATCGCGTGCCCCGAGAAACCATAAGCTAATGTTGCCAGCGTTCGAGAGATAAGCACCCACAACACATACAACAACAAATATTGCGCCCCAAACAGAACCGATGCGATCACAGAGGCGACCAAACCAAGAAGGCAGGTCCACATCGAAACGCGCTGATCATAAAGTACATAGGAGGTAAACAATCCAAGTCGACGAACCCCTAGTAACTTAGTGGTGCGTAGATTTTGCCGCAGTGAGTTTCCGTACCAACGAAACATGAGCTGACGGGTCGCCTTAAAGAAGTTTTTCTCAGGCGGATGCTCTACCGTTAGTGTATTACTGTCGGGAACATAAAAAGTATCCCAACCCGATCGCATAAGACTAAACCATGAAGACTTATCGTCCCCGGTCAAAAACTGAAACCGGCCCAAGCGCCAGTGTTCAAGGTAATCGGATTCAACGTCTCGAATAAAATCTGGATCAATTAATACTTTACAGCGAAAAAATGATAACCGACCCGTCATGGTAAGCACGCGCTTAGACAGCGCCATAGAACACATATTGACATGGCGCTGGGCAAACCTCAGAGCATGCCACTGGCGCATGGTCTCACTACCCTCGACGACGCAATACTCGTTGGTTGTAATACCACCGACCGTAGGTAAGTACGGAAAAAACTTAACGGCGTTCGCCACGCATCCAGGTAGCAACTGCGTATCGCCGTCTACGACGCCAACCACAGCATCGTCATTCGGCATCTGCCGAGACAAAGCGCGAAACGCATGAGCCAAACCATCTCGTTTACCCGTGCCTCGCGCGCGAATAACAATCAACTTTACTCGCTCGGGATTACGCGTTTCTCGGCGGAGGATTTCTTTGATTAAAATCTCATCTGACTTTTCGACAATTGATACGATTATCGTAACAGGCACACCAACCCGCTCCGCCTCTTGAAACACGGAACGGTACACTTGGTAAGTCGTATGCGTTGGGATACGAAAGCTGGTGACAACCATAAACAGCTCGCTCGGCAAGGAGTCTTCTGCCATTTTGTCGGCCGCCGCACGCATACGAGGAAAACGCCAATACAAAAAGTACATTCCGCGACCAAAGTGCATCAAAGCGTTGCTATATCGCCACATTCCTATCACCCCTAACAGGAAGATAAACTGCTTGTGATGTGGATCGATATATTTTGGGTCTACCGCGCTGCTCATCAAGGCAATAGCACCAAAAAGCAACATCCACCCCATAAACTCGGCAGCAGTTAATGGCTTTTTGTGCTGATATTCGCCGACCATCTCACTCACGACGCAACCCGCTTTTCTTTATCAGCAACATCACTTCGTACCTGACGAGAGTCCCGTTCGATACCCACTGCGATATCAAACACGGCCTCTTCAATGCGATGAATATCATCGTCCCCTAAATAGCTACCCGAACGAATCTCAATCACTACCAATGGGATTAAACCTGGATTGGCTAGCTGGTGAACCGCACCGATCGGAATGTATGTTGATTCATTTTCCGTCAGCAGGAAGACCTTATCATCACAAGTAACTTCAGCTGTGCCTGAAACGACCACCCAATGCTCCGCCCTGTGATTGTGCCGTTGCTTGGATATCTTCTCACCCGGCTTAACCACCACATTTTTAACTTCAAAACGATCACCCGAGTCGATCGAGTCAAAACTCCCCCACGGACGAAACACCTCCCGGTGATTGAGTGTTTCTGGGCGCAGTTTCTGCTTTAACTTGGTAACGATTTCTTTCACGTCTTGCGCCTGATCTCGATTCATAACCAAGACCGCATCAGGGGTGTCGACTACGACCAAATCTTCTAAGCCAACCGTGGCCACCAATCGTGACTGACTGTAAACAAGACAGTTTTTGGTGTTATGTAGCATCGCATCGCCACTAACAACGTTGCAGTTACTATCCTGTTCCCCAGCCTTCCATAGCGCGGACCAAGAGCCTATGTCATTCCAGTCACTGGCGACCGTCACCACTTTAGCCAAGTTGGTTTTTTCCATGACCGCATGATCGATCGATATTGATGGAGATTTAATAAAGCTTTCTGGTGCTACGCGAACAAACTCAAAGTCGTGCTCTGCATTTTTAAGAGATTTCTCACAAGCTGCGTACACCTCAGGCGCGAAATGTCGAATCTGCTCAAGATAAACGCTCGCGCGAAACACAAATACACCGGCATTCCAAAGGTATTCGCCTGAAGCCAACCAACGTTCAGCGGTTTCAAAATCTGGTTTTTCTTTAAAAGATTTAACCGCGTAGGCTGCAGGTACCTGAAGCGGTCGATCGCTGCGCTCAGCCTGAATATAACCAAAACCTGTTTCTGGGTGCGTAGGCTCCACCCCCAGTAAAACAATGTTTCCCTGCTCAGCCTGTACCTTAGCTACAGCAATAGTGCGATCAAACGCCTCACGATCACGCACCAGGTGATCAGCAGGAGACACAAGCATTACCTCATCACAACCTCTCGCGATCACCTGCATAGCCGCCAAGGTAATGGCCGGCGCGGTGTTACGAGCACAGGGTTCGAGCAAAATCGCCTCAGCAGCCATGGCCATGCCAGCGAGCTGCTCGCGAATGATAAAGCGGTGGCTTTCGTTGCAGACAACAATGGGGCGACTGTACTGCTCGGCGCTAAGGCGCAGCACGGTATCTTGAAACATCGAATTTTCAGACGCCAGACGATGAAATTGCTTCGGGAACCCTTCGCGAGATAACGGCCATAAACGCTGGCCGCTGCCACCTGAGATAATGACGGGGATCATCCTTAAACTCCTATTGAATTACGACACCAGTCGAAATTTCACCCAATGTTTTGCGCACCATTACCCCGGCACGCACGACTCACATCACGCCAGAACTACCAACAAACGCCTTCTAATGATTCACGCGTGCCATGTTTCATAAAGCCCACCAAGTCAAACACTTGCTTGCCTTCCACAGGGTTGTCAATCAAATCGCCAAAACTTGGCTCACCGTTACCCAGGATGATGACGTCACCGTGCGCAATGACGCTGTCGCGACTGTCTTCCAACAAAGATGACACGTGTGGAATACGCGCCTCGATATACTCACGGTTTGAGCCGTGAATACTCGCGTACTTTACGTTTTCATCAAAGATCTTAAGCTCATACCCTTTACCAATCAGGCGCTCAGCAAGCTCCACCAACGGGCTCTCACGCAAATCATCAGTGCCAGATTTGAAGCTAAGACCCAAAATGGAGATTTTACGCTTACCGTACCCAGCGATACGCTCGTAAGCATACTGGACCTGTTGCGCATTACTGCTCATGAGCGAACTCAACAACGGCTGATCTAAGTCCAGCTGACGAGCGCGGTAATTCAGAGCGCGAACGTCCTTAGGCAGACACGAACCTCCAAAAGCAAAACCCGGGCGCATGTAATAGCGCGAGATATTCAAAGTCGTGTCTTGGCAAATTACGTCCATCACCTCACGGCCATCAATGCCAACCGCTTTCGAGATATTGCCAATCTCGTTGGCAAAGGCCACTTTGGTAGCGTGCCAGACGTTGCAGGTGTACTTGATCATCTCAGCGACGGCGATAGGCTTACGGATAATCGGCGCATCCAGCTCAGCGTAGATTTCCGCTAACGGATCACCAGACGCTTCGTCCAGCTCGCCAATCACGGTCATGGGAGGGCTGTCATAATCAGCAATGGCGGTTGATTCGCGCAGAAACTCCGGGTTCATCGCAACGCCAAAGTCTTTGCCTGCCTTCAGGCCAGAAGCTTCTTCCAGTGCAGGAATAACGACTGTGGTTAGCGTGCCCGGCAGCACGGTACTGCGCACAACAACGGTATGGCGAGTGGTTTTACTTTTAATCGCCTCGCCTACATCGCGACATACCGCCCGCACGTAGGTTAGATCCAGATCACCGTTTCGTTTACTCGGAGTACCGACACAAATCATGGTCAGGTCCGTAGATTGGACGGCCACCGCTGTGTCGGTTGTTGCACTGATACTGCCTTTCGCGACCCCCTCAGAGATAAGCTCTTCCAGCCCAGGCTCCACAATAGGAGACCGACCACTGTTAATTAAATCAACTTTCAGCTGTGAAACGTCACCACCGACGACGTGGTGACCGCGCTTTGACAAACACGCCGCGCAAACTGCCCCAACATAACCCAAACCCAAAATACTGATTTTCATAACATGTCCTTTCGTTGCTTAAAGCTGTACAGCGCGAATCGGCAGGCAATTCTCGCCTCCCCCGTTTACCGGGCGATTTAACTAATCCAGTGGAACCACAACAGAGCGAACGACGCCATCAGCCGCGAAAGGCCCATATCCGTCACCGCACTGCGGGGCTGAAAATTTAGAAATTATTGGGAGGGTGAGAGTCTTTTTCAGACTTACTCCATCTCATTTTGCACGAAATCCGTACAACATCAACAATTTTTTGTCGGTGTCGCACTTAACACTTTAAAATGATCTTAAGGCGTCACGATTACGTCATTATTACAATTTTTTTTATATATATAAACTTAAAAATATATTTTTTTGGAATAAAAGAGAAACCAAGGAAGAAATATGCGACATAAGCGCCTGATTCGCTTACTTTTGAGACAGTTTCAACACGTATTAGCCAGTCAAAAAAACGTCAAACATCTACGCGTAGCGCGCGCCAACATCAGAAAGTTGGGTACTAGGTTAGTAATTTGCCGCAATAATCGAGGAGATAAGACTTGTCAGAGCAGCCCGCGGAGCGCCGACTGCTTTATACAATGTGTGAGAGGAAGGGCTGGTTGGCGTTAGCCTGCATCGACCGGAGCAAAGAATTCAGCCAATGCCACACCTGGGTCTGGTTGACGCATAAAAGCTTCACCCACCAAAAATGCGTTGACGCTATGCTTTCGCATCTCCGCGACATCAATAGGCGCCAAAATACCGCTTTCGGTTACCACTAGACGGTCATCACCGATACGCGACAAAAGCTCGTACGTTGTCTGCAAACTTACGTCAAATGTATGCAGATTGCGATTGTTTATACCAATCAATCGATTGGGAAGTACCATTGCCTGCTCCAGCTCGGCAGCGTCGTGCACCTCAACCAAAACATCTAAACCGAAACCTAGAGCAAAGTCGTTTAGCTGCTGTAACCGATCAAAACTCAGTGCGGACACGATTAACAGCACGCAATCGGCGCCCATGGCACGCGCCTCGAGTACCTGATACTCATCGACGATAAAGTCTTTGCGAATCACCGGCAGCGATACCGCCGCGCGCGCCTGACGTAAATACTCGTCACTGCCTTGAAAAAAGTCCACATCGGTCAACACCGATAAGCAGGCCGCGCCGCCTTGCTCATAGCTACGCGCCAACTCCGCGGGAACAAAGTGTTCGCGAATCACCCCTTTACTGGGGGAGGCTTTTTTAATTTCGGCAATCACGCCAGGCTCGCCCGCGGCGACTTTACGCTCGAGCGCCTGAACAAACCCCCGGGGGGTGTCAGCCTGTTGTGCTTGCTGCTCAAGCTGCGCAACACTTATCTGGGCCTTGCGCTCAGTAATTTCTTCCCACTTACGGGAGATAATCTTTTTTAATACGGTGGGCGTATCACTCATCGCCAAAATTCCTGTCGATTGTTTTACTTAAAGCACTCGGTAAAGGCCGCTAATTCACGCACTTTCTCGCCCGCGAGACCCGAACCCAACGCGTCTTGCGCGCGCGCGACCCCCTCTTCTAAGGTGTCGGCAATACCGCTCACATAAATAGCCGCACCGGCGTTTAAGGCAATAACATCGGATGCTTTATGGGCAAGCTCGCTGTGCTCATTGCCAAGCGCCGCGTTAATCAGCGCCAATGATTGGGCCGCATCGTCAACGGTTAGGCCAATCAAGCTTTGGCTCGCAATACCAAAATCTTCGGGCTTAATGCGGTACTCGCTAATAGCGCCATCTTTTAGTTCGGCCACGTGGGTTTCGCGAGCCAGGCTAATCTCATCCAAGCCGTCGGCGGCGTGTACCACCATAACGTGCTCGCTACCCAGGCGCTGCAACACCTCGGCCATGGGGCGGCACAGCTTATCACTGAAAACCCCAATCACCTGACGCTTTACCCCGGCGGGGTTGGTCATGGGCCCGAGCATGTTAAAAATGGTTCTCAGGCCCAGCTCTTTACGCGGGCCAATGGCGTGCTTCATGGCACTGTGATGCGCCGGTGCAAACATAAAGCCCACCCCCAACTCAGTCACACATAACGCGACCTGCTCGGGGGTTAAATTCAGGTTGATACCCGCCGCTTCAAGCACATCGGCACTGCCGGTCGAGCTAGAAACCGAGCGGTTGCCGTGTTTGGCTACGTGCCCACCGGCCGCGGCCACCACAAAGGCACTGGCCGTTGAAACATTAAATAAATTAGCGCCATCGCCGCCGGTGCCGCAGGTGTCCACCAGGTTTTCAGCATCGATCTCAACGCCCGATGCCAGCTCACGCATCACGGAGGCGGCGCCGGTGATTTCATCGATGGTCTCGCCCTTCATGCGCAGCCCCATTAACAAGGCACCGATTTGCGCATCAGTGGCAGCGCCCGTCATCACCTCACGCATGACGACGGTCATCTCTTCGGTGCTCAGATCAATCTGATCCACCACTCGCGCCAACGCGGTTTTAATATTCACTTTTATCTCCTCATTATTGCTGCGCAGCGCCCGTACTGATCGAGCGGTTAATAAAGGCTTGTAGCAATTGGTGCCCTTGTTGAGTCTTTACCGATTCGGGGTGAAACTGCACCCCCTGTAAAGCACCGCTGTGGTCTTGTAACCCCATAATTTCGAGGGTTTTATCGGGTGCATCGGTGCCCTCCGTCCAGGCGGTCACCTGCAACTGCGCGGGCAGATCTTGCGGGTCTACCACCAAAGAGTGGTAACGGGTTACCTCCAGAGGGTTGGCGAGACTCGCAAACACCCCCGCTCCGGTATGAGCCACCATAGCGGTCTTACCGTGCATAACACGCTCGGCGTGTAACACGCGCGCGCCCAGTGTGCGGGCGATGCACTGATGCCCCAAACACACACCAAGAATCGGGATTTTACCAGAAAACGCCGCGATTACGGACATAGAGATACCGGCATCCTCCGGGCGGCCCGGCCCCGGCGAAATGACGATATGCGAAGGCGCCAGGGCTTCTATCTCGGCCAGCGAAATAGCGTCATTGCGTACCACCTGCACATCACAGCCTAAATCCTCAAAATAATGCACAAGATTGTAGGTAAATGAGTCGTAATTATCGATCATCAATAACATAACGCCGCTATACCGCCGCAAATAGCTCTAAAAGTGCGCTGAATGCTAGGCTGATGGCCTGAGAATATCAATAGGTTCAGGCGGCGGGCTCTCGCACGCCCGAACCTAGCGCCATTACGAGGTGCTGTTAGGCGGGGTGGCTACATCTGGTTTGGCATCTGGTGAATTACCTGCGGTGCTAACACTTTCGCTCACATAGCCGGTAGCTTTTTGTGACAACTCACGAAACTTATCCGAGGCACGGCTGAGCTTCTCGTCCCACTCGGGGTTAGGCGTCTGCCCCTCGATGGTTTTGAAGTAAACATCCATCATAGCGGTAACGGCCAGCGGCTCTAGCAGTGCTGCCTTTAAGCTCCAGGCCAATAAAGCTGCGCTCACAAACGTCCAGACGCCTACAGACCCCGGTAATAATGCCGCAATGGCGGCCACGGGCAGTAGAATCAACAAAAAGATCACAAACGCCGAGGCGTACATAAACACCATTAAAAACACGGCGTTTTTCAATAGCGCCTGATAGTTTTGTGCGTACAAAATCAGTGCATCTTTACTCGATTGCCAGGGGTTATCGCTGCCGGTTTTGATGTTGTAAGCCAACATGACTTCATCAACATAGGTTAACGAGGTGTTAATCACCGCATTAACAGCCCCGGCCACCTTCTCGAGCCCTGGAATGGGGATAATGCGCGAAATCGACATCACCATGCGATTAAGCATACGCAAAATGCCTTTAATCAGCTGGTCGACCCCAAACAAGATAGACGCTTCTTTAAAACGCGCTTTGACCACCTGCTGACCGTGTTCGATTTGGCTGCGCCCGGCCGGCAACGCCTGCCCCTGTAGCAGCTCCACCAACACGGCGATATGACCGGCTTTAATTAGATAAAGTAAGTATTCGCGGGCCCAGTACAGCACCCCACTGACCAGCCCAAACCCCAATAAGCCACCGATAGCGGCGCCCCCGCCATCTCCGTCACCTATTGAGGTAACGCCGTAACCGATTGCGGCGCCGATACCCGTCACCAGAATGTAACCCAGAGCAATACCCACATACACCAGCAAGCGCAGCAAGATAAACGGGGATGTGCGGCCCATTCGCGATATCGCACGAGTTAAATCAAAATCCCACATAAGACACTCCCTTTGATTCCCTGTCTTTAAAACGCCAGCGAGCACCTTAGCCAGAGCGCTACAAACACGCAACCGCGATAGCGTTTTTTGCGCCACAGCGCAAGCTTTTTAACTACTCCCCCCCTATCGCTTGCGTTATCATAGCGCTCGGTTAGCCGGATCTAACCGTCAATCCACCCGCAGCGAGCGACTGAATACACGCATGAAGATTATAGTTACCGGAGGGGCCGGCTTTATTGGCTCCGCAGTGATTCGCCACCTCATTAACGACACTTCTCACGAGGTGATCAACCTAGACAAACTGACCTACGCCGGCAACCTCGCCTCACTGGCTGAGGTAGAGAGCAGCAGCCGCTACCAGTTTGTGCAACAAGATATTTGCGACGCCAGCGCTATTGCCGACGTGTTTCGCAAATACCAGCCCGACGCCATTATGCATTTGGCGGCCGAGAGCCATGTGGATCGCTCCATCGATCACGCCGGCGAATTCATGCAAACCAATATTATGGGCACCTTTAACCTGCTGGAGCAGGCGCGCCGCTACTGGAATGACCTCGCAGAGGATAAAAAGGCAGGCTTTCGCTTCCATCATGTCTCCACCGACGAAGTGTATGGTGACCTAGAAGGCACCACCGACCTTTTTACCGAGACCACCTCCTACGCACCCAGCTCGCCCTACTCCGCCAGTAAAGCCAGCTCGGACCACTTAGCCCGCGCCTGGCAACGCACCTACGGCTTGCCAGTGCTAGTCACTAACTGCTCAAACAACTATGGTCCCTGCCACTTTCCCGAAAAGCTGATCCCCCACATGATTCTCAATGCCTTGGCGGGCAAGCCTTTACCGGTATACGGCGACGGCAACCAAATTCGCGACTGGCTGTATGTAGAAGACCACGCCCGGGCGTTGGTGCGGGTGATTACGCAAGGCAAAGTGGGCGAAACCTACAATATCGGCGGCCACAACGAGGTGCGCAATATTGATGTGGTTAAGCTTTTATGTGAGCTATTAGAAGAACTGGCTGCGGACAAAAAACCGAGCGACGTGAAGCGCTTTGAAGATTTAATTACCTTTGTTAAAGACCGCCCGGGCCACGATGTACGCTACGCCATCGACGCCAGCAAAATCGCCCGCGAGCTCGACTGGACTCCAGAGGAAACCTTTAGCACAGGCCTGCGTAAAACCGTACTCTGGTACCTGAATAACGAATCTTGGTGGCAAAATGTGCTAAGTGGCGCCTACCAACTAGAACGCATAGGAGTTGAATCATGAAAGGGATAGTTTTAGCCGGCGGCAGCGGCACGCGTTTATACCCTATCACTCAAGGCGTCTCGAAACAGCTGATTCCGGTGTATGACAAGCCGATGATTTATTACCCGTTATCAATCTTAATGCTAGCGGGCATCCGAGAGATTTTGATTATTACCACCCCGGAAGATCAATCCAGCTTTCAGCGTTTACTGGGTGATGGCTCTAACCTTGGCCTAACCTTTGAGTATGTCGCACAGCCGTCTCCGGACGGTTTGGCCCAAGCGTTTATTTTGGGTGAAGAGTTTATCGGCGACGACTCGGTATGTTTGGTACTGGGCGATAACATTTATTACGGCCACCACCTAAGTGAAACCTTAACCCACGCCGCGGCCAACGCCGATAACGACCGCGCCACCGTGTTTGGCTACCATGTACACGACCCAGAGCGTTACGGGGTGGTGGATTTTGATGCAAACGGCAATGCGGTAAGCATCGAAGAGAAGCCCGCCAAGCCCAAATCCAACTTTGCGGTTACCGGTTTGTATTTTTACCCCAACGACGTTATCGCCAAAGCCAAAGCGGTCGAGCCCTCCGAGCGCGGTGAACTGGAAATTACCAGCATCAACCAAATGTATCTGGACGAGAGCCGCCTGAAGGTAGAGCTGATGGGGCGCGGTTACGCCTGGCTGGACACCGGTACTCACGAGAGCCTGCTGGAGGCTGCTCAGTTTATCGAGACCATCGAAAAGCGTCAGGGCTTGAAAGTAGCGTGTATCGAAGAGATCGCCTACGAGCTGGGCTACATTAGCCAGCAAGATTTGCGCGATTTAGCCGCACCGTTAGCCAAAAACCAATACGGCCAATACTTACTCACCCGTATCGCCGAGGAGACCCCTTCATGAAGCTCACACGCCAAATGATTGCAGATGTGATTTTAATCGAGCCTTCGGTACACGGGGATGAGCGCGGCTATTTTTTTGAATCCTTCCGTCAGGACCGTTTAGAAGAAACTCTGGGGCACGCCATCAATTTCACCCAGGATAACGAATCGCTGTCTTCGCGCGGCGTACTGCGCGGTTTGCACTACCAGTTGCCACCTTACGCGCAAAGCAAATTAGTGCGGGTGATCAGCGGTGAAGTCATCGACGTCGCGGTCGACATTCGCTTGGGTAGCCCCACCTTTGGCCAGCACGTAAAAGCCCATTTAAGTGGCGATAACAAACGCCAGCTGTTTGTACCCCGTGGCTTTGCGCACGGTTTTATCGTACTGAGTGAACAGGCGATTTTTGCCTACAAGGTAGACAATGGTTACGCCCCCGAGCACGACTGCGGCATCCACTATAACGATGCCGCCCTCGGTATCGATTGGCAACTCGATGCCTCGGCCATCAGCACCTCGGGTAAAGACGCCGAGTTGCCAACCTTGCTGACACGGCAACAAACCGCCCCCGATACATTATTCGAGTACGGTAAAAACTATTATGCCCAGCAGTAAGCCATTAACCGTTTTAGTAACTGGCGCCAACGGCCAGCTCGGGCGCGAGCTGGTGTTTCTGGCGGCGCAAACCGACGCCATTAACTGGCAATTTGCCGATCGCTCCGCACTGGATTTAACCAACCTGGAAGCCATCGAGCCCTTCGTAGCCGAACAACGCCCCGACATTATCATTAACTGCGCTGCCTACACCGCTGTTGATAGAGCCGAGTCTGAGGCAACGCTTGCGGACGTTATCAACCACCAAGCCGTTGCCCGGCTCGCGCAAAGCGCTAAACAGTGTGGCGCCAGCCTCATTCACATCTCCACTGACTATGTGTTTAACGGCGAACAGTGCCGCCCCTATAGCGAAACCGACGCTACCGACCCGCAAAGCGTGTACGGCAGCAGCAAGCTCGCCGGCGAGCAAGCGTTTACAGCCAGCGGCGCTCGGGGGATTATTGTGCGCACCAGCTGGGTGTACTCAGCGTTTGGCAATAATTTTGTCTCGACCATGAGCCGCTTAGGGCGAGAGCGCGACAGTTTAAATGTGGTCAGCGATCAAATCGGCAGTCCCACCTGGGCGCGGGATCTGGCTCAAGCGCTAATTCACATATGCCTTAGCGACAAACTCGCCGACAAGCAGGCCGAGGTGTATCACTACAGCAACGATGGCGTATGCAGTTGGTACGACTTTGCCTACAGCATTATGCAGCTGCGTTCACTTGAATGTGTGCTTAGCCCCATTTTAACCGAGCAGTACCCAACCCCCGCGCGACGCCCCCACATGAGCCTGTTGTGGAAAGACAAAATCAAAAGCGATTTTGGCCTTGCCATTCCACACTGGTTTACCTCGCTACAGCACGCACTGCCGGAGTTTTCGGAGTAGTTTTTATGGCTGTCAGCGTATGCATGGCCAGCTACAATGGCGCGCCGTTTATTGCCGCGCAACTTACCAGCATACTGGCGGAGCTAGCACTGGAAGACGAGTTAATTGTGGTGGACGATCACTCAAGCGACAAAACGGTGAGCATTATTCGCGCGCAACAAGACAGCCGTATTAAGCTGCACCAAAACGTGCAACAGCTCGGGCATGTTGCCAGTTTCGCCAAAGCGATGTCGCTCGCCAAGGGCGACATTATCGCGCTGGCCGATCAAGATGATGTGTGGCCCGAAAACCGTTTAGCGATATTAAAAGCGGCACTCACTCCCCCTGGTTGCCTGGTGACCGCCGGTAACTTCACCGATATAGATGAGCAAGGTAAAACGCTTAATCGTGCGCATAAGCGTCAGCTAAACAGTGCCGATAGTCAGCGTTGGCTCGCTAACCTGTGGGGGATACTCCAGGGCAAACGACCTTATTATGGCTGTGCCATGGCATTTAAACGCACCCTATGCGATCAAATTTTACCAATCCCTAACTACGTTGAATCACACGATCTCTGGATTGCCATGGCGGGAAATATTAATAAAGGCATGGCCCACCTCGACGCGAGCGTATTGGCAAAACGACAACACGCCACCAATGTATCGAGCCAAAAACGTCGCCCCTGGCAAAAAATTCTTATCAGCCGGCTGGGTATGGTGGCGGCGATAATAACACTAGCCTTACGTCGACTTACGCGCGGGCGTGCTTAAGCGCTCGCCTGCGTGCCAACCAGGCATAACGCGCGGTTAAATAAGCCGCACGCCACCGAGAAAACCCTTCGCGCTCGCGATAAATACGCCAAAAATACGGCAATACCTTAAACTTATTGGCCGAGAGTGAATGAGCCCGCACGTAGTAGCGTGTTAGATTTTCGGCAATGCCCAATACCGTGTGCCCTTTTCGCGCAAGCGCTAACCACAGTGCGTAATCCTCGTGTCCCACGGTTGGAAACGAGTACTCCCCTAACCTGGCCGTATCGAGCATAACGCTCGAACACACCAGTGTGTTTTGCGCCAATAAACCTTGATACGTAGCCTGAACGGGCGGGCAGCGAATATCCATTAATTCGCCGCTCTCGCGCACGAGCTCGGCACCGGTGCAGCTAATAGCAACGTCTGCTTGGCGCATAGCGGCTAACTGTGTATCTAGCTTTCTGGGCATCCAGGCGTCATCGGCATCGAGAAAGGCCAGGTATCTTCCGTTGGCACACGCGATTGCCTCATTGCGTGGACGCGCCGGGGAGCCGCTATTGTGCGGCAGCCGCAGTAAATTAATTCGCTCATCACCCTGCGCCTTCATCGCGACATAATCGGCGGTTGCATCATCCGAAGCGTCATCGACGACCCATAACTCCCAGCACGTATAAGTTTGTGCCAATACCGAATCGATAGCCCGCGCAATGGTATCGCCGGCATTAAACGCCGGCATAATCACGCTTACCAGCGGTGCCTTAATCGATGAGCCTGTCACACCGGGCGCGCTCATGAATTAGTTTAAAATACGTCGCACCGCAGGAGCGGCCGCCTGAGGCGAGAAGTGTGCGTCTAGATTATCGATACCACCTTGAGATAAGCGCTGCCAAAGTTTTGCGTCCTGATACACTTTAGCAATCGCCTCGGCAAATTCGCGCGGATCTTCGGCGACCATTACGTCATCACCGGGGACGGTATGCATGCCCTCTACCGCGCAGTTAGTAGCCACTACAGGAATGCCGTAGTTCATTGCCTCGTTCACTTTACCTTTTACCCCCGCACCGTAGCGCAATGGAGCAATAGATATGCGCGCCCCTTGCAGGTGCGGCTCTATATCCTCGACAAAGCCGTGCATGATTAAATGCTCCGAACCCAGCGCTTTGATGTCATCTGGCATATGGCTGCCAATCACCGATGTGGTTACACCCGGTAATAATTCGGCCACAAAGGGCAACACCTCTTTGGCGTACCACTGCACCGCATCAATATTGGGTGGGTGACGAAAGCCACCCACAAACAAAATACCCTCGCGCTGCTCGTAACCGGGACGCTCGGGAGAGTGCGAGTGAATGTTTGAGACGATATCCACCGTCGCCTCAGGGGCGATCTCGGCCAGCAGTGTTTTTTCAAACTCCGAGACCACTAAGGTCACATCGCATTTATTAATCAGATCGAGCTCTTTGCGCTTGGTAATAGCGGCTTGAGTTTTTAGGGCGGTATCACCCGAGACTTCAAACTCGCGCTCTTCTCGCACAAAGTGCAAATCGACTGTGTCAAAAATAAGCCGCGCCTGTGCAGCACACGCGCGCGCCAAGGTAATGTACTGTGAGGCGATATAGTGCCGACTGATTAAAATCGCCGTTAAATCCGGGCCACGCTTACGCAGTACTTTACGCACCGAGCCCGCCCACTGATTGTGCAACACCTCAATGCCCGCGGCCTGCATTTCATCAACCGGCTTTTTGCGGTACTCAAGATTATCGGCTACAAAGGTCACGTGGTAGCCTTCGGCTTTAACCAGCTTGAGCAGGTTCAGCATGCGGATAGAACCCGAATCCTGATCGGGAGTTATCATGCATGCCTCAACCACCAACACATTCCCTCGGGTATTCCGATGGGCCTGATTATCCGGGTCAATCCCATTGTCAGCGTGGTGGTGTAATACACTCTGCCATCGCTCGAAAAACTTTTTGCCGTTGGTGACCTGATAAGCTTTAACGCCGCTGGACTCATCTCGCCCGTGGCTGATGCCCTCGAGGTGATAAATGGCCGCCGCAGGCTGATACAAAACCCGTAAGCCTTTAGCCCGCACCCGAAAGGCCAAATCGGTATCTTCGTAGTAGGCCGGTGAATAATAGGTATCAAAGCCGTCCAGGCTTAAAAACAGCTCGCGTTTAATCGCTAGCGCCGCGCCAGAGCAATAGTCCACATCGCGCACGTAATTAAAACGCGGATCGTCGGCATCTTGATCCCGACCGTAATTCCAACCGCTTCCATCTCGCCAAATAATGCCGCCGGCTTCCTGCAACGTGCCATCGCGGTTGAGCAGTTTTGCCCCCACCAGACCAACGTTCTCCTGCTGCGAAAAGGTTGCCAGCAATGCGTCAAAAGCACCGGGAGATACCACCGTGTCGTTATTGAGCAGCACCAAATACTCACCGCTCGCGAACTCGGCACCGGCGTTCATATTGCCCACAAAACCTTGATTCACTTCCGCCGACCAAATACGTAGGCCGTCTACCATTGCCAGTGCCTCGGTTGCAGGCTCTGGCGAGCAGTCGTCAGCGATAACCACCTCGAAGGGGGCCGAGGGCGGGTTGTCAGCAATACTTTTTAAACAGGCGTAGGTCGTTTCGTGCTGTCCGTAGACCGGAATCACAATGGATAACAGCGGTTTAGCGCTGCTGTGTAACGTCAAAGGAGCGAGCTCAATAGGCTGATCGCTCAAAAGCTCGGGGTTAACCTTGATACGTGGCACCTGAGTAGCAGCCTGAGCTTGTGCCGCAACTGTGTTGGCCTCGTAACTGACACGGCCGAATAACTCTTGCCACTGCCCACGGCGCACCATGCTAAACAAGCGTGCATATGAGGCCGGCCGGACAAGATGACGAGAGAGTTTTGCCGCCACCCGAGGCGCTTTTACCAAAGCCCGCTTTAACACCCGCAACGGACGGGTGATGCGCCAAGAAAAGCTCGCCAACAAAGCGTCGCGCTCAGCGATCAACTCATCCACCTGAGCACTGAGTTGCGTCATTGACGTCTCGCAGTTATCAATGTGCAACTGGGCGTCGCGTGCCTGCTCTTGCAGCTGCGCAATATTATCTTTGGCCTGCTCTAAGTTACTCTCAGACAGTGCTACGCTCTGCTCTGCCGCATTTAACTCTACCTGAGTGCTGCGTTCGTATGCCAAAAACTCCTCATTGGCCTCACGCAAACAGTGGGTCAGCTCGGCGACATCGGCCTGTAGTTGTTGCGAGGCCGAGTGTAAGTGACGGAACTCGCGCATTGGCGCGACCTCGGCTTCGTCATCGGGCAGACTGGATAAACGGCGCTCCACTTCGCGCAATACACCACGGTGATGGGTGCGGCTGGCAAAGTGCAGCAACGATTTAATCGGGCGGTCTACCGGCAGCGGCGCCTCGGGAAAGGCTCGCACACTATCGAGTAGCGCAAGTGTATCGACTGCCTGCTCGCCGTTTTGCTTACTGACCTCACTCATATACCAGTGCGCGTATTGGTCGAGGTTATCGCTGACCAATCGTGGCTCTGCACTTGCCCCATCAGAGGCACGTTTCAATACGTCTAACCACTGCGAGGCGCTGGCATCAAAAGGCACCAGAGTCGCCTTCTTTACACCTGCCAGGCGCTCAGCCAAGGCACCAATGTCGGACGCGACAATAGCCGCGCCATAGGCCATAGCGTGAGACAAGGTAAAACAGAAGGTTTCCGGTACCTGGGCCGGCAGCCAGATAACATCTGGTTTTTGCTCGGCAATTAAGCGAGGTAAGTCGTCATCTTGATAATCGCCGGTCATGCTCAGTGGAGCCTCTACCGGGTCAGTGCTAAAGCCCACCAAATGAAAACTCATAGCCGGCGCCTGCGCCGCTGCCAATGTGGCGACCTGCTCGACGACTTGCAAGCCTTTCTCGGGTGACAGCGAGCCCAGTAACAGCACCTTTTTTATCGGCGGTGCGGCCACAACTTTTTGCGGATGCTCTTGCGTGGTATAGCGCCCCTCGGGAAAAACTTTCTCCACCGCGTGCATCACGCTCTCAGAGGGCGCAATAATACGAGCGGCAGAGCGAACCAGCGGCGCCATTAACGCCTGCCACTGTGCATCATCGTCGGGCCAGCCCGGTCCTTCACAAACTGCGCCTGCGGCGGTTTGATGGTAGCGCGGAGAGATTAAATAATAATCGTGTAATGTAATATCGAGCGGTAGGGCCAGCGCCTGGATCAGCGAGATAATATCTGCACTCCAACCGTGTACATGGTGTAAATGAATACGGTCAAAGTGAAGCTGCGATAAAAGCTCAAGCCACTGGCCCTGGCGCTGCGCGTCAAAGCCGCCCAGCTTTAGGATGATCTCTTCCGTTTTATCGGCCGTCATCAAACACAGCTCAACACCGCCATCGCCACAGCCGCGCAACAGCATCACGCGCGCAGGCACTATCTGGCGCAATAGCGCGACATGCTGCTCCACGCCACCACCCCAAGCGTGACTGATAAAAAGTAGTTTCTCAGTGTCATCCCTGGCAAAATCGTCGAGTACCTGAGCTTCCTTGGGGCTCAGTACTATGGCATTGTTTGGGGTCGTTTCTTCGCTCATTACACTCTCTGTCGATGACGGTAGCTCGGCGGCGCGAATAGCTTGCAGCGCCTTTGCGCTCGCCCCGCCCGCCGCAAAAATCACTTTATCAATACGCTCGCGCAGGGGCTTTACGGCGTCGGCGGCGACAAACTCACGCACCTGCGCAAAAAACTCGGGGTAGCGATCATTGATTACGGTTTCGGCTACGTGGGTAAGCTGCGCTTTGTCACCAGCAAAACTGACACTACCCTGATGGTAGACAAAACAGTCTGCCGCCAATAGATGATCCCAGCCCGCGTAGCTCGCCTTAATACAAAAATCGTTTTCTTCGCCGTAACCTCGCCCAAACGCCTGTTCATCAAACAGGCCTATTTGCTTCAGGCAGGCGCGACGAATATACATGCAAAACCCAACCCCGGTGGGGATACTCACCGTTAGGTCTTGATTCGCCTCTTGGCAGTATTGCTGCATTTGGGCAACATCAATACCGGGCAGCAGAGGATTATCGTGACAAAACAATGGGTACGAGCATATTGTCGCATTGTTAGAAAACGGGGTTATGGTAGCGGCGCGGGTGTTGCGCGCGGCCGATCGCATAATGGCTTCAACCCAGCCCGGCGCCACCAGAGTATCGCTGTTTAGCAATATAACGTCGTGGCTCTGCGATAGCGCCATAGCACGGTTTACACTGGCAACAAACCCAACATTTACCGCGTTATGCAGAACCTGTACACGATCTTCACGAGCCCACTGCTCAAAGTAATCGGCTAACGATTGCTCCGGCGATGCGTCATTGACGATAATAACGCGGGCATAATCGGGCAGCGAGCTCAGTGCGGCGGCCACACAGGCCTTGGTTTGCGCAACACCGCGATAGACCGGGATTATAATATCCAGCTGACAGGCAGTGCTCATTTAGCACCCCCTACCGTGTAAATTACACCACATCAGCGAAGCTACTCTTAGTTTTGCGAAAGAACCAAAAGCCGAACGCGAAGGTCGCCAAAGCCACGACCGACGCACAAGTAAAAACCGCTAACGTAGGCAGCGTGTGATACACCACGATGCCGCGAATGGCCTCGACATAATAAGTCAGCGGATTAACGCTTAAAATAACCTGGTACTGCTCGGGCACATAACTTGTGGGAAAGAATATCGGACAAGTAAACAGAAATACGGTCGAGATAAACCCAATAATGTGCGTCAGATCTTTAAAGAATACCCCTAACACACTTACAAACCACGCGACCCCGGTGCATAACAACAAAAACTGCAGTAACAGTAGAGGCAAAAATATAATGTGCCAGCTGACATAGCCGCCCATAGCCCACGACACCAGTAACAGCACCACAAACGACACCAAAAAGTGAAATAGCGCCGAGAAAGACACCACGCCACCAAATATCGTCAACGGAAACACCACTTTTTTAACGTAGTTAGCGTTGTCGCGAATAACAGAGGCAGAGCGCCCTAAAACATCAGAGAACATTAAGTGTGCAATTAAGCCGCAAAACAACAGCACCACAAAACTGACGGGCTCATCGCCTTGTGCCGGCCAGCGTGCCTGAAAGATCACGCCAAACACAAAGCCGTACACAACCATTAGCAGAAACGGGTTAATCGCCGCCCAAAAAAAACCCAGCAGTGAGCCTTTGTAGCGCGCGGCAATATCTCGCCCAACCATCATAGAAAACAAACTGGAGTAACGGCGTAATGCCGATAAAAGCCCGGTATTCATACTGTTTTATCCACCGCCTCTAATGTAAAATCCACGACCGGCGTACCAAATAGGCCGTGAATAATATGGCTTGATTGACAGCTAAACACCAAAGCATCGTGAATCCAGCAATGCTGTACATGATCGGTCTGTGTGCCCGAAGCAATACCCAAGGACACCACGTACTCACCCTGCGCTAGATAGGGCATTAAAAACTTCAAACGGGCGACATACCGCCCATTGGCAGAAACCCGGTAACCCTCGGGCTTAAACAACAAACTGTTGTCGCCAAACAATACCTGACCACGTTTATCTTTAAGCAAAAAACCCACAATAAAATTGTTCAGCTCGGACTGAGTGTCCATCACCACTTCGAGCTCGACCATACTGCCGCCAAACACAACCGACATTTTACGGCCCTGTTCGTCACGTAAGCAGCAATCAACCACTTGGATCAAGCCCGTTCCAAAAGCGCTTACGTTGGTATCAAAAGGCTGAATCTCGATATCATTGCGGTATTGGGAGTGTTGCAATAATTTATCGCGCGGATCATACCAAGCCTCGGCGGCTCTTTCGTAATCAATCACCTCGGCAGAGCCGGCGTAAATATCGCCCTGAATTTCGCTATACAAGAACTCCAGGTAAGCTTCGGTCACCTGTTTGGCATCGCCTTCGAGCATGACCTTCCCCCGGTGCAGCCACAAGGCTTTATCACACAGTTGGGATACGGCACCGGAATCGTGACTGACAAAGATAATCGAGCCGGTTTTTCTAAACTCGTCCAAAAAGCGCATGCACTTTTGCGAAAACAGCGCATCACCCACCGCCAACGCCTCATCAATTACCAAAACGTCAGCATCGACGTGGGCGATAATGGAAAACGCCAAACGCACAAACATGCCGCTCGAATACACTCGAACCGGGCGATCAATAAATTCACCAATCTCAGCAAACTCAATAATCTCCTCTATACGGGCATCCACTTCACGGCGTTTTAAGCCATAAATGGCGGCATTGAGGTAGATATTCTCACGCCCGGTAAAATCTTCATTAAACCCGGCACCTAACTCCAAAAGCGCAGCAACCCGCCCCTGAATCGAGATACTCCCGGACGAAGGCTTTAAAGTACCGCAAATAAGTTGCAGCAAAGTGGACTTACCCGCACCATTGCGGCCAACAATACCCAGAGTTTGACCTGCCTCAAGACTCACCGACACATTATCAAGCGCGCGAAACTCTTCTGACTTTTGTTTATATCCGGGTATTAACAACGAAAAGAGCCGCTTAAGCGGCTCGTCGTTAACAGCAAAATTTTTGCTGACAGAACTTACAACTAGTGTTTCAACCAACTTGATTATCTCGTGTTTATCGCACCATCATTTTTTGTGGTAGAGCCACCACTGGCCGTCGACTTTCAGCCAACTTTCGGTCAGAGGCATGCTCGCGGTAAGGTTTGAGGGCTTAATAAGATAATGAATTCTTACCGTTACGTCGCAGGTCTCTACTTCGCAAGATACTTTTTCTACCGCGCCTTTCGTCCACATACCAGAGCCTGCATAACGCTTAGTGTATTTACGCGCACTTTCGCGCGTTTTAAACCCAGGCGACGTAAATTCATAGGCCGCGGCATAGTCTTGCTCTAACAGAGCGTCGACCCAGCCCTGAGCTCGTTGCGTGACAGCTTCTTCATCCGATTTCGGCTCAAACATGGCGCAGCCAGATAACCCGGTAAGCAATGTAGCCAACAAAACCGACAGACTGATAGACCTGCGTAGCATTCTAAATCCCCTCACATTACTTAAAAACTGCCATTTGGCAGAACCTTACTCAACGCCCAGTATAGGGCAGACATTAATCGTTAGCTTTTACGCCTGAGCCATACATACCATTAAAGATATCCAGCCCTTTCATACGCTTGCGCATCTCGCTGGTCACGTCGCGCAGCTGCTGATCACTTTGAATCACATGTGGCGTTATGATAACCAAAAGCTCAGTTCTATTTTCGACAATCGATGTGGTGCCAAATAAGCTCCCGATAATAGGCAAATCCTGAAAGAACGGCACCCCTGATTTCCCGGTAGTTTTGTTGTCTTTAATCAAACCACCCAGCACCACAGATTCACCCGACCGTACCGCGACTTCACTGTTAATATTGCGCTCATAAAAACTGGTCTGTCCTGTGGCGTCATCTACTGGACCAATATCAGTCACCGACTGCATCAACGACATAGACACCAAGCCACCTGAATTGACCGAGGGCACCACTTCAAGTTTTACACCGGTATCGCGATAATTAATCGAGTTAGAGACTGTACCACCATCGGTAACAGTAGAAGATGACCGCACAGGCTGCTGGTTACCCACATGGATTGCCGCTGAGTGATTATCCAACACCATAATAGACGGCGTGGAGATTACATTGACTAGCTGTTTATCCGCCAGGCTATTAATCACCGCCCGCAAGTCTCCCAACGGGTTATTGAAGGTGTATGAAAAGCCTGATTGCCGGCCGATACCACCATCACCGAGATCGAGCTGACCACTGCCGGTCCAGCCATCACCCAAGCTATTGTCAAAGTACCATTCGAGCCCATAGCGCAGCTCGTCGCGTAGCGTCACCTCGAGAATACTGGCTTCAATCAACACCTGTAACGGAACGATATCCAGACGTTTTAGCGCAGGTTCAATTTTTCGGTAATCAGAAGCTTTTGCGTAAATTAACAATGAATTGTTGATATCGTCAGCGATAATCTTAGCCGAATCGCCAAACGAGAAGCTTGTACTGGAGCTATTTGAATTACGCCGCGAATTTTGGTTGTTTGAGTTACTACCGTCACTACCAATTCCGCCCGTGTTAGAGGTCGAGGTTGCCGTTAACCCTGGTGCTACACCATCATTAATGCTACCGGCACCGCCTGCGCTGCCCCCACCAAAGACGCTGCTCAGCAGCTGCGCCAAATGCACAGCATCACCGTTTTCTACCTCATACACGTACAATTGTGGCTCGGTAGAGGCATCCGGAGCTTTATCAAGGCGCGAAACCCATGTTTTGATTTTTTCTAAATAACTGTTTTTAGGCGTTACCACCAAGATACTGCCTAAGCTATCGAGCGGGACAATACGCACTAAGCCTTCAAGCTCACTTGCTTCTCCCCCCGGGCCTGACGACAACACCGTTGTCAGCGCATTGGCCACCTCTTCGGCTGTTGAGTACTCGATGGGGAAAATCCCCACAGCCATCCCGGCCAAAAAGTCGACATCAAAGGTGCGAACAATTTCTAGCCAACCATCTACCTGGGTTCTAGTACCACCTAAAATAAGTAGGTTACGCAGAGTGTCTACGCGAACAAACGCGCTTTCCGGGGCGACTGGCTGGAGTATTTCAACCATTTGCGAGGCGCCGATATACTCTAGCGGCACAATAACATTACTAAAGCCCGCCCCCGTGGACTTAGGGTTGGAGTAACGAGGCGCCAACTGCTGTAAATTGGGGTTGGAGCTAACAATGTAGCGATCGCTGTTGGTTTTAATGATTGATGCACCATTGATCTCGAGCATCGACTCAAGAATAACCATCAGTTGCTCTACCGGAATTGCCGAGCGAGTACGCAGCGATACCTGCCCGGCCAGCTTGCCTTCGACAATGTAATCGAGCCCCAAGATATCACCCATAATGCCGTTTACAACATCAATCAAAGGGGTATTTTGAAAATTGAGGGTGACGTCCTCGCCCTGCAACGCCACTGGGTTGCGGGCCGCGGGCATATTAACTACGCCGCCACTCGCTGGAAATAACTGCGCCTGCTGTTGCTCGGGCTCTTTTGGCTCCTCTTTTTCTGCACTCCAGTCGTCGCGCTCATCCGTTACCTCACCGACTTGCAGCGGCGGCTCTTCTGCGGGTTCAGCACTAGGGGTATTATTTTGCTGAAAAAAATCTGTTGTCGCACAGCCAGCAAGCAAAAAAGTGATCAGCGCTACATAGAATGGCTTGGTAATTTGTCGTGTCGTCATGGAATTCTCTTTGCGAAAAATCAATTTCGTTCCCCTTCAAAAGGGTGCTCGCCCTGCCATTGAGTCGGCAAAGACGGCCCGTGATCAAGTTCAAGTTGGGTGCTCACAAGCTCGCCTTCCAGGGTATCGGTCCGGCCAAAAATCGCTCCTTTCCCCATCACTGTCAAAAGTGTCCAGCCAGCCAGTTCTTCATCTACCCGCAAGTGATGGCTTTCATTTTTGTAGCGTATTGTAACGCTAGAGCCTGAACCGGCAGCGAATACCCCGATAAGCTGCATCTCATCGATACTGGCATTTTCTTTAGGCTCAGCCGTCGCCACCGCTTCGGTTTCTTCTGGCGGAGTGTAGGGTGTACGCCCCTGCCAAAATACTGGGCGCTCTAAAAGCGCACTGTAGTCGGCACCATCCTCTCCTGCGTTGTAGCTGGAAACTGTCAACACACCAGCGGCCGGAACAATAGGCTCAGGCAAACTCTTTGCGCCATAGGTAATAACGGCAACAATTACCAACAAACCAAACAAGCAGGCAAGCACGAGCACAACCATTAATAAACGGTTTAGAAAAGGTGTTTCTGTAGCGATTAAGTTAATAGGACTGATCTTGAGCACCTTGCCCCCCCGCTTGCAAGCTTCTCAGCTGCGCTCGCACCTCAACTAACTGAGGCTCGTTGGTATTTCGGCGGCGCTTTGGCTGCACAGTAATTTTGCTCACAAAAATTTTAGGCCGCGCCTGCTCCAACTCTGCCAAGGCCTGGGCTAGTGCATCTAACGAGCCGTCGGCATTCAGTGCAATGTTAATTTGCACAAAACCATCTCGTTGTTTAGAGCGGGATATCTGACTCGCACTAACATCAAGGCCAGCCACCGAGAATATATTGCGAGCTTGTTGCTGTAACTTTGTCGCCACCGAGTTGGTATTTTCAGTAGCACCATACACCAACGAATCTAACGACTCACGGCCCTCACGCTCTAATGCCCGTAACTGCGACTCGGACTGGACAAGCCCAGCCAGCCTTGCATATCTCGGCTCAATATCATCGATTTGAGCGTCGTATTGCTGCCATTTAAGCAGCAATAGAATCATGACATACAGCACCACGATAACGAGCACACCGAGAGTAACCCCGACAACTAGATATTCAGGCTTACGCCACGTTGCTCTATTCAGCATCTGGGGTTCCTTCCGCAACCGTGAACGCAAAGCTGTAGCGCTCTTTCTCATCGCTTTTACCTACTTTGCGGATACCGCTTACAGCACGTACGTTTTGTATACTCGGGTATTGGGATATCTCCTGCATCAGTGCCGCGCCATTGTCAGCCACGCCGTCAATCGTCACCGAACCACCCTCCTGCTCAAAGCTGGTTAGCCAGGCATCATCGGGCAATTTGTCACTCAACAAGTTCAACACAAACATCGGCTTTGAGACGCTCATCTCTGTGCTATTGAGCTCATCAATATACTGGTTGGCGGTTGCCAGCCCTGTGCGCAGCTGTACGATGTCTTTGGCCTGCTGCTGAATATTGTTATACGCCGCCTGAGTGGCAGCCAAATCGTAATACTTATACGCCACAGGCACCGCGAGTGCCATGACTAATAATAACAGCGCACAGGACACCAACACGGCCGCTTTTTGTAACCGCCGGCGATAGCGAGTGTTGCGTTCATACTCACCAAAACCGGACAGTACAATATGCTGCCCTCCCACCATAGCCCAAATCTCAATAGCCTTTGCCGCAGCGGAGGGGCGTGACTGATGCACGTAACTCATAACACTCGACTTACTGGCAATGGCAACGCCCACCACAAGTTTTGCCGCATCACTGTCTAGCACGCGCCAGCCATAAGCGGTATCGTCGGAGCCAAAGGGGCTAGCGGCAACAACCTCATTGGCAACAACCTGCGAGGGGGCCACACCCGCCATTCTGGGCACATTTAAGCTTTTGCTTAGTACCGTGTCTTCGGGCAGTAATATTGCGTTGGCGGCAATATCATCACCACCAACACCCAATAGCTCCACGGAGCCATCAGGTGCCTGTAACGCTACTGGCTCATCTATAAGCTTGCGTACCGGCGCGCCCTGAGCCCAGAATACTTCTCGCCAGGCCCCGCGAAAGGACTGCCATAAACCACGAAGATCATAGCCAAACAGCACCCACTGACTCGTTTGTACACTCATAGATTACCCATTAAACTCTACGCTGCTCACGCCATGTACTGGAAATTTGCGGTAAATCTGCCAACCTGAGCCCTCAATCACATTGGACTTAATCCAGACTGAGCGCTGGTAGGCCCTAGAGCCACTCATAGCGCGCGTATCTATACGCATATTACCACTGCCCGGAGCGCCTTTTTGTTGGCGCTGCGTGGCTAAATACTCTTGGTACAACGATGCATTACCCCCTGCTAATACCTGCAGAACTTCCGCGGGGGCAACGGCCACATTCACTTCGCCGCTACCTGCCATCGAGGCATAACTCAGGTAACGGATGCGCTCAAAAATGTCTCTTGTCAGCCCCGTAGCCGACATCACATCCTCTAACACCTGAACCCTGGAGAAGCTATCAGAAGCGTTTAACATCTGACGCTTTTCCAGCTTACGCTGGCGCCACTCTACCACAGATGCCGTCAATCGTTGAGCGCGCCCCTCAGGCACTCCAGCACCATAACGAAACAACTGCAGCAACACATCCTCCGGCGCTTTAAGTAGATTAATCAACCCCGCAACCGGCACAGCCCGCACATACACTTGCGACTCACCTACCTGAAAAACACCCCGTAAAGGGCTCTCACTTTCACCGGCTATGCTAGCCTGTTGCAACGACCTGGTTGCCATATAGAGCAATGCTGCGCCATCGCCTGCCGCCGCCACTTTAGCCATCGCCATTTGCGCCTTAGCGGTACGGCTCTCGACTTTTGCGACAACCACTACCCCACTAACCAGAATCGTTAAGGCCGCAATAAACCACAGCAATATAGCCAGCGCCATTCCGCGCTGAGCCCGCACTGGATTACGGTAGGCGAACGCCCCCTGGGAGAGCGAACTCATAAAGTAGCCTTTAACCAAAAACATGCGGTTACCATTTTACAGCTTCGCCACGGCGACAATTATGGTGGGCCAAAATCGCTCCCCTTGACGTATCTTAATGCGGACATGGTCCGGTGGAGCGTGAGTGTCCCCGCCGAGGCCCCAAAACTCTACCCAAGGCGCCGCACGGTTCTCACGGTAACTAACGCTAAACCCCGTAATATCCGAGGCAAGTACATAGGCGCGTCCATCACCAATGGATTGCAAACTGGTTATAGGCTGGTCATTTAATTGCACAACCAACTGGCTGTTGTCGTCGACGTACAGTCGCAACGATGTAATTCCGCCACTATGCCCGGGAATCGGCAAAGGCGCAGCTAGCAGTAGCTGGCTGTTACTGCCATAAAAATACTGCCCGAAAGAGCGGCCCGATTCGTAAACATAAACGGGCTTTGCTTGCTCGAGCGTACGCCGAATAAACCGGGTAACCGCCCGCATCTCGGCAACCCCTTGAGCGTGTGCTTGCACACGATGGCGGCTGACACCTAACGTTTGCATGGCTGTTACGGTGGCCAAAACAATTAGCGATAAGACGGTGATCGCCACTACCACCTCGACGAGCGTAAAGCCTTTAGACCTTGAGCGCTTCATTCAAGCACATCCACCGGAACCACCGAGTCGAGGCTATATTGCCGCGGTGTGCGCCCTATACCCCAAGCAACGGATACGCTCACACGATATAAATGAGGTTCGTTGGCAGGGTCTATCACCACCGGCTCGCTGGTAATCTGCCAGCGAAACCCATCCTCCGTAACACCGCTATCGCTCACGCCCTCTGGCGCCACCGAACTATTGTCGGCCAGCACAGTTTGCGCAACCATAACAGCGTAGGCGTATTCTTCACTAACGTTAACCGTACGAGCGGCACCACCTGTAGCCTGATAGAGCATGCCCAGAGAGATTCCCAAAATGGAGACTGCCACCATCATCTCAAGTAATGAAAAACCCGACTGGCAGCGCACCCTTAAACCAAGGTTCATCGATTATCCTCGGTAGCGGACAGCTGTTCGACCTCGCCAAGCAGCCAGCCCACATTCAAGGTAATTGCCTGGCCGGTATCTCGCGTTAGTGTTATCGCACCGCCAGACGAACTGCCATCTGGGTAAAACTGAATAGCGGCGGTATCACGGTCCGGACGAAACTCGGCCGCCGAGCTCACCTGTATGGCGACGTGCTCTGGCAGCACCTCAACACGATCTCCCACACTGACTTGCCGTGTTTTGGGTTTAACCAGTACCACCATAGTCGCACCAGAAGTACTGGCCTGATAGCGTCCAGTCTCCAGCAATGCTTTAACGTCGGCTATAGCACCACGATACTGCATACTGGCGAACATCTTACTGGCCGCAGGCACCGCTGCCGCCATTAAAACGGCTGCAATAGCCAGCGCCACCATCATCTCCAGCAAGGTAAAGCCGCAATGAGTACAGGCCTTTACAACTCGGGTTTTCATCACTGGTTTATTTAAAGCTGCCAGTTACCAATGTCTTCGTTGTCACCTTCGCCGCCGGCTTTACCGTCCGCACCAAAGGAGTAGATATCAAACTCTGCCTGCTCACCCGGAAAGCGGTAATGGTAATTGTTATTCCAGGGATCCTGCGGCAACTCATTGCGCTTTAAATAGGGGCCATTCCAGCCAGTAACATTACCGGGGTTAGTCACCAGCGCCTGCAATCCTTGCTCGGAGCTCGGAAAACGGCCTGTGTCCAGGCTGTAGATCTCTAAGGCCGATTCAAAGTCACGAATCTGAACTTTTGCGGTTTTCGCCTTTGCTCCACCTAACTGGTTTAAAACCCGAGGACCCACAAGACCCGCTAACAAACCAATAATGGCCAATACCACCAACAGCTCAACCAAAGTAAAACCGCGCTGATTTCTGCTACCCATATTTCACACCTATCTCACTGTAAACGTCTTTTCACTACGCGGCTAAATCGTTGACGGATAATATACCCATCAGAATCGCCACGATAATAAACCCAATCATGCCACCCATACCCAAAATTAAAACCGGCTCTAACAAGGTAAGGCTGCGCTTAACGCCACTCGATACTTCGTCGTCATAAACCCGCGCAAGCTCCAGCAGCATCTCATCTAAGCGGCCAGACTCTTCTCCTACACGAACCATTTGAATCATCATTGGCGAAAACATTTTCGCCTCAGCCAAAGCGTGCGACATACGCCCACCGCGCTTTACCTCGGGCGCAAGCGACTCCAGCGCCGCCCTCACAACGCCATTACCCACGGTAGATACGGCAATATTTAGCGATTTTAAAACCGACACGCCACTCGCCTGCAGAGTACCCATAGTGCGGGCAAAGCGCGCTATTTCATACTTGAACGTAACGCCACCTAAAATCGGTAACTTAAGTAGGGTTTTATCTAGCCACTGCTTACCTTGGGGCTTGCGCAGCCAACGGCGGGCCAGCCAGACAAAGCCCACCACCAATAATATAAGCAGCCAACCATAATTTTTTATCGCCTCACCACCGGCAATCACCCACTGGGTGAGTAGCGGCAAAGCATCGCCCATATCTTCAAACAAGGCTTCAAACTGGGGGACGACAAAGCCAAGCATCACCAGCACCGAAATCACGGCAATTACCGCCAAAATTGCCGGGTAGATAAGGGCCGAAATCACACTCGAACGCACTTGCTTAGCCCCTTCAAGCTGAGCGGCTAAACGCGCCAGAACCCCGGCCAAATTACCACTCGCCTCGCCCGAGCGAACCATGCTGATGTAAAACTCATCAAAGTAATCCGGCTGATCCTGCAGCGCCTGACTGAGCCCCTTACCGCCTTTAACCGTCTTAAGTAAGCCCTCGATTACACCCCGTAACGCCGGGGTAGCACTCATATCAATAAGAACTTTTAGGGCGCGATCAATAGGAAGGCCGGCCCGCAACAGTACCGCCAACTCGTTGGTAAACGACAGCACCTGATTGGGGCCAAACTTTGCTCGCCCTGCCCCGCTCGCGATAGCACCCGTATCAGCGTTTAGGGTTAACACAACAAGCCCCTGACTGCGCAAGTCGCGGTTCGCTACGTCACTCGAGCCCGCCTCTAGCGTCCCGCTAACAACACTGCCGTCGGCTCGAGCAGCCTTATAATGAAAACTAGGCATAATTAAAGGGGCACCAGATATTATTTAATAAACCGACTCAACAGAGTACGCGCCTGCCATACTCTAGAGCCGCGCAACACCAACATCAGTGTCAACCACAACCACTTGCTATTAAGGTCTACGCGCGTCAGGCGTTAACTATGACGCAACCTCAATGCTTTCACTTTGGTCTTGAGTCACCCGCAAAACTTCTTCCAGTGATGTTTCTCCAGCAGCCACTTTGCGCAAACCATCTTCAAACAGCGTTAACATACCGCTTTTTCGGGCGGTTTCATGCAATTGAGTTGCGTCATAGCCCGCCTGGATTGCCCTGTGCATGGCGCCATCCATAACAAACAGTTCGTGAATGGCGGTACGGCCTCGGTAGCCAGATTGCTTGCATTCACTACAACCTTGCGGCACATAAATTTGCAAGTTGCCCTCACCTAAAAACCTGTCCAGACCGAGTCTTTTCGCCTCTGTCATATCTACGTTTTGCGCAATGCGACAGCTTTTGCATAAGGTGCGGACCAACCGCTGCGCCAACACCCCATTAACCGATGAGGTAATCAGGTAGCGCTCGATACCCATGTCCTCTAATCGGGTAATCGCGCCAGCCGCCGTGTTGGTGTGCAAGGTTGAAAGCACTAAGTGCCCGGTTAACGCCGACTGCACCGCGATCTGAGCGGTTTCGCCATCACGCATCTCACCGATCATGATAATGTCCGGGTCTTGTCGCAAAATGGCTCGCAAAGAGCGAGCAAACGTCAGCTCAATTTGCGACTGAACCTGAATCTGATTGACGCCGTCAAGCTGATACTCTACTGGATCCTCTACCGTAATAATCTTCAGCTCGCTAGCGTCGAGGGTTGCCAAAGAGGCGTAAAGAGTGGTTGTTTTACCCGAACCGGTGGGCCCGGTAACCAGCAGAACCCCGTGAGGCTTAGCCAGCAATTGACGGTAGCTATCCAAAGTATTTGCGGAAAAGCCCATACTCTCCAGACTTAACTGGATGCTCTCGCGGTCAAGCACCCGCATAACAATACTTTCGCCATGCACCGTAGGGATAGTAGACACCCGTAAATCAAGCTCATGCCCTTTTACCCGGGTCATAATACGCCCATCCTGCGGCAGGCGTCGCTCAGCAATGTTCATGTGAGCAAGCAACTTAATACGTGAGGCAATCGCGGGCGCAAGCTCAAGTGCCGGAGCGTCAGGCGTATCCTGAATTACGCCGTCAACGCGGTAGCGCAAATGCAACGCGCCATCAAACGGCTCAACATGAATATCAGAGGCACCCAAGTCCAACGCCCGATGAATAATTTGATTTACCAGGCGAATAACCGGCGCCTCACTTGCCAAGTCTTTTAAGTGCTCGACAAACTCGTCATCATCTATTCCAGCCAAAGAGGCATCATCGTCCTCCTCTTCGGTATCTTCAGTTGTCTGACGGGCATTCAAAGCATTAGCAACGTCTGACTCTAACCCCAGGTGTACCGTTATTGGCCCGGCCAGAGCCATTGTAAGTGCCTTTTGAATGTACTGATCTTGCGGCACAACCGATACAAATTGCCAACCGCCGCTCGATTCAGATGGCCCGGCTATAGGTACCACACCATTGCTCAGCAAAAAACTTTCGGACAGTTGCGGCACTTCGACTGGCTCAGAAGGATAATCGGCCTCGGCAAGCAAGCGGATACCCAGCAAGTCCGACAAAGCCTGTGCAACATCCTGCTCCGCGACCAGACCAAGTTTAACCAAGACCTGTCCCAAATAGCCGCCCATTTCAGACTGAGCTAAAAGTGCGCGCTCAACATCCCGCGCCGACAGTTTGTTACGCTCTACCAACCACTCGCCTAGCATCATAGCTCGCTTGCACACCTGTTATTTACAATCAAAGTCACTCACGGCCTTAGCTCAAATTTACGAGCTACAACAGGCTCGGATCAACGTATTCCATTTCGAGCGCTTTGAGCGTTTCGTCGTTCAAGTCGAACTCTTTCGGTGAACGTGCCTCTAGGGTCAGCTCAGTTCTCAAATCTGAATCCATATTTTTTTGCAGCTTGGCAATAATACGCTCTTTAACCTCGTCAAAGGGCAGCGTGCCCGCTGGGCGCTCGCCATCGAGGCGAATAATATGGTAGCCAAATTGAGTTTTCACCGGCTCGCTTAAATCCCCCACCTCAGACATAGCAAATGCTGCCTCAGAGAAAGCCTTAACCATTCGGCCCGGCGCAAAATAACCCAATGCACCATCGTTTTTAACAGACCCGCTATCGTCAGAGTACTGCTGTACTAATGCCTCAAAGGACTCGCCGTCTTTAAGTAATGCTTGAACTTCGTTTATGCGCTCTAAAGCTTGCTCTTGGTTGCGCTCTTTGGTGATAGCCACCAGAATATGAGAGACGCTTACCTGAGCGGGGTGCTGATACTCAGCTTTATTAACCAAATAGTCCTCTTTGGCTAACGAGTCCCAGTTGGTTGCAGCTATTTGCTTGGCAATTGTGTCACGCACATAACGATTATAAAGCTGGCGATCACGCTCGACATCCAGCGCCCATTGCATCTGCTCATCGACCTTTACACCCTCGGCTTTCGCCATATTGGCGAGCACCCGAATCGTCATCAAGTTTTCCATTAACCGCGGCACCACACCGGGCTCTGCAAAACGCTCAGCCGGCAAACCTTGGTCGATTCGCTCCTGCACGTAATGGCGCATATCACCGACAGTAATGGTGACATCATCCGTGGTGAGCAGCACATCATCAGATTTAACACCTTTGGCCGATACCACATTGCTCCCCAGTAGAGTTACTAACACAAAACTGGCAAAAACTGACTTTACTTGCATATATTTAACCTTTCTCCAACCAATGTTTCCGAGACAAACAACTGCATAACGGAGTGCACCACGAAACATTATTCTGCAGCACCATCCACAAGTTAAGTCTGTAAAGTGCGGGCATAATAACATGCCCCCTCGCACACCACGACTCTTGCCATTTACCGCCCACCGCAGCGCTACACCTAAAGCGCTGGGTAAAAGACAGCAATTAGCCATGGAGGTTCACCTAGGTAGCTGCAACACCACGCTGTGCATATCAAAAGCCTTCAAATCTACCCCAGAAACAATAAAGGCGGACGCCCTTTCGGACGTCCGCCTTTATTTAAAACAACTAGACTTAGTTGTAGGCTTTAGTCAAAGAGCGGTACACAGGGCACCCACCAGACTTAGTACATCCGCTAGTACGTACGTTCAAATAGTACTGCTTGTTGGGCTCAAGCGCGCAGTAACCACGACGACTAGAGTGCGCCATATTTAAACCCATTGCCTCGGAGCCATAACCGTAGCAGAACGACACACGCTGGGATTCCGGCTGCCCTGGACACTCAGTCACCCAAGCCTCCATACTGATATTGGTAACGCCGATAGTCGCCGCAAACGCCACCTTGTTTGCTTCGCTTGCGCTTGCCGACGTGGTGAAAGGCATCGCAGTGATCGTATCGCCAATATTGACGACATGCTGCCCCTGACTATAACCATAGGCATAGGTGTTGTCGCGTTTAACACTACCAGGCCAGCTGCCACACGCGCCATTATCGGGAACGCTAGAAGACGAGCTACTCGAGCTAGAACTGGAAGAAGAGCTGCTAGAACTTGCCGGAACACTGCTCGAGGAAGACGACGACACAGAGCCAGAGCCACCACCGTTAACGGTAGTAACAATAACATTCAGGTCTTCGCCAGTTGAGTTAATTTGTAAGCTGCTAACGTCAACAACTTCACCGTCGATAGTAAGAGTAGCCGCAGTCGCAAACCCAGCGGTACATACAGCGCTCACACACGCCGCCACCAATAATTTTTTCATATTCACCCTCGTATGGTACGTATGTGCCTTCTAAGAGGCATCGTTTTGCCGTTTTTTTGGCGTCAACTTAACACTAGCAGGTTTCAGGCCAAACATTTGAAGTTAACACTAACAATTAATCAATTTTATTATATTCGCACTTCTGCAAATACCCAATCCCTATTAGGCAGAACTTAGAGCCAGTTGTCAATTTTTTGTACAATTTACAACATCTTTTCGATATTTTTTACTAAAAAAAACGCGGCCCGGAGGCCGCGTTCTTTACGTACATTACAGCAACAATATTACTGAATGTCGCGAGTGTACTTATGAACAACTACGCCAGCGTAGTTAGACAGTACACCACCTTCCAAAGTACCGTTTTCGTACTTCTGAACCGCAAAGCCAACTACTGGCAGACCAGTAAAGGTGTTTACGTCACCGGTGATTTCACGAGCATCATAGTCCGCTGCGTTACCACCTGGAGGTACAGCGTTGGTCAGGTCAATACGTGCCCAACCGTGCTCGTAACCGTCTTCCAAGTTCAAGCCGTAGGTCAGGTTCGCAGAAGAATCCAACACGCTGCCGCCATTGAAGGTCATGATGCTAACTTCAGTACAGAAGTTAAAGCCATCAGGAACAACGGTAACCTGAGGAGGCAGAGGCGAGAAGTCGATTTCACCTGGAACTACTGGTGCAGTTGGGTAACCCTCTTCACGATCCCAGTACTCGATATCGATGTGCTCACAAGCCGTTGAACCATCCCAAGGAGAGTTGAAAGGCGCCATTGCGATTGGCTCTTCAAAGTCATCTGAAGTATCGCCTGGAGTGCCGTTATCGTTAGTCTGGGTAAAGCCGTTCACGTAGAAACGCTTAGTTGGCATGGTAACAACCCAGTCGGTGTTTGCAGCAATAGCTTCGTCCAGAACATAGTCGTTAGACAGAGTGTCGCGCATAAACAGCGAGCTGATGGTGTCAGGAGAGTTTGCAGTGAAGTTGTTTGCAGCAATCTCGCCTTGACCAGCAACATCATCGTAGTAGAACACGTCAGAGAAAGGCAGAGCCTGAGTCAAAGACGGGAAAACACTACCAGTGTCTTGGTTCAGTTGAGTATCAGAGAAGTCGCCAACCGCAATCGCGTCGTAAGAGGCGTTAGTGCCTTCAGCTACGTCGATGATAGAGGCGTAACCGTACAGACCACCAGTAGGAGCAACAACGCCTACAGTAGGATCTTGATCCCAAACACCGCCGTCGTTCCAAGCGTTGCGAACTAGGTCACAGCTGCGTGGCACACCATCAACGTGAGTTACAGCAGAAGCTGGGTTGAACGCGTCATCAGTAGATGGATCGCCATCTGGATCCGCAACATTGCCGATCTCGCCCATCTCGATCACTTCAACGTAACCTTCACGAGTACGTGACAGACTTTTGTTGGTGTCAGAAGAGTCAACTGGATTAGCACCAGAGTTGTCTACGGCGTAAGCAAAGTTACGGAAGTCTTCACCGTCCGCATCAATTGCAGGCGCGGTACAAGAAGTGTCATTGGTGATGATTCGGGCAGGGAACTCGCCGTCACCAGTGCTCCATGGAATGCTGCCATCGTCAGCATTTTCTGACATAGCAACTGCGCCAGACCAATGGTCGTAAGCAGACAGGTACAGGTTAAAGTCAAGAACCTCCTGGCTGTTCTCACCTTCCAGGAAGCGAACCTTAACGGCCTTAGCTTCACCGGTGGTGTTTACCAGGTTGATGTTAGTGAAGTTACCACCGTTAACGGTGTAGTAAGGGAAAATCAGCACCTGGCCCAGGCCGTCTGAATTCAGGTAAGCCGCTTGAGCAGCACCTGATGCACCAGCCAGTCCCGCCAGCATTGCCAAAGGTAGAAGTTTTTTCTTCATTGTCTAGCTCCTAGATTTACAAAGTATCGTATTGTTTTCTGTAAGCGGGCGCGCTACCGCGACCCTATAAACTCGATTTACCACCAGCACATGACCGGCCAGATGCTCGACGAACACCCAATCGCGTTCTAAATTAACACACCCTTTAAGCCATAACAATAGCAAAGCAGGGTGATTTTGGGCACATAGCTGCCGCCAGAAACGCGCCCAAATCAAAGTTAGACCAAGATCACACTTGCTCAACCAACTTAGACGCGCCCGCCAACCCACAAGTGGCCTGACCTTATTCCGACGGTGGCAGTTTACCCGCACAAAGCGCCGCAGGGAAGCCCCCACACAAAAAATAACAACCGGCTCTACGCACCGCCATGCATTACCGCAGCGCTAAACGGTAAGCGAAATCCGTTCCAGCTTCTCAAACTAAGGCTGCCCGGCGGATTCGCGTAAGCGCTCTATTACCTCCCGGTAATCCGGCGCGCCAAAGATAGCCGACCCCACCACAAACGTATCCGCCCCCGCTCTGGCGACTTCCGATATATTGTGAACTTTGACGCCACCATCCACCTCGAGCCGCACAGGCAATCCCGCCTCATCAATTAGCGTGCGAGCTTCGCGCAGCTTATCCAGTGAATACGGAATAAACGCCTGCCCACCAAAACCCGGATTAACCGACATAATAAGCAAGAGGTCGAGCCGCGACAGCACCTGCTTTGCCACACTGACGGGCGTACCCGGGTTTAGCACTAAACCCGCCTTACACCCTAAGTCGCGAATTAACTGTAACGAGCGATCCAGGTGACGCGTGGCCTCGGGATGAATGCTAATAATAGAAGCGCCTGCGGCAGCAAACGCCTCGATAGCCGCATCTACCGGCTCAACCATAAGGTGTACATCTATAGGCGCCTCAACCCCATGGTCACGCAGAGCCTGACACACCATTGGCCCCACCGTTAAATTGGGTACATAGTGATTATCCATCACATCCAGATGAATCATATCCGCCCCGGCAAGCAGGACGTCATCACACTCAGCCCCCAAACGAGCAAAATTTGCGCTAAGCACCGAAGGTGCTATCACTATATCTTGAGCCACCGGCCCTCCTATTAACTGCTCACTGTTTACCGCCCAAGCTTTCACTCACGCGCATTTTGTCACTCTATTACGTTTCCCGTCACTTACTTATCACTAGCCGCACATAGCAATCAAATTAGGTATCCAGCATAATCCGAGCCAACCACCCAATCACCAACGCGAGTAAAGCTTTACATGCAAGCCTTTATACCCACACTGCACGGCCTAAGAGGGCTCGCCGCCCTAGCAGTGGTACTGTTTCACTGGGATGCGTTGTTTCCGGCCTTTAAAGAAGCCTATGGCAGCGTAGGTTTTGTCGGCGACCAATGGAACCTCTTTATGCAGATCGAATTCGGCTGGCTGGGGGTGCCATTGTTTTTTGTACTGTCGGGCTACCTGCTGGGCGGCCAACTAAAGCACCAACAACTCACAGGCGCAACCTTAATACATTTTTGGCGACGCCGGTTTATGCGCATATACCCTGCGGTTTGGCTACAGCTGACCATACTAGCATTAATTTCTTACTGGCTGCCGAGCCTGCTTCCCAGCACATCCACACCCGAGCTAATTCGCAACGCGCTACTGTGGATCAACATGCCGCCATGGATGACCAAGCCGATCAATGGCGTATGGTGGACTCTTCCTATCGAGCTGTCGTTCTATATTGCCCTGCCTTTGTTAATTTTACTGCAACGAAAAATCGGCTGGATTGCGACGACTGCCGCCTGCTTTGCGCTTGCCATTAGCTGGCGTTACGCGGTCATAGAGGCGCTGCCTAGCTCTCACTACGTCAAGCACCTACCTGTTCTCGATATGCTCCCCGGCAGCATATCGTCGTTTGCGGCAGGCTTTGCCATCAGTTTTTTAGATATTCGCTGGAGCAAACTGCAGTGGCGCGCCGCTTGCGCAAGCTCAATCGGCGTTTTTTTAGCCCTTCAGTATTGGCAGCTCAGCCATAAAGAAGTTTATTGGAGCGGACACTGGATACTAGTCATTTGGAACCCCGCCATGGCGGCAGCGATTGCACTTATGGTTTATTGCGCTATTCATCCGCAGTGCCGCGGTGCAATTTTAGGCAGCCGCCCTTTGGTATGGCTCGGTGAAATAAGCTTTGGCATCTACCTGTGGCACTTTCCGGCGCAGCAGGCGCTTCTGGCCCTCGACCAGGATTACTGGGGCACCCCCGCCGCCAGCGCTCTGGCGCTTGCGCTTTGCTTACTAATAACACTACCGCTGGCAGCAATGAGCTATTACTGGGTCGAAAAACCTATTATGGGCTGGCGCAAAACCCGATCAACATAATCGCTACTGACTACTACCCCTGCAACGCCTCCAACCGCTCGGGCGTACCCACATCACTCCAGACTCCTGTGTAGACCTCGGCCGAAAGTCGATCGTTAACCGCCGCCTCGCGGAATACTTCCGCCAAGCCAAAGCAGGCTCTGCGCTTGGGGTATTCCAGCACAAGTGCAGGTTTCAGCAGGCTAACACCGGCAAAGGTAAAACCCTCTCCCGCCCCCAACAACTGTAAACGGCCGGAGGCATTAACATCAAAGTCACCTGTTGGCTTAAAGTCAGGGTTGTGCACCAACACCAACCGACCGAGGTCATCCTCCCCCAGCGGCGCCTTTAGCAAACCACTAAAGTCGAAGTCGGTAAACACGTCAGCATTGAGCAAAATAAACGGCGCATCTCCCAACAGCTCTTGCGCATGTACGATAGCACCGCCGGTCTCAAGGGGTTCTGGTTCGCTGGAGTAAGTCACCTGTAGTCCCCACGCGGCACCATCGCCAACGTACTGCTGAATTTGCGGCCCACGGTAGGCGAGATTAATGATCACCTCGCTTACACCGGCACGAGCCAGGGCCTCCAGGTGATAGGCAATAAGCGGCTTACCGCGAACCGGAATCAGGGGCTTGGGGAGGGTGTCCGTTAAAGGCCGCATGCGTTTACCCAGGCCCGCCGCCAATATCATAGTCTTCACAGCAAACTCCTTACGTCTACATCAAAAGGCGACTGCGGGCAGTACCAGCTTTGCGCCTCGCACGCCGGCACAACCCGCGCACGAAACCAGGCGGCAAAATCTTGCAGCTCTGGATACAGATCGGCCACCTCTTGCACATAGCCAATCACCCGGGGTAAATCCGGTAAATAGTTCGATTTGCCATCACGCAGATGCAACCGTGAAAAAATCCCCAGTACCTTTATATGGCGCTGCAGCCCCATCCAATCGAAGTCGCATAAGAAGTCATCGGCCGAGATACGCTCCATAATGCCGGCATCCAAAGCCATGTCACCATAGGCCAACGCCCAACGGCGCACCTCGGCCGGGGGTAAACGCACATAACAATCGCGCAACAACGAGGCCAGATCGTAAGTCACAGGCCCCACCACGGCATCCTGAAAATCGATCACCCCCAAGCTATTGTCGGCTTTGACGAGCAAATTGCGCGAGTGAAAGTCCCGGTGCATCATTACCTGCGTCTGCTTAACCGCTCGATCTACCAATCGATCGAACGTCGCCTCTAGCAGAGTCGTCTCCTCTGGAGCCAAGCTCAGCCCTAACAGCGGCCCAGTAAACCACTGCACAAATAACCCCAGCTCGCGCCGTATAAAGGCTGCATCAAAGCGTGGCAACATCTCTGAATGAATAGGCGCCTGGGCGATGGCCAGCAGGGTAAACAATGCCTCACCGTAAAGCACAAGGGCATTATCACCATCGAGCTCAGTACCAAACTCGCGCCGCCCCAAGCTTTCCACCAGCACAAACCCTCGTTCAATATCCACCGCGGCCACCTGAGGCACAGCCACGCCGCAGGTGCGCAACAACTCGGCCACTTTTAAAAACTGCCGGGTATTTTCGGTAGCCGGGGGGGCGTCAACGGCCAGTAGCGCAGAGGCATCGGGAATGTTGTAGTAGCGCCTAAAGCCCGCATCACCACCGCGTGGCTCTAGCACCACAGGGCGACCTAAGGTCTCACTCACCCAGGCCTGTAACGCCTGCTCCCGCTCTTGCTTAACGCTCAATCGTCACCTCTATTACACCTATGGTCTCCGGCCAACGAAGCCCGTAATTTACCGCCAACTATACCCACCAACGCACCTTGTCATCTAGCGAAACATGGTAGCATTCGCTATCGAACAACACGATTATCAGGACCGGCACTGGACATGACAACAGCTGATACCCCAACGCTAGACGAGCTAAAAAATAAAACCACCGCCCTTTGTAATACAGATTATTTTCGCGACGTGATTTTACGTCATTGCCCAGGTCTGCCCAACTCAACCGCAGGTAACGATGCTCCTTTAGTAACTGAGATTCACCCCGCCGACCAAATGCTGAACCACTCGCTACAACACCACTTGGATGCGAACGCGGCTCTCAGCCAATACTATAACGTAGGCTTGCAGCAATTCAGTGCCGCACAACAGATTCTCGAGCTGCTCTACCCCGAAGGTCGTGACAAGCTAACCATGCTGGACTTTGCCTGCGGGTATGGCCGCCTGCTTCGGTTTATGTCGCAATACCTGCCCCGGCACAACCTGTATGCCGCTGAGATACAAGCCGGTGCACTCGCGTACGTGAAAGAGACGTTTAAGGTGTCAACCATTGCCTCGCACGGCGCCGCTGAAGATTTTCAACCGCCGATGCAATACGACGTTATTTGGGTAGCTTCGCTGTTTTCTCACCTACCCAAAACCCTATTTCGCGATTGGCTGGCGCGGCTTCACCAATCACTTAGCCCCGAAGGGGTCTTGTGCTTTAGCGTGCACGACGCCTGCTTAGTACCCGAAGGGCATGAGTTCCCCACGGATGAAGGCTATTTGTTTTGGCCTCAAAGCGAAAATGCCGATCTGGACACCAGCCTGTACGGCACCACTTACGTCAACGAAACTTTTGTGCGCAACATGATCGAGAGCGTCTGCGGCGCCGGCCAAACCTACTACCGTATTCCACGCGCACTCGCCCACGAGCAGGACATTTATGTGGTCGCCGGAGGCGTGGGCTGCGACTTAAGTGCTCTGAAAAACTTTCGCCGTGGCCCTTGGGGCTGGGTGGATGAGCGCACCCTTAGCGCAGGTGGTGAGCTCTACCTAAGAGGTTGGGCAGCGTCTGTGGATGACGGGCCCCTTGAACACATCCACATCACGGTAAACGGCCAGCAAGTAGCCTGCCCTAGCGGTAAAACCCGCGAAGATGTCGCCCGCGTGTTTGCCGACTCCCGCCTGGCATCTTCAGGCTGGGAGTTTCGCTACCAACTCCCCAAAAATGTTACCCGCGCCCGAGTCGAGGTCAGTGCCAGCACTGAGCGCAATGAGCACGCACTACTTTACACCGGTGACTTATATCGCCCGACCCCCGAGTCACACACCCCGAACGCGGCACCGGGCAGCTTGCTAAGCCGCTTATGGCAACGCCTGCGGAGCCATTAACCACACCGCTGGGCCAACCACGTACGCTGTGAATTCGGTTTCCCTAGAGCTGCGTTAATGCAGTAGAATGACCGCCTTAATATGCGCGGCGGCTTGAGCCTGCTTGCTCGCCGCCTGGCGCATTGTCGTATCAGGGCGCCCGTTATTTAAGGATAGTAGAGACCTCTCAATGGCCGATCGAGACCATCACCTCCGTTACCGTCTACAACGCACTGCTGAAGCATCTGGCCTAAAGCTGCCACGTTTTAAAGAGGCGACACTGACATTTTTGGCGCTCTCAACACTGAGCCAACCTACTCTCGCCGCCGACCATAAACACGAGGCCAGTTACGGTCGCATCGACTGGGTACCGCGTGACCAACTGTTGGAAGAAGAGCTTGAAACCCTTCCCGCCGGTTGCTGTGGTGCTTACGTTAACCCTTATCAGCCTGACCCCAATGCCCCCCCTATTGAGGAGACCGACATTGAGGCCAATGCCGATCACACTTCATCTAGTGGCGGGCAAGCCATCGTCCTCGAGGGTAACGTCGAGCTTCGCCAAGGGGTGCGCATGCTGCGTACCCACCGCGCCGAGCTAAACACCGAAACCGGCGACTTAACGCTCGACCAAGAGGTAACGATCCGGGAAGATGGCCTGTTGATTTTGGCCGACAAAGCAAAAATGGAGCGCGATAGCGGTGACGCACTGATCGACAACGCCGAATTCGTGCTCCATGAATCGCGCCTACACGGCCGCGCCGGCAAACTGGAGAAGTTTGGCGACCGCCTCATACGCCTTAGCGATGGCAGTTTTACCACCTGCGAGCCGGATCACGAGTTCTGGCGCATGGAAGCCTCCGAGGTCGAAATCCACCCGGACGATAGCTACGGCACCGCCAAACACGCACGATTACTTATTAAAGACATCCCTGTGTTTTACATGCCTTATCTGGCATTCCCTATAGGCGATGAGCGCAAAAGTGGCTTGTTGTTTCCTTCGTTTAGCACCAGTTCGCGCAACGGCATAGAGTATGCTCAGCCCATTTACTGGAACATTGCTCCGCAGATGGACGCCACCATTACCCCCCGCTACATGGAAGAGCGCGGCACACTATGGGACGGCACCGTCAGACACCTGTCATCGTACTTTTACACCCAGCTCTCCGGGGGCTTTCTGGGAGGCGACAAAGGTGGCTACGATCGCCAGGCTGAGAACGACATTGCCTCGGGCGAGAAAACTCCCGAAGAGGCCTACCCGCACAAGGGCGACGATCGCTGGATGATCAACCTCGATCAAACCGGCGGCAAGCGCAGCCGGCTAAAAACCCGCATCGACTATACCGATATCAGCGACGCCGATTACCTGCGAGACATTACCAGTAGTGATATCGATGTATCGCGCCAGTCGCGCATAAGCAAATTTGGCGAGGTCAGCTATAACGGCGATGCCTGGGAGATCGGCGCCAGCGCCGAAGAAATCCGCTACCTGAATGAGTCAAAGCAAAAGCCCTACAAACAAATACCACACTTGTTTGCCAATGGTGATTTTCGCTTTGGCGACTGGCAGCTGGATCTCGACAACCAATTCACCAGCTTTGATGTTACCGAGTACTATGACCGCGCCACCAACCGTTTAGTGGTGGGCGATCGTTTTAACACCGATTACGGGCTAACCTGGGACAAACGCTGGCAGTGGGGCTTTTTTCGCCCACGGGTCGGGGTTAAAACCCTCAGCTATCAACTAGAACAAGCCGATTACGACCCAGAAGGGCGCGAGCCGGACGAAGCCATCTACAACGATTCGCCGTCGCTGGTCGTGCCCCAGGGCAGCATCGATATGGGTATGTTCTTTGAGCGCTTTGGCAACCTCGGCGGCACCGAATTTATCCAAACCCTCGAGCCGCGCCTGTTTTATTTTTACAGCGACTACGAAGATCACTCCGAAATCTACTCGCCGCTTAACGACAGCAACAAGTACATCGAGTTTGACACCAAGTACGTCACCTTCGATTACAACCAGCTGTTTCGCACCACGCGATTTTCCGGTTATGACCGTATCGACGACGCCAACCAAGTAAGCGCAGGCTTAACCAGCCGGTTTATTTCACCGGTAACCGGGCTCGAGCATTTGGAGCTGAGCGTGGGCCAAATTTACCGCTTTAAAGCCCCTCGCGTGGCCCTTAACCCCAACAATCAGCCCGAAGAAGAAACCTACGCCGAGTCCGAGTTTGCCGGTCGTATCGCCGCCCGGGCGGGCGATTACCTGCAAGTGAGCGGCGATGTGCTGTACGATCAGCATAAAAGCGAAGTGTCTAACGCCGGCGCCACCATTGAGTACGCCGATGACTCTGACCGCTTGATCAGCCTGACATACACCTACAAGCGCAATGTCACAGAGTTTGATGTAGACGAAGAGATCGATCCGGATGATCTTCTCGATCGCAGCCGTAACCAGCTGGATGTCGGAGCGTTTATCCCAGTGAGCAACAGCTGGAGCATTATCGCCCGCGCCAACTACGATTTAACCTACGAGCAGGAACTCGACACCTTTGCCGGGTTCGAATACAGCGACTGCTGTTACCGGGTTCGCCTGTTGTGGCGCAAATGGCTGAACTTTGACTACAACGACGGCACGATCCTTAACACCGTAGAAGAAAACGATTACGACGACGGTATTTTCGTCGATATTCAGCTCAAAGGACTGGCCAGCATCAGCGAGCGCGTCGGCAGCCTCTTGGGTAAAACCATTTTAGGTTACGACGAACGCGAACAAAACTTACGATAATCAAACAGTGATGACTATGAATAAAACAAGCTTGGCAGCCCCTCTCATGCAATGGGTGGGTGCCCTCACAATCAGCGCTGCCGCGACCTTTGCGCAGGCAGAAACCCAGATTCTCGACCGCGTGATTGCCGTTGTCGATCAGGGCGTGGTTTTGCAAAGCGAGTTCGACGAGCGTAAAAACTCCGTATTGCAGCGGCTGCAAGGTCAGTACGAACAACTCCCTCCCATGGATGTGCTGGATCAACAAATTCTCGACCAGTTGATTTTGGAGCAACTCCAGCTCGAAGAAGCCGCCCGCTACGGCATGGAAATTTCAGATCAACAGCTCAACCAAACCATACAACAAGTCATGGCCAGCAACGGCTTTTCGTCTCTCGACGAGCTTGCGGCCGACCTCGCAAATGAAGGCATGTCGCTCGCACAGTTGCGCGAAAAAATACGCCGTGACCTGCTGATCAACCAGGTTCAGCAAGGTGTGGTCAATAACCGCATTCGTGTGACCGAGCAAGAAATCGACAATTTTCTCGCCTCCAGCGACGGCAAATTCGCCACCTCGCCCGATTACCACCTGGGCCATATTCTGATTAGCGTTGCCTCTTCGGCCAGCCCAGAGGATGTTGCCGAGGCCGAGACTAAGGTCAATAACATTTATCAGCAACTGCAAAACGGCGAGAGCTTTAGCCAAATGGCCATCGCCCACTCAAACGACCAAACCGCACTGGAAGGCGGCGATTTAGGCTGGCGCAAACTGGCGCAACTACCCGAGCTGTTTAGCGACGTCGTCAGCAATCTGGAGGTCGGCGATGTTTCCGAACCAATCCGCTCCGGAGCCGGCTTTCACCTGATTAAAAATATCGAGCAACGCGGCGGCGGCGAGCAATTAGTACAACAAACCAAGGCTCGTCATATTCTGATCAAAACCTCCGAGATCATGGACGACGAGACCGCCCAGGAAAAACTCACCGAGCTTAAAGCCCAAATCGAAGACGGCGCAGACTTTGCCGAACTCGCCCGGGAAAACTCTGAAGATATTGGCTCAATGCTCGAAGGCGGTGACTTGGGCTGGGCCAGCCCCGGCATGTTTGTGCCCGCGTTTGAAAACGCCATGGCCACTACCGAAATCGATGAAATTACCGGCCCCTTTAAAAGCCAATTTGGCTGGCACATTCTGCAGGTAACCGACCGTCGCCAAGAAGACATGAGCGACGTCGTAATTCGCAATAAAGCCGCCCAGATGATGCGCGAGCGCCGTTTTGATGAAGAGTTGCAAGTGTGGCTGCTAGAGCTGCGCGAAAATGCCTACCTCGACATTAAAGAGCTGGACGAAACTGGCGAGGGCAGCGGCGTTTAATGAGCCAGCCAATCGCACGCATCGCTATTACCCCCGGGGAGCCCGCTGGCATTGGCCCCGATTTAGTACTGGCGCTAAGCAAAAGTACCGGTCGCGACGAGCTGGTCGTTATCGCCGACCCTGAGCTCCTAAAAGCGCGTGCAGAGCTTTTAGGCGTTAGCGTTGACATCGTGACGGTTAAGCTCGACGACCCGGCGCGTAGCCCAAGCGCGGGCTCTTTGCATGTACTGCCGGTAGCACTTGCGACCGAGGCGGCGCCCGGCCGCCTTAACAGCGACAACGCCCGCTACGTACTTAACACCCTTGATACCGCTATTGCTGGCTGTAAAGCTGGTCATTTTGACGCATTGGTAACCGGCCCCGTACACAAAGGTGTTATCAATGATGCCGGGGTCGCTTTTAGTGGGCACACCGAATACCTGGCCGAGCATACCGATACTCCGCGGGTGGTTATGATGCTGGCCACCGAAGGATTAAGAGTGGCGCTGGCCACAACCCACATTCCCCTCAGAGACGTGGCCGACGCCATCACCGCTCATTTACTGCGCGAGATTATTAGCATTACCGCGCACGACTTGCGGCATAAATTTGGCATTGCGCAGCCGCGAATTTTAGTGTGTGGCTTAAACCCCCATGCAGGTGAAGGGGGGCACCTGGGCCACGAAGAGATCGACACCATTGAGCCGCTACTAAACCAGATGCGCGCCGAGGGCTACGATTTAACGGGCCCACTTCCGGCTGACACGCTGTTTACGCCTAAATATTTGCAAAATGCCGATGCCGTGCTGGCCATGTACCACGACCAGGGTTTGCCTGTGCTTAAATATCAAGGCTTTGGCCGGGCGGTTAATATTACGCTGGGGTTGCCCATTATCCGCACATCCGTCGACCACGGCACCGCCCTTGACCTAGCCGGCAGTGGCAGCGCCGATCACGGCAGCTTGTTAACCGCCATCGATTACGCCCAAACTATGATTCATGCCCGGCGCGAGGCCAGCCAATGAAAACATCTTTCACCCCCGGCTCGCCCCACCGTGCGCGCAAGCGATTTGGGCAAAACTTTTTAGTCGATCATGGCGTCATTCAGCGTATTGCCAGTGCCATACGCCCACGCCCGGGCGAGACTATCGTTGAGATTGGACCCGGCCAAGGTGCCCTTACCGAGCCTCTGGTGGTCAGCGCCGAAACCCTGCACGTTATCGAGCTCGACCGGGACCTAGTACCCTGGTTGCGGGTCCGCTTTGAAAAATACCCGGGCTTTACCCTGCACCAGGCAGACGCTCTAAAGTTTGACTTTGCAAGCTTAGAGGGCGCCAACAAACCATTACGTATTGTCGGCAACCTGCCCTATAACATCTCTACGCCTCTGATATTTCATCTGATCAGCTTTGCCGATAAAGTGCAGGACATGCACTTTATGCTGCAAAAAGAGGTGGTTAAACGGCTCGCCGCCAGCCCTGGTGAAAAAGCGTTTGGCCGGCTCTCAGTGATGGTGCAATACTACTGTCGCGTGGAGCCATTGTTTGACGTACCACCGGGCTCATTTGACCCAGCGCCTAAAGTAGATTCGGCCATTGTCCGCATCACGCCCTACCGCGAGCTGCCACACACCGTAGGCAATATTAGAACACTGGAAAAACTCGTTACCGCTGCATTTGGCCAGCGCCGTAAAACCCTGCGCAACGCGCTTAAAAGCCTACTCGATGTGACCGACATGGATGATTTACCCGTGGACATATCAAAGCGAGCCGAGCAACTCACCATGGCAGAGTTCATCGCCCTTAGCGATGCCATAGACGAGCGCCTAAAGGACCCTAAGTACATTCAAGATGACAGATAATACCAGCTCACTACCGAACGACATTGCCATTGAGGTGAATACAGGCTTTTTAGCCGAGCAATCTCAGCCCGAGCAACAGCGCTATGCGTTTCGCTACACAATTACCATCCGCAATCACGGCCAACACCCTGCACAGCTGTTAAGCCGCCACTGGGTGATCACCGACGCGAACGACCAGGTGCAAGAAGTACAGGGGCTTGGCGTCATCGGGGAGCAACCCAACATTGATGCCGGCGATAGCTATACTTACACCAGTGGCGCGATACTCGCCACGCCTGCGGGCATTATGGAGGGGTCTTATGAGTTTTGCCTGCCAGATGGCCAGCGTTTTAATGCGCCGATCCCCGCATTTGCCTTGGTGCCACCGGGCGCCCTGCACTGATACCATGAATGGATTAACCGCAACCCGACACTAGCGTACCTATACACCATGAGCACTTACGCCATTGGCGACATACAAGGTTGTCTGGACCCACTGCTGAGACTGTTGGATAAAATTCAATTTGATCCAACTTACGATCGATTATGGATTGCCGGCGACCTGGTAAACCGAGGCCCCAGTTCACTCGCCACGTTGCGCTATCTCTATTCACTGGGAAACTCAGTTACCGCCGTTCTTGGCAATCACGATTTACACTTTATTGCGGTCGCCTACGGGCACAAACGCAAAAGCTCTTTTGACACACTCGACCAACTGTTACGCGCTAACGATTGCGACGAATTAATCCATTGGTTACGTCATTGCAAGTTATTGCACACCGACTCATCGCTCGGTTACACCATGGTACACGCCGGTATCCCGCCAATCTGGAACCTAGAACAAGCCACCGCACACGCGAGGGAAGTCGAGACTATGTTGCAAAGCGACTACATAAATGACTTCCTGGCTAACATGTATGGCAACAAGCCCTGCCAATGGAAAAACAAGCTAATTGGCAACCCGCGGCTGCGTTTAATCACTAACTACTTTACCCGTATGCGTTTTTGCAGTGCAGAGGGTGAGCTGGACCTTAACAATAAGACCGCCGTAAGCGCCAATGACTTTTTGCCCTGGTTTGCGCACCCGCACCACGCCTGTCGCCAAGAGAAAATAATTTTTGGACACTGGGCAGCCCTCGAGGGTCGGGCAGCAGCACGTAACGTTATCGCTCTGGATACCGGCTGCGTATGGGGAGGCTGTTTAACCGCCTTACGGCTTGAGGACGGCGAAATGTTTCGTACCCGCTGCCCAAAGACGTAAATACATTGAGCAAACGTTTTTATGGTTCGCGCATGCTAAACCGGTAGCGATTGCTAATCACCAGTCTCGGCTATCACACGGTTGCGCCCGTCTTCTTTCGCGCGATAAAGCGCATCATCGGCTGCTTTAAACAGCTGTTCCACCGTTTGCCCTCCGGTTAAGGACGCCACGCCAAAGCTCGCCGTAACCTGTAGGCCGTGGTCAAACCGATGTTCGGCAATCATTATTCGTACTTTCTCGGCTATCTGCTCGGCGTATCGGATACGGGTATTACGGCACACCAGCACAAACTCCTCCCCGCCCCAGCGGGCAAAGAGATCGGTCTCTCGAATATGTTGCTTAACTAAAGCTGAGATACCCGCCAAAATGTCATCGCCAACCGCGTGCCCGTATTGATCATTGATACGTTTAAAGTGATCGATGTCCATCATCACGACCGATAAAGGCTTAGCACTGTGGCGCCACTCCCACAAACCAGTCTTGATCGACTCTTCGATACCATCGCGATTAAACGCCCCCGTGAGCGAGTCCATTTTGACCTTGGCTTCTAACTCTCGCGAGCGACTATCCAGCAGCTGATTGACATCCAGCAGCTCTTGCTCGCGCCGCTTACGCTCGCGAACTTCACCATTGAGTTCCAAAATGCGGTAGCCAAGAAACAGTAAAATCAGTACCGCCCAGGCAATAATAATCGTCAGATACCAGTCTTCCGAATCCAGCCGCTGGCCGATAAACTCAATGCGGCGCAGCACAAAATGGTGCTCGCCCGGTAAATGTCCCGAGCCTGTCTGCAACTCAAGGGCAACCGTATTAGCAAACTCAGGGTGACTTAAATTGGGCGGAATCGCTTTCTCGCGTAACCACCAATTGGCGACAAAAAAATCATCAAAACCAAACTCATAATAATTTTGATCTAAGGCGGGCGAAAACTCTAACTGATTATATTTCGTTGTGGTTTCATCATTCTCAAGGCTATAACGGCTGTCATAGTTGCGCAAAAAGATCCGGACACTGTCGTTTGGCCCAGTGTAGTCAAGCCAAATTTTTATGCGCTGATACCGGCTCAAGTCCACACCCTTAATATGGCTTGGCGTCAGCTGCACCACAAAACCACAGTGGGGGTACGCAAAGCCTTCACGAAGGTGGCAGCGCCACTCGAAGTATTCACCAGAGTTTGCAAGAACCTCGACTTCACTATTGCCTCCCGAGGGGGAATCATCGTAGAGCCGGCTATCAAAGCCTTCATCGGGCGCAATGACAAAGCTTTCTTGCAGCACCCATCGCTGCCCGACGATCGCTACCGCGGTCAATACAACCAGTACCAGCAACGCTTTTTCAAATCGCATTTTTGTTGGCATAAGCGGCCTCGGGCCACAGCTAAAAGCGATTGCTCGCCTTCGACATTCGGTTATTCTTATTATAGATCAATAGAAACGACTGATATTAATGGCACCAGGTACCAGAAGATTAAGGTATAGACTTACCGCTATACTAACCTATTACACCAGCTGGGTGAGTGTCTCGTTATATACCGTAAAGTGTCACACAGTGTGTAATGACCACTTTACCTTACCAGAGACCATAGGGCGAACCGCAGCGCCGCTGTTTACGGATATCACCGCTAACATGAGGCCTATTGGGTCATTATCTGGAGGTATAAAAGACAAAACCCAGAGACGGGTAACGCCTCTGGGGAAAGGAATTGACGCTTACTGCTAGCCCGGCTTTAGTAACCAAGCTCCCATAAGTCATCACAGCCAAGTTGGTCTTTCAGCCTGCGGCGCTCCAGACGATCCTCCAGCTGGCGCCGTATGGTTAATTGCCGCAGGTTGCTCTCTTTGGCGGTAGTAACCGGAGAATCAGAGTCTATCTCTCTGTCATCATCCAGCAGGGCATCGTCATCGTGATCCACGGACATAAGCTTTACCTCGTAACAATAGCGGAGTCGCGAACAAACATCGATGAGCTGACTAGAGGCCACCCCTAAAGCTCACAATCGCTATTTACCACAGTTTTTTGACATTACCTAGCTTTTTTCTTAGTGTCTAAACTGCGATTGGTTTGTGCACTAACGGTTTGYGCTATAGTCGGTGAATAGGCACAAGCATCCTCCATAAGTTAACTGCTATAGTGACCTGAAGTGACGTTCCGACTCTTGAGGTAGTAATAACGCATGACCGAGAAGCTAAATCACGCTGTTGGCTGGCGCGAGTGGGTACACTTACCTGACTTAGGTGGTGTGCATATCAAAGCCAAAGTCGATACCGGCGCAAAGACATCCGCCCTTCACGCTTTTTTTGTCGAGCCATTTGAGCGTCAGGGCGAGGCTTGGGTTCGCTTTGGCCTGCACCCAGTGCAAAAGAACCCAGCCCCAGAGGTGATTTGCGAGGCCCGCGTTCACGACCAGCGTGAAGTTACCGACTCGGGCGGTCACAAAGAAGTGCGATACGTGATCGAGGCGGCCCTGGCCATCGGAGGTCAGACTATCCTGACCGAGATGACGCTGACCAACCGTGACACCATGACATTTCGCATGCTGCTCGGACGCAACACCTTAAACGGTCACTTTACGGTCGATCCTCAACAGTCATTTTTGTGTGGTGGCGACAAGTTTCAGGCGCCGTAAACCGCCAGATAGCAGCCGCTGTGCCACGCCATCACCATTAAATTTAATTAGGACTCTAAATGAAAATTGCCATTTTATCTCGCAACGCAAAGCTTTATTCGACTCGCCGACTCGTCGAGGCTTGCCAAGAGCGAGGGCACGAGCCTCACGTCATCGACATCCTCAAATGCTATATGGATATCACACCGTCAAAGCCAGCTATTTGGTATCGCGGCCAAGAGCTAGAGGGGTTTGATGCGGTCATCCCGCGTATTGGTGCCTCAGTTACCCACTACGGCCTGGCGGTGATTCGGCAATTTGAGATGATGGGTGTTTACTGCCTCACCGAGTCGGTCGCGCTTGGGCGCTCACGGGATAAACTGCGCGCACTGCAACTGCTCTCGCGCAAAGGCCTCGGTATGCCCCGAACGAGCTTTGCCCACAATGTTCACAACACAAAAGAGCTTATCCAGTTAGTGGGTGGCGCCCCTTTGGTTGTTAAACTCTGTGAAGGTACGCAGGGCCGAGGCGTCGTGCTAGCAGAAACCGCCAAAGCCGCCGAGAGTGTGATTGAGGCATTTCGCGAGTTGCGCGCTGAATTTTTGGTCCAAGAGTTCATCAAAGAGGCTGGCGGTAGCGACATACGCTGCTTGGTAATCGGCAATAAAATTATCGCCTCAATGCAACGCACGGCGCCCGATGGTGAGTTTCGCTCTAACCTGCACCGCGGCGGCAGCGCACAACTGGTAAAACTACGCCCCAACGAGCGCACTACCGCCATTAAAGCGGCGCAAACCATGGGGCTTAAAGTCGCCGGGGTAGACATCCTGCGCTCCTCGCGCGGCCCTTTGATTATGGAGGTTAACTCCTCGCCAGGCCTAGAGGGTATCGAAGGCGCAACCGGTAAAGATGTGGCCAATGAAATTATAAAGTTTATTGAAGAAAACGCGCGCCCACACGCCAACCGAACCAAAGGCAAGGGCTAGTCACACATGGCGCAAAATCATACTGTTACCATCGGCGGCGAGCAGGTCTTGCCGGGGCAAACCAAAAGCATCGATATTCCACTTGCGGCGATGTATACCCACACCGATGTAGGCTTAACGGTGCATGTCATCAACGGCAAGCGGCCTGGCCCCTGCTTATTGCTCACCGCGGCGGTACACGGCGATGAAATCAACGGGGTTGAAATCATTCGCCAGGTAATAGGCAGTAAACAGCTCAGTAAACTGCGCGGCACACTGCTGGCTATTCCGGTGGTTAATGTTCACGGATTTCTTAACCAGTCTCGTTACCTACCCGATGGCCGGGACTTAAACCGCTGTTTTCCGGGCAGCTTAAAAGGGTCTTTGGCCGGTCGCGTCGCCTATACGTTAATTGACGAAATTCTGTGCCACGCCAGTCACTGTATCGACTTGCACACCGGCGCCCGGCATCGCGCTAATCTGCCGCAAATACGTACAGACTTATCCCAGCCAGATACTCAGGCGCTCGCCCTGGCATTTGGTTCGCCCGTTATTTTGGATGCGCAATTGCGCGAGGGCTCACTGCGCCAAGCCGCCGCCGAACGGGGAATTCCATTTTTATTGTACGAGGCGGGCGAGGCTTTACGATTTGACGAGTTTAGTATTCGGGCCGGTACGCGCGGAGTCATTAATATTATGCGTGAGCTGAGCATGCTACCGCGCAAAAGCCGCCCGGCTAAACCCGCTCCGGTCACCATTGCCGACGATAGTCGCTGGGTGCGCGCTCCACACAGCGGCGTTATGCGCTCCATGGTTCGCTTAGGCGCCCGGGTAAGCAAAGGTACAGTGCTGGCCTACATCGCCGACCCGGTAGGCTTAGGGCAAAAAGCAGTACTGGCGCCAGCCGACTCAATTGTCATCGGTTTAACCAATTTACCTTTGGTGCACGAGGGCGAGGCGTTGTTTCACTTGGCGAATTACAGTAAAAAGATTCATCAGGTTGCGGATCAGGTGGCCAGTTTTCATGACACTTTCGGCACGGCCGGAGACGAAGACGAACCATTCTTTATCGGTCAGGACGACTCACTAGAAGATTAAACAAGGTGATGGAGCGGCTAGGCCAACCCTCGCAGCGATACCACATTAGCGTTAAACGAGAACTCTCCACGGGCGTTAAAGTGCTCCACAAAGTTCTCGCCCGACATCGGTTTGGCGTAAAAATAACCTTGCGCCTGATCGCAGCCCTGCTCTCGCAGCCAGTCCGCTTGCTCCACTTGCTCAACCCCTTCTGCGACAACGGTTAACTGCATGTTATGCGCCAGGGCGATAATCGATTTGGCGATGGCAGCATCGTTGCTATCGAGCGGTAAATCGTGGATAAAACTGCTGTCGATTTTAAGCTTATTGATTGGAAATCGCTTTAAGTACGCCAGCGATGAGTAACCCGTACCAAAGTCATCGATCGATAGCGACAAACCCATTTGGTGTAATTGATTCAGCTGGTTGATTGTTTCACCGGCGTGCTCCATAGCGCAGCTTTCGGTAATTTCCAGCTCCAGATACTCGGCAGGTAGTTCAACCTCTTGCAAAATAGTGGCGACTTTTCCGGGAAAGTCGCGCTGACGAAACTGCCGCGTAGAAAGGTTAACGGCCATTTTCGGCACCTTTTGCCCGGCGTCCAGCCATGCTTTTTGCTGCAAGCAAGCTGCCCGCAACACCCACTCACCCAGAGGTACAATCAAACCGGTTTCTTCGGCCAACGGAATAAAGTGGGCTGGCGACACCAAACCCCGCTCCGGGTGCTGCCATCTTACCAGTGCCTCGACACCGGTTAACTGGCCAGTGTTAAAATCGATTTGCGGTTGGTAATGCAACGTTAATTGACCAAGCTCGATACCGCGCCGTAAATCGTTCTCTAGCAGCAAGTAGTTAACGGCCGTGGCACTCATGCCGGCGGCGTAAAACTGGCAATTGTTTTTGCCAGCTTCTTTGGCTTTGTACATTGCAATGTCGGCATTTTTTAATAGCTCGTCGGTAACGTCGCCGTCATCGGGATAGACGCTGATACCAATACTCGCCGTTATGGATATTTCATGGCCCGACACCTCGATGGGACGGGCGATCTGCACCAACAGTTTGTTCGCAACAAACCTGACATCTTCAACATCATGTACGCCTTCGAGCACCACGACAAACTCATCGCCTCCCAAACGAGCTACGGTGTCCATATCGCGCACGCCTTCATTCAGCCGGTTGGCGATGGTCTTAAGCAAAATATCACCAGCGTCATGGCCGAGGCTGTCATTCACAATTTTAAAACGATCGACGTCCAGCAACATGAGAGCCAGCTTGCTGCCAGCCCTTGCCGAGCGCGCCACGCCGTGGGATATGCGATCGTAAAACAAGGAGCGGTTTGGCAAAGACGTCAAGGCATCGTGAAATGCCATATAATTCAGCCGCGACTGTTGCTCACGCAGTGCACTCTCGGCCAGTTTTCGATCGGACACGTCGGTACAAATGGTGCAAACCCCAAACACCTCACCACTGCGATCACTGAGCGGAAACTTCACCACCAGATAGGTGTGAATGCTGCCGTCTTTATGCGGCAGGTCGACTTCTGTTTCATAAGGGCGGCCACGATCAAGCGCCGCCGCTTCAACCGACTTTAACGACTCGACCAGTTGGGCGGGGTAAATATCGTGTGCTTTTTTACCGACAAGGGATTCATCCCCTATGTTGGCCAGCTGTTTGTAGTGCTCACTGGCCATGACTACGTTGCCATTTAAATCTTTGACCGCAATCAGTGCCGGGGAATACCGCAATATGGCGTTAAGGTAGGTTTCGCTAGCCCACAACGCACGCTCGGTATCGTTGCTGCGCTCAGATTGTAGCGCCAGGCTCCGCATATCGGCAATTTGTCGCACCATCAGCGAGCTAATTAACCAAATAGGCTCCAGCGCCGTAACAGTTTGTCGCAGTTGGGTTTCGTCACCCGAAAACTCAAGGTAAAAAGCGGCGGCCGGCGCATCGATAGCCTCTACCGGAATACAGGCACAACTGAGACTACCTGCCGTTATGTACTGGCCTTGTGACTGAGCAAAGCCATGACAGATAAAATCGGAGGGGAAGTTATTTAGTTGTGCCAGTGGCGTGTTAATAGAGTGAGTCGTGGGGGCGTTTTCATCGGAGCTTAGCGCAACGGAATCCACCTGTAGTTCGCCATCAACGTCGAGCAGTAAAGCCGCCTTCACAATTCCGGGGCGCGCCGCGACAAGCCCCACTAAGCGCTGAGCGATTTGCTTATGATTAAGTTGTTTGAAGAGCGTTTGATACTTTCTGATCAGCTCAACAGCACTAAGTTTGTGTTGCATAACTCTCCACAAGAGATATAACGATTCCCATAGCCGCAGCGCCCGGTAAAACCGCAAGCGCCATAAAAGCCATCGTACCCTGTGAAAAAACCGGTTAAGCCGTTAACCTAGTCTCCCCCTAACGCGCCCTTTATATTCATAAAAATGATTTTCGGGKCCTCTAATAACTCCAATTTATTAGAATACTGTCATTGGCGCAAGTAAAGCGACAAGCGCAGTGCGCGCAACACCACCGTATTGCKCCGCACACTCTGCCATTAAACGATCTACAGCAGCGATTCCACTACGTTTAGTAAGCTGTCAGTCTGCTCGTCGGTCCCCACGCTAATGCGCAAATAATCGCTAATACGCTCACGTTTAAAATAGCGCACTAATATCTTGTGCTCACGCAGCTGTGAGGCCAGCGTCTCCGCATCGATACCTGCCGGCGGCTTGGCAAAAATAAAATTAGCTTGCGAGGGCAACACATGAAACCCCCAATCAGTCAGAGCATCAGTCATTCGCTGCCGCGTAGCCACTACTTTGGCACAACACGCCTGAAAGTAGAGCTCGTCTTTCAGTGCAGCTGTTGCCGCCCGCTGCGCCAAGCGATCGAGCGGGTAAGAGTTAAATGAGTTTTTTACGCGTTCAAGCCCTTCAATCAGGTCGCGCTGCCCTAGAGCAAAGCCGACCCGCATGCCCGCTAAGGCACGGGATTTAGAAAAGGTCTGCACCACTAATAAGTTATCGTAATGCGGCACTAGGCTGGCGGCACTTTGACCACCAAAATCAATATAAGCCTCATCCACGACCACAAGCGTATGGGGCCGGGCACGCAGCAGCGCTTCAATGTGATCCAGCGCCACCCCCATACCTGTGGGGGCGTTGGGGTTAGGAAAAATAATACCCGCAGCATCGGCCTGATAATCATCCAGAGCCAAACTAAAGTCATCGCGCAATGGGATAGTCGTCGCCGGCACCCCAAACAACTCGCAATAAACAGGGTAAAAGCTGTAACTAATATCCGGGTAAAGCAGCTGGCCCCTGCCCTGAAAAAACGCCATAAACAACTGAGCCAAGACTTCATCAGAGCCGTTGCCCACAAACACCTGACCAAAATCGAGCTGGTAGTAATCGGCCAGTGCCTGAGTCAGCTCGGTCGCATTTGGGTCCGGGTACAAACGCAATAAATCAATCGCGTCAGAGTCAACTGTCTTAGCCACCGCCGGCGATGGCGGGTAAGGGCTCTCGTTAGTATTAAGCTTGATTAGCCCGGTGATCTTCGGTTGTTCGCCGGGAACATAGGGCTCAATCTGACGTACTACATCGGTCCAGAATTTAGACATTATGGCTCCGCTCAAAAAATCGCGATTATATCAGAGCCGCCTCGAGGCAGCTGTTAGCATTAGGTTAACCAGATGAGGCTAGCCATTCGGCCGCTGGCCGCACCGTCTCGACGATAGGAGTAAAACCGCTCGGTATCGCCATAGGTACACTCACCACCACCGTAAACCGCGCTCACGCCACACTCGGCTAAAGCGGCACGAGCTAATTGATATAAATCAGCGTAAAAGTGCATAGGCCGGGCACCGGGGCGGATCGCCGCGGCAATGGCATCACTGTGGGCAACACTGGTGGCCGATTCAAAAAACGCCTCAATCACATCGACGCCGACCTCAAAATGGTCGACCGATATAGCGGGGCCAAGCCACGCCATCAGTTGCCCGGGGGAGGCGCTAAAACGGGCCAGAGCGCGAGGCACAATACCCCTCGCGAGCGAGCGCCAACCGGCGTGTACCGCCGCCACCTGAGTACCGCTGTGATCGCACAGTAAAATTGGCAGACAGTCGGCTGTTAGTACCGCACAGGGCATGCCCTGGGCCGTGGTAAATACGCCATCGGCAGTACGTACACGGTTATCGTCCCGTGCTTCGATAACTTTAACGCCGTGTACTTGCTCGAGCCATTGAGGCTCACGCACCAAGCCGAGCTCGACACACAGTTGCTGGCGGTTGGCTAGCACGGCTTCGGGCGCATCCCCCACATGGGACGCCAGATTAAAGCGGCGGTATCCGCCTTCGCTTTGTCCGCCCACACGAGTGGTCACCGCCGCTTTAACGCCCACCGGTGCAGGCCAATCGGGCACTAAGTAATGATCAGGCAGCACATTAATCTCCTTGGTGGTGCAGCCCATGCAGCAGTTGGGCCATATCCTCAGGCAACGGCGCTTGCCACTGCAAGTACTCACCACTTACCGGGTGCTCTAAGCCGAGTTGTGCCGCGTGCAGCGCTTGTCGTGGAAAATCCCGCAGCATGGCCGCCAACTCAGGCGCCAGAGTATGTAGCTTACTGGGGCGTTTACCGTACACCGGGTCGCCCAATAAGGGGTGACGAATATGCGCCATATGTACCCGTATTTGGTGGGTACGGCCGGTTTCGAGTTTTAACCTCAAGTGCGTGTACCCGCCCAAGCGCGCCAACAGCCGATAATGAGTAACGGCCTCCTTACCCCCGTGACTCACCACTGCCATCTGTTTGCGTAACCGCGGGTGGCGGTTAATGGGGGCATCTACCTTGCCGCCGCCAGTCATATCGCCACAGGCTACCGCCTCGTACTCACGGCTCACCGTGCGCGCCTGCAACTGTGCCACCAAGCTAGCATGCGCCCCGAGTGTCTTAGCCACCACCATCAGGCCGCTGGTGTCTTTATCGAGGCGGTGCACGATTCCGGCCCGGGGGATGTTTTCTTGGGCCGGGTGATAATGCAACAAGGCATTCACCAAGGTGCCGGTGTAATTTCCGGCCGCCGGGTGCACCACCATACCGGCCGCTTTGTTAATCACCATCAAGCTGTCATCTTCATAGACAATGTCAATATCGATGGCCTCTGGGCGCCACTCCCCCTCTGGGGTCAGCTCGGCTAGCAAGGTGATTCGCTCACCGCCCAACAGCTTGTGGCGCGGCCTAACCTGGGCGCCATCTACGGTTAGTTGCCCGTCTTTGACCCAACTTTGCAGGCGCGCCCGTGAATAATCGGGGAACAAGGCAGTGGCGGCTTGGTCTAAGCGCAGCCCGTGCATGTCGGCCGGTACGGTGGCACTGTGTTCTATGGTTTCGCTCATTCGTAACCTGGCTCCCAGTGATACGGATTTAATCGAAGCCCTGCCTGCTTTGGCTTGGGCCTCGACTGTGTTTAAATAGCGGGCTCGGAGACTGTATAACAGTGACTGGCTCGGCTGCCTTACAAGGCTAAAACCCGCTAAAAGACGTAACCTCTATTCTAAACTACGCCTTTTTGCCGATTTTTTCCTGTTCGGCCGAAGCTCAGGACGTTTAACACACCCTCTTAGTGCCCATTGGCGCTGCGATGATAACGAATTATGAGTTGTAACCCTATGCGAGCCCTAGTTTTTTTAATTGCCGGTCTGTCTTTTGTCCTGCTTAGTGCGTGTTCCTCTAACGACCAGCAGGACTTTACCTCGGAGTCTGACCTGTACGAGTCGGCCCAGGAGCAACTCGAGCGCTCACGCTGGGAGAGCGCGATTCGCTCTTTGCAGCTTTTGGAAGAGCACTTCCCCTTTGGTAAATACGCCGAGCAAGCGCAGCTTGAGCTCATCTACGCCTACTACAGCTCTGGCGAGCCAGATCTGGCCACGGCGGCCGCGGACCGGTTTATCCGCTTGCACCCACAGCATCGCAACGTCGATTACGCTTATTACATGAAAGGCTTGTCCGCCTACAGCAAGGATGAAAACTTTCTGTCGCAAATCATCCCTCTCGATCAAACCCAGCGCGATCCGGGGGCCGCACGGGAGTCTTTGAGCTACTTCACCCAACTGCTCAACCGTTACCCGGATAGCCCCTACGCAACCGATGCCAAAAAACGCATGCTGTATCTGCGCAACCGACTGGCCCGCTACGAGATCCACGTGGCCAACTACTACTTTAAGCGCGGCGCCTACCTCGCCTCGGTAAATCGCGGTAAATATGTGCTGGAAAACTACCAAGAAACGCCAGCGGTGCCCGACGCGCTAGCGGTTATGGTGCAAGGCTACCACCTGCTAGAGATGGACGAGTTGTCTGACCGCACTCTCGCGGTTTTGCGCTTAAACTACCCCGACCACCCGGCGTTTAACAAAAGCGGCGAGTTTAATTTTCAGCACGGCGATGTGAGTGACGATCGCTCCTGGATCAGCACCATCACTTTTGGCTTGTTTGACAAGCGCGACCCACGCGGTTTTGACTCGCGCCGGGTTTATGACCCACAGTACCAAGACGCACCGCGCGCCATCCAGTAGCAAAGATAACCTGCGCACAAAAAAGGGCGGCTGCTGAATGCACCGCCCTTTTTTAGTGTTAACCTAGAGGGATATTTACTCCCCAGCTCGCCAACCCGAGGTAATAGGGTAGCGCCGGTCGCGGCCAAAACCCCTCTGGGTAATCCGTGGTCCAATGGGGGCCTGGCGCCGCTTGTACTCATTAATATCCACCAACCGTACCACCCGGGTTACATCTTCGCGATCAAACCCCTCAGCGACGATTTGATCGGCACTATAATCACGCTCCACATACAATGCCAGTATGGCATCCAGAATATCGTAGGGCGGCAACGAATCTTCGTCTTTTTGATCCGGCGCCAACTCCGCCGACGGTGGCCGCGTAATGACCGACTCGGGAATCACCTCACCGCTCGAGTTACGATACTTCGCCAGACTAAACACCAGGGTTTTTGGTACATCTTTAAGCGCATCGAAGCCGCCGGCCATATCGCCATAAAGAGTCGAGTAGCCCACCGCCAACTCACTTTTGTTGCCTGTGGTTAATACTAAGCTGCCTTTTTTGTTGGAGATCGCCATCAGCACCACACCACGGCAACGGGCCTGTAAATTCTGCTCGGTGGTATCAACGCTGGTGCCGCCAAACTCATCCGCGAGCGCCGTCATAAAGGCGTCGTACATTGGCTCGATACTGATTGATTGGTAACGTACCCCCATGCGCTCGGCCTGATCGGCCGCATCGGTTTTGCTCAAATCTGAGGTGTAGCGAAACGGCATCATGACCGCTTCAACATTGTCAGCACCCAACGCATCGACTGCAATGGCCAAGGTTAACGCCGAATCTATACCGCCCGACAAACCAAGCACTACGCCCTTAAAGCGGTTTTTTTGCACGTAATCGCGCAACCCGACCACCAGCGCCTGATACACAGCGGCCAGGTTAGAGGGTTCGGGCGCCAACGATTGCTGTGCCAGCTCTAAGCCACTAGCGCCCTGGACAATACTCACAGGCAGTAGCACAGGTTCAAACGCCGGCGCACGGGCGCAAACCTTACCCGTTTGGTTCACCACCAACGAGCCGCCATCAAACACCAACTCATCTTGCCCACCCACCATATTGGTGTAAATAATGGGCATTTGCCCCTCGCGGCTGCGCTGCTCCAGTAGCTGCTCGCGCTCGCGCGCTTTCCCCTGATGAAACGGCGAGGCGTTAAGGTTTAACATCAACTTAGCGCCGGCGTCCCGGGCCTGGAGCATAGGCTCACTTTGCCAGATATCCTCACACACGGTTAGCGCCGTGGGGATGCCTTTTAAATCAAACACACAGGCTTTGTCCCCCGGCACAAAATACCGGACTTCGTCAAACACTTGGTAGTTGGGCAAATGCTGCTTGGCATACTCTGCCACCAATTGTCCGTCGGCAATCACACCCGCCATATTAAAAATGCGCCCGGCTACCACACGGGGGTACCCGACAATTAAAGTCACGGGCAATGCAGCGGTCATTAACGCATTAAGGGCCCGGTCGACCCGCAGCTGCAGCGACGGGCGCAAGAGTAAATCCTCTGGCGGGTAACCCGTTAAGGTCAGCTCGGGGAACAACACGGCGTCGGCGCCATGCTCAGCTAGCGCGCGCTGCGCCTGCTGCAACACCAGCTCAGTGTTACCGGGGATGTCTCCCACCAGCGTGTTGATTTGCGCCATACAGACGACGACTTTACTCATGCGGTACCCTCTTTGCGGCCGAGCTTAGTTTGCGGCGCTATATTGTCCGATAAAGCCCCCTATTAAGCAAAGCCCAGTCAATACTGTACAATACCCTCAACCGGCTGCTGCCCAAACAGAGCCACTCATACGGTCAATAATAATACCCATGAAACCCATAGATACTGCCATCGACCCCAGTTACGACCCGTATCAGCTGTTGCGGGTATACACCTATTACCGCGTCTTGCTGGGTAGTTTGTTATTGTTGATTTACAAAAGTGATCTGGTCAGTAACGTGCTGGGCAGCGAGAGCGCATCGCTGTTTATTTATACCACCTGGACTTACACGATAGTCAGCGTGATCACGCTGCTCGCGTTATGGCGCAATCGGCGCACGCCGACGATGCAACAACGATTCTTCGCCATTGCCAGCGACATCATCGGCATAACGCTTATTATGTATGCCAGCGGCGGAGCCACCAGTGGCCTGGGATACTTGCTCATTGTCGCCGTTGCGGCGGCCGGCATGCTGATGCCGGCGCAACTGGCGGTGTTTATGGCGGCGCTGGCAACCATTGCTCTAATCGGCGAGAGCATTCTGCATCACCTGGTGTCGGGGGTGGATTCCAAGGCGCTGTTCGTGGCCGGCTCTTTGGGCGCGATGATTTTTATCACCGCGCTGGTGTTTCAATATGTCACCCGAAAGATCCGAGCCAGCACCGATAAACTCGCCGCACACACACGACATATCGCCCACCTACAACGACTCGCCCGGCTTATCGTCGAGCGGATGCGAACCGGTATTGTGGTACTGAATAAAGATGACGACATCGAACTGATTAACGAAGCGGCGCAAACCCTGTTAGGTCTAACAGAGGTAGATTCAAACCATTTGTCCCTCGAGCAAATTCCGACGCTCAACCACCAACTACAACAATGGCGCACCGGTAAAGTCGCGGGGTCAGAAGTCATCAATAACCGCCACGGTCCCACCAACGAGCTGCGCATTAGCCTTGCCAACCTTGAGCTTGGCAAGGCCGAAGATACCCTCGCGTTTATCGAGGATAACCGGGCGATCGTACAACAGGCTCAACAGCTAAAACTGGCCTCGCTCGGTAGGCTTACCGCGAGCATTGCCCATGAAATTCGCAACCCGCTCGGTGCCATTAGCCATGCCAGCCAGTTACTGGGGGAGTCGCCAAACCTCCCGGAGGCAGACCAGCGCCTGCTCGAAATCATCAGCAATCACACCAAGCGCGTAAACCAGATCATTGAAAACATTTTGCAGGTTTCTCGCCGTAAAACAGCGGCCCCCACTACCCTTGAGCTAACCCACTGGGCACAGCAGTTTATTGACGAGTATGATCACGAGCAACGCCTCGATATTGGCCTTATTTTTGATACCATACCAGTCTATGCGAAGTTCGACCCGAGCCATTTACAACAAATTCTGAGTAATTTAATTGATAATGCATTGCGTTACACACCGGTAAATAGCGATCAGCCGGTAACGCTTGTTGTAGGCATCGAGACGGGGCGCCAATCCCCCTACATAAAGGTTATCGATAAAGGACCTGGAATCGCTCAGGCCAATCAAAAGCATATTTTTGAGCCCTTTTTTACCACCGAAAGTACCGGCTCAGGCTTAGGGTTATTTATTTGTCAGGAGTTATGCGAAGCCAATCAGGCTTTTCTTAGTTACCAGAGCGACGATAAAAACCCCAGTTGTTTTAGTTTACAAATGGCTCACCCAGATAAGGCACAACAATGACCGATAAAACCGCGCTCGTAATCGACGACGAACCCGATATTCGCGAGCTGCTAGAAATTACTCTGGGGCGCATGCAAATCGACACTCAAAGCGTCGCCACCATTGCCGAAGCCAAAAGCCTGCTGGCTAAACGCGAGTTTTCGTTTTGTTTAACCGACATGAAGCTGCCCGACGGCAATGGCTTAGAGATCGTGGAATACATCCAACAACACCGGCCACGCATGCCAGTCGCGGTGATTACGGCTCACGGTAACGTCGATATCGCTATTGAATCTATGAAAGCGGGGGCATTTGACTTTATCTCAAAGCCCGTTGAATTAGGCACACTGCGCAAGTTAGTGAATACCGCCATACAATCCGGCGAATTACCCAGCGAGCCCAGTAACAAAGGCGCGCTACTCACCGGCGAGTCGCCAACCATCGCCCGGCTCAGTGCCAGCATTCAAAAACTCGCTCGCTCGCAAGCGCCTGTTTATATCAGCGGTGAATCCGGCTCCGGTAAAGAGCTGGTAGCACGCTCTATTCACAACTTAGGGCCGCGCTCTGGGGCACCGTTTATCGCCGTAAACTGTGGCGCCATCCCTCGCGAGCTACTCGAGAGTGAATTGTTCGGCCATGTTAAAGGCAGCTTTACCGGCGCACATCAAGATAAGCCCGGTTTGTTTAAGGCCGCGGAGGGGGGCACCTTATTTTTTGACGAGGTAGCCGACTTGCCACTCGACATGCAGGTGAAACTGCTGCGCGCTATTCAAGAAAAAACCGTGCGCCCCGTAGGTGCCGCGGTCGAAGTCGCCACCGACGTACGCATACTGTGCGCCACTCACAAAAGCCTTGAGCAAGAAGTGGTGCAGGGCAACTTCCGCCAGGATTTATTTTATCGTTTAAACGTTATACAACTGGCCGTACCGGCACTGCGCGAGCGCAAAGAGGACATCCCGTTACTCGCCAAGCGGCTATTGAAAAAAATCGCTCACGCGGTAACCGATAACGCACCAAGCCTCTCAGATGATGCCTTATCTGCACTTATGGCCTACTCTTTTCCGGGTAATGTTCGCGAGTTAGAAAACATTTTAGAGCGCGCGTTTACCCTGTGCGAAGGCGAGACAATAAATGCACTGGATTTACAGCTACCCGCCGCCTCAGCGCCACTCAGCCCACGTCCAAACGGCGCTCCTGCAAGCACAGAAGTCAAGGCCGATCACCTGCAACGATGCCTTGAGCACGACTCTCTGGATGAGTATTTAGAAGAGATTGAAAAAGAAGTGTTATGCGGCGCACTGGAAGCCTGCCGCTGGAATAAAACCCAAACCGCTAAAAAGCTCGGGGTAAGTTTCAGGTCGTTGCGCTATCGCTTACAAAAGTTGGGGCTGGATCGAGAGTAAACCCAAGCCAGCCCAAACACATTACCAACATTCACCATTCGTGGTTGATGTACGACGCCCCAAATTGTCCAGCGTAAAACTCAAACAGTCATCATCGCCCGTCTGCGGCGCCTGATCGGCGGTGGCCGTGGCGGTAAAGCCCGTGCCGCCGCCTGTTACTGCCACCTCAATCTCATAAAACTGCTCCGCAGAGTCTGAGGTACCCACCGAAGGGCAGTCCGTGAACGTATGATTCAATGTGTAGCAACGCTGCATTTGTTGCGCCGCGTCATTTAACGACGCCTTAGCATCAGCCCGGTTACTCTTTCTTACGCTATCCATATAAGAGGGGTAGGCAATCGCGGCCAAAATACCCACAATTGCTACCACAATCAAAATTTCAATCAGCGTAAAACCCGCATTTTTTGATCTTGTCATTTTGTCATCCCAGTTTAATTATTGCAGCTGGCGCCAGCTCTGACGACCTTCCACAATGGGCGGTTCTCCGGTGCACACGTACTCCGTTGTACCATCACTGTTTTGCTGGATAATAAAAGGAGCACCGCCGCAAGGCTCGCCGTCTTTGGTCGGATCGGTTAACTTAACAATTTTATCTTCTTCAATACCGCCCGGAGTAACTGGCGGATCGTTCGGATCTGCAGGCTCAATCGGCTCCAGTGGGTTATACCCAGGATACAACCCGCCCACACCGATTAAGGCCATAATCCAACTATTACCACCATAATCGCAAGGGTTACTGGTCGGAATTACCGTGGGGAAGATCACCCGGTCGTAAGACAATATGGGTTTATCCACCACGCGCTCACCCGCCACTTCATCCCAATCTAAGACCCAGCCGGCGTTGGCAAGCCAATCAATCTCGTCGCCGAAGGGGCCATCGCCTTCATATAGCTCTCTGGCTCCACCATACTGTGCAGAGATATCCTTAACAAACAATTCCGCACGAGTCACCGTCTGCCCACTATCAGCAATACCGTAAAAGCTTTGTAAATCGGTGTTACTCAAGTCGCCTATAGTCATGTAGCTGCCCGTACCAAAATACACCATTGTGGAGGGCTGACCTGCCGCGTTTTTACGGTAAGGGTTAATGCCTAACACGGGCGCAGCCGTAATCGGCTGAGTATTCCCGTTGCCATCGTCCGCGGTAAACAGCTCGTACTCGAGCGACTTAGTTTCCAAATTAAATTTGTACACTTTACCCTGTAAGTCACCAGCGTAAGCGTAGCGAGAGAGAAAGCCACCACCCACTGAAATCGCAGGCTCACTCAAACCGTTATCCCCCGTATTGCCCGTAGCAATATAGTGCGGCGTGTAAGTGCCGTCCAACGGTATGATTACCAGACGTGACTCCCCCCCCTGACTGTTATAACCATTACCCGTAATAATTGCCCAGCTACCATCAGGCATCGGGGCAATAATAGGGGTGCCGGTAATATTGCCAATCTGAGGAGCGTTATCTTCGTTGTACTCAAAAAGTACCCGCGCCTCAGATAGATTGGTCGCCTCAGTAACATCTAGCGCAAAGATCCCCTTCCCGCCGGCACCGAGTGTACCCACCAAAATGGTTTTCCAGCCGGTGCTGGTATAAGCATCGCCGATAAAGATTTGCCCATCCACAGAATACTGGTGAGGCGCAAATGGCGAGCCATAGCTACTGTCGGTACGCTCTTTAAGCTGTTCGTACACGGTAGAGGGGATGTAAGCAAACCGCTCGCGCCCAGTCTCAGCATTAAACGCATGCAGCATGCCATCGTTGGCCCCAACAAAAATCGTTTTTACCGTCTTGCTTTCAACAAAGCTGCGATACGAGTCGGCACCACTGGCACCCGAGCGATCAAAACCATAATCCTGTGCGCCAGCGAATTTGGGGTTTGAGTTAACAATGTCACCCAACTTTTCATCGTCATCGCGCTGATTAAACCCAGAGATTTCAGTGCCACGTATCCAACTTACCCGCTGCGCGCCAAACCCATCATCATTTAATATAGTTTTCTGATCTGGGCCGAGATTGGCGTATTCAAACGTCACCGCATTCGAGCCATTGTGAGTCCAAATATTTCTAGCATCAGGATCAGGCAAGCGGTTAGCCGCCGACCAAATCGGCGCACCCAGGCCAACCTCCCCAATGGGTGCTGCAATTAAGTCGCCACTCCAATTTTCACTGTTAAACGTGGCTTGATAAGCAATGGCGTCCGTACCTAAACGGGTAGAGTTTGTGGCCACTGCACTGGCCGAGCCGGCGCCTTCAGCAATGGTGTCAAACGCTTCTTTTAGTGATTGCTCCAAATTGCGCGGGTTAGTCGCAAAGAAATAGGTCTCCGGCTCCCCGGGAGGCGGTGCGGTTACTGCATTGCCACTTTCGTCTTCCGTTTCAAAACCACCCCATTTTGCGGCGTAGTATAAAGGCTGCTGTAGCGCAGAAGCAGACGTTGAACCAAGCGTAAATGTTTGATCAGAGGGGCCGTTGCCGGTGGTACATTTATCACATGTCTCGGCTGTGGGGTAATCAGTATTCGTGTACGAGAAATTATTGATACCACTATGCACGTGGAAGCCATCCATCGTGGTGCCACCAATTACATAACCAAAGCCCATTGAGTTCGGTGTCGACTGAGCAATAACGTCCGTAATGATTTTAACCTTACTAGAGGTAACCTCGTAAGACAAAATACCCCACATATCTTGGTCAAAGTCTCCGCCCTGCTCACTATCCTCCCAGTTAACATAAAATTTACCGGTATAAGTGGAGCCCACATGGTTTTGCTCAACAATTTTAAAATCGACAATCGCGCAGTTGCCATCGGGGTTTGGCTCTCTATTACGGCACGCGGGCTGAATCGTGACAACGTCAGAGCCAGCGCCGGGAACCGGGACATTCACAAGCGGTACGGCCGGCGCTAACGCCACCCCAAATGTTTGAACAGTTTCACGATCAGCGGCAATACCATTAACGTTGGCGTGATATGCCAGACCGGCTATTTGATAGCTACCCTCCAACCGGGGAGCATCTGGGCAAGTACCTAATACGTTAGACAAACTACCTACGGTTTTCGCCGTACAAAGCTGGTTGCCATCAGTACCGGTTTCACCAACATAACGCTCCGTACCATGAATACCCTCAGCCGTACCCACAGCATCGGTTAACGCATTTAATGTCTTCGTCCCCTGAATGCCAGAGAAGCCTGATAGCTCATCACCATCATAGGAGCTGGTAGATGCATTAAACTGGATGACGCTCATAGGGGCACAATAGTTATCGTTGTTAATGGGGTCATCCCAACCGGCGGTATTAAGCCCATCAATAATCGTACTATCATCAGCGTAAAAACCCGGAGTCAGGCCCGCCAAATAGCGCAAAGACTCGAGGTAAATCTCCGATTGTGGGTTACCCCAGTTGGTGCACTTACCATTAGTAAATGATGACAGTCCGAACCCACACGAATCTTTGTTATTATAAAGCCCGTTACTGTAATCGTACCTTGCAATACGCAGCTTATTCAGAGTGGTGATAATACTTTCGCCGTTAGCCGGCACCTTAAAGGTGCCATTAGCGTTGATTTCATCCGACATTGAGCCGACGTTTTTACGCAACACCCCACCAGACTTATTCTTTTTATAAGAACCCGTGATCAAACCAAATAAAATGGTGTCGTCTTCACCGTAGGTTTGAAGCAAGCCCGTAGGCTTAATGCTACCACCGGTATAACCTTTACAGTTTTCGTTATTGGATTCATAAATATTACCGGTATCGCACACCTCAACCCGAACCACATAATCGGTTGCGGCACTGGGCGAACTCGAGTGGGCGTAAATACCAGACTTAGTGGCATCATTACCGTTTTTACCGTTGTCCCCTCCTCCAACAGCACCGGATAAACGACACTGCCAGCGCTCATTACTGGCCCATAAAGAGTAGTTACCTGAGGCCACTCGCATAATCGGAGGAGCCGTCACATCTTCCGATGAACCACGTGTAGTAGGGTCAGTAGTATTACAGATGGTCACACCACTCGCTGTGGAATCGGCGGGCCCAGATGTAGCACCCGGCACCAAGCTACCAACATCAGAACCATTATAATATTTTGCGAATGAGTGGGCGTCCTGCGGAAGAAAGGCTCGCTCCAGAATTGTCTCGCTCGAAGAGTCTGATGAGCGCATACCGCCGTACAAGATTTTTCGTACGGTATCCATGCGGGTCATGGTCGCCCAGTTAAGAAAGTTACCGCTCCATTGATTGGTACAGTAATGATTGGAAGCGGGGCCGCTAGGGCGAAACACACCCGCACTGTGGGTATAACACTTTTCACTATCAAAGTAGCCGTAATAATCGTAACTATTCTTATATGTAGTTTCTGGCGCGGCGTCACCGCCGACATCCCCACCGTCCAAGTCCGAATAATCATCGTAAGCTTTAAAGTACAGCTGATGATCGTTCGACATATTAAGCATGACGATAGGCTTAACCGGCTGCGCCAAGAACAGTGGTGTTTGCGCCAAATTAATCGCGTGCACCGAATGCGCACTTGCCAAGCCCAACAACACGGTCATGGCCGACACAGCCCACTTAGGGCAGGATAGATATTTAACAACAACATTCTTATTCATAATCGTATTACTCCGCACTAGCCGCGCAAGAAAGTGTTTAGCGATAATGTGATTGCAAGATCACGACAGCATCTGTCGAGCCGCCTACGGCCCGGGCCGTCACCCGATAACGACGTTCCATCCCGCGACTAAGCAAGTTCGCCAAATCAACCGAACTACCGTCAACGCCTGATGAGTAAAAATCAACCGACTCCACTAAAAATTGCGGTGGGGTATTTACGTGATCAATCTGTTCAGAATAGTTAGCGGCATTAGCCTGCCAGTTATCAAAGTCGCGCCAAAAAGCACTGCCCGACTCATCTAACGATTCGATATGGCCCGGGGTGCCTACAGGGTAGGCTTCGGGCGGAATATTCAGGCCGTCTTCGGCTTCTCGCAGGGCCGCCTCGGCCGCCTGGAATGCCAATTGCCGATCGCGCATATTGCCGGCCATTTGTTCTTGTAAGCCGCTGCCGCGAATGGCCGAGAGCCCAATGACCGTCATCACCAGCACCATAATTAACCCGACAATCAGGGTGGCGCCGCGCTGAGAGTGATTAAATGCTTGCAGTTTGTTCATAATAAAATGCCTTTTACACTGCGTTTACGGCAAGCGGCTGCGAACGCCAACCGTGGTAGAAAAAACTTGCCGAATACGACGATCCGCCGCTTCGATCTCCGCCCCTGCAAACTCGTAGGTTTGATTCTCAGCGCTGACGTTGTCATCGGGGGATTGCACCAACACATCTAAGCGCGCTGCCACCACTTGATTCCAATCGGCAACCGCCGCAGGCGCCACATAATTGTCAGCAACGCGATCCGTATTGGTGTCGAGCCCTATTGCCAGATTAATATTCTCTACACCTTGCAATAACTCAAACGCCTGCTCGCCAGAGACTTGCTGGTACAGCCCGGGGATACCCCGAGGGCCATCGGCGATATAATAAACAACGGTATTTAGCTTCAATACCTCGGCGCCTTCATCAAAAATCTCAATTAGATTTTCAGCATCACCACCCCATACCGTACGCTGATTTCCAGGGTTGGCGCCGGCGGCGTGCGCTAATACCACCCGGCCGGCCTGCTCATTAACCGTAGTCGCCTGAAACACCATAGCTTTGTCGCAGTCGGCCACAGCAACAATATCGTTATCACAGATACCACTGGGGCACTCGGCGCCCGCTGGTGTCGTCAGCTCGACATAAACGTTATTGGCGTCGTTTTGCTCACTGACTGCAACCGACTCTTCGTTTGCTGCATAAACGGCGATTACCTGTGTGTCGGCACGTGGCGCCGGGTTAAGCACCATACCCGCGGGCAAGGCATTACTTTCATAAGCTCTGAGGCTGGTTTCAAAACTAAAATCGCTACCAAATTGGTTGGTGTTGTTTAAGGTGGAATTTAAGCTCCAATCGGTGTAGTAAGAGCACCCCATAAAACCCGCTTGGCGAATGTCGCGAGCCATAAAATCAATCGCTAAACGGCCGGTCTCTTGCACCCGGGACAGCCCCTGCTGAGTGGTGAAAACGGTTTTACTGGATACAAACATTTGCACCACGCCGGTCATCAACACCACACCGATGGTGATGGCGATCATCAGCTCCACCAGCGACAAACCCGACTGCCGCTTGATGCTGCTTAGATTAAATTCTGGATGTATACGCAAAAGTCGTCTCCTCGTTCGCATCGCCATCTTGGTTGGCGGTTGGCTCATCCCAGCTAATCGATACCGTGCACACCCGTGCCGCGCACTCTATTTCACCGGTACCACCGGGCAATAGCGCGGCTAGCGCATCAATATCGGGCTCAACAACAGCACCGCCGCCCGAGGGGGCAGGCGATGCGGTACGCATTTGCTCAATGGCGTCATAAGCAATAATGTTCGCTTGCGAACGTAAATAGGCACTGCTGTTGTATTGCAGCGAGCGGGTCTGCAGGGCTGCCAGCGCCATCAGGGCCGTTGACAGAATCAGCACCGTTATCAACACCTCGATTAAGCCGACGCCCGTTTGTTGCTTGAGTGTATTGTTCATTTGTTTAAGCTCCTGGGCACGCCGCACGGGCAACATCCATCATGCCAGCCACACCGACTGTGATGCTGCGGCGGCGATCCCCAACACAACCATCGACATAACTGTCAAAAACCACTGGCGTCACATTTGCGCGCCCCCCAATACGAGCCAACTGGCCGGTACTGGTATAACGCACAAAACTCACAGCGCCATTATTGGTGGCGGTAATCACACTGCGGTCATCGGGCGCATCAAAGACACGGAGAATGTCATCACCTGAATCCAGCACCGGGGCAGCGGCTGCATCATCGGCGGCGCTATCCACAATCACTAGCCAACCGTTGGTCCAGTCGGCAGCGCAGTCGTCACCAGCGGCATTGGCAGCGCAAAGCGTTACCCGCCCACCGCGCTTCACCGCTTCAGTTTTGGCGATTTGTAACGCGCCGACCAACTCCTCGCTCACACCTTCAGAGCGCTGATTAAGAATCATCGTGGTAAAGCTCGGCGCTGCAATCGCAACGACGATGGCTATTACCACAATGGTCATTAGAAGCTCGATCAAGGTAAACCCTTTTTGGGTTCGGCTCTTTATCATTGTCTGCCCTTTTTACTAATGATGCTCAGCAGCGTCTTGGAGATTACGGGGCCGCAACTGGCGATTAATTGACCGCTGGAGAAACACTGCCTATATTTACCCCATTACGCTAAACGTAACATAAGGGCGTAAGTATCACCCGCTTGACCAGACATGCGGTCAAGAGCAAAGAACGAACGGAAGCAAATGTACGCCAAGGAGGCATATATGCGCCATATGCAAGGCTTTACTCTCCCGGAGCTACTCACCACTCTGGCAGTAGCCGCCATATTAGCCGCGCTTGCGGCACCCAGCTTTACTGAGCTTATTCGCAATAATCGCCTGGAAACAATCACTAACCAACTGATCGAAAGCACACAGACGGCCCGCAGCTACGCGGTTAAAAGCAACGAGCGAGTCACCATGAGTACCACACAGGGCTGGGATAATGGCTGGCAGATTCACTACGACCCAAACCACAACGGTCAGCTCGACAATGACGAAACGGTTCTGGCAGAATTTGGCCCGCTACACGAGGCCGTTGAGGTAAGCGGTAATCGGCCGGTGGCAGACTATATTTCATACCTCGGCAGCGGCGAGAGCCACTGGGCTACCGGCCTTGAAGAGGGTGCGTTTCAGGCAGGCACTCTGGAGGTATGCCCCACCGAGGCGGGAGAGGGCTATCAATTGGTGTTATCCCGTGGCGGGCGTTTGCGCAAAGAAAATTACGACTGCCCCGATTCAGCGTAGCTCACGGGGCAGCGAGAAACTGATGTTCTCAGGAATACCGGCCACCTCTTGCGGTAGGCTCGCCCCCTGGGCAATCAGATGGTCCACCACCTGTTGCACCAACGTTTCGGGGGCCGATGCACCGGCAGTGATACCTACCTGCTGCTTGCCGCTCAACCAGCGATTATCGATATCGGCGGGCGAGTCAATAAGGTACGCCTCGGTACCGCAGCGCTCGGCAAGCTCGCGCAAGCGGTTCGAGTTGGAGCTATTGGGAGAGCCCACCACCAGTAATAAATCGCACTCTAACGCCAGCTGACGCACGGCGTCCTGGCGGTTGGTGGTGGCGTAGCAAATATCGTCTTTACGCGGCCCCTGAATCTCGGGGAACTTCGCGCGCAATGCTGCAATGATTTCGGCCGTGTCGTCCATGGATAGGGTGGTTTGCGTCACATAGGCAAGTCGCGAAGGATCGGTGACCTCAAGGGTCGCCACATCGGCCACACTCTCAACCAAGTACATTGTCCCGCCATTGCGGGCGTCATACTGGCCCATGGTGCCCTCGACCTCTGGGTGCCCTGCGTGACCAATCAGAATACACTCGCTGCCATCGCGACTGTAGCGGGTCACCTCCATATGCACTTTGGTCACTAGCGGACAAGTCGCATCAAACACCTGCAAGCTGCGCTGAGCGGCCTCGGTGCGCACGGCCTGAGAGACGCCATGGGCGCTAAAGATGACAATCACGTCATCGGGCACTTCTTCTAACTCATCGACAAACACCGCCCCGCGCTCACGCAAGGTATCCACCACAAATTTATTGTGCACGACTTCGTGCCGCACATAGATAGGCGCGCCAAAGACATCCAGCGCCCGGTTGACGATATCGATGGCCCGATCGACCCCGGCACAAAAACCCCGGGGATTGGCGAGTTTGATTTGCATAGTGAAACCTACGGTTTCCGGTAAACGGGGTAAGGTGTACGGAAAACGTTTACCGTACCCCGTAAACCGTTTTCCGTAAAGTTAATGTACTTGCGCGGGCTCGATTTTAAGTATCGCCACTTTAAAAGTGATGTCGCGCCCGGCCAGCGGGTGATTGAAGTCTACCGTAACTTCTTCATCGTTGAAGTCAACCACCACGCCGGGCAGTTCGGTGTTTTGAGCATCAGCAAATGACAGCATTAAACCCTGGCTTAACTCCAGCTCTGGCTCAAAGTCAGAGCGCGGTATGGTTTGAATGTTGTTGGGGTTGTGAGCGCCAAAACCCGCCTCAGGCTTAACAATCAACTCCTTCCGGGTGCCCTCACGCAAGCCAAACAACGCCTGCTCAAAACCCTTAAGCAGCTTGCCATCACCCACTGTGAAGGTCGCCGGAGCACCTTCAAAGTTTGAGTCCACCAGCTGACCATCGGGTAGCGCCAGAGAAAAATGCAAGGTTACCCGGGTACCGGGACCAACGGTTAAATCACGCATGACCATCCCCCTTACCGGCTTTATCTGCCGCCGTTTCTTTAGCGTTAAACAACATATCGACAATAAGCCAAAAGGCGCCAAAACAAATGGCTGAGTCGGCCAAATTAAAGGCCGGAAAATAACTATCTTTATAGTGCACCACGATAAAATCGATGACATGACCCAGTACGACACGATCGTATAAATTACCCACCGCGCCACCGAGAATAAAGCCAAGGGCCATCGACTCTAACCAACGGCTCTTGGGTAAGCGCGCCAACCAGATGATAATGGCCACACTAAACACCGCCGCAATGGCGGTAAAGAACCAACGCTGCCAGCCGCCCGCATCGCTTAAAAAACTAAACGCGGCACCGGGGTTGTGCAACAGCGTAAAATTAAAAAACGAAGTCAGCACCAACGGCGAGTTGTAATCCAAACTCGCCACCACCGCCGCCTTGCTCCACTGATCCAAAATAAATACGACAACCGCTAGCAGGTACCAGCCCCAGGGCTGGGCAATTTTTTTCAACATATCGGCTACCTATGCGTAGTGTCGGGCTTCGCCGGCACCGTCGATATTATCAACACAGCGCTGGCAAATTTCCGGGTGAGCCGCCACTGCGCCTACATCCGCTCTAAAGTGCCAGCAGCGCGCACACTTTGGTTGCTCCGACTTTTCAACCAACACACTTAAGCCTTCAAGCTCGGTGCTAACAGCATCGGCACCGGCACTGCTAAGCGGGGCCAGCGTCGCCGCCGAACTGATTAAAATAAAACGCAGCTCATCACCCAGCAGCGCCAGTTGTGACAACAAATTTTCATCGCAGTAGAGTGTTAGCTCCGCCGACAAAGAACCGCCTATTGCTCCTTCACCGCGCTTAGCTTCTATTACTTTATTGGTAGCCGTTTTCACTTCGGCTACTTGCGCCCAAAACTCGCCGTCCAAACGGGTGTCCGAACATTCAGGCAACACAAACCATTCGGCAGTAAATACACTCCCCTCGGGGTTGCCAGGCAGCTGCTGCCACATCTCGTGAGCCGTAAAACTAAGTACCGGCGCAATCCAGCGAGTAAACGCCTCAGCCAAATAGTAAAGCGCGGTTTGCGCCGATCGGCGCGGGCGCGAGTCGGCTTTGGTGGTGTACTGACGGTCTTTAATGATATCCAGGTAAAAACCACCCAGCTCCACCACGCAAAAGTTATGCAGTTTTTGGTACACCTGATGCAGCTGAAAGTTATCGTAGCACTGGATCAGCTCTTGCTGCAGCTGTGCCGCGCGGCCTACGACCCAGCGATCCAGTGCTAACAGATCCGGTTCTGCCACTAAATCTGTAGCCGGATCAAAGCCGTTTAAATTAGACAAAATAAAGCGCGCCGTGTTGCGGATACGACGATAGGAATCGGCGGTGCGTTTTAAGATTTCGTCAGACACGCTCATCTCAGAGCTAAAGTCCGTGGCCGAAACCCACAAGCGCAACACGTCGGCACCCAGCTCGCCAATCACCTTTTGCGGCGCCACCGTATTGCCAATCGACTTGGACATCTTGCGACCGTCGGCGTCCACCGTAAAACCGTGGGTTAACACGGTTTTATAGGGCGCGGTGCCATTCATGGCCATCGCGGTTTTCAACGACGATTGAAACCAACCGCGGTGCTGGTCAGAGCCTTCCAGGTACAAATCCGCCGGATAACTCAACCCCTCGCGCTGCTGCAATACCGCATAGTGCGTTACGCCCGAGTCAAACCACACATCTAATGTGTCGGTAACTTTGTCGTACTCGGCGGCCTCGGCGCCTAACAAACTACTGGCGTCTAAGTCGTACCAAGCGTCCATCCCGGTCTGCTCCACCTGTAACGCCACTTGCTCGATCAACTCGGCGGTACGCGGGTGTAAGGCGCCAGTCTCCTGGTGCACAAACAACGCGATGGGCACGCCCCAGGTACGCTGACGCGAAATACACCAATCGGGGCTGGACTCCAGCATGGAGTCAATGCGCGCACGGCCCCAGTTGGGCACCCACTGCACACCCTCTACGGACTTAGCCACCTGGCCGCGCAAATCATTTTGCGTCATGCTGACAAACCACTGTGGCGTAGCGCGGAAGATCAGCGGCGTTTTAGTGCGCCAGCAATGCGGAAAACTGTGAGTAATTTTGCTCTCGCAAAACAGTGCGCTTTTCTCTTTTAATAAATCGATGACTTTTTCGTCGACCTTGTACACATGATCACCGGCAAACACCGGCACGTGATCGCGATAGACACCGTTATCATTGATGTAGTTGAGGGTGCCAATATCGTATTTGCGACCCACCACAAAGTCATCCATACCGTGATCGGGCGCCGTGTGCACACAACCGGTACCGGCATCCAGGGTTACGTGGTCACCCAAAATAACCGGAACCTGACGCTCGTAAAACGGGTGTAACAAATTTTGCCCTTCAAGCGCAGCGCCCGGCGCGCGCCCAACCACGGCATAGTCTTCAATACCGGCGCGGGCCATCACCGACTCGTACAATCCTTCGGCCATCACCAAGCGCTCGCCGGCGGCTTCCACCACCACGTAATCCAGCTCAGGGTTAACACTCACCGCCTGATTGGCAGGTAAAGTCCAGGGCGTTGTGGTCCAAATCACCACCGATAACGGCCCGGTGCCGGTTAAGCCTTCAAAAGCGTTGGCCGCCGCGTCCTGGTCGGCAAAGGCAAACTTAACATCGATGCTAAACGAGGTTTTATCCTGATACTCGACTTCGGCCTCAGCCAGTGCCGAGCCGCCCACGACGGACCAGTACACGGGTTTAAAACCGCGCTGCAAGTGACCGTTTTCGACGATTTTGCCCAAGGCGCGAATAATATCGGCCTCAAACTGAAAATCCATCGTCAGATAAGGGTTTTGCCAATCGCCCAAAACACCCAAACGTATAAAATCTTTGCGCTGCCCGTCGACCTGGCGCGCGGCATACTCGCGACACTTTTGCCGAAACGCCTTAACGTCTAGTTTAGCCCCGGCTTTGCCGTGTTTTTTCTCGACGTTGTGCTCAATGGGCAAGCCGTGACAGTCCCAGCCGGGTATGTAGGGGGCGTCAAAACCACTTAAAGTTTTGCTTTTAACAATAATATCTTTAAGAATTTTGTTAACCGCATGACCGATATGAATATCGCCGTTGGCGTAAGGAGGGCCATCGTGCAATATATAGGATTTACGCCCTTTCCGCGCCGCGCGAATCTGCTGGTACAAACCATCTTTGGTCCACGCTTTGAGCATCTCGGGCTCGCGCTGGGCCAGATTGGCCTTCATGGCAAACGACGTGTGGGGCAAGTTCAAAGTTGCTTTGTAATCGGTCATTGTCAGTAGTCAAAGTCAGTTAAAGTGGTTAATTCTGTCGGCGCCAGCGCGGCAAAATAGGCCCGCCCGCCGGCGATGTCATTCTGTAATTGTGCGGTTAGTGCGTCGAGCGATGCAAACTTCTGCTCGGCCCGCAGCCGCTGGTGAAACATTACCTTCACCGGCTCACCGTATATATCCCGGTCAAAATTCAGCAAATGCACCTCGAGCAAAGGCGCGATATCGCCGCCCACGGTGGGTTTTGCGCCCACATTGGCAACTCCCGGATAAAGATTGCCATCGGGCAATAATGCGCTAATCACAAACACGCCCGATAGCGGCGAGCGGTAGCGCTGCAATCGCACGTTAGCCGTCGGCACCCCTAGTTGGCGCCCAAGCTTTTTGCCGTGCCCGACTCGCCCGCTAATGGTATAGGGCCGGCCCAGACAAGCCTCCGCTTTGGTAAACTCCCCCGCCTGCAGGTGCTCACGAATTCGGGTACTACTCACCCGCTCGGCGCCAATGGTCAGGGTGCAGGTGTCTGTCACGCCAAAGCCCAGCTCGCCCCCGGCACGCTGCAACAACTCGTAGTTACCGGCGCGGTCGCAGCCAAAGCGAAAATCATCCCCCACCACTAAATGGCGAATACCCAAGCCATCGTGTAAGACCCGGTCGATAAACTGACGCGCCGTCAGGCTGCGAAACGCCTCGTTAAACTGCAGACACAACACGCGGTCAACGCCGGCCGCGAACAGCGCCTCGAGCTTTTCGCGCAAACGCATTAATCGCGCCGGCGCCCGCTCGCGTGCGAAGTACTCGTGCGGCTGGGGCTCAAACAAAATCACCACAGAGGGCAAATTAAGGCGTGCAGACACGTCGTTAAGCTGACGCAATATGGCCTGGTGCCCCAAGTGGACGCCATCAAAGGTCCCAATGGTGGCCACAGAGCCACGGTGACGCTCGCGCAGGTTGTATAAACCGCGAATAAATTCTGGAGCCTGACTGTTCACACTGAACCTGTTAACGGCAAAAAATCTGACGCGTGAGTATACAGCAGCCGCACTAGTGGCGCGAGACGTGACGCAAATTCGAGGGTTTAAATCCACACACCAGCAAGCCACCCGCGTAGACGACCACACCAACGGTGCAAACCAGCGCCAAATGCCAAATTCGCACCCCGGCCGACCAGTTCACCCAGTCGTGCCACATCCAAATAAAGCCGATAAGCGCCGCCGCCATGGCGGCATTGGCACACAGCATTTGCAGCCCAAGCGCGCTCCAGCCGCGCTGGCGCCAGTAGACCCCCAAATTGCGCAGCCCACGGTACAACAAAAAACTGTTTACATAGGCCGCTAAAGAGGTGGCCAGCGCCAGCCCTACGTGACCAATTTGCCAGTAATAGTGCAGCGGCAGTACAAACACCAGGTTAAGCACCATGTTAACGGCCATGGCGATAATGCCAATACGCACCGGAGTTTTCATATCCTGCCTAGCGTAAAACCCCGGCGCCAACACTTTAATTAACATAAACGCCAGTAAGCCCAGCGCGTAAGCGCGCAGGCTAAGTGCCGCCATGGCCGTATCGGCAGCGCTGGTCGCCCCGTACTGAAACAGCGTAATTAAGATCGGCTCGGCGAGAACAATCAGCGCAATAATCGCCGGCAAGGCAATTAAGCAAATCAGCCGCAGCGCCCAATCCAGGGTACGGGCAAAGCTTTCGGGGTCACGCGCGGCGTGCTGGCGCGACAAGTTAGGCAAAATAACCGTCGCAATGGCAATGGCGAACACCCCCAAAGGCAAATCCGCCAAACGCTCTGAGTAATACAACCAAGAGATACTACCGCTAGGCAACAGCGAGGCGATAATGGTATCGAGCATCAGGTTTATCTGGCTCACGGACACGCCAAACAGTGCCGGCACCATCAGTGCCAAAATACGCTTAACTCCAGGGTCGGCCCAATCTACCTTGGGCGAGGGCAGTAGCTGCAGGCGCATTAAAAACGGCAACTGAAACACCAGCTGCACCACACCGGCCGCCAGGACACCCCACGCCAACGCCAGCGCGGGCGGATCAAAATGTGGCGCCGCGAGCAGGGCGGCACCAATCAAGCACACATTGAGCAGCACCGGCGTAAAGGCCGGCACAGCAAAATGATCGTAGCTGTTAAGAATAGCGCCCGTTAGCCCGGTAAGGGAGATCAGCATTAAATAGGGGAAGGTAATCCGAATCATATCGGTCGCCAGAGCAAACTGCGCGGCATCGGCATGAAACCCCGGCGCAAACACCGTAGCCACCAGCGGCGCCCCTACTACAGCCACGGCGGTGACCAGCAGTAATACCAGCCCTAACCCGCCGGCCACCCGATCAATCAGCGCCTTTACCGCCGCCAGCGAGCCCTGCGAGCGATACTCCGACAACACCGGCACAAACGCCTGGGCAAAAGCGCCCTCGGCAAACAGCCGGCGCATAAAATTAGGGATTTTAAAGGCGACAAAAAACGCATCGGCACCGCCACCGGCGCCAATGGTGTGAGCAAAAACCACATCGCGCAGCAAGCCCAGCACCCGCGAGGCCATTGTCATCACTCCAACCTTGCTGCTTGAGCGCAGTAGACCAGGCTTGGCGGGCGGGCGGCTGTCAGGCGTTTTGTCGGTTTCTGCTTGACTCACATTGTTGTCCGGGGCGATGTATCAGAGCGCCATTATCCACACCCCCTGCACCTTTGAACAGCAAAGCCATTGAAACTGAGGATGATAATCTTTATCATCCGCACAAATTTCGTAAAACGGATGTCCAGCATGCTCTACAAATCGCCACTGTTTCTCGCTCTCGCCATCGCTTCCCCACTCACGCAGGCAGCCTCCGAGGCCGGCAAAGACACAGAAAAACTCGAAACCATGGTTGTTACCGGGCGAGCGCAATCTTTATATCGGGCGAATGACTCGTCGGTTTCCACCCGCATCGACGCCGACCTGTCGCGGGTACCCGCCTCAGTGCAGGTCATTAACGCCGAGTTGATTGAAGACCAGGGCGCTCGGGATGCGCGAGATTTGTATCGCGATATTAGCGGCGTAAGCGTATTCAGTTATTCGGGCATTACCTTTCGCGGCTTTCGTCAGGACGAGGTACTTTACGATGGCCTGCGCGGCGACCCTTACGCGGGCTTTACCGTACCGCGCACCTTTGGGGTAGATCGACTGGAAGTGTTAAAAGGCCCCAGCGGCGCCATTTACGGTGCCGGCGCACCGGGCGGTTTAATTAACTATGCCACCAGCCAAGCGAGCCTTGAACAGTACGGCCGAGCGCAAATTGTGGTGGGCGATTACGACTTAACCGGCGTCAACGTGCAAGCCACCGGCGGCTTTGGCGATAGCGACTTTGGCTACCGGGTAGCCATGCTGAAAGAAACCGAAGAGCCTTTTCGCGAGCACACCACCAACGATAACGACCAGGGTGACTTAGGTTTTATCTGGCAACCGGCAACAGATACCAGCGTGCAACTTAAGTATTCGTTTGTCGATCAAACCCTGGGGGCTAACCGCTTGCGCGGCGTGCCGGTAAATGAAGACGGCGAGTTTTTAGTGGACCCCACCTGGAACCATAACGAGCCCACCGACTTTCTGAGCCTGACAGCCGACGTGTTTTACTCGCGCCTAGAGCACGCTTTTAACGACAACGTAAAACTGGATGTCGCACTGCGCTACTACGAGAATCAGGAGCTACAAAATTACCACGAGCCGCGTGGGCTGTACGACTCAAACGGTGACGGCGTAGAAGACATGATGGCGCGCCAGTTCCGCGATCAGGTACGCAACAATCAAGGCACCAGTGCTTACGCCAACTTAATTTATGAATTTAATACCGGCGGCATCAGCCATCAGCTACTGACGGGTTTTGATATTTTCGATCAAGACAGTGACTTTAAAGCCAAGCGCGGCAGCCCGGTAACCGATGGCGGCGTGGTACCCCCGCTGAGCCTGTACGACCCGGTTTACGGGCAAACCTCCCGCGCCCAGTACGGGCTGGATGACCGTAACTGGGAGAGCGACTCGGAAACCGGCCTGACGCAATCTGGCCTGTATGTGCAGGACTTAATCGGATTATCTGACGCCTGGGATGTACTGGTCAGCCTGCGTTTTAACGATTTTGAAAGCAGCAGCGGTACCACCGAAGACAGCGACACCGCCCTAACCTACCGCCTGGGCACGGTGTATCACTTAACCGACGAGCTGAACTTTTATGCCAGCTACAGCGAAGGGTTTGAGCCACAAGGTGTATCCAACCAAGATACGGAAAAAGGCGGCCCCTTTGAACCCGAAGAAAGCGAGAGCCTTGAGCTGGGTGCAAAATTAATGCTGTGGTCTGGGCGGGCACAACTAAACGTCGCCGCTTACGAAATTGAAAAGCGCAATGTCGTGCAGGCCGACCCGGCGGGCGATGTGGGCGGCGATGGCGTTGACGATTTAATTGCGGTGGGCAAAGTGCGCAGCCGCGGGGTAGAAATGGACTTAAGCGCCGACTTACTGCGCCACTGGACCATGACCTTAAACTACGCCTACAACGATACCAAGGTGCTCGAGGCAACCAGCGGCATTACTAACGCCACCGGCGACCGTTTTGCCAACACCCCGCGCAACTTACTGGGCTTATGGACGCGCTACGACTTTCCGGCCATCAACTCAGCGGTGGCGTTTGGCGTAGATTACAAAGACGAGCAAATCGGCATCAGCGGCGATTACGTTAAGCCCTACACCGTGTTCGACGTCAGCTGGCAAAGCACCTTCGATCAATGGAAGCTGCAACTTAATGTGAGCAACTTGTTTGATGAAGAGTACGCCGAAAGTGGCTTTATCACCCGCACCGGCCACTTTCCCGGTGAACCTCGCCGCGTGGTGGCCACCATTAGCCGCGAGTTTTAAGGCCGATGGCGAAATCATCCAAGCTTAATCGCCAGTGGTGGTTTCGCCTACACAGCTGGGCGGGCATTAAGTTTAGTCTGCTGCTGTTTTTTGTCTCCCTCACCGGCACTCTGGCGGTATTCGCCTATGAAATCGACTGGCTGCTCACCCCCGAGCTAAGGGTAGAGCAACCGCTGGAAGCGCACGTTCGCCCCGCCGGGGAGCTACTGGCCGCTGCACACGCGGCCAACCCTAGCTGGACGGTAAGCTCGCTTAACCTTGGCCTGCCGGGTTTTATGGCAGCCGAGGCCATTGCCCGAGACGAGACGGGCGAACTACAGCGAATTTATCTCAACCCTTACACCGCCGAGGTGATCGGGGTGGCCCGGTGGTTTAACGCCCACCGGTTTTTACGCCAAACCCACCGGCACTTAATGTTGCCGCTAAAATGGGGGCTCACCATTGTCGGGCTGTTAAGCATTCCCCTGCTGCTGTCGTTTATCGCGGCCTTCCCCATTTATAAAAAATGGTGGCGCGGTTTTGCCAAAGCCCCCAAAAGCGGTGATACCCCCAGGCGCTGGTGGGGCGACCTACACCGCTTGTTGGGCGTGTGGAGCCTGCCGTTTATTGCGTTAATCGCCGTAACCGGCCTGTGGTATTTGATCGAGCGCTGGGGTGGCGGCGCGCCTTCGGCAACGAGCTTACTGCCCGAATTAAGCGCAACGCCCCAACCGCAGGACGCGGCATCCTTAACCCCGGCCATCGACAAAGCACTGGCACAAAACCCCGGTTTTACGTTAAAGCGCATTCTCGTAAGCGAGGGCAAACCACTCCTGCTACAGGGTCAAGACAGCGCCCTGGTGGTACGCAACCGCGCCAACACCATTGCCTTAGACGCCCATAGCCACACCGTTGCCGGGCAGGTTAAAGGCGAGCAGCTAAGCGCCCACCAGCGCATTGCCGAAGCCGCCGACCCGCTTCACTTTGGCACCTTTGCCGGCTATTTCAGCAAAATCATCTGGTTTGTCTGGGGGCTGGCCATGACCATTCTCTCGGGTAGCGGTGTCTGGCTGTGCGCCCTGCGCCTGGGCAGCCGACGCAAAGGCCCCAACCCTCAGGCCGCCTGGCGGCTTATCGGCCACAGCCGCTGGCTACAGCTGGCGCTGGTACTGGCAAGCCTCGGCCTTACCCTGCCTTTCATCTTTGCTTGACAGCCTAACAACCACAAGATACTGTACATCCAAACAGTATCGCAATGGAGGTTAATCATGGCTGTAGTCGCCGTTTGGAAATGTGACCGGGATGGAAAGATGTTTGATGATAAGAAAGCCGCCGAAGCGCACGACAAAATGCTGGAGCTGGCCGCCAATATTACTGAGCTGATTGAGACATCGGTTAAAGGTATTAGCGAAGAGCACAGCGAGGCTATCGGTTTGTTGCTAGCGGGCAAAAGCGAGCAACTGGCCAAGGCTTGTAAAGGTAAGCCCGAGGTTTTACTTGAAGAGACCCAAGAGAGCAGCGTAACGCCGTTGGTGGCCCAGCAATAACCTAAGTCACCCACCAAAAATCACCACAGTGCTGGGCAGCGCGCCTCGTGTTGCCAATCCACACAGCACTCGCCTGTTACCACTAGCAGGCATATCGCGGCAGCACACTGCTTCCACACCGTGCTGCCGTTTGCTTGACCGCCGCATTGCCTCAACGGTGTGGCGGATTTTTTACTTTCTGGCTCTGTACTCTGCGCAGGACGCTAAATTGCGCTATTATCCCGCCACGTTTTTATTACATCGCGTAACATTTGCCCTGGAGCCCCTATGTTCACCGAGCTGCCATTATTACCTGCCGACCCTATTTTAGGCTTAAGTGCCGCCTATCACGCCGACACTAATCCGGACAAAGTTGATTTAGGTGTTGGGGTCTACAAAACCGAGCAAGGTAATACGCCTATTTTAGGGTGTGTTAAACAGGCGGAGGCCGAACTATTTAAAACCGAGGCGAGCAAGGTCTACACCCCGCCGGCCGGTATTCCGGGCGCCAACCGGGCCGCGGCGGCTCTGGCTTTTGGGGAGGATCACGCAGTGATTCACGACCAGCGCCTGGCCACCATTCAAACCCCCGGCGGCAGTGGTGCGCTGCGTGCAGCGGCCGAGCTAATCGCTAAGGCCCGCCCCGACGCCACCGTTTGGGTCAGCACCCCCACTTGGGGCAACCATATTCCGCTACTGAGCAGTGCCGGGCTTACCTTAAAGGAATATCCCTACTACGATTTTAGCCTGCAACGTATCGATTTTGACGGGATGCTGAACACCTTAAATCAAGCAGGTAAAGATGATTTGGTGTTGCTGCACGCCTGCTGTCACAACCCCAGCGGTGCAGACCTGACAGAGTCGCAATGGCAACAGCTAACCGCGCTGGCTAGCGAACGGGGCTTTACCCCTTTTATTGATCTGGCTTACCAAGGGTTTGGCGATGGTATCGCCGAAGATGCCTACGGGGTGCGGCTAATGGCCGATACCTTGCCAGAGCTTATTCTCGCCATGTCATTTTCCAAGAATTTAGGGCTGTATCGCGAGCGTACCGGTAGCCTCAATATTGTCGCGCCATCGGCCACAGCTGCGTCGGCCAATTTAAGCCAGATGTTAAGTATTACGCGTGGTTTATACTCGATGCCGCCGGCCCATGGCAGCTCGCTGGTGGATATTATTTACCACAATCAAACGCTGCACGCGCAATGGCTACAAGAACTAGCCGATATGCGCGAGCGTATCAGCGGCCTGCGTCAACAGCTGGTCTCGGCGCTTAACCACCAGCAGCAACACACGGATTTTAGTTTTATCGCCGAGCAGCGCGGTATGTTTAGCTTTTTGGGGCTGAATGAATCACAGGTAACGCGTTTAAAGAGCGAGTTTAGCGTCTACATGACCGACAACAGCCGCATTAACATTGCCGGTGTGAATAGCCGTAACCTAGAGTACCTGGCGCAGTCAGTGTGCCAGGTACTGCGCTAAGCCCGCGCGCTTAACTCTCGTCCGGCGGCGGCAGTGGTGTGTCGCCGTTGGCTTTTAATACCGCGCGCTGCAGCATCACCGAGTTAGGGTAAGTGACGGTATTGCCATCATCCAACCGCACAATCACATGAAACATAGTGATCTCACTGATCACCCCGGCCATTTTAAAATCCGGGTCGAGCACCTGAATCCGATCCCCCACACGATAGGGAAAACCAAAAAAGATAATCACGCTGGCGGTGATGTTGCTCAAAATCGACCATTGGGCGAACAGCGCGATGCCCACCACCGCAAAAATAGAGGACAAAAATAACGCCACGTCGCCGTAACCTAACCCTAGAATCAGACAGACAACCACCACACCGCAAAACAGCAGGGCAAAGTGCGTGACTTTGTTGATGTACTCAACGCGGTAAAGGCTTACAGAGCGCTTGATCGCCAGATCTCGCACCACTTTATCCACCACCCGCGCCAACAACAAAAAGGCCACGATACAGCCACTCAGCAACACTACTTTTAACACGCCTGTACTCCTTCCCAACAACTAAAAAATTGAATATGGTAACGCTCTTACCCGGCCTCGTAGAAACACGGCCACCTGACACAGGATGAACGCCCTATGCAGTGCATCGCTCACCGTGGCGGCCCCGCCAATGATTTACCGGAAAACTCGCTTGCCGCCATTACCCGAGCCTTAAGCAGTGGTTGCAGTGCTATAGAGGTAGATGCGTGGTACCTACACGGCACGCTTTATATCACTCATGATCACCGTTTAAAACAACTCAATGGCGACAGCTGCGCGCTGGGGCGCTGTAGCCCCGCGCAATTACAGAGCGCTCGTCTGAGTAATGGTGAGGCCATCCCCACCTTGGCTCAAGTTCTGGAGCTGGTTGGAGAGCAGTGCGTATTAAACATCGAGATTAAAAATAGCCAAAGTGCCAAGCCGGTAATACAGGCCCTACAGCATTGGCAGGCTACAAGTGGGGGCAAGCTAGATCATATAATTATCTCCAGCTTTGATCACCACGAGCTGTATTACATCAAACAGCACCTTCCGCACCTAAAATTGGGAGTGCTGCTCGCCAGCAACCCCCTCAATTATGCCGCAGCAGCCGACGAGCTGGGTGCTTACTCGTGTAACACCTCACTGGTAACCACCACCAAAGCGCTAAGCGATGACATTAAACGCCGGGGTTTACAGCATTGGGTTTACACGGCCAATCACCCGGATGAATGGCGCGAGTTAACAACCTTGGGCGTCGATGGGGTATTTACCGATTTTATCGCAGAGTTTTTAGCGTTTCAGAAAGCTCAAGGTTCATAACATTAACCCAGCGCCCGCCCAGCTTAGCCCGGCGCACCAGCTGCCATCCCTGACGGCGGTAAAACTCGGACTGATCAGTGGCGGTTAGCCACAAGCTGGGCATGCCTAACTGGCCGGCAAACTTAAGCACACCGCCTATTAAATCACTCGCGACGCCCTGGCCACGATAGTCAGGTAACACAAACAAACTGCTAAGCCACAAGGGAGTGTCGGTATCAGGAGTACCTGGGCGAGCGCCCAGGTGGTAACTCACAACACTGACGCACCCTATTAATTGGGCATTCGAGCGCGTCAGCGCAAGCCAGGTATGAGGCACCGAAGCGGCCCCGGTTAAATGTTGCAGTAACCGCTCACGACGTACCTCTGGCCGACTTTGTAACCCTTGGCGAATACATTCACGGTGATGCCAAGTGGCTACCTGATCGAGATAATCAGGGCACTCGGTCAAGCTAACACGATACCAATCCGTGGCGTTCTGCGATGTCGACACCAATTATGACTTAGCGCCAGTCCACTGTTGCACGTCGTCACCCTGCACTTGTTTATCGGCATGGTAGCTCGAGCGCACCAGCGGCCCACACGCCGCGCGGGTAAAGCCGAGCTCTTTGGCCAGTGCGGTGTACTCATCAAACTCGTCCGGGTGCACATACCGGTCCACCGGCAAGTGATCTTTGGATGGCTGCAAATACTGGCCAATGGTGAGCATATCAATATTGTGCTCGCGCATATCGCGCATCACCTGGAATATTTCTTCTTTCGTCTCGCCCAGCCCGACCATCAGGCCAGACTTAGTCAGCACATCCGGGCGGCGCTTTTTAAACTCCGACAGCAGCTGCAAGCTCCACTCGTAGTTCGCGCCCGGGCGCGATTGGCGGTACAGGCGCGGCACGGTTTCCAGGTTGTGATTAAACACATCGGGCGCTTCGCGCTCTAAAATGTCCAGCGCCGGGCCCATGCGTCCACGGAAATCCGGAGTCAGAATCTCGACCTGTAAATTGGGTGAGCGCTCGCGGGACTCTCGGATACAATCGGCAAAGTGCCCGGCACCACCATCGCGCAGATCATCGCGGTCTACCGAGGTAATCACCACATACTTAAGCCCCAGCTCGGCAATCGCCTCGCCCAACTGGACTGGCTCTTTGGCGTCCAGCGGGTTGGGCTTACCGTGGCCAACGTCGCAAAAGGGACAACGGCGGGTGCAGATATCACCCATAATCATAAAGGTAGCCGTACCGCCACTAAAACACTCCCCAAGGTTGGGGCAGTTAGCTTCTTCGCACACGGAGGACAAGCCGTTTTTGCGCAGCAGTTTTTTAATGCGATCCACCTCGGGCGAGGCCGGCACGCGTACACGAATCCAATCGGGCTTACGTGGCACCTCGACGGCATCGGTCGCAATGACTTTTACCGGAATCCGCTCGACTTTATCCGCATCGCGCAGTTTCTCGCCCTGCTTGTGGCGACGGGTGCGTTTTACGGGCTGGATATCGGGTATTTCAATCGTCATAGTCAAACTCATTCAGGCCTGCGGCCTTTATACAAGGATTCTGGGACTCAGGTGCCACACTATTGCTGACACCAGCCACTAGGGGGCGGGCATTATAGCGGTTTTGTAGCCCAATTTCTGTACAAACTCGTCCACCAGTGCAGTTTTAACCTGCTCCATGTCGCAGTCGGCCTGGCTTAAGCGGGCCATATCCACCATTTGCATACCGGGGTAACCGCACGGGTTTATTTGCTCAAAAGGGGTTAAATCCATCGACACATTCAGTGCCAGGCCATGAAAACTACAACCACGCCGTACTCTAAGGCCCAGCGAGGCAATTTTAGCACCGTCAACATACACCCCGGGGGCGTCTGGCCGGGCATACGCCTCTATAGCAAAACGTGCCAGCAGCGCGACAATCACCTGCTCAATCAGGGTAACCAGCTCGCGCACTCCCAGCTTGCGGCGGCGCAAATCGATCAGTGGGTAGGCCACCAGTTGGCCGGGGCCATGATAGGTTACCTGCCCGCCCCGGTCACTCTGCACCAAATCAATACCGTCGAGAGCCAACAAGTGCTCGGGCTTACCGGCCTGGCCCTGAGTAAACACCGGCGGGTGCTCGACCAACCACAGTTGATCCGTGACCTCAGAATCACGGTTGCTAGTAAAAGCGGACATCTCGTGCCAAACGCTAAGGTAGTCCCGCTGCCCAAGATCAAACACCTCAAGCTGTTCGGCAGCGCTCATCACAGCACGATTTTTACAATCGGGTTCGCTCGCAGCGCTTTGTGAATCGTATCGAGCTGCTCGATTCCGGTGGCTGTTACGTACACCGTCACCGACTGGAAACGGCCTTTGCCGCTATCTTTCACTTTCACGCGCGAGCGATTAAAGCCAGGCGCGTGCTCGTCCATAACGTCCATCACCAGAGCGTAAAGAGCGTCTCCCGCCTCCCCCAAGACTTTAATAGGGTAATCGGGACAGGGAAATTCTATTTTGGGGGGTTCTTGCGCAGACATAGGACCTCGCTATAGCAACAGCGGGCAATTGTAGCAAAAATTGGGCGCGACGGCTGTACCGTCGCGCCCTCCGGCCGTTAGCTCAACAGGCCGGTGATAAACAGTTTGATCGCATCGATGATGCGGGCAAAGAAACCAGCCTCGGGCACCGCTTTTTGCGCCACCGCGGGCACTTCAGCCAGCGTTTCGCCATTTAAGGTCAGCGTTAAGGTCCCCACTTGCTCGCCTTTTGCGATCGGCGCCTTTAGCGTATCGGGCAGCTTCAGGGCCACCTCGATATTACCGCGGCTGCCGCGGGGGATCGTCTCAACCACATCGTCGCCAACCGTCAGCTCCAGCTGATCACTGGTGCCGTACCAAACCCGGGCGCTCTCCAGCGCCTCACCGGCGCGATAAAGGGTTTGGTTTTCAAAGTAACGAAACCCATAGGCCAGCAGTTTTTGCGTTTCGGCCGCACGCGAATCCTCGCTTTTGGTGCCCATCACCACCGAAATTAACCGCATATCACCGCGCTTAGCCGACGCCACCAAACAGTAACCCGCCGCCTCGGTGTGACCAGTTTTTAGGCCGTCTACAGAATCGTCTCGAAACAGCAAACGGTTGCGGTTGGGCTGATTGATGCCGTTGTACGAAAAGTACTTTTCTTTATATAGGTCGTAATAATCCGGGTGATCATTAATAATCGCCCGAGCCAGCAGCGATAAGTCCCGCGCGGTGGTCAAATGCCCCTCGGCAGGCCAGCCGGTGGAGTTTACAAAATGGCTGTTAGTCATACCCAGCAAGCTGGCGGTTTGGTTCATAACATCGGCAAAGGCATCTTCACCGCCGGCGATATGCTCGGCCAAAGCGACGCTGGAATCGTTGCCTGACTGCACAATGACACCGCGCAACAAATCGATAACCGGTACTTCGGTGCCTTCACGCACAAACATTTTTGAGCCGCCCATCTTCCAGGCAGCAACACTGATGTTAACGAGATCGGTCTCGGCAAGACGGCCATTGTCCAGCTCTTCGGTCACGATATAGCTGGTCATCATTTTTGTTAAGCTGGCCGGCGGCAGTTGCTCATCGGCGTTTTCTTCTACGATCACCTTGCCGGTATCGGCATCGAGTAAAATATACGCCGTCGAGGCCAGCTGTGGCGGTGCAGGAATTAACACCTGCTGCGCATTAGCAACCAAAGCGAGAGTAAACAGGCCGCAAGCGGCTAAGGTTTTGGCAAACATGAATTTCCAGTCTTAAGTCAGTGGGTCGGAAAAGTTAATCGTAAAGGGTTCTCTAAAGTGTAACGCAAAGACGCCGCTGGCGGCACCTTTGCTCAATCTTTCACAATGTGGCTGTTGTAAATGCCGGCCGACGGCAGCGCCTGGCGCACACGGTTTATCTCGGCCTCATCGGTTAAGGGGCCAACGCGCACTCTGTAGAGTGGCTTGGCGGCCATAAATTCACTGATAAACACCCGCTCTTGGGTAATTGAGGCCACTTTATCGCGCAGCCGTCGGGCACCATCGGCATTAGAAAAGGCACCCACCTGTAAGTAAAAGCCATCGGAGTGGCTCGCGGGGCGATCATCAGGCTTTAAGGGTGGTGGCGGTGCATCGCCGGGCACAATGATTTCCACCTCAACCGGTCCGGTGCCGGTTTTAGAGATACCCAGACGCTGCGCCGCGGCGTAACTCAAATCGATAATACGCCCCTCATGAAAGGGGCCGCGGTCATTTACCCGCACCACCACACTGCGCTTGTTCTCAAGGTGAGTCACCCGAACATAAGACGGAATCGGCAAGGTTTTATGCGCCGCGGTCATGGTGTACATATCGTAAGTTTCACCATTCGACGTTTTATGGCCGTGAAATTTTTTGCCGTACCACGAGGCGTAGCCACGCTCTTTATAGTTAGACTCATCCTCAATCAAATAATAGGTTTTACCCAGTACGGTATAGGGGTTTTTATTGCCGGCCCGGGTGCGCGGCTCAACCCTTGGCACGGCATCGGGCACGTGAGACAAATCCACGTCTTTGTCGGGCCCGACATCCTGGTCAATATGGTAACGGCTTGAGGGCTTGGGCTTAGAGTCATGACTAGAGCAGCCGGCCAACAACACCGCGACTAATATTAATAACCACAGCTTATTCACGCGCACCTCCGGCCTCGCGGTGGGCACGGGCGATGGCTTGCGCCAGCTGGTGTACGGCCATCGCGTACATGTGGCTGCGGTTATAACGGGTAATGACGTAAAAATTATTCAACCCCAACCAGTATTCATCGCCCAGTGAGCCGTCAAGCTTCAGTGGCAATGCTTTCGCGTCATCGCTCAGGGGCACAATTGGCGTAAGGCCGGCAGCGCGCCAATGAGCTACGGTGCGCTCGGGGGCAACGATTTGGTTGTAAACGATGTCGCCATCCAATGTCGCCCCTGGGCGGGCACGCACCGTCACCAAAGCGTCTCGCTGCCATCCGTGAGTGGTAAAATAGTTGGCCACGCTACCGATCGCATCGGTTAAGTTATTCCAAATATCCGGCAAGCCATCGCCATCAAAATCTACCGCATAGTGGCGATAACTCGAGGGCATAAACTGCCCGTATCCCATGGCCCCTGCGTAAGAGCCTTTGTGCGCCAGTGGATCTTGCTTGTGCTCGCGGGTAAGCAGTAAATACTGCTCGAGCTCGCGGGTAAAAAACGGGCTGCGAGGGGGGTAGTCAAACGCCAGTGTACTGAGCGCGTCCACCACCCGGTAGCTCCCGGTTACTTTGCCGTACAACGTTTCTACACCAATAATGGCAACGATGTACTCGGCGGGCACGCCGTACTCCTGCTCGGCGCGAGCTAAGGCGTCAGCATTGGCCTGCGAAAACTTCACACCACCTTCAATACGTGCGTCTTTTATAAAAATTTTGCGGTAATCCGCCCAGCTTTTGGTTTTTTCGGCCGGACGGGAAATCGCATCGAGTATTTTCTGGCTTTTTTCAGCCTGGCCAAACAACTGTTGTAGCGCCTCACGCTCAAACCCGTGCTCTTGCACCATGCGCTCCATAAACGCTTTTGCCTCAGGGCTTTCACTGTAATCTGCCTGCACCGCGCCGGAGACACTGGCCAGTAGCACTAACCAACTAACTTTAAAACAAACCTTTATCTTACGGCGAATATTCAACAATGCGTCTCCAGACAATTTCTTATTAACAATAACAGCGAGCGCTGTATTAGGTTATCGGATAACCTTACGCGGCTCGGTGGCAATGGCCATTAAAATGCCAAAGGACGCCAACAATGTAACAATCGATGTTCCCCCCTGACTAACCAGCGGTAAAGGCACCCCCACCACTGGCAGCAACCCCGACACCATACCAATGTTGACGAACACATAGACAAAAAACGTTAAGGTAACGCTCGCCGCCAGCAGCCGGCCAAAGCTATCCTGAGCCCGGATGGCAATCATCATGCCGCGCAGTACGATTAAAATATACAGCGCCAGCAATATCAGCACACCAATCAGACCAAACTCTTCAGCCAGCACCGCAATAATAAAATCGGTATGCCCCTCGGGTAAAAAATCCAGGTGCGACTGGGTGCCTTGAAGCCACCCTTTACCGGGTACACCGCCCGAACCAATCGCTGTTTTTGATTGAATAATATTCCACCCCGCCCCCAGCCGGTCGGCCTCAGGGTTAAGCAGCGTGAGTACGCGTTTCTTCTGATAATCGTGCATCACAAAATGCCACAGTGGCCAGAGGCTCGCCAATAGAGAAACCACGGCGGCCACAATATAGCGCCATGACAACCCGGCAAAAAACAGCACCATTAGGCCCGAGGCGGCCACCAAAATAGACGTCCCCAAATCGGGCTGTTTAATAATTAATGCCGTCGGTACCGCCACCAACGCGAGGGTCCAAAATACATGTTTAAACACAGGGGGCAAGTGCCGCTGCCCGAGATAGGCGGCAATCGTCATGGGCATTGCCAACTTCATCACCTCTGAGGGCTGAAAACGAAACCCACCCAGACTTAACCAGCGCTGCGCGCCCTTGGCACCCACGCCGTATAAAATAACCAGTATCAATAGCACAACGCCCAGTGCGTAAGCCCAAGGCGCCAAACGCCGCATAAAGTGCACCGGCACTTGAGCGACAATAAACATCGTTAAGTACGCCAATCCAAAGTAAATGCATTGTCGCTTCATCGTTGCCAGCGACTGATCACTCGCGCTGTAGAGCACCACTAGACCACCGGCGGTCACCGTCAGAAGCAACAGCAACAACCAAAAATCCAGGTGCAAACGCTGCTGCAATCGGTCGCGCCGGCGCAGGGCGCGGTCGGATTCGGGCAGGCGACGTAAAAAATCCTGATTAGGCACTGTGCAGGTTACTCCTTCAGCTCGCCGTCTTTGTGTAACAGCCAGGCATCAAAAACCCGTCGCGCCACCGGCGCCGCTGCGCCCGAGCCAGACTCGGCGTTCTCAACCAGCACCGCCACCGCGATCTGCGGATCCTCGAGCGGCGCAAAACCGACAAACAAAGCGTGATCGCGGTTGCGCTCGCTCAGCGCCTCTGAGTCGTACTCGGCATTTTGTGCGATCGCCACCACCTGAGCGGTGCCGGTTTTACCCGCCATTTTATACTTAGCGCCGCGCGCAATACGCTGCGCGGTGCCGTGTTGGCCGTGCACGACCTCAGCCATCGCATCGATACCCAGCTGCGAAATGTAATCTTCCACATCCACGACTTGATCGGTAATGGGCGGGCGCGGCTCCCCACCCACCGAGGCCACCAATTGCGGTCGTAAGCGCGTGCCGTGGTTGGCAATGGTTGTCACCATAGAGGCTAACTGTAGAGGCGTCGCCAGTACATCGCCCTGCCCAATAGACACGTTTAAGCTATCGCCCGGGTACCAGGGCTCGCCCCGGGCGCCGCGCTTCCAATCGCGCGAGGGCCAGATGCCACGTCGCTCGTTGGGCAAATCAATTTGGGTTTTCTGCCCCAGACCATACTGGTAGCCAAAGCTGTGCATCTTATCAATGCCCATATTAAAGCCCAGGTCGTAAAAATACACATCGCAGGATTCGGCAATGGCCTGCTTAAAATCCACTTTGGGGCCGTGCCCCCAACGCTTCCAGTCGCGATACAAGCGACTACTGCCCTTGAGCTTGTAGTAGCCCGGATCGTACACGGTATCTTCTGGAGTAACGATGCCATAGTGCAAGCCCCCCATGGCCACGACCGGCTTAATGGTTGAGCCGGGCGGGTATTGGCCTTGCAAAAAACGGTTAAACAGTGGCAAATCGCGGGATTGATTCAGCTCGCGATAATCTTTAAAGCTAATGCCGGTAACAAATAAGTTGGCGTCAAAGCTCGGGGCGCTGACCGCCGCCAATACCCCACCGGTCGCGACATCCATAGCCACGACGGCGCCGCGATGCCCTTCGAGCGCAGCCAGAGCTTCTTGCTGCAACCGCGAATCTAAATGCAGAGTTAAATCGCGGCCGGGTTTTGGGTCGCCGCTTTCGAGTACACGCAGTACCCGGCCCCGGGCGTTGGTTTCTACGTTTTGGTAGCCCACTTCACCGAGCAATTCCGACTCGTAAGAGCGCTCGATACCGATTTTGCCAATCGAGTGTGTACCGCTGTAGCGCTGGTACTCGTCCGGGTCAAAACCGGCCAACTCGCTCTCGTTAATGCGCCCCACATAACCTATCGTATGGGCAAACAATTCACCGTCCGGGTAGTGGCGCACGAGCTGCGCGTGCACCTCCACACCATCGAGGCGAAACTCATTCACCGCGAGCCTTGCCAGCTCTTCTTCGGTCAGGCCGTAACGCAATGGCACCGCATCAAACGGCCGGCGTCGCTGACGTAACTGATCGTTAAACTTTTCGATATCGTTGGGGGTTACCTCGACCAGGGTACTCAAAAACGCCAGGGTCTCGGCCAGGTCTGGCACCCGCTCGTGGACAATTGAGAGCGTATAACTGGCGCGGTTTTCGGCCAGCAGCTCACCGTCGCGATCGTAAATTAAACCGCGGGTGGGCGGAATGGGCAGTACGTGCACCCGGTTGCGGTCGGACTGGGTAACGTAATCCTCGTGGTGATCCACCTGTAACGAGAAAAAGCGCAAAATCAGCATGCCCGTCAGCAACACAATCACCAATCCGGCAAACAGCGCACGGGCAAAAAACAAGCGCGCCTCGCGGTGGTGATCTTTAAAATGTCTCGCTTCGGACATAGGGTTGTCAGGTCCTACCCGGCGCTTGGCCGCGCCTCAATGTTATTTATGATACGGGTGATTGTGCAAAATCGTCCACGCGCGATACAGCTGCTCGGCCACTAAAATCCGCACCAGCGGGTGCGGCAGAGTTAACGCCGAGAGCGACCAGCGCTGCTCAGCCAACGCCAGCGCCGCCGGCGCCAAGCCGTCGGGCCCACCTACTAACAAGCTAACGTGACGACCGTCCATACGCCACCCGGCTAACTGCTCGGCAAGCTGCTCGGTGCTCCAGCTTTTGCCTTTGACATCCAGCGCAACCACCCGGTCACCCTTACCAATAGCGCCGCGTATCGCGTCGGACTCGCGCTCCATCGCTCGCTGAATATCGCTGTTTTTGCCGCGCGGCGCCAACGGCAGCTCGGTGAGCTCTAGCTCGAGATCTCCCCGGGGCAAGCGCTTCACATATTCGTTATAGCCTTCCTGCACCCAGCCGGGCATTTTGCTGCCCACCGCGATCAGTCGTATGCGCATGATTTAGTCTTCAGTGCGGTTTGCCGGCGACACGGACCACAGTTTTTCAAGGTCGTAAAATTCACGCGCCTCGGGCAACATCACGTGCAAAACGGTATCACCGTAATCCACCAGCACCCAATCGCTGCCCTCCAGCCCCTCGGCACCCAATGGCGCAAGGTCGGCTTTTTTAGACTCTTCGATCACGTGTACCGCCATCGAGCGAATATGGCGGCTAGACGTACCGGTGGCGATAATCATGGTGTCCATGACATCGCTTTTATCACGCACATCCACTTCCGTGACATCGCGTGCTTTTAAATCGTCTAACGCATTAAGGATGAGCGTATTGATTGAATCTGACATTGGTTACCTATTTATGTTTCACAAAACCTAAGAAGAACGCGGGCCAGTTTCGGGCCGCGCTCCGTATAATTGTTGCTCGTTAATAAAGCGCCGTACCGGCTCGGGCAATAAAAAGCGTGTCGACAACCCGGCCGCCGTCAGGGCGCGTATTTCGGTGGCACTGATATCCAGCGCCCGAATATTCAGGTGCACCACGGCACCGGCGGGATGTTCGGCCAGCGCGCTCTTGTCGGCGCCGTGGGCGCGATCAAACTCGGCCAGCTCACCCTGACTCGGCAATGTATAGCCGGGGCGATTAACCACCAGCAGGTGGGCGAAGTTCAGTAGCTCGCGCCAGCGGTGCCACTTGGGCAAACCCAAGTAGGCGTCGAGTCCCATTACCAAAGTCAGCGAGCAACTCTCGCCGCGCTCGGCGCGCAGCTGCATTAACGTATCTACCGAGTACGAGGCGCTACCGCGCACCAGCTCGCGATCGTCCATTTGCAAGCTTGGATTGCCGGCAATACCCAGACTGACCATTTGCGCCCGTCGCGCACTGGCCACCTCGGGATCGGAGCGGTGCGTTGGGATATGGCAGGGGACCAGACGCATCTCGTCAAACCCCAGCTGCTGCACTAAATCCAAAGCCAGACGTAAATGACCGTTATGCACCGGATTAAAAGTGCCGCCAAAAATGGCGATTTTTGGTCTCATACCAGCGCCGCTGTTATCACAAAGCACGACTAACCCGTGTGCTTAATGACGTATTTGGCCATCGCCAAATACGATCCACTTTTGCGAGGTGAGCCCCTCTAAGCCTACCGGGCCACGGGCGTGAATTTTATCGGTCGAGATACCAATCTCGGCACCCAAACCATATTCAAAGCCATCGGCAAAACGGGTCGAGGCGTTAATCATCACCGAGCTCGAATCCACCTCGGTAATAAACCGGCGACCACGGCTGTAGTCTTCTGTGACGATCGACTCAGTATGCTGCGAGCTAAAGCGAGCGATATGATCCATCGCCTCATCCAGTGAGCCAACCACTTTAATAGCCAAAACCGGCGCTAAATACTCGGTGGCCCAATCCTCTTCGCTCGCTGGGTTAGCGGCAATAATGGCGCGGGTTTTTTCACAACCACGCAGTTCAACACCCTCGGCGTTATAGGCATCGGCCAAGCGCGGCAAAATTGCCCCGGCCACAGCAGCGTCCACCAACAGCGTCTCCATGGCGTTACATACCCCATAGCGATGCGTTTTAGCGTTTAGGGCAATGGCAAACGCCTTGTCGAGATCCGCCTTGGCATCGATGTACACGTGACAGATACCGTCTAAATGCTTAATAACCGGCACCGACGCTTCGCGCGAGATGCGCTCGATTAACCCCTTGCCACCACGCGGTACAATTACATCGACAAACTCGGGCATAGTGATCATCTCGCCTACGGCGGCGCGATCGGTGGTTTGCACCACCTGCACACAGGCCTCAGGCAAACCGGCGGCGCGCAAACCGCGAGTGATGCACTCGGCAATAGCGCGGTTGGAGTGAATCGCCTCACTGCCACCACGCAAGATGGCGGCATTACCCGACTTGAGGCACAGGCTGGCGGCATCGATGGTCACGTTGGGGCGCGACTCGTAAATAATACCCACCACACCCAGTGGCACACGCATTTTGCCCACTTGAATGCCGCTGGGACGGTAGCTCATATCGGTGATTTCACCACAGGGGTCGGGCAGCGCCGCGACCTGGCGCAGCCCCTCGATCATGCCATCAATAGTGGCTGGCTTAAGCGCCAAACGATCCAGTAACGCCGCATCCAGCCCGTTGGCCTCGCCCGCCGCGAGATCTTTGGCGTTTTCGGCCGCAAGTGTGTCGCGCGCTGCATCCAGCTCGCGCGCCATGGCCTGCAGCGCTTCGTTTTTAACGCCAGTGCTGGCCGCTGCCAGAGCCCGTGAGGCGGCGCGCGCTTCGCGACCAACCTGAGCCATATACTCTGCTACTGAAACCTTATCCAACATGCCGTAAACCTATCTTTTCAAAATATGCGGGAAAATAGCGGCGATTATACCTGTTTACACCGTGCTTTTGCGGCTTTTGCCACAAAACCGGGCATATTTACACCCATCGCGGTAAGCGGCCGTCTATCACGGTAAAATATTGGCCCTAAAGCGCGTTACTTTCAGCGCGGGTTCAGGCTCAACGCACTAGCCTAAGACCTGCAAACACAGCCTTAACCCGCGCGCTTTCGACTTCTGCCCAAGGCGCAGTACAATGGCAGCTCTACCCACGGCACTGATGACGGATTATGACTCGATTACCTATCACCATAGCGGCCTTTGTCTTTCTGGCCTCGGCCAGCGCCACCGCTCCCGCCAGTGCGGCCTCGCAACCCTACGCCCTGGCAACCGTAACGTCTCAGTGCGCCATTAGTGCCGCAAAAGCCGGCAAAATCGCCAGCAAGCTCTACGGTGGCAAAGTCATTGATGTTAAACAAGTGAACGCCAAGGGGCGCTCCGCGTTTCGGGTAAAGCTGTTACAACCTAACGGACGCATTCACTCAGTGTTGATTGATGCCAACAGCGGCCAGCCCTTAAAGTGATAACGGAGACGACATGCGCTTACTGATTGTCGAAGATGACGCCGCCCTGCGCGACGAGCTAGTACGCCAGCTAAGCGCCGAGGGTTACGCGGTGGATAGCGCCAGCGACGGCCGGGATGGCCTACACATGGCCAGCGAGTACGATTACGACCTAGCCGTGATTGACCTCGGTTTACCCATCATCGACGGCATCAGTCTTATCACCACGCTGCGCGAGCGCGGCCGGCGCCTGCCGGTATTAGTGCTAACGGCGCGCGACAGCTGGCAGGATAAGGTCAAAGGGCTGGAGGCCGGGGCCGATGACTACCTCAGCAAACCGTTTCACCCAGAAGAGTTGCGCGCGCGAGTGCAAGCGCTATTGCGCCGTGCTCACGGCGCCGCCCAAAACCGCCTGAGCTTCGGGCCCGTGGTCATCGACACCGACGCTAAAGCCGTGACCCGGCACGAGCAAGCCATCGAGCTAACCAGTTACGAGTACAACACCCTACTGTATTTAGCGCTAAACGCGGGCAAAACACTGTCTAAAACCGAGCTAACTGAACATTTATACGCGCAAGATTACGACCGTGACAGCAACGTAATTGAGGTATTTATCGGCCGGCTGCGCAAAAAGCTCGACCCCGATGGCAGCCTCACCCCCATCAGTACGCAACGGGGCTTAGGCTACCGTTTTAACTTGCCCCGGAGCGATTAGCGTGGCGCGTGCCACTCTTAAAGCACGACTACTTCTCGGCTCGCTACTGGTACTGCCTGTCGTGCTGATTATTGCTGGCGCCGCCCTCGATCGCGCCTATCGCCACAGTCTGGAGGCCGCCGAGCAAGTACGGCTAGAGCGCTACTTTTATTTGTTGTTTAGCCTGGCCGAACTAACACCCAGCCCGGGCGGCGCGCAACTGCAACTACCCGGCACGCTAATCGAGCCCGACTTAGAACAAACCAACTCGGGCATTGCCGGGTTTGTGTACAACGCCCAAGGAACATTGGTGTGGCGCTCCAACTCCAGCCGGCTACTCAGTAACGCGCCGCGCTTTAGCAATTTTGCGCCCCAGTGGCGGCCCGGCGAGATGCATTTTCGGCGCAGCGAGTTTGATGCAGGGCATTACTTTCTCGCGCAATTTGACACCCTGTGGGAGGACGACCGCGGCAACATTCATCCGTTTCGCTTTGCCTTGCTGCACGATACCGAGAGCTACCAACTCGCCCTAACCACCTACCGCACCCAACTGTGGCAAGGGCTTGGGCTGGTGGGGCTGGCGCTACTGGCCACGCAGATATTGCTCACCGGCTGGGCGCTTGCACCGCTGACACGTTTAGCCCACTCTTTGGGTCTGATGCGCCGAGGCGCCAGCCAAACATTGGTGGGCGATTACCCCCGCGAAATTCAGCAAGTGGTCGACCGCCTAAATCAGGTGCTGGCGCGCGAAACCCAACTTCGGGCCAGGTACCGCAACCGGGTTAACGATTTGGCCCACAGTTTAAAAACCCCGCTGGCGGTACTAAAAGCCACCAGCGACAGGGAAGACTACCAACAACACGTTAATGAACAGGTGGAGCGCATGGAGAAAGTCGTCCGGTATCAACTGCAAAAAGCCGTTAGTGAACACGCCGGCGGGGGCAGCCAAATTCCGCTGCGCCAAACGCTTGAGAGGCTCGCTGAATCGTTAAAGAAAATTTATCGCGACAAAGGCCTGAGCATAAACCTCGATGTACCCGCCGACATTGCGTTTGTCGGCGACGAAGAAGATTTAATGGAGCTGGCAGGCAACCTCCTAGACAACGCCTGTAAATACGGTGATGGCGCAGTCACCGTGACCGCTCACCTAAGTGAGCAATTACTTACTATTCAGGTGGATGACAACGGCCCGGGCATTACCGAAACCTTGCGCAGCAGCTCGATGGAGCGCGGCAAGCGACTCGACACCGCCATGCCCGGCCAGGGCATAGGCCTGGCCGTATGCGCCGATATAGCCTGTAATTACGGCGGCAAACTCACCATCGATCGCTCCCCACTGGGCGGCGCGCGCTTTGAGCTCGCGCTACCCGGTGCAGTGCTAGTCCCAGCAAGTTAATAACTCACCAAAAGCGCTCAACCCCCTGTGATCGCCTTAAACGTAACCGTCGGGGTTTTGGCTTTGCCAGCGCCAGCTGTCTTGCATCATTTGCGCTAAATCCCGCTCGGCCCGCCAATCCAGCGCTTGCCGGGCGTGGGCTGGGTCGGCAAAACACTTGGCAATATCCCCGGGCCGGCGCGGCATCACCTGATACGGTAACGATTTACCACAGGCCTGCTCAAACGCGCGCACCACATCCAGCACCGAATAACCAATACCAGTACCTAGGTTGTAGGCTCTGCAGCCGGGCTCAAGCGGCAGGGATTTTGTCAGCGCCGCCACATGGCCCGCCGCTAAATCCACCACATGAATATAATCGCGCACCCCGGTACCATCCGGTGTCGGGTAATCATCGCCAAACACTTGTAGAAACGGGCGCTTACCTACGGCCACCTGAGCCACGTAGGGCACAAGATTATTGGGAATGCCTGACGGATCCTCCCCCAGGCGCCCGCTGGCATGAGCCCCCACCGGGTTAAAATATCGCAGCAACGAAACATTCCATCGGGAGTCGGGCGCCGCCGCAGCGTCTTCGAGTATCTGCTCAATCATTAACTTACTGCGCCCATAGGGGTTCGTCGCGCTGCGGGGAAACTCCTCATTAATGGGCACGCTCGCCGGATCCCCGTACACCGTAGCCGACGAGCTAAAAATCAAATGCCAAACACCGGCGTCCGCCATCGCCTCACACAGCGTTAACGCGCCGGCGACATTATCACGGTAATAGGTGAGCGGGATCTCGGTGGACTCGCCCACCGCCTTGAGGCCAGCAAAGTGCATCACAGCCTGAATGTCATGTTTACTTAGCACCGAGGCCAGTGCGGCCCGGTCGTTAACGTCCTGCTCGTACACCGCCGGGCGCTCACCCGCCACTTCGGCAATACGATCCACCACCAAAGGCTTACTATTGCAAAAGTTATCGACAATAACCGGCGTAAAACCCGCCTCAATCAGCGCCACACACACGTGACTGCCGATATATCCGGCGCCGCCGGTAACTAAAACCTCTGTTCCGTGTTGGGACATAAACCGCACTCCGTAGCTCAAGCATTGTGGCGGCCATTATCTCACAACCGTCAATTACAGCGACAGAGCGTCAGCGCTTATTATCAGGCACAAAAAAAGGGGCAAACCTAAGTTTGCCCCTACAGCTTCATGCTCGCTGTGATATCTGTTAAGCGGAACAGATTTTTGTGTCTGGCTGCTTAGAACTCAATAGGCAGGCTCAGAGAAACTACAAATTTCGCGTCGTCGTCGTAGCTACCGTCAACGTCATCAACTACTTTACCCAGGGTAAAGCTCAAGTTGTCATTGAAGGCGTAGCCTATATCAACGTGTGACAGATCATCTTCGTGTAAGCCGTAAGTTACGCTGAACTTGTCAAAAGTAGCGCCGACAGTGGCGTACCAGTATTCATCCAGGTCCGCAACACCGTGGTAGTAGGTCACGGCAACCGGACCAAAGCCCACAGAGCCCACAACTTCAGTCAAGTCACCAATGTCTGGTGAGTCATCCAAAATCACCTCGTTACCGAACTGATCTACACCCGCTGCAGTTGCACTTGGGTAGTTGTAGTTCCACACGCTGATGTCGTAGCTAAAGCTGCCCGCTTCACCGCCGTAACCTACGTACAAATCGTACTCGGTTCCCGCAGACGCATCACCAGAAGAAGCCCATACACCGCCGTACAAACCGCCAGTGCTAACGGTTAAGTCACCTGAGATGGCCGCATCACCATAACCCAGATCAAGACCACGCCAGTAGTACATGTTGGCAGCACCCACGGATGCCGACACTTCAGCATTGGCAACCGGTGCAAACGCGCTCAAAGCAAGGGTTGACGCGGCAACGGCACTAGCCAGTACTTTTTTGCTAATCATCTTCATGAAATCTTCCTCTAGTTTCTAATGGCAACTGTTTTTAAGGTAGCTCCCGATTCTGTCGCGGGAGTCCCGTAGCTGTCGATGGCACACCGAACAAGCTTGCCATGCTAATAGCGAAGACCGCGCCAACTTGATTTTTTCTATATAAATCAAACAGGTATAGCATTCCTCCAGAAAACTATCGATCCGCACCGTACACCAAAGCACCAAGACTGCGCACTTTTAAAACCCACACTAAGCGCCAAGCACCAATATGGCGCACAACGCTCAAGGGCGCTTAAGCTGGCGCATAAATGGCAACAAGTCGAGGTACATCATCAGTGCCAATAACACCAACAGCGTCCCGACACAGGCGTCGGGACTGAGGCGCTCACCGGCCAATAAAGCGCCACTGGTTAACGCCAAAATGGGCGTTATTAAGGTGATCAAAGACACCACGGAAGGTGACAAGCGCGATAAAACAAAAAAGAACAGGGTAAACCCCAACAGCGAGCCACACAGCGCCAGATACACAATCGCCGCCATCGCCTGGCCCGAAGGTGTCGGCGCAGGCGTCCCGGCAAAATACCAAAACGCCACCAGCCCCGGCATGGCGAATAGCAGTGACCCCGTGGTTTGATTAAAAGCATCAACACTGGTGCGCTGCGCTTTTAGCATCACGCTACTGGTAGAGAACAACACACAAGAGCCCAGAATACCGGCAATGCCAATGGCCGCGCCGTGATCCAGCGCCAGCTGACTGCGGAAAATCACCCCCAAACCCAACAGCGCCAAGATTAACGCCCACACCCGCTGACGGTTAAAAGGGTTGTCTTTTAAAATAAGCGCCGACAACACGCCCGTCACAAACGGCGACAGCGCAAAAATAACGGCGATTAACCCGGATGGAATAAACTGCGCCGAGTAATACACCAAGGGCATATTGGGGAAGATACCGAGCGAGGCAAACAGATACACCCGCGCCGCTCCCGGCCGATCAAACAAGCGCCGCCCCAGCACCGCATTAATGAGCAAAGCCACCAGCAGCGCCAACAGCATTCGCCACAGCACGGCCACCATAAAATGGCCGGCATCGTTACTCCAGACAATGGCGAGCGGTGTGGTACCCCAAATCAGAACCACAAGAATATAGGCAATCAAAACTGGCATGGCTTTTCCCTCACAGTGATTGTCGCGGCGTCCATCGCAGCGACGTACCGCAACCCACCATGCAGCCCAAACAAAAAAGGCCGCAGTGGAGTGCTGCGGCCTTTAAGAAACTAAGTGTTGTTAATGTAACTCTTTAACGCCCACCTAACTGCCCTACTGCACCGCAATAACACGCCATCGCCACCAGCCAGACTCGGCGCAGCGCTATGCAGACGGGTTTTGCGTTCAGTAGGTGCAACATAAGATTTCGCTCAGTAAATAATGAGGTTAACTTTACCCCTTAAGCCCTAAAGGACACAAGCATTTAACCAAGAAATTGACTACCATGGAGCCATCGATAAAAGCAGAAGGCAACAAACGCAATGCAAGTGTATTTGGTGGGCGGCGCCGTGCGCGACAAGCTGTTGGGCTACCCCTTTCACGAGCGCGACTGGGTAGTGGTAGGCGCCACCCCCGAGGCGATGCTTGAGCAAGGCTTTACCCCAGTGGGCAAAGACTTTCCGGTTTTTTTACACCCACGCAGCAAAGAGGAGTACGCCCTCGCCCGCACCGAGCGCAAAACCGCCCCCGGTTACACCGGCTTTAGTTTTTATGCGAGCCCCGATGTTAGCCTGGAAGACGACCTGATTCGTCGCGACCTCACCATCAACGCCATCGCCGAAGACGAACACGGCACACTGTTCGACCCCTTTAATGGCGCACAGGATATTCGCGACAAAAAATTGCGCCATGTATCCGACGCCTTTAGCGAGGACCCGGTACGTATCCTGCGCACGGCGCGCTTTGCGGCGCGTTATCACCACCTGGGCTTTACCGTGGCCAAAAACACCAACGCCCTGATGAGCGATATGGTCACCAGCGGTGAGGTCGATCATTTGGTCGCCGAGCGCGTCTGGAAGGAAATGTCCCGCGCGCTGGATGAACGGAACCCCGAGGTGTTTTTTCGGGTGCTGCGCGAGTGCGGCGCTCTGGCAAAAGTACTACCCGAGCTTGAACAGTTATTTGGCGTGCCGCAACCGGCCAAACACCACCCCGAAATAGACACCGGGGCGCACACCCTAATGGTGCTGCAACAAGCGGCGCAATTATCGGACGCCACCTGTGTGAGATTTGCGGCACTGGTGCACGATGTAGGCAAAGGCGTCACGGACCCCGAGCAATGGCCCCGACATATTAACCACGAGCAACTGGGTGTACCGTTAATCAAAGCCCTGTGCAAACGCCTGGCTGTGCCCAACGACTGCCGCGATCTGGCACTGCTGGCGGCGCAGTTTCACACCCACGTACACCGCGCCTTTGAACTTCGCCCCAACACCATCTTAAAACTGATCAAACAAACCGATGCGTTGCGCCGCCCCGAGCGCTTTACCCAACTGTTATTAGTCTGCGAGGCAGACTCTCGCGGACGCACCGGCTTCGAGAGCCGCCCCTACCCACAGCCGCCGTATTTACTGCGCGCCCTAGCGTTATGCCAGGCGGTTGACGTGAAAGCGCTCGTCGAGCGTGGCTTGCAAGGCGCCGAGTTGGGCGCCGCAATTGACGCGGCCCGCTTAGAACAATTAGAAACGCTGAAACAACAAACCAACAACGACGAGGAGCACCAGGCATGACCGCCCCCGTAGTATTAATTACCGGCGGCGCCCGTCGCATTGGTGCCGCCACCGCGCGTCACCTACATAAGCTAGGCTGGCGAGTGATCGTGCACTACCGCGCATCCAGCACCGAAGCCGAGCGCCTGGTCGCCGAACTAAACCAGCAGCGCAACGAGTCGGCCCTGGCCCTCGCCGCCGATTTAACCTCGCTAACCGACGTAGAAACACTGGCTCGAACCGCATCACGCCACTGGCAACGTCTTGATGCCCTAGTCAATAACGCCTCCAGTTTTTATCCCACGCCTGTGGGCTCAGTCACCGAGCAACAGTGGGACGATTTAATCGGCAGTAACCTCAAGGCGCCTTTTTTTCTCGCACAACAACTCGCCGGTGTACTGGCCAAATCCTCGGGTGCAATTATTAATATTGCCGACATTCACGCCGAGCGCCCCCTCAGCCAACATACCGTGTACTGCATTGCCAAAGCCGGCAATGTGATGCTGACAAAATCCCTTGCCCGCGAGCTCGCCCCCGAGGTGCGAGTCAATGGCATTGCCCCAGGAGCCATTATGTGGCCGGAAGATGCTGCTGAATTAACGCCACCGGCCAAGGCCGCTATTGTCGATAAAATTGCCCTTAAACGCACTGGCGTTGCCGACGATATAGCCCGCACCATTGAATTTTTACTGCTGCACGCGCCCTACGTGACCGGCCAGATTCTGGCGGTCGATGGCGGCCGGACACTCAGCAATTAACGCTTACGATTAAGGCTAAGGAATTTCCTATGATCAAAACACTGTTGCTAACAGCCGATGGGCAAATACACCGTGGTGGCGTCGAACAAATTGACCTGTGGCGCCAAGACAGTAGCGGGTACCTCTGGATCGATATCGAAAGCGAAAATATTGAGCATGAAAAAGAGCTGCTACTGGCGCAAGGTTGCCACCCGCTCGCAGTGGAGGACGCGCAGCGTAAACGCCACCCCCCCAAAACAGAAACCTTTGATAACCAAGTGTTGATTCTGTACCGCGGTATTACAGACTACGATGAGGACCTAAGCGTCAGCCAGGTGCCCATCGCACTATTTGCCGAAGAGCGCTGTTTGATTAGCGTCCATCAAGGCCGCTCCATCAGTATCGAAAAAAGCTGGAGCAGCCCCGACGTAGAGATGTTGCGCCAACCCGCACTGCAAGCCATTCGCATCATGCATTACTCCGTGGGACGTTATTTAGAGGCCGTACTAACCTTTGAGGCGCGCATCAACGATCTGGAAGACATGATGCAAGAGCGCCCTAACGACGAGTTAATGCGTACCCTAATTGCGTTTAAATCCAAGCTGCGCAAACTCAAACGCACATTTAATTACCACGAGCGGGTCGCCAATAATTTGCTGCACGAAACCCCCGAGATCATCGCGCAGCAATCACCCGACATAGGTCACGCCTTGCAAGATTTATTTGATCGCTGCGAACGGGTAAACAGCCTGGCCAGCATGTACTACGAAATTTGCGGCGATTTAATTGAGGGGTATTTGTCGCTAGCGTCGCACACGCTGAACAACACCATGCGCGTGCTGACAGTCATCACGGCAATTTTCGTCCCTCTGACATTTGTCGCTGGAATTTACGGGATGAACTTTGACTACATACCCGAGCTGCACTATCGCTACGGCTATTTTATCGCCATGGGGTTAATGGCGACGATGGGGGTGGCACTGCTGATTCTGTTTAGAAGGTTGCGCTGGCTATAAGGTTAATAACTGGCGGGCAGCGCCATATCGCGCCAGATAAAATCAATCGGCCACAAATGCTGGCGGGATTTATCGTAATCCTGCCACAGCTCGGCAAAGGTTTTCCTCAAGGTTGGGTGACTTAATTGCGGCACCAACTCGGCCAACGGCTGCAACACAAAAGCATTTTTGGTGATTTCGTCACGCGGCAATTCAGCGCCGGCCTCAACCCCAACAAAGTCACCGTACAACAAAATATCGATATCCAGAGTCCGAGGGCTAAACTTAGGGCCCTCGCGATTGCGCTCGTTGTCATCTTCTATTTGCTTTAACCGTGCCGACAATTCGGCAATGTCCAGCGCACTGTGGACACCCACCACTAAATTTAAAAAATGGCTGCCCTCAAAACCGACCGATTCACTCTCGTACACAGTGGAGATATCCAGCTCGCCAAACTCGTCGGCCAGCGCATCCAGCGCAGCACTAATATGGCGGTAACGATCGATATTACTGCCAAGGCTTAAATAGACGGGGGTCATACCGGCTTGTCTCCACGCTCGATAATCAGCCCAACATCGCGCGCACCCCGTAAAGCGCCCGGCTTGCTTAAGCGCAGGCGCAGCCACGGCACGTTAAACTCATCGCGCACAAGCGCGGCAATCTCTTCGGCCAGCGACTCTACCAGCAGCGCATCGCGCGCCTCAACGTAGGCAATAATGCGCTTGGATACCGCCTTATAATTTAATGCGTATTCAATATCGTCAGTCTCGGCGGCGCGGCGAATATCGCTGGCCATCTCGATATCCAGGCTGACGGTTTGACGAACCTGCCGCTCCCAGTCGTAAATACCAATAATGGTGTTGATCTCAAGGTCGCGAATATAAACAATATCCATCAGTGTCTCTTTATGATTGTTTGTCTTTGATACCTGTTTAGCTCGACCGGCTAAGGCTGAGCATCAAGCGCGGGCAAGGTATCCAGCGGCCAACGCGGGCGCACATTCACGGCCAGCGACTCACTTTGCCCGGCGGCCAATCGTTGCGCGCCAGCGTAGGCGATCATGGCACCATTGTCGGTACAAAATTCATGGCGTGCGTAAAACACCTCGGCACCTATCTTACCCAAGGCGCTTTCCAGCTCGGCGCGCAAACGGGTGTTGGCCGATACCCCGCCGGCGATAATCAAACGCTTTAGCCCAGTGGCCTCCAGTGCACGGCGGCACTTAATAACCAAAGTCGACACCACCGCTTCCTCAAAAGCGCGAGCAATATCCGCCGATGTTTGCTCGTCGGGCAAGCCATCGGCCTCGGCGTGCTCGGCCACGGTGTTTAAGGTGTAGGTTTTAAGGCCAGAAAAGCTAAAGTCCAAACCGGGCCGATCGACCATCGGGCGCGGAAAGGTAAAACGGCCCGGCGTGCCACGCTCGGCTAAGCGGGCAATATGGGGCCCGCCCGGATAATCCAAATCGAGCATTTTGGCGGCTTTATCAAACGCCTCGCCGGCGGCGTCGTCCAACGATTCCCCCAACAGCTGGTAGCGCCCAATACCTTCAACTTTAACAAGCTGAGTATGGCCGCCAGACACCAACAGCGCCACGAAAGGAAACTCCGGCGGGGTGTCTTCCAACATGGGCGCCAGCAGGTGCCCTTCCATGTGATGCACGCCAACAGCCGGAACATCCCAGGCAAAGGCCAGCGCGCGGCCAACACTGGCCCCCACCATCAGCGCGCCCACCAGGCCCGGCCCAGCGGTGTAAGCGATACCGTCGATATCTGCAGCGCTGCAATGGGCCTCGCTAAGCACCTCGCGAATCAGAGGCAGAATTTTGCGCACGTGATCGCGAGAGGCAAGCTCAGGTACCACGCCGCCGTATTCGGCGTGCACGGCAACCTGAGAATATAGCGCATGGGCCAGCAGGCCGCGCTCGGTGTGGTAGACGGCCAATCCCGTCTCATCGCAGGAGGTTTCAATCCCCAATACCAACATGGGTTTACTCACGATACTGTCTCAAACTCAGGGGCAAATTTTGCCGCTATCATATAGCCCAGAGGCGATGGGGGCCAGCAACCGGCGTAAATACTCAATTATTTACCTAAAAAACCCGCTTTGGGTGCTTGCAGGCGTAGGGATAAGTGGTTAGAATCTGCGCCCCTTAGAACTTGAGTCATTTTAAGGCCACGAGCCTTTTATTAACCAAAGGTAAAAGCATGCCTTCAGTAAAGATTAAAGAAAACGAGCCGTTTGACGTCGCTCTGCGTCGCTTCAAGCGTTCTTGCGAAAAAGCAGGTGTTTTGGCAGAAGTTCGCAGCCGCGAGTTCTACGAGAAGCCCACCGCTGTTCGCAAGCGCAACATGGCCGCCGCTGTAAAGCGTCACGCCAAAAAAGTACAGCGCGAATCACGCAAGTTTCAGCGCCTGTATTAATGGCGCCTGTTGCCTAACCCGCGGTTGGGCAACAGCTAGCTCTCACTGAAAGATAGGGTCGCTTTATGGCAGCTTCTGCAATGAAAACCCACATCAATGACGAGCTTAAAACCGCCATGCGCGCCAAAGATAAGGCGCGCGTGGCGGTTTTGCGTCTGGTGATGGCCGAATTTAAACGTATCGAGGTCGATGAACGCATCGAACTTGACGACGCCCGTGTGCTTGTCGTTTTAGACAAGATGCTCAAGCAGCGCCGTGACTCCATCGAGCAATACGACAACGCCGGCCGCGCCGAACTAGCCGACCAAGAACGTGCCGAAAGCGCCATCATCCAGGAGTTTTTGCCACAACCTCTTAGCGACGCTGAGCTGGACGAGATTGTCGATAAAGCCATCGCACAATCTGGCGCCAACGAAATGCGCGACATGGGCAAGGTGATGGGCCTAATCAAACCACAGGTACAAGGTCGCGCCGACATGGCCGACGTTAGCCGCCGCATCAAGGCGAGCCTGGGCTAGCCATTAACTCTATGCCGCCTGCCGGCTAAGCGGTTAGAATCACTCCATGAGCCGCATCCCCCAGTCTTTTATTGATGAACTGCTAGACCGCGTCGATATCGTCGAGGTGGTGGATCATCGCGTCAAACTAAAAAAGACCGGCAAAAACTACAGCGCCTGCTGCCCCTTTCACGACGAAAAGACCCCCTCGTTTACCGTTAGCCCTGACAAACAATTTTTTTACTGTTTTGGCTGCGGCGCTAGCGGTAATGCCGTAGGCTTTTTGATGGACTACGAGCGCACCGGCTTTCCCGAGGCCGTTGAGCAGCTGGCCCACCTGTGCGGCATGGAAGTGCCCCGCGAAGAGCAAAAACCCGAAAGCTCTCGCCAGGAGCGCCTGCGCAAACGCCTGTATCAGCTACTGGAAAAATCCAACGATTTTTATCAAGAGCAATTGCGCCATCACCCGGGTAAAGCCAAAGCCATCGAATACCTTAAAGGCCGCGGCCTGGATGGCCACATTGCACGCGATTACGGCATCGGCTATGCCCCACCCGGCTGGGACAACCTGCTTAAAACCCTCGGCACCAATGGCGAAGACCGCGACGGCTCACTGAAAGCCGGCATGCTAATTCAGCCTGAAGACTCCGAGCGCCTGTACGATCGGTTTCGCTACCGCATTATGTTCCCCATTCGCGACACGCGCGGACGGGTAATTGGTTTTGGCGGCAGAGTACTGGATGACAGCAAACCCAAGTACCTCAACTCCCCCGAGACCCCGGTGTTTCACAAAGGGCGGGAGCTGTACGGGCTGCACGAGGCGCGCCACGCCTACCGCAACCTGCCCCGCCTACTGGTGGTCGAGGGCTATATGGACGTGGTGGCCCTGGCGCAATTTGGCATCCGCTACGGCGTTGCCACGCTGGGCACCGCCTGTGGCGAGGAGCACTTAGAGCGCGCATTTCGCTACACCAGCGAAGTCGTATTTTGCTTTGACGGCGACAGCGCCGGGCGGCGCGCCGCCACTCGGGCACTGGAGTCATCACTGCCCGCCATGACCGATGGCCGCCAGGTAAAGTTTCTGTTTTTGCCCGAGGGCGAAGACCCGGATACTCTGGTGCGGCAAATTGGCCCAGAGAAATTTGAAAACCTTATCGACATGGCGGTACCGCTGGAGGATTACCTGTTTGATGCTGCCGCCGAAGGCATCAACATTCGCACCATGGAAGGCCGCGCTCACTTGAGCAAACGCGCCGCCCCACTGCTGGCACAACTACCTAAAGGCGTCTTTCGCGAGTTGATGTTTGAAGCGCTCGCCACCCGCACCGGGCTTAATCGCGCCACACTCGAAGAGCTGGTCGACACCCCTGAGCCACTGCCATCGCAACAAGCCCCGGCGCCACAACCAGAACAGCGCGAGCGTCAAGCCGCCCCGAGTGAGCGGCCACCGCAAAAGCGCGAGCCCGTAATCACTGAAGATTACGGCGACTTAACCGAACCGGCGGAAAACTACGAGCCCTGGTCGCCCGACGATTACGCCGACTTTGAAGCTATGCCTGAGCAGGCCTATGACGCGCCACCACCAGATGATTACGCATCGCCCTCCTCCGAACAAGAGGGTACCGATGCGGGCCGCGAGCTCGCCACCGGTCGCGCCAGCCAGTATCTGATGCCACCGCACAAAAAGGCCATCGCCCTGCTGCTGGCGCACCCGGAGCTGGCCGCCGAAGCCCCCGACCATGAGCAGTGGCTTGAGCAAAACAATGGCGAGCTGCGCCAACTGGGCCGACTCTTAAAGCTTTTGCACGAGCGCAGCCATTATCAGCTGTCACATATTTTAGGCCACTGGCGTGCTAACTACGGGCCGGACGACACCGAAAAGCTCGCCGCCATCGCCGGCCACGACATGCTGCGCGCCGCGGCGCACCTAAGCCAACCCAAGGACCCTCGCAGCGAGGTACTCGCCTACGACCTGAGCTCTGCCTTTGCCCACAGCCTGGACAAAGCCCGCACTCAACTGCAGGCAGCCAGCCGCAACCGGGCACTTGCCAAGCTGCGCAGCAGCGATGCCCACACCCTAAGCCGCGCCGAAAAAGAAGCCCTGTACGCCGAGGCTTTGGGGCAAAAACCGCACTAACTGAAACCCGCGACTCAGCAGCCCCACAAAAACAGGCAAACACCGCAAATCAACGTATTTAGTGGCACTTATTTACCGATTTCCTAGTATCCAACGGGCGCTTTACGTTATAATCCCGCGCTTGCTTTTTTAACCGCTACGTTTTACAGGGTCCCTAATGGCTGACGACGCTAAACAGCAACAGTCTCGAATCAAAGAGCTTATCGCCCGAGGCAAGGAGCAAGGTTACTTAACCTACTCCGAGGTGAACGACCACCTGCCAGAGGACATCTCCGATCCGGATCAGGTCGAAGACATCATCCAAATGATCAATGACATGGGTATTCGGGTTTTTGAACAAGCCCCAAACGCCGATGATTTGTTGATGGCTGATGGCGACTCCTCGGCCGATGAAATCGCCGCTGCCGAAGCCGCTGCCGCACTGGCCGCCGTGGAGACCGAAGCCGGTCGCACCACCGACCCTGTGCGCATGTACATGCGCGAAATGGGCACCGTGGAGCTGCTAACCCGCGAGGGCGAAATCGCCATTGCCAAGCGCATCGAAGAAGGTGTGCGCGAGCTGATGCACGCCATCGCTTACTGGCCCGGCTCGGTGCAAACCGTCATTAGCGAATACGAGCTGGTCGAAAAAGAAGAGCGCCGCCTGGCCGACGTCATCATCGGCTGGCTAGACCCCTCAGACGAGATCCCTACCGCTGGCGCACCTGCTGCCGCCAAAGATAGCGACGACGATGACGAGGAAGAATCCACCTCCGGTGTCGACCCCGAAGAAGCCAAAGAGCGCTTTGGCGCCCTGAAAAAGCAACTGGCTAAAGCCAACAAAGTCATCGAGAAAAACGGCCGCGATAGCAAACAGGCCGAAAAAGAGCTCGATGCGTTAGGCGAGATCTTTAAGTTCTTCAAGTTGCCACCACGCCAGTTTGATCCGGTTTACGTTAGCGTGCGCGACATTCTCGATCGCGCCCGTCGCGAAGAGCGCGCCATCATGGAGCTGTGCATTCGCCGCGCAAAAATGCCGCGTAAAACCTTTATTAAAGAATTTCCCGGCAACGAGTCTAACGACGAATGGATCGGTGAAATCATTGCTAAAAAGCGCGACTACTCGGAAGCGTTAAAAGTTTACGAGCCAGAAATCGCTCGCGCCCAGCGCAAACTGCAACAAATTGAAGAAGAAAGTGGCCTGCCACTTGCCACTATTAAAGAAATTAACCGTCGCATGTCGATCGGTGAAGCGCGCGCTCGTCGCGCCAAAAAAGAAATGGTCGAGGCCAACCTGCGCTTGGTTATCTCGATTGCGAAAAAGTACACCAACCGCGGCCTGCAGTTTTTGGATCTGATCCAAGAGGGCAACATCGGCCTGATGAAAGCCGTAGATAAGTTCGAATACCGTCGCGGCTACAAGTTCTCGACCTACGCCACCTGGTGGATTCGTCAGGCCATTACCCGCTCTATTGCGGATCAGGCTCGCACTATCCGTATTCCGGTGCACATGATCGAGACTATCAACAAACTCAACCGTGTATCGCGTCAAATGCTGCAGGAGATGGGCCGCGAGCCCACCCCAGAGGAGCTGGGCGAGCGCATGGAAATGCCAGAAGATAAAGTTCGCAAGGTGCTTAAAATCGCCAAAGAACCTATCTCTATGGAGACGCCAATCGGCGACGACGAAGATTCGCACCTGGGAGACTTTATTGAAGACAGCACCATCGTCTCACCGGTAGAGTCCGCCACCAGCGTCGGCCTGACCGAGTCAACCCGCGAAGTACTCTCGGGCCTCACCGCCCGCGAAGCAAAAGTACTGCGCATGCGCTTTGGTATCGACATGAACACCGACCACACCCTTGAGGAAGTGGGCAAACAGTTCGACGTTACCCGCGAGCGTATTCGCCAGATCGAAGCCAAGGCGCTGCGTAAACTACGCCATCCTTCGCGCTCCGATCACCTCCGTAGCTTCCTCGACGAATAAGGGATTTACAAGAACTTGGGGGCGGCTATAATGCCGCTCCATAACGGTGAACGGTTTATTATTCACTGCGAAAAAAGAACATTACTACTGAACGCAGTAGATAAGACAAATTGAAAAGTTAAACGCAGGGCTTTTTCGCTGTAGCTAGGAGCCGCGCAGACGAAAGAGGGAGCATACATTAAGTATGTGACCGAGTGAGGTGGCCGTTTAAAGCTCCAGGCAAAAACGGCATTTCCGCCATCCCTGGCGGTCAAGCACGCGTCAATGCTACAGCGGAAAAGAACAAGTTTAAGGGCCTTTAGCTCAGTTGGTTAGAGCATCCGACTCATAATCGGCAGGTCCCCAGTTCAAGTCTGGGAAGGCCCACCATCCAACAAAAAGCCGCTACCTTCTCGGGTAGCGGCTTTTTTATTGACCTTCAGCTCAGTTGGTTAGAGCATCCGACTCACCTTCTCATATAAGTCGGGGCAGCTCCCCAGTTCAAGTCTGGGAAGGCCCACCATCCAACAAAAAGCCGCTATCTTCTTAGGTAGCGGCTTTTTTATTGGCCTTCAGCTCAGTTGGTTAGAGCATCCGACTCACCTTCTCATATAAGTCGGGGCAGGTCCCCAGTTCAAGTCTGGGAAGGCCCACCATCCAACAGAAAGCCGCTACCTTCTCGTGTGCGGGGTACCATAGTTTGGCCAAAATGGCCAAACTATGGTCACCTAGTATACCTGAAGTGGCCGCTTTTTAGCCTCTCCCCCCTGCCGGTACTAGCAGAGGAATGGGGGATCAACTCTAGATTACTCTCCACATCAAGCGACCTCCCACTGTAGCCCCCCCTCTCCTTAGACACCTTATTCGTGATATGCTTTGGCGCATAATCTTTTAATGTAGGGCTGTCTGCTAACGACATCTAACAGCGCTAAATATGATGGTCGAGTCGAGATTACTCTCAGGCGATACCCGCACCTTGCAACACATCAACATTTCGCCCAGCAGCAAGACCAAGGAGTGGCCAGATGGCATCTGAAGCAGATTTCCGCACAAATTATATTGCCCCTGCCGTACGGGAAGCAGTCTGGGCACCAAATATTACCTGTCGGAAGGATTGCGCCTCTGACGGCAAAAACGTAGTAGGTGGCGCACCTGAATGCCACCTAAATCATAAAGGCAATCCCTATCTAGGCGCTCTTGAACCTACTGCGAGGCTCTACTTGCCACTTAAATGCTTGGTAACCGGCTGGCGTCAAATGACACAACAATAAACAGGGAATGTTATGAAGTTTAACGAAGACACTCGCGTAAAGATTCCCACCATCCTTCATTTAATGAAGTTGGGCTATCAGTACCTGTCACTGAAAGGGCAAAGCTGGGATCTGGATACCAATATTTTCCCCGAGCTGTTCAACGCAGCAATTTCCAAGATTAATCCAGGCATTGAGCCTGGTGATGTAAGTCGCTTGCTCGAAGATATTAAGCTGGAGCTTGACAACGAAGACCTCGGCCGAGCCTTCTTCGAGCGCCTGACAGACCGCTCGAACACCAAGCTGATCGACTTTGAAAACTTCAACAACAATAGCTTTCACGTAGTCACGGAGCTGACTTGTCAGAATGGTGATGAGGAATTCCGTCCAGACATCACCCTGTTAATCAATGGCATGCCGCTGGTCTTTATTGAGGTGAAAAAGCCCAATAACCGCGAAGGTATTCTGGCTGAGCGTGATCGCATAAACAAACGCTTCCAGAATCCGAAATTCAAGCGCTTCGCCAACATCACCCAGTTCATGATCTTCTCCAATAACATGGAGTATGACGACGGTGACCCAGAACCCGTGCAAGGGGCTTTCTACGCCAGCAGTTCCTATCACAAGCCTGTATTCAACTACTTCCGAGAAGAAGAGATACTGAACCTGACTGCGCTTCTGAAGCCGGTATCGGATGAAGAAGAGTTAAAGGTACTGAAAGACAACAACCTGGAAGTCATTCGCAGCAACCCGGAGTTTCAGACCAATAAACAGCCAGAACGTCCGACAAATCGTATCTGCACCTCCTTGGTTAACCGTGACCGTCTGTCATTTATCCTGCGTTATGCATTGGCCTATGTGGCTGAGACCGACGGACTGCAAAAGCACATCATGCGCTATCCCCAGATGTTTGCCACCAAAGCTATTGAGCGCAAGCTTGGTGAAGGTGTTAAGAAGGGTATCATCTGGCACACACAGGGAAGTGGCAAAACAGCGCTAACCTTCTACAACGTTCGTTTTCTGACGGACTATTTCCAAAAACAGCAGGTCATTCCCAAGTTCTACTTCATCGTGGACAGGCTTGACCTGCTACAACAATCACAGCGAGAATTTACAGCACGCGGGCTAACAGTGCACACCATTAACTCCCGTGATGCCTTTGCCAAAGACATTAAAGCCACACAGGTGATTCACAACCATTCCGGCAAGCCGGAAATCACTGTGGTAAATATCCAGAAATTTCAGGATGACCCGGATGTCTTGTCCACCAAAGACTACGACATCAACATCCAGCGTATTTTCGTTCTGGACGAAGCGCACCGAAGTTACAACCCGAAAGGCAGCTTCTTGGCCAACCTATATCAGTCCGACCCCAACGCCATCAAGATCGCGCTAACCGGCACACCACTGATCGTTGACGAAGACAAAGCCAGAAACAAACCGGATTCCAAGGCCATCAGTTCCAAGCAGGTCTTTGGCGACTATATCCACAAATACTATTACAACGCCTCTATCGCCGATGGCTACACCCTGCGCTTGATCCGCGAAGAGATCGCCACCAACTACAAAATGGTGCTGCAACAGGCCTTAGAGGACGTAGAAGTCCAAATGGGGGATGTCGATCGCAAGCTCATCTATGCCCACCCTAGCTTTGTAGAGCCCATGCTGGATTACATCGTCACCGATTTTGAGAAAAGTCGTGGCGCCCTAAATGACGCCAGCATTGGTGGCATGGTCATTTGCGACAGCTCCGATCAGGCCAAAGAGATGTTCAAACTCTTCGGCGAGAAATACACCAAAAATGGGCTGCTCGATGGGGCAGCAAACGAGGGCAATAATCCGGGTTACGACCTTCCAATGGTGGCTGAAGACTCCCCGGAATATGACGTTTCGGGCATAGCACTCAGCAACAAGCCGAGTGCCGATCGGGAAAAGCCCAACCGAAATAAAGTAAAAAGCGCGGCACTGATCCTGCACGACATAGGCACCAAAGAAGAACGCAAAGACTGGGTAGAAGGCTTCAAAGCAGGCAAGATTGATTTCCTGTTCGTCTATAATATGCTGCTCACCGGCTTTGATGCCAAACGCCTGAAAAAGCTCTATCTGGGCAGGGTTATCCGTAAGCACAACTTGTTGCAGGCTCTCACAAGGGTTAACCGCACTTATAAGGAGTTCCGCTACGGCTACGTCGTGGATTTTGCCGACATTCGTAAAGAGTTTGATGACACCAACAGAGCCTACTTCGACGAGCTTCAGTCGGAACTAGGCGATGAAATGGAGCACTACTCCAATCTATTCAAATCGCAGGAAGAGATCACAGCAGAAATTGACCATATCAAAGACGTGCTTTTCCGCTTCGACACCGAAAATGCCGAGGTCTTCACCGACCAGGTCAGCCAGATTCAGGATCGCGAAACCGTACTAGCCCTGAAAAAAGCGCTGGAAAACGCCAAGAGCTTATACAACCTTATTCGGTTGCAAGGCGACTACGAGCTACTGGAACAGCTGGACTTTGCAAAGCTCAATGTACTCTACCGGGAAACCTGCGCCCACCTGGACATGCTCAACCTGAAAGAGAGCATCGAACAAGGCAACGATACCGCCAACCTGCTTAATGTCGCGCTTGAAGATGTGATTTTCCGCTTTATGAAGGTAAGCGAGGAAGAGCTGGTTTTGGCTGACCAGTTAAAGAATACCCTTAGCCAGACCCGTGAAGCCCTGGCCAGCAATTTTGACCAACAAGACCCCAAGTTCGTCAGCCTGAAGGAAGAGCTGGAAAGGCTCTTCAAGAAAAAGAACCTCAGCGAAGTCACCCAGGATGAAATGGTAGCCAACATCGATGCGCTCAACAAGATCCACGTGCGAGTCAAGGAGTTGAACCGCAAGAACAACCAGCTTCGCCAGAAGTACCATGGCGATGCCAAATACACCCGCATCCACAAGCGCCTGCAAGAGCGTGGCGGCATCAGCGAGTCAGAACGCAAGATCTTTGAAGCCCTCACCGGGATAAAGCAGGACGCCGATGAGCAGGTACTGAATAACAGCCAGATACTGGACAACGAAAGCTATTTTGAACGCCAAATGATGCCCTTGGTAATCAAGCGGTTCAAAGGCGAGCAAAACATACAACTCAACGCCGACGCCTCGCGCTACATCAATCACCTGGTTGTCGCCGAATACCTGAATGAATTTAGTACCGGAGCACGTACGTGGTAGAACTTGAATTTAGAGACAAAACAAAGGCGCTGATCGATAGCCTTAAGAATATATGCGCCAACTATGGCTTGGGTAACGACGGTAATGAATTCAAAATCATTACCCAGACCTTCTTGTACAAGTTTCTCAACGACAAGTTCGCCTATGAGGCAAAGCAGATAGACGAAAAGGTCGCCAGCTCGGAGAAATGGGAAGAAGCCCTGGTCGCCATGAGCGAAGATGAGCTGGAAATGCTTCAACTGCAAATGGGTGGCGATACCGCACGCTTAAAGCCCCATCACTTTATCAGCTACTTGTTCAGCAAGCAGAACGCGCCAGACTTTGCCAAACTGTTTGATGACACCCTGCGCGACATTGCCTTGACCAACAACGACGTATTTGCCGTAAAGACAGACGGCGGCGCCAAGGTGGTACTGTTTGACCGGATTAGCGAGTATATTGCTGATGAATCCAAGCGCGATGCTTTCTGCCGCGCCATCATCAACAAGCTGGTCGAATTCAGTTTCGAGCGTATTTTCACGCAAAAATTCGACTTCTACGCCACTATCTTTGAATACCTGATCAAAGACTACAACAGCAACTCCGGCGGCAAATACGCCGAGTACTACACACCCCATGCGGTGGCTCGCATTATGGCAGCCATTCTGGTGCCCACCGATCAGAAAGGCAAAGTGAAAAACGTCAGTTGTTACGACCCTTCAGCAGGTTCCGGCACATTATTGATGAACGTGGCTCATGCCATTGGCGAAAACCGCTGCAGTATTTACACCCAGGACATTTCGCAAAAGTCCTCCAACCTGCTGCGCCTTAACCTGATCCTCAACAATCTGGTGCACTCCATCCCCAATGTAATTCAGGGCAATACCGTATTACATCCGTATCATCGGGATGGAAAAGACCTGAAGAGATTTGACTACATCGTCTCCAACCCGCCGTTCAAGATGGATTTCAGCGACTTCCGCGATGAGCTAGACAGCAAAGAAAATAAAGAGCGCTTCTTTGCGGGCATCCCCACAATGCCGAAGAAAGAAAAAGAAAAGATGAAAATCTATTCTCTTTTCCTTCAACACATAATCTTCTCACTTAAATCAGGTGGCAGGGCGGCAGTGGTCGTTCCAACAGGGTTTATAACTGCTAAAACAGGAATTGATAACAAGATTCTCGGATACCTCGTTAAGAACAAGCTTGTTTCTGGCGTGGTTTCTATGCCGTCAAATATTTTTGCCACCACCGGAACCAACGTCTCCATCCTGTTTTTGGATGACAGCAACAAAGAAAAGGTAATACTGATTGACGCTTCCAACCTCGGCGAGAAAATAAAAGACGGAAAGAATCAGAAAACCGTACTGAGCGCGGATGAAGAACAGCGCATTATCGATACCTTCAATGCCAAAGAAGCCGTGGAAGACTTTTCCGTTGCTGTCAGCCATGACGAGATCGAAGCCAAGAATTACTCGCTAAGTGCGGGCCAGTATTTCGATGTAAAAATCGAGTATGTAGATATCACCCCAGAGCAGTTTGCGGAAAAGATGAAAAGCTTTACCAGCAATCTGGATAGCCTGTTTAGTCAGTCTCGTGATTTGGAAGCTGAGATTAAAAAGCAGCTGGTGGGGTTGAAGCATGACAACTAAGATGCTTTCTGAGCTTTCAACCAATATATCGAGTGGCCTTACTCCCCTGAGAAGCAATGCTGAATTCTGGGAAAACGGAACTGTTCCTTGGCTCAAAACTGAACAGCTCGGTAAAAAAAAATATATTTATGAGACCAATGAAAATATTTCCGAAGCAGCACTAAAAGAAACAAGTATAAAGCTGTTTCCTGAAAACTCGCTTTCAATCGCCATGTATGGTGAGGGTAAGACTCGAGGAAACCTTTCTATCCTGAAAAAGGCAATGACTACCAATCAGGCTTGCTGCAATGTTGTAATTGATCCTGACAAAGCTGACTTTGAGTACGTCTACTATTTCTTAAAGACCCAGTACGACGAGTTGCGAAACCTCTCGTCAGGCGTTCGTAAAAACTTAAATTCGAACGACATAAAGAACTTTCCAATCCGCTTGCCAGAAAATCTAAATAGTCAAAAAAAGATTGCGAATGTATTGAAGGCCTTAGACAAAAAAATCGAACTCAACAACCGCATTAACGCTGAACTGGAAGCCATGGCCAAAACCCTGTACGACTACTGGTTTGTACAGTTCGACTTCCCCGACGACTCGCCACACGGTCAGGGCAAACCCTACAAAACCTCCGGCGGAAAAATGGTCTACAACTCAACCCTGAAGCGCGCAATACCGGAAGGATGGAGTGACAAAACGCTATCTAGAATAGCGAATATTACGATGGGACAATCTCCCGAGGGTAGCTCTTATAACGATGAAGGTGTTGGAACCATTTTTTATCAAGGCTCCACTGACTTTGGATGGTTGTTTCCTACTACCAGGCAATACACGACAGCTCCGAGTCGCATGGCTAAGAAAGGCGACATTCTGTTGAGCGTTCGTGCGCCAGTTGGTGATATGAATCTCGCAAATACAGATTGTTGTATTGGCCGAGGTTTAGCTGCATTGAATAGCAAAACTGGGTCTGATGGTTTTTTGTTTTACGTGATGAAGTATTTCAAGCAGATTTTTGACCGTCGAAACTCTGAGGGGACGACCTTCGGCTCCATTACAAAAGATGACTTGCACTCACTATCATTGGCTTATCCAACGCCAGATCTGCTCAAGAAGTATGATGACGTTGTCACGAATTACAACAAAATGATCTTTGAGCGAAGTCTTGAAAATAGAGAGCTTGTGAGTCTTCGCGACTGGCTCCTTCCCATGCTAATGAACGGTCAGGTGACGGTAAAATAAGGAAATTGGGCGATGTCTATAAGCAAAATCGAGATAAGGAACATCAAAGGCATTTCACATGAATGCTTTAATGTGCAATTAAAATCCTGCAAACCCAATCTTTTAGTTGCGCCCAATGGCTTTGGCAAGAGCTCGGTCGCGACTGCATTCTCGTCAATGAACACAAAGCGAATCGATCTCGCTGAAAAGGATCGTCATAAAGAGAACGATAAACTGGCACCTGAGCTTAGCATCACGGTTAACGGACAGAAGTTAATCGCAGACAAAACCAAAAACGAGATTCGACAACAGTTTGATGTGTTAGTTATCAATAGTGGCCTTACCCCGAAGGCAAAAAAACACTTCAAGGGGTCGGTATCTTCCACAATTGAAGTTAAACCTATAACGATCTGCAAAATTCCAGCTAAAGCTGACTTTTCCTATAAGCCTACTGATGCTAAAACCAGCTTTGGTCCAAACGGAAAGATTCTACCCAACATCTCTGAGCTATTAAAAGACTCAAGACTTTTGGATGCGATTCAGTGTGTCGATTTATCAAAATTCACTCAGGTTCGCATTCAGGCATCAGTTCAAGCCATAATCGACAAGGTGAACCAGCAGAATGGCAATGCAGCCGTCATATCCCAATGGGTATTGGATAGCTGTATTCAAGAACTCAGAGCAGTGCCAATTTTAAGCAGCATCTCGGAGCGATTAGTCCAGTCTGGTGCTGCTATTTCTGAAATTGAAGGCTTTTTCGCGTCATACCAGATCGCAAGCATACATGCAGCCGATCCTAAAGCATTTTCCGCTGCGACAGACTGGTTATATTACGTTACAGCCAAAGCACATTATCAAGACTTGCTAGCCAACTTCAAAAGCTCGACTTGGCAATGGGCCAAAATTGAAGAGACCAAAAAAACGAAAGAGCTGGTTATCAACTTCCCCAAAGCCCACCAATTATCGAACGGACAGCGAGACATCATCACGCTAGTGGTTCAGCTCCATAAAACCTTGTATGAGGGTAGCAAGAAGCCGCTCATACTAGTTATCGATGAGGTATTTGATTACTTAGATGACGCTAATCTAGTAGCCTTTCAATACTACGTCACTTCAATTATTGAAGAATACAAAGCACGTAACCAAGTAATTTACCCAATAATACTGACACACCTTGACCCCGGCGCCTTCTTTGATTTCTGCTTTAACAAACATAAGATCCAGATCAATTACCTATTATCAAAACCCATTGGAAAGTCTAAGGATATTTTGAGGTTAGTAGAGTTCAGAGACTCCGATCACTATGCAGATGCGGTGCGACCAATTAGGGATTTTCTCGACAAGCACTGGTTCCATTTCCATCCTGATGCACATGAAATAGCTGATGAGTGGCCCAATTTTCTGCGCAATGAATGGAAAAGTTCTGATTCATTCAAAGGTTATGTCAATAATGAACTTGAAAGGTATCTGACCGACAAAAACTATGATGCCGTCGCTGTTTGCTTCGCTGTACGGATTGCTATCGAGCACCAAATTTATTCCCTCTTGAACGATACTGATGGGCAGGAAAAATTTATTGCGGAACATGGAACGTGCAACAAACTTGAAGTGGCTTCTAGCGTTGGAGTTGATATTCCTGAAAGCTATTTCCTGCTTGGCCTAATCTACAACACCAACTTACATTGGAATCAAGGGCGTGACTATATATCTCCGCTCGTATCCAAACTTAGCCACCCTACAATCAGGCAGCTAATTGCAAGTGTTGCATCGGCAGCTGAAAATCAAAGGAACCCATCATGAGTTATCAGGCTGAATTTACGGGATGGGATTCACTCACAATAGAAGATCTTCTTGTCGCATACCGAAAAGCAAAAGCCGACTGTTTCTTCGAAAACACCTTCCCCACTGCCATTAAATTCGCGGAATACGAACAAGACTTGCTGGCCAACCTAAATGATCTGTTACGTCGATTAGAGAGCAACTCAGGCTTTGAAAGCGATAAAGAGCTGCTAGGGGATTTTCGATTACTACCAAAGAAGCTATCCACTGATAGAAAGCCAAATAGCAGTGAAGATGGACACGTGCACTTCTCCAAACCAGAGCGAGCTGTCGAAAGTCTGTTCAAGAATTACGATATAACGCCTGAATTTCGAATTGTGGGGGACTTTCCGGTTGATACCCACATTATCTCAGCCTTATGGATCAATATGATTGGCCACCAGTTTGATGCCAAGCTCGACGACAGCTGCTATGGCGCACGGCTAAAGCGCATCCGGAACGATGAACTATTCACAGAGGACAATGAAAAACCATTTCACATCAGTTCCATTGGATCGTTTGTGCCCTATTTTCAGCCATATCAAAAATGGCGAAGCGATGGGTTAAAGGCCATTCGCGATGAGCTGGAAAAAGATCGCGACGTTATTGCGGTTTCTCTCGACTTGAAGAGCTACTACCATTTTATTGACCCGATGGCGATTTCTGGTACAGCGTTGTTCGAAGCACTTGATCTGGAGCTGACAGATGAAGAGAAGGCCTTTACCGAACAGCTCGCAAATTTTCTATGCGGCTGGGCTGAAGGTGCAGAAAAATTCGGTCAATCCGTTGGGGGCAAGAAAGCCAAGATAAGCGGAGGATTGGTGATTGGTCTGACGTGCAGCCGTGTAATTTCCAATGCTTTGCTTCACAGATGGGACAAACTTGTTCTGGAGAAACTAGCGCCAATTCACTATGGCCGCTACGTAGATGATATGTTCCTGGTATTGCGTGATACCGGCACGATCACCAATAGCCTAGATCTGATGAGCATGGTTCAGTCTCGAATAGGTGAAAGTTACATTTCACAGAACGCCAAGAACGATAAGGTTTGGGAGATTAACCAAGGTTCAGACGTCCAAGGAGAAACCAGAATATCGCTTCAGTCCGACAAGCAAAAACTATTTGTATTACAAGGGCGTGCAGGCCTCGACCTGCTGGACAGTATCGAAAAGGAGATATACGAACTTTCCAGCGAACACCGTTTGATGCCATCGCCAGATCAATTAGAGCACTCGACGGCAGCCAAGGTGCTCTCTGCTGCCGGAAGCGTGGGCGAAAATGCAGATACTTTGCGTCGAGCTGATGGCCTGACTATTCGTCGGTTAGGATGGTCACTACAGCTGCGTCACGTAGAAACCCTGGCTCGGGATCTGCCACCAAATCAATGGAAGGAGCAGCGCGAGGAATTTTATCAGTTTGCCCATAACCATATCTTACGGGCAGACAATCTCTTTGCTCATTTTACCTACTTACCAAGACTACTCGGCTTTGCAATCAGCATGAATGAGTGGGAGCAGGCCGAGCAAATAGCAGTGAAGTCCTATCGAGCGATCGATACCTTAGCTTCTGAGGTCGGCAGAGGAAAAGCGGTTCGTATTAACGGGTGCGATGCCAAAGTATTAAAAGATCTTTGGGGTTATATAAAAGGTACTTTAACTTGGCTGTTTATTGATGCAGCCACTCGCTACCATGATCCCAGCAAGCTATTTCTGGGTGAACGGTCAAGCAAGAAAAAGCGCTTAGCAGATCTCTTTCTGAATCAAATTGTGGCAACTCTGACTGATTTCGAGGCGCTTCTGGATTTGCGCTTTGATGTGGCTGATTTCGAGAAAAAAGCACCGCTTGTTGCGTCAGCAGATCTTGCGAAAGAGGCTTACAAGTACATTTTGAATAGCCAGTCTGCTGAGGAGCTGGTTGGCAAACGTGATGCTAAGAAAGAGAAGCAAATTCTGAAGTTGCTCGGCAGCGCCGAGCTTCTCGACATGGAAATATTTGAACAGTTCATCAACTCTACGCGCAAAACCAGATTAGGAAAGGTAACTAGAGGGCAGAAGAAAAATGACAGCTACCTGCCTTATCTTTTCCCAACTCGACCTCTATCTCCGGCTGAAATATCGGAATTAGCGCCCGAATGCGTTGGCTTGCCATCCGCTTCAGGTAAAACTCCAGCCTTCAGCCCAGCAGTAACATGGGCTAAATATACTCAAGTTTTGCGTGGAGTTTGGATAAAACCCACTCTTCTGGCAGCGGAACAAGACGCCAGTGATAAGAAGGCTAAGCGACGCAAAAAGTATCTAAAAATTGGCACTGACAGTAAAGACAAGGTAGTGGTTGCATTAACCAACCTGCGTACCGAAGACAGCGACTGGGCGGCTACCGCATGTAATAAGCCGAATTTAAGCCGCAAACGTTACCAGAAAATATCCAAATTAGTTAACGATGTATTAAAGCTGAATCCGAGGCCGGACTACGTCCTTTTCCCAGAACTTTCAATCCCGTTGCGCTGGCTGAACAGCATTGCCGCCAGACTTAGTGCAGCGGGTATTAGTTTAATTGCAGGAACGGAGTATCGGCATAGCGAAGGAAACAAGATCCTGAGTGAGGCCGCGCTAGTTTTGGCCGATAACCGGCTCGGCTATCCAACCTTTGTCAAAATAAGGCAACCAAAGCTTGAACCGGCCGTTGGAGAAGATAAAGAGCTCACTGTGAAATTTGGCAAGGAATGGGATCTTTCCAAAAAATCACCGAAGCCAATTTATATTCACAACGGCGTTAACTTTGGTGTCATGGTTTGCTCAGAACTGCAAAACAGCAAGGCACGAATTCGCTTCCAGGGGGCAGTTGATGCCCTTATGGTGCTCAGTTGGAACAGGGATCTGGATACTTTTGCATCCCTGGTCGAATCCGCTGCACTGGATGTTCATACCTACACCATATTGGTGAATAACCGGAAGTATGGCGATAGCCGCGTTCGATCACCAGCCAAAGAAGGCTTTCTACGAGATATTGCCAGACTTAGAGGTGGGGACAATGACTTCGTTGTTGCTGCGACCTTGGATATTGCAGCACTCAGAGCATTTCAAAGCCGCGCTAAACGCTGGCCAGAAGAAGGCGACAAATTTAAACCTGTGCCTGAAGGGTTTAGAATATTGGGCGACAGACGGAAGCTGCCGCCCAAGTAGCCAAGCGGAACGTCTATTCTAACGAGAGCGAGTCTAACGTAAAATTAGACTCTTATCTGTAGAAGTTTAGACCTGATCTGACATTTCTTCTTGAAAAAGAGAGAGTTACCCGTTTTGATAAAGGTGTCGAATCTTAAATCAAAACAAAAGGTAACTCTCATGATCCATACTAACAATCCTATCATCAAACACAAGGCAGGCTTGCTCAATCTGGCGGAAGAGCTTGGTAACGTATCCAAAGCTTGTAAGGTAATGGGGGTATCGCGCGATACCTTCTATCGCTATCAAGAGCTCGTGGAAGACGGCGGAATCGATAACCTGATCAACAAAAGCCGTCGAACTCCCAACCCGAAAAATCGAGTGGATGAGGCAACAGAACAAGCTGTTGTAGAGTATGCCGTGGAACAACCAGCTCACGGTCAGCATCGCACGAGCAATGAATTACGCAAGGTGGGAATTTTCGTATCTGGCAGCGGAGTCCGCTCTATCTGGGTACGGCATAACTTGGAGAACTTTAAAAAGCGGCTGGCGGCCCTTGAGGCCAAGGTCGAGAGKGAGGGKATTATCCTAAGCGATGCGCAGGTTGCCGCTCTGGAGAAGAAGAAAAATGACGACGAGGCCTGTGGTGAAATTGAGACAGCCCATCCAGGTTATCTGGGCTCTCAGGACACGTTTTATGTGGGCAATCTCAAGGGTGTGGGCCGTATTTACCAGCAGACATTCATTGATACTTACAGCAAAATTGCCTTCTGCAAACTCTATACGACGAAGACACCAATTACCGCTGCTGACACGCTCAATGATAAGGTTTTGCCATTCTTTGAGGCTCATGATCTACCCATGTTGCGAATACTCACAGGCCGGGGAACAGAGTTCTGTGGCCGCGTCGATCAGCATGACTACCAACTCTACCTGGCGATTAATGACGTTGAACACACAAAGACCAAAGCCATGTCACCACAAACAAATGGGATCTGCGAACGCTTCCATAAAACGATTTTAAACGAGTTTTATCAGGTGACGTTCCGCAAGAAACTCTACAGCACCTTAGAGGAGCTTCAAAAAGATCTGGACGATTGGATAGAATACTACAATAATCAACGAACGCATCAGGGTAAAATGTGCTGTGGCAGAACGCCGATGGATACATTACTTGATGGGAAAATGATCTGGGCCGAGAAAAATTTAGCTCAGATCTAAACTGACAGACACCGGATGAAAAACGGGTAACTGTCAGATCAAGTCTGAGCTACTACAGCTGATGACCTGTCTTTATCGACTCGGCTATCACTCTAAGCCCGAGTACAAAAGTCACAAACTCACTATACCTCGATAGTCTGTAAACTACCTACTATTATCTCCACTTCTTGACTGAGTATTGAAGGCGATCGCGATCTTGGAAAATTGTCTGTTCAGGCGTTTGTTTTGGAAGGGGTGTCGTTATAGCGATCCCATCCCGAAAAACGCAGAAATTGGCCAAACTATGGTCCAAAATGGTGGCCAAACTATGGTCTCCCGCACACCTTCTCGGGTAGCGGCTTTTTTATTGGCCTTCAGCTCAGTTGGTTAGAGCATCCGACTCACCTTCTCATATAAGTCGGGGCAGGCCCCCAGTTCACAAATTTGACGGGATCAAATTTGGGCACGGGAGCGTAGCGACGGCGGGCAAAGCCCGAGGCACAGGACGTGCCGAGCCCACTCTGGGAAGGTCGATACCTGCTCCTGCGGAATCGACATTCGCCGCATCCATGTGGCTCGCCCACCACATAAAAAGCCGCTATCTTCTTAGGTAGCGGCTTTTTTATTGGCCTTCAGCTCAGTTGGTTAGAGCATCCGACCCACCTTCTCATATAAGTCGGGGCAGGCCCCCAGTTCACAAATTTGACAGGATCAAATTTGGGCGCCGGAGCCTAGCGACGGCGGGCGAAGCCCGAGGCACAGGACGTGCCGAGTCCACTCTGGGAAGGTCGATACCTGCTCCTGCGGAATCGACATTCGCCACATCCATGTGGCTCGCCCACCACTAGACAGTATTAAGTACACAATCCGTTAATTTACGACTCGCCGACCCCTCCCAGCGACACCTCAACACCGCTAGCCCAGCAAGAAAAAATACCAATATGTATACATATTGGATAATTTTATTGTAATATCGAGCTAGATACTTATAACAACCTGACGCATCAGGCTATCGTCGCTGAACCGAGGCACAAGAGATACTACGTATCAGCCCAGCGCTTTGTGACACTCAAGATGATTTGCAACAAGACGAATATTGCCGCCCAGCATGACGCATGGGGACCCCCCCATAAAGAACGGAACTCCCCTGTACAGCTATTCGAGATAACCGAAATAGAAGCTTAACCATTATTTCTATAAATAATAATTTTTATCAATATATACCCCAGGAAGTAGAGCTATGCCTCAATACAACGTAATGACAACAGCATTAACTCTGACAGCTATACTTTGCACCGCCTGCTCGGGCTCTTCAGATTCAAATGACACCTCCGGCCCGGTGGGGTCAACGTCATCCTCTTCCAGCTCATCGGTCGCGGCGCCGGACGAGTGCAGCAACCCAGAGGCGCTCGTTATTAGCTCCGCCAGCGATGACGGCAGCCATGACGGGCACGGCCCAGCCAACGCCATCGACGGCAGCTTTGCAAGCGAGTCGCGCTGGTCATCCTCCGGCGACGGTAAAACATTACTGCTGGACTTAGGCACTGAAGCGACGCTAACCGAGGTAAAAACCGCCTGGCTAAATGCCAATAGCCGCACCGCTTTTTTTGATGTTGAGGCCTCTAGCGACCAAGATAGCTGGAGTACGCTGGTAGCCAACGGACAGTCTCAGGGCTCTGAAGAGCTGGGAGCGGATTCTTTCGAGGAGCTTCAAGCTCGCTATGTTCGCATTATTGGTCGGGGAAACTCCGAGAACTTATGGAACAGCCTGCTTGAGGTCGAGCTGCACGGTTGTGGCGGCCTGGACGCGCCAGACGTCAAGCCCAGCGGCCCGCCAGCCATGACCGAGCTCGACCCAGGCAAACCACCCGCCGAGAACTTTGATCTATCGCGCTGGTATATCAGCGTCCCCACGGACGAAGACGGCGATGGCCGGGCCGACAGCATCAAAGAAAACGATTTGAACAGCGGCTACCAGCAGCCCGACTTCTTTTTCACCGGTGCCGACGGTGGCATGGTATTTCGGGTGGGGCCCACGGGCTTTAAAACCTCTGCCAACACCAGCTACACCCGCACCGAGCTGCGCGAGATGCTGCGCGCAGGCAATACCAGTATCGACACCAAAGGCGTTAACGCCAACAACTGGGTATTTGGCAGCGCCCCCGCCACCGACCGCGCCGCCGCCGGTGGCGTGGACGGTAACATGCGGGCAACCTTGGCGGTTAACCGCGTCTCGACCGGCGGCGAGCGCTACCAAATCGGCCGGGTTATCGTCGGCCAAATTCACGCCAATGACGATGAGCCAGTGCGCCTGTATTACCGCAAACTGCCAGGCAATAGTAACGGCTCTGTTTACTTTGCCCACGAGATAAACGGTAGCGACGACACCTGGCACGAGATGATTGGCAGTCGTTCGGACGGGGCATCAAACCCCGCAGACGGTATCGCTCTGGACGAGGTGTTCAGCTACGAAATCGATGTGCAAGACAACACCCTCACGGTGTTCATCTATCGCGAAGGCAAAGAAACGGTCAGCAAAACCATCGATATGAGCGCCAGTGGCTACGATGAAGGCGGCCAGTATATGTACTTTAAGGCCGGCGCTTACAACCAAAACAACAGTGCGGAGGACGATGACTACACTCAAGTTACCTTCTATGCATTAGAGCATTCGCACGATTAATGCCGATATCTTGGTGGAGCCAGCCAGCTCCACCAAGATTACTAGCATCAAGGTTGCCGGGTGCAGGCAGGATACCACTGCCCCCAGCTGCGAAAGATTACACGTCCGCCGTTTATAGACTACACTCACTCTTGAATTGGTCAACCAATCACAAAAGGCGGTAAAAAGGGCATTACTCACGGATGATCGCAACATATAGCCATTTAATGTCACATATTTATTTTGCCTGAAGCGGCTGCGGGTAAAAATGCGTCACGCCAAAGTAGCGACACAAGCCTGCAGAGCAGGCGTCTTTTGGATCTTTTTTAGCCACACCTATTGCATTTTGTAGCCATTTTGGTCAACAATAACATCTGCCATATCCAACGGAATTGGGCGCCAAAGAGCGCTTACGTTGAAATAAACAATAAACAGGCCCCCTGGAGGAACAAATGCGACATAACAATAAGCTCGCCAAAGCGATAATTAAGAGGAACGGCTTTAAACGGTCCGTTCTGGTTAGCGCCATAGCCGCCGCGTCGTGCGCAAGTTTAGCCCAAGCCCAAGAAGCCACCGATAGCTCAGCCAGCGAGAATATGCAGCTGGAAGAAGTTGTGGTTCAGGGCACCCGCGCAACGATTCAAACCACCATCGACATCAAGCGCAGCTCGACCACCATCGTTGACGGTATGTCCGCCAACGACATTGGTGACATGCCGGCGCTCTCGATTGGCGAGGCACTGGAATCGATCACCGGCGCCTCGTCGCACCGTGAGAATGGTGGCGCCACCGAGATTTCCATTCGTGGCCTTGGCCCTTACTTAAGCGCTACCACCTTTAATGGCCGTAACGCGTCCAACGGTAGCGGTGACCGCTCGGTAAACTTTTCTCAGTTCCCGTCGGAGCTGATCAATAAACTCGCGATTTACAAGACTCAAGACGCCAGCTTAATTGAAGGCGGCGTAGCGGGCTTGATCGCACTGGAAACCGTTAAGCCACTGGATTTCAACAAACGTCGCCTACAGGTAGAGGCCAAAGCGGGCTTCCAGCCTAACCAGCAAAATATCGAAGACTCTATGGCTGGCGACGTGGGCTTTCGCGGCAGCGCTAGCTATGTAGATCAGTTTGAATTTGATAACGGCATGGCATTAGGGATTTCGTTGGGTTACGAGCAGAGCGATATCGCTCAGCCAGAATCTGAGATGCGCGCGTCTAGCCCCAGCGGCACCTCACTGTTTGCCTGTATCAATGATCCAAGTGTTACGGACACTGGTTACTACCAAGCATCGGCCGCCGACTGTGAAGACCCCATCAACGGCCCAGCCAATACCGGCGACTACAACACTGAGATCAACCCCGAGACTGGCGAAGCTTACGACGCCGGCAAAAACTACGCATTTGCCCCAAGCTCAAACAGCTACCGCCAAAACGACACCTCTGACGAGCGTGAAGCCTTTTTTGCGGCCATTCAGTTCCAGCCTAACGACCGGACTGACATTAACGTAGACTATCAAACCTCTGAGCGTATTCAGGCCGAGAAACGTCACGACCTGAACTTTGCTAACATGAAGCGCACCACCCCAGGGGTAACGCCGGAAAGCCTAGTCGTTAGCGACAACGGCGCGATCTATAACTGGGCTGGCGAGACCGCTATTGAATCAAACAGCGAGCTATACCGTCGCGACGAGGATTACACGGGTTACGGTGTCAACGTCGCATTCGACATTACCAACGATCTGACCGTCTCGGCTGATTACGCATTCTCTGAGACAACGCGTATTGAGAATCAGATGTTATTGCGCACGCAATCAGATGATCGCAACGTTTACGCCGAAGACGTTTCTACTTACCGCCCTATGGTGCAGTGGGACACAAGCTCAGGTATTCGTCAGTACGAAATCACCGGCTTCGATGTTACTGATCACTCATTATTTTCCGACCGCTACCGCGCTCGCATCGACAGCGATGTTGACCGCACCAACTCTATCGAAGCGGTCCGTGCCGATTTTGACTGGCGCCTAGATGGTGTCATCACCGCGGTTAAAGGTGGTGTACGCTTCTCCGAGCTTAAGTATCAAGATATGGGCCCTACCGTCCGTAACGAGTTTGAAGTAACCATCGGCGAATACGAGTTTCTGTCTCAGGTTAACGAGACTTGCGCTATCGACTTTCCCGAAAGTGACTTCATGGCCTCCGAACGCGACGGCGCCCTGTTCACCATGCTGGATGAGCAAGGCAACGTCGTAAAACAAACCAATAGCTGGGCCACCTTTGACACCGCCTGTGCGGTATCGATGCTGGCAGACCATACTGGCAACAGTACTGAGTTTCCGGAGATGCCAGACTCGCTGGCCAACACGACTGATGTTACTGAGACCACTGACGCCGCCTACATTATGGCGGACTTCGACAGCGAACTCTTTAACAAAACCGTACGCGGTAACTTCGGTGTGCGCGTAGTACACACAGACGTTGAATCTATTGGTTACCGCACGCCTTACACCATCGAGACCTCTGACGATGGCAGCCTGGCTCTGATACCAGTCGAAGGTGCCGATCTTGAGCGCGTTGAAGCCGGTGGCGATTATACCGAGGTACTGCCAAGCGTTAACCTTATTGTCGATTTGACCGACAACTTAATGTTGCGCGGTGCAGTGTATCGCGGCCTTTCTCGTCCAGAGCCTGCTGATTTAAGCTATCAGCGCGGTTTTACTCCTAACGACGAAGAAAACATCACCTCACTTGATGAGCTGATCCAAAACACCAGTGGCGATGGCAACCCGAACCTGCAACCATTGACCTCCTGGAGCTTCGATGCGGCTATTGAGTGGTACCCCAACGCCGACAGCATGTTGACGTTTGGCTTGTACAACAAGCAGTTCCAAGGCGGCTTTGAGACCACTAGCACCACTGAGTACTTCGATATCGACGGCCAGATGGTCCCAGCCGCGTTCGACCTGACCGAGACCAACGAAGACACCAGCAGCTTGACCGGTTTTGAAATTACCGCTAGCCACAACTTCTCATACCTACCAGGCTTTTTGAGCGGGTTTGGTGCCAAGGCAAGCTACAACTACGCCGACTCTGACTTCGAGTTTGAAGACAGCAACTATGGCAGCATTACTCAGTATGACGAAGAAGGTAATGTGACGTATCAAACCCAGGGTATCGTCGAACCTGCAAACGTACCCGGCTTTTCGGATCACGTATTTTCAGGCCAGCTTTACTACTCAGAAGGCGACTTCGACGGCAGCTTGATCTACAAATACCGCAGCGAGTACTTTCAGCCTTACACCAGTAACGGCACTCGTTTACGTTATGTAGGTGATACCGGTGTATGGGAAGCGCGCATGTCTTATTACATTACCGACGATGTTCGCGTTAGTCTCGAAGGTATCAACCTGTTTGATGAGCCTAAAAAGCAATACCACTACACCAAAGACTATTTAGGTGAGCTTAACACCTACGGTCCTCGTGTGTTTTTGGGTGTAAAAGCTAAGTTTCTGTAAACGTCTATCCCTGCCGTTTCATTCCGGACGGTTATCATCTTGGCCCGCTTAGGCGGGCCTTTTTTATGCCCGACGATTTAATAAGCTGCATACCGACCGCCAATCCCGCCTGGAAACTGTCTGCCTCAGCGCCCCCTCTTTTAACAGCAAAAGCGGCAATTCTTTTTGTTTAATGGCATATCAGCAGAAGCCGATAGTCGTATCCTTCAATACTCCGTCAGGTGCTCTCCGCTATAAAATAGCGCGGCCAACCTGTACCCACCACCCTGAGTTTTCAGGAGCACACAAGCCCGCCTATATCGCCTGTCGCAATCATATGCGCATGCAACACAATGAGCGTCTCCAGCATAAAGCCGAAGACGCTCAGGCACCCAGCGGGGCAGATCTTATGCCTCCCTCCATGCTAGCCACTGTAGGCTTGTGTACAGAGCCTATCGTTCTCGCGGCGCTTAACGCCCTGCATAGCAGCGCGGCCCCCAGCACCCAGCACCCAGTACCCAGTACCCAGTACCCAGTACCCAGTACCCAGTACCCAGTACCCAGTATTATTATGCTCAGTGTCGAACTAGAGGTAAAAAGGTAAAAGTTAGAGACTTAAACTGACGGGAAAAGAGAGGAAAATCGCTACATCCAAACACAAAAAAGCCCGGATAAACCGGGCTTTTCAGAGCCAGCCGGGAAGATATCCCGGCCTTACTAACAGGCACTAATCAAATCATTAGAACTTGTAGCTGGCACCAAGGGTGATACGACGGTCGGTAAGACCCTGGAAGCACAACAAGGCGCCCTCGTTCACACAAGATTGCTCAATCTCAGATTCGGTAAGGTTTACACCTTCCAAACCAACACTGAACTGCTCGGTGATGTCGTAGTTAACACTCGCGTTCAACTGACCACGCGCTTCCTGAACCACTGGGAAGCCCCAAGGGTAGCTTGAAGTACTACCGAAGTCGTCCGAGCGATATGCATCACGCCAAGTGTAACGAGCGCGAGCCGACAGGCCATACTTCTCGTAGTAAACAGTGAAGTTGTAAGCGTTTTCAGAGTTATCAAGTAACGCGGCACGCATTGTTACATCGTCTGCACCCAATGATGAGAATACAGCTTGTCCGCGACTAGTGGTGCTGTAGTACTCATCACCACCTTCAAACTCTTGCCAGGTATAGTTGGTTACGATACCGAAACCAGACGCCCAACCCAGTGTGTCTTCGAATCCAGAAAGGTCGTACTGGAATGCCAGCTCGATACCTTGTTGCGTGGTTTCGCCGTCACCATTAACGGTAACTGATGTGGGCACACAAACACCTGGAGGCGCACCAGTTGGACCGTATACGTTTGGATCAGCAATCGGGTTAAAGATACCACCACCTTCACAAGGAGCCGTTAGATCGCGGTAGCCAGTGTTGGGATCAATGGCTGGATCTTCTTGCTGTCCCACAAACAGACCGGTACGGGTTTTGTGGAAGTAACCGGCGCTTACCATGCTAGATGGCGCGAAGTACCACTCGGCAGAAATCTCCCAAGACTCTACTTCTTCAGGCTCCAAGCCTGGGTTACCAATCGATGCTGGTGGGTTCGGGCTGGTATCGAACGAGAACGAGGTAGACAGGTCGTCAAAGTCTGGACGACGAATATCTTTCGACCAAGCTGCACGCAACATAATGTCGTCGGTCAGGTCGGCCACCAAGTTGATACGTGGCAATACAAAGTCGTAGCTTCCGCTGGTAGAGGTTTGCTCTACAACACCATCGGTACTGCGATTACCCACCGAGTCAATTTCGGTTTCCAAATAGCGCAAACCGAAGTTACCGCGGAAGATGCCAGCGGCAAAGTTCGCCTGTGCGTACAATGCGTTAGTCTCTTCGGTAATATCGAAGAAAGCATTGGTGGTAGACGTTGGCGCGTCAATAGGTGGCTGGCCAATTGAGGCCATCGCCGAGTTCAACGCAGCCAGAACGCCTTCAGGGTCCGAGTTTGATAAGGCAGGATCGATTGTCAGGAAGTCGCGAACATAAAGCTCACGGCCGTCTGCATCGTTAAAGTTATCCGGCCCAGCAGCCAGAACCTCAGCGTACAAGTCACCTGTTGGAGACTCAGCCAAAGAGCGCAAACCTGTGTTATTAGCACTGTCGTTGTTGACACTTTGCGAGCTGTTAAAACGGTAGCCGAAATCGATAGTGGTGAAAATCGACATATCCAGCTCATAGCTTACGTCGATACGGAATGCATCTTCAGTGTTCTCTACTGTATCGTGCGATTGGTTAAGATCACGCAGTACGTAGTTTGCTGGATCTAACAGTTGAGCACTGGTCGGGCCATTTGGCACATCAGCGATACCAAAGGCAAGAGAGCCACCCGATAGGTCGTACTCAAACGGAGTGCCGTTATCATTTCCGTCACCGACAGCGGTATTAGGGTTAATAAAGTTCAGGGTAGAACTGAAGTCTGGGTTAGTCGTGTCATTGGCAGAGCTGGCCAACTCGACTTTACCCGAGAACTTACCCAACTCAAAGTTGGTGCCTAAACTGAAAATCTCGCTCGAAGTTACACGTGAACCAGTATCCGCAGATAAACGCAAGTTCGGGTCAAAGGAACCTCCGTCTTGAGCATCAATAATGCCAGTCAAAGCTGCCTGAATTGAACCCAAATCCTGCGTGCCGTTCTCACCGTCAGTAGAGCCAAAGTCAATTGTCTCGAACGAATCAGGAACCGATGTACCTACCAAAGAGCTGACGCCAGATGCCTGAACTCGGGTACTTTCCTGAAAGCGATCTTGCTCGTTAATAATCGCATCAAAGTAGAAAGTGAACGCGTCGTTTGGCGCCCACTCAAAAGTACCGGCCAAGTTCGTGGTTTCGTACTGATAGTTGTCATAGTCCTGGGTAAGGAACTGAATACCCAAATAATCGGTACCATCAGCAGTAGTAGCGATACTACTATCGCGGTCCGCACGAGGGCGAAATGCCGACACGTCCTGCTCGGTGTAACTACCACTCAAGACCACACCGAAATCACCGGCACTGGTGTTCCAGTTATTACCAAACGAACCTGAAAGGCGAGGGCTCCAGCCGCCGTCGTCAGACAAACTGCTCTGCTCACCCTGAACACGAACAGCAATCAGCGGCTCGCTTAGCTCAAGCGGACGGATCGTTTTCAGGTTGATAGTACCACCGACAGAACCTTCAACGGTTTTTGCGTCGGGGGCTTTAATAACCTGAACTTCAGAAATAATAGCAGCAGACACATCATCAAAACTGATGCCGCTACGGCCCGCGCCAGAACCTACGGTAGAAACACCGTTGATTTCAGTACGGTTTGCGTTAGTACCACGAATCTGCACGCCGGTACCAACACCAGCAGAACGGGTGATCTGAACACCGGTGATGTTCTCCATCACTTCCGCAAGGTTTTGGTCAGGGAGTTTACCGATATCTTCTGATTGGATAACTTCCATCACGTTATCGGAAGCACGCTTTTCTTGAATCGCGCTTTCCAAAGAGGCGCGGATGCCAGTGACAACCACCTCTTCTAACATTTCAGATTCTTGGGCGACAGCGCCTTGGGCAAACGCCAGCGCGGATGCTGTCATCATTGCGCCACTAATGGCGGCAACAGCTTTGGACAGGTTGAATTTATTATGGTTGCTCACTTCTCATTCTCCATATTTATGTTTATTAGGCAGAACAGTTTCACTCGCCATAGAAACATTACCCAAATTGCTACCTTACTGTCAACCATTTTGAATACAGATACTGACAACCAATATGTAAAAGCGCCCAGAAAAATTTATACCCCTTTAAATTCAATACGTTACAAGAAACTTAGGTATTTAATTAATTTTTATACTGGGCCACAAAAAGCCGGATTTAATGATGTAAAAACCAAGGGATATGGTCTCAATCACCATTTATGGATGTCAGCCAGACAGCTTTGGTAAACCATAATGATAACCACAGTATCTATTGGCAATACCGTGATAGCTAGAAGTGTAGCAAGTCTAAGTGAATCGAGGAGGGAAAAAGGCTGCCCCCGCTCACACGGGGACAGCAAAGACAGTTGAAACTTAGAAACTAACGGCTGTTATTCTTCAGCCACTACCACTTCAGCAGAGTTTGAGTGGTATACCGAGTCGGCATTTACGTCTGGGTCAAGCGAATCACCCACCGTGTAACCCTCAAAGTCATCTTCAAAGGCCACCGAGGTGCCATCCATATCTTCAAAGATTTTTACTTCGTCAACATGGTATGCGGCATTAGGGATAGTTGAGCTATTATCGCCCAGCTTGAAGATAGCGTACTCGACACCATTCATTACCTCAGCAAGGCTCGAAGACGCTGAATCGAACGCTTCAGTAGTAACAGCCGTGCCATTGATGCTAATGGTCACCATTGGCGGCACGGTGTCAGAGGCAGATGCAGTATCCCAAGTCATTTCGACGTCAGTCCACTCACCGGGCGTAAACGGTACAGTTACTTCGATATCGTCCTTGTCGCGAATCGCAAACTTGTCCTCTTGAATGCGCAAATCCACAATCGCATCACTGGTGCTGGTTGATGAGCCAAACAGGCCAATATAGGCGTCTTTTGCCGAGCCATCTTCAGTAACGGCATTATCATCTTTCAGGAAAGAAACCGACAACTTGCCTGACGGAATTGCCGACTCAAGCTTATAACGTAGCTCGCCCGCATCGTCGATCATGTTGTCAGTAACTTGCGCCATCTTATTGCCTGCAGTGCCAGGGCCAGTTTCATCTGGGGTTTCGCCTCCGCCACCGGACTCCGAAACATTGGCCACCACGACTTCAGCGGTATTGCTGTGATAGGGCGAAGTCTCGTCCAACTCAGGATCTAACGAAGCACCTAACTCATAACCTTCAAAGTCATCCTCAAATGCAATGCTCGTCCCTTCGATGTCCGAGTAGACCTTAACGTTATCAACGCTATAGGCGGCATTAGGAATAACAGAGTCGTTATCGCCAAACTTATAAATGATAGCTTCCACACCATCCATTACGGTAGTGGGAATTGACGACGCCGAAGAGAAAGGCTCGGTGGTAACACTTTCACCGTTAATGGTAATAGTGATTAAGGGTGTCGCATCGGCGCTCGCCGCAGAGGCATCCCACGTCATTTCTACTTCAGTCCACTCGCCCGGGGTAAACGGTATTGAAACTTCAATATCGTCCTTATCACGGATCACATACTGATCAGCCTGAATGCGCAAGTCGACCATCGCTTGGCTAGTGCTGGTTGATGAACCGTACAGACCAATATAGGCGTCTTTATCATTGCCATCTTCATCTACGGCATCTGGATCCTTCAGAAAGGAGACAGTCATTTTGCCTTTTTCGATAGGCGCATCCAGCTTGTATCTTAACTCACCAGCATCATCGAACATATTGTCGGTAATACGCGCCGCCTGAGTGGTCACCAGTACCGTGTCATCGCCTGTGATCGTAATCTCCAACTCAGCCGTTGTACCATCGGCCGACTGCAACTCTACTACGTCAGTGATTGAGTCATCTGGCCCTGCGAGAGAAGCCACTGTGGCATTTTCGGTATCCAGCACATAGGTCCAATTACCATCTTCGATAATGGTAAAACTACCGTACATGGTACTTTCGTCTGACAAGGGCTGAAGAACATCTTCGCCATCATCCGGGTCAGTCACAGATACGGTACCAGCAACTTCTTCTGTGCTGTTATTGGTGCTAGCCGACAAATTACCAAACGTTGCTGGCGTATTTTCTACCGGGCCGGCGCTTGAGCTGGAACCGCCACCGGTATCCGGAACATCAAAAACGTCGTCACCGTCCCCACCGCAACCGACCAGCGACACGGCCAGGATAGAGGCTGTTAAGATTTTCATTTTCATAAGATTTCATCCTTATTGTTAATTAAGCTTTTTGTTACGAAACGCACATAAGAGGTCAGAAATTAATGGTGTAATGCTCAACACAAATGCACAAAGCAGCATCACTCATCAAACTTTATTTTCCCGTTGTCGGCTTGAGCCAGCATCTTGATAACGTTTTTTGGGGGCATCGTAATGGGCACTTTGGGCATTACTAAGTAAAGCGTGGGAAACTGCGTTGAGGCAATTTAAGCCTGCACCACCGTTAGTACTCCCATTCGGCTCGACCAAACAACTTCTTAAAAAACGCATAAACAACTCGCATTAACTATTATTTTTATCGCTACACTTTTATTGCCGCACTCGGTATACATCACGTATGGGTGTCACCCTACCGGGCGCAGACAACACTAATAAAAAAACGCGGGCCTCAGCGAAGCCCGCCAAGCGGGTTAGCCGCTCAAGCCAACCCATCGGAGAGGACCACAGTCACAGTGGTACACACCTGACCTGACGGCCAAGATTTTGGTCGTCACTAAGCCGCCGCTCACCGCAGCCGCCCTGACAAATAGAATATGTTTAATGTGTTCACCTAAGTACCTCCTAATTTATGGTTATTGGTAGGAAACCGTACTGTGCAGATATAACGACATTACCGAATTGAATACATTTTTGTCAACCGATTTGGCAGTCTTTAATTAAACCAATAACCCTACCGGACAGAGAATCGACGATTTTTGATTTAAATATCAATATGTTATGAGATTTAGCTCGGTGAGCGAGAGGAGCTGACCGGTTAACTCAGCAAGCAACAAACCGAGACACTATGGACCGGAAATGAGAAGTAAATGCCCCGGACAGAAGCAGTATCGCCGTAGGCAAAAAGATTGGGCGCCCAAGCAACGACAGACCACTACGGATAGGCGCCGCTGCTTGGGGTTACTATAGAGCTGTCTAGTCTAGCGTGATTGAAGAAAAGGTCGCCTGAGCATAATGCCCGGCCTGAGAGTCTTCTTCCCAAACACCGGTACCCGCACAACCGGCGTACCACATGCCTTCCTCATCTTTGCTGCTGCACTGGTTGTATGCACCGGCTTTATAGTAGAACCAATCACCGCTATAGCCGCGAGGATTGTCCAACTCATCGACCTTGCCGTTCGGGTCGACATTGTTGGATAGATCTACAGAGTACTCTACGGTTGGCTTACCTTCGGATTCGAAAGTCAGGTTCATCACATTACCGTCGACATCTACGCTATAGCTAAACGTCTGATCCAGCAATACACCTGCCTCCCCCGGGTCTTCCGAAGAGTCCCATAAATTGCCCCACACAGGGTAAGCAATGTCCGTGCGGTTCGGGTCATCTTTCTCTAAGTTACGCTCGTAAGTCCAGAACACCGAGCCGTGCTCGTGGTTGGGCCACTTTTTATAGTAGATTTTTAACGGCTCATTACCGTAACCAAATCCGCGGGCCATTTTTTCGTCTTTACCGGCATGAATTTGGCCTACCACAACTGAAAACGCTGGTTTTTTGTTCGGGTTTTTAGCCTCAACGGCCACGTGATTAACCGCCAGGGTCGCTGATAAACGGCCACCGATAGAGCCATAACGTGAAGCTTTTGGGTGGGCTGCCAGAGCAAAGTTATTACCAGGCGCTTTGGTTTTAGAACCTTCTGGGTCGACCATTTGACGCAGTTCACTACGGGTGTTGGTCGAGTTGGCGGTGGTTATGGCCTTATTAGGTGCTGTAAACACAACCTCTCCGGCCTCATTGGCATAAAAAAAGCGCGGCTCCAGTAGGCGGCTTATGCTCGGCGGGCCGACCTCATCAATTTTCCCGTCACGGTTGCTATCCATAGGTAAGGTAATCTTCCAGTGAGAAAAGTCCATTACCGAACCGGGAATTCGCTTACCGGCCAAATCCTCTGCGGTATAGCCGGTTTTTTTAGTTTCCGCTTGACCCTGGCAGGCCGTCAGCAAAGTCAACGAAGAGGCCACGGCTAAAATAGCAACCGGCATAGCGCGCACTGACTTTTTTAGGTTTATTATCATAATTTACTCCCGCAAATACTATTTTTAAGTAGTTAGTTAAATTTCGTGAAAGTCTAAAACGTCGCCTTGTTGCTCGAGCGAAAACAACCTGAAATGTGCGTCATCGCCCACCAAAACCATGCCCGCCACACCAGTTAACGGGCGGTAAGCTCTGGCAAAACCACCATCGATACACGCTAATTGTCCGCTGCAAAACAGCGGCGAAGCACCGTCTTTAAGTTTTACCGGAACATGGCCATTAATCAATATACTTTTCGGATCGCCGCTGAGCTCACTGGCAATCTTCGCAACAAAATCGGGATTATTCCGGGCATCGAAATAGGGATTTTTTCCTTCTTTATGGTACTGCTTATCGGCAATAAAATAACGCTCGAAGGTAGTCATTTTTTCGCGACCGAATAGCGGCGAAAGTGGACCACACCAAAGATACCACGCAATGTCCGACAAGTACTGACAGCTGGTGGTTTTGCGTCGCGAATAAGCCTTTCGAAGCTGTAACTCTAAAGCGTCAAACAGTGCCCTACCCTTTAACGGCCTATCGTTAACGCGAAACTCCACCGGTTCGAGATCAGCACCGACAGGCACGCAGCCGTGATACATCGTATAAGCGCCGTCGGTTTCCAGCAGTCCACCATTGGCAAACAAAAACTTTACATGCTTTTGCAACCGATCGGCAGCAATAAACTGCTCTTTTAAGTCTTCTATAAGCTGCCACTCTTGCTCGGTTAATGAAGACGTCGAGCCGCAGTCAAGCGTGGGAAAGTTGGCATCCGTTAGAGCAACAGGCTCACCCTGAAGCTCAACGCTAGCCGATGCCAAATTCACTTTTTTAAGCATGGCCCGTCCGTCGAGCGAAAACTGGGGGTTTCGCTCGATCACTTGCTGCTCAAGTTTAAACTGCACAACGGCAATAGCTTTGTGCATAGCCGCCCACGGCCGGTCGTCCGCGACATCAGGCGCGTCGCTCAACAAAAAATTGGCACACGGGTCATCGGCGTAACAATCGTTCGCAAGCTCAGCGAGCCTATCTAGGCAAATACCGTAATCGTTGATTAATGTCGCCACATCGCCATACTTTAAGCACAGGCGAACTACCGTAGCGATGCACTCTAATGAGCCTGAAGCGGCGCCCATCCAGAGAACGTCGTGATTGCCCCATTGAATACTAACCGTCGCGGGTAAGCTTTCTAGCGTATCAAGAATCTGCGCCGCACCCGGGCCCCGGTCATAAATATCCCCAACCACATGCAAACGATAACTCAGTAAGGCCTTTACAGCCTTAGCAATGTAGCGACACAGCTGTTCACGGTCTTGGTCGTCTAATAGTGAAATCGCCTCTCGCCTGTTCTGATCAAGCTCACCGGTTATCGCGTATTCATCGAGAATATTTAAGAACCAACTACAGCTGGCGAACGTCTCAACGCCCACGGGCCAAAAGCGCCGGTCGTGTTTAAAGTTTAGCAAAACCTCCATCATCGACGTGAGATGACTAAAGTGATCTACTGTCTCGGATGTGACAATACTCGCGTCTAAAAGGTAATGACGTAAGGCCCCGATCGGGGCCTCAGGGTGTTGACTAACGTAATCACTGATTAAGGTCTCTACGACACCAAAGCGCTGACGCACTAAAGCATCAAGTACATCGGACTGACCATGTAAATCAGAAATAAAAACTTTATAAGGCTGTGCAGACATTATTGTGCCACTCACCGATGCGTCAGCAACGCCAGCTAAAATACGCTTTCGCAGTTTAGCTGACGGCAAATGTCAGTCAGCTTTGATGAGAACCCTTCTTCAGCCTTACGCAGCCAAACACGAGGATCGTAGAATTTTTTGTTCGGTGCATCTGGCCCTTCCGGGTTACCGATTTGCGCCTGCAAATAACCTCGGCGATCTTCATAAAACTCACGCACACCGTTCCAATAGGCCCACTGCAGGTCGGTATCAACATTTACTTTGATAACACCGTACTCAATTCCAAGAGCAATATCTTCGGCCGAAGAACCCGATCCACCGTGAAACACAAAGTCAACGGGGTTATGCGCTAGACCAAACTGCTCGCTTACGTAATCTTGCGAGTTTCTCAGAATTTCAGGCCGCAAACTGACATTACCCGGCGAGTAAACCCCGTGAACGTTACCAAATGAAGCCGCAATAGTGAACTTGTCGCTGATTTGGCTAAGCTTTTCATGGGCATAGGCAACCTCCGAGGGCTGCGTGTACAAACGCGACGAATCGATGTCAGTATTATCAACACCATCTTCTTCACCGCCGGTGACACCCAGTTCAATTTCCAGAGTCATACCGATAGCACTCATGCGCTTTAGGTATTCACAACAGGTGTCGATATTGTCCTCAAGCGACTCTTCCGACAAGTCGATCATATGCGAAGAAAACAGAGGCTTACCGTGCTGGCGATAATACTCTTCGCCGGCATCCAGCATTCCGTCAATCCAGGGCAGCAACTTACGCGCAGCATGATCGGTGTGTAGCATCACATTGGCGCCATAAGTAGGGGCCATTGCGTGAACATGTAAAGCCGCTGACACCGCACCTTTAATTGAACCCTGATGATTCGAGTTGGCCACTGATTTACCACCGTAAAAGGCGGCCCCACCGTGGGACAACTGAATAATAATAGGTGCGCTCAGCTCTGCTGCCACCGCCATAACGCTATTGGCTGTGCTTGAGCTGGTAATGTTTACCGCCGGTAAGGCCATATGCTGAGCTTTTGCGTAGGCAAAAGTTTTAGTAACAGCATCACCGAGAATAACGTGCTCAGGTAGGGTTAATTTATTTATCATGGGCAACTCTCTTGTGGATTGTTGGATACGTCGGGCTACTTTACTGAAAGCTGGGCATGTCACCTTCAGCAATAATGGCACCTTTGTGTTGTATCACTGTCGAGGCCAGGATATGGCCCATTTTTGCCGATTTTTGCAGGCTTTCACCTTGTGAGCGAAAGTGCAGGTAGGCGGCGTTAAACGAGTCCCCTGCAGATGTAGTATCAACCACATCAACCCGACGCCCCGTCACCACCTCTCGGACCTCTCCATCGTCAACGCAACAGCCTTCGGCACCCATTTTAAGTATAATTTCGCGGGCGCCACATTGGCGTATTCTGTCAATCACTGCGTCTTTGTCGGTGTCACCGAACAGCAGTGACTCATCGTCTATGGTGGGTAGGGCTATATCGCTGATGGCGTAAGCCCGACTGAACGCCTTTTGAGCAAGATCAGTGTTTTCCCATAAAACAGGACGGTAGTTTCCGTCAAAAACTATTTGCTTACCCGAGTTTTGCAACTGTTTTAGCATGTCAAACAGTCGATCCTGAGACGGCGGATCGATAATTGCCAAGCTGATTCCGGACAGGTAAATAAGATCAAATTCCGACAGCTGCTGTTCTAACTGCTTCTGCTTTTCGTCGCTATCTAAAATATATTTTGCAGCGGCATCGTTTCGCCAGTAGATAAAATGGCGTTCACCCGACTCGTCGTTACTAATATGATACAAGCCTGGACGCTTAGCCTGATCGATGCGAACCAAGTTGGTCGCTACGCCATTTTTTTCCCACTGCGCCATCATCCAGCTACTTGCCTGATCATTACCCATGGCTGTTACAAAGCTAGGCTGACTACCCAATCGGGCCAGGTAAACCGCTGTATTCAGGGTGTCACCGCCATAACCGATAACCGCGGGAATCTTTGAATGATCGGGAGACAGGTTTCCACTGGACATCTCCAGCATGCATTCCCCTATAGCTGCAATCTTCACAAACTACCTCTTTACGTAGAGTATGGCTCGGTACCGATCAAGCCATAAAAATCTGATAATTAGGAGAACAGCAAGCCGCCGTTTACATCCATATTCACACCGGTCAAGAACGACGCCTCATCGGAAGCCAGGTAAGCAACCACGTCGGCCACTTCATCCGGAGACCCTTCACGACGCAGCGGCGTGGCACCGGCAACATTTTTACGGGCTTCATCTTTAGTAAAGGTATCGTGGAATGTCGTGCTGATCATGCCGGGGCATAGTGAGTTCACTCGAATGCCGCGCGCGCCTAACTCTTTGGCCATAGACCGGGTAAATGTCATCACGGCACCTTTGGCGGTCGCGTAAGCGGACGCGCCTGGACCACCACCATCACGACCAGCTTGTGAAGCAAAGTTGATGACAGAGGCGCCTTCTTTCATATGGGGCGTGACATATTTGGTCAACAAGAAGGTGCTGGTTAAATTCAGACGAATGACAAAATCGAAAAACTCTGGATCCATTTGGTCAATGGTTTTCCGCTCTACCAAACCACCGGCCACGTTGACCAGGATGTCGATCTTTTCACCAAAGGTTTCCTGAGTTTTGGCTACCAGGCTTTGCACTTGCTCTGGATCGCCCATATCACCACGAACCAAAATCGCCTCTGCACCCAACGCTTTAACTTCAGCTAAGGTTTCTTCGGCTTTTTCTTGGCTGCCAAAATAATTGATAACTAACTTGGCACCTTCTTTAGCCAGCTTGATCGAGATTGATTTACCAATATCACGGCCGCCGCCGGTAATAACGCAAACACGATTCTGCAATTTCATATAACACCCACCTAAGGATCAATGATCAATATTATTGCGAAGGTTACATCTTACCGACAGGATGAACCGTCCCAAACAACACCTCACCACTTAGCAAAAAGCCGCGAGGGTTAGCCTACGCCAAAAGCACCGGCCAAAATATTTTTACTTACCGCCGACCATATCAGCGCGTATCGGGCTGAAGATATCGATTAATATGCCGGCCTCTAGACAAACGGCACCGTGCTCTTCATTGGGCGGAACATAGAAACAATCACCGCCTTTTAAGATCTTCTTTTCGCCATCGATCATCACTTCAAATTTACCGCGTTCTACATAGGCTACCTGAGAGTGGAAGTGACTGTGCACGTAACCTTCACTGCCTTCATCAAAGGTGACACGAACCACCATAATTTGCTCGTTGTAACCCATGATGCGGCGCTTTACGCCCGGTGCCACATCCTCTTCTTCGATGGTATCCATCTCAATAAACTTGCTTGATTCAATTAACATTCTCATCACCTATATTAATCACGGTAAATTAAACAATTCCGACTGAACTTTGTTCGATTAAGCGCCGGAAAATTAATTTTCGTTTGTCTTAGTAACTTTTGCCTTGACTGGAGAAGCACTGTTATCGCTATGGATCAACTCTAGTGTATAGGTGCCTGCATCACCCATATTAACGATAAGCTCAGCACCAGATTTGGTCGACTTATAATCTAAGGATTTCACGCGACTATACGCATTCTTTACGTATTCAGCCGTGCCATTGTACTCACCGTGAGGCTCCACAACGGCATACATAACCACATCACTGGCCGTCAAACGGCGCACTGCGCCCTGATCCCGACGGAGGTTATGATTAGGATCATTCGCGCCCAGCTGAAAGAACAATGTTTTTGCCGCTTCAGCATCAGCGCCATGATGACCATAGTTATAGGAGTAAAAACGGTTGCCCAGCAACCAGGTTAAACGGTTGTTGTTACTGGCAGAGTCGCCCTGACTGCGCAGCAGCATATGCTGGTAACCACTGTCATCACCCATCGCTTGCCATGCTTCAAAGCTCTCGGCATTATTCAAATTGTGATCAATAACCTGTCCATTAAAGTGCAGCGGCAAGTCGTACTGATGCTTATCGTCAGAGCGCGCGCTAACGACATCAATCACAAACGGCTCCATTGATGTGGGCTTTACCAATGCCTGTACACGAGTAAACTCAACACCATCGTAGGCGGTGTTAATGCGGCCGATACTGATATCGGCAAGCTCACCCGCAGCAAACATAACTTGCTCAGCGGGCCGCTCGTTAGCTTTATCTAAGTCGCCGCCAAACTGGCTTTTCTGGTCAACCACCAGCGTATTATGCGCAACGCTTTGCTTTGCCCAAGTGTTGTTTTCAAGTAAATAATGGCCGCCATATTTTGCCTCTACGTTTAAGTAGCGTGCGGCGCCATAATCGGTAACAACTTCATGGCCGTTATCATACAGTTGCCAGCTGAGGCGATCATAATGTCCATGCCCCATACCCTGGCTCGTGTTTTTGGCCACCACCAACGTACCGGTCTCGTTATCCCCCGAGCGCATTAATGTCAGTGCGCCCTGCTCGCCGGTCGCACCATCACGATAAATTTTTGACTCGTACGGATAGGGCTCAACCGAGTTGCTGGCAATGATCTTCGACAGAGCGACACCACCAGCACTCAAGCTCACACGCTCTTGTTGACGGGCGATATCACTCAGGCTTTTATCCGAGGTAATACCGTAGGCGATAGCGAGCGCCTGAACGAGTTCTTCAGTTTTAATGCCTTTGTCTTTAATCGCATCATTAATGGGTAAGAACAGGCCGTTGTAGCTTAGCTCGATCGTGGTATAAATCGCCTTAAGTAAAATACCATCGCGGTATTCAAAAATTGCTTTTTCTGGCTCGTTGGTTTCAATCGCTTTCGCAAACCAAACAAAAGGCATAAGAGCATAGCGCTGGTAGTATGGCCCCTCAGTGTAGTAACCATCGGGCGAGAACAGCTCGTCCATCTGCTTGTAGAAACCCGAGTTGCCGCTTTGATCCAGCCCTGTTAGCGCCTGCTCCACATAGTCATCGCGGCCGGTGGCGTAGCCCACCATACCCACGGCAGCTACGGCCCATGTGCCGTGGTTATGGATTTTATCAAAGGTCTGCGGCTGACCTTTTGACAAGTAGTCTGCCACCGGAAACAGAAGCTCGCTTTTAAACCTCTCTTTCTGTGCATCGGTCAGGGCGTCAGCCACCAGATCGTATGCCTGAATGGTGTACACCAGCCACACCGCTTCATTTAAGCTTTGCCAAAATAACTTACCCGGAGTTTGCTCTTTTTTCTCTGGATGCAAGCCAAGCTGCGGGTACATCTCAGCGTAGGCATCCAGCATCGCGGCGACGTAGTTGCTGTAGCGAGTTTCACCGCTCAGCTGATATTGGAGGCCCGCGGCGTACATGGCCTTATAATTGCGCTTATGCTGCTCGTGGGTGTAGCCACCGCCCGCATCTTTTGGCCAAGGCACCACTACCCCTTCCGCCACAGCCTCATCGGCGACTTGCTTATTGCTCATCATAGAGCGTTCGAGAAGCTCGCCTGACCCGTCGCGTAACGCCGTGATATCACTCTTGCTCATTACCAGCGACGGCGTCTCGGCAGCGCTCACATGAATAGCGCTAAGCAGCAAGCAGGCAACACCGCTCGCTTTGACGATAAAAGAAGGTATCTTCATAACAAATTACTCAGAGAAATTATTATTGTCTGCGCTAAAGGTCGACTCCATGCCGGGTACAACACTCTCAACGTTATACAGCGGCTTGTGGTTATAGCGGTTATCGTCGATGCGAATCACCGGGCCACCCACTGTGTGCTGTACTACAATCGGCGCACTGTTGTCGAAGCGGCTATTCTCAATCAGGCCGCGCTGTACACCGTGAAGCAAAATACTGCTACCGCTGGCATCCGCCGCTGGCGAAGCACTTACCGTTACACCATCTACATGAACATGAGGGCCAAAAGTACTTTCATCGGTACCGCCGCGATAGACAGTCATTAACCCGCCGGTAGCATTGCTCACCTGAGAGTTTTTAACAGTAATGTACTCGGCGTTGTACATGCCGTAGTCGTCCTTTTCGGAGTCCAGCTTTAGTACGGAGCCTTTAATGTTGCTAAAGCTTGAATCTTGTACCAACACGTTGTCGGCAAAGGTTCCTTTGCGAAGTTTAATTACGTCAAAATCTTTGTTGATATCCAGGTCTTTTACTTCTACACCCAGAAGCTCTAACACAAAATTCTTGGTCATTGGCTGACTGTCTGAACGAATCACGGCGTTGGCTTTGTCGTCCGGGGCCCGCACCCCACTAATCGACAAATCCTGCAACCGAAGCGCACTGCCGTTCAGCAAGTCCACCAGCGACTTACGGCCAAAGGTCAGATGGGTTTTGCCCTTACCCGCACCACGAATCACTAACGGTGTATCAAGCAGCAATGTCTTGGACAAATGGTAATCACCCTCTGCAAGTACCAACTCGCCAGCACCGTTAAGCTCACCGTAAGCATCCAGAAGGGTATCGGTACCCGGCTCTACACTGATACTTGCATCGGTGCTAAAGCGATCAGATTTTTCATACTTGGGGTACCAAGAAACGCCCACCTCGCTTTTTTGTACGGGCAATGCAGGCGCGTCAGCGGTCAAACCATTTACTTTTTCAAAACCACCTGATAACTCATCACCAACCGAAAAGTTAGCTTTGTTGCCACTAAAGTCGATACCCTTAACACTGTCGTGCAATTCAAAAGGAGACTCGCCAGAATCATTCACAACAGTGTTGTTAATAAAACGGCTGTTGGATGGTGTAGCGCTGCGCTCTTCATCACTACCGGCGCCAAAGATAATCCGCTCGACATTCACCAGCGTATTATTTTCGATTAATGCGTTATCTACCTGATGGTAACGATTAATCGGCGAGTTGGGCACACCGTTCATAACCACTAAACCGCCACCAAAACGTGAACCCGCTAATCCTGACAAATAGTTGTTTCTAATTGTCTGATCGGCGTTAATCACACGTATACCACCGGTGTGGTCTACGCCATTGCCGATAAAGGCGTTCCCCTCTACCAGGTTGCCATTACCGTGGCGCAAGGTCAGCGTACCGCGCGACTCAAAGAACACGTTATTCTTTAAGACATTACTGCCAGATTTGTTAGAAATAATTTCAACTTCACCGTCGCAGTGCTCAAAGTAGTTATGAGCAACGGTGGTCAGGGAGTCACTTAACGAGTAGTGGCTGGTGCCGATACGCAAGGTTTCACCACCATTTGAACCCAATACTGGGCGCGGCCCAAAGTAGTTATACTCGATCACGTGATTGTTTTCGCGGCTATGCTCGGTATCGAGCCGAACCGCCATAGTGACGCCTTTATTACGTTTGAAACTAAAGTGGTTGTGGTCGATGCGGTTGTTTTTGCCGTATACACTGACCCAGTAGTCTGTTTCGTAACGATCCGGATTGCTAAAGTCGTCAATCACCACCTCGGTCAGACGGGTATTAACGGCAATTGTGGAATAATCCGATTCATCCTCAGGCTTGGCGGTACGAAAGGAGATAACGGTATCCGAAGGGGTGTAACCGTCTTTAAATACCAAACCGCGGACCACCAAGTGCTCGCCGGCCAGCTTAAGATTAGAACGACCGCTGATGATGGCCTTGCCAGGGTTAGCCGCCGCCAGAGTAATAGGCTCGTCTTTGGTGCCTTTAGCTGAAAACACAAATTCCACATCGCGCCAAACGCCGTCTTCCAGCAGCACGCTATCGCCTGGCTCTAGCTCACCAGCTACCGCCTGATATTCAGAGAAATTTGCCACCGAATAATCTTTTGCCGCACAAAGCGCCGGCACGAAAGACATTAAAAACAAACCAGATAGAGTCGAAATTTTATTATTCATATAAATTGCACCACACCTTCGCTCAAAAAAACGGCCCAACCTCACTCATAAGAGCAGGCCGGCCCGGGGGAGCCACACACCAGAGTGACTACTCGCCTTTCTCTGGCACTGGTTCAGGGCTCGCCTTCGCCTAAATAAGCTCAACTGCGAAACCCTCAGCTACGCATGACCTGCGGTAAAAGGCACCGACATCGGGCGCCTCCTAGCAACAAACTAATCGCTATCGATTATTACTTGGGCACAGACTATCAGCGGCGCAACAATTGTGTCAACCAATTATTATTACAGAAATGGTTTACATTGAAACCAAACTAGCTTATACCTAGTGCGAGAATGGCCAAACACAACATAAAAAGCCATAAACAATGGTCGGCACACTCAAGATTTTAACCATTAAGGGCGTATTCAAGGTTTTTTTGCCTGCAACCAAGGTATTAGCTACGCAAAGCACCCATCACCATTGAATCCGGCTCGACAGGCAGCACAGGTAATACAGCGCCAACCGACACAAAGTTAACCAATATGTATTACCAATAGGCATCATCCGTGCTAACATTGGTTACATACTTATACAATAATCAAGTTTAAAAGGCGGGAGACGGCCAATGAGCAAAACCAGTGGTACAACAAATCAGCGTACATACCGCAAGGTTGCACAAAAAATGCTCAAAGCGTTAGATTCTGGAGAGTTTCCCGCCGGGGCACGCCTTCCTCCAGAGCGAGAGCTGTCGGAGCGTTACGGCGTGAGCCGCCCAACCATCCGCGAAGCCATTATTGCCCTAGAAGTAATGGGGCGTGTAGAGGTACGAACCGGATCTGGCGTGTATGCCCTAACTTCCGCCAGCGCCAATAGCAACAACCCCCGAGAATACAGCCCCTTTGAAATTACCGAAGCGCGCGTACTGGTCGAGTCCGAAGCCGCTGCACTCGCGGCTTCCACTATGACCGAAGCACAGCTTGAGGAATTGGCAGCCGCACTGGAAGAGATGGCGTTAGAAAACAAAAATGGCGATTTAACCTCAGAGATCGCAGACCGAAAATTTCACTCGGTTATAGCCCACTCAACACAGAACCGCCCCCTGATAAACATCATTCAACACCTGTGGGATATTCAGGCCAATTTGCCCGACCTTAAAACGGCGCACCAATCCGTGTGCCGCACCGATGGCCGCAAGCGCATCGAAGAACACCGGGAAATCCTTAACACTTTGCGAGCCCGCGATTGTCACGCGGCCCGAGTAGCCATGCGCAATCACTTTTCTCGCTCACTCGACGCCTTGCTCGAGACCACCGAGCAGCGCGCCGTGGAAGAGGTGCAGCGGCAACTCTCCGAGCGAAGAGAAAGATTCTCGCTTAACAGAATTAAATATTCACCAGAGTCATAGCAAGATATTCATAAACTTTAACCATAACTCTAGAAACCTCCACTACCCAACTTGTTAGGAGTCAAATAATGAAAGTAAAAAATTTACGATGGTGGGTGATCGCGCTGATTGCACTTGCCACCATTATTAACTACATCGACCGTCAAACGATGAACGTGCTCTGGGCTACCAGCATGGGTGAAGATCTATACCCAGATCTGGATGCCGATGGTCGCAAGGCCATCTACGGCACGATTTCTGGCTTCTTTATTTTGGCCTATGCGTTGGGTCAAGCCATCTTCGGTAAAATATTCGACTGGGTGGGCACGCGCATCGGCTTTGCACTTTCTATCGGTGTTTGGTCTATCGCCACGGCGCTGCACGCCTTTGGGCAAGGCGTTGTCTCGCTGAGTATCTTCCGCAGTTTGCTCGGTGTCGCCGAAGCGGGCAACTGGCCGGGGGCTGCAAAAGGTAACGCAGAATGGTTCCCATCCAAAGAGCGCGCGCTGGCACAGGGTATTTTTAACTCCGGTGCTGCCATCGGCGGTCTCGTGTCGATCCCCATCATCGCCTACCTCGCCGTGCACTTTAGCTGGCAAGCCATTTTTGTCATCGTTGGTCTTTTGGGTCTGTTATGGTTAATACCTTGGTTGGTTCTGGTAAAAGCACCACCTAAAAGCCACCCTTGGATTACCGAAGCTGAGCGTGAATATATTCTGACAGGGCAAAAAACCACTCCGGCAACCGACGACAATGATGTCGAAACAGAATACGCCCCAAACACCAAAGAGATGCTGTCTCGCAAGCAAAGCTGGGGGGTTATTATTGCCTCCGCCGCTATTGACCCAATTTGGTGGTTATTTGTTTTTTGGATCCCCACCTATCTGGCCGAAGTCTACAACATGGACGTTAAGGGCATCGCCTTGTACGGCTGGGTTCCTTACGTGGGCGCTATGTTCGGTGCTTGGTTTGGCGGCCTGTTATCACAAAACAGAATTAACGCCGGCTGGACGATCAACAAAACCCGCAAGTTTGTAATTACCCTGGGTTGCTTGCTGATGCTACCTTGCCTACTGGCCATGGCTAACCCTGGCGGCCCGGTAACAGCCGTATTACTAATGGGTGTTATCCTGTTTGGCTTCCAAACCACCATCAGTAGCGTACAAACCTTGCCAGCAGACATGCTAAGCCAAAAGTCTGTAGGTTCGCTGTCGGGCTTTGCCGGCATGGCTGCCAAGTTTTCAGCATGGGGCCTGACCGTTTTCGTCCCTTGGCTGACCCAAGGCGGTAACTACACGCCAGCGTTTGTTATTGGCGCCTCGTTAGCTCTGGTTGCACTGGCGGCCATTTGGATTCTAATTCCAACCGTTGAGCCACTTAAGGCTAGAAACAAGTCTTAACCGATTTGCAAGCCTAACTAAGGGCTCGCCTCTCTAAACCGCCGGCATTAATGCCGGCGGTTTTTTTATGCCCAGGCACCCCCCCCCAAAAATATCCCGCCCCACAAGTCAACGTTAACTCTTACACCACTACACACCAAAGAGTGCGCGCTCAAGCCACACAGGAGTGCGTCCGACCACCCGCCATGCTCGAGAACGAGCCACTCATTCGTTACGCCTTATCGGGCGCAACCGGACGGACAATCTACTTATCAAAAACCACATCAAGCTCAGGAAGGAAGAACAACGAGACACAGTTAAAACCGAAGAGGGAAAGAGCTACACAAGCTAACAACGAAACGCCGGACACAAAAAAGCCGCGCCCCGGCTACTGCACCAGGGCGCGGCTTTTTAACCACCACTCAAATTACTTTTCTAATTTGAGATAGTAGTCGAAGATCTCCGGAACATTACCGTTGCCCATGCCAGCGTCAAACGCCGCTTGCAGGCCAGTTGATGTACCTTCAGCGATCGGCGCTTGAGTGCCCAGATCTTTTACCATCTCCAGGAAGTAACCCAAGTCTTTGTTAGCGTTGGCGATTGAAAAACCTAAATCACTAACGCCGTCTACGGCGTAATTTTTACAGAAGTTCATAAATGGCGAGCTAGAAGGCCCAGTCGACATAATATCGAACAACTGCTGACGATCAACACCGGCGCGATCTGCTACCGCAAACGCTTGCGACATAGCACAAACCGTTGTCATGCCCATAAAGTTGTTAATCAGCTTAGTGGTGTGACCGGCACCCAGTGCACCCAGGTAAAATACGTTCTCACCCTGCTCTTCCAAAACAGGCTTAACCTTCTCGAACACTTCCTTATCACCAGAGGCCATGATGTTTAACAAGCCGTCTTTTGCGTGAGCAGGGGTGCGACCCAATGGCGCATCAACCATACCCGCACCTTTGCTGGCCAGATCAGCGCCAATTTTACGGGTAGAGGCAGGAATAGAAGTACCAAAATCAACCAGTACAGCGCCCTCTTTAATTCCAGCAAGAATGCCGTCATCGCCGTACACCAGCTTTTCAACCACATTAGATGTGGTCAGGCACAGCATAATAATATCACTCGCTTCGGCCAGCTCTTTACCGGTCTTAGCTTGCTTAGCGCCGCGCGCCAAAACAGCATCTACAGCGTCTTGGTTTAAGTCCATAACAATGGGCTCGTAACCTTTCTTCTGCAGGTTCTCGACCATGTTACCGCCCATCAGGCCTAAGCCAATAAATCCAATGACTGGTTTAGCCATACTCAGACTCCTTAAATAATTTTAACTTGATGTAATAGTAGAGCTCTTAGCTGTCACAGATGTCAGCACAGCCGTGAACGACAATAGCTAAGAGCCTCAGACTCCACTCGACGCTTTTAAAGAGATTCTTTGCAAGATAACTTGCTGCAACCGCCGCATAAGGCAAAAACGAGAAAATCATGGCTAACGAGTCAAGCTCTTATTATCCGTATCTTCACACTACCATTGCGCTCAAAAAATAGGTCGAGCCCTACTCTAAAGAAGGGCTCGACCCTAATAGAGCCACACACCAGAACCCAGCAAATATGCCGACTCCTAGCATCATTCAGCGTGAAGTGACTAACCAAAATGCAGGCATCGGCAATGAAGCCCAAGTTAAATTTGGTAATCACATTCAACTGCAAAGACAGACTACCAACAGAACACCCAATGTGTCAACCAATTATTATTACCGGATTGTAGAGCAGCGAGCATCCACCACACAGCCCCATAGGGCAGATACGTCACACCGGAATCACGATTAACTTTGCTCCTATCAGGCCAAAAGAGTAGAATTTACCGCCAAAGAAGTTGTTAATAATCGTCACCGCATACTCGACCAGATGCTGCTTTAACTTGCTAATCGGTATTACCAATTAAGCAGATTGTGTTAGCATTGATGGGTTATCGGTAATTACTATATAAAGCAGGAGTGACTCCATGAGCGACAGCACTAGTAGCGGCAATCGACGCTCTTACCGCAAGATCGCACAAAAAATGTTGGCTGCGCTCGATTCTGGCGAGTTTCCAGCGGGAGCTCGTCTGCCTCCAGAGCGCGAATTATCAGAGCGCTACGGCGTAAGCCGGCCAACGGTTCGCGAGGCTATTATCGCGCTTGAGGTAATGGGAAGAGTTGAGGTGCAAACCGGCTCTGGGGTGTATGCCCTAAAGACGTTTAAAACCAACAACAACGACCCGCGCCAGTTTAGCCCCTTTGAAGTCACGGAAGCTCGTGTACTCGTGGAATCAGAAGTAGCCGCTCTAGCGGCCTCAACCATGTCGGAAGAGGMGCTTAGCGAACTGCAAAGCGCGCTAGACGATATGGCCCGTGAAAATGAAGATGGCCACCTCACCTCTGAAGTTGCCGACAGAAAATTTCACACGATCATAGCGAGCTCCACGCAAAACCGGCCTTTGATCAATATGATCCAGCACCTATGGGATATTCAGGCAAATTTGCCTGAAATAAAAACCGCCCACCAATCAATTTGTAAAACAGACGGTGAACGGCGGATCAGAGAGCACCGGGCGATTCTCGAGGCACTAAAAGCCAGAGACCCACACGCCGCCCGGATATCCATGAGAAACCACTTTTCTCGCTCCCTTGATGCTCTGCACACAACAACCGAGCAGCGCGCCGTAGAGGAAATACAAAAGCAGCTTAGCGAGCGGCGTGAACGCTTCTCTTTAAACCGTATACAATATATGGCCGAGTAGCCCGCCCTGGGAAAGTGCCGATACACCTGTTCAAGGCTGCCGCACTGGCAGCCCCTCCCCCCAACACCTCAATCACAAAGCAACCCTTCGAGCTTAACCTTTATTGCATAATTGTTTTTATTTAAGGCGTTGTTAACCAATTCTATTTCAGCTCCCGCAACCTCTTTGTCACGATTTAAATGCTTTCACTGAATTGAGAAAATCGATCAATGGTAAAGCCCGCCCCTTGCATCATCGGCGACCGGAAACGCAACGGGACTGGACTTAGCCTGTATTTCCACAGCATCGCCCCTAACAAAGAGCTCGACAGAAAAGTGGGGATTGCACCACCCCATGCCCACATAAGTGACATGGCCAAGGTTCTTCGAACCCGGATAATATGGTCTGCAGCCAGAACGTTAGTAAGTTTGCCTCTGGCACCTTTACCAAAAGCTCGGACTGTTCATCGTCGGCATCCACCAAAAAGCGTACACCGGCCATACAGGCAAGCCGGATGGCAGCGCTTGTACCTTAAAGTTAAAGATTATCGATGAACCCGGACCCTGCTCGCACCTAACAAAACCCCATCCGGGCAACAGAATACGCCCCCCAAACAAAACACCCAAGAAACCACTTGCATTTATGCGCATGGCGACTTAAGTTATGTAACCGATTTCATCTGTATGAGAGTCTCTTTTAAATAAAAGCGAGTGATAGAGGCCCATACAGATAAAATCCACCATAAAACAAAGCGATACAGAATTTAAATAGGTATTTTTTACTGGTAAACCATAAAAATAATGGCGAAAAAATGTAACCGATTACCGAAAAATCATTTATCAACCACTATCAACCCAAAAATTGTCAAAGCAACAATAAATGTTATCGATAACGATAAGGAGTAACTTGATGAAAAAGAGCCATGATTTTAATAAAAATCTATTAGCCAAGTGTATAACCTCAATTGCCTTTGCCGGACTCAGCCTTCCAGCATTAGCCCAGGATACCGATACGCAGATGCTTGAAGAAGTTGTCGTCACCGGCGTGCGAGCAGCCCAAGCCGATGCCGTCAACATTAAGCGCGATGCAAGCTCAGTGGTCGATGCCATCTCCGCTGAAGATATCGGTAAATTACCCGATGTGACGATTACCGACTCACTGCAGCGCATCAGCGGTGTGCAAATTCGCCGCTCAGCCGGCGAGGGTACCGCACTTAACATTCGCGGTATGCCGCAAGTACTCACAACACTCAATGGCGAGTCGTACCTGGGCGCCAACTCATTAACCACCGTGCAACCCAATTTTAGCGATATCCCCTCGCAGCTATTCTCTGGCGCCGAAGTGGCAAAATCGCAAACCGCTAGCTATACCCCCGGCGGCATCACAGGCGTAGTAGATCTGCAAACTTACCGCCCATTTGATTTTGACGAAGGCTTTACCGTTTCGGGTTCGGTGCAGGCGGCACAAGGTGCAGACACTCAAGAAACAGATCCATCCGCGAACATTCTGCTCAACTGGAACAGTGAGCGCATTGGTATTATGGCCGCCGTATCGCGCCAAGAAGCCACTCTCGCTAATTACTACTCAGGTATGGCTGGTGGCGGTGAAAACGCTGGCTGGAGCGGTTTTGCCACCGAGAGCTGGGCCTACGGCGACCCTACTGACGTTAACGGCGATGGAGACACCGACGACACCTTTTGGGCCTACCAAGGCCACCAGGCATTTAACCGTTCTACCGAACGCGAACGCACTGGCGCCAATTTAGCGCTGCAAGTGGACCTAGGGGCAGGCTTTGAGGTGGTTGCCGAGGCACTCTTTACCGAGCTCGACGACAATGACTACATGATGGGCATTGCCCACTCTGACAAGTGGAACCGTTGGGGCTGGTTTGAACCCACTCAGTCTACACCCAAAGATGCCATGGCCGATGGCGCAAACCTTTCGACCGTTCAGGAATACACCGGCAATGGTCGCCGCATCAAAACCTACTCGGCGGTTCAGTCACAAGATGCAGAGTCGCAAAACTACAATATCGAACTTAACTACGATAACGGCGGTGCGTTTACCAGCTCATTGCGTTTAGTTCACGGTTCGGCCGAGCAAGAGCGCCTCAACAGCTATATGGACATCGATTTGGCAGACGGTAGCCAATGGGGCGTAAATTGTCAGTACTACCCCACTGGCACGGCGGGTACCCAAGGTGACTGCGCCGATGGCCAACTGCAAACCAACCCCGGCGGCTACCACGGTTTCCCCACCCTCAGTGTGGATTACAGCGGTAGCGACCCATCTTGGGGAGGCTTTGATAACAATGCAAACTTAGACATAGACGGCAACGCGGTAGGCGACGCACGCACCATTAACTCCTACCTCGACGATGTGAACAGCTACGCATTGGGCGCCCTCACCTCGGAGAACAACTTTAGCCAGGAGGGTGAGTTAAATGTAGCGCGCTTTGACGGTGAGTATCGCTTTAACGACGGTTTTATTACCTCGATTGAGTTTGGAGCCCGGTTAAGCGAGCGTAGCATCGACAACGACGTATTCGATCTTCTCTCCCCGATCGGTGACGCGCAATGCGCGGTTAAATGGAAAGCCACCGATGTTACCTTAAATGGTGGCGGTATCCCCGAGGCGTGCACCTACGGTGACGGCGATAATTTTTACACCGCAGGTGTACCCACTCCGATCAGCGATCTTAGCGCGACACAAGTCAGCGACTTTGGTGGGGTGTCGGGTATCCCTACCATTTGGTCTGTCGACCCCAAAAGCATGCAAAACGTCGAGAGTTATCACAGCAATCTGTACCCGGGAACTTTCCGCTCCAACAACCCTGGTCAGTCCTACCAGGTGGATCTGGACGAGACCAGCTACTACATTCAAGCGAACTTCGCCACGGGCATCATGAGCGGTAATTTTGGTTTGCGTCAGCTGGAGACCGACCTAACGGTTGTACAAAACCAAGTGGGGGCAGCACAACCTTACGGCGCAGCTGCAGCAGATACCGGCGACATCGTTACCGAGCGCTCATTTGATGACTTACTGCCATCGTTAAACCTGCGTTTTGATTTGACTGAAAACTTAGTGGTTCGTGGCTCGTTGACGCGCACCATTGCACCGCTGGATCTGGCACAGTGGGGCGGAGCTCTCACACCGTCTTACACACTCGACGGTGACGCCGATAGCGATACCTTTGGTAAGTTTATTGTCAACGCCGCCAACTCCACCGGCAACCCAGAGCTAGACCCATGGAAAGCAACCAACTACGACCTCTCGCTCGAATACTATTTAGGTAGTGCGAGCGCCGTATCGGCAAACTGGTTCTACATCGATGTCGAGAGCTTTATTGAAAGCGGCTCGGTAGAAATGGCACTGCCGGACCAGGATGGTGTAGTGCGTCGTACGGTCAACGTCAACACCAGCGTACAAGGTGACGGCGGTGTATTAAAAGGTGTCGAACTGGCAGCCAAGCTCGCCTTTGACGACTTCTTAGACGTTAACTTTCTAAATGGCTTCGGTGTCGACGCCAACTATACCTACTCGCCTAGCTCCTCGGGCAACGCAGGGCTTAACGGCGACGACCTGCCGTTTCAGGATAACTCAGAAGATGTCATTAACTTGGTGGGTTGGTATGAGTCTGGTCCCTTCCAGGCGCGCCTGGCCTACAACTTCCGCAGCGAACGCGTCGTTGGTTTTAACCAGACCTGGGGCAGCGGCACACTTTGGCAGGATTCAACCTCCTACGTTGACGCCTCGGCAAGCTACGACATCAACGACAATGTTAGCGTGTTCGTAAATGCCTCTAACCTCACGGGCGAAAAAGAAACCTACTACCTGGAGTGGAAGGATCAGTTCGCTTGGCAAAATGAGTACGAGGCTCGTTACACAATGGGCGTACGGGCAACCTTCTAGGTTGCCAACTAGACTAGGGGAGTGTTGGGCAGTCCCCTAGTTCGCTCGCGCTGTCATAGCATGGGCTCTCCTTTGGCGCGCTAACAGAAGTTAACGCGCCCTTTTTTTATGTCTTTTAACGAAAATACAATGCATATGATTAGACCCCTCGTGTTGATAATTACTCTGATATGGGCACTGGTAGCGCAGGCCGCCACATCAACCACCCAACAGCCCAATGTACTGCTTATTATGACCGACGATCAGGGCTGGGGAGATGTATCAGCCAATGGTAACACCACCTTAAAAACCCCCAGCATTGATACCTTAATGAACCAGGGCGTGCGCTTTGACCGCTTTTACGCAAGCCCTGTGTGCTCCCCTACTCGCGCCAGTGTTTTGACCGGGCGCCACTCTCTGGCAACTGGCGTTTACAGTGTCACGCGCGGGGGCGAAAAAATGTTTAGCGATGAAGTCACCCTCGCCGAGCACTTTAAACAGGCAGGCTACCGCACCGGACTATTTGGCAAATGGCATAATGGCTTGCAATACCCCTATAACCCAAACGGGCAAGGGTTTGATGAATTCTACGGCTTTGCCGACGGCCATCTGACCGATTACTTTAATGGCACCGTGCTGCACAACCAGCAAACGACAGCCTTCACCGGCTACTTACCCGACCGACTCACCGATAAAACACTGGCATTTATGGCGCAGGATAACCAACCGTTTTTCGCCATGCTAAGCTTTAATACCCCACACAGCCCCTTCGAGTTACCACAAACATTGTTCGACAAATACGCAATGATGGGGCTGGATGCGACTGACGCCAGCGTCTACGGTATGGTCGAAAATATCGACAACAATATCGCGCGCCTTTTGTCGGCACTAGAGCAACAACCTCAACTGGCTAACACCATTGTGGTGTTTATGTCGGATAACGGCCCCGCCTTTCCCGCTGGCAATACCCGATACAACGGCGGTTTTAAGGGGTGGAAGGGTAAACTGGACGAAGGCGGTGTGCGGGTACCGTTTGCCCTTTACTGGCCACATAAACTAAAGCCTAAAACCACGCAGGTGCCCGGCCAACACATCGATATTCTACCCACACTGCTAGCACTTAGCGGCGTAACACCTGCCGCGGGCAAACCCATTCACGGTAGCGATTTAAGTGGGGTACTAGTTTCCAACAACCGCGATCAGACACTTTACCAACGCCCGCTGTTTACCCACCACTTCAGAAACACGCGCCGCCCCACCGAAAACCCTGTGCAGATGGCGCCCGGCTCGCTACGCAAGGGTAAATGGGCAGCCATTGTCGACCATAGCGGTCAATGGCGGCTTTACGATTTAGACAAAGACCCGCAACAAAAGCTTGAGCTAAGCGCACAAAAGCCCAACGTACTCAAGAAGCTTAAAGCGGAATATATCGCCTGGTATCAAACCACCCGCTTAGAACGCTACCAGCCTCTGAGTATTCCTCTGGGGCTTGCGCAAGCGCCAAGGACACAACTTCCCGCGCACGAGGCTGAAATCATTACTGAAGGTGTTGACTACCACTTTAAAGATGGTTGGGCCCACGACTGGCTTACAAGTAAAGCACCAGAAGCAGGCGCTGTCCGTTGGCCGGTCGAGGTTACGCGCGCGGGCAGATACCAGATCACACTGCACTACGGCACCCCCGATGGATCGTACACCGGCCAAGCGCAGCTATTACTGGGCAAAAATTTAGTGCCTCTCGATGAGTTTGCACCTCACCTCGCCAAAGCTCACCCAGGAAAACGGCTAGCAGCCACTGGCGAGGCCCCTACCAAAATCTGGGCGAACAAAACAGTAACGGCTAACCTAAAACAAGGCAAAGGCGATTTAATTCTGCGTTTTTCGCAAGACACCAAAGGGCGCAACCTAGAAATTAAAGGCCTAACTATCAACTACGTGGCGGAGGACTAAATGAAAGCGTTGGTTTATCAGGTCAGTACCGATGATTTTTTAGTACAGGACATACCCGAGCCAGTAGCCTATGGTTATGACGTTAAAGTGAGAGTACTTGCGACTGGTTTAAACCCTGTTGATAGCAAAGTTAACCTCTGGTATCAAAGTGTTTTCGACCAAACGACACCCTTTGTTGGGGGGCTGGATGTGGCCGGTGAGATCGTTGCGCTGGGTGATAAAGTAACCGGCTGGAACTTGGGCGACAAGGTTCTATATCACGGCAACATGTTTCGTTCCTGCGGCGGGTTTGCCGAATATACCCTGCACGACTCACGAACCCTTACCCAAATGCCCGCAATAAGTCCATTTGTGGCTGCGGCTACCCCCTGTGCCGGCTGGACCGCCTTACATGCATTAAAAAACAAACTCAACGTCGATCGGCGAAACTCTATTTTAATCACTGGAGGTGCTGGCGGGGTTGGCACCTTCGCCATTCAGTTGGCTAAATTTTACGGTGTAAGAGCGATTATCACCACGGCCTCCGCAGCCAAACACGCCTACGTAACGTCACTAGGAGCCACGCACGCTATCGACTATCAACATGAAGATGTCGTGACAAAGGTGCGTGAAATAACCGACAACGCCGGTGTAGAAATCGCGCTTGATGCCGCCGGGGGCGATAATGACGTTTTATGCGCAAACAGCCTGGGCTTTGAAGGTGAACTGTGTGGCTTGGTACGCACCCTACGACCCGAGCAATACGCAAATTCATTTAGCCTGGGCCTAAGCTTTCATCAACTTAGCCTGGGTTCAGCGCACACTCATAATCCCAGTTTACTGCTAGAACTTGGCAATGATTTCTCGCATCTTCTCGAAGCGAAGCACATTGCGTGTACCGAACTCAACAGCGTAGGTTTTACTGAACTAAGTGAAGCGATGCGCGCGCTGCGACAAAAATCGGTACTCGGCAAGCTGGTTTTCGTACCAAACTAATAGCCCCCTAACAAGTGGCAGCAACCGCTGCATTCATTAGGAGCTTTCATATTAAGCTTTACAGGAATTACACCGATGAATCTTTCCCGACGAAGCTGCTTAAGTTTACTCGCCTCTAGTAGTGTAGCCTTTAGCGCAAGCGCGCGAGCCATTAACACATTAACAACTTTTCGCAGCCTTACGCCCAAACGCGCATCATTGTCTCAATGGAGCTTCCATCGAGCTATTTTTGGTGACAGCCGCAATAACTACGAGCAGTTTCTGAAGTTGCTAAAAACCAGCCCCAATGACGTGCTGCAAGGGAAACTCGCACCCCGCGATATAACGTTGATAGCACGCAACTTTGGTATAGAAGCGATAGACCTGGTCAATTTGTGTTTTTATGGTCGAGCCCAGGACAGCGCATGGCTTGCCGAATTTAACCGTCTGGCCGATGACACAGGCACCCGGTTTCAGATGTTAATGTGCGACCAAGCAGGCTACCTGGGGGCAAGCTCCAAAGCAGCACGGCAACACGCTATTGAGCAACACAAAGTGTGGATGCATACCGCCGCCGAACTCGGCTGTAGGCAAGTGCGAGTGAACGCCTATGGTGATGGCAGCTATCTGGCACAACTAAACCAGTGCGCCGAATCGCTGCACACGCTGGCTGAGATCGGTAAGCCTTTAGAATTAGAGGTCTTAGTAGAAAACCACGGACACCCTTCCAGCAACGGCGCCTGGCTTGCAATGCTTATAGAGAACGCCAGCCACGATAATATTGGCGTACTCACAGATTTAGACAACTTTTTTATGGGCGGCTGGAACCTAACGCCAGAGCGCCGTTACGATCGAACCCAAGGTTTGCTAGACCTCGCGCCTTACACCCGTGGCGTGAGCGTTAAAACATTTGATTTTAACGCCCAGGGAGCAGAGACAACCATAGACGTTCCCGCTTGCTTCAAAATACTGACAGACGCGGGATTTAACGGCTACTACAGTGCCGAATACGAAGGGGAGCACTTATCTGAAGCAGACGGAACGCAAGCAACAATCAAATTGATCGACCAAGCCCTCGCAGCGCGTTAACCTGCCTTTGTGAGCCTTTCAGTTAACGACTGCCGAGGTTAACCTCAACGAAATTTACTTTCGTCAAGCTTCTGTTAAAAGCTTTCCAGTACCCCGCAAAAGATCAACCGGGCGTCCTTGGCGCGCGCCCGGTTATTATCCACTGAGGAAACTGTTATAAAGTTCCTGGCAAGCCCGCACTAAAGCTTTCCGGCCGCGAGCTGTTTAACCGCGTAATCACACGCACGAGCCGTTAATGCCATAAAGGTTAACGAAGGGTTTTGACAGGCGCTAGAGGCGAAGCTTGCGCCATCGGTTACAAACAGGTTGGGAATATCATGCGCCTGATTAAACCCATTGAGTACTGACGTATTGGGATCGACGCCCATCCGCGCCGTGCCCACCTCATGAATCGCTAAACCAGGCGGGCGAGGGTTAACATGGGCTTTAACGTTCTTCAGCCCCGCCGCCTGTAGTATCTCAGCGGCGCTCTCTCCCATGTCAGTTATCATTTTCTTTTCGTTGTCACGGTGCTCGCAGCTCATTATTAACTGCGGAATGCCCCATTTATCGACATTGGTGTCGTCCAATCGAACGTGGTTTTCATAATGAGGTAGCATTTCACCTTGCCCGCCCAGATAAAAACTCCAGTCACCGGCCGAACGAATTTTATCCTTCAAGGCTTTACCATACAAACCGCTACCGGCCAACGACTGCCAGCTATCACGCTGGGCACTACCGGCAAATGCATAACCTCGCACATAGTCCATTTCTTGTTTAGCCACATTGCGAAACCGCGGAATATAAATACCGGTGGGGCGGCGACCTTTATAGTAGCTGTCGTGAAAGCCCTCCACTTGCGCGGTAGCGCCAACACCATAAATATGATCCATTAAATAATGCCCCAAGGCACCCGAAGAGTTAGCCAACCCCGTGGGAAACGCCTCACTTTTAGAGTTAAGCATAATTTGGGTGGTGCCCAAGGTAGATGCGCACAAAAAGACAATTTTGGCGTAATACTCCCGCACCTCAAGGGTTGCGGAATCGATCACTCGTACACCAGTTACCCGATTTTGCTTATCGTCGTAAATCACACTATGCACGACACTGTCGGTAGCAATTTTTAAATTTCCAGTGTTCATCGCGGCGGGTAACGTCGAGCTTTGAGTTGAGAAGTACGCCCCAAACGAACAGCCTTTTTGACACTCATTTCGGGCCATACACTGCACCCTACCCTGAGCCAAATGCTGCGCGGACGGTTTCGATAGGTGTGCACATCGCCCCATGATCATTTTTCGATCTTTATAGTGCTTCTCTATGCGTGCTTTAACCGTTTTCTCAACCTGATTAAACTCAAAGGCAGGTAGAAACTCGCTATCGGGTAAAACGGCTAAATTTTCTTTACTACCACTAATACCAACGTGCTTTTCAACGTAGCTGTACCAGGCCTCTAGATCTTTATAACGAACGGGCCAGTCGACCCCATGACCGTCTGTGGCGTTAGCGTTAAAATCCATTTCGCTAAGGCGATAACTCTGGCGGTGCCACAGCAACGATTTACCACCTAGTGCATTGCCGCGAATCCAATCAAATGGCTTTTCTTGCTTATAGGGATATTCCCGATCATTGCCAAAAAAATCTTTAGTCGCATCGTTAAAGGCATAGCACTTTTTCTGGATATAAAAATCGGTGTCAATGGTATTGGCATCCAGACGACCACGCTGAGGCATCTCCCAGGCTTTTACGCCCTCGCCAGTGTAATCTTTACGATGCTCTACGGCTTGGCCACGCTCCACCATCAATGTTTTAAGGCCTTTTTCGGTCAGCTCTTTAGCGGCCCAGCCACCGGTCACACCGGAGCCAACCACAATGGCATCAAATGGCTCTTTCGCCGCTTTAATATAGGGGTAAGACATAGCTACACTCAGCTTTTATAGTTAGACAAACGGCGCTAACGACCAAGACCGACCCACGTCGGAAAACGGCACGTCGCCATCGTATCCGCCGGGAATCGCCAGATAACTCAGCTCTTGGGTGGCACCTACTTCGCTTGTGTAATAGGCAAACGTCACCAGCGATATAAACTGCCGCCACACCTGCGACTCACCCTCACTAAACGGTGTTGTGCCCTCATGCAAAAGCGCCGTTAACGTCTGCCGCTGGGCTTCGCTGAGCTCTGAAAAACGCTTGCCAAACTCCGCCTGCGACTGCTGGTCAATAGCATCTAGAAACCGCAACAAACTCGTCTGTTGTGCAGCCGACGTACACACCTGAACATGATGATCGAGATAAAGATGAACGCCCGCGCCAGTAGCGCCGGGGGTATCGGTGGCAGGTATCACAATATCGGCTAAGGCGGCCGCGCACAGCAATTGTGCGGCACTGAACAGCCTAGCGTTACCAGAAGCCGAGACCGCTTTGGGCTCAAACTCAGCCAGAGCATCCATGGCCTGAGCGCTTAGACTTAAGCCCAGAATACCCGCGAGGCTTTTAAGGGTTTTGCGCTTACCGGTGTCACTCGGCAAGTGGGGAGCTACATTCACGGTTATCACCCATTGTTGTTATTGATCGATGTAATCGATTACAACACTTACGCTATCTATCCGCAAACGCCTTTAACTTGATTAACATTTCTTGGCAGTCAGTCAGCAGGCAATTCTACAGGCGCTTGCGCCTCAAGATCGGCACCAGCTCAAGGCTTGATCGCCATTCTTAGCGGCGCGATTGCCAGAGCTAGCGAACAGCAGCCTATGCTCAGACTTACCGTGATGGAAACATCGCGCCACACGGAAGCTCTTAATCCGTACTCCACCGACTTTTCACAGTGGTAGATTGTACAAAAAATGCCTTAATTCCTTGAGTTTGTTCGGATTTCAGGCGAAATAACCAATAAAAAAAGAGACGTGAGTTCGTGTTGTCTAAACGAAATTACGCCTACTACGCTGTTATGTGTAAAGCATGATTGAAGTACTACTTTTGATAATATTATTTTTTGCCTCCGGTCAGTTTGGCTGGGCTATTGTTTGTGGCATCAATATAAGCCTCTACATAATCTAACTGGCCCTAATCTAGAAATCGAATTCAGAGAGGAGCCCATAAGCTTTATTGGTGTTACGGCAGTTTATCGAGCAATGTGGCGTTTTCTTGTTTATCTAACAGCCAATTCAGTAGTAAAGTTTTATAACTTTGTATTTAACGAAACACATAACCGGGCGTTACTCCCACAAGCTACACAAAACTCCCTAATCGAGATAGCAATCCGGCTGCCCGCCACAGCAGCGCTAGCCTAAAGCGCCAATCTCGATGCAGCGCTGGGCAAGCTTACGACAAAAAATCCGGCAACGTGAGCCGGATTTTTAAACGTTTCAATCTCGGTCAACAAGATCACCGAATCAAGCTTCGCTCGTCTACCAACCCAATTCACGCTCTAATATTTGAACTAATGCTTCGCCTAAACGCTGTTGCGTTACCAGGTTGGGGTGGTAGTCACAGCCGTAGCCATCGTCAGGTTCAATTTTACCCAAATCGAGAACCCGAACGTCACCCGAGGCAATGGCGGCAAGGTCGGCTCGCTGAGCGGCACGAGCGTCACCTGAGAGCATGGGGCTTACCATTAAATAAATAGGTCGCTCGGGGTAGTCGGTTTGTACTTGCGACACGAATTCGCCCATCGCCGCGCGGTAGCCCGGAGCACTACCCAGCCAAAAATCGTTGGTGCCAATGGCAATAATAATGGCATCGGGGCGGTAGCGAGTGGTATCCCACTCATTGTCAAAGTCGTCACCCAAGGTTAGCAAGCGGCGCTCGGCAATGGTTGGGGCTTGGGGTGTTTCTTCTCCGTATGAGCGCCATACACCAATACCCGACCAGGCGATCGTATGAACATCAGCACTAAGCCGCTGCGCCGCAACGCCGGCATAGGCACGTAGTGGTGAGCTGGTTTCCTGAGAGTAGCTACATGCTTTACTGGCACCCTCGACGCCATAACCCGCGGTAATGGAGTCACCAATCACCAGCAGGCGACGCGATGCGGGGGCCGGAGGCGCCAGCAGTTGACCATCGGTGACTGGGTCGGAGACTAACGCCGTCACCCCCGAGAAGGACTCGGCTAACCGGGTTAATCGCACTTGATGAGGCTTGGCTTCGAGGCCGGAGGTGAGTGTGTAATCGGCCTCACCCGCTTTTACCCACAGCTCGGACTGCTCACCATCGACCTCCACCATAAAACGTATATCGGCCGCACTGGCAAGCCGGATGGCAGCACTTGTGCCGTTAAAGTTAAACTGCACCGATGAGCCCGGCCAGGTAAACGCCGCGCGCCCATCCGTGCGCTGATCAAAGCGGCCCACCAGCGTAACAGACTGCCCCGAAAAACCTTGTTCTGTTTGCAGAGCTTGCACGCTGGACGCTGAGGTACACGCAACCACCGAGCAAAGCGCCAGCGCGGCTATTATTGTTTTGAACATGATACAGCCCTTAAAAGTGAGTTGTGGTAGCCATACTATAACGCGTTGCCCAAAACACACCTGTGGGCAGGTGCTGAGAAGCTGAAACAAAAAAGTGGGAGCCGGTTTCCCGGCTCCCACAAAGCTATGCGCTTGCTACACAAGTTTTTAGGTCAAAGATTTACAAACGCGCGCGGATGCCCAAAGCCACACGGCGCTCTTGCACGTTCAAAGAACGGAACTGATCTTCAAACTGCGCATAGTTGCGATAGTCGGTCTCGGTTAAGTTGGTGCCTTGCAGGTAAACCGCGACATTATCGTTAATGTCATAATTAATAGAGGCATCCAGGTACCCGGCCGGCTCGGACCAATTACCCAAACTGATCGGCGCCTCGTTGGTATTCAAGCCCACCTGCCCCTGGAAGATATCGCTGCGCCAGTTGTAAGCCACCCGGGTGCTCAACTTTTCACCCTGATACCACAGCACGAGGTTGGCTTGGTGCTCAGAGTTTGAGTTAAGCGGAAAGCTGTTGCCCTCCAGGTCGACACTACCCGAATCGTTATCGGAATAGGTGTAGTTCGCCTCGATACCCGTGTTAGACAAAATACCTGGCAAGAAGCTCAGTGCCTGCTTATAACCCAGCTCAAACCCTTTTAGGTCGGAGGCCGGAACATTCTTGGTTGTCCAGACGTTGGCAGAGCGGCGAACCACACCGTCCGAGTCCGGGTACTGACGCTGCTCTTGCAGTGCTTGTGCGGCGCTCTCGACTTCGATCAGGAACACGCCGGCGCCCAGGATACCGCCTTCGCCAAAGTACCACTCCGTCGAAATGTTGTAGTTGTTGGCACGCCACGGGTCGATGTATGGGTTACCTTGATCGTTACCACCGCCCGGGCTGGTAACCACTTTGTAGGCTTCGCCGTTCTCGTCCACTTGGTTACCGTCCGGGGTATATACGCGATACTCCTGATACCACAGCGACTCACCTTCACCCACGTTCATCAAATCATTGCGCGACATGGTTTCGGCATATCCGAAGCGGACGATTACATCTTCGCGTGGGTAAAAGTTAATATTGGCCGATGGCAAAACATCGGTAAATGAAGTCTCAGTCGTTTCGGTGCCAAGCACTTTGTACATCACCTGCCAACCTTGCGGTTGGCCGTAGGTGGCCGAATAACCGCCACCGTAATAGGTGCCCTCTTCGGGCACCGCGCCCTGGTCGTAAACGCTGTTAACGACTTCGCGACTGGTTTCGACCACACGCACACCAATGTTACCGTCAAAGGGAACGCCGAAAATGCCATCCATATTTTCAAAATTAAACTGAGCGTAACCTGAGGTTTCTTCTTCCACCACCGAGTATGCACGCGATGGGTCGGCAAACTTTTGCGCCCCCGGATAAACAAAGTTCATAAACCCGTTCAAATCATCCAGACTCTCAGGGTCTAGCGCGGCAACACCGTCGCCCCAACCACCGAACGGACCAAAGTCATTGTAGGAGATAAGCTGTTCGCGCAGCTCATCATAGGGCGCAATACCCAAATCAGCATTGCCTTTAAAGTCGTTCCAGTCTGGGTATTGCTGCCAAACAAAATCGCCCGGCAGCTGTTCGTACCATAGATCTTCGGGTACGTTAGGATCTGCCCACGTAGAGTAGTACCCCGTTGGTGTCATATAAATAAAGCGAGTGTGATCGACATCGCGGCGACCGTAGCGAACGCCAAAGTCCACCGAGGTAAAACCGGCAAAGTCAAATTCGTACGAAGCATCGGCACGCACGGCATCAAGTGTCGCTTCATCGTCAGTGCCATCGGCAAACGCCTGAAATAAGTTGAGACGATCGGTGCTAGAGAGGTCATCCTCAAACTGGAAGGTAGGGTAATCCTCTCGGTAATCAACGGTTACCCAGAAAGGGTCAACCGGATCATCCTGACCATCGCCATCCTCATCGATCCAATACCACTCGGGTGTGCCCTGCTGGAAGGTTGCATTCGCGTAGTTCTTTTCGGCCTCAGCATGGATATAGCGAACCGAGCCCGTGAATGGCCCACCGTTATCGTAACTAAGCTCTAGGTTAGTATTGATGGAGTCAGTGTGATTTTGCCGGCTTTGCGTGGTCGCCTGAAAATCGGGCGCTTCAACAACCGCAACTTGTAAGGAGTTAATCACACGCTCGGGGGTATCGCCTTCGGCAGGCACCACCGTCTCGAATTGGCTTTGCGTACCGGGGCGCAAAACATCGTAATTGTCACTGTTGCTTCCGTTAAACTGCGTGCGCACACCGCGATCATACTGATCCATTTTTGTGTAAAACACATCAGCCGTCAGCTGTACAGCGTCGGTAATATCAAACTGCAATGAACCGGCAAAACCCTCTCGCTCCCGCTCCATAACAAATGCGCTAACACCATAACCACCGGGCACTAAGTAGCGATCGTTTAAATCGCCATTGCCATTCAGATCCAACGGATCGCCGCCGGCATTTACAAAGCCCAGACGGGCATCCTCCCAAATCTGGTAGTTGGCCGCATTAGAGTTGGACTTAAAAGCGCCCAACGTAAAACCAAAGCGGTCGCCGTTATAACCCACAAAAGCGTTGGTATTGTAATTGTCGTCTTCGGTAATGGAGCCTTGTGAGACTTCGGCGCTGCCAACGGCCGTCCAGCCCTGCTCTAGGTTGCGCGGGCGACGCGTTTTTAAATCGATCACGCCTGAAATACCACCAGCCGAAAGCGCTGCGCTTTGTGATTTATACACATCCACACCCGAGATCATTGATGCGGGAATATCACCGTAATTGGCGCCAACATCGGTAATCGACCAAGGGCTTAAAAACTGCTCGCCATTTAGAGTGGTGAGCACCTGCGGCATACCACGCACATTCAGGCTCGTGCCTTCCCCGGCCGTGCGCTGAATTTGCACGCCGGTTACACGCTGTAGCGAATCCGCGATGGTTACGTCGGGCAGCTTACCGATGTCTTCAGCAACGATGGAGTCGACAATCACTTTGGAGTCGCGCTTTACGTCAACCGCCGCCTCTTGAGAGCTGCGGATACCGCGGACAACGACTTCTTCGAGGAGTAATTGATCATCGGACGTTTCTTGGGCATGGACCACACCGGCAGTTGCCGTCAGGGAAAGTGCCGTAATCCAGGTGGACAAAACTCGCTGATTAGGGAGTGTTTTTCTCATGACTTGCCTCTTTTATATTTTATTGGCTTTTGCTCGCAAGGCCGGCTGAGGAGCAACCAGAGCCGGGAGGGCAAACGGGCATACCAGATTGTTATCTTTTTATATGACAATTGCCTTTATCGTCACGACATTCTCCACAAATATGTAACCGATTACAACAAAAAATTACGTAGCCTTACGAAAAAACAGTCAATCTTTAAGCTCGCAAGAGCACCTGAGCATCTTTTAAAGGCCAGAAATGACACCAAAAAAATAATAATTTTGCTTTATTTTCAATGAGATAAAAGAAATTTACGGTGAGAACGGTAAACCAGGTTAGCTCTATGGGTAAATTCAACTGCGCAACAGCTGCTCTGTATGAGTGACGAATAGACCGTATCAATGAGAGAACGAGAAGCATCAACGACACCAAGAATGTAATCGGCGCTCACAGCCGGCGTAAAGGCGAATTAATGGTTGGCAGCGAATAAGGACGTTATTACAGCGTGATTTACGATGTATCCATAGGCAAATAGCCGATGCAGACTAATCCTTCGACGCTCCTATTTCATACACCCCATGTAAGGTTCGGCTGAGCCCTGGCCCGCGCAATTTGCTAACCGAGAATATAAAGCTGGAGGGGCCGCTGGCGCTCATCGCAGCTTCGGTGCCGCGCACCGTAACCCCCGCTAAATCCAGCTCGCTATTGTCGGCAAGGATTCCGTAAGCTCCGATAAGCTGACCATTGGTCATGGTAATCTGGGATTGGTTTACCTGTAGCGCAACCTTGTGCGACAACACATTCACATTGCGCAACTCTACCTCGGAGCGGTCAATGTAAATCGATTGCGCCTGAACATTTTCGAGCACGGCACCGTCGCAATTGTGCAACTCTATCTCACTAAAAACCCCGCTAAAATACTGATTTTTTTGCTCGTGGCACACTAACTGACCCTGTGATAGCGACAGAGGCTTTGATTGCTCAGGCACCCTAGTGCTTGCAAGAAACTCTAACAATAGTGGGTTAAAGGTGTCCCGGTGCGCCATGGGGACATGCCCGGTTTGACTTAGCACCACTCGCTCGGCGTGGCGTAACTGCCCCTCTAGCAGCACCCCCGTCCGCGGTGGTGCCACAGGGTCCTGATCACCCCATACAATCAGTGTCGGGGTGCTTATTTGACCGAGCGCCAGAGTAAAATCTTCACCCATTAAGGCGAGCGCCGCATTGGCATTGGGCTGGTCACCCAATAGCACCGACCAGGCCGTATCGCTGGCGCGCAGTAGCTTTATCGGATCAGGCAGGCGCTCGGCGAAGCTTAACAACTGCTTGCCCCAGTCACGCAGCTGCTCGCCCGCTATGTCTTTAAACGACTGTGGTATCTGGTCGGTAAGGGGGAGTGCACCACTGCTTACCGGTAACGCGCTGGAGTGGGCTAAAAACGCCGAGCGCTGTAACACGCCTGCGACACTCACCACCACTAAGCGATCCAGCGTATCGGGAAAACTGGCCGCATAACGCAACGCAACCGCGCCACCGAGAGAATGCCCCACCAAAAACACTCGCTGCTGCCCTGTCTGGCTAATAAGCCACTGCAACAGTCGAGCGTATTGGCTAGGCGAATAACGCCCCTCGGGCTTTTGCGACAACCCAAAGCCCGGTAAATCCATCGCCAGTACATGATAGTGCTGGGCCAGTGCCGGAATAACACCGCGCCAGTCGCGGTAACCGTTTTGCCCTAAGCCATGTACGAGAATAACCGTGTCTTTGTGTTGCACACCGGCTTCAACCAAATATATGCGGCTATTAAAGATCGGCTCGTGCACATAACCCGCATTAGCTATCGCGGTTAAACTCGGGATTACCGGGGGCGTCTGCACACTGGTATCACTGAGCTTTTCGAGCACACGAGCCTGTGCCAGGTTGCTCAGCCCCGACAGCAACACAAACGCCCAGATTAATAATGTAGCGCAATGCATAATGCCTAACGCTTATCGCTGCCGGGAATGTCGATATCCTCAGCTTGGGTTGTACCGGCATCATCCTGCAGCACCCGGCGCAACTCGTCGAGGTTTTTGCGAATCGCACGGCCATAGCTTTTATCGTCGCCCCACAGTTTGGCCAGCTTGCGCAGCGATTTTTCATCGTGCTCCTCAAACAACTGCCCCGCCCGCTCGGCGGCCTGTTCGGTTTGTCCCAGTACTTTTAATGCATCAACCCCCAGCTCCAGCGCCGAGTGAAATGTCTCCCGTCGCAGCCCCGCCACATCGGCAGCTATCAGCTGGTAAGCATGGCGACGATCGATCGCCCGCACCAATATTTTTAAGCGGGGAAAGTGTTTTTGCGCCGTGGTGACGATACGCATGGCCCGATCGGGCTCATCCACGGCAACAATCAACACCGCAGCTTCGTCGCCACCCGCGGCACGCAGCAAATCAGAGCGGGAGGCATCACCGTAGTAAACCTTATTGCCGAAACGGCGCACCAACTCAACCTGGCCGGGGCTATGATCGAGAATCGTCAAACGATACCCCTGCGCGCTCAGCAAGCGCCCTACTATTTGGCCGAAACGACCATAGCCGGCAATAATTACATGGTCAGTGGGTGCGATATCCGTATCCGCGGCAGGCTCTGGTTTGTTTTGCCCGGCGCGACTAAAAAACCATTCGTAGGCGGCCAGCAACAGCGGCGAGATAAGCATCGACAAAGCCACAATAACGGTTACCGTCTGGCCAACCTCTGGGGTAAACACATTCATACCGCCGGCGGCCGAAACGATCACAAAGGCAAATTCACCTCCCTGAGCCAGGGCCAGCGAGAATAATAAGCCACGCTTAACCCCCATCTTAAAGATTAGCGCCAATAGCATCAGCACGGCCGCTTTGAGAGCGATAAGGCCGATAACCGCCAGCGCAATCAGCAGTGGTTTATCGAGTAACACGTCAAAATTGACGCTTGCCCCCACCGTAATAAAAAACAGCCCCAACAACAGCCCTTTAAAAGGCTCGATATCCACCTCGATTTCATGGCGATACTCACAATCGGCTAATACCACGCCCGCCACAAAAGCACCCAGTGCCGGCGACAACCCCACCTCCTGCATCAGCACCGTAATAGCCACCACAATAAATAACGCAAAAGCGGTAAAAATCTCGCGGCTATCGGTTTGCGCCAACCAACGAAACACAGGCGCGGCCAAAAATCGTCCCGCTAAAATAACCAAAGCAATCGTGGCTACACTAACCCCAACCCGCAGCGGCGCCGATAAACGAGCAATAAAATTCGCGTCGGGAGTCATCGCCTCGGGGCTGCCACTGGTAGCGCTTAACAGTGGCAACAGCGCCAGAATTGGGATAATAGCCACATCCTGGAACAGCAAGACTGAAAAACTATTGGAGCCGGCTGGCGTTTTTAACAGCCCCCTTTCGGTCATCGACTGCAACACAATGGCCGTGGACGACAGCGCGAGCGCCAAGCCAATCGCCAATGCGCTCTTCCAGCTGAGATCACTCACCACTACCGTAATGACTGTTAGTAGGGCCGCGGTCAAGGTAACCTGCAACCCGCCCAAGCCTAAAATTGGGCGGCGCAGCGCCCAGAGTCGCGCAGGTTGCAGCTCGAGGCCGATTAAAAAAAGCATCATCACCACGCCAAACTCGGCCACGTGCATCACGTCGGTTTGATCACCCACCAACGTCAGCGCATAGGGGCCTATAATGACACCGGCAATTAAATAGCCCAGCACCGAGCCCAGCCCCAATCGCTTTGCCAGAGGCACAGCGATAATGGCCGCACACAAATAAATCAGCGCATTGTGTAACATGAAACTCTCTCCTTTGATGGCCTTAACGCCGCCCTGCGGGCCAGCTGCTATGCTATTAGACACTATATTCGTATTAATACCGTTAACGCCAATTATATAGCGACCAGTAGGAGGCACACAGACATGATCACTGTCCAGTCCGTCCGGGTTACACCCGTTGCGGCGCCGCCAACAGGCTTTGGTGGCGATGCCCGAAACATCGCGCAAGGCGGCCCAACGTACGCCAACGTTTATTTGCAAATTACCACCAGTGACCATCAACTAAACGGTAGCAGTATCATTTTTACTAACGGTCACGGCCTGAAAGAGATGTGTCAGCTAACCGAGCAGTTTGCCACACGTTTTTTACTTGGCGGCGACTCACCTATCAGAGTCGATACTTTGCACGAGGGCACAAACTTCGGCCGCCTGTGCCAAATGATGCTACAGGACTCTGATTACGGCTGGCTCGGCGCCGTCGGCATGTCGCGCATGGCCATAGGCGCGATCATTAACGGCTTGTGGGATCTGCTGGCCAAACAGCAACAAAAGCCTGGGTGGCATGTGTTAGCGCAAATGCAACCTGAGCAACTGATTGCCTGCATCGACTTTGAGCACATCAGCGATGTTTTAGCCCCCGCCGATGCGCTGGCACTACTGAAGCACGCACAACAAGGCCTACCCCAACGGATTGACCGGGTATATCAGCGCGGGCTTTTGGCTTACAACACAGCGGGCTGGAGCGGCATCAGTATCGAGCAGCTGCAGGCGCAGACCCGTCTAATGATCGAGCGGCGCTGGCCACAAATTAAAATAAAAGTAGGGGCTAGTTTTGCACACAGCCGAGCGCAATTAACCGAGCAAGGCAAAGCCGCAAGCCGGCACCAGCTTGATCAGCTCGCCAAAGCTGCGGCAGACGACGACCTAACCCGTTTACGCGCCGTGTTTGAAACCATTGAGCAGCATGATCACCGGCACCATCCCCTGCAAATTGCGGTGGACAGCAACCAGGTATTTGATATCCGCTCGGCCACAGTGTATATTGGCCATCTCGCCAAAGAGCTCTACCGGCTTAATCCCGCCTATAAAATCGTGTGGTTTGAAGAGCCCACAACACCCCACAGCGCCATGGCACACTTAGCAATACAGCACTCTTTGCAACTGAGCTTTACCGATTACGAGCCGCCTCTCAGTGTGCCTTTATCTACCGGAGAGCAAGGCGCCTCACCGGTGGTCTTTAAAGACTCACTGTTTGCCAACCTCGGGCGCTTTGAGCACGAGTTAACGTGCGCTATCGACGTTATCCAAATGGATTACTCGCGCGTGGCTGGTATCGCCGACAATCTGGCGATTTTGTTACTGGCGCAACAGGCCCGCAGCCAGGGGCGTGACGTACGTATCTGCCCTCACACGGGGGGTATCGGTTTGTGCGAGGGAATGCGCAATGTACAGGCGCTGCAACACGCCCTGTTTGGTCACACCAACAATAAGGGCACACCCGATATTCTGGAGTTTGTGGAGGAGCCCGACCGCAGTGTACATGAGGGCGTTTTTAGCAACCCAGCCGTTGTGGTCGATGGCTACTATCAAATGGACAGCTCCCCTGGAGTTGGGGTCGACTACACAGAAGCGGGTTTAGCACGATACCGCCTACCCGATGGCTCTGCCTGGACGGACAGTGACGAGTGTCGTACGCTGGCCAAACGACTTTGCGGCAACGCCTAAAGCGTTAGCCCGGCCCAGGCTGGCACGACAGGGGGTTAGCGCCCCTCGCCGCCCTCTGAGCCCTCGTCTTCATCATCCTCAGTCGATGGTTGTTGGATACCTCGTTTCGAGCTGGGAGAGCGCTTGTGCTCAATTGCCGAACCTGAATCACCCTCCTCCTCTGCCGGCTCGTCATTATCCGCGCTCTTGTGCAATGCATCATCAGCGTCGGTCATACGCTCAACCATTAAGCGCGCCGGCGGTGCGGTACCATCTTTGTCCTCCCCAAAATACAACGTCTGATGGGGGAACGGTATTTCAATATTGTGCTCGTCAAAGGCGTATTTCATGCGGCGGTTAAACTCGCGCCCCACCTTCCATTGCTGAATAGGCAGCGTTTTAATACGCGCTTTAATGACAATCGCGCTGTCGGCAAAGGCATCAACTCCAAGTACTTCGAGCGACTCAAGAATTAAATCTTTGTAGTCTTCGTCTTTTTCCATTTCGGCGCTAATGCTGTTTAACACATCAATGACTTCGTCGGGGCTTTCGCGATAAGCGATGCCCACGTTAAACATGTAGTAGCTAAAGTGTTTGGTGTAATTCTCTACCACGGTAATTTCACTAAAAGGCACGGTGTACACCCGGCCATCTAAGTCGCGCAGCTGAACTTTACGCAGGGTGATTTTCTCGACCAGGCCAGTTCTGCCGCCCACCGCCGCCACATCACCCACCTGTATTAAATCTTCGACAATAATGATAAAGCCATTTAATACATCTTTAATCAGCGCCTGAGCACCAAAGCCAACTGCCACACCCACAACACCGGCACCAGCCAGCAGCGGCGTCACATCAATACCTAACTCGGCAATAACGGTGATACCAAAAATAACCAGCACCACGCCATACAATACATTGCGCGCGATGGGCACTAACGTATTAATGCGTGAGCTTCCGCGTTTTTCTAAGCGATAAAAATACCGTTCTAAGGCCGCCGAGATTAGCTCAAAGAGAATCACCGCAAAAATAAGCGCAATGAGAAAACTAAACAGGCTGTTAAACCAAGAGGCAACCGTCTCACTGATTGTGAGCTTGGTGGAGCCTCCCCAGCCAACAGCCATCACCGCCAAGCCGGCAAAAATAAAAATAAACAGAAACGCAAGAACATTAATCAAACGGTGATAAAAATTTAATCGTTGGTGGTTAAAACGAAACCGTTTGCGCGCGGCGTGAAGCTTTTTAAAAAGCTTTTTTACCGACCAGCTGACAAGTAAAAAGACAACAGCTGCCACCAGCAGAATCAACCCTGTGGCCACCCAGCGGTCCGAAACACTGGACTCGAAGCCAAGTCGATCCATCATCCCCTCAACGCCACTTTCCCAGCTCTCGGTCACCTCATCGACGTTAATGACATGGTCCACATCCACCGCCTGTGAGCGCGCTTCGGCGTCTTCTGCCTCGCACTCTTGCCCTTCGCAGTCACTGCTTGACGAACTACTTTCGGCCTGCTCTGACGACGATGATCCACTGTCTAAATCGAGGCTTAGGCCCGGCATCGCCGATGCCGGGAGCGCGACCGCTACCATCAACAACAGGGTTAGTATTAAGTGCCATGCTGTACGACAAGCAGACGTCATAACAAATCTCTCTTTGATGTAAGGCAAACGTTGGTTTGAACAAGGAGGACGCTATGCCACAACCGGCCGTCGCTGTGGCAGTTAAAGGGTTAAAGCTATCTTCTTGGATATAAAAAAAGCGGTAGCGCACCTAGAGTACGCCACCGCTTTTGGTATCGCGTGATATTGCTAAGCAATATCGGCAATGGCTAACTTAACAGTTTTCACCTGATACTTCTTCACAGGCGTCTTCCATACCATCGCTTACTTTATCGCCGGCATCTTCCATAGCATCTTTGGTGTCTTCTGCAGCATTATCTAAGCTTTCGCCCAGCTGCTCGGCACCGCCATCATTTGTATCACACGCCATTAATGGGGCGGTAACCATCATCAGTAACAGTAAACGTTTAATTGCGTTCATTTTTTGCTCCTTAATATTGGCTGTTTTCTTCGTCGCACCTGTCGTAGGCCTACTCTTGTAACATCAAGCCTACTTGAACGTTGCGTACTCCTACCTATGCGCGAACCATGCCAACTTAAACAACGGCCATAATACGCGTGCTACAACGGCGTAACGAGGTATATCTTGAGGTTTTCTTGCAACTTTTACACGCCAACTCAAGCAAATTACAAATATCACTTAATTATTCCGGCGCCATATTGGTTTTAGCATAAACCCCGGCAATAGCCAGAAATTTCTATGCTCACGCCTGCAGCGCGTTCTCCAAATCTGCCAGCGACAGCGGTTTTAGCAAGCCAGACTCAATGCCACACTGTTTCGCGCGTACCTCATCAAGGGGGTCACCACTGGCGAGTACCAACCGGGCACCGGGGTGCAGCATACGACAGCGCTGGGCTAGCTGGTAACCATCCATGTCCGGTAAATTGGCGTCCAGCAAAATCACCTCAGGCGTTTCTTCGAGCAACAAAGATAGCGCTTCGGCACCGTCTTTGGCGCCGACGACGCGCCACTCGAGCAGCTCGAGCAAGCCAGTGGTAGCCAACAACGCATCGGCGTTATCTTCCACCAGCATAATCACCGGCGGTTCACCGTTATTCTCTCGCCCACTTAGGGGCTCAGTATTGAGCGCAGCTGAAACCTCCAAATAGCGCAGCAGCAACGTATGTAACTGGCCCTGATCCACAGGCTTACTCAAATAGGCGTTAAACCCCGAGGCTAGGCACGCATCCATATCGCCTTTCATATGGGCGGCCGTCAGGGCTACCAAGGGCGTAGTGTGATCGACTTGCCGCAAGCTTTGTGCCGCCTCGTGCCCCCCCATGACCGGCATATGGATATCCATCAAAACCAGGTCGTAGGGCTTGTCTTGCTGCTTTTGCGCACTGATGCGATCGAGAGCCTCGGCGCCGTTTTGCGCATAGCTAACCTCAGCTCCGGTCATTTTGACAAAATGACCAATCAACATGCGAATATCCCGCAAGTCATCAACCACCAATACCCGACCTTTAAGTTGCGGGACCTCGCTCAAGGGGCCCCGCTCGGCGTCAACCTCCAGCGAGAACATCTCGCGCCCCTCTACCGGCACAGCGCCGGCATCAATATAAAAGCTGAAGGTACTACCCTCGCCCGGTGTGCTGCTCACATCAATAGCGCCACCCAGGCGTTCAACCAGTTGCCGACTGATAGCCAGCCCCAAACCGGTGCCCGCTTGCGACTGGGTATAGGAGTCTTTTGCCTGAACAAACGGTTGGAATATTTCGGCTTGCGACTTCAGCGTAATGCCTACACCAGAGTCGATCACCCAAAAATGCAATTGAGCTGCATCTGGCTCACCGCTCATTTCCACCCGTATCCTAATGCTACCGGCATCGGTGAATTTAATGGCGTTGCCAATTAAATTTAGCAACACCTGACGCAGGCGTGTAGGGTCGGTAATAATTTGAGTGGGCAGCGGTGTAGGGGTTTCCATCAACAACTCTAGATTTTTATCCACGGCCGCGCCGCGCATCAAAAAGTAGATATCCGTTAAAAATGATGACAAATACACCTGCTGAGGCTCTAGCTCGAGCTTACCCGCTTCGATTTTGGACAAATCTAAAATATCGTTTAACAAACCTAGTAGGTGTTTGCCGTTGCGGTGCACAACCCGTAAATGCCCTGAGGACTCAGCGTCTTGACTGTTGCTAAGCAATAATTCAGTAAAACCCAAAATGGCGGATAATGGTGTGCGCAATTCGTGGCTAAGATGGGCGAGAAATTCACTTTTCGAGCGGTTTTCCGACTCGGCTTTCAAACGCTCCACTCGCTCGCGTTCCATCTCGCGCCGAGCCAAGGCGTAGCGAATAGCGCGAGCCAGCTGCTCAGCGGTAAGACTGGCTTTAACCAGATAATCCACAGCACCGGCCTGCAGCGCCTGCATATCGACCTCGCCCTGATGCATCCCGGTCAGCAGGATGATCGGCCCGGTAAACCCCAGCGACTGCGCCTCAGCCAACAACTCGATACCATCACGGGCACCGAGTTTGTAATCCATAAGACACAGGTCGTGTTCATTTTTACTCAGCTGCGCCCGCCCATCCTCGTAACTTGCGGCCCAATCGAGTTGGTAGGGGCCGCGGGTTATCTCATCCAGCAGGTCTCGTGCGAGTAAAAAATCGTCTTCGTCGTCATCGACGATGAGTAGCTTTACGTTTTGCATAACAACTTAAGGCAGCTCGACAAACTCTACCCAGTATTTACCTAAGGTCCGCATTAAATCGACCAAAGCCTCAAAGGTAACTGGCTTAGAGATATAAGAAGCGGCGCCCAAATCATAGCCTTTAATCATGTCCTCTTCGGCCTTCGAGGTGGTTAAAATAACCACTGGGATACGGCGTAACGCAGGGTCGGCTTTAAGCTCAGCCAACGCTTCACGACCGTCTTTTTTGGGCATATTTAAATCAAGCAAAATAAGCCCGGGCAGCGGGTATTTGCTGCGATCGGCGTACTGCCCTTCACCCTTTAGGTACTCGATCAGCTCAACGCCGTCTTCGGCAAAGTGCAGTTCGTTCAGTACCCGGCTCTCCACTAACGCCTCTTCGGCGAGCAAACGATCGTCCGCATCATCGTCCGCCATCAAAATAATCAAAGGCTTCTTTTCTACATTCATGGAAGGTTATTCCTCTAAAGTTGCCAACTCAAATTGAGTTTTGGGCAATGTAATAATAAATTTCGTACCGACACCAACCTCGCTCTCGGCGACGATCGTGCCACCGTGGCGCTCGACAATTTTGCGGCACAGCGCCAAACCAATACCGGTGCCGGCGTATTCATCGCGGCCATGTAAGCGCTGGAACAGGTTAAATACCCGATCGTTGTACTGGGTATCAAAGCCAATGCCGTTGTCACTAAAAACTAAACGCAGCCACTCGCGCGGCTCCGCGCCCTCTTCATCGAGGGCATCCTCGCTGGCAACGTCCTCACTGTAAACACGAATCACTGGGGGCACGCCTTCGCGACGAAATTTAAGGCTGTTGCCTATCAGGTTCATAAATACCTGACCGATTTGCGATTGATCGGCATCAATTTCCGGCAGATCGGTAAACTCGACACTCGCGCCGGTATCATCGATAGCGTATTCAAGGTCTTCCAGCACACCCTTCATTACTGAGTTTAACGCTACGGCCTCAAACGGTTTTTGCTGGGTTGTCACCCGGGAGAAACTCAGCAAATCATCGATGAGGTGCGACATGCGCTCGGAGGCGGCATGCATTCGACGGATATAATCGGCACCGCTATCACCCAGCTCGGCACTGTACTTCTTTAGCAAGCGATCACCAAACGCACGTATTTTACGCAGCGGCTCTTGCAAATCATGGGAGGCGACAAAGGCAAACTCCTCCAACTCGCGGTTACTGCGCTGCAACTCATCAGAGTACTGCTGCAACGCCAGCGTGCGCTCCTCGACTTTGTCCTCCAGCTCTGCGTTTGCTTGTTCGATCTGTGCGTACAAGACGATTAACCGACGCGAACTGCGATAAACGGCCAAGAAAATGACCAGTGACAGTACCAAACCTATTACGTTAGTAGCAAATAGCGACTGCAGAATAAATTGACGGTCTTCGCGCGCGACGTGACGGTTTTTATACAGCAGCATCATTTCGTCCGCTTCCATGTCATCGGTCAGCTCACCGAGCTGGCGCATTAAGCTCACGCCATAATCCGAACGAACCCGGTTCATCGCCTGCTGGCGCTCACCAGCGTGCACCAACGATACCGTCTCCTGCATCTCATCGATTTTTTGGTTGGTTAACTCAAAAACACTTTTAAAACGGGTTAGCTGCACTGGCAGCTCGGTAGTTGCACCTGACAATGAGGCCAACAATTCATCGATCTGGGCCAGTGCATTGTGGTAAGGCTCAAGGTATTGGGCATCATTCGTTAACAAATAGCCGCGCTGGCCGCTCTCGGCGTTAACCAGTTCGGTTTTTAACTCTTTAATAAGCGCCAGCACCTCCAGAGTGTTGGTGATGCTTTGGTTATTCTCGTGCATTACGCCAATCGAGCGGTACGCCGTAGCCATGTTAATAATAAAGAACACAACCAATACCAGCAGCACCAACAACCAGGGGCGACCGGGCAGTTTGGTACCTTTACTGAATAGGTTAATCAATGGTTATCCCCTCGGTTCTCCGAGGCAGCTTCCTGCCCGGTAGACATGTGGTCGCGTAGCTCAGTAAGCACGGTGTCACATCGACGACACTCTTGCAGAATTCGCTCAAAAATGGCGCTGGCCTTATCGACATCGCCGGTACGCTCTAGGGTTAACTTACCCAACTCGGCGTTTACCGATATATTATTGAGTGGATTTCGCACATCATGGAGCAAGCGTTGTGTGTCACTACTCATACATAACCTTAAACTAATAGATACGACGGATTTCAATCATTTAAACGACTGGTAAACTAATAACCCAGGCTCACTGCTCAGAGTAACTGTTGAGTCGGTTGTACAGGGTTTTTAAACTTACACCCAGCATCTCGGCGGCCTTTTTCTTGTCGCCATCTAAGTGCTCCAGTGTCGATTCAATCAACTCGCGCTCAACGTCTTCGACGGTTTTACCCACGGTTATTCCAACGCCTTTATTGTCGCCCACCTTAGAAAATGGCGACGACAAATCATCGGGCAGCACTAATAACTGAGTCTCAGGGTCGGCCATAATAAAAGCACGGTGAATCGCATGACGCAGCTCACGCACATTACCCGGCCAATCGTAAGCCTGTAGTCGCGCCAGATCTTTGGGGTCAAGTTTAATGCTTGCCTTATACTGACGATTAAACGCCTGTAAGAAATACTCGATAAGCAATGGGATATCGTCGGTTCGCTGACGCAGCGGTGGGATGTGTATCGGAAACACCGCCAACCGAAAGTATAAGTCTTCACGCAAACAGCCTTGTTCGGCTATCTCAACCTCGGTTCGGTTGGTTGCCGAGACTACCCGACAGTCGATATCCACCGCACTGGTAGCCCCTAACCGGGTTATTTTGTGGGTCTCCAGCACGCGCAATAGATTGGGCTGCTGGTCGATGGGCATCTCGGTAATTTCATCCAAAAACAGCGTACCCTCGTGAGCCAGCTCAAAGACGCCCGCTTTACGGTGGGTTGCCCCGGTAAACGCCCCTTTCTCGTGGCCAAACAACTCACTGCTAATCAAATCCCGGGCAAAGGCGCCGCAGTTGGCCGGTACAAAACCACCTTTAGGCTTGGTTGCCGTATGAATCGCCGACGCCACAACCTCTTTACCGACGCCACTCTCCCCCATCAGCAATACATTAGCCTTGGTTTGCGAGACCCGCTCGATCATTTGATAGAGTTTTTGCATAGGCGCCGACTCCCCCACCAGGTGACCAAAGTGCAGAGCGGTATCCACTTCTCCCACATCGTCGTCATCTTCAAACAACGACTGCAATTGAGCCAGGTCGATCGGCTTAATAAGATAAGAGATATTCGGCCCGTACAAGTCTTTAACAATGGATTTTACCGACGGGTGGCCGGTAACCAAGGTAACCTGTGTCTGATCGCGGTTTTTTATCGAATCGAGAACATGCAGACCACTGCCATCGGGCATAATCAGGTCCAGGATGACATGATCGAAGGATCTTCCGGCGGCTTTGGCCTGGGCGTCGGCGACCGTGCTTGCCGCTACGACTTTGTGCTGCAACAGCTCCAGCAGCTCGGTAGTCGCGTCTAAAAATCCTAAATCATCATCAACCAGTAATATTTGCGCCACAGACTGTTCCTCGACTCCGTTAATCCAACATTATCTTGATATGGTTTCGGACGACAATGCTACACCTTTTTGCAAAATATGCGCAGTGGTTTCGCCTACCAACCGGCAGTATTTGTTAGTTCTGCCTTGTGTGCCCCAATCTCCGTAGCACAGAGCCCCTATCGGCCCCACGTTGCCGTGGCATAGGGCTTGCTAAGGCATTAAGAAACCAACGTCGGCGGTTAGCCCGCCGCCTATATTTAATAGAGGCATAGTATGAACAATTCAACCAACAGCCCCGCGAGCGGCAATACGTTAATCTACCTGGCAGGACTCGGCAGTGCGGACTCCTTAGAGGCAGACAACCTATCGCGCCATAACCGCCAGAACAACCAACCCCAAAGGCAGTCGGAGAGTTCGTCCAGCCTGACGCAACGCCTGCGTGTCTTTTGGCAAAAACACCGTGGCGAGCAACCGCGAGCTTAAAAGCCCCACCTGTAGGCTTGGCGGCGGCCATAAACACCTTATGTTAAGCCGCCCCCTACTCTCCGTCGCTATAATCCGAGCAAGGGCTAAAAGTCATTCGTTAACAGACTGGCAGGGGGAAGAGATTAACCGAAGCGGGCCTGCGCCTTTTACGGCGGTATCTTTCATTTGGATCACTCAAGGATAAAAACTAGAATCCGCACACAGGCCGTGATAGACAGATGAAATGACTTATTCCGGTATCAATAGCCTCACCCTTACCATCGTCCTACATCGGAAACCTTATTATCTGGCGGGTTTACATCAATAAGCGCCAAGGGCTCAATGTCAGGCCACTGTACCGCAATAACTTGCGTGGGACATTGTGCGTTGGAGCGATGCGCTCGACTAAAAAACCCGCCACTACAGCGCTGGCCACGGCGCCCCAAAACAAGGAGCGTCGATCTACTTCACCGTACTCTTGTACCAGTAAATCACCGACCGCTGCCCTGCGGCGGCTCAGCTCCAGGCTCTTTTGTTGTACTCGTTTCGCTAAACTCATTGCGAACTCCCTGAATAATCGTTTTTAGCTGTTGCCGCGACTCTGGCAACGTTAAACGCCGGCGGTAACGCTTAACGCCAAACCACATGAGCGCCAACAACATTACCTGCATAACAAACAGCACCAAAAAACCAACGACGGGGATATCGCTGACACTATACGCAACCCACGCAACGAGGACAGAAAGGCTCAACCAGGTTAACAAAATCGCCGGTAATAGTAGCAACCAGCTGCCAATTAGCGCCGGAATACTCTTTAATGCCAGACTTACCTCTAACCCCAGTAGCTCAGAGTAACTTTTAAGGCAGCCCATAATGCTGTCGCCAATAGCGACGGCCTGATGAAACTCGTCTGCCAGACGGCTAGCGGCACTCTCTTCAGGTGACCGCGTTTCGGCAGCATCCGCTGCGCGCTCCTCAGAATCGACTGAGCGGGGCTTACTGGCCCCGCTCTCATCTTTTCTCTGCTCGGTCATTGTCGCCCGCGCTACTTAGATGATTTCATCAAGCGGGACACCAACCAACCGGCCGCAAAGGCAACACCCACGGTGACTAACGGACGTTCGCGTACGAAGTTTTCAGCCTGGTCGCCGTACTCACGCGCACGAACCTTGCCTTCCTCCACTTTTAAGCGCGCCTCTGCCGCTCCTGCCGAGCCGATAGAGCCCACGGCGTCGTACACACTTGAGGTTGCTTGCTTAACTTGATCCATTGCTTCAGACATGGAAACTCCTTCTGCATTGGTTGAGTTACGGGTTTTATCAGACTTACTGCTTTGTGTAGCCATGGTAAATTCCTCTAATCCTTGATCTTCCAAGTTGATGTTGACGCGGCGCCTCGCTAACTATTGTGCAGAGGGCCGCAGCTGTCAAATACCTTCAATCACATTTGCTTGCTAACGGCTAGTCGACCGTTATGGTCGGCGACGCCCGAAAATAAGCGACAATACAAACAACACTAAAAATATAACAAACAGGATTTGTGCAATACCTGATAGCGTGCCTGCGAGCCCACCAAAACCTAATACAGCGGCCACTAATGCGATAATAAAAAATAAAATTGCGTAACCTAACATAGCTATTCTCCTTTGCCGTTTATGCCGCCATCATCGCGTTTGCGCTTTTGGCGACTTACGGTATTTATAACTCAAGCAGCGTGCCAACTTTGCAAAACCTTGCTATCACTGGGCTGCGACGAATCCATGTAAAAATCATTGTGGTTTTGGTTAGTATTTTGGTCGCTTTGCTTGAAACATCTGCACGTAAAAGCGCAGGTTTTACACATGCCTTTCGCACTAAGTACGCCGAAGTGTGCGAAAGGTTTATCACCGCTGCGTGTTAGAACTTGCTGCACCAGACGCTGGCGGCTCATCGGCGTCCGTCTCATACCCGCCATCGAGCACACCGACCCAGCGACCCATTAGATCAAGGTGAGTGGCCAGTATGCGACCGCAAACCAGCAGAGGAATGGCGATCAACATCCCCACGGCGCCCCACAGCCACCCCCAGACAAACATCCAGAGCACAACCAGCAGCGGATTCATATTGAATCGCTGGCCCAATAGGGTCGGGGTAATAAACTGACATTCGATAAAGTTAAGAATTAAGAACGCCCCGGGAACCATAACCACAGCCTCCCAGGAGGAGAACTCCATAAACCCGACCCCCGTCAGGATAACCGCCAACAACATCGGCCCTACATAAGGTGCAAAATTCAGTAAGGTCGCCAGCGCCCCCCACAATAGAGCGTCTTCAACTCCTAATAGCTTCATTGCTCCCGCCGTCGCCAAGCCCAGGCCGACATTGATCAAGGAGATCACGAGCACATAGCGGGAGATATCATTCTGAATCGCCTGAAAAACCACGACGGTCGATTTTTTTGCACTAAACGTACTGCGCGCCTTGACCACGTGGCGCATCAACTCCTCGCCAAACACCAGAAAAAAATAGGTAATAACCACGACCGCCCCAACCTGTATAGCAAACAGCGCGGTGGTCTCCGCCAGTACCGACACGGCCGAATGCAAGGTCGAATCCATAGCCTTCTCTATAGAGTCGCCGCTGTCGCCCGTGGCCGAACCTGACATTACGCTTTCTTTGATTGCCGTAAATGACTTCGACATCTCTCCCATTTCGTTCGCCAGCTTATCGCTCAAGGTCGGAATAACCTTTAGCCAACGTGTGGCGGGCTCAACCAACAAACCAAATAGATAGCTGATCCCTCCCAGCAGCGCGCCAATAACCATTAATGCCGCGGCGGGCTTAGGAATATAGATCACCCCTAACGCTCGCACCAAAGGGCTTGAAAACAGCGCAATGAAAGCAGCAACACAAACGGGCACTAGCAAAGTCTGCGAAAAATATAAGGTATATAGCACCGCCAGGATGGCCAACAGCTTTAGTGCCAGCAAAGCGCCCCGGCTTATTAGGTGGTCACTAGCGGCTGCTACCGCAAGGTTAGATTTAGGGGTTGTCGACATATTTTTAGCCTCTGCTAGTGCCCTAGTGGTAGTAACAAGCGCATGCCTGCCCGATTAGGCTTACACGCAAAGGCGTCAGATACTGCGAAAACTATACCAGCTCGTTAATAAGCTGATGCACCGTAACAAAGGCCTTTATGCGCAATAACCGTAACTCAGGGGCGGAAGGGTCTGTACATTTTTCACAAATTTGAAAATTAAGCCTTTGCAATCACCTCTCGGCAAGCAAGGCCAACTCGCGCATAACCAGAGTAAGAAAGCTCCGACACCCGCCCTATCAAGGCAGCTCTGCCGATGAGCGGGAGCTTCGCCGTCTCCAATATTCTGGTGTTAGGCCGCTGGCACGATTTACGCATAAGCGGACACAACATTGAGTTTTTGAACCTTACAAGTTGTCACTTTATTTGCGGAGTACTACACGATGAACACCCCGGAAAGACATTCACTGCAACACATGATCGCACCTGTTACCTCCGTTGCGCTTGTCACCGCTTTCTCAGTCTCGACCGCGATCGGTGCAAACAGCAAAAGTGCTTACGCAGACAAACCCTCTGCCAAAGACTACTGGGCGGAGTTCAGCCAAGACAGCGGGCAGAGCTGGGAGAGCAGTCAGGAGGCGTTTCGCGACGGCTGGATTGAAGGACGCCTAGATGCCGCCCTGTCGCTTAACGAGCATTTAAATACGTTTGAGCTACAGGCTAACGTATCCGCCTCAACAGCAACGCTGACCGGCGCCGTGGCCAACGAGATCGACAAAGAGCTGGCCACTAATGTGGCCATGGGTGTTGAGGGAATTGAAAAGGTCGATAACCAACTAACCGTTGACCAGAGCCTCACCCACGACAGCGACGAAGAATCGGGCCGAAATTTTGCTGAATACCTGTCGGATATGTCGACGACCGCCGCCATCAAAACGGAGCTACTGGCCTCGTCTAACATCAACGGCATTGGCATTGATGTCGACACCTACCACAACGAGGTGACGCTGACCGGCTCAGTGGCGAGCGAAGCTCAGCTAAAACTCGCTGAAGCCCTTGTTACAAAACACCCGGACATAGACAAAGTACACAATAAGCTTAGTGTTGCGCCGTAACAGAACTAGCGCGCTAACCCGTTAACCGTGATCCACCAAGAGGTACACAAATGACAAACACAGCCTTTATCAAAGACCTGGACAACCGCCGCGCTCAGGCGCGCAAGCACATGATGAACGGTGCCGTTACCGAGGACTTTACTCAAGACAAAGATCAGATTATCGAGCTGCTTAACGAGGCGCTCGCCACCGAACTGATTTGCGTATTACGCTACAAAGCACATTACTACACCGCGCACGGACGCGGCGCTAAAGTCGCATCGGCCGAGTTTTGGGAGCACGCGCAAGAGGAGCAACAACACGCCGACCAATTGGCCGAACGTATTGCGCAACTCGGTGGCACACCCGAGATGAACCCAGACGAGCTAACCAAGCGCTCGCACAGCGATTACCACACAGGTGGCGATACGCTTGAAATGCTACAAGAGGATTTGGTGGCCGAGCGTATTGCCATTAGCAGCTATCGCGAGATGATTGGCTTTGTGGGCGAAAAAGACCCGACCACTCGCCGCATCCTGGAGGACCTGTTAGCGCAAGAGGAAGAGCACGCAGACGATCTGGTCGAACTGATTGAGCATATTGACGGTGAGCGGTGAATGAGGAGCGGTGAACGGAACCTATATTCGCTCACCGCTTTTGATAACCTTACTGACGGGACTTTTTCACCAAATCGTAAGCCGCCTGAATTTCTTGCGAGCGTTCAGTGGCGGCTTTAACGGCATCTTCAGGCAAACCTTGCCCGGCAAGTTTATCCGGGTGGTACTGGCTCATTAACTTACGGTAAGCCTTTTTCACCTCCGCATCTGAAGCGCTGGACTCAACACCAAGTGCTTCATAAGCGCTGTTTAAGTCGCCTCCTCGGGGCTGTGCGCCACCGCCGGACTGATACCCGCCTCCGGCCGAGAACGAGTGCTGCGCTTTAATCATGCGCAGCAATTGCTCAAAGGCAAAACCACTGATTCCCAACGCGGCGGCTACCTCGCGCAACACACGCTCTTCGCTGGCATCAAACTGGCCATCTGCCAAAGCCAGATTCACCAGATACGACAACAGCATTTGCACCAGATTACGGTTGTTTCCGCAGCGGGTGCGAAACTGTGCGAAAGTCGCCTCAGGATTAAAGTCGGGCTGAGAGCCCTCTTTGAATAAATTGATGGCTACCCGGCGCTGGTCGGCAGACAAGCCCATCTGAGTCATGAGTTGCTCGGTTTGAGCGATTTCGTTCTCACTCACACGGCCATCGGCCTTAGCGAGATAACCCAGCAACGTAAAGGTTGTCTCAAAAAAGCACTGGCGGATGATCGCCTGCTGCTCCGGGGACGCCATACGGGCTTGATTGCGGTAGCCTTTGTCGAACATGTGGCCGATAAACACCCCCAATAACGCCAACAAGGGGCCCCCGACCACAAAACCTAAGACACCGCCAATTATCTTACCTATCATGCTTCAACCTGCTCCAATACCACTTGTAAGCCGTAAGCTTACCATTAATAACAGCGTAAACGTGTGCAACAAATCTTTACAGACCGCGCCCCGCTTGGCGCAACCACGGCCCGCCTGCACGCGGCCAGCTCGATAAGCCCAAGGCGATTCCGTATAATCGCTAAACGCGCCCCTAATAACATAGCGAAACTCTATGAACGAACAAATAACAGCAACACTGGCGCAGCTGCTCGAGCCACGCCTGAGCGACGCCGCCCTCGATTTTTGGCAAAAAGCCCAGCGGGAAGTAGCCGCCGGTGCCGAGCGCTCGCGCTTTTCAGCGCTTATATCAATGGCCAGCCGCCACGCCAAGCGCGTACCGCTGGAGCCCACTAAAACCGAATTAGCCGCCTGCCAAAAGGCGGTAACCGGGTGGTCTCCCCAGCGCTGGAACCTGCTAGAGCTGCTGCGGGTAGCCTTGATTTGCACCCGTGAAGACGTCACTGAGCCGAACTTTGCAGAGGATTTTGAGTCTTTATTCGTCTATGCCGACGAGGGCGAAACCTGCGCGCTATACCGCTCGCTTGCTCTATTGCCGGCAGCCGAACGGTTTGTCTGGCGCGCCGGCGAGGGCTGCCGCTCAAACATGCTCAGCGTATTCAGCGCCATTGCCCTGGATAACCCCTACCCGGTAAAGCATTTTGACGATACCGGCTGGAACCAGCTGGTGATTAAAGCGCTATTTTTAGAGCTGCCTCTTCACCGGGTTATCGGCCTGGATGAGCGCCGCAGCGCGGAGCTAACACGCATTGCGCTCGATCTGGCCGACGAGCGCCGCAGCGCCGGGCGCGCCATTGCCCACGATTTATGGTTGTGCCTGGACGCCAACCACGCCGAGCGCAGCCGCGCTCTGGCCGAGCAGTTGTGGCCCGAGGCCACGCCCCTAACCCGCTCGGCCATTGTGCTTGGGCTGGCGCGGGCCGCGCAGCACACAGAGGTACAGCGCCTGGCTGAAACCGAGTCAGACATCGACGTCGCACACGCTATAGATGCGGCGCTGGGCGGTAAGTTTGATCAACAACAATTTGCCCGCCTAATCACAAATAAAAGCGAGACAGAGCTATGAGATTTTTTGACCCGCACATTCATATGGCCAGCCGCACGACGGATGACTACCAAAATATGGCCGCGGCCGGCATCCGCGCCATTATCGAGCCCGCCTTTTGGATGGGCCAGCCGCGCACCAACGTGGGCAGCTTTATCGACTACTTTTCAAGCCTGGTGGGTTGGGAGCGTTTTCGCGCCTCGCAATTTGGCATAGCCCACTACTGCGCCATCGGCATTAACTCTAAAGAGGCCAACAACGAGGGGCTGGCCCGTGAGGCTCTGGAGATTTTACCCAACTTTGCATTAAAAGAAGGGGTGGTCGCCATCGGCGAAATCGGCTATGACGAAATCACTCCCGCTGAAGAGTTTATCTATCAGGCACAGCTTAAATTTGCCGTCGAGCACGACATGGTGGTTATGGTGCACTCGCCCCACCGCGATAAAAAGAACGGGATTATTCGCAGTATCGATGTAGCGCTTGAGATGGGCGTACCACCGCACAAGCTAGTGATCGACCACAACAACGAAGAAACCGTGCAAAGCGTATTGGACGCCGGCGCCTGGGCCGCCTTTACCATTTACCCCAACACCAAAATGGGCTCCGAGCGCATGGTCGAGATCGTGCGCCAGTACGGCCCCGAGCGCATCATCGTCGATAGCTCGGCCGACTGGGGCGTGAGCGACCCGCTGTCGGTACCTAAAACCGCCCATTTAATGAAAGAACGCGGCATCGACCCTGTCGCCATCGAGCTTACCTGCTGGGGCAATGCGCTCGAGGCCTACGCCCAATCCGGGCAAATCGATGTGGACGAGCTAATGCAAGATGCGGTGATCGACCAGTCGCTATCCTACAGCGACAACTCAGTGCTACGCGGGCAACAACCGCGCATAGACGAGCCAGTAAAAAATTAACGATAAGAGCGTGCCACGTGTTGCAGATTGATCAGAGTTTTACCATGACCCATCAGTTTCCGGTGTGTTTTGACCGGGACACCCTCGCGCCCGAGAGCCCGCTATTGCGGGACATTCTTGAGCGCGCCGGGCCCGGCCCACACCGGGTACTGCCGGTTATCGATCAAAACGTACTGCAGGCTCACCCTGATATCGTCGACCGTTTACAGCTATACGCCGACACCCACGGCGAGGCGTTGGAGCTGATCGAGCCTCCCTTAATTGTCCGTGGTGGCGAGATTAGCAAATCCGACCCAACCGAGGTGGACGAGTTTTATCAGCGCACGCAAACGCAAAATATTGACCGCCACAGCTTTGCCTTAGTCATTGGCGGCGGTGCGGTGATCGATGCCATTGGTTACGCGGCGGCAACCGCTCACCGCGGCATCCGGTTAATTCGTATGCCCACCACGGTGCTCGCACAAAACGACGCGGGCATCGGGGTAAAAAACGCGATCAACTATCGCGGCCGCAAAAATTATTTGGGCACGTTTACCGCCCCGTTTGCGGTAATTAACGATTTTGATTTTTTAGCCAGCCTGCCCTCGCGCGATCGTGTATCGGGCATTGCCGAAGCCATCAAAGTAGCGCTAATACGTGACGGTGACTTTTTTAACTGGCTGCACGATAACCGCCAGGGGCTGGCTGCGTTTAGCGCCGAGCCCACCGAATACATGATTATCCGCTGCGCCGAGCTGCACTTAAACCACATTCGCACCAGCGGCGATCCGTTTGAACAAGGCAGCGCCCGGCCACTGGATTTTGGTCACTGGTGCGCGCACCGGTTAGAGGAAATCTCGGCCAGTGAGCTGCGCCATGGTGAGGCCGTCGCCATTGGCATCGCGCTCGACTCGATCTACTCCTACCTTAAAGGCATGATTACGCTCGAGTCGCTCGGCCGTATTCGCGCCACACTCGAGGGAGTCGGTTTTAGCCTCACCCACACCGCGCTCGAATCACTCGACATCCACAAAGCGCTGGAAGATTTTCGCGAGCACTTAGGCGGCAGACTGTGCATCACCCTGCTCACTCGCGAAGGCGCCGCCCAGGAGGTTGACGAAATTGACCACCGTTTAATGGAACGCTGCCGCCAGTACTTACTGGAGGAAACATGGCCGAGCTGACCTACTGCAGCAACATTCACCCGGGCGAGCATTGGGCGGATGTCATGCACAACCTGGACAGCCACGCCCTGGAAGTTAAAGCCCGCGTCAACCCCACCGGCGCTTTCCCTCTAGGGCTGCGCATTGCCCAGCAGGCGGTGTTGGAGGCGGACGACAACGCCATCGCCGAGTTTCGCGCCTGGTGTAAGCGGCACAATTGCTACCTGCTTACCATTAACGGCTTTCCCTACGGCACCTTTCACAATCGCCGGGTAAAAGAGAATGTGTATTTACCCGATTGGCGCAGCGCTGAACGGGCGAGTTACAGTAAACGCTTAGGTGATTTAGCGGTAAAGCTTGAGCCGGACGCCAAGCGCTTGTCGATCTCGACGGTTCCCATTGCCTTTAAACCAGCGTTTGATCCCAACGCCGAAGATGAGTGGGAGCTCGCCTGCGGCCACCTGCGCGATGTGGCCGAGCACTATTATCAGCTCTATCAACAAACCGGTGTGTTGCTGGTGCTTGCGCTCGAGCCGGAGCCAATGTGCGTACTAGAAACTACCGATGAAGCCATCCAGTTTTTTAAGAGGCTAAATTTACCCGAGCATTTACGCCGCCACATAGGCCTGTGCTTTGACTGCTGCCACCAGGCCGTAGAGTTTGAAAGTGCCAGCGATTGCCTACAACGAATTAATGAGGCGGGCATTACCATTGGCAAAGTGCAAGTCTCGAGCGCCCTTAAAGCCACCGGCGATGAGATAAAAAAACTGCTGGAATTTGACGAGCCCGTTTATTTGCACCAAGCGGTGGCCCGTAGTGAGCACACCAATCAATTGCACCGCTTTACCGACCTCACTGACTTTAAACAGGCTTTGCAACAAGGGCAGCACTTTGACGAGTGCCGGGTGCACTTTCATATCCCGATTTTTCTTAAGCACCTGGGCGAGTGCGGCACCACGCAGGATTTTTTGCGCGAGCTTTTACCTCAACTGGATAGCCAGCTACCGCTCGAGGTAGAAACCTACAGTTTTGCGGCCATCCCCGAAAAGTTACGCACCGATACCGTGAGCGAGAGCATTGCCCGAGAACTCTTGTGGGTTAAAACGCTACTAGACTAGCGGCGCGCAACACCACCGAATAAACGAGGCCTAATATGCACAGAACCGTCGTTCTTAATGTGGTCGGACTTACCCGGGCACTGCTTGGGGAGCACACCCCCAACATCAATCAGCTCGCCGCCCGCAGCACCACGGTTAAACCCGTCACTCCGGCGGTCACTTGCTCGGCCCAGGCGACCTACTTAACCGGCAAGCAACCCAGCGAGCACGGAATTGTCGCCAACGGCTGGTACTTTCGCGAGCAAAATGAGGTGTGGCTGTGGCGCCAGAGCAACAAGCTGATTCAGGCCCCCAAAATCTGGGATATGGCGCGGGCGCGCGATAACAGCTTTACCTGCAGCAACACCTTTTGGTGGTACGCCATGGCCACCGATGCCGACTACACCCTAACGCCCCGGCCTTTGTATTGCGCCGATGGCCGCAAGCTACCCGACTGTTACACCTACCCGCTTGAGCTGCGCGAGACACTGAGTAAAAAACTGGGCAAGTTTCCGCTGTTTAACTTTTGGGGGCCGGCCACCAGCATTAAGTCATCGCGCTGGATCGCCGACGCCGCCATGCATATCGAGGCAGAGCATCAACCGACCCTGCAACTGGTGTACCTACCGCACCTCGATTACATCTTGCAAAAAGTCGGGCCCGAAGGCGATATTGCGCAAGATTTAACTGAAATTGATGATTTGGTGGGCGAGTTACTCACCTATTTTAGCGAGCGCGGCTGCCGGGTGATGCTGTTATCCGAATACGGTATTGTGCCGGTCTCGCGGCCGGTGCACCCCAACCGAATTTTGCGCGATGCCGGTAAACTATCGCTAAAGGTGGACCTCGGACGAGAGTATCTAGACTTTCACACCAGCCGCGCCTTCGCCATGAGCGACCACCAGATCGCCCATATTTATGTACAGGCGCACGAGGATATTGCCGAGCTTAAAACGCTGTTTGGCAACACCGAAGGCGTAGCCAAAGTGCTAGAGGGCGCCGAACGCGCCGAGTACGGCCTTGACCACGAGCGCGCCGGCGAATTAGTACTGCTAGCTGAGCCGGACAGCTGGTTTACGTACTACTACTGGCAAGATGACACCCGCGCGCCCGATTTTGCTCATCAGGTAGAGATCCATCGCAAGCCGGGGTTTGATCCGTGTGAGTTGTTTCTCGATCCAAAGCTAAAATTTCCCAAGCTAAAAGTCGCGCGCCGCTTAGCGCAAAAAAAGATGGGTATGCGCTACGTGCTGGATGTTATCTCTACCGACCCAATGCAAGTAAAAGGCTCGCACGGCATTTACGATGGCACGGATTACTCGACGCCGGTACTGATGAGCACGCAAGCAAACTTGATCCCCGAGCATCAAATTCACGCCACCGATGTTTGCGATTTAATCTTGCAGCATATCTTTAGCGATGAGCCGCAAACAACACCGGAGTCCGAGCATGCCGCTGACGCTTAACACTGCCCTTAAACTTGGCCGCGTAAGCAACCTGCCCACGGTATGGATGAACGCCGTAGCCAGTATCGCGCTCACCAGCACCGCACTAGGCACTGGGTTTCCGGTGCTGGCCAGCGGTTTAATTTTACTGGCGCTGTCGTGCTTTTACGCCGGCGGCATGAGCTTTAACGATTACTGCGACCGCCACTGGGATGCCGCACATCAAACCTTCCGCCCTATCCCTAACGGCGACATCAAAGCTCGCACTGTACTGACCTTGTCACTGGCGCTGTTTAGCGCGGGGCTGGCACTGTTATGGTTTGCACCCAGCAGTCGCGGTATTCTGGCTGCGGCCGGCTTACTGGCCCTTATTATTGCCTACGATGTGTGGCACAAGCGGCACTGGGCCACCGTGGCCTTAATGGCCTGCACTCGCTTAGGGGTTTATATGGTCGCGGCCTTCGCACTATCGGGCAGCGCCACTCAAGCAGTGGTTATATTGGGGTTGATTCAGTGTGGTTATACGTTACTGGTTACCGTCGTGGCGCGGCTCGAAAATAAACTCGCCAATGGCTATGGGTTTGCGGTCATACCCTGGATGATTGCTCTGATGGGTTTGGTCGATGGCATTGCGTTGGCAGTGCTGCTCTCGCCTATCTGGCTGCTGGCGGGTATCGCCACGGTGGTATTAACGCGTTGGGGGCAAAAGTACGTGCGCGGTGACTAAAACTCGAACCGTCACTGCCGGGCCGTGGTAACACCCGCCCGGCAGTGGCACACCTAACTAAAATAAGCCTTTTAATAAAGAGCCCGCGCCGGACGAGACTACGCTGCTAAGCAAGTCGCCACCCTCGCTACTTTTATCCAGTAGTTTAGGCAACATGCCCGCTAAACCTTCGGCGGCAGTGTCGGTTTCCATACCAAGCTGGCTGCCAAATTGCGCTACTTTGTCTTCACCCAGCAAACGCTTCACATCTTGCGAGCCTAACGATTGGTTGGCACCATCGCCCAACCAAGACTGCGCAGCAGCGGCCAAACCGCCACCTTGCTGGGCCACCATGCTTAACAGGGCCGGTATATCCAGATCGCCCCCCTCGGTGGGTAGCAACGATTTTAAGCCGCCCATAACTTTCTGTAAGTCTAGCCCTGCACCTTTACCGCCCAGCTGATTTAAGAATATGTCAGCGGCCATATTTAATAAGCTCATCGTTTTGCTACCTCAGGTAATTACAAGCTGGCGATTTCTTTATCAAACAGAGTCGCGGCGGCATCGGTAAACGGAAAATGCGTGCGAATGTACTGCAGGGTTTTTAACTCTGTGTCGGTAACGCCGGGGCCATCTTTGGCGGATTTCATTAAATCCAGCACCTCGTCTTTTGACAAGTTACCCTCGTTGCGGCCGGTAGTGTGTTGCTTGGCCAGCTCCAGTAACTCTTTCTCGTAAGTTTCACCTTCAATTGTGACGTACGCCATATGCTTTCCCTCTATCTAATTCCTTTGGTTAGCTTCATTAAAGCCGTCAACGGCATCGTTAACCTATCGGCAACAATGCCACCGTTTTAGAGAATAGACCGCAATTGGCTAAACGGCCATTGCCTGTACTGTTTTTGCTATGACATTTTCATGACGCCCTAACGCCGGCGTGCCAACTGAGCTTCGTACAGCGACTGGGGAGATAAGATCTCTGCCTGGCCGAGCAGCTCGGTGTAATCTTCCTCTTCTGTACCAATTGCCAACAGACGCTCGGGGTAATCATTTAGCGTCAAATCAGTGCTGACACTAATACTGTCAGAAGTACCTATAACGTAACCCGCGCCGTGATTATAAGCGTAAAGGTTGCCACGCCCACGGGTATTCCAGAACACATTCATAGTGCCTGTCTGGCCGGCACCGGACGATGCCGTAAGTCGGTTGCCCACTCTGAGGCTGTCATTAATCACGGCGCTATCGTATAAGTTGGCCATTGATAACGCGTGATGGAAGTCCGCCCCGCCCTCCGTACAATCATTGCGCAGCTGATTAGCGTAGGACGAACAGACGCGCCCCCCCTCGCTTTTAACCCGTAAAAAAACGTTACCCGACGCGCCAAAATCCCAACTAAAGCTAAAGTTATGGCGTCCGTTAATAGCCTCCGAGTTTTTAATTAAGACTTCATTACTCGCCGATATTTGGTATAAATAACCATTGCCGTTGCCGCCCAGGTGCTCGGCATTCGCCATGCGGGCATCACTGATGGTGACATTAACGCTCTGATCAACCGCAATACCGTGCGAGCGCAATTCATAACCACTTCCCGTTTGGTCATAACTTGCTACCTGCTTCACCCAGCAGTTCTTACAAAATCGCAGCGCAATTAATGTCGATTTGTCAAAGCCGCGCCAAGCGTTTTCAACCCCGACCGCATTGGTTATTGATAATGCCTCCAGGCCATTGCGCTCACCATAGTGCAATGCTTTTTGTACCTCGGGGTTATCTCGTAATTTAACAGGGTAACGAACCGGGGTTTTAAACATGATACGGTTATCACTAATCGAGGTGATTGTACGGCGAAAAAATGGTTTTAATTCGCCGTTCTCCACGTGACTCCAATAGGCCGCACTATTGTGCTCGGCTTTAAAGTCTGCGGTGATTTCCCACGCAATCACTATGTCATCACCAACGGATAACCCTTGCGCCGAACTTAACATCACCGAGGTATCGTTTATGGCGGCGGCTGTTGTCATACGCCAGCTGGTTTCACGCTGATACTGCAAGGGCTGACCGCCGGTCATGGTTAAGTTCTCTCGGTGGGCATTGCTTGTGCCTCCACCATCTTTAAACCACAAGCGGGTTTTTCCAGGCCCCGCTCCACGCAACACAATATCCGAGCCTGTGATCGCCAAGGGCTTATCCAGGCGATACAACCCCTCGGGTAAATAAAGTACGCCGCCACCAACACTTACCGCTTGGTCGAGCACCTTTTGGATATCACCTGATACGTCGGCACTGCCGTCATTAATGACGCTAATCACGTACTCGGCGGTAGCTTTAGGAAGCGCACTCTCGCCATAGGCAAAACCTGCATATGAATAATCTTGCAGGGCAAAAGTCTTACTCGCATCATGAGGGTTTGTAATTGCATCCCCAGGTACCCAGTTCACTCCAAACAAAGCGCTCTGGCCTACCTTCGGCTCGTCAACACAATCTACCGAGGTACAGCCTGGTTCCGGTGAGGGTTCAGGCTCGGGAGCTGGCTCAGGCTCGGGAACTGGTTCAGGCTCGGGAGCTGGCTCAGGCTCGGGAACTGGCTCAGGCTCGGGAACTGGCTCAGGCCCGGGAACTGGCTCAGGCTCGGGAACTGGCTCAGGCTCGGGAACTGGCTCAGGCCCGGGAAATGGCTCAGGCTCGGGAACTGGCTCAGGCTCGGGAACTGGCTCAGGCTCGGGAGAGGGAGTCGTAACAGGAGGCGGCTCCGGCTTTTCAGCGCTACTACTGCCTCCCCCACCGCCACAGCCAAGAATAGAGAGTGTAAACAATGCCAATACCCATAACTCATAACCTCCAACGCGGAACCTCATCGCCATCTCCTGAGTACTGCATTCGTATACATCGGTCGTGTGGCTGACTACACGATGAGTCTACTCGCGACGCAACCGCATAGAGCTGTCGACGCCTGTGACTCCTACCGGCCAAACAATAATTATATGGAATAGAAAATTAAAAAACCGAGAATTTCAGTAATTAAAAGGTAATTTTCATGCCAGTGCTGATGCTTTTTTGATCTAAAGTGCTTATTTCTTTTACAATTTTTAACAAGGTCACAATTTAGCCTATCCATCGTTGACCCGGGCATAGGGTGACACGGCAGAATAAGACAACGTTGTCTGACCAAGGACGCACAACCCCGTAACGGGGGCAACGCCGAAGAGTGCCATGTGTTGCTGCAGGATGAGTAATGCATGGCCAGCGGTTGTGTGTCGAGCCCTGTTGGTGTTGGGAGCGATTTAAAGCAGCCGCCCCAAAAAACATAAACACGATAGCAGGGATACTCCATGAAACTTATACACACGTTTAGCTTGTGCTCGGTAGCGGCGCTTGCCGCACACAGCGTACAGGCAACCGACTGCACCAATCTCGATAACTGGAACGCCCAGGCGGTTTATACCGGCGGCACGCAGGTGCAGCACAGCGGGCAGGCCTATCAGGCAAACTGGTGGACTCAGGGCAACGACCCCAGCACCAACTCCGGCCAATACCAGCAATGGTCTGCGCTCGGCGCTTGTGACGGCTCTGGCCCAAACAATAATCAGGCCCCGACGGCCAATATTAATGGCCCTTACAGTGGACTGCCCGGTAGTGCCATTGCGTTTGACAGCGCGGGCTCTAACGACCCGGATGGCAACATTGCCCGCTATGCGTGGGACTTTGGCGATGGCGCCAGCAGCACCCAGGCATCGCCCAGTCACAGCTACACCAACGAGGGTAGCTACAGCGTTACCCTCACCGTAACCGACAACGACGGCGCCAGCGCTACGGCCAGCACCAGCGCCGCTATCAGTGCCGACTCGGGTGAGCCCAGCGACTGTAACGCCGCCCTCTATAACGCCGGTACACAATACGCGGCGGGCGATTTGGTACAGAACGCCGGGCAAGTGTATCGCTGTGATATCGCCGGTTGGTGTTCATCATCGGCCAGCTGGGCCTACGAGCCGGGCAATGGCGCCCACTGGCAAGAGGCCTGGAGCCAAACCGATAGCTGCAGCGAGTCGGGCAATCTGGCTCCAACGGCTAATGCCAACGGGCCATACTCCGGCAGTGCCGGAAGTGCCATCACCTTTAGCAGCGCAGGCAGCAGTGACCCAGACGGTACGGTTAACGCCTACCTGTGGGAGTTTGGTGACAACAACACCAGCACCGAAGCAAACCCGTCGCACAGCTACGCCAATGCCGGTACCTACCAGGCGACTCTCACGGTTACTGACAATCTCGGTGCAAACCACTCCACGACCGCCAATGTCACCGTGGTTATGGCCGATCAAAACCAACCCCCGGTAGCACAGGTTAATGGCCCCTTTACCACGGAGGCCAACAGCAGCATTAGCCTTTCCAGCGCCGGAAGCTCGGACCCGGATGGCAACGTTGTCAGCTACGACTGGAGCTTTGGCGATGGCAACAGCAGCTCTCAGGCTAACCCCAGCCATAGTTACAGTAGCGACGGCCAATACACCGTCACCTTAACCGTTACCGACGACGAAGGCGCCACCGATAGCGTCACCACCACGGTTACTGTGGGCACAGTGGATACCACTTACGGCGATAAAGTCATCGGTTACTTCACCAACTGGGGTGTGTACGATCGCAACTACCACGTTAAAAATATCCACACCAGCGGCTCGGCCGAAAAGCTGACCCACATTGTCTACGCCTTTGGTAATGTGAAAAACGGCAAGTGTGTGGTAGGCGACGCCTACGCCGATTACCAAAAAACCTACAGTGCGGCCGACAGTGTTGACGGTGTTGCCGATGTTTGGGGCACCAGCGAAGTGGATGGTAACTTCGGTCAGCTGCGCCGGCTAAAAGCCATGTACCCACAGATTAAAGTGGTGTGGTCGTTTGGTGGCTGGACCTGGTCCGGTGGTTTTGGCCAGGCAGCGGCTAACCCTCAGCAGTTTGCTCAGTCCTGTCACGATCTGGTCGAAGACCCGCGCTGGGCCGATGTGTTTGACGGTATCGACATCGATTGGGAGTACCCCAACGAGTGCGGCTTGAGCTGCGACAACAGCGGTTTTAGCGGTTACCGCGATTTAATGCAGGCGCTGCGTCAGGAGTTTGGCCAAGACGCTTTGGTCACCTCGGCCATTGGCGCGGGCGAGGCCAAAATCAACGCGGCCGATTATGGTGGTGCGGCTCAGTATCTGGATTTTTATATGCTCATGACCTACGACTTCTTCGGTGCGTGGGCCAAACAGGGCCCCACTGCACCGCACTCACCGCTTTATACCTACGATGGCATTCCGCAGCAGGGGTTTACCACCAATCACGGTATTGAAGTACTTAAAAGCAAAGGGGTTCCCGCCGAGAAGATCATGCTGGGTATTGGTTTTTATGGTCGCGGCTGGACGGGCGTAACTCAGGCGACACCGGGCGGCACGGCCACCGGTGCGGCGAGCGGCACCTATGAAGCGGGCATTGAAGACTACAAGGTGCTTAAAAACACCTGCCCGGCTACCGGGGCAATTGCCGGCACAGCCTACGCCAAGTGTGGCAATAACTGGTGGAGCTACGACACCCCGGCAACCATTAACAGTAAGATGCAATACCTTAAACAACAAGGGTTAGGCGGCGCATTCTTCTGGGAGCTAAACGGCGATACCGCCAATGGCGAGCTGATTAAAGCCATTGATAGCGGTTTGCAAAACTAAAACCCATCAAAAAAACGGCGGTTTCGACCGCCGTTTTTTTACCCGCTTAATTAAGGCGCAAGCTTGAGAGTAAATGCGCTGTCGCCATCAGGCAGTAACATTACACTTTGCGACTGCTCTTGCCCATCGCGGCTCACTGTCACTGTGTATTTTCCGTAAAATCCCCGATTCACATACTCACCAACTTCGTTGGTAGTACCGCTAAAATCATTCCACCAAGTATCATAAATAGCTTTTTTCCAGGCTTGGGCATTGGGCTTTTCTTGCCAGTTTTGGGTGTACATAGCCGCATTGGGGTTCCAGTGTGCGCCGGCCCAAAATCCCCAGTTTTGCACTCCAACGGTAGCCGGGTGGCTAAAGAAAATCGTGAGAAAATCCCGGGTAAAATCCGCCTGCAAGTCTTCGTCTGCGGTGTTGACATCAAACTCTGTCGAGCGGATTTTTAAATCGGGAAACGCCTGATGAAAGCGCTCGATAATATCGTAAATACGGCTAATTGAGGTTGGCGAGTTGCCAAAGTGGCTCTGTAAACCAATACCATCGATCGGCGCATCATTATCCTTTAAGTACTGTATCGTCTGTTGGTAGTGATCTTGATGGGAAAAGTTACGCCCACCGCCAGACAAAATCGAATAATCATTAATATAAAGTTTATGGGCTGGCAGGTTTGCGCGCGCCTGCTCAAACCAGTCCACCATTACCTCATCACCAAAGGCGTCCATTAAGTAGTGATTATCGTAAGGCTCGTTGAGCACATCCCACTCATCCAATACCGCAGCCGTGGCGCTGGTAATGTCATCGATATGATCAAGTACCTTCTGTTTAGCCTCGGGGTCTGCAGCGGCGGGGTTACCTTCGGGCAAGTAACGCTGCATTAACTCGGGCAGGTTTCTTTTTGAAGGCCACACCAACACATGACCGCGGGTGTAAAAGTCGTGATCTTTAAGCCACTGTAGTGCCGCGATGGTCGTGGTTGGGTTAAAGCTTGTGCCCCACTCGCCCGCCCACGGCGCCCATTTTAAATCGTTTTCCGGGCCGCTTTGGTTAAACAGCTCAAGCACTTTTTCACGGTAGGTGTCGCTATCGCTGCCCTCACCCATTAATAGGTGGCCAACCGTTACCGAGCCAAAGTGGTAGGCGTGTTGCTCAAACTCTACCTTAACGTCCGCGCCACTAACGGCCGCGCCATCGGCATCAAGCACCGTAACGGTAAAGTCACCTTTACGGTACTGTTCGATACGCGTATTTGCCTCTGCTCGCCAGCTGGCATCTTGCTCGCGGCCTACATAGCTCAGTTTGGTAATGGGCAAGTCGTCCACGCTTAGCGTATTGCTAAAGTTAAGCAACTGCACACCGCCCACCTCAAATACCTGGGCGCGGTCGCCGTCACCAAAACCGATTTTGACAATCGTTTCACCCGCCGCCTCGGTGCGCGGCATTTGCAACGGAATAAAGTACTCCTGCCACTCGCCAGTACTGTTTAATTCGTGCTGTACATACTTGGTGTAATCGGGCGTCTCCATAAATACAGTGGCAAAGCCGGCACCGGTTTCGTAAGTGTTCTCCACCGAGCGGAAATACAAATGCAGTAGCAGCACGTCGTCTTCATTTAACGCGGCGGTGGTTGGGTACTGCAACTGGCCATTGTAAAACTCACCCGACGGGTTAGTAACCGAGACGCGCACCGCCTGGGAAAACTGCTCGTGATTGGCACTGACAGTTTCCACCGAGCCTACAGGGCCGTTGTTATCGCCCTGCCAAAATGCGTAACCAGTTGCCGGGGCCGAGGTAATCACCGAGACACCGCCGGCGGGAATATCCGTCACAGGTTCGGGCTGTGGTTCGGGTTCAGGATCGGGTTCTGGCTCGGGCTCAGGTTGCGGCGAGGGGGTAACCGGTGGCGCGCTGCTGGCACCACCGCCACCGCTCCCGCAGGCGGTGCTAAGCAAGACAACAGACAATATCAATAGCAAGGCGGCTAAGGGGCTACGGATTACACGTGTGTACATGGTGACTCCTAACTTTTATTATAGTTAATGTAACTATAAGCTAGGTCGCCACTCAGGTAAATAACCTCGATAGCGCCTTACCGCTAAATTAGGCCGGCTTAGCAAGGCCCAGCCAATCCCGGATGGCGCGAAACCGGCGCAAAATCAGCCACTCCAGCACTAACACGGCAAGTAACGACATGCCCACCAGCGGTAGTGCAATACCCAGTGCAAGTATGATTAGCGAGACGACCACTCCAGCACGACCAGCCGGCACCGAAGCCGGTGCCCCTAGCTTTTTAGCGGGCTTGCGACGCCACCAGAGCACGGTGCCGCTGACGCACAGCAACACCAACCCCAAGGCGGTAATAACGCCCAGTACTTGGTTAAACCAGCCAAACAGCTGCCCCTCGTGAGCAGCAATGCCAAACCCAATCACTCGGTCTAACGTGCCTTTTTGTTCAAAGTTTGACGTCCGCTGCACGTTACCCGTCTGACCGTCGAGCCACACGGTGGCGCGACTGGGACGATTTTGCGTCAGCGAGCTGACTTTGATTAGTAAGGGCTCACTGGCCGCCACCGATAGTTCTACCGGCGGCGCCAGATTTAATTCGCGCGCGGCACTAACCACATGCCCCGATAGATTCACCTGATCAACCGTGAGTGGCCGCCACGCCGGTGCCGCCTTAACCGCTCCGCTGCTCCAGCTTTGCTCTACCGGAGCCGCATTCCACTGGCGTACTTCTTTAAACGCCGCGCCCCACACCGTCGTCCAGGGCAGCCCCGAGATCAATAAAAACAAGGTGAAGCTTGCCAGCCAAAAGCCGGTAACTCCGTGAATGTCTCGCCAAAAAATGCGCCTTCCCTGGCGCAATCGAGGATATAACACGCCAGCGAATCCTTTCGACGTGCGTGGCCACCAGAGGTATAAGCCGGTAACCACCAGGATGACTGCCCAACAGGCGGCGAGCTCGACAATTACCGAGCCCACCGTACCGGCCAATAGCGCGCCATGAAACGCTTTGACCTGCTGCATAAATTGATCGTTATAGGCGATTTGTTTCAATACGGTATTTTGATACGGGTCCACATACACCAAGGTACGCACGCCCGCATCACTTACGCTGATAATGGCCGCGCTCGCCTCACTGGCCGGCAACTGATAGGTCATAAACTGCGAGCCCGGCACCGCGGCTCGCGCGGTGGCGATCTGCTGGTTTACCGGTACTGCCTGCCCCGTAACGGCCAGTTGGTTATAGGGCCGGTCCACCCAGCCTTCAAATTGTGGCTTAAACAGGTAAATAGCCCCGGACAGCGCCAAAATAATCACAAACGGAATGCAGCACACACCCGCGTAAAAATGCCAGCGCCAGAGCGTTCGGTAAAGCCGCTGGCGGCGGGACTTAAGTGGTTCGGCGTGGGCGGCGGGTACAGCTTGATTAACGGCTTGATTCATCGCTTTATCCGCTTACAGGTCGTAGGAAAAGTTAAGATAAAGCGTGCGCCCGGGCCATGGGTGAGCCACGTAGGCAACTTCGTCAGTTAGGTTATCCACCCCCACGCCCGCCTTAAAGTGTTTTGAAAACTGGTAGCTGCTTTTTAACCCCAGGCGGGTGTAGCTGTCTTGTGCGCCGTAAACATTCTCGGCTGTGTCAGTATTATCCAGCCGGCCGTAGCTGTTGCTGGCGTACTGCACACTGGCGCCAATATCCCAGCGATCACTTAAATGATAAGTTGCCAGCAAGTTGCTGCGCCACTTGGGCGTTCGCGGAAATTCGTTTCCTTCAAGTGCGGGGTCGGCGTCATTTTTGCGAATCTCGGCATCCGTATAAGCAACATTAAACCGCACATCTAACGCATCCAACCACAAACCATAAGCGTTGGCGATAAACTCTACGCCACGGGTACGGACATTATCGATAGGAATAAAAGTACGAATGGATGTGCCGCCAGGCAAAGTGGTCGATTGTGACTCAATCGTGTCATCCACATCGTCTTGATAAACATTCAATCGCAAATAGCCATTTTCCAGGTCGCGCTGAAGCATTAAGTTTTGGTGAAAACCATCCTCCGGCTTTAACTCGGGATTGGCTTCACTCACCGTGTTGTAAGCTTGGTATTGGCTAAACAGCTCTTCGACTATGGGAAAACGGTACGCTTGCGCAATCGAGTAACGTAGCTGCCACTGAGGAGCCGGCGCATAGCCCAGCGAGAACTTTGGCGAGAAACGCGCTATATCATTGCCCGGCACCTGCTCCAGATCAAACTCAGGGGTCGCCGCATCATCGTCCGAGTAATAGCCATCATCACTGCGCCAATCTTCATAGCGCCCGCCAAAGCTCACATCCCACTGATCGGACAGCTGCCAGTTAAACTGAGCAAAGACAGCGGCAATCTCGGTCGTACCACCACTACGGCTGGTGTATTGATCTTTACTCGACGCCAGATAATTATCCGAGGCGTAGACGTTGTAGTTAAGCTCGTAAGCTTCGTATCGGGCCCCGGTAATAAAATCGAGCCCGGGAGTCGCCCAGTCGCGAACCGTTAATTTAACATCGGCGGTTTGCCAACCGGTATCCTCGTAATCAGACACCTGACCCGACAAATCATAATCCGGATGCATGGGGTTGGTAGCAGAGCTGCGGCTTATATCCTCTAGGATATCGAACTGACTTGCGTTTGCCTCGATCGTGGTGCGATCCGATAATTCACCCCGCAGACGCAACCCGACCGATAAACTCCGCCGGTCGGCATTGGCAACGTTTAGGCGACTACCGGGTACACTGTAATAGTTGCCATCCTGCTCAATGGTGCCACCCCAAAACGGCTCACCGGTAGCGGTGGTTAAATAGCTATTAGCATCAAAAGTGTCTGAGTGCCGATCTTCGTAAGCCACGTTAAGTAGCGTTGAGAAACGTCCGAATTCATAACCGGTTTTAAATTTGAAATTATCGGTCGTGGTGTTAATAACGCCGGTATCGCCAAAGTATAAGCGCTCCACCTCTTGCGAGTCTGGCCCCATAATGCCACCGGTTACAGTTGTGGCAGAGCTGTCCGCCGGGGCGTTGCCCGCATAGTAAAACGACTGGGGTTGCGAGTCGTTGTCCAAATGGTTATAGGATAGGTAAACACTCAAATCGCCAAACTTATCACCGTAGGATGCAAAGCCTTTGTAGCCGCTAACATCGTCATCAAAACCGTAATCGTTAAAGCTCTGGGTAAAAAACGAGCCATCGATATGAACCTGTCGCTCTTGCGGAATGGCGGTTTCAATTTGCACCACACCGCCCATAGCGTTACCGCTGTACTCGGCCGAAAAAGGCCCATAAATCACGTCGACCCGGGCAATCTCGCTCGCCGAAACCATGGTCCAACGCGGCGCGCCACTCCAGCGTGACTGCAACAAATAATGCAGCGGTACGCCATCGGCAAACACCATCGAACGCGAGGTTTGAAACATATTGGCACTGCGAATACCCAAAGTGCCGTTTGAGTCGCCGATAAACCGGCGGCGAATCACCAGGCTTGGCTCGTACTTGACCACATCCTCGGTGGTAGCGACATTAATACTGGTTAGATCTTGTGGGTGCAGTACGCTGGTAGGGCCCACGCGCTCAGCGCTGGTTGCCTCGTTTTGTGTGCCCCACACGGTAATTTCTTCAACGGCTGGCTTGTTTGCCTGGCCGCTTTGCGCCATTGCCGGCGTTGCAGCCAAGGCCGCGAAACTCAGTGATATTATTTTGTTAGTTGTTTTCATGTTTCTCCCCCAATGTGGCGAGAAACTTTAAGCTATCGATCTATTAGCGCCCAGTGACAAATTGTCGCACCTGCCTGTCGCAGGCAAAACGCCATCACAGATTACCTGCTTAATGGCTCACGGTCTTGGAAAACACATTGATAATAACGACCCCAGTCACGATTAACCCCAGCCCTAACAGGGCGGCGGCATCGAGCTTTTGATCAAACACCAACCAGCCGACCACCGCAATCAGAGCCACTCCTACACCTGACCAAATGGCGTAAGTCACCCCCAGCGGCAAAGTTTTTACCACCTCCGACAAACAGTAAAACGCCACACCATAACCCAGCACAACGATGACTGAGGGCCAGAGACGGGAAAAACCCTCGGCCGATTTCAATGCCGAGGTGGCGATAACCTCACAGACGATAGCCGTTACCAATAACACCCAGACCATAATTACGCTCCCCCCCAAGCAATGACCGACTCAGTAACCAACTTAACGCCGGCCACTCCCAGCAACAGGTAGCAAACACCGTAAAACCATTTGTCGCTCACCCGATGGTGCAAAAAAACGCCTAGCCACACACCCAAAGGCGCCAGTGGCAGTAATACCAGCGACGTGGTAAAGGCACTGAGATTTAACTGCCCCATCGCCACATAGGGCACCAACTTAATAAAATTAACCACACTAAAAAATAGCACCGTCGTGCCAACAAACAGGGTGCGAGGCAAATGCTGGGGCAGTAGGTAAATTGAAATAGGCGGGCCGCCCGCGTGAGCAATATAACTGACAAAGCCGGCAATGGTGCTCCAAAAACTACCGCGCACCACACTCGCTTGCTGCACAGCCACCCGCTGCAGAATATGGCGTCCCCACAAATAGTGTCCGACAAAATACAACGCCATTAGCCCCACCATAAAGCGAATCTTAGTGGCATCCATATAGGTAAACATGGCGGCACCTAAGGCGAGGCCGATCATGGCAGCCGGAAACATAATTTTCAGGTTGCGTTTATCCCACTGGCCGCGAAAGCTCCAGAGGCTAACCACATCCATGCTGCACAGAATAGGTAGTAACACCGCCGCCGCGAGGCGCGGGTCAACCGCGAGGGAAAGTACTGGCACGGCAAGCAACCCTGCGCCGCCACCAAAACCACCCTTCGATAACCCCACCAGCAGTACCACCGGTACTGCTAGCAGGTAAAACATCCATTGATCTATCATTTGCGCGCCTGAGTAACTGCCAAAGGCGCAATTTTACACCAATGCCGAGCGAGTCTATACGGCCACTTACTGAGGCGCTATCTCATAGGGGTTGCCGCCCAGCGCATTAGAGATGTCGGCGATGGCCTTTTGCGCGCGCACACTGTTGCCCGCGGCATCCAATGGCGGTGAGATAACGGCAATACCGAACTTACCTGGCGATACCGCCACAATACCGCCGCCAACGCCGCTCTTAGCTGGTAGGCCGGTTTTATAAAGCCATTTACCGGCGTCGTCGTACAAGCCAGCGGTGGCCATTACCGCGAGAACTTCGGGTACGTTTTCAGTGTGAGTGACTTGTACACCGGTTACCGGATTCTTGCCGCCATTGGCAAGGGTAGCGGCCATCATGCCTAGGTCTTTGGCGTTAACGCCCACCGAGCACTGCCGGGTGTAGATATCCGTCGCCCGTAAGAAATTATCGTCGATATGACCGTAGGCATGCATCAGCGAGGCAATGGCCTGGTTGCGCTGATTGGTGGCGGCCTCAGACTCATAGATATCATTTAGCACCGTTAACTCGCGGCCGGCAAACTGCTCGTACTTAGCCAAAATTTTGCCCCAAATGACATCATAATCGCGGCCTTCAACTAAACCGGTGGTGGCTATGGCGCCGGCGTTGACTAACGGGTTCATTTCAGCGCCCTGATACTGCTCGATAGCCACAATCGAGTTAAACACCTGGCCGGTGGCATCAACCCCCATGTTATCTAAAAAGGTTTTTGGCCCCTGCTCGTCCATCACCAAGGCCATTGTATAAACCTTGGAGATTGACTGAATAGAGACCTCTGAGCTGATATCGCCCACGGTATAAAGCTCGCCGTCGGTGGTCACTAAGGCGATGCCGTAAATGTCCGGGTCCACCTTTGCCAGCGCCGGAATATAATCGGCGTTAGCACCTTCGTCGAGATTTTTATATTTTTCGTAAGCCGCCTTTAATGCACTCTCAATAGCTTTTTTGCTCAAATCGACATCGGCTGCCTGCACTGGTGCGATTGACGCCACGGTTAAGGCCACCCCCATCACCCAACCACACACAGCCTCCATCGCGCTACGGCCAGTTTTGTTACGGGTTTTATCTGCGATCCACTGATTCATCGTTAACTCCCTGCCATTCTGGGCGCTCGCCCATTCAATAAAGGCCCGATCGGATTCACGAGCGGGTTAAAAATCCTGTGTCGAGAAAGTGTACTTAAGCGATAACTGCACCCTATTATCAGTGCCCGATGCACCGCCAAAGTCAGTGCGCTGCCCCCATAGGTACTCCACCCCCATTAGCAAATTTTTGCGGGGCGTATACAACAGGTTGGCCGAGAGATACTCACCTTTTTTAAAGGCGTCTGGTAATTGATACGCTTGGTTATCCACTTCAGTAAAGCTGTAGCCAAACGATGTGCTGTAACGCTCGCTCCACTGATGATCGTAGTAGGCGATCATACCCAGTAGTGGTACCGAGCTTAGCGAGTCGGCATTCGGGCCCTCGGGTGCCATATCCATACCGCCGTCATTCATGTAGCTGGCAATCCCTTCTCCGTACACGGTACCCAGGCGCAGGGTATCGTCGCCAAAGGCAAGCGTGCCGGTAACGTTTAACCCCCACCCTATGTCATTGCCCGAGGGCTCGTTGTTGTCGGCTTGAACTGATTCGTAGGCGACATCGCGCAGAATACCCGCCACTTGAACATGTCCCCAATGGCCGGTGTTGCGGTAGTGCATGGTGACATCCGGCAGGGGTTGGTCACCGCTAATGTCAAAGCCATCCACCCCTAACATGCCATTATCGACATCGTTGCCGGGACTTTCGATCGCCACAGCAAAGGTGTTAGTACCCTTTATGGGCGTCCAGCGAATTTGTGGGTTGCGCAAAAACACCATGCCCGCCGGGCCCCAGTAGTCAATAACATTGGGGAAAACATTGCCGTCCATAAACAGCGAATTGGTTTGCCCGGCGAGAATAGACTTCCATTCGCCGTAGGCATGGCGCACGCGCATGGTGGTTTGACCTTCATCGGCACCAACGCCATACAAATCAAATTCAAATACGGTATGAATCGTGTCCTCGCCTACCGGCAAGTTGGCCTCAACACCCAACCGGCTCTGGCGCACGCTGGCAATGGTTTGTCCGTCGCTGCCATACTGGCCATCTTGCGTAGGGATACGAGAGGGGCGCAGAGTCGCCTCCCAGTTGGGGTTAACACGTTCGAAATCCTGAATCATATCCAGCTGTGCAAAGCCGTACACGACAAAGTTTTTATGTCGCGACTCGCTAGCCGCTCCGCTCTCGGTTACCCGTGTTTGCAGTGCGTCGAGTTGCGCGCGGGTGGCATCCAACTCACGTTGCAACTCATCGAGCTCGGCACTCCATACCATCGAGCTGCAGGCCAATCCCGCCAGTAATGGCGCTTGAACAATCAATTTCACAATGACTTTCCTCTGTCCGATAACCCCTAACGCCACCCTCCATAACCCGGTAACGCGCTGACTTAGACTATAGAGTCAATTGCAGAAATGAACAATGTATTACCAGAGGTGTTTACGCGGCTGGGGCAAACGCAGGGCTAGGACATTACACGAAAGATCAGCGAGGTGTTAATACCGCCAAAAGCAAAATTATTACTCATTACTGTATTGCCATTAGTGGCGCGGGGAGCCCCGGTAATATAGTCCAGCGGCGCGCATTGGGGGTCGAGGTGAGATAAATTTAACGTCGGCGCCAACCAGCGCTCGCGCATCATCCCGATCGACGCCCAGGCTTCGATCGCGCCGCTAGCTCCTAACGTGTGGCCTAAATGACCTTTTAAACTGCTCACCGGCACTGTGCGGCCAAACACCCGTGCCGTGGCCAAACTCTCGGCCACATCGCCCCAGGGAGTGGCGGTGCCGTGAGCATTAATGTAAGCAATATCCTGAGGCTGACAAGCGGCATCGCTTAGCGCTAGCTCCATGGCCGTTTGCATACTGTCCGCATCGGGCTGAGTTATATGAGCGCCATCGGCGTTAGTGCCAAAACCAATCACCTCGGCGTACACCGTGGCGCCGCGCGCTTGCGCGTGCTCAAACGATTCGAGTATCAGCGTGCCGGCCCCTTCGCCAATCACTAAGCCGTCGCGGTGTTCGTCAAACGGGCTGGGCGTGATGGCGGGTGTTGAGTTTTTGGTGCTGGCCGCACCAAAGGCATCAAACACCGCTGCCTCGGAGGGGCACAACTCCTCAGCGCCGCCAGCAATCATCAACGTTTGCCGGCCGCTTTTAATGGCCTCGTAGGCGTAACCAATGCCCTGACTACCCGAGGTGCACGCCGATGAAGTGGTGTATACCCGCCCTTTAGCACCAAAAAAAATGCTTAAATTAACCGCAGTGGTGTGGCTCATCATCTGCACATAGGTGGTGGCGGTCATGCGGCTTAAATCGTGATGCGCCAGCTGCTCGGCAAACTGACAAGTGGCCAACGTGCTACCGGTCGACGACCCGTACGCGACCCCGCATTGGCCACTGCCAACAATCGGCGAGCCCAACAGCCCAGCATCGAGTAAAGCAAGCTCGGTGGCTCGCGTGGCCAGCAGCGCGACCCGACCCATACCGCGCACTTTTTTGCGCGGATAGTCGCTGGGCATAACAAAGTCATCGATCGGGCCGGCCACAAGGGAGTGCAACCCTTTGTATGTGGCCCATTCAGGCATGGCGCGAATACCACTGCGCCCACTTTTTAATGCTGCCGAAAAATCTGCCCAGCCAGCGCCCAGCGAGGTGACGCCAGACATACCCGTAACCACCACGCGGTTCATGGGTAACGCTTAATAATTAACGACGTGTTTACCCCGCCAAAGGCGAAGTTATTGCTCATCACATAGTCGCAATTGATAGTGCGACCAGCGCCCTGAATGTAATCCAACTCGCCACACTCTGGGTCAACTTGTTCGAGATTAATGGTGGGCGCAAACCAGTCACTGCGCATCATCTCTAAGCTCATCCAGGCCTCCAACGCACCACAGGCGCCCAACGTGTGGCCGATATAACTTTTTAGCGAGCTGATAGGTTTCCCCTCGCCCAGCGCGGCGACGGTGGCGCGGCTTTCGGCGATATCACCTTTCGCCGTGGCCGTGCCGTGAGCATTAACATAACCGATGGCCTCGGGCCCGATGTTGGCATCCGCCAGTGCTAACTGCATAGCCGCCGTCATAGTCGCGGCGCTTGGTTCGGTAACGTGAGCACCATCGGAGTTAGTGCCGTAGCCGACGATCTCCCCCAGAATAGTCGCCCCCCGGGCGCGAGCGTGTTCATATTCTTCCAAAATAAGAGAGCACGCCCCCTCGCCAATCACTAAACCATCGCGCTTTGCATCAAACGGGCGCGGCGTCAGGTTGGGCTCATGGTTGCGGGTACTGGTGGCAAACAGCGTATCAAATACAGCGATAGGGGTTACATGAAACTCCTCGGCACCGCCGGCTACCATCACGTCTTGCATGCCGTATTTAATCGCCTCGTAGGCGTATCCCACGCCCTGACTACCAGAGGTACAGGCGGAGGCGGTGGGGATAATCCGGCCCTTCATATTAAAAAACAAACCGATATTCACGGTGGCCGTGTGCGTCATGGTGCGCAGGTACGTCGATGCCGTTAAATCGATGGTGGTTTTATCGGTGACTACGCGCGTTAACGCCGGCACATCGGCCGGCGTCCCGATGCACGAGCCGTAGGAGACGCCGGTACTGCCATTGGTTATGCAGGGATCATCCTCCAGCCCCGCCTGAGCCAACGCTTGCTCGGTAGCGCTAACCGCCATTACCGACACCCGCCCCATACTGCGCAGCTTTTTGCGTGGGTAATGGGTGGGGGTCGAAAATTCAACCGGCGCCCCTAAACGCGTGTTAAGCCCTTCAATGTCATCCCACTCATCAAATCGCTGAATTTTATTCTGACCGGCGGCGAGCGCGGTTTGCACATCGGCCCAGTTGTTGCCCAAGGCGCTAACAGCGCCCACACCGGTAATAACGACTCTGCGCATTAGAGCATCCCACCATTAACAGAGATGACTTGCCGGGTGATATAGCTGGCTGAGTCACTCATTAAATACCCGACCAAACTGGCTACTTCACGCGCCTCACCAAAGCGTTTAAGAGGAATCATTTTTTTAGCTTCATCGGCAAACACTTCATCGATCATGTCGGTTTCGATAATGCCTGGGGCAACGCAATTAACGGTGATTTTACGTTTGCCAAGCTCCAGAGCTAACGCTTTCGTGGCGCCGATTAACCCGGCCTTGGTCGCGCTGTAGTTTACCTGCCCACGGTTGCCAGCCAACCCGGCAACGGACGAGAGCGTAACGATTCGCCCGCCACTGCGCGCCTGTACCATGGGCATAACCAGCGGCTGCACGACGTTGTAAAAACCGTCCAGATTAGTATGAATCACACTGTCCCAATCGTCATCGCTCATGGCAGGAAATGCATTGTCGCGAGTAATACCCGCATTGCAGACGACACCGTAAAAGGCGCCGTGCTCCGCCACCACGGCCTCGAGTACCGCGCGGGTCTCGGTGCGATTGGCGACATCAAAGCTCAATAGCTCGGCATCGACACCGAGCGCGCGAACCTCTTCTGCAACCGCCTCCCCCTGGGCGCGATTGGTGCGACAATGCACAGCGATAGCAAAGCCCTGTCGCGCTAACTCCAGCGCAATCTCGCGACCGATGCCACGGCTCGATCCGGTAACCAGTACCCGGCGATTCATGGTTTACTCCTTACATTATTCATTCGATCACCCGTGCTCTGCAGAGCCGGCTCCGTTGCCGCCATATAGGCGGCAACATCGTCAGGCCGATAAGCGGTGAAAACCGCTTCGGCCATTAATTCGGTGCCATGGTAAATGCAGCCTGTAAAAGCCACCAAAGAACCATCGATTAAATCAGCATGCACGACAACACGCAGTGTTGTGTTAAGCACAAACAGCGGCTGGTGTGCGGTATATTGCCGCGAGCTGATTAAAAACGCCGGGTCAATGGCGCGACCGGCCTGGGTATCCTCCAAGCCCACCCAAGCCGCCGCTGCCTGAGCCATATATTCGATGCCCGCCCAGGCGGGTACGCCACCGCGCACCGCATCGTAAAACACATTGTCGCTGTTAATATGGGCTAGTACTTCGACGTCGCGATGAGAGTTGTTAACGAGTGTATCAATCAAGCGCATCGGAGGTTGATGGGGCAGATAATCGGCCAGACTCACGAGCGAGAATCTCCCAAAAGTACGGCCGCATTGTTGCCACCAAACGCAAACGAATTGCTCAGTACAACCCGGGGCGAAGCGGGCAGCAATAAACTGTTGCGCGGGGCAAAATACAACTCGGGCAACGCTGGATCGGGTTGCTTATCCCACACATGGGGCGGTGTACAGCTCTCGGTTAAGGCCAACCAACACAGTGCCGTTTCGGTGGCACCCGCCGCACCTAAGGTATGCCCTAATTGACCTTTACTGCTACTGCACAGGGGTTGGTGGCTAAACAGTCGCGCTACTACCGCCGCTTCCATTGCATCGTTCAGCGGGGTGCCCGTGCCGTGCAGGTTAATGTAATCCACCTCGTCGGGCTCACAGCGGGCACTGGATAGTGCCGCGCGAATGGCCGCTTCGGCGCCGGCCCCGGTAGGGTCGGGTGCCGAAATATGATGCGCGTCGGAGGACGCACCTACCCCCAGCAACTCAATATCGTGAATTAATGGCTCGCGGGTGACCAGAAAAAAAGCCGCCGCCTCGCCAATATTGATGCCCGAGCGATTGACACTAAAAGGTAAGCAGGGCTCTGCGCTCACAGACTCAAGTGCGGCAAAACCGTTGACGGTTAGTCGGCACAGGCTGTCGGCACCGCCGGCAATAACTGCATCGGCCAAGCCTGCATCCAGTAAGCGCTTTGCCGAGCCCAACGCATGGGCGCTGGACGAACAGGCGGTGGACAAGGTGTAGGATGGCCCGGTGGCACCGGTTAACTTGGTTACTAAAGCGCAGAGGTTGCCGATTTCCTGCTGGCTATAGTGATATTGGGCGGGTAATTTACCCGTTTCCATAAGCGATTTAATCGCCGCCTCACCCTCGGCAATACCTGAGGTGCTGGTACCGGCCACCACCGCCACACGGTGAGCACCATAACGCTCCAGCGCCAGCTCGAGCGTAGGGCTAATTTGCTCTAAGGCGGTGGCCGCCAGGCGCGCATTACGGCAATCAAGCACTTGCAATTCTGGCGGTAACGACGTCAAGTTGGCGGTTACCGGCGCCGTATAGGTCGTGCGGCCAGGCACCCAATCGCATAGCGTAAGCGCCCGCTCGCCGGCGAACAGCGCCTGGCTGACGGCCGCTTGCCCTGCCCCCAGCGCGTTCACCAAACCTAAATCTGTTAAATATACCGCCATGACTATCTCTTAAGAGGCACAACACTGACGGAACCGCCCTGTTGTGGCAATTGGTATTGTTGTTCCTGCTGCGGGCTCCAGCGCCATACACTGCGGCCGCCCTGCGCCAAGGTTATCCTGCTATCGGTTTGCTGTAACTGCAAGCCGGTGCTCTGCGCACAATCTTTGCGCGCTTGATCGGGTAAGCTCCACCAATAGTAACCCCACACCAGCGCCTGCGGATCTAACCCCCGGTACCAAGGCGAAACATCAAGCTGCAGCTGCCCGGCGCTAAGTGTGGCGCTAAATTGTGGCGAGCCAATCGTATCCAGCGCCACAAACACGGTGTGAGTGCTATGCCCTTCGATACGCAGCAGCAGTGGCTGCTCGCGTTTGTCGTGGTTCACTATTAAGCGCACAGTACGATCACCGGTAGGTGCACAAGCCGGGCTTTCACTAAAGGGCGGCACGCTGGCGCAAGCGCTCAGCAGCGTTGCAGACGTTATCATACCTAGCCGCTGGCCAATACGCATGGGTTAAGCCTCTTCCGGCCGGCAAAATTGGGCTAATGCGCTCATGCGGCGGACGGGGTCGGCCACAAACGGATTGCTTTTGTCCCACGCGTAGCCGGCCAATACCGACGAGATCATATCGCGCACGCTGGCCACTTGGCCCGGAAAGAAGATAATGTCCTGAAACAGCCCTTCGTACCACGCCTCGACAAATACCCGAAACGTATCCACACCCTCGCGCAGTGGCTGCTCGTAATCTCGGTACCAATCGACCGGCTCGCCCTCTAGCTGGCGCGTCAGAGTTGCCACCGCCGTACTGGCCGAGCGCATAGCAATGGTAATGCCCGAAGAGAAAATAGGGTCGAGAAACTCCCCGGCATTGCCTAGCAGCGCATAGCGCTCTGTGGCTAAGTGCTTAACACTGCGCGAGTAGCCAGAGAGTGTATTGACCGCTACCGGCCACTGAGCATTTTTGAGTAAATCAGCTAATACAGGCGCCTCGGCAATCAGCTCGTGCAGCAACTGCTCGGGAGTTTCACTTCGGCGCTGAGCAAGCTTGGCCTCATCAATAATAACGCCGCAAGAACATTTACTGTCACTCAGTGGAATTAACCAGTACCAAATATCCCGCTCGGTGGGATGTACCGTCACTAAAATTTTATCGCGATCGAATTTGTCGGAGGTAATGCCATCCATTACATGGGTAAAAAATGCTTGGCGCACCGGGAAATCAGAGGGTGTTTCTAACTCGAGTAAACGCGGCAACACCCGACCAAAACCACTGGCATCTAGCACAAAACGACAGCCAATATGGCTCACGCTGCCATCTTCGGCGGTAACGGTTAATTGCGAGCCGGCATCGGTATCGGCGAAGCCCGTGATCGACTGACCAAAGCGAATATCCACACCGCGAGCGGCAGCCTCATCGGCCAGTAATTTATCAAAGTGTGCGCGCTCTACCTGAAAAGTAGTACCGGGGCCGGGGGTAAACTTTTCTTCAAAGTTAAACCAAGTGTAACGCTCGCCCCAACCAAAGGCCGCGCCATTTTTAAAGCGGAACCCTGCATGATTTACCACATCGGTGAAACCCGCTTCTTCGAGATACACCATACACTGGGGCAGCAAGCTTTCGCCTATCGAGAAGCGCGGAAAATGCTGCCGCTCCAGCACCCGCACGCGGTAGCCTTTTTGCTGCAGTAACGTAGCCGCCACCACCCCCGACGGGCCGGCACCGATAACCACAACATCTAACTGCTCATTAGGCTCTACCATAGTTTTCCCATTACACTTGTTGCTTAGTTTCTGCCAAATTCACCAGCGGTGCCAATAAATAGGCCATCACAATACCCAGTAAAACCGTTAAGCCAAAACTGTGAATTGCCGCCGTGGCCGAAAGAGCCAAAAGGCCAAACGATAACACGGTGGTTAAAGTGGATAAACCAATGGCCAACCGCGTACCTACCTGCTCCGAATGGGCCTCGCGTAAAAACAAGGTGTAATCAATACCAATACCCAGTACCAACAACAACGCCATTAGGTGAAACACATTTAATGCGTAACCCAACACACTAATAATGGCCAGCGCCAAAGTGCTAGCCAATGCCGGCGGCAAAATAACCCCCAGCGCCCCGCGCATTGTGTAACGACGCGCCAGCAAGACACCAATAATGACGTACGCAAGCAACAGCAAACCGGCGGCACTGTGTCGATAATGCGCTAGCAGTTGATCGGTGCGCGCTACCGGGTCCACCAGGCTCACCCCGTCAAGGCCCGCTAAAGCCTGACGCACCGTCGCCACATCGATAGGTGTCGCTAAACTGACAGCGCTAAAGTGCTCACCCTCGTCGGTAAAATACAACGGTAAGTCCGGCCGCTCGAGTAAAGCCTGCTCGATATTCTCCAGCGTTAACGGCGGACGGGGTGAAACCGCTTGCAGCATTTTCTGATAAGCGCTGTCCGTTAGCTGTAATTTCTGTGCAAGCTGCGGCAAGGCACCGCTGTCGATGACGGCACTTTGCCACAGCGTTTGATTGTGTTGTTGCTGTTGCGCCGAAGGCAGCACCCGGGTTAGCGCATCATAGCCGGCTAACGCCTGGCTCCCTTTTAGTGGCTCCAGGCGCGCTACCGTTTGCGCTAAGCGTTGCATCAACGCATCGGCACTCGGAGCCTGCAGCAAGACATACTGCAAGGCAGTGCCGGCGCCCAACCCCTCTCGAACTCTTGTCTCCATTTGCACCAGCGCGGGATCGGGCTGCTGCATTTGACGAATGCTATCGCTGGTAGGGGCTAGGCTCAGCAGCGCAATTAACCCCAACAATACCCCCCATAACCACAGGCGCCGAGGCGCTAAGGGCTGCAAGACACGTTCGTGAGCGCGCGCCAAATGACGAACAAAATATTGTAATCCGGCGGGCATTTCGCGCCGGGGGGGCCTGGCTAACAAACTCGGGTAGCAGAACAACACAGTGGCCAGGGCGGTGACCAAACCAGTGCTCGAGAGCACCGCAATCTGGGTAAACCCCGGAAAACCCGCCGCAATAAAGCTTAGGTAGCCCACCACACTGGTCCCTAAACCAAGCGCAAGCGGCGCCAATAAATGCCGGGTGCCACGGGTTGCACTCCACTGCATTCCACTGGCAAGGCGCGCCGAAAAATAATGCAAACCGTAATCGATCGCCACGCCCACTAAGGCGGCACCAAACACCAGTGCCATGACATGCACGGCGCCAAACACTAAGGCACTGGTCGCCAGCCCCGCCACCACACCGGCGGCGAGTGGCACAAACGCCAGCAGTAACAACGCCGGGCTGCGAAACACCAACAACAATAAAGCAATAATCCCCAGCAGCGAACCGACGCCAACGGTCGATATTTCCCGGCGAGCCTGATCGGTACCGGCGAGGGTGTAGAACAACGCCCCGGTTTTAAGCACCTCGGCGCCAGGCAGCTCACGCCATAAATTATCCGCCGCCGCGATCGCCGCGCGAGCCGTATTTTGCACTGTAACGTTAAAAGGCGAGCCGGTAAGCTCAAGCGGCACCACAAAATAACGCCGCCGCTTGAGCACAACATAAGGGTTACCGCTGGAATCAATTTGAACCTTACTTTGGGGCTGACTAGTACGTGTAAAGTCGGCCAGCGAGCCAAGCGGATCGTTAATCAGTGCCTCAGCTCCGACCCCGCCCGGGCGCGTAAAGAGGCGCCGCAGCGCCTGCGCAACCAACTGTTCAGCATTGCCTTGCTGCAGTCGCTGGCGCCACTGGGGCGTTAACAATTGGGCAGTATGGCCCTGATAGACCGAGGCGAGCGAAGCGGGCGCGCTGGCGGCCTCGGTTAACTGAAAACACTCACAGGCACTAAGCGCCGCGCGTACTTGGGGCAATTGTTGCCGAGCGGTGTCCGGCTCATCTGCGCCAAACAACAGCACCACCCGACGTTCAAAACGAGAAGAAAATGCCTGCTCGACCCGAGCCTCGGCGCTGCGTGAGTCACCATCGGGGAACAGCGCCAATATATTGCTGTCGAGGGATAATTGCGGCAGCTGCCAAACCGCCAACAGCAGCATAAGCAGCAACCACAAGCCACTTAATCGACGGGCGATCAGCACACTATTCACACCCGTTACTGAGCCTGAGAATCGCGCACGTAGGAGAAATTTAACACAGTGTAATCGTCGCCCGGCTCGGTCAGCGTCACCTGATTAATCACCCCTTCGCGCCCCTGTACGATGATGTGAGCTAAGAGCTTTTGCAGACGTGAGTCCTCGGGGGTGAGTCCGATCACCCACTGTTCACTCGTTTGCTCAGGCACTTGTTCGGGCGTTAATAACGACACCGCAAAATAACTGTTCAAATCTTTTAGGCTAAGCTCAAACAACCGACTAAACATCTGAAAAAAGCCGTATAACGAGGGCTCAGAGGCGGCGCTAATGACCTCTGTTTTACCTTCCATCGTACGGGTTAACTCGCCCTCGGCCATGGCGTAAGTCACGGCAAACGGCTCTTCAATATGCCAGTGAATATGACCATCGGTCGTCAGGTTAAATCGCCCGGTGGAAATCATCGGCTCGCGCAATATCGCCAAATACTTACGCTGTTCAATGATCCCGGCAACGGGAAGATTGCCCCGCAGCTGATCGGCAATGCCATCGAGCGCCTGGGCCTCGGCCGTACCGGCGACAACCGGGTGGTCGAACACCCCTTGCGTCTTAGCCGTCACAGGTACTAAGCACCATAAAAGCCCAATAACCAGAGCGATAACGGAAACCGCGCGGGGAGAATACCTAAAGCTTCGCGTACTCATCGTTGATCTCCGTCGTGACGATAGTGCGTCAGTTTTTGTTGCACGATATCAGGCAACGCAAAACACATTTCGCCGCTATCAAGCGCCACCGCCACCTGTACACTATAGCCTTTGGTCAGTACCTGGCCGGTTGCCTCATCAATAATTCGGTACTCTATCTTTAAGCGCACATCCCACTCCGACAAAGTCGCATCGACCCGGATGGCTCGATTAAAGGTCGCGGGTTTTACGTACTTTAACCGGACGTCCACCACGGGAAAGCCATAACCAGAATCACGCATATCGGTGTAGTTATAAGCAATTTTATCCAGCAAGGCACAGCGGGCATCTTCAAAATATTTAAGATAGTGGCCGTGCCAAACAATATCCATACTATCGACATCGTAAAACGGCACCCGCAAAACTACACTCGCCGTCACCGGGCTTTGCTCACACGCCTTATGGCTCATCGCGGTACAACTCCCAGCGCTGCGCGCGAATGGCATTAACCGTTTGCCGCAACACGCTTTCCAGTGGTCGATCTTCGGTGACTATGTCAAAATCCTTTCGCACCTGCGCCATCATATCAGCCAGTGGCGGGGTAATCGCATTCTGATCAAAGTCGCTCTGCTGTTGGCGTAAGTGCAACGCTTGCGTAGCGGCCAACACACCGGCCGCTACTACCTGTTCGGTCAACTCTAACACCCGCTCGCAATCGCGCGCGGCAATCGTACCCATACTCACTTTATCTTGGTTGTGGCATTCGGTGGAACGCGAGAACACACTGGCGGGCATAGTGTGCTTTAGCGCTTCGGCCGTCCAGGCCGAGGTACCAATTTGCACCGCTTTAAACCCATGGTTAATCATCGCGCGTTCAGCGGTCGCGCCCGACAAGTTCGATGGCAAACCATTATTGAACTTAACATCCATCAGCAGCGCCATTTGCCGGTCGATTAAATCGGCCAAATTAGCCACCGCCACTTTGAGCGAGTCCATAGCAAAAGCAATATGGCCACCGTAAAAATGTCCGCCATGCAATACATGCTCACCCTCGCCATCAATAATGGGGTTGTCGTTGGCGCTGTTTAATTCGGTCTCGATAAACTGTCGCAGCCACGGCAATGAATCTTGCAGTACGCCGATAATGTGCGGCGCACAACGCACCGAGTAGCGATCTTGCAACCGGTCAGAGTTACGCTCTACCTCATGGGCATTTAAGTCTGAATGAATCCAGGCCGCAATTTGCCCCTGCCCAGGGTGGGGTTTAACGGCAAACAGGCGTGCATCAAAGTGATTGGTATTGCCTTTTAACGCCACACTCACCATTGCCGTCACCCGGGTGGCCAAACGCGCCAAATACTGCGCACGATCAAACGCCAAACAGGCCACCGCCGTCATAACCGCCGTGCCATTCATAATTGCCAGCCCCTCTTTGGGCATAAGCTTTAACGGGGCTAAATTGTGTTCGCGCAATACATCGGCGGTCGCGCGTTTTTGTCCCTTAACGGTTACCTCGCGCTCGCCCACCAGGGCGGCGGCCACGTAAGATAACGGCGTAAGGTCGCCACTGGCTCCGACAGAGCCCTCCTCGGGCACCACTGGCACAATGTCGGCATTGATGTAACTCACCAGTTGCTCAAGCAATTGCGCGCGCACCCCCGAGTAACCCTGACAGAGCGATGCTAGCCGGGTGGCCAAAATGGCGCGGCCATGGGTTGGGTCAAATTCGCGTCCCAAGCCACAGCCATGAAAGCGCGTTAGGTGTAGCGGTAACTCTTCGACCAAATGAGGCGGGATAGACACCGTACAAGAGTCGCCATACCCTGTGGTAACACCGTAAATAACGCCTTCTTCGCGCCATAAATTGTCCACAAAGCTCGCACTGGCGCTGATGCGATTTCGGGTTCTAGGGTCATCGGTTAAGCGCGCACCATAGCCGTTGGCAATGGCGACGATGTCTTCGATGGTGATGTGTCGAGCGCCAAACTCAATCTTATTGGCAGGCTGTTTATGACTCATTAGCTACATCACTCCTGGTGCGCTCATCATTAGGGCTTTCATCGCCCCAGTAATCAAAAAAGTTAAACCACTGCAATGGTTGCTCGCGGCATAGTCGTTCAAGCTCGGTGAGATAATCGGTCAACATAAGCCGGCACGCCGACTCGCGCTCGGCCCGGCGCACACGGCCACCATCACGCAATGGCACAAGCTGCGCACAATAGCCATTGCCACTGTCAAAACCTGCGATAAAAAACACGGGGGCGCCCAACAACAAGGCCAACCAAAAAGGCCCCGAAGGGAAGCGCGCTTCAGCCCCTAAAAAAGGCGCCGTAAAATAACGTGAACTATTACCCGGAGGCAAACGATCGGCCAGTAAAATTAAAAACTCGCCATCGTCAAGTTTCTCTTTAAGCTCGATGGCTGTGGCAGGAGTAATGTCATTCACCTGAATCAGGCGCACGCCCGATTGCGCACTGGCACGCTCGACCAGCTTATTAAACTTGGCTGTATTGGCGTTGTGTAAAATAACGTTCAATTTCAGCGAACCGTCATTTTCTACCACCGCGCGGCACATTTCTAAATTACCAAAATGCGCGCCGAGTAAGATGCCGCCTTTTTTTTCACGCTGTAGCTGGAGCAATTGCTGGTGCCCTGGGAACTCCACATCGCGACGCTGAATACGCCCCATCCACGCATCCAGCCTATCCATCAAGGCTCGGGCAAAGGCCAGATGGTGTCGCCACACCAACCAGGCGCTGACTTTTTTGCCGGTAGCGCGTGCCAAATAACGGGCACTGTGACGCCGCACGGAGGCACGGGTAATATAAAAATAAGAAACCACTAGGCAAACCACCGGATACACCAGCACCCGACCGCCAAAGCGATACACCGAAAACAACACCTGCATACCAAAAGCACTGCCGCGCTCGCGTGCGTGGGACCAATGCGGCTCAGTCATAATCGCTCCCCAAACAACTGCGTAAGCGCCGGCCAAGTAGAATCGGTGAACGTATTAACATGCCGGCAACCAATCGTGTGTGCATCCAGCTTATGGCTATATTATCGCCCCACAAACGAAAGTTGGACACGCCGTGCTCCGGGTAGACAACCCGAGTCGGAACATTAATAATCGCGACGCCCCGCCAGTGCAGCCGCACCAGCACCTCGGTATCAAAGTCCATGCGCGAGCCCAAGGTTACAGAGCGGGCAAGACTTAGCGTTGGCGCTATGGGGTAGACCCTAAAGCCACACATAGAGTCACGAATATCCAACGATAGCGTTTCAATCCAGACCCACACGTGAGTTAAATAGCGTCCGTACAAACGTAGCTTTGGCACCGAGTCATCGTACTGTGGTACACCCGCAATGACCGATTCAGGGTGTCTCTCGGCGCTCGCCATTAACGTAGGTACATCGCCCACATCGTGCTGACCGTCGGCATCAATTTGTAACGCATGTGAAAACCCCAAACGCTGGGCGTGCTGCATGCCCAGTAATACCGCACTGCCTTTACCACCGTTGGGAAACTGCTCACACAGCTCACTGCCGGTTTGCTGACATAGCTGCTTTAACGTGGCACTGGCTTTGGCATCGCCACCGTCATTGACCAACACACAACTAATGCCCTGTTCACGTAAACGCCGCACGCAAGGGCCCACTAAATGAGCGTGGTTATACACCGGAATTACGGCGCAAACGTTAAACCGAGGCTCACTCACGTTAACTCCCGAACACAAATCGCACCGCGCGAGCAAACACCGCCAGGCATCCGATAAACAAACTTTAGGCGTCCCTGATCGCGCTGGTACTGCACGGTTAATTGCAACTTAACGGGCGGGCGCACCAACTGCAAAAATTTATTAGACGCCAAACCTAAAAACTCGAAACGTCGCCCTAAAAATTGCTCGGCAAAACCAAATACCCAACCCACCTGAACAACTCCGGCTAAAACAGGTAAGCCTTCAAAGTGACCCGCAAAGCAAGGGTCTTGCGGCTGTAGCTCTAGACTGACACAAAACTCCTGCTCGGATTGTGAACTTGTAACAGGTTGTGGCAACTGCATTATTTTTCACGCTCCTGTAAGCGGCTAACAATATCCGCCATCGGCAGCTTGCCCTGAGCATTGCTGGGTAGACTATCAAAGTAACGCCAGCGCCGCGGTAACAGTGGGCGATCAAAAAAATCGGCTAAATAGTCACGCAATACGGTATTTAATTGATGCTTGCCACCGCGTAACTCTTGCTCACCACGAGTCGTTAAGGTCGCTAACACGCCCACCTCGTCGCGCCGACCGCGAACCACGGCCGCACGCGCCTGCCCAACCCAGGGAGATTCATTTAAACGCGCCTCCAGCTCCGTAAGCGATAGCCTTTTTCCTTCAACTTTTACTACCGTATCAACCCGGCCCAGCAACTGAAATTCACCGCTGTTACAGAGGTGAACTTTATCACCCATTTCAAAGCCCTCAGGGGCGTTTAAGTGCTGACTTTTAACGTGTAAACACTGCCTGTCTGACTGCGCCACGACAACATCACTCAACGGCTGCCAAAAAGCCGACGCGGTTTGCCGTCGCCAGGCGACCCCGCCGGTTTCAGTGCTGCCCAACACCTCAATGGGAGCATAACCGAGCTGATCGGCAATACTCTCGGCGGCCGACTCCGACAGCAAACCACCGGAGGAAAAAATCTCTGATAACTGTGGTGCAGCCCGACTAAAGTGTACCGAGGCCGGAATACGGGCCAAATGTGTCGGGCTGGCAACCCATACCGCCGGACCATGCTGCGCGAGTTGCTCGACTAGGTTTTCTGGAAATTGAATAGGAGCAACCACAAAAGCCGCTCCCCGCACCAAAGGCCACAAAAGTACGTGCAAGAGGCCATAAATATGGTGATGGGAGACACTGGCCACCACCGGTGTCGCACCAAGCGACGGAAAGTCGCGCTGCAGCACTGCAACTTCGGCTTCAAGCTCGCTCAGGGTTTTATGCACCGGCTGTGGCACGCCGGTAGAGCCCGAGGTAAACAGCGTAATCGTCACAGGTTCGGCCGCAAGMGAAGAGCACGCGGCAGGTACACTAGCGTGCTCTTGCGCGCTGAGATCGTTTAATGACAGCTGTGGGCAATCGAGGGCGGTTTGCGTCTGGTCACTGATTAACAGATCAAAGTGCTGCGCCATTTGCACGCTGCTGCCGGCGTGCAAATTGTGCGGCAACACAACCTGCTTACCACTTAAGGCGAGAGCTAAAAAAACGCTTAAAAAATCGTAACTATCGGACTGCCACAGTGCCACCCGATGTGACTCGAGCGGTGCAATGGCTGCCGCCAGAGTCAAGACGCGCCGGCGCAGCTGATCTGCTGTAACCGCACCATGCGCGGTCCATGCGACGACTTGGGGGCCGCCCCTCAAGCCGACATCCCTGATATTTACCGAGGTGTTCATAACGCGTGCTTTTTATGGAAAATCAATATTCGATAAGCGTATTCAAGTGCAAACACCAAACCGATGGCAATGTAAGCCAGCAGGCCATTGTATAGCGCCCAAACCTCGCGGCTAAAAAACAGCGCTGTGACCAGTGCTATAACGGCATTCACGATAAAAAAACCACACCACAAACGGGTAATAGCTACTGTATAGCGCTCAACTACCGGAGGCAGGTTGCCGTTATACTCAAGCGTGGCAACACGCGTTGGGATGCTGGGCGGGTACCACAATGTGCAGCCAAAATAACCGGCTAAACCAAGGTTAATGCCGGCGGGCAATAGCTTAAGTAAGGTCTCGCTGTTCACCCACCACAACAGCGCCGCCCCCAGTACCATAGTCGCGACGAGCAGGCTACGCTGCCACCACAAGCGGGCCACTAACACCAGCCGCAGTAAATAAGCGCAGGCAAATATAAGGCCTAGCCAACGAGGCTCAAACCACTGCGTGCCAAAGTACACCAGCGGCGGGTACAGCAGCAGTATGAGTGCAACTATTACCCCCAGAAACCGCATCAGCCGTTTCTCATTAGCTCATCGACAACATTAACCGCGTCGCCAATGGTGCGCACTCCCTTAAACTGCTCAGGTTTTAACTGCTTGCCGGTCACGCTATGAATTTTAGCCGCCAAGTCGATAGCATCGATGCTATCAAAATCCAGGTCCGCGTACAGGTCAGCCTGCAGAGAGATGTCATCCTCGTCAATCATAAATGACTTCACAAGAACTGTTTTTAATTCGGTGTAAATTTCGTCTTTTGTCATGAAAATCTCTACTAGCTTTGTTGTGCGATCACAAAGTCACGCAGCGAGGCGACACTGCGAAAATGCTCTTTATTCTGCTCTGAGTTTGCATCGATCTTTACCCCAAAGCGCTTTTGCAGCGCCAAACCAAGCTCTAACGCATCAATGGAATCCAATCCCAACCCCTCACCAAACAGAGGCGCGTTGGTGTCGATATCGGCCACGGTGATGTCCTCTAGCTCCAGCTCTTCAATAATCATCTGCTTAATGTCTTCAGCCATATCAGCCATAACGCTTTAACCCTTCCTCAAAATAGCTTTCTAGGTGCCTTGTAAGCAGACGCGCCGCTCGTGGCTTATCTTCAAAATCGTCAACCAGTGTTTGCGGCTGTAACAACTCGGCAAAGTAAATATTGATACTGGCCCGCTGCGGCGGTATTCGATACCAGGGCGCCCCTTTGGTCAAGGTCAAAGGGTTGCAGGTAATAAATGTCGTCAATATAGGGGCGCCAGTACGCACCGCAATATTGGCAAAGCCGCGCTTAAAGCGCGGAGCACAGCCCGGCGTCGTGCGCGAGCCTTCGGGAAAAATCAGCACCGCCTCGCCGCGGCTAAGTGACTGCCGACTGCCCTGTAACAGCAGCTCGCCACTGTCGTTACTGATAAAGCCCGCAGCGCGCATCACGCCTTTTAAGTAGCGGTTGCGCCATAGCTCACCCTTTACCACACAGTTGGCCTGGGGCAATTTGGCAAACAGTATCACCACATCGATCAGCGTCGGGTGGTTGGCTATGACTAAACAACCCCGCGACTGAGCGAGCAATTCGGTATTGTGCAGCGTGACCCGAATCAAGCCCAATAACTGCATCAACTGCACAAAACCGCCAAAGGTGCGCTGCTGCATGGCGCGCACCCGGCTCGCTTTTTTACCTTGATCGCCCGGCAGGGCATAAATCACCGGAAACACCAGCAGCGACTGCAGCAGCCCTCCGGCAAAAAAAAAGCTAAAACAAAACCCTGTAGCCAAAATCCGCCAGCAGCGATCCAGCCCAGTTTTAAGCCACATAATCGCGCCGACCCCAGCACCAGGTCGTATCACCTGCGTGATACCGCATTTGTGGCTCAAACGAGAACCACCAGGCGAGAAACGCCAATAACATCGAGCGCTCATCGCCGGCACCGGTACCGGCCTCACACTGCAAGCTGACAGGCACTGCGCCCGCAACCGGTTTTCGCTCCAAGACAACCGCGACCGACGCCGGCATATCGACTTCATCGGCAAACGCGGCATAAGGACCACCCAGAGGCTCATCGGTATGCACCAGCAATACTCGCGGAGCTCCTGTGGCAAGGTGAGTAACGGCCTCTATCCACGCTTGCGCCAAGGTCTCGCGCCCGGCTGCAAGCGCCACGGCAGGCGCTTGCAGCTCGTGCAAAATGGTAAATAAGCCCAGCGCCGAGTTGTGCACTGACAAACTAAACGCATTGGGCGACAGCGCTTGTCCCGCCGCTAAAGACTCAAGCAAGCTAAGGGTGCGCTGTGTATCGCCGTGTCGAGAGCTAAAAATGACCGGCGTGTCGGCACTTAGGTATTTTGCACAGGGGCCTGCCACCTCCAGTGCCTGACGCCCCCAGCGGGTCAAGCGCCGCCGGGTCATGGCTGGTACATCGGCAGCGGCCGGGCGTTCATCGGAGGTTACCGGGTAAGGATCATCGGACCAGATAGACCAAGCGGCGGGGTTTTCTATACCCGGCGCCCAAGCCTTAACGTCAGATACCCACACAAGCATTGAATCACTCAATTATTGTCACCTCGTTCTCGCCCGCCTCGACAGGCAAATCGGACGACATTTTACACCACCTTGGTGCTTGTTGGCACGCCGGGTACCGCTGCCGCAGGTATGTTTATTGCGCCGCGAGGATCACCGAAGCTTCCAGCACCCGCCCCTCGCCACCGCTCAACTGCACACTTACACGAGGCCAGTGCTTGTCCACCATATCAATGCGAACAGACTGGCCTGGTAATACCGGTGCCAGAAACTTAACTTTTTTTATCTCTAACACCAGGTGCTCCGGAAAGCGCTCACGCAAATAGGCGTGCACCTTACCCAGCAGGTACGCCCCTGGTACCAGCGGGTAGCCAGTAAAGTGGCCCTGCACACACAAATCGGACGCTTCAACACGAAACTCCTCTAACATCGGTTATCATGCCCCTATCACTCAGATTGATGTAAGTATTATGACCCTCGCACCTGACATCGCCGACCTTATCCCCCATCAAGCCCCCATGGTGCTGCTGGATTCTATCACCCACTGGGATGACGGGTATATTCTGTGCCGCGCGCTATCTCACACGCGAGAAGACAACCCCTTGCGCGACGATGGGAAATTATCAATCTTTGCCGGTGTCGAGTACGCCGCACAAGCCATGGCGGCCCACGCTAGCTTACGCAATACGGGCAAGCCGGCTAGACGAGGCGTGATCGCTACCGCCTCTAAGTTGTCATCGGCGTGCCAGTGGCTCGATGAATACAGCGAGCCGCTTTTGGTGCGGGTGCAGTTATTGGCGAGTAACGCCAACAGCTCCCTGTGTCAATTTGAGATTACCTGCGGCGCAAACGAGCTACTCAGGGGCCAGCTAACCGCACTCAGTCACGAGGCCTGACAGCTATGCCAGCCCAGGTTTGGCTCAGCCCCGCGAACTTACTAACCCCAGGCAGCGCTCAGGCCAAACGCTGCCTGCAGTTACTCAGCGAGCCCGAGCGCGAGCGCCTTGCCCGCTACCGAACCGCCTCGCAAAAGCACGCCTTTTTAAGCAGCCGGGCACTGCTGCGCAACGTGCTAAGCACTTGCTGCAATACGCCCCCCGCCGAGCTGGATTTTACCGCCAACGCCGCAGGCAAACCGCGGCTGACACTCGATCAAGCCCCACATTTTAACTTAAGCCATAGCGGCCAGTGGATGGCGCTGGCCGTCGACTGGCACGCCCCCGTAGGAATCGATATAGAGCACCCACAAAAACAACGCAACCTTCTCGCCATTGCGCGCCACTACTACCACGCACGCGAGGCGCAACGCCTGGCGAAGCTTGACGAGCCCACACAGAGTCGCGAATTCTACCGCCTGTGGACACTCAAAGAGGCGTTTTTTAAAGCACGCGGCACGGGCATATCCGAGGGGCTCAACCGTATTTGCATCAACCCCGAAGGCGCGTCGCCTATCGCATATTTTGACCTGCCTGAATCGGGCCTCCCACGCCCCGAGCACCTGTTTTACCGCTTTGAACCCGCCGGCATATCCGGTGTACACCTAGCGATCGCCCGCACGCTACCGCCTTGCACGCCAGAGGTAACGCTTTTTTTACAAGACCACTTAATTGTGTAAACCTGCAGCGCCCAACCACCGCCCCCCTCTATCGATACCGGTACCGTCAGCCACTAATACGTCTACGCCGAGAAACGCTCACCGGCTACGCACGTCCCCAATTAAGAAACTCGTTAAGCCACTGCGCCAGCACCTTGGCAGGCAAACGCTAAAGTAACCGATGGCCGGATTCACCCTTTTACACCTATATAACAAGCTAAACCACAACCCACACGACGCCGAAGGCCATGATTATGGCAAGCGAATGCAAGAGCCTATTGATGTAAGGCGGAGGAAAGTCGGGAGGTGGCGGAAGGTCAGTAACGGGACGCCCGCTCGAAGCGAAAGTTGAGACGATTGCCCCAGGAGGTCTAGATAAAACCCGTTAACCGAGCGTGTCGCGAACGAACAAAGGTCGTAAACTCTCTGGCCATGAACTTGTCATGGCCAGAGAAAATATTGATCTACTGCTTAGGCGTGAAGCTACCACCCTCCTGGCGAGGCGGAAACTCTTCGAACGTGGCCATAAAGTTCTTAACCAAATTCTGCAATGGCACAAAGGCGTACATATGACGCACCAACCAATCGTCATAGTATGACGAATCTTCCGGCGCCATCTCGAACGGATCCGCACGCAGGTCAATAAGCATAGGCGCTTTGAGCGGGGTTTGCGCATTCATCCAGGAGCCTAAGCCTTCATGTTGCTGGATAGAGAAATGCGCCTTCCAGGGACCGTAACGAACGGCACCTAATGAGCCATCGTCCACAAACGCGAAGAATTCTTTACGTGGCCAGGCCTCATCAGAACCCTTTAAGCTGGGCAACAGGTTATAACCATCCAAATGGACCTTAAACTTCTTGCTTCCTGCTTGATGACCTTTTAGCAACCGCTGTTTTATCTCCGATTCACCGGCCGCTGCCATCAGGGTAGGCACCCAGTCTTCCAGCGAGATAATCTCATTATTCACTTGGCCACCAGGGATCTGCGCCGGCCAACGAACCATCATAGGAATGCGGATACCGCCTTCCCAGGTCGACGCTTTTTCGCCCCGGAATGGGCTGGTCCCACCATCTGGCCAGCTGAACTTTTCAGCGCCATTATCAGTGGTGTACAGCACGATGGTGTTATCGGTAATACCAAGCTCATCCAATTTATCCAGCAGTACCCCGACATGCCCGTCGTGCTCGAGCATGCCGTCGGCGTAAATTCCGCGACCAGATTTGCCCGCAGACTCAGGCTTCAGGTGCGTAAAAATATGCATGCGCGACGCGTTGTGCCAAACAAAGAAAGGCTTATCGGCCTTATGCGCTCGTTCGATAAAGTCGAGCGTCGAGGCAAGAAACTCTTCATCAATAGTTTCCATTCTGGTCGAGGTCAGCGGGCCGGTATCTTGAATTTTGCCATCTGCCGTAGACTTGATAACCCCACGAGGACCGAATTTTTTGCGAAACTCTGGGTCTTTCGGGTAATCAGGGTTTTCTGGCTCTTCTTCAGCATTCAAGTGGTACAAGTTGCCAAAAAATTCATCGAAGCCGTGGTTGGTGGGCAAAAACTTATCCAAGTCACCCAAGTGGTTTTTACCAAACTGACCAGTGGTATAGCCGAGTGGCTTAAGCAGTTCCGCTAGGGTGGGGTCTTTCTCTGAAATGCCAATTGGGTCCCCGGGCATACCGATCTTTAATAAGCCTGTGCGCTTAGGCGATTGCCCGGTAATAAAGGCAGCACGGCCTGCGGTACAACTTTGCTGACCATAACCATCGGTAAATAGCACGCCGTCGTTGGCGATTCGATCAATATTAGGCGTCGTGTAGCCCATCATCCCGTGGTTATACGCACTGGTATTAAACCAGCCAATGTCATCACCCATGATAACCAAAATATTGGGTTTTTCGGCAGCCAAGGCTCCCGAGGAAAGCAGCAATGCGCCAAGCACGCCTGCCACTCTATTTACAAGTTTACTTTTCATATCAACATCCTTTTTGGCGGAAGACAACAAGGTTTAATAGTAGCCAACAATTATTGCAAAAGCGATCTCACGCAAAGCAATGTCAATAACGGATGTCGCCCACGGCGTGTGCCTGCACACAGACACCTCAAACAATAGCAACAACCATAGCCAACACCGGTTAGCTGGCTGCAGCAAGGCAAGGTAAAGCATTTGGGGCAGATACGGTTAGACCAGATACAAAAAAGCCCCGTAGTACGGGGCCTCTAGGACGATATTGGAGCATATCGGTTTGTTAAATGGTGCCCAAGGCCGGACTTGAACCGGCACGGCTTACGCCACTACCCCCTCAAGATAGCGTGTCTACCAATTCCACCACTTGGGCAAATACTGTTTTCTTACTGCTCGCTGGCTGGCGCCACCGGAACTTCATTTGCCGGGGCGCTTTGCTCCACGGCTGGCACGTCAGAGTCTGAGGCCGGTACATCGTTCACAGCGGGGCCGGATTCTATCACGGCTGGAATTGCATCGTCAGCTATCGACGAGCTATTTTTTGCAATAATCGCCAGGCCAAAACTGGTGCAGAAAAACACAAACGCAAAAATAGCCGTGGCACGGGTGAAGAAGTTACCACCCCCCTCACTACCAAATACCGTTTGCGATGCACCGGCACCAAAAGAAGCGCCCGCTGAAGCACCTTTACCTTGCTGCATTAAGATCAATGCAATAATGGCGAGTGCCGTTAAGATATGAACAATCAGTACTATTTTTTCCATTACTCCGCTCTCTTTACGAGCTTACTGTGTCATGCCAGTCGCAGCCTGCTCGGCGCGCTGACATATCGCGATAAATTCTTCTGCGTCTAGCGAGGCACCGCCTAACAGGGCGCCATCGATATCCGGCTCGGCAAACAAGCTCGAGGCGTTGTTGGCCTTAACGCTGCCGCCATAAAGTATTACTAAGTTCTCACCCTGTGCGCCAAACTGGTCGCGAATAAAGGTGTGAACCTCTTGTGCCTGCTGCGGGGTAGCAGTTTTGCCGGTACCCACGGCCCAAATGGGCTCGTATGCGACAATGGCTCGACTAAATGCCTCGAGTCCCGCAGCCTCAATGACCACCCGCAACTGCTGACCAATGGTGTCTAGAGCTTGCCCCGCTGCGCGGGCCTGCTCTGACTCACCCACACATAGAATAGGCGTTAAGCCGTTTTCTTGCGCGGCCAAAAACTGCTCGGCCACATACAAATCATTCTCTGATTGCATACGGCGGCGCTCATTATGCCCGACAATGGCATACTTACAGCCGATATCGGCCAACATCTGTCCCGAGATCTCGCCGGTGCAGGCACCGTTCGAGCGCGGGTTAAGACTTTGCGCGCCCGGCACCAGCGGGCTGGCGGCAGTTGCGTCTACCACTTGAGGCAGATACAAAAACGGCGGACAAAGCGCTACATCAACGTACTGTAGCGGACACCAACCAGATAAAATTGCCTGTAGCAGCTGGTCGTTAACGGCGCGAGAGCCGTTCATCTTCCAGTTGCCGACGATCAACTTGCGCCGACCTCCTCTGGACTGCAATCCCACTTTGGTGCCCTCCGTAAAACGGCCGCCAATGGTATCCGAACAGCCTTCAAGATACAACGGCAAATTGCCCTATAATCCGTAGCTTACGCGACTAATTAAGCGCCTTTTCCACCTCGTCGGCCAGCTGCTGAGCCAGCGCCTTTACCTCGGCGCGGTCTTCGCCCTCTACCATTACCCGAACCACAGGCTCAGTGCCCGATGGGCGCAGTAAAACCCTGCCCCGCTCGCCCAGCTGTTTCTCTGTAGCGGCCACCGCGCTTTGCACGGCTGGATCGCTGTCTAAATCGACCTTTTTGACCCGATGCACGTTAATCATGGTTTGCGGCATCTTGGTCATGCCCTGCTTGGCGCTGTTAAGGCTTTTGCCCATCGCGTCAATTGCCAGCAATACTTGCAGAGCCGAAATAATGCCGTCACCGGTGGTGGTAACATTGCCACACACGATATGCCCCGAGGACTCGCCACCCAGCGACCAGTTGTTATTACGCATGGTCTCGATGACGTAACGGTCGCCGACTTTCGCCCGCGCGAAGGGGACACCTAGTTCTTTTAGGCCCAGCTCAAAACCAAAGTTACTCATCAGTGTGCCCACCACGCCGGGACACCCGCCACCAAACTGTTGCTGATAAGCTGCAATAATGTAGAGCAGCTCATCACCATCCACCACCTCGCCTTTGTGATCGACAAAAATCAGCCGGTCGCCATCGCCGTCAAAGGCGATACCCAAGTCGGCACCGACCTCTTGCACCTTTTCTTTAAGTGCCTCGGGGTTGGTCGAGCCGCAACTGCGGTTAATGTTGGTGCCATTGGGCTCGCAGGCAAAAGGAATAACCTTGGCGCCCAGCTCACTAAACACACTGGGAGCAATGTGGTAAGTCGCACCGTGGGCACAATCCACTACTATTTGCATACCAGAGAGCTTAAAGCCCCAGGGCATCGTTCCCTTACAAAACTCAATATAGCGGCCGGCCGCATCGGTAATGCGCCGCGCCTTACCCAGGCGCTCGGCGGTAATCATCGGCTGATCGAGCTGCTCTTCGATGGCGTGCTCGATATCGTCCGGCAGCTTGGTGCCCTCAGCACTAAAAAACTTAATACCATTGTCAAAATAGCTGTTGTGCGAAGCGCTAATTACAATGCCTGCCTGCGCCTGAAAGGTGCGAGTAAGGTAGGCGATACCCGGGGTGGGCATAGGCCCCAACAAGCCAACATCCACACCGGCGTTAATTAAACCCGCCTGCAACGCCGACTCAAACATGTAACCTGAGATCCGGGTGTCTTTACCGATTAAGATCAAACCCGGCCCATCGTAGCGGTCTACCAACACTCGGCCAGCCGCCCAGCCAAGCTTAAGCATAAAGTCAGGAGTAATCGGCGATTCGCCCACACGCCCGCGAATTCCGTCAGTACCAAAATATTTACGACTCATTGTTGTTTCGTCTCCTTCTCACCCCGCCCACTTTGCAGGGCTAGGTGAACATTAATCATATCGGCCGTGGCGGCCACATCGTGGACCCGTACAATATTGGCTCCACGCAACACACTCTCGTGGGCCAGCGCGAGGGAACCCGGCAAGCGCTCGCTCACTTCGCGCCCCAACAACTTACCCAGCAACGACTTACGCGACAGTCCCACCAACAGCGGCAGCCGGTAGCGCTGAAACTCAGCCAAATGACGCAACAGTGTTAAATTTTGCTCGAGGGATTTGCCAAACCCAAACCCCGGGTCCAGCATGATGTTGCCGGGCGCTATGCCCACTTCGGCACAAGCCTGTAAACGTTGGGCAAAAAATTCATGCACTTCGGTCAAAACATCCGGGTAGGTTTGCTGGCGCGTCATAGTCCCCGGCTCGCCCCGCATATGCATCAAGCACACCGGCAGCCCGGTTTGCGCTGCGGCCTGTAGCGCGCCGTCGCGTCGCAGGGCCCGCACATCGTTAATCAAACCGGCACCGGCCGACTCCGCTTCACGCATTACCACCGGGCAACTGGTATCCACAGACACCAAAGCTCCCAGCTCTTTGGTAATGGCCTCAATCACCGGCACCACCCGATCCAGCTCCTCGGTTTGCGTCACAGGTGTCGCGCCTGGCCGGGTAGACTCGCCTCCGACATCAATTATATTGGCGCCCTCGACCAGCATTTGCCGTGCACGCTGTAACACTAAGGCGATATCAAGCGAGGCGCCCTGATAATAACTGCCTCCGTCGGAGAAGGAATCTGGGGTCGCATTAAGAATACCCATCACTAAGGGGCGCGAAAAATCGAGCTCGTGATTGGCGCAGTTAACAGCGGCAGGAACAAATGAAGAATGCGGCATGGGTTTTATATTTAACAAGTACTTACTTATCGTGAGCTGGCGACACCCAGAAACAAATAACCCCGCAAAAGCGGGGTTATGGGGCGACGGGGCTGATTAGTGGTCTTCAGCCGGGCCGCCAATGGGGCCAGATTTACCTTCTTTAGGCGCCTCATCAGTGCTATCGCTGACACCACCACCTCCGATGTGACTATTAAAGTCGCCATCGTGCCAATCCCGTGGCGGGCGCACTTTACGGCGCGCCATTAAGTCGTCTACCTGCTCAGCATCGATGGTCTCATACTCCATCAAGGCGTCTTTCATAGCCTCTAGGATATCGCGGTTATCGTGCAGTAATTGCTCGGCGCGCTTATAGCAGCGGTCGACAATCTGGCGCACTTCCTGATCGATCAGCTTAGAGGTCTCACCTGAGTAATTAATTTGCCCGGAGCCCGGCATAACACCTTCGTCTTCACCATAGTGCAACGGGCCAAGTTTTTCGGACAAACCCCACTTGGTGACCATATTGCGCGACAGCTCGGTGGCCCGCTCAATATCATTGGAGGCGCCCGTGGTGATGCCGTCGTCACCCAGCGTTATTTGCTCGGCGATACGGCCACCAAACAGGGTGCAAATGCTCGACTCAATCGAGCGGCGGCTCATACTGTACTTATCGCCCTCGGGCAAAAACTGAGTTACACCCAGCGCTCGACCACGGGGGATAATGGTGACCTTGTGAATCGGATCGTGCTCGGGCACCAAGCGGCCAATAATGGCGTGGCCGGCCTCGTGGTAGGCGGTATTTTCTTTTTCCTTTTCGCTCATCACCATGGAGCGACGCTCGGCGCCCATCATGATTTTATCGCGCGCTTTCTCAAACTCTTCCATGCTCACCAGGCGCTTGTTAGCGCGGGCGGCAAACAGCGCGGCCTCGTTAACCAGGTTGGCCAAATCGGCGCCCGAGAAACCCGGCGTACCCCGGGCAATAACCGACGCCTCAACAGACTCAGAGATAGGCACTTTGCGCATGTGGACTTTCAGCACTTGCTCGCGGCCGCGAATATCCGGCAAACCTACCACTACCTGACGGTCAAAGCGGCCGGGGCGCAACAGGGCTTTATCCAGCACATCAGGGCGGTTAGTGGCGGCAATCACAATAACGCCCTCACTGCCTTCAAAACCGTCCATTTCTACCAGCAACTGGTTAAGGGTCTGCTCACGCTCATCGTGACCGCCGCCATGACCACCGCCACGGTGACGCCCAACGGCATCGATTTCATCAATAAAGATGATACAAGGGGCCTGTTTTTTAGCCTGCTCGAACATATCGCGCACGCGCGAGGCACCCACACCAACAAACATTTCGACAAAGTCAGAGCCTGAGATCGAAAAGAAAGGCACTTTAGCCTCACCGGCAATGGCTTTCGCCAGCAAGGTTTTACCGGTACCCGGAGGGCCGGCCATCAACACACCACGTGGAATACGGCCACCAAGGCGCTGAAACTTACTCGGGTCGCGCAGATACTCGACCAGCTCTTGCACTTCTTCTTTGGCTTCATCCACACCGGCCACATCGGCGAATGTGGTTTTAATTTGATCCTCGCCCAACAGGCGCGCCTTTGACTTACCAAAGCTCATAGGGCCGCCGCGACTGCCGCCGGCGCCGCCTTGCATTTGGCGCATAAAAAATAAAAACACCGCAATGATGATTAAAATCGGGAAGCTGGCAATCAGCAGCTGGTACAGCAGGCCGGGCTTTTCTGGCTCCAGAGCGGTGATTTTTACGTCGTGATAACGCAAATCTTCCATCAAGCCATTATCAGGAATTGACGGCATTTTGGTGACAAATTCCGAACCATTCGAGGTTACACCGCGAATATCCGACTCTTGAATAGTGACTTCGCGCACCCCATCTTGCTCAACGGCGGTCACAAACTCCGAATAGCTCATGGCATTGGATTGTGCAGGCTGCTGAAAGCCCTGAAACACGCTGAATAAAACAGCGGCGATAATCAGCCACAAAATCAGATTTTTCGTCATATCGTTCAAGGTATAACCCTCAATTTACATCGAATCGGGCGCTTGGCGCCGCCGTTAGCCGCTGACTTACGAAGAAAACCAACAAGCTCATATTAGTGACAATAGTCTTACAGTATAGCCCTGTCGATCAGGTTTGGGCTGCAAAATACCCTGTTAGTTCACAGGGTACTCCATTAAGCGAAAGATATTTAGCCCTTAGTACCCTTGCCGACGATATAGACCTCGCCCTGAAAGGCTTTGACGACAGAGGCGTCAGGGCTCAGTAGGTCAGCGCCCCTTCAAGTAAATACACAGCGCGAGGTGATCTGCCGTCTCTACTCATATTGGGGCCATATCCCAAATTACAAGGTCTACCGGCGAACCCGCGATAACGGCCGTCGGCCTAAAGCTCTTGGCCGTGCGGCTGCGATTACCTGAAGTTCAGAGCCTAGAAGTGCCCCTCGACTCCGGGTTTGCTACTTTTTGATCTAGCCATAATAATTTGGATTTAGGGTACAATACCCGCCCGCCAATGGGTGGCACGAAGTCTCGTAAAAGGTAACCTACGCTATGTCCTCAAACTCCGAACGTAAAAAGCAGTTTCGCTCGCTCGGCCACAACTTAAAACCGATTGTGACCATCGCCGACAATGGCCTCAGCGAGGGCGTGCTGTCGGAGCTAAACCGCGCATTGGATGACCATGAGCTGATTAAGGTAAAACTGGCGCTGACCGAGCGCGAAGACCGGCAGCAAATCACTGAAGAAATCCGCAATTTGCCCAAAACCGAAGTTATTCAACAAATTGGCAAAGTGCTGTTACTGTACCGCGGTGCGAAAAAACCTAACCCTAAGCTGTCCAACTTACTGCGCTAAAGCGGGCAACAGCAGGCGGGGCATGGAGAACGAAAACGTTCCCCGTTCCCCGTTCCCCGTTCCCCGTTCCTTAAATATGCTCCACCTTGTCGATTTCGTACTCGACTTCTCCGCCTGGAGTCTTAACCACCACCACATCGCCCTCTTCTTTAGCGATTAGCGCTCTGGCAATGGGCGAGCTTATAGAGATTTTGTTGGCTTTCACATCCGCCTCGTCGTCACCGACAATGCGGTAGGTTTTCTCTTCATCGGTTTCGATATTGACAATGGTCACTGTAGTACCAAAGATCACCTTGCCCGTGGCAGGGATGGCTTTTACATCGATTACCTGAGAGTCCGCCAGTTTGCCTTCGATCTCTTGAATACGACCCTCACAAAAGCTTTGCTGCTCCCGCGCGGCATGGTATTCAGCGTTTTCTTTAAGGTCGCCGTGCTCACGGGCCTCAGCGATGGCCTCGATAATACGCGGGCGCTGGACTTTTTTAAGGTCGTCCAGCTCAGCACGCAAAGCCTCGGCACCCTCAACGGTCATAGGTACTTTTTTCATTGCGCGGCCTCCTTATGCAGATCTTGCAGGCGACGAACTTCAATGTCGCCACTGGCACGCAGCGCCATAGCCACCGCTTCACCACCAGCTAAGGTAGTGGTGTAATAAACCCGGCGCGCTTCAGCGCTGCGACGAATGGACGATGAATCGCGTGTTGCCTGGCGCCCTTCAGTGGTGTTGATAATCAGGCTGATCTCGTCATTTTTGATCACATCAACCACATGCGGGCGGCCCTCACCCACCTTGTTAACCACATCGACTTCGATACCGGCGGCGCTCAGCACCTTAGCGGTGCCACGAGTGGCAACAATCGAAAAGCCCAGCTCCAACAGGTTTTTAGCGACATCAACCACGCCGTTTTTATCGACGTCGCGCACACTGATAAACGCGCGACCGCCCATAGGCAGTTTGCTGCCGGCACCCAGCTGGCTCTTACCGTAAGCTTCACCAAAAGTGGCGCCAACGCCCATGACCTCGCCGGTGGATTTCATTTCGGGGCCCAAAATTGGGTCAACCGCCGGGAATTTGTTAAAGGGGAACACGGCCTCTTTAACGTGAAAGTGCTTGGGCACAATCTCTTTGGTAAAGCCTTGCTCAGCCAGAGACACGCCGGCCTGACAACGGGCCGCCACTTTTGCCAAAGACACGCCGATACACTTGGACACGTAGGGCACGGTCCGTGAAGCGCGGGGGTTAACCTCAATGACATAGATCTTGCCGTCCTGGTAGGCCAGCTGAGTGTTCATCAAGCCAACCACACCGAGCTCTAGCGCCATGGCTTTCACTTGTTCGCGCATCTCGTCCTGCACTTCGGCAGGCAGCGAGTACGGCGGCAGCGAGCAAGCCGAATCGCCCGAGTGCACACCACACTGCTCAATGTGCTGCATGATGCCGCCAATCACGACTTCTTTGCCGTCAGACACCGCATCGATATCAACCTCGATCGCGGCACTCAAGAAGTGATCCAGCAACACCGGCGCATCTTCAGACACTTTTACCGCCGAATGCATGTAGGTGCGCAACTCTTCTTCTTTATAAACAATTTCCATGGCCCGGCCGCCCAGTACATAGGACGGACGCACGACCAGCGGGTATCCCACTTTCTCGGCGCTAATCAGCGCCTCCTCGAGCGAGCGGACAATCGCATTGGGTGGCTGTAGCAGACCCAGGTCTTCAATCATCTGCTGGAACCGCTCACGATCTTCGGCGCGGTCGATGGCATCAGGGCTGGTACCGATAATCGGCACACCTTCGGCCTCCAGGGCGCGCGCTAGTTTCAGCGGCGTTTGGCCACCAAACTGCACAATCACGCCTTTTGGCTGCTCTTTGTGCACAATTTCCAGCACGTCTTCCAGAGTTACCGGCTCAAAGTACAGGCGATCTGAGGTGTCGTAATCGGTGGATACCGTCTCGGGGTTACAGTTAACCATAATGGTCTCGTAACCGTCATCGCGCATCGCAAGTGCCGCGTGCACACAGCAGTAATCAAACTCGATGCCTTGACCAATACGGTTGGGGCCACCGCCAATCACCAGGATTTTTGGCTTACCCGAGGGCTGGGCCTCACACTCTTCATCGTAGCTTGAGTACATATAAGCCGTTGAGGTGGAGAATTCGGCCGCACAGGTATCAACCCGCTTGTACACCGGGCGGATATTTTGCGCATGGCGCGCTGCACGCACCTTGGCCTCTTTAACACCCAGCAGCAGCGCCAAGCGCTTATCAGAGAAGCCTTTGCGCTTCAGCATGTACAAGTCTTCGGTGGTCAAATCGGCCAGCTTGGCTGCGCGCACTTTTTGCTCCAGCTCAATCAGCTCGCGCAACTGCTCCAAAAACCAGCGATCAATTTTAGAGGTTTCAAACACTTCATCGACGGTCATACCCAAGCGGAAGGCATCGCCCACGTACCAAATACGCTCGGCACCTGGAGTCGTCAGTTCGCGACGAATCCGCGCCGGGGTCTCTTCAGCCGATAAATCTAACTTAGATTCAAATCCAGCGGAGCCCACTTCCAAGCCGCGCAATGCTTTTTGCAGTGATTCCTGGAAGGTACGGCCAATGGCCATCACCTCACCCACAGATTTCATTTGGGTGGTTAAGCGAGCGTCGGCATCACCAAACTTCTCAAAGGTAAAGCGCGGTATTTTGGTCACCACGTAGTCGATAGAAGGCTCAAACGAGGCCGGGGTGGCGCCGCCGGTAATTTCGTTTTGCAGCTCGTCCAGCGTGTAGCCCACCGCCAACTTGGCGGCCACTTTAGCAATCGGGAAGCCGGTAGCCTTAGAGGCCAGTGCCGAGGAGCGCGACACCCGCGGATTCATCTCAATCACCACCAAACGGCCGTTTTCGGGGTTAACCGCAAACTGTACGTTAGAGCCACCAGTCTCTACGCCGATCTCGCGCAGCACCGCCAAAGAGGCGTTACGCATAATTTGCAGCTCTTTATCGGTCAGAGTCTGGGCGGGTGCTACGGTGATGGAGTCACCAGTGTGCACGCCCATGGGGTCGAAGTTTTCAATCGAGCAGACGATGATGCAGTTGTCGTTTTTGTCGCGCACAACCTCCATCTCGTACTCTTTCCAGCCCAGCAGAGATTCGTCGATCAGAAGCTCATTAGTCGGTGATAAATCCAGCCCCCGGGCACAGATCTCTTCAAACTCTTCCCAGTTGTAGGCGATGCCGCCACCGGAGCCGCCCATGGTAAATGAAGGGCGAATAATGACCGGGAAGCCAAACTTTTTCGGGACCTCTTTGGCCTCCTCCATCGAGTGCACGATGTCGGCGCGGGCGCACTCAAGGCCAATTCTTTTCATGGCCTTGTCAAACAAATCGCGATCTTCGGCCATATTGATGGCGTCTTCGTTGGCACCAATCAGCTCTACGCCGTACTTTTTCAGCACGCCGTGTTTGGCCAGATCGAGCGCACAGTTGAGCGCAGTTTGCCCCCCCATCGTGGGCAACACCACATCGGGGCGCTCTTTCTCGATGATTTTGGCAACGGTTTGCCACTCCACCGGCTCGATGTAAGTCGCATCGGCCATGGCCGGATCGGTCATGATGGTGGCCGGGTTAGAGTTCACCAGAATCACCCGGTAGCCCTCTTCGCGCAGCGCTTTACACGCCTGGGCGCCGGAGTAATCAAACTCGCAGGCTTGGCCGATCACAATCGGGCCTGCGCCGAGAATCAATACACTGCTAATGTCGGTACGCTTTGGCATTTTCTCTCCAAAATCTGTTGCCAATCCCGAGGGATCACTGGGCCGCTTTGTGCGCCTCAATCAATTCAATAAAGTGGTCAAACAAGCCGTCGGCATCGTGCGGGCCAGGACTGGCCTCCGGGTGCCCCTGAAAGCTAAAGGCCGGCTTGTCCGTCAGGTGGATACCCTGCAAAGAGCCGTCAAAGAGCGATTTATGGGTTGTTTTGACATTGCTCGGCAGAGTGGACTCATCCACCGCAAAACCGTGGTTTTGCGCGGTAATCATCACCAGGCCGGTGGCGGTATCTTGTACGGGGTGGTTACCACCGTGATGGCCAAACTTCATTTTCACGGTTTTGGCGCCGGCGGCGAGTGCCAGCAATTGATGACCAAGGCAGATTCCAAACACAGGAATGTTGGTGGTCAGAATCTCTTTAATCGCCGCAATGGCGTAGTCACAGGGCTCCGGGTCGCCCGGGCCGTTGGCCAAAAAGATACCATCGGGGTTCATCGCCAGCACGTCGGCCGCCGGTGTTTTGGCTGGCACCACGGTAATGTCGCAACCACGATCGGCCAGCATGCGCAAAATATTGCGTTTAACACCATAATCGTAAGCCACTACCTTAAAGCGGGTTTCGACGATATCCGAGTGCCCTGAGCCTAAGCTCCAGGTGCCCTCAGTCCACTTATAAGGCGCTTCGCAGCTGACTTCTTTGGCCAAGTCCATCCCCTTAAGGCCAGGGAAGTCTTTGGCGGCTTCGAGAGCTTTTGCCTCGTCAACATCACCCGCGACAATACAACCGTTTTGCGCACCCTTATCGCGCAGAATGCGCGTCAGGCGACGGGTGTCGATATCAGCAATACCCACCACGCCTTTCTGCTTTAAGTAGTCATCCAGGCTCTGGCTTTGGCGAAAGTTGCTGGACAAGCGCGGTAAATCGCGAATAACCAAGCCGGCCGACCAGATGGTGGCGCACTCTTCGTCTTCCGGCGTGGTGCCGGTATTGCCGATGTGCGGATAGGTCAGCGTCACTATCTGGCGGGCGTAAGAGGGATCGGTGAGAATCTCCTGATAACCGGTCATCGAGGTGTTAAACACCACTTCACCAACCGACAGGCCGTCGGCACCAATAGCTGTACCGCGAAAGACACTACCGTCTTCTAGCACCAGTAGCGCGGGTCTTTGAGCCCCAGTAATCAAGTCAACCTCCTCAACAATTCACTTTCTTCATGCCGAGCGAAACGACCACACAAACCGGGGTGCGTCGCTGATTTAGATACATCTGCTCGGAAAATAAAAGCCCGGTCACAAGTTGCAAAAAAGCGAGATGAAACATTGGGCTTCATCTCGCTTATCGTTCATTAATCTGGCGACCATTGGCGCGGCTTAGGTTACAGCCAATCTGACCGCAAATTTTAGGCGAAAACCGACAATTTGTCCAATGCTAAATCACCACTCTAAGAGCCCGGTGACGTTAGCACCCGCCCCAAAAAGGCAGCAACCCAAAAAGCCGTCGACTCAAACCATGGGTCAAACAACCAAAACGGGTGCGGGGTATTGGGCAGCGTATGCACCTCCGAGTACACCCCCGCGCCATCCAGCCGGGCAATATAATCGTCACGCCCGGCATGAAACCGCGGCTGCGAGCTATTAATAAACAGCGTCGGCGGCGTTTGGTTCCCGACATAGGCCAGCGGCGAGGCTTGCTCCCACAGCTCAGTCGCCTGCTCGTAGCGCCCACCAAACCAAGCCTCGGCGGCTGAGGGTTGTTTCGCCGGGTCGTTCTCATGCTTAAGCGCCATAGGGGTAGTAAAACTGACGATGCCGTCAATATTCACAATCGCCTGCACCCGAGAGGGCACCCCCTGATACGGGCCATCGGCCGCATAACCCGGGGCATCCGTCATCACCCCCAGCAGCGCGGCCATTTGCGCCCCCGACGAGCACCCAAGAATCGCCACTCGCCCCGTATCAACCCCATACACATCCGCATTGGCGCGCAACCAGCGCACCGCCGCATGTAAATCACTCATACCCGCCGGATACTTAGCCTCGGGCGACAACCGGTACTCAACCGTCACCGCCACAAAACCACTGTTAGCCAAGTGGGTGGCCATTGGCTCCTGGTGCGACCGAGCACCAGAGGCCCAGCCACCGCCATGCACCAACAAGACCGCCGGCGCCGGCTTATCAGATTTAGGCGAAAACACATCCACATGCAGCGCCCGCCCGACATCATTGCGATACACCAAATTACGGACAACAGAAACACCGGCCTCAGGTGCCACACTCGCGACCTGAATATCGGGATGGTCCTGCCCGGCCTTGGCCAACGCTTTGGCCACGGTAAAACTATCATCAACCGGGTGCTGAGCCGCCCCGGCAGCACCACCCATCAAGCAAACACTGACCATCAGCCAAGCTGCACCTTTTACACCCATCATAGCCACCTGTAACACTTTAATGTGTCCACACGATAACACCATGTTATCATTCTTAAATTTAGTTTACTCGGGTAAAGCGTCGTAGCGTTTTCCGCTTCTGCCTCACCAACAGTCTGAGCTGGAGCTCGGATCGACAACCATACGGATCAACCTCCGCCATGTAATTCTGCGAGCTTACGCAGCCAACCCAACACTTCCAACAAAACTCTTTTGATCTGACAGCGTCAGACACGAGCCCAAGAATATAGGAGATGACAGTGATACAAGACCTGGAACAAGGCCTTACCACCCAGTCACTAACGGCTGATGTTTGTATTATCGGGGCGGGCCCCGCCGGAATATCACTCGCGCTGGAACTAGCCAGAGCGCGACCCGACTGGCACATCGTTCTGACCGAGGCTGGCGGCCCACAAAACGCTTCACAAACTGAGCGCGATATATACAAAGTCTCCCTGGGCGATAAGTCCTATGGCGTACTGGATGTATCCCGGCGTCGCAAGCTCGGTGGCACTACGGCTCACTGGGGCGGCTGGAGCAAACCGCTGGACGACACAGACTTTGAAGACAATAACGCCTGGGACGTTCCCGCCTGGCCTATCACGAAACAAGAAGTCAGCAGTCATATCCCCCGGGCCCTAAAGTGGACCGAAATTGACAGCGGCGACTTTCACGTGAACAGCATTCGCAAAACACACAACGGAAAGCTGCTCCCACTGAGAAAAGACGGCGCGATTAACGAACAGCTGTTTCGCTTTAGCCCACCTACCCGCTTTGGCGATAAATACTACGACGAGCTAAAAGCACAAGATAATTTAACCTGCCTATTGCACGCCAATTGTTATGAGCTAGTCCGAGACGGCGACAAAGTCACCTCGGCCAAAGTGCGCCCACTCAATGGAAACACCTTAGAGGTTAACTCCCAGACTTTTACCTTAGCCATGGGCGGCATGGAAACCACACGATTACTGATGAATTTACGCGGCGATAAAAGCGCCGATGGCGAAGGCATCTACTCCGATCACTTAGGCCGTTATTTTGCCGACCACTTCGGTGTCCGCCCAGGCGAAATTCTCGCCCCAGAAGGGCTAAAGTACAGCCGTTTTGGCGACCAAAGCGGCCCAATCATGCCCGTGCTAACCTTTGCCGCCCGCGACATTCGCAATAACGGTGAACACAACAGCTGTATGATGTTGCAGGCAAGCGCGGCGCCGGAGTCCCTGCTGGCAGGCTATGGCGGCACCAAAGCCGCAGGCTTTTATGCCAGCCAATACTGGCACTACTCAACCCAAATGATTATCGAGCCACGCCCCAACCCAACCAGCACGCTCACCCTGACGGATGAACGGTGCGCTTTAGGGCTGCGCCGTATGAAGCTCGACTGGCAGCCACACGAGGACGACTTTGCCTCGGCCTACCGGCTTTTTAACGCCCTTGGCGATGAGCTTGGACAAACAGGATTGGGGCGTCTGAACCTTAGCCGCCCCAACAGTAACAGCATTCGGGAAAACGTCAGTGGCGCCTGCCATCATCTGGGGACAACGCGTATGGCCGCCGATAGCCGCGATGGAGTCGTCGACTCCAACCTTAAAGTGTTTGGCCAACAAAACTTATACGTAGCCAGCTCCTCCGTGTTTCCACGGTACGGCTACTCCAACCCAACTTTAACCATCGTGGCGCTATCGGTGCGCCTGGCACAGCACTTAGCCAATAAAAGCGAGGTGGCAGCATGATCAAGCGACGGGATTTGTTAGTAGGCGGTGTTAGCGCTGGCGTCACCGCGGGCGCCATGCATGTATTTTACACCCGCTCCCTAACGGCGCAGACGCCAGCGCTTGCAGCTGCCCCTAACTCACTGATTATTGAATCGGGCTACGGCCAACCACTGGATAATGCCCTGCGCGCCATAGAGGGTAGCGATAAATTCGCCGCCGCCTGGCTGGAACAGCAAAGCGCTAAACCCACCATTGCCAGTTTAGCCAACGCCCTAAAAAACAAACTCGACCTCAATAACGCAGCATTAGACGAACAGCTGTTCAAACTGATAAAGCAGGACTTCAGCTCAAACAAGACCGTAGCCATTGAAGGCTGGAGCCTGAGCGAAACAGAGTGCCAACTTGCCGCATTGCGGTATTTGGTGATCGCCGACAACCCGGACAATGCCGCCATTTTACGCGCCCAGGAAAAGGCTAAACTTCAGGCCGGGCTCAAAGAAGGTGAAATCGCCCCACTCAAAAACTGGGGCCCACGCAAAACCACACAAGGACAAAAATTTAACGAGCAGTCCGACGGGCACAGCGGATTGTGGTTTCAGTTTTCCGGCGCGCCAAGCCACGCCAAGATTATGATTGATGGCGAGCTAGTGCGAACCGTTGTCAACGAAAGCGTCGTCACCTCTGGGCTGTTCGGTGAGATGCAAGAGCGCATCCTGGCAACACCGGGTGAGTACGACATCGCCTTGGTGGACCCTATTAAAAATATTAAGCAACCTATCGGCTCACTGACCGTAAAAGCTGATCCACGGATGGCTAAAAGGCAAGGGAAACGCGAATCTGTTTTTTGCAGCGTGAGTGACTGGGGACCTAAAAAAACCATTATTGGCCAACCAGCCAACGAGCAGCCCGACGGATCGATGGGTGTTTGGATCAAAGCCAGCTGCATCCCAACTAACGCGCAGATATTACTCGATGGCGATCACCTACCAATAACCATCCGAGAATTCGGAGCAACAACGTCCATACCTGCGGCATTACTGGAAGCTCCAGGTGAAAAAACACTATACCTACTTGACCCTACATCAAAAGAAAAGCAGATAATCGGCACTATCACAATACAAGCATAACCTAGACACTGCGACCCTTTAGCAGCACCCCCGAAGGGTCGCACATCACTCTAAACACAAAAGATTTAATCAATCTCCATGAGCACGCAACCCAAGTTAATAATATTGAAACTGAACGGGGGGAGAAACATCGACATGCCCATCACAACCTTCGCTGGCACTTAACGGCCACTGGAAAACATGCCATAGAGTCCTAGATATACTGGCAGACATAATATCATACCAACTCGCCGAGTCATTGTAATACGTCTCACCAATAATAATGCTTGAATTGTCACCTCGCGAAGTCATTGCGGCATCCACATCCTCAAGCTTTTCCTCTAAATATTCATAGAAGTGAAACTCCCAAACATACGGAGATCCATAGAGGGTTGATTCGTAAATATTCTTTGTGGTGTTGTAACGATCAACAGCTAGAGAACCATCGGTCACGCCGTTTGCGCCCGAAGCAACGGAAAACCCCACCGTGTCTGCTTTTCCAAACCGCAGGTTATAATTTATCCACATCTTTTTCACATAATTTTTATGCCATTGCGATTGACTCGACGCAGGGGCAAACTCATTACCCAAATCAATTTTATAATGAATCCCAGCACCAGCGATTAAAGGATGCAATCGAAATATGAGGTTCCAGTTCTCTTGAAAATACGACTCATTCCAAGCGCTCCAGTTTAGAGGCGAATTATTCGCCTGAGGGAAAAAGCCGACTTCGATTTCACGAAACCCTGAGGATTTAATATCCGACAAAAAATCCTCCAAATTATCCCTCACTTGCAGCGAAAAATTCCCGCCACTTGAGTCCAACAAAGTACCACCTTGCGCACCACGCATAAAGAATATAGGTATACGTAATCGCTCCTGACCTGCGGAGTTCATCGACTGAAGCTGCGATTGCACCATAGATCTCACACCCGTAGCGTGGTAGTTTTTAATTATTCCGTAACTCTCACGGCAGTTTGGGCCTGGCGGAGCAGGCTGGGTTAGCGCGTCTATTTTATACCAAGCATAATTCGACCCCCCAGGGCTGATGGGCACAGCCGCAAAAACCGATGTCATCGAAACCGTCAAAAAAATAACAAAAATCTTAACGAACATCCCTACCCTAAACATACACCTAGAAAACATAACTCCTCTCCACTAAGTTATCGACAGAAAACAGAAGTAGCCACGATCAATAACTTCTCACGTTAACATAGATCGCGACCCGGAAAATGTAAATGTAACACCATTCTGCAACCAAAGCTCAAACTGCGTGAGCATTGGGAAGTGGAGCCCAACACAAAAACTAAACACAGTAAACCCCGGATGAAAATAGACAGCGTTACAAGCTACAGGTACAATTCGCCAAGTTTATATGTGGCTGACGAACCGCTTATATCAGCGCCATAATTAATATCTTTTGGATTAAAATAGCAAATAAAAGGGAATGCATGTGTTTTGCTTATTACACCGCAGTTGCTTAAAGAGTCTGTTTTGGGTCGGCGCAGTTCTCCTTGCTGTCTTACCGTTACAGTTACATGCTGCGGGGACTGGAGGGTCGATTTATACCAGCAGTCCTTGCTCGCTGCCAGGTCCAGAGTCGCCCTCTAGGTGTACAGTTAATATCAGCTACAGTAAAGGCCAGGCAGCGTTCCCCGTCGCGTGCATTTGGATTAAAGGTGACTCTTTAGTCTCGTGTACGGGCAACGCTGGGCACAGTTTTAACTGGATATACACAAATATTAATGGGCATATATTTGAGCTTCGGGGACATTCTGGGTATCCCTCAAACACGGATGCGGCTAGATCGCAGGGTATGCTACTTGCCACTACATCTGTTATAGCGGTTGCGCCGGCGGGAGTGCCATCCTCCCTTACTGTGACCCCGAATACGAGCAACAAAAGTTTTTCACTTTCGTGGGGCGCCGCTTCAGACGCCTCAAGATATGAACTTTATAAAGATAATACGAGATTATACAGCGGCTCGAGTCGTAGCTATACTTTTATTCATGCTACAGCGGGTGTTAGTTATACATTTAAAGTTCGCGCCTGCAATACGGCAGGCTGTTCATCATTTCGTTCAAAAACATCCATAATAACTGAGCCACCCAGCGCTCCCTCGTCGATTACGGTTTCTTCCGACATTAGTGAAAATAGTTTTGCGATATCCTGGCCATCTTCATCTGGTGCTACCAGTTATCAGGTGTACCAAGGTAACGTTCGTGTCTACAGCGGGTCGACTCGTAGCTATCACTATAATCACGCTGCGATAGGCGTTGGGTATACATTCAAGGTTCGCGCTTGCAATGCTGGGGGCTGCTCTGGCTTTCGCTCGACAGATGCCAGAATTCCAGTGCCCCAGGGTACGCTCACGTCTAACTCCCCCTGTAGGTTAAACGGTAGTGATAATTTCTGTGACGTCACTATACAACTGCAAAAACAGGATGCGCCAGTTGGGTGCTTGTGGGTACTCAATCCTACGCGAAAAGTTTCGTGTCAGGGGCATGAAAGCTGGAGTGCTTTATGGGATCTAACTTCTACCTCGACGACATCTTTTGAGTTCAGAGGATATAGTAGCTTCTTTTCTGGGCGGACCGACTCAGAGCGTTTGAACGGCGTGCTATTAGATACGCTGTCCATCGTCGCAGAGAGTGGTCCATCTAAGCCTAGCACACCGACGTCGGTTACAATTACGCCAGACCTGAGTAGCCGTAGTCTTGCAATCGTTTGGCCTCCATCTACAGGAGCTACTCAATACCAAGTATATTTAGGAAATTATAGGTACTACAGCGGCCCTTCCCGCAGTTATCGTTATAATAATGCGACCTTCGGTGCGAGCTACACGTTTAAAGTTCGAGCGTGTAACAACGCTGGCTGTTCGGTATTTCGCTCTGGCTCGTCCCGCATGCCTGCGCCACAAGGTGCACTTACGTCGAACTCTCCCTGCACCTTGGTCGGTGAAAATGATTTTTGTGATGTTACGATACAGCTGCAAAAGCAGGATGCGCCGGTCGGCTGCTTGTGGGCACTTAATCCTACGCGAGTCGTATCGTGCCAGGGGTATGAAAGCTGGAGTGCATTGTGGGATTTAACCTACACATCACCAACGTCGTTTGAGTTAAGAGCATATGGCAGTTTTCCGGGGCATACCAACACTGATCGCTTAAATGGCGTGTTACTGGATACGCTATCTATTGTTGCAGTAAGGGATCAGTCAAATCCTAACTTGACGCCTCAAACCCTAAACTATGAGTATGATGCGTTAGGGCGTTTAATAAGCGTTGTAAAAGAGGGGGATAGGACGAACTACGACTATGACGCTGCAGGTAACCGATCATCAACCTCGGTGGACTAATAGAGTGCGCCACGCTACCGTTTAGCGTGGTACGGTTTTTAAAGGAAAGATTTTTATGTGTGGGGAAGGGATATGCTTTTAATCGAAGGGCTTGCGGGGTTGCGGTCGGTGCTTGGCCGAAGAGCCCTTGCTACACTATTGGTTGGCTTTACTTCATTACCTTGTGCTGGGCAGCAAGGTTTAACGCCACCACCTGAAATTTCGTTTGAAGATGGAGCCGGGGTTAATTTGTTGTCTGGGTACCCTGTTTTTAAATTATCAGATGTAAAGATAGGGCAAGGCGAAAACATGTTGCATCATACGATTGCTACGTATGATGGTTTCTTTCGGGGTTTCCGCGACAACTTCGAGTTGTCGGCCACCATATCTGGAACCACTTCAGTTATGTATGGACTGAATACAAGTTATTTAGTCCGGAAGGTGACTGTGGGTGCCAAGAGTCAGGATTTTTCTGTGGAAACAGGAAGCTTGTTTGATTTTGCGACTTACACTCCAGAAAAAAATGACGGTGCATCGTTAATTCAGAATGCCGACGACACGTTTACATATGTAGATTCGTCTGGAGCTGTTGCAGAGATTGGAGAGACACGTCCTGGAAGTGAGTATCCTTATGGCGGGAAGGTAACCTACCCTAACGGTTTCGAACTAACTATTACTCAGCGGAAATTTCGTACGGAGTCGGTAAACACAAATACTGGTTTACAGCTTAAATACTTTTATAGGCGCAATACGCTGCCCGAGGAGCCAACAAGCAATCAAAGGGATGAGTTTTTTTATCCATCACGTATAGTGGCGCTAAATAATGCGTTTGACTACTGCGCTCCGACTGCTACGGCGTGCTCATTTGATTATGAATGGCCTACCGTAAATTATGTTTGGCCTCATCACGATGAAATGAGTTCAGATGACGGGACGGGCACGGCGATATTTAAAGTTATAGACCCTGAGGGTGGGGTTACAACCTACAAGCACGAGTTTTTTAGCGCACAGCGTTATCAAAGTCTACCCCCTTTCGAGCCACGAATAACTCAAGTCAAATCTAAAACAAGCAATAGCGTTGCAACTTCAACCTTTGATTATGCCAACAACATTCTTTGTCGCTTGGATGGCGGCAATTGGGATTGTAATAAGTTGAGGAGTAATGTAGTGGCTGAGGCTAAAGTTGGCGGTGCAGAGTGGCATTATAGATACGATGCCCCTAGTGCCACATTTGTTGGTTACGCTGCAAGTACCGGGCCTAATGGGGTAGCCAGTGTTGTTACCAATGTAGGGGCTGCCTCACCTCGATTGACGAACGTGGAGACTCCAGCTGGCGTCAGTAATGTCCGATTTTACCAGAATGAGCACAATAAGGTTAAAAGCGCTACTGTAAAAGGCAAAGATCTGGGCTATGTATACGATGCTCGGGGAAATCTAATTCAGACGACACAGACAGGTGTGTCTGGTTCCAATGAGGCTGGTGTCGCCATAGTTCAATCAGCAGGCTACGAGCCAGAGTGTAACGATGACAACATAAAGTGGTGTAATAAGCCGCTATGGGTTAAAGATGCAAAAAATAACCAGACTGATTATGAATACTATGATGACACCGGGCAGATCAAGAGTGTTGTAAAACCGGCTGACGCTAATGGTGTTAGACCTCAAACATTTTACAGATATGAAGATCGTTACGCGTGGTACAAGAGTGCCAGTGGCTATGTGCAAGCTGACACACCGATGTCATTGCTTGTAGAGAAAGTTACTTGCTCTGGCGGCTCTATGGTGGCCGGAGAATGCGCCGCTCAAGGTAATCAACTAACGACTCGTTATGTTTACGGGCCAGATCAGGGGCCTAATAATTTATGGCTCCGGGGGGTGGAGCGTGTGGCGGGCGGAGAGGTTCGACGCACTTGTTACCAGTACGATATGTATGGAAATGTTGTGTCGGAATCGACACCTAAAGCTGCGCTTAGCAGTTGTCAGTGAGGAGTCGGTTATGGACAACAATAGAACTCAGTTAGGTATTCTTAAATATCTTGTGGCTGTTAATGTCGCTTTTAGCGTACTTGCCACTATTTCGACGATGGCTTATGCGTCCGGGGCTGCGTTTACCTGGGCTAAGCGCTATAACCTTAATGGGCAGCTTACCGCTACTATCTCTGCAGACCCTGACGGAGGAGGCGCGTTAAGATATATAGCACAAAGGATACAGTACAACGCGCAAGGGATGCAGGAGCGGGTAGAAAGTGGGTATTTAGACCAATGGCCATCGCACACAGTTAAGCCAAGGAATTGGGAGGCCGAGGGATTCAGTTTTCAGGTGCATGATGCAACTTATTTTACTTACGATAACTGGGGAAGACCGCTTAGCGAGCAAAAAGTGGACTCTCAGGGAGTTGCGTACAGTCTAACGCAGTTCTCGTACGACTCGCTGGGGCGCTTACGTTGTCGAGTAGTGCGAATGAGTTCTACAGAATTGTCTTCTTTATCTGCTTGTAGTGTGGCCAGTGGTGGTGACGGCGAAGATCGCGTTACTCGTTATACCTACGACAACAAAGACCGAGTCACCTTGATCGAAAAAGCGTATGGCACTTCTTTAAGGCAAAGCTATGCCAAGTACACATATAACCTGTTTTGGCAACAATCATCCGTAAAAGATGCCAATGGTAATTATACGGAGCTGCAATACGATGGCTTTGGTCGATTAAAGAAAATGCTGTTCCCCTCCAAAACTCAGCCAGGCACCTCCAGTGCCAGTGACTATGAATGGTACGACTACGACAATAATGGTAATTTGACCGTTTTGAGAAAGCGTAGTGGCCAGACTATTCGCTACCAGTACGATAGCCTTGATAGAGTTACTGTTAAAAATATACCCAATGGGACAGCGAACGATGTTTACTATCGCTATAACCTTCAAGGGTTAGAGCTGTCTGCCCGATACGGCAGCTCGACAGGGTATGGTGTTACCGCTAGCTACAATGGCTTTGGCGAGATAATGTCGGAGACGACTTCCTCGACCAACGGTAGTTATACAGTGAGGTATCAATACGACCTCAATGGCAATATTACTCGGCTCACCTATCCAGACAATCGCTATTTCTCCTATGAGCATGATGGCCTAGACCGTCTTATAAAACTCAAAAACCAAAGCGGTAATGTGCTTAGCTCTTATACATATGATAATTACGGCCAGCTTGAATCGTTAAGCTCTAGAGGCAGTGTAACGGCCTTTGGTTATGATCCTATAGCCCGTCTGAATGCTATTCAGTACCAAGTTGAGGGGCAATTGCATGATCTGAGTATCGATTTTGAGTTTAACTCTGCCAATCAGATTGTTCAAAAAACAATTAGCAATAACTTGTATGCTCATAAAGCCGGTAGTGGTCAGCCCGGAAATTATCAGGTAAACGGACTCAATCAATACGAGAGTTTTGCAGGGACTGATTTTACTTACGATGATAATGGAAATATGACATCGACGGGCAGCCTTGATTTTACCTATGATGTTGAAAACCGATTAATATCAGCCTCCGGTGGTAGCAATGTTGCTTTTAGCTATGACCCTAAAGGGCGCTTACAGGTTGAGAGCCCCAATAGTGGCTTAAGTACAGTGTTTGTGTATGCTGGCGATGCCTTAATAGCGGAATACCAAAACGGTCAAATGATTCATCGGTATGTACACAACTTAAAGGGACGTGAAGCCCCGTTGATAGCTTATACAGGTAGCGCCATTGGTCGCGCAAACCGCCATCACCTGCAAGTCAATCACCAAGGGTCAGTGATTGCTGCGACTAACGCTGACGGCGCGGTCGACTATATTAATACTTATGACGTTTATGGCATTCCTGGGGCTGACAATCAAGGTAGATTTACTTATACGGGCCAGACTTTTTTGCCTTCTCTGGGGATGTACTACTACAAAGCTCGAATTTATAGTCCGGAGTTAGGGCGGTTTTTGCAGACCGACCCTATCGGTTACGAAGACCAGATGAATTTGTACGCCTACGTCGGGAATGACCCCATGAATATGACTGACCCTACCGGAATGTACGGTAAAGGTAACGGTTGGAGCGATAAGGATTGGAAAAAATTTGACGCTGCACAAAAGGAAGCAGCGGCTAATATGACAACGGCGGCGGGAGACCTCAAAAGCGAGGCTGGTCAGCTAGGCGAAGGAGAGGTGAGCGGAGATGGCTACTCCGCAAGCGAATTGAACTCAATGGCTGACACCCTAGATGCTGGGGCGAAAGCCTTGAATGATGATGGATCGGGAGGCTATTTCGCTCACTCTGGAAATTCTTCTGATACAGATGGTTATTTCGCGGCGGCTGAAGTAGGAGGCACTTCTATGACCGTTGATGTTGGAAATGCGTCTTTTCAAGATCATTCATCAGTCAGGTGGATGGCTGGCCATGAGTCACTCCATAATGCAGGGTTAGAAGATCAAAAACGAGTGGGCTATACCGCATACAGGTTCGGTAACTTTGGTCAGAAGCGAGCATTTAAAAAACTGTCAAAATCATTACGCCATAAAAACCCTGATCATGTTATGAGTGAAGTCTATCCATGAAAGAACTTTTTGTAATAGCATTATCAATCTGCTTGTTTCAGATGGCCGAAGCTAGTACGTGCTTCGTTGAGGAAGCAAGTCCTGAGGCGGCTGAGAATTACGCTGACCGAGTTGGCATTTCTACTGAGCGACGGGGTAGCTTGTCTGATGTAGACGTCATTTTGCCTGCCACCGCTGACGGATACGCATTAAGTGAAGTGTTTTTCGTGGTTTCGAAAGAGGAAAGCGATGTCAACGAGGTATCTATTCCCGTTGCAGCAAGAGAGGTAAATGAGGAAACGTTGGGTGCCTCTTTCACTCTGCCGATTAGTCTGCTCCAAAGGGCAAGCCTAATAGTGACATATGGGCGTTGCGGAGCAGAGTACCAGTTAAAGCTGGGAAAATAATTATTGAACAGCGGATCAATGGGGGCACGAGCAATGGGATCAGATCTTGCCTTTTGCCTCTTGATGAACAAGCCCAGCCGGTAAGGTAATCTGGGACACCCACACTTAGAACTACTGAAAAACCCAGCCGCTACCGGCTGGGCTTGTTCTTTTTAACTGTCTATGTTTCCTGCGTGGTCAACACCAAACACCCGGCCATGACGCGGACGGTGACGGGCGCGTCAATGGCAAAGCCGGCGCGCTCAAGCCAGTGGCCCTGCAGGCGCAGCCAGGGCACCTTGGCCTGGGAGCGGTCCTTGCGCCGGTAGTCGTAACGCATCTGCCCCATCTTGATCTGGCGGGTATGACACACCGGCGCGGTGTGTGTAGACTTGGCTTTAGCCATGGTAACCTCCTATTCAGGTTGCTGTGGTTAGCAGGCCTTGGGTGTGTCCGCACCGTTGGCCTGCGCCTTCTATGGATTAGGCCTGTTTCTTAATCTGGGCCGCCTCCAAATAGGTATCAAACACCTTCATCACTTGTCGCTTGCTGGCGGGGTCGAGCCTCTCCACTTACTGCAAGCGTCACAGCAGCCGGGAATCCAGCTGGTGATTCTTCTTTAGCGGCTTGATCCCCAACAGCTCATCAGCGCTCACACCCAGCACCTTCGCCATCAGCGGCAAGAGGTTGTGTAATCCCCCAATTATCCAAGGCGGTTATTAGTAGAAAATTCCATTATAATAGGATCAAAGAGCTTTCGATGAGGAAGTCACGTTACAGCGATAGCCAGATACTGGCAATATTGAAGCAGAATGAGAGCGGCGTGTTCGTTCTGGGTTTATGCCATGAGCACGGCATGAGCTCAGCCCAGCTCTACAAGTGGCGGTCGAAGTTCGGCGGTATGGACGCGTCGATGATGAAGCGTCTCAAAGAGCTAGAAGACGAGAATCGGCGACTCAAGAAGATGTATGCCGAGGAGCGTCTCAAGGCCGAGCTACGACAGGAGGCCCTTGAGGGAGAACTGTAAAGCCATCTCAACGCAAAGAGATCGCGCAACGCGCGATCGAGAGACACGGCATCAGTATTCGACTCGCCTGTGCCACCTATAGCATCAGTGAGAGCTGTTACCGCTATCAACCAAAGCTAGGCGGTGAGAATGCGTTAATAGCGGACTGGTTCTTACGTTTAACGGAGACCCACAAGCGGTGGGGCTTTGGGCTGTGTTTTCTGTACCTTCGCAATGTGAAGGGTTATGGCTGGAATCATAAGCGTGTGTATCGTGATCTGGAGCTTAATTTACGCATTAAGCCTAGACGCAGGATTAAGCGTGACAAGCCTTATACGCTGAGTACTCCTACCGCCATCAATCACGTGTGGCCCATGGATTTTATGTCCGACAGCTTAAGCGACGGTAGGAGTTTGCGAACATTCAATGTGATTGACGATTATAATCGTGAGTGCCTGACGATTGATGTTGACYTATCMATGCCGYCGCTTCGAGTGATTCGGGCRTTGGAGCAAGTGATGGAGTGGCGAGGAAAGCCCGCTGCTCTGCGCTGTGATAATGGGTCAGARTATATTTCTGGGGCTKTGGTTAACTGGGCTAATCAACATCAGATTACACTGCTTTATATTCAAGAAGGCAAACCAACTCAGAATGCTTATGTTGAACGTTTTAACCGTACGGCCCGGCACGAGTGGCTCGATATGCATGACTTTGCTAGCGTTGAACACGAACAAGAGCTTGCGACCCAGTGGCAATGGCAGTACAACAATGAGCGGCCGAATACCACAATCGGAGGTGTTCCGCCACGGTGGCTACTACAGGCCACATAACCCTCTACTTTTAACGGCGGTTTAAAATGGGGGGATTACACTAGTTGGTTATATTGAGCCGGGCAAGCCAAACCAAAATGCTTACATCGAGCGCTTCAACCGAACTTACCGGGAAGAGGTTCTTAACACTTGGTTGTTTGCGAGCCTAGAGGAGGTTAGGGAAATCAGCTGGGCTTGGATGCTCGAATACGACGAAGAAAGAGACCATGACAGCCTCGGCGGGCTTACACCCGCCGAGGTTTTAAAGCAAGCCGGATATTCTAGTTATGGGTTGGCCACTTGACGGGGAAGCATACGAGTGAAGCTTGAGAATTCGATTGATTGTTATTTTTTAATTTAATTGAAGTAATTCTATGTTTTTAATACAGTGTTCATTATTTTAACATATTGGTTTGTCGTGCATTATTCAAAGCAATACGATTTGTAACGGCTTTTTCATTCAGGTAATGGTTGGGAAGTATAAATTCTAAATCAATGAAAAATGGAGACTATATGATGGATCAAATATTTTTTTTAACCCGTAAATTATTCATACCACTAATCATTATTTTTTTTAGCGGTCAAGCTTTCGCAGCTGCCTCTGTTAGCGCGAGTCAAATGTATCCTGTAGTAAGTCCAAACGGAACTGCAAGCTCGCTCATAACTTGGAGCTCGACCAACGAACAAATGGTTCAGATTTGGCTTAGTGTTGATAATAAAAAAGAAGTTTTGTTCGCTACTGGGGTATCGGGCCAAAAAACATATGTGGCGATAGAGCCAGGGTCATCCTATAAGTTTACAGCATACAGAGGTACACAACAGACAATCCCCATTGCATCAACAATAGTTCTAGGTGTACCGGTTAACGGAGGTGTTCTAGCAACTAAAAACAATGTGGTCAGAGCTCCCTTTAACTCTGCTACGTCGGCTACTATTATATGGAAAACCAATAATCTAACTAACGCGCAAATGTGGGTTAGCGTGAATGGCCAGCCGGAAACCCTTGTTGGAACTTCATTGTCTAGTGTGCACACCGCTAACTGGATCGTTCCGAGTAATGACTACGTTTTTACGCTATATGAGGGAGTAAATCGAAGTCGTGTGTTGGACACAATTAATATCTATGCAGACTTGGCATATGAGGTTGGAGTTAATTATCATTCCTTTAGTAGTGCATATAACCAAGGTAATATTTTGACGCAATACCACTCGCCGAGCGTAAGGTCATTGGTGAAAAGTCAGCTAAATGAAATGATTAATAATGGAGCTTCAATTATAAAGTTTAACATTTGGCATACTTCTATCTCATCTTCTTCAAGCCAGCCGGGAAGACCACATTTTCCTCTGTCATCGCAAGAGATTTTCAATCTTAACTTGTTCGCTCAAGACGTTGCTGCAATTAGGGCTAATGATGGCAGAAGGTTAAAACTAGACCTTTCTTTAGGTTGGCAGGGGAGTGCAGGTTATACGCATAAATATGACTCTCCGTCGACTGGATTAGGCAGCTCTCAGATTCTTGGTTCGGAATTCATTACAAGAGCTAAGCAGTCAATTAACTCAATTGTAGATGCAGTTAAAAATGTTTATCGGCCCGACGGAAGATTGGTAGTCGATCGAATATATTTAGAGGGTGAAGTTATGCCTGCAATAACAAGCGAGATTACAAATCTTGAAGCAATTGACGGGAAAAAAAACCAAGATTGGTTTTTACTTAACTTGTACCCATATTTTGTTAACCGAGTAATAAGCGCTAATATTGAACCAAGCTTATACTTTTTGGTTAATAATCCGAATGAAAATAACGTTTTTGACTATGCTTGGCAGGATCCTCTATATAGTGCCCATAACGTGAAAAAAACTATGTACTCAGTATATAGAGCAATTTTGTTTCTTAAAACGAATAATTTGAAAATCCCAAAGCGTATAGATTTTTCATTATATCCACAGCGAGTTTCGGCCAGTTACACCTCAATGATAGACAAAATTCTAGATGATGCTGACGTATCCTTGCAACACTTGGGTGCTGCGTCTAGTTATTATGCCGCTGAGTCACAATACCCTCTGTCAAATTCAGATAGAGAAGCGTTAGGAGAGGGGTTTGGTAACAACAGGAACCCTAATTCTCGGTTGAAAGGAGTCTCCTTCTGGACAACACCTGACGGTGGCGGTCCTGGGGTAGATGTTGGCCCCCCATTTGAGGTTGAGGATTACTGGCCCTACTAAAAGCGAGAAGCTGCGTATCGGAGGCTCTTGATTCGTTCGAAGGGTCTTACCTGAGGTTCGTGCGAGCTTTAGTTGACTTCTAGATTAAGACTCCGATTGCGCATGAGATTTTGAGGTTACCCTTGAAAAGTAGACACCCTACATAGCTTAACCAGACCTATATTGAGCTTCCCACGAGACCGAGGACGACTATCTTCAATATCGCGGGAAGTCCAGGTTGTATCACCTATGCGCTACATAAGCAGATACTTTGATGGTTGATTTTCTGGGTTCTTGTCCGTTTAACACTGACAAATTTAAAGCGCAGGGCTAGTTCGATATGTAATCCCCCTCAATCACCCAGAGCGGTTTAAAATGGGGAATTACAGCGGGACAGGGCCTTGAGGATTAAAATCACCGAAGTATGGGAAGATGGAAGCCTCCCCCATTCCCGGTGCAAGCATCAATTCCGTATACTGAATCAAATGAACCTAGAGCAAATGAAGCTTACTCGAGCATCTGGTCTAGAGCCGCCCTAACGTCACCGGATCAACGACCAGAGACTTGTAACATAGCTTTTTCTCAAGCGTCTCAGAACAAAGCAACACGTAATAATTGGAAAAATTCATCAAACCAAGGAAATGTCATGAAATACTTAATACTTACTCTGCTACTGATTCCGGTCATATCTCAAGCGAGCTTCTGGGATGGAGCCAGTAGAGACATGGCCTCGACCGTGCTGGGAAACACTGCAGCAATCTCTTGTCATAATTGCTACGCGGAAGACCAGCCAGGCACAAACAAGCTAATGCAAACCTTTGAAACCATTGATATGGCACTTAACAGCGGTGCCGATCTTATTGAAATAGACATACACCCGACCTCAGGCATTTGGTACGTAACGCATGACAATGACTCCGCCCAGAAGCTGTCAGACGTATTGACATACGCCCCGTTAACAAATGCAGACCAAATTTTATTTATTGAAATAAAAGGTGGTCTCAACCCAAACAACGACACGGCCCTGACTAATTCGCTGCTCTCGATACTAAGGGATAATGGTTATCTTGAGACATCACGGCCGGTGGTGATTAGATCTTTCCACTCCAGCAGTCTGGACACAATGGCCACTTCTTTGAATGGGCAAGAGTTCGCTCAGTACCAAAGCGCCGTAAAGCTCAGCTGGCTAATTGGAGGTGGCGGCTCGTGGAAGGCTAAAACACTAAGCGCATCAACCAAAAACTACGATATGGTTGAGTTTCAATATCAAATGAAAGAGATTTTCGGTGCTATAGAATATGCAAAATCACTAGAACTGGGCATTAATGTTTATACAATAGCCGACTTTCCTGAAGTTTTTGTTTCAGCACTGCGGGAGCATGTCGACGCCATTACAGTAGAAGGATCGTCCGCGAGGAGCAAATCACAAACAATAGTACTATCACGCCAAATGGTGCAAAAAAACAACAACTTGCTTGACATCAATCTCGCAAGGCAATCAACGACCTCTAATTACATCACCTATGCAGACCAAAGTTACTTAACGTACATGCCCACTACCGTAACGGAATTCCCCAACCGTGTAAACTTTACCGGGGGGCAGGGGTTATACGGTACAGCTCTTGAATTTAAAGCAACAAACTCAAACCACATACGGTTTCACGACCGCGACAACAGTGCAAACGGTGGATTTTTTATTTCCACCTATGTCAGCTTTGATGAGCTAAGTAGTAACGGTACTAGGGCGATCATAAACAAATCGGACTATGGAGCCTTCGCGCTGGAGCTTCATGACGGAAGCCTGCGTTTTGGCGTTCACGTCAATGGCTCGTATCAATATAACAACTATTCCACAGCTAACCTCAGTACTAACACTGCATATCATTTAATTGCAGCCTATGATGGAAATGGTGGCGTACGCCTATGGGTTGACGGAGTAGAGGTCGCTGGAGCCCCAGTTATTGCTGGTGGAATAACACAAAACAACGCACAAATCACGCTAGGAGCTGACCCTCAGGGAAGCAGCGGTGAACAATTTCATTTTACTGGTAAGATCCAGCATGCGCACATTCTAAACTGGCACTAAAACGCAAATCTTACTAAAATTAGGGGGCTACGTTAGGTAGCGCCCTAATTTTGGCTAGACACTTTATAAACAGGCACTTACTGATTTTCGAAAATGCCCATCAAGTTAAGCTCAGCCTCAATAGCCGAAGTGACTTTCGTCAGGAACTTGAGGAAAATAAAAATAATAGTTCCCTCATGAACACATTTTTTATCGTTTCATGTTCACGCTGTAAAGCCGCCCACCTTGCGCCTCAACAAAACTCCAGCCATGAAGATCAGCATATTTTTGCAAATCGGAAAGCAGCAATAAATTTTTTATTTTTTCTTTATTATTGGATAGTAATAAATAATCAATCTTATATGCTTTTAGATACCGTACGACACTATCAACGCTTAAAGTATATTCAGGGCGAGCATATTTAATAAATAATAAGTCTTCGGTCGGGACGGAAAATAACGAGCCGTACTGATCAATTCCGTAGGAAACAACACGCGCGTCAGGCGAAGCAGAGTCTAAGTATGTTCCAATTTCATATAACCCCAAGCGCTGCAGCTCTCTATCGCGCCACCCCCCACCTGCAAACGGCCTGCCAGAGAAGTCCATATCTAACGCTCGCGTACCGGGCTTAGACCAAGCGGCAGAAATAAAGCTCTGGCCTGCATGAAAAACACTAAATACAAGAACTACAACCGTTATTACTCGCCGGAAGCATGCACTATAGTGCAGTCTAGAAGCCGCACAGAAAAGAGCCAAACAAGTGACCAGCGCTAAAGGATACATATAGTAATTACCGTCTCCGCCTCTCGAGTGGTATCGCCAAGCTATTGCGACAAGCAAGCCCAGCCCACACAGGATAAGCATTATATAAAAAAGAGAGTTCAGCCTTCGGAACCGAGCCTTAAAGCCCAATATGGCTGCCAGGCCACCAACAAGTAGGAACAGCAACCAGTAATTACCCTGCCAGCTGATACGGATTTTGCTCATGTTACTCGGCGCCCAAAGCCAATCGTAGAAAAGCATCGGCACATCGGACCACAATTGCGGCCGCGTCCAGTTTAAAGTGCCCGCAGGCTCTTGCTGAGTAAAACCAAGCCAAAGCCAAATCTTTAATAACGGGTCGGGCCCTACCGTTGGCACCCCGGTTAATAACCAAGTGCGCACGAGCAATACAAGCGCCACACAAATCGCCAAGACAAGTACACTGGCAGAGGCGAAAAGGCATGGACGATCTATTTGCAGTAAACGGGCATTACCGCGCGCCCAATACTCCAAAAAAACAAAAACCATACTAATAAACACATAGGGAATCGCCGTATATTTACAAGACACAGCAAGGGCCGCTGCCGCCATCGCGTAAAGCAGACCGGCGACACATCGCTCCGAAAACCAAGGCGCCAATTTGAGCAGCATCAAAAGTAGAAAAAAGGTAGCAATCACATCGCTTTTAATCTGCAATGCGGCATTTGCCCAGGCCGGGATTGTAAAAAGTAGCAGCGCCGCCATAAGGCGCCAAAGTTTGGGTAACGAGAGCCTTGCGCATAACTGCCACACTACCGCACTCGTAATCACCAAAAGGGCTATAGCCACTCCTATCTGTATGCGCAACTGGTCAAATGCCGTAACAGGTAATAGCAGAGTCTCCCATAACTTAGGGAAGTAATGTACCGGAGACACAAGATTTAGGTTTTGAAACACTGACCCCATTGGAGCCAGAAGCGTATCGCTACGACTTAAATACCACACTGTATCGTGGCCGATAACATTTTGTGAGCGGGCCGCTTGCACCAACAACCAAGTTAGACCGGCTCCCAACAGAATCGCCTGTAAAGAGTTCTCAGGTCGTACATTACGGTAAAGTGCAACAATCCCAAGGCCATGCTGGCTGATCAACGCCGACACGATACCGAGAATGCCTAGAAGCGCTAATAATATACCAGGGTAAGCAACTTGAAATACTGACAATATGAAAGTGATTATCAGCCAGAGCGACACTCCGGCTAAGAGTGCAGCACAGCAATCAGATCTACTTTTGACAAATTGAGTTAAAAAGAGATAGCCAAGTGCGAGCAACAGCTCCCAATAGAGCCAGCCTACAAGCAGAGTCAGCTCGGCGTTGTGGCGCCTTGCGTATAGTAGTGCGCCTAGAATCGCAACGCCTAGAGTCCAGCGATTGTGCCATATCATGGCGCTACACATAACCGAGGTTAATAGCAGAGCTTCTATTGCACCTTCAACTGCTGATTTTCTGGTGAGATGCCACGCAAGGGGCCCATTGATCAAAAGATCGTACGCCACGAGATAAATAAATATGCCCGTAAGGCCACATACAATTGTACAGAGTAAGAATACTTTTACCGTCTCCTTGCGCCCGTCACAGCTCCTATTAATACTCAACATCAAACTTTCCCCAAACCGCACCACCCCATGAGACAAACGACGTAACCGTCACTTATTATTTAACGCAGCCCCAACACATCCTGCATATCGTAAAGCCCTGGCTTTTGGCTCAGCAGCCAACCCGCCGCGCGCACGGCGCCATTGCCAAAGGCTAATCGACTGGAGGCTTTGTGAGTAATTTCAACGCGCTCACCGTCGGCTAAAAACATTACCGTGTGCTCGCCCACCACATCGCCGCCGCGTACCGTGGCAAAGCCGATAGTGTCGTGATCGCGCGCGCCGGTTTGGCCCTCGCGGCCGTATACGGCCACTTTGTTTAAGTCTCGCCCGGTGGTGTCGGCAATGACTTCGCCCATGCGCAAGGCGGTGCCCGAGGGGGCATCCACTTTGTGGCGATGGTGCGCCTCATAGATTTCGATGTCTGATTCTTCAGCCATCACACGCGCGGCGGTTTCGAGCAGCTTAAAGCATAAATTGACGCCAGTGCTGAAGTTCGCCGCTAGGCACAGTTGAATGTGGCTTTGATAGCCGAGCAGCTGGGCTTTTTCGGCGTCGGTAAAACCGGTGGTGCCAATCACCATCGCTTTGCCGTGCTTGGCGCAAAGCTCGGCGTTCGCCAGTGTGGCCGCAGGCGAGGTGAAATCGATTAAGGCGTCAAAGCTATCGATTACGTCAGCCAAGTCGGTCGCAATGGTGACGTCTTGTTTGCCGACACCCACCAGCTCGCCGGCATCCGCACCCGCCAATGAGCTACCGGGGCGCACGATAGCGGCGGTCAGCTCAGCACCTGTGGCAGCAACCGCCGCCTCGATTAAAATTTTTCCCATACGGCCGGCGGCACCGGTCACGGCAATACGTACTGTCATGAGTAAACCTATTGTGAATTAGTCTGCGCTGTTGTCGTCTTCAAATAAGTGGCCAAGTTTACCTTTTTTGGTTTCAAGGTATTTGGCGTTGTGCGGGTTGCGCCCGGTTTGGTGCGGGATACGCTCAGCGACGGTGATCCCCATATCCTCCAGCGCCTTAACTTTGCGTGGGTTGTTGGTCATCAGCTTGAGAGAGTCGATGGTTAGGTGATCCATCATGGGTTTTAAAATGCTGTAATCGCGCATATCGGCGCCAAAGCCCAGCTGCTCGTTAGCCTCGACTGTGTCGGCGCCGCAATCTTGCAGGTGGTAGGCTTTAATTTTATTCAACAGGCCAATACCCCGCCCCTCTTGGCGCAGATAGAAAATGGCGCCGCGCCCGACAATAGAGATTTTGTGCATCGCCGCTTGCAACTGAGGGCCACAATCGCAGCGCATGCTAAACAGCGCATCACCGGTTAAACACTCCGAGTGCACCCGCGCCAATACCGGCTCAAGGCCCGAGATATCGCCCATGGTTAGCACCAGGTGCTCTTTGTCCATGTCATCGTCGGAGAACCCGTGCATGACGAACATGCCCCAGGGCGTTGGCAGCTTGGAAGACTCGACAAATTGTATGGTCACTAACGTCTCTCTTAATATAAAAATCTATTGGATCGTATTACGGTTAGCCTAATAAACAAACGGGGCGCTCTGGTTTTAATGGCATTTGCTTAACCCGAAAACCTCGGTGCTTCAAGCCACTGGCCCCCCGCCTTGCGGGGATGACAAAACTTAAGCAAGTGCCATTGCCGCCCAACCGGCTTGTGTATCGCACATCAAACGGCTATTGCACCGCGCGCAGCACCAGCACACCGTTTTCGGTGCTCATATCGATATTGCCCAAAAAGCTGTTGCCCAACAAAATATCCTGGCTGCCAAAATTACCAATGACGATCGCCTGAACATTGCTGAGCGTTATGCCCCCCACCGCCACACTACGCAGCCACACGCCATAAGCGTGAGCTGGACCATTGGCAGTGTTTACCATGCCCTGCTCACCGCTTTGGTAATTTAACCCTAAGCGCTCGGCGTGGCCCACGCCCATGGCGATGGCCGTTGCACCGGTATCCACCATGAAACTAACACTCTGGCCGTTAATCATGCCTGAGGTACGGTAGTGTCCACCGTAAGATTGATTTAAGCGTACCTCAATCGATTCGGCCTCGACAAAGCTTGTGGCAATATGACTCGACAGCGTAAGCGTGTAAGTTTTACCTTCGTATTCAACTTCGGCGCCCGCGCGCGAGGCGCTGAGCAACGTGACGCCCTCAGGGCTTGTTTGGCCGGCGCGCAGCATATGCTGCTTGCCATTAATACCGATAAGCGCCGTTCCTTTGGCGAGCATGTGGGCCGACAAATCTACCGCCTGCACCGTCGCCGTTAACAACACACCACTTAAGACAACCGCTAATTTCGCACGCCACATATCCCTCTCCTTGCTCGTTAATCCATTTTACGAGTTGCGATTACACTAACAACCAAATCAATAGTTGCAGGGCAAGCCAGGCGTAAACCGCCGCCAAGACATCATCTATCATAATACCCAGGCCGCCCGAAATTTTGCGATCGGCCAGCGATACCGGCCAGGGCTTGGCGATATCAAAGATTCGGAACAACACAAAGCCCGCCAGCATCCAATACCACTCGGGGGGTGCTAACAGCATGGTTAGCCAATAGCCCACCATCTCGTCCCAGACGATGCCCGGGTGATCGTGGACACCCAGCGCCCGGGAGCTTTTCTCGCACCAGTAAACCCCGAGTGCAAACGTCACCACCAACCACAAAGCGTACAGAGGCACACTTAAATCGCTGATCAACCAGTAAATAGGAATAGCGGCTAAAGTACCGAAAGTACCCGGTGCCTTGGCCGCAAAACCGGAGCCAAAGCCGAACGCAAACAGGTGATTGCTGTTGCTAAACAGTTGACGAACGGTGGGCATAGGGAGTGTTTTAGACTGGCTCATATCAAAAGTGTCGGTAACCTGTTGAGTCGACGCGAAAGGGCGCGCCGTTTAATTCGCAGTGAACGCCAGCGCCGCTGACAATACGGCCAATAACCGTCGCTTGAATCTGTCCCTGAGCCTGCGCCATGGCAAGCTTTGGCATATTGTGCTCTGGCACGGTAAACACCAGTTCGTAATCATCACCGCCGGTGAGCGCCCAGCGCTGCGCCTGCGTTACATCGGCCTTTTGCAAACTGGCACTTAAGGGCAGCTCGGCCACGTCGATTTCGGCCGCCACATCGCTGGCCTGGCAAATATGCCCTAAGTCAGCCAATAAGCCATCGGATATATCCTGTGCACTGCTGGCGATCTCTTGCAACAAAAGCCCTTCCTGGATACGTGGCTCTGGACGGTAGTAACGCGAGCGCAGATAATCGCGATCGTCGTCTGACCACGTCTCTTGCTCCGTGCCTTCATCAATTACATCTAGTGCTGCCGCGCCATCGCCCAGCGTATGAGTCACCAACACAAAGTCATCCAGATTGGCTCCATCGCGGCGCAGCGCCTTGGCCGCAACCACCTCACCCAACATCTGGATACTGATGCAAAGCGGGCCGCTGGTGGTATCGCCACCAATTAACGTGCACTGATACTGGTCGGCGCATTGCTTTAGACCACGGCTAAACTCCGCTACCCACTCGCGCCGGGCATCCGAGCCCCAGCTTGCCGGCAGGGTTAACGCCAAAGTAAACCAGCGAGGCTGCGCGCCCATGGCAGCGATATCGCTTAAGTTTACCCGCAGCGCGCGCTGCCCGATTTGTTCGGCGGGCGCATCAGCGGGAAAGTGAGTACCACTCACCAGAGTGTCAGCCGCCACCACTAAAGCCTGCCCGGAGCTAGGCTGCACCAACGCGGCATCATCGCCAATACCCAGCAGCACCGAAGCTGGAGTAATCGCATCCGGCGCCGCTTTAAAGTAGTGGTTAATTAGCTCAAACTCACCGGCACTCACATTTGCCCCTTAGGTGTTAGCGCGACTGACGCTGCGCTTTTACTTCCAGCGCACGCACGTCGGCGGCCGCCCGATCGAGCACGCCATTAACAAATTTATGGCTATCGGTAGCGCCGAACTTTTTCGCCAGTGCCACAGCCTCGTTGATCACCACCTTGTAAGGCACATCAATGCGGTATTTAAGCTCGTAGGCGGACAAGCGCAACAGCGCTTCGGTGACCGGGTCAAGCTCAGCCAACGAGCGATCTTGCAGGTGCGGCTCAAACACGGCTTGCACTTCGTCTAAACGTGCTGGCACTTCGTGCAAGATCTCATGAAAGTAAGGCACATCGACGTTTTTCATGTCGTACTCGGCGCGAAAAGAGGCCTCAATAACGTTGACGCTATTGCCTGACATCTTCCACTGATACAAACCCTGCAGCGCATAGTGCCGCGCTTTGCGGCGCGCCGAAGGTGACGGGCCTTGTTTATCGGTTGTGCTCATTAAATCTTACCTAACAGTGAAACCATCTCGAGTGCCGTAGCGGCTGCCTCGACGCCTTTGTTGCCGGCTTTGGTGCCCGAGCGCTCGATAGCTTGCTCGATAGAGTCGACGGTTAACACACCAAACGTAATAGGCACGCCGGCATTCAGCGATACTTGCGACAACCCTTTGGTGCACTCGCCAGCCACATAATCAAAGTGTGGCGTACCGCCGCGAATAACCGCGCCCAGCGCGATGATTGCATCAAACTCGCCTTTGGCAGCAATTTTTTGCGCAACCAGCGGAAACTCAAATGCGCCGGGGGCATAGTAAATGGTGACGTTGTCTTCGCTAATACCGTGGCGGCGCAGGGTATCCAACGCACCGTCTTTTAAGCTCTCTACCACAAAGCTGTTCCAACGGCTGACAATCAGGGCGTACTTACCGCTCGATGCCGAAAAATCACCTTCAACAATTGTGTTGCTCATAATCGCTATCTCTTACCGTGTAATATTCGCTTAATCGGCATCAGGGCCGACGTAACCCACAACTTCTAAATCAAAACCCGACAGCGCCGAGAAACGCATCGGGGCAGACATAACACGCATTTTCCGCACGCCTAAATCGCGCAGAATTTGCGAGCCGGTGCCTACCTGCTTATAAACCACATCCGGACTGCGGCGCTGAGGCCGGCCAGACAATAACCAATCGATAGACTCTTCGACATCGGTGGTGGCTTCATCGTGGCAAATGAGCACTAATACGCCTTTGCCCTCGCGCTCGATGCGCTTGAGTGCTTCGGCGTAAGTCCAGGAGCACACACCGTCGACGGCCGGCCGCTTAATGGCCAACAAATCCCGCGCGGTATCCATCACATGCACGCGCACTAAGGTATCGTCTTCGGCCTCTAGCTCGCCTTTGACCAACGCAAAATGCAGGTCACCACGGGCTAGATCGCGGTAAGTATGCAATTCAAAGTTACCGTGCTCGGTGGCTACCGTGCGCTTGTTAATACACTCGACGGTTTGCTCTTTGGTGGCCCGGTAGTGAATTAAATCGGCAATGGTGCCGATTTTTAAATCGTGTGTTTTCGCAAACGCTTCTAATTCGGCGCGGCGGGCCATTGAACCATCGGGATTCATCACCTCGACAATGACCGCCGAAGGATCAAAGCCTGCCATGCGGGCCATATCACAGCCGGCCTCGGTGTGGCCGGCGCGGCTCATCACGCCACCGGGCTGAGCAATAATCGGGAAAATATGACCCGGCTGAACGATATCGCGTGGCTGGGCATCGGCCGCCACAGCAACCCGCACAGTGCGCGCCCGATCGGCCGCCGAAATTCCCGTAGTGACCCCTTCGGCCGCTTCAATCGAGGCGGTAAAGTTAGTCGAGTGTTTGGCTTTGTTATCTTGCACCATCAGCGGTAGACCCAACTGCTGGCCGCGCTCGGGGGTGATGGTCAGACAAATTAAACCGCGCGCGTGGCTCGCCATAAAATTGATGTCTTCGGCGCGCACTTGCTCGGCCACCATGATCAAGTCGCCTTCGTTTTCGCGATCTTCATCGTCCATCAGGATAATCATTTTACCCTGACGCAGGTCGTCGATCAGTTCTTCAACTGTATTCAATTGCATCATCGGTTAAAGCCGTTCTTTGTCAAAAATTCCAGGGTGATATCGCTATCGGTTGCTGCTGCCTTGTCGCCCTGCAGCAAGCGCTCGAGGTAACGGGCCAGCACATCCACCTCAAGATTGATTTTAGTGCCGGGGCCGTAATGCCCCATAATCGTTTCGGCTAAGGTGTGTGGCACAATATTCAATTCAAACTCAGCGCCTTCTACTTTGTTAACCGTCAGGCTAGTGCCATCGATCGTAACCGAGCCTTTGTGAGCAATATAGCGCGCCAGCTCGGCCGGCGCGCGCAACCGAAACCGCTCAGAGCGAGCATCGCTTACCCGGCTGACCACCTCACCCACACCGTCAACGTGCGCACTAACAATATGCCCTCCCAAACGGGTCGTGGGGGTCAGGGCTTTTTCCAGGTTAACCGGCTGACCGGCGCGCCACTGCCCAATAGTGGTTAGCGACAAGCTCTCGCGAGATACGTCGGCGCGAAAACCATCACCGGGTAAGTCCACCACGGTTAAACACACGCCGTTGGTAGCGATCGAATCGCCCAGCGCCACATCGGACAAGTCCAGCTTGCCGGTACGCACCCGCAGGCTGATATCGCCATTTTTGGGGGTAAGCTCGACGACTTCACCGATGGCTTCGATAATTCCGGTAAACATTGTGCGCCTCTTAACTGTCTACGTCCGGGACGGCGGTAATACGCCAATCCTGCCCGACCGCGCGAATATCATTAATGTGCAGCGGCAACTGGCCAGACATTTTATCCACCGGCAAATCAAACAGGCCACGGGCGTTGTTGCCCATGAGTTTGGGGGCCATATAAATAATAATTTCATCCAGCAGCGCGCGACGCAAAAAACTGCCGGCCAAGGTGGCGCCGGCCTCAACCAACACGTTATTACAGCCACGACGGCCTAACTCATCCAACACGGCCTCTAGCCGTACACGGCCTTCAAACGCCGGCAACCTAATATGCTCGACATGCTCTGGCCACTCGTCGTTAATCACAGCGCCGGTATGAACCACCAGTATAGGCGAGCGGTTCTTAACCAGCTCACAGTTCGGCTTAAGGCGCCCCTTCGAATCGAGAATCACCCGCAGCGGCTGGCGCAGCTCGCCCTCAGGCGCCTCGGGCCAGTCTTCGCGGCGTACCGTTAAACTCGCGTTATCCATCAGCACGGTATCGACGCCGCTAATCAGGGCGCAGCTGGCGGCGCGCAAGCGCTGCACGTCTTCACGCGCACGACGGCTGGTCACCCAGCGACTCTCACCGCTTTGCATAGCGGTACGCCCATCTAAACTCATCGCCAGCTTACAGCGCACCCGCGGGCGCCCGCGCAGCATACGCCGGACAAAGCCAGCATTTAGCTCCAGCGCGTCATCCTCCAGCAGCGGGCCCGACACCTCGATACCAGCCTCGCGCAAGCGCATAAAACCAGTGCCAGAGACGTCTGGGTTGGGGTCTTCCATGGCGTACACCACCCGGCTGACGCCGGCATCCACCAGCGCCTCGGCACAGGGGCCGGTGCGGCCGGTGTGGCTGCAGGGCTCAAGCGTTACGTAGCAGGTGGCGCCGCTGGCGGCCTCGCGCCAGGCGTCTGGGCTGTCCGGGTCACCACCGGCGCTGCGGGCAGCATCGCGCAGGGCATTGATCTCGGCGTGGGGGCCGCCGGCACGCTCGTGCCAGCCACGGCCAATAACCTCACCATTGCGCACCAGTACGCAGCCCACCATGGGGTTGGGTGTGGTGGTGGTCAAGCCACGGCGGGCAAGGCCCAGCGCTTCGGCCATAAAGGCACGGTCTGTGATTGTCATATCTTGTGTCATGAAAACTGGCCCGAATCAGGGCAAAAAACGGCTATTGCTCGACGGCCGGATCGTCCTCGTGAGCTTCCAGGCGGTCGATCTCTTGGCGGAACTCGTGCAGATCTTTAAAGCTGCGGTACACCGAGGCAAAGCGCACGTAGGCGACCTCATCAAGCCCTTGCAGCTCATCCATCACTTTTTCACCCAGCCGTCGGGAGCCAACTTCGCGCTCGCCAGTGGCCTGTAAAAAGTGCTTGATGTTGTTGATCGAGCTCTCGATGGACTCTACCGATACCGGGCGTTTCTCCAGCGCACGCTGCAAGCCGGCGCGCAATTTGACCTCATCAAAGGGCTCACGGGTACCGTCCTGCTTGATAATGCGCGGCATAACCAGCTCGGCCACTTCGTAGGTGGTAAAACGTTCATGGCAGCTTAAACACTCCCGGCGCCGACGCACCTGGTCGCCCTCGGCCACCAGCCGTGAGTCGATCACCTTAGTCTCATCGGCACCGCAAAATGGACAATGCATGAAGTTCAGCCTCGCTTGGCGCAATTTGCGCGCATATTAGCACAAAAAAGCGGCACAAAGTGCGCCTGCATAGACTCAACCGGCGCGCTGACGCACGGCCTCAAACAGGCAGATGCCGGTGGCCACCGAGACGTTCAAACTGCTCACACTGCCCGCCATGGGAATTTTAATCAGCTCATCGCAGGTTTCACGGGTCAAACGGCGCAAACCGGCGCCCTCTGCCCCCATCACTAACACCAGCGGGCCGGTTAAATCGGCCTGGTAGACAGTCGCTTTTGCTTCACCGGCGGCGCCGCGCAACCATAGCCCACGCTCCTGCAACTGAGTTAAGGTACGCGCCAGATTGGTCACCGGAATAAAAGGCACCGACTCGGCTGCGCCACAGGCCACTTTGCGCACTGTGGGATTCAGGCCGGCGGCGTTATCTTTGGGGGCAATGACCGCATGCACGCCGGCAGCATCAGCCGAGCGCAAGCAGGCACCCAGGTTGTGGGGGTCGGTTACACCGTCGAGCACCAATAAAAACGGCGTTTCGTCGAGGTTATCCAGTAATGTGTACAAAAAGTTTTCGTCGTGGGCCTGGCCCGGACGGCAGTGGGCAATAATGCCCTGGTGATTACCATCACCGGCCAGGGCATCCAGTTTTTTACGCGCCACTTGCTCTACGGATATGCCATTTTGTGCCGCCAGCTGCAGTACTTTTTGCACCCGCTGATCTTGGCGCCCCTGCAGCGCCATCAGGCTCAGCACCCGCTCGGGGGCGCTTTTTAATACCGTGGTGACGGCGTGCAGGCCGTACAAGGTTTCGGTTTTACTCACGAATCATCGCTCTCCAATGGAGGCGCGCCGCCGCTGTACTTATCACACCAGAACAGCATGGCATTGGTGCGCCTAAGACTTCTTTTTAAACTTCGCCAGCGTCTTCTTAAATCCAGCTGCTGCCTTCGCAAATAGAGATCCGCCCGCTTTCGCTGAAGCGTCTTGCGCCGGTCGAACTGCTGCAGTTTGCGCCGATTGACGAACCGACGAGTCGGTTTTAGAGCCATTAGAACGCTTCCTCTTACGTGGTTTGCGATTGCCCTGTGAATCTGGGTATGACTTTTGCCCGCCGCCGCGCTTGCCTTGGCGATCATCGTTTTTACCCGAGCGTGCAGCGGATTTTTGGCCAGGCTTTTTCGCGGACTTTTTGCCTTTAGCGCCAGACTTACCCGCGCCTTTACCCGAACCTCGGGTGTCTTTAGCCGCCGCGCGACGCCCAGACTTAACCGAGTCTAGCTCGAAATCGATTTTGCGCTCATCCAAACTCACGCGCACGACTTTTACGGTTAGCTCATCACCCAAACCAAACACCTGGCGGGTGCGATCGCCCACCAAGCGGTGTTTAGCCGGATCAAAACGGTAGTAATCCTGCGGCAGTGCAGTGATATGTACCAAGCCATCGACGTAGATGTCTTTTAGCTCGACAAACACGCCAAAGCCCGTCACGGCGCTGATGATGCCGTCGAACACATCGCCGACTTTGTCTTCCAGGTATTCACACTTAAGCCAGCTCACCACATCGCGCGTGGCCTCGTCGGCGCGGCGCTCGGCCAGCGAGCAGTGCTCGCCTAAGGCGATAACATCGGCCACCTCGTAGGGGTAGATTTTACCGCGCGGGATATCGGTGACGCCTTCGACACGCGTCACATGGCTAGACTCTTGTGCCGAGCGCACCACCGAGCGAATCGCGCGGTGCACTAATAAATCGGGGTAGCGACGAATGGGAGAGGTAAAGTGCGCATAAGCATCGTAACCCAGCCCAAAGTGGCCTTCGTTTTCGGCCTGATACACAGCCTGACGTAAACTGCGCAGCATGACGGTTTGGATCATATTGGCGTCGGCGCGGCCCTTGATGGCCTCCATCAATACCTGATAGTCCGCCGATGTGGGCTCATCGCCGCCGCCCAGTCCCAACCCTAACTCACCTAAAAACTCGCGCAGGTTTTCCAGCTTTTCGGCGGTTGGGCCCTGATGCACGCGGTACAGGCACGCAATTTTGTGCTGCTCTAAAAAGCGCGCGGCACAGACGTTAGCGCACAACATGCACTCTTCAATCAGCTTGTGCGCATCGTTGCGTTTAACCGGCACAATATCGTCGATCTTGCGCTCATCGTTAAACACGATACGGGTTTCGACGGTCTCAAAATCGATGGCGCCGCGCTCGCTGCGCGACTCACGCAATACTTTGTACAGGTTATGTAGCGCCTCGATATCACCTAAGCGATCGGCGTACTCAGTGCGCATGGCTTCGTCGCCATCGATAATCGCACCCACTTGGGTGTAGGTCATCCGCGCATGCGAGTGAATAATACCCTMGTAAAACTTGTAGCCGGTCACTTTGCCGCTGGTATTAAGGTTCATCTCACACACCATCACCAAACGGTCGACATGCGGATTCAGCGAGCACAGGCCGTTAGAGATTTTCTCCGGCAGCATGGGTACAACGTGATCGGGGAAATACACACTGGTAGCGCGGCGCTTGGCGTCGTCATCTAAACCGCTGCCGGGGCGCACGTAATGCGACACATCGGCAATGGCCACAAACAAACGCCACCCGCCTTTGCGCGGCTGGCACAGTACGGCATCATCAAAGTCGCGGGCGTCTTCGCCATCGATGGTGACAAACGGCAAATCGCGCAAATCGATTCGGCCGCCCTTGTCGTTATCGTCGACTTCAACGGGCAGCGCTTCGGCCTCACTAAGTGCTTTATAGCTCCACTGATTGGGAATTGAGTGCGCCTCAATGGCCAGCTCGATTTCCATACCCGGGGCCATATGATCACCCAGCACCTGGATCACCTTGCCTTGCGGCGGGCGCTGTTTTTCGGGCTGGCGAGTAATCTCAACCACCACGATCTGCCCCGAGGTGGCGCCCATTTCGGCGCCCTGAGCGATCATAATGTCCTGTGTAATGCGGCGGTTTTCAGGACGCAGGAATTGCACGCCGTCTTCTTTAATAAAACGGCCCGCCAAGGTGCTGGTATTACGCGACAGTACCTCGACAATGGCGCCCTCTTCGCGGCCGCGGTAGTTCTCGCCCTGCAGCCTAACCAGCACTTCATCGCCATCAAACACTTTGCGCATCTGGCGGTTGTGCAGGTAGAGGTCTTCGCCGCCCTCAACGGGCACCGCAAAGCCATAGCCGTCGCGGTGGCCCTGTACACGGGCGCGCATCATATCCATGCGGTCCACCCGCGCAAACGCGCCGCGACGGTTGCTGATCAGCTGACCGTCACGGGCCATGGCAATAAGTCGGCGGCGCAGCGCTTCGATATCGTCTTCGGTAACCATGCCCAGCAAGTCGCAGGCTTCGGGGTGGGTGACAGGGCCGTCCTGTCGATCCAGCAACTCCAGAATAACTTCACGGCTGGGAATAGGATTGTCGTACTTCTGCGCCTCTCGCTCGGCGAAAGGGTCCACAGGTGGACCTTGGCGTTTACTCAAATGATAGGCTCCATAATGCCGGGGAATGTAGATTCATCCGGCATTATAGGGTAATTATTCAACTTTATCAGGATTAGGGGGCTTAACATGTCAAATAGTGCGTATAGCACTGAAGCTCGAAGCAGCTGGCAAACAATAGCCCTTAGGAACCCCCGCTATGATTGGCAGCTTGAGAAGCCATCCTAAGTGTAGTGGCCTAATAAAACTGGGCACCCATCTAGGTGGTAAAATACCACCTTAAGCGAGGTGTTCAATGAAAAAACAACGTCGATCTTTCTCGACAGAATTTAAGCGCGATGCGGCCAGCCTTGGTGTGGACCAAGTTTGCTGCAACGCCCCCCTCAAGGGAAGCCCCCCAAAAAGCTTTCAGTAGGTGTTTTCGCTTATATCCCAGCACTGCATGCCATTAGAAACTCTTCATTTTAAGTATTTCTTAAGTCAGTAGCGCTTCAGCTTGCCAAGTGCTCTTGTAATTACAATGGCAAAGTAAACAAGAGCTGAGCCCGCGATTAGAATATTATGTACACTATTACTAATTACCTCTTTTTTAATCAGCATTAAGGGTACTGGGACCGCGAACGCAGCAAAAATAAAGAAAAAAATAAGAAAGCCACCTTTAACCACAGCCGGCTTTTGCAACGCCAAGTAAAAAATACCCCTTAAGCCTAAAATATAGACCAATAAAAATACTGTATCCATAACCATATTCGCTATCCAGTATGGCCTACTCCACCACACTGTAGATAGTGGCTCCACTTGAAAAGGCCTCAATCGTTAACATAGTCCCAGTTGTTTGATTAACAGCTGGCTCAAAATACCCCGGCACTCCTTTGTACCAACTAGCATTATACTCAGTCCCATATGCGCTTATCTTCGGGACACTGCGGACCAATCCATAAACAGATGTACCTAAATCAAAACTAGCATTTATTATTGTTCCCGCTTTTTCACTACCAGTGAGACCGATCAAGGCTTGCTCGGTGAGACTATCCGTACCTCTGATGCCTGCCTGAAAATTATCTACCCCCTTGCCCGCTATCGCAGCACCAACAACACAAGCTAAACCTCCAGAGCCATAACAAATCCCTCCGCCAAGTGCCACTTGACCCACACCACCGGCAGCTTGGCCTGTACGCATGAGCACATTAACGCCCTCTTCTCGTATAAAACCCATAACACTCGGCCCGTTTTGGGCGGAACGCACAAGCCGTTGGGCCGCTTCTCCCGTCAGAGTAACATTACCACTACTGGAGCGCTCCTTAACCTCCTCAGCAGCTGGCACGATGCATTCCCATTTCTGTCTATTCTGACTACAAGTACCTTCACTCTGCATGCCTGTTGGGTCAATAAAATTTATCGGATCATTTGCCACATAAGCATATAAGTTCATCTGGTCGCTATAACCAATCGGATCCGTCTGCATAAACCGCCCCAGTTCAGGGTGGTAAAACCGCGCTTTGTAGTAGTACAAACCCATTTCTTCAAGCCAAACCTGTCCGGTATACTGAAAACGCCCCTTATTGGTGCTGGCGGGAACGCCATACTCAGCATACGAATTGATCGCGTAACTGGAACCGGCATTGCTGGTTAAACCAATAATGCTGCCTTGGCGGTCTTCACTGTAGTACCGCTTATTGCCAGTGCCCGCGCCGACATACCAGACAATTGGATCATCAACATTAGGACCGTGCACATAGCGGTCGGTGACTGTACCGGAGCAATTCGTTTCGGCAATAATATCGGCGCCATCGTAAAGAAAGCAGATGTTGCCCACTTTGTACAGCCGCTTTGCCGCGTCGTAAGAAAGGGATACCCCTTCGGCGCTGGTAAGTAAGTTATCATTATTATAGGTGTAGTTTTTTGCGCCAATCTTTTTCATGTTGCCATTGGTATCATACGCCAACGACTGCCCTGACCATTGCGTAATCTGGTTTAAACCATTGGGGGTATAACTCTCAGCTTGAGTAGGCTCGCTGAACACATACTCTGGGTTGCGAACCTCCACCGTTTTTACCGTCAACTGGCTAACGGGGTTATAATCAAAGGAGGCCGCATAGTCATCATAGGTATCGCTGCCCGCCACATCGGTTTCAATACTGCTTAACCGAGAGAAGTCGTCGTAAGCGTAATCCGTGGTAACGCCGTTTGCACGAGTTAACGATTCTCTTCTACCCAGCGTATCGTAGCCGAAGGTCGCCAAAGTGAGCGAGTCGGACTGCTTAATACTCTGAAGCGACAGATTGTTCGCATAATCGTACGTAATGTAGAAGTTATCTGGCCATGTCAGACGATCGCGCCGACCGTAGTTATCGTAACCATATCTCACGGTGCCCAGCGCAGTCTGCTCGGATATTTTCCAACCCAACGCATTAAAGCTAGAGACAACCGATGTTGATGCAATACCGGTGCTGTTATTGACTAGAGAGGTAACGTTACTAAAGTTATCGTAGCCATACGCTTCGTTTACAGCCCCAAAAGCACCATTCGACGCACTTGCTTTACTGGTAATGCGGCCCCAGCTGTCATAACCAAATGTAATAACCGTACCGTTACGTAGGCGCAAAGTCTTAACGCGCGTACCATCATATATCGACAAAGTGTAATCCGATGAATTCACGCTGCCGGCTGACGTTTTGGACGGAAATGTCGTTTTTCTTAGGCGACCGAAAGCGTCATAATCGTAGCGGGTAACATTGCCATTACCATCCAACAGCTTTTCAAGCTGGCCTTTGCTATTGTAGCGATTCTCTCGGTAAACGGCGGCTACATCTGTCCCATAACCTTTTATAACCTTCCTAAGTGCATCAGTGGCATCGTATTCATATTTGGTTACCCGATCATCGCCATAAGAGCCGCTACCCGCGTAACAGGCATTGCCACTACTCGTACCATTAATGCGGATAACGCTGCACTCAAGGCGGAACTCACTGTCGTAGCTTTTTTGTACGACGAGTGACTCGACATCTCTGCCGCTAGTCACCTCTTTCTCTGGCAACCCGGTCACCGGATCATAGTCGGTACTTGTCTGCGTTACCGCCGTCATACTCTGAAGAGCAGACAGATCGGTCCCGCCAGGGTTGCCCGTTTTGGTAAAGATTACCTGACCATCGGCATTGAACTCGGCGTAGGTGCCTACACGGCCTTGACTATTAGCATTAGGACCAATCGAACCAATAACACGTTGCTGGAGATCGTAAAACGTATAAGTTACATCCTTAGGGTGTGGGCCAGACGCCTTAACTTGGTTTCCGTAAATGTCATATTCATAGTCAGTACGCAAGGTAACACCTCCATCACCGGAGGAGATAACGGAGTACTCCGGGAGCAAGTTCTCATGTACATCATAGTGGGTCTCGCTAACCAACTCGTCCGAGCTACCACTACAAGTACTCGCCGTACGGCATTGGGTGACCTTGGTTAAACGATATATTGGTTTGACTGCTGCTTTCATCACCCCTGAAGCATCGTACGAGTAAGGCCTATAGGACGTGTAATAATGCTTAACTACCGGCCTTACATTTTGAGCCGCGCCATTTATTGTGACTTTAGCGGTAGGCTTAGTAATAGTATTCACGCCACCGTGAGCGGCATAATACGTATAGGATGTTGTAGCGCCGTCAGCGTCAGTAATAGACGAGGGTTTATTGCAGTATTTTTGGTTGGTTGAGCTACACGACGGATACACAGCCTTAGTTACCAGCGGGCTTCCGCCACCCGCCGGATACTTACGGATATAAGTAATGTTGCCGCGTCCGTCATAATCGTAGGTGGTATAACTACCATCGGGCGAAACGACTTTATTGATTCTATTTTTATAGCCACCTTCGTACTCATAGGAGGTTTCACGACCCAATTGATCAGTAAAGGTCGATAGGCGATTGTATGGGTAGTCAACTTCATAAGTGCCATCAGGACCAACAATTGGAGAAGATGTAAAATCGTAAATACTATTTTGGCCTGCAATCGTAGCCGACAGAACTTTGTTCACGCCGCGCCCATATCTCGTTTCATACCGGTGATAAGCGATATTATAGTAATAGCCAGCAATTTCGTATTTCGACTCTATCCCTTCGGCAGTGCGATATGTTTGCCATCCGTTTCCGCCGCCGAGCTTTCCATAGGACATAGAGTGGTAATCAGATTTGACCTCTCCCGGCGCGGTTACCTTTGTAATATTGGTACGCGCCCAAGCATTAGGATCGGTGCTTGGGGTGGCCGGCAGCATCAAACGCGATTCTACCTCCATGGAAGCGACGGGCCAGTCATGACTTAACCCCTCACACTGTTGAGCAGTATAGTCGCAATATTCCAGTCGGGTATTAATTGCAGTAATGCTTCTGTCACCGTAGGCACRCAAATTTTCACCGTAGATAACATCTGAATCATAATACTTCAACATCCAACCAAGTGAGCTGACCACAGCACTTGGCATGTCATACATCTCGCCATTGCGTGTATAATGACCATGGCGACGATAGTAGTAATCTAAGACTTCTCCATCTGGCTGCGTGACCTGAGAAACAAGACCGTCATTAACGTAAAAATTACTCGGATCACCATATCCACGCCCCTGATGGTCATTCGTGAGGCTCATATCGAAAATAGCAATCATTCCGTTTTTATTGGTATAGGTACAAAACGTTCCTGCGCAATTAATACTGCCACCGTCTCCTGTTGCACTGCTACCAGACGATACGCTCAGTATTTCGGAGGTTCCAGCGACATCTACTTTATAGTACTGACCAACAGGAAGCCCGATGCTGTAAAAATGCGCTTTTCTCTCATCACTTTGACGTCCCGTGGAGCGGATCAGAATTTTTTCAATAGTTCCAACATGATTGTCCAAGTTAAATCGACTTCTGCCCGGATCACTTACAAGGCGACTATCACCCGACCCGATGGCAACTCGCATTCCCGCAACTTTATGCATCCCTGAGATCATATCAACGCCGCGAGAATCAATTGCTACTGTTTGAGCCGGCGGATTAATAGCTCCCGGGTTTAAATCCTCAAGCTCAGTAGAGTGAACCATTGACGGACAAACCAAAATTAACAGCAATACTAATATCGTGCATAAACGCGAAGAACCCTCAGACAATTCATGCCTAAAGCCACTGCATGCATTGCCTAACAGGCGGCCCAAAGGCTTGAGAACTAGACGGCCTACCAGACACGTACATACCCATCCCAAAGAAGTAAATAGCCCTTCAAAAACCTTAACGCTCATACCCACACCCAATATCCGTATTAAACTCAACATCATTTAAATCAGCCGTCTTTCGCTTAGCTAATTACAAAAATCCAACAGCGATAAAACCCTAGTCAACAGATACTGAGGTCCTGTTTCCCGCGTCGTCATATTGATAGCTTGTTTCGTCATCACCTTTAGTGACTGTCTTTAACCGCCCCAAAGCATCGTACTCATAGCTAACCGATGGACTTTGAGAAACCTTTTTAGAGGTATAAGAAGAGCAACCTGCGGAATTACAAGCCCGAACCTTAAAAGTGAAACCACCTAAAACTGAGCCAACCGAATGACTGTAACTTCTGGAGGAACCATTGTATTTACGCGCATTGTTCACATAAAGCTCGTAGCGCGTTGAGCCGCTAGACGTGCCCCATGATGTTTCAAAACGATTTAAAGCAGAGTCGGGAAGAACTGTTAAGTAGGGCGGCATAACGGGGATGTCTAAGGCCGGCTCGGACAAGCTAACCGAGGCACTGCTCTCCGCATACTTAGTGGCACTACCGTAGGAACTGTAAACTCTAACCTTATAAGTGTGAGTCCCATACGAGGGTACTAGCTCAGAAAATGAGCTGCCACCGACAACCTGCCATCCTGAGTGAGGAGAATATACCCTATAAGAATCCATGGACGCCAGGCGCTCCCAACTAACCGTTATTCTTTTTGTCTCGGAGTCTCCACTAGAGCTAACACTTGGCACCCCCGGCTTGACTACAAAGTCGATACTCTTGGATATAAACTCTGTAGAACACTTATCATGCCCTTCACACCCCCACACCCGCACACTAAATCTCCCATTCAAAGTTGCACTGTAAGATTTAGCTGTTTCATAGACCTTAGCAAAGGTATAGTGACCCCCATTAGGTTTCACAAACTGGACTTTGTAGAACGCCGCTCCAGGAACAGAAGACCAACTGGCAGAAATAGAATTATTACTTGGAGGTGTGATCACACTCAAACTACCGGGAGGAGGAAGCGTCACTTTGGACTGCGGGGTGAAAGAGCCACGTACGGCATCGGAGCAAATACTTAAATTATCTTTGTAACACGCGCTAACGTCTACGGAGTGAACTTGACCAAAAAAAGACGTTCTTACTTCTAACTCTCGACCAGGCCTATAACCACTGCCGCTAAAAACACCCACATGCCTATATAGGTAAGTAACATTACTTGTCGGAGAGGGGCCCCAATAGAATTTAAACCCATTATAAGAAACATTGTCACTTGCCTGAATCGCACCCGGCTTTTGAGGCTTCTCAAGAGCTTTAACAGTAAGGGTATCCAAAAGAACCCCATCATTAATTGTATCGCCATTGTAACCCGGGTAATCGTCGTGCGCTTTAAGAATAAAAGTGGTCCCAACTAGCGTCGTATATATCCAATCTTCCGTACGTTGATCGCCCCCCCCGCAGCTCCAGACTCTCCCATCACTAAGCCATATGCAAACAATAGCAGCGCCACGCGTATTGCGAGTAACTGGAGTTATACAACGATCGCTCACTGTAGGCCTCGGCAACAAACATGTAGTATTCGGAGAAGTTAACTTGCCCCAGACTACTCTAACTTTTTTTACTGGCCCAAAGCTGCAGTTATGGCTTACTCCAGACTGGCTCCCGACAACGTCGCAGTCTTTAACTTTAAATTCATAGACTCCTCGAGAACGGCCACTATAAAGTTTACTGCCCGACTTAGAAAACATGGCATCCTGAACCCAGATGCCGTTCTTTTTTTCGTATAACACAGAATAGTCAGTCGCACCACTCCAGCTGAGCGTAAACGAACCGCCTTCTTTTATTTGAAAAGGTGCCGATATACTCACCGCGTTAGCGCAGAGTGGCGCAAAAAGCAACAAATGAAGAAAGATATAACGAATTAAAATCGATTGCTGTCTGGCGCAGGTATTACGGGTCACGAACCTCTCCTTGTTATAAACATCCTAGACTGAGCATTTACGAAATTTATGTTTTTTTCGAGGGCAGAATTCTAGATAAGGCTTACTCGCAAGGCAAACAATTTTCGCCGGAGACTGCCTGCCCACCCAAAAAAGGAAAGTAATCACTAACAAACCCAAAACAGACCCCGTTACCGCAATCAATTGTTGACGGCAAAGCAGACCAAAAAGCAATGCTACATTTCACCAATCCTATCTAACTCATGCTCAATAAACCCCAAGGCTTCATCGATCAGCAAAAACATGGCGTTTTTGGCGCGCTCGGCATTGCCACTGGCAATGGCCTGATACACCTTAGCGTGATCGTCGATAACACCGTCTGGATTACCCTTAATGACATTGGTATGGCTGATACTGACATTAAGAGCGGTGCGGGTAAAATCGCGCATACGGATATAAAAGCGGTTTTCGCTGGCGTATAGAATACTGATATGAAAATCGATATCCGGCTCCAGGCCGTCTTCATCGCCTTCGGCGGCCAAGCGCATACGCTCCAGCGCGTCGCCAATCGCCTGTATTCGCTCGGGCCGGGCAAAACGCGCCGCCAAGGCGGCCGCCTCGGGCTCGATGGCGATGCGCATCTGCAAAAACTCTTTTAGCACCTTTAGCGACGGGTTGCCCTCCAGCGACCAGCGCAGCAGGTCTGAATCGAAGATGTTCCAGTCTTCCTCGGGCATAATGCGAATGCCCTGACGCGGCCGACTGGAGATCAGCCCCTTGGCTGACAGCATCTTAACCGCCTCGCGCACAGCGGTACGGCTTACCCCAAACTGCTCGCACAATTCGGCCTCCGTCGGCAGGCTTTCGTTTTGACTATATTCCCCACAGACAATAGCGCGGCCCAACTGCTGGGTCATACGTTGCGACAGGTTATTATTTCTCTCAAGTACAGCCATGTATTCTCTCACTTTATGCAGGGCATCACGGCACCCTTAAACGCTAAAGGTATCGGCTAGCGGACTTTGAATCAAGCGTATTGAATGATAAATAGCAGCTAAAGACAGGAATTGGACACAGCTGACAGGCATAAAAAAGCCCCCGCCTAGCGGGGGCAAAAAGAAGAGACCATGCATAACTGCAAATTTACTCTGTGGCCGACTGCCCATAGCCGGCACACGCCATTACAGCTAAACACCTGTTCCGCATGTATTCGGAACAATGTGACGCGTTAGCGTCACTCCGGCTACCGGGAGTTGGCTGGCAACCGGAAACGGGACAAGCCCGATTAACACCACCGGCCATCAAACGGGATAGGCAACCGGTGGGAAACTCAAATTCACTACATTTTAGAAGGGGCAGCGACACAAAGGCCGCCCCCGCCTAGCTAGAAGCTGTAACGGGCACCCAGGGCATAAGTGGTGCTGTACAGGTATGTTTGAGACGAGTGGTACTGACTGTCTCCATAGCTGGTTTTATACAGCTCGCCCGTCAGATTAGTGGCATCGAATGTCAAAGTCAGACCGTCAGTAACGTCGTAGCTAACCTGCATATCGAGACTCTCCTCGGCATCATGATAAATGCTGAGCGGGTTGGCAAAAGATGCCGCGTCGTCGCCGTACAGGAAGTTGTCACGCCACACGTAAGACAATCGCACATCAAAACTTTCACGCTCATAGGCGGCCGTAACGTTGTAGGAGGTGTCGGATACGCCGTACATCGGGCCAGTCTCATAACCGGTGATTTCACCAGCATCGTTAGTCTGCGGATTAGTTTGCTCAGAATCCAGCGCGGTAAAGCTGGAGGTCACACCTAACCCGTCAAGCGCACCCGGCAGGTTGTCAGGGAAGTAAGAGAAGCCAACTTCAACACCCTCCAGCATCCCCTCAGAAGCGTTGTCTGGCTGACTCAGCGTAAAGGTATCTGCATTAAAGCCGGGTATATCGGCCTGAACACGGTTGCGGAACGACACCACCAAATTCTCAATGTCCCGACGGAACAAGGTAATGTAAGCCGAGCTAGCCTCACCGAAGTAATACTCCAGCGAGAGATCGTAGTTCTGCGAGGTTGTAGGCTTAAGATCCGGGTTACCGCCACTTGCCGTACCATAACCAATGTTACTCACATCATCAAAATAGGTAATGTTAGCATTCAGGTCGATAAAGTTAGGCATGCGCAATGTTTCGCCATAGCTCGCACGCACCAACAACTCATCAGTAATGTTGTAGCGCAAACTTAAGTCCGTTAGGAATTCGGTGGTATCTTTCGACGCCGAGCTCATAGACTGATTAAGAATAGGGCTCCCATCAGCGTTAACCTTAGGGTTCCCCTCATCGTCCAATGCTTGCGTATACTCGTAAAAGCTCATGTCCGTCTGCACGTTAACGGAACGGAACCCTAACTCACCCTCGAGATTACCGACACTAAACTGGCCCGTAACGTAAAGGGCGGTGTTTTGCTCGTTAATGTCAAATGTTCTACGCAGAGCTTGCGGCGTCAGCTGGTAAAGATCCATAAAGGCTTCTTTGTTGGCAGCCACATAGTGACCGTTGGGCGCGTACCAACTTGTAGTCGTGTCCGCCTCACCATCCATGAAGCCACTGTTTATGTGCGCCATACCGTCGTAAGTCTCCGGCCGACAAAGCGAGATATCGTCGATTCGACCCTCGTTGACAAGATTGGTACACGTTGTATTTTGCGGGTTATCCCGACTGAGCTCAGAGGCGTCGCGGTCGTCATAACGGATACCAAAATCAATCGTATGTAGAAAATCCCATCCGGTCGCGTAATCGGCATCGGTAGTGAAGGTCACCGCTGACCCTTCATTACGCGCCCCACTGTCAAAAAACTGAGCCATGGTCCAACGCTGGGGACTGGTCATATCAGACTCATCCACGCCGGCAGTTGCCGGGTTATCACCAAAAGTGAAGCCCGCTACGTCATCAAAGTCAGCCATTACCTGATGCTGCACACCTTCAACTCGCTGAGCAGTGAATTCGGTTTCAAACTCACTGTCTTGGTAGGCCAGATCAGATTTAACATGCAAACGATCGGTAAAGTCCCACTCGCCGGTCAAAGCGTACATAAAGCTATCTGTACTCTGGTCCGTGATATCACCACTGCCAAAAGTGTAAGGATTACCAACTGTGCGGCTTTTAATAACGTTGGTACCTTCGTACAACTCAAAATCACCAGCGTCGCCGTGCCAATCAACAAAAGCAAACAAGAGGTTATTAAAACTCTCGTTGTGATACCCGTTGTAGAGAGCCTCGAAGGTATATTCAGAAGAGTCGTTAGGCGCGAACTGCAACACAACATTGGCGGCCTGACGCTCGCGCTCACCGGTAAAATCAGATTGAATAACCGCATCGCGCGCAAGATAGTACTCGGTGGGCGTGCCATTAATAAGCATTGTCGAGCCCGCGGCAATAGGCAAACCATTTTGGGTACCCGTTTGCCAGATTGGGCTCTCCGCTACAACGTTACCTGGGTCTTCTGGCCGAATGCGCTCCAACGGAGCAAAAGGAGAGCCAGCGGGTGGATTTTCAGTCATGTAAGGCACTTGTGCACCGGCCTGTACATTCTGGTCGCGATAGCTTGTGCTCGCATATGACAAATTCACCAAAGCACCGAAATCGCCAGCTCCGGTTTCCCAGAGGCTACTAAACAACCCGCTAAGGTTGGGATCGGTCTCTTCCGATTGGTCCTGATAAATAGCACGGGCGTTTAACTGAACGCGCGGACCATCAAAGTCAAAAGGACGGAAAGTGTGAACATTGATCTGACCGGCAATACCGTTTTCGTACTGGCTGGCGGACCGGCTCTTAATAACATCCACCTGGTTAACCAACGTCGAAGGAATGTCGGCCAAAGCCTGTGCCCGCCCTGAAGCGGTAAAGATAGTGCGGCCATTCAAAGTGGTGCTAACATCATTCAAACCACGGATAGTAACGGTGCTCGCTTCACCCGCGCCACGATCGGTCACCTGAACACCCGACACGCGCTGCAAAGACTCTACAACGTTATTATCGGGCAACTTACCGATGTCCTCTGCAACAATAGCGTCCATCACCTGCATGGAATCGCGCTTAATATCTTGTGCTTTATCGAGACTGGCCCGGATACCGGTAACAACTACCTCTTCAAGCAACATTTCGTCATCTTGAGCGGCAACCTGAGTTGACCCTAGCGCAACAACCAAGGCGATGGATGAGCTGAGCACACTTCGCTTGAACATATCTTATTCTCCGTACATTATTTTGACAGGCTTTATGTCGCTCACGCCTGTAACTCGATTATTATCAGTAAATACAAACCGCGCTGATGCAACCAACACGGGCGATAGCCTTGTGTGTGCTATCACGACTCTCCTCGTTATTTGTATTACAATTTGAATCCTAATACCTTGCAAAGCGGTAGTCAAGCCCTCAAAACAAAACAATTGTCCTACTTATGCAACCCACCACTAAGCGAATGATTTTATAGGCAATATTGCAATTACTGAAGAAAAAACCGAAAATCTTCATCAAATGAAGGGGTTAAGGGCTTCTGGCAGGGAAAAGGCTCGATCACAAGTAATAACAAGGCCAGAAGCTGGCTCAGCATAATAAAAAACCACCCTTATAGTCAAAAGAACTATTATAGTACAATATAACCACAGATGGCGTTCAGCCCTACTTTTACCAATAATAGTCAAAAAGGGAGTCAGCATGATTGAATTCGCAGCACTGGATTACTGGGTACTCGGGCTGTTCTTTGTGCTGTGGTTGGGGTGGCCATGAAGCAAAAAGAGCGCGACACCACGGACTATTTTTTGGCCGGGCGCAATGCCGGCTGGCTGGTTATTGGCTCTTCTATTTTTGCCTCAAATATCGGCTCGGAACACCTGGTCGGGTTGTCCGGCGCCGGGGCGCAAACCGGCATGGCCATGGCCCACTGGGAGCTGCAGTCATTTATTATCATTTTGCTGGGCTGGATGTTTGTGCCTTTTTACTGGTCCAGTAAAATCTATACCATGCCCGAGTTTCTGGAACGCCGCTACGGCCCTTCCAGCCGCACTTTTCTCTCCATTATCTCGCTGATTAGCTACGTACTGACCAAAGTATCGGTAACCGTGTACGCGGGGGGCGTAGTGCTGCAAACGGTACTGGGCATCGACACCCTGTGGGGCTTTGACTTCTTCTGGGTTGCCGCTATTGGCCTAGTCGTGATTACCGGCATCTATACCGTATTGGGGGGTATGAAGGCCATCCTCTGGACATCGGTGATTCAAACCCCGGTGCTGATTATCGGCTCGGCGGTTATTTTGTTCGCGGGCCTGGATGCACTGGGCGGCTTTGCCGAGCTGGAGCGTATTAATGGCGAGAAGATGAGCTTGTTCCGCCCAGCTTCTGATCCCGACTTTCCCTGGCCCGGCGTTATCTTTGGCTCGCTAATTATCGGTTTTTGGTACTGGTGTACCGACCAGTACATTGTTCAGCGGGTACTATCGGCCAAGGGCATTGAGGCCGCGCGGCGCGGTACTTTTTTTGCCGGCTACCTGAAGCTACTGCCCGTTTTTATTTTTTTGTTCCCGGGCATGGTTGCCTTCGCTCTGCACGAGAAAGGCATTATCCAAATGGACAGCCCCGACCAGGCGTTTGCCACGCTGGTTTCAACTCTGCTGCCTGCGGGAGTTAAGGGGATTGTAATCGGTGGCCTGATCGCTGCTTTGATGAGTTCGCTGGCATCGCTGTTTAATTCGTCGGCAACCCTGTTCACCATCGATTTTTACAAGCGCTTTAAGCCCGAGTCCTCCGAGCAACACCTGGTGAAAGTGGGCCGCATGGCCACCCTGGTTGTGGTTGCCTTGGGTGTTATCTGGATTCCGGTGATGCAGCTGGTGGCAGATGTACTCTACGAATACCTGCAGCTGGTTCAATCACTGATCGCACCGGGCGTTGCCGTGGTCTTCCTGCTGGGGGTATTTTCCAAGCGTATTACCCCGACGGCGGGCTTTATCGGTCTGGTAGGTGGCTTTGTTCTGGGTATGCTGCGACTGGTACTACAAATATTTTCTGATAGCCTGCCCGCCGGTGGTTTCCTGGAATCGCTGGTTACGGTTAACTGGCTGTACTACTGCATCGGCTTGTTCCTCGCGACCTGCGCTATCGTTATCGGCGTCAGCTGCTTTACCAAGCGCGCTCCCGACAGTCAAATTGCCGGCATTACCTACGGCTCTATCAGCACCGAGCAACGCGCCGAGATACGCGCGGGGATCTCTAAGTGGGATATTATCCACACCGTCATTATTGTCGCGATCACCGTAGGTATTTACGTGCGATTTTGGTAGCGCTCTGCGCCCGTACAGTTAACTTATTACTCGTACGGGCGATCGAACGCATTATCAAAAACGTTATCGAGCACGGCACCCACAACGCCATCGAAAAAGGTAAAAGCCACCGACTGCCCGGCGCTGCGCAAGTCAGATTGCCGCTTAAGGCAGCGCGATAAGTAATCGGGCTTTCCCGGGTCATCCACTTGCGGCTGAGTGCGAATACAATCGCCAGTATCACTGGCAAGCTTCGCGGCGGTTGGCTGTCGCGGGGCGGCGCAGGCCGCCAACAACGCAATGACACTCACTAGCAACACTAACCTTCGCTGTAACCTAATCACCGCTCTGGCCCTCACACCTGTGCCCCGCTAAGGACTCCGCTAACCTGACGGTAGTGCTCAACCACCGGGAAGGGGTCATAAAATTTATGCAGCAGCGCCCGCCAGCGCTGATATTCGGCGCTTTGGCGAAACCCTTCCGTGTGATCTTCCAGCCTATTCCACCACACTAACAGCACATAGCGATCAGGCTGCTCGATACAGCGGTGGAGCTGATGCTCCCGATAACCGGGCATAGCGGCAATAATCGTTTGCGCCTCGGCAAAGGCTCGCTCAAATTCCGCCGCTTGGCCCGGGATCACATCCAGCGTCGCTTTTTCTATAATCATAACAACATCCTTGTTAAAGCCAGACACCACATACACCCGACAGCTTAACGCTTACAAGCGCATAATGTACCTCTCGTGTTACGCTTAATCTATAAAAACTGACGGAGGTCACCGTGGGCAAACACATTTTGGCGATCGATCAAGGCACCACCAGCAGCCGGGCTATGGTTTTCTCTCCCGAGGGCCGAGCACTCGCCAGTGCCCAGTGCGAATTTGACCAGCACTTTCCCAATGATGGCTGGGTCGAGCACGACGCCGAACAAATCTGGCAGGTGACCGCCCGAGTCTGCCGCGAGGCATTGGCCGAGCTGGAAACCCCTGATGACGTTATCGGTATTGGCATCACCAATCAGCGCGAAACCACCGTCGTGTGGCAGCGCAACACCGGTAAGCCCATTGGGCGCGCCATCGTGTGGCAAGACCGACGCACTGCACAAGTCTGCCGCGATTTAAAGAAAGCCGGCCACGAAAAGAGTGTACGCGAACGCACCGGCCTACTGCTCGACCCGTATTTTTCGGCCACTAAAGTCGCGTGGATGCTCGATAATATCGACGGCGCCCGCGAGCAGGCCGAGCGTGGCGAGCTGGCTTTTGGCACCATCGACAGCTGGCTGATCTGGAACTTTACCGGTGGCAAACGCCACGTAACCGACGCCACCAATGCCGCCCGTACCCTGCTGTTTAATATTCACGAGCAGCGCTGGGACGACGAACTGCTCGCGCTGTTTAATATTCCGAAAACCATGCTGCCCGAGGTGCTTGATTGCGCCGCCGATTTTGGAACAGCCACACACAGCCTCGGGGATATCGAGCTACCCATCGCCGGAGTCGCCGGCGACCAGCACGCCGCCATGGTGGGGCAGGCCTGCTTTAGCCCCGGCATGATCAAAAGCACCTACGGCACAGGCTGTTTTGCCTTGTTACACACGGGCGACACCCCCATTAACTCAGACAACCGGCTGCTTACCACCCTCGCCTACCGCCTAAACGGCAAGCCCCAGTATGCGCTGGAAGGCTCCATTTTTATTGCCGGAGCCGCCGTGCAATGGCTGCGCGATAAACTGGGAATCATTCAACAGGCCGCCGAAACCGAGGCGCTGGCCGAATCACTTAACAGCAACAACGGCGTGTATTTGGTACCCGCCTTTACCGGCCTGGGCGCCCCCCACTGGGAGCCTGACGCGCGGGCCATTATTTGCGGCATGACACGCGATACCGGCCGTGCCGAGCTGGCTCGCGCCGCACTTGAAGCGGTGTGCTATCAAACTCACGACTTACTCGATGCGATGACCGCTGACGCCGGCAAACGCCCCGACACCCTGCGCGTCGACGGCGGTATGATCGCTAACAACTGGCTCATGCAAATGCTCAGCGATATTACCGCCATGCCCGCCGAACGCCCCGCCATGATCGAAACCACCGCGCTAGGCGCCGCGCGCCTGGCGGGCTTACAACTGGGCATTTTCAACAATCTGGAAGATATTGCCGCGAGCTGGGAGCTGGAGCGCCGCACCGAGCCCGCGATGGAAAGTGCAACCCGAAAGTCACTCACCAAAGGATGGCAAAAAGCCGTGAAGAGAAGTTTGCTGGACTAAGGTAGCTAAACAGCAACTAACGCACATAAGCCACGATAGAAACAAAGTGGCAAAACGAGCCGGCCAATACAAACAAGTGCCAGATACCGTGGGCGTGACGCAGCTTTTTAAGACCATCGAGCACGTAAAAAATCACCCCCACGGTGTAGGTAATGCCGCCGGCGAGCAACCAGTAAAGCCCGGCGGCGGGAAATCCCTCGGCCAGATCCTGATAAACCGCCACGCACACCCAGCCCATCACCAGATAGATAATAATCTGCAGCCACTTGATGCGCTTTTTAGGCAGAATATCCAGCAGCAAACCCGCTACCGCCAGCGCCCAAATAATGCCGAGCATAAGCCAACCGGTGCGCCCCCCAATGGTAACCAACATAAAAGGCGTGTAGGTGCCGGCAATCAGTAAATAAATGCACACATGGTCGAGCTTGCGAAACACCGCTTTAACCCTGGGTGAGCGAAAGCTGTGATAGAGCGTAGACATGGTGTAGAGCAAGATCAGGGTGACACCAAATACCGCAAAACTTGCGATTAACGCAGCATCCCACTGCTGAATGCTGATGGTTAACAAGGCACCAAAACCAACCAGCGCCAGTACGGCGCCCACCAGATGGGTAATACTGTTGATCCGCTCGCCATCGTACATAATGCCCCCTTACTTTACGGCTCGGGCGTTTGCCCTCATTTCGCAACGCCATAAGATACGACACTTTTCCTGCCAATTGCACGCCACTTTTACCTCTAGCAGGCGTCACCTTATCTCAACACCAACAACCGCAATACACAAAAAAGCGCCACCGCGATACGCGATGGCGCTTTTTACACCAGGGCCAAATGTTTCAGCCCTGAAACCAAATGGCGTTAGCCTGGCTTAAAAACGATACGCCAGGCTCAGGCGAACATCACGCCCCGGCGCCTGATAACCTTTAATACCGGTATAGCCGTCCAGATGGGTAAAGTCCTCAACACTGCCGTGATCCAGGTACTCCTCGTCAAACACATTTTTTACGGTTAAAGTCATGCTAAAGCCGCGCCAGCCGCTGGGCTCCCAATGAGCATAGACATCGTGCACGTTATAGCCCGGCTTGCTGATACTGGCCGCGGCAGACTCAACATACAAATCGTCCAGATCTTGTACCAGCGTCATAATCCAGCCGATATCCATTGTGGAGCTCAACTGATACGAGGTGTCCATGGTTAGAGTATTACCGGTTGAGGTGCCCAAATAACCGTAGGAGTAGCGCGTTAGCGGCTCGCCATCGAGCTCAACATCGGTATCCACGTAAGTCCACTTAGAAAACAGGCGCTCGCCGTTATAGGTAACGCCCAATGAGTATCCGTTGGTTTCCAGCTCACCCAGGTTCTCGTAGTGACGCGACCAGGGCACATCGTTACCAATAGCATCTTCGATGGCGGTGTCATGATAACCGGCACTCAACAGGAAGGAGCCCAGCGTGTAATCCAAGCCCAACTCAAAGTTCTTGGCTTTCTCGGCTTTTAAATCCGGATCATTAGTGGTGCCAAAGAGTTTAAAACCATCGTTGGTTTCTACTCCGCGCAGCGATTCGGCGTAACCACCACTAAAGGTTATATCGCGGGTGATATCGTAAGCAAAACCAACATTGGGGCTAAAGCCATCCGAGCTGAACTCGTTGTTTTCTTTATCTACCGCATTAAAGTCATCCCAGCGGGTGCCAAAGGTTAACAGCAAAGTATCGGTGGCTTGATAACGGTCTTGCACAAAAAAGCCCAGTACATCGCTGGTTTCAACAAACACGTTACCACCCAGCGCGGCTTCACCGGCGGTGACTTCGTCATCGCGATAATCCGAGCCGTAAATAATACTGTGCTCGCCCACCTGGCTGGTGTTGCTCAACACATAACCCTGAGTATTCACCGCACTGGCGTAGTCATCCCAGGGGCGATAAATTTCAAAGTCGGTGTTATACAGGCTGACGTCCAACAGTACCCAGTCGCTATCGGGCTTGTCCCACGAGTATTTTAAGGTTGTGGTTTCGCGATCGAACTCTAAATCGCGCAACGGGTTGCGCGGGCCTTCGCCCCACTCTGGGCGGGTGAGTTTTTCGCCTTCTTCGGTCAGATTTTCGTAGCTAAGGCTGGCTTTGTGGCCACCGCCAAAATCGCCCACTAACTTCACAAACCCTAAATCCTGATTTGAGTTGGTGCCAGGCAAAGCATCACCATTAGGGTCTTGCATGTCGTCCTGATCGGAGCTGACGTAGCTGGCCATTGCGCTAAAGGTATCGCCCAGGCGGCCAAATACGGTACCGCTGCCTTTGTAGCCTTCGGTGTTGGAGAAGTATCCGGCTTTTAATATTGCGCCAAAATCTTTGCTGCCTAAAAGATCTTCCGGGTTTTTGGTTTCAAACTTAATGGCACCACCTAACGCACCGGGGCCGCTGGTCGCATCGCCCGCGCCCACTTGCACATGCACCTGTTTAAGCAGCTCGGGCTCGATGGAGATACGGCCCGTGTGGTGATAGGTCACACCCGACTGAGTCGCACCATCTACGCTGATGTTGAGGGTATCTTCACCTAAGTTACGCACATAGATTTTTTGCGCCGCTCCCACAGAGCCGCCCACCAATACCGTGGGTACGCCCGAGAACACGTCATCCAAATCGTTGGCTTGTTTACGATCCAGATCGGCCGAGGTCAGCAAGCTGTCTACTGGCTCACCAATCACCACCAGCTCTTCAATGGTCTCTTGTTTCTTTTGCTCGTCCGATGAGTCTGCTTCCGACTGAGCCAGGGTGCTGATGGGCAGCGCCAAAAACGGCGCCAGGCAGATGGGCCCGACATAGCGGGCGGGCTTAAACAAGCGTTGCATGATGACTGCGTCCTTTTGAGTTAACCTAAAAAAGAAGCATTATCATTTTCATATAAAGAAAAGTAAACACCTGTTACAGTTGTTACAAACCTTCAACTAATGCCCGGCAGACCGCTAAACCAACGTTTCAGCCCCACCTAGCGCGCCGCGAGTGGCGCCATATCCTGGTCTGGCTTTTACCAACCTGCGCACATCTCCGGTAAATTCATATTGCGCAAAACAAATATAATGAGTATCGTTATCATTAAGGATTGCAACACCAGCAGGAGTTAACGTGAACCCATCCGCTACCGAGCTGCCCATGCCCAACGCGCTATGGGTGGGCCCACAGGACGACTTGTTTAAGGCGCTGCAAGCGCAGTTTCGGGCTGAAGGCTGGCAGTTTAGCCTTTGTCCCGCCAACGATGAAACTTGCCTGAGCGAGCATCTACCCGGCAACGAGTTGTGCGTGTTGCTGTTAGATGCCGATGCGGTGGCTAACCCTTGGGAGCAGCTGGCCCAACTACACCAGTGGCAGCCGGTACCGGTAGTGATGCTTGCGCGCAACCACAACCTATGTGTCAACGCGTTTCGGCGCGGTGCCGACGACTTTTTAACCAAGCCCTTTAATCCACTCGAATTACTCATGCGTTGCAGTGCCTTACTGCGCCGGACCAGTAGCCAAGCTCGCCGCACAGCAGCCAGCCCTACCACCGACAGTGAGCTGGCTATTGGCCCGCTGGTACTGCATCGCCAGCAGCGGTTGGCCTCTTACGATAAGCAGCCTATTCAACTCACCGCGATCCAATTTAAGTTGTTGTTGTGCATGAGTCGCAACCACAACCGCCTCTTGCACAAAGCGGATTTGCACCGCTGGGTTCTCAATAAATCCTACTGCCGCGACGATCGCAGTATCGACATGCACCTCAGCCGAATCCGCAAAAAGCTTGAAGCCGCCGGCATGCCACCGGATGCGATACAAACGGTGCGCGGTCACGGCTATCAGCTATCGCTTGAGCCACAAACCATGTCTGCCTGTTAAGGCCCGCTCACGCGTCATCTTATCAACACCAACACCGCCGCCCGGCGGCGGCCAACCCGTAAGGAAGTCTCTGTGTTAATGTCATCCCGCGCCTCGCTTGTCCTCACCACACCCGCGCGCACCCTGCACCGGCTATGCAAACATTTTAGCCACAAGGTCACCGCCCGTTGGCAAGACAATACAGGGCATGTCGACTTTGCCATCGGTGAATGCACGTTAACGGCCACCACCGAGCAACTGCAACTAACGTGCTGGGCGCGCTCGTACGATGAACTGCGCGAAATAGAGCAGACTTTAGAACGCCACATCGGCCCCATGAGCGGCCAACATCAACAGCCACCCAAACTGATTTGGCACCGATGAGCACCCCAGCTAACGCCGCGCTTGGAGCGCCCGTCCTAGGCACATTTTTGCGTTATGTGGGCGCCTCCGTTGCCGGGCTATTGGCGCTCACGGGCGCCGCCATTATCGATGGTTTTATGGTGGGAAAATGGCTCGGCGCCGAGGCGTTAGCGGCGGTTAACTTACTCATCCCTTTGTGGATTTTGTTATTCGGCCTGGTGTTAATGCTGGCCATTGGCGCCAGCGTAGTTGCCAGCCGCTATTTAGGTGCCGGGCGCTTAAACGCCGCAAGCAAGATATTCTCGGCCACGCTGAGCATGGCAGCCATCGGCGGTTTGGCGCTTACGCTTATTTTTAGTTTTTTAAACAATTATCTATTAGCGCTGCTCGCCGTACCCGAGTCGTTGCAAGCACTAGTGCGCCCCTATTTTTTAATCGTACTGGCCGGGCTGGCACCTCAGTATGTGGCCGTAGTGCTGTACTATTTTTTACGCGTCGCCGGCGAGGCGCAGCGCGCCAGCCGCGCCCTAGTGTTAGGCGCGCTTGTGAATATCATTCTGGATATTCTCCTGCTCGGTGTACTGCACTGGGATATCCGCGCCGCCGCACTGGCCACTCTGACCGCACAGCTAACCCAGTGCGCGCTCTTGCTCGTCACTTACCGGCGCCACGCTGGCGCACTGCACTGGCGCCCGGCTTTTTTAAAAACCAAAAGGCTACTGCAGTTTTGCGCTAACGGTTTCTCCGAGTTTGTCAACGAGGTGTCAGCGGGTATTGTGCTACTGATTATTCACTGGCTGTTAAGCCGCGAGTTTGGCGTGGCCGCCGTGGCAGGCTTTGCGCTTATTCACTACGCTTTACTACTAAATATTATGCTAGCGTGTGCCATCGCCGAAGTGGTGCATGTGTTGGTCAGCCAAAACAACGGCGCCGGGCAAACACAGCGCAGTCAATTATTTTTTCGCTTAGGCCTTGGCCTCGCAGTGGTAACCGGCATTATCTTATGGTGCTTTAGCCACTGGGGCAGCCAAGCGCTTAGTCAGTGGTTTTTTTCCAGCGTAAATGCCGCTCACTTCGCACAACAGTTTTGGCCCGTAATCGCCCCGGTATTTTTACTCACCGGGGCTAACCTGGTGATATCGGCGTGGTTTACCGCGCAACAACGGCCTGGGCGCTCGGCGCTTATCGCACTGTCGCGCAGCTTAGTGTTGCCTTTGTTTTTTTTATGGTTGCTGTACACCTCCTCACTAAGCCTGCCATTTTTATGGGCCTTACCTTTTGCCGAGCTATTCACCTTGCTGCTCGCGGGCTTCTTTACGGCGCAACATTCCTCTCTTTGGCGCGCAAAAGTTGCCTTTAATTAAAATCCGGGCAAAGTTATGTAACAACCGTAAAATAAAATGACAATGAGAATCGCTCTCATATAATCGGCTACACACTCTCCTTAAAGGAATCATAACGGGGACTTTGCTATGGCCGATTGCGCACGACAGCTTGCAGAACACACGACCTTTCAGGCATTTATAAATTGCTACCTGCGCGAGGTTGATCCGGGCCAGTGGGTCAGCCCAGATACCCCATCTATCCAAGCGGCATTAACGCCCAGCGCCCCCTTGTTACAGCTGCGCTTACCGAGGCAAAAGATAACGCTACTACTGGCCGTACCCTACCGTTCGCGCGTAGGCCGCCACCACATCAGCGCGGTATTTTTACCAATGCCAGAGACAGCGGCCGGCTATAAACAGGAAGGATTCTGGAGCACATTGCTCTTATTGGTGAAAGAGTTATTTTACGAGCGGAACCAGAGCCACGGGCTAAAACACCGCCAGCTGGAGTTAACCCACCGCTTAACAGACAGCCTACAAAACACCATCCGCTATTTAGACGCTCGCTGGCAGCTGCCGTACCAAAGCTGCGATGATTTTATCAGTGCCGAGCAAAGTTTACTGCTAGGTCACTGGTTGCACCCTACCCCCAAAAGCCGTCAGGGAATTTTAGATTGGCAACATGAAATGGTCACCCCGGAGTTGCAGGGTGAATTTCAAATGCACTATTTTGTCGCCGACCGAAAACTCGTTGAACAAGATTCCCTGCGATTAAAAAGCGCTGAAGATTTAATTATCGATGCCTTTGGCGGTACCTCTGACACCATAGCACTGACCTACAATGAGGTACTGCTGCCAGCGCACCCGCTGCAAGCACAATGGCTGCTGACTCGCTCGCATGTGCAGCAGTGGATAGCCGCCGATGAGTTACGTTATTTAGGCCCACGGGGGCAAGTGTTTACGGCTACCTCATCGGTGCGCTCGGTGTATCAGCGTCACACCCCCTGGATGTATAAGGTTTCGTTACCGGTCAAAATCACTAACTCATTACGTCAAAATAAAACCCACGAGCTGCGCGCCGGCGTGTTAATGGCGGATCTTATTGAGCGCTTAGGCTTTAGCCAACGGTTTAAACAATTTCAGTTAATTAGTGACCCCGCATATTTAACGTTGCGACACCCGGAGCTTTCCGAAACCGGGTTTGAAACCATATTGCGCGACAACCCCTTTGGCGCACAGTCGGGGCGCCACGTTTACTGTATGGCGGCGTTAGTGCAAGACACCTGGCACCCAGATCAAGCACACACGCTTCTTAGCGAGATTATTTACCGCTGCGCCACGCAAGAGCAGCGCCCTGCCCGCGCGGTAGCAGTAGATTGGTTTGACGCCTATTGGCAATGCGCTATCGAGCCTTGTATTCGACTATACGATCAGTACGGCATCGCGCTTGAAGCACATCAACAAAATAGCTTGCTGCGTTTAGCCGATGGCTACCCCAAAACTTATTATTACCGCGACAATCAGGGCTTTTATCTCGACGAGGCACGAAAGCCGCAGTTGCTAAAATGGCAACCAAAGCTTGACCACGATAGCGAATTATTTTATGCCACCGCAGCCATCAATGATCGCTTTGGATATTATCTGTTAATCAATCAACTATTTGCCGTTATTTATCGTTTAGGTGCCGACGGTATTATCAGTGAAGACGAGCTCATTAATATCCTGCAACAAAAGCTAACCGGGTTATGCAAGGTATTAACCGGCAGCGGAAAATTGTTAGTAGAAACCTGGTTAACTCAACCACTGTTACCGGCAAAAGCCAACCTACTCACACGGGTGGAGGACATTGACGAACTCGAGGCCGATTTAGAGCTGGCCGCCTACAGCGATATTACCAACCCTCTGTGCGCGGCGATGCCGCTCGATGAGACAGTCAGGGAGAGCGCTTATGTTTGAGGCAGCAAAAGCGCAACCCAATAACATCAAGAGTAAAACGCACGAGGCATTAACCACACCTCAAGCTCACAAGGAGCTCAGCTCCCCCCTCAAAGGCGGATTATCAAAAATCCGTGAAAGCAACGCGCAACGTATTGTTCGGCAGGCGCTAGAGGCGGCGCTGTTTGAAGGGCTGGTGGATTACATTTACGTGCCCGGTAAAACTGAACGGTGGGGCACTGTGTATTTTAGTCTGCACAATACCGACTATCGCTGCCGGGGCCGGGTACGTGGTTTCGCACGGGTACGGTTGGACCTTGGCGGCTTAACTCGAGTCCAACGCACAAGTACCTCAACCAGTGCGGAACACTTACTCGAGCAACTATTGGACGCACTGCCGGCGGAGCTCGAGGCCCGCACCCGGTTTGCGCAAGAGCTGAGTCAAACCCGCCGCTGGTGCGACTGGAACTCACAGCATAACCCAACACAGCCTTTGTGCCGGCGAGGTTTAGCGTTTGCTGAGCTCGAAATGGCGATGACCGAAGGCCACCCCTACCACCCGTGCTTTAAAGCGCGTATCGGTTTTAGCGAAGAGGATCACCGCCGCTTTAGTCCAGAGTCCGCATCGCCGATTACTCTTCACTGGCTTGCCATTCCCAACGGTTACGTCGTGTGTTCAGGGGAGGCCGAACGCCGTAACGACTTTTATCACGCCGAGCTGGGCGCTACCGGCTTTGCCACACTGCAAGCGCGCGCCCGAGCGCGAGGGGTAGATCCACACGCGGTTACCTTTGTACCTGTGCATCCCTGGCAGTGGCAACAATGCTTAGTCGAGCCCTTTCGCAAAACCGGCGCGGCCATTGTTGACTTGGGCCAACCCGGTGACGACTACTGGGCCAGCCAGTCTGTGCGAACCCTCATTAACCGGCAGCAGCCCGCTAAAGCTGATATTAAGTTGCCCTTGAATATTATCAACACATCCGCCCCCAGGCACTTGCTGAGCCACGGCATAGAATCAGGCCCGGCGCTGTCGCAATGGCTTGCTGCCACCGTAGAGCAAGATAGTTTTTTTCAGCAGTATCCGCTGGTCATACTGCGCGAATACGCCGGGATTCGGGTTAAAGAAACTGAACTGTTTGCAAACCACGATCCGGCTATCTGTCAGCTTGGGGCACTGTGGCGCGAGAGCATCGCCAGGCACCAAAAACCGAACGAAGCAGCCGTGCCACTGATGGCGCTCGCCCTGATCGAACAAGACGGTAAACCTTTTATTGACCCGTGGGTACAAGGCTACGGTTTAACCCCATGGCTAACCCAGCTACTCGATACGTTAATTTTCCCGGTTTGGCACCTGCTGGCGCACCACGGTATTGGCCTTGAGGCGCACGGGCAAAACACCATCTTATTGCATCAAAACGGTTGGCCTGCGCGCTTAGCCGCGCGCGACTTTCATGAGAGCGTCGAGTATGTCGATGCGTTTTTAGCCAACCCCGACACCGCGCCAGATTTTGCACAACAGGCGCGTTACGCCCACGCCAAACCCGATGAATATTATTGGATGAAAAACATTGAGGCGCTGCGCGAGCTAGCCATGGATACCTTATTTGTTTTTCATTTATCCGAGCTTGCACTGTTATTAGACGAGCATTACGGCTTAAACGAAGCCCGGTTTTGGGCGATGGTGAGCGACTGTCTGGCGCGTTACCGAGAAGCGGGCCATTGCAACACAGAGCGGCTGGATCAACTCGGCTATCAAGCGCCAATGATTAACGTCGAATCACTGCTGCGTAAAAAACTGTGCGCCGACGGACAAGAATATCACCACCGTGTGTTTAACCCCTTATCGCAAGATAACGGCCAATCTATTACCCAAGAGGTGCCCGATGCTGTTTTACCTCGATGATAAACCCTATGATCAAACCGCCGTCCAGCACCGCTGGACAATACTTGACGCTATCGCCGCCCTAAAAACCTGCCGCCGTATTGCTGTGTGTACCCAGGACACCTTCGAGTGGCTGGCTATCGCACTTTATTGTCGCAAGCGAGGTTTATCGGTCGCGCCGATTCACCCCGACACACCTCATACTGTTGCCTTAGAGAAAGCCACTGCTTTTGGATGCGACGCCCTTGTCTGGCAATACGCCGAGCAATTGCAAACGCTCGAGCCAAGCACAATGCCGGGCGGCACCTTGATACAATTTAGCTCCGGCACCACCGGCGCGCCCAAACAAATTGAACGCCGCTGGGCTGATATTGACATCGAGATTGAGCATTACAACCAAACTATTCAGCTGCAACCCGACGTAGTTCCCGTGGTGGCCTGCTCAGTCACTCATTCCTACGGATTTATTTGTGGCCTGCTGGCGAGCATGGCGCGCGGCGCGACACCACACATCATTACCGGCTGGAACCCCAAGCACTTGCTACGCACGCTGCAGCAGTATTCCAAACCCTTGCTGTACAGCTCACCGGTATTTATTAAAACCCTATTAATGCTCTGGCGCGACGCGCAGCCTTTGTACGGCGTAATGACCTCGGGCGCGGTGACGCCCGAGCAAGATTTTGCCGTGTTACAAAATAAAGCCCGGCATGTTTGGCAGCAGTACGGCTGCTCAGAGGCCGGCTGTGTCGCCCTTGCCTACCAGCCCGAAAGTGCCCGCGTTATGGGCCGGGCATTGGGCCACTGCCAATTAGTAACAAGCCGTAATCCCGCCGCCCCCACCGAGGTGATTGTGCGCCAGAACGGACGCGACATTCATACCGGCGACGCCGGTTACGTAGATTCAACCGATAACCCGCACCTGCATTTTTGTGGCCGTATTGACGACACCATCATCACGGCCGGTTTCAACGTTTACCCCCAAGAGGTAGAAAGCGCACTCACGATGCACCCAACCATTGCCGAGGCAGTGGTGTTCAGCATGCCCGACCCACTGGCCGGCGAACGGGTCGCCGCTATTTATACGGCCACTACCGCCCTAACAGACGAGCAACTGCGCGAGCTCTACCGACAACACCTTACCAGTCACCAAAAGCCAAGTTGGATTCAGCGGGTCGATAAAATTCCGCGTCTCGCCAACGGAAAAATTAGCCGCCGGCAACTCACGCAACGTTTTTTTAAGCAGGCCGCGCAGCAACCAGACAGAACCAATAACGACGAGGGAGCGCCCGCATGAGCGATGAATTACAACCCCAGTTTTGGCCCCAGCTTGAACAACTCGTGGCGCAACACTTACCTCGCGTGCCGCAACACGCGCTTACTCGCGAGGCCCACTTAAGTTATGACTTAAACCTGGACTCGGTGGAGTTAATGCAGCTGCTGGTGCTGCTCGAAACCGAAGCGGGTTTTACCATTCCCGATTACGCACTCAACCCAGAGACACTACAGACTCTTGGTGATCTGGAGCGCATCTTAACCACGGATAACGAACAGTCCGTGGGCGAACCCGAGCTCGACGTAAAAGTGCACTGTGTAGTGAGCTGTTTATGCCATCCAATTAAACAGGCAGAGATCGACCACCGACCGCTGTATTTTGGGGTATGGGATGCCGAAGTGTTTATCGATGATGCATCGCGGCTGCGCTATCACGCCGATGATGTCGATCATGATTTTTTCTTTAAGTGGTTTGCCGCACTGTACGGCGCAAATGTCACCCAGTGGTACGACAACACCCTAAGCAAAGCGCACAACATCGCCTGCTTACAGTCATTGATGAGCGAACGCAGCGAACGCGACCACCTGATGGTCATGATCGATATGTATCGTTTACCGGAGCGCGAGAACCGCTTTGAGTTAAATCCGTTTCCCCATTACGTGTTGCTTGAGAACAGCCAGCAGCCCGATAAAGTTTGGATGTGGGATCCAGACTTTCGTTGGGAGGGCGAGCTGGAGCGCCGCAAAGTACTCTACGCCATCGAATCTCCCGCCGTCGCCGGCGGCTACGCACTAGACACACGGGATTTACACGAGCCTGCAGCCGAGCAGGTTACCGCGTACTTTGCCGCCTGCATGCAAAGCACCAACGTCTTAACCCAGGCGGTCGAGCGGGTAATCGACGCCCATCGCCCGGCCACCGGCACCGAGCCGCTCGCACACTTAGGGCAGGCGTTATCCGAGTTACCGGTACTCGCCATCCGTAAATACGCCTACGAGCACGGGCTTGCCTATTTTTACCGCGCCATTGGCCGCCCCATGGATGAGTTTGAGAGTTGGTGTGTAGTCATCGAAGCGCTGGCCAAAGGCTACGAGCAGGTGCTCTACCTGGCAAACAAATGGTCGATGACTGAAAAAGATACCGACTACACCGCCTTAAGCGCTGCGATTGATGAGCAACACCGCCGTGAAAATCGTATCAAAGCGGCCGTGTTAGAGGCCTATAACGACTGGCAAGCTACCCTGACAACCCCACAACGGCAAGAGGCGTTGCCATGATGCACTTATCCCTTTGCACCATTAGTTTTCGTCATCATTTAGTCTCGCTACCCGAGCTTGCTACCTTTGCAGCCCGGGCAGGGTTTGATGGTATAGAACTGTGGGCCGCACACGCGCGCAGCCTCAGCAACCAACCGGCGCTAAACGGTCGCTGGCTGGACGCGATGAACCTGCAAGTATCTATGTTGAGCGATTACCTACCCTTTACCGGCAGCGCCGCTGGCGGGCAAACTAAGTTGGCGCAGTTATGCGAGTTGGCCGATCACTGGGACTCCTACAAACTGCGCACCTTTGCCGGTCACAAAGCCAGTGCCGAGACCAACCCTCTGGAGCTACAGGCATTGATCTCGCGCCTGCGCGATTACTGCCAACAAGCTCACGACCGGGGTTGTGAGTTGCTCATCGAAACTCACCCCAACACTCAGGCCGATACCATTCAATCCACACTGGATCTCATCGAGGCGGTAAATCATCCGGCGCTAAAAGTTAACCTGGATGTACTGCATATCTGGGAGGCCCATGAAGACCCCATCAAGGCCTGGCACGTGATGGCGCCCTACATTCACCACCTACACTTTAAAAACATTAGCCAGCGGCAACAGCTGCCCGTGTTTGCCCCGGCCAATGTTTACTCCGCCGCCGGCAGCCGCGAGGGCATGGTGCCATTATTTGAAGGTGCCTACGATTTTGCCAGCTTTATCAATATGCTGCCGCAAGACCGAATCCACAGTGCCTCGCTCGAGTGGTTTGGGCACGACCCACAAGCCGTTATCGCCGAAGATTGCCAACAAATTCGCCGTGCGCGTGCCGGGCGTTTATGCGAGGCGTAATCAGTGCCGCCGCAGGCAACGCGCCACAGCGCATTCAAGCGATCGACACCCTGCGGGGTATCGCGGTGCTAGGCATACTGCTGCTTAATATCGTCAGTTTTAGTTTGCCGCGCGCCTACATAGACCCCAGTGTTTACGGTGGCTACCAGGGGTGGAACTTAACCGCTTTTGGGATGACGCATTTGTTTTTTGAAGGCACCATGCGCGGGCTGTTTTCACTGCTGTTTGGTGCCAGCGTGCTATTACTGACTGGCGACTGGCGCCGCTCTACGGCGCCGCAGAATATGGCCGACCTTTATTACCGGCGTATGGTCTGGTTATTTTTATTCGGCATTATTCACGCGTGGCTGCTTTTATGGTTTGGCGATGTTTTATATTGGTACGCATTAGCCGGCATGTTTTTGTACCCAGCGCGAAAAATGCGAGCGCGCTGGTTAATGGTTATCGGCGTGCTGTTACTGGCCACACTGATACCCCGCAGCATTATTAAAGTCGTGGATGCCAGCACCACCGAACGCGAGGCCCAGGCCGCCGAGCTGCGCTTAAGCAGCGGGCACGAGCTAAGCCAAAAAGAGCAGGGCGCGCTCGAGCACTGGGCGGACATTCAGCGCTGGCGCAAACCCGACAGGATCGAGGTGCAACGCCAGATCGACGCACTGCGCGGCGATTACCTGTCGGTTTTCGCCGAGCTCAAGCCAACCATAATCGCCTACCAATCGACGATTTTGTACCGTGGCGGCTTCTTCGATGCGCTCGGTATGATGTTGCTCGGGATGGCGCTTCTTAAAGCCGGCGTGCTAACTGGAGAGCGCTCACAGCGCTTTTACGCACGACTCGCAGCCGGCGGCATCGGGCTTGGACTTAGCATAAACGTGCTTGAGCTAGCCGCACTGATTCGTCACGAGTTCAGTATCGTTGCCGTCTTGAAATGGGGATTCCTCGGCCTGTACTACGATCTCGGCCGAGTGCCACTTACTCTGGGTTATGTCGGACTCGCACTTTGGGTTTATCAGCAAGGGTGGCTTCAGAAAACCCAAGGTTACTTAGCCTCTTGCGGCAAAATGGCACTCACGCTGTACGTGAGCCAGTCAATTATTTGTGCATTTATATTTTATGGTTTTGGCCTTGGCTGGTATGGTCAGCTATCGCGCGTCGAAGTCTACAGCGTCGTTTTACTCATTTGGGCCCTACAATTAATCGGTAGCCAATGGTGGCTACGCTACTACCGCTTTGGGCCACTGGAGTGGCTTTGGCGCTCTTTGGTGTACTGGCAGCGCCAGCCAATGCGCAGGCGTCTTGTATCAGCGCCGGGAGCAACCTCTTGAGTCCACCTTAAAAATGCCGCACTCGCCGCTTAGCGTTATTCGGTGTAATCGCCTGGTTTTGCCATCAGCCCCATTACGCTTCTTTACCCAAATAATGGCATCTAAAACATCATTCTTCACGTACGTAAGGGGATACTAGAACAGGCAGCCGGTGTACCGCTGCAGTCTTTCAGGAGACACCCCAATATGTTTAACAATGCTCTTAAACGGCAAGTGAGCGAGCTACAACACAGTGCGAACGCGGCCAACGCTATTGTTAGCTCAATCAGAGATCATATGGCCTACATCGAGTTTTCACCTCAGGGTACAGTACTCGATGCTAACGAGCTCTTTTTAAACACGACCGGTTATGCCTTAAGCGGTATCGTCGGCAAGCACCACCGTCTTTTCTGTAGCTCGAGCTATGCCGACAGCCGCGAGTACCAAGACTTTTGGCGAGACTTAGCGGCAGGAAAAAGCATCAGTGGTACTTTCGCTCGCGTCACAGCAAGCGGCGAGCAAATATGGTTGGAGGCCACTTACTTTCCGATCTCTCGCGATGGTCAGATTCACAAAATCGCAAAAATAGCCACTGACGTCACCCGAGAACACTTACGATTAAATGCTCAGGCCGATATTACCACGGCCTTAAACCGCTCTATGGCGGTCATAGAATTTAGCCCACATGGCACCATCCTTACCGCCAACGATAATTTTTTACGTACCGTCGGCTACCGTTTAGAAGACATACAAGGCAAACACCACAAAATATTTTGCACCAAAGACTTCTACCACGAGCGGCCTAATTTTTGGCGCGAGCTATCCCAGGGCGGCTTCAAATCGGGCCGGTTTGAGCGCCGCAGCGCCTCGGGCAACACACTGTGGCTAGAGGCCACCTACAACCCCATTATGGACGACAAGGGTAACGTTTATAAGGTGGTTAAGTTTGCCGCCGACATCAGTGCCCGGGTTGAGCACGCCAAACAAGTGTCGGCCGCCGCTCACGTCGCACATGATTCAGCTCTGCAAACCGCTGACACAGCCGTTAAAGGCACTAAAATGCTCGAGCAAGCGGTGAATAACTTTGCCTCCATCAATCAGCATGTAGAAGACGCGGTGACGTTAATAGATAAGCTCAACGAGCAGTCGTCGCACATTACCGCTATCGTCTCGACCATTAGTGGTATCGCCGAGCAAACCAACCTACTTGCGCTAAATGCCGCCATTGAGGCGGCCCGCGCGGGGGACTCCGGCCGGGGCTTTGCGGTGGTCGCCGATGAGGTAAGGCAACTGGCCGCGCGCACATCGCAATCAACCCAGGAAATCGCACAAGTCGTGAAACAAAATCAAGGGCTAACGCAAACCATTACCACCCAGATAAACTCAGTGTCGCACTCTGTTGGCGAGGGAAGCGCGCTCAATGTGCAGGTCGCGGAGGTTATCCACGACATTAATGTTAGCGCAAAAAAGGTATCGCACACGGTAGCAAGTTTATCGCTAAACGAGGATTAACACCGCACGCGAGAAAATTAGGCTCGCGTAGAAATTTGTCCCCCCCTTATTTTTATTGGCTTTAAAGAGCAACGTCGCGTGCAGGTCGATGCGAAACCCCATCGACCAGCACGCACAAACGCCTCTCATTGTAAACCTACGGGTTACTATCTAGAAAAAATCAGATAATTAAAATCGTAGTAAAAAATAATCTTGTCATTCCCATCGGTCACAGCTCGAAAACGATTTCATGCTGCGAAAACGTTTTCATGGCCCGACGTCACCAATCGCTATAGACACTCTAAAAACCCTGCTATTAAATCTCGTCATCGTTCTCATTACACATTAAGCACAATAACAACATTGGTTGAACGGCTCATGTAATTCGTCATAACCATTGCGATTTAAGATCGTTGCGCAGAACCCCCAATAAACGCCGAGCCGGTTCAGTATTAAACACAGCATATTTCAAGTCGCACCGACACAGCGAGTCGTACCGGAGTGTCGAACGGCACGGATGGCCGCCATCGAAAAGCAAGTCACTCAGCGCGGCGTAACGTTGCTTATGAGTGTAAAACGACTGCTTTTTTGAAAGTTAGAGCACATATAAAGCTAATAAGAGAGGCTAGATAATGACGACATTTAAACCAAAATGGTTACACCCACTCAGTAAAGCCGGGCTAGTGGCCGGGGTACTAAGCATTCCGTGTATGGTATCGGTACAGGCACTGGCGCAAACCAATTTAGCGCAAGGCAAAAACATCAGCGCCACCAGCATCAACGACGTGTACGGCGCCGCTAATGCTAATGATGGCAACAGCAACAGTTACTGGGAGAGTCAGAACAGCGCTTTTCCACAAAATCTAACGGTCGACTTAGGAAGCAGCAATACGGTTGAACAAATCGTTCTAAAACTACCGGACTTTTGGGGCAGCCGCACGCAAAGTATGGCAGTGTTGGCCAGTAGTGACGGCAGCAACTTCACTCCCGTAGCAAGTAACAGCGATTACCTGTTTGATCCCGCTAACTTAAATCACGTCAGCATTGACTTTCCCGATACTGATGCACGCTTTATTCGCTTGCAAGTGACCGGCAACAGCGAGTGGCCCGCGGCGCAAGTCTCAGAGTTTGAAGTTTTTGGTTCAGTCACCAGTACCGAACCACGCAGCGCCTTCAGCCGCATAGAGGCTGAATCGTTTGACAATATGAGCGGCGTGCAGACTGAAGGGACTAGCGACACTGGTGGCGGCGCCAACGTCGGCTGGATTGATAACGGCGACTGGCTGATGTTTGAAGACGTTGACTTTGGCACTGGCGCCTACCAGGTGAGCGCCCGCCTTGCCAGCGATCACTCAGGCGGCACCATGGCGCTGCACTTAGACAGTCCGACGGGCGAGCTGATCGGCTCCATCAATGCCAGCTACACCGGTGGCTGGCAAAACTGGGTAACCGAAACTGCCAACGTTTACGCCGAGGGCGTTCACGACTTATACCTAGTGTTTAACGGTTCAGACGCAGGCGGCCTATTTAACATCAACTGGCTAGAGTTTGATTCAGGCTCCGACGTAAGTTTGCCAACAACGCCACAAGGGTTAAGTGTTGGTGCCGTTACCAGCTCATCGGTCAGCCTGAGCTGGAACAGCTCGGCCAATGCCGACGGTTACGATATTTTGCGCGGCGGCAGTGTGATTGCATCGACCAGCGATACTTATTACCAAGACACCAACCTGAGCGCTAACACCAGCTACGATTACCAGGTACGCGCCTACAACAACGATGGCACCTCGGCGGCCAGCGTAAGCGTTAGCACCACAACCAGCGACACCGGAACCACGCCCACAGGCAGTAATGTTGCCGACGGCAAGCCCGTTAGCGCCTCATCAGCGGATGCCTATCACACAGATGCCAACGCAGTGGACGGCAACCAAAGCACCTACTGGGAAAGCGCCAGCAATAGTTTTCCGCAGCAGTTAACCGTGGATCTTGGCAGCACCCATTACGTTAACCAAGTCACTCTAAAACTACCCGACGATGCCGCGTGGGAAACCCGCACGCAAACGGTCACGGTACTGGGCAGTGACGACGGCACTAATTTTACGAACATTGCCGGTCAAACGGGGGCGACTTTTAACCCGACCTCAAACAACACCGCTACCATTAGCTTTAACGAGACCACCGCACGTTATGTACGACTGCAGGTAACGGCCAACACCGGATGGCCGGCGGCGCAAATCTCTGAGTTTGAAGTTAATGGCTACCCTGACCCAGTTCCGCCTGGCACACCGGGCAACCTAAATGTGACCGGTGAATCGTCTACCGCTATATTCTTAAGTTGGGAGGCTTCAAGCCAAGCCGATGGTTACGGGTTATTGCGCGATGGTGCGGTGGTCGCGGACATAACTTCCACGTTTTACCAAGACACCGAGCTAACTCCGGAAACCAGCTACAGCTACAGCGTGCGTGCTTACAACGAGTTTGGCGCATCCAACACCAGCGGTGCTATTACCGCCACGACACTTGAGGAAGGCAGTGATACTAACCCCGATCACCCAGAGCCTAACGATGAGCACGGCGCTAATATGCCGTACGATCGCTACGATACCCAAAGTGCTAACTACGGTGGCGGGGCCATTTTAAAAACCGCGCCCATGTTCGATCAGCTAAAAACCGCCTCCGAGGCATCGGGCCAAGCGTATATCGCGCTGCCTAGCAGTGGTTCTTACGCCGAGTGGACAATACGCAACGACGAAGGCGGCGCGGGCGTTACCATGCGCTTTACCATGCCCGACTCAAGCGACGGTATGGGGCTAGATGGCTCACTGGACGTTTACGTTAATGGCACTAAAGCGCAAACTGTGCCGTTAACTTCCTACTATAACTACCAGTACTTCGCCGTGGGTGGTGGTCACCCCTCAGATGCCCCCGGCGGCGGCAACCCGCTGTTCCGCTTTGACGAAACTCACTGGAAGCTGGCAACGCCGCTGCAAGCGGGCGATGTGATTCGCATCGAGAAATCCAACAGCGACAATCTCGAATACGGCGTCGACTTTTTAGAGATAGAAAGTGTGCCCTCGCCGATTTCTCGCCCGGGCAACGCCGTCGCCGTTACCGACTTTGGCGCAATAGCCAACGATGGCATAGACGATTTGGCGGCGTTTAACCAAGCCGTGGATGCCGCGGTTGCCAACGGTCAATCGCTGTACATCCCACCTGGTACGTTTGAATTAGACAACATGTGGGTTATCGGCGATGTCGGCAACGGAATTGACGACTTAACCATTATGGGTTCGGGCATTTGGCACACCAACATTCAGTTTACCAACCCTAACTCGGCCTCGGGCGGCATCTCTTTTCGGGTTGTGGGGCAACTGGATTTTAGCCACGTGTATATGAACTCGATGCTACGTTCGCGCTATAACCAACAGGCAGTTTATAAAGCTTTTATGGATAATTTTGGCACCAACTCTACAGTGCATAACGTTTGGGTCGAGCACTTCGAGTGCGGTTTTTGGGTGGCTGACTACGCTCATACACCGGCCATAACTGCCGACAACCTGTTGATTGAACACAGCCGCGTGCGCAACAACTTAGCCGACGGCATTAACTTTGCCCAAGGCACTAGCAACTCTACCGTGCGCAATAGCAGCATTCGCAACAATGGTGACGATGGCCTCGCGGTTTGGACCAGTAACGTCAATGGTGCACCGGCCGGTGTCAACAACACCTTTACCCACAACACCATCGAGTTTAACTGGCGCGCCGCGGGCATAGCTTTCTTTGGCGGCAGCGGTCACCAAGCCACTTACAATTTAATTGTCGACGGTGTGGGGTCATCGGGTTTCAGGATGAACACGATCTTCCCAGGTTATCACTTTCAAAATAACACTGGCATCGTATTCTCTGACAGCACGATTATCCGCAGTGGTACCAGCTTGGATACCTGGGGCGGCGAGCGCGGTGCGATTGACCTAGAAGCCTCGGTTGATCCGATTCGCAACCTAACCGTATCCAATATCGATATCTACGACACCCAGCGCGACGCCATTCAAATGGGTTACGGCGGCGGTTTTGAAAACGTCGTGTTTAACGATATCACTATCGACGGTACCGGCCTTGACGGCGAGGTTGACTCTCGGTTCTCGGGTAAACACTTAGGGGCGGCGATTTACACCTACACAGGTAACGGTAGCGCCACCTTTAATAATTTAATCACCAGCAATGTGGCTTACCCAGACACCAACTTTATCCAGCAAGGGTTTGATCTGAACATTCAGTAAAACAAAAAAGGGGGAGCAATCGCTCCCCCTTATTAATCCGGGTAAATCCGTTATTCCGCCTGCTCCACACCGCCCTCAAAACCCGAGAACAAATTTAATTCACCCACTTCGGTGGCTGGCCCCATACCGTTAATCACATGATTAATACCGCCATTTAAACCAGCGAAGTTAGCAATATGGCTAATAGAGATTCCCGGGTTATTGGGCACCTCCATCGAATTTTCTAACCGCACATTATTGCTGACCGTGGGTTCACCGCGAAAAAAGCTGTAAATACCAAAGCCCCAACCATTGTGAGTTTGCACATGATCGGCCACTTTGTATGAGGCAAACCCGGCCTTGCCGTTATCGTTCCAGGCATCGATGCTCGGTGGCTTGTAGGGGATCTCGGACTGATAGAAATAGGTGCGGCCGCGCTCACCGTTCCACAGGGTTTGATAGCCCTGAAAGTGCTCGTTAAACAAACCGTAAATGGTCACGTCATCGCCGTTAACCACTAAACCGTTGCGGCTTTTATTCACCTCCCACTCGGCACCGGTGCCGTGGTCGGCGCGCCACAACCATACGTGGTCCACCAATACATCGTCACTGTTAATCCGCAAGCAAATGTCAGCCTGCCCCACGATCGCGCCACCCACCCGGCAGTACACATCGTGCAGGCTGGTGGGGTTAGCCGCATGGTTAACACCTGCGGTTTGCGTCGCACGTTGTCGGCCCACATCAATCAGCACCGGAGAATTAACCGGGCCTGCGTCCACCATAAATCCGGCCAGTTTAATACCATCAACGTCGGCCACCGTCAAAGCGGCATCGCCCTGCTGCGGCACCAAGGTGGGTAAACCAAGCCCCAACACAACCGTGTTTGGCTGAGTGACGTTAAGAGCACGATTCAGCGAGTAAATACCCGGCGTAAGCAGTAGATGTTTACCCGCCGCCAGGGCTTGATTCAGGCTGTCAGCCGTATCGGAATCGGGCCGCGCCACATAAAAGTCCGTTAAGGGAATTAACTCCCCAGCTTCTGACTCGCCGCGCCAGCTAACACCCGCGGTATTGCGGGTAACCGCCGGTACAAACACCGCATACGCACCGCCGTTATCCAGCGTCAAAAACGGCTTTTCACGCACGACAGGGGTTTGTTCGATAATGGTGGTGGGCTCTTCCGGCCACTGATCCACCGGCGCCCCCTTAACCCCAACAAACACCCGGTTCCAGTTGCCCCCGGCCCAGCGGCCGATCTCCGAGTTGCGGGTAAACCACTGCTGCCCGGTGGTAAGCCCGGCCCGGCCTTCAATCACCGAGTTGGCCAACACGCCGCCACTGGCCCAGCTGCCCTTATCAAAGTTAACGCTGCCCTCGACGTGCATACGCCGGTAAGGTGAGGCTTGAGATACCGCCCACAATAAGGTGTTGCCGTGATGCGGCTTTACCTTAAAATTCTCCGCGCCGCGCCAGAACATAGTGGTGACTTTATTGCCTTCGGTCGACGCAATCGACTGCACGGTTCCGTTGATGCTTACATCCCCCGGCACCCGGCCAAGGCCCAGCGCCTGAACGTAGTAATCCACGGTGACGTTTAACTCATACTGGCCCGGTTTAAACAGCAGTGCGTAGCGCTCCGCGCCAAACTCATTGTGCTTTTGTTGGTGATGTAGCGCATCGAGGGTATTTTGAATGGCTCGCTGATCCATGGTGTCGTCAAACACCAAGACATGATCGCCAAACACTGAGCGATAGGGTGACGTATCGAGAGAAGGAGGAGTATCACTGTGATAGCAGCTTAAAATAACCACCGCCGACGCTGCAACAAGCAGCAGTTTTACCCCCAACACAGGGGTCAAGAAACGTTTGCGAAACATAGAGCACGACTCACTGGTTTATTAGTGTTTGAGTATGCTTCATGTGATTGAACGACAGGGCAGCCGTTGATTTTACTGTTGCGTGCTACGGCATCTTTATAGTGTGCCGCTTAACACCTAAAGGTTCTTAGGCCTCTTTAACGGATTGCAGTATACGCTCAAATAGTGGTCATTTACACTATTTGTCGTACCCTTTCGTCATAACGTAAAAACTTTAGGTATGCTGTAAGCCCAGCAACCAGACAGAGTATTTATGTCCCCACACCCAGCCAGCGCTCAGGCACAACACGCCACCCGCGCCGCCTTCTTCATCGCCGGAAGCTCGTTTGCGGCCTGGGCGCCGCTGGTGCCCTACGCGCAGTCTCGCGCCTCACTCAACGAAGCTCAGCTAGGGCTGTTACTGCTATGCCTTGGTATTGGCTCACTGATCGCCATGCCGCTATCGGGTGTCGTTAGTGCGCGGTACGGCTGCCGCGCCGTATTTGGCACGGCAGCGATCGTATTGTGCGCTGCCTTACCGATACTCGCCAGCTCAGAATTGACGTGGGTTCTGGCCGCTACGCTATTCTTTTTTGGCGCCGCACTCGGCACTGCCGACTGCGTTGCCAATATTCAAGCGGTGACGGTGGAAAAGGCCTCTGGCCGACCATTAATGTCAGGATTTCACGGCCTCTTTAGTGCTGGCGGTATCGCTGGCGCTCTTGGGGTGAGCAGTCTATTAAGCCTAAACCTTTCCCCTCTGCACGCCGTATCCATCGTGGTACTGGGCATCCTTTTAGCACTAGCGTTTACCTGGCGCTACTTATTAAACCATACCGACGCTTCACAAGAAGGCCCGTTATTAGCCCTTCCTCGGGGCATCGTACTTGCGCTTGGCGCACTGTGTTTTATTGCTTTTTTAGTCGAAGGAGGAATGCTCGACTGGAGCGCCGTATATTTAACACAACAGCAACAGATGGCAACCGCACAGTCGGGGCTTGGTTACGTGGCCTTTGCCGTTACCATGACGACAGCTCGATTGAGCGGAGATTGGATTATTGGTCGCGCAGGGTTAATAACGGTATTGGTCGGCGGGGCCACTTTGGCCGCCTTGGGACTAACACTGGCGGCCCTAGCGCCAAGCTGGCCGCTCGCACTGCTCGGTTATGCGCTGGTGGGGCTGGGCGGCGCCAATATCGCACCTATTATGTATTCGCTGGTAGGCAAACAGACGACTATGCCTGAGTCCCTAGCCGTGCCCGCGCTTACCACAATCGGCTACGCCGGCATTTTAGTGGGGCCGGCGATGATTGGCTTTGTCGCTTATCTCACCGGGCTGACGTCGGCGTTTTTATTGGTTGCGGGGCTTCTGCTCATAGTGGCCGCTGCGGGGCCGGCACTCGGCCGCTTCTTTGCCAACGGCAACTGAGGCTTGAGGCACTTTTACTCTAAATATCCCGCCCGCATAAGCCGGTAGTAAACATACTCGCCCCCCAAAGCAACGGCTGTGAGCGCGACCAGCATTACCAGGGTGTTTGCTATCGTTGCCACCACCACCGCAACCGATACCAGCGATGTCAGCACAACAAGCACCACTACCGGCAGCAGCTTAACCGGTGTTTTAGCTTTACAGTTAGAACACCTAATGCGGGTCGGATTTACCGACTTGACCACATCGCCAAAACTGAGTGGCGCATGGCAATGGCTGCAGTTTTTCACACTTCCTCTCCGTCGCAAAAATCCACTTAATAGAACCACTTGTTGCGCATAAGGTCAAGGCACATTTTTGATGTGCAAAACCGCCACCAAACGCTGCCAAAAACCGATAACCGCCGCTGGCAACAAACGTTTAAAGCCTATGAATTTTGGCGCTTATTATTCTGTATTTATGGTCGGTTACGTAAAATTTTGTGGCGCAAAAAAATAAATAAAAATAATTAACCTAATTTTTCACGCAATGATTTTGAAGCCAAATTAATCCTATCACGTGCGTCGGTTCTCGTTTCCAACGAGCAGACATTGAATTACAAGGCCAATCACACTAATCAATGGTAGCGATTAAAAACAGCTGGAATTTGTCGGCCGTTTCGATTCATTTTCTTGCAAGTTCATAAAGAAATTTCGGGCACTTATTTTTTACCAAAATAAGTGCCAAGAAAACAATTGTTAGGTAACGGAAAAACAAAAAATGACGCATCTAGCTTTATCGATAACATCGCCATTATTTTTACCCAAAAATGGTAGCGCTGCCATTAGCGCGACTTTAGCGATAAAACTAGGCGACAAGATACCAAGGAGAGCCTATTCAGGCCGGAATAAAATGAAAAGGAGTTCTGATAATTTACCGGCATGATTGCCCGCGTATTAGCCGACACAGAAACGACAAGTCAGCGGTTAATACAACACTAAAAACATTAGAAGGATTTTTTATGCGTAGCAACAAATTACTTCTCAGCTCCTTAATTCTGCTTGCCAGCAGCAACGCGCTAGGCCACGGCTTAATGTCCGACCCTCCGGCGCGCAACTGGTTTTGCGGTGCCAGCACCAAGCCCGACACGGCCGAACCCGGCAGCGCTTGTGCCGAGGCGTTTGCCGATGATTTTACCAGCGGCTACTCGTTTATGAGTGTGCTTACTCACGATGTCGGCCGCGCGGGGGTAACACCGCTACCGGACAACGTCTGCGGCTTTGATAGCGAAACCTGGCAGGGCGGCGCCACCCCGTGGGACAAAGCCATCGATTGGCCCACCAACCCCATGAGCTCCGGCGAACAAACCATCACCTGGGATATATCCTGGGGGCCGCACTTTGATGACACCGAAGAGTTTCGCTACTGGATCACCAAACCCGGTTTTGAATTTCAGGTGGGCCAGCCATTAACCTGGGACGACTTTGAAAGCCAGGCCTTTTGCGTGCTGGAGTACGACGACAGCAACCCCAACGCCAACCCCAATATTGTGCCGGATAAAGGCAACGCACTGTTTCATACCAGTTGCGACGTGCCAGAGCGCACCGGACGCCACGTTATTTACGGCGAGTGGGGCCGCAACGAGTACACCTACGAGCGCTTTCACGGTTGTGTTGACGTAAGTTTTGATGGCGACACAGGCCCCATCCCCGTTGTTGCGGATATTACCGCCACCCCCGATGGCGGCACATTTGCCGGTGCCGGCAGCATTAGTTTTGATGCTTCAGGGTCTCAGGGCGACAATCTAAGCTACAGCTGGAGCCTTAACGCCGATAACGATTCGCTCTACAGTTTAAGTGCCAGCAACGGCAGCAGCACGGTATTAACGTTAACCGAGCCCGACGCGCAGCAAACAGTCACGGTAAACCTGCAAGTCAGTAACGACGACGCCACCAGTACCACCTCAATCGATATTGTTCACCTACCCTCCGCCGGTGCCAACTGGGAGGACTTAGGTCCTCTCAGTAACACCGCACAAACGTTAGCGGTAGGTGATGAAGTCAGCCTGCGCTTGGTTGAAAGCAACGGCACCGATGTGTATTTACCAGAGCAGGCACTGGTGCTGGATGCGACTAACGCCGGTGCCAGCGAGTGGCCTTTTGCCCTGGCGCAAGCGGTTAACGATGAGAACACCGATGTGCAGGTGGGCGTGTTAAATGCCGAAGGCGACGTGGTTGCCAGCCAAAGTGCCACGGCCAACCGTGTGTATGCCGAATCTCCGGCCAATTACACCAGTGCCTTTTTACAAGTCAGCACGGCCAGCTCTTCAAGCAGTTCATCCAGTAGCAGCTCGGACAGCTCGACTCCCTCGGGCACCGCCTGTAACTGGTACGGAACAACTACGCCTCTTTGCAGTAATAGCAATGAAGGCTGGGGCTATGAAGACAACCAAAGCTGTGTCGGCGCCAATACCTGCGCGGCACAACCGGCGCCTTACGGTATTATCGGCGGATCATCCAGCAGCGACGCTAGCACGTCATCCAGCTCATCAAGTGCAGCAGGTGGCGGCGAAGTCAGCTGCGACTATGAAACGCAAAATGCCTGGGGCTCTGGCTTTACCGCGAACATCACCCTCACCAACGAGGGCGATACCGCCGTGAATGGCTGGCAGGTGCAGTGGCAATACAGCAATGCAGTGAGCATCGTAAACAGCTGGGAAGCCGACGTTAGCGGCAGCGGACCATTTACCGCCAGCGATATTGGCCGTAATAGCGTCATCAACCCAGGGCAATCGGTTAGCTTTGGCTTTCAGGGCTCGGGCAGCGCCGAAACTGTTAATGTCACCGGCGATATTTGTCAGTAACTAAACATTAAAGAGGAGTTAAGTCCACCGGGATAACCTCGGTGGGCTTAATATGGGTTTACTCTGAGCGCACAACCGGATTGGAAACAAACCAGTGGCTTTCGTCCGACTCGCTCACCATCAGTTCCGTCACTGCACGATCTACAATACTTACGCCCACTTGCGCCATCGAGTTAAAGTTATCGATGCCGTCAGCGGGAAAGTTACGACGTGTTCTGTGAATATTAAAGCGCTCTGAAAAGGACTGATTAAATGTGCTTTCAATTCCCTCACGCCCCAACATAAAGCCGAGTAATCCGCCCCAGGTAGCGGCGGGGTTGTCTGAGTCCCACCCGGTAAGAGCGGCAATTTTTAGCGTCTTTCTAAAATCCCCCTCGCCGTAAAACCAACTGATTAAGCTCGCCGCAAAATTAATTCCGGCGGCGAAACAACCGTTGCAATACAGCTCTCTTGACGTAATGTCGTAACCATCTGCCTGATCAACTTGATAGCGCCGATAAACAGCATCACGCGTGGCTTCCCAGCTCGCACCACTTTGGTACTGGCGCCAGACAAAATCGTACATGGCGGCCGGATACTCCCCCTCGGTTAACCGTGCGCGGGCCTGCTGCGCTAACCACTGAGTATCTTCAGCCGAGGGCTGGCCAAGGGAGAAACCCGCCGCCAATGAATACATCGTGACATAAAACTCTGCAATTTCAGCGGCGGCACCACTGGCCGTAGTGCGAATCGGCAGGTGCGCCATGGTGAGCGCGACCTCGGGCCGCGCGGGCGCAAACAAACCAAATATCTCGGTAGTTAGCTGCGCATCAATCATGTCGTAGTGTTCATTATTGCTGGGTAAACTGGTATCAGGGGGTAACATTCCTTGCGCCATCAAATCGTAGGCTCGCTGATTAGATACCCACAAAAAGTTCTCGTAGTTTCCGTCAGGGTCTTTGCCAAATGGGGTTGGCTCGGTGCTGGGGTAAATATGGGTAAGCCAACCAGTTCGAATTTGCTCGGCTGTCAATAGACTGGTTTCTTCCTCTGCCAACAAATACTGGTAGATATACTCGATGTCTGTATCATCGTCAGAGCCCCAAATGCCTTCCGGCCCCTCAAACACAAAATCAATGGTCGGCGATAAATCGCTTGGTACACCCTGGCCCCAAATGCTGGGCTGATCAGGCTTACCCCAATCATCGCGAGTATAAAAGTCACCCGTTTTAATATCACCGATATTGCCAACCTTGTCCATCTCGGTAACCAACCCGGTCCAGTTGGCAATGCATTGTCCCAACCAAAAGCCGTAAAGTTGCTGTTGGTAGTCAGCCTTAGAGATGTTTAGAGTTGGTGTTTTTATCTCGACGGTTTCGGCGCCTGCTGAATTAACACAGACAAGCAGCAGGCTGGTAGAGGCTATTAATTTTAACGAGGTTATTATTTTCATAGGCCCTTCAATGTCAACAATAGCAGTGTTATTCGGTAGGTATTTATTCCGACACTCTTGCCACGCTTACCACTCGCGTTCCGGCAATTAAATCGTGCACGCAGCGTTTGTCTGAGCGGAAAATAAACAACACATCAACCAACATCAGAAACCCACCAATAAAAGGAATACCGCCAATTAAAGCGACTAGAAAATAGCGCTTTGCCAGCAGTGGGACAAAGGCTGGCGTTTTACCATCTAGGGTGACAATCGCGATATCGACACAGTGCTTACCAATGGTTTGCCCGCGACTGTACAGCAGCCAGCCGTGGAGCACCAAAAACACCCCCCAACCGAATAAAGCCAGCAGCGCAGTAGTCGTCCATGGCAGTGTCGAGCCCGCCTCGGGGTTCTCCAGCATGTTGTCCCAGACACCAAAATACACCGTAACCGGCACAACCACTAACAGTGATAACGCTGTATCGATAATAACGGCAAGCAATCGTGCTGCGCGAGGGGCGAGAGTGTAAGAAGTATCGGTGGTGGTTATTGTTGGCTCGTTCGTGTGTTCTTGATCGGTTTGCAAGTAGCTACCCTAGCGTTGAAATATGGACGGTTAGGGGGCTAAGCATAACGGTGTGTATTAAACCTCGCAACTTACTCCTCAACACCAGCCCCTCAGCACCAGCCCCTCAACACCAACCCGGCCAAGCCCAAGTCGGCAAAAGGCACATAAAAAAGCCCACACAACTAAGCGCTGTGTGGGCTTTTGTGAGCGCGGGCAATCCAAAGGCTACCCGCAGAGGCCGGTCGTTATTGCAACTCAACCACCACCACAGACTTTGCCGGAATTTCCAGCTCATCTAAGTCGGCAGAGAAGGCCACCGGATGCAAAACATCGGGTTTATCAAACGTATTGCGGGCGTCCATAGCGTCAGCCGTTAGCATTTGCCCAACGGCGCGCTTGGCCTTAACGCCGTCGATATCCAGCTCAATCCCGGCCGCATTTTCCGGATCCATGTTCACCAGCGCGAGATACAGCTTGCCATCTTCGCCGCGCGCGACCGATGCGGTGACCGCTGGGACACTTTCATCGCCTTTTTGGTATTCGGGCGAATCAATGTCGAACGGAATAGAGGTAGCGTTTTGGAACACTTTGTACATGCCGTACGCATGGTAAGTCGGCGTCAGAACCATTTTTTCTTTATCAGTCAGAATCATGGCCTGCAGGACATTAACCATTTGCGCGATATTGGTCATGGTGACCCGCTCGGCGTGCTCGTGGAAAATATTAAAATTCACCGCCGCTACTACGGCATCGCGCAAGGTGTTTTGTTGATACAAAAAGCCCGGGTCGCGCTCGGGCTCCGGGTCGTACCAGGTGCCCCACTCGTCTACGTAAAATTTAATATCACCCTCTGGATCGTTTTCTTCCAGCTTGGCCAAATTAGCGCGAATATAGTCATCGATTTTGTAGGTGCGGGTCATGGTGTTAAACCAGTCGTCTTCACTAAATTTAATCGCGCGACCTTTGTTGTCCCAATCGCTGTTGGGCAAGGTGTAATAGTGGTAGCTGATACCATCGATTTTTTGTTCGATGTTTTTACTCAGCACATCAGTCCAGCTGGTGTCTTCACTGTGACCGCCACTGGCCACCAACTTGGGCATATTACCTTTAGGCGCTTTCAGGAAGGTCGAGTACTGACGGTATAAATCTGAGTAGTACTCGGGACGCATGTTGCCGCCGCACCCCCAGGCTTCGTTACCCACACCAAAGTAAGCAATTTCAAAGGGTTCTTCACGGCCATTTTTACGGCGCTCTTCGGCAAGGGTTGAGCCCTTTTCGCCGGTCATGTACTCCATCCACTCGGCCATGTCCCGCACGCTGCCACTGCCCAGGTTGCCGTTGACATAGGCATCGGCACCGAGCAGCTCGACGAATTCAAAAAACTCGTGGGTGCCAAAGGTGTTGGGCTCTTCTACCCCACCCCAGTGAGTATTGACTTTAACCGGGCGCTCATTGCGCGGGCCGATGCCTTCACGCCAGTGATATTCGTCGGCAAAGCAGCCGCCGGGCCAGCGCACCAATGGTACTTTAATGTCGCGCAGAGCATTTAGCACATCGTTACGAAAACCGCGGGTATTGGGGATGTCGGAATCCTCTCCGACCCAAACGCCTTCGTAGATACCGCGCCCCAAGTGCTCGGCAAATTGGCCGTAAATATCTTTGTGAATCAGCGGGCCGGATTGGTCGACGTCGAATTCGATCTCGACCTTGTGGTCTTTGGCTAACAGAGGATGGCTTGCCAGTAATACGCCGACGGCCAACAAAGGTTTAATCTTCATACTTGGCTCCTTATATTCTTATCGTTTTTCTTCGCCCCCAAGGTGCGAGAGCAAAGCTAATGGTTAATATGACTATTATATGATAAGTCCGCCTCACAAAAAAGCCCGCAGTGAATGTGCGGGCTTTTAGGCGCGTTACTGCGATTCGCGCAGCTGAAATTTCTGACAAGCGGTGTCCAACCAGGGCGCTTGGGCCAGATTCGCACCATTGGCCAGGCCGCAGCTGTCCACGTTCAGCGCCAGGCTGCTATGGCGGTTGCGCAGTTGCACCGAACCGTCACCCAGTGGCTCTACCGCCCACTCGGCCCAGGCCTCGTCGCAGCTGCCGAGGGCCGCATTGGCGCCGGGGACAATGGGATTGCCCTCAAGCGTCAGGCACTGATCGGCATTTTGCGCCAGATGCAGTTGATAGAAGCCCTCTTCGGTATGGCTAAACTGCCACTGCTGGGTATCAAGGCCGGTCCAGGCATCTTGCACCGCGTTATCGCCATCGGCCGCCAGGGCTTTACCACTCTGCACGCTCATAACGGCCACATCGCCCTGCGGCGCTAAACGCCACTGGCTATTCTCGCCGCCTAACGCTCCGCCGGTATCGCGATTGTTAATCGTCAACCAACCACTTTCATCCGTAGTCACACTCCAGCGCTGGGTATCGGTATTCACCCAGGGGCCGGATTTTTCATTTTCGTCCACAAAAGTGCTGGATGCCACGTGCGCCAAACGGTAAGCGCCATCGGCGGTGGAGTCCAGCACCCAGTTGGCACTGCTACCGCTACAAGCTGCCAACGAGGTTCTGCCGCCATTGCTTACCAGACATTGACCGTCGCGGTTCACCAGTTGCTGCTGCACGCCTTGTACCGAGACTTTGATGGGGCCGTTCTCGCCCGAGGGCATTTTCACAGGCTCCCCTTCCGGGATAGGCTCGCCAAAGTTGGGCAGCCCTTCTTCGGTCCAGGTGAACTCTTGCGCACGGACTGAGCGGGTAGAGCCGCAGCCGTGCTCTTCTTTAGAGTTGCCGTGATACACGATCCAGTCTTGCGTACCATCGGGCGAAACAAAGAAGCCGTTGTGGCCTGGCGCGAACACGCCATTGCCGCGCTGGAACACCGGCTCGTCATACTGCTTCCAGTGATCGGGGTTAAGCGGGTCACTGCCAATCAGCTCTTTCATACCCAGCTTGTAATCGGGGGTGTCGCAGTAACTGGCCGAGTAAATCAAGAAGGTGCGATCTTTGTGCTTCAAAATTTCCGCGCCTTCAGTCACTTTGCGACCACTGGTTTCCCAGTCGAGCGTAGGACGGGTAATGACAACCTTGGGCGAGCCCTCTTTCAGGGTCCAGGGGTTTTCCATTTCGGTAATCAGGTTGAGCTGCTCATCGCCCTGCCACTGCGAGTACAACAAATAAAGTTTGTCGTCGTGCTCCAGGTAGGTGCCATCGATGTTCCACTCGTCGGGCATAAAGTGGCCCTTGTATTCGTAGGGGCCCATGGGGTCATCGCCGGCGCTTTCCAGTACCGACAAATGCTGGTGATCCAACGTGCCGTGTACACCCGCGGTGTACATCAAGTACCAGCGCCAGCCGTTGGGGCCGTTTAAGCGGTGAAACTCAAACGCCCAAAAATTCCAGCTGCGCGCGGGGTCGGTATCGGACCACACATTGATGGGCGCCGCCTCGGACAAGCCCGCCAGGGTGGGTGACTTGCGCATAACCAGCTGCGAGGTCCAGGTGGTGGTGGTGAGATAATAATTACCGTCCCAGTACTCCAACCAGGGGTCGGCACCATTGGCAAAAAGCGGGTTGGTAAAGTGGCCATCGGGCAGCGTCTGTTGCGCTGCGTTAGTGGCGCTTTGCTCGGTGTGTGCACAGGCGGCAACAGCGGCCACAAGGGCACAGACACCCGTAAGTTTTTTCCAAAGTTTCATAGTTACCTTTTACCTCATTATTAAAAATTTAGGACAAAACCACCGCGCGGGCGCAAAGTAATATCAAGTGTTTTACCGCCGGCCACCTGCCGCTTAGTAAACGATCGGTTGGTTTCACCGTCCGTTATTAGCTGGCCTTTACTCGCCGTTATAAACGATAAATCAAGCGTCAGAGTTTGCTCTGTATCAGTGCCGTTAATGCCGGCAATAAACCAATCAGTACCACGGCGACGGGCCATTACCGCGTGCTCGCCAGGCATACCACTGAGCAAACGGGTTTCATCCCACAGGGTGGGAATGTCGCTCATATAGGCTTTAACGTACTCGGGCACTTTGGCCATGCCCGCCGGCGTTTCGGCAATATGTTGAATACCACTGGTAAACAGTACCGGCAGCGCTAACTCAAACCCGTTGCTGGTACGGCGCTCGATATTGGGAATTTCATCAAACGTCGTGGGGGTAAAGTCCATCGGGTCGAATACGTTGCGGGTGAAAGGCAACATCGCCATATGCGAGGCCGCCAGATCCGCCGAGTTTTGCATAAAGGTGATCATCTCGAAGCCGTGCACCGACTCCATCGTCATCAAATTAGGATACGTGCGATGTAACCCCCGCGGCAGTGATGAACCGTGATAGTTGAGCAGCAGTCGATGCTTTGCCGCATCGCGGGCCAGCTCCAGGTAGTAGGCCATCACTGATTGACCGTCACCGGGAAAGAAATCGATTTTTACGCCCTTAACACCGACTTCGGCTAAACGGGAAAACTCTCGCTCGCGATCGGCCTGCGTTAACAGTGCGCTTTTAGGTGTGTAGATTGTCTCGTTCCAGGCGCCCGAGGAGTTGTACCAAACTAAAATCCCAACGCCCTTTTCAGCGGCGTAGTCCACTAGCTCGGCCAGTTTTTGCCAGCCAATTTTTTGATCCCAGTCGGCATCAATAAGCGTGTAATTCCAACCCATGGCGGCTGCGTAATCGACAAATTCTTTGCTGGTTGCAAAGTTAACAGAGTCGTCTTTTAACAGCGCCCAACTCCAGGAGGCAATACCGGGTTCCACCCAGTCCATATCCTGTACGGCGGCATCGGCAAGGTCGGTACCTAATGTGGATTCCGTTACGGTGGCCAAATCACCCACCGTGATAACGCGCCACGGGGAGTGAAGCTCGCCTGGGGCATTCGCCAATCGCGCGCCTCCGATCGTCACCTCCGGCTGCATGGGTTGGCCAATGCGGTAAACGCCTTTGTCACTGTGCTGGCGCAACCGCGAACCGTGAAAACGGCCATCCATACCCGCCTCGGTAATCAGCACCCAGGCAGCGGGGGCTTTAAACAGAGCAGGAAATACCCAGCCCGCCTCGGTTGGGCTGGCGGTTCCCGCATCAATACCCATCTGGTAGTGCTCTTCATAAGACGGGTTGGTGTTTTTGTATCCGGTTTGCGCCAGCGCGACGGGCTGCAACCAGGCCTTTGTGCCCTCTGGCATGGCAAAGCCGGTGAGTTCATCGACCATACTGACTTGCGTGGTTTGCTCGCCGGTAAAGCTGTACTGCAGCGCGACGCCATCGTTAGACACCCGAAACACCACCTGCAGTGACTGGCCATCGGCATTGCTAACGGCAAAGCGTTGCTCTTGCGCCTGGTAATCAATAGCGCGTTGTTTGCCCTGCACCATGGTGTAGTGCTCTTTAACCAGCGACGGCTCGCCAACAGCGCTGACCGTAAGCTCGCGGGTAAATTCTGCACTGTTTAAGGTTATGCCCAGGGGCGATGGCTGCAGTACCGGCTGGCCGCGCAAACTAACTTCGTAGACGGCCGTGCCGTCAGAGGTTTGGGTGAGGGTTAATACCAGGGCACCGTCGGGGCTTGTCAATGTGTAATTAGATTGACTACCACAGGCGCCAAGTAAAATACTCAAGGCCACTATTATCCAAATTTTCATTATAGTTCCTTCCGTTAGGCGCCACTAAGAACGACGTTTGACGCCGCCTAGGTTATGTATCGGTTGTAAAACTAAAGCACAATGTTGAGCGATACTCTTGCCCCGGACGCAACGTAATATCAGCAAAATTCGGCTGATTGGGCGCATCGGGAAAATGTTGCGGCTCCAGGCACAAGCCACTGCGATGAGCAAACGCCCGGCCTTTACCGGTCAAGCTGCCATCCAAAAAGTTACCAGAGTAAAATTGCACCCCGGGCTCTGTGGTGTGCAGCGTCATCACCCGGCCACTGCCGGGCTCGTAAACCCGTGCCGCGCGAGTCAGCTCACCGGCCGCGGCCTGATCAATCGCAAAGTTGTGATCGTAACCACCGGCGAGGGTTAACTGCGCATCGTCGGTTGTTATCTCGGCGCCCACGCTTTTTGCCTGACGAAAATCAAACGGGGTACCGGCTACGGAGGCAATCTCTCCGGTCGGGATCAGCTGTTCATTAACCGGGGTATAGGCTTTGGCGTTAAGGGTAAGCTCGTGATTCAGTACGTCACCCTTACCGGCCAAATTAAAATAGCTGTGCTGGGTCAGGTTAACCGGTGTCGGCGCATCGGTTGTGGCGTGATACTCGGCAAACAAGCGGTTGTCTTCGGTCAGACGGTAGACCACCTCAACACTGAGGTTACCCGGATAACCCTGATCACCGTCGACACTCAAATAGCGCAACACAAGTTCCGCGGCATCATCGGTAATACGCGACTCGGCTTGCCACAACACTTTGTCGAAGCCACACTCACCACCGTGCAGATGGCTTACCTTATTTTCATTGCACGCCAGCTGATAGGATTGACCGTCCAGCTCAAAATGCCCGCCGGCCAAACGGTTGCCCACCCGGCCGATCAAAGCGCCAAAATACGGCGAGTCGGTTTCGTAAGGAGCCAGAGCATCAAAACCCAGTACGACGTCTTCACAGCGTCCGTCACGGTCGGGGCATACAAGCGAGGTAATGATGCCGCCAAAGGTAATAATCCCCACGCTCATACCGCGATTGTTTTGCAGGGTATACAGCTCGACCCCGCGGCCATCCTGTAATGTGCCAAAGGGTGATTGGGTAATGTTAAACGTCTCAGTCATGGCGCGAGGAGTTCTCCGTTATCGTATGCTTAGCGAGCTAGTCGGCTTTGTCTTGGTTAAATAGGGGCATCCCCTGATCATCCCACTCCAGCACCCGGGCGCGGGCATCGCGGTTGGGATCCGTCAGCGGGGTGCCTTTTAGGTCGCGATAATCGCGGGCGTGATAAATCAAAACGTCGGTGACGCCGTCTTCGGCCACCGTAAAGCTGTTGTGCCCTGGCCCAAAGCGTTTTAGCGTCTCGTTGGTGTAAAACACGGGCTCGGGCGATTTATGCCAGGATGCCGGATCCATCAGATCGGCATCAGCGTCGGCCCACATCAAGCCCATGGCGTAGTTATGATCCGTGGCGCTGGCTGAATACGTCATAAAAATACGGCCGTGTTTTTTAATAAACGCCGAACCTTCATTGACTTTATAACCCACCACTTCCCAGTCTAAGGTGGGCTCGGTAAGCATAATCACCGGCTCTTTAACTTTTACCGGGGTTTCGAGCTCGGCCATATAAATAGCCGAGTTGTATTTTTTCTCTCGGTCTTTTTGCGCCCACACTAAATAGCGTTTGCCGTTATGCGCGAAGCTGGTGGCGTCCAGAGAGAAGTCATCCCAGGGGGTGTGCATGCGAATGGGTTTGCTCCAGTCGGCCGCGATGGGGTTATCACCCTCGGCGGTAAGCGCGTGCATCCGAATCAACCAGGGCTCATCCACGGGGGCCCCGGCAAAGTAAATTACCCACTGGTTATCAATAAAGTGGAGCTCCGGCGCCCAGATATTAATGCCAATGCTACTGCTGTCCGCTGGCTGCCAAATCGTGTGCTCTTCGGCACTGGACAACTGGTTGATGCTTTTAGCGCGGCGCAGCACCAAACGGTTAAACTCGGGGACAGTACCGATAAAATAGTAATAGCCATCACTGTGACGATGAATCCAGGGGTCGGCGCGCTGCTCAACAATGGGGTTTTGGTAGCCGGTCTCGGCCGCTTGGGCGAGACCGACACAACTTAACAGACCAAGTAAAAACAGTACTGACAACTTAACAGCCATGGAAACCCCTTGTTAGCAACTATTATTGGGTGGCGGTAGATCCGCTTGCATTTGAATACTATTATAATACAATAATTGGTACAAGCACGTGAAAACTTAATTACCCACAGGCAGAGCCACACACTGTCAAGAAGCGTAAACAGCCATAAAACATAAGAGTATCTGATGAATAAAGCGACACTTACCACCGGCCTTATTTTTAGCACCCTGCTGGCCGCCAGCTGCACCAGCGCCAAGCCCGATGTTAACCGGGTCGGCCAGGAAGTTAGCATTCACGACCCGGTAATGGCCGAAGAAGACGGCCACTACTACCTGTTTAGTACCGGCCCCGGCATTACTATTTATCGCTCGGACGACCGCGTGCACTGGCAGCATCAGGGCCGCGCTTTTGCGACTGAGCCCAGCTGGGCTAAAGACGTCGCCCCTGAGTTTGGCGGCCATCTGTGGGCGCCCGATGTCGTGGAGAAAGACGGTAAGTACCTGCTCTACTACTCGGTATCCGCTTTTGGCAAAAACACCTCGGCCATTGGCTTAACCGTTACCGAGACGCTCGACCCAAACTCCCCCGATTACGGTTGGGAGGATCAGGGCATCGTGATTCAGTCCGTCCCCAACCGCGACAACTGGAACGCGATTGATCCGGCGGTCATTGAGGACGAAGACGGCAATGGCTGGATGGCTTTTGGCTCTTTCTGGAGCGGACACAAACTGTTTAAGCTTAACGACGACTGGTCGGCCCCGGCCGAGACCGAGCAGTGGTTCAGCATTGCCGCCGGCACTCGCCCGGCCGGAGTTCCCGCCCACGAGGCCGGTCCGGTGGAGCTGGAGGCCCCCTTTATTTTTAAGCACGGCGAGTACTACTACCAGTTTATCTCGCTGGGTAAATGCTGCCGCGGCGCCGACAGCACTTATCATATCGCCGTGGGCCGCAGTGAATCCGTCACCGGCCCATACCTGGATAAAGACGGCCGCGATCTCGCTCAGGGCGGCGCCACGGTGATTTTAAAAGGCAACAAAGAATGGCCTGGCCTGGGTCACAACAGTGCCTACACTTTTGAGGGCAAAGACTACCTGGTTTTTCACGCCTATGAAGCGGCCGATAACGGTTTGCAAAAACTAAAGATATTACCCATTGAGTGGAACGACGGTTGGCCCGAGGTAGACCCGGCCGGACTGGACAGCTACACCAGTGAAATTATTGCCGATTAACAAAAAGCGCGTAACACGACGTGTAACTGCGTAAATCTTTTTGCGTGACTGTGTAGTCATTTTGGGGGCTTAGCCCCCTTTTTTGTTATTATCGAGAAGGCTAAAGGATCTAATTAAATAACAGGAGCTCGTATGAGAAAGTTTTTACCCTATCGCACCATTACCACCCAGCACTTTACCGGCCTGCTATGGGTTGCCAGAATCTTGCTTTACATCGCGGTTATTTCAGGCTTGGCTGGCATCGTATCTTTTATTGCCGCACTAGGCTCAGACTTCATCATAATCCCTCCCTACATGAGCATCACAATGTTTGCTGCCGTGGCATTAAAGCTGTATTTACTGTCAGCCTTAATCGCCTTTTGCGTGGCCGTGGAGGACAACACCCGCCGCACCGCCGAGAATACGCAGGCCCAGTAGGAGCAAGCCAGGCGGGGTGAACTATCCCGCCTCACTTAACCCACATCCAAATCGCCGCACCGACCATAAACAGGTTTTCGGTCAACGAAATAAAGCCCAGCGGTACATTGCTGTTACCGCCCACGCAGGCGCATTTAAGTTCGCGCTTATCGATGTACACGGCTTTAATCACCGACACCGCACCCAGCGAGCCAATCACCAGCGCTACCGGCGACACCAACCACGCACTAAGCCCGGCCAGCATAGCAATACCCGCATAGGCCTCCGCAAAGGGGTACACATAGGCGTAACGCACAAACCGCATCGAGAGTAAATCGTAGGTAATAAACTGATTGGAAAACGCGGTTAGATCCTGCAGCTTTTGAATCGCCAATACGGTCATACTCAGCGCGACAAAAACCTCTAAGGTACGAGCCGACACTAAACTGATACCGCTGGCCCATACCGCTGCTAACGCCAGTAAAAAACAGCTAGCAAAAATGGCAACTACCGGGGTGTAGCTGGTGCCCTCACTGCCTTCTTGCGGTAAACCAAAGTAGCTTCGCAGATCATCGTAACCACCGATGCGCTCACCATCGATAAATGTTTGTGGCGTGGTCTCGACGTTGTGCTCTTTTTTAAAAGCATCCGTTTGCTCACGGGAGCTGAGTTTATGATCCTCCAGCTTAAAGCCCTTGCGCCTAAGTAGCGCGCGCGACTTTAGCCCAAAAGGACAAATATGTTCGGGGGTAACCATGCGAAAAAGCGTTGCCGTTGGTTTCATGCCAGACTCCTTCTACCGTACGCGCCTAAAATAGAAGTAAAAGCAAAATTTAAACCAGCCTTCTAGCGCCTACACAGCAAGACATTAACGACAAACTGGCCGCGTTTGGGGCGATACCCACAATGGTATTGTCATTGTTACAAAAAAAAGTGTTATTCCGTGAGTGTCGAGCGCCATTGTGGGTAAGCCTCACGGACAAGCCGCGCCGGCCAGGTTCCGTACCAGTCATAACCACTGCGCCGCTCGAGCGACACATCGGCCAGCGCCTCGACGCGCGCGTGGAGCACATATTCATCACACAGCAGCGCGACACAGAACAACAGCCTCGCCATCATTAGTTACCTTGTCTTGTTATTATGGCGAGCAACCTGTGCCAGCCAAAGGCACTAGCGTGGCACTTGGTATTTTTCTTTCCACTGGTCGTAGGGCATCTTGTACACCACCTCGCGGGCGGCGTCTTTATCCATCATTTCCCCCCGCTCTTCAGCGGCCTCTTGATACCAACGACTTAAACAGTTGCGGCAAAAGCCCGCCAAGTTCATTAAGTCGATATTCTGCACGTCTTTGCGTTCGTCCAAGTGCTCTAGCAAGCGGCGAAAAGCAGCCGCTTCAATATCTGTTTGTTTTTGCGAGTCCATAAAGTATCCAATAAAAAATAGTGTTTAGGCAAAGACTTAAAAGATTGCGAGCCAAGCCCAGTATTGCACAAGTGCCGCCCCATCTTAAACGTCCGGAAATTTAAAAAAACAACTAACGTGCAAAACATCTTAATACCGCCAGGAATCCCACGATGAAATCCGCGTTGCGCAACGTCGCCTTGCACCAGCTAACGCTCCCAATGTGACGTAACCACCATTGACAGCGGTGTCATATGGTTATTTTGACTAAATGCTTATAGTCCATTTGACCACCGATATTTATACAACTAAAGTGTCTCTCGCTTGACCCCTTTTAACAATAAACATTGGGGTTAAGTCGTGACGTAAAAGCGCCTGATCGCCCATATCAGGCAAACCTTGAAATGGCCTCCACCTCTATAGGCGGTATTGGCTGAGAGGCGACACTGGAGAATCACTATGACAATAATGAGAGCCACAAAAGTACACGCAAAGAAAAGTCTGACAGCGTTTATCGGCGCAGCGGCCGCACTGTGTATCACCGCCGTTGACGCGCAAACCCTAACCTCCAACCAAACCGGTACCCACAACGGTTACTACTATTCGTTTTGGACCGACGCCCCCGGCACGGTATCCATGACACTAGGCTCCGGCGGGAATTACACCTCGCAGTGGAGCAATACCGGCAACTGGGTAGGCGGTAAAGGCTGGAACCCGGGCGGCCGCCGTACCGTGAGTTACTCGGGTACCTTTAACCCCTCGGGTAACGGCTACCTTACGTTGTACGGCTGGACTACCAGCCCGCTGATCGAATATTACATCGTGGATAACTGGGGCAGTTATCGTCCCGGCGAGAGCGGCACGTATTACGGTACCGTTAATACCGACGGCGGCACCTATGATATCTACCGCACCCAGCGGGTTAACCAGCCCTCAATTCAGGGTACCGCCACCTTCTACCAATACTGGAGCGTGCGTCAGCAAAAGCGCACTGGCGGCACCATTACCACCGGTAATCACTTTGACGCCTGGGCCAGCCACGGCTTAAACCTTGGTAACCACGACTACATGGTCATGGCCACCGAAGGCTACCAGAGCAGCGGTAACTCCAACATTACTCTAGGCACCACCGGCGGCGGTAATAATGGCGGCGGCAGCAATAGTGGCGGTGGCGATATTACCGTACGTGCCCGAGGCGTCAGCGGGAGTGAACACATCAATTTGCGCGTTGGCGGGGTAACGGTAGCCGATTGGACACTCAGCACCAGCAATCAAAGTTACACGTATAGCGGCGGCGCTAACGGCGATGTGAACGTTGAATACGACAACGACGCCTCTGGTCGCGACGTGATTTTAGACTACGTCACCGTCAACGGTGAGAACCGTCAGGCGGAAGATATGGAGTACAACACCGCTACTTACGCCAATGGCGAGTGCGGCGGTGGCTCTTACTCCGAGACCATGCACTGCAGTGGCGTGATTGGCTTTGGTCATACCGACGATTGCTTTAGCGGAAACTGTAATTAATCTGTAGAGCGGTCTTCCAACAGGGGTAGCAACATTGCCCCTGTTGGAACAGCTTTAATAAGCTCGCTAAGGCAGCTTTTTTAGCAACCTTACCCCGTAAATTCCACCGGCCACAGAGCCCTCACCGGCGACAAATTTTAGCGAGTGTTTACCCTCTTGACCTCGTTGCAAAAATTCCTCGGTGATCGGGTAATCGACTGTGTAAAACTCAGCGCCCTGCTCCCCGGTGAGTTCAACCTCGGCTAATGTTTCGCCATTAAACTCAATGTTAAAGTTGCGCCCGGCATCGCCACCAAAATAGGTAATACGCAATATGGTAGCGTCACCCTCCGGGTCGTTTAATTGGTAGCTAAACCAATCGCGCGCATGGCGCCAGTGGCGGCCAAAGTTAACCCCCGCTTCACTTTCGCTCCCTTTAAAAAAATGGTCTGACTCAGGCTGTTGTTCACCAGGGGCGACTTTATCCACGGTGACTTTGTCCAGCGCCAACTGCGTGGCCTCATCAAGGGCGCGCTGCTCGCGAAGCGCATTGATATTTTGCGGCGTACTGTAAGGCCAGTAGAGCATATAACGCGATTCATGCACCCGGTAAAACGGTATTAACTCAAGGTTTTTATAAGATTCTGGCTGAATCACACCCGAGGCCTGAAAACGCAACTCCTCGTCGGAGGTTCGCTCAATCTGATCGGCAAAGTCTGTGTTATTGGCCACCAGCATCGGGGCTTGCTCGATGGGGCAGCGCTCACCGCTGGCAATGTGCCCCATACGGCTGGCATCGCCGTAGTAGTTTAATACCTCATCATTAAAGGGTGAGGTTTTAGCCGACAGCACAATGGGCCCATACATGACGGCAAAATAATCTGAGCTATCGGGTAGGGCTTCGAGGTGCGTTTGCATGGGCAGATTAAGCTCAACCACATCACCTTTTTGCCAATCGCGCTCGAGCGTAATGTACTGCCCCGCCGAGGCGTTAACCGCTACCGATTTACCATTAACGCTTAGCTCGGCATCACCCACCGCCCAGCTCGGGTAGCGCAGCTTTAAGGTGATATCACCGGCAGACTCAAACGTCAGACGTGTGCTGGAGCTGTCAGGAAACCCCGTACTCTGGGTTAACACGACGCCCTGCTCTTGCCAATTAAGGGTGGAGGGAATGTACAAGTTAACCAACAGCTCGTCGTCTTCGTAAGCGTAAATAAATTCGCCATACTTAAAGTGATTTTCGATACCCGAGCCCACACAACACCACATACCCTGGTGCGTTTGCGAGTATTTGCGGTAGTGATTGGGGCGCATGGGGGTAAAATAAACCAGGCCACCGGTATCCGGGTGCTGCGATGACAATATGTGGTTATAAAGCGCGCGCTCGTAGTAGCTAACGTAATCGAGCGAGGTATCGCGGCCATACAACAACTTCGTCAGTTTTAGCATGTTGTAGGTGTTGCAGGTCTCGGGCCCTTCGATCTCTTCAATCATGGTGCCAAAGTCGTTTTTATCGTGAAAGTGCTCACGCACGCTGTTACCGCCGATCGCCACACTGCGCTCGTTAGCCACCGTATCCCAAAAGTATTCGGCCGCTTCATGCCAAGCGTCATCGCCACTCTCTTGCGCGACACGCTCAAAGCCGATGATTTTGGGAATTTGGGTGTTAGCGTGCAAACCGGTCAGCTCATCACGCTCGTGCTGTAAGGGGATCAGCACTTTTTTGTGCGAGAACTGTTTAGCAAGGGTTAGATATTTTTTATCGCCGGTAATCTGATAAACATCGGCAAAGGTTTCGTTCATGCCGCCGTATTCGGTGGTTAGCATCTGCTCGATCTGCTCGTCCGATAAATCGGCCACTAAAGCATCTACCCAGTCCGCCCACTTAATCATCATGCGTTTGGCTTGCTCACTACCGGTATACAGGTAGGCATCGCGCAGCCCGGCAAAGATTTTATGCAGGTTATACCAGGGTACCCAAGAATCATTTAAGGCAAATAAATCGGCCCGGATATCCCCTTTAGCGATCTGTTGCCACAACTTATCGCTGCCGGGCACCCCCCCTAAATAGCCATTGCCATTGGCCTGTTGCGCACGCTCGAGTTCGTCCAACACATACTGCAACCGCGCCTTAACATCCGTGCGTCCGGTGGCGGCATAAGCAAGACTAAGAGAGGTTACATAGTGACCGCCAATGTGGCCGTCTAGTCCGGTGTTTTCCCAGTTTTCATAACTAGCCGTTTTGGGGGTTAGTCCGGCTTCGCGCAAATAGGGCGCCAACAACCGGTCCGGCGACATCGTCATGACATACTCAAGGTTTTTGTGTTGCGCGTGCGCAAAGGGCCCACCGGTAATGCGCACCTGATCCAGAGCAAAGTAATCGACGGCATGAGCACCGGCACTGGCTAGCGCAATGGCGGCGCTTATGGCTATTTTTTTTATCATGGTTTTAGTACCTAACACGCGGCAAACACCGGAGAAACAGTTCAAAAAAAGGCCCGCAAAGCGAGCCTAAGGTCGTTACCACCACATTTCCATCAATCGTCAAGGGCCGCATCACCAAATATCGGCATACCGTCCTCACCCCACTTGAGCTTTTTCACAAACGTGTGGCGGTTAGGGTCCCACAGGGGGTCGCCTTCGATCTCGGTGTAGGTGCGGGCGTGATAAACCAGTAAGTCAGTCACACCGTCTTCGGCTTTAGTAAAGCTGTTGTGGCCGGGGCCAAAAATATTGTACTCGGGGCTCGAGCGAAGCACCGGATCTTTGGATTTTTGCCAGCTGGCAGGGTCTAATAGGTCGGCGTTTTCATCGGCCCACAGCAAACCCATGGCGTAGTTTTCGTCGGTAGCACTGGCGGAGTAAGTCATAAAGATCTTACCGCCATGCCTAACAATTGATGGGCCTTCGTTTACCCAAAAGCCGATGGTTTCCCAGTCGTACTCGGGGATGGTCAAGCGCACCGGCTCGCCTTTTATCTTCGTCGGCGTTTTCATGGGAGCGATATAGAGGTTCGAGTTACCGCGAATGCCCTCTTCTTTTTGCGCCCACACGTAATAAAGTACGTCGTTGTGGGTAAAGGTGGTGGCGTCCAGGCAAAAGGTATCGATCCCCGAATCCACCTGCCCCTCAAAGGTCCACTCGCCAGTCACCGGGTTGTCGTATATGCACGAGATAGCGTACATCCGGTGCTGGAACAAATCGTGTTTGATCTCGCGTGAGGGCGCTGCGGCAAAGTACACGTACCAGGCGCCCTGATTAAAATGAATCTCCGGCGCCCAAATTAAATCGCTGTAGGGGCCGGTATCGGGCTTGTGCCACACCATAACCGTCTCGGCAGTGGCCAGCTCGGCAATGGTTTTGGCGCGGCGCAGCTCGACACCATCGTAGGCAGGCACGCTGGCGGTAAAGTAATAATAGCCATCAGTGTGCTTATAAATATGCGGGTCGGCCCGCTGTTCGATTAACGGTTTTAATACAGTCACGGTTCTCTCCGAACGTTAGGTTAACTCTTCAACAGTGTATTCCGGTGCCTCAGTCGCAATCTCACCACGGGCTTTCATCTCGTTGTAAAAGCGATCGGTGATTTTGTACTTAAACATCACAAAGCCCAAAAAGGCGTGGAATAGACCGGGGATAATAGTCAGCATCAGGGCAATACCGGTAAGCGCAAATTCGCTCTGCTGCTCGCCCGCTTGATAGCCAAAAAACGTCAGCAGCAAGCCGGTGATAAAGCCCGCAAGGCCGGCACCAGCCTTCTGGCAAAATGAAATACCACCAAACGCCAAACCAGACACACGCTTGCCGGTTTTTGCCTGACCATAGTCAACCGCCTCGGCGATGGCCGACCAGAAGATTGGTGCGTGTAAATCCACCACAAACGACAGGATCACATAAAGCACAAACGCCAGCGCAATCTCGCCTGGTGATACGGCAAAAAACATCAGCGCACTGAGTACACCCACCAATATTTGCGACCAGCGAAACAGCTGAACTTTACAGTAGCGCTTGGTAATCCAGGTAGAGGCGACCATCGAGGCAATAGAGGCGGCAATACCGGCGCTGGTAAACATCGCGGCGGTAGACTCTGTGCCACCCAAGTAGTAGATGGCGTAGTAAAACGCCACGCTGCCACGCATAGCGTAACCCAAGGTGCCGAGAATACAGCTGGCGGCCAGAACCAACCACTGATCATTCTTTACGAGTAATTTAACTTGCTCGCAAAACGATTTTTTATCCACCACATGCTCCACCCGCTCGCGGGTTGTGGCAAAACAAAACAGCAGTAACCCTACCCCAACAAACGACATAAAGCCCATCGCCAACTGATAGCCTTTGGCGGGGCTGCCATCGCCCCACATAGAGGCCAGCGCCGGCACCGAGGCGACAATAATAACGTTGGCAATTTTGGCAAAAAACATCCGGTAGCCGTTAGCGGACAACCGCTCTTGCGGGTCGCTGGTTAGCACCCCGATATAAGAGATATAGGGGATCGCCACACCGGTAAACATTAAGGTGGCAAACAAATAGGTTAAGTACGCCCACACCAGCTTGCCGTTGTAGCTTAAATCTGGCGTGGTAAACAGCAAAAAAACGGCAAAGCCGTAGGGTATCGATAGGTATAAAAAATACTGGCGAAAGCGCCCCCAGCGACTTTTTACTTTGTCGGTTAGCATCCCCATTAGCGGGTCGCTTAAGGCATCGATAAAACGTGCCGCCAGAAACAAGGTGCCCACGTGGGCAGGCTTAAGGCCAAAAATGTCCGTATAAAAGTACTGCATAAAGTAGAACATGGCCGCGATCATCACATTCACGGACATATCGCCGGCACCGAAGCCTACTTTCTCCAATACGGATAACTTTTCTGTCTTCATGGTTGTCACTGACTCTTGTTATTTTTCCCCAACAGGGGCAGATAAAATAAAGGGCGCCGCAGCGCCCTTTATTGATAGCGCAAGCTTAGATTCCCTGGCTTAAGTGATAAAACACTGCGTTATGGCGTAGCTCTTGTTTGAACTCGCGAACATTAGTGTCTTCATCAATCACAACCGTTTCTACACCCGCCATCTCGGCAAAATCCACCACTTGATCGGTCGTGATACCTTGAGTGTAGACGCTATGGTGAGCACCACCGGCGTGAATCCAGGCAGCACCGGCCACTTCCAAGCTGGGCTTAGGTTCCCACAGTGCTTTGGCCACTGGTAGGTTTGGTAAATCGGCCGGCGGCGATACGGTGTCTACTTCGTTAACGATAATACGAAAGCGCGTGCCCATATCGATGGTCGAGATATTCAGTGCCGGGCCAGTCGCGCCGGTAAACAATAGGCGCGCGATGTCTTTTTTAATACCAATGGTGTGCGGCGCTACAACCACTTCGGGCTTATCACCAGCAATAGAGGGGCAGATCTCTAGCATGTGCGCACCCAGCACCTGATCTTTGGCTCCAAAGTGATACGTGTAATCTTCCATAAAAGAAGTACCGCCTTTGCGGCCTTTGCTCATCACTTTAACGATGCGTCCCATCGCGGCGGTTTTCCAGTCGCCTTCGCCGCCGTAACCATAGCCTTTGCTCATTAAGCGCTGAGTCGCTAAGCCTGGCAAACCGGACAAGCCGGTCAGGTTTTCAAAGCAGTTGGTAAACGCCTTACAGCCGCGTTTTTCCAAAAAGCGCTCCATACCCAGCTCGAGGCGAGCTTCGTTTTGCAGCATTTCCAGCTGGTGAGCATCGTCAAACACGTCAGAGGCGATGTTGTAATCGGTCTTGTACAGTTCCAGCTGTGCCGCAATATCCTCGTCGCTCACAGCGTCGCAATCTTTGGCCAGATCGCCCAGGCCATAGGCGTGAACTTCATAGCCAAACTGGATTTGTGCCGATACTTTATCGCCTTCGGTAACTGCCACCTGACGCATGTTGTCGCCAAAGCGAGCCACACGCAGATTTTGCGCTTCGTTCCAGCCCATGGCAGCACGCACCCAGTTATCGATTTGCACCTGAACAGTTTCGCGCTCCCAGTGACCCACTACGACTTTACGCTCCTGGCGCAAGCGCGTACCTATGTAACCAAACTCACGGTCACCGTGCGCACTTTGGTTCAGGTTCATGTAGTGCATGTCGATTTTGTCCCAGGGCAACTCGGCGCCAAACTGGGTATGCAGGTGCATGTAGGGCTTATTCAGCGCCGACAGACCGCCAATCCACATCTTGGCGGGCGAGAAAGTGTGCATCCACAAAATCAAGCCAACGCAATCTTTATCGCTGTTAGCGGCCTGGCAAACATCCAGAATCTCTTCCGGAGTGGTCACCACGCCTTTCGATTCAATCTCCGCCGAGACATTTTCAGACGCGGTAAGACCGGCGGCAATTTTAGCGCTGTTATCGGCCACTTCTTTTAGCAGTGCCGGGCCGTACAAGTGCTGCGAGCCGGTCACAAACCATATTTTCTTTTCACCAAAAACTTTCATAACTACCTCACTTTATTAGGGCCGGCTCAGTTCTGGCCGTAGTAAGCATTTTTACCGTGTTTGCGTAAATAATGTTTGTCGATAATGCCTTGTTTTAAAGGCTGCACGCCTTGTTGTAACGTGCGGGTTAAGTAGGCCATTTTGGCAATTTCTTCCAGAATAACGGCATGGGCAACCGACTGGGCGGCATCTTTGCCCCAGGTAAAAGGCGCGTGCCCGGCGATAATCACCATCGGTGACTCAACGGGGTTGCGGTCTTTATAGCAGTCGGTAATTTGCACGCCGGTTTCTTCTTCGTAATCGCGCGCGATTTGCGCGTCGGTCATAACCGCCGTGCAAGGAATCGAGCCGTAGGCGTAATCGGCGTGAGTCGTGCCCAAGCAGGGGATTGACTCCTGCGCCTGTGCCCACGCTGTGGCGTAAGTCGAGTGGGTGTGAGTAACTCCACCAATGCTGTCAAAGTGACGGTACAGGTGGGTGTGAGTGCGGGTGTCCGATGACGGACGCATAGCCCCTTCGACCACGGTGTTTTCCAAATCGACCACCACAATGTCATCGACTTTCATATCGGCATAAGAGACACCGCTGGGTTTGATCGCGATCACGCCCTCAGCGCGATCAATTTGCGATACGTTGCCCCAGGTGTACACCACCAGGCCGCGAGCGTTTAGCTCCATATTGGCCTCAAAGGCCTGACGTTTTAGCTCGAGATACTTACTCACGATTTGCCTGCCTCCACATAGTGACCCAGCGCCTGATACTGTTGGTACAGCTCGTCAAAAATAGCCGCCGCTTGCGCGTTGGGCTGATAGGTTTGAGTGACGCTGGAGCCCATCGCCTTTTGCGCGCTGGCCACATCCGGGTGAGCACCACCGACGGTGGCGGCAAAAATCGCGGCACCGAGAGCACAGCTTTGTTCGCTTTCCAGCACATCAATTGGGCAGTTCCAAACGTCGGCACAGGTTTGCATCACAAAGTCAGACTTTTTTGAGATACCGCCAATCGCCACAACGCTGTTTACCGCAACGCCCTCGGCGCGAAAGCGCTCGATAATCGCGCGGGCACCAAAGGCCGTTGCCTCAACCAGGGCGCGGAATACTTCGGCACTGGTGCTACCCATTTTTAATCCGGTAATCGCGCCCGATACGGTTTGATCGGCGTCGGGGGTGCGACGGCCATTGACCCAGTCGAGTGCGGTAACGCCACTTTTGCCCGGCTCCAGCTTGGCCGCCGCCGCGCTCATGGCCAGCAAACTTTTATCTTCGAGCTCCGCCAGCAAACGCTCGCGGGTAGCGGCGTCTAAGTGCTCGGATTGCTCAATAACCTGAATCGCCGGGCCGTTAACTAAGCGCTTAAACCAGGCGTACAAATCGCCAAACGCCGATTGCCCAGCCTCCAGGCCAACCATGCCGGGAATCACCGAGCCATCGACCTGGCCGCAAATACCGCGCACGCAGTTATCGCCAATCGCCTCGTGGCTGGCGATGGTGATATCGCAGGTAGACGTACCCATAATTTTGGTCAAAACACCCGGCTGTACATTGGCGGCAACCGCGCCCATGTGACAATCGAAGGCGCTAAAGCCTACAGCGATGCCCTCGGGCAGGCCTAAGCGTTCAGCCCATTCGGCGCTCAAGCCACCCACACGCTCGTCAGAGCAAAAGGTCTCGGCGGGCAGGCGCTGGCTAAAGCCATCCAGCAGCGGGTCAACACCGGTAAAAAACTCGTTAGGTGGGTACCCGCCCCAGCTTTCGTGCCACATCACTTTGTGGCCCGCCGCGCAGCGGCCCATGCGGAATACGTCCGGGTGAGTCGTGCCGGTTAACATGGCCGACATCCAGTCGCAGTGCTCAACCCACATATACGCGGCCTCGGCCACGGCTTTATCCGCGCGCATAACGTGCAGCGCCTTTGACCAGTACCACTCGGACGAGTAAATACCGCCCTCGTATTTAAGGTAGTTCTCGGGCGCCTGCTCGGCGGCAGCGGTAAACTCGGCCGCCTCGCGCACGGCGGTGTGGTCTTTCCACAGGACAAACATGGCGTTGGGGTTTTCGGCAAACTCCGGCTTAAGCGCCAACGCGGTCCCCTCGGCATCAACCGCAATCGGGGTCGAGCCGGTAGTATCAAAACTCAGGCCCACCACCGACTGCGCGGCGCCTTGCGGAGCCTGCTGCCAAAGCCCGGCCAACACCTGCTCCAGGCTCTCTAAATAGTCCAGCGGGTGCTGACGAAACTGATCCGCCGCAGGCTCGCAGTACAGACCTTTGGCCCAGCGGGGGTAATAAACAACATGTGAGGCCACCTCTGCACCGGTGACGGTATCCACTAAAAGTGCTCTAACTGAATCTGAGCCGTAATCCAGGCCCAAGGCATAAGAATTCATAAGACGTCATCCCAAGCGCACGGATTCCGAGCGCATCTTTATTTTGTATTATAATATTATCCTAACCACCAAGGCACTTGTCAAACATTTTTCTCTCGGTCTAACCGGGACTTTCTGGCAATTGCCATAGCATGCGCACCCCCGCTCAGGGCTTAGGCCAAGCACCACAGAGAGAGTACGTCAGCCTTTGCCGATCGGTTCATAGTTTTATATTACAATAAAAGATAGCGCTGACATAGTTCGTTTACGGCAGGAATTGGGATAAGATTCGGGAGATGACAATAACAACGACGGCAGATTAACTATGCCCAATCCAGCACTAGCCGCTCCCGCCAGAACCATTATGAGCACTCAGGTCGCCTGTATTTACGAGGGCTGGTCGGTCGACCGCGCCCGGCATTTTTTGGCGCGCCACAACCTCAGCCAGGCCCCTGTTATTGCCTCGGACCACCAACTGGTCGGGGTATTAAACAGCGCCCAGATCGCCGGCTTTTTAAACAGCGACGAGACCTACCGCGCCCAGGCGGTTAACGACAGCTTCCGGCGAGCGACAGGCACCGAGATAGAGAATCTCGACGAGCTCACCCAGTGGGTCAGGCGCGCCCAAGTTTACTGTACGGCGCACCAGATTATGCGTACCAACCCCGTCAGTGCCGAGGCCGGCACCAGCATCGAGGCTTTGCGCGCGCTTGCCCTGCAGGAGCAAACACACGCTATTTATCTGACAGAGGCAGGCGTGCTAGTGGGAGTGGTGACAGCGCTGGATATTCTCGCGACCACCACCTAACAGGCCGCCGCGCCAACGCCTTAAAACTAAAGAAAGTAGTCGTTCTCGATACCTAACACATCCAACACATCCACCGCTGCCATACCGGCGCGGCGAGCCGCCTCTAACCCCAGTTTGGCATCTTCAAACACCACACAGTGCTCGGGTGCCACGCCCATCAACCCGGCGCAACGCAAAAAGGTATCGGGCGCGGGCTTAGGCGCGGCCACCAAATCAGCTCCCACCACATGATCAATAAAGTGACTAATACCACACTGCTCAAGAATGCTGCTGGCTTCATCGGTATAGGCACCGGTGCCCACACTCATGGGCTTTTTACCGTAATAGCGCTCGGCCAACTCGACCAAGGCGGTGGGCTTAACGTAATCGCTAATCTTTTCCCGTACCACGGCCTCTTTAAAGTCATTCATCACGTCCAGCGACGCCTCGACCTTACAGTCAAAATGCTTAAGCAGTAGCTCGATGGTGCCTTTGGTGGGTACACCGGCCAGCGAACGCATTAGCGGCCGATCAATTGGGATGGCGAACTTATTTAGGGTTTCGGTCCAGGCCACTTCGTGCAACTGGCCACTATCTACCAAGGTGCCATCCATATCAAAGATGATGGCTTCATACTGATCGTACAAAGGAGTGCCTATTTAGGTTAGAGGTACGTGATTGGAAAACGCGGTAAGTCGTGCGACAAACCAAAAGAATATCACCCGCCTCTCTTTGGTTAAACCTAAAGCCGTGCGCTTTACCTTCCTTTAATAGCCGCGACCACCAGAGACTTGCATATCAAGCGAGCTGACTTACTATTAACAACACCCCTCTGCACAAGGATTTACACCGGGCACTCGCCCAGGAGCTAAGGATATGAAACCACTGGTTATCATTCACGGCTGGAACGATGAGGCAAAATCATTTACTGCCCTCGCCGACGCGCTGCGACAACACACCGGGCGCAAGGTCAAGCACATTTGGCTGGGCAATTACACCTCGCTGGATGACGACGTGCACATCAGTGATTTGGGCGCAGCACTCACTCGCGCCTGGGCGGCCAGCCAGCTGCCCGACAAGCCAAAGTCAGTGGACGTTATCGTCCACTCCACCGGCGGCCTGATATTGCGCTACTGGATGGCCCAACACTACACAGCCGCTGGGCTCGCATCGCCTGTTAACAACCTAGTTATGTTGGCGCCTGCTAATTTTGGCTCGCCTCTGGCGCACAAAGGGCGCGCCTTTTACGGCCGGGTACTGAAAGGGTTTGGCTCTGACAAACCCCTTGAAACCGGCGAGCACATACTAAAAGCTCTGGAGGTAGCCAGCCCTTTTAGCTGGCAACTGGCCGAGGCCGACTTGCTCGGGCAAAGCGTTTTTACCCCCACCCGGGTGCGCACCACCGTTATTATTGGCAACAGCGGCTACGACGGCATTAGCTCAATTGCCAACGAGCGCGGCTCCGATGGCACTATTTATCTCGCAGCGGCCAATTTAAACTGCGCAAAAATCGAGGCAGACTTTGCCAGCGACCCACAAAAGCCCACATTGCATTCCAGCCAAACGCCTGAGCGCGAATGTGCTTTTTTAGCGCTGGACAAGCACGACCACAGCTCGATCGCACTTAAAGACTTCCACCACAAAGGCAATGCCGAGCTTATCGATGCAATCGCCCAAGCTCTGGCCATTAGCAACGGCAACGATTACCAGAGCTGGGTTGATCAATGCAGAGCGCGCACCAAGGCATTAATGCAAAGCTACGCGAAACGCCGCGACGATTACAAACATGGCTATCAAAACACGGTGTTTCGGGTGCGGGATGATCAGGGCAACGAAGTGTGCGATTACGTTATCGAGTTTTACCAAAAAAGCCAGCGTGGTGTACTTAACAAAAAAACCCGTGAACTTAACGCTAAGGCCATCGCCAAGGTGCACGCCTACAAAGATAACCCGTCCTACCGAAGCTTTATGATTAACTGCACTCTATTGCACACACTGATTGACGAGAAGGGCGAGAACCTGCGCATTAGCTTATCGGCTATTCCAGATTTACATCACGAGAAAACCCTGGCCGGCTACTGGAGCTTTCAGGATAAAGATATTGGTCATTTGGAGTTAAACCACGAAACAATTAAAACACTGTTTGTGGCCAACCGAACCCTGCTGATCAACATCACCTTAAAGCGCGAAAACAAGCAGGAGCTACTGATGCTGCACGGCGCTGATCACTGGTAAATCAATACACCAGATGCACCAAAGGCGCCGGGTGGCGCCTTTGGTGTTCGCTATTTAATACTTGCTTAGATAACAGCCGCCACAGAGCATGCACCGAGTTAACGGCGCACCAAGAAGCGCTGCATAGCGATAAAAATAAACAACAACAAACCAATCACAATTTTGGTCCACCAACTGCTTAAGGTGCCATCAAACGAGATATAAGTTTGCACCACGCCCATGATCAGCACACCAAACAACGTGCCCACCACATAGCCGTAACCGCCGGTCAGCAAAGTGCCGCCAATCACCACCGCGGCAATGGCATCCAGCTCGACACCAACGGCGGCCAGTGAATAACCCGAAAAGGTATAAAAGCTAAACACAATACCTGCCAGAGCGGCCAAGAATGAGCTTAAGGCGTATACCGCAATGGTGGTACGGGCAATAGGCACACCCATCAGCGCCGCCGAATGGGTATCGCCACCAAGGCCATACACCCGGCCACCAAAACGGGTAAAGTTAGCCAGCATCACCGCCAGCACGAGCACCGTTAAGGCAATAATGGTCGAGCTTCCCAACCAGGCACCACCGGGCAACTCAAAGCCAAACATAGCCACATCGTCGTAAAACTCGTGCATGATGGGAATGGACTCTTCACTGATCACCGAACTTAAGCCACGCGCAAAAAACATCCCCGCCAAGGTAACGATAAAGGGCTGCAACTGATAGTAGTGAATAATAGCCCCCATCACCGCACCAAACAGCGTGCCTAACACCAGTACAACCGCAAAGGCCGGTAACGGGTGCCAGCCGGCCTCCAGCAACACACCGATAATAACGCCACTTAACGCAATGGTTGAGCCTACCGACAAATCAATACCGCCGGACAAGATAACAAAGGTCATACCGATGGCGACGATTATCAAAAACGCGTTATCGGTAAATAGGTTCATAAATACGCGCAGCGTACCGAAGTTTTCAAACTGAATAGAGCCCGCTAAAAACAGCAGCGCAAACAATAAACTGGTAACGTACAGAGGCAAAAACTTTTTATGAAGCATGCTTAGGCCCCCGCTTTTTTTTCAGGCGCGCCACTTGACGATGAAACTCAGGGGACTGCAACAACAGGATAATAACAATCGCGGCCGCCTTGATCAGCAAGTTAAACTTAGGCGGTACACCACTTAAAATAATAGTAATGGTCAGCGTTTGGATAATCAGCGCACCGATAATCGACAAAAATACCGAAAAGCGCCCACCCATTAACGACGCACCGCCAATCACCACCGCCAAAATTGCATCCAACTCTAACCACAGACCGGCGTTGTTGGCGTCACTGCCACCGATGTCGGCCGCCGCAATCATGCCCGCCAACGCGGCACACAGGCCCGAGACGCAATAGACCATCAATTTAATTAACTTGTCATTGATGCCAATGTGGTGACTGGCGCTAGCGTTGGCACCCACACCCTCCACAAACATACCTAACGCCGTGCGGCGCATTAACAGCTGCACTAACACAAAAGCAATAACCACCAAAACAATGGGAAAAGGTAAACCGAAGAAATAGCCAACACCGAGAAACTCAAACGCATCGTGGTGGAAGGTCACAATTTGTCCCGAGTTAATCAGCTGCGCAATACCCCTGCCTGCCACCATAAGAATCAAAGTGGCGACGATAGGCTGAATGCCAAAGTACCCCACCAAAAAGCCGTTGACGAAACCGGCCGCAACGCCGGCGAGCAGGCCACCACCGACAACCAGGGCAATATTATCCACGCCACTGACAATCAAGCCCGCACTCACCGCACCGGCAATAGCCATCACCGAGCCGACCGACAAATCAATGCCACCGGTGGCAATCACCAGAGTCATACCGATTGCCAGCAAAGCCACAGGCGCGGCGCGATTCATCACATCAATTAAGCTGCCGTAAAGGCGACCGTCTTTGATCTCGACGCTGAAAAACTCTGGTGCGATAAGCACGTTTGCCAACAGCAGTACTGCAAGGCCCAGTAACGGCCATATGCTGCGCCGCACCAGCGGCGATAAATCTTTATAACCCATGAGAAAACCTAACTTATTGGCCCGCGATGGCCTGCATAATGTTTTGCTGAGAGATGTCGCTACCGCTCACCTCAGCCACCTTGCGCCGATCGCGCATCACCACAACCTTATCGGCAAATTCAACCAGCTCTTCGAGCTCCGAGCTGGCCACCAACAAACCCAACCCGTCTTCACACAACTTGCGAATCAGCTGAATAATCTCGGCGTGAGCGCCGACATCAATACCCCGGGTAGGCTCATCGAGCAATAACAAGTGTGGCTCGGACGCCAACCAGCGCGCCAGAATCACTTTTTGTTGGTTGCCGCCGCTCAATTGGTTAATTGGCTTTTCGATATCGCTGGTGGCAATTCTTAACGCTTTAACGTAGTGCTCGGCCAACTCGCGTTGCTTTTTCATGGGAATATAACGCCACCAGCCACGCTTGTTTTGCAGCGCCATAATCATGTTTTCACGAATCGACATGGGGCCAAAAATGCCATCGCGTTTACGGTCTTCCGGGCACAACCCCATACCGGCCAAAACGGCCTGCCGGGTATTGGTAAACTTGATCGGGTTACCCGACAATTTCACCTCACCCTCTTTGACCGCGTCCAGGCCAAACACCAAGCGACACAGCTCGGTTCGCCCAGAACCCAGCAAACCCGCCAAGCCAACCACCTGGCCGGCGCAGACCGAAACGTTCAGCGGTTGTAGAACATCGCTTGAGGCCGAGTGAACCTCCAACAACTTTTCGCGGTTTTGCTCTTCGGCGTGATCAACTTTTTCGTGCACGGCTTTCTCTAACTCTTTACCCAGCATATGGCTAACCAACTGCTGTTGAGTCAAGGTGGCGGCATCGTACTCGCCCACCAAAGTGCCGTTACGCAAAATCGTAATCCGGTCGCACACGGCGTACACCTGATCGAGAAAGTGCGTCACAAAAACAATACCGATGCCTTTATCGCGCAGCTCGCGCATAATATTAAACAGCGAGGCCACTTCATCGGCATCCAGGCTCGCCGTGGGCTCATCCAGAATCAGCACTTTGGCTGACATCGCCACGCCCCGGGCAATCGCAATAAGTTGCTGAATCGCTACCGAGTAAGTGGTTAACGGGGCTGTAACATCGATATCCAGGTCGTACCCGGCCAACAGTTCGCGGGCATCGCGGTTCATTTTGCGCCAGTGAATTAAGCCAAAGCGCATAGGCTCGCGCCCCAGATACAGGTTTTGCGCGACACTCAGGTTAGGCAGCAAATTTACCTCTTGGTAAACCGTGCTGATGCCCAGGTTTTGCGCCTCGCCCGTATTAGCGGGTGAGATCTCGTCGTCGGCCAGAACAATTTGGCCACCGTCACGGCGATAGACACCAGTCATGACTTTAATCAGGGTGGATTTCCCCGCGCCGTTCTCACCCAAAAGCGCGTGAATCTCGCCTTTGCGCAGGGTAAAATCCACCCCATTCAGCGCCTTAACACCGGGGAAGACTTTGTCCACGCCCCGCAGCGCCAGAAGGGTATTATCAGTAGTCATAGAATCATCCGCGAAACCGGCGCCGTGGAGGCGCCGGTGCTGTTTTTTATTAATTAGATTTACGTACTTCGTACTCGGCCTGGTAGTTTTCTTGAGTAAAAATGCGGCCGTCCATCACCATCCATTTTTCAAAATCCCGTTTTCCATCCAGGTAAGATTCAATCACATCAAACGCCGGGCCACCCATATGAGGACTCATCTCGATAGTGGCATTAACCTCGCCGGCCGCCAGCGCCGGGAACATATCATCAACGGCGTCAACCGACACCACCAGAATATCTTCCCCAGGTTTTAGGCCCGCCTCTTTGATAGCCTGAATCGCGCCCAGAGCCATCTCGTCATTGTGCGACCACAACGCGCAGACCTGCTTGCCACCACCCTCAGCTTTAAGAATACTCTCCATCACCTCTTTGCCTTTGGCACGGGTAAACTCGGCGGTTTGCGAGCGAATGATTTTGGCTTCCGGGTGCTCGCCAATCACCTCATTAAAGCCTTCCATACGGCCGATCGCCGCGCTTGAACCCACAGTCCCCTGCAGCTCCACGATATCGCAGTCACCGTCGGTGGCACCCATTAACCAGTTGGCCGCCTTGCGGCCCTCGTCGGTAAAGTCCGGGGCTATGCGGGTAACGTACAAACGGCCATCTTCAACCGCTACGTTACGGTCGACGATAACCACCGGGATACGCGCGCGACGCGCCTCCATCAACACGGGACGCCAACCGGTTTCCACCACAGGGGCGATCACAATGGCATCGACGCCCTGAGCAATAAAGCTGCGCACTGCTTTGATTTGGTTTTCCTGCTTTTGTTGAGCATCGGAGAACTTCAGATCGATACCGCGTTTTTCCGCCTCAGCTTTTACCGACTCCGAGAAGGTAGTACGCCATCCGCTCTCCGAGCCCACCTGAGAAAAGCCCACGGTTAACGCCGAGGCCACTTGAGAAGCACCCAGCAAAGACGCGAACGCCAGGCCTATTAATTTCTTATTCATATCTGCCTCTTCTGTCTATTGTATTTATTGAGCAAAGTATCGCATTGAGATAATTGTATTATAATACGTCATTACCTGCAATCCCGACCAATAACCAAGAAAAATGCTCACGAAATCATCAACTTGGAGAATTACACTATTTTTTTACATTTTTCTCAGATCAAACATTGACAAGCATTTAGGCGAACCGTATAGTGCGCCTCCTTAGCTTTTGACCCGCTTCAAAAGCACTGCCCAGGTGGTGAAATTGGTAGACGATGTACAGGATGTACGAGTGTCACGAAAAGCAGGACGCAGTAAGTGACCACGCGTAGCGTGTCGGCAAGACCGCTCACAGCGCGAAACCAATCGGGCTTAAAACACCGCTAACCATCTGCCCAGGTGGTGAAATTGGTAGACACGCTAGCTTCAGGTGCTAGTGGCCTCACGGCCGTGGAGGTTCAAGTCCTCTCCTGGGCACCATACATTAAAAGCCTCGATCTTTGATCGGGGCTTTTTTGTATGTGCCCTAACCGCAGCGAACCAGCATAGCTGGCACGCGCTTGGCCGCACACAAAACAGCGCCTTGTAAACGCTTACCTCACCCTCCCCTTGGCACCATATCCAAAAAGGCTGAATTCTCAGGTTCGGCCTTTTTTATTACTCAGAGGCCAGCCTTACGCGCCGTCATGGGCTATCGTCCTTGATCACTGCCTGGCGCCCACTGAGCCTCCCGGCCCTCGCGTTAAGCTTGTGTGCATTTACCTTGTATCAACCCAACCAGGTGTTAAGCATTAATCCACAAAAAAGCCCCAACCAAATGGCCGGGGCTTTGCGCTAACGATAGCAATGTACCGAATTATTCCACAGTAACGGTGCCCTTCATCAAGGCATAGTGGCCGGCGAAAGAACAGAAGAAGCTGTAATCACCGCCCACCTCAAGCACAGATGGGTCGAAGGTGACTGAGGTGGTCTCACCCGCACCGATAATTTTGGTGTGGGCAATCACTCGCTCGTCACCGGGCTTGATGTAGTCGTTGTCCAGGCCTGCGCTCATGCCGTCCATCGCGACGCCTTGCAGATCGGATGTTTTTGACAGCACCCAGTTGTGACCCATGACATTTTTAGCCATGTTGCCGGAGTGCGTCAGGTTAACGGTGTACTCTTCGCAGGAGGATGGAATGGTCATAGCGTCTGTATCAAAACGCATTTGGTCTGTACTGTCGATGGTAATCGAGCACTCCTCGGCCTGAACCGCTGAGCCTATCAGTGCCAGAAAACCAATTGAAAACACTTGTTTTACCGCGTTCATAAACTTCTCCTTTAAGGATTAGGAAGCAATGTTACTTCCGGTTAAAGACGGCCAATGGGTGGGTGGTAATAACGCTTAACTGTACCCGGCTACCGGGTTCGGCGCGCACCTCGTGGCTGACGCGTACCTTAACTTGAGTACCATCGTCTAAGTTTACGGCAAAAAGCCGGGCACCGCCTTCGTAGCGCACCCAGCTAATTTCGCCATTACCGCCCTCTAGCACCGGCGTCAGTGCCACATCGTCCGGCCTTAGCAGAAGGTCAACCTCGCCGCTGGCGCCATCGACCGGCGTACCCGGTGCATCGCCAATAGCGGTTACCACTTTACCTTGCTCTAAGCGGCCGGGGATAAAACTGGCCTCACCTAAAAAGCGCGCCACAAAGCGGCTTAATGGCTCACAAAAGCAGGTCTCCGGAGTGTCCAATTGTTCCAGTTTTCCGCCGTTTAAAATGCCGACCCGGTCACCCACCGACAACGCCTCTTCTTGATCGTGTGTCACCCAAATGGCAGGCACGCCTGCGGTTTTTAAGGCGCTGCGGATTTCCCAGCGCAAATTATCTTTAAGGGCCGCATCGAGGTTAGATAAGGGCTCGTCCAGCAGAATAAACACCGGCTCATGAGCCAGAGTACGCGCCAGCGCTACCCGCTGCTTTTGCCCACCAGAAAGTCTGTTGGGCTTGGCATCACGCAGGCTGCTTAACCCCAGCAGATCGATCCAGTGATCGGCCAAGGCCGGATCTTTTAATCGAAAACAAACATTTTGCTGCACGGTTAAATGCGGGAAGAGCGCAAAGTCCTGAAACACCATACCCACATTGCGCTTCTCTGGCGGGACCTGATTTTTGGCGCTGGCGCTCCAGGCACCCAGAGTGATTTCGCCTTCGGTAATGGGGATCAAGCCGGCCAACGCTTGCAAAATAGTGGTTTTACCACAACCCGTGGGGCCCACCAGCATTAGGATTTCGGAATCGGCTAACGCCAGGTTGAGCTTATCCACCACGCGGGTAGAGCCGTAATCGACCGATAAATTATTCACGCTAAGCATTAGCGGTTGGAATCCTCTGTTACATCAAATTCGCCGCGACGCTCGCCCGTGAGCATCAAGGCAAGCCCCAGCCCCGACATTAACACCAACAATAAGCCGGGCACGGCGGCGCGGCCAAAATAACCCGCCTCATACACCCGCCACAAGTAAGTAGCGAGGGTTTCAAAGCCCGTTGGGCCCAACAGTAAGGTGGCGGGCAGCTCGCGCATGGCCTCTAAAAACACCAGGGCTGCGCCGGCGATCATACCGCGCAAGGTAAGCGGCAAGGTAATACGGGTAAAGGCCTCTTTGGGGCTAGCGCCCAACAAACGCGCGGCTTTTACCAAGCTTGGGTCCAGGCTTTCGGCCGACGAGCGCACCGAGCCCACCGCCAAAGGCAAAAAACGCAGCACATAAGCAAGTACCAACAGGCCCAGTGTTTGATACAAAAATGGCAGCTTGAGCCCGACATAAACCAACGCGGTGCCCATGACAATGCCGGGCACGCCAAAGCCAAAATAGGTAACCCGCTCCATCAAGCGGCCCGCTTTACCACTCACGGCGGCGTGCGCCACCGGCACCGCCAGTACCACAGCCACTAACGCAGCCAAGAGCGATGCGTAGGTGGAGTTCCAGGCATAGCTAAGCTCAAAGCCACCGGCCCCCTCACGCACCAGCCAGAGGCCAAAAATACCTAAGGGCAAAACAATCGACAGTAAAGGCACGGGCAACGCGGCCGCCAACAGCGCATTCACCTGCCAACGCGAAGGCCAAAGCGTTAAACGGCGCCCGGGGCGCTCGCGAGTGGCCTTAACCCGTGACTCCAGAAACAGCACCAGCCCGACAATCACCAATAGCTGCAGCGACAGCATAGCCGCCTGACTCAGGCCAAAGGCGTTGTACTCGACATAGATTACCCGGGTAAATGTATCCAGGCGCATAATGGCCGGCGTACCAAAATCTGACAGCGTATAAAGCGCGGCCAACAAAGCACCCGCTGCAATGCCGTTAAACACCCGCGGCAGCACCACCTTCCACAGGCTCATTCCCAGCGACATGCCCAGGGTGCGGGCGGCATTTACCAGGCTGGCATCCAGGCTCAGTAACGAGGCGCGCGTGGTGAGCAGCACAAAGGGGTAGGTGTATAACGTCATCACCAGCGCCGCGCCGGGCAAGCCGTAAAACGCCGGAGTAGGAATACCGGTTAGAGTATTGATTTCCCCCCCGGGGCCAAAGGCCGCGTACAGGGTAAAGGCACCAATGTAGCTAGGCATGGCCAACGGGGCGGCGAATAAAATGAGCCAGAGACGGCGCCAGGGCAAATAAACGTACGCGGTAAGCAGCGCCAATGGCACGCCAATCAGTACCGAACCCAGTACCGTCAGCCCCATTAACGCCAACGTGTTGCCCAGTACTTTTAGGTTGTGGGTATCAAACAGCTGGGCCGTGTCGCTTGCTAGCGACACCAGCACCCCCACCGGCACCAGCGCAAATAGCGCAATCAACAGCGCCAGTGGGTACGAACCGGGCAGTCGGGTCATAGCACCCCGACGCTGCGCATTAAGTCGAGCGTAGGGCGCAAGTCGGCCAGACGGGTTAAGTCCATTTTCGGTGGAGAAATAGTGGCCAGAGAAGGCAAGCCCTCCGGGGGCGCCACGCCGCCTACCAGCGGTATCTCATAGGCCTCGCTCGCCAGATACGATTGCACCTCACGGGTAAGCAAGTAGCGGATAAAGTTAACCGGCAGCTCGCCCTCGCTTAACGCCAAAATACCGGAGGCATTAACCAGGCAGCCAGCATCGTTTTTCGTAAACGCCAAATCGACTTTTGCGTCCGGCTTGCCGGCCTTTAAGCGCAGGGTATAGTAATGATTGGCAAAGCCCACATCGACCTCACCGCGCTCAACGGCCATCACCACACCCAGCTCGCCGGCGTAGTTTTTACCGCGCTTGTTCATGGCCTTAAGCCACTCACCCGTGGCCTTTTCGCCCTCCAGCAAACGCATGGCGGTGACAAACGACTGGAAAGAGGCGTACGCGGGCGCCCAGCCAATGGACAGCCCACTATCGGGCAGCGCCATCACACTGTCGGGGATTTGATCGGCACTGAGCTTACCGGTGTTGTATGGCAGTGTGCGGATGCGACCGGTCACCGGCGACCAGTTATCGTAGCGAAAGCCCTCTTTTAACTGACCGGTTAAATCGGCGGGCAGCTTACGGGCGAGGCCCGCGTCATTCACCAGGCCGATCGCGCCGGAATCCACCGCCCAAAACACATCTGCGCGACGCACGCCGGCTTTGGCCTCGGCCACAATGGTGTTAGCCAAAGCCGCCGTAACGCCGCGGCGAATATTCAGGGTAAAGTCGGGGTTGCGCTTTTGAATCGCCTGCAGGACATTTTCATACAAGCCGCCTTCGCCGCGTCCAAGGTACAGGGTTAGCTCCCCTTTTAAGGGCGGCAAGTCATCGACGGACAGGGCACCGGCGGTTGCCGCCAGCGCACGGCTCGCAGCCAGCGGCAGGCTGCCGAGCAAACTGGCACCCGCCAGGGCCTGTATAAAAGTTCTGCGTTGCACTTAAAAAACGTCCTTACGCTCGGATTCGGCTTTTTTCAGCAGCTCTTTAGCGCGATCTAGCTTGGCTTGCATATCGCTCACCACACCGCGCACGTCGTCGACACTGCCCTTACCCGAAATGGCTTTGGGCAGAGTGACGTTAAAGTCTTTCTCTAGCTCTTCGACCAGCTTGGCGTCCTGTTCGATCAGCGCACCCTCTACCCCTTCAAACAAGTTCAGGTAGGTATCGTGCACAATACTCGTGGCCTCTTCAGACAACTGCTCGGCGTACTTTGCCACCACACGATCCAGGCGCTGCTTTACTTCATCCAGGGTCGCGATCGGCGTGGTAGGGCCTGCGGTGGTTTTGATCTCATCCAACAAACCGCGCTGCTGATACTGGGCCGCCAGTTTAACCGCACCCAGCGCCTGCCACAACGATTGCTCCAGCTTCTCCTGCTCGGCCCACACATCCTCCACCGGCTTTTCGGCATCAATGGCTTCTTTTACGCCATACAAACCCTGCCAAATACTGGCATACACAGGCACGTAGTTAGTTTCGATGGCGGCGTGAAAGTCTACCGCCTCCCAAATTTCGATCACCTGAGCCGACTCGGCCGCTTTAGCGCCTTTGGCCTCGTAGGTATCCACCATGGTATCGATTTTACCGATCACCCAGTTCACCTCTTCGGTGTACTCACCCAGATTGTCTTGCAGGTGATTTACATGCTCGCCAATGGCACCATTGGCAGACGCCTGCACCGCAGCCAACATTAAAGAGGCCGTCAGCAGCGCTTTGTGACAGTTTCGCAATAAAACTTTCATAAAAATTTCCATTAGTAAGACTTGACCCGCTAAATGATACTTATTATCAGAAAGCAGGTAAAGAAATAGCCGCAGTAAAGATATGAAATTTGCCACCTTTAGAGGCAATAAAAGCGCAATAAGCCGCCGATTAATCGAGATCGAGGTAGGCCTCACGCTTAAGCAGCTCGCGCTTACGCTCTACCCCCCACCGATAACCAGATAAGCTGCCATCCTGACGCACCACACGATGACACGGTATCGCAATGGCGAGCTTATTGGCGCCACAGGCGTTGGCCACGGCGCGAGCCGAGTTGGGCGCGCCGATTCTCTGTGCCAGCTCACTGTAGTGAATGGTTTGACCGGGCGTAATTTGCTGCAGAGCCTGCCACACACGGCGCTGAAAAGCCGTGCCACGTATATCCAACGGCAAGGTTACCGAGCGCCCACCCGGCTGCTCTACCAATGCAATCACCTGCTGCAACAACTGCTCAAACTCGCCCGAGGGCTCCACCCGGTGGGCGTTGGCAAATTGCTGCTTTAACTCAGCCGCCAGTGACTGCGGGTTATCACCCAGGGCAATCGCACAGACTCCTACCTCGCTGCGCGCTACCAGCAACTGCCCCAAGGTAGTCTGGGCGGTGGCGTATTCAATCGTCATTGTTTGCCCCTGCCGCTGGTAGCGACGAGCCGGCATTCCCAGCTCGCTGGTAGCTTTTTGGTAAAAGTGCCCGGTGGAACTATAGCCGGCCGCCAATATTGCATCCGTTATGGCGCTACCGGCCGCCAGCGCCTGTTGCACCTGCCGGCTGCGCAGTGCCTGCGCGTATTGGTTAATGGTGATGCCAAGTGCCGCGGTAAATAAACGCTGTAGTCGCGAGGCGCTTAAGCCAACATCAGCCGCCAACTGGGCGGCGCTCGGCAACCGCTGCAAACGCTCAAGAGCGCGCTGCAGCGCTTGGCATACCGAGATCACAGCTTGGTCGTCGCGGGTTATGGCCGCCGCCGGGCAGCAGCGCTTGCAAGGCCGATAGCCGGCCAGCTCTGCACTGTAAGCGTTTATGTAAAAACTCACATTGGCTCGTTTAGGGCGTCTCGCAGGGCAACTTGGCCGACAATATACGCCGGTAGTCTGCACAGCATAGACAAACTGACCATCGGCCCGAGCATCGCGCGCCAGCACTAAACGCCATCGCTCGGTATCGGGTTCTCGTTCAATAATGGGATTGGTGCTAGTCATTACGTAGCTTACCTGTGTGGGTTTTACGCCCCGTGGGTTTTTACGCATAGTAACGAGCACCCCGTACGGATGCACTCCCGATTGTGGCGGCAAATTTTAATCCGTCGCCAAAACAACGCCGGGCTTGTAGTAAGATGATACTATCGGCTTGTTTACTTGTAACACGATAAGGAGCGTTACTTGACCCCTCACGATTATCTAAACATTGGCGCCGCGGTTTGGCTGTTTATCTGTTGGGTTGGTTACGCACGGTTTGCCCGTAAACGCGCTCGCACGGATCACTGTCTGGCATCGGTCCTGCACGTGTATCGTAAAAACTGGATGATCGAAATGCTCAGCCGGGAAAACCGCATTGCCGATACCGCCTTAATCGCGAGCCTGGAGCGCAACGTATCGTTTTTGGCATCCACCTCAATTCTGATTATCGCCGGTTTTGTGACCATCATGGCCTCTATCGACAAGGTCTATATCACCATCACCGCGCTGCCCTTTGCCAACGAGTCGATGTCGCCACGGCAGTTACAACTTAAAATTGTGCTGCTGTTAATGATTTACGTGTACGCCTTTTTTACCCTCACCTGGGCCATGCGTCAGTACGGCTTTTGCTCGATTTTGCTAGGCGCCGCCCCGGCCCACGATGCCGATATTGGCGAGGCCGAACGCCGGCGCTACGCCATCAGCACCGCTAAAATCATCGACCAAGCCGGCCATAGCTACAACTACGGGCTACGCGCCTATTACTTTTCACTGGCTATCTTGCCGTGGTTTTTTAACACCTGGTTTTTTATTGTGGCGGTAGGTGTTGTGGTGGGCGTGTTGTACCGGCGAGAGTTTCACTCGACCACCCTGCGCGCCCTGGTGCGCGACTTAACCGCGACCGAGGCTATGAAAAAGTAGCCCCTATGGCCAAACCCGCCACGATACCGCACAACCTAAAACCGGGGATTTTATTTGGTGACCACTAAGCAACCACCTATTCACATTTTTAACAACTTTCAAAACCGGTTTGGCGGAAGCGAGAACGAAGCATTAGAGCTGTATCGTGATTTGAGCAAAGCCTACGATGTAACGCTGTGGGGCACCTCGTCGCGAATAGACGCAACCCTACAGCAACAACACGGTATTACTCTCATCAACCCTCTGCGAGCAAAAGCCCCTAAAGGTGGCATCTACATTTTCGTTGGCGCTCACTGGTGCGGAAAGTGGTGGGCCTATTTGCTGCCCAAGCCACAAAGACTGATTTATTTTTACAATACCTTTCACCCAAAACACTCCCAGCTCATTCAAAAGCGGCGCCCACTGCTTAACTGGCCTGCGCCTGAGCTTATTTTTATCTCTCGCTTTCAGCGCGATGCTTTAAACCTTTGCGGGAAGATTCACCCTTCGCCAATAGATATAAACAAATTCACCCCGGGAACAGAAAAACCAGACAGCGGCCCGGTTACCATTGGCCGGATGAGTCGCGACATAGACCAAAAGCATAACTTGGCTGACATAGAAGTCTACAAGTCGCTCTTACAGGGCGGGCATCAGGTGAAGCTTCAAGGAGCCTCATGCCTGGAGCCGGCGCTTGCCGAAACCGGTGCCACGCTATACCAGGAGGGCGAGCTGGACGCGCTAAACTTTTTGCAAGCGCTCGATATTTTTTATTACCGAAGCGGGGAGCACACAGAGACCTTCGGCCGCGTTATCTTTGAGGCCATGGCCTGTGGCTTGCCGGTCGTATGCCACCGTCACGGAGGCTACGCCGAGTGGATCCAATCCGGCGAGAATGGCTTTTTATTCGACACCACCGAGCAAGCTCTTGCGATACTGAGACGGCTCTCCGAGGACCCGGGACTGCGCAATAGCGTAGGCAAGGCTGCGCGCAAAACAGTAGAATCCATCTACGCCCAAGAAGCCAAAGACATAAGACTAGCATCGCTTTTAAGCCCCGCCAAAACTCCTGCCAGCAACCCGTGACGAGCGAACACCTCGCCGACAACACCGTCGCTTAGTCGCCGCGGCTTAGCAGCTGGTACCGACGTATAAGAGCAGACAGCATGGCAATTCTCTCATTGGATAACTGCCGGTAATCCAGATAGGGCGACACCAGTAGCCGATGCTCTGGGTTAACGGCAAAGTGGTGATCGAGCCAGGTTAACCCCTTAAGACCAAGCTCGGCCGCGTAGGTTTTGCCCGCCACAATGTGCACTGCGTTGCGCTGTGTGTCCGGCTCGCTAAACAGCAACGCCACCCCACTGCCCGCTTGCAGCAAATGCTTATCGCGATAATCTTGCCAGCGCTCGGGCCAGCCGGGCTGCACGCCCAGCTGGTACATAAACTTAGCGTACACACTAAACAGCTTGCGCCAGTGATTACTGGAGTTGGCCACAATGTGTGACAGCTCGCCGGGCGCCAGCGGCATCATACAATCCAGCGTTGGGTAGTGATCCAACGCTGGGCGGTTGGCCACACAAAAGGCCAGGCGATAGTCAGGATCGCCCAGCCCTATGGCACACTCAGGCGTAGCACTTACCAAGGCAACTGCTGCCCATTGGAGTGCCAAAAGGTGCCGCTGTTACCCAGATTTAATTCATCGATACGGGCCATCAGGCGCTCGGCTGCCTCGTCGGGGGTGATATCACCATAGCCGCCAATCATTTCGGTACCCACCAGGCCCGGGTGTAAAATCGCCACCGCGACACCGCGCGATTTTAAATCGCAGGCGAGCGACATACCTGCAGCGTTTAAAGCCGCCTTAGACATACGGTAACCGTAGCGGCCACCGCTGGTGTTGTCGGCGATCGAGCCCATACGGCTGGTAATCAAAGCCACCTTGGCCTTGGCGCTTAAACGGTCGGCCAACCGCTCGGTCACGCGCAGCGGGGCCAGCGCGTTGGTTTCAAATTGGTCGCGTATCGTATCGAGGTTTAAATCCCCCAAGCTCTCGTCGCGCAAAATGCCGGCGTTATTAATCAGTAAATCAATGGTGACGCCCTGCAGCGCCTCGTCTAGTTTTTGAATACCGGCATCGCTGCCCACATCTACACCGTCAATCACCTTGGCGCCACTGGCCGTTAGTTCTGCCGATGCGCTGCGACACGCTGCATACACGGTATAGCCACGCGCTAAATACTGCTGCGTAAACGACAAACCAATACCGCGATTAGCACCGGTAATTACCACTGTGTTAGACATACATCACCTCTGTCGTGTTCGTCATAAATAAAGCTCGGTTTGTGCAACTCGCACCCGCCAGCACAGCGCGTTACCATACCAGTAAATGATGATATCCCCCACCAAGGAGTCTCCATGACGACATTGATAATCGGTGCCAATGGCCAGATCGGACAAACGCTAATCAAACAACTGTGCGCACGTGGCGAGCGGCCCCGCGCTATGGTTAGGGCGCCGGCGCCGCACCTTGCCAAACTTGGCGCCGAGGTGGTGATTGCCGATTTAGAGCAAGACTTTAGCGGTGCTTTTAAGAGCTGCGATAAAATTGTCTTTACCGCCGGATCGGGCGCCAGCACGGGGGCAGACAAAACCATTTTAGTGGATATGTGGGGCGCGATGCGCGCGGTGAATTACGCAAAGCAACACCCGGTTAAACAGTTTGTAATGATTAGCTCGCGCGGCGCTGAAGACCCAGACAACGGCCCCGCCGCCATTAAACATTACTCGGTGTGTAAAAAGCTGGCGGATGACCACCTACTCCAGAGCGGCCTGCCCTACACCATTCTACGCCCCGGCAGGCTTACCAACGAACCCGCTACCGGCTTGTTTAGCACAACCATGCCAAGCGACAAAGAGGCACAAATGATTACCCGAGAGGACGTTGCCAGTGCGACCGCCTACTGCCTCCAAACACCCGGCACAATCGGCAACATCTACCCGCTGGTCAACGGCCGCGAACCTATGGAGGCCGCGCTCGGCCACTAACCTGCGCAGACAAGTACCGCCCGCTGGGGCATAATAGGCGGCTTTACTGACCAAGGTTAACCCATGACACTGGATAACGATTTAAAGCAGCGCAGCGACGGCCGCTGCGAGCTGTGCGGCGCCGAAGCCGAGCTAGACACTTATCAGCTGACCGACAGTGATGGGCACGACGAGCGTTTAGCTCTGTGCCCTATCTGCATCGAGCAAGCAACGGCCCCGACCGACCTCAATCATCTGCGCTGTTTAACCACCAGCATTTGGAGTACCACGGCCGCGGCTCAGGTGTTGTCGTACCGGCTGTTGCACGAGCTGCGCAGTGAGAGCTGGGCGCAAGAGCAGCTCGACATGGCCTACCTGGAAGATGACATCCGCCAATGGGCCGAGGCCGGTATTCACCAAGCTGATGAGCACGCCATCGTCCACAAAGACAGCAACGGCGTAACTCTCGCCGCCGGCGATACCGTTACCATCATTAAAGACTTAAACGTAAAAGGCACGAGCTTTGTCGCTAAGCGCGGCACGGCGGTTAGAGGGATATCCCTCACCGACAACCCGGCCCACATCGAGGGCCGGGTTAACGGCACCCGCATTGTAATTTTGACGGAGTTTGTGAAAAAGAATTAATCATCAGGGAAGGTACACTCATTGTGCATTATAACATCGCGTTTATTGGCGTACGCTTACTAGGATTGTTTTTAGTGGCGTCAAATTTAGATCACGTTGCTTCCTGGATCGCTTTAATGGCGACCCCGTTGAACCCAGTAGACTCAGCGGGGATACCTATCTCCACGATACGAGCGATTAGCACGGCAACCTTGCTGCCACCGTTGGCAGGCCTGCTACTATGGTTTAGTGCAAAAAGTTGGTGCAAGGTATTACACCCTCCTAAAGCCCATGGTAACGAGAGCCAAGAAAGTGTCGATATTATTCGGGCAAGCTGCTTCATGCTGGGCTTGTATTTACTATTAAGTAGCGTACCGGCATTGATCATACAGTCGAGTCAGTTTGTTCACTATGGGCCAGAGCTCTATAACGCACACGAACTTCCCCCCTACATCGAGCCGGCCATTCGTTGCTTGTTTGGTCTTTTCTGTCTACTAGGCAGCAACGTAGTGCGCGAATTATTTAACCGATTTAGGCAATTTGGTCGTTAAATCAACGGACTAAACAGGTGAGTGATATTCTCAAAAAAGCGCGACACTCCGCTACGCTGACGCCATACATTTAAGTTTAATAGCTCGGCGTCGGCGCGATACTCCTCCAGCAGGCGGCCCAATTCGGCGGCCGTGGGCCGGTCGTAGATAATCATGGTCATTTCAAAGTTTAGCCAGAGCGAGCGCAAATCGAGATTCACGGTACCAAAAAAAGCCAGCTGCGAATCGATCACCACGGCTTTAGTGTGCAGCAAGCCGGCGCGATAACTGTATATCTCGACACCCGAGGCCAGCATTCCGGCAAAGTACGAGTGGCTCGCATGGCGCACCAAAAATGAATCGACTTTTTCAGGCACAGTTAAACGCACTCGCACTCCGCGCCGGGCGGCGATTTTTAGCGCCTGCTCCAACGCCTCGCCGGGCACAAAGTAGGGCGTAACAATATCGATCGACTCGCCCGCGGCGTAAATCGCCTGCAGCAACGCGCTTAGAATACTCTCTTGCGCCACATCAGGGCCAGAGGGTGCCGCTTGCAGCAATGCAGGCTCATCGAGCGAGACGATCTCCCGATCGAGTAGTGGCAACTGCTGATCCGTTTCGACATTCCAGTACCAGCGAAATACGCCATCAAAAATCGGCACGGTGGGCCCTTCGATGCGGGCCATCATATCGATCCATTGGCCCACGCCCGCATCCACTTTAAAATGCGCCGGGTCTACCAAGTTAAAACTGCCCATATACGCAACGCGGTTGTCGACGACGACGGTTTTGCGGTGATTGCGTAAATCGTAACGAGCCAGCTGCCAGGGCATAAACCGGATGGGGCAGGCCTTAACAACGCTAATATTGGGCACCTGCAACTGCTGCAGCGCGCTGGATGAGAAGAATACCGAGCTACCTACCGCATCCAGCATAATGCGACACTGCACACCACGGGCGGCGGCGRCCAATAACGCCTCGACAACCCGGTCAATTAACCCGCCCGACTGCCAGATATAAAACTCTAGGTGACAAAAATACTCGGCGCGGTCGATATCGGCCACAATGGCATCGATAATATTCTGAGCCCCCTGTAAAAAGCCCACCTGATTACCTCCCAGTGGAGGGATACCAGAGGTATGGTACTCAAGCCGGGCAAGCGCCTGGCTGGCCGGGTGACTATCGGCCCAGCTCTCGGGGTGGTTGTGCGGGCCGTTGCGCCGTGCGTGCAGATAGGCACGCTTTAAGCGTGCGGTACGCGCCGAGCGTTTTACGCCCAAAAAGCGTTCGCCAAATAAAAGATAAAGCCCAACGCCCACATAGGGCAATAACAACAGCACCAGCAACCAGGCGAGCGATACGCCTACCGGTAGGCGAAGCATAATCACTCTAACCGAAAAGGCGACCACCAGGAACAGGTATCCCCAAATCAGTAACTGCTGCAGCAGCTCCCACACAAATGAAACTGTTAACTCCATAGAGGGTACCTTTAATCAATCAAAGCCGCTTTCTGGGCTCGGCTCGATCCCGGTGTGCATTGGCGCCAATGTAGGCCCAGCACTGTGTGCCATAAGCAAGCAACCGGTATTGCTCACCAGAATTATTTGAGCCGCGTTACTGCGCTAACCGAAGGTTCACGTTATCATAAGCCCATACTCGGCAGCGCCAGTGTAGCACGCTTAAACCACGCGCCACCTGTGCCGCCGTCTTTCTCAGGATTAGCCCCGGAGTGACTATGAACCATCGCCTTTTTATTACCGGATTTACGCTGCTGCTGGCAAGCCAGACGGCTTGGGGCGGAAATATCCAGTTTTTAAACCACAGCGTTACCAGCGAGCTAAGCCGCGACGAGGTCGCATCATTTAAGCAGCGTATCGCCGAGGCGCTCAATGAGGCTCCCGATCTTCGTACCATAAACTGGCAATCAAGCAGCTCTAACTTACGTGGCCGCGTTAAAATAAAATACAGCTATTTAAACGATGGAGCGGAGTGTCGCAACGCCATTGTAGACTTACGCAACGACGAAGACCGCCGGGATTTTTATCACGCCGATGTGTGCAAGCAAGGCAATAAGTGGGTCATTAGCCAAACGGCCGCCAGCGAGTTTAGCCGTGAAGATTGGAATAGCCTAAACAGTACTCTCACCGAAACCTTAAACAACAATTCAGACCGTGAAGCCGGCCACTGGCAATACAATGGCCATAAAGCCACGCTCACCCCGGTTAACTCCTTCACCGATGATCAGGGCAACCAGTGCCGTTTAACCAGTGTTGAGCTAACCGATAAAAGTGGGGCGCACTCGCGGGGAGACTTTTCATTTTGCAAACAGGGTAACGAGTGGCAGCGCGCCGAGAAGCTGCAATAATCGATTGCCGCTTTTAGTCGGCGCAGCTTATCCCGCGCCGACTACCAACAAAATGCCGCTTACAGCTGAGACTCTACCGGCATAAAACGCATAACACCTGCGCTAAAGCGGCGCCACCAGCTGGCACCGGGCTCTGTATCAAACCGCTGCTGGTTAAAAGTGTCCGTCCACGCCAACTCACCATCTTGCAACTCAACCCGATACGCGACTTTATCGATCATTCCCTGCATTTTGCTTAACATCTCCTCAGCCAGCGCCGTCGAGTCGATAAGAATCCCCATCTCAGTATTGAGCCAGGCCGAACGCGGGTCGAGGTTAAACGAGCCGACAAAGACCCAGCGCCGATCTATGATAAAGGTTTTTGCGTGCAGGCTGGAGTTAGACGAAATACTCCAGGCTTTTGGGTCTACATCGGGCGACGCTTTAACCTCATAAGCTGTCACCCCGGCATCGAGTAAATCTTTACGGCGCTTCGCATAGCCGCTGTGCACGGCCACTACATCGGTGGCCGCTAAAGCGTTAGTGACCACAGTAACATCCACCCCGGCAGCCGCTTTATCAGTTAATAACCGGGTGCCTTTTTTGCGCGGTACAAAATAGGGGGACACCAAAAACAACTCTTTTTCGGCATCGCCAAACAGCGTTAGCAACCGATCAATCACAAAACTACCGCCGCCTTCACGTGCTTTCATGGCGGCTAGGTCGGGTTTATCAACCCACAGTGTCATAGGCGCCCAAGCCATAGCCAGGTCAGCATCTTTTAAGTGCTGAGCGATATCAGACTCAACCAATGCCGTGGAGTAAGGGCTACCCTCTAGCGCCGCAATACTTTCATCAACCAACGCTGCCGCGCGCTCTTTGTCTTGTTGCGCTACATGGTTGTCGCTGTTGAGCAGCGCGTAGGGAAACACCAAATCGCTGTTCCAGTAATCATCAAACGCTGCAGAAACTTCATTCACCACGGGGCCGACGGCGAGCACATCCAGGTCGCCAAAATTGACCCGCTTATTAGCATCAAAATATTCGTCACCCACATTGCGCCCGCCAACCACTGTGGCAAGGTTGTCGGCGGTTAACGACTTATTGTGCATACGGTGATTAAGCCGGCCAAATTCACCCATCATTTGTAACGCGCGGGCACTGCGACGATAAAACGGGTTGTACAACCTCACCTCGATGTTCGGGTGGGCGTTTAGCATGTTAACCGGGAAGTCGTTCGGGCGCTTTTCCAAATCATCCAGCAGTAAACGCACGCGCACACCGCGCTCCGCCGCCTGCCAGAGAGACCAGGTTAAAATCGTGCCGGTGGCATCGTGGTGAAACAGGTAATACTGTACGTCGATACTTTGGGTGGCCGCCTCAATCAGCGCCAGCCGCGCCGCATAGGCCTCGGTACCGGCACCCAGCAAATGCACGCCTGACTCTCCCTCGTTTGCATCGCCGCGGCTGCGCACCTGCGCAATCCACCGAGCCAGGTTAGTATCGGACGGCGGCGTGATAGCAAACTCATCGTTAACGCCCGCTCGATCAGGTGCTGATGTACAACCCGTCAACACACCAAGGGCTACCACCAGTAGCACAATCAGCCCATTCGTTAATGTGTTGTCGCACCGGCATTGGGTCGTCATTCAGGCAATCCTTATCATTCGTTGACCAAGCGTTTGTTTATCCATCATAGATGTCGCCGTAATACCCGGCAAGCGCCTGGCTAGAGTCAATGCCCCAATACTTGCCGACTTTAGCGTAGTCGTATCCGCCACCGCCGATAAAGCGCATGACGCAACCTGCGACAGGAGCCACCCGGCCAGCACTACCCGTGCAACCAATTGGTAAAAGATAGCTTTTTACCTATAATTGCTTTATACACAAAAAAAGAGTATAAAAATACCCATCACAGAAAATCGAAAAGAGTAATTTTTTACCTAAAAATAGACTAAAAGGGCCTTTATAGGTATTTATCTACTCATGAAAACCATCAGTGCCAGCATGACAGACAAGGTCGTTGCCGAACAGCTATTTGCCCGCATTGAGGCGCGACGCAAAGCTTTGGGGATTACTCAGGCCGACATGGCCGCGCACATCGACGTCACCCCTAAAACCTATCGCAACCTCAAAAGCGGTAGCTGCAGCCTTATGGTGTTATTAAGCCTACTGCGTCAACTCAACCTGCTCGACAACCTCAACGAGCTTGTGCCGCAACCAGCGGTTCGCCCTACCGATGTATGGCGCCAAACACAGCCGGGGGCAGGAGCGGTTAAAGAGCCATCGGGCAGCATAAGCGAGCGTCTGGCGGCTCGCCAACGCCTTAAAACTCGCGAGTAAAGAGGCCACTATGGTTGCCAATGCCTGCAAAGTACAATTTATGGGTGTCGATGTCGGCACCCTAGCGCGTACCGACGACTCCCCGTATGCCATGTTTGAGTACGATCGTGCCTGGCTTGCCGAGGGCTTTGCCATTGCTCCGCTGCACATGCCGCTGACAAAAGCGGTGTACCAGTTTCCAACGTTGGCGCCGGATACGTTTCGGGGTTTACCGGCGGCATTTGCCGACTCGTTACCCGACGATTTTGGCAACGCACTGATTAATAGCTGGCTGGCCCGCCAGGGGCTGGATAAATCTCAGTTCGGCGCCATCGACCGCTTGCTGTATACAGGCACCCGAGGCATGGGGGCATTAGAGTACCAAACGGCCATTAACCCTTTTGATAATCAGGCAAATAACCTACAGCTTGCCGAGCTGGTCGATTTAGCCCAGCAAGTTCTCAGCGCCCGCAACGAAATAGACGTTACCCCGGATAATAGCGAAGCCATGATGCACCTGTTACAGGTGGGTACTTCGGCCGGCGGAGCCAGGCCCAAAGCCGTTATCGCTATTAACAAAGCGCGCAGCCAAATTGTATCCGGCCAGGTTGCGGCCCCTGAGGGCTTTGAGCACTATCTATTAAAGTTTGATGGGGTGGTAGAGCACCACCAGGACAGAGAAACCTTTGGCGACCCCAGAGGCTATGGCTTAATGGAGTACGCTTATTATCAAATGGCAATTAACTGCGGCATCGATATGTCGCACAGCGAGTTATTGCACGAAAATGGCCGCAGCCATTTTATGACCAAGCGTTTCGACCGGGAAAACAATCAGAAATACCACGTATTAACGCTTTGCGCGATGGCCCACGCCGATTACAAACAACCGGGCTACTTTAGCTACGAAGAGCTACTAACCGTCGCGCGCCAGCTAAACCTAACGCTGCCCGAGCAAAAGCAAATCTACCGCCGCATGGTGTTTAACGTTGTCGCCCGTAATCACGATGACCACACAAAAAATACCGCATTTTTTGTCGACGATGACTTTAATTGGCGCCTAGCCCCCGGTTACGATATTGCCTACAGTTACAAACCTGGCTCGCCTTGGGTCAACAGCCACCAAATGAGCCTTAACGGTAAGCGTGAGCACTTTACCCGTGACGACTTACTGCAAGTCGCGACGCTGATTACCCGCTTTAGCCAACAACAAGCCAATGCCGTTATTGACGATATTATCGAGCAGGTTAAGCGCTGGCCTGATATTGCCGATAAAGTCGGCGTGTTTGCGCCACTGCGCGATGAGATAACGCGCAACCTACAATGCACCCAACTCTCGCGCTAGCGGCCCACAGGCGAATGCCGATACAGCACCGGATTTATCCAATTCGTGTGATCGCAGGCACTGTTGCCGTTATCGTGGGTCCGCAGGCGCAAAGCACGAGCGCCGGAGATGTTAACCAACGCGGAGGCAAGCTCGCCGCGCTTCAGCCTTTTACTGCGGTAAACCACCCGGCCATCAGCCTCCACACTAAAAGTCGCACCATTACCGCAACCGCCACCGTCGTCGATTCCCACAGCAAAAAAAAGTGCCTCATAGTTACGGTCTAAGGCAATCGTATAATCACTTGCCGCATGCGTGCCCAAGCCAAAGCCGTAGGTCGTTCCCGCCACCCTTAGCGGGCCGCCACGCACATTGCGATTAACATGCAGCGTGCCCCATCCCTGTTTACCCTTCAGGCCAAAATCGGCAAGCAGCGTTGCCGACTGCGAACTCACCAACACATCCTCCGACATCGTACTGCTGTGCACGCCGTCGACAAACACCTCAAACGTAAGCCGATTAACACCCGGCTGCAGATGAATTCCATCAAGGCTCGACACCTCCTCATCCAATGATCGCTCAGCGGCTAAAAATCGGCGCGTTGTTTTTGGCATATGTGAGCTAACCGTCACAACAACTGCAATATTATCCGCATCGCCCAGCACCCGGTACAGCAGCGGCTGCCCTTCCCCTAACCGATTACCCGCCAGTATCACCCGAACATTATCTTTATCATTGCCGGGGTAAACTCTGTCCTCCTGCAACAACACCTCATTACGTCTTAGCGTTTGAATATCCTGCCGTAACGCACCCAACGGGAGCCCCAACAATCGGGCATCGTCGTTCGCTAACAAGTCATGCTTTTCTGTGGGGTCTACGCTTAAATCAAACAAGAATTCAGCCCCCGTTTTCTGATGTTTCACATACTTATACGGGTAGCGGATCGAGGCAATATACGTCCCATCAAATGGCTGTATCAGTGGTACAAAATAGTTTTCATCGGGCGCGTCAAACAAACTTCTGCCAACAAAATGGTGGGTAGTGTCGATCGCAAGTAAATCGGTAATGGTGGGAGCCACGTCCAGCTGCGACCTGGCGGTATCCGTTTTTATTTCTGGCTCAACTTTCGCTGGCCACCAAATCAGCACAGGCGTTTTAAACAATTCATTGTAAGCCGTTTTGGTGTTATGAAAATTATTATGCTGCCCCATCGGAAAGCCATTATCCCCCAACACCACGACCACACTGTTTTGCAAATAATCCCGCGTGCGCAATTCATCGAAAAACACCTTTAGGTATTGATCGGTTAAATACATGGAGTTAGCGTAATTATCTTGGTGCGATTGCGGATCGGCATGGATATAACGATGTTCAGGCGGAATATCGTCAAACATCATATGGTTGGTGACACTCATTGTACTGACAAAAAACGGCGCCTTGCTACCTTCCGACTCTTGTAACTTATCGAGATAGGCAAACGTCTTTTGGTAAAAGATGTCATCCCTTACCCCCCAACCAATCACATACTCATCACGCTCAGCCTGAGCAACAAAACTATCATCCATACCGTGTGCGAACTCAAACCCATTAGCCCGCACAAAATTACCGGTATTTTCAAAGCCTAGACTATGAAACGCCTTCATAAACACAGTGCGGTAACCGCGCTCTTGTAAGATATGCGATAGACAGCGAAAGTTATTGTCGGGGTAACTGGTAAATACGTTAGAGCGATAACTAGGGTAAACCGAACACAAGGTAGCAAACTGCCCTTTACTGGTTTCTACCGAGCCACTAAAAAAATTATTAAGATAAAATCCTTCGTTTTTTAAAGCGTTAAAAAAGGGTGTTACCGGCCGGCCATTCTCTACTTTATCGATATATTCGGCACTAAAAGACTCCAGCATAACCACAAAAACGTTGGGCGCCTCGGCAAGCTTAAATTGATCATTGATGCCGTCGGACTGTTTTACATAGGGGTATGGGTTATCAGAGTCCCACTGCAGAGTATCGTGAGCAAAATAGTGATAAACCGACGCACTAAACTCCACCAGCTCATTGCGCGACGATGAAAATGCAGCAACCGACACAATATTTAGCAATAGCAACGCCACGACAACCGGCGCTTTAGCCGGATGCTTTAACGGCGTGTTAACCATTTCATAGCGCCGACACAACCACACCAATGCCAAAACTACCGTCAGCAATGTCGCCCAACCCAACCATGTAGCGTTGCTCAGCAGGTAACCCACGGCCTGCCAGCTAAAAATATCCGCACCATTTTTATAAATTATTAAAAACGACAAGGGCTCTAGCCGCAACCAATGGTAAACCACCATTAACGCGTATAGCGCAATCACCGCCTTAGTGACAACACCCGTCCAGCGATAGCGCAGATGCGATAACGCCGAATACCAAAGCAGAAAAAACACCACCACCGAGAAGACCGAAACCGCGACTGTATAAAAAGACTGCAACCACGACCACTGCTCTTGCAAGGCAACACGCACCACCAACAAGGCCTGCACAAGCGCCAGCACCGCAAACAGGCCATACCTTTTAGGGAGAGGAGCAATACCACCTGATACACTGAAGGGAAAGCCTCCCCGACGACCAGCTTCATCCATAAACCTTATCTCATTATTATTTTATCGATCTGCGCCTGTAGCCGAGTACAGTCCAGAACAAGCGTAGCGACATGTAACCGTCACTAATAAATCTGCAAGACCTCCACACGAATGCGTTCACATAACACACAGAAAAGTAGTGCCCACGCATACACTTTTATACGAAAAAAATCTGCATTAATGCTTTCAGGCTTACGAACTCTACAAAAACCTCGACTCGAACACATTAGAGCCGGCAGAGAATCATGCATTGTGAAAAGAAGCAGAATACAAATCATCGAATTTTAACGACAACGATGCTAATCAACACTTGGAGTCCGGTTACGACATTTCTTATGGTCACAAACTCAAGTCGCCCGAAATTAATTGAACACTAACGCGACCAATCTACGCCTCCTAACCGATGAGAAGGCTAATCATTTAGCGTCACCCGCCTCAGGTCAACTCCATTATTATTCAAGTCGGTATCGACGATTTATTTTAATCATTACAAGATAAAACATCGCTCACCTGCGCCCCTCTCAACTATCCCCTAATTGATGATAAATAGCCCGCCCCCAACAATTAGCACAAGAGCATAATTTTATTATTATAAGACTTCAGCCAACTATCGGACATAGTCTAACGAAACGGAACCCAGCTTAAAGAAAAGCTTATCATTCTCTAAAGCCCACCCCAATTATTAATTTTATTCTCTGCCTCCTGAATGACAGCCTTAATATGCTCTATACGCCCTACCGCCACCAGGGCCTTCCTATGGTGCCAATTATAGTCTGTGATTTTGTCACCTGAAGAAGCGCGCTGAGACTCAAGGTTCGCCAAAAGATTAATTAAGTTCAGCCCCCCCGGGAAGTTTGCAGTATGTCGATGGCTTATAGTCATCGTCGTTGGAGTATGAGAATAAAATGCCAAACAGGTTGTACCGTCTAAATCACTTCTATGCGTTTTGCATAACGCCACAACCTGCCCGTCTTTCTTGTGCCCCGACCCAGGAAACCAAGTTAATGTATCATTTGATCCATTAACATTAAACTCCTGAAAAGACGCTCCATCCGTGCTATAGTATGCATACCTCATGACATCGGCATAGGGAAACGCTACGGGAAATTCCGAGAGGTGCTTTCTAAGAACTTCTGCTCCAGCCTCTCTCTTTACAGACATATCTAGTATCATTGCTTGCTTCGGGAGCCCTGCCCCATCTCCCAACGTAAGGCCAAAGTTGAACCTAATAGGCGCGATTTCTCCCTCCCCCAAACAACCAGTCAGCCCCGGCTCATTGTAAAGCCTTGGAGTTACCCCCAGTAAGATTCCATTGGCAGCTGGTAAAGCCGGCAAATTTGCACCTGTCCAATTAGGTAAAACTCCTGTCAATATAGACGGATTTTGAGCACAGTCTCCACCTAAAGTGGGATTCCACAAATTTCCATTAGAGCTTCTTGCTGTGATCTGAAAATCTCCCCCCGCGTTGGAGGCAGGCATAACCTCCGAGGAGCCAATATGTAAGCGACTTATCGTCGGGTAATAATCTCCAGTAATCGGATGATAACCATTAACTTCAACCCGTATAACTCCGTTATCTTTAATATAGCTATCAGCTTGGGCGGTTATCGATAACAAGAAGGACATAGCGGCCAAAATCAAACCTATTGATACTCTAAACATAATCATCCCTAAAAATTTTAAGCTACAAAAAAGTGTGTAACCAACCAAAACAACCCAGCCAAATTACACTAAATTAACTTATAATAATTACAATCAGAAAACACAGGTTATTATTTCACTCTTGTCTCATCCATCATAGAGGAGTGATGAGAGCCAACTCTCAAATATTGCCATAATTTTCCATATCTTTATCATTTTAACGTTTTCTATTACCCTAACTTACTACTATTAAGCGTAATGTAGTACTAATAAGGACTTAGATAACATGCTCCAATCTCTATTTTCACCACAGCGCTTGTTTCGCAATCATTCATTCGCCCACAAAAGCATTGGCCACTATTATTGCTCTGAAAAACTCGGTTTGGCTTATGTGCGCATTCCGAAATGCGCCTGTACGACTATTGAACGCTGGATGGCAAGACATCACGATACATTTCAGGCGCACCCTAACCTACCTATTCACTCTGAAGAAGCCAACCAACGGTATTTCGACAAAGTGGTCGCAGAACTTCCACCACTAGAAGATTACTTTCGGTTCAGCTTTGTACGTCACCCTGAAGATCGTTTTCTATCATTCTTTAATGACAAATTAGCACGTGGAAAACCCGAAAAACCATTGCTCAAGCGATTAGAAGCTTTTGGCTTATACCATGGAATGCCGTTGAAAAAATCCCTGGAAGTATTAGCCGAGCAACCAGACACCTCCCTATTTAATCCTCACTTTGCACCACAACATCACTTTTTATTTGATGGCGCTCGGCTGCGAGTGGATTTTATAGGTCACATGGAGAACTTTTCAGCAGGTACGACGGTCCTCCAAACGATCAGCAATAGCGACATCCCCTTTCCTTACAGCAACAAAAACCCGACCCCCAAAAGTCCCTTAAGAAAATCAGAACAATCCTTACTTAGAAAGATTTATAAACGAGACTTTGAACTACTGGGTTATAAACCCAGAAAACATAACTCTTAACAAAAACGCCGCTGTACAAGCGGCGTTTTTGGGTGATCTATTTAAAACGGTTTTAATTACTCCGCAAACGGGTGACGCAAGACGATGGTCTCTACCCGATCCGGGCCGGTAGAGATAATATCCACCGGGGTATCCAACAGCTCTTCCAAACGTTTGATGTAGTTGCGGGCGTTTTCAGGCAGCTCTTCTAACGCGTGCACACCAAAGGTCGACTCGCTCCAGCCGGGGACTTCTTCGTAGATGGGCTGTACACGATCCCAGCCGTCGGCATCAAACGGAATCGGCATTGGGTTGCCTTCTAAATCTTGATAACCGATACAAATTTTGACGGTCTCGAGGCCATCCAGCACATCCAGCTTAGTCAAGCACATGCCCGTTACGCTGTTAATACGGTTTGCGTGACGCACGGCTACCGCATCAAACCAACCACAGCGGCGTTGGCGGCCAGTGGTGGCACCAAACTCGTGGCCTTTTTCACCTAAGTGCCGGCCTACTTCGCAATCGAGCTCAGTGGGGAATGGGCCCGAGCCAACACGCGTGGTGTAAGCTTTGGTAATACCCAGCACGTAGTCAAGATACAGCGGGCCAAAACCAGAGCCGGTAGCGGTGCCGCCGGCGGTGGTGTTTGAGCTGGTAACAAACGGGTAAGTACCGTGGTCGATATCCAGCAGCGAGCCCTGAGCGCCTTCAAACAAAATACTGCGACCTTGCTCGCGGGCGGTGTGTAAAATGTCGGTCACGTCGGCGATCATCGGCTTAAGCTCTTCCGCCCAGGCTTTTACTTGCGCTAAGGTGGCGTCGTAATCGACCGCATCGACCTTGTAGTACTCGGTCAGCGAGAAGTTATGAAACTCCATCACATCGCGCAGCTTAACGGCAAAGCTCTCCATATCCAGCAAGTCGCCCAAGCGCAAACCGCGGCGGGCTACTTTATCTTCATAAGCCGGGCCGATGCCGCGCCCGGTGGTGCCAATTTTATCTTTGCCACGCTTTAATTCACGCGCCTGATCCAGAGCAATGTGGTAGGGCAAAATTAACGGGCAGGCGGGCGACAAACGCAGACGCTCGCGCACCGGTACGCCACTGTCTTCCAGCTCGGCCAACTCTTTAAACAGCGCCTCGGGTGATAGCACCACGCCGTTGCCGATCAGGCAGGTAACGCCTTCACGCAACACGCCAGAAGGAATAAGGTGCAAAACGGTTTTTTTACCGTCAATCACCAGCGTGTGGCCGGCATTGTGGCCGCCCTGAAAACGGGAAACCAGCGACACCTGATCGGTCAGCAGGTCGACGATTTTACCTTTACCTTCGTCACCCCACTGGGTGCCTAATACCACGACATTCTTGCCCATGTTTTGGCCTTACTCTCTTAAACTAAACGTACATTCAATGAAATACCCAGCGGTAACTTACAGCGCTACCACTTGATACTGTTCGTCTTTTTTTACCAGCTCGCGATCGCAACCAAGCCCGGCTAACTCAGCTTTCGACTCAGCACTAACCACGCGCTCACCCTGGGCGCGCAGCGCGCCAATGGCAGCCCACTGATCGCTGCTGCCATCGTTGACTACGCCAATCAAGGTACCTTTCTCGGCGCTTAACAAACCCAGTTTAGACAGCGCGGTAATATCCACGGCAAAGCCGGTGGCCGGGCGACGGCGACCAAACACTTCGCCGATGTGGTCGTAGCGACCACCGCTGGCAATCGGGTTGCCATAACCTGGCGCAAATGCGGCAAACACCAAACCAGTTAAGTAGTGGTAACCGCGCAGCTCACCCAAGTCAAAGTACAGCTCAATCTCGGGGTAGCGCTGCTCGATCACATCGGCAATACCGGCCAGTTGATCCACAGCCGTTACAGCGTCGCTGGCGACGGCGGCAAACAACGCGCGCGCCTCAGCTAAAATCTCGCGGCCACCGGCCAAACCCGGCAACGCCAGTAAGACTTTAGCGATAGCGGGGGTCTTGATGTTATCGGCCACCCACTGCTCGATCTCGGCCACGGCTTTGCGTTGCAGCATGGCAAAAAAGGCTTCTTTTTGCGCGGGTTCGACGTCGACTTTAGCCATTAACGCGCGGTAGATACCCACGTGGCCCATGTCGACGTGCAAACGAGGCAAGCCCGCGGTGCGCAGTGACTCGGCCAGCAGAGAGACGACCTCGGCATCGGCTGGCAGGCCCGGCTCGCCGTAAAACTCTACACCCGCTTGAATGGGAGTGCGTGTGGCGAGTGGATTTTTAGGCTTGGTATGCACCACATGGCCGGCGTAGCACAGGCGATTAGCGCCTTTGCGCTTATAGCTGTGGGCGTCCATACGGGCAATTTGCGGGGTGATATCGGCGCGAATACCTAAGGTTCGACCACTTAACTGGTCGGTGACTTTAAAAGTCAGCAAATCCACATCGCGGCCGAGGCCAATAAGCAGTGAGTCGGTGTATTCCAGCAGTGGCGGAATCACCATGTCGTAACCCCAGGTGCGGTAAAGCTCCAGCAACCTGCGGCGCAATAATTCAATCGGCCGGGCCTCGGCGGGAAGGATCTCCTCCACTCCGTCAGGCAGCAGCCAGCGATCGGCGTAAGTCATAACAGACTCTGTCGGTTCGTTTTACGTTCAGCCAACAGCACGGAGCTGGATTGGCAAAAAAGGTTTTTGCAGATAGAGGCAGCAGCTATTGGTTTAAAGTAAGCCAACAACCGCGCTCGTCAGGGTGGAGGTAAAACCACCGGCCTGACACAAAAAAACCGGGCCTAACGGCCCGGCTGGGGGATTTTACCATCTTTCTGTGGCAAATGTTGAGCGATAAATCGCCTATTTATTGCCCTGGGGGTTCTTCAGATAACGGAAGAATTCGCTCTCGGGGTCGACCACCATCAAGTCACTCTTGTTGGCAAACGAGTTTTTATAGGCCGTTAACGAGCGCACAAAGGCGTAGAAGTCAGCGTCTTGCTGATAGGCCTCGGCAAAGGTTGCTGCCGCTGTTGCATCGCCCTCACCGCGAATCTTCTCAGCATCACGATAAGCGTTGGCTTCCAGTACGGCCACCTGACGATCGGCATCGGCGCGAATCACTTCGGCCTGCTCGGCACCTTTCGAGCGATATTCCCGGGCTTCTTTTTCCCGATCCGCCGACATACGATCAAACACCGACTGGCTCACGTCCTCGGGCAAATCGATACGCTTAACGCGAATATCCAATACCTCGATACCCAACAGCTCGTCGGCAGTAGCGTTTAGCTCAACCGTCAACTCGCTCATCAGCTCGTCGCGCTTACCCGAGACCACCTCGTGCAAGGTACGACCACCAATTTGGTTACGCAGCACATCGGCTACCCGGCTGGCCAAGCGGCTAGCCCCTACAGTCTCATCACCGCCAGTGCTTTTGTAGTACTTTTGTACGTCGCGAATACGCCATTTTGCATATGAGTCGACAATCAGACGCTTATTCTCGATGGTGTAAAAGCTTTCCGGGCGAGCATCAGTGGTCAGGATCCGGCCGTCAAACTTGCGCAGCTTATCGGCAAACGGAATCTTAACGTGCAAGCCAGGCGCTACGTCAGGGTTAATCAATCGGCCAAAACGTAACACTACCGCACGCTCGTACTCCGAGACGATATAAACGCTATTGGCGCCCACAAAAAATACAATGATAAAGGCGATTAAGCCTAAAAATGAACGATTAGACATTAGCGCGCCCCCCGCGTGTTGTTGTCACGGCCAAGCTGGCGCGACACATAATCACTGATTTGGCGCAACTGATCCTGGGTGATCGTCGCCCGCGTAGTGCCGCCGGAGCTATTACCCGCACCCTCCTGCATCAGTTTATCCAGCGGCAGGTACATCATGTTGTTGCCACCTTCTACGTCGACCAATACTTTAGAAGCATTGCCCATCACCTGTTCGATCGCCTCAATATACAAACGCTCGCGAGTAACCTCGGGCGCTTTTTTATATTCGGCCAACAAGTCGGTAAAACGCTCGGACTCACCTTCGGCGCGGCTGGTTACCTCGGCGCGATACGCCTCGGCTTCTTCCAGCATACGCTGAGCACGACCACGAGCGGCCGGCACAACGCCGTTGGCGTAGGCCTGCGCTTCGTTCTTCAGGCGCTCTTCGTCTTCTTTGGCTTTAATCACATCGTCAAAGGCCGCGCGCACTTCTTCAGGTGGGCGCCCCTCCTGGATGTTCACATCGCGTACCAAAATACCCGTGCCGTAGCTGTCCAGATACTGCTGCAAGCGTACTTCCACTTCATCGGCGATTTTGCCACGCCCCTCAGACAGCACTTGCTCAAGCTCGGTGGAGCCTACAACGTGACGCAGCGCCGAGTCGGCGGCGTGACGCAAGCTGATTTCGGGGTCACGCACGTTCAGCACATACGCTTTAACATCATTAACGTTGTACTGCACGGTAATGGGCAGCTCAACGATGCTTTCATCTTCGGTAAGCATTAAACCGCGGCTTGGATACTGGCGCTCTTCGGTGACGTTCTCGATAAACACCTCGGTCACCAGGGGCGCATTCCAGCTTAAACCCGGCTGCTTGATCTCGCTAAACGCACCAAAGCGCAACACCACAGCGCGCTCTTTTTCGTCTACCTGATAGATGCCGGCAAACCCGTACAGCAAGGCGCCAATCACCAAAACGGCAATCAACAAAGTGCCAAAGCTACCACTACCGCCACCATTGCCGGTGCCGTTATTTTTACCCGAGCCGCCAAACAAGCCACTGAGCTTTTCTTGCAGCTTTTTTAACGCTTCATCTAGATCCGGCGGGCCATCGCCTTTGTTACCATTGCGGTTGCCCCAAGGGTCTTTGTCACCGCCTCCCGGTTCATTCCAGGCCATAGGTTTACTCCAGTTATTAAAATAAAAGGCGGGCCCAGCAGGCTAAAACGCCCAATGTGCTCACCTAGAAATTCTGCTCTGTATTTTGCCAGTGGATTCTAGCAAATACTGCGCACCGCGGGTGAATTTACGCGCAAAATCACCCGCGAGGCCCGTTTAGAAGTTGCCCGCCAGTTGCTGCGGAGGCTCGACTTCGCCGACCCAGCGCAGTTGCTCAAAGGATACCTCTACCGCACTTAAGATACGCAGTAAATCGCTGGCGGGAATACGCACCTCCAACACGCTGGTGCCGTCTTCCCGGTAGTGCTCACCACCCACAGCATTTTGCTCAAATAAGCGCGCACGCAGGCGACCGTCAGCAGGCGACAAAATCAACTCGCCTTGGATGACCTCCTCACCCAGTAGCTCTGAGATAGCCTGATGCAGCAACTCGCAGCCATCGCCGGTTTGCGCCGACAGCCAAACGGCAATGGGGCTGCCGCTGTCATCCCGGTCAATTCTTGGCTCCATGCCCAACAGGTCGATTTTGTTATAGACGCGAATTTGCGGTAGCTCAGAGGCGCCGATCTCCTCCAGCACCTCGTCGACCTGCTCGATGTAGTGCATTCGCTCATCGGCGGCCGAATCAATCACATGCAACAATAAGTTAGAGCTGGCCGCCTCTTCCAGTGTTGCCCGAAAGGCCTCCACCAGCTTATGCGGCAGGTGACTGATAAAGCCCACAGTATCGGCTAAAATCATCGCGCCGATATCGTCCAGCTCGACCCGGCGCATGGTCGGGTCGAGCGTGGCAAACAGCTGATCTTCGGCGTAGACGTCAGAACCGGTAACCCGGTTAAACAAGGTCGACTTACCGGCGTTGGTGTAGCCCACCAACGAAACCGTAGGTATTGCGGCGCGCTGACGCGAGCGACGGCCCTGCTCTCGCTGAGTGCGCACTTTGGACAAGCGCTTTTCAATGGTGGTGATTCGCCCGCGCAGTAACCGACGATCCGTTTCCAACTGGGTTTCACCCGGGCCACGCAGGCCAATACCGCCTTTTTGCCGCTCCAGGTGAGTCCAGCCACGCACTAAGCGGGTAGACATATGCCGCAGCTGAGCAAGCTCAACCTGCAACTTGCCTTCAAAGGTGCGTGCGCGCTGGGCAAAAATATCCAAAATAAGGCCAGTTCGGTCCAGCACACGGCACTCTAAGGCCTGCTCAAGGTTACGCTCTTGAGATGGGCTTAGGGTATGGTTAAAAATAACCAACTGCGCTTCGTGCTCAATCACCAGCTCTTGCAGCTCCTGTAGCTTACCGGTACCCACAAAGTACTTGGCGTGAGGACGCGCGCGCGCGCCAAACACCATAGTGACAGGGTCACCACCGGCCGACAGGACTAATTCTTCAAATTCGCGGGGATCTTCGGGCTCTTGGCCGCTAGAGATATCCAGATGAACCAGCACCGCCAGCTCACCTGAATCGGGACGATCAAAAAACAATGACTTACCTCAAAGGTTGATTATTCGCCCTGACCTTCGTCACCCTCACCCTCGCCTTCGGCGGGGTTGAGCAGTGGCACACGAACAGCGCGCGACGGAACAACCGTAGAAATGGCGTGCTTATACACCATTTGGCTGACCGTATTTTTCAACAGCACCACAAACTGATCGAATGACTCGACCTGGCCCTGCAATTTAATACCGTTAACTAGGTAAATGGATACTGGAACACGCTCCTTACGCAGCACGTTCAAGTAAGGGTCTTGTAAGCTGTGCCCTTTTGACATCTTTTTTCTCCTTTTGATAATAAATATACGCCTAAGTCTTCCAGAATTACTCTGAGAGGGGGCGATGATAAGCATGAAAAACTGACTAGGATTTTCACAGTTATATTATATGGCCCCCGGCGGTAGGAAATTCAAGCTAAATCGTACAATTTCTTCACGGGAATAGGCTTTTCCATCGATATTTTGACTAAATAGCCAATTTGCCCCTTCCCAACCCCGCAACCAGGTGAATTGACGCTTGGCTAATTGCCGGGTGGCGATGACGCCGCGCTCGATCATTTCATCGTAATCGAGCTTCCCCTCTAAATAGTCCCACACCTGCCGATACCCCACCGCCCGAATCGCAGGCAACTCACTGTGCAAGTCGCCACGGTTGTGTAAAGCCTCTACTTCGGCCAGCAAGCCGGCGTTAATCATTGCCTTAAAACGCTGCTCGATGCGCTGGTGCAATACAGCTCGATCACGCGGGGCGATCACCAGTTGCGTCAGGTTAAATTTATCGGTAAAAGCCGGGCCGCGCTCGCGTGCCTGTTGCTGGCGCAGCTCGGTCATGGTTTGCCCCGAGCTTAGGTACACCTCTAGCGCGCGCGATAAGCGTTGCGAGTGGTTAGGGTGAATCTCGGCGGCCATCACCGGGTCCACCTCGGTCAGCTGACGGTGAACGTATTCCCAGCCATGCTCGCGGGCGTCCTGCTCGATGCGCTCGCGCACCGCCGCATCGGCCGCCGGCATGGGCGCCAGGCCATCCAGCAACGCTTTAAAGTAAAGCATGGTGCCGCCCACCAATAGCGGAATGCGGCCAGCGGCGTGAATCTCGTCGATCTCACGCTCGGCGTCGGTAACAAAATCGGCGGCCGAATAAGGCTCCGCCGGGTCGCGAATATCAATTAAGCGATGCGGCGCCGCAGCCTGCTCGGCGGCACTGGGCTTGGCGGTGCCTATGTCCATACCGCGATACACTAAGGTCGAATCGACACTCACTAACTCAACCGGCAAATGCTCGCGTAAGCCAATCGCCAAATCCGTCTTGCCGGAGGCGGTGGGGCCCATCAAAAAAATCACCGGGGGTTTGTAATCACTCACTTTTATTGCCCGCGCATAAACAGCTTGTCCAGCTCATCGAGCGACTGCAACGTCCAGGTGGGGCGGCCGTGATTGCACTGACCACTGCGCTCAGTGGCCTCCATATCCCGCAGTAGCGCGTTCATTTCGGGAATCGTTAGGCGCCGGTTAGCCCGAACTGACCCATGGCAGGCCATGGTCGAGAGTATCTCGTTGACGTGCTGACCCAAGCGCTCGCTGGCGCCGTGTTCGATTAAATCGCTCAGCACGTCACGCACCAGCTGATCGACCTTGGCGCCGTGCAAAATCGAGGGCACCTGACGAATCAGCAGCGACTCGGGCCCGGCTCGCTGCAACTCAAAGCCCAGGGTGGCAAAGGTATCCGGGTGGTCCTCGGCGCAGGCGGCCTCTTTTTCGCTAACCGCCAGGGTGGCCGGCACCAATAGCGGCTGCGCCTGAATGCGCCCCTCGGCAAACGAGGTTTTCATGCGCTCGTAGGTGATGCGCTCGTGGGCCGCGTGCATATCCACAATAATCAAACCCTGAGCGTTCTCGGCCAGAATATAAATTCCCTTAAGCTGAGCAACGGCAAACCCGAGCGGCGGCACCTCGCCGTCGGCATCGTCGATATCCTCTAAGCGGGTCGCAGCCGGCGCGGCGTAATTCGCTGTAGGCGAATAGCCTTGGGCTGGCGCCTCGGCAACCGCGGCTCCGGCATCACCCATAGCCGCGGGAAAATAGTTGGCGCGCCAGTCACCCTCCGGGCGCGACTGCTCAAACGAGCGCCCGGACAACGCCATTGCCGATTGTTGTGACATCTGCCCAGCGGCGTTATCGGGTGCCTTGGCGTGCTCTGCCCGCTCGCGCTCGAGCATCGCGCCTGGCGTCACCTCGGCCAGCGCATGGTGCAGCGAACTAAAAATAAAATTGTGCACCGTGCGACCATCGCGAAAGCGCACCTCGTGCTTGGTGGGGTGCACGTTGACATCCACCGTGGCCGGGTCCACCTCTAAATAGAGCACATAGGCCGGGTGGCGGCCGTGGTACAACACATCCTGGTACGCCTGACGCACCGCATGGCTCACCAACTTATCGCGAATAGCGCGACCGTTGACGTAAAAGTGTTGTAAATCCGCCTGTGAGCGGGAGAAGGTCGGCAGCGCCACCCACCCCCACAAACGCAAACCGGCCCGCTCGATATCCAGGTGCACAGCGTTATCCATAAACGCCGGGCCGCACACCTGCGCCACGCGGCGCTCGCGCTCGGCCTGGCCCGTGCCGGGGCGCCAGTTGTGAATCGCCCGGCCGTTGTGGCGCAGGGTAAAAGCCACGTCAAAGCGCGACAGGGCCAGGCGCTTAACCACATCTTCTAGATGGTTATACTCGGTTTTCTCGGTGCGCAAAAACTTGCGCCGTGCCGGGGTGTTAAAAAATAAATCGCGCACCTCAACAGTGGCGCCGCGCGGATGTGGCGCAGGCGAGAGCTCGGTTTCCATATCGCGGCCTTCGGCGACCACCTGCCAGCCGGCCCCGGTTTCGTCCGTGGCACTGGTAAGCGCGAGCCGCGCCACCGAGCTGATACTGGCCAGCGCTTCACCGCGAAAACCCAAGGTCGCCACCGCTTCAAGGTCGTCCAGATCCATAATTTTGCTGGTAGCGTGGCGCGACAGTGCCATGGCGAGGTCTTCTTTATCGATGCCCGAGCCGTTATCGCGCACCCGCATTAACTTTACGCCGCCGTCTTCGACCTCTACGTCCAGGCGTGTGGCGCCGGCATCCAGGCTGTTTTCCAATAGCTCTTTAACCACGGAGGACGGCCGCTCGACCACCTCGCCGGCGGCAATCTGGTTGGCGAGGCGGGGGCTTAATAGCTTAATTTTAGCCATATTTAAAAGGTTACTGCCGGTTAAGAGGCGGGGATACGCAGGGTTTGCCCCACCTTAATGACTTGAGAGTTTAAATTGTTCAGTTGCTGAATTTGGCTAACGCTCACATTAAAGCGCTTGGCGATCTCGCTTAAGGTATCGCCGCGCGCAATAATGTACTCGGTTACCCCACCGCCAGAACCAAACCGCTGGTTGGCAAGATAAGTTCCGGCGGGTGGAAACTGATTAAAGTACTGCTCAATCCCCTTCAGCAACTGCTTCGCGAGCTTAGTACGGTAATTACTACTGGCCAGATTTTTAGCCTCGGTGGGGTTAGAGATAAAACCCGTCTCCACCAAAATAGAAGGCACATCGGGCGACTTAAGCACCGCAAACCCCGCCTGCTCGACCTGATGCTTGTGTAAGTGCGCCACTTGCCCCATGGACTTTAAAACATAATCGCCCACTTGCAGGCTCGCGCCCAAGGTGGCCGTCATGGATAAATCCACCAGCACGCCGGCCAGCACTTCGTCTTTGTCCTCTAAACTGACGCTGCCCACACCACCGATTAAATCCGATTCATTTTCCCGCTGGGCTAAAAAACGCGCCATTTCACTGGTGGCACCGCTGCGTGACAAGGCAAATACCGAGGCGCCCTTGGCCGAGGGCTTGGTAAAGGCGTCGGCGTGGATCGAGATAAACAGGTCGGCCTGCATTTTACGGGCAATGTTGCGCCGCTCGCGCAGCGCCACATAGTAGTCACCTGTACGCACCAGCTTGGCGGTATAGCCGGGGCGCGCATTAATGGCGCGGGCCAGCTCTTTAGAAATTTGAAATACCACGTCTTTTTCGCGCAGGCGGTTGGGGCCCAGAGCCCCCGGGTCTTCACCGCCGTGGCCGGCGTCGATGGCGATAATAATATCGCGCATACTGCCGGTGGCCTCAGCCGGCGGCTCAGTAACCGGTGGCGGCGGCCCGGATGCGGTTGGCACCCGGTCTTTTAAATCAACCACTAAGCGGTCAGCGGCACCCGCCTGACGCTGCAAAAAAAAGCTATCGGGGCTAACCGAGGTCGACAAATCGAGCACCACCCGTAAATTGTTGCCATCGCGCGGGGCGTAACGAATCTCTTTAATGGGGGTTTCGGTTAAGTTAAGCGACGTTAAATCCGCCCGAAACCGGGTGTCGGTTACGTCGATGACGACCCGATCGGGGTTGTCTAAAGTAAATAWGGTGTGCTCTACCGGCCCGGATAAATCAAACACCAAACGGGTGTGGTCGGGCGCACGCCACAGCCTAACACTATCGACATCCACTGCCTGTGCCAACAGTGGCAACCACAAAGCACAGGCGATTAGCAGCTGCACTAAACGGCGTCCGCTGGCGGGCTTACGTGATGACAATACAGTTAGCGGCATAAAGTGATTCTTAGAATGTAAGGTTCGTCGAATGTAAGACTCGCCGGGTTTAGTAGGCCTGCCTAGCACGAACTTAAGTCGGTGTTTGCGCTCAAGCGCTCCAGCACCGCTCGCCCCGCACCCGAGTAGGCCTCCAGCATAACAAGACGCCCACCCGCTTGCACCTTAAGCGAGGCGGCCAAATCCGGCTCGGGCAAAATACCCGCGCCGCGCACCGGCCACTCAATTAAGCAAACGCTATCGCCGGCAAAATAATCGCGAATCCCCATGTACTCCAGCTCTTCAGGGTCGCCCAGGCGATACAAGTCAAAATGGTACAGGGTACGACTGGGCAACTCGTAGCCCTCTACTAGCGTATAAGTAGGGCTCTTAACCGCGCCTGAATGACCAAAATAACGCAGTACACCACGGGTCAAGGTGGTTTTGCCCGCGCCTAAATCGCCTGCCAGATGCACGCTCACGCAGCCTGGGCAAAGCGCCAGCTGCGCCCCTAGTTGCTCACCAAACGCTACGGTGGCGGCCTCGTCAGCCAGCCAGGTAGACCACTCAGTCACCTAAAAACTCCCCGATGTAACCGACAATGTCAGTCGCCAACAGACTCACCTGGCCGCCATCGGCCGCCGCTAGATCAGCCGCGTGCGCGTGCACGCTAGCCCCGAGGTTGGCCGCATCGTATGCGCTCAAACCCTGCGCCAATAGCGCCCCCAGCAGGCCGCTTAGCACGTCCCCCATGCCGCCACTGGCCATTCCCGGGTTACCACCGCTAATTATATTGATGGGCTGTCCGGCGCCGGCCACCAAAGTGCCCGCGCCTTTTAACAGCGCGACACCGCCGTACTGCTGCTGCAGCTTTTGTACGCTGGCAAAGCGCTCGGCCTGTATTGCGGTCGTTTCGCACCCAAGTAAACGGGCGGCTTCGCCGGGATGCGGTGTTAATAGCCAGTTATCGCGGGTAATACCTGCGGGCCACAGGCGGCCTTTGGCAATTAAATTAAGAGCATCGGCGTCTAACACCAGAGGCAAATCGGTGGCTAACGCCTGCTGCAGCATTTGCTCGGACCAGGGCGATTGCCCCAACCCCGGCCCCACTACCAATACTGTGGGGCGCGCAAGCCAAGGCTCGAGCTCCTGCCCCGAGATCACACCGCAGGCCATGACTTCGGGCTGGCGCGCCAGCATCGCCGCCACGTGCTCGGGGCGGGTGGCCAAGCTCACCAGGCCTGCGCCTCCGCGTGCGGCGGCCTCGGCGGCCATTAACGCCGCCCCACCGTGGCCCACATCGCCACCAATCACCATCACGTGACCAAAATCACCTTTATGAGCATCGGCTTCACGCTCGGGCAAAGCGCCTCGCAAGGTAGCAAAATCCTGCTGAGTCACCTCGGCGGCTAGCGATTGGTAAATGTCGTCCGGCGCGCCTAAATCGTCAAACACTAACTCACCGGTTAGCGCGGGGCCACGACCGGTAAACAGACCACGTTTTTTACCGATAAAGGTCACGGTTATATCCGCTTTAATCGCCACACCCAGCTCGGCACCGGTATCGGCGCAGAGGCCCGAGGGTATATCCAGCGCCAACACCGGCAAGTTGGTGCTGTTGATTTGCTCAATCACCTTGCGGTATTCGGGGCGCACCTCGCCGTTAATACCAATGCCCAGCAAACCGTCGACAATAACACCACTGGTAGGCGCGGGGCCCGGCGGCATCATAATCACGCCCTCCTGGCGGGCGTACTCGTAAGCGGCGCGCGCGGCGTCACTAAACTTTTCCGGCTCGCCCATAAGAACAACGTTAACCGGCATACGGCGAGCGGCCGCCAGCGCAGCCACCACAAAGCCATCGCCCGCGTTATTGCCCGCACCGGCAAACACGGTAATTTCGTCGGGCTCGCCATAGCGCTCACAAAGTAGCTCAAACGCCGCGCGACCGGCACGCTTCATTAAAGCGGCCGCCGGCACACCGGTGGCGATAAACGCACTGTCTAAATCGCGTACCTGAGCCGCGGTATAGAGCGCGGTAGATCGAGTGATGGCTGTCATAAAGTCAGTAAATCCGCAAAAGTTAAGGCAAAAATCAGTACAATAAGCCGACAAATCACCGGCCGGCTGCGTAAAAAACGCCATTATAGGGGATGCACGCAGGCAACACTATGTGGTGCCCGCTGTGTGCCACCACTAACCGGCCGCATAACCATCGCCGCCCAACCAACCAAGAGCCGGGAGTTGCTTTGACCACCGCCTTTGACTGGAATCAACTTGCCCGCGATATTAAACGCTGGGGCCGCGAGCTGGGCTTTCAGCAAGTGGGCATTACCGATACCGATCTCGCGCAACAAGAGCGGGCGCTGCAACTGTGGCTGGCCAAAGGCTATCAGGGCGATATGCAGTGGCTGGCCGAGCACGGCAATAAGCGCTCGCGCCCGGCCGAATTAGTGCCCGGTACGGTGCGGGTAATATCAGCGCGGATGGACTACCTACCCGGCGACACACAACAAATCAAAGTTTTAAAAAGTCCCGACAAGGCTTATGTATCGCGCTACGCCCTGGGGCGCGATTACCACAAGCTCATTCGCAAACGTTTGGCGACACTCGGCCAGCGCATCGAAGCGGCCCTGCCCGACGAGTTAAAAGCCCAGGGCGAGCAGCAAATGCGCGCCCTGGTAGACAGCGCGCCGGTCATGGAACGCCCGCTGGCCGATAAAGCCGGCCTCGGCTGGACAGGCAAACACACGCTAATACTGAACGACAAAGCCGGAAGCTGGTTCTTTTTAGGGGAGCTGTACGCCTACCTGCCGCTACCGGTGGATGTAAGTGAACAGCCCAACCGCTGCGGCGACTGCACCGCCTGCTTAAAGGTGTGCCCCACTGACGCCTTCCCAGAGCCCTACACGCTGGACGCCCGACGCTGCATCTCGTATTTAACCATCGAGCACAAAGGCGCCATTGCTGAAGAGTTTCGCGAGCCTATGGGCAACCGGGTATTCGGCTGCGACGATTGTCAGGCCATATGCCCTTGGAACAAATACGCCACGCCTACCCTTGAGCCCGACTTTTTACCGCGCCACGGGCTGGACAACACCGACTTGCTGACGCTGTTTAAATGGGACGAGGCGACGTTTTTAAAAAACACCGAGGGCTCGGCCATTCGCCGAATCGGGTTTGAGCGCTGGCAGCGCAACCTCGCCATCGGCTTGGGCAATGCTCCATCACAAGCAGACATTATCACCGCCCTCGAGCAGGCACTGGGTCATGTTAGCCCCATGGTCGATGAACACATCCAATGGGCCCTTGCGCAACAGGCCAACCCCAACCGGCGCCGGCGGCGTAAAATCAAACAGCCGTCCAGTAAGCGATAACACTCCCAAAGCAACCGGTTTCAAGGCCTTATTAACCCCTCACTATTGCCGCCATAGTCAATAAAAATAGGCCCTGACAAGCAAAAGCCCAGATTTTCGGGTACAATTGCCGCCCTCTGTGGCCCAGCCGCAAATGCCCAGCAACACCTGACGGCGTTACCCGGTCGCACAGCTCTCTTATACTAACCACTGAAAAATACGGTCCGCTATGAAAACACTGTCTGATATCGGTTTAGTCGGTCTCGCCGTTATGGGTGAGAACCTTATCCTCAACATGGAAAGCAAAGGCTTCACAGTAACGGCGTACAATCGCTCTGTGGACAAGGTCACCAACTTTATTGAAGGTCGCGCAGCGGGCAAAAACATTCGCGGCGCCGAATCGATTGAAGAACTGGTAGCATCGCTCGAAAAGCCCCGCAAAATTATGCTGATGGTAAAAGCCGGCGCACCAGTTGACGCCTTTATCGAACAGCTGATTCCGCATCTGGACAAAGGCGACATCATTATTGATGGCGGCAACACCCACTTCCCCGACACCAACCGCCGCGTTGAATACCTGCGCGAGAAAGGCCTGCACTTTATCGGTGCCGGCGTATCCGGTGGTGAAGAAGGTGCCCTGATCGGCCCATCCATCATGCCCGGCGGCGCACCCGAAGCCTGGGAAGCGGTTAAGCCGATCTTTCAGGGCATTGCCGCCAAAGTAGAAGACGGCTCACCTTGCTGCGACTGGGTTGGCGAAAACGGCGCTGGCCACTTTGTTAAAATGGTGCACAACGGCATCGAGTACGGCGACATGCAGCTGTTGTGTGAAGCCTACCAAATTATGAAAGAGCTGTTGGGCATGAGCGCCGACGAAATCCACAAGGTGTTTGCCGACTGGAACAACACCGAGCTGGACTCGTACCTCGTTGAAATCAGCCGCGACATCATGGCCTACAAAGACGAAGACGGCGAGCCACTGGTTGAGAAAATCCTCGACACCGCTGGCCAAAAAGGCACCGGCAAATGGACCGGTGTTGTCGCACTGGACTTTGGCGTACCCCTGACTCTAATTGCCGAGTCGGTATTTGCCCGCTGCATCTCAGCGCTTAAAGACGAGCGCGTAGAAGCCTCTAAAGTACTTACCGGCCCCGCGAAGAACTTCACCGGCGATAAAGCCGCGTTTATTGAAGACCTGCGCCAAGCGGTACTGGCGGCTAAAATCGTTTCCTACGCACAGGGCTACACTTTAATGCGCGAAGCGGCGAAAGAGTTTGGCTGGCACTTAAACTACGGCGGCATCGCCCTGATGTGGCGCGGCGGCTGTATTATCCGCTCTGCCTTTTTGGGTGACATCAAAGCAGCCTTCGATAAAAACCCAGAGCTTAACAACCTATTGCTGGACGATTACTTCAAAGATGTAGTGGTTAAATCACAACAAGGCTGGCGCAACGTGGCGGCCACCGCCATTACCAACGGCGTACCTGTGCCTTGCTTAACCGCAGCACTGAATTACTTTGACGGCTACCGCACCGAGCGCTTGCCCGCCAACTTACTGCAAGCGCAGCGCGACTACTTTGGCGCCCACACCTACGAGCGTTTAGACAAGCCACGCGGTGAATTCTTCCACACCAACTGGACCGGTCGTGGTGGAGATACGGCGTCTACGACTTACGACGTCTAAGTGCAGTAGCCTAAACCACAATAAAAAAGGGAGCTATAAGCTCCCTTTTTTATTGCTCAAGACTAATTGACGAGCCAACAGCTCTGAGGAAATGCACAAGCGGCATACCTGAACAGCACCGTTACTTCTGTATGCTTTTGGCCTCCCGCCCTAAGGAATAGTACGGCAACGCGCCGCCGGGAAGCTCCGCTTCACCGGCTTCCATCCGCCGCATTTGGTAGCGAAAGCTTTGCATAACTTGCGCTAGCAAGTGCTCGCCAGAGTTAACCGTCTTCACCTTTTCACCGTTGCGAAAGTTTTCTAATGGACTAATGACGGTTTCATAATCCACAGTAAAAAACATCGGAAACGAATAGCGCTCTTCTTTAACCTGCTTCACCCTGTGACTGGTTGCCACATAATAGCCATTTGTCCACAGCTCTAATAAGTCACCAATATTCAAAACCAATGCGTCGTCCCGGTAAGGCACAGGAATCCATGTCCCTTCAGCGCTAAACACTTCAAGACCCGGCGCTGTGGGTTTGAGCAACGTAAAGCATTCATAATCAGTGTGCTCACCGATACCCGGACGGTCTTGTGCATTGCCATTGTAAGGGTAATGCAAAAGCCTTAACTGTGACGGGGGGTATTTTACATGCCGCAGAAAAACGTCAGGTTCGAGCCCTAACCCAATTGAAAATGCTACGAAGATTTCTCGGCCTAACGAAGCCGCAGCGTTGTAATACGCATTGACCGCCGCTTTAAACCCTTGAACGTCAGGCCATTGATTGGGCCCGAGTAACGGCACCCCAGCCAGCACAGCAGGATGTTCAGCCGATAAGTCCAGCGATAAATCAAACGCCTCTTTGGTGTCGGGCATACCCGACGCCATTATTTCTTCACCAAAGGGTACATAACCGCGATGGTTATTAGAATTACCAATATATATTTCTCGCTTAACGTCGTCCGGCAAAGCAAAAAAATCCTGGCTTACCTGCAACAGCTGATCTTGCAACTCTTCTAATCCGTGCCCCACCAACTGCATAAATCCCACTTGGTGAGCGGCATCGGCCATCGCTTTAACCGTCGTTTCATATTGCGAATGCTCTGCCCCCGCCACTAAGGGACTCACATCCAGAACAGGAATTTCTGTGAATATTTTCTGCGACTTACTCATAACTCTCCGGCAGCCGCTTGGCCCACAAAACTATTATCAAAACGAAGAGTCACATTTGCCGGATTACCCCACACCTTCCCACCGGGATAGGCAATGCCAACATTCTCGGCCGACGCGGCACCATCACCTAATAGCCCTTTCTCGAACGAAAATTCAGCAATACTGCTCATTGATTCTTGTAACGCAGGGCTGCTCATTAACGCCTCCACCGCACTAGGCTGGTAATACAAATGAGTATCTTTAAGTTGCTGCTCATAACCTTCTAAGTTCGTACCAGCCGCAATTCCCATGGACTCGCGAGCGACGCGACCTGCATCATTATCCAGACTCATTACCGCTAAGGTTTCATACCAGGCACCGATCAGTGCCTTACCCAGCTCTGGGTGATCAGCCAAGGTTTGGCTGCTGACAACCAGGCTGTCCGTTAGCTCACCGGGCATCGTGCGGGAACTCAGAATGCTGGTGGCATCGTCGCGCTTAAGAATCTCACTCGCCATTGGGTTCCATGTCACCATCGCTTCGACACTTGGTTGTGCGTATAACGCCACCATGTCCGCATCCGAAGTATTCACCAAAGTTAAGTCTCGCTCACTCATGCCAACCTCCTCTAATGCCCGAGCCAGAAAGTAATGAGAGACCGAGTACTCAATGAGGTTAACCTGTTTGCCGTGCAAATCTTTAACACTGTCACCCTCTTTGAGAATAATGACATCATTGCCATCGGAGTAATCTGTTACGGCGATAATCGTAGAGTCCACCCCCGCAGCCGCCGGGATAGTGTAAGCGTCCATTGTCGCCATCATGGCGGCGTCGAATTGCCCTGCCGAGTACTGATTTATCGCCTCAATGTAATCGTTAAGTTGAACAATTTCGATTTCGATATTATATTTTTTAGCCCACTTCTCCATAATGCCGGAAGTTCTGGCATAGTCCCACGGCATGTAGCCTGGATAGAGCGTCCAGGCTAATCGAAACGATTCAGCTGAAAAAGCCGAGCTGCTTTGCAGACACACGAACAAACTCAAAAAAACAAATGTAAACCGGCGAAATAAAGGCAGTAACTTCATTGGAGTATCCTAATTGAATTAATGGGTACGCTGGCAGGCCTGCCAGTGCTTAAAGTGGTTACACTCAGTATTGCCAATCCAACGGTTAAGTTCCCATAGATCGGCTACCGGCTGATCGGTATAAGGTAAAGTATGTAAGTAGCGGTCAGGGCCGAATTCTGGCGTCATGCTTGTATGGGTGTATCCCCGAGCGGCTTGTGATTGCCACACGACGCCCCAAAAGCGTTGATGAAACTCTAAACAATCGGCATATTCCGGCGCTGCCGGGTGCGGCACTTGAGGTCCCTGCGGATATCCCACACGGGCGTGCACATGATGAACCCGCTTGGCAAGCTCGACTAAAATCTCCCAGTCCTCGCCATCTAATAATCGCTCGGCCACGCAAACCCAGTGACTGATGTCTGCAGTGATTTGCAAATCCGGAAGCCGCTCAACCACCGCCTGAGTGACCCAAGGAGTAAACAAAGACCGGGAGCGATGGGTCTCAAAGCTCAGGCATAAATTATAGCGTGCGCCTAAATCCATAGCTGCCGCAAAAAAATCATACTGCTTTTGCAGCGACCAAGCGTCACACCCCGCCATTACATTGCATAGCCGAGGATTTAAAGGTAGCACTGCTTTTAGCTTAATCTCCAGATCCTGCAAATGCTCAGCGGGGGTTAGCTTGCGCTCAGGAACATAACCTCCCCCGGTACAGATCTCAGCGATATAATCGAGTTGGTACGCCTCTAAAACCTCAGCCAAAGTGTCGGGCTGAGCAAAAAAAGCAGGCCCCTCAATACCACCGAACCCCGCACTCAATGCACTTTGTGCGGCTTCAACTAGTGTGCCGTTAAAGCCCCACAATGTTTTGTATAACGTTAATTTCATTGTAACCTCGCAATCATTGCCCAAGCGGACTCAATGATCGAGAGCAATCGTCGTGCCACTGATATTAAATGCAAATAAACATGCAGATTTTCATACACTTGCAAAGCTATTACACCTACACGCACCCCGGATAAACATGCAAAACTGCACTTAAATCAAGCAGAACATGTAATTTTGCACTATAATAAGCCGGTCATTTCATGAGGACCTAGAGTGAAAAAAAGCAGCTCAAGACGAAGTCACGAAAGCGTTGCGAGGGCAATTGTCGCAATGGATGACATCTGGATTCGTTTATTTAGGGACATTGGCTTAAGTGATCTCAGCTACTGCGACCTCTTAATTCAAATGTGGCTCAAGCGTGGCCACGAACTGCATAAAACGGACTTATACGACTTCATGCCAAGCGTAAGCCGACGCACAGCGGTAAAGTACGTACAGCGCGCCATTGATGAAGGGCACTTGAATGAGAAGAGCACTAAACTAGATAAACGAGTGCGTCGTGTCGAGCTGACCCCGTCTACGGTCAAGCGTCTTGAGCAGTTCTTCGAACTGACGACGGACCAATTCTTCGGGACAGTTAGCGATAAATAAGCAGGACATACATTCTTTGTTTGACCCATTCTTAGGTTGGCGCCACTAGCTTTGACGTACCCTGCCTAGCCACGGCACTTAACTACGTTAATGACTATCTTACCGAGCGTTTAGGAAAACCAAGCAGTGAGCTTTCCATACCAATTAGAGCTGTCACAGTGGGGGTACCGCGTCTACTACTTACGATGTGTAAGTAGTCCGGAAAACGGAGGGCGAGGAATGGTGAACGGCCGCTGAGATTAGAAACAGGGAGCTTTTAGCTCCCTGTTTTTGTGTTGTGGCGCCTAGTCCGTTCACGCTTAAAAGTAGAACCACCTTCGCCCCCCAGTCGTCCAAGCACGTAGTCTCTCACTAGCTCAGCGTATCCTACAAAACACCCGGACAGCTCTTGGTACAGATCAAAGTGGTGGCCAGACACCCTCGATCCCGGAAACGACCTCTCCAAAAAGCTCAAACTTTCGGGCAATAAAGGAGAATTTTGTGTAGTTACAAAACCACATGCAAAATTATAAACCCCCGCCCTTTTATCAGGCCCTTCCCACCCTGCTTTATACATCACCTTATCAACAAATGTGTCAAGGTTAGATAGCTTTCCAGCCTCATGTACAATTATATTTCTAAACTCAGACAGCACCAAGATCGCCACATCAAGCTCAATATCAATATGTGACTTTCTCAACAGTGATTTAAAATCAGATTCTTGGTTCAAGGAAGCAACTAATTTATCAACTCTACTCCGCCGAACCAGCTTATCCCCGCACTGTTCGCATAGTCGGGTAGCACTACCACCTAACCTTTTGCCGCCATCAACTAAGATAAATCGTTGAAGAGCTTTTAAATATTTGTCAAAAATTTCATAGCAATCAACAATAAGCCAGCGGTACATTGCGTTTTGTTGCTCTGAAAGAATTGCTCGATACTCTGACTCGCCTTCGATAGCGTGCGCGCTGTACTCCTCTTTTTTTCCATCATAAGGGCTTCTGTAAACCGGAGACAATTCACCTCTCACCCAGGTGGCCGAACGTCGTTTTTCTTGAGCCTCATGGTTAAGAAGCAGTTGGCGAAAGTGTAAATCGCCTATTCTTTTTTTAGTTGATCGAACTCTTCATTCAAAAAATCAACCTCATCAACCACCTAAAAAACTCCTTTGCTCTCAATCTAAGTTGATCAAGCAAGTTTAGATTGAATACAGATACGTAGCTCAGGCCACATCCTATAGGTCTCAATAGTAGTTGAGTCGAGCGAGACAAGTAGGCATGAAAGGCCTATTGCCCGAAAGCTGCTCTCAATCACTTCCCTCTGCCGTAAAAATAGTTAAACCGGATTTCGACAGAGATCACCCAACTTGAACAACGATGTGAGCATGGCTACTTTGCGAAGTATAACGACTCTGTCGTCACCCCAAATCAATAAACGTCTCCCGGTAATGTGCCAACTCCGCAATCGAGTCTTTAATATCATCCATCGCCAAGTGCGCACCGGATTTTTTAACGCCGGCGAGTACGTCGGGTTTCCAGCGGCGGGCGAGTTCTTTGAGGGTACTCACGTCTAGATTACGGTAGTGAAAGTAGCGCTCGAGTGTGGGCATACCGCGGGCGAGAAAGCGGCGATCCTGGCAAATGGAGTTTCCACACATGGGGGATTTGCCCGCGGGCACCCACTGCTGCAAAAACTCGATGGTTTCGGCTTCGGCCTGGGCGGCGCTGATTTTGGAGTTTTGCACCCGCTCGGTGAGGCCCGATTTACCGTGCTGGCGGGTGTTCCACTCGTCCATACCGTCTAAAAAGCTCTGGGCCTGATACACCGCGTGCACTGGCCCTTCGGCCAGAATATTGAGATTGGCGTCGGTGACGATGGTAGCAATTTCGATGATAACGTCGGTATCCGGGTCGAGGCCGGTCATCTCGAGATCGATCCAGATAAGATTGTCGTCGCTGGCAGTAGGGCTCATAGCGTGTTTTCCTTTACAATGTCGATTATTAACCCTTGTATGTTAACACCTACCGACTGAGACGTGCCGTTGAGCAAACGCAAACTGACAAGACGCCAATCGTGGCGGATCGAGAAGATTCAGAAAGAGCGCGAGAAGCGCGTCTCACGCCGTGATGATACCGCCGACGCCAAACTAGGCGAGAGCGACCTGGGCCCTGAGCAGGATGGCCTGATTGTGACCCACTATGGCACTCAGGTGATGATTGAGGATGCCGAGCGTGCGCGCAAGCGCTGCCACTTTCGCAGTAACCTGGGCGGTCTGGTAACGGGCGACAAGGTGATTTGGCGCGACGGCAACCCCTACGGTGTGGTGGTAGCTAAACGCGAGCGCGAGTCGGCCCTAAGCCGGCCCGACCCCTACGGCGACATGAAAACCGTCGCCGCCAACATCGACCGCATTGCTATTGTGGTGGCGCCCTACCCCGAGCCGCACTTTAACCTTATCGACCGCTACTTAGTGGCCGCCGAGGCCATTGGTATTCAACCGGCGCTCGTCATCAACAAGGTTGACCTAATCGATGATGAACAGCGTGCCAAAGTTGAGGCGATTGCCGCGTTGTACACCGACTTGGGGTATCAGGTGTTGCGCGCCTCGGCCAAGCGCGATGAGGGGCTGGAGCCACTGCGGGAGTACCTGGCCAACTTTACCAGCGTGTTTGTGGGGCAATCGGGGGTCGGCAAGTCGTCACTGGTAAACGCCCTGCTGCCCGACAGCAATATGCGCGTAGGCAGTTTAAGCGAGCGTCAAACCGGCACTCACACCACCACCAGCGCGCAGCTGTTTCATATACCCAGCGGCGGCTGTTTAATCGACTCGCCGGGCATCCGCGAATTTGGCCTGTGGCACATTGCACCGGACGACGTGCTGGCCGGTTTTAAAGAGTTTCGCCCCTATATTGGATACTGCAAATTTCGCGACTGCTCACATACCCACGAACCCGGCTGTGCTATCTTAAAAGCGCTGGAAGCCGGCGAGATTAGCCCTGGCCGGCTGGCCGGTTACCGCCATATATTGGCCGATTTGCATCCGGGCCGCGGCGGCCAGTAAGCTGCCCGGCACACAGCACCCGAGACCAGATAAACGTTACGAACAGAAAGGATCATCGTATGCCCACCCTCCCCCTTATCGTCGAGCCCGCCGAACTGCTGCCCCTGCTGGGAGGGCCAGATGCCCCATTGATTGTGGATTTATCCAGCGAGGCCAATTACCGTCGCGGGCACATTCCGGGCGCGGCGCATGTGCCCCCACAAATGCTGTTGTGCAATCGCCCGCCGGCGCCGGGGCGCATCGCGCCGGTCGAGCAACTCAATCGATTATTTACTTACTTAGGTTTATCTCCCGACACCCACTTAGTGGTGTACGACGATGAAGGCGGCGGCTGGGCCGGCCGCTTTATCTGGACGCTGGACATGATTGGCCACCAGCATTACAGCTATTTAAACGGCGGCTTGCACGCTTGGCTAAACGAAGAGCTGCCAGTCACAGAGGCCGTGGAAGACCCCAACACCACCCCCATTGATGTAGAAATTAACCCCAAAAACTTGATTGAAATCCCCGACATTCTGGCCGGGCTTGAGAACAATTCCATCCAAGTGTTAGATGCGCGCAACCCCGCCGAGTACAACGGCGAAAAAGTATTGGCACAAAAAGCCGGACACATACCGGGGGCCATAAATGTCGAATGGACCGAATTGATGGATCGCCAAAACAGCTTGCGTATCCGGGCCGACGCCCGCGAGTATTTAGCCGAGCGCGGCATTACCGGGGACAAAACCATTATTACCCACTGCCAAAGCCATCACCGCTCAGGCTTTACCTATTTGGTGGGCAAATCGCTAGGCTTTGATATTAAGGGCTATCACGGCTCCTGGTCTGAATGGGGCAACCACCCAGACACCCCGGTGGAGGTGTAACGCTTGACACAGTGGCTGGATATTACGCTGATTAAAGTCGGCGATTACACGTTAACGAGCGGCGAGCTGCTCGCCAGTGTATTAGTGCTTATCGGGACCTTTGTGGTCGCCTCACTGGTGAGCCGGGCCTTTACCCGCGTGGCTCTGCATCGCGGCCCCAGCGTCGCTCACCAGCTGTACACCATCAACCGTATTGCCTATTACTTTTTAATTGTGCTGGGCTTTATTGGCGCGCTCTCGGTACTAGGGTTACAGCTCGATAAGCTGGTTATTATTGGCAGTGCACTGGGTATTGGTATTGGCCTCGGGCTGCAATCGATCGTCAACAACTTTGTCTCAGGCATTATTATCTTGCTAGAAAAGTCCATTAAGGTGGGCGACTTTATCGAGCTGGAGTCAGGCCTGATGGGCGAGGTGCAAGAGATAAAACTGCGCTCGACGCTGATCCGCACTGCCGACAACGTAGACATTTTAATTCCCAGCTCTGAGTTTATCAGCGGGCATTTAATTAACTGGACACTGGAAGAAAACATTCGCCGTTTTCGCATTCCGTTTGGGGTGGCCTACGGCTCAGATAAAACGTTAGTTCGCGACTCGGTACTCGACGCCGCCAAAGCGTTGCCCAGCACGCTAAGCGACGAAAAACACAAACCCGTTGTGTGGATGAGCGGCTTTGGCGACAGCAGTTTGAACTTTACTCTCGGTGTGTGGGTCGATCCAGTCGCGGTAAAACGGCCTACCCAGGTCACCTCAGATTACGTGTGGGCCATCGACGACGCCCTGCGCAAAGCCGGTGTCGAAATTCCTTTCCCGCAGCGAGATCTGCATTTGCGCTCGAGCGATATTGAGCTGGGTGGGAGCAAGAAGAGCCCGACGTCAGATGACTGACGTCAGGCGAAACCTTTCCCGCCTCCCGTTACCCAGCCCTTAAATTCCCGCCATCGCTTTGGCGACAATTTCCAGTGAGCGCAGACGGTCGCTTTGCTCGTAAAAGCTACTGGCAAAAATAAACTCATCGGCGCCGGTTTGTTCGGCCAGCTGTTCGAGCTTGCTTTTTACCGTGGTGCCCCCCCCCACGGCGGCAAGCTGGTGAAACTCGCGAATATGCTGCGCCTCGGCCGGGTTCCACAGCGCCTCCATCGACTCAACCGGCGGGCGTAAACGCAAATGCTCGCCGCGCAATAGCGCCAAAATACTCTGCTGTGCCGTGGTAAATAAAAACGCAGCCTCGGCATCGGTTTCTGCTGCGGCCACGGGCACACCAACAGCCGCGTAGGGTTTGTCTAGCACCTCAGAGGGCTGAAACCCTGTGCGATAAACGTGCAATGCCTCCATCAGTAAGCGCGGTGCAAAGTGCGAGGCAAACGCAAAGGGTAAGCCGCGCTTAGCGGCCAACTGCGCGCTGTACAAACTAGAGCCCAACAGCCAAATAGGTACGTGACTGCCCTGCCCCGGCACCGCCACTACGTTTTGCCCACTGCGGGCATCGCTTAAAAAATACTGCAGCTCGGCAAGCTGCTCGGGAAAGTCGTCCACACCGCTGCTGATATCGCGGCGCAGAGCGCGCATGGTGGCACCGTCGCTACCCGGGGCACGGCCCACACCTAAATCAATCCGCCCCGGGTAAAGCTCCTCTAGCGTGCCAAAGTGCTCGGCAATAATCATGGGGGCGTGATTAGGCAACATAATGCCGCCGGCCCCCACACGAATTCGCTTGGTGGCTCCGGCAATGTGGCCAATCAATACGCTGGTGGCCGAGCTGCCAATACCCTCCATACTGTGATGCTCGGCCATCCAGTAGCGCCGGTAACCCAGCGCATCGGCATGTTGTGCCGCGCTTACCATGCCAGCATAAGCCTCACCATAACTGGCATCAACGCGGGCGTGGGCTAAATCCAATACAGAATAGGCAATATCATTGAGGGGCATGACAGGCTCCGGCAAACAACGAACGGGGCCCTCAGCATAACGCGCAACTAAGCTACAGGGGTAAAAGATTCGTAAAGCGGGTGACCGGTTTAGTCACCCGCCAGCACTTAGGCAGGCTGAGCTTTTAATGACAGACAAGTAACCCCGACTTAATGGCGTCCAGCAAGCGCGTTTGATAATCCGAGGTGTACTGCCAAAACATCACACCGGCTAAATCGTTGTCACGTATGTAGCGCGCCTTTTCCACCAGCGATTGCGGATCGTCGTAGCTGATAAAAATACGGTCAGTTTCGCTCCACAACCAGGGCGCTTTTGCCACATCGTCCCAATAACGGACAAAGCCGTTTTTATTGATTAAGTTGGGTGCCAAATTATTAAAGCGCGAGCTACCGTAGGGGTTATCTCCCGCGTTGGCGGGTTGCTGAAACCCGCGCTTCTCAGGGTTAACCTCCGTCCAGTGACGACCGTAAAAGGCCACCCCCATCACCAGTTTTTCGGCGGGAACCCCAGCGGCCATATGATTTTGCACCGCCGCGTGGGCCGACTGGCCGGACTGATCATCCGGGTGGGAGTAGAGCGCGGCGTGGTGCCCGGTTGTGCCGCCATCGGCCGGAAAATTAAAGTCATAGGCCATGATGTTGATAAAATCGAGATACTTTTGCCACTGGCCAATATCGCTTTTAGTCAAGTAGTCGGGGAAGCCACCTGAGGCAATGGTTAGCAACAACGGGCGAGCCAATTCGACTTCAAGCGCATCAAACGCGGTGCGCATATCTTTTAGCAACAAGGTAAAGTTAGTGCCGTCTTCAGGGCGGTGCGTATTACCCGCTCCAGGCAACCCGGGATACTCCCAATCGATATCAATACCATCGAGCTGGTGGCGCTTTACAAAAGCCACCGCGCTGTCGATAAACACCTGACGCGAAGCCGGGGTTAACGCGACGTCGGAAAAGTCTCCCGACCAGGTCCAGCCTCCCACCGACGATAATATTTTTAACGCCGGATTGCGCTTTTTAAGAGCCTGCAGCGCTTGATAATTTTTATCGTCAAACTCGAAGCCGTTAACAATTTTACCGTCCTCGATGTTTGAAAACGCATAATTAATATGAGTGAGTTTTTCAGCCACAATAGTGTTCGGATCGAGTGGATGATCGGGGCTAAACACGTAGCCTATAACCACTTTATCGGTGGCAGCAGGCGCAGCATGTGAATCATGGTGCGCCGAGTGATCTGTCGATGTCGAAGCGTTTTGATGGTGCTCGTGTGAGCTGTGAGTATTAGTGGCGCCGTACACCGTCGCAGCCGGTAACAGCCACAACAGTAATGCCGCCAACATCGGCAAACTTATTTTTTGGGTCATGGTGATTTCCTATAAAGAGAGTGAATCACCTATCAGTGCTCACGCCGGTGGTTTTACACCAACGTGAGACACGGGCTCGATATTATTGTGTCGCAGCGCCTCTGTGGGAGCTGTTGTTATTAAACCTTAATCGCCAGCTTTAATGGGTTTAACCCGGTCACCTTTCCAGACCATACGGTACAAATCGTGCCGGCGATCTTTTAGGTTTTGTACCGTGCCACTGTTGCGCGCCATTAATAACGATTCGGGCCGCAAATCGGCAAAAGCTACCGTCTCGACGTTGGGCGTTGTATCGGCGGCAATACCGTCACGGGCAAAGGCGAAATCACAGGGCGTCAAGATACAGCTTTGGGCATACTGAATATCCATGTTCGCCACGTTGGGCAAATTGCCTACGTTGCCCGACATTACCACATAAAACTGGTTTTCTACAGCGCGCGCCTGACACGAGTAGCGCACCCGCAAATAGCTTTGACGCTCGTCGGTACAAAAAGGCACAAACAAAAATTGAATACCCTGATCAGCCAAATGACGGGCCAGCTCGGGGAACTCTGAATCGTAGCAAATCAGTACGCCGATCGGGCCGCAATCGGTATCAATGGCCTGCAAGGTGCTGCCGCCCTCGATATCCCACCAGTACACCTCGTTTGGGGTGGGGTGAATTTTAGGTTGCTCGAACACACGGCCATCGCGCAAAAATACATAGGCGATGTTCTCGATACGGCCATTTTCAACCCGCGTTGGGTGCGAGCCGGCGATTATATTCACGTTGTAGTGCAGCGCCATATCGCGAAACGCCTCTTTCAGGCGCGGTGTGTACTTGGTGAGCGCCTCAATCGACTCGTGGGGCGACAGCTCCTGATCTTCGATCGACAACAGCTGCAAGGTCACCAACTCCGGAAAGACGACAAAATCGCTTTTGTAATCGGCCACCACATCGACAAAGTATTCGATGTACTTAATAAACTCATTAAACGAGCTGACCCGCCGCTGCATATACTGCACCGTAGCCACACGCACTACCTCTGGCATACGCACGCCAAATTGCTTGGTGGGCATGTCGTCGCTACCGGGCACCTTGGGGTTCTCCCACTTCATGTGCGCGGCGTACCCAAGCGACTGTTTATCTTCATCCAGGTAATTGGCGATAATCCCGATGATCTCAAAGCCGTTGCGCAACTGAAACGACAGCACCGGATCTTTCGCTTTTTTGTGTATCACCTGATCGATGTAATTTTCGACGGTTTTAAACTTTTTAAGGCGGCGCGCCAGATTGGGCATGCGCCCGGCAAACACCACACCCTTAAGGCCCAACGACTGACACAGCTTTTTTCGCTCGTTATACAGACGCTGACCAATACGGTAGCCACGATAATCGTTGTCGATGCACACTTCCATGCCGTACAGCCAATCGCCATTAATATCGTGCCGCGAGGCGTAGCCGTTACCGGTAATCTCGACCCAGGTATGCGGCTTGAGGGCAATTTTGCCCGAGATACGAAAAGTCGCGCTATAGCCCACCAGAACATCGCCCACCATGACCACAATTTGCCCCTGAGGGAAGTTGTTAATCTGCCCAACAATGGCCGAGCGGGCGTAGGCATCCATATCCACCGGGGTGTAGACCCGATCGGATAACTCAACGATCGCATCGACATCCGCCAAGGTAGCGTTGCGTACCGTTAGGTGCGCTTTAGGGTCTTCGAGCTTATTGCCAGGAGAATTTGCCATGATGTACCTATTGCAGTGATTGGGTCTGTGGCTCGGCGGGGCTCAACCGTTATTACGCCCGGCCATGCCAGAATATTACGACACTTTAAAACAAAGTCGCTGTGTTATGCTATGGCGGTTATCGCCTCTATTTTGGTACTGCTGCCCGGATCATCGCTATGCTCTCTCGTCGCTTTATTTTCCTCGCCTCGCTTTTCGTCGTTGGCTGTGCCGCCTTGGGCGTATCAGAGCTAAACAAGCGTTACGGCGAGCCGCAACCCCGTGAGCTTGGCGCCGGCTGGGACGCCGATGAGTACCAACACAACATTCGCCCGCTGCTGGAAAAACGCTGCACCGTTTGCCATGGCTGCTACGACGCGCCCTGCCAACTAAAACTGGACTCTTACGAAGGCCTGTTGCGTGGCGCCAACCAAGAAAAGGTGTACGACGGCACCCGGCTGATGGGGGCCAACCTAACGCGATTATTTGAGGACGCCGAGACGACCGACGAGTGGCGTGACAAGGATTTCTTCCCGGTGATTAACGAGCGCCGTAAAACCCCCGAGGCCAACCTTAACGCCGGGGTTATGGCCCGTATGCTCACGCTCAAAAGCGCACACCCGCTACCTACCGCCAAAGTGCTGCCCGATACCTTTGATTTTTCTACCGGGCGCAGTCAGCAGTGCCCCAAAATTGAAGACTTTGACAGTTTTGCCGCCGACTTTCCCCTGTGGGGCATGCCCTATGGCCTGCCCGGGCTACCCGCGGATGAACACGCTACTTTAATGAACTGGCTGGCTCACGGTGCCCACGGCGGCCCCGCCCAGGCCGCCTCCGCTGCCGCACTGGAGAATGTCGATCGCTGGGAAGCGCTTTTAAACGGCAACAGCCTGAAACAACAACTGTTTGCCCGTTATATATACGAGCATTTATTTATTGCCAGCGTACACTTTGGCGACGACAGCAAAGATACCTTCCGCTTGGTACGCTCGAAAACCCCGCCCGGCGAGCCCATTCAACGCATCAGCACCCGACGGCCTTTTGACGACCCGGGCGTCGAGCGCGTTTACTACCGCTTCTGGCTCGACCCTTCAAGCCGGCTGGCCAAAACCTACCTACCCTACCGTCTGGATAACCAACGCATGCAGCGTTGGCGCGAGTGGTTTATCGAGGCCGATTACGAGGTGACGCAATGGCCCGGCTATGAGCCCGAAGTGGCGGCAAACCCATTTGTCGCCTTTGTGCAAATTCCGGTGCAATCGCGCTACCAGTTTTTACTCGATGAAGCGCAATTTACCATTATGAACTTTATTAAAGGCCCGGTGTGCCGTGGTCAGGTGGCTCTGAATGTCATTCAAGATCACTTTTGGGTGTTCTTTGTCTCACCCGAGGCCAGCCGCACTCAGCGCGAGGGCGAGTTTCTGGCCAACAACGGCCAGTTTTTGCAGCTGCCCGCCGAAGCTGGCAACACCTTTCGCCCACTATCACGCTGGCTTAAGTATGCCGACTTACAGCGCGACTATTTGGCTCGCCGCGCCGAGCATATCAGCGCCGTGATTGAACAAACCGGGGAGGTGAGCCTTGATTCCGTCTGGACTGGTGATGGCCACAACGACAACGCTGCATTAACTATTTTTCGGCACAATGACAGTGCCTCGGTAGTGAAAGGTCTGGTGGGGCAACAGCCCAAAACCGCTTGGCTAATCAACTATTCACTGCTGGAGCGTATTCACTACCTCTTGGTAGCGGGCTTTGATGTCTATGGCAACGTCTCGCACCAGCTACTCAGCCGATTGTACATGGACTTTTTACGCATTGAGGGCGAAATGAACCTCGTGGCCTTTTTGCCTAAAGAGCATCAGGATGACGTGATTGACTACTGGTACCGGGGCGCTGAAGATGACATCAGTAGCTTTTTGGATCACTACCTGAACCGTTTACCCCCAATACGCGGGGTTGACTACCACACAGACAATCCTAAAACCGAACTGCTCGAGCGCCTTGCCGAGCAGCTCGCCCCCGTATACAAAAACAGCGCCCCCTACCAACAATTGCAGTGGCCCAAAGCGCAAGCCGACGCTCTTAGCAGGCTGCAAAATATCACCGGATACGCAGCCAACATCATGCCCGAGGCCAGCCTACTGCTAACACCGCAGGGGGAGCTGTACACGATTTTACGCAACAGTGCTCACAGCAGCCTGACCTCGCTGCTGCGCGAGGGCGAGTACCGCCTACCGGACGAAGACAACTTAACCGTTACTGCCGGTGTGGTGGGTGCCTACCCCAACAGCTTTTGGCTGGTGGATAGGGACAAGCTCGGCGAGTTTGCCCGCGACGTGGCTCAGCTTAACAGCGAGGAGGATTACCGCCGACTAAAAAGCCTCTACGGCGTTGGCCGCTCTGACCCTAACTTTTGGGCAATCAGCGATCAGGCGCACGCGCGCTATCAAGCCCACCAGCCTCAATCGGCCGGGTTGCTGGACTATAACCGGCTGGAGAACCGCTGATACGGCTTACCCCGTGGCTCTACAACCGCGCTACCGATCAATGCTAAAGTGCTCCCTATGACATCGACCCTGCTACCCGAAAAACCGTTACTGTTATCGCCCTCGCTGGCCGCCACCATAGGTCTGGAGGAGGCGATAATGCTCAGTGCGCTGGGCGAGCTGGCCGCACCCGGCAATGCCACCAATACTGTGTGTCTAAACGCCGACGCCGCGGCCGAGCGCCTCGGCTTTTGGGGGCCCGACGACATACAACGCATTGCTAAAAACCTGCAGGAGAAAGGCCTGATTGATATTATCAGCGCGCCTTTTACCAGCAGTGGCGAGCTGCGGGTTCGTTTCGCCGCGGGCGTGCTAAGCCAGCCGGTCACGGCGCCGGCACCGCCGGCACCAACGCCGGCGCGGCGCCAAAGCAATACCATCGGCGCTCTGTGGCAGCCGGATGCCGAGCTAATGGCGCAGATCGCTCAATACAATATTCCGGATTATTTTATTCGCCAGCAGTTGCCCGAATTTGTCACCTATTGGCGCGAGCGCGGCGAGCCGCATCACGCCTGGGGCTCTAAGTTTTTAAAACACGTGGTACGCCAGTGGCGCGAACACGAAACCGGCTTATTCAAGCGCGACCAAGACACCACCGTGCCCGCTGACTGGCGCCCCTCGGGCGATGCGATGCAGCTGTTGGTACGCAACGCCGGCATCAGCCAGGCCTTTGTCGAAGATGCCATTCCCGAGTTTGTGCTTTACTGGCGCGAGCGCGGCGACGTTGGCCGCACCTGGAACAGCAAGTTTATTCAGCACGTAAAGCGCCAGTGGGCACGCTACACCAGCGCCCTGGAGCACGATACCGCACCGCAGCGCATTGCCGCCGACTGGCAACCAAGCCGCGACGTGTACGATGTGTTAAAGCTGGCGAATATTGATTTAGACTTTGCGCGCAAACAAGTACCCGAGTTTGTGCTCTTTTGGCGCGACAGCAACCAGCTTAATGCCTCCTGGAACACCAAATTTTTGCAACATGTTAAACATCACTGGGCGCGTCAGCACGCACTTAATGCTCAGCCGACACAGGTACATAGCCATGCAGGACAGCAACAAACTACTGCAGCAAGCACAACGCGAGATCGAAGCCTCATCCAAGACCTCACCGACCGCAGCTGGGCAAGCTGAGGCGCGCTCTGCAGCTCCTAGCGACGCTCATATCGACGCCTTAAACGAGGTGTTTGCACTGTTTCGCATCAATTATCACAACCAGTATTACAAAGCTTACAGCGACGGTGCGGTACTGGGGCAAATTAAAAAGCTTTGGCTCGAGTCGCTGCAAAAATTTGACCCGGATACCATCCGCCGCGGCGCCCGCGAGGTAATTGAAACCTCCGACTACTTGCCAACCCTAAATAAAATGATGGTGGCCTGTCAGGGCGACCCGCGTAAACACGGTCTAAAAGATCCCCACGCGGCCTACGTTGAAGCCTGCCAAGCGCCCTCACCCAAAACGGCCTTTAACTGGAGCCATCCGGCGGTATATCACGCCGGCCGCGCCAGCGACTGGTACTTTTTAAGCAGTAGTACCGAGCGCGCGGCCTTCCCGGTGTTTGAGCAACACTACAAGCGCCTCTGCGAGCGCGTCATTAACGGTGAGACTTTGCCCTCACCCGACACCCCCGCGCTGCCAGAGCACACCGAAACACCCCTAAGCAACGAAGAAAACCAGCGCCGCATGCAAGCGCTGCGCGACTCTCTGGATATTTAAAGAAAAAAGAGAACAAAATAATGCAACAACGTAAGTTTCAGCTTATCGCCGCGGCACTGGTTATCTATGCGTTAGGCACTTTGGCTCTGGCCTTATTTTTTGCCAGCACTCACTACAAGCCAGCAAGCTTGGGGAGCATTAGCGGCGATACTGTTTTACCTAACATGCGAGCCATTGATGACATTCCCACTCGCAAGCAAACCTTTATCCAGCTCATAGCGCCCATGGCCTCGGCCAAAAACGACGCTATTATGCAGGCACGGGCTCGGCTTACTGATATGCTCAGTGCACTAGCGCAAGGCAAAGCATTAAGCTATGTGCAAAAGGAGCAGTTACGCCGCTTAGGAAAGCGCTATCAGGTTGACACTGACGCGCAGGCCGCCCCGCAAACGCAACAAATCAAAAAGCTGTTAAGGCGAGTTGATGTCATCCCCACCTCGATGGTGGTAGCGCAAGCGGCCACGGAGTCAGGCTGGGGAACGTCGCGCTTTGCCCGGCAAGCACAAAATCTGTTTGGTCAGTGGTGTTACACCAAAGGTTGCGGGCTGGTTCCCAAAAGCCGCAACAAAGGCGCCACCCACGAGGTGCAAAAGTTTCCCAGCCTGGAACAAGCGGTTAACGCCTATTACCACAACATCAACACCCATCGCACGTACGCGGCGGTGCGCTCGCGCCGGGCGGCGCTGCGCGACGCCGGGCAACCCATTACCGGGCCGGAGCTGATTCCAGGGTTAGTGGGGTACTCGAGCCGTGGACAGGTTTATGTCGACGAGCTCGGCGAGTTAATTCGCTACAACAAGCTGGAGCTGCTCGATCAGAGCAATGCACTACCGAGCGAGCATTAAAACGACGATCCGGGCTGGCGTAAAAAGGCCAGCTCTTCCTCTGTCGACTCGCGCCCAAGAATATGGTTGCGGTGTGGGTAGCGACCAAAGCGGGCGATAATATCCCTGTGCTTGCGCTCAAACGTTACGTTATTGGCAAACCCCAACGCACTAAAAAGCTCGAGCGCCTGATCGTGCACGGCTAAGTCCTCGCTGTGCATATAGGGCATATATAAAAACACGCGCCGCTGGGCCGACAGTTGTTGATCGCGCCCCTCGGCGACCAGTTGTTGCGCCAACGTTAACGCTTTTTCATCGGCGGCAAATGCCCTCACCTGATCGCGATAAATATTACGCGAAAATTGATCCAACACAATCACCACCGCCAACACATTACTTGCCGTCGCCGTGCTAACCGCTAAAGTTTCATCCAGCAGGCGTTTATGCAGCGCGCCAAAGCGCCGGGCAATGTCAGCGTCCAGCGCGTCGCTTTTGCGAAACCAATCGGAAGGGGTAAGCTCGTCAAACCAATAGGATAAAACGGCGTCTAGCTCTCGTGCTGCCACTGCCCGTCCTCCCCGGTAACTAACCATGGCTGGGAGTACCAATAGTAGCGCCCGTCTTCGGCGCGAGCAGTGCAATTAAAACGCGAACGTCCCGGAGCCAACCCCTGCCCCGCCTTAACCGTCACCTTTGAGCCGTCGACCTCTAGCTGTAGTTGCTCGCCCTGCAAATAACAGCGCAAGTGCGAGGTGAGCGATGCTTGCGCCAGAGTTAACAGCAGTGCCGGGCGCGATCCCGCCGTAATCACAGCCTCTTGCAGCGGTCGGTTGTCGTCGTCCAGCAGCTGCCACTCGTTAACCGCTAGCGGGCGCGTATTAACCTTGGTGGCAAAGCTGTCTAGTTCCCCAAAATTGGCCCCCATGGGAAATCGCGGCAAACGTAAAACATCCGCGCCCACACCCACGGCCCCGGAGTGCTGACCAAAGCCGGTAAAGCCAAGCTGCTGCACTAACGCTGTCACTTTTGCATCAAACTCGCCGTAAGGGTACGCTAATAACTTCTCCGACTGTCCCAGGTTTTCGGCAATCGCTTTTTGCGCCGCGGTAATTTCCCGAGCCATTCGCTCTTGCCACTGTTTTACGGTTTCATCTTCTAAAAGGCGCACCATATGCGGGTGAGTGGTTGTGTGATTGGCGATGGTGCCACCAGCTTGTGCCATCTCCTTAAGTTCGTCCCAGGTAACAAACTCACTTGCCCCGCGATCGAGCGGCTCAGTGTTAACAAACACGGTAAACGCAAAGCCGTATTGACGCAGCAATGGAAAAGCCTCTTCGTACACCGAACGGTATCCATCATCAAAGGTAATCGCGACGATCTTGTCATCGGTCAACACACCGTTTTTTATACGCTTAATGAGCTCGGGTAAAGGGACAACGTGAAACTGCTTTTGCTTTAAGTAATCGAGGTGTTGCTTAAAACGTTCGGGCGAGGTGGAGGTAGCACTGGGGGTTTGTTCGCTAATATGGTGGTACTGCAAAATAACCGCGCTATACCCAGGCGCACTCACTAACATGCTCAGCAGCAATATCGCCGACAACACTCGTTGACACATAAAATAACCTGTTTCCTAAACGTTAAGGTGCAACACCTATTGCAGAACACAATGGCAGTTGCGTGTCGAGGCTGGTTTCGCAGTGCCACTCAATCAAGGTAAAACCCTGACTAACCTGCGGAATTAACTCGACAAAATGACCAGCGGGAAACGTGCCAGCATTCAGCTCGGCATGTATAACACCTGGCGCCTGCATGTGCAGTGCCGAAAAATAGCGACTGCTTTGCGCTTGCTCTGCGCCAACACCCATCGCCGCCATCGACAAAGGCATCACTCCGCGCACCTGATAATACTCAGCAACCATTACCTTTAGCGCACTTAGTTCAGACAGTKCCGCCGCGAGATTCGCCTGGCGCATGAGCTGTTGGTTGGCGTTAGGGGGTGATGTAGGCTTTTGGCTATCCGGTTCAGCTGCGCTCAGTGCCTGGCGCAACCGCGAATCGCCAAGCGCGTTGGCCGCAGCCGCCGAAAAGCTCTCGCGCATGGCCGATAGCAGCGTTATATCGGGGTTTAACTGAGTGGCCGCCGAGCCTTCAGTTTCAAAACTTAACAGTGGCGCCGAGCCAGGCGAGCTGTATAACTGCCAGCGAACTTTTATCCAGGCATTGGCCATTGTAAAGCGCGCCAACATCGACGGGGGCATCTCGGCTGCCGGTAGTGACGAGGCGCCCTGGCTGAAACAGCCAGCAAGATCGAGATCGACAACTTCTCCGCTTAAATACCTTGCTTCAGCGCCGTCAAGCGCTGGGCCGCCAAAATGTCCGGCGCGGTATAACTCTGTGTGCCCCAACCGACGCACGGCCCGAAACGCATCAACCTGAAGTTGCTCGGGGGTGCGCACCAAGGTAGGCAGAGCTTGACGTAACTCTTCAAACCGCAGCGAAGTCGGTGAAACACAATCGCCGCCATAATAAAAACGTGCAGTGGGCTCAGTCGCCGCAAAAACGGTATCGCTATAGCCAAACGGCAACATAACCAACGGGTAGAGTGCGCCGCTTAACAAACCCGGCGTCGTAAACTCAATAATTTTTGGCGCCGGCATAGTGCCGATATCCAGTGACTGCAGTACCGCATTTTGATCGGTGGGCTGATCGGAGTAGTGAATGCGGCCGTTACTGTCCGTCCAGCTATACACCTGTGCCTGTACCGCACCAACAACAAGTACCGCAGACATCACAACAGCTAAACCTAACCAAAGGCGCATGGCGGGCCTCTTAACTCTGGGTAACAAACCTAAGGCCAATACCGTCGGACTCGGCGCGCACCACTTCCATTTCGACAATCGGCGCATCTTCCATCAAGCCTTGTATTTGTCCGGTGACAATGGAGCCAATCGGTGGTGCCTGCTCTGGGTCGAGCAGCACAAACACGCCGCCATCAGAGAGATCGCGGGTTTTCACTATCATCTCGCCCCACTCTGCGTGCACAATTTTAATCCTGCAGGCTATGGGGGTACGTAAATGCTGTCGCTTATCCACTACCGAAGGCTCCCTGTTAGTTATTATTTTTCGCTGACCGCCAACCGATCTACCTTTTGAAATCCTCGGGGTAATTTGTTGCCGCGGCGCCCGCGCTCCCCCCGGTAGTGCTCCAGATCTGACGGTTTTAAAGTAAGGTGACGTTTACCCGAGTACACAGTCAAAGACTGCGCAGCCGATAGCGTCACAATTCCTAACGCAAACTCTTCGCGCGACTGCACGCGAGCTGCGGGAATATTAATAATTTTGTTACCTTTACCGCGCGCTAGCCGAGGCAGCTCAAGCGCCGGAAACAACAGTAGACGCCCCTCATTGCTAACCGCTGCCACCCAATCGTTTTCGGGGTCGTGCACAACCGATGGCGCCAACACTTGAGCGCCTTTTGACAAGGTTAAGGCGTTTTTACCCGCGCGATTTTTGCTGTGTAAATCGCTAAGAGAAGCAATAAACCCATAACCACCGTCGCTGGCCAACAGTATTGTCTGCTCATCGGCCCCCATCAACAGACCTTCAAAGGTAGCACCGTTGGGCGGATTTAAGCGCCCACTGATAGGTTCACCCTGCCCGCGCGCCGACGGCAACGTATGCGCGGCTATCGCGTAGCTGCGGCCAGTGGAGTCGAGCAGTATGGCCTGCTGGTTCGATTTGCCAAGCGCAACCAGCTTAAAGTGATCACCCGCTTTGTAGTTAAGTGCTTCTGGGTCTATGTCGTGGCCTTTGGCGGCGCGAATCCACCCTTTGTCCGAGACTACCACCGTAACCGGATCGGCACTGACCAACTCCGCCTCGCTAAATGCCTGCGCCTCTTGCCGGGCTACGATGGGCGAGCGGCGGTCGTCACCAAAATCTTCAGCGACTTGTTTTAACTCTTTGCGGATAAGCGTTTTCAAGCGCGTCGCCGAGCCTAAAATCTTCTCGAGTTCGGCGCGCTCTTTTTCAAGTTTCTCTTGCTCTTCGAGTATTTTCATTTCTTCCAGTCGTGCCAGCTGGCGCAACTTGGTTTCCAGAATATACTCGGCCTGCATCTCTACCAGATTAAAGCGCTCGATTAGCACCGGCTTGGGGTGATCTTCCTCACGAATGATGCGAATCACTTCATCAACATTGAGGTACACAATCATCAAGGCGGCTAAGCGCAGCAAACGCTCTTCGACTTTTTGCAGACGATACTGCAGACGCCGGCGCACGGTCACAGTCCGGAAGCTTAACCACTCAGACAGTATTTTTTGTAAATTTTTAACCTGCGGTCGCCCGTCGATACCGATCATGTTCATATTGATACGGTAGGTCTTTTCAAGGTCAGTGGTCGCAAACAGATGCTGCATTAACTGCTCGCAATCAACCCGGTTCGAGCGCGGCGACACCACTAAGCGAGTAGGATTTTCGTGATCCGACTCATCGCGCAAGTCGGCCACCATAGGCAGTTTTTTAGCCTGCATTTGCGCGGCTATTTGCTCAAGCACTTTGGCACCGCTGACCTGGTGCGGCAACGCGGTGACAATCACATCGCCGGTTTCTTTTTCTCGCGTGTAGATCGCACGCATGCGCAAGCTACCCCGGCCGGTGTGATAAATCGCTTTGATATCGTCCCGCGAGGTAATAATTTCTGCCTCTGTCGGCATATCAGGGCCTTGCACAAACTCGCACAACTCCGTGACATCGGCTTTAGGGTTATCCAGCAGATGAATAGCGGCACTGACGACTTCGCGTAAATTGTGCGGCGGGATATCCGTGGCCATGCCCACGGCGATACCCGTGGTGCCATTAAGTAACACGTTGGGAACCCGCGCCGGAAACACTTCGGGCTCGTCAATGGTGCCATCAAAGTTAGGCTGCCAGTCGACGGTGCCCTGCCCGAGCTCTTCGAGCAATACGTCGGCGTAACGCGCCAGTTTAGATTCGGTATAACGCATGGCGGCAAAGGATTTAGGATCGTCCGGCGCCCCCCAGTTGCCCTGGCCATCCACCAACGGGTAACGATAGGAGAACGGCTGCGCCATAATCACCATCGCCTCGTAGGCGGCCGAGTCACCGTGCGGGTGAAACTTACCAATCACGTCGCCCACAGTACGGGCCGACTTTTTGTACTTAGCGGTGGACTTTAAGCCAAGCTCGCTCATGGCGTAAATAATGCGCCGCTGGACGGGTTTTAAGCCGTCGCCCACATGGGGCAAAGCCCGGTCGAGAATAACGTACATGGAGTAGTCGAGATAAGCTTTCTCGGCGTACTCTTTGAGGGAGATAAACTCTTCTGCCTCTGAAAATTGCGTGTGTTCAGACATTGGTTATCCTGATTTTGCGCGTCTTAAAAGATCAGTTTAAGGCTGTGCAGACAGCGACTCAAAATTAACTTCGCCCGACTCTTTGATCCGAATCGACGGCGTGTAGCGACCGGTATCGAGTTTAGCCGCAAACTCATAATCGATAGGCTGGTTGGCCGGGCGGCGGCTCAGTGAGCGCGCCAGGCGAACCAGCTCGAGTATATTGGTGGTTAGCTCCAGCTCCAGCGGAGTCTCGCTGTATGCCTTAAGCACCGGCACCTTGGCGCTCACGCCATTTAGCAAATCATAGCCCTGCAGCGCCATGCTGTAAGACATCCCGCTAATCATCAGATCATCGGGGTTGGGGTTGGTAATCCGTAAACGCAAGCCGATTCTCGGCGCCAGCTCACCCGACTCGGCGGGCAACATATGCAACCCGGTGACATTAACGGTGGGCTCGGTGAAGCCCGGCCGCAAGCTCGCACAACTAGCCAACAAAACTACCATTGTGGCAACCGCCCAAAGGCGAACAGAACCCAGCAAACGGCCATTAACACACATACCAGCACTCCTTAATTCGATCCGGCCATCACGCCGGTGAAGGGGCATTATGATTCAATCGACGCGGGAATCAAGCAACTGAGCGAGCGGCAATACACGCCTCACTCCTGGCCACCCGGCCATTTTTGTGACGCGAGTCACATTAGGGGCGCCGCCGAGTGTGCTGTAATCGACACTTTGATGAACCCGATTCCCAGAAGCGGGCTTTAGCACTGCTTTAGCACTACGCCGAGATACGTTATGCCGCACCCCAACACAGCCAATAATACGTTACTAGGCAGCCGTGAACTGCGTTTTCATAACCGGCAAGAATCGAGCTATCCCAACCTGATGCGCTTTTGTCTCGACTTTAAATTTAAAGTCTTACAACTACTTTTTAGTGCGCCTAACACTGAGGCGGCACCGGTTAAAGTGGTGGTGCTAACACGGGCAGACTACAACGGTGACCCCAGCAGCGCCATCACCCCGGCATTTGCCGACCTAAACCAACTCGAGCGATATGTCACCGACAACCAAGTGGATATTTTGCACGATTACCTGTTTGGCGTCGACGAACTTGCCGAGGCGAGCGAGGCCGGTTAGTAAACCGCCAGCTTAGCTAAGTTCTTGCTCAAACTCTGCCAGTAGATCCAGCGGCTCCCACTCCTCGCCTTCCATATCCTGGTTCCAGTTGATACCCACCAGAATGACGTCCTCATGCATGCCGGGGAGCCAATCCTCCAGTAACTCGGCGAGCGCAATGGGCAGCGGCTGGTAATCGTGCCACTCCTCGACGCAGTGTACAGCGGCCAGCTCGCGCGAAGACCACAGGGGCATAACGTCGGTGTCATCGCGTTTTTCCGAGTCGCACAGCGCCCACCCGTCCGGGCCTTCAAGCCCCCACACACAGCCGGTATTGATCCCTTCGACAATAAAGCGGTCTACGTTTTCTTCAAAATCGTCTGATAAAGGTTCCATGGTTTACCTCTCGTAGGGCGGTAAGATCAAGCGGTGCCCTTGCTCGCGCAGCCAAAGGCGCTGACGCTGATAGTCCGGGCAGATGGCCTGTACCTGCTGCCAAAATGCACGACTGTGGTTATGGTGACGCAGGTGGCTAACTTCGTGGGCTACAAGATAATCCACCACAGCCACAGGAGCCAGCACTATTTGCCAGTTGTACTGAATGTAACCCTCGGACGTGCAGTGGCCCCACTTAGAACGCGTAGCGCGAATATTAACCCCGCGACACCGGAGCCCCGTGGCACGACACAGCTGCTGTGTTTTAGCCTCGAGCAGGCCTAAAGCCTCGTGCCTATACCACTGGAGTACGCTCTGGTAGGCTTGCTCTGCGGCGCTTTTGCGACTGCGTGATGACAGCCAAATATGCAGTGTATCGGCGTCTCGCTCACAGGCCGCTCGGGTACCGTTCGCAACGGACAGCGTGAGCTCCCCATCCAGATAAGGTAACCGCTCGCCTGACTGATATTGATAGCGTGGCCGCAACGCAATGCGCTCTTGCTGCTGTGCCAGCTTGGCGCTTACCCACTGACGCCTAGCCTTCAACAAGGCCAGCAAATCGCGCCGGGCAATACCTTTAGGGGCCAGCACGCGCACCTCCCCCTCACGCACCTCAATGCTAACGGTGCGCCGGCGGGCGCTGAATTGATATGTCACAGGCCAGGGCAACGACGCCGAATCAACCAAAATTTTTGTCTGCCACAAAGGGGTTGTGGGCTCGCTCGTGGGCAAAAGTCGACATAGGCCCGTGGCCCGGCACAAAGCGAATATCGTCTCCCAACGGCCATAGCTTTTCCGTGATCGATTGCAACAGAGCCTTGTGATCCCCTCGCGGAAAATCTGTACGCCCAATAGAGCCGTGAAACAAAACGTCACCAACAAACGCCAAGCGCGCCTGTTTATCCACCAGCACTATATGCCCCGGCGTGTGCCCCGGGCAATGCAATACCTCCAGCGAGCACTCGCCGAGCCTAATAACCTCGTTGTCGGCGACAAAGCGGGTGGGCCGCACCTGCGGCGTTAAGAGTGCAAACCCCATCATCTGTGCTTGCATCGCGAGCTGCTCGAGCCAAAAAGTATCATCAATGTGAGGCCCAATAATCGGCACCTGATACTTATGGGCGAGCAGCTCTGCCGCCCCAACATGATCTAAATGACCGTGCGTAAGCAAAATCTTGGTCAGTGTGACACCCGCCTGAGCAAGCGCCTCGCGAATACGTTCGGGATCACCGCCGGGGTCCACTAACGCGGCTTCGCGGCTCTGCTCACACCAAATAAGCGAGCAATTTTGCTGATAATGGGTCACCGGGATAATTTGAAACTGAAGCACTTAAACCTCGTTATCACAAGATACTAGGGGCGTTAAGCTGCGCAGTTTAGCAGCCAGATGAACACGGGAGAACGCCGCAGCCGCAAATCTCTGATAGCATACGCCTACGCCGCTGGCGCCGTACCCGAGCCGAAAGGATAGCAACTCAATGAACGACAAACTATTTACCAGCCTGCAGTATTTGGTCCCACAGCACGCGCTGTCGCGGTTAGCCGGTAAACTGGCAAACTGCCGTAACCAAACTGTGAAAAGTACGTTTATTAATTGGTTTATTAAACGCTATCACGTGGATATGTCTCAGGCTTTGGATGGAGACCCAGCCAGCTACGCCTGCTTTAACGACTTTTTTACCCGCGCATTAAAAGCCGACGCCCGCCCCATCGACGGCACCGGCAGCAGCGTTGTCTGCCCCGCGGATGGGGCTATTAGTCAGGTGGGCAGTATCGAAGAGGGGCGTATTTTCCAGGCCAAAGGGCAGCTCTACAGTGCCTGCGAATTGCTTGGTGGCGACGAGGCCTTAGCCGCCGAGTTTGCCGACGGCAGTTTTGCCACCGTTTACTTATCACCCAAAGATTATCACCGGGTGCATATGCCACTCACAGGACGGCTGCGACAAATGACCGTAATCCCCGGCGACTTATTCTCGGTGAATACGGCCACCGCCCGCGAAGTGCCCCGACTGTTTGCCCGCAACGAGCGCGCCGTGTGTATTTTTGATACCGAGGCAGGCCCTATGGCGGTTGTTCTGGTGGGCGCCATGATTGTCGCGGGCATAGAAACCGTGTGGGCCGGTGAGGTCGCCCCCTTTAAGCGCCGCGTTGTCACCACCCACTATGGGGCGGCACAAGCAGCGCCGATAACCTTAGAAAAAGGCGCCGAGATGGGCCGCTTTAAGCTGGGCTCCACAGCCATTGTGTTATTCGGGAAGGATAAGGTGCGCTGGGACGAAGCCTTTAAAGCCGAAAGCGCCACCCGTATGGGCGAGGCCATGGGGGAAACCGTCGGTTGAGTTTACGAGCGTGTAAAGCGATCAAGTAACGCGCGCAGGCCTTTTTTCTCGGTAGAGAGCAGGTAATCATCCCGGATCGCGATGATGTCTATATCGTAACTGCCGGGCTCTAGATCGCGCGCAATTTCAACTTTTTGCACATCGGCCAAAGAGACCTTACCGGCGTCAATGAGTGCCTGTTTGGTACGGTCGTCGTCGGCTAAATCGAGCAGCCGGTGCGTTTTTAATGGCTGCTTGAGCGCGTCCATCACCACCATTACTTTAGGTTTTAAACGACGTTCAAAGTTCTGCTCGACCACTACGCCGACCTCTCCGGTGTTGAGCTCGACAAGTGTACCTGTGGGGTACAGCCCAATCGCGCGGATAAACTCAACTACGAGATCTTCCTGAAACTGAATATTGCGCAGCTCATACAGCCGGGCAACGGCTTTAGAGGGGGCGATAGGAACCGTGGCTCCGCGGGGTGTAATCACAGTATCGTAGAAGGTGACAATGCCGGCAATTTTACCCAATAACGGGATCTTGTCGCCCATCAGGTGCTGCGGAAAGCCACTGCCATTTAAGCGCTCACAGTGGGTGCGTACCACGCTTATGACTCGCGGCTCCATACCATCGGCGCCTTTTAGCAGCTCGACACCCAGAGCGACAAAACTTTCGTATTGTTTTTGTTCTTCAGGGGTACGATCTGCATTAATAATGAGCTCGTGGGGTAATTTAGTTTTACCCACATCTTTAAGCAAAACCCCCATCGCCAAAATATCCAGCTCGCGTTTTGCAAGCCCAATATGACGACCAAACAATATCGCCCACACTGATGAGCGCAGCGCATGGCTGTAGGTGTACTCATCGGCCTCCTGAACGCGCGAGAGCCAAGTGAAGGCATCCGGGTTGCGCAGCACACTGTCAACCATATCGCTGGCTAGACGGCGCGTTTCGGCCACCGGGATATCGTAAAAAGTTTCTTTATCCAGCTGCGACAGAACGTCGGCAACGGCTGAGTAAACCTTTTGGTGCAGGTCGCGGGCTTTTTTAACCTCACGTCCCAGCGACTTAACCTCTTGGTATTGGTTGCGCTGAATTTTTATCGGCTTAACCGGCACCGTAACCGGGGCACTATCGACATGCCGGGTGGGCCCGTTTTTACTTCCCGCGCCACCGGTTGTCCCATCGTAAGAGCGCAACTTGGTGGCGAGCGGCGAGCGGCCTTTTACCACATCGATATAAACGTGTCCGCACAAGCTTTTCAGCTTTTTAAGCTCGTCTATATCGCGAATATAAAAGCCCTGCAGGGGGAACGGTGTTTGCGCCCACGGCCGATCAAGCCCCGACACATACATGCCGATGGTGAGCTCGTTAACACTTAGCTTAACCTGTTTTATCCCCACTGCCGCTCCCTCGTAATCCCCTCTGTTGTAACTGGGGATATTGGCGTTAAACCAGTGTAATCAATATTCGCAGATGGCGCCAGAGACTACCGATCAAGGGTGGTATTGTGCCGATAAGTCGTGAACGGCCCGAATAAACGCCCCGGCGTGCTCTGGATCTACCTCTGGGGTAATCCCGTGCCCCAGATTAAATATATGCCCCGGCCCGGTGCCAAACGACTGCAAGATAGTCCCAACCTCTTGGCGAATACGATCGGGCTTAGCGTAGAGAATCGTCGGATCCATATTACCCTGCAGCGCCACACGCGAACCCACCCGGGCGCGAGCCGCGCCGATATCGGTAGTCCAGTCGAGCCCCAGCGCATCCGCGCCAGTGTCGGCCATGGCTTCCAGCCACTGACCGCCCCCTTTGGTAAACAGGATCACCGGCACCCGGCGCCCCTCTCGCTCCCGGATCAGGCCTTTGACAATTTTATCGAGGTAAGCCAGCGAGAACTCCTGATACGCGGCATGGGATAGCGCCCCACCCCAGGTATCAAAAATCTGTACCGCCTGCGCGCCGGCCTCGATTTGAGCGTTGAGGTAGACAATGACAGATTCCGCCAGAGTGTCGAGCAGCTGGTGCATCAGCTCGGGCTGGTTATAGAGCATCTGCTTAGCGCGGCGAAAGTCTTTACTCGAGCCACCTTCGATCATGTAGGTCGCCAGCGTCCAGGGGCTACCCGAGAAACCAATAAGAGGCACCCGGCCATTTAGCTCACGGCGAATCAGTGATACCGCGTCCACCACATAGGGTAAATCTTTGGCGGGGTCGATTATCTGCAGCGTATTAATATCGGCCTCGGTACGTACCGGCTTTTTAAACTTGGGGCCTTCACCTGTTTCAAAATACAGGCCCAGTCCCATGGCATCCGGAATGGTAAGGATGTCGGAAAAGAGTATGGCAGCGTCCAGCGGGTAGCGCTCCAGTGGCTGCAGAGTGACCTCACACGCCATCTCAGGGTTACCACACAATCCCATAAAATTACCGGCCCGCTCGCGACTGGCACGATACTCAGGCAGGTAGCGCCCAGCTTGGCGCATCATCCACACAGGCGTTACATCGACAGGCTCACGCGACAGGGCACGCAAAAAACGATCATTTTTAAGTTGGGTCATGGTCAATCAGATATCCATCGAGTGTCTTGTTATGATTAGAGGCGACGCCACATTCTCTAGCCGCACACTTGCCGCCAGCCGATAGGCGGACGATAAAAAAGCCGGTCAAAGGACCGGCTTTTTCGTTTAAACTTCGAGGTAGTCTAAGATACCATCGGCGGCCTCGCGGCCCTCCCAAATGGCTGTAACTACAAGATCAGAGCCCCTTACCATATCGCCCCCGGCAAACACTTTAGGGTTGGTGGTTTGAAACTTAAATTCTTGTTCCTCGGGTGCAACAACACCGCCCCAACTGTTGACGTCCACGCTTTGCTCGGCGAGCCACTCGGGCGGGCTAGGACGAAAACCAAAGGCAACCAACACCACGTCGGCAGGTAGAATCTCTTCACTACCGGCGATAGGCTCGGGGCGGCGACGACCGTTCTCGTCCGGCTCGCCCAGCTGCGTCGTAACCACCTTAACGCCTTCGACCTTGGCTTCACCGACAATCGCCACTGGCTGTCGATTAAACAAAAATTCGACGCCCTCTTCGCGCGCGTTTTGCACTTCGCGCTTAGAGCCCGGCATATTTTCTTCATCGCGACGATACGCGCAGGAGACTGACTCAGCGCCTTGGCGAATCGAGGTGCGGTTACAGTCCATCGCAGTGTCGCCGCCGCCGAGCACCACAACACGCTTGCCGCTAACGCTGACAAACTCGTCGGCGCTTTTTTCAAAGCCTAAGTTGCGGTTAACGTTGGACACCAAGAACGGCAAAGCGTCGTAAACACCCGGTAGATCTTCACCGGGGAAACCGCCTTTCATGTAGTTATAAGTACCCATACCCATAAACACGGCATCGTACTCACTCATTAGTTCAGCCATGGTGACATCGGTGCCAACATTCGTGTTTAAGCGAAACTCGATGCCCATCTCGGTAAAAATTTCCCGGCGGCGAGTCATCACCGACTTCTCTAACTTGAACTCCGGAATACCAAAGGTGAGCAGACCACCGATTTCCGGGTAGCGATCAAACACTACCGGTTTAACACCGTTGCGCACCAATACATCAGCACAGCCAAGGCCCGCTGGACCAGCACCAATAATGGCCACTTTTTTATCGGTCCACTTCACTTTGGACATATCCGGACGCCAACCCATGGCGAACGCGGTATCGGTAATATACTTCTCGGCATTACCAATTGTTACCGCACCAAAACCGTCGTTTAGGGTACAGGCGCCTTCGCACAAGCGATCTTGTGGACACACGCGCCCGCAAACCTCTGGCAGAGTATTGGTTTGGTGGCTAAGCTCCGCTGCTTCAAAAATATTGCCCTCTGAGATCAACTTTAACCAGTTTGGTATAAAGTTGTGGACCGGGCACTTCCACTCACAGTAAGGGTTGCCACACTCAAGACAGCGATGAGCCTGACCCGCCACCTCGTCTTTACTGTATGGCTCATAGATTTCGACAAACTGATGTTTGCGAGTCTGGATGTCTTTCTTCGACGGATCTTGACGACCAACATCAAGAAACTGGAAGTTATTACTTAAACGTTCGGCCATAGTTAATGCCTCTAAACTGTTAAACCCAACGGGGTTATTCGCCGCGCGTCTTAACGCTTTCCAGCAGACTTTTCACGCTGGCGGCCTTGGGTTTTACTAACCAGAATTTACCCACGTAATCATCGAAGTTGGTCAGGATTTTCTCGCCCCAAGCACTTTCGGTTTCTTGGACAAACTCTTCAATAACGCCGCGCAGATGATGACGGTGCGCTTCTAACGATTCGGTGTCAACGCGATGGATCTCAACCAACTCATGATTGTAGCGATCGACAAACTGGTTGGTTTCATCCAGCACGTACGCAAAGCCGCCGGTCATACCGGCGCCAAAGTTAACACCCGTATCGCCCAGCACAGTCACGACACCACCGGTCATATATTCACAACAGTGATCCCCGGCACCCTCTACCACAACCTGAGCACCTGAGTTACGCACTGCGCAACGTTCGCCGGCCGTACCGGCGGCAAACAATTTACCCCCGGTGGCACCGTACAAACAGGTATTACCCATAATGCTAGTGGTATTTGAGGCAAACTCTGAACCTGCGGGCGGGCGAATAACGATTTTACCGCCGGCCATACCTTTACCCACGTAATCGTTCGCATCACCTTCGAGGTAAAGCTCAAGACCACCGGCATTCCACACACCAAAGCTCTGACCGGCAATACCGGTTAAGTTAAGCTTGACGGGGTTTTCGGCCATACCCTGATTACCGTGACGCTTAGCGATCTCACCGCTTAAGCGCGCACCAATGGATCGGTCGCAGTTAGTCAGGTGGAAACTGAATTCACCACCGGATTTCGCCTCGATCGACGGCAAAACTTCTTTCACCATGGCCTCGGCCAGCTCACCTTTATCAAACGGTGTGTTGCGCGACACGGCGCACAGCTGCGGCTTGGTTGCCAAGAACTCATCGGTATGAATAATCGGACTTAAATCCAAGTTCTTTTGTTTAACGGTTTGGCCTTCAGTTAAGGCCAGCAGGTCGACCCGGCCCACGAGTTCACCCAAGGTTTTTACACCCAAATCGGCCATTAATAAGCGCACTTCTTCTGCCACAAAGCGGAAAAAGTTTTTCGCCATCTCGACGGTGCCAATGTAATGCTCGCGACGCAGTTTTTCGTTTTGAGTGGCAACACCGGTGGCGCAGTTATTAAGGTGACAAATACGTAGGTATTTACAGCCCAATGCCACCATCGGTGCGGTACCAAAGCCAAAGCTTTCCGCCCCAAGCATTGCCGCTTTAATCACATCAAGACCGGTTTTTAAACCGCCATCGGTTTGCACGCGAACTTTATCGCGCAAGTCATTTGCACGCAGAGTTTGGTGCGTCTCGGACAAGCCTAACTCCCAGGGGGAGCCCGCGTAACGAATCGAGGTCAGGGGGCTTGCCGCGGTACCGCCGTCATAGCCTGAGATGGTAATTAAATCGGCGTACGCTTTGGCAACACCAGCGGCGATCGTACCGACCCCTGGGCGCGAGACCAATTTAACGGATACCAGCGCGTCCGGGTTGACTTGTTTTAAGTCATAAATGAGCTGCGCCAGATCTTCAATTGAATAAATGTCATGATGCGGCGGAGGCGAAATCAAAGTTACGCCGGGCACCGAGTAGCGCAAGCGGGCAATCAAGGCATTTACTTTGCCGCCGGGCAGCTGGCCACCCTCACCAGGCTTAGCGCCCTGAGCCACTTTAATTTGCAGTACTTCAGCGTTTACCAAATAGTGTGGCGTAACACCAAAACGCCCAGACGCAATCTGCTTAATTTTGGAGACCTTGTTGGTACCAAAACGCACCGGGTCTTCGCCACCCTCACCACTGTTAGAGCGGCCACCTAACGTGTTCATCGCCTCGGCGAGTGCCTCGTGCGCCTCAGGCGACAATGCCCCCAACGACATACCGGCTGAGTCAAAGCGCTTAATAATACTCTCGACCGGCTCTACTTCGTCCAGCGCTATGGGCTTATTGACGCCGCCCTGCACTTTAATCAAGTCGCGCAAGGTTGCGACCGGGCGAGTGTTTACCAAATCAGAGTATTTTTGCCAGAGCTTCCAATCACCGGATTGCACGGCATTTTGCAGCGCGGTAACCACATCGGGGTTATACGCATGGTACTCCTGACCATGAACATACTTCAGCAGGCCGCCCTGAACGATTGGCTTGCGATCCAACCAAGCGGTTTTTGCCAAAGCTTTTTGATCACTCTCAAGATCTTCGAAGCGAGCACCCTTAATTCGTGACGGGGTGCCGACAAAACAGGTGTCAACCACCTCTTCGGCCAGGCCGACCGCTTCAAATAGCTGCGCGCCGCGGTACGAGGTAATGGTCGAGATACCCATCTTCGACAGAATTTTCAACAGGCCTTTATCGAGCCCCTTACGATAATTTTTGTAGGCGTGATCCACGTCGGTGAGCAACTCACCTTTGCTCAGCAAATCGTTCATCACGTAGTAGCTGAGGTAGGGGTACACAGCCGTAGCACCGTAGCCAATCAAAGAGGCCACTTGATGTGAATCGCGGGCGGTACCAGTCTCGACAATAATGTTGGCGTCGCAGCGCAAACCGTTTTGCGTCAAGTGGTGATGCACGGCGCCGGTTGCCAGTAAGGCATGAATAGGTAACTGCCCTTGTTTGAGCTCCATATCGCTCAGCACAACCAATACAGTGCCGCCGCGCACGGCGTTGGCAACCCGTTCGGTCAGCTCGTTAATGGCTTGCTGCAAACCCACTTTTGCCGGATCGTAGGCCAGAGAAAATGTCTCGGCTTTGTAATCACTGCGGCCCAAGTTGGTGAGTGCACGGAACTTAGCTGGAGACAATACCGGCGAAGTTAAAATAACACGATTAGCGTGCTCTTCGGTTTCATCGTATACCGACAGCTCGCGACCGACACAGGTCTCAAGCGACATTACAATGGCTTCGCGCAGCGGATCGATGGGCGGGTTCGTGACCTGCGCAAACTGCTGGCGGAAATAATCGTACACCGAGCGCTGTTTGCTCGATAACACTGCCATAGGGGTGTCATCCCCCATCGAGCCTACGGCCTCTTGGCCACCTTCGGCGAGCGGGCGCAACACTTGATCGCGCTCTTCAAAGGTCACCTGATACATTTTCATAAACGCCTTCATGTCGGCGCCAGACAAACCGTTTTCAGCCACGTCGGTTTCGAGGGTAGACTCAATACGCACGGCATTGTCTTTTAGCCAGCGCTTATACGGCTGACCTTTTTTAAGTTGATTGTCGACGTCCTGCGTATGAAACAGCTCGCCGGTCTCGGTATCTACCGACAAAATCTGCCCAGGCCCTAAACGGCCTTTGGCCACGACATCTTCGGGCTTGTAGTTGTACACCCCGACTTCGGACGCCACGGTAATAATGTCATCTTTAGTAATCACCCAGCGCGACGGGCGCAAGCCATTGCGGTCAAGCGTACACACCGCGTAACGACCATCGGTAATCACCAGTCCAGCCGGACCATCCCAAGGCTCCACGTGCATCGAGTTGTACTCATAAAACGCGCGCAAGTCGGAATCCATATGCTCGACATTTTGCCAGGCCGGCGGCACCAGCATACGCACGGCGCGATGCAGCTCCATACCGCCAATCAGCAATACTTCCAGCATGTTATCCAGGCTTGACGAGTCTGAGCCAGTACGGTTAACCAAAGGAGCTACTTCAGCAATATCGGGCAACAGAGGCGTAGAGAACTTATCGGTACGCGCTACCGACCAGTTGCGGTTACCCATCACTGTATTAATTTCGCCGTTATGCGCCAGCATCCGGAACGGCTGCGCCAAAGGCCACTGCGGTGTGGTGTTTGTTGAGAAGCGCTGGTGGAACACACAAATCGCCGTCTCAAGACGTTCGTCCGCAAGATCGGCAAAAAACTGCGGCAAGTCCACAGGCATCATAAGGCCTTTATAGGACAGCACCGTGGTGCTTAAGCTGGCAATATAAAAAGCCGGGTCATTTTGCAGGGCGATCTCGGTGCGTCGGCGGGCCATCAATAGCTTAGCGCTTACCTCGGCATTGCTCAGGCCATCGGGACTATTGATAAATACATGGTTAAACAGCGGCAGCGACTCAAGGGCAATCGGCCCCAAACAACCGGTATCAACCGGTACCTCACGCCAACCGGCAACACTCAGTCCCACATTGGCAATAGCGCCTTCAAGCACCTCGCGAGCCGCATCAGCTTGCGCAGCGTCGCGGCTCAGCATAACAGCGCCAACGCCATAAATATCGGTCAACGGCGTAGAAAACGACTCGGCCGCCACTGCGCGCATAAAACTGTCAGGCTTCTGCAGTAATAAACCGCAGCCATCGCCTGTCTTTCCGTCGGCAGCAATACCGCCACGGTGAGTCATGCACGTCAAAGATTCGATCGCGGTCTCGAGCAGACGGTGGCTGGTTTTACCCTTTAAATGGGCAATAAGACCAAATCCACAGTTGTCTTTAAACTCGTCCAACCTGTACAGGCCAGTGGTCATACGCTGTCTCTCAATATCAGTATCTGTGGCAGCGCACTGCCCGGCCAAAGCGCGAGTAGTGCTACCGACAAAAAAGCCCCTAAACTAGAGGGGCTATTACAAATGGGCGCAGAATATTACCCGCTAAAGCCATTTTAGGCAAGCGGAACAGTGGCGCGAGGATGCCGACCATAGCCGGCAAGATTGTGCGATAGGCCGCGTATTACGGGCCTTTAAGCTCAGGTTATTGGCAATTGCGGCAAGATGCAACCACAGCTCACAAATGAAGCTGGCCACAAGCGAGAATTTACTCGCAGAACTGGCAACAAAAGCCTGAAAACAAAAGAAATTTGTGAAAATGTGCCACTATTCCTCTTTTTAACACGCAGGGCCCTTTATCCTGCTCGCGATTTACGCTAATTTAGGCGATACAACTAAATTATTAGGGGTACCTTTGCCCTAAAAGCCCACGCTTGGGTGTGCGACGCCCCGCCGGACGGCGGTTTAGCAAGCACAACAGCGGCCAAACACAATTACAACGCCGGCAACCAGGAATTCAACATGCGGATACAACAACTTGGGTCAACGACACTAAAGTTAACCTCAGCGATCGCCTTATGCCTTGGCCTTGCGGCCTGTGGCGGCAGCAGCGATGGCACAACGCTAGATCAGATTAACGGCAATATCGATGACGACACAGATACTCCGGCCAGCGTCGCTCAAATAGGTCACGGCAGTGGCGCTGACTTTGTCCCCGGGGAGATAGGCACCGAAACTAACGGTAACGCCCTATCCGCCGGCGGCAGCACAACGTTAATTGTAAACGTGGTTGAAGACGGCCAACTGATCACTGACAGTACTTCAGTGACCTTTATCTCCCCCTGTATTGCATCGGGCGAGTCACTGGTAGAGCCTATCGGCGGTGCCAGCGATGACGACGACAGCGCCAGCAATGTGGTCGACACGAGCAACGGCCAGGCGGGCGTACGCTATACCGCCAACGGCTGTATCGGTAACGACAGCGTCAAAGCGACTACTACTTATGGCGGCGGTGTTATCAGCGCCACAGCTGACATAAACATCGAGTCCGACACAGTAACCAGCATTAATTTTGCCGACGCAAGCCCCAACTACATCACCTTAAAAGGTACCGGAGGCACTGAAGCCTCTAGCGTTCGCTTTCAAATACGCGGCACGACCGGTGCCCCCGTTAAAGGTGTTGAGGTTAACTTTGCACTAAATACTACAGCGGGCGGCCTCTCCTTGGTCAATTCAAGCGCCATTTCCGGCAGCGACGGTTACGTCAGCACCACCGTCCAATCCGGCACAACCCCGACAAGCGTACGGGTAACAGCCACTACCGATACCGGCGTCACAAGCCAATCTAACGAGCTTATTGTTTCTACCGGCTTGCCCGACCAAAACAGCATGAGTATTGCCGCCAGCGACCGCTACCCAATCGCCTGGAACCATAACAATGTAGAATCAAGTATTACCGTAAACCTAGCCGATGCCTTCAACAACCCAGTCCCCAACAGAACTCCCGTGTACTTCACCACCAATGGTGGCTCTATCACTGCATCCTGCCTGACCGGTGTAGTTTTTGATGAAGAAGGGGACGAGGAAATAGGAACCCCAGGGGTTTGCTCGGCCATCTGGCGCAGCCAAAACCCTCGCCTGTTCTCCGAAACTCAGGTGATGATGGACGAAGAAACATTAACCTTTTACTGCCCCAACGGAGACATCGCCGGCCAAGGTAGCGATTGCCGCAATGGCCGCGTCAAAATCATTGCCACCACCATTGGTAACGAATCATTCGTCGACACCAACAGTAACGGCGTTTACGACTTCGGCACTGACTTATTTTACACAGCCAATTCAGATGGCAGCGCGTCTCGCAAGGCCAATTGCAAATACCCATCGCCCATCTCAGGGGCCGCTTCGCGATCATTTGGCTGCGACGATCTGGGGTCCGCCTATATCGATCGTAACTTTAACGGCGAATACGACGGCAACGAAGAGGTTACCTCCATTAATGACAACAGTACCGGAGAGTACATCCCAGGCGACGGAATCTACAACGGCAGCCTGTGCCGCGAGGAAGACGCTAGCGCGGGTAATTGCAGCCGGGACAGTGTGCTGGTGCGGGACGACATCACACTAGTATTAACTAGCGAAGAGCAGTTTTTCTTTACCATGCCCGACGGTCGACTTCCCGGTCAACCTGACCCATCTGAGCAGATTCGCCTGCAACCTGGCGAAAGCATGACTGTGTATCTGATGCTGGCGGATGCTAACGGCAACGGCCTGCCCCGAGGCACAGAGATTACAGCGAGCGCCCCAGACGGGATCGAAGCAAGTGTATCGCCAGAAGGAGAGCTTGCCGGCTCTTCAGAAGGGACCATTGTTGCGTTATCGATTCAAGTCAGCGACTCCCAGTCAACTCAAGGTGTCGTTTCTTTAAACGTAACAATGCCTACACCCTATGACGGTGAAGTTGGACGCTCTGTAGGCATAGTCAGCGTCGTCTCTTACTCGGCCAATTAATCAAAACCCCAGTCACAAAAAAGGCGGCTAAGAAGCTCTCTTCTTAGCCGCCTTTTTTGTGACTTAATCATTTACTACAAGCCAATTTCCTGCTGCAACTCCCCCACCCGCCGCGGCCAGGGGCCTGCCTTTATCTGACTTTTGGGCAAGGTTGCTACAGCCTGTTTTGCCTTTGCCGCCGAGCTGTAACGCCCCGCCAGCACGATATACCAAGGTTTTTGCGACCGCACTGTTTCCATCACCCGCAATGAATCCACATTGTCTTGTTTTTTAACATAGGCGATAGCCGCATCGCGACTGGACACACCCAACACTTGCAGCGAGTAATCCGACTCAGGCCAGGACAAAATCTCTGCCTCATCATTTGGCCAGGTCACAGCGGCTGGCTTCGTCGCTACCGGTGGCTCTTGCGGGACCACATCAGAGCTAGTCGCTGCACTCGAAACGACGGCCGCATCAGGCTTAACCGGCTCGCCAACAACTCCCATCTCAGGTTCAGCCTCTCGAGAAGGCCCAGAAGCCTCAGCGGCATCGCCCGAAACCGCAGGTTCGGCTCGACCGGTCACCTCATCTTTTATACTGACCGCAGGCTCCTGACGCACTGCCTCAGCGGGTGGCTCTATAGGCTTAACCGCCTCAGGGGCTGGCGGCGCAGTAACCACCGGTTCCGTTATTTTCCGCTCCAATTTAGGAGCTTCCGGCGCCGGCAAGCGCTTGACCACCCCCTGCTCGGTGGGTTCTGCCGTGTCATCACCCTGATATAAATAGACTAGCCCCAAAGCCGCCAACAAGCCTGCAACAGCCGCAATATGAACAACCGGAATTCCACCTTTGGACTCATTTTGAGCAGATGCTGCCGCCACGGACTCAGGGGAATAGCTTTGCAGCTCTAGCCGCGCCAGCTCAAGCAGCTTATCCAGGCGCCCGCCAGACTCGTCCATAAACGACTCTACCTGACGAAGCGAAAATATTGGCTCGCCTAAAAAACCTGCAAGCTCTACCCGATAGTTCAGCATGGCCGTCGCATCTGACGCACTCATCAAGGGAAAAGCGAGATCCTGCACCGCCACATCGGGCATCTCAAATTGATCTAACCGCGGCGCCAACTCCAACTCCGAAAACAGCACAAAGCTGAAAGGGCGGCTGTGCCCTGCCGGCACCTGAAGCAAGCTTACAAGGGCCGCCAAGGTGTCATCATCTAGTAAATGGACGCTATCAAGCACAACGGTTACCCCGAGTGCCTCACCACCGCTATTAATGGTCGTGCGGAGCTGGGCGAGTATTTCGCCGATACTTGAGCTATCGGAAACAGGCAAGGCGAGAAAATCAGCCAGCTGCAATAAAAGCGCTTGGGATGAGCTAGCCACGCTGGCATCCAGCAGCACACTCTCCTGGATAGCCATTAGCTGACCGTAAAAAAACTTCGCAAACGCTGATTTACCTACACCGCGCTCACCACAGACCACTACGAAGCCGGCGCTAAACTGACTCGCGTGAGTAATTTGATCCGCCAGCAACTCTAGATCGGGCGTGACATAAAAAGTATCGTTAGTAAACGGATCGCTATCTAACCCTAGCCGCTCGCAGTAATCCGGCACCATGCAATCTCTCCCGCCCGCCTAACGGCAAGCACCAATAGTTTGGCTCAACAAGCTCCGATCAATGTCGGAGGTAACAAATGCCTCACCCAAGCTGTTAAGCAGAACCAACCTAAGCCGGCCATCCTGGACTTTTTTGTCCACAGACATTAGCTCGAAAAATTGTGTTTCTGTCATATCCGCTGGCGCCACGACCGGCAAGTTCGCCCGCTTGATAAGCGTTACAGCACGACTCAAGTCCGCCTGACTGATCAAGCCCATTCGCTGCGACAAGTCTAACGCCATCACCATGCCCGCACCAACAGCCTCCCCATGAAGCCAGGCTCCGTAGCCTTGAGCTGTTTCAATCGCATGGCCAAAGGTATGCCCCAGATTTAAAATAGCGCGAATACCGCCCTCGCGCTCATCCTGCGCCACAACCTGCGCCTTGTTTTGGCAGGAACGCTCGATGCAATACGCCAAAGCGTCAACATCACCCGCCATTACACGGGCAATATTGGCCTCTAACCACTCAAAAAATTCATAATCGCAAATAAGGCCATACTTAATCACCTCTGCAACTCCGGCGGCAAGCTCTCTGGGAGGTAGCGTCTTAAGTACCGCCACATCAGCTACCACCGCCTGAGGCTGATAAAAGGCCCCAATCATATTTTTACCCAATGGGTGGTTTACACCCGTCTTGCCGCCCACCGAGGAGTCGACCATCGACAACAAAGTCGTTGGTATTTGAATAAAATTAACTCCACGCTGATAACAAGCCGCGGCAAAACCTGTCATATCGCCTATAACGCCACCGCCAAGGGCGATTAATGTCACCGAGCGGTTAAAGCGCTGCTGTAAAAGCTCATCAAATATAAGATTCAACGTTTCTAAGTTTTTGTACTGCTCCCCGTCGGGCAGCACGACTGAATGCACCTCTCGGCTAGCATCACTCAGCGCTTGCTCCAGCCCCGCAAGATAGAGCTTCGCTACTGTATCGTTAGTAACGATACACACCTGCTTGCCAGCAATGTATTCGCTAAACAGCTCCGCCCGCTCAACAAGCTCTGAACCAATAAAAATAGGGTAGCTGCGCTCCCCCAGATCAACTGTTAAGGTCTTCATAGGTATTGTCTTTTGTTCAATAGATGCAGGATAGTCACGGCTGTACTTTAGCACACAGGCACAAGCGCTGGCAGACGCCGTACAGCCGAAATAGCATTAAGGAAGGTGTGCGAGGATTTCGGCAACAGCCGCTTTCGGAGAGAACCGGTCAGTATTCAGGTGTACATCAGCCACGCCACGGTAAAGCTCGTCCCGTGCCGCTAGAATCTCTATAATTTTTTCGCGTGGGTTTTCAACTTGCAATAAAGGCCGCTTCTTGTCACGCGAGGTCCGCTCTACCAGCTGATCCACCGAGGCCGTCAAGTAGCACACCAACCCCTGAGCCATCAGCTCGCAATTTTCAGGCTTTGTAACAATCCCACCACCAGTGGCAATAACACTGGGCGTCTCGGCAACCAAATCCTGCAAGACTCCGGTCTCACGCGCGCGAAACCCCTCCTCACCTTCCATATCAAATATCCACGGGATATCGGCACCTGTGCGACCTTCAATCACACGGTCCGTATCATAAAAGGGGACATTTAACTCGGAGGCAAGAACTCTACCGATGGTCGACTTGCCGACCCCCATGGGGCCGACAAGAAATACGTGCCGATCTAGCATAGTCTTATTCGGTTAAGCTCTCGGCCATAATGCGCGGCGTGATAAAGATCAACAACTCACTCTTTTCTGAGTTTTTCACATCGCGGCGAAACAGACGACCAAGGTAGGGGATATCCCCCAAGAAAGGCACCTTATCCACACCATTGAGCTGCTGCATCTCAAAGATACCACCCAACACAATCGTCTGACCATCAGACACCAGTACCTTGGTATTCAGTCGCGTAATATCAATAATCGGGACACCAAATTCAGTATTAAACTCAGCCAGCAAATCCTTCTTAATGGCCAACTCCATAATAATGTTGTTGTCCGGGGTAATTTGCGGTGTTACGTCCAGTTCCAGCACCACCTCTTTAAACGAAGCCGATGTCGCACCACTGGCAGAAGCCTCCTGATAAGGAATTTCACTACCGGTCGAGATTTTAGCGCGTTGCTTATCGCCGGTAATCACCTTCGGCTGTGAAACAATCTCGGCATAGCCGTTATACTCCAGCGCCGACAATTCAAGGTCTAAGTAAGCATTATCGGTTAACAGACCAAAGGCAATGCTGCCCACAGGGTTGGCAACCCCCATGTCCACCATCATATTCTCATTAAGATCCATTGTGCCGCCACCGTAGATAAAGTCGGCCGGGGTCCCGGGGTCCGAATCAAGACCGCTGGTGGAACCACCGACCTCGAACAGTGAGTCAGAGTTAAGGCTGGCACCAACACCACCCCAGCGCACACCCAGCTCTTCGCGGAAGTCTTTATTAGCAATCACCAAGCGCGCTTCAATCATTACCTGGCGAATAGGGATATCAATCTCTTCGACCAGACGCTTAAAGGCATCTATGCGCTCAGCTGTGTCCGTCACAATAATCGAGTTAGTGCGCTCATCAACCACGGCCTGCCCTCGGCCCGACAACACACTGCCAGTGGATCGACTGGCAGTGCCATCGTCGCTATCGCCACTACCACTGCCACCTTTGAACAGCTCAAAGATTTCTTTCGCGCTCGCGTAGCGCACACGGATATATTCTGTGCGAAGTGGCGCAAGCTCTTCTAGCTGACGTTTAGTCGAAAGCTCCTGGCGCTCGCGCTCGGCAATCTCAGCAGCGGGGGCTACCATTAACACATTGCCCACCTGACGTTTATCTAGCCCCTTGGTTTTTAAGACCATATCCAACGCTTGATCCCAAGGCACATTATCCAAGCGCAAAGTGATGCGGCCCTGCACTGTATCAGAGGCAACGAGGTTCAAGTCGGTAAAGTCAGCAATAATCTGCAGCACCGCACGCACTTCGATGTCCTGAAAGTTAAAGGACAAGCGTGAGCCGGTATATTCAAATAAACGTTCTTGCTCGGCCTTTTCAGCCGGGGTCAAAGGCTTAACGCTAATCACATATCGATTATCAGTTTGGTAAGCCAGATAGTCGTAATCGCCATTCGCGGACACGTCCAACACCACATCGCCGTTGTCGTTATTAGCCGCAATCGTCGCTACCGGGGTCGCAAAATCCAAAACATCCAGGCGCCGACGCAGCTCGCCTGGCAATGCAGTGTTAGCAAAGGTTACTCGCAAACCGTCAGCGGTATCACGCATATCAGCACTGATACGATCAGTAGACAAATCTACGATAATACGCCCTTCGCCGGCATCGCCGCGGCGGAAATCAATACCGCTCACCGCGCGAGTAGCCTTAGCCCGAGAGCGATCGTCACTACTTGCCGCAGGCGCGGTTACGCTCGCCGGCTTGCTCGCCGCTACTTGCCGCTCGCCAGTACCGCCAACCTCAATGACATAAGCATTGCCATCGATACGGGAGCTGTAATTAGTCAAGTTTTCAAGGTTTAGGATCAAGCGTGTGCGACCACCAGAGGTCAGCACCAGCGCGCTTTTACCATTATCAAAGGCCAGCGGGTAACGTCGCTCTTTCAGCTCACTCTCGACCTCCGGAAAGTCCAGCACGATCCGAGCCGGAGATTCTATCGTGTAGCCTTGTGGCTCGGGCGGCGCCTCATCAAAACTCAAACGAACCTCGAAACGCTGGTTAGGCAGCTCCGCAAACCGGATATCATCTATTGCGGCCGCCCCTGCGAACGGTGACAACAGACAGACCGAAAGTAACGCGACTGTTTTTCTCATTTTTAACCCCATTAAGAACAAAGCACGCATGACCGCCTATTCCTTTTCTTCTAATTTAATAATACGTGGACGCTCAACCCAGCCGTCGTCACCGTCAGAGACAATTTCCATCAGCTCAAGCTGATTGGGAGTCGCCGTAAGAATTTTACCGTGGTTGCGCCCCATATAATTTCCTACCGTTACCGGCTCAACACTGCGCTGAGCCCCCGGACCGGTATCTATCAGAGCCCACAGAGTGCCATCTTTTGATACAGAACCAACCATTGTCATGTTGGCAATGCTAAAACTCTCTAAGTATTCTTTAGCTCGGGTAAGATCAGGCTTTACAGACTTGCCGCCCTTAACCCGCGCAAGCTCTTCTACAGGCTTTTCGAACGGGCTGCGCAATGTCATGGCCGCATAACTAAACGGCGGCAACGGCCGAAACACCGGCAATGGCTCAATCTGCTCACCCGGGCGACGCTTAGTCTCCTCGATGTAGTTGCGCAAATCTCGTATGTCACCACCGCTGCCACCACAGCCAGCCAAAACTGCCGCAGCAGTTAACACAGAGGCCAATATTAACTTATTGCTGTTCATTGGCTTCCCCCTCCGGCTGGTAGTGGTATGTTTTGGCGTCGATTTGCATAACTAAGTCACCACCCTCACTGGCATTCTCGATGGTGAAATTATGCAAAGTCACGATACGTGGCATACCGGCCACACCGCTCACAAAGTTACCGAAATCATGGTAGCTGCCGGTAACATTGATCTTAATAGGAAGCTCAGTGTAGTACTCCGCTGCACGCTGGGCTTCTAGTTCAATGCTTTGAATACTCGAGCCACTTTCAACACTGCGTGCATCGATATCTTCCAGCAAGCCGGGCACCTGAGTATCCGTAGGCAAACGAGCCAACAACGACTCAAATGAGCGCTGCATCTCTTCCATTTGCGCCCGATAGGCATCCAGGTTAGCCGCCTGCGCACTCTTTGTCTCAAAGGTTTTGCGCAGCGTTTGCTCTTCGGCTTTTACCCGCACTAACGTATTTTCTATTTCTTTAATTTTGAAGTAATAAGTAGCAGCCAATAACGCCGCCACAATTAAGACACACACTAAAATTTTGGTTGGCAGCGGCCAAACACCCAGTTTTGTGGAGTCACTATAGTCAAAGTCTCGAGCCTGCTCGAAGGATTCCCGCAGAGACATTACTGCTCCTCCTGCTGTTCTTGTAAGGCCTGCTGTGCTTTCGACACAACCGTTTTAACCGTCATCGAAAACGCATTCGCCTGCCCACCCTGCTGCGGCGCGGCATCCACCGAGGCCAGGTTAGGCTCTGAGTACCATTCGGAGGCATCTAAATTACGCATAAAGCTCGACACTCGGTTATTCGACTCGGCAAAACCCTCAATGCTCATGAGCCCGCCTTCGCGGCTAACCATTGTCAGGTAAACGCCATCGGGTAGCGCACGCACTAGCTCGTCAAAGTGGTGCACAATAACCGAACGGGTGCCTTCCAGATCCCGAATCAACTTCATCAACGCCAACAAATCTTGCCGACGCTGCTGAAGATCGTTCAGCTCGGACACTTTACTCTCAAGTGTGGCAATTTCAGTTTTCAGCATTTGGTTACGCTGATTCTGATGGTCGACTTTACCGTTGGCATTGGCGATCCACAAATAGGCGACTACCACAGTAGCGATAGCCACCCCAAGCATAATCGCAATAAAATCTTTCTTTTTCTTCTCCCGCTCTTTTACGCGCCAGGGAAGTAAGTTGATATTCGCCATTAGTCAAAGCTCCTCATCGCCAAGCCAGTTGCTACCATCAATGAGGGCGCATCATTTGCCAGAGCCGCTGCATTAACCCGCGACGCCACCGACATGCTGGCAAATGGGTTTGCTACCATTGCCTGCGTACCTAGCTTTTCTTCGATAAGCTCAACCAGCCCCTCCATGGAGGCTACGCCACCGGCCAAAACGATGTAATCAACATCGTTATATTCGCTGGCGGAAAAGAAAAATTGCAGCGAACGGGTCACTTGCTGCACGACCGATTCTTTAAAGGGCTGAAGCACTTCGGATTGATAATCGTCGGGTAAGCCGCCCTGCTTTTTCGCAAGCCCAGCCTCTTCCATCGACAAACCATAGCGGCGCTGAATCTCTTCTGTTAACTGCCTGCCGCCAAACAACTGCTCGCGGGTATACACGGTTTTGCCGTCTACCAACACACTTAGCGTGGTCATAGTTGCACCGATATCCAACACCGCCACTACTTGATTATCCTGATCCTCAAGCTGCTCTAGCACCAACTCAAAGGCGCGCTCCATGGCGTAAGCTTCGACATCAACCACCTCCTCCTCCAACCCCGCTAGCTGCAAGGTTGAAACGCGGGAGTCGACATTCTCGGTACGGCACGCAGCCAACAACACCTCGACCTGATCCGGGTCGTTGGGCGATTCACCCTGAACCTCAAAATCGATCGAGACTTCGTCGATGGGGAAAGGAATGTACTGGTCCGCCTCAATATAGATACGGTTTTCCAGGTCGTCATCCGACAACCCGGCCGGCATCTCAATAACCTTAGTAATCACCGCAGAGCCGGCGACAGATACCGCGGCATGCTTGATTTTGGTTTTTGATTGCTTCACCAGCGATTTGATAACCTCGGCGACCGCCGCTTCGTCGTTGATATTTTTTTCAACGACCGCATTGGGCGGCAAAGGCCTCACCGCGTAGGTTTCTACACGATACCGATCGCCACTACGGCTCAGCTCTAAGAGTTTTATAGACGTCGAGCTTATGTCCAACCCCACAACTGGCTTCGTCTTTTTTTCTAAGAATCCGAAAATGCCCATTTTTCTATCTATATCCGTAACTTAGACGTCGTTTATGTTATAGCACTTTAACTTAAGCCTGCAACAAGATCGCACATATGTAAACAGGCAAAAACCCCGTATAATGTAACATCCAGTCGGCTAATACCGCTAACTATCTAATTCGCTTAGAAAAAATGCCTAAAAAATATTCTTTTATCACATTACTATTCTGGTTACTCGTCGCCGGTTGCGGTGCAACCGGCGTTACATTTGCCGGACTCTACCTATATCTCAACCCAAAGCTGCCCGATGTGCAGAGCTTGCGGCAGGTTAAATTGCAGACTCCGCTGCGGATTTACTCAAGCGATAACCGACTTATTGGCGAGTTTGGCGAACAGCGCCGCACCCCCATTAATTACGACGAAATCCCCCCGCTGTATATCAAAGCGTTATTATCAGCAGAGGATGCCCAATTCTACGATCATAACGGCGTTTCTATTAGAGGACTTTTGCGAGCCACATCACAATTATTGCAAACAGGCCAGATTCAGTCCGGTGGTAGCACCATTACCATGCAACTTGCGCGGAACTTTTTCCTGACGTTGCAACAAACATTTGCCCGTAAATTCAACGAGATCCTGCTGGCACTTCAAATAGAACGTGAACTCAGTAAAGAGGAGATTCTCACACTTTACAACAATAAAATTTACTTCGGTAACCGCGCCTACGGTATTCAAGCGGCGGCCAACGTGTATTACGGCAAAAACATCGATCAACTCACCCTGCCGCAGTGGGCCATGATCGCCGGCCTTCCCAAAGCGCCATCGGCCTACAATCCGCTAGCCAATCCCGAGCGAGCCCTAATTCGCCGCAACTGGATTTTAGGGCGTATGCTAGAGCTCGGCCATATAGACCAGGCTACATGGAAAACCGCGACAACCGCACCGGTTACCGCCACGTATCATGGCCTGACACCTGAACTGTACGCACCCTACGTCGCTGAAATGGCTCGCCAGGATGCCATTACACGCTTTGGCAGTGCTGCCTACACCGATGGTTATAGCGTTTACACCACAGTGAACGCTCGCTTACAAGAGGTCGCACAAAGCGCGATTGTCGACGGCCTGATCACCTACGATCAACGCCACGGCTATCGCGGCCCCGAGCAACAGCTGGCCGCAGATGCCACCACCAAGCAGTGGCTCGTCACCCTGCAGGACATTCCCGTGTATGGCGGCCTTACTCCAGCCGTGGTCAGCTATATCGAAGAACAGTCCGCCACTCTGCTACTCCCCGACGGCACAGAAACCCGACTCGAATGGGATCAGGGTATCTCAGCTGCACGGCCTTACCTAAGCGAGAACTACCGGGGCGATAAACCCTCCCAAGCATCCGATGTACTCGCCCCGGGTGACGTTATTCGCCTGCGCCACACTCCAGAGGGGCCAACTTTGGCGCAACTGCCAGCCGCCGAAGCCGCACTCGTATCGCTCGACCCGCTCGATGGAGCCATCATCTCTATGGCCGGCGGCTTTGACTTTGAACAGAGCCACTTTAACCGCGTCACTCAGGCCACCCGTCAGCCCGGCTCCTCATTCAAGCCCTTCATCTACACCACGGCACTGGAGCACGGCTACACCCCTGCCACCATCATTAACGACGCCCCCATCGTTATCGAGGATGCCAGCCTTGAAGGCACCTGGCGCCCGGAGAACGACGGCGGCAGTTTTTTAGGGCCTATGCGCATGCGCACCGCCCTATACCGCTCACGCAATCTGGTTTCTATTCGCATATTGCGCGCCCTGGGAATGGATACCGCCCACGAGAGCCTCGCCCGCTTTGGCTTCGATAAAGACGCCCTTCCTCGCGACCTATCTTTGGCTCTAGGCAGCCACGACGTTACCCCGCTCGACCTGGCGCGCGGCTACACCACCTTCGCCAATGGTGGCTTTGCAGTACAGCCTTACTTGGTTAAACGGATCGAAGCAGTTGACGGCAGCCTTGTGTTTAACGCCACCCCAGACACCGTATGCCGTAACTGCGACGCACCCGCCAGCCAAGAACCTAGCGAAGCACGCACCTTGGAAGAACTGCTGAACGAAGAAACACCCACCGAGGAGCCTAGCGACACCCCGCCACCGGCCAAGCGTATCCTCGACGCCCAAACAGCTTTTATTGCCGACTCGATGCTGCGTGACGTTATCGCCCGCGGCACCGGCAAACGGGCCCGGGTGCTCGAGCGCGGCGACATTGCCGGTAAAACCGGTACTACCAACGGCCCTCGCGACGCCTGGTTTGCCGGCTACAACCCCGACATTGTTACCATTACCTGGCTCGGCTTTGACAACAATACCCCCCTGGGCAACCGTGAATACGGGGGCTCGGCAGCGCTTCCCATCTGGATTGACTACATGCGCGCTGCGCTAGCCGACAAACCAGAGCGCCCGGCCGAGCGTCCCGATGGCATTGTTACGGTACGAATCGACCCGGAGACCGGGCTGCGCGCCGGCCCACAAGACCCAGATGCGATCTTTGAAATTTTCCGCGTCGACAACGTGCCCGCGAAAGCCGAGGGCAACGATACAGGCACCAGCTCCCAAGGCGCGCCGGAGGTTTTACCAGAAGAGCTGTTTTAGCAACACTCGCTACCCGCTCCGTATCACACGCGCACAAAAAAGCCCGCTCAGTCTCCTGGCGGGCTTTTTAGCAAGGGTGTTACCCCTGTAAAGCAAGCAAGTGTTTACTTCTTGCCGCCGATGCGGCCACCGAAGCGCTTGTTAAAGCGATCGATACGGCCACCGGTATCTACCACTTTCTGCTTACCGGTATAGAAAGGGTGACACTCTGAACAGACATCGATGTGGAAGTCTTCGCCCAGAGTTGAGCGGGTTTTAATGCTGTTGCCGCAGCTGCAGCTTGCAGTCACGTCAACGTACTGGGGATGAATTTCTGCTTGCATGATATTCGCCTATGTTGTGTGCTCCGCCACCCGATCATTTCGCCGAGCACGGAACCGCAGGGTTAAAGCAACTAAATTTTGAGAGCGGCGATACTAGCAGAATAAAACACGAAAGCAAGTAAAATTGCCCACTTTCCGCTCAATCTACCCATATAGGGGGCTTTACCGCATCAACCACCACAGCCCAGCCCAAATCCAGTAAGCTATAGCCCTGAACATTCACATGAACATTCACACAAAACAGCCGCCGGACCCCGCCGTCCATGATAACCACCGCACCCTACTTGCTTGTTGCGCTACCAGTACCACTGCGCCGTTTGTTCCACTATTTAGCCCCCTCGCCAATGCCCGTAGCAGGCTCTCGAGTTCGGGTGACATTTGCCGGACGCGCGTTGGTGGGCATCGTTATCGCCAGCACCGACCAATGTGACTTCGACGCCAACAAAATTAAACCCATTGACGCCCTTATCGACTCGCAGCCACTTTTGCCCGCCCAACTACTTGAGTTTATCCGCTGGGCTGCTGACTACTACCACGCCCCGCTGGGAGAGGCACTACAGGCGGCACTGCCCGCGGCGCTGCGCCAAGGCAGTGCCGCCGAGCTAAAAAACGACCCGAGCTCGCAATTGTGGGAGCTCACCGAAGAGGGGCAAGGGCTACCCTCCGGTGCACTCAAGCGCTCTCGCAGGCAGGCAGAGCTTATCGAAAAGCTACAACAAACCGGCGTATACCGCTGGTCCGAACTTAAGGCCGAGGGGTTTAGTCGCGAGGCGCTCCGGGCTCTGGCCGATAAAAAACTTATTCGCCCCGCACGAGAAGTCACGTCATTCCGTGGTGAACCGCCGTTAACACTCAACCCCGAGCAGCAGTGCGCACTCGACGCCATCGGCCTGGAGACCTTTGGTATTTACCTGCTCGATGGTACCACCGGCAGTGGCAAAACCGAGGTCTATTTGCAGGCGATTGCCCGCGCGCTGGCTAACGACCCACAGGCACAGGCACTGGTTCTGGTGCCCGAAATTGGTTTAACACCACAAACTCTGGCGCGTTTTCGCCGGCGCTTTGGTCCCAGCGTCTGCGCCGTGCACTCGGCACTAAACGACACCGAGCGCCTCAATAACTGGCTGGGCGCCAGCCGTGGTGACGCACGCGTCATTATTGGCACGCGCTCGGCAATTTTTACCCCGCTCGCCAACCCGGCGCTCATTATTGTCGATGAAGAGCACGATGGCTCTTTTAAACAGCAAGACGGGTTTCGCTATTCGGCTCGCGACCTGGCCGCCGTTCGCGCGCAAAAACTCAACATCCCACTAGTATTAGGCACAGCCACGCCCTCACTTGAAGCGCTGCACAACGCCCGTACTAGCCGCTATCAACACCTACGGCTCACCCGGCGGGCAACCGCCAACCCCACCGCCCCCATTGAGGTCATCGACAGCCAATCCGTTAAAGAGCACCAAGGCCTAACGCCTGAAGCGCTCAGCGCAATAGAGCAGCACATCGGCGCCGGCAATCAGGCATTGGTATTTCTTAATCGCCGCGGCTTTGCGCCAGTATTACAGTGCCGCGACTGCGGCCACCAACTTAATTGCCCGCACTGCGATGCAAAACTGACCCTACACCGCAACCCATACCACCTGCACTGTCACCATTGTGACTTCCAGCGCCCGCCGGCAAAACGCTGCGAGTCGTGCCAAAGCCCCCGGCTCGAGCCGCTGGGCGCCGGCACCGAGCGCAGCGAGGAGTATTTATGCCAAAGGTTTCCGAACACACCGGTAATCCGTATCGACCGCGACTCAACCCGCAACAAGGGCTCACTAGACGCCCTAATCGATAAAGTGCACGAGGGGGAACCCTGCATATTAGTTGGCACACAGATGCTCGCCAAAGGTCACCACTTTCCCAAAGTGACTCTTGTAATTATTTTAGATATCGACAGCGGCCTGTTTAGTGCCGACTTTCGCGGGCCCGAGCGCATGGGGCAGCTGATTACCCAGGTGGCGGGGCGAGCCGGGCGAGCCGAGCAGGCCGGACAAGTGCTCCTGCAAAGCCAGCACGGCGACCACCCGCTACTGCAATTACTGCTTAACCAAGGTTATGGCCATTTTGCCCAAGCGCTACTCGATGAGCGCGAGCTTACCCTAATGCCCCCCCTCGTGTTTCTTGCGCTGTTGCGCGCTGACGCTCCCAACCCGGGCGCCGCCATGGCTTTTTTACAAACCGCGCGCGAGCTGGCCGAAACCCTACCCAGCGAGCACCAAATACAAATCCTTGGTCCCCTGCCGGCACTTATGGAAAAACGCGGCCAACGGTTTCGTTATTTGCTGCAGTTTAAGGCGCTAAGTCGCCGCGGCCTTAGTATTTATATAGGGCAACTCATCAGCCTTCTCGACCAGCAAAAAATAACCCGCGACACCCGCTGGGCGATTGACATTGACCCTCAAGAAATGAGCTGAGCCAACTGATTACCGCTTATTGCACTTAGGCAATTGCAGCGGCGGCCTACACGCCCGTAAAATAGCGCCTTTTACTGTTAAGCGACCCAACATGACCCGCGACTACGCCCGCAAAAAGCGCCCAGCCCCTAAGCGACAGCAACCGCGCAGCCAGATTCCCTGGTGGGTATGGCTGTTTATTGGCTCCATGCTTGGCGCCTTTATTATGTTTTTGGTGTATCTGTGGGGTATTTCACCCGGCCAAAGCGCATCTCAGCCTGCCACAAGAACGCACCTAGCCCCTGAGCCACAAACAAGCCCGGCGCCGGAGCCCGAGACAGAAGCGCCTCTGCCGAAGCCCCGCTTTGATTTTTATAAACTGCTGCAGGAAGAGGAGGTGATCGTACCGGCCACCGAGCCCACCCGCAGTAGCGACGACACCCCACCGGCGACACCGGTGGAGTATTTACTGCAAGTTGGCTCATTTCGCAGCCCGGATGACGCTGATAAACTGCGCGCCCAACTGATCTTGCTCAACCTGGACGCCCGTACCGAAAGCGTCACCATTAACAATGGCGAGCGCTGGCACCGGGTTGTCGTAGGCCCGTTCGACAATCAAAGCCGTTTAGCCAAAGCGCGCTCAACACTGGTATCCAACCAATACAACGCCTTGGTTCTAAAGCGTAAGCCCGGCAACTAGCACGCACCCGTCACGCGCTTGAAATCATCGGGTGCGCCCCCATCTATTCAGTTCAAAGTCACCGGCACCCACGCCGGTGGCATCAGTTTTATTGCACAAAGGACTTTCCGTGGAACAGTACCGAGGCACCACCATACTCTCCGTACGCCGTGGCAACACCGTAGTTATCGGTGGCGACGGCCAGGTATCACTGGGCAACACCATCATGAAGGGCAACGCCCGCAAAGTCAGGCGCCTATACAAAGACCAGGTGTTGGCCGGGTTCGCTGGCGGCACTGCCGATGCCTTTACGTTATTTGAGCGCTTTGAAGCCAAGTTAGAGGCCTACAATGGTCAGCTCACCCGCGCTGCAGTAGAGCTTGCCAAAGACTGGCGCACCGAGCGCTCGCTGCGCAAACTCGAGGCTCTATTAGCCGTTGCCGACAAAGAGGCCTCGCTGATCATCACCGGTAACGGCGACGTTATTCAGCCCGAGGACGACCTAATCGCCATAGGCTCTGGTGGTGCTTTTGCTCAGTCGGCCGCACGCGCGCTGCTGGATAACACCGAGCTAGACGCTGGCAGCATTGTCGAAAAGGGCCTGAGCATCGCCGGCGACATCTGCATTTACACCAATCACAACCAGACCATCGAAACACTGGATTACTAAACCGCGAGTACTATCGATATGTCTAGCATGACTCCCCGTGAAATTGTTCACGAGCTCGACCGCTTTATTGTCGGCCAGCACGACGCCAAGCGCTCTGTTGCCATCGCCCTGCGCAATCGCTGGCGCCGCATGCAGGTAGACGCCGACCTGCGCAGCGAAATCACGCCAAAAAATATATTGATGATTGGCCCTACCGGTGTGGGTAAAACCGAAATTGCCCGCCGTTTAGCCAAACTGGCCAATGCACCCTTTATTAAAGTCGAGGCCACAAAGTTTACCGAGGTAGGCTACGTGGGCCGCGACGTTGAATCGATCATCCGCGACTTGCTTGAAAGCGCCATCAAAATGCAGCGCGAACAAGCCATGAAGCGCGTGGAGTTGCGTGCAGCCGAAGCCGCTGAAGATCGCGTTCTGGACGTATTGCTACCCAAAGCCCGTGGTGACGAAGAAACCGACAGCGGCCAAAACACCCGGCAGATCTTTCGCAAAAAATTGCGCGAAGGTGAATTGGACGAGCGCGAAATCGAGATCGAAGTCTCCGCCACTCCAGTAGGCGTAGAGATTATGGCGCCCCCGGGTATGGAAGAGATGACCAGCCAGCTGCAAAATATGTTTTCATCCATGTCTAACGACAAAACCCAAACCAGTAAAATGACCGTCAAGCAGGCGCTAAAAACCTTGCAAGAGGAAGAAGCTGCCAAGCTGGTAAACAACGAAGATTTAAAAGCTCAGTCGATCGAGTCGGTCGAGCAAAACGGCATTGTGTTTATCGACGAAATCGACAAAGTAGCCAAGCGCGGCGAAAGCAGTGGCACCGATGTGTCGCGCGAAGGCGTGCAGCGCGACTTACTGCCGTTAATCGAGGGCTGCACCGTCAGCACCAAGCACGGCATGGTAAAAACCGATCATATTTTGTTTATCACCTCGGGCGCCTTTCACCTAAGTAAGCCTTCGGATTTAATTCCAGAGCTGCAGGGCCGCTTGCCGATCCGCGTCGAGCTGCAAGCGCTCACCCCCGATGACTTTGAGCGAATCCTCACCGAGCCTTCAGCGTCACTCACCGAGCAGCATCAGGCATTGTTAAATACCGAAGATGTTAAGATTGAATTTACCGCCGATGGTATTCGGCGTATCGCCGAAATGGCTTACGACGTTAATGAGCGCACCGAAAACATCGGTGCACGCCGGTTGCACACGCTACTGGAGCGGCTACTCGAGAACATCTCGTTTGATGCCGGCAGCGGTGATTCCGAGGTGTCAATCGATGCTAAATACGTCGAGCAGCAGCTGGGCGAGTTGTCGCAAAACGAAGATCTCAGCCGTTACATCCTTTAAAGGGTACTTAGCATGAGAGCGCCCGAGCGTCTAACGCTGCACAGCAAAAGTGCCGAACTGGAAATCCAGTTCGGCACCGATCACTACCGCTTAAGCGCCGAGTTTTTGCGCGTTCACTCACCCAGCGCCGAGGTCAAAGGCCACGGCCCGGGGCAGGCGACGCTGCAAACCGGCAAGCAAGACGTTAATATTAAGCGCATCGAAGCCGTCGGCAATTACGCCGTAAAGCTCATATTTGACGACGGGCATGACACCGGGATTTATACTTGGGATCAGCTCTACGAGTTTGCTCAACACCAAGACCGCTACTGGAAAGATTATCTCGCGGCCCTGGAGGCGGCTGGCGCCAGCCGCATGCCCGCGGACGTGCAGGTCATTAAACTGCTCTAGCACCCCCCTGCAACAGGTTAAATACCGGCCTTAACCTGCCCATTGCGCTTTCGCGTTTTGACGCATTTATCGCTACAATGGCCGACTTTTTGCTCAACTGGCCCGTTATCATGAAAACCGTCCCTGCGTTTCGCCCTCTGCGCTTTTTTTGGCTGCAATCCCTATTGTTACTAGGGTTGCTCGCCATTATTGCTTATTACCTACAGCTGGATGACAGTCAAACTCAGGCTGCCGCTCAAGAGGGTAGCCTAATCGACCGCACCTCGGCACTGGGATACCTGATCTGTGCCGGCCTAATGCTTGTGTTGGGCGGAAGGGATTTACTTAAACACCACTACCCTTTGATGATAGGCGTCACCTTACTCGGCTTGCGTGAGCTGGATTTTGATAAGCGTTACTCTACGCTAGGGCTGTTCAAATCGGCCACCTTCCGCTCCCCTGATGTTTCTTTACTCGAAAAGGGCATCACGCTGGTAGTGGTGCTGCTGGTCGTCTGGCTGGCCATTGCGCTCATCGTCAAGTATTTGCGCCCCCTGCTCACCCGAGCGGTGCAGTTTAATATGGTGGCCATCAGTATCTGTTGTGCCGGAGGCCTTTTGGTGGTGGCGCGAACACTGGACGGCATCGCCCGTAAGTTGGGTGAATTTGGCGTTAATGTGACTGCACACACCGAGGTACACACCACTATCATCGAAGAGGTTTTTGAACTGGGAGCGCCCTACTCTTTGATTATCGCGCTGTTTTGTTATTTGCAGATCTATCGCCGCGACGCGTTTAAAGGTGCCGTAAAACAAAACGCCGAGGCCTAAAACCTTTATCGCCCCGGCTATTACCGCGATTCAAAGAACGAATACGTTAGCGCTGTTTGTTGGTAATGGTCTCGATAATCCCGGTGGTTGAGCAGTCATCGTAAAAGCGCAGTACCGCCACATCACCACCGTACTCTTTGACAATAGGCCAACCAACCACATCATCGGCCGTATAGTCGCCACCTTTCACTAGCACGTCCGGACGCAACTGGCGCAGCAAATTCTCGGGGGTATCCTCGTTAAAACTCACCACCCAGTCCACCGCCTCCAGCCCCGCCAATACTGCCATGCGGCGATCTACCGGGTTAATGGGGCGCGAGGGGCCCTTTAAGCGTTGTACCGACTCATCAGAGTTAATCGCGACGACCAGGCGGTCACCCAAGGTGCGCGCCTGCTCCAGGTAACCGACGTGACCGGCGTGGATAATATCAAAGCAGCCATTCGTAAAAACGATTTTTTCACCTTGGGCGCGAGCTTCCGATAGCGCCAGCTGCAACTGCTCGGCACTGACCACACCGCGCTCCACGCCCTGCTCAGCGCCCACAGCACGGCGCAGCTCGGGCCCACTGATGGTCGCCGTACCCAGCTTGGCTACAACCAGGCCGGCCGCCAAGTTAGCAAGCCCGGTAGCCTCGGCCAATGAAAAGCCCGAGGCAATGGACGCGGCCAACACCGCAATCACCGTATCGCCGGCGCCGGTCACATCAAACACCTCACGCGCACGCGCTGGCAGGTGCAACTCGCTCTCGCCCGGGCGAAGCAAAGTCATACCCTGCTCGCCACGGGTCACCAACAATGCCTGTAAATCCAGCTCGGCCATCAGCGCAGAAGCTTTTTCCACAAGTACACGCTCGGTGGGGCAAGCGCCAACGACGGCTTCGAGCTCGTGTAAATTGGGGGTTAACAGCGTAGCTCCACGGTAGCGACTAAAATCAGTGCCTTTTGGGTCGACCAGTACCGGCACCTGCTGTGCTCGTGCGAGACGAATTAACGCTTGGCAATCCGCCAGAGTGCCTTTGGCGTAGTCAGATAACACCAGCGAGCCCACGCTGGGTAACATGGCCTCTGTTTTAACCGCGAGCTCAGCGGAGTCGGCGGCCGTAAAAGGTTGCTCAAAATCCATCCGCAATAATTGTTGATGACGACTCATCACCCGCAACTTAGTGATGGTAGGCTTGCTCTCTGCCACCTGAAAATCAGTCCGGATATTGGCCGCCTGTAATTGGCCGCGCAGAACATCGGCGGCCTCATCGGCGCCCACGACACTGATCAGTGAAGCCCCGGCACCAAGCGCCGCAAGGTTGAGCGCGACGTTGCCGGCCCCCCCGGCGCGATCATCCGTCTCATCGACGCGTACCACCGGCACCGGCGCCTCGGGGGAAATTCGCGAGGTGTCGCCGTGCCAGTAGCGGTCGAGCATAACGTCGCCAACAACCAAGATGTGTGCACGATCAAAACGCGCTGCGGGAAGCTGCATAGTCTGAAGCCCTTTTCGCCAGACGAGTAATAAAAAGTTGCCTATCGCGGCGCCAATGCGCCATCGAGTGAGGCGCTGTGTAAGCGTGCATAATGACCGTTCATGGCCATTAACTCTTGATGGGTACCCTGCTCGACAATCTCGCCCGAGTCCATCACCACAATTTTATCGGCCTGTTCGATGGTGGATAACCTATGGGCAATCACAAAGGTCGTGCGCCCTTTAGACACCGCTTCAAGCGCCTGCTGAATATAACGCTCGGATTCGTTATCCAGTGCCGAGGTTGCCTCATCCAACAACAAAATGGGGGCGTCTTTTAAAATGGCCCGGGCAATTGCCAAACGCTGGCGCTGACCGCCTGACAAACGAGTTCCGCCCTCACCGATGACCGTATCAAAGCCCTGCGGTAACTGCTCGATAAACTCCAACGCGTAAGCCAGCTCAGCGGCTTCGCGAATTTTGTCGGCGCCAATATCCTGCAGCGCACCATAGGCAATGTTATTGGCGACGGTATCGTTAAACAACACCACGTTTTGCGTTACCAGAGAAATTTGTTCGCGCAAATTGGCCAGTTGATAGTCGCGAATGTTGACGCCATCCACCTCAAGTGCGCCGTCAAACTGATGATAAAAACGCGATAGCACACTCACCAGGGTAGATTTACCGCTGCCGGAGCGCCCCACCAGAGCGACCGTCTCGCCGGCCTTCACCTCTAATGACAGATTCTTTAACACGGTTGTGTTATCGTCATAAGCAAAATTTAAATTGCGAATTGAGACATGTCCGGTGACGCGATCAACACGATAACTACCAGGGTCTTCTTCGGTATCTTCGTCCAGCACCTGAAACACGCTGTCGGCGGCGGCAACACCTTTTTGGATTACCGGCACAATTTCGCTGAGCTGACGCATGGGTTTTAACACCATCCCCACGGCCATAAAATAAGCAATAAATGCACTCGCGTCGTTGATCTCGATATAACCCAACGCCACCCACAAAAGCGCCCCCATAGATAGCGCCACCAGAGTTTGAATGAGTGGCGTATTGAGCGTGGTCGTTAACACAATTTTTATGTTCTGCAGGTAATTGCGCCAGCTGGCCTCGGCAAAACGGCGCTTTTCGTACGCTTCGCCACCAAAGCTGCGCATCACCCGGTAGCCGTTAATCATCTCCGAGCTAACTTGAGTAATCTCACCCATGCTGTGTTGCACCTTGGTGCTCAGGCGGCGCAGCCGTTTGCCGACAAACCCCACCAACGCCGCAATCAGCGGCACCACTGTCATCATTAATAGCGTCAGCGCCCAGTTTTTGTAAAACAAATACGCCAGTAGCGCAATCACCGTGGTGCCTTCGCGAATTAGCGTTTTTAAGGCTTCGGTCGAGGCCGTAGTGACATTATTAACATTAAAGGTGATCACCGACATCAGCTGGCCCGAGTCATTGCGATCAAAGTACTCACCCGGCAAATACACCATGTGGCTAAACAACTGCACCCGCAGCGTATCGACAATGCGAAACGATACTTTGGCGATCAGGTAGTTGCCGACAAAGCCGCCCATGCCACGTACCACAATAATGCCCAGGATAATGGCTGAGGGTACCCACGCTGGGCCGCGCTCTTCGGCTTCGATAAAGGTCAGCAGGTAGTCAAGAAACTGCGCCATGGCCGGCTGCGCCGCCGAGTAAACGAGAAAGCCCAACACACTAAAAATAAACAGCGTCCGGTGCGGCTTAAGATAGGCCAAAAGCCTGAGGTACACCGTCAGCGAAGCCGTCTCCGATGCAGCATTGGGGTTATTGGTGTGTTTGCGACTCATAGGCCCTTCAGGTTCAGGGTGAATGGGGCTGGGAGCGGGAACGCACCCAAAGATCGGCGTATTTTACAAAAGTCGAGTGGGACATCACCACCGCGATTAAAAAACCCTGACCGCCATCGAGGAACCCCCGGCGCAACAGGTACATCCGTACAAAACACGAGAATCCGTGACCGAACGCAGACCACAGCGAACAGGTGCGTCCGGCCTCGGCGCGGGCAATGGCCCACTGCTCTGCATACAGGGCCGACTTGTTCACTAAGTGACGTACGTTGTCATACACCAAGTGTAGCAAGTCACCCGCCAGGCGATGCTCCGGTAAATTATCCCGGTTACACAAGCGCTCGTGCACTCGGGTATCGTCAAAGCCCGCAAGAGTACGCGGATACAGCCTGGGAATCCAATCGGGGTACATGGCGGTGTGCCGCATATAGCGACCAAAACACCAGCTTAAGCGGTTTAGATAATAGATAGCGGAAGGGCCGGCAAGAGCGGCTTCAATGCTGGCACGCAGCTCAGGGGTGACACGCTCGTCGGCATCGATCATCAACACCCAATCACCGCGTGCCAACGCTTGCGCACGCTGGCGCTGTACACCAAAGCCCTGCCAATCCGTATTAACCGTCACCCGAGCGCCATATCGCTCGGCGATCGCAACCGTCGCATCGTCACTGCCAGAGTCCAGCACCACAATCTCGTCGGCAAAATCCAGGCTCGCCAAACAATCGGCCAACTTATCGGCTTCATTTTTGACGATAAGCACGGCCGATAAACGCACAGCTGCCGGCTTGTTGCTCTCACCCAGCACGGTGAGCCTCGGGGGCCGGTTCAAGGGGCGCGACACCACTTCGTTTCACATAGGAGGCTACCGTGCGCCGCTCGGCAGCGCGCAAATACGCCCACAGCACCACCATGTAAAACAAGTACACAGTCACGCCGCTGTTATGGCGAAAAAACGCCTGAGTCAAGCCAAAGATAGCGATCGATGAGCACAGGATCATTCCCGCGGCGGCGTAACAATCACCCGCACCACCGCGTATAAATTTTCGTGCAAACAGTGTAAACGGCACAGCATAAACCAGTAATAAAGCGAATAAACCAATCAAACCGCGGCGCAAAAATACGTCCAGAGCATCACTATGCACATGGGTATAATGGCTAATAATCATCCGCGAGCGGTCGTCATCGATCAGTCCGGTGAGCTTCTGTCCGTAGGCCGACTCGCCCCACCCCAGCAACGGCTTTTGTACCGCCAGCTCGGTGCCGGCACTCCACATTTCGAGGCGCATTCCCACCGAGCTGTTCATACGCACGCCGTTAGAATAATCCTGGACGTCTTCCATCGCGCGATCAATACGAGCCTGAACTCCCGTTTGCGGTACCAGGTACATCACCGTTAGCCCCACCGCTAGCACCGCCAGGGCCAGCGCTAATGTGCGTCTCGGCAAATAGCGCCGATAGGACACATACAGCAACATCAGCATTACCGGCAGCGCCAACCAGCCGCCCCTCGCACCGGAGACCAGCGAGGCAATCGCTCCGGCAACCGCCGCAAAACACAGCGCGACATACCAGTAGGTAGCGTTGCGCTGCTGGCGCGCCCAGCCAATACCCGTCAAGCACAGCACCCCCATCAGCAGCGATAAGTTGCCAAACTGGATGGGATTCATAAAGCCCCCTGCACGGTGCCGGTCTTCAACCAACATCTGCCACAGAGCCAAGGAGCCACCGGCCAGCGTACCCACGACCAGCGCTCCCCACCAATACTCCTCTCGTGGAGGGTACGCCAACAAATACAACAAAACCGGAATAATCAGCAGGAAGCGGCTCGGCTCCTCAAACGAGCTACCGGCCAGCTGATGGTAGGCACTGATAACCCCTGAGGCCGCGAAGTAAAACAGCAATGTCGTAATCAGCAACCAGTCAGAGCGCTCAAGGCCCAGGCGCGGCCGCTTTATTAATAAGATGGGTAAACCGCACAGAAACAGCAAAGCCGGAGCGTAGGAATAACCAGAGGGAATCGCCAGACAAAGCGCAGCGGCCGCGGCAACAGAGTAAGAAGCATAACGACATAGCGGCGTAAAAGGCGCAACAAATTCAGCGGCGACTGTCGGTTTCATTAATTAATCTCACCTACACCTATGCAATGCTGCGTATTGTTGCACTCGATGCCATCAACAGCTTACAGACTTATAACGCGAACGAGCGTCCACGCCACAACATGACAAAGCTATGACCAAACGCTGGCGTATTGAAGCACAAAACGCCCCAACCGGATAGCAACACCAGCTCAATCAGTGTGAAAAACTGTAACATCAGGGTGCAATAGCGCCGTCGGTCAAATCCGTTAATGCACGCATCACCCGAGCAGGATTCAGCTCGCGCAAGCAGCGCAAATGCCCCAGTGGGCACTCACGCTTAAAGCAGGGCTGGCACTCGAGCGCCTCCGAGACCACGGCGACGCGATCACTCAACGGCGGGGTAAAGCTAGGCGAGGTCGAACCATAAACCGCCACAAGTGGCAACCCAAGTGCAGCGGCAATATGCATCAAGCCAGAGTCGTTGCTGACCACTGCCCCCGCCGTCGCCATTAAGTCTATGGCATCGGCCAAACTGGTGCGCCCGGCCAGCGAGTGGCACGCTTGCCGCTCTGATTGGGGCACCAGGTCGCTTATGGTAGTGGTTACGGCCCGGTCTTTCTCTGAACCGAACAACCACACCTGCCAGCCCGAGGCGATCGCCTTGGTAGCCACCTCAGCATAGTGCTCGGCCGGCCACTGCTTGGCCGGGCCAAATTCAGCGCCCGGACACAGCGCCAATACGGGCCGATCCAGAGTCAGGCCATACTGCTCGCACAGGGCGGGTAAACTCTCTGACGCCACCTGTAAACTCGGGCGAGGTATATCCTCTGGCAAAGCGGCACCGGGGGCAAACGCTAACGCCGCAAAACGCTCGACCATAAGCGGGTAGCGCTCGGGATCGAGCTTGCGAATATCATTAAGTAAACCAAAACGCATTTCACCGCGCCAACCGGTACGCGTTTCGATACCGGCAAATGCCGGCACCAAAGCAGACTTAATAGAGTTGGGAAGTACAAAAGCTCTGTCGTAGCCACGCTTTGCCAACGCTTTGCCCAGTCGGTAGCGCTCACCCAGCATCAGCTGACCGTGCCCCAGGGGCATATCAATACTGGTATCGACCTCGGGCATGCGCTCTGTTAAAGGGCGACTCCAGGCGGGGGCTAAAACATCGATGGGGGTGTCGGGGCGCTGCTGGCGCAACAGCATCATTAAGCTCTGCGCCATCACCATATCGCCGACCCACGAGGGGCCGACAATCAGGGTACGGGCGGTTGAACGAGGCTTACTCACCGGCGCAATTAACCTGCAATAGGGGCCAGCCAGCCTTTGTGTTGCGGCAAACGACCTTTAACCGCATCAAAGTACAAGCCTTGTAGCTCCGTGGTCATAGGCCCGCGCTTACCTTCACCAATGGCGCGGCCATCCAGCTCGCGAATTGGCAGCACTTCAGCCGCGGTACCGGTAAAGAAGACTTCATCGGCCACATAGACTTCATCGCGGGTAATACGCTTTTCACGCACTTCGTAGCCGCATTCGGCCGCGAGGGCAAAAATCGTATTGCGGGTAATCCCGTCCAGGCAAGAGGTGAGCTCGGGGGTGTAAATAATACCGTCGCGAATGACAAAAACATTCTCGCCACTGCCCTCGGCCACATAACCTTCGTTATCGAGCAGCAGCGCTTCTTCACAACCGCTGTCGAGCGCCTCTTGCAGCGCCAGCAACGAGTTAATGTAGTGGCCATTGGCTTTCGCTTTACACATGGAGATATTCACATGGTGGCGCGTGTAGCTTGAGGTGCGCACCTTAATACCCAGATCGCGTGCCTCGGGCGACATGTAAGAGGGCCAATCCCAGGCCGCCACCATCACATGCACCTTAAGATTATCGGCGCGCAGGCCCATACCCTCTGAGCCATAAAAAGCCATGGGGCGCAGGTAGCTCTCGTGCAGGTTATTTTCCCGTACGACTTGCTTTTGCGCGGCATTCAGCTGCTCTTTATCGAAGGGCAACTTCATACGCATAATGTGAGCCGAGCGGAACAACCGGTCGGTGTGTTCTTTAAGGCGAAAAATACAAGTGCCATCTTCGGCAGTTTCGTAAGCACGAACCCCTTCAAACACACCCATGCCGTAATGCAGGGTGTGGGTCAGTACGTGTACCCGCGCATCGCGCCAGGGTACCAGTTCGCCATCCAGCCAGATTACGCCGTCGCGATCGGCAAATGACATAGCCAACTCCTAAAAATATTCACAGTAAAATAAGGGAAGGGCGCGATGGTTTCAGCGAGCCGTTAGGTTTGATCCGGACTCAGCATTAACGCCTGCCACACATCAATCACTTGCCGACGTTCGCTGGAAAACTCATCTTCGCCTTGCAGTACCGCCTCCTGGCGCTGTAACGCAAGGCGGTGTCCGGTGGACCGATAAGCCTTGTAGGCTTCAATCAGTTGGGCAACTGTCTCAGCGGCCATTAGGCCAACTTGCTCCAGTGTCTCCAGGATCCGGATGTTGTCCGTGTACTGGGTAAGCTCGGGCGCTTTTTGGGCCCACGCCAAAACGGCATATTGAACCATAAATTCAATATCGACGATACCTCCAGCATCTTGCTTAAGGTGAAATAATTGTCCGTTGCCTTTAGCGCTACCCAAGTGCGCGCGCATTTTCTCGCGCATCTCGATAACATCGCGGCGCAGCGCGGCCTCATCGCGCGGTTTAACCAGCACCGCCTCGCGCACTTTAGCAAAGCGCTCCATCAGCGCCTCATCCCCAGCCACCGGACGAGCCCGCACCGCCGCCTGATGCTCCCAGGTCCAGGCCTCGGTAAACTGGTATTTTTCATACGCCGCCAGCGAGGTCACCAGCATCCCAGAGTTGCCGGACGGACGCAGGCGCATGTCCACCTCATACAACTGACCCGAGGCCATTTGCGTGGTAATGATATGAATCATGCGCTGGCACAGGCGCGTATAAAACGTCTGGTTATCGACCGACTTATCGCCGTCGGTACTACCCTGGGTGTCAGTATCGTGAATAAACACCAAATCCAGATCCGAGCCGTGGCCCAGCTCGATGCCGCCGAGCTTGCCGTAGCCGACAACAATTAGGTTAGGAGCGCGCTCTTGAGTGCCGCCTTTACTACAGGGGTAACCGTGGCGCGCCACCATATTCTCCCAGGCGACGGCCAATACGTGCTCTAAAATCACCTCGGCGATGTACGTCAGATAATCGCTGACCTTCATCAACGCCAGCGCACCGGTGACCTCACTGGCAGCCACCCGCAGGGCGTGGGCCGAGCGAAAATAACGCAGCGACTCCATGTGCCCTTCTAAGTCGTCCCAGCTCATGCGCAGCACTTCGCGCCGCATCTCATCGCGCAGCTCATCTTTGGCTGGCGGCGCATAGAGGCTTTCTGGGGTCAGCAGTTCATCGAGCAAAATCGGATGCGCTGCCAGCTGATCGGCAATCCAGGGGCTAGCGGCACTGAGTCTTACCAACTGCTGCATGGCCGTTGGGTTTTCCACCAGCAACACCAAATAGGCGCTGCGTCGCGCGACAGCCTCGACGAACGGCAGCACCCGTTTGAGCCCTTCGGCCGCTTCAATTTCGGGCGCCTGATCCAGCGCGTGCAGCAAGCGTGGCATAAAAGCGTCCAACCGCGTGCGACTTGATGCCTGCATCGACAGTACCGGGCGGCTCTGGCGCAGATCCTCCAACAGGGCAAGCACACGCTCTGCGTTTACCCAGTTGGCCTCGCGCAACACTTCAAGCGCCTGCTCGTCCGGGCCCGTCGCCTCCCACACCGAGAACCAGGCGTCCAGCGACTCGCTGTCCACCTCGTGCTCCGAGTCCGGGTCGGCAATGACCTGCTGAAACTCGTTATTAACCCGCTCGCGGTGCATTTCAAGTTCCGTAAAAAACGCCTCCCAATCGGGATAGCCCATTACCCGCGCCAAGCGCAAGCATCCAAGCTCATCGGCGGGCAACGACTGAGTTTGGCGATCCTGATACCCTTGAATCGCGTGCTCGGTGTTGCGCAAAAAAACGTAGGCGTCGAGCAGCTGCTTGCCCGCCCCTTCGGGTAGGTATTTCTCCTGCTCCAGCAATGGCAACAACTTACACACCTGCCGCTCGCGCAGGGCTAAATCACGTCCGCCGCGAATCAGCTGAAACAGCTGTACGACAAACTCAACCTCGCGAATACCGCCTACGCCGAGCTTTACGTCAGAGTCCATGCCCTTGCGCTGCACCTGACGGTTAATCAGGCCCTTCATGGCGCGCAGCGATTCAATCACACTAAAGTCGACGTACTGGCGATAGGTAAAAGGGGCCAGCAGCTGCATAAGCTCGGTGCAGGCCTGCTCCCCCCCGTCGACCCACGCCACCGGCCGCGCCTTGATCATGGCATAGCGCTCCCAGTCGCGCCCCTGAGATTGGTAATAGCTTTCCATGGCATCAAAATTTTGCACCAAAGCGCCACTTTGCCCGTGCGGACGCAGCCGCATATCAACGCGAAACACGAAGCCGTCAGCGTTGTTGGCATCCAGGCTCTGGATCAGTTTTTGCCCCAGGCGGATAAAAAACTCCTGATTGCTTAAGGTTTTTTTATCGCCGTTGGTTTCACCCGCCTCGGGGTAGGAGAAAATCAAATCGATATCGGAGGAAACATTTAGCTCGCGGGCGCCCAACTTGCCCATCCCCAACACCACTAGCGGCTGAACCACTCCCGAACTCTGCCCCACAGGCTCGCCATAGCGCTCGATCAACGCACGGTAGTGCCAATTGAGCGCGCCGTGAATCATAGTATCGGCCAGTGCCGACAGCTCGGCGGTGGTTTCACTCATGCTGGCGGCGCGGGTAAAGTCGCGCCATATAATGCGCACCATGGCCCGGTTGCGCGCCAATCTTAGGGCGCGATCGAGCGCGGGCTGATCGGCGCACTCGGCCAACTCGGTCGCCAGCGCCTCGATGTCGGCGTCTGTTTGCGTACGAAACAACTCGCCGCTCGCCAGAGCGACCAAATGCGCGGGATTAATACTTAGGGTTTTTGCCACAAACTCGCTGGTTGCCAATACATAGCGCAGCTGCGCGGTAAATTCAGAGGCATCGGGAGCATCCGGGACGCCCTCAAGTAACGCCTCAGGGTGTTCAATGCCCTCACGGGTCAGGGCTTCTTGCAGCTTCTCGAGCCAACTATCGGCACTGGCTGTTAATTCTGCCGGCAGGGTCCATCGCTCGCTCATGGTTGCTCCTAATGTTTTAATTTGACTGCGGCGGGGCGACTCGCAGCACCTCTTCCAGGGTGGTTAAACCGGCGGCAATTTTTTGCGCACCGGATAAACGCAATGTGCGCATCCCCTCGCGCATGGCCTGCTTGCGCAATGCTTGTAAATCGCACCCCTCGGTAATTAACTGTTTTAGGCTATCGGATAACACCAGAATCTCAAAAATTCCCTGGCGCCCCAGATAACCGGTATTGCGACATTCCAGGCATCCCACAGGGCGGTACACCACCTCGGGCATATTCACCTTCCAGGGCATCACCAACGCGCCCCACTCTTTTTGCGGAATCGTGCCCGGCTCTTTGCAGTGCGGGCACAGGGTACGCACCAAACGCTGAGCCATCACTCCGAGCAAGGTGGCGTTAATAAGGTACGCCGGCACCCCCAAATCTAACAGACGCGCCACGGTGGCGGGTGCGTCGTTGGTGTGTAACGTGGACAACACCAGGTGGCCGGTGAGCGCAGCCTGCACGGCCATTTGCGAGGTCTCCAGATCACGCATCTCGCCCACCATAATGATGTCCGGGTCCTGCCGCATTAAGGTGCGGATACCGGCGGCAAAATTGAGCTCGATTTTGTGGTGCACCTGAGTTTGGTTGAAGCTCTCTTCCACCATTTCGATGGGGTCTTCGATGGTGCTGACATTCACCTCGCTGGTGGCCAGCTTGCGCAGGGATGAGTAAAGCGTGGTGGTTTTACCCGAGCCGGTCGGGCCGGTCACCAGCACGATACCGTTGGGCTTGCTGGTCATGCCCTCCCAGCGGGCAAAGTCGTCGCCCACCAAGCCCAAATCGTGAAAGCTGCGCAACAGTACCTCGGGGTCAAAGATCCGCATCACGAGCTTTTCGCCAAACGCGGTAGGTAGGGTGGACAAGCGCAGCTCTACCTCACTGTCGTCACTGCGGCGGGTTTTGATGCGGCCGTCCTGGGGCTTGCGCTTCTCGGCGATGTTCATGCGTCCCAATACTTTAAAGCGGCTGGTCACCGCCATTGCCACCGATGCCGGCAGCTCGTAGACGTCGTGCAACACACCGTCGATACGAAAGCGGATACGCGCCACCTCACGGCGCGGCTCGATATGGATATCACTGGCGCGCTGATCGTAAGCATACTGTAACAACCAATCGACAATATTGACCACGTGTTTGTCGTCGGCATCCGGGTCACCCAGCGTTTTTAGCTCGACCAGCTGCTCAAAATTGGTCGCGCCGGAGCCCCCGGGGCCGCCACTGGCGCCCGAGACTGAGCGCGCCAAGGTATAAAACTCTATACTGAAGCGATCAATATCGGCCGGATTGGCAAACACTCGCCGCACCTGCCGACGAGCCACGTGCTCGACCTGGGGCTCCCAGCCGGCCACAAAAGGCTGGGCGCAGGCAATCACGACTTCGTCGGGAGTTACGTCAACGCACAGGATACTGTGGCGTTTAGCAAAAGCATAAGAGACCACCGAGGTCACTTGGGAGACGTCAATTTTGAGCGGATCGATATGCACGACTGGTAGCCCAGCGCGCTCGGCCAGCCAGTGGGTAAGGGTTTCACCGTCGAGCAGCTTGTTGGGGCGGGTTAGATCCTCAACCGACTGGCTGGCGATATACGCCAGAGGGTGCATAGCTGCTTGCTGGCGGTTGCGGTTGGCGCCTTGCAGCAGGTTGGCGTCTTCCTGGCTCATGCGGCCTTCGCTCACCAAATCATTCAGCAGCGAGCGCAAATCCAGCACCCGGTCAGTCGCTACCTTTTGCGTCATACCTTACTCCATCAACCTACGTGTCAGCGCCGATTGTAGCCTGCATCGGCGCCGGGCGTCACGGCGGCGTGCCGCTCAAGCTGAAGACAAATATGCCTTAACGGGTGACCTGACGCACAGATATTTTTATACTGCGCGCTCATTTTACGGAAGGAAGACATTCTATGGCCCTTGGTAATCCATTTTCCAACATGTTTGGACGCTCGCCCATTAAGCCGATGCAAGAGCATATGGCCGTGGCCGTCAACGCCTCAAGCAAGCTGGTGAGCTTTTTTGAAGCCGTCATTAACGACGACTGGGAGCAGGCTCGCGCCACCCAGGAAGCCATTGTTGAGCTGGAGCATCAGGCAGATGACATGAAAAAGCAGCTGCGCCTGCACCTGCCTAAAAGCCTGTTTTTACCGGTACCGCGCACTGACCTGTTGGAGCTTTTGAGCATGCAGGATCGCATCGCCAATAAAGCGCAGGACATCGCTGGTATTATGTTAGGGCGAAAAATGCGTATTCCTGCCTCACTGCAACAGCTGTTTATCGACTTTGTACAGTCCGGCCAGCGCACCGCCGAGCAAGCGCTCACAGCCATCAACGAGCTCGACGAGTTGCTCGAGGCCGGTTTCAGTGGCCGCGAGCTGACACTGGTGGAAGATATGATTGAAAAACTCGACCAGTACGAGCGTCAAAATGACAGCCTACAAGTCGAAATCCGCTCGGCGCTGTTTAAACTTGAATCTGAGTGGCCTCCCGTCGACGTGATGTTCCTGTATCAGGTCATCGACTGGATTGGCGATTTGGCTGACCGCGCCCAAGCCGTGGGTAGCCGTCTACATTTGCTGCTGGCGCGCTAACATGCGGCGGTACGCCGCCTGAATTTGCACCAATAAAACGACTGGGGATACACACATGACCGTTATTGCAGAATACGGCCAGATTCTACTCATACTTGCCTGCGTGTTTGGTTTTTTTATGGCCTGGGGGGTCGGCGCCAACGATGTCGCCAACGCCATGGGCACATCGGTTGGCTCTAAAGCACTGACCATTAAACAGGCGATTGTGATCGCCATGATCTTTGAATTTTTGGGGGCTTACCTCGCCGGTGGGGCGGTTACCTCTACCATTCGCAAGGGAATTGTCGACCCGGCGGTGATGGCAGGCTCGCCGGAGCTATTGGTATACGGGATGCTATCGGCCCTTCTGGCCGCGGGCACCTGGCTGATGATCGCCAGTATTGTGGGCTGGCCAGTCTCCACCACCCACTCCATCGTCGGGGCCATCGTCGGCTTTGCGGCCGTGGGAATATCGGTCGAAGCAGTGGCCTGGGGCAAGGTAATGTCCATTGTCGCCAGTTGGGTGGTGTCACCTGTGCTCGCCGGCACCATCGCATTTTTTATCTTCCGCTCTGTGCAGCGGCTGATTCTCAACACCGAAGACCCATTCGCGTCCGCCAAACGCTACATTCCTTTTTATATGTTTGCCGTTGGCTTTTTAATTGCGATGGTAACAATCCTGAAGGGCCTAAAGCATGTTTTTAAAGACTCCGGGCTCGACTTAAACTTCGTTCAAAGTGCGGGTATCGCGGCCATCGTCGGCTGCCTGGTAGCGGCCGTGGGGATTTATTTTCTTAGAAAAATCAAACGTGATGAAGCCAGCGAAGCGGGCAATCGTTTTGCCAGTGTCGAGCGTCTGTTTGCCATCTTAATGGTCTTCACCGCCTGTGCGATGGCTTTTGCCCACGGCTCTAACGACGTAGCCAACGCGGTAGGGCCGTTAGCGGCCATCATCAACGTCATTAAAACGGGCGGCATCGAGGCCAAATCCGTTATGCCCAGCTGGGTGCTGCTGATCGGTGGCGCGGGCATCGTTATTGGCCTTGCCACTTACGGCTTTAAAGTAATGGCCACCATCGGCAAAAAAATCACCGAACTCACCCCTAGCCGCGGCTTTGCCGCCGAGCTGGCCGCCGCCGCCACAGTGGTACTGGCTTCGGGCACTGGGTTGCCTATCTCGACCACACACACGCTGGTGGGGGCGGTACTGGGTGTGGGTATGGCACGTGGCATCGGCGCGCTTAACCTGCGCGTGGTGGGCTCTATCTTTATGTCTTGGGTGGTGACCCTACCGGCCGGTGCCGGCCTCGCCATTTTGTTCTTCTTTATGTTCAAGGGCATGTTCAGTTAATTGCACCTATTAACGGCCCACCAGAAGAGCCCGCGATAGCGGGCTCTTCTGCGTTTAGGCTAGCTGTATTACACTCTCGACTCATACTTCGAGAGCCCCCTCCATGACGTTTGATTTAAAGCGCTACACACAAACACTGGCTCGCCTGGTGGCTCAGCCATCGGTCAGCTGCGCACTGCCCCAATGGGACACCAGCAATAAAGCGGTGATTGACCAACTAGCCGAGGATTTTGCGGCGCTTGGATTCCAAACCGATATCATTGCCGTACCCGGGCATCCGGGTAAGTACAATTTATTGGCGACCTTAGGCCGTGGTGAGGGCGGCTTAGTGTTCGCCGGCCACAGTGATACCGTGCCCTACGATGCAGACCAGTGGAGCTCAGACCCTTTCACACTGACCGAGCGCGAGGGCAAGTTATACGGTTTGGGTGCAACCGACATGAAGGGGTTCTTCCCCGCGGTTATGGAAGCGGTGCGCGATATAGACCCGAGCCAATTGCACGCGCCCATTGTGGTACTCGCCACCGCCGATGAAGAGAGCAGCATGAGCGGTGCCCGGGCACTGCTGGATGCTGGCGTAGCGCCGGGGCGCTACGCGGTAGTGGGTGAGCCCACCGGCATGCGCCCCATCAATATGCACAAAGGCATTCTGATGGAGTCCATCCGGGTACTGGGTAAGAGCGGCCATTCGTCCAATCCGGCGCTGGGCAATAGCGCCCTAGAGGCCATGCATGAAGTCACCTCAGAGCTGGTTCAATACCGCGGCGAGCTGCAACAGCGCTTTCATAACCCAGGCTTTGCCGTGGCCGTACCCACCCTAAATTTAGGCTGTATCCACGGCGGCGACGGTGCCAATCGCATCTGTGGCGAATGTGAGCTGCACTTTGATTTGCGCTCGGTACCCGGCATGCACAACGATGAACTGCGCCATGAAATCAACCGCCGGCTGGTACCCATCGCCGAACGTCGCAAGATTGATATTGTGTTCTCGACCTTATTTGAGGGCGTCGACCCACTGTTGCAGCCAAGAGAGAGTGAGCTGGTGCGCGCCTGTGAAAAACTCACCGGCGCCAGCGCCGAGGCCGTAGGCTTTGCCACCGAGGCACCCTTTTACCGACAGCTGGATATGCAGGCCGTCGTGATGGGGCCCGGTTCGATCGACCAAGCCCACCAACCGGATGAATTTATTGCCATCGAACAATTAGCACCAGCTATTGACGTACTGCGCTCGCTTATCCATCATTTTTGTATCAGTTCAGCGGCCACGGCCAGCAACCACAAGGGCACAACATGAGTGTGAGCAACATACAGGACTACGTAAAATGGTTTCGCCATTCGTCGCCCTACATCAACGCCCACCGCGGCAAAACCTTTGTGGTCATGCTGCCAGGCGAAGCGCTTACCCATGGAAACTTTGGGCATATCATTCACGACCTGGCGCTGCTATCGAGCCTGGGGGTGCGGCTAGTGCTGGTCCACGGCGCGCGGCCACAAATCGATCTGCGTTTAGCGAGCGAGCAGCGAGCGACTGAATTTCATCGTAATTTGCGTATTACCGATAGCGAATCGCTGCAAGGCGTACTGCAGGCCATTGGCGAGGCCCGTATCACCATGGAGGCGGCGCTGTCTACCGGCTTACCCAACTCTCCCATGCACGGAGCGCGGATCGAGGTCGCCAGCGGCAATTACGTGGCGGCCATGCCCCACGGCGTGATCGAAGGGGTCGACTTGCAGCACACAGGTAAGGTACGCCGCATCAACGTCGCACAGCTAACCCGTGCGCTGGACGCCGGCGCAATCGCATTGCTATCGCCCCTCGGCTACTCTGCGACCGGTGAAGTGTTTAACCTGACTTACACCGACGTGGCCACCCAAGCTGCCATCGCGCTAAAAGCCGACAAACTGCTGGCCTACTGTGATACCGACGGTGTCGCCGGCGCCGATGGGCGCCTAATTCGCCAGTTTACGCTGGCGCAATGCAAGCAACACTTAGCGGAGCAGACAGGTCAGGCAAGCGAGCTGGCCCAGCTTGCCCTCGAGAGCGCCTACCTTAGCTGCTTACAAGGGGTGCAACGCGCCCAGCTGGTTAACTACACCACCGACGGGGCGCTACTGGCCGAGCTATTCACCCGCGATGGTCAGGGCACCATGGTGTACTCCGGCCATTACGAGCAACTGCGGGGCGCCACCATCGACGATGTCGGCGGTATTTTGGGGCTAATAGAACCGCTCGAAGCCGAAGGTATTCTGGTGCGGCGCTCGCGCGAGCTGCTCGAGACAGAAATCGCCAAATTTAATGTCCTGGAAAAAGACGGCACTATTATCGCCTGCGCCGCTGTCTACCCCTATGGGCAGATCGCCGAGTTGGCCTGCGTGGCCACCCATCCGGAATACCGCAAAGGGGGCCGGGCCTCACAGCTGTTAGAGCAGCTGGAACGGCGGGCCCGGGACGGCGGCATCGAAACACTGTTTGTCTTAACCACACAAACCGCTCACTGGTTTTTAGAGCACGGCTTTGTACCCGGCGCCATCAGCGATTTACCCCTCGAGCGGCAATCCATGTACAACTACCAGCGCGGCTCTAAGGTGTTCATCAAAGACATTTGCTGATCGCTTAAGCCTGCCAAATCGACCGCGCCGCCTGACCTTACGGCACCATTCTGTTATCCTTGCCGGTTACAATTTATCCGGTTCCCGGCGCGCCTCGCACCGGGAACCTTACTTGATAGTGTTAAACGGGGTATTTATGCCAACCTATCGCTCCAGAACCACCACCGCTGGCCGTAACATGGCCGGCGCCCGCGCCCTGTGGCGCGCCACCGGCATGAAAGATGATGACTTTCAAAAGCCGATTATCGCCATCGCCAACTCGTTTACGCAGTTTGTGCCGGGCCATGTGCACCTCAAAGATATGGGTCAACTGGTTGCGCGCGAGGTGGAAAAGGCCGGCGGCGTCGCCAAAGAATTCAACACCATCGCGGTCGATGACGGTATCGCCATGGGTCACGACGGCATGCTCTACTCGCTGCCCTCTCGCGACATTATCGCCGACTCAGTCGAGTACATGGTGAATGCCCACTGTGCCGACGCGCTGGTGTGTATCTCTAACTGTGACAAAATCACTCCTGGCATGCTGATGGCGGCCATGCGCCTTAACGTACCGGTGATTTTTGTTTCTGGTGGCCCCATGGAAGCCGGTAAAACCAAGCTGCTCGATCACGGTTTAGATCTGATCGATGCTATGGTGATGGCCGCTGACGACAGTGTCGATGACGAGACCCTCTCTGAGGTTGAGCGCAGCGCCTGCCCCACCTGCGGCTCTTGCTCTGGGATGTTTACCGCCAACTCCATGAACTGCCTGACCGAGGCTCTGGGTTTATCTCTGCCCGGCAACGGTACCATTGTGGCGACCCATGCCGACCGCGAAAAGCTGTTTAAACGCGCCGGCCATCGCATTGTCGAGCTGGCCAAGCGCTACTACGAAGGCGACGAAGAGCACTTACTGCCCCGCGCGATTGGCTCCAAGGCAGCCTTTGGTAATGCCATGGCACTGGATATCGCCATGGGCGGATCCACCAACACCATTTTGCACCTATTGGCTGCCGCGCAAGAGGCGGAGCTGGACTTTGGCATGAGCGATATCGACCGCATCTCGCGCGAGGTACCCCAGCTGTGTAAAGTGGCCCCCAACACGCAGCAATATCATATCGAAGACGTTCACCGAGCCGGCGGTGTCATGGGTATTTTGGGTGAACTCGACCGCGCCGGTGTGCTCGACACCTCGGTTCCCACAGTCTACGGCGATACCCTAAAAGAAGCGCTGGACGAATGGGACATCATGCGCAACCCATCTGACGAGGTCGTAGAGTTCTTTAAAGCCGGCCCCGGCGGCGTCCCCACCCAGGTGGCCTTCTCTCAGGCGGCGCGTTGGCCAAGCCTCGATGGCGACCGAGCCACCGGCTGTATCCGCTCGCTGGAGCACGCCTTCTCGACGGAAGGGGGGCTTGCGGTACTGTATGGCAATATCGCCGAAGACGGCTGCGTGGTCAAAACCGCTGGCGTAGATGATTCTATTTTGGTGTTTGAAGGCCCCGCCCATGTGGTTGAAAGCCAAGAGCAGGCGGTAGAAGACGTGCTGAATGGCACCGTAAAGGCCGGCAACGTGGTGATTATTCGCTACGAGGGCCCCCGCGGTGGACCAGGCATGCAAGAGATGCTCTACCCTACCAGCTACCTCAAATCGAAAGGTTTGGGTAAAGCCTGTGCCCTGCTAACGGATGGGCGTTTCTCGGGAGGCACGTCGGGCTTATCTATTGGCCATGCCTCGCCGGAGGCCGCCGCCGGCGGTGCTATCGGCCTGGTAGAAACGGGCGACATCATTCGCATTGACATTCCCGAGCGCTCGATCAACGTGCAAATCAGCTTGCGCGAGCTACACGATCGCCGCGAGCGCATGGAGCACCGCGACAACCCGTGGAAGCCTGTGGAGAATCGCCCACGAAAAGTCAGCGCCTCGCTTAAAGCTTACGCCAAGCTCACAACCAGCGCCGACAAAGGCGCCGTAAGAGACCTTAGCCTACTCGACTAAGCTTGTGCTTATCGGCTAGAACGACAAAAAGCCCGCAGGTGGTTAACCTGGCGGGCTTTTTTAGTGCGCTAACTTTCAACCATAAAAAAAGCCGGCATTTGCCGGCTTTTTTATACTGTAAGACAGGTCTACGAACTTAACTGTCTTTCAGTGCTTCCTGACGCTTTTTCTCGCTTTCCGCGTAGCTGGTCCACTGAGTGGCAAACTTACGGCTGCGCTCATCTTTTGCGGCTTTCTTAAAAGACTCGATGGCAGCATCAAAATTGTTGCGTGACAACTCAGCCTGACCAATGGTCAAGTGAACCGAATCCGGACGACTTAAACCACCCTTTTTCAGCGCGTTGTTACCGGCGGCAATGGCATCAGCAAATTGGTCGCGTGAAAACAACAGACGCGCCAAGTTAAAGTACAAATCACCATCTTCGGCCTTAGCGGCCGCACGCTTCATTTCGACCAGCGCTTTATCAGTCTCTTGCGCCAGACGCCAAGAGTTGGCCAGCAACTCTAAGTTCTTTGAGGTAGGCGCAACGATTTTATCTTCGTTAATGCCTTTATCTAAAACTTTTGCTGCTTTGTATGGCGCATCTTTATCAATAAAGCCGCCAGCCAAGGTACGCAACTGAGCTTCTTTTTTCAGCCCGCCCATAACGTACATGGAGTCCAGCGCACGATAGTAATCATCGATACGACCCAACTCGTAGTACAGGCCAACCAGCTGACGCCAGTAGCTCATCTTGGGGTAGTGACGCACCAACAGCTCAACAACTTCCAAGGTTGCCGGAAAGTCTTCACGGGTGTAGTAAACCGCCCGGGTAAAGCCCAACCACTCTTCCTTGGGGATCTTGCCAGCTGCTTCGTACTGACGAGAGGCTTCAAGCATGTTAGCCAGCGCTGCATCCATATCGTCGTTGGCGTAGAACACCTGAGCGATTACGGCGTATTGCTCGGCCGAAATGCTGGTGACCATCTTGCTCCAGCGCTTAAGGTAGTTCAGCGCTTTTTGCGGCTGATCTTCCTGACTGTATAGCTGCGCCAAGGTATAAAGATACTGAGCTTCGGTACCTACCGGTAAGTTCGGGCTCTGCGCAATTACATTCTCAAAACTCTCGATCGTTTTCTCGGTGTTTTCGAGGTTGTAATAGATAGAGCCGTAGTAGGTGTAAACCATGACTTTTTCATAAGGGTTGTAATCACCCAAATCTTCGGCCATTTCGTTGACGATCTGCAGTGCTCTGCGCGGATCCGATTTGGCGCCTTCGGCCACCGCCTCTTCACTGGGGTCAAGCGCTTCGCTGACCTCCTGCAAATCTTCAATAAAGCTCTGCGATAAACCCGGCAAGCGACGCGGATCAAGCTTTTGCGCCGCAGGCTGCATAGGTTGAGTATTTTGCGCCTGAGCACTACCGGCAATCAACAATGTTTGACTTGGCACCAGTTGGTACGCAACAAACCCTGTAACGGCTGGCGCTGCAAGCAGCGCCGAAGCCAACAGTGATTTTTTGAAGGTGCCTGAAATCATCGATTTTACATTCTTCATTTTCATCACCCTTATTGCGCAAGCTCAAATACAAAGCGGTTGCGAACACCCGGCACCTCAATAGGCGTACCGTCTACAACACGCGGCTTATACTTGAACTTCTCGGCCGCTTTAACGGCTGCTCGGTCAAAGATGCTGGTTGGGTCGCCATCTTTGTCGATGCCCTCGATCACCACAACGTCTTTGGTAGAGCCATTAATAGTTACCGTAAACTCAACCGTCACAAACCCTTCGATACCACGCTGAGCGGCGCGACGTGGGTACTGAGGTGCAACCTTCACAATTGGAAGATACTCACCGTCACCACCAATACCGCCAGCACTAACATTGATATCACTGCTCAAAGACGGAGCATCCATATTCAACCCTTCTGGGTTGATATCTGGCGACTCGAAATCCGGCTCCGGAATATCCGGCGGAGGCGTCTCAGGCGTCTCAGGCTTATCGGGTTTGGCCGTCTCGTAACGGGTTTCGATCTCGGTATCCGGCATACGGATATCCTCAATGCGAACCTGCTCTTCTTGCTCATCTGCCTGCAGATCAGAGTTGATCAACGAGTGCATCAGAAACAAAAGGCCGAGGGTCACGACCACCGCCAAAGCGGCAGCAATAATTACTCTTACAAGTTTCATAGCGGCCTATTTCTTAGCTGTGGAGACAGCGACGTTGCTCACATTCAACTGACGAGCAGTATCGGCAACCTCAGCTAACAATTTAACGTTAGCTTCGGCATCGGCCTGAATAACAACGGAGCCTCTCGGGTTGTCGGCAAGCAAACGCTCAATCTGCGCTCGCACCCCACGGGGATCAACCTGGTTCTTATCGATCCAGATTTCATCTTCGTCTGTGATAGCAATCAGGATGCTGGCGTTTTTCTTCTCGTCAGCCATGGTTGCTTCAGGACGCTCAACTTCGACCCCGGTCTCTTTAATAAATGTGGCAGTCACAATGAAGAAGATCAACATGATGAAAACCACATCGAGCATAGGGGTTAAATCGATCGCCCCGGTCTGATCGTCTTCAGATTCGTTTTTCCTGCTCATGACAAATCTCTTATTACTGGTTGATACGACGTGCCAGCCTTAGTGATCCATTGTCAGGTGATCGGCAAACAACTGATTTTCACGCTCGGCAATTCGTGTGAGGTAGGTGTTGGCAAACAAGCCTGACAGTGCAGCAACCATGCCCGCCATTGTCGGGATTGTCGCTTTAGATACACCGCCTGCCATTTCTTTGGCATCACCACCACCGGTCATTGCGAGAACGTTAAACACTTCAATCATACCGGTAACCGTACCCAGCAGACCGAGCAGAGGACACAAGCTCACCATAGTGGCGATCATGTCCATATTGGTATTAACCTTTAGCTCGACCTTAGAAATCAGCGCCAAACGAATTTGGTGGGCATTCCAGGATTTACGCTCACTGCGCGCCTCCCAAATATCCAAAGACTTTTGAAGGTCGCCTTTTAGACCACCTTTGAAATACCACACCCGCTCAAAAATCAGGGTCCACATGACAAAGGTAAGGGCGGCAATGAACAACAGTACCATACCGCCCTGATCCAAAAAGGCTCTAATGGCTGCGATAGCTTCCATTAATGCCAGCATGCTTCAATCTCCTACTTGCGTTCTGCGTTTTCGGCGATGATACCTGCCGATTGTTCTTCAAGAACATGAATAACACGCTTAGCACGGCCATTAACCACGGTGTGGATCAGCACCACAGGAATCGCTACTAACAGACCCCAAACCGTTGTGATCAATGCAGAGGAGATACCGCCTGCCATGTTTTTCGGATCGCCCGCACCGAAGATAGTGATCGCCTGGAAGGTCAAGATCATACCGGTAACGGTACCCAACAGACCCATCAGAGGTGCAACCGCAGCAATAATCTTCAGAATAGCCAGGCCGCTTTCGATCTTCGGACGCTCTTTCAACACAGCCTCTTCGAGCTTCAACTCGAGAGTTTCGGTGTCAGCGTTTGGATTTTCTTCCGCCGCTTTCAACACACGACCCAGTGGGTTGTTGGTGTTAGCTTTGTCAGACTTCAGCTGGCTGCTTACCTTGGCGCTTACAGCGAACAGGTAAATGATGCGCCACAGGCCGATCAACAGACCAAGGGCACCAACCGCCATAATCGCGTAACCAACCACACCACCTTGAGTCAGCAGACGCTCTTTCCAGGTCGGGCTGTTAATCAGCGCGCCCAGCAGAGTACCGCCAGTAGGACCAGTGGGGTCAAGACCGACACCAACCAAGCCAGAGGTAGCGTTTTGCAGCTCAGAAGCCGCATCCAGGTAGTTACCGTCAGGCTGACGAATCAGCTCTTCCATTTTTGCGCCGTCGGCAACGTAGTTCAGGTACTTACCCTCAGACAGCAGGTTGTAAGAACCAACACGAACCACTTCTTGCTCGGCGTTTTCGCCGTTAGGCTTGATGACGGTACCGGTAAAGGTTACTACGCGGCCGCTCTCAACCATTTGACGCTGCTGCTCGTACCACAGACGCTCGATCTCTTCGATGCTAGGCAAACGAGTGTTCGAGTTCATTTTGTCGATCAGCTCGGCCAGGAAGTCACCACGATTCGGGTATTGCGCCGAAATCAGTGAGGTCTGCAAGGTAGAGCGAAGATCGCCAGCGGTAGAGGTCAGGTGACCAAACAGCTCACGCAGTGAACCCAAGCGCTCGTTAAACTGTTGACGTTTTGCGTCTACATCTAACTCTTGCTCAGAGTGAGTTTCTTCCAAACGCTCAGAGCGGCGCTCTTCAGCTGCCAGAGTATCCTGGGCTTGCTTCAGCAGGCTCGCTTGATTGTTTTTCTCACGGGTAAATTGTTGCTCGCGCTTGCGGTGCTCGGCCGTTTCAGCCACGCGCGAATCTTTTACCATGTTCAGCAGCTCATCCAGGCTTGCCGCCTGATCGCTTTCTTGTGCCATTACAGCACTGGTGCTCATTAAGCCGGCAGCCATTACTACCAGACAGCGTTTTGCAAACTTCATTTTCATTTTGCTGCCTCCGGTGCTTGGACAGGTACAAACATGATGTCTTTAGAGGCTTCGTTACGCGCGATGCGCAAGCCTTTCAAAATAGTGCCGCGATAAGAGTTATCCAGCTCAACCCAAGCGCCCTGAGTAGGATCCCAGGCACCTGATGATTCGGTATCGGTAGTCTGATACATCAGAGATACACGGCCGATGCGCAAAATGTTTACTTCGCGCTCCTGGCCACCTACGTCCAGAGTATCGCGGTACGCTTCGATGAAGCGGCCGTAATCACTTTCGATCTTGTAGGCTTCCAGAACTTGACGGAATTTTTCAGCAACTGAAATATCGGCACGATCCTGATTGTTACGCAGCATTTCGATACGGGCCAGACGCTCATCCATTTTGAATGGCTTATCCAGCTTAACGAACTGCTCAAGCGCGTCCAGCATGCGCATTACCAAAGGCTGAATACGACGCTCGATAACCGTTACGTTCTCGATTGAGGCATCCAGATCTTTAATAACAGCTAACTGAGCCGCAATTTGCTTCTCTAATTGGCTGTTGTATACACGCATGTCTTCGATTTGCTTGTTGACTTGCTTGAACTGAATCAGCAAATCCTCAGTTTCCTGAGACAAACGATCGATACGTTTTTGAGAATCTCGCGCCAAAGTAGTTTTGKCCTGACTTACCTGAAGGATTTCATCCAGGGTTTGATCTGCCAAGGCCACGCTACCCACTAGCGCGCTGGCAGAAAGCACAGTGGTCAGAGCCACGGCTTTCAATCGCTGCTTTTTCATATTTCCCCCAACTCGGGTGCTTGCAATCAGGTTATATGCGACAGAGTGCTGCCACAGACACATAATCCACGAATACCTCTTTCGAGGCAGCTTAAGAACGCAGCATTGTAATAAGAGCGTTCCTCTACATTCAATGCTTTATCCAAATGGTATTGCACATGTGTACATCGGTATCAGACGGGTAACACTTTACCGCACCACAGCTGAGCACCAGTAACACATGATCATTTTTTGATCTGAACTAGGTTGCAAAACCTACCAATCTTATACAGTTTAATTATTAAGAATCGGTGTCAGAGCATGACTCCAAAATTAAAAAACGATGACGCAACGGAGCCCCTGCGTCACCCTCCTGCCGGGATACCTCCCGCCAATGCTCGGCGGGCAGCTCAGGGAAGAACGCATCGGCCCCCTCTACCCGCACATCAATCTCGGTCTTATAAAGACGGTCCACCAGCGGCAGTGCCGCACGGTATATTTGTTCGCCGCCAATAATAACAACCTCGTCGCCCTCGGCCTCGGCGCGCGCTAACGCGATCGCATCGGGTACACTGGCAACGCTCGCCACTCCCTCAGGGCCAGACCAGTTGGGATCGCGGGTAATCACGATATTGAGTCTACCCGGCAGCGGACGACCTATCGACTCATAGGTCTTGCGGCCCATCATAATGGGTTTACCCAAGGTAACGCTTTTAAAGTATTGTAAATCTGCCGGTAGATGCCAGGGCATTGCATTGCCCTTGCCGATCGCGTTGTCGTGGCCACAGGCCACTATCATGGCTACTTGCATCGGATGTACCTTACCTCCCGCCGGGTTAAACCGCTATGGGCGCTTTGATACGCGGGTACGGATCATAGCCCTCAAAACCAAAATCTTCGAGCTGATAGTCAAAGATCGATGCCGGCCGGCGGGCAATCGTTAGCTTAGGCAGTGCCTTCGGCTCGCGCGCAAGCTGCTCATAGACAATATCGTCGGTCAAATGATTGTGGTAGAGGTGACAATCGCCAAACGTATGGACAAAATCTCCCACCCCCAAACCACACTGCTGAGCAATCATGTGCGTTAACAGGGCGTAGCTGGCGATATTAAACGGGACACCCAAAAATAAGTCCGCGCTGCGCTGATACAACTGACAAGACAACTTGCCATCGGCCACATAAAATTGAAACAGAGTATGGCAGGCCGCCAACGCCATACGCCCGGCGGCGACATTGTCCTGAGGACTAACAGACTCATCGGGCAAATCGGCAGGGTTCCAGGCACTGACAATTAACCGGCGCGAAGTCGGCTTGGCTTTTATCTGGGCAATCACATCGCCAATCTGGTCGATGGTCGAGCCGTCGGGGCAGGCCCAGCTGCGCCACTGCTTGCCATAAACCGGCCCCAAATCGCCCTCGCTGCTAGCCCACTCGTTCCAGATTTTGCACCCGCGCTCCTGCAGCCACTGCACGTCAGTGCGCCCCTGCAAAAACCACAAAAGCTCGACAATAACACTTTTAAGGTGCACGGTTTTGGTGGTCACCAGCGGAAAGCCCTGATTTAAATCAAAGCGCAACTGCCGGCCAAACACCGAGCGTGTGCCGGTACCGGTACGGTCGCCACGGTCGGTGCCGTTATCGACCACATCTTGCATTAAATCCAAATACTGCTTCACGGGGCCTCCTTTTGCTCGGCAGGCGCTCTAGCGGCTCCGCTAAAGCGGTACGCGTAAATCAATAGCCCGATACCCAGGGCCGCCATCGGTAGACACAGTAGCTGGCCGCGGGTTACCCAGCCAAACAAATCAAACTGAATATGCTGGTCCGGCTCGCGAGCAAACTCTGCGATGACCCGGAAGACGGCATAACCGATTAAAAACACACCGCTAACCGCCGCGGTAGGGCGCGGCTTGCGCGAAAACCAATAGAGGAGAAAAAACAACGCCACACCCTCAAGGGCAAACTGATACAGCTGCGAAGGGTGGCGCGGCAGCTGCTCGGGATCTTGAGGAAACACCATGGCCCAAGGCAAGTCTGTCGGGCGCCCCCACAACTCCTGACCAATAAAATTACCCAGCCGACCAAAAGCCAGCCCCAGCGGCACCATAGGAGCCACAAAGTCGGTCAGACGCAAATAGGGAATACGAATCCGATGCGCGTAAAACAGCATGGCCAGCAGCACACCTATTAGCCCGCCATGGAAGGACATGCCGCCCTCCCAAATCCGAAACAACCATAGCGGGTCGCGCATCCAGGCATCAAAATGATAAAACACCACATAGCCAACCCGGCCGCCAATCACCACCCCAAAGGCGCCATAAGTAATAAGGTTTTCTACCTGGGCGGGCGTCACCGGTGAATCGGGCCGCTTTGCCCGGCGCATGGCAATCCACCAAGCCGAGGCAAACGCCGCTAAATACATCAGACCGTACCAGTGAACATCTAACGGGCCGATGGAGATAGCAACGGGGTCAAAATTAGGATGGGTGAGCATAGAGCGAGCGCCAGCTAAAAAAAGAGCGGCAATCATAACACCGCGTTTGTGTCAGATAAAACCGCCAGTCGGCGATACGCCTATGCGTCTATTTCCAGCGGTCGCACCACACGGTTAACCCCGGCCTCCAGCAACATCTGATCGATCCGGGCGCGCACCTGCTCGGCATCCACCAACCGCATCACATCGTCCAGTAGCGTCTCAGCCTGCTCTAAGTTAATCGCGCGGATCACAGATTTTACTTTGGGCAGGTTAGTGGCGTTCATCGACAGCACATCGTACCCCATGGCCATGAGCAAAATAGCCGCCCCCGGATCACCCGCCAGCTCGCCACAAATACCGACACTCACCCCCTGGGTGTGACCATCGGTTACCACCTGCTGCAAGGCGCGCAGCACCGCCGGATGAAACGCCTGATACTGATCGGCCACCCGGGCGTTGTTTCGATCAACCGCCAGCAAGTACTGAGTAAGGTCATTGCTACCGACCGATAAAAAATCGACTCGGGCGGCCAGCTCTCGGGCCTGATACACCGCTGCCGGAACCTCAATCATCACCCCGAGCGGAGGCAGGTTAACCTCGTGCCCCTCCTCTACCAACTCGTGGTAGGCACGGTGGATAAGAGCCTTAGATTGCTCCAGCTCCGACACACTAGAAATCATCGGCAACAGAATACGCAGGTTATCCAGCCCACTACTGGCTTTGATCATGGCGCGAATTTGCGCCAGAAATATCTCTGGGTGATCGAGCGTTACGCGAATGCCGCGCCACCCCAAAAACGGGTTATCCTCTTCGATCGGAAAATAGGGCAACGCTTTGTCACCGCCGATATCCAGCGTGCGCATGGTGACGGTATGGGGCGCAAACGCCTCCAGCTGCTCGCGGTAAATTACTCGCTGCTCCTCCTCTGAGGGGAAGCGATCGCGCAGTAAAAACGGCACCTCGGTGCGATACAAGCCAACCCCCTCGGCGCCACGCTCCAGCGAGCGCAGCACGTCAGCCATCAGGCCGGTGTTTACCCACAGGGGCAAGCGATACTTATCCAGAGTCTCACAGGGCAGGTCTTTTAGTGCCTCTAACCCTTTAACCAACTCCTGCTCTTCTTCGGCTATGGCGCGATACTGCTTGCGCAGTGGCTCGCTGGGGKCACTGTAAACCACCCCTTTGTAGCCATCGACGATAACCGGCCGGCCATCCATACGGGTATAGGGTAAGTCTACCGCCCCCATCACCGTGGGGATGCCCATGGCGCGGGCGAGAATCGCCACATGGGAGTTACCCGACCCCTGTACCGACACCAGGCCCGCCAGCTTGTGCTCAGGTACCTCACCCAACATAGAGGCGGTCAACTCATCGCCAATTAACACCGTGTTGTCGGGGTAAATCTTGCAGCTTTGATTGGACTCTTGCAGGTAGGCCAGCACCCGGCGCCCTAAGTCGCGCACGTCCGTGGCGCGCTCGCGCAAATAAGCATCGGTCATTCCGGCAAAGTTATTCTCGTGCTCAAGAATAACTTCACTCCAGGCATAGGGCGCGCAGGTCCCCTCACGGATCTTGGCGGTCACCTCACCACCGAGCGAAGCGTCGTCCAGCATCGCCAGATACGCATCAAACAGGGCCCGCTCTTCGCGGTTTAGGCGTTCCTCTAGCTGTGCCCCCAGATCTTTGATGTCTTCGCGCACAGCGTTTAGGCAACGTTGAAAAAACGCCAATTCGGCTTCGACATCCTCACAGGGCTGGTAGGGCACACCTTTTAAATCAGCCAGCGGTGCCACCACCACCGATTCACCAATGGCAATACCGGGCGCACCCGACACCCCGGCAAAACGCGCCTGCGAGGCCGCTGCGCCAACCGCCACCATCGTGCCCGTCGCCTCGGCGTGGGCAATGACCCCAGCCAGCTGGGCCGACATGGTGACCAAAAAGGCCTCGTCGCCCTCATCAAACCGGCGCCGCTCGGACTGCTGCACCACCAGCACCCCCAGCACTTGGCGGTGATGAATAATGGGCACGCCCAAAAATGAGCTGAAGCGCTCCTCGCCGGTTTCGGGGAAGTATTGATAGGCGGGGTGGGTTTCGGCGTCTTCCAGGTTGACCGGCTCTTCACGCGTGACAACGCGCCCAACCAGCCCTTGTCCCGGCGCCATTCGCACCTGCCCCACGGCTTGCTGCTGCAAGCCCTCGGTCGCCATTAGCACGTACTCGTCGTTGGGGCCACGCAAGTACACCGAGCACACTTGTGTTTGCATAGCTCGTTTAACGCGCGAGACAATAATAGCCAGCGCCTTGGGAAGGTCGCGGGCGGCATTTACCTCTTGAACAATACTGCGCAACGAGTTCAGCATAGAATCCATTTAATTCTCAGTTATTAGTCACTCATAAGTGCTTCTTATAGGCACCAGCCTAGCCGATTGCGGTATAGCTGTCAGCGCGTAACCTGCGCCGCTTAGCCCACCACAAGTCGCTCAAGCTGGCTGTGCACCGGCGATAACTCTTTTAACGCCCGGCGGTAAACATCGCGTTTAAAGGCCACCACTTGCCCCAGCGGGTACCAATAGCTAACCCAGCGCCAGTCATCAAACTCGGCGCGCCCGCCATTTTCCAGGCACACCCGGGTATCATCGCTCTTAATCTTCAGTAAAAACCACTTTTGTTTTTGACCGATACACAAAGGCTGGGCATTTTGGCGTATCAAACGGTGCGGCAAACGATAGCGCAGCCAGCCTCGGGTACAAGCCAATACCTCGACATCGGCCTCGGTTAAACCCACCTCTTCACCCAACTCGCGAAAAAGCGCCTGCTCGGCACTCTCACCTTCATGTATGCCGCCCTGGGGAAATTGCCAGGCGTCTTGCCCCCCCACGCGCCGCGCCCAAAGCACCTGGCCCTGATCGTTGCTTAAAATAATCCCAACATTGGGGCGAAAGCCGTCGGCGTCAATCACATTAAATTCCTGTCGTTTCCATCTTCTTATTGCATGGCGGTGAAGCTTTGGTGCAGTGAAACTTTGGCATTGTTCCACAAAAAGACCTACCTCAGCAATTGAGGTTACACAAACCGGCGACGAATACCAAACCCGCCCTAAGCAACACGCTTGAGAGGTGCGCCCAGCGGCGCTATGCTAGCGCGCCAAAGACCGACAAATTAAGGATTCTCTGTGGCACTGGCCATCTTCGACCTCGATCACACCCTCATTCACGGCGATAGCGACCACAGCTGGGGCGAGTTTTTACTGACCCATAAGCTTGTCGACGAGCAGGCGTATCGCCAGCAAAACGACCAATTTTTTCAAGATTATCAAAACGCCTGCTTAGACATTGATGCCTACCTGCGCTTTGCCATGGCACCGCTCACGCAGTATAGCCCCGAGGAGCTCAGCCAGTGGCACGCCCGGTTTATGCGCGAATGCATAGAGCCCATTATGCTGCCCAAGGCACAGCAGCTACTGGCCGAGCACCGTGCACGAGGTGACTACCTGTTAATTATTACCGCCACCAACGGTTTTATCACCCGCCCCATTGCCGAGCACTTGGGCGTGGACGAAATTCTGGCAACAGACCCTGAAGTACAAGATGGGCGCTATACCGGTAATTATGTGGGCACGCCCTGCTTTGGCGCCGGTAAGGTTACCAATTTAGAGCGTTGGCTCGAGCGGCACCCTTACCCCTTGGATGAAAGCTATTTTTACAGCGATTCAATCAACGATTTACCACTGCTGGAGCAAGTGGGGCACCCAGTCGCTGTTAACCCTGACGAACGCCTGAGCGCCATTGCCGCCGAGCGCAGCTGGCCTGTCATGGACTTGCACGAGCCATCATGAAGCGCACACTGATAGTTATTGCCCTGCTAGCCGGGCTCTGCAGTTGCGGGCGCGACACCCCCACGGCCGAGCCCAGCGGCCATCCGCCGCAAAATACAGTCTCATCGCCCGGCAGCAACCTTGTGCCCAGCGATGTAGACAGCAAAATGCTGGCAACCAAAAGCCGCCAAGTTTGGGACGGCACTGGCCTACAACTGACCCAGTTCGCCAGCCGCTGTCGGGAGTTTGAGTCCGGCATCGGCCGGCTGCTTGAGACGACCAGCGAGCAAGCCCTGCGGAATGCTCAACAGCAATGGCGCCAACTGCACGGGGAGCTGCGCACACTGACCATCGCCACATCGCTTGCCGTCAGCAATCCGGGGCTGTTTTCCGCCCTGGCGCAAAGGCTTAGCGACATTGATGAGCAGCCCATCGCCGCCGGTTACCTCGACAGTGTTGCGGGCTACCCTAATAGCGGGCTAGTCAACGATATTACGTTGGACATTAACCGCGCCAATATGCGCCAGCAACACGGCCTCACTGCCGACAATGAAGCCAGCTTGGGTTTACATCCACTGGAGTTTATTTTATTTGGCGAGACTGGCCAGCGAGACGCCGGGGATTTTGTTCGGCAAACCGCTAGCACCCCCGAAGTCGCCAGCCTTAATCGCCCGCAAAACCGGCGACGGGATTACCTGGCGCTAACGGCAAAGTTATTGTGTGATGACAGCGAGCAACTTGCCGCCGACTGGCGCGACCACCACTCAGCGATTGCCGCTCCCTATTTTTCACTCACGGCAGAGGCGCGACTGCAGCTCTGGCAGCACGCTCTTGAGGCGGAGTTACAAGCACTGAGCAAACCTCGCAGCGCACACCACTGCGACTTCGCTCCTCACGGCTGCGATATTCTGTGGCGCTATCGCGGCTTACTCACGTTTATCGAGCGCGCCGCCCCGGCCGTACCAACGCTTGCTCGCGAGCAGCACGCGCCATGGCAACAGGCCGCCTCCAACCTGCAGCAGGCGCTTAATAGTGGGCCGCGCAACCGCGAGAGTCTCCAGCATGCCGCCACCGAACTGGCACAAGCCATTAGTGGCCAGAATTAAACACGCGGGTAAACACCGCCTTGAGATAATTGGTCTCGATAATAGCCGGGTGCACCGGGTGATCCGGCCCCTGACCACTAAAATGAATCAAGCGGGCATCGCGCCCGGCTTTTTGCGCGCTGGCGCGCACGATGTCGGTCAAGGTATCGGTGGCCAGGTGCATCGAGCACGAGGCAGACACCAGCAGGCCACCGTCGGCCAACAGCTTTAGCCCCAGCTCGTTAATGTGGCGGTAGGCGGCCTCCCCGGCTTTTTGATCTTTGCGGCGCTTAATAAACGCTGGCGGGTCGAGCACCACCACATCAAATTTAGCCCCTTCGGCCAGCAGCGCCTTCATTACATCAATGGCCTTACCCTGTCGGCCACTCACGCAATCTTGCACGCCGTTTAACTGAGCGTTGAGCTCGACGCCGGCGATGGCTTTAGCTGAGGCGTCGACACACACCACCTGCCCGGCCCCAGCGGTAGCGGCCTGCACCCCCCAACCACCGATGTACGAAAACACGTCGAGCACGCGCTTACCTTTAACCCACTGGCGCAGCTGGGCACGGCCTACGCGGTGATCAAAAAACCAACCGGTTTTTTGCCCCGACGCCACCGGCGCCACAAACCTAGTGTCGTTTTCGATCAACTCTACCTCATCGGGCACCTCGCCATAAGCTACTTCGGTATAGCGGGTTAAACCTTCCAGTTCGCGGGCGCTGTGATCGTTTGCCAAGAGTACGCCGGTGGGTTGCAACACTGCCACCAATTGCTCGACCACCAGCTCGCGCACCGCCTCCATCCCCGCCGAGGCTATTTGCACCACCAAATAATCGCCAAAACGGTCCACCACCAACCCCGGCAGCAAATCGCTGTCGCCAAAAATTAAGCGGTAATAGGGCTGATCAAACGCCTGCTCGCGCAGCGACAAAGCCTTGGTAAAGCGTGAGTGCAGTAGCGCCGCGTCTAACTGTGTCTCGTCGCGGCTAATCAGGCGGGCGCAAATTAAACTGGCAGGGTTAATAACGGCAACCCCTAACAGCTCCTCGCGCTTACTCAGTACGCGTACTTGCTGGCCTGGGCTAAACGCTTTTAGTGGGCTGCGCTGAACATCCACCTCGTTGCTGTAGATCCACAAGTGGCCGCGACGCAAACGTCGGTCGGTTTGAGGCTTGAGATAAAGGCTTGGCAGGCTCATGGCGATCTCCGGGATCTGGGGGGATAGAAACCGCGCCAGTATACTCAGGCCCGCCGTTAAAGCCTACTCCTCGAGGTTATCCAAAGGCAGGGTGGCACGCTCGGCAAACGCGGCAATGTCCGACTCGGTCGCACTTTCTTTGCATTCGCCGCGCAACCACTGCTGCTGCATATTCAGGCGAAAATCCAGCTCCATATAACCTTCGCGGCAATAGCCGGTAGCCGCCACCACATAAGCGGTGCGGCGTTGTAGCTTTTCATAATCGCGCCGGTCGGGCACATAACGCGGCGCCCGCACCAGTGTGCCGGGAGCTATTTGCGCCGCCTGCCCTACCCGGTACATAAACTGCTTACTCTGATTGGGTAAAACCTGAATACTCAGAATTTGCGGCACATTGCCGTACGAGGGCACCGACGAGCAGCCGAGCAGCCCCACCACAGACAGGCCAACTAACAGCCACGCAGCGGGGGCACAACGCAGGCGCGTAGCGCGCCTTAGCAGGGGATAACTGATTATCTTATTTCGCATAAAAGGCTTAGGGTGAGATAAACAACCGTAACCCTAAGCCATTTTAATTAACGCAACAAGGCTATTGCACTACTTAGGGCAGCACCACCTCGGCAATATTAGAAGGCGCCGACTCACCGCTTTCATTAACGGCAATGACCCGATAGTAATAGGTCTGCCCCGGCACGAGCGTATCGGTATCGCGAAATAGCGTTTGTTCGTAAGGTCGATATTCCTGGATCCCATCCGACACATCGTCGCCAATCACGTGCCAGGGGCCAGCGACATTAACTGCCCGCTCGATGCGATAACTGCGCCCCACGGGCGCCCCCGTAAAATCAATGCGCGTGCGCGGATCGGCAATAGGGCGCAATATCGGCGGCTCGGGTGCGGGTAGCGGCAATGCCACATCCAGCCCCGCCATTTGCGCTTGCGCCTTGCGCACCAGCTCGACCACTTTACGCTCCTCGTTTGGCTCCCCTTCGGGGAAGCCCGGAATATGGTAGCTGTAGTGCCCGGTGTACTCTTTGTGCCAATAAAAGCCACCGTTGTGGCGATGCCCACGAAAACCCCAAATAAACGCCCCGGCGGCACGAGCCCCATCATGCTCCGTGTGTACCGCCGCCTGCATAATTGCATCCAGGCCTTCGGCATCACGCAAACCAAACTCACCAATTAGGTAGACTTTTTTACCATCGATGGCCTGCAAGTCTTGTCGTACCTGTTCGGGATTATTGTTGTCGTTAGTGGTGTAGAAATGGTTCGAGATAATATCGACGTTGGGGTCATCCAGTGAGAATTTATTAACCTTTAAGTAAGTCCCGTCAATCACCAAGTGATTGCTATCGAGCTGCTTTATCAAAGCGGCGGTTTTGCGCACAAAAGGCTCAGTAGAGTCTTTTAACTCGTTACCGGTCTCCCACGCCATAATGGCTTTTTCATCTTTATAAACGCGGCCGGTAATGGTGTTGGTGCGATTGATTACCTGTCGGATAATATCCTGATATGCCGCGTAAGTTTTGCTGTTGGTATCGTAAAAATCATCGGCACTCTCACCGTAAAAAGCCGCCAATTGTTCGCGCCCACCCCACCACTTCCAGTGATCGATAAAGGGTAAAATTAACCGCAGCCCGTACTGCTCTGAGAGCGCAATCATACGGTCATAGTGCACCATCGCCACCTCATTTAAACGCGGCATAGCGCCCGGCTCGGCAGGCGGTAAAATATGGGTCTCGCGGCCACACTCAGCATCGGACGGCGTTGCCACCGATAACACATACACCCGCATCGCCCGGTGGCCACTTTTAACCAGCGATTTAATCCAGTTGGTTTGCTCGTCGGCCGTAGGCCAACGAAAGTACTGCCCCCAGCCACGCGGGTCCGCCGCGCAGGTGCCACGTGCATCATCTTCTATACGATGCAGCTCGGGGGCGTGAATACCGGCAAAACGAAACTCCTGCGCACCTTCTAGCAGGCGATGCCCGTCGCGCGTAATAAACTCGTCAAAGGCGTGTCCGGGAAGGGCAATAAGGCAAAGCGAGGCAGATAACAATAAGCGCGACAGCGCTGACGGCAGCAGGGTCATGGCAACTCCTAGTGTTTATAATGCCCCCAAGCTTAGCAGCTACCAAGCAAAATGTAACCCGTTACATGCTGCATTTGCTTTTATTCAACAATCTTAACTATGGCAGCGTGCACACCCGGTTGCGGCCTTCGCGTTTGGCGCTGTATAGCGCACGGTCGACCCGATCCACCAAGGCGTTAAGGGACTCCTCGGAGTGCTGCACGGTGACGCCCAGGCTGACACTGGTGCGCACCACATCGCGCCCAAAGCGAAACTCGTGGGCTTCGACCGCCACACGAATCGACTCGGCCACCTTGGCCGCTCGCTCAAGGTCACAATCCTCCAGTAGCAGCAAAAACTCCTCCCCGCCCCAACGACACAGGGTATCGGTATCGCGCACACAGGCCAGCACAATAGCCGAGACAGTACGTATCACCTCGTCGCCACTTTGATGACCATAGGTATCATTAATGTTTTTAAAATGGTCCAAATCCAGGCTCACTAAAGCCACGCTTGTTTGACGGCGGCGCGCACTTTTTACCGCACGGCTAAAAATAATATCAAACACTTGGCGGCTGGCCGCGCCCGTCAGTTTATCTTGCGTGGCCATTTGCTCTAACCGGCGCTGGTAGCCTCGCAGCGTAAAGTACGCTGTTAACAGCACAATAACGGTAATCACGAGTGACACCAGCACGTTAATAATGAGGGCCCGCTCGATCCGCTGCGCCGCCGGGTCATTCACCTGCTCGACAATCAAGTACCAATCAAACTCAGGCACTAAGCGACTGTTTAAATAAATTTTATTACCGTCTTTGGCGTTGTAGCTTACCGACGCACTGGGGCTGGTCAGGATGCGCACAAATAAACGATCGAGCCCGTCTTTATTTTTTAAGCGCATAGCGTCGTTAAAACCACTGCCGTGCAGTGTTACTTCGCCCTCGCGATCGACAAAGTAGACCTTGCGGCCATAACGCGCTTGGTAATCTTCTATCAGCTCCATCACCGATGCCACCGATAAACCCACACCGGTAACGCCCAGTAATTCACCTTGCTCATCGAGTACTCGATAGTTAACAAAAATACTCAGGCGCGATCGGTCAGCGGTATCATTATCGACATTTATCTCATACTCAGACGAGAGCTCACGACTGCGAAAGTACCAGGCATCGTCCGGATTCTCAGCGTCGACTTGCTTCAGCACGCCTCGCGGGTGGTAATAGTTACGGGTGCGATCGGAGACAAAAAACGCGGTAATGGTGTTGTATTTTTGCTGTATTCGCGCGAGGTACTCGGCAATATCCTGCGGGTCTTGTTCACCTTCGCTCACCCATCGGCTGACAAAAGTATCGTGGGCCATCAGCGATGAAATCAGTAATGGCTGCAACAAATCACGCTGTATCTCGGAGTAGATATTGTCGCTGGTCAGCGGCAACATTTGTTCTTGTAACTGCGTGGCCACCGAGTCTTTGGCCACAAAGTAACTCACCAAACTCGTCGCTAAAAATCCCGCGACCAACAGTAAGCAAAGGGCCGAAACAAAAAATAATTTGCGTTGTACCATCAAAAAGGTCCGGATAAGGGGGTGGCCGCGGCACCTAAAACGACAAATGATACCACAGTCACACTCCCCTTTAGCACCTCGCTAAGCTACCCACACCTGCTTTGCGTTTACAAACTCGCGGATGCCATGAGGCCCAAGCTCGCGGCCGTAACCCGAACGCTTAATGCCACCACTGGGTAGCCGCGGGTCGGTTTTAACGATGCCATTAATTGCCACTTGCCCGGCGTTTAGCTGGGCAGCTGCCTGCTGAGCTTTGTCTGTGTCGGCCATCCATAGCGCGGCACCTAAACCGTACTCTGTATCGTTGGCGATACTCACCGCTTGCGCCAAATCTGCCACAGGCGCCACGGCCATCACCGGCCCAAAGGTTTCCTCACGAAAAGCACACATCTCAGAGGTGACATCTGCCAGCAAAGTGACCGGATAAAAATAGCCCTCGCCGGCGGGCAGCTCTCCGCCGAGCAAACAGCGCGCACCGGCATTGACCGTTTCGCTCACTTGCCGGTGGAGGTTTTGCCGTAAGTCATCCCGGGCGATGGGCCCAATATCGGTAGACTCCAAATTCGGGTCTCCCAGCGTTAAAGCCGCCAGCCGGGTGCGCAACATCTCGGTAAACTCGGCATAAACACTTTGCTCGACCAAAATACGCTTGGCCGCAATGCACGACTGCCCCGCATTGATAATGCGCGACAGTACGGCAACATCAGCCGCCCGCTCTAAATCGGCGTCGGCCATCACGATGCACGGGTCCGAGCCGCCCAACTCCAGCACCGAGGGTTTTATCTCGCTACCGGCTACTGCGGCCACTTTAGCGCCTGCACCGGCCGAGCCGGTAAAGGATACCGCCGCTATGCGCGGATCGCGGATCGCAGCCTCTACCTGAGGCGTTTCGATTGGCAGGTTCACCATGATATTGGCGGGCGCGCCGGCGGCGGCAAACGCATCGGCAATAGCTTGCGCGCTGGCGGGCACATTCGGGTCGTGTTTCATGACGCAGGTGTTGCCTGCCATCAGGGCCGGCGCCAAATAGCGAAACGCCAACCACAAAGGTGCATTCCAGGGCAGAATTCCTAACAGGGTGCCCAGTGGCTGGTAACGTACATAACTATGGCTGGCGTCAGAGGGCAGCGTTTCTGCGGTTAAAAACGCCTCGGCGTTCTCGGCGTAAAACTCAGCGCACGTTGCGGCCTTCTCCACCTCGGGGCCACCTTCTTTCACAGGCTTTCCCATTTCGTCAGCCATCAGCTTGGCAATCGCGGGCTTTTGCTCGCGCAATTTTTTTGCCACCGCACGCAACACGTCGGCGCGCTCGGCAAAGCTGGTAGCCTGCCAGGAGGCAAAAGCCGCGCTGGCTTCACCGATTCGCGCTTGCATCGCCTCGGCATCAAGCGCTGGGTAATCGGCGATTTTTTCTCCGGTGTATGGATTTGTTGCTGTCAGCATAAATACCTCACGGATTGTCTTGTTTAGCAGCGTCGGTATCGCTGCCTTGGTCTTTAGGTGCTGATTTATCTTTGCCTTTTTCGGAGGCCGCCGTGTTTTTACTTTTGCGCGAGCTCGATAGTTGCGCCACCGAGCCGGCACCATGCTCAGGCTTTACAGTAAAATCCTGATCCATACTAAAAAACGACTCGCATCCCTCGGACGTAATATGAATCGTATCGGAGATACCACAGGTTTTATCGCCATCCACGCCCCACATCCAGGGGATAATATGAAAGGTCATGCCCTCTTGCAAAATAGCGGACTCGCCTTGCTTTAAACTGACGATATAACCTTCATCCCAACTGGGCGGAAACGCGATACCAATGGAGTAACCCGAGCGCGTAATTAGCCGAGCCCCTATGTCGTTATCAGAAATAATATTACGCACAATATTGTCCGCATCCGATACAGTCATGCCCGGCTGGAAATAATCATGCACCGCAGCCAGCGCCTGCTTCATTCGCTCTTGCGCCTTGTACATAGAGTCAGACAAATTCCCCATAACAACAGTGCGCATCATGGCGGTGTGATAACGACGATAGCAACCGCCCACTTCCAAAAACACATGCTCGCCAGGCTGCACTGTGCGCCCTTCCCACGTGGCGTGACCAATCATGGAACGCGGCCCTGAGGTTACGTAAGGCATAACAGCCGGTGGCTCGCCGCCAGCGCGAAACATACCAGCACTAATAGCCGCGCCAATTTCGTTTTCGGTCGCGCCGGCTTCACAGGCTGCGATCCCCGCCTGCATCCCCGCTTCGGTAGCGGTTGCCGCACGGCGCATCAGTTCAATTTCAACCGGCGACTTGCAAATGCGGCCCTGCTCGACAATACCAAAACAATCAAGCAGTTTACCGTCGGTTAATGTCGTGTGAATGCAATCTTGCTGATAGGCCGGGAAGAAATAGCTGTTGCGCTCATAACCGATGCGTTTATCGGCCAAACCAAACGAGCGCAAGGCATCCACCAACATCTGAATAGCATCGCCCGTGTCAGGATAGGGGCGCGTGCGCTCTACCCAGGTTCGGGCAATGATATTAGACTCTTCCATGGCCCGGGTAATCATAAAAGGCTCGTCTTCGAGCGGCACCACTAACGCCTGAAAAAATGAATAACCGGTGGTTTGGTAATCGGTTAAGTACATAATATTTTCAGGGTCGGTAATCACCACCGCATCTAAGTGACGCTGCTGAATACGGTTGCGCAACTCGCTTAAGCGCCGCTCGTACTCTTCAAACGGAAAGGTCATATCATCGCGTTGTCTCATGCGGCGGCCTCCATCACTTTTTGGGTGTGAGCGACAAACGTCTCTAACCCTTTTTGCAAATCGTCATCGGGAATGGTTAGCGGCGGAATAAGTTTAACCACACGCCCACCCGAACCGCAGGCGGCTACTAGCAAGCCATCGGCAAAACAGGCGCTGACAATGGCTTTAGCCCGCTCACCTGTGCCAACATCGACGCCTAATATCATGCCTTTGCCGCGCACCTGAACCCCGGCAAAGCTTTGCTCTAGCGGCGCAACCGCGGACAGCATTGTTTTGGCTTTGGTCTTTACCTCTTGCATAAAGCTATCGTCTTCAAAATAACTCAGCGCCTCGGCACCGGCGACAAAACTTAAGTTTTGTCCGCGAAACGTACCGGTGTGCTCACCGGGGCTCCAGTGTTTATCGACATCAGGCTTAACTAAATTCATGGCCATTGGCGTGCCCCAACCACCGAGACCTTTGGCTAGGCAAATCACATCCGGGTCAAGCTCGAGCTCATCAAAACTAAAGTAACTGCCAGTGCGACCGCAGCCGGCCTGAATATCATCAATAATAAAGAGGGCGCCGACCTCTTTGGCTAGTGCCTGTAAATCTTGCAGCCATTGTTTATCGGCAACGTTTACTCCACCCTCGGCCTGAATGGTTTCCACCATAAAAGCCGCCGGCGGCAGCACACCACTAGAGCCATCGCGATACAGCGCACGCAACTCATCAATGGTGCCGGCACCATTACTTAGCGGATTGTCGTCGGTGAATTTCTCGGCGCCAAACGGGTAATGCGACACATGATTGAGTGGCACACCAGCGGCTCCGCGAAAGGCTTGGTTTGCGGTACAGGCGAGCGCGCCCAACGTCATGCCGTGAAACCCGTGGGTAAAGGCAACAATATCAGTGCGACCGGTAGCGCGACGGGCAATTTTTAGCGCCGCCTCGACCGAGTTAGTACCGGTGGGCCCCATAAACTGCATTTTGTGGGGCATGCCACGCGGCTCGAGGATCGTTTTAGTAAAACGCTCCATAAAACGACGCTTAGCTGTACTGTGCATATCCAAACTGTGGGTCACGCCATCGGCACTGATATAATCAATCACAGCCTTTTTCATGCGCTCGTTGTTGTGACCAAAATTTAACACCCCAGCACCGGCAAAAAAATCAATGTACTCATTGCCTTGATCATCCGTCTGTCGTGCGTTACTCGCCTTATCAAATACCACTGGGTATACGCGGCAGTAGCCTCTTATTTCGGATTCGCGCTGTTCAAATATGCTCATACTCGTCTCCTTAACAGTGCCTTAGCACAACATGCCGGCTTTTTACCGGCGATAACAAAACTCACTTACGGCAGTGGCGCCCCCACTAACCTTGAATACAGGCGCACCACAGGTTCCAGTAAGCGATCATTAAAATCATAGTGAGGACTGTGACAAGGGTCTGCGTGACCCATTCCGTCATCGGCGCCAATCAAAGCAAACGCACCGGGAATTTCTTGCAGGTAATAACTAAAATCTTCCGAGGCCATGATAGGTAAACGAGTGCGCGTATCCAGCGCCTCTTCACCCTGCAACGCGCACCAACTATCGCGCACAGCCTGCGAAGCCGCCGCGTGGTTAATGGTAGGGTTGTAACGCGGGGTTATCTCTACCTCACACTCGACACCAAAGCTCGCCGCCGTGTGCTGCGCGATCTCGGTAATAAGCTGGTTTACCGTATCGCGTGCATCTGTGTCCGAGACGCGAATACTGCCACCGATAACCGCCGTTTGCGGAATTACCGTGGCTGCGGCGCGAGCATCGATGGAGGTAACACTCACCACGCAGGTTTGCTGCGGCGCCAAACGGCGACTTACAACCTGCTGTAAAGCCAGGGTAATGGCGCTGGCGGCTAACACCGGATCGCGGCATAACTCGGGCTGGCTAGCGTGCCCACCCTTGCCCTTTACCGTAATGTTAAACGTGCCGTTGCCACACATCACGATGCCATCGGGGCAAACCAGCTTGCCATAATCAATCGCCGGCCAATTATGCCAACCGTATATGCAATCTATCCCCTCAAGCGCGCCATCGGCAATCATTTGGCGGGCGCCGTGGCCGCCTTCTTCGGCAGGCTGAAACAGAAGCGTAACCGGCCCGGGCAATTGCGACTCAACGTGCTTTAACCAAGCCGCTGTCGCCATCAAGGCGGCCGTGTGACCATCGTGGCCGCAGGCATGCATACAACCCGGCACTTGCGATTGCCAGTCAAGCGAGGTTTGCTCGTGAATGGGCAGTGCATCAATATCCCCGCGCAGAGCCACCGAAGGCACATCCGTTTTGTCGCCACCAGCGTTTAGCCAGGCGACGGTGCCAGTGCCGGCACAGCTGCGCCAGGGGATGTCGAGCCGGTCGAGCTCAGCGCGTATGCGTTGGGCGGTGTTAAATTCTTGCCAGCCAAGCTCTGGCTGGGTATGCAACTCGTGGCGCAATTGCTGCGCAAATGTCAGAGTCTGCTGCCAATACGTCGACATAGGCCTCCCGTTGGAACCTGCCCGATTTAAGGCAACCGGACAATTAAACGCACTGAAATGTGCGCACTTTACCTAACAGACTGTTGAAAAAGCCCGCCAGAGACAAGCGCTAAACTCACGCCCTCTGTCATACTAGTTGCTACGCAAAGGTTGTTCCAACCGGACCGCCCCCCTTAATGCCTCGCACGTCGCAAAGTGTAAGAACAAACTACACACAACAAGGGCGACCTGTGTAAATCTGACAAGCAATACCCAGCTTAGGTGCCTACCGCAGCAACTTCACGTATCATAGCCCGCCATAACGACAACCTCTTTACACGTCGCCCGGAGCACTCAGCCCATCATGTCGATACAACCCAAACCGCGCCGCCACCTATGGGTTTGGCTACTGTGGCTCGCTATTTTTTACGGGGTATGGCTGTACTTGATTCAGGCCCCCGGCGCCTGGGAGGCCGCAAAAGGGCACTGGCCCATCGCGCTGGCTATGGCGATTGGCAGCTATGCCGCAGGCTCCACCCCCATGGGGGGCGGCACCGTGGGCTTCCCGGTACTGGTACTACTGTTTGATTTGCCGGCCAGCCTCGGGCGCGATTTTAGTTTTGCGGTGCAATCCATCGGTATGGTGAGTGCCAGTATTTTTATCTTCGCCCGGTGCCAACCGCTGGCGTGGCCCATTTTAAAAGGCGCCATGCTAGGGGCACTGATCGGCACCCCCATTGGTATTGTGTTTATCGCCCCTCTTGTAGCCGACCTGTGGATTAAAATAATTTTTGCCGTCATCTGGGGTAGCTTTGGCCTACTACACCTATACCGCATCGACGAAATCGCCGGCCACACCGGCATGACCGACTTTAACGAGCGCTGGGATATTCGCTTAGGCTTGATGTTGGGACTGATGTCCAGCGCACTGGCCGTATCCGTGACAGGCGTCGGCATCGATATGGTGATTTACGCTGCCCTGGTACTGCTGTGCCGCGCCGATTTAAAAATCGCCATTCCCACATCGGTGGTGATTATGGCCATGAACTCCGTTTACGGCGTGATCATTAAAAGTGCATTGGGCAGCTGGCAAGAAGGAGTATACGAGAACTGGCTAGCCGCCGCCCCCGTGGTTGCCCTGGGAGCCCCGCTGGGCGTGTTTATCGTCGGGCTGATCGGCCGCAAACCGACCCTGTTAGTGGTGGCAGCACTGTGTGTCGGGCAATTTGTGTGGACGTGTTTTTCAGAGTACAGCGCCCTTGGCTGGCTTGGCGTGATAGGCGCAATTGCAGCGGTTGGCGTTTGCCTGCTTGGCTTTGAGCGGCTGCGCGCCTGGGGCGCGGTATTGGTGGGTGAGTCGGAACCTGCCACTAAATCGAGCGACCCATAAAAAACGGCCGCCCTTAGGCCGCCGTTTTTTATGTTGACTAAAGCGGCTAACGCCACCGAGCCAAACGCCTTTAAAAACTACTGCTACTTACAACCACTTTATCGCCGCTTTTCGCATCGATCGCAATTAACTGCTGGCGAAACTTCTGGCCACCCACCACATAGATAATTCCGGTTTCTTCGCTATACACCATATCCTTGGCGCTGTTGGTTTTGTTGAATACATTGTCGATCAACAAGGTGCGTGTACCGTCAGCCAAGTTCACCTGAATTAAATCATTTTCAATGTTGGTCATCACGTAGGCCATCCCTCTGGATTGATCTACCACCAACCCCCGAGCGGTCTCCAGTGGCGTAGGGCCAAAAGACACTTCCGCGCCCTCCGAGATACTCATTACCGCTGGCGACTCACCGGTACCCACGCTCACCAAATCAACGGTATCAACCTGGTTCAGCGCCACCAAAAAGCGATCAAAGGTTGCGTCGTAGTTTACCCGTGCCGGTGTTGCAAACTCGGTACTGGGCGCCTCATTACGCAACACCACACTCGCCTCGTTAGTCTCTGGGTTAACGCTTAACAGAGTGTTGGTACCAGAGTCAGTCACATACAAATTTTGGTCTGTATGCAGGTACAGACTACTTGGAACCGTTAATGGCGCATCCTCTGGGAACCCCGTCAATGGCATAGAGACACGCATACCCGAATCCAGTGCCACCTGGTAAATGGAGCCTACCGGATTAGGACGCTCTCCATTTTCATCCGGCTCCGGCAATGTGCGCGACGCAAGGTAGAACTGGCCCCGCGCCTCATCAAACACCATATCGTCGTACTTTTGCGCAACATCGCCCTGAGATGGGTCGCTAAAATCTGTCACGGCGGAATCGCGTGTACCGCGACGTAAATCCACATTCATAACTTTCACGTCAGTAGCCAAGTCGCCCGCCGTCAACACCCACGCCGAACGACTGTCAGGCGCCAATTCAATAGCGGTAGACTGCACCCAACTCTCGCCAGACCCTACGATGCCATTGGCATTAAACACAAGCTCAGACTGCGCGTAGCCTGCACGCCCCTCAGAGTCTAAGGCGGTAACGGTGACTTTAGCTTCTGCCACGCCCTCGGGCAGTAGCACATCTTCTGCTCGCCAGCTGCCGTCGTCTTCGAGTGTTGCGTTAACCGAGGCTACGCCTGCATTTACCAACACCTCGGTTACATCGGACTCCCCGGTCGCCATCGCCATGCCGAACACCGTCATGCTATTTTGGCCGGTTAGCGCCTTGGCTGGCGGAAAGTCCACTTGCACCACAGGAGCGTCCTCATTGGTTAGTACAAGCGTGGTTGTATCAGAACTTTGCGCACCGTCATTATCAGTAACCGTTAACATAAACTCCAGGCGAGCCTCCTGCTCAAAAGCCGGCACGGTAAAGCTCGCTGATTTGTCAGTACTGCCCTCTATAGCCACCGACTCTCCGCCTACCTGCTCCCACAAATAGCTTTCTATTTCACCATCTGGGTCGTAAGTGGTCGCGGTCAAATCTACCGACTGCACATGACTTAACGAGCGAAGCCCTCCTAGCTCCACCACCGGTGCCCGATTTACGCGATTAACCACCACCGTGGCGCTATCACTGACTGACGCACCGCCATCGTCCTTGGCGGTAGCCTCGAACAACATCTCGGCGCTTGCTAGGCTGCCGGTGCTCGGCGCTCGAAAAGTAATCGCCCCAGCGCTCCCTTCAACTACATCAAACGGAACACGCGGACCGGACACCTGACGCCAGGTAATGCTTTGTACTTCGCCATCGCTATCGCTCGCCGTCGCGGCCAACTGAACTTGCTCGCCGGCATTGACGGTAATCGATTCACCCGCCTCGACCACCGGTGCACTGTTACCTGCAGGTACCGAGCTACTAGAGCTGCTGGTAACCGAACTTAAGCTGGAAGAGCTACTGGCTACCGGGCCAGAGTCGTTGTCATCACTGCCGCCGCAACCGGCCAGCGCTATCGCCGCCGCGAGTGCGGTAAATTTCATTGCCCCAAGGTGTGCTGCCATTTTCGCGTTCATTCCGTTTACTCCTATAGTTTTTGTCTGGAGGGGCTTAAGCAGATAACGTGCCAGCAAATAATAACTATAATTATCAATGGCTTGGGGGATTTATTCTACAGAAGCAAGCAGCTATAATTAGAAAAACAGGTGAGGGTTTTGCCAAGTTTACATTTTAATGAAGGAAGGATTAGCGATAAGAAAAGATAAAAACAATTTAATCTGGCGAGCGCTCATTTAATAACGACGCCAGTACTATCGCGAAGGTTAATGCTTTGCCAGTAAGGCGGTTTCCAGCCAGTACGATTTAATCAAAGACATAACTCTTACCAGCTCATCAAAGCTCGTCGGCTTGGTAAAAAAGGTATTACTGCCAAGCTGGTAGGTGTTATTAACATCCTGCTCACTACTGGAAGTGGTGAACACGACAATCGGGATGTGCCTTAAGGTATCGTCTTGTTTAATCTGGCGCAGCGCTTCACGGCCATCCATGCGAGGCATGTTTAAATCGAGCAAAATCAAACCTGGCACCGGGTCAGGCGCCTTGAGCCGATCCATCAACTCCTGACCATCATTAACAAATACTACGTCACCGGCGAGCACACCATTTTCTTCCAGCGCATCCCGTATAAGTAATTGGTCGTCGACATCATCTTCGGCTATGATCAACCCACGGTTTTGCCGCCATGCCAATGTTGTTGTGCTCATAAATAGGGTCCAATAGTCGCCCGGCGAGTACATCGAGGGGGTGAGTAGACACACCTGTGGATGAAGTTAAGCATCAGTCCTTGTATGCTTGGGATTGGTTATTGCTCTTAACGGGCAAGCGCGACTGTGATTTTTATTCTCAAATCACTCTGGCCGACGATATTAGCAATCTAATATTGCGGTTGCAATAGGCACCCTTTAATTTTGTATTACCCTATGAACAAGAATGTATTAGCCAACGAGCGCATTAGTCAGCTGCGGGATATGCTCGGTCTCTCACAGAGCGAGTTTTCGAGTCATATCGGAATTACTCAAGGCGCCTTGTCTCAGCTTGAGGCCCGAAAGTCCAAGCTTTCCATGTCTACCATCAACGCCATTCACCACGCCTTTAACGTCAACTGCAACTGGCTAGTCTCCGGCGAAGGTAAAATTTTTCTGGTCGATGCCAATGGCAACATGTCTACCGCCGAGGATTCCAGCCATTCGAACTCGTTGATCCCAATGGTCAATAGGGACGCGCACGCCGGCTACATCGAACAGTGCAACGACCCCGACTTTATTAAAACGCTGGGGGTTTACAAAATCCCCGGATTTGAAAGTGGACAGTATCGACTGTTTGAGACCGAAGGCGACAGCATGGAGCCCGCCATTTACGCCGGCGAGATAGTGATTACCGAACACCTGAGCACAGGCAGTACATTTACTGACGGATCGCTCGCCGTCGTCATCGCCGAAGATGGCATCGTTGTAAAACGCATTTACGCCGGCCCAACGAACAAACTCACGCTAAAAAGCGACAACCCTGCCTACAAGCCATACACACTTAAACTGGAGGACATCAGCCAGATCTGGCTGATAAAATCCAAAATCACCCATCACTTTAATGGCGCGGACCCGCTATAACGACACCTAGAGCCTCAGTGGAGTCGCGAACCTCAGGGTCAGTTCTTGCCACGGCAAACTTACAAATGAGTCGCCCTACTCGCTTTTCAGCAGATAAAAAACCCGGCATACGCCGGGTTAAAGTCAATTTTATTCCGCGGAATCTATTTCCAACTGGTCATCTTATGACCTTTAACCGCGTAAAACAGAATGTACAAAGTAGGAATTCTGGGGACAATTTACCTAACTCTAGGCTTCGGGCCCGGCTTTTTCCTTTGAAGATCACGGTAAGTGGGTGACTCCAGTCTGCTTATAAAGCTTTGATCACCTGAAGGGCGTCCTGAAGAGGTGTATTTTTCGATGAGTTCATCTTTATCGCTTTCAGCACCAAGATATTGCCGCCAATTCGAAACCCTCCCCAACATCGGTGCCGTTGTCACCACCAGATCATCACACTTCGATAAGTAAGTACGCTCTCGTACTCGACCACGGATATTCACTCTCGTGAGACACCATCCTCGCACGCACAGGATTTAGCTCAATATAACGATACACCGTAAATAGATAAGTTTCAGAGTCTACCAGTGTCGATTTATACCTGCCTTCCCAGAGAGTACCGCTACGAGTATAGGTATGGTTAAAATACTGAACATATCTCCGCCCCAGAGCTTGCGTCATTCGACTGATCCCACCCTTATCTCTAGGTGTTGCCAACAGATACACATGATTGGTCATCAATACAAAGGCATGAATGGCTACATCATAGTGCTCTGCCGCTTTTTTCAGATGGAAGAGGTAAGTCGTATAATCCTGGCCAAAAACGAAACAGGCGTCTCTATTATTTCCGCTCTGAATAACGTGTTGTGCACAACCAGGCAGATATGGACGACGAAGACGGGGCATTTGCTCCTCCTTGAACAAATCAATTTCCTAACCCTAGAAATATAAAATAACCAAACCACTCTCAAAAATCAGCGACTCTGCCCCTATTGATGCAATGATCCGCTTTTAAAGTATGGGTGTTCTATTTATTGTTCATCTACCCAATACTCTGACAGTGATTTAGATGCTGTATTTAAAACAGCCATTAAAGCACTCATCGAAAACTCAGGTTTGAAATCTGAATTTACATACTGAGTAAAGAATACTACTTTCATATTCTCTATTCCTTCATCCATCGTGATTTGAAAAACTTGTTCGGACCTGTATTCAACTTGAGCTGTCATCTGCTCATAATCGACACCACTAAAGAAAAAAATTTCAAAATTAGGAAATCCATCAATCTTCATACCTACCTCTCTTGAAACCCTGAAAATGAGCCGTTCTTGTTAAAAAGCGCCTGCATCCCGTTGGAGGAACATAGAACATAGTGGAGGAACATAGGGTCAGGAGGAACATTGGGTCATATATGGTCCGCCCCGTATTGCAAGATAAAATGTCTCGTAATCGTAAAAAGGTTGCTTCCATATATCCGGCCTTTGGATGAG
>NZ_JXCJ01000002.1:0-54876 GCF_000832015.1 Gilvimarinus agarilyticus
TCATTCATTGCTCCGATGGCCATATTGTCGTTGTAAGCGACCACCGCGGTGAATGTTTCGTTACTGTTTAACAGTTGAATAGCGGCTGCTTTTCCGCCTTCAAGGGTCGGCTCTGCACTGACTGATAGTGCATCGATAAAAGCAATGCCTTGCTGATTAAAGACTTGTTTTGCTCCATACAAGCGATCGAGTGGATCTTGAATGTGTGAATTACTGGTAATAAACGCAATGCGCGAATGCCCCTGTTCAATCATATGATTCGCCGCGATCATACCGCCCATGGCATTATCGACACATACACAGCGACTGGCAATGCTGGGGATAAATCGATTCAACACCACTAAACCGGGCACTTCTTCACTCAATTGAACCAAACTTTGCGCGCTGCTGCTCCAACTATTATCTACTAGCACATGCTTGTAACCTTGGCGCCTAACTGCGCGAATAGCTTCCAGGCTTGATGCTTCATTTTTGGCCGGACTACTGATACTAACATGCAACCCAAGTTGCTCGGCTTCTTCAATCACACTTGATGCAAGGGCACCAAAAAAAGACTGCGATAAGTCTGGCGTTACTAACGCGAGTAGGTTGGAGTGATTTTGCGCCAGTGCGCGGGCATTTTGATTCGGGCGATAGCCAGTCTCTTCAATAATACGCTCGACCCGAGATTTTACATCAGCGGCTACAACCTGCTTGCCGCTGATTACGCGTGAAACCGTCGCGGTTGATACCCCCGCCTTTTCCGCTACGTGTTTGAGTGTAACCACGCAATAGCCCTCTCTCATTAATACCCATTTGTATGGTGAATTATAGATTATACGTAAACCGAGCTTTAAAGATTGTTTTGTTTTATTCGGCTCTTCATTGGAATCGCTTACATACTATATCATATTGATTATATTGAACATTTATGAGAGTTAATTAACCTTCAAATGTAAGCGCTTGCATAATGAATTCTCAGGTGTAAAATGCCTAATTATGCGGTACGCCCTGACCGGCACTTCGTTCGCTTTGTGATCCGACACCATATTCAAAGTGTCGGCTTGTGCAGTTGGCATGATGGAGCAAACCGCTACTTCGATAACAATAATGCCCAACATCAGAGGTGGACACATGTACACACCAAGCAAGTTAGCAATCGCAATTACTGGTCTTATAGCTGGTCTTTCCTTTCAAACCCAGGCAGAAGAGATAGAACCCTTAGAGGAGGTAGTGGTCACTGGTATTCGCGGTAGCTTGCAGCGCGCAATGGATATTAAACGCGACGCGGCAGGCACAGTTGATTCAATCTCGGCAGAAGATATTGGTAAGTTCCCCGATCAAAACGTTGCGGAATCTTTGCAGCGAATTCCAGGCGTATCGATTGATCGAAGCGGTGGTGAAGGTCAACGCATTACCGTGCGCGGCTTCGGTCCGGAATTTAATACAGTACTTGTTAATGGCCGCACCATGGCCACCGAAAATCAAGAGCGTGATTTTAGTTTTGACACCTTAGCTTCAGAACTAGTTAGCGGCATAGACGTATACAAAACCTATTCCGCAAGAATGATGGATGGCGGCATTGGTTCGACGGTTAACGTAAAAACAGCCCGACCTTTTGATTATAATAGTTTCAAGGCAATGGCCAGCGTAAAGGGGCTGCATGAAAGCAAATCCGGGGAGACCTCGCCACAAGCCGCAGCATTAATCAGTTCAACTTTTGCAGACGACACAGTTGGCGTGCTGCTCTCTCTCTCGTATCAAGAGCGTGATGCGCGTGTTGACGAGCTTAACTATCGCGGATTTTTAAGCGATATAGAATTATCTGATGTTGGCGGTGCTGAAAGTTCATTTGTTCAACAAACCAACGATCAAATCGTCGATTTTCAAAAACGTAAACGCACCGGCGGCACGGCAGTTGTGCAATATGCGCCCACAGATAATCTCACCATCACTGCCGATGCGATCTACTCCGATTTTGATGTCGAGTCAGATGCAACAGCAATTGGTCACTGGGTATGGGACTACGGCAACTCGCAAGTCGAGGTCGATGATAACGGCACGGTGGTAGAGTTCGCCCAAAGCGCAAGCGCTGCAACCGACCTTGTTGCGCGAAGCTTTAATCGTCCGACTGAAACATTGGGTACTGGTCTAAATTTTGACTGGAATGTGAATGAAGAGCTAAACCTTCAGTTTGATATCTCTCAGTCTGAAGCCGAATCAAAAAATGCCGGCAACGACATCTTTGCGGTCATTGGTTTTGGTAATGATGGTGTAACCCAAGTTAACAATGGTGAGTACATTGAGCTGTATGGTGTACCGGAACTTGACCCAAATGATGGTTCTTCTCATATCGCCAACTATGAAGGGCTAGGCATTAAAGATGAAATTACAGAAATAAAATTCGACACCACCTGGCAGATTGATGCTGGTATTGTCAAAACGGGTAAATTCGGTTTTTCTAGCCACGAGAGAACAAAAACGCAAACTGATTATAAAACTTCAGATGACGTCCTGTGTTTGTATTGTGGGTATCAGATTTCTGTGCCATCGGAATTACTGTCGCCATTTAGCGTAGACGGTTTTATGTCGGGTGCGGATGTTTCAAATATCCCAACAAGCTGGCTGAAGATCGATGGCGACGCCTACATTGACTTTTTAGCGTCTGATGCCGCCGCCACAGCTTTAGATCAGACTATCGGCAACGAACCTGGCACAACACAGGCAGTATTGAGCCAAAACAATGGCTTTATACCACAGTATCGACCAGATTCATTCTCAATTACCGATGATATTCTATCGGCTTATTTTGAGTTCAATTTGGCGGGACAGATTGGCTCACTACCCTGGTCTGCTGAGCTGGGATTACGCTACTCACAAACCGAGATGACTGCGAACGGTCAGCAAGCTTCACTTATTGGTCTACACGAAATTCCGAATGATCCTACGTTATTGCGTGCTGAACTTACGGAAGATGTAATTCCAGTTTCTACTGAAAATGACTATTCGAATGTGTTACCAACAGCGAACTTTCGTTTAGAGTTAACCGAAGAACTTGTTGCTCGTGCGGCCTATTCCCATACGGTAACTCGTCCAACGTTCCGAAATATTGCACCACAAACCAGTTACGATGTATTGAGCCCAAATGCATTGCTGGCAAGTGCAGGAAATCCAGCGGTTGATCCTTTTGAAGCGAAAAATTTCGACTTGGGTGTCGACTGGTATTTCGATGATGCGAGTTTTGTATCGGCCGCCTATTTTTACAAATCAGTTGATAATTTCTTAGTGGTTGGTTCACGCAACGAAATCTTCCAAAATCCGGAAACCGGTGAAGATGTTGAACCAACTGACGGATCCAGCCCCGTTTGGAGTGTATCCGGTGTGGTTAATTCGCCAGACACGTTGACAGTGGACGGCTTAGAATTTGCTTACCAGCAAACCTTCGATATGCTCCCAAGTGTTTTTGACGGCTTAGGGGTTATGGTCAACGCAACTTTTGTGAACAGCAATAAAGAGCTTGATATTGACAATATCAACGAGTCATACGCACTGACTGGATTAGGCGACTCAATGAACTTTGTGCTTTTCTATGAAAAAGGTCCAATTCAATTCCGCATAGCGCGAAATGAACGTAAAGAATTTCTACAAACCCTAAGAAACCCCACAGGTAACAATCCATCCTACGTTGATAACTATACACAATACGATATGAGTGCGAGTTACGACATTAATGATTCCGTGACAATCATTTTGGAAGGAATCAATTTAACCGAAGAGGTTGAACGAACATCTGGCCGCTACTCAAACCATGTCGTTTCGCTCGTGGATACGGGTTCGAGGTATACTTTAGGTATTCTCGCAAATTTTTAAATTGAAGTTAGATGTTGTTACGGGTGTGAAAATACCCGTTTTCTTCGCTGTTGGTTCCTCTCCATCCTCGGCAGAAATTAGMCTGGTTCGCCAGGCGCTTTTTTAAATTATAGCACTCGTAAATAATCATCTTACGTGTCAATATAAATCTCACTCGCAAGTAGCCCTTATGCCATTACCTACCGCTTTAGCTCCCAATTTTTGGCAAGCACCCGAACTGATAAATATTCATCGTATTGCTTCGCGCCCACGTATGATGTCATTTGACGACGCTGATACAGCAATTACCTCACAACAACAAGAAGACTCAACAAATTTTCTTTCATTAAATGGCGAATGGTATTTCAACTATCTTTCCAGCCCTAATGATGCGCCGCAGGGTTTTGGTAACCCCGATTTTAACTATCGCTCTTGGCCCACATTAACAGTACCTTCAAACTGGACAATGAAAGGTTACGGTCAGCCACATTACACCAATGTGCGCATGCCTTTTTCCGAGTTTCCACCACAGGTCCCTAGCGAAAACCCTACTGGACTGTATTACACCGAGTTTGAATTACAGAAATCCGGCCTAAGCAAACGCCAAATTCTTCATGTCGGCGCAACCGAAAGCGTGCTTTCACTATGGTTAAATGGCACTTTTGTTGGCTTGAGCAAGTGCTCTCGCTTGCCGGCTGAATTTGATATTACAACGCACTGTCAACGCGGCAAAAACGTCCTAGCGGCGATGGTGGTGAAGTGGTCGGACGCCTGCTTTATCGAAGATCAGGACCATTGGTGGATGGCTGGTATTTTTCGAGAAGTATTTATTCGCGCCACGCCCAAAGTAAATATTGAAGATCTTGCGATTGATCCTGGGCTTGAAGAATCTCTCGAGAACGCCGAATTAAAACTAAAGGTGCGTTTAAAATTCGAAGGTATCCCTTTTGGATCTTGGAAAATACGCGCGCGTTTACTGGACGAGCATAGCCAAGATGTTTGGCCACAAGTGTGGACTCTGAACTTTGAAGCTGCGTCGTATATCGAACGTGAGACGTGGTGGCAAATGCAGGGTCAAAAAACCGTTAATGAGCCGAAATTATGGAGTCACGAACAACCTAATTTATACTATTTTATCGCCGAGTTAATTGATGAAAACGGCACTGTTGTTGAAGTCGTCAAACAACAGGTCGGTTTCCGTCGCATTGAAATTAAAGAACGTTCGCTATTAATCAATGGTAAGCGCGTGATTATTCATGGTGTAAATCGCCATGACCATCACGATACTGAAGGCAAAGCCATACCGCGTGAAGCAATGGAAGCCGATGTGCGAATGATGAAAAAATTTCACGTAAATGCTGTACGTTGCGCTCACTACCCCAACGACAGTTATTTTTACGAACTGTGTGATCGGTACGGCTTGTACGTGATTGATGAAACCGACATTGAAAGTCACGCCTTTCGCTTAAATTTATGTGACGAGCCGCGCTACGCCGCCGCATGGTTAGACCGTGGCATGCGTATGGTTCAACGCGATAAAAATCACCCTTCTATTATTTCGTGGTCGCTTGGCAACGAAGCGGGATATGGCTGCAATCACGATGCCCTTGCAGCATGGATTCGAAAATACGATCCATCACGCATACTTCACTATGAAGGCGCAACGCGTGATATGCACTGGGATGACAACTTCGATACCCATGTAATGGAAACCCGCCCACACCGCCCAGATCACTTCTTGGCCACCGATATTATCTGCCCGATGTACCCAACAATCGAAAAATTAAAAGAATTTTCTAAAAATGCGAACGATTCGCGCCCGTGTATCCCTTGCGAATACTGCCATGCAATGGGTAATGCCAACGGAAACTTAAAAGAATATATCGAGGCTTTCGAAACCTTGCCCGGCCTGCAAGGAGGTTTTATTTGGGAATGGATTGATCATGGCCTTGCTAAATACACCGAAGACGGGCGTAAATATTGGGCCTACGGTGGCGACTTCGGCGATCATCCACATGATATTAATTTTGTGATCGACGGCTTGGTTTGGCCTGACCGAAGCGCCCACCCCGCATTATATGAATTTAAAAAGCTTGCCCAGCCGTTTTCGATTATCAGCAGCGATTTAGCAAAGGGTGAATTTACTTTACGCAGTAAAAAATATTTTACTACTTTAGACAACGTCGCCCTGCATTGGAGAGTCGAAGTCGAAGGTGAAATGATAGAAACGAGATCGATTGAAAACTGTAATGTTGAGCCAGAAAGTAGCGCTACAGTTTCTGTTCCTATTGATGTTATAAATCGCGCTCAGAAGAGCGGTAAAGAAGCCTTTATTCGCTTCAGCTTTACAGCTTCTACTGCAAGTTTTGCACATGATAAAAACGAAGAAATAGGCTGGGAGCAAATAACAATAGCCGAACGTCGCATTGTTAGCCCGCCATCAGAGCCCAATGAAAACGAAGAATCCGCGTTGAATGTTGATAGAAACGGTTTGATTTATTGGCAAAACTTTGTGTTTGAATTCAATGATGAATCGGGTGAATGGTTATCGTGGCGTAAAAGTAATAGGGAAATATTAAAACGTGCACCTAAAGCCAATATATGGCGCTGTCCGGTTGATAATGACGGTTTGCGTTTACGAAAAGAAACACGACCAAAACCCTTGGGAAATTGGCGTAACGCTGGTTTAGATGACATGAGTCTAAACCTAATTAGCATGAAGAAAAATATAATTCCGGATTACATCGACATTGACGTCGAACACGAAGGTAGGTTCGCGGGTAAATTTGGATTTAACCAAAAGACCAAGTGGCGCTTTCACAATGCCGGCGTACTTAGCGCCAACTTCAAATTTTGTTTTGATGCCAGCCTTCCCGATTTGCCTCGAGTGGGAATTGAAATGTCATTGACCGAACGGTTTCAACAGCTTATCTGGTACGGACATGGCCCACATGAATCCTACAGCGATCGCAATGCCGGCGTCTGGCTAAGCAAATTTAACAGCTTGGTGAGCGAGCAATATGTGCCGTACATATTGCCGCAAGAGCACGGAAATCATACAGATACTCGCTGGTTTCAACTAAGCACACCGAACGAATCGCTGAAAGTGATGGGTCATACACCTCTAAACTTTTCTGCCAGCCATTATTCAAGTACCGATTTAGAACAAGCTAAACACACGGTTGATCTTGAACCTAGAAGAGAAGTGATTGTGAATATTGATTATGCTCAACGCGGCTTAGGAAACGCTGCCTGCGGCCCTGACGTGCTTGAAAAATATCGCATCCATCCCGGCGAATATGAATTTGGCTTTGATATTTATTTTCAATAAGGGTGCCAACAATAATGAACAATTCAAACAAGCTCTATTTGTCCAAAACTGAAAAGATCGCCTATGCCTCAGGCGACGCGGCCACTAACTTTTTCTTTAAGTTTTTTCAGTTTTTTTTGTTTTATTACTACACCGACTCAGTAGGTTTATCGGCGGGCGTAATTGGCACAATGTTTCTGGCATCACGTATTCTGGATATGTTTACCGACCCGGCCATGGGAATCCTTGCGGATCGAACCCGCAGTCGCTGGGGAAGTTATCGGCCCTATTTATTGTTTATTGCCATCCCTTACGGAATCTTTGGCTATTTAATGTTTTTAAATCCCCAGTTCAGTGAACAGGGGAAATTGTGGTATGCATTTATCACTTACTCGTTAATGATGATGGCATTTACTGCAATAAATATCCCTTACGCTGCGATGACAGGAGTAATGACTCCGAACTCCTACGAACGTACGGTTTTATCTAGCTATCGTTTTATGGGGGCCTTTGGCGGCGGCCTGCTACTTACCTTGCTAGCCCGGCCACTTGTAAAAGCACTTGGTGGCGGCAACGAGGCTGAAGGCTTCCGTATAACCATGGCACTATTTGCAGTGATTTCGGTCTTGTTATTCTGGGTGACCTTTTGGTTTTGTAAAGAACGCGTTAAACCTGCTATTACTCAAAAATCCAGCTGGAAAAAAGACTTTTCTAGTCTTATAAAAAATAGACCCTGGCAGATTCTTACCTTATCATTTTTAATTCACGGTTGTTATTACACTATTTATGGTGCGGTCACGATTCACTTCTTTAAATACTGGGTGGGTGACAATGGTGAAGCTGTTTTTCTAATCTTCGATTTTTCAACCTTGTTCCTGGCTACCAGCTTGCTGTCTAGTTTAGTGGGCGCGGGCTTGACTAAAAACCTAGTGCGTATTTTTGATAAACGCAGTGTAATAATTGGGTCAGCGCTGTTAAATGGTGTGGTGATGACTGGCTTCTATTTTGTCGCTAATGCCGATTACCTGACTTTATTTACCTTGCAGGTGATAAACGGTTTAGCGATAGGCCCACTACCCGTATTAATTTGGGCGATGTATGCCGATACAGCCGACTATGGCGAACACCAGTACGGTCATCGCAATACCGGATTGATTTTTTCTGCTGCCCTGTTTGGGCTAAAAATGGGCTTAGCTATGGGCGGTGCGATAGCAGGTTGGGTGCTCGCCGCCTATGGTTTTGAAGCCAATGCCGAGCAAAGTGAGCGTTCCCTGCTAGGAATCTTACTGTGTTTTAGCTTAATTCCAGCTGCCTTGGCCTTTATTAAAGTCGGGGTATTGTTGTTTTATCCATTACGCGATAAGCATATGCAAGATATTGAAGCCGCGCTTACTGAGCGCAAAGGTGAACTGCACGCTCCGTCGAGCTAAGGAAGAACATTAGAATTAGCTCTAAGAATCCTCCGATTATCGATTTCGATGCGCATCTGTATTGAATGATTTTAATCGTGAGGCTTTAGCTATTGCGGTGGATACCTCGGTGCCAAGTGCAAGACTGATTCGTATCTTCGAACAAATTAAAACCGAGCGAGACTTACCTGATGTATTGCGCACCGACAACGGCCCTGATTTTTTAGAGATGTTTTCACTCAATGGTGCCAGGATAATGGGGTTCCGATTGATTATATTGAGCTGGGTAAACGAGAATGCTTACGTTGATCGCTTCAATGGGACCCGCCGCGACGAGGTATTGAACACATGGCTATTTGGAAGCATGGACGAGGTGCAATAAATTAGTTGGGCTTAGATGCTCGAATATAACGAAGAACGAGACTATGACAACCTCTGTGAACTGATGCCCGCAGAGGTTTTAACGCCAGCCGAATATTCCAGTGATGGGTTGTCTAATTGACGGGGAAGTTTACAGTACGTTTAATACTCACCAGTCAGATCGTTATCGAACACTCGGGTATAGGCGGTGTAGTGGCACATTGAATATGGCCACCTGATTAGAGGTGATAATATCACCGCACTCATACAGGTGACCCAATGACAAAACGAACTAGACCTACCTATTCACCAGAATTTCGCTGCGAAGTCGCTCAAGAGGTCGTCGAAAAAAGGCGGAGCATCCGGGATGTTGCTCATAGCCTCGATCAAGAAAATTCACTGTCGACAAGTGGGCCAGGCAACGCAAGTAAGAGCGCAATGGCCAACTATCCAACGCCACACCTCTGACGCCGGATCAATTAAAGATTCGCGAACTTGAACGCACAATTAAATTGCTCGAAGGCGAGAATGAAATTTAAAAAGGCTTCCGCATCTCTTGATGCAGGATTCGATCAAAGATTTTCGCTAATTCGCGAGCAACAAGAGAGCCAGCCCGTATCACGGTTATGCCGCGTGCTTGACGTCAACCGCAGCAATTATCGTTACTGGTGTGATCGCCCAGAAAAAGTGTCGCCACATCGGCTTAAGCTCATCGCAGAGCTGAAGCGTTGGTTTGGTCTGAGCATGAACTCTGCGGGGCAGCGCACGCTGGTGTCATTACTGGCCACATCAGGCTTCAATGTAAGTCGCTGGCTGGTTAAGAAACTTATGCAGCAAGAAGGCTTAGTCCGTCTGCAGCTGCCGCAGCACAAGTACGCTAAATCGGAAAATGAGCGCTTGTGCATACCCAATGTACTGGGTCGAAATTTCAAACCAAACAAGCCCAATCAGGCCTGGAGTGTTGATGTGACCTATGTTTGGAGCCGCTCGGGCTGGATGTATCTTGCGGTGGTTATCGACTTGTTCGGTAGACGGGTTGTGGGCTTTGCGACATCAAAAAGCCCTGACAGTGAACTGACTAAAAAGGCACTGAGAATGGCTTATGAAAGCCGAGGAAAACCCAAAGGCCTGCTATTTCACAGCGATCAAGGTTGCCAATACACCAGCAAAAGCTGCCGTCAGATGCTGTGGCGCTCAGGCATTCGACAAAATCTCAGTCGACGCGGAAATTACTGGGATAATGCGCCGACATAGCGCTTTTTTAGAAGCCTTAAACGCGAGTAGATGCCAAAATCAGGCTACGACTCATTCATCGAAGGGGGCAATGCAATGTCGCATTATATAACGGCTATTACAATCGCTATCGCCCGCATCAGCACAAGGATGGGTTATCGCCCATAATGGCTGAGCAAGAGTATCAAAAAACTTATAACACGGTGGCCAGTTTTAGTTGACCACTACACCCCTATCTGCCTGCGACCACGATCTTAGGTCGAGAAGGTGACCGGACTAATTCTAAACTGCTTCGAGTTCGTTAAGATCCTTCTGTCTGCGGTTGGATTATTGGACGGATTACAACCTTATTCACGAGTTGGGGTGGGGTACAAGGTGTATTCTGCATTAATGACTTTTTGCTTGCCTTGAAGGATCTTACTCCCGCCGTAGGTTTCTATTACATCGCGCTTTATGAGTACGTCCAGGGCGGTGCGGATAGCGCGTAGATTCTCGCTCATACGTGCTGTCAGCCCTCTAGGGCTCTTTTCAAGAAAGCTGATGAGCTTGAAGGTGTAGGGGTTGTTTTTGCTGGCTTGTGTCCAGCACTGAACCATCCGCTTGTAGATGTATCCTGCGAGCGGAGAACTGATCTCCATGCCCAACTGATAGTCATAGCTACGATAGGTCATTGCCATGATCGATTTATTTACTAAGGGGTTGAACTGAATATAACAACGGGCGTTTTCGCGGCCCTTCGATTTCAGCTCTGGTTTGTTCGTTAAAGACAAAAAACCAAATAGGCTGGAGTTGATGAATGATTCGTCGTCCGACGAGTAGCACTCGATAATGCTGCCCCGGCATACCTGTAGGGCTGAGGGTGTTCAAAAATCTGTGTCAGACAATGGCGAACGTTTGCCCGCCGGTTACCAGTGTAGCCTGATGCTGGGTTCAATATCCAGGTACGGCTCAATACGGTTTTCGAAGTGAATCACCAGTTGCGACAATGTCAGGTTCCAGTTTTGCACCGGGTGGGTCCACCTTTCCGAAGCGCTGAGGATACCAGCATAGAGCAGTTTTAGAAGGCTGTTCTCATTGGGGAAACCGCCCTTGGTTTTGGTCAGTTTACGGAACTGACGGTGCACCGCTTCAACAGCATTCGTGGTGTAGATGGCTTTACGGACATCTTCCGGATACTTGAAGTAGACAGATAGGTTGTCCCACTTCTTGCGCCAGAAACGGATAACCACCGGGTACTGCTTGCCCCACTTGGCGTCCAGCGGTCTCCGCCGCGTTCTTGGTGACAGCCCGATAAACAGCTTTCAGGTCGGCCATCAAGGCCTTCTGGTTCTTCGAGGCCACGTACTTCATTGAGTTGCGGATCTGGTGGATGATGCACTGCTGGACCTCGATTTCGGGGTAACTGGTCTCAATGGCTTCCGGGAAGCCGGTGAGGCCATCGACACAAGCGATCAGAATATCCTTGACGCCTCAGTTCTGCAGATCAGTCAGCACGCTGAGCCAGTAATGAGCGCCCTCAGCGTCCGACAGGTACAAGCCGATCAGCTCTTTCTTGCCCTCAATGTTCAGGGCTAAAATGGTGTAAGTGGCCTTGCTGACATAGCGGCCGTTTTCCCGGACTTTGTAGTGAATTGCATCGAGCCAGACGATGAGGTACACCGGGTCCAGGTCACGCTCTCGCCAGCTCTCCAACTTGGGGAGGAGTTTGTCGGTAACGGCATTGAGCGTGCCATTGGAGAAGTCGATATCGTAGAAGTCTTTCAGGTGCTCGCGAATGTTCTGATAGCTGTTGCCGTGGGCGTAAAGAGCGATGATCTTGCGCTCTAGGTCGTCGGTCAGATGGGTCTGATTCTTCTTGACGAACTGGAGATCGAAGGTGCCAGAACGACCTTTAGGGGTATCGCGCTCAAAGCTCCCAGAGGCTGATTTGACGGTCTTGGAGGTGAGCCGTTCTTGCGGGCTGCTCATCACCGGCGATGTGCTGCTCTTGCTCGGCCTTGAGCGCCGCTTCAGTGAGCTGCTTGATCAGCGGGGTCAGAAAGCCGTCCTTGCCGTTCATGGGCTTGCCAGCCTTCAGGTCCTCAAGGGCTTGGTTGAGGTCAAAATCGATGTCTTTTCGGGACTGTGTCATCTCCTGTTTTACACAGTTTAGGGAAATGACACAGATTAATGAACACTACCGTAGGGCTTCTTTGATGGCGGGGATGGTACTGGAGTGACCCACTCGCTCAAGCTCCTTGCGCAGCTCGTAGAGCGTAAATTCAACACCAGCAGGCCGTTGATCATGCCGCCACTTCCGTTTACGGTTAGCTTTCTCAAGCAGTCCTCGACTACCTCTTCGCGGGATCCGGGGTAGACCAGTACCGACTTGCCGTTTTTTTCAATTAGGGCCGGTCGTATCTTGACCGATAACACTTGTCCTAGACGTTTAAATTGGCGCTCGAAGTAAGCTTCCTTTGGATGTTTGTGTTATCGGATCTTTCAGAGCACATGCTTTGTGGAGGCAACGTATACGTCGATGGTGTTTGATGTGTGGGGCTCCCTCTTGAGCTTTTCCTGAAGCCCAAGCAAATACGTTTTTTGCTCGGTCGATATGGTTACTCCGGAACGGGCTTCTTTGTCGTGTGAGTGCAGTTAATACCGGTACTTGGTATTAGCGGGTCTTTAAGTAGTGTCAGTGCAATAACGCAAGCGATGACCGTCAAACCTAGCACCACTTCGCGCTTTGTATCCTCGAGACCTATTGTTCGCAGATGGGCATCAGATTGATTCTCGAAGTAGGTGTGCTCCATGATGCCACGTTGAGCTGCCCGTGAGGTTCTGTCGTCGCGTTTTAGTTTCTCGGAGCGCGTGAGGGCGGTCGCCCCCCCCTTGTGGGTGCTGTGCGGCCCTTAAGGCTGCTTACTGATCTCTTTTTATTGCTCGTGATACTTTTGCTCATTAAGTTCTTGTTCAAGCATTAGGCGGTACTGTTTGATGTGCCTCTTTGATTCTTGAAGGCGGTAGATCCGCTTTCTCACTCTTCGATAAATTTCCTCGACCTTCTCAATTACTTCTTTGGCCCAACCAGGTTCGTTTTTAAACGTTCTCATGTCGTAATGTTGCGGGCCTGCTTTGCGGGAGCTCTTTGTCTGTATGTAGGTTGACATTACTTTGCGTGGACCTGATGGCTTGGCTTTATCTACAGGCACAGTTCTGTTTCTGTACCACATTAGCTGTACCGATCCTCGATTTAGCTTGACCCTTGTGCCGATGTAACAGGTTTCACTGCCGGGGTTCTCTCGCTCAGCCTGATTCTCCATCCAGTACCAGTCTGCGGCCTTCTGCGCCTCAAGAGCAGTTCGATATATTTCTAGGTTAAGCCGCTTTGTCATTTCCTCGCAAAACCTGGCTCCGTTTTGCTTTATCTGGTCAGAACCAATGAGCATCCGTTCCGAGATGCAGCCTGGCTGAAGTAGGTCAAGGACATCAGTTTCTGTGTCAATTTTCATCCACATCCCTCTTAGGTATGAACTACCCCCACTAACCATATAACTATCTATCTGGTAAATAGGTGGTCTGTTTAACATCATAAACCATGTATAGATTTTTATGTAACGTAGGGCTGTTTACCAGATTAATTTTGTTAAAAGCGTAGCTGTTTACCTAGTACAGATTAAGATCAGCAGATTTGAATTTACCCAAATAAATAAGTAACCACCGTCAGCGGGAGAGTTAATTCGCGCTCAACATCTAGTTGGTTCTTTAAAACCTAACATTGCATTCTGGAAGAGTCTCTCGGGAGTCCCAATAGGGACTTATTGTTGGTTTTTTTAGGGCCAATAAGGTGTTTTTCAGGGTTTTGCGTCCCAATTGGCCGCTCTTCTCCGGTTTGAGCTCAAGTTACCCCAGTATAATTGATGTCTTCAGGTGATATTAATTGAAGTGAGATATGTCTGTTTTTGGATTAGACATTGGTTACTCCAGCATGAAGGTGGGTAAGCGCCAAACCAACCACTACCCGACCTGAATTTAGCCAAGTAGCCTCCCAGTTTTCATACTACGGAGGTTCACATGAAAACACGTCACCCCAAAGCGCAGTGGTTGCCTCTGATCGACGAGTACGCGGTTTATATCTGAGATCATATGTCCACATGAGGATAGGACCTGAAAAGATGTTAAATGCACTAAAGAACATGTTTACCAAAGGCGCAGCACAAAGGCCTGGCCTGGATTTCGGTGAAGAGATACCGCGATACCCGCCATCTGCTAAAGGTTTTCCGGTGGAGGATCTTGATAAGCTTTTGGAATCACAGGCTGAGCTGATCCAAAAACTCAGAATAGCGCTGGGTTTTACTAAGGACGAACACGAATCGTTGATAATGCCTGTTATCAGGCGCTACGCCGAGTTTGTACATTTGTTACCCGCATCGGAGGCACACCATCATCGCGGTGCAGGTGGCCTGTTTCGCCACGGCCTGGAGGTCGGGTTTTGGGTGGCTCAGATATCCGAGTCTGTCATTTACTCAATGGAAGGGAGCCCTCGTGAGCGGCGCAACAATGAGCCGCGCTGGCGCTTGGCCAGCTGTTTTGCCGGGATTATGCACGATGTGGGTAAACCCTTGTCCGATGTGTCCGTTACGGATAAAGATGGCACATCCACTTGGAACCCATACTCGGGAAGCCTTTATGAGTGGGCGGACGAAAACAAACTCAACCGCTATTACCTTCGCTGGCGCGAGGGGCGGCATAAACGGCATGAGCGATTCTCGCTGCTGGCGGTTGAGAGAATCATTCCTCAGCAGTCTCTACAGTACTTATCCGATGCGGGACCTGAGATTGTAGAGGCCATGCTTGAAGCAATCGCTGGTACCGGCGTAAATCAGCCGGTGACCAAGCTGATGCTCAAGGCTGATCGAATAAGTGTGTCTCAGGATCTTAAGCAAAGCCGTCTTGATGTCGATGAGTTCTCTTACGGGGTGTTGGTTGAGCGCTATGTGTTTGATGCTATCCGTCGCCTCGTGAAATCGGGCAAATGGAAGGTTAACGAGCGAGGAGCAAAGGTTTGGAACCTCCGAAATGGCGTGTTTATCCAGTGGCGCAATATCGGAGACCTGCACGAACTATTAGAAGCGGATCAAATACCCGGCATTCCCCGTGACCCCGATACCCTGGCAGATATTCTTATCGAGCGCGGTTTTGCAATTCCCAATAACGTAACCTCTAACGGCAGCCCTGAAAAATATAGGTACTGGGAGATATGCCCAGCCGAATTACAGCCTAGGGGTGACGCTGAAGAAGTAAAAATATTGGGCTTGAGGTTTGAGTCATCAGATCTGGTCTTCACTAACGAGCCACCCCCACCGGTTGAGGGTGTCATTATCGGTGAGGCGCCCGACCGACAAGAGCAAGACCAGGCCGGGCCAGAAGATTCACACGGTGAGCCCCGTAACGGCGAGAAAGATCACGATGTATTAACGGAACAGATCCAAGATGACGAAGAGCCAGTGGCATTAAGTGATGATGCCGCGTCTAGTGATGTTTTTTCCCCGGCTACAAAACCCGGTACCCGCGCCTCCAAGAAGCCTCGTAAGCCCAATTCCGGCAAAGCTAATTCGGGCAAGGCGTTCAGCGCCCCGGCTAAGAAGAACAAGACCACTGGAATTCTCACCACGGTCAGTGCAGAAACTGGCGCCTCCAGTCCTACCCAGGGACTCTCACCGGTAGACCGGCTAGAGCGAAAGCTCGCCAACTGCTCTGAACACACAAAGACCGCCATAAAGTTAGTGATTGAGCCGGTCATTACCAATAAGGCTGAACTAAGCATGGATGGCGATTTATTCATGCTTCAAGGGCGTCCAGCGATATGGTACCCAAAAGGAATCAAGCGTTGCCTGGACGCTCCGGGGCTGTCGAAAGACGATGAAAAATCATTTATCAACGGACTTGATGAGGATGGGGGGGTTGAGGAAGATCATATGATACCGGGCCGCAAAATACAAAATGTGAAGGGCGCTAGAGGAGTCGTTTTATCGCCTGGGCTGACAGCGATTGTCTCTGCTGCCGTGAAGAGCCATAAGAAGCAGATAAACCAAGCATCGAAGCCCGAGAAGCAAGGAAAACCCAAAGACTCTGCGCCCGTGAGTAAGAAGGAAGACCAGCCAAGTAACGTGGACGAGGGTCAGAAGTTGCCACCGCGATCAGGTGGTAAAGATAAAAATATTCAGGAGCCTAAGTCCAAAGATACGGCTGCAAAGAATCGAGTTCAGCACTCAAGTGCGACCAAGAGCTCAAGCAAAAACGGCGAATCAGCTCAAGTTCAGCTGGATCTACCTAGATGCCAGGGCAGCGGTAAAGATGTCCCATCAGCACACGACACTAAACAACGGCCCATGGTTAAACCCCGACAGAAGCCATCGAAAAGGCCAGAAATAACGCATGAAGAGTCAGAAAAAGATCAGGCTAGGCGAATTAAAGATAATAGAACGGTGATTGATAGAGAAACTATTTTTCCAGAGACCACGACGCCGGATGAGTGTATCGAGCAACTAAAAAAAATGATGCTTGCAGGAAGAGGTAGATGGTTGAGCAGTGCAGTGCGCAGAGAAGGCAATTTTCTGATTGTGGGTGATAAATCACTCGACAACATCAGTGGTTACTATCCTGAGGTATCGCTGCGACAATTAAGACAGTGTTTGGCTCTGTCACAAAAAAAACCTCGACTTACCATGAAGGAGAATAAACTAAGGCTTGAAATTAACGAGGCGGATACGCAATGAATAACGACTCATACAGACTATGAAATGCAGGCGATCATGGGCTGAACCGCCGAAAGTATCGCGGCGATGGGAGTGAGTGCGAGTGTTGATATGCCACAACAACCAGTTCTACTGGATGGCTGGTATTTGTGGCTTTATGTGCTTGTCTCGTATATCTATGGCGATCAAGATCCATTGAGGTGTAGAAGTTTAGACCTGTTCTGACACAAAAAGACAGTGATTTCACACTGCCCATTACTGATAACGTGTGTTGATTTGTCCAAATTCAATCCACGCCTAGGTGGCCTTCTGGATGAAGCGATACATTGATTTCATGCGGCCCATAGTAGGGCACCGGACAGGGATCAGTATCCACAGAGCTATATGCAGCCTCAAATTCAACAATAGTTGGTTCACAGCTGGGTGATGGCATTTTAAATGAGTACTCTGCATCCATATTAAACAATGCACAGGGAATGGTACATACTACACTTCCCTATTGGATTTGATCTTCCGCCGCATTGTTGGCTGGGCAATGGACAAGGACATCGATCGCCACTTGGTGATTAATGCTTTGCTGATGGCGATCTAGCAGCGCCCGCCCAAAGGCGTAGTGAGCCTAAATGGCAACCAGGGACGTCAGTATGCCAGTGTCGACCACCTAGCGTTTATGAAGAAGCATAATCTTAAGCCTTTGATTAGTCGGCGCGGTAACAGCCATGATAATGCTGTTGCTAGATTCGCTAGTAAGAAGCTGTTGGCAGTTCTGAATGCTAGCGCTGAGGCTCAGTCCCTGAGGGCCACTGACTCTGCGGGCGTCACCTCTTTGTTCAGTGGGCCAATTTCGGCTCTTCAGATATTGGTGGCGGCGCTCAGAGAGCTGCTCGATGTAAATACGGGCGAGCTCGCCACATTACATGCCAAAATCACTACGCAGAAAGGAGCTGATTTGTTCAATGTTTCCTGGGCCATATCGATTAAATTATTAAATGGCGCCAAGATCCTCTTGGGCTTTCCTGGAAATCGATGAAAAATAAAGTGCGCCGACATTCGCTCCTACAAAATAAGATTGAGGCCGATCGCCTCGTGGCCTTGGAAGAATTAGGTGCCTTGGATCAGAAGCTCGCCTTTCTTAGAGAAGTAATGACCTAGCACTGCCTTGCTTAGCCCGATATGAGCCATATTTCGAGCAAGTTTCTTGTCTAATTACATATGTCCTATAATTGTACTTATTTGACATATATAAATAAAAATGCCATTATGTGATCAATAATCAACCACACATGAGAAGTCGTTGAATGAGCGAATTCCCTGTCGAGAGCCGCGACAAAAACACCGCTCGGGTCGCCGCGGGTAAAAAGAATGTGAGGCAGCGGTCCGACCACCGAGTGAATGGCACGCTGGACGCTCAAGCCATTATTCCGCGTAAAACGCCCCATCAATTAAAAATCGCTGGTTATCGCGACCGTTTGCTCAAAAGCTTGCAGCAAGTACTGCCGTGGGAGCTATTTGAACGCTTCGATCGCCGCTCAATGGACATGCTGGACACAGTCTCCGACAACACCGAAATCGCGCGCTACAGCGATCTGTGCCAGTACGTCGAATACTGCGTTCGTATGGACTACCCGCCGTTGCCTTTTGAGGACTACGTCGTGGATGCCTATCTGTCTTACATGATGGCCGAAGGCCGCAAACGCTCGGCCATCGATCGCCGGGTGTCCAGCTTGGTGGCCTGGGCCCACGCACTCGAGCTGGACGACCCGCGCGCCTCTTTCAAGGTTAAGAACCGGCTGGGCCGTATTCGAAAGATGGTAAAAAATAAACGGCGCCAAGCAGAAGGCCTGCGAGTGGTTCACCTGGAGCAGGCCCTCTCGCTATTCGATCCTGCCATTGCCCGCGACTGCCAGGATATCGCCCTACTTTTCGTCGGCTTTGAAACGCTTTGCCGTCAGTCCGAGCTGGTTCGTTTCGATTGGGAGGACTTGCGCCTCGACTCGGACGGCTCCAGCTTACTGGAGCTCGATTGGCATAAAACCGACCAAGACGGTGACGGCACGTATCTGTACCTCTCTCGCAACACCACCGATTTGCTTCTGGGTTGGCAGCGTCGCAGCGGCCAGAGCTCGGGCGCGATCTTTCGGGGGATATACTCCAGCGGCAAAATGGGCGATCGCCTGTCAGAGCGTGGGGTGTCCCGTTGCTTTAAACGCACCGCCGGTCGTTTATGGTTGGAACCATCCGTCTTCTCCGGGCATTCCAACCGGGTCGGCGCGGCGCAAGAGATGGTCGAAGGAAATGTTGATTCGGCAAAGATTATGCTATCCGGACGCTGGAAATCCATGGCGATGCTAACTCAATACGCTAAGCGTATTCAGGCCAAACGTGGGGGGATGGCAGAATTAACGCAAAAGCTCGAGTGGGACAAGCCGAAAGAGGTTGTCACGCATCTATCTCGGAATGCGGAGGATGACATCTGCCGATAAAAAATTAGAAACCTTGTTAATTCTGTGCATGTAAATCCATTCACTACTTTTAATCATCGGAGAGCCACCTGACTAGGTTAGTCCACTGTCGGGCAAAAGCGGACATTGGGTGCATCACAGCCACTCACAGTTGCCAGCTTTATCCACGACAGCGACTTTACCCCAGCCGTGACTTTTTAATTCATCAATAGCCTTTTTATTTATCGTCCCATCTTTTTCAAGTGTGCTTTTCTTAATTGCAAGACAAAGCAAATGCGAGGGCCGTGTCATAGCAACGTAATGTAGCTTTAATCGCTTTTCGTCAGAATCGGAAACTGTCTTTTTGGGTTTCCCTTTTATCCATGGAAAAATCATTTTCAAATGATGCGATATATTATAAGTGTCTAACACCAAAGTCGCGGTATGCGTTTCACCTTTTACAGAATGAATTGATCCTAAGCGAATAGTCGCTTTCCTTCCGCCGCCCTCCACCACCTGAGTATTGCTTTGGGTATTCTTATGATTCTCAGCCAGCCCCGCCTGTTGTTGATAATGTAAAAAAGCATGATCATTCCGTGGAGTAATGCTAGATAACGATGTAACAATATCAATTAAAATACCTCTCCATGTAGTACTCCAATCGGCCTCCGAAGGGAATTTTCGGTCAACCGCAAAATAACTAACAAGCTTAAGATATTTCTCGTAATTCGCACTGTCATCCTTCAGAGACTCCAAAATAAACCGATGATTTCTTTTTCTTGGCCTAGGATTGAATTGAGGTGACATTTCTTTGGAAAAATTAATGATTCCGATAGCAATACGCTCTACTGCAGTGAATGATTCGCCTCCAGTTCCTTCCAGTGCAAACTGGCCTCCCGACCGATGACCAGCTTTTACATATTGCAAAAATGTTTTTGGTTTTGGATCTTTGTTAGTTATATCTGGATCGTATTCAGCACAGTAGTGAGACACATTGTGGGGCCTATATTTTTCTGCGCCCTCTTTATCACGGTGCACGCCCCCAACAGCAGTAAAAGTCAATTGATCCAACAACGCTTGTTCTTCATCAAATACTGAGAGCAGATACTGCCCGTAGGCTTTTAACACGGCCCCAGTGCTAGCCTCGTCAACGAGGAATATAGCGTGAGCGGTATCTTTTGATTCACCGAATTTGGGCCCTTGGCCTGCCAAGCTCATTTTTCCTATCGATAGGGGAGAAGCTAAATGTGCTATAGATTGACCAAAGCGATGGCTATTTGGGAGGTCATACTTAGCTTCATCTAATGGAAATTTATCAGTTTTTGCCCTGTTTACCTTACCAGCATGATCAAATATTGCCTGATCACTATCGCCGAATCGCATTCTGCAGCTTGCCCCATCGCCTTCCATGAATATCCGGTGAAGTATAGATGATTGAGCTTCGCTGTTATCTTGAACTTCGTCGAGAAATACTAGAGGAAAGCGATCTCGAAGATGCTGCTTTATGGTAGATGAACAGTCGATAAGATCGTTTGCCCACATAAACATTTCATCATGCGTATGAATACCGAATTTTTGGATAGATTCTCGACAAGAATTTGACATGTTCAGATATGGTTTTGTCTCTATACCCAGCACGCCTTTCCCCCAAGGTACTTGACCAATAGAGAGTTGACTATTAGTAGCCTTTATCACAGATTTAGACACACGAGCTTTTTCTGCGTTTTCCCTAGTCCACGGGTATAATTTATCCCAGCGCCAACTATATGCGATTTCGGAATCAATAACTTTTATGGGAAACCCCTTTGATCTCAACCAAGGGAGAGCCAAAAATTCATTAACAAACCCATGGATAGTCCCAATGTAATGTGGATATGACAGAAGCGCTTGGCCGACCTCCGTTCCCCCTAGGCGCTTTTCAATTTCTTCTTTCGCTACATTCGTATGCGATAAAACACACATGCCTTTACGCCGATACGGCCAGTTACGAGCTAGTATCGCCAGCTTTGCAACAAGCAACGTTGTTTTACCGCTGCCAGGGCAAGCCGACACATCCAATGTTTCACCCACGGACTTGAGTATTCGCTCTCTAGCGCCTCCATCTTTTTCCGTAGAAAAGGCATCATCGGGCAGGCCTAATATACTCACCACCCAAGCGATATCATCATCCGTAATCTTTGGCAGATTAACTTCCACGAATCTCGCCCTCTGGTGCGGGATTAAGACTCGATGTAACGAAGTCTATTGCATCAACAAGGTAGCCTGGGAGTTTAGCCCTTAAATCATAGCATTTATCAGACTTCACCTTATCCAAGATAATTCCACACAAATACTGAGCCGCGATGGACTTTGAAGCTTTAGTGCCTGTGACATACATTGCATAGACTTTGCAGGCTAAAACTTCATTTGTACTCCAATTTTTATCTTCTGCAAGTATTCTAGCTTCCTCTGTGATTGCAACGTAACTCATCTTGGCTTTTTCAAATTTTTCTTCGAGTGTTTTTTCAGAAAAATTATCATTCTCATCCCATATCGCTAATTGAGCGGCAACATAGACCTCTTCAGCCAAAGCATTGTCGTTTGCAAATGCAAGATCAAATTCTAACGTCCATTCATCAGCTACAAATGACTTGACGCACTGCCCATTGGCTTTGGATATAATATTTTCCTTATACTTGTTTAATTCTTTATCCTTGGGCTCAAAATCTCGCTTCACGCGCCATTTTCTTGCCCCTTTCCCTTCAGTAGGCGGCCAATCACTCTCGTCTACCATGTTCTTAACAATATAAGGGCCACAGTTCGGCATAACGTCCAAGTCGGTGACACAAGCAACCGGCGTAGACTGAATTCCATCTTGATCGGGATTATTTCTCATGAAAATTTTGGCGTATCGTCGCAGTCCAACTCCTCCGACATTGACCATAGAAACTCCATGTTCCGTAAAATCTTTCCTAATGCACTTTGCCAAGGTAGGCATCAAAATATTTTCCGCATCGCCCTCTACAATCATGACACCACGAGCGAAAAACAGATTGGCTTTGGTTACATCTAAAAAACGCGCGAGAAATTTATAATCATTTGACTCAAGCTCAGTCTCACCATCAGCGGTAGAAAAAGCCTTACCGGACCGAAGAATAACTAAATTATTGAGATCAATTTCAGAAGCTAGGTTGGGACTATGAGTTGTGATTATTATCTGTGGTTTGTTTGCTTTATCACCTCGCGAGTCAACTATTTTCTGAAGGTACTGTATTAGCCTAAGTTGTCGCTGTGCATGCACGTGTGCCTCAGGCTCCTCTATTAGCAATAACGGGAAATTATCTTGATCATCTGCTTGAAGGATCAATTCACATGCAATAAAAAGGATGTTATTTGACCCCAACCCCATTCGCCCAGGCGCATTATTCAGATTAAGAGTTAGCTTCTCTAGAAGTTGTCTAAGCCTCTGAGAGTCCGAACCATTCTGACTAACCGATATCGAGCTCGTTAGTGAATCCCCATGAAGCTGCAAGCCTTCTAGATGGCTATTAACTTTTAATTTTCCCTTCTTAATATGACTATGGCTTTCGATAAGCTTGTTGAAGAAATCACCTAGCCCTAGCAAACCCAGCTTTTTAATGTCATCGGCACCAAATGAAGAAAGGTCAGCGCTTGCGGCATCAAACAAATCGCCCACTTCTACACCACCAAGTGAATTTAACACCATCGAAAGCCTAGAATTACGCCCAGACGAAAGTTCTCGCTCAGCATCGCGAAGCGGCCTTAGATATGTAGCTGCGAGCAATAGGCGGCAGTTGTGATCCAGATTTGGCCCCTCTCCATTCTTACCAGATCGAAGGCTTGTGGCGATATATGGTCTTCCAGCCCTAGTTCCCATGCGCTTTGCTGTTAATGTTAGGTGAAGGACTGGTTCATCCCCCTGTCGAAGTCCATAGGTTAAGTATTCTGCAAATCCTGATTTATCGCCGATTGCTAATTTTTTGAATGTACCTGATATTGTAATATCACTTGATTCAGAAACACCCGCAGGTGCCTTGTGGAAGTCATCATCACTAAATCGAAGCCATTCTTGATCGGTTGTTCCGAGGAGAAATCTCAGTGCATCAATTACTGCAGACTTGCCAGAGTCATTTTCACCCACAAGAGCTGTTAACCCTTCCCGCAATTTAACCGTGATACCGTCAGGGCCAAATGATCTAAAATTGGTAATGGTAAGCTCGGCTAGGTACATGGTAGTTGTCCTTGATTGTTAATTACTATAGGTCCGCTTTGGATCGACAGCGGAACTTCACTAGTAATAATTATTTGTTAAGCCATAAACAAAGGATGAATTATGTTTACGACTTGAAATGAATTATGAGTAAGGAAGCTTTTTAACCTGGAGTTCCCCGCTACCTATTCTTAATCAAACCTTACTTTTCTTCGGTCTGCCTACTAACTCGATAACTTGAGCAAGAACGGCTTTTTTCCGAAGCCCCCAATCGACCGCATTGATTTGCACTAAATCCCACCCGCGCAAGTTTAATACAGCCGGGATATGTACATGAGCCTCAAACGGATCGAAAACGCTACTACCTTCCTCACACATTAACCCAACAGCATACTGCCCGCTATCGCGTGGGTCGATAATCGCCACATGCACACGAAAATCAGAGTCACCCACATCTAGTTCAACAGCATAACCCATTGCTTCAAGTTCCAAGAGAAGCTGGACCTTCAACGGTACGTAATGAGGATTCGGAAGTTCGACCCCTGTGCGGCTACTGAGACGGTTACCACGCAGTACGTCGAGCACACGTTCGGCTTCGCTGCGACGACCGTCGGCCATGCGCTGGCAGTATTCGAGAAACCCTTTGAACAGGCGGGGACCATTGTTTTTTGCGTTCGCGACAGAAAGCATACTGGGTTCAAAGGAGGATACGATATGGATCCCTTGCTTGGCTCGGGAAGCCGCGACATTCAGGCGCCGCTCGCCGCCTCTCTGGCCTAGGGGGCCAAAACGTGCTGGCACGTACCAATCACCTTTGCCATCTTTACGTCGACGTTGACGAGGGGCGTGACCTAGGGAGAAGATGATCTGATCACGTTCGTCCCCCTGAACATTCTCCAGATTCTTGACAAACGGACGCTGATCCATCTGTTCGGTCGTGATTGCTTTCTGAACAACCTTGGCAAAGGAGTCATCTTCCGCCATGCGGGTGTCGATCTCGTCGAGAATGGCACGTCGCTGTTTCAAGTTGAAGGTGATAATACCGATTGACGATGCAGGGTTATCACAAAGTAGCTGATACATAAGTTCAACAACAGCAGCGGCTTCTTTCGGGTTTGTGCCCTCCTCGTAGCTTGCGTTTTCGACTTTATGCCACGAGATCGCTGCGGGAGCCTGACGGCTTTGGGTGGCCGGAATGCTGCGTAGATCGCCTTGGTAAATTGCATGATTGGAAAAGGCAATCAATTCCTCGTATTGGCAACGGTAGTGCCATGCCAGCCTTTGATGGAAGCAACGATCACGTGCCAGTACCAACAGAGATTCGGCGTCCATGACATCCGTTGGTATTTCCCGTTCTTCTTCCTGCTCGTTATCGCTGTCGGCGCTAGCTTTGAAATAGTTGCTCGGAGGCATCTGGTGTTCATCACCGGCGATCACTACTTGTTTCGCTCGCATGAGAACTGGCAGTCCGGTCTCTACAGTGCACTGTGAGGCTTCGTCAATGATCACGAGGTCAAATACCGGCTCCCGGGGAAAGAGCTGTGCCATGGTTTCCGGCGATAACAACCAAACCGGCATCGCATCCAGCAACCCCTTGTCTACATATTGCCGAACAAAACTACGCAGCGGCATGATACGGCGCTGTTTGCGTGCTTCTTTCAGCATGGCTTCCTTGACCGACTGGATGGTACTGCGTCTCGCTCCTTTTTCTGCAGGTGGTTCGCGGTACCAATGGTTGTCATTTTGGGATGCTATTACCGCTCTGCCGACGTGTGTATGTGAAGCGCCTTGCAGGGAACGAAAATGCGCGGCCAGTTCCTTCTCTTGATCGCTCATTAGGCGGCTAGTGGCACTCAACTGTGGCTGCGACTGCAGCAACTGATTCGCCACCTCTCTGGCCCATAGACCGGTAACCTGAACCTCCCAAGACAGTTGTTCGCTGTCTTCCAACGAAGCCAGTAATGTAAGTAATTCAGGTGACTCAGCCCACTGATCCACACATTGTGCTAGCCTTTGGTCAGCTTTAACCAAGTCATCGAAATCATTACTCCAATGCCTTTGCATATCACGTAACCGGCGCAGACTGCTTCCAATCGATAACCAGGGAAAACTTGGCTGTAGTGGCTCCAGCGCGGCTCGAAGCGACGCATAGGTTTTGCAAATTGTATTCAGCTGCTGCGCAGATTGGACTAGCTCAGGTAATGCGGTGTTGGACTTGTTATCTGACGGCCAGGCTTGCAACAATTGCAAGGTATCACGTTGTTTCAGCAACCCAATCATAGCCGACGTACGCGGCTTGAAAGCAGGCAGAGCTGTTGCTGTTTCAGGAAGCTGCAACTCAGGAGCTTGCGTATTAAGCGTTTTGCGCGTCTGCGTTAGCGTCGCCAAGGCAGGCAGAACCTGTAGCAGTGTATCGATACGTTCACCCCAGGCACGCCAAGCTTCCGGTGCTGCGGGAATTGGCCACAGTGCGAAAGGCTGAATCTTTTCCTCTGCAGCGGTAATATCACGGGCCAACGCCCGACCTTTATCGATTGCACTCAGGACGCTTCTCGCCTCATCAACGGTATCCGGGTGATCCTTCAAACCAGCGGTATGCAGGAGTTCATCCAATGACTGCCAGCATTTCGCTGATTGTCGAAAGTTTTCGAAGCGGGCCAAAAAAGCCGGTGATAGATTTACGGTGTCACTTTCACTCCAGTGCAATTGCAATTGAGAACGGAACACACTTCGCGCAGACCACCAACCCGGACTCAAAAAGCGTTGCCAACGTCCTACTGACTGTCTGATACGGTCATAAGCACTCGTGAAGGCTTCAGAATCTTTCCATTTAGCACGGTTTTGATGCTGCTCGAGAGAGCCTTTGGCCTGCTGCCATAACGACACGCACTGCAGGTGTGCGTCAGTAAGCTTTTTCGCATCGTCGCTGTGAAGCCAGGATGACACAGCCCGAAGCTCCGCGTCATCACGCTCTGTTAAAGACTTTAGCTCCAATAATACGGGGCGAGCTTGCACCAATTTTTGCAGTGTGGCTCGCTCAGAATCCAGCCCCGCCGCGAGTAAATTTTGCTCAAGTTGCTGTGTTGCGTGTTCAAAATCATTCAGCGACTTAGTCCCATGTGTCAGGAGCAAGCTGAAAAGCACCTGGTTTTGTTCCTGCTGCGCTCTATCGGTCTCCGCTTGTAGCTCCAAAAAGGGAAGCAGCTGGTTGCGCAAGGCCAAAATCTGCTTGAGGATGCTGGAGTCTAAAGGAAGCCCTTTAGCCTGCAAGGCAGCGTCAAAGGCCTCGCGCGCCACGACCGCCCTATCGAAGTCGGTCTGAAAAGCTTGGCGATCCGAGTCGCTGGCATCCGCAAAACTGCTCCTGTCAGTAGATTCTTTTGGCCTGTTCCAGACACTACCATTTGCCCAGAACCGAGCATATGGTTTTAATTCCTCAAACTGCGAGGACAGAGTTTCGATGGTACTTCTGGGAACTTGGCATAAAGTAGCCGGAGCCGCTACCGACACGAAATCAAGACCGCTCATCAAGGTGACGGCTTGCCCCAGTGTTAAACCCGCCTGTTCAAGGCGAAGCGGTGCGCGCAACTCGGCCAGCGGCTTTTCCGCCCTGTTCAGCTGAGCGATAACGTCGGTTAGAGGTTCATTGATAGCTGTCGTAGAAAGTTCGTTGTTTTCAATGCGCTCAACGATTTGTGCATACAGCTCTTTGCGATCGTCTTTGACATCATGCACCAGCGCGAGTAGGTGGCGCAGTCCTTCGGCCTGCTTTCGATTGACTACGACATCAAGAGCAGCACGCTTTTCACAGACTACGGCAACTTTTTTCCCCTGCAACAGGGCGTCTCCAATCAGATTGACAATCACCTGACTTTTGCCGGTTCCCGGCGGGCCATCAATGACCATCGCAGGAGTTGATCGAGCAGCCTCCATCACCTGTCGCTGAACAGGATCTGCCTGAATGATTGGAAGGTTTGGCAGAGACTTGGGAGTTTCCGAATCCTCCAGTGGCACAGTGTCGCCGTCGGCTACTAAGTTTTTCAGTTCACTCGGCAACAGATTGACTGCGCTGGATAGCAACGGCGCGGCGGATGCCTTTGTGCTGAGCTGTTCCAACAGGCCATCATAGTCGTGTAATAAGTCCGAACGAGACTGAGGGAATAAGCCAAGCACTGCGCAGCTTTCCAGTTCAATACGGTCATCGACCCAATTCTCGAACTCGGAGTTACGGTTACGCAGCGGTTGCAGTTCGCCAAGCGTCCCGATCACCTTAAATCCCTGATGTTGCAAAAAATCGAGCATTGCCTTCTGTCCTTCACGGGCCGCGTCGTCGGCCTGTGCGGCAAGCGCTTCTGTCCAGGATTTACCAGATAACCGCGCCATAGTTTGCAGTAAGGCCTGATTGGCGAGAGCACTGTCTTCGCGTGGTGTACTCAGACTGATACTGGAGGCCGTTCGAATCAGGGCGACGTTGTAGAGAATGAGAGGGGCTCGTAACAGGTAACGGTTCAGTACAGCGGATACAAAGGTTGTTCCCAGATACAGCTCGTCAGCACCGGTTTCCTCCATCCGGCTGTTGTGTTCGCGAAGCAGGTCTATTAGCTGGCGCTGACAGCGTGCGGTGGTTTCATGGCCTAAAGCATCTTCTGCTTTGACCAGCACAGCTTCTGCTTCGCCACGAACCAACTCAATTACACGCTCTGCCAAACCGAGCGAAATTCCTTCTAGTTGATAGCAATCAAAATTACGTCCGCGGCGGATCTCGCGCAAACGTACAGAGGGGCTGCGCCCATCCCCCGAGACCAGCTTCTCCCGTAGCTTGGATATAGTGTGCAATAGCCGCTGTGTGGCTTCACCGGGAGTCTCAGAAGGCTTGGCAGTTATAGGGTTCTTGAATGGTTTCCGGCTTACCAATCGATGTTGCCCATCGAGGTCTTCCGTCAGCACTGGTTCTATGTCAACACCGGCATGGGAAGCGGCGCGGTGTAAGTTACGTCGAATTTTTTCGGTAAAGCGGGACTCCCCAGTGAGACGGAATAATCGTCGGGCAGTCACTTCACCCCCGCCTCGCCTTTGAATTCGTTTAAAAAACACCTGAAGGGCGTGGTCAACCTGCTTGGCCTCCGCTGCTAAGGGAATCGATTCTCGAATCGCGATCTGGTCGGCGGCGTTGACCGGGTCTTTGCCCAGCATACCTACGAGCAGCTGGTGAAACAGCAAAGAACAGCCCAGCGCGTTACCAATTTTTAGTATCTCGGCCAGCTCGACTGTGGCGACTTCGCCATCCGCGGCTACTACATGGAATAGCAGCATGAACACGCTGCGCTGGGCTCTAGGTCCAGCCACATAAAGCATCGGCGCCAGCTCCTGAAAGCGATGATAGGCTGTCTCATGGTCGAGAAGTTCTCGCCAATGTGGTACGAGGTGTTCGAAGACGCGTTCGATGGCTTCGATTTCAGTTTCATGGACTTCACCATCGGCGTGGGCTACCAGCACGCAGGCCGCTAGCGCGCATTCCTGCACTTCAGGAAGCGGTTCTTCAAAAGTCTGCGCATCGTCGAGCTCGATGTGAGGCGTGCCTAAAACTTCCAGGATTTCACGATCGATATCTTCCAATGTGCGAGTGCCAGGTCCAAGACCGGTGAGTTCGCGGTAAACGTCGGTTTCACTAAACAGCCATTGCGCCCAAGCGCGCAGACCATGCTCGGGATGGCTCGTGCCTTCGGCAGTTTCACCTTCCTTGCGCATGTAATCGATCAGCGCTTTAGACTGCTCTAAATAAGCATCCGTATCCCAGTTAAGCTCGTTGGAAGGCAGGCCGGTGACGACCGCCATACTCAGCCTGAGAGCGCCATCCAGGCTGCCGCATCCCAATAAACCAAATCTATCTGCGGTGAGCTCGGCAGACATGCTCAAGCGACGAGCTACTTCGACCAAGGAGTCAGGGGCCGTTTCAGAGTATAGGATGTGCTTGGCAGCGAGGGAGATTTCGCACTCGGGGTTGGCGACACCATGAGCCAAATAATGGCCCAGCTCATGCCCCATGACCCCACGTAAACTCTCATCGTCGAGCAAGGCAAGCAATCGTCCCTGAACTTCCAGTAGGACCGGCTCGGCACAGAAGTGCATGGCCGCGTTTTCAGAGCCAGCTGCTTGATAAATTTCTACACTGGACTCTATGCCGAATCGCGACGCACACTCACGAGCTTCCTTGTAAGCCTTGGGTGACATGCCTTCAGATAACAGTAGCGAACGAGTCATCAGCTGTCGGCGGACTCGCTCACCTCTAGGTATCTGAGCAGGCTCAAGATCACCGAGCAGCTCTTTAAGCTGCGTGGAATACAAGCTTTCTCCTGTAAATCGGAGTTTCTCGACTCGATCGGCACGAATTCTGGCTATTTTGCTCAATAACTCCATACTCTACATACTCCTTGTTCCAAGTACTTTACCGGGCTTGAACCCATGTAAATATTGTTTTTGCGTCACGTACTCAGAAGACTGCGAGTCGCTAGATGTGACATCAGTACTCATGCAACGATGACGTCAATGAGCATTATTCTGAAATAAACGATGTCATTTCTTTATTCTCCATAGGTAGTTCAGCATCAGAAAATCTCTATTACTTCCCTGAGTTTCCATCGATTGTTCAAAAACCCGTTTTGATTACTTAGGCCTGGTTCTGTCTCACTGTCGATAAAGCAGAAGCAACAATACCAGTAGGCACTGATATTAGCCCCAAACCAATTGTCAGGACGATGAATGTGAAGAATCGGCCTCCCGTCGTGACGGGATACACATCCCCATACCCCACTGTGGTTAATGTACATACTGCCCACCACAAACAATCGAAAATAGATCGAAAGATCTCCGGCTGCACTGCATGCTCAAAGTGGTAAATACCAACAGCGGAGAGATACAACATGGTGAGGCTGGCTGCCGTGAACAGAATTAACTCTTCTTTCGCCAGATACAGTGCCATGGAGAAACGTTTGAGGGCCGCGTTGTAACGAATAAGCTTCAATAAACGCGTTAACCGCAAAAGCCGTAACACCCTTAACGTTTGTAGATCCACGGAGAAAGCAAGGTAAAAAGGCAATATGGCAACCAGGTCAATGAGACCGTAGAAACTGAAGATGAATTTGAGCTTGTGTTGTGACACATAGATTCTCACGGTATATTCCAGGGTAAAAAGAACCACAATGAAAATCTCGGAATACTGAAGGAAAGTTGTCAAAGACTTCCCCAGATTTGGCAGAGTACTCAGCGAAAAACACAGCACGGAGTACAGGATCAACGCCGAAATAGCCCAAGTCACCACAGGGTGGTCCATAATATTATTCGAATGAGGCTCGTTTACCACGCTAACTTTCTCGTTCATGGCTGTATCTGGGTGCGGATATCGCACCTCTATCCTTTATTGGGGAGCTTTCGATATCGTTGGATCTACATAGGCCTAACGATCAATGAAAAGCCACCCCGTCCAAAAAATGCACCCCATCGAAGGTCAGCACGTTGGTGTAGATCTCGGTGGCGTCCACGCTCCGGTGCCCGAGCAGCTGGCTCACGACCTTGAGCGGCCGCCCGTGCAATAAAAGGTGAATCGCAAATGAGTGGCGGAAGGTGTGGGCACTGATCGGAAACGGCGCGCCCCCTACCCTCTCGACCAACCTGTGGATGTGCCGATTGACCGTCTGGCGGCAGATCGGAAAGACCCGCTGATCCTTCCTGAACTGCCCCAACCACAGATAGCTCTGAATCCGCGACTGAAGGTCGAGATCCAGGATGGGGACATAGCGCTTGGCGGAGCGTTGCAGGGCGCGCTTTGAGGGGCGTCCGGGTCGCTGCTTGAGGGTTTTGAGGACCACACCATAATCGAAGCCGTCGTCCACAAAGGCGCTTGGGGTCAGAGCCAGCACTTCTGACACACGGGCCCCGGTGGTCCACATGAGATCCAGGATCAGCCGGTCGCGCGGGTGCGTCTCGGCGGCGAGCAGCCGCAGCACCTCGGGCTTGAGCAGGTACGAGGGCATGGCGTCGAGGGTCTTGAGTAAGACAGGCCGTTTAGCGATGAGACGATCCCAGTCGATTTGAACCGACTGGATGGGGAACGGGGTCGTGGTCGGCTCGACAGGCCGGAACAGCCGTTCACGGCGCGGCGCGACGGCGGCGAAAAAGGCCGATTCTGCGGGGGTGTGGTGCACCATTTGCCCAGTTCCTTTGGTACGGGTGAGCCCATATTATCGTGGGTCGTTTGGCACAAATTTACACCTAATCGCCGCGCGGCGCAAACCCCGGCGGGCGCCCTGCCCGCGTGCACCAAACTAGGGGGTAAAGGTGCATCCAACCGCCCTAAACGGGTGGACGTTCGTGCGGTGATCATGATTTGCAGTGTGCTTGGAGGCGGGGGGCGAGGTTTGCGATTATCGAAGGCGATCATTCAGCTTCTTAGAGGCGTACAAGACTGACTTCAGCGGGTTTAGCGAGGCTTGAGGACGCCGTTTTGGACGAGAAAGTCTTCTAAAGAGTGACAGGGAATGGCTGGCCCCGAGTCAGTGTTTGTGGTGGCAAGTCCGGCAGCGATGTAGCGTTTGATGAGCTGCTCTGGAGTAACCCCTAGGGCGTTGGCCTCGCGGATCAATTTCTCGGGTGTTCGATCGCGTGAGATAAAGGAAACCGTAAAGTGAGTTGTAGAAGTTTAGACCTGATCTGACATTTCTTCTTGAAAAAGAGAGAGTTACCCGTTTTGATAAAGGTGTCGAATCTTAAATCAAAACAAAAGGTAACTCTCATGATCCATACTAACAATCCTATCATCAAACACAAGGCAGGCTTGCTCAATCTGGCGGAAGAACTTGGTAACGTATCCAAAGCTTGTAAGGTAATGGGGGTATCGCGCGATACCTTCTATCGCTATCAGGAGCTCGTGGAAGACGGCGGAATCGATAACCTGATCAACAAAAGCCGTCGAACTCCCAACCCGAAAAATCGCGTGGATGAGGCAACAGAACAAGCTGTTGTAGAGTATGCCGTGGAACAACCAGCTCACGGTCAGCATCGCACGAGCAATGAATTACGCAAGGTGGGAATTTTCGTATCTGGCAGCGGAGTCCGCTCTATCTGGGTACGGCATAACTTGGAGAACTTTAAAAAGCGGCTGGCGGCCCTTGAGGCCAAGGTCGAGAGKGAGGGKATTATCCTAAGCGATGCGCAGGTTTCCGCTCTGGAGAAGAAGAAAAATGACGACGAGGCCTGTGGTGAAATTGAGACAGCCCATCCAGGTTATCTGGGCTCTCAGGACACGTTTTATGTGGGCAATCTCAAGGGTGTGGGCCGTATTTACCAGCAGACATTCATTGATACTTACAGCAAAATTGCCTTCTGCAAACTCTATACGACGAAGACACCAATTACCGCTGCTGACACGCTCAATGATAAGGTTTTGCCATTCTTTGAGGCTCATGATCTACCCATGTTGCGAATACTCACAGRCCGGGGAACAGAGTTCTGTGGCCGCGTCGATCAGCATGACTACCAACTCTACCTGGCGATTAATGACGTTGAACACACAAAGACCAAAGCCATGTCACCACAAACAAATGGGATCTGCGARCGCTTCCATAAAACGATTTTAAMCGAGTTTTATCAGGTGACGTTCCGCAAGAAACTCTACAGCACCTTAGAGGAGCTTCAAAAAGATCTGGACGATTGGATAGAATACTACAATAATCAACGAACGCATCAGGGTAAAATGTGCTGTGGCAGAACGCCGATGGATACATTACTTGATGGGAAAATGATCTGGGCCGAGAAAAATTTAGCTCAGATCTAAACTGACAGACACCGGATGAAAAACGGGTAACTGTCAGATCAAGTCTGAGCTACTACAAGTGAGTCACTGTGCGCCTTCTGTTGAGGTTGAAACTTAGCCTCTTTTTTTGCTTCGTCGATCATACCACGCCCCAAGGCGCTCAGCGTAGCAGTAGGTAAGGCCAATAACCGTAAAGGTCACTACCATAATGCTTGTCATTCCAATCAGTGCGGCTTGCATATTCATGTTTGCACTATACCTCTTTGGGTTTCTATGCTCAATATTCGCTCTAAATATGAGAGAACCACTCGAAAATGTTCCCTACCAGCCAAATTAGACACTCGACTTAGGGAGGTTTTGTTGCTTAAAAACTTCAGACTAACAAACCCTAAAGCACTGTGGCGCCGCGCTCGAGCATAGTCACTTCAATATATTCGAACACCCCGCTGCCGCATCAATTTTCTGCCTGGTAACGGCTCGCCGATAATCACTTCTACTTTCATCGAATGGAAGAAACTCTCTACACAGACATTGTACCAACAGTTCCCTTACAGTTGATTCAGTAAATCTTTACCAGGGTAATGAGCGGTAAAACTCTAATACTGACTTAAAAGATTCTTCAAAATCGGGCAGATCCCCTTCAACTTCATCTGTCAGCGTTTCGTAATCTCGCCCCGCCCGTGTTTTAATTTCAGGGTTGTTCATAGAGTCTAACGTGGGCTCAATACCTCTCGCTCGGGATTTTTCAATTAAACTGGCTTTGATTTTAGCCTTTTCAATTCGATCAATATCGGCAAGCGTTGTTAACACTAAATACAAATCAAATATGTCCTGCCGTCTGTTTCGGTTTCTTTTTATTTGCTGCAGCAAAGAGCGATATTTTTCTGCAATCAAATCCGTTAGCGAATAGACGTTCAACTCATCACCTTGCACAAGCCTCAAGGTATCGATATTGGGCGTGGCCTCATTCAGGCTGTAGTCAATTGATATAGCGGTAGGAGATTGATTAGCGACTAATTTTTTGTGTTTGTTTGAACCCTTGTAAGCATAGCCCACCTTAATTTTAATAGATGGAAAGGTAACATTCTCACCTTTCGGCTGAACCTTAGCGCCTTGAACAATGCAGTCCAGGTCGTAATCCAGCGTTTCCACCATTACCGCCAGGCTATCGTTAAGGCTTTTAACCACCTCGTCTTTTGAAAACCCCTGCCCAAGTGTCTGAGCCGTTGACAGGTCAATGTCTTTGGTGAATCGGTGGCTGTTGTAGCGTATTGCCAGTAGAATGCCGCCTTTCAGCACCATACTCGCCCGAAGCTTAGGCTCCGAGGCTATAGCGGCAAGTATGGTATGAACGGCCTCCCTAAATTCTTGGTTTGATTCGCTCTCAGCCTCTGCCACCCACGCGCCGATATCATGCTCTTTCACAGTCAAAGGCTATCTCCATTACTCAAATACATTCAGTGACAAACACCATTTATCGGACCACTCGGGCTTATACTCAGCGCTGGCGTCAAGTTTGCGCGAACCGCCTCGTTGCGCGAACTTCGACCAACCATCAATCACATCATTTTTTATCTGCAAGCGTTCATCAAGAATGTAGCCAGCGCGAACCTTGTCAATTTTTTTACCGTTCGTATCAATTTCATCCGTAATCAACCGCAAATAGCGCTTGCCGTACTCTTCAAAAACATCCAGCACATGGTTTATTCCACCACACAGCTCTGGATTGCGAAGCATGTCCAGGAAGGTTCGACCAATGGTGGAGACTCTAAGCGTTCTATTTTTAACGTTTTTATATGCCCCGTGATGAACCGAATTAAAACAGTGGACATCCACCCGGCCCACTTTTTTAAAACCAATGCGTTGCAGCCTGGGCATTCCACCTTCAATATAGAAATCGAACCCCTCTTTTAAATCTTTACGCATACGCTCCTGCGCATACGCCTTCCAATCTATCGAACCAGGGGATGAGACAAATAACTTAATGGGAATTCTGTCTGTTATGCCGTGGTATGACATAGCGCTTAAATGCGAGAGATAACAAAATGGGTCAATCGTGCAGGTTGCGTCTTCCGCCTCCCACCGGGTACTCCCCAGCAAAGTGTAAACGCCACTGGGCAAATCCCGCCGCTGGCTCAGCACACCCTCACCCAACAGCTGCTTCAAATATTTATTAAAATCCGCACTATCGGCATAAGGCTTATGCAAGTTAACCGGCTCACCGTCATACTTCTTCTGACAATATAAGCGGTGCACTAGCAGCCCCAGCTGGTATTTGGTTATTACCGGCGTTTCAATATTTCCAATGGATAATGTGAGTGCTTTTAAAGGTTGCATTCTATCACTTAGCTTCTGCTATATGTCCTAAGGACATATAGCAGAAGCTATATAGGTCGTCAAGAAATTTTTTAAATAATCCAGCTGCTTTCAGTACGCCTCGCCTACAAAACCCTTATAAATCATACCAGTAGCGAAGGGTTGACTTTAAAACACGCCTAGGCTACAATCCATACGTCCTTAGGACGTATGGATTGTAGCCGTGGGAACTTAAAATCGAGTTAAACTACAGAAAACAACGCCAGAGTTGGGCCAAGAATACACAGCCACCTCCCCAGTCAAACGACTACCCCAAGCTACCTCACAGCCAATACTCGCCAAATATCTTTGGCACCAAGGCATTACCTGCCCTACCTTGGCGCCGATATAGGTTGGGTCCGCAACTGTATAGTCTCCATTATCAATGATTGAGCTGGATCTGGCGGCTCTATCAAATGCAATAGCGGCCACAACGTGTTGGCTATTGCTTGTAATGGCGCGTTTGAAAACAACCTGAACAGCTGGGCAAACAAGGCCTCTTTGTCTTCGCAATCGGCCGCTGGGTAGAATAGTACCTGAGCAGGCTCCATATAAGACTCCTTGCCAGACTGCTCCTGATCCACCTCATAAGCCACTCCAAACTGCAGCAATTTTAGCAAAGCATTGGCAATTTCCCGGTCACTTTTCCCCGCCAAGAGAGGCAGCAACGCCTCCTTTGCACTTTGCGCAAGGATAGGGTCTGGGCTTGCCATAAAGTAGCTTGAGTAATCCACTTGCGGGTGGCGGCTCGAGCACTGAATACGTCGTTCATCGTACTTAAGCGTAACACCGCCCCCCCTCTTGGCCCGACCACTGAAGCGTTCGGGTAGCAATCCGGTTACTCGGCGCGAGTGTTCGACTAAGTAAAAAACTCAACGGCTTGCGATACTTGGCGTTGGGCCGACGTGGGTAGCTGTAAAAATCAAACTCACCCCTGCCTAAAGGCTCCAACGGGTAGTATTTCCAGCCGTCGATGGCAAATACTGGCGCTGGTAAACCTGAGCTTCAGAGCCAAATAGTACAATCAAAGCATCATCATCGGCGCGATCAACGCGCCCCGCCTTAGTGGCAATACCGAGCTTATTCAGCACAAACCAGGTTAATAGTGCCTGCTGGTCTTCCGTTAATTGCCGCTTGTTCGCCTCATTTCCTGCAATGCTGTGTGCCATAATGGCACACAGCATTGCTATTTGGCATTATGTGTGCCATTGTGGCACCTCGCTGCCAAAGGGGCTGTACTTCTCCATACGTCCCTTCAGCGAAATCATCAACAAAACTGGAGTACCGACCGGAATCATCGTCTTCTCGGTGAAAGTGTCGGTAGGAGAGCAATACCAATGAAGAAAACATTAAGTGGGAATCTTGAAGCCCCTGAGGCGAAGAGCACACGATTAGTCGCTCGTGTTTCGCAAACAACTCAGGATTTAATACGAAATGCGGCAGAGCTTTCGGGTGTAACAATATCACAATTTTTGATCGAGGCTGCTAGAACAAAAGCGTCCAAGATCATTAGTGAGGCACAGACGATTCAGTTATCTATGGAGGGGGCGGATAGCTTCTTTGCTGCCTTTGATAACCCGCCTGAGCCTAATGAGCGCCTAAAAGCTGCTGCTGCCCAATATTTTGAGGGCGAATATGACACAAGGAATTATCGAGCAGCTAGATAAGCAGCATAACCGCAATGAGTTTGATTGCGGTGTACCAGAATTAAACGGTTTCTTACAAAGGACCGCGAGGCGCAACGCCTCAAACCATATTTCACGCACTATGGTCATGGTCAATTCGGAAACGCCCTCAGAAATCATGGGGTTTTATATGGTGGTAATCACCTCCGTAAAGCCGCCCCCAACTCGCGCATACCGATCCTACCCAACAGATGTGCCAGGCTTACTTCTAGCTCGCCTAGCTGTAGACAAGAAGTACCAAAACAACTGTTTGGGTACCTACTTATTGATCGACGCACTGATGAAGGCCAAGAAGTCAGCCGAAATATCCGCCCCAATCGTCGGCGTCTTTGTAAATGCGAAGGACGCTAAAGTAAGAAGGTTCTACGAGACTTTTGGTTTTATGTGCGTTGAGACAGAGGGTGACCCTAATTATTTGTGGATACCTGTCGCTACGATGCACAAACTGCTGGATCAGCTCGGGCGCAGTACTTAAGCCAAAGATTTAGCTTTAAAAATACTCATATATGGGTATAATATGCAAACTAACGCTGAAAATATTCATATATGAGCACAAAGCAGGGATACCTCCCCGACCTTGGCGACCGGTTACGCAAAGCTCGCAAAACCCGCTTTCCCGGTGACACGCTGCGCGAATTCGCCCGTCGTATCGACGTTGGCCACTCCACGCTACAGCGCATGGAGGCTGGTGACCTGAGCGTAAGTCTCTCCAAGTACTATGGGGCTGCTCAAGTCCTAAAGCTGGAATCCCAGTTTACCAAGCTATTTGAGCTGAAGCCGAGTCTGTTCGATGATTAAGCGCTATGACCTCTACATAGATCTTCCTACCACTGGGTCCGTAGTGGCCGCTGAACTGGGGGTGATTGAGGAAGCCAACCGTGTGGATGTTGTGGGGGTGCGATACAGAAGCGAGTACTTGGAGCACCCTCACGCTATCGCTCTCGACCCGGCAAACATGCCACTGGATACCCTCGAATACCAGTGGGAGAGAGTCAAAGGGCTACCGGCTGTGCTCGATGACTACTTACCAGATCGCTGGGGACGCTCGGTGCTCAACAAAGTGGCGCTGTACCGGGACAAAAAGCGCCTAAACAGCAATAGCGTCATCGATACCCTTTCTCTGCTTGGCCCCAGCGTGATCGGCGCTGTGAACATCGTTCCTAAGGGGGAGCCTGGTGTCTTTGAGAGCGGCAGCTCTATTGACATGCTCGCACTGGCTGAGCAAGCGGCCCAGGATGTGGATAATCTTTCAGTAGATACGGCCACACTTAACGAAATGAGCCTGCTGCATCTCGCTAACCACGGCTCAGGCGTGGGCGGGGCTCGTCCCAAAGCCCTAGTCTACGATCAAAACGGGACATACCTTGCCAAGTTCAACCGTCATTCGGACAGCTACAACAATGCTCGCGTAGAGCTGGCATGTTTACGCATGGCCAAAGCCGCAGGCATTGATTGTTTCGACGGTACGGTTAAGCCTGGCATCAACGGTCGCGAGGTCTTACTGTTAAACCGTTTCGATGTAACAAAGGATGGCCATAGGCATCATCTAATCACCGCAAATGGCCTGCTCAAGGAGCCAGAAACCTTGGCCGATCCCGGCCAGGCCTTTCGATACGATGACATTCACGGTTTATTGCAACTCTACTCCACTCGATTTACCTATGACTGTCAACAGCTCGTCAAGGTCATGCTGTTTAACCGGGCGATTCACAACACCGACGATCACGAGCGGAATTTCTCCCTTATAAACGATGGCCAGGGTTACCGGTTGTCACCGGCATACGACATGGTTCCTACCTTCGATAGAGGTGCATATCACTTGGCTGGTTTTGGGTATTCCCTTGAGCCACCTCGCCCTACCGAGGCCTTGAAGCTAACGCGGTTATTGGGGCTGCGGAAACACGAAATTATTGAATGTGCTGAAGCCGTTATCGATGCTGTGGAGCATTGGCAGGATTACGCAGATCAAGCCGGTGTCTCCGAGGAGGAAGCCGGTGAGGTATCGCGGCTGATAAGGATTTGACTGGGGTGAGTGACGCCACAATGTGTGGAAAAATCATGCTCATGCGAACCTAGACGTCAGTCAGGCGGTGGATGTGGCCAAAATCACCAAGCCCGTTACCAGGAGAACAGACAAATAAACAGCGCCATAAGGAGATTGGATGACTAACAAGAAATCATGGGCTAGCAGAGCTTGGAGCGCCACCCAAAAAGGGGCCAAGACCACTACGCACTACACCTTACAAACAACAACCCTCGGCCAGTATGGAAACTTTAAAGATGCCCAGGAGGTCTACCAAAAAACATACGATGAAAACGTAAAGACTACCAGTGCGGCAAATAGTCAGATCAATCTCAACTCTCAACTCTCAGCTAACGGAGCAATCAGGCGAATACATTCTGGAAATTGTTGAGCTAACAGAAAAAGGGGCAGATCTTCTCAGGAAGGCATACCGTGATATACAAATGGATGTGAATATGCCTGAGCCTGAGGCCATGATGGAACGCCGGGCAGAGATTGTCGATAAAATTGAGACAGCCCATACCACGATCAGCACAGTGCTCGATGGAACCAAAGGGGCCGGGATGGGTACTGCGGCGGCTGTGGGTGCCTGGTCAGCTGTGACAACGTTTGGTGTTGCCTTGACAGGTTGAATCTACAACGGCCTTTTTTAGAATATCGCGTTCCTCCGTGACACGCATCAACTCAGCTTTAAGACGAGCGATTTCAGTCTGGTCGTCCGATGATTTGATCTGCTGGGGGGTGCCATGCATGGAGGCCTTCCAGTGGTATAAGGTTTTGGTGCAAATACCGAGTCGCTCCGCGACCTCGGCAACAGAATAGCCTCGCTCGACTACCTGCTTAACAGCCTCTTCTTTAAACTGCTGTGTGTATCGTTTTCCCTTGCTCATATGACCCTCTATTTGAGTTACATTTTAACTTTTTTGAGTGTCTAGCAAAGTCTGGGAAGTCCAACCTTCAATTAATCAAAGACTTGGTGACAAGACGAAGGCAACCTATCGCCATGCGTACGCAAGAGACAAATCGTGCAAAGGTCATGGGTAAGGTGGCCTCTCGTTCATGTATTCGGATTATAAAATCGCTTAATAAAGATATTGAGTGGGCCGAGGAAAAACTCGCTAAAGCGATAGAAGGTGAGCCGGAATGGCAGGAAAGAAAAGAGCTGCTTGAAAGCATTCCTGATGTAGGTAACGCTTTAATTAGGACACTACTAAGTGAAATGCCCGAACTAGGTACACTTAATCACAAACAGATATCCGCCCTCGCTGGGCTGGCCCCTATCAATCGCGACAGCGGAAAATCACAAGGCAAGCGACGAATACTAGGAGGCACGAATAATGTGATGACCACATTGTATATGGCCACCTTGAGCGCCACGCAATGCAACTCAGTGATTGGAAGTTTCTACAAGCACTTAGTAAAACAAGGGAAACATAAAAAGGTAGCTTTAACAGCAGCCATGAGGAGGTTCTTGACCATCATAAACGCTATGATTCGTAATGGTCAGGAGTGGGCGTATTAAATATTTTTAGCTACGGGTTGAACCTCAGTCGCTTGTTAGCTGTATGAATACAACATATAAATTAAAATAGACATACCAGCCCAGAAAAACCCAAAAAATGCGGCTATATAACCAGACCTCCCTGCAACCTTAAAACTCCAAAATGATTTGGCTAAACCGCCAACGCACATTAACACTAAGCCCAACTCTAACCAGCGATACCAAAAGATAAAAATGGAAATGACAACAAACATTAATACTGCTACAAGTGATCCAACTTTAGCCTTGTGCCATGGTGGCGTGAGGAAACTACGTTCAATATTAATAAATTCTTCAACTAAAGGGCTGATCATTTTGGGCTTAGGGAACCAAAACCAACTAGTTGAGAGACCAATAAAACCGACCATAAGAACAAACCAATCGTTTAACCATGCGCCATAAAATAGCACAAAACCAAACAATGGCCTCATGTACCAACTCCATATGCTTTTATGCCTTTCCCATAAGATATCTAACATACTTGACCCATACGGCTAACGCCCAGCGCAGGCGCAGCCAGCGCGGAGCGCATTTTGTGTTAATGTTTGAGCGCAGCGAGTAACACAAAAGGTGCGTAGCGTTGGCTGTCGCTCTKCCGCGGATTGTTAAGCGGTGCCTGCTCGATACTTGTTCGAAAGGGTGCCAATAACGGCGCAACAAACACCACAAAATGCACCAATACTTCCGTAGTAAAGCCCCGCATCAGAGAAATTAATGCTACCTGAAACAAGGGCCATTGTTATACCAGTATATGCACCAAGCAGACCTATAAATGCACCCGCAAATCCGAATTTTCGACCTCGCTCGTTAGCTGCTATTGAATTGACTGATACCTGGTCTATATCAAGTTCGAAGGCTTTGATTTCAAATGCTGAGGCCAAGGCCTTTTTCGATTCTTGAGAACAGCGCCCCTCATTTTCTATTCTTTGGACAGTACGAAGGCTAAGTCCTGAGACAGAGGAAAGCTGTTCTTGCGACCATGCACGTTCATTGCGAAGTTTTTTAATTAACTTTGTATTTATCATCTGATCCATTCTTTAGCTCCTATTGATGATTAGTGGAAATCAATCATCGTTAGAAGCCTTTAATTTAGCTACGACAGCAGTACGCCAAGGTTACGACAGATATGCGCCAAGCCGCTTAACACCTCATTAAGAGGCAAAAGATAGTTGGTTAAAATAAGCGAGGCACTAGCAAAAACCAACTGTTTTTTTGTCCTGCTTTAAGGACTTGTTATATTGCCGTGAAACAAATACCAAATAGATAATTAACTGGACTTGTAATCAGAGTTTAAAACTTTAGTTTCTTTGAGTTTATCCACCTTTTTCATTGTTATAATGGCTAAAGTAAAACCAGAAATCCCCATTGACACTCCAATCAGCTCAAATACAAAACCTAAATCTTCCATGATGTTATCCCTCTATACTAATGTGCATTAGTTATAATTAAGCTCTAAACCATTTTGGCAATATAACAGTGTATTAGACAGAATTTCGGTTATACAACATGAATTTACGCCTCTTTTTATCCATTATTTCGCCAAATCTTTATCAAATTCAATGCATTAAGACATCTTTTTGTGCATCTTATCACTGTTAAAAAGAAGCCATTTTGTTTAATGAGACCCATCGGAGGTCTTTTATTCACTCAACACAATAGAATAACTTATTATATTTCAAAGAGTTAAAAAATAGGACAAATATTAAAAGAGCCTCTTGTAATCCCCCCATTTTAAACCGCCGTTAAAAGTAGAGGGTTATGCGGCCTGTAGTAGCCACCGTGGCGGGACACCTCCGATTGAGGTATTCGGCCGCTTATTGTTGTACTGCCATTGTCACTGAGTCGCAAGCTCTTGTGCGTGTTCGATGCTAGCAAAGCCTTGCAGATCGAGCCACTCGTGCCGGGCCGTACGGTTAAAACGTTCAACATAGGCATTCTGAGCGGGCTTGCCTGGTTGAATATAAGCAGTGTAATCTGATGTTGATTAGCCCAGTTAACCACAGCCCCAGAAATATACTCTGACCCATTATCACAGCGCAGAGCAGCGGGCTTTCCTCGCCACTCCATCACTTGCTCCAACGCCCGAATCACTCGAAGCGACGGCATTGATAAGTCAACATCAATCGTCAGGCACTCACGATTATAATCGTCAATTACATTGAATGTGCGCAAGCTCCTGCCATCGCTCAGGCTGTCCGACATGAAATCCATGGACCACACGTGGTTGATGGCGGTAGGAAGGCTCAGCGCATCAGGCTTGTCACGCTTAATCATGCGTCTAGGCTTAATGCGTAAATTAAGCTCCAGATCACGATAGATACGATACACGCGTTTGTGATTCCAGCCATAACCCTTCACATTGCGAAGGTACAGAAAACACAGCCCCACCGCTTGTAGGTCTCCGTTAAACGCAACAACCAGTCAGCTATTAACGCATTCTCACCGCCGAGCTTTGGTCGATAGCGGTAACAGCTCTCACTGATGCCATAAGTGACACAGGCAAGTCGAATACTGATGCCGTGCCTCTCGATCACGCGTTGCGCCATCTCTTTACGTTGAGATGGCTTTACAGCTTTCCCTCAAGGGCTTCCGGTCGTAGCTCGGCCTTAAGGCGCTCTTCGGCGTACATCTTCTTGAGCCGGCGATTCTCGTACTCTAGCTCCTTGAGACGCTTCATCATCGACGCGTCCATACCGCCGAACTTAGACCGCCACTTGTAGAACCGGGCCGTGCTCACGGCATAAATCCGGAACGGACACTCCGTTCTCATTCTGCTTCAATATTGCCAGTATCGCCCATCGCTGTAACATGACGTTCCCTTAGAAAACTCCTTGATCCTATTTTAATGGAATTTTCTACTGATAGCCGCTGTGGATTATTCGGGGGATTACATGTTGTAGATCAAGGGTGAGTGGCCCGCTCACCCTTGGGATGCCCCCCGGGTTGTGAGCATCCCAAGGCGGAAAGTGCCCCAGAGTCAGGCCGATCGAGATCTCTTTATGAGTTAGGTTTTATTAGACCACTACATTGAGATTAGGAGTAGTGTAATCCAATGTAATAGCTAATTCAGCTTATAAGCCTGAAGCTGTTTCTCGGTAATGTTGAGCATTACACCTTTAATCCAATCTATTTTCAAATGTATCTTTATGAGGGACCTGAAATGCAATTAATAGATCATCAAAACCAAACCCCCAAAGATGTTTGCCTAGATATTACAGGTCGTTTAAATCAACGTTGGAATCTTGATTTGATCGCCATTCTTTCAAATGAAGCAATGAGCGAAAGCGACCGACTGAAAAAGCTGAGGGCGGTAATGTTGGAGGCTGCTATATCAGAGCTTGACCAATTAAGTTCTGATTCTGGGCATAAAATCATAGATAAAGAAAACGATACGCTAATTAATCAAATTCTAGCACAAGAAGATATCGAGATTGAGCCCAATGTCAGCGTCACCAGAAATAACTACGACATTATTAGGAGCTATGAAGGGCAGAAAGTCTACGACTATGTTTTTACGCTGAGCAAACGACTTGAATCAATGGCAAACGCTACGACACCTGGGCAATTAGCCGTAGAAACGGTTGCAAGCTCGTTGTTTACAGTGGGAACTGCTTGGGGAAAACTGACATGGAATGCATGGCGCGGAGGTCAAACTCTACTTCAAGCAACGCGTACCGGTATCACTTCTCTTGGCATGAAAACTGCAATCACTGTCATAATTATCGTTCTTGCTGCCGTTTTATTGTACTTGTTTCTACAAAACCCAAAGAAAATTCTTGGCGTTATTTACAATGATACAGATGACATGCTCGAAGTAAAAAACTGGAACAAAAGTTCCGGAAATCTTCACATGGAACATGGGGAAATGAAAAACTTCATGTCTGACTATTCGACTGGCGATCTAGACTCACCCAAAATTCAGATCAGAAGCCGTAATTCTTTTGGAGCCAACGACCCAGATGATGTAATTTGGGGCGGGCTTTACTTTGCAGATCGAAATTTTGGATTGCGAGGTTCCGAAGGTGTGATCGTATTTAGCTCTACAACTAGCTCTTTGATGTTTGCCCATCAGTTTGCGGTCCCATATGTCAACGACAACGGAACCTTCATGCAGATTCTCGATAGTCAACCGAATGACCTAAGTCGTCTTTTTCGAGAGATGTATGACAAGCGCCAAACTCGCTTCGATCAATCGTCGAGCGGTATACGCATGACCTCTACTGTCAACGATCCAAGGGGCGGTGTTGTCGCCGCTATTGGTACCATTAGTACACCCTGAAGCGATACCTAAATCACAGGCCCTCATAATCGGCTGTGTAAAGGACTAAGAAACCAAGCATATCTGCCCAAAACATGGAGCTAGATTGTAATCCCCCCAATAATTCTAATTTATTTCTTTTAAGTTGGGGGGATTACAACCTCACATAGTATTTCTATTGGCTTCCAAAGCTTAGCTTTGATATTTCACAATATATAGAACAAAAATCTGAGAATTAGTCAGTTCTATTAAGTACTCTACAGCTCCTCAACAAGCAACACCCAATCACGCCCATCATTCACCGGTGGCAAGCCTACCTCGACCAAATCAGACCCTTGCACAGACTCCACCGAGCCAAGCTGTAACCCGCCGCCGTGTTGTGGATCAAACCACGTTAACTCATAGCGGTGCGGCCCTGGAAGCTTTATCACCCCGGTACGCCCCTCGGGCAAATAAAGCGAGTAGAGCTCACCCTCTTTAGCAAAACAATAACTGTCGCTGCGATCAATAACTCCGCTGGTGCACGGCATCATCTCCCAATAGGGCAAATAGGCGGTAAAAAAGTCCAGCGCGTGCCGTGTTTGCGCCCACAAATTGTGACGTGTACGAAAATTCTCTACCGACAAATCATTTGATGGGAAGCGCGCGCCAAAATACCATTCAACACCCGCCCCGCCGCCCAACAAATGCCCCCATAGCGCGTGGCGTCGCAAGCTGGTATGCGTGCCGGCATAAGAATCGGGTATAGCACCAGTGTGCCACTCGCCAATTTCATCCATAGTAATAACCCATGGCACGCCAGCACTGTTAGACAATTCGCGCCACTTGCGCGTCTCACTGTTTACCGTCGCGCGGTTGGATACCTGAAATGACAGCCCTTTCAGTGCTTGCAACCCTAACAGCGGCCCGACAACCTCGTCTTTCTCAACCGCAAGCGAGTGGGTGTGTAAAAACACTGGGTGCTGATAAGGATCGTTCGCACTAAAAAATGCAGCCATTGCTCGCCGCTGGGCATCGTTTTGACCTTCGGGGCTCCAGTGAACCGGCCCGTTCTCTTCGCCTAAGTTCCACACCAAACCGGGGTTGTGTGCATAGCGGGCGATTAATTCACTGTAATATAAAGACCGCAGCGGGCCAGTATCGCCGTTATCCAACAACAGCTCGTTTTCAGTCTCCTGCGTCACGATATGCAGCAGAATACCTTTAGCTTGCATATGCTCAAAAAGGATATTCCACTGCTCCAATTTACTCACATCAAAGCGCGTAAACTCATCGGGCTGAGTGTAGGGCCACACATCTTTTCCGTCGCCCTTCAGATTTAACGTCAAAAAGTAAGCCGCATTTACGCCCTCCGAGGCTAAATAGTTCATCGCCCCCACAATTGCCTTGCCTTTACCGTCGCCCCACGTCGGGTCACCCGGAAGCCAGTCTTTTTTGTGGGGGCCGTAGCTGTGAATGGCTTTGTCAGGCGCCGCCTCGCCGCTACGAGCTTCGTTATTTAATCTACGTGTATTATCAAAATCGACATAAGCCAACAGGTTTTCCGGGCTGTTGGTACCACCTTTCAGCCAATGATCACCCGATTGTTTAAAGGTAAAGTATCCATCTTGAGTGTGCAGTAAGCCGGCCTCTGGAGCGCGAAAGTCCGGTGCCTTTTTGTTTGACTCAAGCACCTCAAAGCGGCCACTTTCCGAGCTAATCGCGACACTTTTACCCAGTAGCGGGTCGCGCTCAAGCGCGATATTACTGCCCTGCTTTAGGCTCGCACTATATTCCCACGTACCCGTCGTCTCTGGGCTAAAGCGCACTTGCCACACATTACCTGCACTCGCGCCGGTATTTGCCGCATTACCATCGGCCGCATAAAAGCCCCGCACTAAATGGCGCTTATCACCGGAACGAAACTCAACCAGAAGACGATAATCGGTAAACGGGTTTACATTAGCACTCTCTTTGGTGTCAGGGCCCTCAAAGCTCAGCGTCATGCTGTGATGTTGCATTGACTGCATCTTTTGGCTTTGCTCTGGCTCAGTTTCGGACACAGGCTTAATAGCAGTACCAACACGTGCCACCGCGTCATCTGATGGAGGTAATTTAAAACGCTCAATACTGCTTAATTCTGGTTCACCGCCACGTTTACCGCAGCCCGACGCCAAGTAAGCGTAGCCATCGATAATCACAAAGGCAGTGCCGTGACGCCCCCGCGCGAGCGAAGGCCACGTGCTCCAGGAGCTGGTATTGGTGTTAAGAGCCTCTACATCATTGTGAGCTGGGACTTGAGTATCACTCTCGCCTCCGCCCACTATCAATCGGTCCCGCCAGGTCATCACCATCGACCCAGAGCGCCCTGTAGGTAGCTCCATACTGGCATCAGTCGGTAGCCATCTACCTGTCGAAAAATTAAAAATATCGCCAAACAACTGTGACGGACCAAAGTTATTACCAACCGCATGATTCGACTGTCGACCGCCAAACGCATATAGCTTATCGCCGATTACTGCTGCCGAGAAATGATCACGTTTATGCGGTGCGTTGGGCAGTACACGCCACTCACCTGTACGTGGATCGTACTCATCAAGCCAATTGACATAACCATTCATATGGCCATTGATAATACCGCCTACGATATAGATTTTATTGTTGTAAACCACCACACCCGCACCGCCTCGCTGACGGTCCGCCGGGATATCGTGCAACACTTCAAAGCGGTCCTCGGTAGGCACATAAGCCATCACCTTGGATAACGGTTTTTCATTGGGCCAACCACCCGTCATTGCTCCCAACAAATAGATTTTTTCTCCCAACGTCACCGCCTGAAAATGATGAATCTCTATGGGTGGTTTAGCTTTAGCCTCCCACCGATTCGTCGCTGGGTCATATACATCGGTCGGGTTGATACGTCGCCCGCCAAGTAAGTAAAGCTTACCCCCAAACGCCACTGCCGACGCCTCATGCCGTGCCGTTGGGACGCCCTCGGCATCTAATACTTGCCAACCTCTCGAGTCTAAGGCGCTGCTATCAGCGGCGGCGAGGGTATGGCAGGACAACAACGCAATCAATATCGAAAACGGAAAATATAGAAAACAACGAATATTATTCATGGGCATCAATCTGTTTTTAAAAATTAATTTGAATTTTAGCAAAGGATAACAAAATACCATTCAGCATGGCGCAGGAAATTTTCAGGTACAGTCAATATAAGTAAAGAATAGCCAATAGACTAGGATAAATTATTTGATCATATGTTCGAGGTCACATAGTAACTAAGCCATACAGTTCGTATCCTTGTAAGCTCCTCATTCTATGCCCTGCTCCTGCATAATTTTAACGATGAAGTTAACGGAGCATTTGTGGCCAAGCGCATTAAGCTCCTGCGCTATCCTAGGAGCGCCGTAATCAGCTTCAAAGGTATCTTTAACCAATGAGGTTACCTGTTCTTTGCGGGCCTCACGCTTGCTTTCTGGAGCATATCGACAGCGACAGAAGCCAGAACGATGAACGCCCAGCACCTCGCACATCAAGCTGATGCTGTATTGGCCCACGTGATCGAGGATTAGCGCGCACTTCACTCTTGGTCTTTCGCGAAGTACGCCGAAACCTTTTTTAAGAATTCCATCCCCTCTTTCAGGCGTTTGTTCTCGCGCTTGAGTTTACGAAGCTCTTCGCTTTCTTGTTTCGAGTAATCCACGCCATCTACGGAATTGAACTGCTTATACGACAATCGGTTGAACTGCCTTTTCCAGTTCAAGATCTTTTGAGCGCTGATGCCCAGCTCTTTGGCTATTTGGGCTTGAATGACCCCTGACTTCTCAGATCGTTTAATGGCCTCTTTGCGAAATTCTTCAGTGTAGTTCTGGTGCTTTTTACGTGTGATTTTGTACACCTCCATATAGAGTCAATATAAATATACAGGGTGTCTACTTTTCATGAGTAACTTGGGCGAAGAGGGTAGGTCTATCTACATTATGATATGATTAAGTGTATTAATATGAATCATGTATTTTCGTTTAACGTGAACTTATAATTTCATAATCAAGCAAAAAATGTGAATGTAGAGGCAGCCTATCAACAGCGAGATCAATATTTGACTTTAAATCATCGAATGCTTTTTGTAAGTGTTCTTTTTGTACTAGTTGCCCCATTTTGTGAAACCCCTCTATCTTCAACCCTTGGCCTAGGAGTACTTGATTCCACGAATCAACTCCAAATAAATCCATGTCGTTTTTGATCGCAATTGATGTTTTTTTGTATAACTCCACCCTATGTTTAAGCGTATCAGGAATTTTCATGGCAGCAGCTTGTTTCCAGAATCTCTCTGGCCGTTTTGTAAGCTTATAATGTAAAATAAGAAAATCTTTTACACTATTAAATTCTCCGTCAATATAAGTATTAAACTGTTTTTGAAGGCAGGCGTCCATACCCCCGAAGGGAAACATTTTCACTAAACGCATCGCTGTAATTTGACTAAGATGAATGCTAGTAGACTCTAGAGGCTCAAGGAATCCACTAGAAAGTCCGATAGAAACACAATTCTTTTTCCATATCTTTTCTCTTTTTCCGGTAGTAAACTCATGAAATCTCGATTCTGAAGTTGCATCTTCTTCTAGATTGCGCATAAGTAATTGATGCGCCTCATCATCAGAGATGTATTCACTGCAAAAAACTAAACCATTTCCTACTCTATTTTGTAGAGGTATTCTCCATTGCCATCCTGCTCCATGAGCAATTGATTTTGTATATGGAGGAATATCTTGTATAGCGCTAGTTTGCACCGACCAAGCTCTATCCATAGGCAACCAATGTGACCAATCTTCAAAATTCACACCTAATGCCTTGTTAATTAAGAGTCCCTTAAATCCCGTACAGTCAATAAACAAATCACCTGAAACTATTGTTCCATTATTAAGTAAAAGATGGCGTATGTAACCCGTTGTGTCGTTTAGCTCTACCTTTTCAATTGTTCCTTCTATTCTTTCAACTCCTCTAAGTTGGCTAAATTTTTTTAGGAAGGATGAGTATAAATTTGCATCTAAATGATATGCATAGTTAATACTTGTGTCGATTTTAGTTGAAAATTTCCCGGCCTTTGCAGCTTGATACTCAAACGAATAATCGTGAAATTCTCCGCATAGACCAGACAAATAAGCATGCTGCCAAAGGTGCTGAAAGTCACCCATCCAAGTTGAACGACCAATCTTACCAAAGGCATGAAAGTAGCGTTCACCTATATCTCCCCAGTTGATAAAATCTATTCCTAGTTTAAATGTCGCCTGAGTCTCTCGCATAAACTCTTGCTCATCAATCCCAATAAGACGATGAAACGCTCTATGAGTAGGTATGGTTGACTCGCCAACACCAACAGTTGGTATTTCCGCAGATTCAACAAGGGTGATATCAATCAAACTTCCCAATTGACTCGACAAAGTCGCGGCTGCAATCCATCCAGCTGTACCGCCACCGGCAATGACCACTTTTTGAACTGGTTCCATTTCTGAATCCTTTAAAGTGAGTTTAGAATAAGTAGCTAATAGGAATTAACTGTTAATCTTCTTATTATTTTTTACAACACGCGAGAAATTGATTTAACTAATTACTGAAATAATCACATATGAGGTAGTAAATGCCGCCTGACTTCACTGCTGTCATCGGATACATGATATTAAAACAGCCCTTGCCATGCATTATTGTTATTCATGGGGCTGTCACGGAGAACCATATTTTAAAATAACATTGTGTTCATCGGGGCATCAGTAAAATCAGGTTTCAAGTCCTACAAATAATTAATCCCTACATTAAAACTCTCTATATGACAAAGACCTTCGATAATTTTCATAGAAGAAAATAAACCGCCTTAATAGGCGGTTTATTGGTCCAACAGCTATAACTTGTATCTAGCTCCTAGGTAATAACGTGCTGCGTTTTCTCGCAGAAAATGTAGGTCTGTATTCGAACGAGAAAACGAGCGAGAGTCTTCTTCAGTTAGGTTAATTCCATCGAAAGACAATGAAAAATTATCATTAATAGAGTAACTTATGTTGAAGTCTAATTGGCCGTATTCCTCGATAAAAATAGGGTTGTTGAATCCACTACCATCATTCGACGATGCAAGAAACTCGTCTCTCCAGTTATAGGAAAGGTGGCTTGAGAAATCATAATTTTCGTAAATTATGGTGAGGTTTGCTGTGTCACTTAAGCCTGGTAGAGCAAATTGTGATACGTCAGGTGCACCGGATACATCATATTCTACGTCACCGTCAACAAGGGTATAACTACCAGCGACGCCAAAACCAGTGTCACCGAAAAAATGCTGGGCCTGTAGTTCCATACCATTTATTTCGGCTGTTTCATTGTTTATCGGCTGGMTCAGTGCAAAACTGAACAGTGGATCATTACTGTTTGCAACCACCTCAAAACCACCTTCTAATCGGTCATACTCCGCCTCATCAATATTACCATCAGGTCCCTGATTATTAACAAACATTGCCTTTGCGTCAGCCATGGATCCTAATTGATCGACATAAACCGTTGCGGCAAATAGATTGTCTTCATTAGCTAAAACACCTAAGCTATCTAATATATCTAACGCCGCTCCCGAACGTGTCCCAGCAGCGCCTGAGGTAGCATCGCGTAAGCCAAATAAACTACCATTAATTGTTTCTCGACCCACGAAATTTCGTACTCTCTTAGAGAATAAACCAGCCGAGACATAACTAGTTTCATCAAAGTACCATTCAAACGATATATCATAATTATCTGATTCTAGCGGTTGAAGCCCTGGATTACCTTTGGAACCTGTTACAATATTGCCTAATGCGGTAGGTCCGGATGGTGTGTTAGCCTCATCACTCGCATATAGGTTGTTGTAAGTGGCCCTCGCGAGGGTCTTACTGTAAGAAGCTCGAACTTTTATTTCTTCGGTTAAATCAACCGAAAGATCAATATTGGGAAGTACATTGTCATATGACGAGTTTGAGGAATAGCCTGTTCCGGCTGCAGCTGCAGCGCTTGCGAAATCATTGTTTCCCTGCCAAATAATAGCCGATGTAGGAGATGACTCAGTCCTCGCCGTTACCTCCGTTTTCTCATATCTAAGGCCAATATTTAGGTGGGCATTCAGACCGCCGATTTCAAACATATTCGTCAGTTGGATGAATGTCGACATTACATCTTCTTCAATGATATCTAATGCGCTATCTGTTGTAGTCAAAGATCGAGATGGGGCTCCAGAGTAACCAGCGTCATAAGCAGGAGATAGTGCCGAAAAAATATCTTCGGCATTGCCACGTATTGCGTAAACATCACTATTTGGAGATCCGCCGACAGTAGTTGTTCCTCCTCCTAGGGTATATCCGTCGAATTTACACGACAAACAGAATGTTGAAAGTACTCCTGGAGCTAGATCTTCTACGTCCCCAGGAAACTCAGACCCCCAATTCCCAAGTATTTGTTGATAGCTGTTTCTATTAGCTGTATTAGTTTGACTTCGGTAATTTGTGCCAACCGTTAAAGTAGCCCCATCATCTAGCTCCCAGTCAGCACGAAAGTCATACTGATCTATTTCATTGAGCTGGGAGACTTTACGGATTCCATTGGCTACTTGACTAGCCACGATTTCAGGCTGCATTACAGTAGTACCGGACAATGTTTCAACTGTTCGAATTGGAATATCACCACTATAGTCAACAGCATGAGATACGGAGTCTGTACCAGATATACCATATTTATGGTCCAGACCTACGTTAGTCTCCGTATAACCCATTGGTGTGTTTGGTGTCACCTCTGCTTCTGATGAATGTCCATCGAAAGTTAACGTGAGAGTTTCATCCACATTATATTCAATATTAAGTCCTAATGAATTCAATTCATCTTTGGTAGCTCTCAATATCTGTGGTAATGCTCCCCCTTTGTTGCTAGCGTTTTCTTTCAGGTAAATTGCGGTTGGAACAGGACTGTCATCAAAAATAACCTCTGTAAAAGGTCGATTAAACCAATTACTGAACTCTACTTTTTCCTCTTTTCCTTCATTTACAGCATAGGTATAATCTGTGGTCAAAGATATTTTGTCAGTAGGGGAAAATTGTAAGACTAACTGACCGTTAGCACGCTCTCTTTCAAATTCCGAAAATTGATAGCGACTATCTCTAGGTAGTGTGACATATTGGCCTGGGTCGGCAGGGGCATTTTCTATATGCGTGCTCTCTGTGGTAAGCCCTAAGAACTCAGAATAAGGAATAACATTCCAAGAGGAAGATGTAGCTCCTGCTGCGGAACTATCACGATTAGACATGCTACCAAAAAAACTAACACCAAAAGTACTATCATCGTTAGCCCAACTAAATGAACCTCCAACCTCAGGAGTGGTGCTGCTTCCCCCATCGACTGATGTATCATGAATGGCTTTAGCGCTTAAAGTGGCTTGAATCCCAGGCGTACTCAAGGGGCGATTTGTAACAACATTGACCGTCGCACCAATTCCACCTGAAGAAATATCGGCTCTACCTGTTTTAAATACTTCTAATTTTTGGACGCCATCAGGGGAGAGGTTAGAAAAATCAAATGCTCGGCCCGAAGCGCCTGAAGCATTTCCACTATTACCTGCCCCTACAATTGGAACATTTGCCGTTGGCATTGTTCGTCCATTTAGAGTGACTTGATTAAAGTCAGCCCCAAATCCACGAACGGTTATTTGGGACCCCTCCCCGTTAACGCGATCAATTGAAACACCCGGAATACGTTGAAGTGATTCAGCTAAATTTGTCGCCGGAAATTTGCCGATATCTTCCGCGGAGATGGCATCTACTACGCCTTCAGAATCGCGTTTTATGTCCATGGATCTGAGTAAACTTCCTCGAATACCTGTAACGACGACTTCAGCTAGGGCATCACCCTGTACCTCTTGAGCAGTGCTGGGCATCACTACTGCTGTACCCAAAAGCAAGGAAATCGTATTTGCGAGTAATGATTTATTAAGCTTATTATGATTTTTCATATGGCTCCCATCTAATGTTTCTACCGTCAATTAATTCAAACGTTATACTTATTGAGCAACAATGATCACTTTACGTATACATTAAAATGAATCAGTGCATATCCTAAGGGTACTTGGCAGGCGTGTCAATGGCGAGAATTGTATTCACCATGTTTGTGAAATGCCCAATACAAACCAGCTTTGGGCTCAGTCACTCACTTCCAAATAACATACAACAGGGAGTAAAAAGGTGGCGTGTGAGGGAGCTAGAAAGATTGATCAGTACGGGGAGGGGTGTTATCTACGAGCAAAGCCAGTCCGCAATCCTAATTGTATGTTCAGTGTGTAAACACTCACTGCGACGCTATTTTGTATTTACGCTATCACCGTGGCACTGGTTCTTCGTGCAAAGCGCAGCTTCTCCAATTAACAGGCTAGAAAGTGAAATTGATTACTCGCAGTGGAGTGTAATCCCCCCACTTTTAAACCGCCGTTAAAAGTAGAGGGTTATGCGGCCTGTAGTAGCCACCGTGGCGGGACACCTCCGATTGAGGTATTCGGCCGCTTATTGTTGTACTGCCATTATCACTGAGTCGCAAGCTCTTGTGCGTGTTCAATGCTAGCAAAGCCTTGCAGATCGAGCCACTCGTGCCGGGCCGTACGGTTAAAACGTTCAACATAGGCATTCTGAGCGGGCTTGCCTGGTTGAAT
>NZ_JXCJ01000002.1:55755-63074 GCF_000832015.1 Gilvimarinus agarilyticus
CTTAGAAAACTCCTTGATCCTATTTTAATGGAATTTTCTACTGATAGCCGCTGTGGATTATTCGGGGGATTACAGGAGCAACTGGTATTAGGTCGATAGTTTATTCCTTCATTTTAAATGATTTTTGGATTAGTCGGTTATTGAAATATTTAATCAAGCATATTCGCTCGCGCTTGTAAATCGAGCGCTTTTGTTACTCTTGTTTCAGTTTTTGCGCCACATCGCTTCAATCCAGTAGAGAGAGGCTGAGGTGTTCAGGGGAATACTGCAAAAGTAGGTTATTTGTGTTCTCATCAGTTCCGTATTGTCGTGAACTCTGCGGATCACAGAAATAACCTCTACGTCCCAGACCAACAAAAATGTGCACGAGACGCCAACTAAGCGCTTCGGTCCGAAGTTAGGCTCTTATGTAACAAAACTGCCAGCTTTTCGCATACCTAAACAGCACTAACATTACGTCGTCGTTTGTCTTGGTTTTTACTTTAATTAAGACTGCGTGCCGAGTTTTCTAATGGGATAGTTTCTCGATATGAGTGTTGTTCGATACCAGAGTCAAGCCATCCCTCGCCAAGTGCCCCGGAGCAGGGCAGCCTTCAAATTCTAAAGGGCGCTCACTAATAAATACGCCCAAAAAGATATGGGCTAAAGCGTCGGCAGAACGCGACTTTAGGTGCCATAAGTTATCGCTTGCTAGGCGAAACTCTACGTGAACCTTGGCGCAATGCACCTCGTGCCTGACTAGGGAGGATCTTCACGAACTGTTTCGAACGACAATCGCAGCCCCTACTATCGACATAAGTACGTTCTCGACACGCCGGGTATCTCTTCAGCCCGCCAATCCAACAACTGCTTACGCCGAACTATGCGGTACAGTCACTAATGGTAGGGGGAGTGAGGTACATAATTTCGCAGATTATAGAGAGACGGCAAAAATAATTGTGATATTGACCTAAGAAATACAAATAAAATCTAAACCGATACGGGCTACTTCAGTGTGGTTGGCGATCTAGTCTCGTCTGGATTAGTACACGCGGGTGGTCTAAGTATATTCTCATGGGTGGGCTGTTAAATTTAACAAAATGGACTGGCAACCGTTATGCGTTCAAATTTTTCGATAATATCAAGCAAGTTTTGTTTAGCCTTTTGACGATGGTGTTCGTGTATGTCGGCTGCTTTTCGTGGGTTTCCCGAGCGAATGGCATCAAGTAATGCTCTATGATCATCTGTCGAATCGCTTGGCTGCCCCCGCAACTCTAAAGTGAAATAACGAACTCTATGTACTTGCCCCCAGTATTTTAATACTGCTTCTTTTAAGCGTTTATTTCCACATAACTCCAAAAGAGCAAGATGAAACTCCTCATCTGCCTCGGCCCATGCTTTCAAGTTCTTGGTCTCTAATGCTTTCTCCATATTTACAGTGGGTGTCTCAAGTTTTTCTAATTCCTTATTTGTAATTTTCTTTTGAGATATTTTATTAGCTAAAACCTTGGCAGCTTGAGCTTCTAGCGCAGACATTATATCGTAAATTTCATTCATGTCAGCGGCAGATATAGGCTTTATATAAATACCTCGTCTAGGCCTTATTTCTATTAACCCTTCCTTCTGTAGTTGAATGCAAGCCTCACGAATAGGAGTGCGACTGATACTCAGACGTTCAACCAAGACCTTTTCTAATATTTGCTCTCCGGCCCTAAATTCGTTCCCCAAAATTAAAGCTCGTATAGTTTGATAAGCTTTCTCTGAAAGGGATATGGTATTCGTTCTTGCTTGTTCTTCCATCTAACTACCTCTTTTATCTTAACTGAAACCTAACAATGGCCGGCACTCTGGCAAATTTACACATATTTACATGTGTTTGTATACAACGATAAAGAGACAATATTACTAAGTCATTGATTCTCATCTGTTTCTTATAGGATAGTGACGTGAGAGTGACTATAACCTTTACCGCCGCAGGTGAGCCAACAATATTGACATGTTGGTCTTCGACAGGCAACATATACGCTAATTTATCTTAATGTATACACTATTGTGACATCCAGTTCTTTCGTGTCAGCTATGAAGTTGATTATAAGTTTGGATTCGCATAGGGCAACTATAATCGTTTTCACTTTGAGGTTTCGAATGCTTAGAGTTCTACTTTTGTTTCTTATAATTCTTTCTTCAGTTGGTTGTAGTCAATATTCTAAAAATGACATGCCCTATGAAAATGATAACGAGCTGTCTGCCGAGCAATTTAAAACATTCAGTATTGATATAGACGGTCCTATGGTTTCCGAGACCGATGCGCTGAACCCTTTTACTAATTACGTTGTTTGGACTGAGTTTAGTCATGAATCTGGAAAAAGCTGGAATGTTAGAGGATTTTTTGCTGCAGACGGTAGTTCAGCGGTTACTTCGGCAGATGCTGGGGAAATTTGGAGAACTAATTTCACTCCGCAACTAAAAGGGAACTACCAATATAAGACGTATTTATACAAAGGTAAAAATGCAGCTATTCTGAGCTTTTATGAAAGCAAATCCAACTTGACGCTAATTGCTCATAAGAGTGGCAATTTGAGTGTGGCTTCCGGAGAAAGTCATTCGTCGATTTTTGAAGAAAATGGAATACTTTCTCAAAAAGATGGATATTTCTACTTCCCGAATACCGGTAAATACTGGCTGAAGGGAGGATCAAATAGTCCTGAGAATTTACTTGGCTACTCAGGTTTTGATGGAACTTATAGAGTTTCCGAACAAAGCAGAGATGGCGAAGCAAAAATTGGAACTGACCTCCATAGTTTTTCCTCACATATTAAGGATTATGAGCAAGGTGACCCTCTTTGGGGGGATCCAAGTCATCCCAAAGGAAAAGGGTTAATAGGAAGCGTTAATTATTTAGCTAATCAAGGAATAAATGCGCAATATTTTCTAACTATGAACATAAAGGGTGATGGAAATGACGTTTGGCCATTTTTGGACCATGAAACTTTCGATCGCTTTGATGTAAGCAAGCTAGCTCAGTGGGAGCTTGTTTTTAAACATATGCAAGATAAAGGTATATTGCTGCATGTTGTTACTCAAGAAACGGAAAATGAAACTTTGCTAGATAGTGGTGACGTAGGAGATTTACGAAAACTATATTATGCAGAGTTGATAGCGCGATTTTCTCACCATAATGCATTAGTTTGGAACTTAGGCGAGGAAAATGGCCCTGAAGACTGGACGCCAATTGCACAGGACGATGGGCAAAGAATTGCTATGGCGAAATACTTCAGTGAAAACGATCCTTATCAGCACCCAGTTCTAATTCACACTCACTCAAGCTCTGAAAGCAAAGATCATCTTCTTACACCTTTATTGAATAGTACATTGGATGGTATCTCCTTGCAGATCGAGTACCGCCACCAAGTATATCAAGAAATTATTAAATGGAGGGGGATATCTGGAAAAAGGGTCAATAGAACGCCTTGGCTTTTGACGATGGATGAGATAGGTAAATGGTATACCGGAGCAAAAGTTGATTTAGATGACCCGACTCATGAATCATTACGTCGACACGTTTTGTGGCCAACGTTTTTAGCTGGAGGGGCAGGTGTCGAATGGTATTCGGGTGCTCACCAGCCTCATAATGACTTAAGTACCGAAAACTTCTATGTGCGTGAATCACTTTGGAAAATTACACGTATAGCTAGGAACTTTATAGAAAGGCATGTGCCAATCTGGGAGTTGTCACCATTGCCAGTAATTGTAGATCGAACGATTACTATCGAAGGAGTTGATGGCGCTCAAGACGAACTTCTTCCAGCATCTTCTTTTTATGGAGCAAGTAACAAGAACTACTTTATTGGGTACCTAATTCAACGAAATAATATTTCAATCGAAATGCCCTCAGGAGAATATGAACAGCTGTGGTTAAACCCCATTTCAGGGGTTGTAAGAGAGAAGCCTACTCTTTCGATTACAGGCGGCAAGACAACCATAGTGTTATCTGATGAAGAACAAAAAAGTGACTGGGTTCTATTACTTAAGCGAAGGCTAAATGACGCTTAATCATTTATCATTGTTAACCCCTCAATAGCCCAAAGTTATTGAGGGGTGGCATTTAATCTGCTCAAACACATAAGACAGCTGTCAGACATTACTAATTATTTTTAAACCATTTTTTTAACCAGCCTATTTGCAGCCAAATCATGAGAAAAATTAAGCTTCCAAGTGCCAACGGAAGCGGTCTTGAAAAAAACGACATAAAGTCTCCGTTAATCCAAAAGGCTCTTCGAAAATTTTCATCGATAACGGGACCCAGGATAACCCCGAGTACAAGTGGTGCCATTGGATATTTTTGCTTATGGAAAACGTAAAAAATAAGACCGAATGCCAACATCACATACACATCAAAAATCCGAATGTTAATGGCGTATGAGCCAACAACGCAAAAAACCGCAACCAGTGGCATTAATATTCGACTTGGAATGTCTAACGCTTGAACAACGTACTTGGCCACAATAATACCGGATACCAAGAGAAGGCAGCAGGCTACAAATAGAATTCCACCGAACATAGGTAAAAAATCCGGGGACGTCGTCATCAGCATCGGTCCTGGTATGATTCCTTGATGTAGGATTGCGCCAAGTAAAACCGCTGCCGGAGCGCTACCAGGTAACGATAACGTTAGCAAAGGTATAAGTGCTCCACCTATTGATGCATTGTTCCCAGTTTCTGAGGAAATAACTCCTTCAATCGAGCCTTTACCAAATTGACCTTTGTTCTTGCTAGTAAATTTTGCAGCCAAATACGAGAACCACCCACCCATATCCTCTCCTGAGCCTGGAATAATGCCAACGCCAGTACCGATGACGCCAGAGCGGATACTCAAAGGAAGATATTTTACTACTTCAAAAAAATCAGGAAAAATACTACCTATCTGTTTAACTCTTCTAGCTTTAGGTGCGCTGATATTATCTATAACTTGCGCGATGCCGAACACACCAATCATAATCGGAGCAAATGCAAAACCACCCATTAAAAAGGGCTGGTCAAAGGTGAATCGTGGGTATCCATGCAGAAAATCAATTCCGGTAAGTGAAATTAACATGCCGATAAAAGCTGAAATCCACCCCTTAATTTTAAGGCCTTCAGAAGAAATGAAGCCGGCAAGGAGAACGCCGAATAAAGCCAACAAAGCCATGTCGATTGATCTGATCAATAAAGAAATATTAGCTAATATAGGTGCAATAGCTAGCAAAATGATCAAACCAAATAAAGTGCCAATAAAAGAAGCGACGCGACTTATACCTATCGCATAATTTGCTTTTCCTTTCATGGCCATTGGGTATCCATCAAGAGCCGTCGAAGCAGCAGCGGCCGTTCCAGGAATGTTCAGTAATATTGCGCTTAACGATCCCCCGTAAATAGCTCCTACATAAACAGAAAGAATGATTCCAAAAGTAAGTTCCGGGGAAAGCCCATAAGTTAAACCAACTAAAATGGCGATGGCCATGGTGGCGGTCAGGCCCGGTAAGGCGCCAACTATAATGCCGCCAGTGACTCCCATAAACATCCCAAACATAATGACGGGATTGGAAATCAATAAGAATACATTTTCTATCATGGAGGTAATCATGGAAGTGGAATCTTCATAAGTGTGCCAAAGGCATAAGTGATACTTGCGGAGAAGGTTATGGAAATCAGTACAATTTGGTAGAACTTAGCTGCGCGTGATAACAACATAGAGAAGGCCAGATAAAGCGCCGTTGAAATGCCAAATTGGATGTTTCCAGTAAGCACTAAAACATACAAACAGAGTAAGGCTGCTTGGAGGGTCTTAGAAAACCGTTCTTTCTGCAAAATACTTTTTACCAATGCAGACATGGAAAATTGGTCTTTAAATTCTCCCTGTCGATATGAAATAATGATCAATGCAGAGAGCATTATAAGTAAGCCACCGGAAAGAAACATGGGAAGTAGACCGGGCGCTACTAACCATGTCCTTTCAGGGGAGAAAGGTAGCTTAATATAGAATGTCATACGGACACTATCAATCAAAGCAATGAAACTCCCTATCCATAATAGAACTGCAATCAGAAAATCGTTTTTGTGAAAGACAGTGTTTTCAGGTTCGCAAATATTTGGTGGGCCCGGCTCATTTCTCAAGACTATTATCTCCTCTGTCTATACCTAATTTTGGCCGTTCTATATCTAAATCCTTAGGGTTTTTACTACCAATACCAGAATTCCAAAGTGTCCAAGCAATAATGCTTTCCTGAGCCTGAACAAAATCTTTAGCTTCCTTACCTGAAATGCCTAAGAGACTAAAGTATTGTTCGACAGCAAAAGTTTTTATTCTTTTGCTTTTCATGCCTTTTTTAAAAGCTGTTGTTAATTTCTTCAATACCAACGTCGGAGTGTCTGAAGGTATAGCAAGGCCAACAAACTGATTTATGGGCATAGCTATACGAAGATTTGGTATGTAATCAGTAATAGCGGGGATATGTTGACCATTAAAATTAACGGCTTTACTATCAAACACTGCTAGCGCTCGAAGATGACCACTTTTTATAAACTCACTCTGCTCACCTAAACCAGTCCAAACAATATCAACTTCACCAGATAAAACGGCGACTTGAGATGGATAGCTCCCAGCGTAAGGAATGTTTCGAGTCGAAAACCCTCCTGTCTCCATCGCATTCAACCACTGAATGTTCCAAACACTTCCTGGCACAGATGTCGCTATAGTTAAGGAATTCGGATTTCGGTTGATGGCGTTTAGCAGCTCATCAAACGTTTTATATGGAGAGCTGTTGCTGACAGATATAACGCCAAGAGTACCGCCTACTATAAAGTAATCCCAATCTTTCGCGGTACTAGTATGTAAACCTAGAACACTATGCCCCAATACGCTTTCAGAAATGCCCACTAAATGATATCCGTCGTGCGGCTGGTTCCAAACATAATGAATAGCAGAGCCACCTAGGGATCCAGGCATATTGTTAATCACAATATCCGCATTAAATCCAGACTTCATGCTTTCTGCAATAGCACGACTAGCTATGTCTGCGGAACCCCCTGCGGAAGAAAAAACACTAATATTAACGGTTCTTTGGGGCCACTTACTAACTTTATCAGTATTTTGATTGTCGGATGGCTGAGAACATCCGACTAAAGAAATAATGGTAAATATCGAGTATACAAGCCAAGTTGTGATTCTTACTTTCATTGATAGCCTTCTTTGGCTTTTGAGTGTCATGTAATCCCCCCACTTTTAAACCGCCGTTAAAAGTAGAGGGTTATGCGGCCTGTAGTAGCCACCGTGGCGGGACACCTCCGATTGAGGTATTCGG
>NZ_JXCJ01000002.1:64074-86969 GCF_000832015.1 Gilvimarinus agarilyticus
CTCATTCTGCTTCAATATTGCCAGTATCGCCCATCGCTGTAACGTGACGTTCTCTTAGAAAACTCCTTGATCCTATTTTAATGGAATTTTCTACTAATAACCGCTGCGGAGTATTGAGGGGATTACAGTTGGATTAACTGAAATCAAACATCAATGACCTGGCCTTCGCCTCGCGGCGTTCGACCATATATGAAACCAAGGCTCGTCTTAATGGATTTCGCTGTGACCGGGTTCACTTCTGTTGCGCGTGGGCATCAATAACACTTTGTCTTTGGCTGTAAGGCTGGTAAAAGATTGAGCTCGTATTTTTGTTCTTTCAAGATGATAAAAATATCATTTTAATGATTTAAATGACAAAAAAGATGGCTTATAAAATCAATCATGCCTAATACACCTAAGAGGTCCACATGAAAAAGTTTAATAAAGGATTAATTTCCCTTGCTGTCGGACTGACTTTATCGTCAGGCTCTACAGCTCAATCTTATACCGATACAACTCCTTATGAGTTGGTTAATGCGGATAATGGCGGCAAGGTTCAATTGCGAGATGCACCCGGAGGTTCCGGTGATATTAACGCTATAATGAACTTGATTAATTCTGCACGCTTGCCCGATGGGCTTCATAGGTCTCGATTATCAACGGGGGCCTATGCAAGCAATATCGCTCAAACTCAGGCGGTACAACAAACATTACAGCGGCTGGCTAGTGATCGCCCGGAAACCTACACTGGTACAGGAACGGTGGTCACCAGCGAAAACTTAGAACAGCACAGAAGTGCTATTGAAAGCTCAGGCGGAACGTTTGTTTTTCGCGGTACGATCCCGATTACCGGTAAAGACAAGTTGATACAAGTTGGAGAGAACACCACTGTTTGGGTTGATGGTAATGTTATTTATACGGGGCCAGTTATTGCGGGTACTGTACCCGATGAATACTCGGTATCGGATGTTGTTAACGGCGTTTTTGAAGTTAGAGGAAGTAATTCGAAGGCCACCCAGAATGTAAAAATATTTGGCACCAAGCGCGGCATTATACAAGGCAACAATCGACTGTCGGGTGTGTATGTTCGTTACGCTAAAAACTTAACGATAAAAGGGTTAAACACTGATCGTTGCCGCAATGTTCTTTTTTTAAATAACGTCTATGGCGACAGTGTGGTTAACGGAAATTTTGTTTATAACTCGAGCCGTCGAGCTGTTCACGTTAAAGCTTCGAACGGTATTACGGTTGAGAACAATTTAATAGTCGACGCCGAAGTGGACGGTATCGATATTGATGCTTACACAAAAAACTCTAACACCTTACGCAATGTCCTGCTCGACGCCGGCAGCCGGTTTATGGTGTGGACTGAAATCGCCTCGGTGGATAATGTGATCGACGGCAACGTTGGAATTCACGTGAATGACAGTGATGGAGGGTTTCAGGAGAATGGCAGCGAGTCTAATGGACAACCCCCAACAGCTCGAAATCAGTGGTTAAATAATCATATTTTTTACGCCGACTCATCATCAAACTGGAAGCAAGGGTTTTCTTTTCACCCGCACCGGGTGATTGATCGGGGCTCAGTAACGTTTGCTAATAATTATGTATGGCAAAGTGACGATGGTGCGTACAAGCGTAACCCGAAACCAGATACGACGAAGGATGTCTCTTATTATCGTTATGTGGGTGCGTCTCCGGTTGATTCTCAAATGCCTTATGTTATACACACATTGCCGGGTTTAATAGAGGCCGAGAACTTTGATGAGGGGGGTGCAGCGGACGTTGATACAACAATCAGTAACCTTGGCGGTTCCTATCGTCAGAACTCCAGTGTGGATATTCAACCGGTCGCCGATACCACTGGCGAATTCAATGTAGGTTGGATCGCCGACGGCGAACGACTTGACTATACCATTAGTTCGGTAACCCAAGGGGTTTACGATATTCATGTACGAGTTGCCGCCCCCGGCAATTCGGATGGTAAGGCGATAGAGTTCTCACTCAACGGGGTATCGTTGGGTAGTACCGAAATAATGGCAACCGGTGGCTGGCAAAAATGGCAGACCATTACTTTAAATAGAGTTGAATTAGCGGCGGGAAACAATCAAACATTACGCCTGATTATGAAAGGAGGTGATTTTAACCTTAATTGGATAGAGTTTGTTCCGAGCCAGAACGAGGCTCCCTCGTCATTCAGTGTAGAGGCGGAAGCTTTTTACCGTACCGGTGGTCCGACGGAAGGATTTCAAACCTATACAACCGGTGACAATATAGGCGCCATTAATTTTAACCAGCGCGGTGACTGGGCCGATTATCAGGTTGATGTACCCGAAGCCGGAGATTATCAGTTACAGGCGTGGCTTGGTACAACACAAAACGGCGGCGCTATTGAGATACTCATTGATGGAGTTTCTTATTTAAAACAAACAGTGCCAAACAATGGGAGCTGGAATGAATTTTCACCGTTAAGCCCAGAGGCCCCTATCCCTTTTGCGGGGGGAGCACACACAATTCGTGTGCAAAGCTCCGGGAATTCAGAATCCACCTGGGAGTGGAATGCAGATCGTTTTGTGTTTACTCGTCATAAATAAACCAGACTCCCGCTATTATTAGCGCTTATGGTTAGCTCAGAAATAGCCCGAGGGTGTGATCTTGCCCCAACAAAACGGACACATCATAATCTCAATATTCCATGAGCTCATACTCTATCGGGGGTCAATACCCAATCCTCGATTGAAACTGTAATCCCCCCGATAATCCAAAGCTGTTTAAAATGGGGGGATTACACAGACACCAAGTTACCGACCGACAAATCAAAATACTCTTGGCGCAAGGTTCAATATAGGCGCATACGCCCGCCTTTCAAGTCAGGCGCTTAATCCAAGCCGTTTGTTTGTCGACTAGGTTACACCTAATGTAAGAATCCAGCGCTTATGCGATTCATCCAGTAAATCCGGTTTGTCAGCGAAAGGTTACTCCACCGGCTTAAATTGAAACGAATATTGGTAATTCCCGGCGTCGATTTGATACTGTGGCAATGGCGCACCTAGTGAGGTCCAGGAATCAGTTCCGCCTACACCTGATTGGATCAAATCAATATTTAACGTATTGAATCCTTGTTCGACTAAGTCGTATGGGTGATCGGCTTGATCAATATTGGCTTGAGAATATGGCCAAATTGACATACTTAACGGCTGATCACCATCAATGAGTATCCCCTCACCTGTCGCATTACTCAAAGACCACCAATCCACATCGGTCCGGTTACCATTTTCTTGTGGAACCATGTAATGATAGAACATATCTTTGCTTTTATGCTCATAGATACCAATCTCTGCACTGGCATTTCTATCAATATAATTTTCGAACGGACCGCGCCCGTAATATTTCACATTTATTAATGCTTCGTTAATGCCTGCTTGCATACCGATACGTTTAACTGATGGTAAATTCTCGTCACTATTAAAAGTAATATCGACCGTTACTTGGCCATCACCCGCAATATGATATGTATGCTTAAACGTAACAGAGTCGTCAATACCATGGAGAACCGTGACCACATAAGCGTCGTCTTCTTTTACGTAATCGAAACCCAGGAGTGATAATTTTTCACTCGCCGAATTCCAAAACGCTAAATTTTCGTGCGACACCCAAGCCCGAGCATCGTTATCCGTTTGAGGACGCCAAAAATTTGCCTTTAAGGGCGCAACGATCATCGGTTTATTGTCATAACTCAGTGATGATAACCAGCCAGAACTCTTATCGAAGGATACATCAAAGAATTGATTGGTAAAGGTTAAGGCACCTGACGTCTCCAATGCTTTAACGGCCGCTGAATTATCAGACGCGATATCTGAGCGCGCTTTATACCAAGACAATTCGAACTTCTCTTTGGCCATTTCGGCATTCGACTCTGACCAAAAAGTCGCCTGCTTCAAACGCGCCGACCATCTCACCCAGTACCGTACTCCCGGCACTGGATCAAGGTTAGGAAGATCAACGATAAGGGTTCTAGAAGCTTGAGGCGCCAGATCATCTATGGCTACCTCTTCCGTCGCAATCGTACTGTCATCTGCCATCAAGCTCCAAGAGAAGCTATAATTTGAGGCGTCACTATGGAAAAGTCGATTGGTAATTTTAACCTTACCCGCATCGGCATTATCTGTCTCAAATTTAAATGGTTGAAATATATACTTGGCATGATATAGCTCAGGGGTTGGATTGCCGTACGAATCCACAATTCCGTTTTGATTAAACGCGTTTGAATTAGGCACATCGCCAAAATCCCCACCATAAGCCAAATATTTTGTACCATCTTCGAGCTTATGCTCTAATCCCTGATCCATCCAATCCCAAATAAAACCACCGATAAGGTTGTCTCGCTCCCAAATCAGATCCCAAAACTCGTCTAAATTTCCTAATGAGTTTCCCATGGCATGAGAATACTCGCACATTAAAATAGGGCGGTTGATATTGGGGCTTTCAGATAAGCCTTTTAAATACCCTATACTCGGGTACATACGGCTAATGACATCAACGTAAGGCGGGTCTGTCGGGTTTGCCAATGGGGTATGACGACCTAGCGATTCTAGGGTCTCAGGAATCCAGTACCATGTCTTAGGTGGCTCGATAAAATCCGGATGGTTTGGAAGACCCTGAGCACCTTCATAGTGAATAAAACGAGTCGGATCATAATCTTTTATCCAGTTCGCCGCCGCTGCATGGGCTGGCCCCATGCCCGACTCATTCCCTAATGACCACGAAATAATTGATGGGTGGTTTTTGTCCCTGCGCACCATGCGCATGATTCTATCCATAATAGCTGGAACCCACTTGGGATCATTTGAGAATTGACCACCGAACATATGGCTTTCCACATTGGCCTCATCCATGACATACAAACCGTACTGGTCAGCAAGCTCAAGCAAATATGGATCATTTGGATAGTGAGCGGTACGCACGGCATTAAAATTATTCTGTTTCATCATTCGTAAATCACGCTCTAAATCAGACCGTGTTAAGGCCTTTCCGCGCACCGCATGATGATCGTGACGGTTTACCCCAATAAGCTTTATACTTTTACCGTTTATAAGTAGTTGCCCGGCCTCCCGGTTTATCTCAACCTCTCTAAAACCGATACGCTCGCTCTTTGCTTCCACAAGATGATTCTTGTTGTCGTAAAGCGACATAACTACTGTATATAAATTGGGATTCTCAGCACTCCATAAATCAGGATTACTTATTTTGATATTAAAAATATCGAATTGAATATTCTCACGCTGAGGATATTGCTGCATAATTTTATCAGCATCGACCACCACCGCTTTATCTAATACAGGTTTATTGTCTAGATAAAGTTGACTCTCCAAACGCCAACCTTTTAACACACTATTATCGGTACTCGTTAAGAAAGGACGTATTTGTAAATACGCGGTTTTATAATCATCCGTAAGTTTCGTACGAGCGAAAAAATCTTCAATGGCTACCTTTGGCCGGGCAAGCAGCAACACTTCGCGATGTATGCCACTCAACTTCCACATATCTTGACCTTCTAAGTAGCTGCCATCACTCCATCGCATAACCTGCAGGGCTATTTTATTTTTACCCGTAGAAACAAACTCGGTAACATCAAACTCTGCGGGCAGCATACTGCCCTGACTGTAGCCTACTTTTTTACCATTAACCCATACATAAAATGCTGATGAAACACCGCCAAAATGAAGTATGACTTGCTCGCTCTCCCAACTCTGCGGCAAATCAAAATAACGGATATATTTGCTAACAGGATTGGCCCTGGAAATTAAAGGCGAGGTATCCGGAAGTGGATTACCTGTTTTATTTGAGTAAAAAGGTTGGTGTGTATTGGTATAAAACGGAATATCAAATCCAAATAATTCCACATTAGACGGCACCGGCAAGGTTTGCCAATCGGAATCATCAAAACTTGTTGCGACAAACCCCTGGTCTATCTGCTCATCGTCGTACTGAAACTTAAACTTCCAGTCGCCATTTAAGTTTAAATACTGACTGCGTCCTCTATCAAGACTCAATGCGTCATTAATAGTCTTATAAGAATAGGGAAGACTGCGAATCGGCATTCGATTGCGTGATACAACCTCAGGGGTTTCCCACTCTTTTGTCGTGTATTCACTGTTTGTTGCAGAAGGTGTGGCTTGTTGAGTTATTGAGCAGCCCACCAGCAAGATCATCAGGAAGAGACATGAACAGCATTTAGCAATATATGTACGTAACATAGTGTTATCCAATACCTGTAATTATTCATACCACCGCTTCAACACTAAAACGTATCACTTTTGGCTGAAGCGGCAGCTATTGATCTTAAAGCTATTGCGAAATCACCGTCCCTATTACCCTGAAAATATTCCAGGAGGGCTTTTCACTCCACGTCAAGTGGCAGGTTTCGTCAGCACAATGGACCAAGATTGTTTTAAGTGCCTAGTTCAGTGATCAACGTCAAAATGACTACCTGATCGAGTTCAAGGGGCAAATCTACTTGGGCTCGCCCCCCCATAAACTGATAAAAATCGCACCCTAAAGCCCTTGCAGTTGTGACAGCGGTTTATTATGGTTGTAGACATTATACAATATAATCATGTCCAAACATAACGATGCAATAACATTATGGCCATAACCTATTTTCTTGTTCAGGCTCGACAAAAGCCGCTATTTTTTGCTCTTCTTCTCTGCCTGTTAGGTGGCTGCTATCACCTAGCCGAACCGCAACCTTTTACGGTAACGCCTGCGGCACCTTATACGCTCACCCGGGATATAAGCGACACGCTTACCCAGCGCTTGACAATACAAATAGAAAACCCCGCCAACTACGCCAGCGTTAGTATCTACACTAAAGACTCCATGCTGGCAGAAAGCCTGGATATACCCGCCAGCGGTGAACAAATTTTAAGTGTGTTGGTGCATTTTGATGCCCTGGGACTCACCGAGATAACACTAGCGGCCAATAACGCTTCGTTAAACATCAATAGTTTTACACTGGAGCCGGTTGACTCGCTCGCCATACCGCGCTTTACGGACATCACCAAGCAAGCGGGCATGGACCAGGTAAACTCGCTCAAATATGGCGGCCCCACCATTGCCGATATTGATACCGATGGCGATTACGATTTTATTGTGAACAATCACAATGATGCGTCCAGCAAGTTGTACTGGAACAACGGCGACGGCACCGTGACCAAACACGGTACAAATTTAGCCCGCTGGTTTATGCACGATTTACACGGCACCTCACCTGGCGACTACGACAAGGATGGCGATTTAGACATTGTGGTGACCCAGGGCGGGGGCAATGGTATTAACCCCTCTAAGGCAAATTTTTATCACAATAACAGCGGGGCTTTGGTGCTATACACCGGAGATGTAGGTATAGACAAAGGCGGACGCGGACGCGGCGCCCGCTGGTCAGATATGGACATTGATGGCGACCTGGATTTACTGCTGTTCAACGAAACCAGCCTATACGGCGATAAACCCCAGCATTTTTTTTACGAAAACCTAGGCGATGGTCACTTTGAGCGAAAATCCGTTCCTGGTATTCAAGAGGTGCACCAATCGCGTGTGCTGTTAACCGATTTTAATGGCGATGGTATTGACGATTATGTGATGTATGGGCCATTGAGCCTATGGCAAGGCAATGGCGATTTCACGTTTACCGATGTCACTGCTAAAGTCCCTGAGGCAGTCGCTGACTTAACGGGCATTATGGCCGTAACCGATGTTGATATAGATAACGATGGGGACCTCGACCTATACTTGGCGCGCGGCAAAGCGTTTGAAGGAGGTAGAGGCGAACCACCTTCGGTAGACTTTGACCCTTTACGGAAAATATTTGCCATAAAACCGCGGGGATATCGGGGCGTAGATAGCTTTTCCTATTCAGCGGATGGCCCGGTAGAATTTTCTGACTACTACTTTTTAGCGCAAGGCCTACAACGCGGAAAAGACTACCCCATGTTCCTGGGGCGTGACAAACAATCCACTGTACTGCAAATGGGACAAAATTGGACACTAAACCCAAATCAGGCCGAAGGCTGGCCCGATGATATTTCAGAGAACGGCATGTACTTTGGCTATGTGGGCAATGGCCAATGGAAAGCCGCACTGGTCCGCAATAGGGATGATTTTTGGGGGTTTAAATTTACCCTTACGGGCGTAACGGACGTAGCAACCGACTTTACCCCGCAAAACCGCAACGAGGCCGATATTTTACTGCGCAACGATGGCGACCGCTTTGTGAATATTTCCACCGAATGGGAAATCCCGCCGGGCACCAATTCTTTAGGCGTAACCCGGGGTGATTTTAACAACGACGGCCACCAGGACATTTTTGTTAACCGCTGGGGCAAAGTCTATGGCAAAACTTCTGACTACCTATTGCTAAACACAGGCCAAGGCAGCTTCGACACCGTGACTATGCACGGCGCTAACGATATTGGCGGGCCCGGCAATGGCGACATGGGGCAGGCATTTGACTTTAACCTAGACGGCAGCCTGGACCTTTTACTCGGTAATGAAGGCGGACAGTGGTACCTATACCAAAACACGGCGACAAACGCCGGCAACTACAGCTTAATTGAGGTAGGTTACTCCCCCGAGCATCACATCGATCCGATGGGTGCCTATGTAACCCTGCACACGAAAGATCACAGTTATCGCCAACGGGTCGGCTCTGCCGGAGAAATTTTCTCGCAAAGCTTACTTAACATTGTGCATTTTGGTCTGGGTTCGCAGAACACTATAGAGAAAATAACCATCACCTGGCGTAATGGCGAGACCGTCGAATTTTCGACCCCAAAAATCAACACACGTCTTTCTTCTGATCGACTGCCACCCACCGATATTAATCTGGGGCACGAAACGCTACAACTTAGAACACAAACTAGCTACCCGCTACAGGCACGCTTTTCACCTGAACACGCCGATACCCGCCTGAAATGGCACTCAGATAACGCCGCTAACGTCAGTGTGAACCAACAAGGGGTGATAAAAGCCGTCGGCGACGTAGGCGAGCAGGCCACAATTACCGCGCAAAGCCCGGCTAACAACCTGAGCGACTCGGTAGACATTTCCATTGTTGATTGGCATCCCGTGGCGGTAGAGTCGGTCACCATTGGCAATAATCCCGCCCCACTCTACACCGGACAAAAGCGCCGCGTAAAGGCTATAGTGCAACCGCTCCATGCCGATAACCCGCGCGTGCAATGGGCCAGCACCAATCCACAAGTGGCGAGCGTTAACTCACACGGCGTAGTGACCGCACTCAAGTCCGGCCGCGCCACAATCACCGCCAAAGCCGAACAATATGACACAGTGAATGACAGCGTTACGCTGCAAGTGGATGACTATCGCGAAGGTCACATCACCATTCAAAACCGCGAACGCTGGGCCAACCAGCCCATTGTGATTGGGCAACCGATTGAACTGCAAGTAAGCTACGATGCCGGCTCTGGCGAACAGGTAATCTCCGCCGATGAAGGCGGCCTGCGTTTCTGGTTGCGGCATTTTAAATCCCGTTGGATTCCGGTCAAAGATGTGGTGAAGGTAGACGCGAGCGCACTGCATAAACAATCGGGCGAATCGGCCGAAAGCTTCAGCACCCTAGGGCTAACCCCTACCGCCGAGCTACCCGAGGGTCACTTTTATCAACTGCGCGCCTCGTTTACCGCCAGCGACGGTAAAAACTATAACGCCACCATTGATGAGATAAACCTGGTGGCTCCAAACTAAAAACCCAACCTGGCATGAAGCCCCCCCGGGCCTTTTCGCACTGGCCCGGGGAGGCAAGAATTCTGTGTCTTTACTATCGAGTTAAATTTTATAAGCTTATCAAGAAGTGTTCACAAAAGTGGACAAGTTCACCTAACACCGCACTTTGCGGCTGTTTTGTAGCGCCAGCAGAAAAGCAGTCCGCCAACGGCGCACTGTTACAGATTGCCTCATTTGTAGCACTTTGCTACAATCAGACCAAATCTACGTTGGAGGTACAAATGGCTACTAACAGCATACGCTTAGATCAAAACCTTATTGAAAAAGCCACGATCATAGCCAAAGCGCTTAACCGAACCCCGCCTAAGCAAATAGAACATTGGGCGAAAATCGGCGAGATGATGGAGGATAACCCCGATTTACCCTACGAGTTTGTGAGGCAGGCCATCCTCGCTCAGGCAGAGCGGGACGCCGGAAAACTAGAGGCCTATGATTTTGGTTAAGGCCACGAGTGTATTACAAACTCCTACATTTAAAAAAGCGGTAAAAAAACTCAATCCCAACCAGAAAAAAGATCTTGATCGGGCCGTTGAAAAGCTAATGGTCAACCCCAGCATTGGCGAGCAGAAGAAAGGCGACCTGACCTTTCTACGAATTCATAAATTCAAAATGAACAAGCAGCCCACCCTGCTGGGTTACAGCTTCGACGATGGCGCTCTTGTCCTTGAATTAATGGCCCTGGGCTCACACGAAAACTTCTACCGTGATATGAAACGTAAGAAATGACGTTGTAATGCCAATAATAAGCGGCCCCCGACTAGGGCGTCCGGTGGCGGCCGCAGGCCGGCACGAACTTGATTGACTGGTTAAATGTCGTCACGCCATTCTCTGTGCTTGCGCACACCCCTGTACTCAAGCCATGGGGCGTCATGTGAAACCCAAATATGAGCCTCTGGCCTCAATTCCGGATCAACGTCCAAAGTAGCGACCCGAACGATTACATGTGGCTGCGCCGGCCTCTCTGCGACCAAATGAGACCCACAGCATTTGCAAAAATGACGCAATTTCCCTGGCGAGGACTCGAACGTTGAAATGGAACCTGCACCCTTGAGCCAGCGGAAATTCTCGCGCTTTACGCCAGCCGTAGAGGAAAACGGAGCAGCGTGGGCTTTACGACAAGTTTTGCAGTGGCAATACACAATGGGCATATCCACAGAATCTATTTCGTAACCTATCTCGCCACACAAACAGCTTCCTTTCATATTTATGATGTTCCTTCAGTGCTCTGGCACACAACTCTGCCAACACGCGCAGCTTTGTAGTGGAGGCAAAGCCTCAGCAGAAAAGCTGTCGCTGTGCTTGGCCTGGTTACGACTTGACGCGCTTAGAGTGCTTCTTGACCACCAAACCATAGGACTCATTCAGCAATGGTACCAAGCCTCTAAAAACGGATTCGTCGGGATTGAGGATACACACCCAAGACATCCATGCGTACACCGGATGCGGCAAGAGTGTGTTGAGTTGGGTAAAGTCATGCCCCGTATCAACCACTCCACCAGCGGCAGGCCTAGCGGGCCTTTCCCCCAATACTCTTTCAAATGACGGTTTACTTACGCCAAAGTTGAAGCGATAAACTCCATCACGACCGAGTTTTGAGGCCTTATCATTGTCCCCGTCTTTGTCTTTGAGTGTTGCGAAATACACTCCTCGTGGAAGTCGCCCGTCAGGATTATAGAAGAATGACTGCTCACCCCAAGCATCGACTGCAACCAAGCCACTATATTGATCAAGGATGTAGTCCGAGATTTCCTTTGTCAGCACGTTGTCTCCCTTAGTCATAACAGTGTATTGAGCAGAATTTCGTTTATACAACATAAATTCACGCTTCTTTTTATCTATTATTTCCCCAAAACATTATTAATGTTCAATGGATTAAGACACCTTTTTGTACGTTTTATCACCGTTAAAAAGTACGAAAAGGAACAATAAAGCCCCTTCATTTCGGGGCTCATAAAAACCCACCCTTGCGTTTATGTGCCATTGTATTTTTATACCGCTATATCATTCAGCGAGACGTTGAAAACTTGAATTATGGCGTTGCAACACGCCCCAAAAGGTACCTACCGTGCTCGCACCCAATGCGGTCACGGCCATGCTGAATCAACTGAAAGGTAGGTATTGGCTAATCACCGCTTTACTTTACGGTTGCGGGTTTCTTATGCATGAACCCCTTTCTCTTCGAATCAAAGATTTAGACCTTCAGAATCACTCTATTTTTATTGTCCGAGGTAAGGGCCGTCAAGACCGCTACACATTATTGCCTGCGGCATTGGTCTTTCCGATTCAGCACCAAATACGGCAGCACTTTAACCGATTTCGCTTGGCAATATCTCGTTCCCTCGACAACTCGCTGTCAGCATCTCTATGACGGTAATATTTGCCGGCAGGTTCAGCCTGCCCTCTCATCCCATGATGTTGAGTTTATACGCAGCGCCCTCCCTGGCGCTTAGTAAATACTTTTTTAGTGTGCTCTACTATTTGTTTTCAGTAGCACTGGGTACAGAACTAAATTCACCTAGCTGGCCCTGCTCGTTAAGGGTGGCGATACGTAGATTGCTTGCGTTTTTCCATTGATCTCCCTCAACCGTAATAAAAGGAGAATAAGCCAAGCTGCTATCCATTGATAATGCTTCACCCTCTTGGCTGGTTGCTTCAATACGGTAACCCGTTGAGCGACGCACAGGTGTTAATTGAATAAGCAAACCTGTCTCGGTTGTCAGTGCCAATGTATTTTCTGGCGGCAACAAACCGTCTAGCCCCTGCAAAACCACTTTACGAGTTGGGCTCCAGTCACTGTCGATGGTACCCGTGATCAAACGCCTTAACTGAAAGTAATGCGTAGCACCGGATTTGATGGCTGGCACACGAGTAGCCCCACGGGTTTGAATGATGTGCTTATGAGTGTACTCCCCTGGTTTTAAGCCGTATCGAATTTCAAAACCGAAATCCTGTTTGTCCACAGAAAAACCAATATGAAAGGCGTCGCGCTTGCCTTCGGTGGCCCAGATAATCGGCGGTAATTCATTGGGTGCGGTGCTTACTTTAACGGGTGTGTCGCTGTATTGGCTTTTCCCCGAGTCATTAATGGCAATGAGTTGCAGATCATATTCTGCTTGTGGTTCCAGGCCGCTGACTTCTGCAAAACTATTAATAGTGGCCTTACCTTCAATCACTTTACCATCAGCGGCTGTGGCAATAAGTTGATACTCACGTGCAAGGGGCGAGCGCTCAAAGTGCACACGAATAGTGTCGATTGACACATAGGTACTGTTAATTTTTGCTGCGGGCGCAATACGTTTGTCGTAACGTATCTCGTGAGCCACATAACCTTTAGGTGCTAATAATGACACTTTCAAAGTGGCGTAATCACCAGAGTACGGTACAGTGTAAGACGGTGCGGTATCGCCGGGGTTTAGGCTTGGCAGCGCAAACTGGCCGATCGCCTGGCTTTCACCCTGATCGTTAAACGCCTGCCAAACGACACGGTAACCTTCCATTGTGTAGGCAGGAAAGCTGTCTAAGCTGCGCGAGCGAATGTGAATCTGGGTTTGCCCTGAGCGGCTATCAAGGTCGAAAACCTCTAACGGTGAATAAAAGTTTTGCAACTTGGTAAACGACCGTTTTTTGTTGCGGTAAGAGGTGAGTACACCCCAGGCACGGTTCTCAGAAAAGTCCGTTGTCCAGCTTGGCTTTTCGTCATACCAGGTGCTGCGATAGTCATTGAAGGCAAAGTGTGAGGTGCCAATTAAATAAGGGTATTGACGCAGCGGGCCCATTAACGCTTCTACGTCGAGTACGGATTCGTTCGGGTCCACACCGTCCAATTGGGTGCCAATTTCTGAAAAGAATATGGGTTTTTCGGGGTAATAGGAATCTACTACTTTTAAGCGCTCTTCATGGTCATTGTATTTGTTGAACATGACGATGTCAGAGAATCGGGATGGATCATCTTTTTGATAGTCGGCTGAATACGAAATGTAAACAGCAAGGCGGCTGGGGTCGAGCTCTTTGGCGTGCTTAATGGCACCTTCCACGTATTCCATAACTTTCGGGTTTTTCGTCAGGTCCCCAATTTCGTTACCGACACTGCGAGCAACCACAGAAGGATGGTTGTAGTTATCAGATACTAGGCGCTCGAGCCATTCCTTAGGCAGAGGGTGGTCAGGGTCAACGAGAGAGTCTTTACCCCATAGAGCTACTTCTTCAACCACAAGGAAGCCGACTTCGTCCAGGTAATCTAAGTATTCTTTCGGCAGTGCTGGGCCCGACAAACGCGCAAAGTTAGCGTTGAGGGATTTAAGTAAATCCACATCTTCTTTAATGCGCGATAAAGGCAGGGCGTTACCGTCAAAGCGATCTTCCGGCACCATATTCAAGCCCACTAAACGCACTTGCTCGCCGTTTAAGTAGAACTTGCGATCTTTGACTTCCACCTTACGAATACCAAAACGGTCTTTGTACTGGTGAACCGCTTCGCCATCAATACGCAATGTGGTTTTAATGTGATACAGGTTAGGGTCGTTAAAATGCCACAAAGCGACTTGCTCTGCTGCGAGCACTTGTTGTTTCTCAAGCTCGGCACTCTCACCGGCGGCGATGGTTAGCGCTTTTTCGCCTGGGTAGTGAGCAACGAGCTCGCCGTCGCGCATTACGCTAAAGTCGGCCGTCACGCTCACGGGGTTTTCGCTAAGGTTGGCCAAAAAAGCTTTCAGATTGATATTGGCGCTGCCTGTGTCAAGATTCGGCTGCGCATTTACATACACCTTACTGATATGAGTTTGTGGGCGTATATCGAGGTAAACGGGTCTGCGTATACCGCCCCAATTCCATACTGCACCGCGTCTGAAGCGGTTATTCGCTTTGACGATTAGGGTGTTGCTAGAACCGAGTCTAAGCTGATTGGACACGTCAAAATCAAACGCCATAAAACCCAGTTTATTGTCACCTAGATACTGACCGTTGAGCCAGACTTCAGCGTCGTGGTAAACACTGTCGAAAACCAATCTTACTTGCTGGGCCCGCCAGCTTTTATCGGCTATAAATTCAGTGCGGTACCAGGCGTCGCCCATGTAATCGCTGTAGCGATCATAAGTATCCCAAACGCCCGGCACGGCAATTTCGTCCCAGTTGCTAGTGTCTGTTTGCTCTTGCCACCACTGTTCGTCACTGGCGCGCTTATACGGATCAATCTGAAATTGCCATTGTCCTGCTAGCGACACTCGAGCGTCGCCAAGTGCGTTCGTAACTTGTTTATCTGGCTGATTGGCGCAGGCCTGTAGCAAGCCAATGAATAAAATTGAGACAAAAAACGCGCGAAGGCGAGGCGGCACAAACATAATCATATCCTGTGAAAGTTAAAGCACTCTCCCTTAGTGTGCTGAAACGCAAAAAATGACACCCCTGTCATGTTAATGTTGGCATTCAGTAGCGCCGTTTAGCCCTTATGAATCAAATAGGTCTAAGGCCTGATGGCGGGCTGTTCAGCGGGTACACTATAATTAGTGGCTCTCGAAATGAGTTATTTGCAATGGAAAAGCCGACAGTCGGGCCCCATACAATACCGTAGAAGATTTAACAGAATTTGGTCACCCACCGGACAACCCCGGGGGCGGAACTGGCCTACCACCCGTTATTTGGTGGTTTTTAGTCATCGCGACTAACGCCGCAATCGCCTTCAGATGCTTCATTACCCCTAATTCCCCGCTCAAACCACCAGCGTTGCCTTTCAAACCCCCAGAGCTATTCTCCGCCCCCCCAAAGGCAGCATGGTTCAGGTGCAACATTCGGATTCCTGTCCAACCGCGCCTGAAATGCATCAGCAAGTCGTGTTTCAGCCAAGAAGTGCAGCAATCAATGGGCGGCCTCGATTTACAAATGGCTACGCACTTTTCTGCCTTCTTATTTTCTTAGGCGGCTGCTTACTGGCGAGCGCTTCACGCTCGGTCTTGATCTTTTCCAGCAAGGCCTCGGCGCTGTTTTCTCCACTTATCAACCCTGGATTTGCGGCACGTCAGTCGTCGGCCACTGCCTCGCGGTAGGAGTAGGTATAAACAGGTTTACCAAAAATTTCACTCGTATGTTTAGCCGGTGTGGCGGTTAAACCGATTTTAACGGCATCAAAATATTCCAGTACACGACGGTAGCTGGAAAGGTACTGGCTGGCGTCGCGCGTGGCCAGCTCACCCTCGGTCATTTCCTGATCCAGCGTATAGCCGCGATGAGCTTCGTCGACAATAATACAGTCAAACTGATCCACCGGTGGTGGATTGTCATTTATAGAAACCCGCTTAACCATGGCCTGCACGGTGGCCACCTGCACGCGGGTTTCCGCCTCGGCAGCCATATCGCCTAGCTCGGCCACGTTATAGATTTTAGACAGGGTGTGATTTTGCTCCAGCGGCGCTTCATTAAAGGCGTCTATGGACTGCTGCCCCAGCGCGGAGCGATCTACTAAAAACAAAATACGCTTAAAGCGCTCGGCTTTTAAAAAACGGTACATTAAGCCAATAATGGTGCGAGTTTTACCCGTGCCTGTAGCCATGGCCAAGAGCGCACTGCGTATTTCTTTGGCCAGCGTATTCTCAACGGCGGTAATAGCCTGCTGCTGGTACTCGCGAAGCTTTAGGTAACCGAATGGCTCGGCCTGTAGTTTTTTCTGAGCGTCTACTTTACTGCGTTTTAATCTATCAAGCAGCCCATCCGGAGTGTGAAACTTTTGCAGCGCGACCTTGGTGTTGGAGGCAAGCCGTACATCGCGGAACCAAGTGCCGGACTGCTCGGCCAATTGCGGCACGTAGGGGCGACCATTGCAGGAGTACACAAACGGTATTTTGTAGTGGCCCTCGGCCTCATCGGGCCAGGCAATGGTTAAACCGGCCAGCTCCCATGCGCCCTGCATGGCAGGCGCTAAATGAAAGCCTCGACTGTACCGTTCGGCCTGGGGGATTTTACCCGCGACGTTGGTGTTCTCTTTTTTGGCCTCCACCACCGCCATAGGTATTAGACCTGCGAACAGTACGTAATCTGCCCTGCCCTTTTGGCCGTTTAGCTCGGTAGGCCACTCGGCAATAGCGATGTTTTTGCCTTTTTCAGGTCTTGCGCCTTTTTGGAAGGTCTGAGCCTCGCTATCGGCTTGCCAGCCCGCCTCGGTGAGGTGCTGATCGATCCAAATACGGGTTAGAGCTTCATCCAACACAATATGCTGGGTTGCAGCCTGAGTATTGCGGTTACGTGTTTGGCCCGGGGAACTTTGAGCTTTTTCGTCCTGCGCTGATATTTGTGCTTGCAGTGCTTTAATTTTGGCTTCGTAGTCTTGCTGCTGTTGGTTAATGGCCCTCTCATGTGCTGCGGCTTGTTCGGCCAGCGCGCGGGACTCTTCATCCATAGAGTGGGCCAACGCTTCGTACTAATCTTTTTCTTGGGCGATAAGTTCATTTAGCTGCTTACTGGAGTTAAGGTCGATATTGGCCTGCTGTAAATCTCCCTTAAGCGTACTGATTTCGCTTTGCAACTTGCGCAGCTGTTCATTGGGGTCAGCCGGAGCCACAAAGGGGCCGGGCTTAAAGCTGGTGCCCTGCTTACCAAACGACCGATGAAACCAAATAGCCAGCTTACGGGCCACGACCAAACCGTTAATGGTTCTTTCTGCTGGGTTTTAAATTGATGTGTGGCTTTGTTGCCTTCAATACGAAGGGTATGAAAAAGCTCCCGCACCACCGGCTCGAACTTGAGCTCACGACTTAGCCGGTAGAGCAAATCAGCCTGCGAAGTTTGCTCATCAAAGTTCACACCGGTCAAGGCAGCAATGTGTTGGGCTAGAGCCTCGCCTAATTGACGCAGCTTAATCAGCGTGGCGTTAGGGTCACTTATAAAAGCGCGCTCAGCGGCAAAGGCAAGCTCAACGAATAGAGATTCGTGTTCGGCAAGAAAGTCAAAGTTACTGACTTGGCTTGAAGATGTCATTTATTAGAAGCTCCGTTTCCTCTTTTTAGCCTGGAATGCTGCTTAACTACCACCGAAACCAGCCCACTAACCGACTGTAAAGCATAACACGACCATTACTAGAGCAAGAAACGCTATAAAACCGCTATTTTAAGAACGGCTGTAACCATGGCTGGCCTTTTCTGAGGCGATAAAGGCAATTCTATTGAGCTTTATGACAGCCAATTCTTCAGAGTAGAACTCTACGGTGTAGAATAAATACGACAACGTAAGCCGTACTATTGGTGATATAGCAGTAGATTTGGCGTTTATTCATTTAAAACAACAATAAACGAACCTTAGCCTAGAACAAACACCCGAAAAGTTGCCACATAGCAACTTATTGAGGAAGGCGACCGCCTTTATTGTGCAATATTGCCATGTGGCAACTATTATCCATAGACATACAGCCAGGCCGCCTATAAAGTTGCCATATAGCAACATATAAACAATCAGACACTAAGCTAACGCCCATTATGCAGGTATTCATCGAGACCATTCGCCTTCACCCTCTACGCGCCTCATTGGGAGCCATTGAACCGCCCGACAGCGCCATAATCGATTTGCTGAGACAATACGGGCCTTCTGCCGCTCCACCTTTGGTCGTGCGGCCCATGGCTGAGGACCGCTGGGAACTTCTCTCGGGCGAAAAGTATTGGTTAGCCGCCCCACTGGCTCAAGTAGAAGCATTGACGGCTGAAGTCCGGAAGCTGGACGATGACGCGGCATTAGAGCTTGTTCAGACCGAGATCAGGCTATTAAACCCCAGACACACCGGGTCGGTGTTGAACACTGCCCGGGCTGCTGTAGAAGCTAAGAATAATCACGGCACCACTTATCGCGCCTATGCCAGACAAATCGGTATGAGCTATAGCGCACTGTCACATCTAATCCGGCTACTGAGTTGCTCGCCCGGGTTAATCGCTTTGCTGGATTCCCACCAAATAAGCTTGGGCAAAGCAAAGGTTTTAGCGCGGCTCTCAAAAGGCGATCAATTGAAATTGCTTAACCAAGCCAAACAAAACAGCTTGACTGTGCGTGACGTGGAAAAACTGGTGGTCGGGGAGTACACCCCTTCTCGCTCAGAAACTGCCCCCGCAGAGTCAAACGCGGAGGCGTCGGATATGTCTAAGATCGCTGAGCAGATTTCCAACCAATTAGGTGCCCCAGTTACCGTGAAGTGGTCTGACGGTATCGCTCAGCTCAATATTACCTGTCACGGACTTGATGTGTTTGACGGGGTGTTAGAGCGCCTAGGGGTCACCTTAGAGCTGTAAAAGGGGGAAACTTTTTCCCACTTCCGATAGGGATATCTCTTTATATTTCAGTCACTTACAAACATTATCCCACAAATTCCCGCCCCGGGAATTTACGTGGCCGTTTGTGCCTTACCATCCTCTAAATTCTCATAAAGGAAAAAGTTTCCCCAATAAAATTGAGAAAAGTCAGACAGATCAAGGAGTTAAGAGATTTAACATAGAGATTCCCGAGGCGGGAATTTTCTGAAAAGTAGCCCTACCCGCTTGGCGGGTAGGGGAAGGAGTTACTTCTTTTCGACCTTTAAACTTTTGATGATGTGGTTTACAAGGTCTTCGACTTGACTGTCTTTAACACCTACCAACTCAAGCTTAGTGGTGCCCGAAGAGGTAATGCTGTGCTTTACAGCGACCTTTCCTGATTGAGACTCGTAACGAACGGGTTGCTTTTTTGTGGGCTTGAATTGCTTGCCCCGCACCGAGCTTTTTAACCGCTTAAGGATTTCTTCTGCATCTAACACGGACTCGACATCGTTGGCCGAGCGGCGTTCTTTTAACAGTGACTTGGCCTCATTTAAAACACTGCCGGCATCTCGGCGCATCAGTTTTTGGACGGTTTCACCATAGGACAAAGGCATATCAGACGGTGAACGTAGAATGCGCACAAATATTTCATCAAGCTCGACACAAGCTTTGTACCGGCTGATATGGGAGGTGCTAATTCCTTTGGCAATGCCTAGTTGGGTCCAGTTTTTGAACTCGCCCGCATCCAACTGACGCTGATAAGCTTGAGCTTTTTCGTAGGCAGAAACATCTTTATGCTTGTTTTCAATGACCGAGAGCGCACGCACATCGGCATCGGGCACATCCCCCACTAAAGCTAAAAATGGTTTTTTTACCAACTTAACACTGGCAAGGCGTCGTGAACCTTCGATCAGTTCAAAGCGCCCGTCTGCCTTAGGCCGCAAGGTACCGGGTTTTTGCTGACCATCCGCTTCTATGGATGGCAAGATATCGCCCAAGGATATGGGGTCTAAGAATTCCTGCAGACGTTCGTTTTCTGATGATACGTCCACAAGCTCGGGGTTAACTTCCTGCTGATAAAACTCTACCTTCTGTCCCGAAACTGGCATAGTTAGGACAACAGCTGCCCCGCCCTTCGCCTCGGCATCCGATAACTGCTGCTGTAAGTTAATGATTTGTTCTTTCAACTCGTCTGTAAAACGGGCCGGTCCTTTGCGCTCTCCGCTCATGGCTTGCACTGCGGGCAGTGGCCGGCGTGTCCGGGCTTTCGGCTCCGTCTGGGCTTTTTGATCGCTTCGGGCTGCACTGAGCAGCTCATCTGTGTTTCCGTATTTAGATTTCTTACTCATTGCCAGCCTCCTCTTTTGAGCTTTCGGTAACCTGCTCAAGGTTTTGCTTTATTTGTGCATTTTTTTGAAATAATTCATCCAGCTGAGCCATATGATCTGACCGGGGCTGCATGCCCCAAACGGTGTCCCAGATCGCATCGTGAATTTCGCTAAATATAGAATCAAACATTTCTACCGTCTTTTTGAGTCGTTTAGGATTGTCGGAATCCTTCGGATTCTGCTCATAAACGGAATAAGTCCGGTTAGTGGCCTTGCCCACCTCGTCGGACGAATGCACCTCGTTTATCAGCACATCGCCCCGTTCAACGTTAAAAACTTTACGAATAATGTCACTCATAAACTGAGCGTAAGAACTACCGGAGTACTTGGTGATAAAATAGCGAATATCAGGAATATTAGGCGCCTCGCCCCGTTCCAGATGCCCTTCTAAGGTTTGAGCCACTAAGTCCGTAAACTGCAATGTCGAGGCAAAATCGGGCATGCTGGCAGGGGCTGGCACAAATACCATATCGCAGGCCGATATCACGTTAAGCGTGGAAAGGTTTAACGACGGAGTGCCGTCAATAATAATAAAGTCGTAGTTTTTGCCGACTTCAATCAAGCCGTGACGCAGCTTCATAAAACGATCGGTGTAACCAATACCAGAGCGCGACAGAACCTCGGGCATGAGCTGGTCGATACTAAGGTTTTGCAGACATGCAGGTATAATGTCGATGTTGCTCCAGTAGGTTTTTTGAATAGCGTAATCGAGCGACTCCGACGCACCTGGTTCTAAGCCCGCTTCTATCAACGCTTCATCATCTTCAAGCATGAAGGGCGCGATCGTGTGCTCATACTGAACATTGTCATCGGGTCGTTTGCCGTAAAAAAAGCTCAGACTGCCCTGCGGGTCGCTGTCCACCAAAAGTACGCGGTAACCCTGTATCGCCAAATATTGTGAAAATAGATGACAACTGGTGGTCTTCTGACTACCTCCTTTCAGGTTGAGCACACCGACGACCGCTGCCGCTGTTCCCTCTGGTTTTCGGGGAGCCGTATCAAAGACGTTACGCATCAGGTTAATTTGGTTAATAGTGTATCCAGCACGCACTTTAGTTTTTGTGTCTAGTCGGTAGTCAGGTGAAGGAAGACGGCCGTCTTTCTCTGCGGCATATAAACGTGGATGAGAGATTCCGGCCATTTCAGCCGCCACCGTTGAGCCGTAGCGGCGTTTTTGTACCCGGTCGTCTACCAAGTGCTCTTTCAATGTATCAAGATCGTGTTTATCTCCCTGACTTTCTTTGACCAGTTGGGCAATCTGACGCATCATGCCTTGGCCCACATCGATAGACTCGTTAAGCTTACGTAAATTATTTTCGACATATGACAATTGTTCAGAAATATTTGTCATGTTCACACTCCGGTGTTTATTTGACGTTTTTTAATAAATAAAGAATAATTTGATTCTATCTTCACGGATCAACAATGCAAAGGCCATTTTTTTGAAAATCACCTGGAAACAAGTAGAAACTGTGATGCGAGGGCAGGGGGCTTCGGAAAACGAAGTGAACTCTCAGCGCCAGCTGTTTAATTGCACCAGCTTCCAGCTGTATTGCTTCAAAGAACTTGGATTAATAACAGAGAAAACTTTTTCTCTGTTGGACCCGAAAAATGAGCTGCGGCTCAACAGTGGGGCAGTAGACGATTTAGGGGAGTTAGATACTTACGATTTAGTGGAATATATCTCCAGCCATAAGCTAACTTATCGTCAAGCCTCCACCATCTCACCCCAGCAGATGGCTTTGTTACCCGAAGAACAAGTAGAGATAGTAACCAGGGCCTTGATCGGCAGCATAGAAGACAGCGACCCAATTCGCTATTCGCTTTCGGCTATCGTGCAGACCGGATTTCCTTACAGAGCAATTAAGGGACAGCAACATTACGAACGTCACAACGGAGATTTAACGGTTACTATGTCAGCTCCCAACGACATTGGGTTGCCTTCAGGTATTTATCCACGCCTTATCTTTGTTCACATTTGCTCTGAAATTGTGAAAAAGAAGAAAAGAATCATTGATTTAGGCCCCTCGCTTCGCTCGTTTGTGGTAGACACCATGGGGCGTCCTTGGTCCACCGGGAATAAGGGTACCGAACGAAAATGGCGCGCCTCGTTAATTTCTTTGTTAGCGACAAGTTTTACCATCTCAATGAAGTACAAGAACGAAGATCAGGAAGGTATTCTTTTAAAAAATGTTTCCATCGCTGACGATTCCAATATGTGGTGGGACAGTAAAGACAACGGCGAACTTCAGGGGGCCGAAATACATGTTTCAGAGGCCTTCGCAGATGCATTATTAAGCCACGCTACGCCGTTGGACATTAGAGCATTGCGCACCCTCTGTGGGCTGCGCTCTCCTTTGGCGTTCGATTTGTACTGTTGGCTGACGTTTAGATACTGGAAGATGGAGCAGGGCAGGCAACCTGTAGTGAGAATTTCCTGGAAGCAACTACACGAGCAATTAGG
>NZ_JXCJ01000002.1:86992-93770 GCF_000832015.1 Gilvimarinus agarilyticus
ACAGGTATTAAAACCGTGCGCCAATTTAAGGTTGAAGCTATAAAAGCACTGGGTATGGTCAAAGAGGTCTACCCTCAAGCCAATTTCAACACAGACACCGAGCAGTGCCTAATTCTCATAAGTTCACCACCGCATATCGCTCCTCAAGCGGCACCCAGTCAGAAAGAGCTTGACCTAAACTCATAGCTCCCCCAATTGTCAGGACTCCTTCTTTCTCGACCCGTTCCGATCTTTTTCTTCGTCGATGTCAGAATTTCTTCTTTAGAAATTTTCAGCTTTACTGCGCTAAAAATAGCGCATTCACATGTTAACGCTTTGCCCCCCTAAAACGTGAAAGTAATATTGTGCTTTCGCTCTAAATATAAGTGCTTTTAGACCATAAACCACGCGCCTATTTCAAAACAAAGAAGGAAAGCTGACACCCAGGAAGGTGAACTGACAATTAGGAAAGAAAAACTGACACGAATAAAGGAAAACTGGCGTTTACTAAGGATCAACTGTCAACGCTAGAAGTAAGATAAGAGGGTACTTAGAAGTTCAAATGAATATTGTACGCAGGGAAACATTTTCGATGTTCGTATTTTCTCTTATAAATCAATATGTTATGATCCATTCTGGCTCCCCCCCTATAGAGACCTGTAAATACCTAATAAATAACCAATACTAACCATATAAAAAACGGTAGTATCTGATAAATCAATTAAATACCAATAGCACATATTATGAATACGGAACTGATTGAATCCATACAGCGGGAATTACCGAGTATAAGCTCCACTCAAATAAGCAACTTAGTCGATTATATTTTAAGTACTGAACAGGCTATCGAAAACGATCATCTAAATTTATCAAATTGGGTGCCATCACGAGCCACCGTACTCAAAGTCTTAAGTTCAGGTGTCAGAGTAGTAGACTTTCAGAAATGCATTGATACATTTAAGGAAATAGCTATTGATAGAGGGTGGTCGATAGAAAAAAACCTAGATTTTAAGTTCATTTCCCACGTCAAAATTCTCGCTTCATCTAGTCAAATACAATTAGAAGAGCAGGGCAGTTGATATGCAAAATATTCTCAAATTACCTTAGCACTCTATGATTTAATCAATCGATGTCGATACAGTCCATCATCGTCGATGACATTGATTTTCTCCCAGTTAATTACACTGCAGTAATGAACCGTTTCCCTCGCTAACAAATACAGGTATTCGGCTAAGTGGGATCCAAGGTACTGTAACCTCTCCCTAAACACGATTTTCTTTATTGTCAGCGATATAATTCTGAACACAAAACAATGCTTCCATCCGTACTGTGACGTAATTCAGATCCCCAAAAAAGTTTACGTGTTTTTCAGTAGTTGTAGTTAACTCGACAATAGTTTATTGTTGACAATATATAATAAGCAGGCAATAACTGCTGGTAAGTTGAAAACATCAAGTCTGATAATACTGTTACCTCCCATCGTTTTTGCTAAGGGAAATAGTTTCACGAGGCAGAAAAGAAAATTAAAGAATAGGAATATGTAAATATGGGAATTTCGTTTTTAATAGACAAAACAACGAAGCCAAATACTGGCAGTATATTTCTATTGACCATATTGATTGTTTTCCATTCAGGCAAAGGTTATTCAGAAGAAAATGTAGAATCGATATATCAAAAAAATTGCGCTACTTGCCATGGTGAAGGCTTGGGCGGGGGTATGGCCGATTCATTTTTAAATGATAAATGGTTAAAAGATGGAACAGCTGATTCCCTTGCACATTATATCAAGAAAGGGGTGCCCACTCGTGGCATGCCCAGCTGGGAAGACACATTAACTGAAGATCAAATACGTTCTTTGGTTATCTACATAAAAGAGCAGCGTTATATTCTACTACGCGAAAAAAACAAAATAGATAACGAATCCAAAACGATCACCTCCCTAAGCCACACTTTCAATATTGAAACTATACATACTGCAGAAAGCATCTTGTGGGCTGTTGAGTACTTGCCCGATGGTTCAATGCTAGTAACTCAACGCGACGGGGCGCTATTAAATATTTCTGCGGACGGTAAATCTAGCGTAAAAATAAAAGACTTTCCAAAAGTCTGGCATCATGTTCAAGGCGGACTTTTAGATATAACCCTTCACCCAGACTATGCTGACAATGGCTGGATTTACGTGGCATATGCCGCAAGCGAAGATGGCAATAAAGGCGCAACTAAAATAGCGCGAGGAAAACTGAAGGGCGGAAAATGGGTTGAACATCAAGATATTTTCGAAGCACCTAAATCTTCTTACTCAGATTCTGGGCGGCACTTTGGTTCACGTATCGTATTTTCAGAAGGGTATGTTTATTTTGGATTTGGAGAACGCGGTGACCGACCAACAGCTCAAAACATGAGATCACCCAATGGGAAGGTATTTCGCTTACATGAAGATGGTCGTGTGCCAAAAGATAATCCATTCATTAACGATGAAGATGCTCTTCCAGGAATTTGGAGCTTAGGGCATCGAAATCCACAAGGTCTGGTAGTGGAGCCCAACACAAATCGTATTTGGGAGGCGGAGCATGGCCCGCGGGGTGGAGACGAAATCAATATAATAAAGCCTGGTGCGAATTACGGCTGGCCTGTCATCACTTATGGAATGAACTATGACGGAACTCCTATTACTCATTTGACGGAAAAGGACGGCATGGAACAACCTAAACATTATTGGGTTCCGTCTATTGCTGTATCAGGAATTACGTTTTATGACGGCAATATGTTTACCAACTGGAAAGGTAAAATGTTAGCGGGGGGAATGGCTAAGCAGGAGCTTCAGCTGTTATCTACCAACGAAGAGACGATCGATACAGTTGATGTGATTTTTTCTGACCGTGGCCGTATTCGTGATGTTAGCGTGGCTCCTGACGGTGCTATTATGTTAGTCGTAACAATCGATGGGAAAGGTCATATTTTACGTCTATCCGTCAAATAAAAAACTACTTCTAGCCCATCTATAAATTGTCGACAATAGGTGTGAGATAGTAATACCTATTCCAAAGATTCTCTAGACTAAAACTAGCGTTTGATGATTTTTAAGAATAAATAAAAGATAAGGTGGTCGGGTAAGAGGTCGAATTCCTAGAGAGATATATTCCACTTCAGTTGTAGCGAATTTTCGTGTGTTCGTATCTTCAAGTGGTTTGCGAAGCTGATCGCAACTAAAGGAGCGTTTACGTTTGGGTTGTGAGTTAGAAGTTCTTCGTGTTGGTCTTTCCCAAAATACTAGTAACGTGTGTACTCGAGCATTAATTTATGCTGATTTCAATTACAAAATATCTACTATTCATCTCTGTCTGTCTTCTCATGGCACTACCGTCTGGTGCGGTCGAGCAACGCCGTATTATTTGGGCGCATGTATATGAAATATCCGAGCCCTTGCATCAGCATGCATTATGGGCTGCAGAGGAGATTGAGAAACGCACCCAGGGCCGCTACAAAATAGATGTGTTTCCCATGTCAACGCTTGGAAAAGAGGCTCAGCTTAATCAAAGTTTAAGCTTGGGGGTAGTAGATATTATTTATACTGGTACAAGTTTCGCGGCGCAAAATTTTCCGGCATTATCAATTCCAGAGCTGCCGTATGCATTTCGCGATTTCGATCATTGGCAAGCCTTTAGCCAAAGCAAATTATTTTTTGAAATGGCTGAAGAGTATCGCGTTCGATCGAATGGTAATCACATATTAGGCTGCAGTTACTACGGACAGCGCCATTTAACGAGCAATATCCCCGTGATTGAACCCGAACAGATGAAAAACCTAAAAGTTAGGGTGCCTAATGCTTCTGTTTATAAAGTCTTCCCGAAAGCGATGCAAGCAAACGCCAGTCCAATTGCCTTCTCAGAAGTTTATCTTGCGTTACAACAGGGAGTAGTCGATGCACAAGAGAACCCATTGCCAACGATTCGCGCAAAAAAGTTTTATGAAGTAAATAATAATATAAATCTAACTGGTCATATCTTTGGTTCTATTCTTACTTTAGCAAGCGATCGAATTTGGGGCGAATTAAGCGATGACGACAGAAAAATATTTCGTAATGTCCTAACAGAAGCTGCCAAAAGGGCAACCGAAGACACCCGCCACACTGAAGATGAACTGATTGGCTGGTTTAAGTCTCAGGGGATAACGGTAAACACCGTGAATCGTAAAGCGTTCAGAGAGCAAACCCTACCGTTTCATGCTGAGCACAAAGAACGAATGGGTGCTGACTATTATCACCGTTTACAAGATATTTAATCATGGAGCAGAACATCATTTGTGAATCAGAGTCAGAAAGCTATTTAACAGGCTATAAAGTTGAAGACTGGGTTGCTCTTACAGTATTTACAGTGCTGGCGTTGACAGTATTTGCGCAGTTTTTTAGTCGATATGTGCTAGGTTCATCCCTGGGGTGGACTGAAGAGGTATCTCGATACTTATTGATTGCGGTAGGTTTTCTTGGTGCAGGGATGGGGGTACGTAAAAATACTCATATTTTTGTGAGTTTGTTTGTACGTTTACTCCCCGAAACGACGGCAGCCAAAATATCAATTTTTTGTCATGTAATTACCAGTTTATTTCTTTGTGCTTTAGTTGTATATGCAATACAAATAATTCCGCGAATTCATATTTACGAAATGGCATCTATGCCTGTTCCAATGAGCGTTCTATATATAGTTGTTCTAATTGGATTGCTGGTAATGTTAGCGCGAAATATACAAGCAACATTGCAGCTGTGTAAACAAGTTAGGAATAAGAAATGACTATTGCTGTTCTGTTTATCGCCTTGGCGATACTGTTAATACTGGGTGTTCCGATTGCCTTTTCACTTGCTATTTCTGCACTTCTTGCAATTTTGGTTGATGGCCAAGTTCCAGAGCTAGTTGTATTGCATCAAATGGTGGGCGGCATGGATAGCTTTCCGTTGTTGTCTATACCTTTTTTTATCTTTGCTGGTGCAATCATGAATTCCGCTGGCATAACGAATCGTATTTTTGAGTTTGCACACGCTTTGGTGGGCTGGAGTCGAGGTGGGCTGGGGCATGTAAATGTCAGCGCATCTATTATTTTTGCAGGTATGTCTGGTGCCGCTGTTGCCGATGCAGGTGGGCTTGGTGCAATCGAGATTAAAGCCATGCGTGAGCGGGGCTACGATGCAGATTTTGCGGTAGGATTAACGGCAGCATCTTCAACTATTGGGCCCATTATACCACCAAGCTTGCCTATTATTATTTATGGCGTAATGGCTTCTGTTTCGATTGGACAGCTCTTTGCCGCTGGCTTTATCCCAGGTCTATTAATGGCCATTGCTCTAATGGTTATGGTCGCGTGGTATGCAAAGAAAAGAAATTATCCGAAAGATGCAAAGTTTTCTATATCGCGTTTAGGAGCGGCTACCAAAAGCGCCTTTCTCTCTTTACTTACACCAATTATTATAATCGCTGGGATTCTATTCGGAATATTTACGGCAACAGAAGCGGCGATTGCAGCGACCATCTATGCGTTGTTTTTGGGGGCAGTGGTGTATCGCACTTTGAGTTGGCGATCATTAGCTCGTATAAGTATGGAAACCATTGAAACCACCAGCATAATACTATTAATTGTTGCGGCCGCGGCATCATTTTCATGGGTGCTGACCAGTCAAAGAATAACCGAAGATTTTACGGTTTGGATGCTAGCAGCCACAGACAATAAAATTTATATATTGCTGCTTATGACATTAATATTTTTTGTGGTTGGTTGTTTTATGGAAACCATTGCCGCAATTACAATTCTTACGCCTGTATTATTACCTGTAGCACTCGGTTTAGGTGTTGATCCAGTACATTTTGGCATCATTATGGTGCTTAATTTAATGATTGGCTTACTAACGCCGCCTGTGGGTATGGTTCTCTATGTGTTGTCCCGCGTTTCTGATGTGCCCTTTGAGCAGTGTGCAAAAGCGACTTTGCCGTTCCTGGTTCCTCTTGTTGTCGTACTAATGCTTGTTACATTTCTTCCACAGCTTTCAATGTGGCTACCAACACTATTGTATAGGTAAAACGTTCCCTTTATTCGTTCGTGCAAAGTTATGGTGAGTACAGACGTACAATTAGGAGGAAATTGTCTACAGTATATGTTGGTGTTATTTCTTAGTTACCAATAACATTAAAATCAGTAGGTAGGTTATGAAGTTCTCTGTTTCGCGCCGAGCTGCGTTAAAGCTATCTATAGCCGGTATCGCTACTCAGATCATTGGTTGCTCTGCTCCGACCAGTAAAAATTCTGACAAAGCCATTCACTCTCTTTCTCACATGGTGAAGGACAACTGGTCTCAAACTTATGATCGTGTATGGATTGGCGGTAGTTATTGGGCAAATCCCATGGAAGATTGGCGAGTTGTCAATGGAGGCGTTGAGTGTCTCAGTACGGGTGGTAACAGAAGCATTCACTCCTTAACTCACCAATTAGTGAGTCACCAGACTTTTCGTCTAAGTGTCCATGTAAAAAGATTGTATATAGATTCTCAAGACGGTGGCGCCGGTTTGCGGGTGGGGGTTAAGAGCGACATCAATGAGTATCGTAGTAATTGTTTTGTGCAAAAAGGATTGGACGCTGGAATTATTAACAACCAACTGTGGTTGGGTAATAAAAGGGCCGACTTAAACCAAGAGGTTAACACTCATGAGGTTAAGCTGGTTTTGAAAGGTGAGCCTCTCGGTGATCTTTTCGCTTTAACCTTGGATGCATATTTACTAGAGAGTGACCAACATATTGGCAAGCTAACAGATTTAGC
>NZ_JXCJ01000002.1:93812-102122 GCF_000832015.1 Gilvimarinus agarilyticus
CCCGCCAATGAGGTTTTAGGTAATGTATGCGTAGTCAGTAATTTTAGCATCACATTAAAAGAATCGAATGATTTCACAGTTACCACCGATACGGCGACAAACTCACAAAGCGGTACGCGATACAGGTTTTCACAATGGACGCTAGAGGGCAAAGCTTTTAATGATGTTCAAGAGCAAAATTTTGGCCCCATACTCTGGACTATGTATACATTGAGTAATACTCGTTCGGATGAAGGCTATGTTATGAAGCTCAGCGCATTGACCGGTCCGCTGGGGGAGCAAGACAACCAAGAGGTTGAATTACAAGTTCAAAAGTCCGGTAAGTGGGTTTCTTTGGGTACCAGCAAACTGGACCCAGACGCCTGGACGGCCACTTTCCGTATTGCTAATTGGAATGAAAAAGTCGCTACACCGTATAAGGTTATATACTATGAGAAGCGTCGTGATGGCCGCGATAAGCCAGATGTTTATATTGGTACTATTCAGGCACAGCCGGCAAACCGACAATTGCGTATGGCGGCGCTGACGTGTCAAAACGATTATGCCTTTCCGTATGAACCTGTTGCCAATAATGTTAAGGCATTTCAACCCGAATTGATTCTATTCTCCGGGGATCAAATTTACGAAAACCACGGTGGGTTTGGTGTTGTCCGATTCCCTGCACAAGCGGCCATACTAAATTATTTGCGTAAATTTTATCAATTTGGTTGGGCTTTTGGAGATTCAATGCGCAACGCTCCCACTATTTGTCTACCAGATGATCACGATGTCCTGCAGGGTAACCTGTGGGGTGAGGGCGGCGATAAAATGTCCGAACAGGCAAAAATAGTCGGACGCAGTGATGCGTGGGGCGGTTACATTGAACCCATACGAATGCTTAATGCCGTGCACAAAACAAACACTGCTCACCTCCCCGATCCGGTTGACCCGACACCATCAATTCGAGGACTTAGTGTTTACTACACTGAGATGGTTTATGGGGGTGTAAGCTTCGCGATTTTGGCCGACCGACAGTGGAAAAGTGGGCCAGATCGGTTAGGTATAGAGGTTGGTAAAACAGGTGAAGGAGAGGATCCGCTGTATGTTAACCCGGAATATGACCGAGAGGATTTACAGTTATTAGGTAAGCGGCAAGAAAACTTTTTAAAACAATGGGGGCAAGATTGGCGCAATCACACTTTAAAGGCGGTTATTAGCCAAACCGTATTTGCTGGTATTTCTACTCACCAGCCATCGCCTGATCGGTACTTAAAGTACGATTTTGACAGCAGCGGTTGGCCGGCCACTGCACGTAATCGAGCAATAGACATAATGCGTCAATCTAAAGCTCTTCATATTTGTGGTGATACTCATTTAGGTACCTTGTCTCAGTACGGCGTGAATAAGCAGCGGGACAGTAACTGGGCCTTTTGTACTCCTGCGATTGCCGCAGGTTGGCCAAGGTGGTGGCGCCCAGACGATTTACCGCTTCCACATCAAAATCGCCCCTCACACGGGTTGTCGCAAACCGGCGAATATTTGGATAGTTTTGGTAATAAAATATACGTTTACGCTGTGGGTAACCCTGAGGTTGGCCAATCGGACAATCGCTATATCCAAGCTCATGAAAAAGGCTCTGGGTTTGGTTTTATCATTTTTGATACCGAACGAAAGACCTACACCATACAAGCGTTCCGATTTTTGGTTGACGCTACTGATAACAATCCAAACAATCAATTTCCGGGCTGGCCTGTGACCATTCATCAAGACGAAAACAGTGGTGCAAACAAGCTGATATAGCCAGCTTATTGGCCTATGGGATCTCCGCTATGGGCCAATGGCCCATATCAGCTAGCTTCCTTTTACTAATTGCATTTATTACCCGAAACTGCGGCTGGCGGTTCTGGCTTTAAAGGCTAATCGGGAAGAGTACAATTAGGCAAGCTCTATTAGTTTCTAGCATTGTACTTTTGTTGTTTTTTGGCTAGGTGGTGTCTATAACACATAGAGGAATTAACATGGATGGGAAAAAATACCTGTTGTTATCGGTAGTTTTGATAGTAATAGTTTTTCAGGCTTGTACCAGCAACAATATCAAGACCAAAACAAGTCCAGAAAGGTCCTTTAGTTTTAACTCTAACTGGAAATTCAGTCTTGGTGATGACCCGGTATTCTCAAAGCCAGAATTTAATGATAGTAAGTGGCGCACATTAATCTTGCCCCATGATTGGAGTATAGAGGCTGAATTTAGCGAAAAGTATAATGGCGCTACCGCGTACCTACCCGGTGGGGTTGGCTGGTATCGAAAGTCGTTTGATACTAATCCGACGTGGTTAAATAACACTACCTATATTTATTTTGATGGAGTATATGCAAATTCAGAAGTGTATTTAAATGGTGAGTATATCGGTGGTCGTATTAATGGCTATTCCCCATTTTTTATCGACATTAGTAAATATTTAAACCAGGCTAATGAAGAAAATGTCTTAGCAGTAAAAGTTAACCATCAGCGTTATATAGACAGCCGCTGGTATACAGGTTCGGGAATTTACCGTGATGTTAAGCTTGTTTCCACAGGAAAATTACATATTCCCATTTGGGGTACTTACGTCACAACACCTGAGGTTAATCAAGATACTGCGAAAGTAAATGCGCAAGTCGAAGTGAAGAATAATTTCCCTGAGGCTAAATCATTTACGATAAAACAAAGTATCTTTGGTCCGGACAAAGCCTTAGTAAAAGAGAAAAATATACAGGCTCGGCTTGATCCTAAATCGAGCACCACTGTTGCAAGCATGATGAATGTCCCGTCGCCGGCCATGTGGGATATTGATTCTCCCGACATGTATACACTGGTTAGCGAAGTGGTTTTGAATGGTAAAACGATTGACTCATACAGCACTCCATTTGGTATTAGAACTATCGAATATGGTGCTAATAAGGGTTTTTTCTTAAATGGTAAAAGCCGTAAGATTAAAGGTGTCAATCTTCATCATGACGCTGGTTTGGTTGGTACGGCAGTGCCTGATGATGTATGGCGCCGACGTCTTGAAACGTTGAAAGAGGCCGGTGTTAATGCAGTGCGTACATCGCACAATCCTATGCGGCAGAATTTTTTGGATATATGCGATGAGTTAGGTCTATTGGTCCAAGCGGAAATCTTTGATGAGTGGGATAACCCCAAAGATAAGCGGCTCAATCAGTGGGAGCGGCACGATGATGATATCAGCCGCGGCTATGCAGAGGTTTTTCAATCCGAAGCTGAGCATGATTTAAAAGACCCCATTAAGCGGGATAGAAATCATCCTTCGATTATAATGTGGAGCATTGGTAACGAAATTGAGTGGACTTACCCTAGATATAAAGAGGCAACGGGTTACTTCGATATGAATGCTTCGGGTAACTACTTTTATAACCTGCCCTTTATTAGTCCTGAGGAAATCCATCAGCGTTTTCATGGCAGTGAAGAAGGGGAGTATGTTTTAGAAAAAACCGCTAAGAAACTGTCGCAATGGGTTAAAGAGCTAGACGTAACCCGCCCGGTTACGGCCAATATGATACTCCCCTCTGTCAGTCATATTTCTGGCTATGCAGACGCTTTAGATATTATTGGTTACAGTTATCGCCGAGTTATTTACGACTATGGTCATAGGCTTTTCCCTGGCAAGATGATTATGGGGACAGAAAATGTCGTTCAGTGGCATGAGTGGAAAGCGGTTGAGGAGCGTGACTTTATTGCTGGTACTTTCCTTTGGACGGGTATTGATTATTTAGGTGAGTCTAATGATGGCTGGCCGAGAAAAGCGCTTGAATCTGGCATGTTGGATACAGCTGGCTTTAAAACTCCTTCATTTCATATGTATAAAACCCTATGGAATGACGAACCCCATGTTCATATCACCAGCCAAACCGCTAATAAATCATTGTACAAAGTGGATGGCGATAACGTAGTCGAAAAAGAACCAAATAGTTGGGATACTCGCGTTTGGTTTTGGCAGGATGTTAATCGTCACTGGAATTATAATCCTGGTGAAAGTGTTATTGTTGAGGTGCTGACTAACTGCCCGCGTGTAGAGCTGTTTCAGGGCGATAATTCCCTCGGTGTACAGGCCTTGGCAGACAACTCTGATAGAGAGCTAAAATGGGCTGTTAACTTTGAGTCAGGCGAGCTGCTGGCAAAGGGCTTAGACGGCTGTGGCGCAAGCGACGAGGTTGTTACTGCTGGATCTCCTAGCCAACTCGCCATAAGCGTTGATAAAACCCAATTATCGGTTGACCCTAATAAAGTGGCGCATATTGAAGTTCAGCTAACAGACGCTAACAACATTCCAGTGCATCATCAGGAAAAACGACTGCAATTCAACGTGTCGGATAACGTGCAGTTATTAGGGTTAGACAGTGGTAATTCCAGAACTATCGACAAGTATCAAGACACGCAGGTTCTTACCAGCGAGGGTAGGGCGCTGGCGATTGTTAGGGTGACAGATAATAAGCCCGCCTCAATAACAGTAATTGTCGATGAAGTTGCAGCCAGTACCGTTTGGTTGAATACTTGATAAGTATCTGCCTGTTAAGTGGAGCAATAATACATTGTTCCACTTGTTAGCTGCTGTTATCAGTAAGGCAGAAGTTTCCTGAGAAGGTGTAGCTGATTTACCACCATGTTAGATACAGCGCGATAAGAATTACCGTGCAACCGAGAGCAGCGATATTAAAGCTTCGCTCCGTAGAGAAGTCGATATCACCGACATGAATCGATGTGTCTTGATCTTGAGTGCTACTTTTATTTGAAAACAAATACGCTAAGCTTAAGCATATTAAAAATACCAGGCCTATACGATCCATAAACGGTAACGACGGCCAGAGCTGCATAAAGACTAATGAAAATAGTGCGGAACCTATGGACGCCGCTAAAGCGCCGCGTGATGTGGTGCCTTTATAAAACATCCCCATTAGAAAAATTGCGGTGATGCCCGGTGAAAACAAACCGGTAAACTCTTGAATATATTGAAAGGCTTGGTCGAACTTTCCTAGTAAGGGCTTGGCCATTATAAGTGCAATAATCAATGATGCTAGTGTGGTTAGGCGACCTATTAGAACATAATGACCTTGTGATTTATCTTTAACCAGCCCTTTATAGATGTCCATGGTAAAAATGGTCGAGATACTGTTGGTCATGGACGCCAGGGAGGAAACAATCGCAGCAATTAATGCAGCAAAAACTAACCCTTTTATGCCCGCTGGCATTAGCGCCATTAATGAGGGGTACGCTTGGTCCGGCTTGCTTAGGTCCGGGTATAAAATAGCAGCAGCAATGCCTGGTAAAACAACAATTAGAGGCATTAATAATTTCAGGTAAGCGGCGAATGCGATCCCTTTTTGTGCTTCTTTTAAGTCTTTAGCAGCTAGTGCGCGTTGAATAATATATTGATTGAAACCCCAATAACCGATATTCATTACCCACAAGCCGCCTATTAGCACACTTAGGCCTGGCAAACTCATATAATGTGGATTATCGCTGGATAAAATCATATCGAAGTGGCCCGGCAACTCGCTGGTTAAACGAGAAAATCCCTCTACAATGCCGGCGCCCTCGGCAATTTTATCTAACGATAGATAACTTAAAAGCAATCCGCCAAATACTAATAAGACGACTTGAATGATGTCGGTATAGGCAACCGCTTTAAGCCCACCATATAACGAGTATGCGAGAGAAAATAATACCAGGAAGGTCATCCCTAACAACCAATCAATGCCGGTTACGGTTTGAATGGCCAGTCCGCCTAGCCATAGCACAGATGTTAAATTTACAAAAATAAACACCGCCAACCAAAATATGGCCAGTATTGTTTTGACTCTGTGGTCAAAGCGCTGCTGTAAGTACTGCGGCATGGTGTAAATATTGTTGCGGAGGAAAATAGGCAACAAGTACTTACCAACTAATATTAAGGTGATAGCAGCCATCCACTCGTAAGACGCAATTGCTAGCCCTAATGCATAACCAGACCCAGACATACCGATAATTTGTTCTGCTGATATGTTGGCCGCAATTAACGAAGCGCCAATCGCCCACCAAGGCAGGGATTTTCCTGCTAAAAAATAATCTTCTGTGTTTCGCTCGCCAGAATGATCGGCCTTGGATACCCATATGGCCAAGCCTAATAAACCGAGTGCATATACAATGAATACACCATAATCAATTTGTTCGAGTCCCATTTTTTATTCTCCTATAAAATATTATTATAACTTATGCGTGACATATTGAGTGTATGTTCATGCTAAAGTTTAAATTTAGAAATATGCTTCGCTAATGAATCCGATGCTTTTTCATGCTACTGGTCGATACGGTAGTCTCTTGGTTTTTTGTCTATATTTGTGCTTGCGTTTGAAATCGCGACAATCCTTCGATTAATATCTTCCGCGAGTTAGGTCTATTCTTCGGAGTTTTGTTTTACCATGGTGTTTTCCTGAGACGACTGCGAGCCAAGTGCCCATTTTATTAGTAACGACCCTAAATTCACTTTGCAGTGTATAGATTTGAGCACCGATTTGCTCGGTTGAGTCTTGCGCACGGCGTGCCATATTACGCGCCTCATGGGCTACCACAGCAAAGCCACGCCATTGATTGCCGGCGGCGTATAGAGTGGGTAGATTGGTCTGCTCGGCCACCTCTTGAATAATCAGTAATATATCGCCAATGGCGTCACTCTCTTGGTTTAATTTAGCCATAACCTCTTGTGTAGTTGAAAATTCTTGATCAAACTGGTTAATAATCGAGGTACATTTATGCGTGTTGATGGAGCCGTGGCCAGAAGCATCGAAAGATACTTGTACCGAGTTTGAGGCTACTACTGCCATATTGGCAACTTCTGTTACATAAGATATGGACATTTCATTGATAGTCGTTGAAATACTTTTTACCGCAGCGGCTTGAGTGCTGCATAACTCTTCTGATGCCCGCAGGGAGTCAAAGCCTTCACGAACGACTTGGGTTGAATCGCCGCTAGTTCACTAAACGCTTTGCAGCCTAATTAAAAGACTGATGCCGATTCTCGGTTCGAGTATGTTCTTCGCTTGATTCGTTCGCGCTTTAGCAGCTGGAAGACGCTTTCAGTGACGGCGTTGTCGTGACAGTTGCCACCGCGACTCATGCTATCTTCCAAGCCATTCTCCCCAAGAAATATACTTCAGTCATGGCTTGTTTTCTGGCTGCCTTCATCGGGGTGAACTAACACTTCACGTTCAGGTTTGCGGAGCCATACCGCTATCATCAATGCGTCGAAAACAAGCCCCTTCATTTTTCGAGAGCGCATCGACCAGCCAATAATACGATGGGAAATAAGATCCATGACCGTACCAAGTTAGAGCCAACCTTCATGGGTTTGATATAAGTAAGATCGGTGACCCACGCTTGGTTCGGCGTTCTCGGGTTAAACTTCCAGTCCAAAACGTTAAGCGTGACGACATGTTGTTCTGCGCCGCGCGTCCGAGACTTACGATAACCGGCCTGAGCGCGGATGTCTGCTTCCCTCGCCACCCGATAAACCCGATTTAAACACAGTGTTACCTGCATATCTGAGATCTCTTTGAATTTTGCGGTAGCCGTTAACATCCCCCGATTCAAGCCAACACTATTTAATCACGTCTGTCAGCCGGTCATCTTCAATTTTCCGTTTGAATTTTTGGCTCTGTTTCCAAGCATAGTACCCTCTGATCTAAACACCAAACAACCGATAGAGTTGTCGTACGGAATGGGTACTGTGATGCTCAGTGTGAAAGGCGTATCTCACTCGGGGTGTCTTGCGAAGTACGCCGTGGCTTTTTTAACGGATCACGCTCCTCGGTGTCTCGCTTGAATTCCTACTGTAAATTCCGGATCTCTGCTATATCATCAGATTTATGTCGATGATCTGCTGAATAGGGGCCATAGCGCTTGATCCGTGTATAAAGGCCGTGGGTTGTCGTGCCTAACCCTTCGGCGAGCTCGGTAACACTGTGTCCGACTACTGTGACCTGTTCGACCGCTTCCACCTTAAACGTTTCTGGGTGATGTTACTTGCTCATAGACACCTCTCTTTGTGCCATTTTCTCTAGCTGAGAGCTGTCTAGCAAACTAGTTGCGATTCATTCATTACCTTTGGTGCCAGTACGCCTCAGGCCTTGAAGGTGGACAGCGACGGCTTTGAAGAATTGCTCGCTAAGTTGGTTAGTAGTCCAACTTAACGATAAGTGAAATTATTTTATTGTAAGACTGTGTGAAAGCTATCGCCCAGTCGTTGCCGGAGCCACCGAGTCAAATTTTAAAATGTAAAAATTGTTTGGTGTTGGCTT
>NZ_JXCJ01000002.1:103096-114693 GCF_000832015.1 Gilvimarinus agarilyticus
AAATAGCAGTTTTCTTAGCATGATATTGCCCACAATTAGTTTAATTGTTCTCTCTCGGTTATGAAAAACTCTCAAACCAACACAAACGAGAGTTTTGTCTACCTCAGTCGGTATTGCTGAGCACCTGAAGCCAGATAGCCACATGATCAGCTGTCATTATATAGTAAACAATATACAAAACGAGGGGTGGTCAATCAATAATTTATAACAGCGCCCCTACATTCGTTTAGACGAAGCTTACCGCAGCCTGCTTATGTGCTCATCTACGCCCTGTCGCCAGAGGCGTGTATACATGATTTGTAAGAGCTAAAGACTTCTTGAAAAGCTGCTGTGGGTTAATGGGGGTGACCTTTCCCCTGAATTAGCATCAGCTACTTAATGAGATTCACGACATTAAGCTGCCTTCTGCGCGAAGGTAACCGGTAGTAGATAATTTAGTTAAAAAAATCCCCGTTAATTTCTTAACGGGGATTTGTGTATAAGAGATAGCTATATAGCGTCTCTTAACTTTTCTTTTAGATGAATCAGTATCTAGTGGCTTAGCTCTAGAATACCCCATACCTCTAAATTATTTACCGCAATAACCGCATCACCAGCTGCGTTAGTTGATAAGGTGACGGTTTCGCTAGTACCGTCTGGTAAATGAAGTCTCGCTCCTGTAATTGCTTCTGCAAAGAAGCTTTGTGGAATGGAAACTTCAACACCGTTAAGTATCGGCGTAACGCCATTTGCAAATGGACGGTTAATTAAATGAACAACGTAGGGTGCCGATGTGTCGGTCTCGTGAACACGAGATACCGCAGATACCATTTCGTTAGATTCTGAACCGTTAATGCTTACGTTTATATTGATGCCGTCAATGGTGCCACGTTGGCCAATATGGCGTACTTTGTCACCTTGAGCGTCTAATATTGCACGTTGATCAGCGGTAAGGAGGTTCAAATCGCCATCGGTGAAGATGTATTCAAACTTATCAAAGTCAGCTTGGCGAGGTATTACTTGGTAACCTTCATCGCCAAATACTAACAGGTCAAAGTTGATATTGTCTAACGTTAGCGTCCTGGTACTCGAAAGTACCTGATTGCCACCATTTAACAAGTTTGCTTTCATCGATGAATACATCGCATGCATTAAACCAACTTTAGAGTATGATTCATAACCATCGAATAATGTTTCGTTGTTACGAACAAATTGGTAGATGTCACGGTAGTTATCCGCACCAGGTGACCAAGTATTAGCGTCAGCTGCACCAATCCATACATTAGCTGGAATCGAGAACAAACCACCATAAGCATAGGAAAGTGCTACCCAACCACGGCCGTAGCGAGGCGCATCGTTATCACGAAGTTTTTTAAACTCAGAAGGGTATGGGAAATATGCTAATGGTTTACCCACGGCTTCAGCTGCTTTAAGTTGTGCAATTATGTTCGTAGGTAACTCAGTCAACGGTAATTTAACATCTAGGAATAATTCGTTCGCTAAGAATGTTACATTTTCATTGAATGTGTAGCCACGAGATTCAAATAACTGCGTACTTGCACCAATTGCAATAGATGGGTGCGTTTCACGAATATATTCTAATACCTCACCAAATTTTTGATTCCACACATCACGGTTAAAGTAAATGAAGTCTTCAAGTAGTGGGATATTGCCAGTGATAGTATTGCCCGCATTTGACCAAGTTGTATGGGTTACACCTTTTGATATTAAGAACTCGCCATAATCAAATGTATCTATATCGTTGATGCCTAACGCAGCCAATTGTGTACTATCGTACTTTTTAGATAACCATGCTCGGAAGTTTTCCATCGCATAATGCGAGAAGTCACCACCAAAGGTGCGCATATCTGTTGTACGAGTTGAGTTGGTTTGCGTATCAAACATTAATTTGTCTGGATTTGCTTTTAATAACTGATCAACTTGTGACTTCATGAATGGCACAAATGCCGGGCTGTGATTACTCAACCAGTTATTGTTATAACCGTTGTAACTTAAGTAACCCATGAATGTCATGCGTACGTTACGATCATCCAGTGTTTTTACATAATGAGGCTCGGGGTTAGTTAGGTATTCAGTAACCCAACGGAAACCCCAGTCAAACTCACCACGAGCTGTGTATTCAAGCCCTTCACCTTGGTATTTGTCAACGACCTCAATTGCCCAATCCATGATCACAGTGTCATCATAGAAATCGTGTTCAGGTGGGTGACCCCAGAATGAACCTGTTGCACCAAAGTCTTGGTATGGTTGTTCGTCATCAACCCAAAAATCACGATTTTGTGGGTAGGTGTACCAAACGTCAGATTTTAATACTTTATTCTCAGTAGGAATTGGAACCGGCTCTTTTAAGTATTGAAACCCTGTCGCAGGCCCTTGAATTTCTGCAACCGTATGGTCGGCAGGGTTGTAGAGTCTAGTTGGTGCAGGGGTGTAATCGCCAATGCGAGTGAAGCGAATTTTGTCGCCTCCCCACTGCCAGTCAGACCCACCAATCGCTTCAACGCGAATATTTTTACTACCCGCTTGATCGATAGAGAAATGACCGCCATACAATAGTATTTCTTCTGAAACATCCCAGCCACCGGTACTTTCAAAGTAACCCCATGCTGCTGGCTCGCCTTCTAAATCTATGCGGGCACCAAAACTACCTGATGCAGGTGTAGCAGTAGTGATATAGGCTTTGTAGGTGCCAGGCTCATCAAATTGAACATTATAGTCACCCCAGTCGCCATTAGTTACCCAGCTTATGGTGGTAGCGTTACCTTCTGCAACAAATCCGTCATTTGGATCGCCACCTACTCGACCAACCGTTCCTGTTGCTACAAAATCTTCTAGCTCTAGGATCACATCACCTTCTTTTGGTGCGTCAGGATCACCTGATAGTTCACCGTCAGAAGTAAAGATATTTTCAGTAAGAGTTGATGGGTGAACAAAGTTTGTACCACCGTTTACATCAATACCAAAACCTAAACCGTCAACCGGGCCACTGCCACCATCCGCATTACCAATACGTAACTCAAACTCGTGAGAGCCTGGTGCAAGGTTTAAGTTGCCCGTTTCAGACGAGTCTTCCCAGCTGTCGTTAGAAAGGACTAAATTGCCATCGATGTATAAACGAACACTGTCATCAATATGCTCATAGAACGAAATTTGACCGTCGGCATCATAGATCATACCCGTATAAATTTCAGTCGTATCGCCACCAATACTATCTTCAGTTTGATTTAAATCTGTGGTACGGATCCAGCTTGGGTTGGCATCAGACCAGTTCGTCGCGCCTTGGACTTCACCGTATAACAAACCTTCGTTTGCGCCTGGTTGTGTATCACCGCCAGAGCCATCGCCATCTCCTGTTTGAGATGAAGAACAACCTTGAGCATTTGCCGCTTCATTACTTGGTGTATTTGGACACTGATCAATATCGTCTGAAACGCCGTCATTATCTTGGTCATTAATAACAACTTCACAACCATTTGAATCAACAGCGGCCCCTGTTGGTGTATTTGGGCATTGATCTACATCATCTAATACGCCGTCATTGTCTTGGTCACCAACCACTACAACTTCACAGCCATCTGAATCAACAGTTGCTCCCGGCGCTGTATTTGGACACTGATCGACATCGTCTAAAACACCGTCGTCGTCTTGATCACCTACAGCTACCACTTCACACCCGTTCGAATCAACGGCCGAACCCGGCGCAGTATTCGGACATTGGTCAAAGTTATCGGTAACACCGTCGCTATCTGAATCTGTTTCACCAGTGTCAGCTGATAACGGTGTAAAGGTTAATGCGTCACCAAACCAAGTCCAACTGTACGTATCTGTTGAGCTTCCACTTTGAACTCGTATCGTATGAGAACCTGCACTGATATATACTGAGGGTATTAAAGTAAAGTCTTCAAACTCAGCTTGATTACCTGTTGCTACAGATACTTCATTTATTTCAACACCATCCACAAACAAAATAGCCGTTGCGTGTGAAATTTGGCCTGACGCTAACATATCTATTCGATAATTATCAGACACTGGGAAATCAATGTTGTAATCAACCCAATCGGTTGTTTGAACACTATCTACTACTGTGTGTTTATCACTTGGATAACCACGTTCACCAATTACGACCCCTTTTGCTCTCGAGTCGCCACTGCCTGTTTCATCAAATGCTTCCATTTGAATAACAAACGCTTCAGCTTCAACATTAATAGTATCGGCGTGCGCAGCCGCACTTAGACCTATTAACGCCGTAGAGAGTATTGATCGAACTCTATTTGTATTGGAATTAACCATATTGTGTATTCCTTTAATTGGGTTTCCTAATATATTTTTTTATTTACAGCCTTTATTAACCGACGGCTAAATTGTAGACAGTCGAATATCTACTATCAAACAATTAACAATGTGATTGAAATAAATGTGAACTTGCCCCACTTTAGTGGACGTCTCTAAGTGTACTCACCCCAATAGCCGCTGTAGATTAATTGGGGTGAATACACTTTGGCACTTTAAAAGCGTCTTATATCGCCAATGTAAGCCAGAAATTGCGAGATTTCTCGGCACCCCATGCCAGGTATGCTTTCAATGAGATCGGCATTGAATCACCCAGGTTTTGTCGGAGGCTAACTTTCTTCATAGAATTAGCCTATGAACAAGAGACTTGGATATTCCCTCGAAGTGCGTGAGCGTGCGGTACGACTGGTGCTGACGAGCGAGCATGAACACAAATCCCGATGGGCCGCCATCCAGTCGGTAGCTGCAAAGATTGGCTGTACGCCTGAACACGGCGCTCCTGTGTAACCAAAATTGAAGTCGATGCTGACAAGCGCCCTGGCACTACCATTCAAGAGGCTGCTCGCCTCAAAGAGCTGGAGCGCGAGAATCGCGAGCTTAAACGCGCGAACGAGATTCTGCGCAAGGCGGCCGCTTTTTCGCCCAAGCGGGGCTCGACCGCAAACCGAAGTGATGGTTGCGTTTATCAATCAAGAACGAGAGACGCACGGTGTCGAGTCAATCTGCAAGGTATTGTCGATTGCGCCGTCTACGTACTACCGCCGTAAACATCTGGCGGCCAACCCCGATCAGCGTAGTGATCGCACTCGACGGGATGAAGCGCTCAAGCTAGAGATTACGCGTGTGTACGAGGAGAACTTAGGGGTCTACGGCGCACGCAAAATCTGGAATCAGCTAAACCGAGAGTCTATCCCCGTAGCACACTGCGCGGTCGAGAGGCTGATGAGCCATATGGGGCTGGAGGGCGTGCGACGCGGCAAGCGTTGTCGCACCACGATTCCTGACGAATTGGCGGACAAGCCTCTGGATCTGGTTAATCGTACTTTAGTGCCGAGCGTCCGAATCAGATGTGGGTTGCCGACATCACGTATGTGGCGACCTGGTCGGGCTTTGTTTGCGTAGCCTTCGTTGTGGATGTGTTCTCTCGCTAGATTGGCGCGTGTCGAAAAGCCTACAGGCGGATATTGTGCTTGATGCTCTGGAGCAGGCGCTATGGGCGAGAGGAAAACCACAGGGCGTCACTCATCACAGCGACAGTGGCAGCCAGTATCTATCGATCAAATACACTGAGCGTTTAGCTGAAGCTGGCTTCAACGCTTCAGTAGGCAGCATGGGCGACTCCTGCGACAGCGCTCCGGCAGAAACCGTTAACGGTATCACACAACTATCCGCTCTTCGGTAAATGTCGACTTAGGTTTAACCTTTTATTCTGATGTCTTCTTCTGTTACTAAAACAATCAAAAAAAGCTAAAGTATTGATGCAACTTTTTCAGTCGTCACACATCAATTGTTGTTTACTTTGTGAAACACGACCCGTTTATCCCGCTTTAAACCTGTTACATTCATGCTCGATGACACTGCCTCACATTCTTCTGACGTTCTGGCACTAACTATTTGACTCATCTCCTTGGACCAGTCTTTGCTCCCATTGTAGCGCCTCGCACACTAACTATTTTGTCGCGATAAATAATCGCATGTGACCATGCATAATTATAACCACGAGAAATATCATGAAATTATTACGATATGGATTATTGTGCCTCAGCCTATTACTGTCTCTTCCCACAATGGCACAACTGTACTTTTATGACAACTTTAACTCCAGTTCTTGGAAGTCAAAGTACGATATGAACTACGAGCAAAATTTTAGGCGTGTTACTTCCGGCTGCTACTCGGATGGGTGCATAGAAGTGACTGTACATGAAGGCTCGCATTATGGTGGCTCGGCGAAATATTTACTTAAAGATAATCTGGGTTTTGAGCCAGAAGAGCTCTTCGCAGAATACCGTGTTAAGTACCACAGTAGTATGAGCGAATATGGCGGTAAAGCGCCGGGCTTTGATGGTACGTATGGCGTGGCAGGATGGGGGAATCGCCCAGGCTTTGGCGTTGATGGCTGGTCGGCCCGCGGCACCTTAAAGGCTGAAGGTCGATCGAACGTACGAAATAGTTTTTACATCTACCATGCCGATACTGGAAACAATGGAAAAACGTGGGGAGATGCGCGCTGGTGGAACGATAGCGGCAATATGAATTTCAATCGTTGGCACCATGTTAAGCAGTACGTAAAACTCAATACGCCAGGACAGAGTAATGGCATTTTACGGGCTTGGGTAGACGGCGCGCTGGTATTTGAAAAAACCGATTTTAATTTTAGAACCTTATCAGATCTAAAAATTTATGCGTATTGGATAAATTACTATAACGGTGGCTCCGATGAAGCAAGCGCAACCGGTACGCTACTTATTGATGAGCTTAAGCTCTACGGCCCTCAAGGCCCAGAAACGACCACAGCAGATCAATCGGAATACCTTTACCATTTTATTCCGGGGCGCATCCAGACAGAGGATTTTGACTTAGGGGGCCAGGGTGTTGCTTATAACGATAGCAATACCACCAATGCAGGCTCCGCTTATCGCACCAACGAGAGCGTTGATATTCAAGCCACTCAAGATAGTGGTGGAGGCTACAATGTCGGCTGGATTAGCAGTGGAGAATGGCTTGAGTATAGCATTTCCGCTATCAGTAATGGCGTATACGACCTGAGTTTTCGCGTTGCAGCCAACGGCTCTACGAGTGGAAAACGCATAAAAGTAAAGCTTGGAGGCACTGAGCTTGGCACCGTGAGTTTTAATGGAACAGGTGGTTGGCAATCCTGGCAGACTATAAAGCTGAATAACATTACGCTTGCAAGTGCATCGAACCAAATATTACGACTCGAAATGGAAAGCGGGAATTTTAATTTAAACTGGGTTGAATTTTCGCAGAGTGCCGGAAGCCCAACCAACCCGATTATTATTCAAGCCGAAACCTTCAATTCTACTGGTGGTCCTTACGCGGGATTTCAAAGCTATACCGCAGAAAATGGCATCGAGGCGATTAACTATAACCAAAGCGGTGATTGGGTAGAGTACACTGTGAGTGCTGCCACTGAAGGCGATTACCGATTTGAGGCATGGCTCGGAACAACTCAAACCAATTGTGCCATTGAAGTCCTCGTTAATGGGGATTTGCAAGCGCTAGAAGCCGTCAGTAATAATGGTAACTGGGATCAATTTGTGAAGTTAACGGCAAGCCAGACTGTTACCCTTAAGGCTGGACAGAACACGGTGCGTATACGCAGTGCAGGTACCTCTAGCAGCACGTGGGAGTGGAATGCGGATCGTTTTGTTTTTACGCCATTATAAACAACCACACTATTTTTAATGACGGCAGCGGTTCGAGCCTATCTGGCCCACTGCTGTTTGTTTCCGAAAAATAATTGGGATCAAGCTTTACGTTTGACACGCTGATGGATAATGTAAAGCTTGACCTCCATCTAAGAACGGAACTATTACGTTCATGCGGAAATCGAATGCCGTGCTCCACGGAAACATGGGGCGCTAGCGAGTAAATTTTGATCTTACCGCGATAAAATGGACACCTCATGTTCTCAACCTTCCATAAATGCAGTGTTCGTACGGTACTTAGGACGATTTACACAATGCTCTTTGCCCCCACCCGCTCTCTTTCGGAATGCGCGCCTCAATGTAGAGGTAGTGACTGCCGTTGTTCTAGTGTACTCGAGCGACCAACCCAATATATGACGTGAATGTCTATCCATAAGCGTGGCCAAGTAGCACTGTAATCCACCCGATATCCAACGCTGTTTAAAATGGGGGGCTACAGGAGATTTTGGATGGTTAGGTGTCTTACGTACTCCTAATACGACCACACCGGGCAAACTATGCTCATCTAGTAACCTTTATATATAGCGATACATGTAAAGAATGTGTTTAGAGGGTTGCGTTGTCCGAATATTTCTGTAAAGTCTACACCGTAGAACTCGATGGTGTAGAACTCTATGAAGCCTTTTAAAATCAGAGATAAGCGCGAAATCATTTGGGTTAAACAGTGGTTTCGCAATCAAATTGTCACTGGCCGGTCTCCTCACAGCTTGAATTCAGTTAAAATGTCCGCCACGGAGGCTGACGTGCTGGGTTTAATCGATAGACTGTTGCCTGAGGAACGGAAGCGATTGCAAAAATCCCTCTCAGCCAGGCGTGCCCGAGCTTCGACCGAGAATAAGCTGGTCTCCATGGACGTCACTCTCGAAGCCCGTCGTATGCTAAGGATTGTGGCTGAGCACCAAGGTGTCACGCTATCCGACGTGATAGAACAAACCTTGGCGCCGACCTGTGATGAAATTTACCGTTCAACCGGTAAGTGCTGAGCACAGCTATTCCACTAACCGTTCTTCGATGGTGGATCCATTGAAGGTGCCCAAAACCCGCGCTTGAGATCTATCGGAGCGCTGTTTTCTCCGTTCGCTCGCGATAAAGGGCTCGATGGGGCTCAGTTTGGGTGTGTTGTTCTGAATCAACACGATTGGCATAACCGCCGTGATGGTTTGGTTTCGCTCACGCGTCACATTAGCCACCGGCTGTACCCGGACATCGCGCCGTAGCCTCAATAGCTCGGCGGGCACCGGGCCAATCTTTGCCTTAAGTTGAATTAGGGGTAGGGCGCCTTCTTTATCCCGGTGGCTGATCTCCTCGTCGAGGCTGTTCAGCAGCTCGATTTTTTTCTCAGGCTTCACCTTATCCACTAGCTGCTTACGTTCCCAGCTGAGCCCAACCCGCTCTATGGACTCGTCCCGAAAGAGTTTGATTGACCGGTACAGCTGAACGGTCATCAGGCCTGTGCGCACTTGGCGCAAACTTTCGAACCGATCTTTGCGATTGGCATAGAGTGAGGTGATGTGTGCTTTCATGTCATTCTTTGCGTGGTTGACTGTGGCCACGCAGTCAACCAGCTGCTGGATCTGCTCAAGCGGGGTATCGCTTGGGCGGATCCAGATCACCCCCACAGACCGTCTGGCTACTTTTTGTGAGAGGTCAGGCTTGATGTAGAGGTCGTGATAGCAGCTAATCGCTTGCTCAATGGCCCGTTTGCTGGTGAACACCTCACCGGTGATGTTTCCCACGGCGGCGTTTTCTTGGCCCTTTAAGGTTCCGGGCATTTTTGTCACGAAAGCACGGGTTGGCATGATCTTGCGGAACAGTTTGGCTAGGTCCCTTAGTCCGGTGTCGAGGGTCTCGATGTGCTCCACAAGGAGAGGGTCGGGGGGTATGTTCGTTGTCATGGTGGCGAATCTCTTGATGATTGTGTATAAATAATACACAGTTTAGACCAACATGCAACTTGGGTATGTTTGTGGACAATTTATCTTTCCTTCTAATTAACTTTTGTGCGTTGCATCTGTACTGCAGTGACTTCTATACGCGGGGCTTTGGTTTCTTTTTTCTAATTTGAGGCACCTTTGAATGTAAAGAAGGGATTTGTCATGTGGTAGTAATGCGAAGTTGGTTGAGCAGGGTGAGGGGGTGGTAGGGTAAGCTTTGATGAATTGCATGTTGGTCTAACTTTAAATTGGAAAATTAAGTTTTCATGAAATGTCTATATCTACATCCTATTGTCGTTAGGCGCGCTAGACTTTTGTTGTTGAAATATTTCTTTAATTTATTTCGCGTTATTGTAGTCAAACGAAATAAATCTGTATTCAGGAGGGTTTATGAAACGCCTATTCAAAAATGCTCGATCATAATTGTGAGCACTGGAGTGTTTCTTACGCTTTGGTTTGCGTAGGGTGGATTTCCCTGGTTTCACTAGACACTGGCTGTTTCAAAAAATACGTTTCTTCAAACTTAGCAGACGATATGCGGCCTGTATGAGTATGGCGTTTTATTGGATTGTAAAACATCCCTATAAAATTAAATATCTCAGTTTTTCGCGTCATCCCTTGTCGAGTAGATCTTCCGTTTTGTCGCACGTTTTTTAACCTATGAGGTTGTGCTCTTTCATAAAGGCCACGTAATCTGCGCTGACATACTGGCTTCCTTGATCTCTGTGGACAAGTGCTTCGCCTTTTCATAGTGCCGTCGCCAACGGCCAGCTCGGGGGCGTACATGCCGCGTTCCTTCAGTTTACCCAGCACACCTTTCCAGCTCAGCGTCGACTTCGGCTCACCATTTTCAATGGCTAGAAGGTGCTTCTCCTCGCGCTCGTTTAAACCTATGACGATCAGTGCGCAAAGCTTGTTTTGTTGCGACCGCAGGCCTCTGTAGATGCCGTCGGCCCAGATGTAGGTTCAGCAGTCTTTATCCAGAGCCGTGGTTCGCCATCCTTGCTCCTGACCTTCGGTACTTTAACCTTCACTAGGCCAATCCCAGTCTGTATGTCACGATACCGGCAGGTAGGCATTACGGACCACAGCCGCGCAACCATCACCCAGACGGGGATCTTCAAGTCCTCCATGAAGGTCGATAGCTCTGCCTCTACTGCCCTCTGCAGCAGCTAACCCGCCCCTCGGCGCAGCAAATAAGTCAGAGGATTAGCTTCTTCCTGCCGATCTGCAGACTCAATAACGGCATTCTTGTTCATAGCGGCGTACTATTGGTAGGTTTTTTGTTAGGTGACAACAAATCAACCAGATACGCTGCTTTTTGTCAACACCGCAAACACCAGGTTCGGTTATAACTCCAGAGCTTTTTTGTAATACTCGCAGATTGGCAGAGAAAATAGGCGACATTCTCAGACACATTGTAAACATGCCCTTATAAGATTGGCCTCAGCATTTTGTCTTCGATAGCTCAATAACACTGCCTATCCTTTTTGTCTCCCACTAGTGTAAAACCAAAATCGAATGTGCCATGACATTTCATAGCGATTTTCGCTTACAGCCAACAGTTAAAGCCGAAAAATTAATCAAAGGCCCCTAAAGGTTTCACTGAGCTCCGAGTAACTAAGCTGGGAATAAAGCGATGTAATTGGTTGGTATCGGGCAGTTCTTTATTGCAAAGACTGAGCGAGAGCTTTACTGCGTAGGCCGCCATTTCACGAATGGGATAATGCAAAGTCGTAAGTGCGGGCCGGCAAGTCGTGGCAAAAAACAAATCATCAAAACCAATCACCGAAACATCATTGGGTACCGCTATTCCTTGGTCGAGAAATTCATTCATTGCTCCGATGGCCATATTGTCGTTGTAAGCGACCACCGCGGTGAATGTTTCGTTACTGTTTAACAGTTGAATAGCGGCTGCTTTTCC